>JALSJM010000019.1 GCA_026989355.1 Paracoccaceae bacterium | reverse complement strand
GCAGCTCGCGCGGATCGCGGATCGCGGTGACGCGGATCCTGCCGCGGCCCACGTCGATCCAGTCCTCGCCCGAGGTGACGTCGGCCGGAAAACGGCCGTGCACGCTGTCATAGCGCAGAAGATGCGCGTTCATCTCCACCGGCCCGAGATCGTTGATCGCCACAACCTCGATATCCTCGCGCCCGGACTCGATGATCGCACGCAGCACGTTGCGGCCGATCCGGCCAAAGCCGTTGATGCCTACCTTAACTGTCATGTCCTGTTCTCCCTCAGACAAGATTTTTCGCGGCTTCGGCAACGGCCTTTGGCGTGATGCCGAAATTTTCGTAGAGATCGCCGATCGGGGCCGAGGCACCGAAGCCCGTCATCCCCACGAAGGCGCTGTCCGGACCCAGCAGACTGCCCCAGCCCTGCTCGACCGCAGCCTCGACGCCGACGCGCGGCGCGCTGCCCAGCACCCGGTTGCGCCAGTCCCTGTCCTGTTCGGCGAACAGTTCGAAACAGGGGGCAGAGACCACCGCTGCGCGGATTCCTTCCCCTGCCAGCATGTCGGCCGCCTCGAGGGCGATGGCCACTTCCGAGCCGGTGGCGATCAGCGTCACGTCACGTTCGCCGCCCGGGGCCTCGCGCAGCACATAGGCGCCGCGCGCCGAAAGGTTTTCGTCGCTGTGGCTGGTGCGCAGGGTCGGCAGGCCCTGACGCGACAGGCAGTGCACGCTGGGGGTGGTCTCGCTTTCCATCGCCACCTGCCAGCATTCGGCGGTTTCCACCACATCGGCGGGGCGGAACACATGCAGGTTGGGCATGGCGCGCAGGCTGGCGACATGCTCCACCGGCTGATGGGTGGGGCCGTCCTCGCCAAGGCCGATGCTGTCATGGGTCATCACGTAGTGCACCGGCTGGTTCATCAGCGCCGAAAGGCGGATCGAGGGGCGGCAGTAATCGGTGAACACCAGGAAGGTGCCGCCATAGGGGCGCAGCCCGCCGTGCAGCGATATGCCGTTCATCGCCGCCGCCATGCCATGTTCGCGCACGCCGTAGTGGATATAGCGCCCGGCATAGTTTTCGGCGGTGACGGTTTCCATGCCCTCGGTCTTCGTCAGATTCGATCCGGTAAGATCGGCCGAGCCGCCCACCGTGTTGGGGATCACGGAATTGATCACCTCGAGCGCCATCTGGCTGGCCTTGCGGGTGGCAACCTTGGGGGCATCCCGGCTGAGACGCTGCTTGTAGGCGGTGATCGCCCGGTTCAGGGCATCCTTGTCGAGCGGTCCGAGGGCGGCTTCGAACGCGGCCCGCTTCGGCGAGGCGGCCAGGCGCGCTTCCCAGGCTTCGCGGGCCGCCTTGCCGCGGGCGGCCACGGCATGCCAGGCGTCATAGACATCCTGCGGAATTTCGAAGGGCGGGTGTTTCCAGCCCAGGGCCTTGCGCGCGGCGGCGATTTCGTCTTCGCCCAGGGGTGCGCCGTGGGTGGCGGCGGTTCCCTGCTTGCCGGGGGCGCCGAAACCGATGATGGTGCGTGCCGCGATCAGCGAGGGGCGGGGATCGTTGCGGGCAGCCTCGATGGCGGCGGCGATGGCCTCCTTGTCGTGGCCGTCCACGCCCTGGACGTGCCAGCCGGCGGCCTCGAAACGCTTCTTCTGGTCGGTCGAGGTGGAGATGTCGGTCTTGCCGTCGATGGTGATCGTGTTGTCATCCCAGATCACCACCAGGCGGCCGAGCTTCATGTGACCGGCCAGATCGATGGCCTCGTGGCTGATGCCCTCCATCAGGCAGCCGTCGCCCGCCAGCACATAGGTGTGGTGATCCACCAGATCGTCGCCGAAGCGGGCGTTCTGCATGCGTTCGGCCAGCGCCATGCCCACGGCGGTGGAAATGCCCTGTCCAAGCGGGCCGGTAGTGGTTTCGATACCCTTGGCATGGCCGTATTCCGGATGGCCGGCGGTGCGGTAACCCCACTGGCGGAAATTGCGGATCTGCTCCATGTCCATGTCATCGAAGCCAAGCAGGTGATTGATGGCATAGACCAGCATCGAGCCATGCCCCGCGCTCATCACGAAGCGGTCGCGGTCGGGCCATCTGTCGGCCGAGGGATCCACCCGCATGAAGCGGTTGTAGAGCACGGTGGCCACATCGGCCAGCCCCATCGGCGCGCCGGGGTGGCCCGAGTTGGCGGCCTGCACCGCATCCATCGCCAGCGCGCGGATCGCATTGGCCATGCGGTCTTCGGCGGTGGTGTCGATATTGCCTTGGATTGTCATCTCGTTCCTCCCTCGGGGGCTGCTCAGGCGCGTTTGCTTTCGCTCACCAGGCGGTGAACCATGGGGGTGAAGATCAGCTGCATCGCCAGATCCATCTTGCCGCCCGGAATGACGATCGAATTGGCGCGGCTCATCCAGCTGTCATGAATCATGGAAAGCAGATAGCTGAAATCGATGCCGGCCGGATTCTTGAAGCGGATCACCACCAGGCTTTCGTCGGCCGTCGGAATCCAGCGGGCGATGAAGGGGTTCGAGGTATCGACCACCGGCACGCGCTGGAAGTTGATGTCGGTTTCGGTGAACTGGGGCATGATGCAGTGCACATAGGCGTGCATCCGGCGCAGGATCACATCGGTCACCGCCTCGGTCGTATAGCCGCGCTGGGTCTTGTCGCGGTGGATCTTCTGGATCCATTCGAGATTGACCACCGGCACCACGCCGATCTTCAGATCGGTGTATTTCGGCAGGTTTATCCTGTCGTTCTTCACCGCGCCGTGCAGGCCTTCGTAGAACAGGAGGTCGCTGTCTTCCTCGAATTCCTTCCATTCGGTGAACTTGCCGGGCGGGACGCCGAATTTCCTGGCCTCTTCCTCGTTGTGAACGTAATGGCGGGTGCGTCCGCGGCCGGATTCGCCATATTCGCGAAACACGCGCTCGAGTTCTTCGAGCTCGTTCGCCTCATGGGAAAAATGGCTGAAGGTGGGATCGCCGGCGGCATAGTGTCTTTCCAGTTCTTCCTTCATCTGCTGACGGTCATACTTGTGAAAGGCGTCGCCCTCGATCGAGACCGCCTTCACACCTTCGCGGCGGAAGATCTGATCGAAGGTGTTCTTCACCGTCGAGGTACCGGCGCCCGAAGAGCCCGTCACGGAGATGATGGGGTGTTTCTTGCTCATGTCAGATGTTCCTTATTCGCGAAAGAGGCCACGAGAGCCGAAGAGAGCCGAGACTTCCTCTTGCGGAAGGTCGTGATAGGCGGCAACACGATCCACCTTTTCGGCCGAGCCGAACACCAGCGGGGTGCGTGCGTGCAGTTCTGCGGCCTTCAGATCGAGGATCCGGTCGGTGCCGTCGGTGGCGCGGCCTTTCGCCTGTTCCACCAGGAACGAGATCGGCGCACATTCGTAAACCATCCGCAGGCGTCCCCGTTCATAGCCGGGGCGGCTGTCGGAAGGATAAAGAAAGACGCCGCCCCGGCTCAGGATGCGGTGGGTTTCGGCCACGAGGGAAGCCACCCAGCGCATGTTGAAGTTGCGTCCGTGGATACCGTCCGTGCCGGCAAGGCAGTCGTCTATATAGGCCCGCACGGGCTTTGACCAGTGGCGGTAGTTCGAGGCGTTGATCGCGAACTCCGTCGATGTGGCAGGGATTTCCACCGCCTCGTTGACCAGGACGAAACGGTTGCTGTCGGGATCGAGCACGAAGAACATCGTGCCCGCCCCGAAGGTGATCATCAGCCCCGTCTGCGGGCCATAGATGATATAGCCGGCGGCAATCTGTTCGCGGGCCGGGCGCAGGAAGCTTGCATTGGCGTCGTCGCCGGCATCGAAGACCGAGAAGATCGTGCCGATCGACACGTTCACGTCGATGTTGGACGAGCCGTCCAGCGGATCGATTGCCAGGGCCAGGCTGCCCGCGGGATCAAGCTCCACCACCTCTTCCTGTTCTTCCGAGGCATACCAGCGCACGCCGGCATCTTTCAGCGCGTCGGAAAAGGCCTCGTCGGCCATCACGTCAAGCGCCTTCTGCTGGTCACCGTCGGTGTTCTCGCCCACCGCTGCCCCCAGGGCCCCGCCAAGCGGGCCGCGTGCGATCAGATGTGCGAGATCGGCACCGACGGCGCACAGGCTGGCAATGGCCGGGCGCAGGCGCTCAGGGATATGCTTGTTGTCGATGATGGTCTGCTGCTGCGGTTGCATGATATCCCCCGATTCTGACATGACGCGCGCAATACCTTGCTATGGCAGGTTCGATGCATTTATAAAATTTAATTAATCAAAAGTGAGAGTAAGAAAATTTTAACATGAAGACGGATTCCATAACCTTCAAGCAGTTGCGTGCGCTCAGGGCGGTGGCTGAATCCGGCTCGATCACCGCCGCGGCCGATACGCTGGGGCTGACGGCCCCGGCGGTGCACACACAGCTGCGCCTTCTGGAAGAGAACGCCGGCTGCAAGCTCTTGCGCCGCGGCGGTGCCGGCGGCGGGAGGCTGACGCCCGAAGGCGAAGCCCTGCTCGAGGCCGATCACACCATCCGTGCGGCGCTTGACGGCGCCGCGCGGCGCATTCGGGCGCTGCGCGACGGACAGTCGGGGGTGGTGGTGCTGGGGGTGGTCTCGACCGCCAAGTATTTCGCGCCCGGGCTGGTTGCGGCGCTGCAGCGTGCGCATCCGGGGATCGATGTGCTGCTGCGGGTGGGTAACCGTGACGTAACGATCACCGCGCTGCAGCAGCAGACCATCGACCTGGCGATCATGGGCCGGCCACCGCGCACCCCGCCCTGCATCGTCACGTCGATCGGCGCGCATCCGCATGTGATGATCGCCGCTTCCGGGCACCCGCTGGCCGGCGGAGGGCGGATCGCGCCTGCCGATCTGCTTGACCAGCTGTTCATCTCGCGCGAGGAAGGCTCCGGCACCCGCATCCTGATGACCCGCTATCTTGATCGCATTGGTGAAGGTGCGCCCTATCGGATGATCGAGATGGGCACCAACGAGACCATCAAGCAGGCAGTGATGGCCGGCCTCGGGATTGCGCTGATCTCGCAGCACACGGTAACCGAGGAACTGAATGCCGGCCGTCTGGTGGCGCTTGACGCCGAAGGGATGCCGATCATCCGGCAATGGTATCTGCTGCACCGCACCGATCTGCACATGACTCCGGCAATCCGCGTCGTGCACGATTTCATCGCCGCCCAGAAGGGGCGGTTCCTGCCGCGTCTTTGCGGTGCTGCCGCGCCTTCCGGGGCCGGTGCGGGCACGGGGGCTTTCCTGTCCGATGACGGCATTGACGATTTGAAAAGAATTTTGCGTCATCAGGACAGGTGAACCGGCCCGATTGCCGCAGCCCGGGCCTTCGGTGGCGATTGCCGCTTGCAGGTGGGCGGACGCACAACTAAGACTCCCCTAGGCAATATGCGGTACTGATTGCCGGGCAACGAAGGCAGTTCGAGAAGGCAGGTTGAAATGAACAATCCCTATGAACACTACATGAATACGCTGGTGCCGATGGTGGTTGAGCAGACCGCGCGGGGTGAACGCGCCTATGACATCTTCTCGCGCCTTCTGAAGGAACGGATCATCTTCGTTACCGGCCCGGTGCATGACGCGATGGCAAGCCTCGTGGTGGCGCAGCTGCTGCATCTGGAAGCCGAAAACCCGAAGAAGGAAATCTCGATGTATATCAACAGCCCCGGCGGTGTGGTGACGTCGGGGTTGTCGATCTATGATACCATGCAATACATCCGCCCGAAGGTCAGCACGCTGGTGGTGGGGCAGGCGGCCAGCATGGGCTCGCTGCTGCTGGCGGCCGGGGCGCCGGGCATGCGCCATGCACTGCCCAATGCACGGATCATGGTGCATCAGCCTTCGGGCGGCTTTCAGGGGCAGGCCACCGACATCATGATCCACGCCGAGGAGACGCTGAAGCTCAAACGTCGTCTGAACGAGATCTACGTCAAGCACACCGGCCAGAAGCTGAAGGATGTGGAAAATGCGCTGGAGCGCGACAATTTCATGTCGCCCGAAGAGGCAAGGGCCTTTGGCCTGATCGACGAGATCGTTGAAAGCCGCCCCGGAACGGACGAAGAGGAAAAGAGCTGAATCCGCCGTGAGGCAGGCCCGCCCGTCCGGCGATTTTGAGATTGTGGAATGCGAATGGCTGCCCTAAGCTGCGGCCGAGGGGCGCCCCGGCCGGAAGCAGGAAGCAGGAAGCAGAAAGCCGGGAACGGAAGCCGGACGATGCCGGATCAGACCGGAGACAGAGAACGGAACGAACAGCCTCAGAGGTAAAGGATGGCGAATAATTCGAGCAGCGACAGCAAGAATACCCTCTACTGCTCTTTCTGCGGCAAGAGCCAGCATGAGGTGCGCAAGCTGATCGCGGGGCCGACCGTGTTCATCTGCGATGAATGCGTCGAACTGTGCATGGACATCATCCGGGAGGAGACCAAATCCTCGGGTCTGAAGGCCGGCGACGGGGTGCCCACGCCACAGGAAATCTGCGATGTGCTGGACGATTACGTGATCGGCCAGGAACATGCCAAGCGGGTGCTTTCGGTTGCGGTGCACAACCACTACAAGCGCCTCAACAACGCCGAGAAGGCCGGTGACATCGAGCTTGCCAAATCCAACATACTGCTGATCGGTCCCACCGGTTGTGGCAAGACGCTGCTGGCACAGACGCTGGCGCGCATCCTTGATGTGCCCTTCACCATGGCCGACGCCACCACCCTGACGGAAGCCGGTTATGTGGGCGAGGATGTGGAAAACATCATCCTGAAGCTTCTGCAGGCCTCGGATTACAATGTGGAACGCGCTCAGCGTGGTATCGTCTATATCGACGAGGTGGACAAGATCACCCGCAAGTCGGATAATCCCTCGATCACCCGGGATGTCTCGGGCGAGGGTGTGCAGCAGGCGCTTCTGAAAATCATGGAGGGCACGGTGGCCAGCGTGCCGCCTCAGGGCGGGCGCAAGCATCCGCAGCAGGAATTCCTGCAGGTGGATACCACCAACATCCTGTTCATCTGCGGCGGCGCCTTTGCCGGGCTTGACAGGATCATCAGCCAGCGCGGCAAGGGATCGGCCATCGGCTTCGGTGCCGACGTGAAGGACGAGGACGAGCGCAACATCGGCGAGGTATTCCAGGATCTGGAGCCCGAGGATCTTCTGAAATTCGGCCTGATTCCCGAATTTGTCGGCCGTCTGCCGGTGATCGCCACCCTGACCGACCTTGATGAAGACGCGCTGGTGACGATTCTCACCCAGCCCAAGAACGCGCTGGTCAAGCAGTATCAGCGCCTGTTCGAGCTGGAGGATGCTCGGCTTACCTTCACCGATGAAGCCCTGCGCGCCATTGCCAGGCGGGCGATCAAGCGCAAGACGGGCGCGCGGGGGCTGCGTTCGATCATGGAAGACATCCTGCTTGATACCATGTTCGAACTGCCGGGGCTCGAAAACGTCACCGAAGTGGTGGTGAACGAAGAGGCCGTGAACGGTCAGGCGCCGCCGCTGCTGATCTATGCCGAGAGTGCCGACAAGGAAGAGGCCAGTGCCGGCTGAGAAAACCGGCCCGGCGGTCCGGCGGATCGCCTCGGGTTCTCCTTACGAAGGGCAGGCTGCCTATTGCCGGGCGGTGGTGGCCGGGGAATGGGTGTTCGTGTCGGGCACCACGGGGCAGGATCACGCCGGCGGCGAAATTCCCGAAAGCGTTGTCGATCAGTGCCGGCTTTCCCTTGCACATATCGAAGCCGCCCTGAAGAAGGCCGGTGCCTCTTTTCGCGACGTGGTGCGCGTGCGCTACATCCTGCCCGACCGGGCCGATTTCGCTCCCTGCTGGCCGCTTCTGCGCGAAGCCTTCGGCAAGGCTCCGCCGGCGGCAACGATGATCGAGGCCGGGCTGATCGACCCGGTGATGAAGATCGAGATCGAGGTCACGGCGCGGCTGCCGTGGCCCGGCTGAAGGGCCTTTGCGGGGCTTTGCCACTGGACCTCGGCGGCGGGATGGTTCATATGGGGGAAAAGCAACGGAGGGCTTTCATGAATTTCATTCTGCGGCTTCTCACCTGGTGGCACGGTCAGACCATCGGCACCCAGATCCATACCTGGCTGAGGGGCGTGCGCGTGGGTGAGGATGAAGAGGGCAATGTCTATTACCGCAGCAAGGACGGCAAGCGCCGCTGGGTGTGCTACAACGGCGAACCCGAAGCAAGCCGCATTCCGCCCGACTGGCACGGCTGGCTGCATTACACATGGGACGAACCGCCCAGCGAACGCCCGCTTGCCCGCAAGCCCTGGGAAAAGCCCCATGTGCCCAATCCGACCGGCACGCTCCGGGCCTATGCACCGGCCGGATCGATCCTGCGGGGGCGCCCGAAAGAGTGGCGCGACTATGAGCCCTGGCGGCCCGAATAGGACATAGGGGCCGGGATCGCTGCGATGTCTGCGAATGCAAGGGAAATCATTGCCGGGGGAATCGTGATCGCGGCCGCCGCCGCCTTCGCGCTTTACGCGCGCCAGTCAACCGGTATCGGTACGGGGAGCGGGGATCGCTATCCGCTGCACGCAAGTTTCCGCTCGGCCGAAGGGGTGAGCGTCGGTACCGATGTGCGTCTTGCCGGGGTCAAGCTTGGTTCGGTAACCGACATCCGCCTCAATCCCGAAACCTATCGTGCCGAAACCACCTTTACCGTGGCCTCGCATGTCCGCATTCCGGATGACAGTGCGGTGGTGGTGGCATCGGAAGGGCTTCTTGGTGGCAGTTTCGTCGAGATCATACCCGGCGGATCGCTGTTCTATCTGGAGCCGGGAGACGAGATAGAAGACACCCAGGGCGCCGTCAGCCTGATCGGCCTGTTGATGAAATTCGTCGGCTCTTCGGCCGTGGCCGCGGCGGAATCGGAAAGCGCGCCGGAATGACGGGCGGGGCGAGTATCTGTGTCGCTGCCCTTCTGAGCCTGACCCTTGCCGGGGCCGGAGAGGGAGCTGCGGCCCAGGTCGAAACCGCCCGGGGGGCGGTATTGCGCGGGCTCGACAAGCTTGACGGTTCGGTGCGTGATATCACCCTGGACTCCGGCCAGGAGGCCCGGTTCGGCGGCCTTCTCGTGCGGCTGCGGGAGTGCCGTTATCCTTCGGGCAATCCGGCGGGCGATGCCTTTGCCTATCTCGAAATCACCGATCTTCGCAAAGGGGATACTCCGGTTTTTCGTGGCTGGATGATCGCCTCGGCGCCGGCGCTCAATGCACTTGATCATGCGCGCCATGATGTCTGGGTATTGCGCTGCAATACCGACTGACCGCGCGGAACCGCCCCCTGGCGATGAAAATCGGCCGGCTGCTCCAGGGCCCGGGTCAGGCGCCGGCGATATTCCGCGCGCGGAATTTCCACCGCCCCGAGCGAGGCCAGATGCGGGGTAAGAAACTGGGTATCGAACAGGGTGAAGCCGCCTTCGCGCAACCGGTCCACAAGATAGGCCAGCGCCACTTTCGAAGCATTCGGGCGCCGCGAGAACATGCTTTCCCCGAAGAAGGCCCCGCCAAGGGCGATGCCGAACACGCCGCCGACCAGCGCGCCGTTTTCCCACACCTCGACCGAATGGGCGTGGCCTGCCCGATGAACTGCACGGTAAAGGGCTTCCAGGCGGTGGCTGATCCAGGTTTCCGGGCGCTCGGCGCAGGCAGCAACCACATCGCCAAAGCGGCTGTCCAGGCGGATTTCAAGGGTTTCCCGGCGGATCAGGCGGGCCAGGCTGCGCGAGATGTGAAAGCGATCAAGCTCGAATATTCCGCGCTGATGCGGATCCATCCAGAACACGCCCTTTGCATCGCGCGATTCGGCCATCGGAAATACGCCCGCGGCATAGGCATCAAGAAGAAGATCGGGCGCATATCCGCTATCCATCGTTCATCGGAAGCGCGCCGGGGCGCTTCAGGAAAACTTTTCTTGCAACCATTTTTCAAGCCAGTGGATGTCGTAATCGCCACTCAGGATGGCCTGTTCCTCAAGCAGGGCCTCGAACAGCGGAATGGTCGTGTCCACACCATCGATGATCAGCTCGCCAAGGGCGCGTTTCAGCCGCGCCAGCGCTTCGGGACGATCGCGTCCGTGAACGATCAGCTTGCCGATCAGGCTGTCGTAATAGGGGGGGATGGTGTAGCCGTCGTAAAGGGCGCTGTCGATGCGCACGCCCAGCCCGCCGGGGGCGTGAAACTGGGTGATGGTGCCGGGGCAGGGGGTGAAACCGGGCAGGCGCTCGGCATTGATGCGCACCTCGATCGCATGGCCGTGGATTTCCAGATCGCCCTGGGTGAATGACATGGGCAGCCCCTCGGCCACCCGGATCTGCTCGCGCACCAGGTCCACTCCGAACACGGCTTCCGTTACCGGGTGTTCCACCTGCAGGCGGGTGTTCATCTCGATGAAATAGAATTCTCCGTTTTCATGGAGGAATTCGATCGTGCCGGCGCCGCGGTAATCGATGCCGGCCACCGCATCGGCGCAGATCCTGCCGATATGGGCGCGCATCTCGGGGGTGATCGCGGGGCCGGGGGCTTCTTCCAGAACCTTCTGGTGGCGGCGCTGAAGCGAGCAGTCGCGCTCGCCCAGATGCACGGCATTGCCCTTGCCGTCGCCAAACACCTGCACTTCGATGTGACGCGGCTTCTGCAGGTATTTTTCGATATAGACCTCGTCATTTCCGAAACAGGCCCTGGCTTCGGAGCGCGCCGTCTGGAAGGCCTCGTCCAGATCGTCGGGGGTGAGGGCCAGTTTCATGCCCCGCCCGCCGCCTCCGGCGGTGGCCTTGACGATCACCGGATAGCCGATATCGGCGGCGATGCGGCGGGCCTCTTCCAGCGTGGGCACCCCGCCGTCCGAGCCGGGCACGCAGGGCACGCCCAGCTTCTTCATGGTTTCCTTGGCGGTGATCTTGTCGCCCATGATGCGGATGTGCTCGGCGGTGGGGCCGATGAAGGTGATGTCGTGATCTTCGAGAATCTGCACGAAGCTGGCGTTTTCGGACAGGAAGCCATAGCCCGGATGCACCGCCTGGGCGCCCGAGATCTCGCAGGCCGAAACGATTGCCGGTATCGAGAGGTAGCTCTTGTCACTCGGGGGCGGGCCGATGCAGACGGCCTCGTCGGCCATGCGCACATGCATGGCATCCGAATCGGCGGTGGAATGGACGGCCACCGAGCGGATGCCCATCTCGCGGCAGGCACGCACCACGCGAAGCGCGATCTCGCCGCGGTTGGCGATCAGGATCTTGTCGAACATCGCCGCGCCCCTATTCGATGACCATCAGCGGCGCGCCGAATTCCACCGGTTCGCCATCGCCCACCAGGATGCGCCTGACCGTGCCGGCGCGCGGCGCAGGGATGGGATTCATGGTTTTCATCGCCTCGATGATCAGCAGCGTATCGCCCTCGGCCACCTGACTGCCGATGGTCACGAAGGGCTCGGCCCCCGGTTCGGGCTGCAGATAGGCGGTTCCGACCATGGGCGAAGTCACGGCGCCGGGCAGGGCCGCCGGGTCTTCGGGGGGCTGGATTTCGGCAGGTGCCGGGGCTGCCGCCGCCGGGGGCGGAGCTGCGGCCGCGGGAGAGGCAGGGGCGACCGGAACGGCCGGAGCCTGGGGCGCAGGGACGACGGCGCTGGTCCGGCTCACTCGCACGGTCAGCCTGTCGCCCTCGCCGTATTCGCGTTTCACCTGAAGTTCCGTCAGGTCGTTTTCATCAAGCATCTCGGCAAGCGCCTTGATGAAGGCCACATCGCTTTCACGGGTCTGGTCAGCCGGTTTCTTTGCCATCTCTTTCCTCAACACTGCTGGTCCGCATTGCCGTGCGGCCCGGATTCCCCGCAGCCACCTGCGGGTTTGCCGCTTTATACGCAAGAGGATCGGGCGAGGAAAGCGTATCCGGGCCGGAAATGCGTCAATCCGGGACGAGAGGCGCTAAATTTACCAATTGATAAAAAATAAAACCTGTGGCAGGCTCTCTGCAAGAAGCATGCAACTGCAACTGAAGACAACAGGGAAGAAGAGCATGGCCAACAGCCCTCTGACACCGGGAATCGTGCCGGAACGGTTGCCCGCCGCCGAGATCGCTGAAAATTTTGCCGATCTGCACCCGCCGATGGATGCGCATGAGGCCGCCGTGGCGGCAGACCGCTGCTATTTCTGCCACGATGCCCCCTGCACGATCGCCTGCCCCACAGAGATCGACATTCCGATGTTCATCCGTGAGATTTCCACCCGATCGGTGGATGCGGCGGCGCGCACGATCTTCGCGCAGAACATCCTTGGCGGCATGTGCGCGCGCGTCTGTCCCACGGAAACGCTTTGCGAGGAAGCCTGCGTGCGCAATACCGCCGAAGACGACCCGGTAGAGATCGGCCGCCTTCAGCGCTACGCCACCGATCATCTGATGGCGAAGAACACGCACCCCTTCGTGCGTGGCGCGTCAACCGGCCGGCGCATTGCGGTGGTGGGTGCGGGGCCGGCGGGGCTGTCTTGCGCCCATCGGCTGGCCATGAAGGGGCATGACGTGGTGATTTTCGATGCCCGCCCCAGGCCCGGCGGCCTGAACGAATACGGCATTGCCGCCTACAAGACAGCAGGCGGTTTCGCCCAGCGCGAGGTGGCCTGGCTGATGCGTATCGGCGGGATCGAGGTGAAGAACGGTCAGCGCCTGGGCAAGGGGCTTTCGCTTGAGGATCTGCGAAGGGATTTCGATGCCGTCTTTCTGGCCATCGGCCTGCAGGGGGTCAATGCGCTGGGTATCGCAGGCGAAGATCTCGACGGGGTGGTGAACGCTGTGGATTTCATCGCCGATCTGCGCCAGGCCGAAGATCCGGCGCAGGTGCCGGTGGGGCGCGATGTGGTGGTGATCGGCGGCGGGATGACGGCGATCGATGCTGCGGTGCAGGCAAGGCTGCTGGGCGCGCTGAACGTGCATCTTGTCTATCGCCGCGGCCGCGAACGCATGCCCGCTTCGCGCTATGAGCAGGATCTGGCTGCCTCGAAGGGCGTGCATATCGTTACCAACGCCCGGCCCGTAACGCTGCATGGCGAAGGGGGGCGGGTGAGCGCGGTCGAATTCGAATACACCCGCACGGAAGAAGGCACGCTGGTGGGCACCGGGGAAACCTTCCGCCTGCGGGCCGATCAGGTGATGAAGGCCATCGGCCAGACGCTTCTTGGCGCGCCCGAGGGGCTGAAGATCGACAACGGCAAGATCGCGGTCACGGGGGCGGGGCGGACCACGCTGGAAGGCATCTGGGCCGGGGGGGACTGCGCCAGCGGCGGCGATGACCTGACCGTGACCGCCGTGGCCGAGGGCCGTGATGCCGCCGAAGATATTCACGCCACTCTGATGGCTTAAGGGAGGCTTGCAAATGGCTGATCTTTCAACGAATTTCGTGGGTATAAAATCCCCCAATCCGTTCTGGCTGGCATCCGCCCCGCCGACGGACAAGGAATACAATGTTCGCCGCGCCTTCGAGGCCGGATGGGGCGGCGTGGTGTGGAAAACCCTGGGCGAGGCCGGGCCTCCGGTGGTCAATGTGAACGGGCCGCGTTATGGAGCGATCTGGGGCGCCGACCGCCGTCTGCTCGGGCTCAACAACATCGAACTGATCACCGACCGTCCGCTCGAAGTGAACCTGCGTGAAATCAAGGCGGTGAAGCGCGACTGGCCGGATCGCGCGCTGGTGGTTTCGCTGATGGTTCCCTGCGAGGAAGAGGCCTGGAAGCGGATCCTGCCGCTGGTCGAGGATACCGGCGCCGACGGAATCGAACTCAACTTCGGCTGCCCGCACGGGATGAGCGAGCGCGGCATGGGATCGGCCGTGGGGCAGGTGCCCGAATATGTGGAAATGGTGGCGCGCTGGTGCAAGGCGAATACCCGCATGCCGGTGATCGTGAAGCTTACCCCCAACATCACCGATATCCGCCAGCCGGCCCGCGCCGCCTTCAGGGGCGGGGCCGATGCGGTGAGCCTGATCAACACGATCAACTCCATCACCGCCGTCGATCTCGACACCATGGCCCCCGAACCCACGATTGACGGCAAGGGCACCCACGGCGGCTATTGCGGCCCGGCGGTGAAGCCGATCGCGCTCAACATGGTGGCGGAAATCGCCCGCGACCCGGAAACCGCCGGCAAGCCGATCTCGGCCATCGGCGGCATTACCACCTGGAAGGACGCGGCCGAATTCATGGCGCTTGGCGCGGGCTGCGTGCAGGTCTGCACCGCAGCCATGACCTATGGATTCCGCATCGTGGAAGAAATGATCGCGGGGTTGTCCGACTGGATGGACGAGAAGGGCCATGCCGGGCTGGATGATTTCATCGGTCGGGCGGTTCCCAATGTGACCGACTGGCAGTTCCTCAATCTCAATTACGTTACCAAGGCGGTGATCGATCAGGAACTCTGCATCAAGTGCGGACGGTGCTATGCGGCCTGCGAGGACACCAGCCATCAGGCAATCGCCATGAGCGAAGACCGGGTGTTCACCGTGAAGGACGAGGAATGCGTTGCCTGCAACCTGTGTGTGGATGTCTGCCCGGTCGAAGGCTGCATTACCATGCGCCGGTTGCAGCCGGGCGAGGTGGACCCGCGCACCGGCAAGGTGGTGGAAAGGGAATACGCCAACTGGACGACCCATCCGAACAACCCCGGCAGCAGCTGCGCGGCAGAATAGGAGAGCAGGCCGGGTGGCGGCAGCAGCCTTCCGCCGGCGCGGGCTTGCGGAGACAATCTTCGGCAGGCGGCGGCCGCGGCCTGTGTTTGCGCTGCGGGGCCGGGTTCAGAGCGTGATGTCGATCCGTGAAGGTCCGCTGCGGCCGGCAGAGGTTGTCCCCCCGGGCGGCGCCGTTGCCGGATCCGGCTCTGCTGCGCCCCAGGGGCCGAAGGAGGGGCGGTCCGTGGCAGCGGAACCGGGCGTGAGAGGGGCGGTATCGGGGCTTTCCCGGGTGCCGTTTCCGGCCCCGGCCCGGCTGGCTTCGCCCGGTTGCTGCGCCGCGGGGGTGTGCCTTTCTTCTGCAAGGCCGGCCCGCAGGCGTTCGCGCTCGGTTTCCAGCAGGTTGGCTTCAAAGGCCGGCGGCGGGCCAACCGGCCGGTCGGGATCGGGGCGGGGCGCAAGAACCGCGCGGAGCTGGGCCAGTGCAACTGCGGTATCGCGGGCGGAATTCCGGGTGTCGTTTCCGGCGCCTGCGCCGGCGGAATCATTGCGTGTTTCGTGGCCCGCAGCGAGAGCCTGCACCGGCGGCCGGGGCGCGCCTGCTGGGCGTGCAGCGGCCACGGGATCGGGCGTTTGCGTCGCCTGGATCGGAAGGACATGCATTTTCCTTCTCCTGCTCACACCCCCACCTGGCCCTCGAGTCTCGGGGGCAGGGGTTAACGAAGGGTAAAACGCCGGGGATGGGAGGGGCTGAAATAATTCTGATTTTATGGATCCGGGCAGGTTGCGGGGCAGGGAACGGCAGTATGTTCGGGCGGGGGGCCGGTTTCAGCGGTTGCCGGTGCCGCCGGTGAAGCGTCCTGCTTCCTCGGCGGCGCGGCGGATCGCCTTGGCCTTGTTCACGGTTTCCTGGAATTCGGCCTCGGGGTTGCTGTCATGCACCACGCCGCCGCCGGCCTGGATGTAAAGCGTTTCGTCCTTCACCACGGCGGTGCGCAGGGCGATGCACATGTCCATGTCGCCCCCGGCCGAGAAATATCCCACCCCGCCGCCGTAGATGCCGCGCTTTTCGGGTTCGAGCTCGTCGATGATCTCCATCGCCCGCACCTTCGGTGCCCCCGAAACCGTGCCGGCGGGCAGGCCGGCCAGCAGGGCGGAAAGCGCATCGCGGCTGTCGTCGAGCCGGCCCACAACGTTCGAGACGATATGCATCACGTGGCTGTAGCGCTCGACGATGAATTTTTCAGTCGGGCGCACGGTGCCGATCCTGGCCACCCGGCCCACGTCGTTGCGGCCCAGGTCGAGCAGCATCAGGTGTTCGGCGCGCTCCTTTTCGTCGGCCAGAAGTTCGGCCTCGAAGGCGCGATCCTCCTCGGGGGTGGCGCCGCGCGGACGGGTGCCCGCGATCGGGCGGATGGTGATTTCACGGTCAAATACCCGCACCAGGATTTCGGGGCTGGCGCCGATCACCTGGAAACCGCCGAAGTTGAAATAGAACATGAAGGGCGAAGGATTGGTGCGCCGCAGGCTGCGATAAAGCGCGAAGGGTGGCAGCGCGAAGGGCATTGACCAGCGCTGCGAGGGCACCACCTGGAAGATATCGCCCTTGCGGATGTATTCGCGGGCCTTCTCGACCGCCGCCAGGTAATCGGCGCGGGTGAAATTCGATACCGGCTCGGACGCCGGGGCCTCGGCACCCAGATCGCGGCTGGTGGCGGGCAGGTGGCGTTCCATGTCGCGGATCGCGTCCTGCACCCGCTCGGCGGCCTGGGCATGGGCCGCGCGTGCCGAAAGGCCACTGCCGGCCCAGGCCGGGGCAACCACGATCACCTCACCCTTCACGCCGTCGAGCACCACCACCACCGAGGGGCGCAACAGCACCGCGTCGGGCACCCCCAGAGGATCGGGGTTGCTGTGAGGCAGGTGCTCGACAAGGCGCACCATGTCATAGCCGAGATATCCGAACAGCCCGGCCGCCGCGGCCGGAAGCCCGGGGGGAATCCCGATGCGGCTTTCGGCGATCAGCGCGCGCAGGCTTTCAAGGGGCGGCGCGGTTTCGGGCGTGAAGCTGTTCCTGTCGATTCGGGCGCTGCGGTTGATCTCGGCCGTCTCGCCCCGGCACCGCCAGATCAGATCCGGTTTCATGCCGATGATCGAATAGCGCCCGCGCAGCTCGCCCCCGGTTACCGATTCCAGCAGAAAGCTGTCGTCGCGTGCCTCGGTCAGTTTCAGCATCAGCGAAACCGGCGTGTCGAGATCGGCCGCCAGGCGGGTGTGCACCAGCTGCGATCTGCCGGCATTGTAGCCGGCTGCGAACTGTTCGAACGACGGGCTGAGCTGCATGGTGTGCCTCGGGAGAGCGGCCTCAGGGGAACTGGGCGTGAACGGCATTGATCGCTGCCGGGTTCAGGCGGATGCCGGCCCGGCGCTGGATCTCGCCCACGTAATGGGCAAACAGATCCTGCGCGATTGCCTGGCGCAACCGGGAATCGAGCGCCGCGCGGATCCGGGCAAGCTCGGGGCGCTCCTCGTCCGGGGGCAGGATGTCGTCAAGGCGCACCAGGAAGGCCGCGCCGAACCCTTCGAGTATCTTCACCTCGCCCTTCTGCATCTCGAAGACGGAGGGCAGGAATTCAAGAGGCGTGCCGCCGATGTAATCGCCGCGGGTGATGTCCTGTTCCACGGTCATCGTATGGCCGCGCGCCGCCAGATCGGCCCCTTCGGCGAATTGCGGAGCAAGTTCTTCGGCCAGCGCCCGCAGCGCCTTTTCGCTTTCCCGGGTTTCCCAGGCAGCAATCACCCTGTCGCGGACCTTTTCGAACTCTTCGACACGCGGTGCAACCATCGTGTCGAAGCGCAGGGCGAAGATACCGCCGTCTTCAAGGCGGTGCAGTTCGGGGAAATCGCCGGCTTTCGCCGCCTTGGCCGCCTGGCGGAAGGCTTCATAGTCGGCGATGCCGTCGCCCATGCCCTCGGCCCATTCGATCCTGCCAAGTTCAAGATCGGTTTCCTCGGCCACCTCCTCAAGCGTTGCGCCGCCGGCGATCAGATCTTCGATTTCGGATTCGAAGGCGGCGATCCTGCGTCGGGCCTGTTGCAATGCATGTTCCGTTTCCAGGGCCGGGCGGGCCTCGTCAAAGGTGGTTTCCTGTGCCGGGAATATTTCGCTCACGCGGAAGATTGCCGGGCCGAGCGGCGTGGCATGCAGCCCCGCAAGCCCCGGTTCTTCCAGCGCAAAAACCGCATCTCCCGCCGCATCAAGCTGCTCACGGGTGACTTCGCTCAGGGTGATGTCGGCCGGCGACAGGCCGCGTTCGGCAACCAGATCGGCAAAGCCGACCGCGCCGCTTTCCAGCCGTTTCATGGCGGTTTCGGCCTCTTCCCCGGTGGGAAAGACCAGCCGTTCGACGGTTCGCCGTTCAGGGATCACATATTCCGCAAGGCGGCTTTCGTAAAGCTGCTTCAGTTCCGCCTCGTCGGGTTCGATCCGCTCGGCCAGCATCTCCGGGGTGACCCAGACATAGGTAAACGCCTTCATCTCGGGCAGGGTGAAATCGGCGGTGTGGCTCTGGTAATATTCCTTCAACTGCGCCTCGTCGGGGGCGGGCAGCGGTTGGGGCAGGTCGTTCAGGCCCAGCCGTACCCAGGTGAAGTTGCGTCGTTCGCCGGCAAATCCGAGATAGGCTTCGCGCAGGGATTCGGGCGCCGAGACAGCGCCGATCACCGCATTCTGCAGGATGGTGCGCGCCATCTCGCGGCGCAGCAGGTTTTCGTATTCGGCTTCGCTCATGCCGGCCTGCTCAAGGGTCAGGCGATAGGTTTCGCGATCGAATTTCCCGTCAAGCCCCTGAAAGGCGGGAGAGGAAAGGATTTCGTCGCGCACCGCCGTATCGCCGGCCGATATGCCCAGGCGTGCGGCTTCGTCGTCAAGTGCGGCGGCGAGGATCAGGCGTTGCTGAACGCGCCGGTCTATTCCGGCGCTGGCCATGGCTTCGGAAAGGCTTGCCGGCTTGCCGGTTTCTGCTTCGAGGGCGCGCAGTTCCTGCTGCAGGGTGCGCTGGTATTCCCGGATGTCGATTTCCTGATCGCCGACGGCACCGATCGAGCCCACCGAACCGCCGAAATTGGTAACGCCGAAACCCGCCAGCCCCAGGATGAGCAACAGCAGGATGATCCAGACTATGGTGTTCGAAGCCTTCTTGGTGATGCTTTCCTTGGCCATGCGGTGGGCGCCCCGTTCTTGCTGATATCGCACGTGTTCAGCGTTACTTAGGCGGTTGTGTGCCAGGGGGCAAGGGCAGGGCGGCAAGGCGCGCGAGAAGGGTATCGATTCCTTCGGTGTCGATATTGGCGAATGCGATGCGGAATTCCTCTGCCCCGGCCGGATCGCCAGCAGGGCGGAACATGGTGCCGGGCAGCATCAGGATCCCGGCCCTGCGCACCAGGTCGGGGGCAAGGGCCTGTGCGTTTTCGGCGAAGGGGTGGTGCACATAGGCGAAATAGGCGCCGGCCCCCATCAGGCGCCAGCCGGGCAGCCTGGCGAGGCCGGCGGCGATGGCGGCGCGGCGGGCCAGGATCTCGGCCCGCTCGCCGGCCAGCCAGCTGCCGAGGTTGCGCATTCCCCACAGCGCCGCCCGCTGGCCCAGCTGGCCGGGGCAGATCCCCACGGTATCAAGGAATTTTTCCGCTTCCGCCAGCCGTGCGGGGGCGGCGATCATCGCCCCCACCCGGTGCCCCGTCAGCCGGTAGGCCTTGGAAAAGGAATAGAGCTGGATCAGCGTGTCGGGCCAGTCGGGATCGGCGAACAGATCATGCGGCGCGCCCGGGGCAGAGTGGAAATCGCGATAGGTTTCATCAATGACAAGCGCCAGCCCCCGCCGCCGGGCCAGATCAAGGAAGGCGCGCAGCAGGCCGGTCGGATATTCCGTGCCGCCAGGATTGTTTGGCGTGACAAGCACGATCGCGCGGGTGCGCGAGGTGATCAGCCGGGCGGCCCGTTCGGGGCAGGGCAGCAGATCGTCGCCGGTTGCAAGCGGCACCGTGTGCACCCTCTGCATGTCAAGCCACATCCTGTGATTGAAATACCAGGGCGAGGGCAGGATCACCTCATCGCCCGGCCCGGCAAGCGTGGCGAGGGCGGCGGCGAAAGCCTGGTTGCAGCCGGCGGTAATGGCCACGTTTGCGGGGGTGATTTCGCCTTCGTAGGCGGCTGACCACTGTGCCGCCACTTCGGCGCGCAGTTCGGCCATGCCCAGCACCGGACCATAGAGATGGGCCGAATCATCCTGGCGGGCCGTTTCGGCAATGGCGTTGCGCAGGGGGGCTGGCGGGGGTGCCACCGGGGCGGCCTGGCTGACATTGATCAATGGCCGCTCGGGCGGGAATTCCACCCCGTCGAGCCAGCGGCGCGCCATCATCACCGGCGGCTCCATGGTGGCCGCGATCGCCGGATTGATCGGTGCGCGCGGGGCCATTCGGGGGTCAGTCGGTGCCCCGATAGGGCTCGACATATTGCAGTGCCATGTCCCAGGGGAAGAAGATCCAGGTATCCTGGCTGACCTCGGTGATATAGCTGTCCACCATCGGCTTGCCCTTGGGCTTGGCATAGACGGTGGCGAAATGGGCCCGGGGATACATCCGGCGCACCAGTTCCAGCGTCTTGCCGCTGTCCACCAGATCATCGACGATCAGCACCCCCGCACCATCGCTGCCCATGACCTTGGTATCGGGGGATTTCAGGATACGTGCCTCGGACTGCTTCTGGTGATCGTAGGACTTGACGCTGATCGTATCGACCACCCGGATATCGAGTTCGCGTGCGATGATCATCGCCGGGGCCATGCCGCCGCGGGTGATCGCCACCACCGCCTTCCAGGCACCTGCGTCGGGGCCCTGGCCGTCAAGGCGCCAGGCCAGCGCACGGGCATCGCGATGGATCTGATCCCAGCTGATGTGAAAACCCTTTTCATGGGGCAGGCGCTGGGTCATTGCCCGCCTCCGGGCCTGCGTTTCGTGACCACGTCGATGTCGGGCGCATCCACCGCCTTCATGCCCACCACGTGATAGCCGGCGTCCACATGAATGTTCTCTCCGGTAATTCCGGCGGCAAGATCCGAAACCAGAAACATCGCCGTGCTGCCCACCTCGTTCTGGGTCACGTTGCGGCGCAGGGGAGAGTTCAGTTGATTCCACTTCAGGATATAGCGGAAATCGCCTATGCCCGAGGCCGCCAGTGTCTTGATCGGACCGGCCGAAATGGCATTGACTCGGATGTTCTTCCTGCCCAGGTCTTCGGCCAGATATTTCACGCTGGCCTCAAGGGCGGCCTTGGCCACGCCCATCACGTTGTAATGGGGCATCACCTTTTCGGCGCCGTAATAGGTAAGCGTCAGCATCGCGCCGCCCGTTTCCCCCATCAGGCGTTCGGCGCGTTGCGCGACGGCGGTGAAGGAATAGACCGAGATGTTCATCGTCATGGCAAAATTTTCGGGCGAGGTGTCCACATAGCGCCCGCGCAGTTCTTCCTTGTCGGAAAATCCGATGGCGTGGACAACGAAATCAAGCCCGCCCCAGGCCTGTTCGATCTTGCCGAAGGCAGTATCGAGCGAAGCCGGATCGGACACGTCGCAATCGATCATCACCTTGCAGCCCAGCTTTTCGGCCAGCGGCACCGCGCGTTTGCGAAACAGCTCTCCCTGATAGGAAATTGCCAGCTCTGCCCCCTGTTCGGCGCAGGCCCGAGCGATGCCCCAGGCGATCGACTTGTCATTCGCAAGCCCCATGATCAGGCCACGCTTTCCCTCTAGCAGTTTCACCGGCCGATGCTCCCTTGTCCGCTTCGTTCCCATGGGTGTTCGTTAAGGAACGGGTTTATGCGAAACCGGATGCATCATCAACCGCGTTGCGCTTCTGGTGCTCATCCCTTGCCTTTAAGGACAGCACCCATAAGGATAACTTGCGAGCAGTCCGGACGGCCTGTACCAGCCTTGGAAAGCCGGGCAGACTGTCGGGCCGGGAGGGGCCGGCGTTTCCGGGGTGCGGTTTCAGGACGGGATGGCGGATGAACGACAGAAGCGGAATATTTGCCGGAGACGATCCGTTCGGGATTGTCCGCCGCTGGCTGGCCGAGGCCGAATCGGCCGAGCCCAACGATCCGAATGCCATGGCACTGGCCACCGTCGATGCCGGGGGCATGCCCAATGTGCGCATGGTTCTGCTGAAGGAAATCGAAGATAACGCATTTGTGTTCTACACGAACTACGAAAGCGTGAAGGCCGTTGAACTTGAGGCAAGCGGCAAGGCCGCTTTCGTGATACACTGGAAGTCTCTGAGAAGGCAGGTAAGGGCGCGCGGGCTGATTGAAAAGGAGAATGGCCCCAAGGCCGATGCATATTTCGCATCGCGTTCCCTGAAAAGCCGCTATGGCGCCTGGGCTTCGCGACAGTCCCGTCCTCTTGAATCCCGGGCCGGGCTGCTGGCCGAAGTTGCCAGAACGGCTGCCACGAAGGGGCTTGATCCGCCCCGTCCGCCATTCTGGGGGGGCTACCGGATCCTGCCGCTCGAGATCGAATTCTGGGCCGATGGTGCATTCCGTTTGCACGATCGTTTCCAGTGGTATCGGAACGACCTGTCGGAAGACTGGAGCATCCGGCGCCTGAGCCCGTGAAACTCACGTGACGTGAGTTGTAAACTTCCTGATTTGCGAGGTTTTTTGCTTGCATGAACCTCGAATGTGTCACAAAAGTCTTGATGGGGATGAAATCTTTGAAACGCTTTGGAAGCGCTGGGGATGACGGAAAAGACAGATAACAAGAAGCCGGTGCAGGGCCATGTGAAATGGTTCGATCCTGCCAAGGGATTCGGGTTCATCATTTCCGATGATGGAGGGCCCGATATTCTGCTGCATGCCAATGTGCTGCGCAATTTCGGCCAGAGCTCGGTTGCCGATCGGGCGCGGATCGAGGTGCATGTGCAGCAGACCGAGCGCGGCATGCAGGCAACCGAGGTGCTGAAGATCGAGCCGCCCGCCGATGACGAGCTTGCGCAGGAGGGGGGCGATTTCGTCATTCCCGGCGTCGAGGTCGACATGTCGGCGCCGCTCGAACCGGCCCGCGTCAAATGGTTCGACAAGGCCAAGGGTTTCGGCTTTGCCAATGTGTTCGGCCGCCCCGAAGACGTGTTCCTGCACATCAAGGTGCTGCGCCGCTCGGGGCTTGCCGACCTGCAGCCGGGCGAAGCCGTGGGGCTGCGCTCGGTGCAGGTTGAGCGCGGCCGCATGGCCTGCTATGTGGCGGCATGGGATGCGGCAATCGAGGAAAAGAAGGAAAACTGACGCCAGCGCTGCGCCGGTGCGGGGCGGGGGGGCTGGCGCCCCTGTCGCGCAGGGTGCTGTCTGGCGCGGTCGCCGCCGTCATGATGTTCGCGGGCGGCCTGGTGCGCGCGGGCGAGGATGACTGCGCGCCCGACCGGATCGATCTGCGCGGCCCCTGGGGCACGGCCCGCTTCACTGTGGAAGTGGCCGACGATCCGCAGGAACAGGCCCGCGGCCTGATGTTCCGCAGGGAACTGGCGCGCGACGCGGGCATGCTGTTTGTCTATCCCGCGCCCCGGCGGGCGTATTTCTGGATGAAGAACACGCTGATTCCGCTTGACATGCTGTTCATCGACCGCCTCGGCCGGGTGCGTCTCGTGCACGAAAACGCCCGCCCGCATGACGAAACCCCGGTCGATGGCGGGGCGGATGTGCTGATGGTGCTGGAAATCAACGGCGGTCTTGCCCGCGAACTCGGAATCACCCCCGGCAGTCAGGTGCGCCATCCGGCGCTTGCCGGGCAGCCCGCGCTCTGGCCCTGCGGGGGATGAGGTTGGCGGCCGGGTTGCCGGGGGCCGGGATCCGGCGGCGCGAAGGGCTTTTCATCCGCGCGCGCAGCGGTTAGGAAGGCCGGCATCGGGGCGTAGCGCAGCCTGGTAGCGCGACGGTTTTGGGTACCGTAGGTCGCAGGTTCGAATCCTGCCGTCCCGACCACGCGCCGGATGCGCTGTCCGTTTCTGCCAGCAGCCGGTGCTGCCGTTGCATTCCTGCACAGGCCGGGGCGGATCGTGAAACCCGCACCCCTGGCAGCGAATCGCCACCCGCGATTGCCTGCAGCTTCAGCCGCTTTCGATAAGCCTGCCCGAAAACGCGGTTTTTCGCCGGGCATTGCCGCGCCCTGGCCCGGCATGCCGCCAGGTTCGGGGGGCAGCGATGGCCTGCGCCCCGAATCCGCCCCCGGTCTGTCAACCGGAAAAAATTGCGTTCATGTCCAAAATTTTCGTTGACCTGTCCCCGCCTCATACGCCAGTTTGTGCTGGCCGACCGGGGTGCCACAATATGTGGTGTGGTGCCGCCTTCGGGAAGGGACACAAGACCAGGATATACCTCCGCAGCGCAAGCGGGCCCCCAACGGCAGACAGCTGGGTTTGCCGCAGATGTCTTGTTACCTCTTTTCCGAGCCGGCAGGCGTGTGAAATGTGTGGGCGCAAACGGGCCATTCAGACCCGAGCGCCGGGAATGACGGGACATGAGGCAGAGATGAAGATCGAACGCAGATTCACCACCGAGGAAACCGGCGCCTATGGCGCGATCGAGTTCAAGGTCACCAGTTCGGAAATCCGCAACCCCGATGGAACGGTGGTTTTCCGGCTTGATGAATGCGAGGTTCCGGCCGGCTGGTCGCAGGTGGCCTCCGACGTGATCGCGCAGAAATATTTCCGCAAGGCGGGCGTGCCGGCGCGGCTCAGGCGGGTGCGCGAAAAGGGTGTTCCCAAGTTCCTGTGGCGCTCGGTGGCCGACGAGGCGGCGCTGGCCGAACTGCCCGAAGAGCAGCGCTACGGCAGCGAAACCAGCGCCCGTCAGGTTTTCGACCGGCTGGCCGGCGCCTGGACCTACTGGGGCTGGAAGGGCGGCTGTTTCAGTTCGCAGTCCGACGCCCGCGCATATTATGACGAAATGCGCTACATGCTGGCCACCCAGATGGGCGCCCCCAACAGCCCGCAGTGGTTCAACACCGGTCTGCACTGGGCCTATGGTATCGACGGACCGGGCCAGGGCCACTATTACGTGGATCACGAAAGCGGCCGGCTGACACGCTCGTCCTCTGCCTATGAACGCCCGCAGCCGCATGCCTGCTTCATCCAGTCGGTGAAAGACGATCTGGTGAGCGATGGCGGGATCATGGATCTCTGGGTGCGCGAGGCGCGGCTGTTCAAGTATGGTTCGGGCACGGGCACCAACTTTTCATCGCTGCGCGCCGATGGCGAGCCACTCTCGGGCGGGGGAAAATCCTCGGGGCTGATGGGGTTCCTCAGGATCGGAGACCGCGCCGCCGGCGCCATCAAGTCGGGCGGCACCACGCGGCGCGCGGCGAAGATGGTGATCGTTGATGCCGATCATCCCGACATCGAGGAATTCATCAACTGGAAGGTGCGCGAAGAACAGAAGGTGGCCAGCCTCGTGGCCGGCTCGAAACTGCACGAGCAGAAGCTGAACGAGATCTTCGCCGCCATCCGCGGCTGGGACGGCAAGGCGGAAGATGCCACCGATCCGAAGGCGAACGAGGCCCTGAAGGCAGCCATTCGCGGCGCGAAAAGCGCCATGATTCCCGAAACCTACATCAGCCGCGTGCTGCAATACGCGCGCCAGGGCTATACCTCTATCGAGTTCCCCACTTACGATACCGACTGGGACAGCGAAGCCTACAGCACCGTTTCGGGGCAGAATTCGAACAATTCGATCCGTGTCACCGATGCCTTCCTGAAGGCCGTGAAGGAAGATGGCGACTGGGCGCTTCTGAACCGTACCGACGGCAAGGTGGCGAAAACCATCAAGGCGCGCGACCTGTGGCAGCAGATCGGCCATGCGGCCTGGGCCTGCGCCGATCCCGGAATCCAGTTCCACGATACGGTGAATGCCTGGCATACCTGCCCGGCAGATGGCCCGATCCGCGGCTCGAATCCGTGTTCGGAATACATGTTCCTCGATGATACCGCCTGCAACCTTGCCAGCATGAATCTGCTTGCCTTCCTGCGCGATGGCGAATTCCAGGCCGAGGATTACATGCATGCCACCCGGCTGTGGACGCTGACCCTGGAGATCGCGGTGCTGATGGCGCAGTTTCCCTCGAAGGAGATCGCCCGGCTCTCCCATGATTTCCGCACGCTCGGCCTCGGCTATGCCAATATCGGCGGCCTGCTGATGAACATGGGGCTGGGCTATGACAGCGATGCGGGCCGCGCCATGTGCGGTGCGCTGACCGCCATCATGACCGGCGTGGCCTATGCCACCTCGGCCGAGATCGCGGGCGAGATCGGCCCTTTCCCCGCCTATGAGCGCAACCGCAAGCACATGCTGCGCGTGATCCGCAATCATCGCCGCGCGGCCTATGGGGAAACCGAAGGATACGAAGGGCTTGCGGTGAAACCGGTGCCGCTCGATCATGCCCGCTGCCCTGATCCGCGGCTGGTGAAGCTGGCCCGCGGCGCCTGGGACGAGGCGCTGAAGCTTGGCGAAAGGCACGGCTATCGCAACGCCCAGACCACGGTGATTGCCCCCACCGGCACCATCGGTCTGGTAATGGATTGCGACACCACCGGAATCGAGCCCGATTTCGCGCTGGTCAAGTTCAAGAAGCTGGCCGGCGGCGGATATTTCAAGATCATCAACCGCTCGGTGCCCGCGGCGCTTGAAAAGCTTGGCTACAGCCCTGCCGAGATCGAGGAGATCATCGCCTATGCCGTGGGCCAGCCCGGCCTTGGCAATGCGCCCGGCATCAACCACACGGCGCTGATCGGCCACGGTTTCGGCCCGGCCGAGATCGAGAAGATCGAAGCGGCGCTGCCTTCGGCCTTCGACATCCGGTTCGTGTTCAACCAGTGGACCCTGGGCGAGGGCTTCTGCACCGAGGTTCTGGGAATCCCGGCCGAGAAGCTCAATGATCCCACCTTCGACATGCTTTCCCATCTCGGCTTCTCGAAGGCCGAGATCGAGGCCGCCAACGATCATGTCTGCGGCACCATGACGCTTGAGGGTGCGCCTCATCTGAAGGAAGAGCATTACAGCGTCTTCGACTGTGCCAACCCCTGCGGCAAGAAGGGCAGGCGCTATCTTTCGGTCGAAAGCCATATCCGCATGATGGCGGCGGCACAAAGCTTCATCTCGGGCGCGATCTCGAAAACCATCAACATGGCCAACCACGCCACCATCGAGGATTGCCTCGCTGCCTATGAACTCAGCTGGTCACTCGGGGTCAAGGCCAATGCGCTTTACCGCGACGGCTCCAAGCTCAGCCAGCCGCTGGCCTCGGCCCTGATCGAGGATGACGAAGAAGCCACCGAGGCGCTTGAAAGCGGCAGCGCCGGGGAAAAGGCTCGGGTTCTGGCCGAGAAGATCGTTGAAAAGGTGGTGGTGAAGGAAGTGGTGCGCAGCCATCGCGAAAAGCTGCCCGCCCGGCGCAAGGGCTACACCCAGAAGGCAATCGTGGGCGGGCACAAGGTTTACCTGCGTACCGGCGAATACGAAGACGGCAGCCTTGGCGAAATCTTCATAGACATGCACAAGGAAGGTGCCGGGTTCCGCGCCATGATGAACAATTTCGCGATCGCCGTTTCGGTGGGGCTGCAATATGGCGTGCCGCTCGAGGAATTCGTCGATGCCTTCACCTTCACCAAGTTCGAGCCGGCCGGCATGGTGCAGGGAAACGACAGCATCAAGAATGCCACCTCGATCCTCGACTACATCTTCCGCGAGCTGGCAGTGAGCTATCTCGACCGCACCGACCTGGCCCATATCGAACCTGCGGGCGCGCGTTTCGACGATCTGGGCCGCGGGGCCGAGGAGGGGGTTTCCAACATCCGCGAGATCAGCGGCGAGGCGGCCTCGAAGTCGCTCGAGGTGCTGCGCCAGATCACCTCTACCGGCTATCTCAGGAAGCGCGTGCCGCAGGAGCTGGTGGTGCTGCAGGGCAGTGGCCGCGGTGGCAATGCGGTGCAGCCGCCTGCAGCTGTGGCTGCCGGGCCCGCAAGCGGCGGCGGGGCAGTGGCGGCGGTGGCCGAACCGACAGTTGCCGTCAGTGGGGAGGGCATGGATGCCCGCACCAGGGCAAGGATGCAGGGCTATGAAGGGGATCCCTGTGGTGATTGCGGCAATTATACGCTGGTGCGCAACGGAACCTGCATGAAATGCAACACCTGCGGGGCAACCAGCGGGTGCAGTTGAGAGGTGCCGCGCGGGGGCCAGGATCCCCATGCGGAAAAAGACGAGTTCCGGGGCGGGTGCGCTCGCCCTTGACGTGGATCAGGACACAGGCAAAGACCATATCGGGCGGTAGAACAACGAGCCTGATCCGCGAAACTGAAGGGAGGCCGACGGCTTCCCTTTTTCTTTTTGATATGAATCCCAGTATATTGCGGGCCGTTCTTCAGGTTTTTCGAACATGCCGGATGCCGGGTTTCCGCCGGATGTGCCTCAGGCGACCCCGGCCTGCAGCAGTTGCAGCATGGTGATCAGGCCTTCGGGGCGGCCGGCATCGTCAAGCACGAAGGCGGCTGAAATGCGCCGCTCCTGCATCACGTTCAGCGCCTTCGCGGCCAGCCAGCCCGGGGCCAGCGATACCGGATCGCGGGTCATGATCTCGGCTGCGGCGGTTTCGTGCATGGCCGCGCGCATCGAGGCATCGGCGCGGCTTTCCAGGTAGCGGCGGATGTCTCCATCGGTGATGACGCCGGCCAGCCGCCCGTCGGGGGAAGTGATGCCGGTAATGCCGAAACCGCCGCGCGAAAGGGTGCCGATCACCTCGATTACCGGGGCATCCGGGGCTGCCAGCGGCAGCGCATCTCCGGCAATCATGATGTCGCGCAGGGCGGTAAGCGAAGCCCCGAGCTTGCCACCCGGGTGAAAATCGCGGAAGGCGGTTTCATCGAAATCGCGGGCCTCCAGAAGCGCCACCGCCAGCGCATCGCCCAGCACCAGCTGCAGCATGGTCGAGGAGGTCGGGGCAAGATTCATCGGGCAGGCTTCGCGTATCCGCGGCAGGGCCAGAGTGATATCGGCGCTTTTCGCCAGCCGGCTTTCCGCGCGCCCGGTCATCACGATCAGCGGGATCGCGAAACGGCGGGTATAGGCAGCAATATCGGAGAGCTCGCGGGTTTCGCCCGACCACGACAGCATCAGCACCACGTCTTCGGGGCGGATCATGCCCAGATCTCCATGGCTGGCTTCGGCCGGGTGCACGAAGAAGGCCGGCGTGCCGGTCGAGGCGAAGGTGGCGGCAAGCTTGCTGCCCACATGGCCGCTCTTGCCAAGCCCGGTGACGATCAGCCGCCCTTTCATGGAAAGGATTCTTCCGGCTGCGTCGGCCAGCGCCCCGGCCAGCGGGCCCGCTTTCAGCGCGGCTTCAAGAGCAGCCAGGCCGTTCTTGTTTATGGATATGGATTTCAGGATTGAATCCAATGTGTTGGGCATCGTTTCTCATCCTGCCTTGGCAATGCCGTCAAGCCGCTTCAGAATGCCAAGAAGCGCCGGCATTTCCGCCAGTGGCACCATGTTGGGGCCGTCAGAGGGCGAATGTTCCGGCGTTTCATGGGTTTCGATGAATACCGCCGCGCAGCCCACGGCAACGGCGGCGCGTGCCAGCGGCGGCACGAATTCGCGCTGCCCGCCCGAGGCATTGCCCAGCCCGCCCGGCAACTGCACCGAATGGGTTGCGTCAAACACCACCGGACAGCCCCCCGAAGCCATGATCGGCAGGGCGCGCATGTCGTTCACCAGCATGTTGTAGCCGAAGCTGGTGCCCCGCTCGGTCAGAAGGATGCGCTTGTTGCCGGTGCTTTCGATCTTGTCCACCACGTTCTGCATGTCCCAGGGGGCCAGGAACTGCCCCTTTTTCACGTTGACCGCAGCTCCGGCCCGGCCGGCGGCCAGCAGCAGATCGGTCTGACGGCACAGAAAGGCCGGGATCTGCAGCACATCCACCACTTCGGCCACGGGGGCGCACTGCCCGGGAAGGTGCACGTCGGTCAGTACCGGGCAGCCGATCTGTGCGCGCACCTCGGACAGGATCCGCAGGCCCTCTTCAAGCCCCACGCCGCGCTTGCCGGTCAGCGAGGAACGGTTGGCCTTGTCAAAGCTTGCCTTGAAGATCAGCGGAATGTCGAGGGTTGCGCAGGTTTCCGCCAGCCGGCCGGCCAGCATCAGCGCATGATCCAGGCTTTCCAGCTGGCAGGGGCCGGCGATCAGGGTGAAGGGCAGGGCATTCGATACGGCGATCGGGCCGATGGCGACGGTTTTCATTCGATGCCTCTTTCGCGCAGGATGGTTTCGATGATCGGGATGTCGGAAGGGTTGTTGAGTTCCCAGAATTCATGGCCCCGGGCGGCAACCTCGACACAGCGCACCGGGATGCCGTATTCGAGGAAGCGCAACTGCTCAAGCCCTTCGAGGATCTCATAGGTGCCGGGGGGCAGTTCCATGTAGCGCGCCAGCGCTGCCGGCGTATAGGCATAGACGCCCACGTGATGCAGCACCGGCGTGGCTTCACCGGCACTGTAGCTTCGGGTTGTAAAGGGCAGAACTTCCTTGGAAAAATAGATTGCGTTACCGGCGTGATCAACCAGTGCCGTGGTGCCCCCGACAAGGCCCTTGCCGCGGTCGCTCCTCAGCTTGTCCAGATGGGCGCCCGAACTGCGCAGCACCGGGGTGGCCACCGAAACCTGCGGGTCATCGCGCATGGTGGCAATCAGATCCTCGACATACCAGGCGGGGGTGAGCGGCGCATCGCCCTGCAGGTTGACGACGATCCGCGGTGTATGGGCAAGCATCTGCACCGCCTCGGCGCAGCGTTCGGTGCCGTTGCGGCAGTCGGGCGAAGTCATCAGCACCTCGGCGCCGAATGCGCATGCGGCGCTGCCGATGCGGCTGTCATCCGTTACGACGTAAACCGCATCGACGCCCCTGACCGCCATTGCCGCTTCCCAACTGCGGCGGATCAGGGTTTTCGCCTTGCCGTTGGCGCCGGTGAGTTCGGCCAGCGGCTTGCCGGGGTAGCGGCTTGAGGCATAGCGCGCCGGAATGAAGATGACGCAGGGCTGTGAACCGGGCTCAGACATGGGCCTGCCTTGATCGTGCAAAGGGTTGGTCATGGCCTAGCGGATAACGCTGCAGCGATAAACCCGAAACTTGCACGGCGCATGCGGCCCGGACGGGGCCGTTCGCTTCGGAGGTCTGGGAGTTCACGCGCTGATCGAGATCTGCATCCCGTCATAGGCCGGCGTCACGTTTTCCGGGGTTTCGCATGCCACGGTTTCGTGGTCCATGTCGATGTGCATGTTGGTGAGCACCGCCCGTTTCGGCGCGGCGCGGGCGATCCATTCAAGCGCCCGTTCAAGATGCACATGGCTTGGATGGGGGCGATAGCGCAGCGCATCAAGCACCCAGGTGCCCAGCCCGTCCAGCAGCGGCCAGGTGCTTTCGGGAATTTCCGAAACATCCGGCATATAGGCCAGATCGCCGATCCGGAAGCCGAGTGCGCCGATTTCGCCATGCTGCACCGGCAGCGGTGCAAGGGTGATCTTTCCGCCGGCGCCGGCAATGGTGATCGGCCCCGCGATTTCGTGCAGGTCGCAGATCGGCGGATAGTTCGAGCCCGCAGGCGTTTCGAAGGCATAGCCGAAGCGGGCTATCAGATCGGCACCGGTGGCCCGGTCGGCCCAGACCGGGATGCGCCGCTTCATGTTGAAGACGATCATCCTGAGGTCGTCCAGACCATGCAGGTGATCGGCATGGGAATGGGTATAGGCCACGGCGTCGATCGCGCCCACACCGGCAGCCAGAAGCTGGGCACGCATGTCGGGCGAGGTGTCGATCAGAACCCTTGTGATGCCTTCGGGGCTGCTGCGTTCGATCAGCAGCGAGCATCGCAGGCGGACATTCTTCGGGTTGTCCGGGTTGCATGCGCCCCAGTTGCCGCCGATTCGCGGCACGCCGCCCGACGAGCCGCAGCCCAGGATGGTGGCCGAAAGCTCAGCCATCGCGCCCCCCGGTTCCTGCACCAGAGGCAGATCTGCCGAGATCGGGGCGGGCGGCCTTGCGGAACAGGCGATCGAAGTTTTCCGTGGTGCGGGCGGCGAATTCGTCATATCCGATGCCGAACAGTTCGGCGCCCACCCTGGCCGTGTGCACCACATGGGCCGGCTCGTTGCGCTTGCCCCGGTGAGGGGGGGGAGCCAGATAGGGAGCGTCGGTTTCCACCAGGATGCGTTCGAGCGGTGCGGCGGCGAAGATGTCGCGCAGTGCCTGCGAGCGGGGGAAGGCGGCGATTCCCGACATCGACAGATAGAATCCCAGGTCAAGCGCCCGGCGTGCCAGGTCGGGCCCCGATGAAAAGCAGTGCATCACGCAATCGAAGGCGCCCTTGCGGTGCTCTTCCTCAAGGATGGCGGCGATGTCGTCATCGGCATCGCGGGCATGGATGATCAGCGGCAGGCCGCTCTGTCGGGCGGCTTTTATGTGGATGCGCAGGCTTTCCTGCTGAGGCGCGGCGCTTTCACAGGTATAATGGTAGTCGAGCCCGCTTTCACCGATCCCCACGCATTTGGGATGTGCGGCCAGTGCCACCAGTTCCCTGACCGAGGCCATCGGTTCATCGGCCACGCTCATCGGATGGGTGGCGGCGGCGAAGAACACCGGATCATGGGCCTCGGCGATGGCGCGCACCGCGGGCAGGTTGCGCAGCCGGGTGCAGATCGTCACCATGCGGGTCACGCCGGCAGCGCGGGCGCGGGCAACAACCCCGGGCAGATCCCCGGCGAAATCGGGAAAATCGAGGTGACAGTGGCTGTCAACGATTTCGGGGATTTCCGAGGGATGATCTGCCGCCATGACATGCCTGCCGTTATCGGGCGGCACATTCCGCCGCCGTTTCTTCGATTCTGAAGATCATATCGAGGATGAGCGCGGCCGGGTCAAGGTTCACCGCCCGGCCGCGCCGGGCGCGGGCGCCCAGTTCCTGTTGCAGCGCCGCCCAGTGGCGCCCGGCGGCAGGCGAGGGGGCCAGGCCGGACAGCAGCGTGGCCTCGCCATCTGCGGCCTCGACCAGCGGCGGACCGCTCACGCCGGTGCGTGCCAAGCGCGACAGGAACAGATCGAAGAGATGCAGCAGCAGGTCCAACCGTTCGCCCGCCCCGGAACCGGCCGCGCTTTCGGCCAGTTTCAGGGCCCGGGCGCGGTCAACCTCCCGGGCGCGGAACAGATCGGTGATCGCCTGATAGGCTTCGAGTCCGCCCAATGCGGCCAGCCGCAGCGCATCGCCGACACTGCCTGCGGCCAGTGCCGCAAGCGCGGTTCCCTCGCCGCTTTCGATCGGGCAGCCGGCGGCGGACATCGCCCGCACCAGATCATCGGGGCCAAGCGGCATGCAACGCAGTTCGCGGCAACGCGAGCGGATTGTCGGAAGCAATCGGGTGGGCTGATGCGAAACCAGCAGCAGCACCGCGCCTGCGGGCGGTTCTTCCAGAAGTTTCAGAAGGGCGTTGGCGGCGCTGGTGTTCATCTCGTCGGCGCTGTCCACGATCACCACGCGCCGGCCGCCTTCGACAGCCGAGAGCGCGAAGAAATCCTTCAGCCGGCGCACCTCGTCAACGGTGATCTGCTGCTTCGGCCTGCCGGTCCTGTCGTCGCAGGGGCGGCGCAGCAGGAACAGCCGCGGCTCGGAAAGCGCCAGCAGGCGCCGTGCAAGCGGGGTATCGGAGGGTTGGTCGAGGCTGACAGGGCCGCCAGAGCCCCTTGCATCGGTCGGAGAAGGGGCAGGGGGTGCATCATCGGCAAACAGGCCGGGGTCTGCGCCTGCCGGGGCATTGCCGGCCCGGGGCGGGCCGTCAGCCGGGGTGCTCAGCAGAAAGCGCGCGATCTTCCAGGCCAGCGTGGCCTTGCCAACTCCGCGGGGGCCGTGGATCAGCCAGGCATGATGCAGCCGCCCGGAGCGCAGCGCCTCCAGAAATGCCTGTTCTGCGCGGTCCTGTCCGATCAGGCATCCGGTTTTGCGCGGGTGCGGCGCGCCTTCCAGGCGATCGGGTTCCAGGGAGGAACCGGGGGGATCTCCGGGGCTTTCGTTCATCGGCCGGCCTCGCCCATGCTCTGCCGCACCAGGGCCAGCACTTCCCTGGCCACCACAGGGGCGGGGCGGTTGCCATCGATCACCCGGCAGCGTCCGGGCTGTTCGCGGGCCAGTTCCAGGAAGCCCGCGCGCAGTTTTTCCTGAAAGGCGGCGCCGAAATCCTCGAAGCGGTCTTCGCCGCTGTTGCGGGCCAGGCCGCGGGCCAGGGCCTGCTGCGGATCGGTATCGATGATCAGGGTCAGATCGGGCTCGATGCCGATCATCAGATCGTGCAGACGATCGACGATGGCGCGCAGATCGCCCCGGGTCGTGCCCTGATAGACGCGTGTCGAATCGGCGAAACGGTCGGTGATCACGGTTCGGCCCGTGTCCAGCGCCGGGCGGATCCGGTGTTCGAGGTGATCACGCCGCGCCGCGGTGAACAGCAGGATTTCCGTTTCGGGCGACCAGCGCTCGGGCGCCCCCTCGACAAGCAGCCGGCGGATCTCTTCAGCCCCCGGTGCGCCGCCGGGTTCGCGCGTCAGCTCCACGTCATGGCCTTCGGCCTTCAGTGCATCGGCCAGCATTCGGGCCTGGGTTGATTTGCCCGAACCGTCGATACCTTCGAAGCTGATGAACAGCGGGCGGGGCATCAGAACAGGCTCTTGGCCTTTTCAACCAGCCGCCCCATCAGAACATTTGCCGCGGTGCGCAGACGGGGGCCGATACCACCGCGCGCCACATCCCGGTCGGACACCAGTGGCAGGCGTGCCTCGGGCAGATCCTTGCGCGCGATCACCAGTTCGGCCACCTGCTGGCCCTTGCTGACCGGCGCTTCGATCGGGCCGCGGTATTCGATGATGCCTTTCAGCCCGTCCTTCAGCTTGCGCGCCGGCAGCAGGATGGTCAGATCCTCGGGGGCGATCAGGTTGATCTGGCCGGTATCCCCCATCCATACATCGGCGGTGGCGATGGCTTCATCCCTGTCGGCAACGGTCTTTTCCACGAACTGCCGGAAGGCCCAGTTGATGATCCGCTCGGCTTCTTCCGCGCGCGCTTCTTTCGTGTCGAGGCCCGAGATCACGAAGATGATCCGCCGGTTGCCCTGTCTGGCGGATCCGACCAGCCCGTAGCCGGCCTCCTGCGTGTGGCCGGTTTTCAGCCCGTCGGCGCCGATTCCGAGGCCCAGCAGCGGATTGCGGTTATGGATGTTTTTCGGGGCGCGGCCGTCGAATCGGAACTCGGTTTCCGCGAACATGGGATAGAAGGTGGGAAAATCGAGGATGATCCGTTTGGCAAGGGTGCCCAGATCGCGCAGGCTCATCCGGTGTCCGGCCTGGGGCCAGCCGTTCGAATTGGTGAAATGCGAATTGGTCATCCCCATCTCGCGGGCGCGTTCCGTCATCATCCGGGCGAATCCGGCTTCGGTGCCGTCGGGCGAAAGGGCCTCGGCGATCACCACGGTGGCGTCGTTTCCCGAAAGCACGATGATGCCGCGCAGAAGATCCTCGACCCGCACCCTGTCGGTGGTATTGAGAAACATCGTCGAGCCCTTGTAGGACATCGCGTGCCGCGATACCGGCAGCTTCTCGTCCAGTTGCAGCCGGCCGTCCTCGAGAGCCTCGAAGGCCATGTAAAGTGTCATCAGCTTCGACATCGAGGCCGGCGGCAGGGGTTCGTCGGCGTTTTTCTCCAGCAGCACCGTGCCGGTACCGAGATCATAGACATAGGCCGCCTTGGCGCGTGTTTCGAAGGCGGCCAGCGGCAGGGCCAGAAGCAGCAGCAGCCCGAAGGCCAGGAGTGCGGTGGCGGTGGTCTGGCGGTGTCGTGCGGTAACGGCGCTCATCTTTCCTCTAGTCGCTTACGGCATAGGCATCGGCAAAACCGATTTCCCTGACCCTGGCCAGCATTTCGCGCTGCTCGGCCCTGGTGGCGGCCGGTCCGACGAGAACGCGCCAGAAGGTCTTGCCCTTGCTGGTCTGCTGCTTGACGACCGGGGCAAGGCCGGCCTTGCGCATCATTTCGGCGGTTCTGGCGGCATTGGGGCCGACACTGAAGATGCCGATCTGCAGCCAGGGGCGGGCCAGAGAGGGAGTGACAGAGGGCGGCGGGGGGGCTGCTGCTGCTGCGCCCGTTCCCGTTCCGGCGTCAGCCGTGCTCTCCACGCCTGCGGCCGCGGCTGCAGCGGTGATGTCGGGACGGGCTGGCGGCCGTGTTCCCGCCGCCGCCTTTTCGGCATCGTCGATCGCTGCTGCGGCGCCGGCGATCGGATCGTCCAGTGAGGTTTCCTCGATTTCGCCGGCCTCCGGGACGGCTTTCGGCATGTCTTCCGCCGGTTCGGCGATCGGCACCTCTTCGCGGCGCAGCGCCAGCACCTCAAGCCTGGTCGGCTGACCGGCCAGAATGCCAAGCGCCGCCGCCGCATCGGACGACACCTGGAGTCTGGGGCCCGGGTTGGCGGCCTCGCGGCGGAACAGCGCACCGATCACCGACTTGCCGTTTTGCGGATTGCGGATCAGCACCCGCTCGGGATCCTGCACCCCGGGATGCGCCACCCAGACCCCGCCAAGCGAGGGCCGTCCGTCCCACAGCCCCTCTTCGGTGACGTGGAACACGTCCGGCCGCTCCACATCTTTGGTGATGGTTCTGACCGCGTGCTTGCCTGTGGCGCTTTCGCCTTCGGCGGCGGTATCCTCTGCCGCAGCGCCCTGCCCGGGTTTCAGGAAGGAAAACTTGCCGTTTTCGTCGCATCCGGCAAGCGGAGCGAGCAGCGCAAGCAGAATTCCCGTCCGGATTGCCTGCCGCCCGATGGTCGTGATCGTCATGCCTTGCCCTCATCTGTCTCCGCACTGCCAGGGGCCCTGCATTGCCCGGAGCGCGGTGTTTCTGCCTGCAGCGTCTGAACACGCTTCCTTGATATTTTGCGGCATACTAGCGCTGCGGCGGAGTCTTGGAAAGAGGGCAAGAGGCGATCGGCAGAATTCCCCGTGATTTCCCGGCTTTCAGAATCAGCCGCATGCGGGTAATCCATGCCGGCACGGCGCCCGCTGCGGAGGAGTGGCAGAGTGGTCGAATGCACCGGTCTTGAAAACCGGCGTGGGTGAACGCCCACCGTGGGTTCGAATCCCACCTCCTCCGCCACTGACCTG
>JALSJM010000018.1 GCA_026989355.1 Paracoccaceae bacterium | reverse complement strand
GCCAGCACCGTCAGCCCCGACAACCCCGCCGCCCCAAGGTACCAGTAATTCATCCCTGTCCTCCGAATCCGATTTCCATACGTCAGCGTATGTAAACCCGTCGGTTGCACATGTCCATACGCTATCGTATGGTCTGGCCATGAAGAAACCCCGCCTCAGCAAGACCGACTGGATCGCCGCCGCCTTCCGCGCCCTGACCCGGGGCGGGCCCCAGGCGATCCGGGCCGAGCCCATCGCCCGGAACCTGGGGGTCTCCAAGGGCTCGTTCTACTGGCATTTCAAGGATGTGGCGGACCTGAAACGGGCCATGATCGACCATTGGCAAAGCGCCGCCACCGACATGGTGATCCGGGGGCTGGAAGAACGGGACGCGGCGCCGCGCGCGCGGCTGGAACAACTCCTGCAGCTGGCCGCCTCGGACCGGGACCGGGCCTATGGCGGCGACCTGGCCGAGGCGGCGATCCGCGACTGGGCCCGCTACGAACCCCCGGTCAAGGCGGCGCTGCGCCGGATCGACCGGCGGCGGCTGGACTATGTGGCCGCCCTTCTGCGCGATTGCGGACAGGGGCGCGAACAGGCCCGGATCAACGCCGACATTCTCTACGGGGCCCTGGGCGGGCTGAAACAGCTGTCCTATCTCGAACAGGTGAACCCGCCGGCGGCGCTGCAACAGCTGCTGGACATGATGTTGCCCCTGGAAACGGAGGATATCGGATGATCAGCCCTCCAGCGCCTCGATCAGCCCGGCCATGTCGGCGGGCATCGGCGCCTCGAAGCGCAGCGCCTTGCCGCTGACGGGATGGGCAAAGCCCAGCACGGCGGCATGCAGCGCCTGGCGGGGGAAGGCCAGCGCCGCCCCGGCCGCCTTCCTGCCCACGGCCCTTTCCGGAAGTCGCCGCCGGCCGCCATAGACAGGATCGCCGATCAGCCCGTGCCCGACATGGGCCAGATGCACCCGGATCTGGTGTGTGCGCCCGGTTTCAAGCCAGCATTCCAGCAGCGCCGCGGCCGGCGGGGTGCCGAAGCGCCTGACAACCCGCGCCCGTGTTACGGCATGGCGCCCGGAACCGAACAGCACCGCCTGGCGCTGGCGGTCGGTCTTGTGGCGGGCCAGTCCCGAAGTGATCGTCAGGACATTGCCGGGTTCGAATCGCACACCCTTCACCCCGCGCAGGCGTGGATCGGCGGCGTCGGGCACCCCATGCACCACTGCCAGATAACGCCGCTCTGCCGTGTGCCGCGCGAACTGATCTGCCAGCCCCTGATGGGCGATATCGGTTTTTGCCGCTACCAGCAGGCCGGACGTATCCTTGTCGATCCGGTGCACGATGCCGGGCCGGGCCTTGCCGCCCACGCCCGAGAGCCTGCCGCCGAAATGATGCAGAAGTGCATTGACCAGCGTGCCCGAGGGGCTGCCCGGCGCCGGGTGCACCACCATGCCGGCGGGTTTGTTGATGACGATCAGATCATCGTCTTCGTGCAGGACATCGAGGCTGATCGCCTCGGGGGTGATATGGCTTTCGGTCGAGGGGGGCAGGTGAATCCGGTAATGTTCGCCGGCGCGCACGCGGGTTTTCTGGCTGGTTACCGGTTCGCCGTTGCGCCGCACGCGGCCTTCGGCGATCAGCCTTGCCAGGCGCGAACGGCTCAGCCCCGCTTTCTCTGGCACATCGCGCGAAAGCGCCTTATCAAGGCGGGGGGGCGGATCGGCCCCGATCACGACCTCGACCACGCATTCCCCTGGCCCCTTACCGGATGGCTCCGACATGAACGATACTCCCGCACCCGGCCCCGAAGAGCCGCCCAATCTCAGGTTTCTGCGACGCCTTGTCACCGGGCTTACCGCAACGATGATCGTGGGTCTGATCATCATCGTCGCGCTATTTGTCATGCGTCTGCGCCAGGATACAACCCCCCTTCCGTTTCCGGCCGAAATCGCCCTGCCCGAAGGGGCGCGCGCGCTGGCCTTCACCCGCGGGGAAGGCTGGATCGCGGTGGTGGTATCGGGGCCTTCGGAGGGGCAGGAGATCCTGATCTATGATGCCGGGGGGAAACGGCTGCGCCAACGCATCGCGATCGCGCCGGAAGGATGAGCGCGGTGAGGGGCGGTTCGGGAAAGCGGAAGAGGGTGGTACCAGCGCCCCGGCTCGAACGGGGGACCTCCTGATCCACAATCAGGCGCTCTAACCAACTGAGCTACGCCGGCACAACCCGGGATTTAGCGCCCGGTGCGGGCCAATGCAAGAGGCGGCGCTTGAAAAAGGCGCAATTTCCCCCTATCGCAGCGGTCGGGCCCCGGCAGGGGCCCAGGTGCATTCCAGGAGAACGCGATGGGGATCAACAGCGAAAGCGACATGAGCGCAAACCTGCAGATCGGCCCGACGACCGAGGGTATGGTTCGCCTTTACATAACCTCTGAAGGCATTGAAATACCGATGGATTTCGATCCGGAAGAGGCCCTGGAAATTGCCGAGGAAATCCGCGCCTCGGCCGAGATTGCAAAGGCACGCGGGCCCGGCTGAGGCAGGCCGCGCGCCACGGCCTCATTCCTCCATGGATTCGAGTTCTCCGATCAGCCCCTCGATCATGGACAGGCCCTTGTTCCAGAAGGCCGGATCGGTGGCGTCAAGGCCGAAGGGGGCAAGCAGCTCGGTGTGGTGCTTCGCGCCTCCGGCGGCGAGCATGGCGAAATATCTGTCCTGGAAGCCTTCGGCGCCGGATTCGTATTCGGCGTAAAGCGCGTTCACGAGGCCGTCGCCGAAGGCATAGGCATAGACATAGAAGGGCGAATGCACGAAATGGGGCACATAGGCCCAGTAGGTTTCGTAGCCCTCCATGAATTCGAACGCGGGGCCAAGGCTTTCGGCCTGTACACTCATCCACAGGGCGTTGATGTCGTCAGGTGTCAGTTCGCCTTTCGCGCGGGCCTCGTGCAGCTTGCATTCGAAATCGTAAAAGGCGATCTGACGCACCACGGTGTTGATCATGTCCTCAACCTTGCCGGCCAGCAGCGTTTTCTTCTCGGCCGGGGTTTCGGCTTCGGCCAGCAGCTTGCGGAAGGTCAGCATTTCGCCGAAGACGCTGGCGGTTTCGGCCAGGGTCAGCGGGGTGGAGGAAAGCAGTTCTCCCTGGGGTGCGGCCAGCACCTGGTGCACGCCATGGCCCAGTTCATGGGCAAGCGTCATCACGTCACGCGGCTTGCCGAGGTAATTGAGCATGATGTAGGGGTGCGCGTCGGTAATGGTGGGGTGGGCGAAGGCGCCGGGTGCCTTGCCGGGCTTCACCGGGGCATCGATCCAGCCCCTTTCGAAGAAGGGCGCCGCAATCTCGGCCATGCGGGGATCGAAATCGCCATAGGCGCCCATGACGATTTCGCGCGCCTCTTCCCAGGGAATGGTGCGTGGCCTTTCCAGGGGCAGGGGGGCGTTCCTGTCCCAGATCTGAAGCCTGTCGAGGCCGAGCCATCTTGCCTTCAGCGCATAATATCGGTGCGACAGGCGCGGATAGGCGGCAACTACCGCATTGCGCAGCGCCTCGACCACTTCGGGTTCGACCTGGTTGGACAGGTGGCGGCTTGTCTGCGGGGTTTCGAATCCGCGCCACTGATCCTCGATCGCCTTTTCCTTGGCCAGGGTATTGTGCACCCGGGCGAACAGGCGGATGTTTTCGCCCAGCACCCCGGCCAGGGCATGCGCTGCGGCCTCGCGCCTGCCACGATCGTGATCGGTGAACAGGTTGAGCGTGGCTTCGAGGTTGAGCGTTTCGCCCTCCACCGTGAAGGTGAGGGCGGCGATGGTTTCATCGAACAGCTTGTTCCAGGCGCTGGCACCCACGGCGCTCAGGTCATGGATGAACTTCTCCAGTTCGTCCGACAGCTGATAGGGCTTCATCCTGCGCAGGTTCTCGAACACCGGGCGATAGCGGGCAAGATCGGCGTTTCCGGCCAGCAGTGCTTCGAGGCGGTCATCGTCGATACGGTTGATTTCAAGCGAGAAGAACACCAGCGGTGTGGTGAATTCGGTGATCCTTTCCTGCAGGTTCTGCATGAAGCGGGCGCGTTCCGCATCCACCGTGTTCTGATAGTAGCGAAGACCGGCATAGGACATCAGCCGCCCGGCGCGGTTCTGGATTGCCTCATAGGCACGGATGCATTCCAGCATGGCATCGGCATCCAGTTCGGCCAGCCGGCCCTGGTAATCGGCTGCGAATCGGGTGCAGGCGGTTTCAAGCCAGTCCATGTCGGCGCTGATGCGGGGATCGTCGGGCGCGGAATAGAGATCGGACAGGTCCCATTCGGGCAGGGCGCCGAGATTGCCGCCGTCACCATCGCCTCCGTCCGGAGCATTGGCATCGCGCGGCAGCGGCCGGCCGGCGGAGAAGGAAAGGGCGGAGGGCTGGGGAAGGATCATCGGTTTACCTCTTGCTGCGGTGTCTGTCACACATAAGGGGCGGGGGCGGGGGCGTGCAAGGGGCGGGGGCGTGCAAGGGGCGGCACGGCTCGCCGGCCCGGTGGCGGATCAGCTGTCGGCGGTGGCGGATGAGAACAGGCGCTCCATCAGGGCATGCACATGCTGGCGCACCTCTGGCGTTTCCATCAGCACCTCGTGTTCGGCTCCGGGGATGATGTCCAGCTCGCCGCGCGGCCAGCCACGGATGCGGGCGATCACCGAGCGGGCATCGACGATTCGCTCGTTCGCGCCCAGAAAGACGATGCCCGGGGTTTCGGGCGCCGGCAGCCGGGCCAGTGCCCGGGTTTCGGCCAGCGCCTCGTGCAGCCAGCCCAGGCTCGGGCCGCCAAGCGCAAGCTCGGGATGGGCGGCAAGCTGGCGCTGCATCATCTCGTACATCTTGCGGTCGGTGGTCAGCAGGTTGTCGTCAAAGGGCGCGGTGGCAACATAGGAATCGGGACCGGTGCCCGGTGCATAGCGGTGGCGCTGGCCGATCCAGCGGCTGCCCGAGGCCAGTGCGATGGCCAGCGGCCGCAGCCAGGGGGCGATCAGGATGCCCCACATGGGGGCCGAAAAGGCCGCCGCACGCACGTCGAGCCCCTCGTGCAGGGCCCGCAGCCCTATGGCCCCGCCCATGGAATGGCCGAGCAGGAACCAGGGGCGCGGCATGTCAAGCTCTTCAGCCGCGGCCACCAGTTCGGCCATGTCCTTCTGATAGTCCGGAAAGCGCTCCACATGGCCGATCTCGGGATCGGGCAGCAGCCTGTCGGACAGCCCCTGACCGCGCCAGTCGAGCGAGATCGCGGCATAGCCCCGGGCCTGCAGGTCGCGCACCGTGCTGCCATATTTTTCAAGATACTCGGTGCGTCCGTTCAGCAGCAGCACGCTGCCCCTGTCGCCTTCGCGCCATGCGCCGAGGCGCAGGCGCACCCCGTCATCGGCATGCCGCCAGAAGAACACGCCCCCTTCGGGTGCATCCGCAACTTCGCTGTGGAAGGGGGCGGTTTCCATCAGGCCAGTGCCCCGCCAAGCTTCATCGCCAGGCCCATGTCGCCGTCCACCTTCAGCTGGCCGGTCATGAAGGCGGCGGTGGGGTTGGTCTCGCCGGCAAGGATCGCCTGAAAGACATCGGCCGCCGCCGAAAGCGTCACGTCAGCGTCTCCGTCACCGGCGCGCACGCCGTTTTCGTCGATGACGATCTCTCCCTCGCCCTCGATCACGAATTTCGCAACCCCTTCAATACCTTCGGGAAGTTTCTCGCGCAGCGCCGCAACGGCGGCCTCGATCACGTCACTCATGGTTTCCGATCCTTGTTCAGCATTTTCCACATTGTGACCCGCAGAAGACTCGCATTCTGCCGCGGGCCGGTTACAATTGCAGATGTTATGGGCAATATTCCTTGCATACTCAAACATATCGTTGCGGCATCCGTGGTGTCGGCAGGGATTTCCGGCCCCCTCCGCGGCCAGGACAGCGGCGGGCAGGCGGCCACCGGCCTGCAAACCGATTCGCTTCTGGAAGAACTGCGCCAGGCCGACGAGAACAGCTGGGAAGCCATCGAGAAGCGCATCTGGACGGCCTGGTCGCGTTCGGGTTCGGCGGCGATGGACCTGCTGCTGAAACGCGGGCAGGATGCGATCGACGCGGGCGATTTCGCGGCCGCCGTCGAGCATCTGACGGCGCTGGTCGATCACGCACCCGATTTCGCCGAAGCCTATGACACGCGTGCGCTGGCCTATTACAAGCTTGGAAGATACGGCCCCGCGCTGGCCGATATCGCGACCACCCTGCGCCTCAATCCGCATCACTTCGGAGCCATGTCCGGGCTGGCGTCGATACTTGAGGAAACCGACCGCGATCGCGAGGCGCTCGAAGTCTATCGCCGCATCCTCGAAATCCATCCGCACAAGCCCGAAGCGCGCGAAGGGGCAAGGCGGCTCGAGCAGAAGATCGAGGGCACGCGGCTTTAGGCGCGTGGATTTTCCCGGGAAGCTCCGATGCGTCAGCAGACAACCTCCCCCCCGTCCTCCCCGTCGCTTGGCGCCGGGCCGTCGCGCCGGCAGTCGCCCCCCGGCACGGGGCGCATTACCGCCGTGCTCGGCCCCACCAATACCGGCAAGACCCATCACGCGATCATGCGCATGATGAGCCATCAGAGCGGCATGATCGGCCTGCCGCTGCGCCTGCTGGCACGCGAGGTCTATGATCGCATCGTGGCCCTGCGCGGCAAGGCGGCGGTGGCGCTGGTAACGGGCGAAGAGCGTATCGTGCCCCCGGGCGCGCGCTACTGGGCCTGCACGGTCGAGGCCATGCCGGCGGGAATTGCCACCGATTACCTGGCGATCGACGAAATCCAGCTCTGCGCCGATCCCGAACGCGGCCATGTATTCACCGACCGGCTGCTGAATGCCCGCGGGCGGCTTGAAACCCGGTTTCTGGGCGCCGCAACCATGCGCGGAGCAATTGGCGACCTGGTGCCCGAGGCGGATTTTTCCGAATGTGCCCGCCTGTCGGAGCTTGTCTATACGGGCGCCAGGAAGATCAGCCGCATGCCGGGGCGCACGGCGATCGTCGGCTTCTCGGTCGAAAATCTCTATGCGGTGGCCGAACTGATCCGTCGCCAGAAGGGGGGGGCGGCCGTGGTGACCGGCGCGCTCAGCCCCCGCACCCGCAATGCCCAGGTGGCGATGTATCAGGGCGGCGAGGTCGATTACCTGGTCGCCACCGATGCGATCGGCATGGGGCTCAACCTCGATATCGACCATGTGGCCTTTGCCGCCCGGGTCAAGTTCGACGGTCGGCGCATGCGCCATCTGATGCCCCATGAACTGGCCCAGATCGCCGGACGCGCCGGACGCTACACGCGGCCGGGCACCTTCGGTGTTACCGGCGATGCACCGCCCCTTGAACCGGAACTGGCCGAGGCCATCTGCGCGCATCGCTTCGCGCCGGTGCGCCGGCTTCAGTGGCGCAACGCGCAGCTTGAATTCGGCACGGTGGAACGGCTTCTTGCCGCGCTTGAGGTCCGGCCCGGGCACATGCGGCTGGAACGCGGGCGCGAGGCGGACGATCTGCGCGCCCTGCGTGCCCTTGCGGCCATGCCCGAAGTGCAGGATCTTCTGGGCGGCGGGCAGGACGTGCGCCGGCTGTGGGATGTGGCCCGCATTCCCGATTTCCGCGGCATCTCGCCCGGAGAGCATGCCGCGCTGCTGGCGCGCATCTTCGCCTTTCTGCAGACCCGGGACCGCGTTCCGGATGACTGGCTGGCCCGCCAGATCGGCCGCATCGATCGCACCGACGGCGATATCGATACCCTGTCGAAACGCCTGGCCTATATCCGCACCTGGACCTATGTTGCGCAACGAAGGGGCTGGGTGGATGACGAAAGCCATTGGCGGGGCGTCACCCGCGCGGTAGAAGACCGTCTGTCGGATGCACTGCACGATGCGCTGACGCAAAGATTCGTTGACCGGCGCACCAGCGTTCTGCTGCGCCGCCTGAAGCAGAGGGAGGGCCTTGTGGCCAAGGTGAGCGAAAACGGTGAGGTTACCGTCGAGGATCAGTTCGTGGGGCGGCTCGAGGGCTTTCGCTTCCGCCAGGACAGGAGCGCTGATCCCGATGCGGCGAAAACCCTGCGCCAGGCCGGCATGACGGCGCTTAAGCCCCAGTTTCACCTGCGCGCCGACCGGTTCTACAACGCCCCTGATACCGAGATCGATTTCACCGATCAGGGCGGGCTGATGTGGGGGGAACATGCGGTGGGCAAGCTGGTGCGGGGCAGCGATCCGCTGAAGCCCGGAATCGAGGTATTCGTCGATGACGAGGCCGGTCCGGAGGTGGCCGCCAAGGTGCAGCGCCGCTTGCAGCATTTCATCGAACGCCGGATCGCCGCCCTGTTCGAACCGCTGCTGGCCATGCAGAAGGACGCAGCGCTGAGCGGCCTTGCCCGCGGCTTTGCCTTTCGCCTGATCGAGCATCTGGGTATCCTGCCGCGCGAAGGCGTGGCCGGTGACGTGAAGGCGCTTGATCAGGACATGCGTGCGCAGCTGCGCAGACACGGGGTGCGCTTCGGACAATATACGATCTTCCTGCCGGCGCTGCTGAAACCGGCGCCCACGCGCCTGCGGCTGGTGCTGTGGGCACTGGCCGGCGATCTGGCAGAGTTTCCCGACAGCCCGCCGCCGGGGCTGGTGACGATCCCGGTCGATCCGAAGGCCCCCCCCGGCTGGGACGTGATGTCGGGCTATCGTGCCGCCGGCAGCCGGGCGATCCGGATCGACATGCTCGAACGCCTTGCCGACATGCTGCGGGAGCAGGACAGCCGCGCCGGCTTCGAGGCCACGGCCGACATGCTGTCGATCACCGGGCTGACACTGGAGCAGTTTGCCGATCTGATGCAGGGGCTCGGCTACCGCGCCGAAAGGGGTGAACGGGTGAAGGTCAGGAAGCCGCCGGAACCCGCAGGGCAAGGCCCTGCGAAGGCCGACGACGGAAAGGCAGCAGCGGCCGCCGAAAGCGGGGCGGAGCAGGGCGCGAAACAGGCGGCAGACACGCCGCAGGATCTGCCCCGCCCCGGGGCCGGAGGGGCTGCCGGATCTGCCGTTGAGGCCGATGGTGGCAAGGCAGCGGCGGCGGCCGCCGAAAGCGCCGCCCCCCTCTCTGGCGAAAACGAAACGAACGCCCCCGCCGCCGCCGCCCCCGCCGACGAGGAACCCGAGGAAATGGAAGTGTTCTATGTCTTTACCTGGCGGCGTGCCCGCACCGGGCGGCGTCTGCATGGCGGGAACGGCGCCGAGGGATCGGATGCGCAGGGGGAGAAGGCAGGCAAGGGCCGGCGCTCCGGGCCGCGGCGCGGGGCCAAGGCCAGGACCGGCGGGAGCAAGCCGAAGACCTATCAGTCGGGCCCGTCGCGCAAGGGATCGGGCAAGGGGGCGGCCAGGGACGCGATCGATCCCGACAACCCCTTCGCCGCCGCCCTGATGGCGCTGAAGGAAAAGAAGTGACAGATGGCTGCGGCGCGGGAAGGGGGGCGCCTGCACGGATGCGGGCCGACAAGTGGCTCTGGCATGCGCGTTTCTTCAGAAGCCGCAGCCTTGCCGCCCGGATGCTGAAGGCGGGGCAGCTGCGTATCAATACCGAACCGGTGCGCAAGAGCGCCCGCCAGCTGGTGGCCGGCGACGTGCTGACCTTTCCCCAGGGGCGGCGGATCCGGGTGATACGGGTGGTGGCGCTGTCGGAGCGCCGCGGTCCGCCCGACGAGGCGGCCACGCTTTACATTGACCTGACGCCACCACCGCCGCCGTCCGGCGAAACGGCGGGAGCAGAGGAAACGGATACCGCCGCGCCGCGCCCCCCGGGCCGTCCCGGCCGCAATCAGCGCCGCAGCCTGATCCGCTTCAAAACCCGCCCCGGCGAAGCAGGCGGGCTTGAATGATCCGCCCGCTTGCAATAGCTAGCACCCAGATGTTCACAACATGCGACCGTGCCCATGACCTATTACGTCGGCGAAAACTGCATTGCCTGCAAATACACAGATTGCGTAGAAGTCTGCCCGGTGGATTGCTTTTATGAGGGTGAGAACATGCTTGTGATCCACCCCGACGAATGCATCGACTGCGGCGTGTGCGAACCCGAATGCCCGGCGGATGCGATCCGCCCCGATACCGAGCCGGACGCGGAAAGATGGGTGGAGCTCAACCGCAAATACGCCGAACAGTGGCCGGTGATCATCGAGAAGAGGGATCCGCTGCCCGATGCCGATGCGCATGACGGCGAAGAGGGCAAGCTCGAAAAGTATTTCTCGCCTGCTCCCGGCGCGGGCAGCTGAAGGCGATTCGCCGCATCCCGGCCCCGCCGCCCGTGCGTGAAGCATGGCTGGCAAGGGCTTGAAAAGCCCCGGCAAGCCCTGAATGCAGGGGTATGTCTTGTTGTTTTCCGGACGGGGGAGTCGTGTTTTGAAAACCGGCGGTTTTGTGTTATGATGGGCGGGTGAATGAGGATGCCGATATGGCAGGTTTGCCCGTTTTCGAACCATCGGGCAACGTGATCTGCAGGATGACAAGGCAAGACGGGGCGATTCTGGTGGTCCCGCCTGTTTTTTTGTCGCCTGTCTGCAGGCCGCGGCTGGCGGGCTGCCATGAATGGTGAACATCTGGGGTGCCCGGCAAGGGCCAGGAAGGAAGACGAAACCGCATGAGCAAGAAGAAATATGATTTCCGTCCGAACGAATATGTTGTCTATCCGGCGCATGGGGTAGGGCAGATCGTTTCCATCGAAAAGCAGGAAATTGCCGGAATCGAGCTGGAACTTTTCGTGATCGCCTTCGAGAAGGACAAGATGACACTGCGCGTTCCCACCCACAAGGCAACCGAGATCGGCATGCGTTCGCTGGCCTCTCCCGAAGAGGTCTCGAAGGCAATGGCCACCCTGCGCGGCCGGGCGCGGGTGAAACGTGCGATGTGGTCGCGCCGGGCGCAGGAATATGAGCAGAAGATCAATTCGGGCGACCTGATCGCCATAGCCGAGGTGGTGCGCGATCTGCACCGCACCGACGAGCAGCGCGAGCAGAGCTATTCCGAACGTCAGCTCTACGAGGCGGCGCTCGAACGGCTGGCGCGCGAGATCGCGGCGGTTTCCGGATCTGACGAGGCCGCGGCCCAGGCCGAGATCGACGAGGTGCTCGTTTCACGCCGCGCCGCCTGAAGACGCCGGTCTGCGGGGGCGGCCGTCTGTCTGCCGCACGGATCCCGGAAGCGGGAGAAAATGCCGAAGCTAGAACATATCGCGTTTAGAGCCTGTCGCACATGATCGGATTCGGCACGACAGGCTGCTCAGGGCATGCGACTGCCATGGGGCGGGCATGAAAAGGGCAGGAGGATCGGCTGATTCTCCTGCCCTTCGCGTGATCGGCCGTTCGGCGCGCTCATGCCCGGCGGGTCATTCCCGGGGGGCCGCACCGCCGTTCCCGTTGCCGGCAGCCGCGGCCGCTTCGGCCCGGTTGGCTTCCCCGACAGCCTCATAGGCCCTGGTGAAGCCCTTCAGGGAAACCGTAAGATCGATCTCCTGATCGGGAGCCACGACCGGAACGATGGTGATCGTGGCCCTGGCACCGCGCTTGAAGGCGGTCACATCGCCCTGACTGAAGCCGATTCGGGCATAACAGCCGTTCAGGGCGCACCAGGTGAACGGATAGCGCTTTTTCGCCCCCCCATCGACCGACAGGGTCAGCTGCCGCGTCAGCAGCGTTTCCAGAGGGGTCACGATGGTGGCACCGGCCGCAGCCTTCTGGCCTTCGGGCAGCTGGAACATGGTGAATTCGGCCACCGGGTTGCCCTTGTCGTCGGTCAGCAGCTGATAGATCAGGCAGGGCTCGGCCTGACCCTCGGGCATGCGGGTGCAGCGCAATTCCCAGTCATCGAAGGTATCGCGCACATAGATGGTGCCCGGTGCCTCGGGGTCTTCGACCGGTTCGCCCATGTTCAGCCCGGCTGGATTGTCGGGGGTTGCGGGCTCGTCGCTGATGGGGCCGCCGCCTTGCGAGGGTTCCGTTGCTCCGGCTTCCGGTGCGGGGGGGGTGCCTGTCTGCCCGTTTTCCTGCGCGCCCGCCGGCATGGCCAGGGCAATCAGACCGGCCGCCGCGAATGTTCTTGCAAGGTCGAACATGTGTTCTCCGTTACTGTCTGTTTGTCTGATGGCGATTTATCATGGCGCCGGGGGGAAGTCAGGCCGAAAAATGGCACCAGGTGGATGGCTCTGGTGACGATCGGCCGAAAACTGCCACACTGCGCGGCACGAATCCGGTTGCGGGGCGCCCGGATTGCGGACATCCGGCAGGCATCCGGACAAAGAAAAAGGGCCCTTGATCAAGACCCTTTCCCCAAGATCTGCTCCCCGTCGGACCGGCCGACTTAGTAATTACCGGAAATCTATGCCCTTTTGTCGCACCGGTCAACATGAAATACGATCTATCATATTGAAAAATACATGAAAAAATTGGAATATGAAAAAAGGCCGCACCGGAAGGTGCGGCCAGTCTGACAGGGAGGAAGTAAGTTCGGGCCTCCAGACATGGATTGCCGAACGCTCTCAGACTGGCGCAAAATGGTTAAGAATGTATTTTCGGCCCGGACGGGATTTTGCAAAGCAGGGAGAAACCGGCGTGAGCACAGATGATATCTTCGTGGGCGGCGGCGGCCCGGAATACGGGGTGCCGCAGAAGCTTCTGCTGAAATACGCCAACCGCCACGGGCTGGTCGCCGGGGCCACCGGTACCGGCAAGACGGTGACGCTGCAGATCCTGGCCGAAGGGTTTTCGAAGGCGGGCGTGCCGGTGTTCCTTTCGGATGTGAAGAGCGATCTTGCCGGGCTGGCGCGCGCCGGCTCGCCCGATTTCAAGCTGCACGAGGCCTTCATGGGCCGGGCCCGAAAGATCGGGCTGACCGATGATTACCGGTATGAGTCCTTCCCGGTCACCTTCTGGGATCTTTTCGGTGAAAAGGGCCATCCGGTGCGCACCACGGTGGCCGAAATGGGGCCGCTGCTGCTGGCGCGGATGCTGGAACTGACCGAGGCGCAGGAGGGGGTGCTCAACATTGCCTTTCGCATCGCCGACGAACAGGGCCTGCCGCTTCTCGATCTGAAGGATCTCCAGGCACTTCTGGTGTGGCTTGGCGAAAACGCCGATTCGGTGCAGTTGCGCTATGGCAATGTCTCGCCCAATTCGATCGGTGCCATCCAGCGGCGGCTTCTGGTGCTTGAAAACCAGGGCGGGGCCAACCTGTTTGGCGAGCCGGCGCTGGACCTTGCCGATCTCATGTTGAAGGATGAAACGGGGCGCGGGCGCATCAACATCCTGGCGGCCGACCGGCTGATGGCCAGCCCCCGGCTTTATGCCACCTCGCTGCTGTGGCTTCTGAGCGAACTGTTCGAGGAACTGCCCGAGGTGGGCGACCCCGAGAAGCCGAAGCTGGTGTTCTTCTTCGACGAGGCACATCTGCTGTTCGATGGCGCCCCCAAGGCGCTGATCGACAAGGTCGAACAGGTGGCGCGGCTGATCCGTTCCAAGGGGGTCGGAGTCTATTTCGTGACGCAGAATCCCGATGACATTCCCGAGGATATCCTCGGCCAGCTCGGCAACCGGGTGCAGCACGCCCTGCGCGCCTTCACCGCCCGCGATCGCCGGGCCCTGAAGCTTGCCGCGGAAACCTATCGCGACAATCCCCGCTTTTCGATCGAGGATGCGATACGCGAGGTGGGCGTGGGTGAGGCGGTAACGTCCTTTCTCGAGAAGAAGGGCATCCCCGGCATGGCCGAGCGCACCCTGATCCGTCCGCCGGCCTCGCAGCTCGGCCCCATCGACGACGGCGCGCGTGCCGCGGAGATCGCGGCTTCGCCCATTGCCGGAAAATACGAAACCCGGCTCGACCGAAACTCGGCCTACGAGATGCTGAAGGCACGTGCCGAAGCGGCGGCAAGGGCAGCCGAAGAGGCCGAGCAGCGCGAGGCCGAGGAGGAAAACCTGGCCCTGCGCGAATTCCGCACCGCGCGGCGCTATTCGGGCAGCCGGGTGGGGCGCTCCACCGCGCGCCGCCAGCGCGGCGATGAAGGCTGGGGAGAGGCCATCGGCAAGATGGTTCTGAAGGAACTGAAGGGCACCACCGGGCGGCGCATCGTGCGCGGTATCTTCGGCACCCTGTTCAAGGGGCGCTGAGGTTTCCCCGGAGGAGAGGCAGCAGGACAGCGGCGGGGGCAGCTGAACCCGTGCGGCCTTCTGCAGACCGGTGCCCGAGGGCAACAGCGGATGCTGCGTGCAGAATTGCCTTGCGGTGATGGGGGAGCGGTTACGGGTTTGCCCGAGGGGCAGGGGGATGCCGGCCGCAAGATGGTCTGCGCGAAGGATATGCCCGATGAGCCCGGATCAGTATTGCCCGGGTGCCTTCAGCCGCAACAGCAGACTGGCAGCGGACCACGAACAAGCCCATGCTGCGCGAAACCCCGATCGCGATGCCGGGTTCATGCCGGCGGGTTACGGAAGGGGTCTGATCTTCAGCTTCGCGATGCGGTTGCCATCGCGTTCCAGAATTTCGAAGCGGAAGCCGTGGAAGGAAAACACCTGCCCTTCCTGCGGAATGGTCTGGGCTTCGTGAATGACCAGACCGGCCACGGTATTGGCTTCGTCATCGGGCAGGTTCCAGTCCTGGGCGCGATTGAGATCGCGGATCGTCACGCTGCCTTCAACGATGATCGCCCCGTCCTCGGCAGGCATGAGCTGATCGCTGGCAGGTTGATCGAATTCGTCGGTGATCTCGCCGACGATTTCCTCGAGGATGTCCTCGAGCGTTACCAGCCCCTGCAGGGCGCCGTATTCATCAACCACAAGGGCAAAATGGGTGTGACGGCGCAGGAACTGACGCATCTGATCGTCAAGCGTGGTGGTTTCGGGAATGAAATAGGGCGGCATTGCCACGTCCATTACCCGAAACTTCTTCAGGGCCTTTTTCGACGCATCCGGCCCCATCATCAGCTTGTACATGGTGCGCAGCAGATCCTTGGCATGGATCACCCCGACGATATTTTCGGGATTGCCCCGGTAAACGGGCAGGCGGGTGTAGGACGATTTCAGGCATTGCTCCAGCACCTTTTCGGGCGGATCATCGGCATTGATCATTTCGATCTCGGAACGGTGCAGCATGATTTCGCCCACCGTGCGTTCGCCCAGATCGAGCGCACCGAGCAGGCGGTCGCGATCTTCCTTTTCCATGGCTCCGGCGGAATGGCCGAGGCTGATCGCGCCGACGATCTCCTCGCGCACGGCCAGGATGTGGCTGTCGGGATCGGGCTGCAGGCCGAACAGGCGCAGCAGCAGGCGCACGAAGGCACGGATCAGCGTGACCACGGGCGAGAACAGCCGTACCACCGGCAGGATCAGCGGGCTGACCCGGATCGCCGCGGATTCGGGATTGGTGATCGCATAGGTCTTGGGCAGCACTTCGGCGAAGACCAGAACCATGAAGGTCATGACCAGGGTGGCAAGCGCCACACCGCTTTCGCCGAACAGGCGCGTGAACAATGCCGTTGCCAGCGAGGCGGCAAGGATGTTCACCAGGTTGTTGCCCAGCAGCACGGCGCCGATCAGCCGTTCGCTGTCGCGGGTCAGGCGAATGGCGCGCCGTGCGCCGCGCACGCCCTTGTCGGCCAGGGCCTGCAACTTGGCGCGCGAGGCGGCGGTCAGGGCGGTTTCCGAACCCGAGAAAAAGCCCGAAAGCAGCAGCAGCACGAAGATCGCGGCGGAGGTCATCCAGAAGGAGGTATCGGTGGTCATGGTCTGGCTCTTGGTGTTCGGTAGCAGGGATGATTCTGCGGAGCGGCGCGGGGAACGGAGATGTTCATTTCCTGCGCGCCAGGGGATGGTGCGAGAACACGAGCTTCTTCAGGCTGTCGTCAAGCACATGGGTATAGATTTCGGTGGTCGAGATATCGGCATGGCCAAGCAGCATCTGGATGGCGCGCAGATCCGCCCCGCCAGCCAGCAGATGGGTGGCGAAGGCGTGGCGCAGGCGGTGCGGGGTAACGCTTTCAGGGGGAATTCCGGCGGCGGCGGCGATTTCCTTGAGCAGCGCATAGCAGCGGTGGCGGGTGATATGGCCACTGGCCCCGCGCGAGGGAAACAGGAATTTCGAAACCGGCCTGCCGGCGGCGCGGGTGGCCTCTGCGGCGGTGTCGCGGTGCTTCAGCCACCGTCCGAGCGCGGCCCGGGCCGGGGCCGAAAGGGGCACCAGGCGCTCGCGTCCGCCCTTGCCGCGCACCAGCAGCATCTCGGGATTGCCGCGCGCGGCGCTGACCGGCAGCGAGATCATCTCGCTCACCCGCATGCCGGTGGCATAAAGCAGTTCCACGATACAGTTGTTGCGGGCCCTTTCCCCGGGGGTGCGGCCGAATTCCCGGGCGGTGTCGAGCAGGCGTGTCACGGTTTCGGGGGGCAGGGTTCTGGGCAGCGTCTTGCGGCGTCCCGGCCCCCGGATGCGCAGCGCCGGATTGTCGTTGCGCCAGCCTTCCTCATAGGCAAAGCGGCAGAGACCCTTGATCGAGGAAAGCCGCCGCGCGCGGGTCGAGGGGGCCAGCCCCTGCTGATTGCAGTGGATCAGATAGGCTTCGATGTCGCCGCGCTGCACATCGGCGAAATCCATGCCACGCAGTTCAAGCCAGGCGGCGAAATCCCGCAGATCGCGGCGATAGGCGGTCAGCGTGTTCGTGGCGGCATCCAGTTCGGCGGCCTGTGCTTCGAGAAAGGCCGAAATCCAGTTCGCCATGGTGGTCTGCCGGGCTGTCATCATGTCTCCTGTTGAAGCAGCAGCACCTGCAGGGCCGTCTGGCGCGCGATGTCTTCAAGGCCCAGGTGGCGCAGCAGGGCCAGCCCGCCGGCAAGATCCCCGAGATCGCCGGCAGCGCCCGAGCGGATCAGGGCCGGAATCGTCAGCAGCACCCGGCCCAGTTCTCCGTTCTGCAGCAGCAGCACCTGTTGGGCGGGCAGGGCGGTTTCGCCGAAGCCGCGCCGGATCGCCTGCTCAAGCGCGCCGCCCGGGCCTGTGTTCCGGGGCGGGGGCGGGGCGCCCCGGGCAAGGGCGGCAAGGAAGGCGTCATCGCCGGTGGCGGATGCGGATGCCGCTGCGGCGATTTCCTCGTACTGCGGAGACAGCAGTCCGATCCGAAAGGCCAGCGCTCCGGCCGTGCCTTCCAGCCCGAGTCCTGCAAGGCGGGCGCCGTAATGGCGCGCGAAGGGCACTTCCAGCCCGGCCTTGCGCATTGCAGCCCAGGCTGGGGGCAGCCGGGTGGCAACGGCGGCCTTGTCGGCGCCATGCAGCGCGGCGTCGAGCTCCTGAACGACCGCCACCCTGTCCCAGACGCCGCCCGAGGCAGCCGGCTGGTGTTCGCCATAGATCCCGAACAGCCGGGATTCGCCGATCGCACCGTTGCGGGCCAGCCGTTCGGCCGCCTCGATCCGTGCCTTCCAGCCGCTGTTCGGCCCCAGATCGGCATGGGCGAAGGCCAGCGGAAGGGGGGCTGTGGGCAGGTGTTCGGCGATGGCCGCATGCATGCGGAAGACGAGCGGCGTTACCCGGGCCGGGGGGGGCAGGGGGGGCTCGCCCTCGAACAGGTGGGGGTCGAGAAAGCGCGCCAGAAGCGCGTCTTCCGCCGGTGAGACGATGCCAAGCGCCCGGGCGGTGCCAAGGGTAAGCACGGCAGCCTGCCAGTCGCCGCCCCGGGCCAGGCAGAAGATCCGTGCGCCATAGCCGGGGGCAAGATCGGGGCGGCTGCGCAGCAGCTTGCAGACGGTGTCTTCGGTGCCGGTCAGCAGCGCGGTATCGAACAGGCGGCGAAACACTTCGGGCGTCGGGTTGCCGGCCTGCGCCAGCATCGCCTGGGCCTGTTCCAGTGCGCCGTCATCGAGCAGCCTGTCGATCCGCGCCAGAAACAGCCGCCCGTCGCCGGTGCTGTCTTCGGGCGGGTCGGTCTCGGCCAGCAGCAGCGTATGGATCAGGCCCTGGATGGCTGGCAGGTTGCGGTTGGGCAGGTTGTGGATCAGCCGGATCAGATCGCGGCTGGAACTGGCGCGCCACAGATCGCGCGGCAGCCCCGTCACCGAGCCGGGCAACAGGCCGACGGCATCCAGGTTGGGTGCATCAAGCGAGGTTACGATGATCTCGTCGCTGGCTGCGGTCGGAGCGATTCCGGGCTCGTCGGCCATCCCCCCCGTGCCGGATACGGGAGGCAGCACCACCGGCGTTTCCAGCGGATCCGACAGCCAGTCGATCGCCGAGATCGGCCTTTCGGCCAGGGCCGGCGCTGCCGACAGCACCAGAAGCGCAGCCCCTCCGGCCCGCGCCTTTCGGCCCATATGCCCCTTATTCCACATCAAGAACCACCGGTTGCCGGATTTCCTTCTGTTCGGGGGAGAGATCGCCCAGATAGGCATAGCCGACAAGGCCCACAAGGCCCAGCACCAGCAGAATCGCCAGAATCTTGAAAATCCGCAGCATTGCCTCGCAGCCTTTTTTGCTCGTTCTTGTGTTCTTGCCGGTTTCTGACCGGATCATGTTCGATTGTATATGGTATTTTGCGAAAGATCACGCCATTCAGAACATGAAATCAAGCAATAAGCGAGGCCCCGCCATTACGAAATACTTGGTTCACAAGACAATCGTGCTTGTCGGCATGATGGGCGCCGGCAAGACGGCGGTCGGTCGGAGTCTGGCCCGTCGTCTTGCCGTGCCGTTCCGGGATTCCGACGAAGAGATCGTGAAGGCCGCCAACATGCCGATCGCCGAGATCTTCGCACGTGATGGCGAAGCCTTCTTTCGCGACCGTGAAACCGAAGTGATCACGCGCCTTCTGACGGGGCCGCCGGGGGTGCTTTCCACCGGCGGGGGGGCGTTCCTGAAGGCATGCAACCGTGCGCTGATCGCAGAAAGGGGGGTATCGGTATGGCTGAATGCCGATCTGGGGCTTCTGTGGCAGAGGGTGCGCCACAAGACAACCCGCCCTCTGCTGCACACGCCTGATCCGAGGGCCACGCTGAAAAGGCTTTATGAAGAGCGGGTTCCGCATTATGCCAGGGCCGATCTGGAGGTGCGCTCGGACCCCGGCTGCGCGATCGAGGAGATGAGCGCGCGGGTGCTGGCCTGTCTGCTCGAAAAGCGCCCCGACGTGGTGGAGAAGAATTGACGATGGAACGGAAACTGAGCGTCGATCTCGGGACGCGCGCCTACGAGATCGTGATCGGGCCGGGGCTGCTGACGCGGGCCGGGGCGCTGATCGGGCCTCATCTGGAGCGGCCGCGGGTGGCGGTCATCACCGATGAAACGGTGGCGGGGCTGCATCTTGATGCCCTGCGCGCCGGGCTCGATGCACAGGGCATCGCGATGCAGGTGCTGGCGCTGCCGCCGGGCGAGGCCACCAAGGGCTGGCCACAGTTTTCCCGCACCGTGGAATGGCTGCTGGAACGGCAGGTCGAACGGCGCGATCTGGTGCTGGCCTTCGGCGGCGGGGTGATCGGCGATCTGGCGGGGTTCGCGGCAGCGGTGCTGCGCCGGGGGGTGCGTTTCGTGCAGCTGCCGACAACCCTTCTGGCCCAGGTTGACAGTTCGGTCGGCGGCAAGACGGGGATCAATGCGCCGCAGGGCAAGAACCTGATCGGCGCCTTTCACCAGCCGGCGCTGGTGCTGGCCGATACCGATGTCCTGGACACCCTGACGGCGCGCGACTTCCTGGCCGGATATGGCGAGGTGGTGAAATACGGGCTCCTGGGCGATGCCGGCTTCTTTGCCTGGCTCGAGGCAAACGGCCCTGCCCTGGCGGCGGGAGACACGGGGCGGCGCATAGAGGCAATCCGGCGTTCATGCCGGATGAAGGCGGCGATCGTGGCGCGCGACGAAACCGAAGAGGGCGAGCGCGCGCTGCTCAACCTCGGCCATACCTTCGGCCATGCGCTGGAGGCGGCCACCGGCTATGGCGCGCGCCTGCTGCATGGTGAGGGCGTGGCGATCGGCTGCGCGCTGGCCTTCGATCTGTCGGCCCGGCTGGGGCTTTGTGCGCAAGAGGAGCCCGGTCGCGTGCGGGCCCATCTGCGCAACATGAAGATGAAGGCAGACCTGTCTGACATAATGGGAAAACTTCCCGATGCGGAAGGCCTGCTGACGCTGATGGCGCAAGACAAGAAGGTGCGGGACGGGCGCATCCGCTTCATTCTGGCGCGGGGCATCGGCCAGGCCTTCGTGGCCAATGCCGTGCCTCCGGAAGCAGTCCGGTCCCTGCTGGAGGAGGAGCTGTCGAAACGCGGTTGACAGGGGGGTGACAGGGAAGTGTCCGTCCTTGGCGTGCCCCTGCCCGGAAACTGGCGCCCGGCCTCTTTTCAGAAGGGGATCTCGTCATCGAGATCGCGGGCCGGGGGCGGCCCCTGATCGCCGCCGAAGCCGCCGCCCGAAGAGGCGCTGTCGGCGGGTGCGAAATCGCCGCCGCCCTGTCCGCCGCCGCGACTGTCAAGCAGGGTGAGTTCGCCGCGGTAAGGGCGCAGCACCACTTCCGTGCTGTAGCGGTCGTTGCCGGCCTGATCCTGCCACTTGCGGGTTTCGAGCTGACCTTCGATGTAAACCTTGCTGCCCTTGCGAAGATACTGTTCGGCAATGCGCCCCAGGGGTTCGGAAAAGATGGCCACCGAATGCCACTGCGTGCGTTCGCGCCGCTCGCCGGTGTTGCGATCCTTCCAGGTTTCGGATGTGGCAATGCGCAGGTTCACCACCTTGCCGCCGTTGCTGAAGGTGCGCACTTCCGGGTCGGCCCCGAGATTGCCCACAAGGATCACTTTGTTCACTGAGCCGGCCATGTGCCTGTTTCTCCCGAATCTCTGTTGCTGGTTCGTCTGGTTGCCATGTTCCTACACCATCGGGCGGGGCGGGGGGAAGGGCGCTTGCGCGCACCGGCGGGTGCGGCCTCGCAGGAAACGGGGCAGATCAGGCCTGTTCTGCCCGCCCGCTGGCTGTCAGACTCTGCGCAAGCATGTGGCATCCCTGGCGGGGCTGGCGGAAGGCGCGGGATCGGGTATAGTATCGCCCGGAAGCAACGGGGCAGTGAACGGGGCATTGGTGATGAAATTTCTCGTTGGAGCGGTCCTTGCGGCGCTTCTTGCCGCAATCGCCATTCCGCCACGCGAAGTGCTGGCCGAATCGGCAGGAGGGCTTGCGAAATCGCGGCTCAGCACATTTCGCCAGCAACTGAAGGTGCTCGATACGCGCGCGGCCACCCAGTATGCGAATTCGGTGCGTCTGCGGCCCAGGCCGGTGCTGACGCCGGGGCGGGCCGGCAATCTGGGCTATGCCGGAAAGTATCGCGGGCCGTATCTGGAAATGGCACGCGCCGCGGCGCGCCGCCACGGTGTGCCCGAGAACCTTTTCCTGCGGCTGGTGCATCAGGAAAGCGGCTGGAATCCGCGTGCGAAGTCGCACAAGGGGGCGCTCGGGCTGGCACAGCTGATGCCGGCCACGGCCCGCAGGCTTCGGGTCGATCCCCTTGATCCCCGCCAGAATCTGGAAGGGGGCGCGCGCTATCTGAGGATGCAGTACGAAAGCTTCGGCTCCTGGCGGCTGGCGCTGGCTGCCTATAACGCCGGCCCCGAGGCGGTGCGGAAATTCGGTGGCGTGCCACCCTATCGCGAAACCCGCAATTACGTGCGCCGCATCTGGGGCAGTTGAGCCACGCCCTTCCTGCCTTTGCTTCCTGTCCTTGCGCTCTTGCCGCCCGGCTCCGGCCGTTCAGCCGGCCAGGGTGCGGGCGGCGCGACGAAAGGCCGAAGGCGTCTGGCCGGTATGGTTCTGGAAGGCGCGGGTGAAATAGGCGGCCGAGGCAAAGCCCAGCCGACGGGCGACATCCTTGATCGGATCGCGGGTTTCGCTCAGCAGGCGGCGCGCCTCGTAGAGAACCCGGTCGCTCAGCAGGGCCGAAGCCGGGCGGCCGCAGGCCTGGTTGCAGACACGCGAAAGATGGGTTGGTGTCACCCCGAGCAGGGCGGCATAGTCAGATACCGTCTTGCCGGTGCGGAATTCGTGCTCGATCAGGTCGGTATAGCGCATCACCAGCTGTGCGGCCTTGCCGGGGCGGATGGTGGTTTTCCGCTCGGCCCGTGCCTGGCGATGGAGCCAGACCGAAAGCAGGCCGGCGCGGTAGCGCAGCGCGGTTTCGCGCAGGGGACGGCGGCTTTCGGCCTCGGCCTGCAGATCCTGCAGGCAGGCATTCAGTTCGGCCTGGGCGCTCACGTCGAGAACGCGCATCTGCAAGGGTTCTTCGGGCAGAGGCAGATCGGGGCTGCGGGGCAGGAAAACGGCGGTTCCGAATACCTTCGGTGATACTTCGAAGCCGTGCATCGTTCCTGCGGGAATGAAGATCGCGCTGTGGGGGCCGTAGCCGCGGGTCACGCCGGCGATGGTGATGCGCCCCTGGCCCGAGGTAAACCACAGGAACAGGCCGGTTGAAAGGCTGCGCATCGCTTCGGTGCGCCAGCGGCCGCCCTTTGCCATCTGCTGGATCGTTGACAAACGGATTTCCGGTTTCTGAAGATCGGCGTGTTTCATTTCCGTCCTGTTCCGCGGGCGGGAACCGTTTCGTGCCGGAAGACATCCCACCCGGAAAGGGAAGGGCGCTTCCGCCATGAAGTCGTGCCCCGCAGTTTCCTGCTCCTTTCCCCCCGCCACGACAGATTAGGCATAGGCGTGTCACAATCAAACCGTTTTTCGCGTTGCCCGGGGCAAACCGGCGAATCGTGGCCGAAAGCGCACGGCGCCTTGCGGTTGCGGCTGGAAGTGAGCGCCAGGAGCACGCAGGGAAACGCATGGTGATGCGTGCAGCGGCCGGGCCGCAAGGGTCAGGGCAGGGCGATCCGGGGCCAGCGGGCCATGCGGCCGCGAAACCAGCTGCGCTGGCGCTTGGCATACTGGCGGGTCAGCAGACAGACCCGTTCTGCGGCCTCGGCAAGCGTGATCTCGCCACGCAGATGAGCGATCAGTTCGGTCGCTCCGATGGCTCGCGCGGCGGGGTGTGCGGAGTTCCAGCGGGGCTGCATGGCGCGGGCTTCCTCCAGCACGCCGCCTGTCAGCATCGCTTCGAAGCGCTGCGCGATGCGCGCGTTCAGCCAGTCGCGTCCGGCTTCGATCACCAGCGGGTGGCAGCGCGACAGCGGCAGCAGCGGCGGCGGGGTTGCCGCCTGCCAGGCGGCCAGCCCCCGCCCGGTGGCGCGCAGCACCTCCCAGGCGCGCAGCACGCGCATGGGGTTGCGGGTGTCGATGCGGGCGCGGGTATCGGGGTCGAGCTCGGCGGCCAGTGCGGGGGCGCCTTCCCGTTCCAGGCGGCAGGTGGCTTCGGCCCGGATTGCGGGGGGCACCGGCGGGATTTCGGCCAGCCCCTCGGTGAGGGCCGCGAAATAAAGCCCGGTGCCGCCCACGATCACCGGCCTGCGGTCGCGCGCGACGATCTCTTCCAGAAGCGGCTGCACGTCGCGCAGCCAGGCGCCGACCGAGTATTCGCGATCATGCGGCACATGACCGTAAAGGTGATGTGGCACCCGGGCCTCGTCCTCGGGGGTGGGGCGGGCCGTCAGGATGCGCCAGCCGTCATAGACCTGCAGCGCATCGGCATTGACGATCTCGCCGTCCAGCGCCTCGGCGATGCGCAGCGCCAGCGCCGACTTGCCGGCCGCCGTGGGGCCGGCGATCAGCAGCGGCAGCGGACGATCGGGAATTGTGGCAAGGATCTGCGCGAAGCGGTGATCCATGGCGGCAGGGCCCTGTTCGCTGTTGAACCTCGGGCCGTTTTCCGACATTTTGCGTGAAGGCGCAAATCATCCACGACAATCGCAGGCAATCCCGGGGGACAGCATGAGCAAGACGGAACCGAAGGCAGCCGGTGAAACGGGCGTTTCGGCGAAACCAGGGGCTGCCCCCCCGGGGCGGCGCGCGGCAGTTTCCGTGGCCGGAAACGGGCCTGACGCGCAGATCGACGAGGCGGAAGAGGCCGGGGAAGGCGCGAAAGCCGGGGGTGTCCTCGAACCCAGGTTCAGACGGGTGATGCTGAAGATCTCGGGCGAGGCGCTGATGGGCGATCAGGGCTACGGGCTGCATCCGCCCACCGTCGAGCGTATCGCGCGCGAGGTGAAGGCGGTGCATGACATGGGCGTCGAGATCTGCATGGTGATCGGCGGCGGCAACATCTTCCGCGGTCTGCAGGGCAGCGCCCAGGGGATGGAGCGCACCACCGCCGATTACATGGGCATGCTGGCCACGGTGATGAATGCGCTTGCCATGCAGTCGGCGCTTGAGGGGATGGGGGTGTTCACCCGGGTGATCAGTGCCATTCCGATGGATCAGGTCTGCGAGCCCTACATCCGCCGCCGCGCCGTGCGTCATCTGGAAAAGGGGCGTGTGTGCATCTTTGCCGCCGGCACCGGCAACCCCTATTTCACCACCGATACCGCTGCCACGCTCCGCGCCTCGGAAATGGCCTGCGAGGCGATCTTCAAGGGCACCAGGGTGGATGGCGTTTACGACAGGGACCCCGAGAAGCACCCCGATGCCCGGCGCTATGAACAGATCACCTATGACGATGTGCTGCAGAAGCGGCTGGGGGTGATGGACGCCTCGGCCATCGCCCTGGCGCGCGACAACGATCTGCCGATCATCGTCTTTTCGCTTGACGAGCCGGGGGGGCTGCGCGGCATCGTTTCCGGCGAAGGCACCTATACAACGGTGCATGGTTAGCACTATATAGCGGAAAAGGTTGCCCCGCCACCCGCGGGGGCCTTCCCGTGCCGAAGGGCGAAGAACAGGCGAAAAGACGATCAGAGAGCGGACATGTCGGAAGAATTCGAGCTTGACCTGGAAGATCTGGAACGGCGCATGGAAGGCGCGATGAACGCGCTGCGCAGCGAATTTGCCAGCCTGCGCACCGGGCGGGCCTCGGCTTCGATGCTTGATCCGGTAACGGTGGAAAGCTACGGCCAGACAATGCCGATCAACCAGGTGGGCACCATCAACGTTCCCGAGCCGCGTATGGTAACGATCAACGTGTGGGACAAGTCGCTGGTGGGAGCGGTGGAGAAGGCGATCCGCGAAAGCGGGCTTGGCATCAATCCGCAGACCGACGGCACCATCATCCGCCTGCCGATCCCCGAACTGAACGAAGAGCGCCGGCGCGAGCTTACGAAGGTGGCCGGGCAATATGCCGAGAATGCCCGCATTGCCATTCGCAACGTGCGCCGTGACGGCATGGAAAGGCTGAAGAAGGCCAGGGCCGAGGGCATGAGCGAAGACGATCACAAGATCTGGCATGACGAGGTGCAGACGCTGACCGACCGCTTCATCTCCGCTGTGGATTCGGCGCTCGAGAAGAAGCAGCAGGAAATCATGCAGGTCTGATGGCCGGCAGCAATCACGAAGGGCCAGTGAACGGCCATGAAGGACAGTCGCGCAAATCAGGACGACCTGCATGTGGCCATCATCATGGATGGCAACGGCCGGTGGGCGCAGAAGCGCGGCAAGCCGCGGCTGTTTGGTCACCATGCCGGTGCGCGCCGGGTCAGCGAGGTGCTTGAATCCTGCCCCGGACTGGGGGTGAAGTATCTGACGATATTCGCCTTTTCAACCGAAAACTGGAAGCGCACCCAGGCCGAGGTGGCCGGCCTGATGAGCCTGTTCCGCCGCTATATCGAGAAAGAGGCGCACCGCCTGGCCGGAAAGGGCGTGCGGGTGCGCTTCATCGGCGATCGGGTTCGGCTTGATCAGAAGCTGGTGCAGCTGATGGACGATCTCGAGGTGCTGACCGAAAACAACGATCTGCTGCATCTGACCATCGCCCTCAATTACGGCAGCCGTGATGAGGTGGCCCGGGCCACCCGCCGTCTGGCCGAAGATGTTGCCGCCGGGCGCCTTGCACCGCAGGACGTGGACGAGGAAACCCTGCCGCGTTATCTGGATACCTGCCTGCTGCCCGATCCCGATCTGGTGATCCGCACTTCGGGCGAGGCGCGGATCTCGAATTTCCTGCTCTGGCAGTCGGCCTATGCGGAATATGAATTCATCGATACGCTGTGGCCTGATTTCACGGCCGAGGAATTCATGCGCGTGGTGGCCCGCTATCACCAGCGTGAGCGCCGTTTTGGTGCTGTTCCCGGATGAGTTCCGCCGCGAAATGGGGGGATCTGGCCCCGCGTGTGCTGTCGGGGGTGCTGATGGCCGGGGCGGGGATGCTGGCGGTCTGGGCCGGGGGCTGGGCCTTTCTGCTGCTGGTGGCGGCATTATGCGGGCTGATCGCCTGGGAACTGGCCCGCATGACCAACCCCGCGCAGCCGGGCGCGGCGGTGCAGATCGGCCTCATGGCGGCGCTGGCAATCGTGCTGGCCGGGATTCTGCCCGCTGCCTTCACCCTGCCGATCACCCTTGCCCCGGCACTTGCAGGTGCGGGAATTCTTCGCCGAAACAACGGGTTGTTCGCCATGTTTGCGGCATGGGTTCTGCTGGCGGGGCTGGGGTTTGTGCTTCTGCGGGAGCAGGGCGGCATGCTGTGGCTGCTGTGGCTGGTTCTGGTTGTGGTGGCCTCGGACATGGCCGGCTATTTCTGCGGCAAGGCGCTTGGCGGACCGAAATTCTGGCCCCGTATCAGCCCCAGCAAGACATGGTCGGGCACATTTGCCGGCTGGCTGGCGGCGGCGCTTGTGGGGGTGGTTTTCGCTCTGGTGGCAGGCGCCGGCTGGCATATTGTGGGGGTCAGCGTGATCGTGGCGCTGGCGGCGCAGGCGGGCGATATCGCCGAAAGCGCGCTCAAGCGGCGGATGGGGGTGAAGGACAGTTCGGCGCTGATTCCCGGCCACGGCGGCGTGTTCGACCGTTTCGACGGAATGGTGGGGGCGGCGGCCCTGTTGCTGATCCTGATGGGGCTCGGCCTTCTGCATCTGGCGGAGTTCTGATGGTGCCGCGCCGCGTTTCCATATTCGGTGCTACCGGTTCGATCGGGCAGAACACGCTTGACCTGATCCGCCGCGATCGCGAAGCGTTCCGGGTGGTGGCACTGAGCGGCGGGCAGAACATTGCGCAGCTGGCGGCGGATGCGCACGAATTCGGCGCCGAAGTTGCCGTAACGGCCGATCCTGCGCGGCTGGACGATCTGCGTGCGGCGCTGACCGGCAGCAGCACCGAGGCCGCGGCCGGCGCGGAAGCGCTGGCCGAGGCTGCCAGCCGCCCGGCCGACTGGATCATGAGCGCCATCGTCGGCATCGCCGGGCTGGTGCCGGGGCTGGCGGCACTTGCGCATGGCAGCACGCTGGCGCTGGCCAACAAGGAAAGCCTGGTGGCGGCCGGGCCGCTGCTGATGGAAACCGCGCAGCGCCACGGGGCCCGGATCCTGCCGGTGGACAGCGAGCATTCCGCCGTTTTCCAGGCCCTTCAGGGCGAGGACATCGGCACGGTCGAGCGGGTGGTGATCACCGCTTCGGGCGGCGCCTTTCGCGACTGGCCGCTTGCCGCTCTGGCCCGGGCCACCCCCGAACAGGCGGCAACCCACCCCAACTGGAACATGGGGCAGCGGATCACCATCGACAGCGCTTCCATGTTCAACAAAGCTCTGGAAATTATTGAAACTCATGAATTTTTCGCTCTTGCTCCGGATCGGATCGAAGTTCTGGTGCACCCGCAGTCGCTGGTTCACGCGCTGGTCGGCTTCCGCGACGGGGCGATGATGGCGCATATGGGCGCGCCCGACATGCGCCATGCCATCGGCTATGCGCTTTACTGGCCCGAGCGCCGGATGCTGCCGGTGGCGCGGCTTGATCTGGCGGCGGTCGGGACGCTTGAATTCAGCACTCCCGATCCGGAGCGCTATCCGGCACTCGGGCTTGCACGCGAGGCGATGCGCCTTGGCGGGCTGGCGGGGGCGGTGCTGAACGGAGCCAAGGAACATGCGCTGACAGCCTTCATCGAAGGGCGGATCGGGTTCACCGACATGGCCGGGATCGTTGCAGAGGTGCTTGAGGCATTCGGCCGCACCCCCGGCCATATCAATGCCGCAATGACCCTTGACAACATCACGACGATCGACCGGATGGCCCGTGACGCGGCCGAACGGCTGATTGCCGGTGCGGGTGTCGGGCGGCAGGGCGCGGGGCGGCAGGGCTGACAGACCGCAGGGCGCCCGGGCAGCGCAGCGGACGGAAGACAGGCGGACAGGCAACCAGACAGGCAAACGCAACACACCAAGGAAAGACGTGCAGCATGGATATCACGGCTCTGCTCCCCTCGTTCGGAGGGTTTCTGTTCACGCTGATCGCCTTCGTGATCGCCCTTTCGGTGATCGTCGCGATCCACGAATTCGGCCATTACATCGTCGGCCGCTGGTCGGGAATCCATGCCGAAGTGTTCTCGCTCGGCTTCGGGCCGGTGCTGTGGTCGCGCACCGACGGCCGGGGCACCCGCTGGCAGATCGCGGCGCTGCCGTTTGGCGGTTATGTGAAGTTTCTGGGCGATTCCGACGCGGCATCCTCGGGGGCCGATCAGGGCACGGTTTCGCGGCTGAGCGAAGAGGAGCTGCGCCATACCATGCACGGCGCGCCGCTCTGGGCGCGCACGCTTACCGTTCTGGCCGGCCCGGTGTTCAACTTCCTGCTGTCGATCGTGCTGTTTTCGGCACTGGCATTGTTCGTGGGGGTTGCCAGGACGCCGCTGACCATCGCCAAGATCCATCCGCTTCCGGTCGAGGGCATTACCGTGCAGCCGGGGGATGCGATCCTGAAGGTGGCGGGGCTGACGCTGCCCGAAAGCGGGCCGCTCACCGATTTTTCCGACCGGCTGCCCCTTGAAGAACTGCTTGCATACGAGGTGCAGCGCGCCGACGGTTCGGCCACCGCCTTCGGGCCGCAGCTGTTTCCGCCACGCGCCGCGGCGGTTCATCCCGGCTCGGCCGCCCGCGAGGCCGGAATCCGCACCGGCGACGTGATCCTTTCGATCGACGGGCAGAAGATCATCCGCTTCGATCAGATGATCGAGATCGTCAGCGCCTCGGGCGGGCGGCCGCTGACCCTTGAAGTCTGGCGCGAAGGAGAAACCTTCACGGTGACATTCGCCCCCCGCCGCCGCGACATTCCCAGGCCCGAAGGCGGTTTCGAAACCCGCTGGCTGATGGGGGTTTCCAGCAGCCTGTTCTTCGAGCCCGATACCGAAACGCCCGGGCCGCTGGCGGCACTTGGCATGGGTGTCGAGCGCACCTGGGGGGTCATCCGTCTGTCGATGTCGGGAATCTATCACATCGCCGCCGGGCTGATCAGCCCGTGCAACGTTTCGGGCCCGATCGGCATTGCCAAATCCTCGGGCGCCATGGCCAGCCAGGGGCTGGCGGCCTTCATTTCCTTCATCGCGCTGTTGTCCACCGCGATCGGATTCCTGAATCTGCTGCCGGTGCCCATGCTTGATGGCGGGCATCTGGTGTTCTATGCGTGGGAGGCCGTTGCCCGCCGTCCTCCGAACGAAAGGCTGCTGCGCTTCCTGATGATGCTGGGGCTGATTCTGGTGCTGTCATTGATGGCCTTCGGCATCACCAACGATCTGATGTGCGAATAGGGTGTGCGCCCGGCCGGATTGCGCCGGGCGGGCACAGCCTTCGGCCGCAAATGCCGCAATCTCGCCACAATCCTGAATTAGGCTGGGCGTTGCAAACGGTATTTCATGCATCTTGCAAGGAAAAATCTTTTCGGGGTCTGGGTCATGCACGCCATTCAGAAAAGCTATCACAGCCTGTCGCTTCTGTTCGATCTCAATCTGGATCGCCTTCTTTATCTGGCAACGATCATCGTGGCGCTTGGCGCCGGGGCCTTCCTGGGCACCCTGCTGCACTGAAGGGCAAGCTGTCAGGGGCGGCCCTTCAGCGCCCCGCCATTCATCAATCCCGAAAACGCGCGAAGGAAGGCGATGGCGGAATGCCATGATCGCCCTGCGGTGTCTTTTGCTTTTTGACAAGCCCCCGCCAAAGCGATAGGAAACAACCTGTCGGGCACATGAAAAACGGGACGGGGCAGAAATGGAATCTTGCGGGAAACGCCGGAGGTGCGCCAGAGCGGCGAGGCATTTTCAACGGGTTCGACCGGCAGCGGAGGGAGGCTCTGGCGGAATCCGGCAGAGCTTCCGGATACCCGCCCGTCTGGCGCGGCTTCCGGCCGGGGCGGTTCTTTCGCTGTTCCTGATCTTCTCCATGGCAGCCGTTCTGGCCCCGGCGCCGACTGCCGCCCAGGCCCAGACCTACCGCTTCACCCGGGTGGAAATCGCGGGCAACCAGCGTGTGGATCCGGCCACGATCCTGTCTTACGCGGGTCTGAGAAAGGGGGCCGCCGTTACCGGGGGCGAACTGAACGATGCCTATCAGCGCATCATCAATTCCGGCCTGTTCGAAGAGGTGGAGCTTGCCCCGCGCGGCAATACCCTGATGATCCGGGTGCGCGAATATCCCACCATCAACGAGATCAGCATAGAAGGCAACCGCCGCCTGAAGGACGAGGACCTGACGGCGATTCTGCAATCGCGTTCCCGCCATGTCTACAGCCCCTCGGTGGCCGAAGCCGACGCCGCCCGCATCACCGATGCCTATCTGCAGGCCGGCCGGCTGGCGGCCACCGTCACGCCCCGGATCATCCGGCGCAGCGAAAACCGCGTCGATCTGGTGTTCGAGGTGCTCGAGGGCAAGGTTGTCGAGATCGAGCGTATCAGTTTTGTCGGCAACCGCGCCTTTTCCGACCGCCGCCTGCGCCGGGTTCTTGAAAGCAAGCAGGCAGGCCTGCTGCGTGCGCTGATCAAGCGCGATACCTTCGTGCCCGATCGTATTGCCTTCGACAGGCAGGTGTTGCGCGATTTCTACCTGTCGCGCGGCTATATCGATTTCCAGGTGCTGTCGGTCACCAGCGAACTGACCCGCCGGCGCGATGCCTTCCTGATCACCTTCAAGCTGCGCGAGGGGCAGCAGTTCCGGTTCGGCACGATCACCGCGGTCACCGATCTGCCCGAGATCGATGCCGAGGAATATCTGAAGGTGGCGCGTATCCGGCCGGGCCGCACCTACAGCCCGCTGCCGGTTGAAACCGCGATCACGCGGATGGAACGCCTGGCCCTGCAGAAGGGGCAGAACTTCGTCCGGGTCGAGCCGCGCATCACCCGCAACGACCGCGACCTGACGCTTGACATCGAGTTTGCCATCATTCGCGGGCCGCGGGTATTTGTCGAGCGCATCGACATCGAGGGCAACGCCACCACCCTTGATCGGGTGATCCGCCGCCAGTTCAAGACGGTGGAAGGTGATCCCTTCAACCCCCGCGAAATCCGCGATGCCGCCGAACGGATCCGGGCGCTCGGATTCTTCCGCAAGGCCGATGTCGAGGCGCGCGAGGGCACCGCGTCCGACCGGGTGATCATCGATGTCAATGTCGAGGAACAGCCCACCGGCAATCTCTCGTTCGGTGCCGCCTATTCCAGTGATACCGGTTTCGGGCTGACCTTCGGCTTTACCGAGCGCAACTTCCTGGGGCGGGGGCAGGCGATCTCCTTCCGCATCAATACCGCCAAGAAGGATCGGGCCTTCTTCTTCAGCTTCACCGAACCGGCGCTGCTCGATCGCGATCTGCAGTTCCGCACCGAGATGGGCTATCTCACCTCCGAACGTTCGAATGCCCTCTACAGCACCAAGACAACGCATTTCCGCCCCTCGCTTACCTTTCCGGTTTCCGAGAACGGGCGCCTGCAGATCAGATACGAGGCCCGCGCGGCCGAGGTGTTCGATGTCGATGCCGGATCTTCGGCGATCCTGGTTGCCGATGCCGCGCGCGGGCGCGAGATCGCAAGCGCGCTCGGCTATTCCTACAGCTATGATTCCCGCAAGACCGGCCTCAATCCCAATGCAGGAGTGGTGTTCCGATTCGGCCAGGACTACGCCGGGCTCGGGGGTGACAACAAGTTCATCCGCAGCACCGCACTGCTGGGGGCCGAGGCCAAGGTTCTGAATGAAGAGGTCACCCTGCGCGCGGTGCTCGAGGGCGGCGCCATCCACAGCCTGTCGGGCGAAACCCGCATCACCGACCGTTTCTTCCTCAACAGCGGCAGGCTGCGGGGATTCGAGCCGAACGGCATCGGCCCGCGCGATACGGGGGCGGCCAACAACGACGCGCTTGGCGGCAACCTGTTCGCGGTGCTGCGCCTTGAGGCCCAGTTCCCCCTTGGTCTGCCCGAGGAATACGGGATTACCGGCGGGGTATTCCTGGATACCGGAACGCTCTGGGGGCTCGACAACCTGCATGGCACCGGGGTGGATGACGGCATGCACATCCGTTCGGCCGCCGGGGTATCGGTTTTCTGGGATACGGCCATCGGCCCCTTGCGCTTCAACTTCTCGAAAGTGCTGAAGAAACAGCCCTATGATCTGGAGCGTGACTTCGAATTCACCATCTCGACCACCTTCTGAGATGGGCGCGCGCCCTGCATCGGCGAGGCCCGGCGCGCATTTTCTGCCTGCGGCGCTGATGGTGCTTTCCCTGGGAACCGCCCTTGCACCGGCGTTGCCCGGCGCGCTGCGGGCACAGGCCGCCGGGGGCGGGGGGGCGGCTGCAGTTGCTCCGCGCATGCCTGTCCTGACCATCAACCAGGAGCGGCTGTTTCTCGAATCGCTGTTCGGCGAACGGGTGCTTGAGCAGCGCGATGAGGCAAGCACCATGCTGGCCGCCGAAAACCGCAGGATCGAGGCCGAACTGAGCGCCGAGGAAAAGGCGCTGACCGAAAAGCGCAAGACCTTGCCGCCCGAAACCTTCCGCGAACTGGCCGATGCCTTCGACCGGAAGGTTCAGACCATCCGTCAGCAGCAGGACGCCAAGGCGCGGGCCATTGCCCAGCAGGTCGAGGCCGAACAGCAGCGATTCTTCGAACTGGTGCTGCCGATCCTGCAGGAGATCGTGCAGCAGCGCGGAGCCTCGGCGATCATCGACCGGCGTGCGATCCTGGTGGCTTCGGACGAGATCGACATCACCACCGAGGCCCTGCAGCGCATCAATGCCGAGATCGGAGACGGCACCGGGCCATGACCGGCAGTCGGCATGGATACGGCCGGACGGGAAATGCAGGGCCGACCGACAGCCGGGGCCGGGTTGTCCGGCGCAACCGTCTGGACGCGGCAGAACGGAGTTGCTAGGCAATCAGCCAGCCATATTCGCCAACCGGCCGAGCAACCGCCGGAGCATCAACGGAACGGGGAAAACAGCGATCATGAGTGAACAGCCCGCAATCGCCGACATCAGCCTGATCAAGCGCATCCTGCCACACCGCTATCCTTTTCTGCTGGTCGATCTGGTGCGCGACATCCGCATCAATGATTCTGCTGTCGGCATCAAGAACGTCACCGTGAACGAGCCCCATTTCCAGGGGCATTTCCCGGAAGCTCCGATCATGCCCGGTGTTACCATCGTTGAATCCATGGCGCAGACCGCAGCGGTGATGGTAGGCATATCCCTTGATCTGGTAGACAAGGATTTCCTGATCTATTTCATGGGGATAGACAAGTGCAGGTTTCGTCGCATGGTGGTTCCCGGGGATGTTCTGGAACTGCATGTGAAGGCGCTGCGCGTCGGCGGAAAGATCTGGAAATTCGAGGGCACGGCCAGAGTGGGCGAAGAGGTGGCGGCCACGGCGCTGTTCACCGCGATGCTTGATCTGAAGGAAGGCTGATCCATGTCCGTTCATCCCGACGCCAGGATCGATCCGACCGCCCGAATCGCCCCTGGTGCCCGAATCGGCGCAGGGGCGCGGGTTGGGCCGTTCTGCATCGTGGGCGAAGGGGTAACACTTGGGGAAAGGGTGGTGCTGAAAAGCCACGTGGTGGTTACCGGCATCACCGAGATCGGCGAGGAAACCGAGATATTTCCCTTTTCCACCATCGGAGAGATACCGCAGGATCTGAAATACGCCGGCGAGGAAACCCGCCTGGTGATCGGCCGGCGCAACCGTATCCGCGAAGGCGTGACCATGAACACCGGAACTTCCGGCGGTGGTGGCATCACCCGGGTGGGAGACGACGGACTGTTCATGACCGGCGCCCATGTGGCCCATGACGTGCAGGTCGGCAATCGGGTGATCCTGGCCAATCAGGTGGCGCTGGCCGGGCATTGCATCGTCGAGGACGACGTGATCATCGGCGGGCTGTCGGGGATTCACCAGTTTGTCCGCCTGGGGCGCGGTGCGATCATCGGCGCGCTTACCATGGTAACGAACGATGTCATTCCCTACGGGCTGGTGCAGGCGCCGCGGGGCCGCCTCGAAGGGCTCAACCTGGTGGGGCTGAAGCGCCGGGGCGTGGCGCGCGAGGACATCACCGCCCTGCGCGCCGCCTATCAGCTGCTGGCCCAGGGCGAAGGCACCTTTCAGGAGCGCGCCGAGCGCCTGTGCGATGAAGGCGACAGCCCCCATGTGCGCGAGATCGCCGATTTCATTCTTTCGCACAGCGAGCGCTCCTTCCTCACGCCCGGGCAGGAATGACGGGCCGCCTTGCCATACTGGCCGGCGAAGGCGAACTGCCGCGGCTGCTGCAGGCGGCGGTGCCCGATGCGGTGTTTGTCACCTTTGCCGGTATCGATGCCATGCCTCCGCCGGGCGCGCGCCACCTGACGGCGGGTTTCGAACGCCTTGGCGAACTGTTTGCCGCATTGCACCGCGAGGGCGTCAGCGAACTTGTTTTCGCCGGTGCCATGCGGCGCCCGGTGCTTGATCCGGCCCGTTTCGATGCAACCATGCATGCGCTGGCCCCCCGCCTGATGCAGGCCATGGGGCAGGGGGATGATGCGCTGCTGCGCACCGTGGCCGGGGTGTTCGAGGAACAGAGCTTTGCAGTGCGCGGTGCACATGAGGTGTTGCCGGAACTGGTGCTGAAGGAGGGCACCCTGTTCGGTTCGCCCCCCGGCACGGGAGACCTGCGCGATGCCGAACGCGCCGGGGCCGTGCTGCGCGCCTTGTCGCCGCTTGACGTGGGGCAGGCGGCAGTGGTGGCCGGGGGGCAGGTGATGGGAATCGAAACGGTGCAGGGCACCGATGCCATGCTGCGCTTCGTGGGCCAGACACCGGCGGCCCTGTGGCACAAGCGCGGTGTCATGGTGAAACAGCCCAAACAGGGGCAGGATCTGCGCTTTGACATGCCGGTGATAGGTCCCGCAACCCTGCGTCATGCAGGGGCGGCGGGGCTGGCCGGCGTGGTGGTGGCGGCGGGGCAGGTGCTGGCGCTCGATCAGCCTGCGCTGCGGCGCATCTGCAAGGAATGCGGCCTGTTCCTGCTGGCCCGATGAGCGGGCGTCGGCGCTTTTTCCTGATCGCGGGCGAGCCCTCCGGAGATCGCCTTGGCGGTGCGCTGATGGCAGGCTTGCGCGAACTGCTGCCGGAGGGGGTGGAATTTTCCGGTATCGGTGGTCCCGAGATGGCAGCCGAGGGGCTTTCGAGCCTGTTCCCGATGAGCGATCTTTCGGTCATGGGGCTGGCCGAGGTGCTGCCCAGATACCGCCAGCTGAAGCGCCGTATCCGCGAGGCGGCCGATGCGGCTATTGCCGCACGGGCGGATGCTCTGATCACCATCGACAGCCCGGATTTCTGCCTGCGGGTGGCGCGGCTCGTGCGTGGCGCCTGCCCCGGGCTGCGCACCATTCACTACGTGGCGCCTTCGGTCTGGGCCTGGCGGGCGGGGCGGGCGGAGCGGATGGCGCGGGTGATCGACCATGTACTTGCCCTGTTGCCCTTCGAGCCCCCCCTGATGCGGGCGGCAGGCATGACATGCGATTTCGTGGGCCATCCGGTGGTGGCCGAGCCGCAGCCCGCGCCGGCCGAAATCGCTGCCTTCCGCATGCGTCACGGGCTTGATAATGCCGTTCCGCTTCTGCTGGCCCTGCCTGGTTCGCGCCGGGGCGAGGTGACGCGCCTGGCCCCGCGTTTCGGTGCCGCCATTGCCCGTTTCGCCGCCGCACATCCCGATTGCCGGGTGGTGCTGCCCATGGCGGCGCCGGTGGCCGGTCTGGTGCGCCGGGAAACCGCTGCCTGGCCGGTGCAGCCGCTGTTGCTCGATCCCTCCACGGGAGACGGGGCCGAGAAACGTGCAGCCTTCGCAGCCGCCGATCTGGCCCTGGCGGCCTCGGGCACGGTTTCGCTGGAACTGGCAGCGGGAGGCACCCCGATGGTGATTGCCTATGACATGAACCCCCTCAGCCGGGCGATTCTGAAACGCGCGCTGAAGATCGACACGGTGACGCTGGTCAACCTGGTGAGCGAAAGCCGTGCGGTGCCGGAATTTCTGGGTCGGGAATGCCGCCCCGGGAACATCGCCGCGGGGCTGGAGCAGGTGCTCGCTGCTCCCGAGGCGCAACATGCGGCATCGGAAATCACGATGGAGCGGCTCGGGCGGGGCGGTGAAGCCCCGGGCCTGCGCGCCGCGCGTTCGGTGCTGGGGGTTCTGTGATGCGGGGGCGTGGCTGCCGGTTCACGGTTTCCCCGGATATGCGGGGGATCGCAGGCAGGATGCCCTGCACCGTGCCAGGGCCGGTGATGCAGGAGAGCCGACGCGGCAATCAGATGCGTTTCCCTATCCAGCCGCCGCCCAGCACCCGGGTGCCGCCGGTTTCGTAGAACACGCAGGCCTGTCCGGGGGCCACGCCCTCTTCGGGGTTCAGAAGCTCGATTTCGGCCCGGGGGCCGGACAGCGGGCGCAGGATTGCCTCGCGCGGGGGGCGGGTCGAGCGGACCCGGACGGAAAGATGCCATTCGGGGCGGCTGTCAAGCGGGGCATCGCCCAGCCAGTTGACACCCGAAACCGGCACATGGCGGGTGCGCAGGGCCTCTTTCGGGCCAACGATCACCCGGCGGGTTTCGGGGTCAAGGCGCACCACGTAGAGCGGTTCGGCAAGCCCGCCGATCCCGAGGCCCCGGCGCTGCCCCACGGTATAGCGGATCACGCCTTCGTGGCGGCCCAGCACATTGCCTTCGAGATCCGTGATCTCGCCGGGTTCGGCGGCCTCGGGGCGCAGCTTTTCGATCACCGCGGCATAATTGCCGTCGGGAACGAAGCAGATGTCCTGACTGTCGGGCTTGTCGGCTACCGCCAGGCCGAATTCGGCGGCAAGGGCGCGGGTGGCGGCCTTGTCGGGCAGATGGCCGAGGGGAAAGCGCAGATAATCAAGCTGTTCGGGGGTGGTGGTGAACAGGAAATAGCTTTGATCGCGGTTCGGATCGGCTGCCATGTGCAGTTCGGGGCCGGCTGGGCCCATCCTGCGCCGAATGTAATGGCCGGTGGCCATGCAGTCGGCATCGAGTTCACGGGCGGTTTCCATCAGGTCGCGGAACTTCACCCGTTCATTGCAGCGGATGCAGGGCACCGGCGTGGCGCCGGCCAGATAGCTGTCGGCGAATTCGTCGATCACCGTTTCGCGGAAGATGTTCTCGTAATCGAGCACATAATGGGGAAATCCCATCTCGGCGGCCACGCGGCGGGCATCGTGGATATCGGTGCCGGCGCAGCAGGCGCCCTTTTTCGCCAGTGCGGCACCGTGATCGTAAAGCTGAAGGGTGACCCCCACCACGTCATAGCCTTCGCGTTTCAGCATGGCCGCCACAACCGAACTGTCTACCCCGCCCGACATGGCCACCACCACGCGGGTTTCTTCGGGGGGCTTGGCAATGCCGAGGCTGTTCAGGCCGGTTTCGGGGGCGGCTGGGGGCATCGGATTCTCCTTCGGGAAGTCATGAGGAATATAGGAAAATGCGAGATACTAACAAGAGCGGGTTTCACCGCCTGTTAACCGCAGCCGCGCCACCTTTTTCGGAAAGAGTGAGGGATATGCACCATGTTTCTGAAGAAAGTGGAAGGGCCGCGCACTGTCTCACTGCCGGATGGCACCATCATGAGCCGGGCCGATCTGCCGCCGGCCGATACCCGCCGCTGGGTGGCCAGCCGCAAGGCCGCCGTGGTGCGGGGGGTTGTATACGGGCTGATTCCCCTTGAAGAGGCGCTTTCGCGATACAATCTCAGCGAAGAAGAGTTTTTGTCGTGGAAGCGGGCCATAGAGCACCACGGCGAGGCCGGGCTGAAAAGCACCTGCCTCCAGAAGTATAGACAACCCTAGAGGGAGGATCGTAAGTTTTCCGCAATGGTAACTTGTGGTTAACCATTTTTGCGCAGGGTAGACCCATGAAGGGACTTTAGCGGAGACAAGATAATGCGTGTTTTGCTGGTTGAGGACGATCCGACAACCTCGAAGAGCATCGAACTGATGCTGACCCATGCCAACCTGAATGTATATTGCACGGATCTTGGAGAGGAAGGGATCGACCTCGCCAAGCTTTACGACTACGATCTCATCCTTCTCGATCTCAATCTGCCCGACATGAACGGCCACGAGGTGTTGCGCCAGCTGCGGCTTTCCAAGGTGGAAACGCCGATTCTGATCCTTTCGGGAGACGACGATACCGAAAGCAAGATCAAGGGGTTCGGCTTCGGGGCCGACGATTACCTTACCAAGCCTTTCCATCGCGAGGAACTGGTGGCGCGGATCCATGCGATCATTCGCCGCTCCAAGGGGCATTCGCAATCGATCATCCGCACCGGCAGGATCGAGGTCAACCTCGATGCCAAGACGGTGAGCGTGGATGGCAAGCCGGTGCATCTGACGGGCAAGGAATACCAGATGCTCGAACTTCTGAGCCTGCGCAAGGGCACCACGCTGACCAAGGAGATGTTTCTGAACCACCTCTACGGCGGCATGGATGAACCCGAGCTGAAGATCATCGACGTGTTCATCTGCAAGCTCAGGAAGAAGCTGGCCGAGGTCACCGGCGGCGAAAGCTATATCGAGACGGTCTGGGGGCGGGGCTATGTGCTGCGCGATCCGGATCCGATGGAGATGGACGAACCGCTGGCACTGGGAGCCTGATCGCTTCCGCGCCGCCGCCACGGTTTTCTGGTGCTTTTCCCTTCCCGGACGTTTCCTTCCCTCCGGGCACTGCCGCGCCCCCGCAGAAATGCGGGGGCGCGTGCATGAAGGGGCAGGATCCGCCTTGCCCCGCGGGCTGGACCTTGCCTCGGCCCTTGCCTATCAAAGAGCGATATTGAAGTGGCGCCGAAGGCGGCCGGCAGCTTGCCGGCACCGCGGGCAGGCGCCGGAACGGCAGGGAGCGCCCGATGAACGATCGCAAGCCCGTTGAGGAACTGATGCGCGAAGAGGCCGGGGCCGAGCTCGCCGGGCTTTACGATCTTCTCAGGCGCGCCAACCGGGCCTATTACGCCGACAGCGATCCGCTCATGTCGGATGCCGAATACGATGCTCTGAAGCATCGTGTCAGGGCTATCGAGGCCCGCTTTTCCGATCTGAAAGCCCCGCATTCCCCGACCGAGGAAATCGGGGCGCCGCCGGCCTCGGGTTTTGCGAAGGTAGCGCATGAAGTGCCGATGCTTTCTCTGGAAGACGTGTTTGACGACGAGTCGGTCCATGAATTCGACCGCAGCGTGCGCAAGTTTCTCGGGCTTGGGGCTGACAGGCCCCTTGCATACACGGCCGAACCGAAGATTGATGGGCTTTCGCTGACACTGATCTATGAAGAGGGTCGCCTTGCGCGCGCCGCCACCCGCGGCGATGGCCGGGTGGGCGAGGATGTGACGGCCAACGCCATGACGATCCGCGAGATCCCCCACCGTCTGAAGCCGATCGATGGCCATGTGCCCGATCTTCTCGAGGTGCGCGGCGAATGTTACATGACGCACGGCGATTTCTTCGCGCTGAACGAACGCCAGAAGGAGCGGGGGCAGAAGCTGTTCGCCAATCCGCGCAACGCTGCTGCCGGTTCGTTGCGCCAGCTTGATCCGGCGATCACCGCCGAGCGCAATCTGCGCTTTTTCGCCTATGCCTGGGGTGCCCACTCCGAGCCGGTTGCCGAAACCCAGCACGAGGCGTTGCAGCGTTTCCGTGCGCATGGGTTCCGGGTGAATATCCTCAGCGATCTCTGCCACGGCGCCGATGAAATGATCGCCCGGTTTCACGCGATCGAGGAAGAGCGCCCCGACCTTGACTATGACATCGACGGCGTTGTGTTCAAGATCGACAGCATCGCCCTGCAACACCGGCTCGGCTATCGTTCGACCACCCCTCGCTGGGCGATCGCGCGCAAGTTCTCTCCGGTCGAGGCCTGGACCTGGCTTCGCAAGATCGATATCCAGGTGGGGCGCACCGGGGCGCTTTCGCCGGTGGCCCGCCTCAAACCCGTCAATATCGGCGGCGTGGTGGTGGCCAATGCAACGCTTCACAACGAAGACTATATCGCCGGGCGCGATTCCGAGGGGCGCCCGATCCGTGACGGGCGCGATATCCGCGAAGGCGACTGGGTGAAGGTCTATCGTGCCGGCGACGTGATACCGAAGGTGGCTGATGTCGATATCACGAAGCGCGGGCCCCGCAGCACGCCCTATCGCTTTCCCGGGCATTGCCCCGTTTGCGGGGCTCTGGCGGTGCGCGAGCCGGGAAGCTCGGTGCGGCGCTGCACGGGGGGGCTTTCCTGTCCGGCGCAGGCCATCGAACGGCTGGTGCATTTCGTTTCGCGTCCGGCTTTCGATATCGTCGGACTTGGCGAACGCCAGATCGAGCAGTTCTATGTGCTGTCATGGATCGGCGAACCGGCCGACATCTTCACCCTGCAGGAACGCGACAGCCGGGGCAGCAAGGCACGGCTTGCCTTCGAAGAGGCGCTTTCGCGCATTACCGGCACCGACCCGGCCGAGGCGCGTCTGCGGATGGCCCGTGCCGTGGGGCTTGAGGGCTACGATCCGACCGAGGTGCCGGCGCGCTTCGAGAGCCTTTCCCGAACCCCCCTTGCGCAGCAATACGGCTGGGGCGAGACCTCGGCACGCAACCTGTTCGCAGCCATTGCCGCACGCCGGGTGATCCGGCTTGACCGGATGATCTTTGCCCTTGGCATCCGCCATGTGGGGCAGGTAGCGGCGCGGCTGCTGGCGCGCCACTTCCACAGCTGGGAAACCTTCTTCGAAACCGTCACCCGCGCCGGCCCGGAAGGCGGCCCCGAATGGGATGACCTGATCGCCATCGACGGCATCGGCCCGGTGATGGCCGAGGCACTGGTGCTGGCCTTCCGCCAGCCACGCGAACGGGCCCTGATCGACCGCCTGGTGGCCGAGTTGCGGGAAATCACCCCGCTCGAGGCCCCGGCCCCGGTTGACAGCCCGGTGGCGGGCAAGACCATCGTCTTTACCGGTACGCTCGAACGCATGACGCGGGCCGAGGCCAAGGCGAGGGCCGAGGCGCTCGGGGCGAAGGTCTCCGGTTCCGTTTCCGCGAAAACCGATCTGGTGGTGGCCGGACCGGGTGCCGGTGCGAAGCGGCGCAAGGCCGAGGAACTGGGCGTGCGGATCGTTGACGAGGGAGAATGGCTCGAACTGATCGGAGGGCTCTAGAAATGGGCGGGCGGCCGGAAATCCTGTTCCCCCTGTTTGCGGATATGGAAACGCTTTCCGGTGTGGGCCCCAGGACGGCGCAGGCGCTGGCCCGGATCGGCTTGCGGAGGCCGCGCGATCTTCTGTTTCACCTGCCGCAGTCGGTGCTGCGCCGCCACCATGTGCAAAGCGTGCAGGAAATGCTGCGGAAAGCCGGACGGAACATGGATCGGATGGCTGCAGCAGCAGCAAGCCGGGGGCCTGGGCATGTGACGCTTGAAGCCACGGTGATCGGCCACATGCCCCCCCGCCAGCGTAGCCGGCCCTGGCGGGTTGAGATGCGCGATGGCGAGGGGGTATTCCAGCTGGTGTTCTTCCACCCCCGTGCCGATTACCTGAAACGTATCCTGCCCGAGGGGGCGCGGCGGGTGGTCTCGGGCAAGCTCGAGCTTTTCGACGGCATTCCCCAGATCGTTCACCCCGATTATATCCTGCCGCCCGCCGCCGCCGGTGAGGTTCCCGATTTCGAACCCCATTATCCGCTGACCGAAGGCGTCAGCCGGAAACAGATGGCAAAGGCCGTGCAGGGTGCCCTGACCCGGGCGCCCGAACTGCCCGAATGGATCGATCCGGCACTTCTGACACGCGAGGGCTGGCCCGCCTGGCGGGCGGCGCTGACGGCAGTCCATGCACCGGAGAGCGATGCCGATCTGTCGCCCATGGCTCCGGCGCGCGCGCGCCTTGCCTATGACGAATTCCTTGCCCATCAGCTGGCGCTGGCCCTGGCCCGCCGGACGAACCGCCGCGGAAAGGGGCAGCGCAGTTGCGGCAGCGGCGTGCTGCGTGCACGGGTGCTGTCGGCGTTTCCCCATGAGCCGACCGGCGCCCAGAGGCGCGTGATCGGTGAAATCGAAGCCGACATGGCCAACGAGCGGCGCATGATGCGTCTCTTGCAGGGCGATGTCGGCGCGGGCAAGACGCTGGTGGCGCTGATGGCACTGCTGATTGCGGTTGAAGCGGGCGGGCAGGGGGTGCTGATGGCGCCAACCGAACTGCTTGCCCGCCAGCACCTGCAGGCCATGCAGCCGCTGGCCGGGGCCGCGGGGGTGCAGATCGAAATCCTCACCGGACGGGACAAGGGCAGCGAGCGCCGCCGGAAGCTTGCGGCCCTGGCGGGGGGCGAAACCGATATCCTGGTGGGCACCCATGCGGTGTTTCAGCCCGATGTGGTCTATCGCGATCTGCGCCTCGCAGTGATCGACGAACAGCACCGCTTCGGTGTGCGTCAGCGCCTTGAACTGGGCGAAAAGGGGGATGCTGCCGATATTCTGGTGATGACGGCCACACCGATCCCGCGTTCGCTGGCACTGACGCAATATGGTGACATGGACATCTCGGTGCTTGATGAAAAGCCTCCTGGCCGCCAGCCGGTGAAGACGGCGGTCGTTTCGATGCAGCGAATCGACGAGGTGGTTGCGCATATGCGTGACGCGATCGGGCGGGGCGAACAGGCCTATTGGGTATGTCCGCTGGTGGAGGAAAGCGAGCAGAGCGATCTGACCGCCGCCGAAGAACGCTTTGCAGCCTTGCGCGCACGCCTTGGCGAAGGTGTCGTCGGGTTGGTGCACGGGCGGATGCCTCCCGAGGAAAAGGATGCCGCCATGGCACGTTTCGTGGCTGGTGAAACCCGTGTTCTGGTGGCCACCACGGTGATCGAGGTGGGGGTGGATGTGCCGGCGGCCACGATCATGGTGGTGGAACGCGCCGAGCGCTTCGGACTTGCCCAGCTTCACCAGTTGCGCGGACGCGTGGGGCGGGGCGGCAAGCCGGCCACCTGTCTGCTTCTTTACAAGGCACCGATTTCCGGATCCGGACGTCGGCGCCTCGAGATCCTGCGCCAGACCGAGGATGGCTTCCGCATTGCCGAAGAAGATCTTGCCATGCGCGGCGCCGGCGATCTGATCGGTCACGCGCAATCGGGTCTGCCGCGTTTTCAGGTGGCCGATCCGGTATCGCAGACCAGGCTCATGACCATGGCGCGCATGGATGCCCGCAAGCTTCTGCATGGTGATGAAACCCTGTGTTCTTCCCGCGGAGAGGCCGCGCGCCTGTTGCTGTGGTTGATGGAAAGAGACAAATATATTTCCCTGATTTCAGTCGGTTAAACGATTTCTGGAAAATGTTCATAAAATGTTCTTTACTTTTTGCCGAATGCATGAGAACAAATAACGAACACCGGGAAATATCGGAGAAGCGGAAATGTTCGGCGAACTCAGAACCATCATTATTCGCAACGGCAATACCCTGGCCGGCGATGCAGCCGGGCTTGTGGCCATGGTCGTGATGCTGCTGACGGCGCTGAGCCTGCCGTCCCTTTTCTGACCTGTTTCGTCTTCCTGCCCGCAGCCTGTCGGCCCTGCATTGCGCCTGTTGCGGAATTTCGCAATGCCGTATCTGTCCCTGTCGGGTCGTCCGCTGCGCACCTTCTGCCGCCATCCGGACCGGATGCGCGGCATTTTTCTGACGAATCGGAATGTTGCTTGGGAAATTCAGGGCAGGGCGCTTTCTTCGGCGGCTTCCATCGCGGCCAGGGTGGCCTCGAGCGCCAGCAGGATCGAGGCATGGCGGTTGCGAAAATCGCGCGCCGGCCGCAGCACCTCAAGCGCGTCGAATGGTGCATCCGGCGCCGGGCCGCCCCTTTTCAGCATGGCGGCCAGCTGATCTCGGGCCCGTTCGATTTCTTCCCGCCGGCACCCGATTGCCCGGCGCCCCACCACCGAGGCCGCCGCCTGACCAAGCGCACAGGCCTTCACATCCTGTGCGAAATCGCTGATTCGCCCGTTTTCCAGGCAAAGTTCCACCGTTACCATCGAGCCGCACAGCGGTGAGCGTTTGCGCGCGCGGCCATGAGGGCTGTCGAGATGCCCGAGATGCGGGATATCCGCAGCCAGTTCCAGGATGTGCTGCGAATAGAGCTTGATCAGATCGGTTTCCCCGCTCATGGCTTTTCCTTTTCGCTTTCCTGACATAGATAAACCCGGAGTGCCCGCCAGCAAAAGGCTTTTCCGCGATGCCCGTTTCACGAAAGTTTGACCCGCAGACCCTGACCTATGACGCGCGCGGCCTGATTCCGGCCATTGCCCAGGATTGCGAAAGCGGCGAGGTTCTGATGATGGCCTGGATGAATGCCGAAGCCGTGGCGCGCACGCTTGCAAGCGGCCGGGTCACCTATTGGTCGCGCTCGCGGGGATGCTTCTGGGTCAAGGGGGAAAGCTCGGGTCATGTGCAGGAGCTTGTGGAGATGCGCCTCGATTGCGATCGCGACTGCCTGCTGCTCGTGGTGCGCCAGACAGGCCCCGCTTGCCACACCAACCGCCGCTCGTGCTTCTACACCGCCGTGCGGAAAGGCCGGGAAGTGGAGCTGACGCGGCCGGAAAACCCCTAGACTCGGGCTCCTAGAGCCTGTCGCACATGATCGGATTCGGCGCGCAGGCGCCCCGAGCGAAGCAAGTGCGATCTGACGCGACATGCACTAGAGCCCGACCATCGCGCGGACGTCATCCGGGGTGGCGCCGGCGGCGCGGTAGCGTGCAATGGCGCGTGCATCATCGCGCTTGGCAAGGCGGCGACCGTTTTCGTCGCGGATCAGCCGGTGATGATGATAGACGGGTGTGGGCAGGGCCAGCAGGCGTTGCAGCAGAACATGTATCCTCGTGGCCTCGAACAGGTCTGCGCCCCGCACCACATGGGTGATCCCCTGTGCCGCGTCATCCACCACCACCGCCAGATGATATGAGGTGCCCATGCCGCGGCGGGCCAGCACCACATCACCCACCGTTTCCGTCATCTCGTCGGTGTCTGCCACATGCTCTCCGGCCTGTGCCGGACCGCTTTCCCGAAAGGCAATACGCCCCCCGATCAATGCCATCGCACGCGCCATGTCAAGGCGCAGGGCACCCCCGGCCAGCCGTTCGCCCATGCTCCGTCCCCGGCAGGTTCCGGGATAGACAATGCCATCCGGCCCCAGCAGGGGCATCCCTTCCTGGGGCGCGCTGGCGGCGGTCTCGATGTCGCGCCGCCGGCAGCGGCAGGGATAAAGCAGGCCAAGGCGCATCAGCTGCGTCAGGGCCCGCTCATGGGCCGGCAGACGCGATGACTGGCGCATGACCGGTTCGGGCCAGCGGATCCCGAGCCAGGCGAGATCCTCGAATATCCGTATTTCCCATTCGGCACGGGCGCGGCTTCGGTCGATATCCTCGATCCTGAGCAGCATCCTGCCCCCGGCCGCACGCGCCATCTCATGGGCGACAAGCGCCGAATAGGCGTGGCCCAGATGCAGCGGTCCGGTAGGCGAGGGGGCAAATCGCGTGCGCATGCCTCAACCCTAGAAAGCACCGCCGGAAATGACAATTCCTTCCCTCTTCATCCCGGAATCGGATACGCCCGGGGGGCGCGGGACAGAAGCCCCGCTGCTGCCGGCTCTATCCCGGTGCCTTCCGTCGGGTCTCAGGCCACTGCCTCAAGCCAGGCACGCCATGCCGCCTTGGCACGGTCGGTATAGGCCTTGTAGCGTGCCGGTCGTCCCTTGCGCCCGCCCTTCATCGGGGCATCGAGCGGGCGGAACAGGCCGAAGTTCACGTTCATCGGCTGGAAGCTTTTCGCATCCGCCCCCCCGGTGATGTGGTGGACAAGCGCGCCCATGGCGCTGTCCTGCGGGGCGTCAGGCAGCGGGCAGCCGCGGATCTCGGCAGCGGCGAACCGGCCCGCCAGCAGCCCCATGGCGGCGCTTTCCACATAGCCCTCGACACCGGTGATCTGCCCGGCGAAACGCAGGCCCGGCCGCTGTTTCAGGCGCATCTGGCGGTCAAGCAGGGTGGGGGCGTTGATGAAGGTGTTGCGATGGATGCCGCCAAGGCGGGCGAACCGGGCGTTTTCAAGCCCCGGTATCATGCGAAACACCTGTTTCTGGGCGCCATGTTTCATCTTGGTCTGGAAACCGACCATGTTGTAGAGCGTGCCAAGCGCATTGTCCTGCCTGAGCTGCACCACCGCGTGGGGCTTTTCGCCGGGCCTGTGCGGATTGGTCAGACCCACGGGCTTCATGGGGCCATGGCGCAGCGTTTCGCGGCCGCGCTCGGCCATTACCTCGATCGGCAGACAGCCATCGAAATAGGGGGTGGGGGCGCTTTCCGCCTCGCCTTGGTGAAATTCCGTTTTCTCGGCGGCCAGCAGGGCATCGATGAAGGCCTCGTATTCATCACGGTTCATCGGGCAGTTCACATAGGCTTTCCGCTCGGCCTCGGTTTCGCCCTTGTCGTAACGCGACTGCCTCCAGGCAACCGACATGTCGATGCTGTCGGCATGCACGATCGGAGCGATCGCATCGAAGAAGGCCAGAGAGCGGGCGCCGGTGGCTTCGCGGATCGATTGTGCCAGCGCATTCGAGGTGAGCGGTCCGGTGGCAACGATCCAGTGCCCTTCTTCGGGCAGGGCAGTGATCTCGTGCCGCTCGATATCGATCAGCGGGTGGTTGCGGACCGCCTCGGTGACGTGGCGCGCGAATCCCTCGCGATCAACCGCCAGCGCGCCGCCGGCGGGCAGGCGGCTGGCATCGGCTGCCTGCATGACAAGGCTGCCGGCCGCACGCATTTCCCAGTGCAGCAGGCCAACGGCGTTGTGCTCGTCATCATCCGAGCGCAGGGAGTTCGAGCAGACCATCTCGGCCAGATCGCCTGTCTTGTGGGCGAAGGTGGCCACCCGGGGCCGCATTTCATGCAGCACGACAGGCACACCGGCATTCGCCGCCTGCCAGGCGGCTTCCGCGCCCGCCATGCCGCCGCCGATGATGTGAATCCGTTTGTTCATGGCCGACCGTGTCTTCCCGTTTTCAAAGGTGTTGCGGGGGCTGCGCGCCCCGCGCCCCCGGGAATGTTTCCCCCAGGCCGAAAAGGATCATTCTTCGGCTTGTTGCGGGGTGGCTTCCCCGGCCGGATCGTCCGATTCGACAATTCGCGCCACCGAAACCACCGTTTCGCCCTTGCCGGTATCGAATACCCTGACCCCCCCGGCCGCGCGCGAGCGGAACGAGATGCCGCTGACCGGGCAGCGGATCGACTGGCCCTTCGATGTGGCAAGCATGATCTGATCGGCGGGATCCACGGGAAAAGAGGCCACCAGCGGGCCGCCCTTCATGGATTTTTCCCAGGCTGCCACGCCCATGCCCCCGCGTCCGCGCACCGGGTAATCGTGGCTTGAGGTGAGCTTGCCCTGGCCAAGGGCGGTGATGGTGACAAGCAGATCCTCGGCGGCCAGCATTTCGCGGAAACGTCCGGAAGAGAGAGCGCCGGTTTCGGGGCCTGCATCGCTTTCGCCTTCTTCCGCGTTCCGGGCAAACATGGCCCGGCGCATCTTGAGGAAGGCCGCGCGCTCTTCGGGGGTGGCCTCGAAATGGCGGATCACCGACATCGAGACGACCTTTTCGCCCTCCTGCAGGCGGATGCCGCGCACACCGGTGCTGTCGCGCCCCTTGAAGACGCGAACATCGGTTGTCGGGAAGCGGATCGCGCGGCCGCCGGCGGTGACAAGCAGCACATCGTCATCCTCGGTGCAGATTGCCGCGTTGACCAGCATCACCTCTTCGGGCAGTTTCATGGCGATCTTGCCGTTGGCCCGCACATTGGTGAAATCGGAAAGCTGGTTGCGCCGCACGTCTCCGGCATCGGTGGCAAACACGATCTGGAGCCTGTCCCAGTTTTCCTCGGGTGCATCGACGGGCATGATCGCCGCCACCGAAACCCCGGCCGGGATCGGCAGGATGTTGACGATCGCCTTGCCACGCGCGGTGCGCCCGCCCTGGGGCAGCCGCCAGCATTTCAGCTTGTAGGCCATGCCGTCGGTGGTGAAGAACAGCAGCTGGGTATGGGTATTGGCCACGAACAGGGTGGTGACCACGTCTTCTTCCTTGGTGGCCATGCCCGACAGCCCCTTGCCGCCGCGCTTCTGGGCGCGGAACTCGGCCAGTGGCGTGCGCTTGATATAGCCGCCGGCGGTAACGGTCACGACCATGTCTTCGCGTTCGATCAGGTCTTCGTCGTCCATGTCGCCGGACCACTCGCTGATCTCGGTGCGCCGGGGCACGGCGAACAGCTCCTTCACCTCGCGCAGTTCGTCGGCGATGATCGCCATGATGCGCTTGCGCGAGCGCAGGATGTCGAGATAGTCGCGGATCTTCGCGGCAAGCTCCTGCAGTTCGTCCGTTACCTCCTGCACGCCAAGGGCAGTCAGGCGCTGCAGGCGCAGGTCAAGGATGGCGCGGGCCTGGGTTTCCGACAGGTTGTAGGTGCCGTCTTCGTTCATCCTGTGCGAGGGATCGTCGATCAGGCGGATGTATTCGGCGATTTCGGCGGCCGGCCAGCGGCGCTCCATCAGACGGGCGCGGGCCTCGGCGGGATCCTGCGAGGCGCGGATGGTGGCAACCACCTCATCGACATTCGAAACCGCCACCGCAAGCCCGCACAGTACATGGCTGCGTTCGCGCGCCTTCTTCAGCTCGTGAGCGGTGCGTCGGGCCACCACTTCTTCGCGAAATTCGATGAAGAGGGTGAGAAAGCGGCGCAGGGTCAGGGTTTCGGGGCGCCCGCCGTTCAGCGCCAGCATGTTGCAGCCGAAATGCACCTGCATGGGCGTGAAACGGTAAAGCTGGTTCAGCACCACCTCGGCCGTGGCATCGCGTTTCAGTTCGATCACCACGCGCACGCCGCTGCGGTCGCTTTCATCCTGCACATGGGCGATGCCCTCGATCTTCCTTTCACGGGCAGCCTCGGCGATCTTTTCGATCATCGAGGCCTTGTTCACCTGATAGGGGATTTCCTCGATGATGATCGCCCAGCGATCCTTGCGGATCTCTTCGGTGCGGGTGCGGGCGCGGATGATGACGCTGCCGCGCCCCTCGGTATAGGCCTTGCGCGCCCCCGCGCGCCCCAGCAGGATGCCCCCGGTGGGGAAGTCGGGGCCGGGGACATGGGCGAACAGATCCTCGGTGGAAAGATCCGGGTTTTCGATCAGCGCCAGGGTGGCGTTCACCACTTCGCCCAGATTGTGCGGCGGAATGTTGGTGGCCATGCCCACGGCAATGCCGCCCGCGCCGTTTACCAGCATGTTCGGAAAACGCGCCGGCAGCACGGCGGGTTCCATGTCCTTGCCGTCGTAATTGGGCTGGAAATCCACCGTTTCCCTGTCGATGTCGGAAAGCAGGAAGGCAGCCGGCCTGGCAAGGCGCACTTCCGTATAGCGCATGGCTGCGGGGTTGTCGCCGTCCATCGAGCCGAAATTGCCCTGGCCATCCAGCAGCGGCAGCGACATCGAGAAATCCTGCGCCATGCGCACCAGCGCATCATAGATCGCGCTATCGCCGTGCGGGTGGTATTTCCCCATCACGTCACCCACCGCGCGGGCCGACTTGCGATAGGGTTTGTCATGGGTGTTTCCGGCCTCGTGCATGGCATAGAGGATGCGCCGGTGCACGGGTTTCAGGCCATCGCGCAGATCGGGGATCGCCCGGCTCACGATCACGCTCATGGCGTAATCGAGATAGGAGGTCTTCATCTCTTCGATGATCGAGATCGAGGGCCCTTCGAAGGATGGACGCTCGGGCGCGGGATCTTTCGTGTTTTCAGGGGGTTCCGGTGTGTCGTTCACGTTGACTTCCGCTCTGTTCGCCGGGATCAAGATATTGTTGTCGGCACTATACAGGATGGCGCATGTTGGGTGCAATGGCTGATTGCATATCCGCTGGCAGCCTCACAAGATTGCTGCCAACATGTTGTTTTGATTGAAATTAACAAGAATCATGGCATTCTCGGGAAACGGCAAGGAAACAAGCAGGGGAATGCAGATGAAGCAGAGCGAAACCGAGCTGATGCTGAAAGGCTACGGGCTGACCACGGCCAGGTTCTTCTACCGGATGCCGGATTTCCGTAATGTGCTGAACGTGTTCATCTGGCAGGATTATGATCTGGCGCCCGATTATCCCCGTCTGTTCCGGTTCATCGAATTCTGGCGGGAAAGGATCGAAGGGCCGCTGCATTCGGTAAGCTTCACCCACCGCAGGATGATCGCCCCCGGCAGGTGGCGGCATGTGGTGAAGGAATATCACCTGCAATGATCGGGGCAACAAAACCGGGGCGATGACCGCTACGGGCGGGCAGGGTGGCGGGGTTGTGCCTTTCGCCCGTGGCCCTGCCGCTTCTCCAGTCACCGATATCCGGAGATATCCCCGCCGGCGGCATCAGGCCGGCCCGGCTCATCCGGTTGCGCCGGGCGCCGGGGCAGAGGGGTGCGCGGCGCGCTGGAGCATGCCGAAGAGATCGCGCGGATCGTCCGGATCGGCAATCATGTCGAGCGGTTCGAAGAAGGACGTGCCTTCCAGGCGGTCGTGCACCAGACGCAGGGCGCTGAAATCCTCGATCGCGAAACCGACGCCGTCGAACAGGGTGATTTCGCGTGTATCGCGCCGCCCTTCTGCCGGGTCGGCAAGCACCTGCCAGAATTCCGTTACCGGAAAATCGGGCGCCATCTGCTGGATCTCGCCTTCGATCCGGGTCTGCGGGGTGTATTCCACGAACACGCGCGAACGCCTCAGGATGTCGGGATGCAGTTCCGTCTTGCCGGGGCAGTCCCCGCCGATCGCGTTGATATGCACGCCGGCGCCCACCATGTTGTCGGTCAGGATGGTGGCATATTGCTTGTCGGCGGTGCAGGTGGTGATGATTCCGGCCCCCACGACCGCCTCCTCGGCGGATGCGCAGGGGTGCAGGTCGAATCCCAGAGGTTCGAGATTGCGAAGCGTCTTTGCGGTTGCCCCCGGGTCGATATCGTAAAGGCGCAGGCGGTTGATGCCGAGCAGGGCCCGGAAGGCCAGAGCCTGGAATTCGCCTTGTGCACCATTGCCGATCATGGCCATCACCTCGGTGCCTTCCGGGGCCAGACGATGCGCCACCATGGCCGAGGTGGCTGCCGTGCGCAGGGCGGTGAGAAGCGTCATCTCGGACAGCAGCAGCGGATAACCCGATGAAACATCGGCCAAAACACCAAATGCGGTAACGGTTTGCAGGCCTTCCTTCACGTTCTTCGGGTGGCCGTTCACGTATTTGAATGCATAGAGCCTGCCGTCTGATGCCGGCATCAGTTCGATCACCCCCACCCGCGAGTGGGCGGCAACGCGGGGTGTTTTTTCGAATTCCGGCCAGCGCCGGAAATCGGCCTCCAGATACTGCACCAGTTCGCGCAGAAAGGCTTCGGTGCCAATGTGATGCACCAGATTCATCATGTTCGCGACACTGACGAAGGGCACGCAGGCACGCGGCGAGGGCGGCGGCTCCGGGCGAGCGCGGAAAGACGTGGGCATGAAATCCACCTCAGGCATGGTTGCGGTTCGGACGATCGAACACCCGCCGGCCCAGAAGCGAGGCCGCGAGATCGACCAACAGGCTGGCGGTGCGGCCGCGTTCGTCGAGAAAGGGGTTGAGTTCGGCGATGTCGAGCGAGATGGCGAGGCCGCTGTCATGCAGCAGTTCCATCACAAGGTGGGCCTCGCGCACCGTGGCACCACCGGGCACCATGGTGCCTGTGGCCGGGGCGATGGCGGGATCAAGAAAATCGACATCCAGCGAAACATGCAGCAGGCCATCCGCGGCCCGCACCCGTTCGAGGAAGGCCGTGAGCGGAGCCCGGATGCCGTGTTCGTCGATCGTGCGCATGTCGATGATCTGCATTTCGCCTTGCGTCAGGGCCGCGCGCTCGGGGGCATCCACGCTGCGGATCCCGAACAGGCATATGTTGGCCGTGAGAACCGGAGCAGACAGGGGCGGAAAGCCCTCGAAGCCCGGCTGGCCCGTCACATAGCCCAGAGGCGTGCCGTGCAGGTTTCCCGAAGCGGTGGTGCATGGTGTGTGAAAATCGCTGTGGGCATCAAGCCAGAGCACGAACAGCGGGCGTTTCAGATCGGCGGCATGGGCGGCCACCCCCGCCACCGTGCCGAGCGAAAGCGCGTGGTCGCCGCCCATGAAAAGCGCAAATCCCGCGGCCGCGGCGCGGCGTGCGGCGGGCAGGATGGCGCGGGTCCAGGCCACGGTTTCGGCCAGCGCATGCACGGTGACGGGGGTGGCCGCACTGTCATTTGCGGTCTCCGCAACCGGCGCGGGCAGGGCGTCAGGGGCAAGGTTGCCCCAGTCCTGCACGTTGTGGCCCAGTTCGCCCAGTGCTTCAGCCAGACCGGCGGTGCGCAGCGCATCGGGCCCCATCATGCAGCCCCGCTGCCGTTTCCCGCTGTCAACCGGAGTGCCGACCAGAATGCAGTTGTGAGGGCTGACCTGTTTCGTCATGCGGCTGGTCCGTGCATGTGATTCCCCTGCGTGTGAAACACTGGTTCATTATCCTTCCCGAAATGGATGGATTGAACCCGCTGATCCGGCTATTCCGGAAGCCGATATGCTCAAATCGAAAACGGAAACTGTTCGGAATGGACGATACTGATCGGAAACTGATTGCCGCTCTGCGGCGCGACGGGCGGGCTTCGCTTTCCGAGCTTGCGGCGATCACGGGGCTGTCGCGGGCCACGGTGCGGGCACGGTTGCGGCGGCTGCGGGAAAGCGGCGAAATCATCGGCTTCACCGTGCTGCTCAGACACGACAGCTGCCAGGCGCCGGTGCGCGGGCTGATGATGCTGGCGATCGAGGGGCAGGGCAGCGATCGCATCCGCCGCCATCTTCTGGGCATTCCCGAGGTGCAGGCGGTGCATGCCACCAACGGCCGCTGGGACATGATCGCGGAAATCGGCACCGAGGATCTGGAAACGCTTGATACGGTGCTGGCGAAGATCCGTCGCATTCCCGGCGTGATGCAAAGCGAAACCAGCCTGCTGCTTTCCACGCGCCGTGCTTCCCGGCTGGGATAGGCGCTCGCCTGTCAGCTTTTCTTCCAGGCGACCGTCCAGAACCCCGCCAGGATCAGCGAAAGGATCGCATTGTAGCTGGCCATCGACAGGCCGAACAGTTCCCACGGCACCACATCGCACAGCACCACCGGTGCATCCATGATCCGGCTCATCAGCTGGTCGGTGCTGAGCGTGTTCAGATCGCCGCCGCCGGTGCAGCTGTCGGGCCCTTCCCACCAGCCGCGCTCCACGCCGGTGTGGTAAAGGCCGATCCCGGCCGTGGTCAGGGCGGCCAGCCCGCCGGCAAGCGGCAGGAAGCGCCCGCGCGCGCCGCCAAGCGCCAGCACCCCGGCGGCAATCGCCACCCCGTGCGGCCAGCGCTGCCAGATGCACATCTCGCAGGGGGCCAGCCCGCCGAGATACTGAAAGGCCAGCGCTCCGCCCAGCAGGGCGACGGATCCGAGGGTGGCAAGCAGAAGGGCGATATCGCGTGTCATGTCTAGAGGTACCTCACAAGAAAAAAGCCGCCGATCAGGATAACCACGAACAGCGTGAACATCAGCCCCAGGCGGCGTTCGATGAAATCACGAATGGGTGAGCCGAATTTCCACAGCAGCGCGGCGATCACGAAAAAGCGCAACCCCCGGGCAATGACGCTTGAGATCATGAACACCCCGATATCCAGCCCGGTCCAGCCCGACATGATGGTGATCACCTTGTAGGGAAAGGGGGTGACGCCGGCAATCAGCACCGACCAGGCGCCATAGGCGTTGAAGCGTTCGGCAAAACTGTCGGCGGCTTCGGTCTTGCCGTAGAATTCCAGCACCGGGCGCCCGACGCTTTCGAACAGCCCGGCGCCGATGTAATAGCCGAAAAGCCCCCCGGCCACCGATGCCAGCGTTGCCACCCCGGCAATCAGGAAGGCGCGCGAGGGGCGGGCGATGATCATCGGGATCATCAGAATGTCGGGGGGGATCGGAAACACCGAACTTTCCACGAAGGCCACGAAGGCCAGTGCCCAGAGCGCGTGGCGGCTGTCGGCCAGGGAAAGTGTCCAGTCATAGAGCTTGCGGATCATGGGCGCGCCTGTTTTGCCGCTCCTTGCAGCACGGCAGCGGGCGGGCGTCAAGCGGGCGGGCTGGATTGTGTCGCACCGGGCGGTATAGTGTGGCAGCTTTATCGCTGATGCCCGGGGCCGGAACAGGGCCCGAACAGTGTTGAAACAGTGAAGGGAAAACCGCATGAGATGGCAAGGGCGGCGCGGCAGCCGCAATATCGAAGACCGGCGGCGCGCCGGCCCGGCGCAGGGCGCAAAGGTGGGGGGAATCGGGGTTCTGCTGGTGGTGGCGATCGGCTATATCCTTGGGGTCGATGTAACGCCGCTGCTCAACGATCAGGCCGCTTTGCGCTCCTCTGGCGCGACAGGCGGCGGAATGCTTTCCGCTGAAGAAAAGGCCGCCGGCGAATTCGTTTCGGTCACCCTTGCCGATACCGAAGAGATATGGGCGGAAATCTTCCGCCGTCAGGTCGGCAGGCCCTACGAGCCGACAACCCTGGTGCTTTTCAGTGGCGCCACGCGCTCGGCCTGCGGCGGGGCCAGCGGGGCAACGGGGCCGTTCTATTGTCCGCTGGACCGCAGGATCTATCTCGACACCGCCTTCTTCACCACCCTGGCCCGGCGCATGGGGGCAGGGGGCGATTTCGCAGCCGCCTATGTGGTGGCCCATGAGGTGGCCCATCACGTGCAGGACGAGCTGGGCATCCTGTCCGAGGCCACGGCGCTGCGCCGCCGCCTGCCGCAGGAGCAGAGCAATGCGGTGTCGGTGCGGGTCGAACTGCAGGCGGATTGCTATGCGGGCATCTGGGCCCGCCATGCACATGAGATGTTCGGCACGCTCGAACGGGGCGATGTGGCCGAAGCGATGAATGCCGCCCGCCAGATCGGCGACGACACGTTGCAGCGCAATGCCGGACAGCGGCCGATGCCGCACACTTTCACCCACGGCACCTCCGCGCAGCGCCAGCGCTGGTTTCAACGCGGTCTTGAATCCGGCGACATGGCATCCTGCGATACTTTCGGGGCCAGGCAATTGTAATTGCTGAAAATATTTTTCTGGAAAAACCGACCGTCTGGTTGGATATTCGAGGGGGAAGCGCGCAGAAGCAGGATCATCGCCCTTGAATCGATCCGCTGCCTCTGCCAGCATCCGCGATATGTGCCGACAAAGCGAACGGACGGATCGCATTGGAAATGCAAACGGGAGGAAACGACATGAAGATCACCTTGAAGGCGGCGCTTGCCGGTGCCCTGGCGCTGGGGCTGACAGCAGGGGCGGCCCTGTCGCAGGAAGTGACGCTGCGCTTTCAGCACTTCATCTCGCCGAAAGGTTCGGTGCCCAAGTTCTTCATGCAGCCCTGGGCCGACAAGGTCGAGAAGGAAAGCGGCGGGCGCATCAGAATCGAGATCTACCCGGCGATGCAGCTCGGCGGCAAGCCGCCTGCCCTTTACGATCAGATCCGCGACGGGGTGATCGATGGCGGCTGGGCCATTCCCGCCTACACGCCGGGGCGCTTCCCCGAAGCCGAAGCCTTCGAACTGCCGTTCATGACATCGATGTCGGCCGAGGCCTCGTCGAAGGCGGCCTGGGAATTCACGCAGAAATACCTGCAGGAGCGCTTCGGGGATGTGCATCTGATCGCGGTTCACGTGCATGGGCCGGGGGTGATCCACAAGAAGGGGCCGGCGATCCGTGCCGTCGGCGATTTCAAGGGGCTGAAGCTGCGCGGTCCTTCGCGTCAGGCCAACAAGCTTCTGGAAGCCCTCGGCGCCACCCCCGTGGGCATGCCGGTTCCGGCCTTCCCCGAAGCGCTTTCCAAGGGCATTGTCGATGGCGGGGTGATCCCGTGGGAAATCGTGCCGCCGCTGAAGGTGCATGAACTGGCCGACAGCCATACCGAGATCGGCGGTGATCGCGCCCTTTACAACACCTATTTCATCTGGGCGATGAACAAGGCGTCCTACGAACGCCTGCCCGACGATCTGAAAGCGGTGATCGATGCCAATTCGGGGATTGAGACCTCGGGCTGGGCCGGGCGCGCCATGGACGAGGGCGATACGCTGGGCCGGCAGGTGGTGAGCGAGCGCGGCAACGAGATCGCGGTGCTTGACGATGCAGCCACGGCCGAGATCCGCAAGATCGGCGATCAGCTGACCGAGGCCTGGATCGGGGAAGTCACCGCCAAGGGGCTTGATGGCAAGGCCATGGTGGAAGACGCAAGGGCGCTGGTGGCGAAACATTCCGGTCAGTGAACCCGGCCGGTGAACCGGCAAGCCGAACGGCCTGCGCCCTCCGTTCATGCGGATGGCGCAGTGCCCGCGGGCGCAACGGAAGGGAACCGCAGCCATGACCGTGCTGATCGCCGGAGCCGGGATCGCGGGGCTGACGCTTGGTCTCAGCCTGCAGCGCGCCGGCATTCCCTTTCGCCTGTTCGAGGCAGTGGAAGAACTGCGCCCCCTCGGGGTGGGCATCAACCTTCAGCCCCATGCGGTGCGCGAACTGTTCGAACTGGGGCTGGAAGACGATCTTGACGCGCTTGGCCTGCGCACCCGCGAAGTGGTCTATTTCAACAGCTTCGGTCAGGAAGTCTGGCGCGAGCCGCGCGGGCGTGCTGCGGGCTATCACTGGCCGCAGTATTCGGTTCACCGGGGCAAACTGCAGATGCTTCTGCTGCGCCGCCTGATTGCCGAGGCGGGGGAAGGCGCGGTGCGGCGGGGGGTGGCGGTACGTGGCTGGCACGAAAGGGGCGACGGCATCACGATCACCCTTGAAGACCGCAGAAGCGGCCGGTCGGCCGGCATGGCCGAGGGCACGCTTCTGATCGGAGCAGACGGCATCAATTCCACCATCCGTGCCCGCCTGTATCCCGCCGAGGGCGCGGCGCAGTGGGGCGGCACGATCATGTGGCGCGGCATTACCCGGGGGGCGCGCTTCCTGTCGGGGCGTTCCGTGGCGATGGCCGGCACGAAGGCGCAGAAATTCGTCTGCTATCCGATCGCCGATCTGCCCGATGGCGGCAGCCTGATCAACTGGATCGCCGATCTGGCCATGCCCGCCGGCCATGACTGGCGCCCCCAGAACTGGAACCGCCCCGGCCTGCGCGCCGATTTCGCGCACCGTTTCTCCGGCTGGCATTTCGACTGGCTCGACATTCCCGCGGTGATCGCCGGTGCCGAGGGCATCTGGGAATTCCCGATGGTCGATCGTGATCCCCTGCCGCGCTGGAGCTTCGGGCGGGTCACGCTGATGGGGGATGCGGCCCATGCGATGTATCCGATCGGTTCGAACGGTGCCAGCCAGGCAATCGTTGACGCGCGGGTGCTGACCCGCGAACTGCTGCTGCATGGTGCCACGAGCGAAGCCCTCGCCGCCTATGAGGATGCGCGCCGCGAGGCTGTCAATGCGCTGGTGCTGGCCAATCGGGGCGATGGCCCCGACCGCATCCTGGACATCGTCGCCGAACGTGCGCCGCAGGGCTTCGACGATATCGAGGCCCTGATGCCGCATGCCGAACGCGCGGCCCTTGCCGCGCAGTACAAGCAGACGGCCGGCATGGATGTGGCCGCACTGAATGCCCGCCTGCCGCTGGTGCCGGCGGAGATTCCGGGACGCAGGTCACGAGAGAGGGCGCCGTGACGGAAAGCACAGGCCGGGCAGCGCAAGGCCGGATCCGGTGCGGGCGCAATGATGATGTTGATCCGGCCTTCCGATCCGTGCGGTCGGGGGCAGACAGGACTGACAGACAGGACAGACGGGAAGGAAGGGAAAACGCAGGGAATGAGCAGCATCGGCATGGCAGAGCGCGGCATTGCCCGCCCGCTTGAGCGGAAGATCGGCCTGCGGCTGGAGCGCCTTGACCGCTGGCTGGCCTATTTCGGTGGGGCCGTTCTGGCGGCGATTGCCATCGTTACGGTGATCTCGATCATCGGGCGGGCGCTGCTGCCGTTTGGCCTGGGCCCGATCAAGGGCGACTTCGAGATCGTCGAGATCGGCTGCGCCATCGCGGTCTTCTCGTTTCTGCCGCTGGCCCAGCTGCACCGTGCCCATGTCACGGTGGACATCTTCGTTTCCGCCTTGCCGCGCCGGGTGCAGGCCTTTCTGGGATTTCTTGGCGACCTGCTGATCACGGTGGCGGCCCTTGTCATCCTGTGGCGGCTGTGGCTGGGCTTTGGCGAGAAGTTTCCCTATGGCTCGGAAGGTCTGCGCGCGGCGCTTGGCATGGGCTACAGGCCCTTCTTCGCCGAAACCAGCTACGAGCTGGAAATCCCGGTCTGGATTCCCTACGGGCTGTGCCTGATCGGGGCATTCCTGTTCTTCATCACCTCCCTTTACACCGCATGGCGCAGCCTCAACTGGACAATCGCCGGGCGGGAGGGCCTCTGAGATGAGCGGGTTCGAACTGGCGCTGATCGCCTTTGCCCTGATGCTGCTGGCGATCTTCCTGCGCATGCCGATCGGGGTGGCCATGGGGGTGACGGGCTTTGTCGGCACCTGGGTCGTGACAGGGCGTGCGGCGGGGCCGCTTTCGCAGCTGAAGACCCTTTCCTACGATACGTTTTCCAGCTATTCGCTTTCGATCGTGCCGCTGTTTCTGCTGATGGGGCAGTTCGCCACCCGATCGGGAATGTCGGCCGCCCTGTTCCAGGCGGCAAGCGACTGGCTGGGGCATCGTCGCGGCGGGCTGGCGATGGCGGCAATCGGGGCCTGCGCGGGATTTGGCGCGGTCTGCGGCTCGTCGCTGGCCACGGCTTCGACCATGGGCCAGGTGGCGCTGCCCGAGATGCGCCGGCGCGGCTATTCGGATGCGCTGTCCACCGGGGTGCTGGCCGCGGGCGGCACGCTTGGCATCCTGATCCCGCCTTCGGTGATCCTGGTGATCTATGCGATCCTGACCGAGCAGAATATCGTGAAGATGTTCATCGCGGCGCTGGTGCCGGGGATACTGGCAGCGCTTGGCTACATGCTGACGGTGGCCGTCATCGTGCGTCTGCGCCCCGATGCCGCCAGCCTTGCGCCCCGCGTGCCCTGGGGGCAGCGGCTGCGCACCCTTCTGGGGATCTGGCCGGTGGTGGTGATCTTTGCCCTGGTGATGGGTGGCATCGCTGCCGACTGGAACTGGGCGCAGCCCGGTGTTCAGGCGCTGTTCACGCCAACCGAAGGCGCTGCCGTAGGGGCCGTGGCCACCGGCATCTATGGTATCATGACGGGCGGGCTCACATGGCGCGGTTTTCTTCAGTCCGTGCTGTCAACCGCGCAATCCACGGCGATGATCTTCTTCATCATTCTCGGTGCACAGATGTTCAATTCCTTCCTGGCCTTCACCCAGGCGCCGCAGATGCTGGCCGAATGGGTCCAGGCCCAGGGCTATGCGCCGCTGACGGTGCTGGCGTTGATGCTGATCTTCTATCTGATCTTCGGCTGCGTGATGGACAGCCTCAGCATGATCCTGCTGACCATTCCGATCTTCTTTCCGGTGATCGAGGCGCTTGATTTCGGGCTTGATGCGGAAGGCACCGCGATCTGGTTCGGCATTCTCGCGCTGATCGTGGTCGAGGTGGGGCTGATCACGCCCCCGGTGGGGATGAACCTGTTCATCATCAATTCGCTGGCCCGCGACATTCCGATCGTGAAAACCTACAAGGGCGTGGCCCCCTTCGTGCTGTCGGATCTGGTGCGGGTGGCGTTTCTGGTGGCCTTCCCGGGAATCACGCTGTGGCTGGTGGGGGTGATGTTCGCCGGCAGCTGAATGCAGCGGCGGCAAAGCCGGTCGCGGTTGACGGCCCAGGGCAGCGCCGCTACACCAGCCGGCGGTGGCCCGAGTGGCGGAATGGTAGACGCAGGGGATTCAAAATCCCCCGGCAGCAATGCCGTGCGAGTTCGAGTCTCGCCTCGGGCACCAGACGGTTCCGTGCATGCAGGTCTGCGCACCGGATGAGGCATCCTGCCCCTTGCCATGGCGCGCCGATCCGGGTTCTAACATGGGGAAATCCAGGCAAGCGGAAGGAGCCCCGGGTGGTGATGCGGCGGCTGGCAGTTCTGATCGGCGGTCTTGTGGCGGGTGTGCTGCTGGCGCTGGCGGGTGCGCTGCCGGCGCGTGCCGGGGCGGGCGGCGGCATGAGCGGGGGCGAATCCGCAACCGTTGCCGTGGCGTCGAATTTCCTGTCCACCGCGCGCGAACTGGTGGCGGATTTCGCTGCGAAGACCGGCCATGAAATTCTCCTTGTCAACGGAGCCACGGGCATGCTGCATGCCCAGATCGTGAAGGGGGCTCCGTTCGATCTGTTTCTTTCGGCCGACCGCGAACGGGTCGGGGCGCTGGAGACGGCGGGGCTGCTGGCGCCCGGGGGGCGGCGAACCTATGCTCTTGGCCGTCTGGTGCTTTATGCGCGCGATCCGGACCGCCTCGGCCCCTCGTTGCGTGCCAGCCTTGCGGATCCGGAGCTTTCCCGCCTGGCCATCGCCGATCCGCGCCTGGCGCCTTACGGGCGCGCGGCAATCGAGGTGCTGAAGGCGCTCGGGCTTGAGGATCGGCTTGGAGAACGGCTTGTGCGGGGGCAGAACGTGGCCCAGGCGCTGGCCTTCGTGCAATCGGGCAATGCCGAACTGGGGCTGGTGGCGCTGGCGCTGGCCCGCGAGGGCGGCGGCCGCTGGATTGCGGTCCCTGCCACTCTGCACGGGCCGATCGCCCAGGATGCGGGGCTTTTGCGCCGTGGTTCCGGGAATGCTGCGGCGCGGGCCTTCTGGGATTATCTCCTTTCGGATTCCGCACGGGAAATCATCCGCGCCCACGGCTATGAGGTGCGGCCATGAGCGACACCTGGGGGGCGATCGTGCTGTCGCTGCAGCTGGCAGCGGCCAGCACCGTGCTGCTGCTGATCTTCGCCACACCGCTGGCCTGGTGGTTGACCACCACGAAAAGCCGCCTGCGCCCGCTGGTCGAGGCGGTGACGGCCCTGCCCCTGGTGCTGCCGCCCACGGTGCTGGGGTTCTACCTGCTGGTGCTGATGGCACCCGACACCCCGCTTGGCGGGCTGTGGCTCAGGCTGACCGGCAGCACGCTGGCGTTTTCCTTCGCGGGGCTGCTGGTGGCTTCGGTGATCTATTCGCTGCCCTTTGCGGTGCAACCCCTGCAGGGTGCCTTCCAGAATGTCGGGCGCGGGCTGACCGACGCCGCCGCCACCCTTGGCGCCGGCCGGTGGGACATGTTTCGCTCGCTGATCGCGCCGCTTTCGCGCCGCGGTTATCTGATCGCCGCGGTAATGAGCTTTGCCCACACGCTGGGTGAATTCGGGGTGGTGCTGATGGTGGGCGGCAATATCCCCGGTCAGACCCGGGTGATCTCGATCGAGATCTTCAATGCCGTCGAAACCCTCGATTACACCACCGCGCACCGGCTTTCGGCGGGGCTGCTGGTGTTTTCCTTCGCGGTTCTGGCCGTGGTCTATGTGATCAACCGTCAGGGCAGGACGGAATGATGGCAGGCGGGATTCTGAGTTTCGACATCACCCTGACACGCGGCGATTTCCGCCTGACGGCATGCGCCGAGCTGCCGCTGTCGGGGGTGACGGCGATCAAGGGGCCAAGCGGAGCGGGCAAGACATCGTTGCTGCGGGTGATCGCGGGGCTTGAACCCGAGGCCCGCGGCCAGGTGCGTCTGCAGGACACGCTCTGGCAGGGGGCGGGGCGTTTCGTGCCGCCACAGAAACGCCGCATCGGCTATGTGTTCCAGAATACCCGGCTGTTTCCGCATCTGAGCGTGGCCGGCAACCTTGCCTATGGCTGGCAGCGGCGTGGCCGGCCGGCGGAAGTTCTGGAACGGGTGATCGGGGCGCTTGATCTCGAACCGTTGCTCGGGCGGCGGATCGAGGGGCTCTCGGGGGGCGAACAGCAACGCGTGGCGATCGGCCGGGCCCTGGCCAGCGATCCGCAGCTGCTGCTGCTGGACGAGCCGCTCTCGGGGCTTGACAGCAGCCAGCGCGGCGAGGTGCTGGGCTATCTTTCCCATGCCCTTCGGCAGGCGCGGGTGCCGGCGCTCTATGTCAGCCATTTCGAGCGCGAGATCAACCGTATCGCCAACCGGGTTCTGTGCATCGCCGGAGGGCGCAGCCTTGCCCTGCACCGGCTGCCCGCACCATTGCCTGCCCGGGTGATCGGCCGCACGGGCAGCAGCATGCAGCTGATGATTGCCGGTCAGAGCTTCGCGCTGCCCATGCCGCCGGCCGCCGTGGGGAACGAGGTGGCGCTGCGGGTGCTGGCGCAGGATGTGATGGTGTCGTGCAGCGATCCGGGTGTCAGCTCGGCGCTTCTGGTGCTGCCCGGGCGGGTGAAGGCCATCCTGTCGCTGCCGTCCGATGCCTGCGCGGGTGGCAGGAAGGATCTTCAGGTGGCGCTGGCCGGCGCCGGCTGGGCCTTCGACCTGCCGCTTGCCGAAAGCGTGATCCGCCGGATCGGGCTTGACGCGGGGCGCGCGGTCTGGGTCAGTTTCGGCCCCGATGGCTTGCTGCCGGTGGCCGGGGCACTTGATTCGCCGCCGGCCGGATAGTTTCCCGGGAAATTGTTGTCGGATATCCGACAAAGAATCCTTTTGCCCCGGTCTATGCCCGATATGCAGGCAATCGGTTGAACAGGCACCAGTTTCGCCGTGAGGTTTCAGTGTTGGCAACAATTGCAACAGGAAAGGGGCAGGCCCCCCCGCGGCGAGGTAAAACCGGAAACAATGCACGAAAGATTTGCAACCATGGCGGGAAAATTGCTGCCTGAAAATCACCACACAGATGCGGCCTCGCCATGTTTCCGCCTTTTTTCTGCCATTTTTCTTCATTTGCAGCGCTCCTTCGGTTAGAAGGATGCTGTCCATAGGGGTGTGGGTGTGTGGCCGCTTCGGCAGCCGGCAGCATGCAAGTGCGGCCGGAACGGGCCGGGCGGATGTGGTAACGGTGTGCACCCCGGGCCGGGAGCTTGCTGGTCAGCATTGCTGATGTTCCCGGCCCACATGGGCAAAGCCCGTCGCTCGCAAGGGCGCGGGCTACCCGCCCCGGCAACGGCGAGGCATGAGGGAACGGGGCTCAGGGAAACAGGGCGGTGGTCGGGCCTCGGGTCGGGTCACGGCCGGTAAGCGGTAGGATATTGGCATGTTCAAATGGCACAAGAGCAAGGTGCTCTACGAGAAACCCCCAACCCCGGTGATGGCACCGGAACCCGGGCGGCGGGCCGAAGTTCGTATCATTCCCGATCGCAGACATCCCGGCCGGGGCTGGGTTGATTTCGCCCCCGAGCGCTCTGGCGCGGGCCGTGTTGCCTATGTTACCAGCCGCCTGCTGGGGCCCTGCCTCGGAACCGGCCGCACGGTGGCAACCCCCAGGGGCGAAACCCCGATCGAAAGGTTGCGCCCCGGCGATCAGGTGATCACCCGTGACAACGGCATCCAGACCGTGCGCTGGATCAAGGTGCGCCGCTTCGGCCGCAGGATGTTCAGGGTCAATCCGCATCTGCTGCCGATCCTGATTGAGAAGGGCGCGCTTGGTGAAGGTCTGCCCGAGCGGGCGATGCTGGTCAGTCCCAACCAGCGGCTTCTGGCCCCGGCCGACAAGACCGCGATCCACGTGCCGGGGAACGATGCGATGGTTGCCGCCAAGCATCTGCTTGACAACGATACCATCCGGCAGGTGAACATCATGGGGATGACCTATGTTCAGGTGATGTTCGACAAGACCGAGGCGGTGCTGTCGAACGGGGTGTGGACGGAAACCTTCCACCCCCATGACAGGGAAATCGGCGCGCGCGGCAACGCACAGCGCAACGAACTGTTCGAACTGTTCCCCGAGCTGAAAGACATTCCCGAACGCAACGGCGCAGGGAGGGTATCCCGTGAGGCTCTCCGGGCATCAACCCTGCACGCCGACCCGGCACGGGCGACCGTCTGATCCCGCTGCCTCCGCTTCGAAGCGATCTGCCGGGAACGGGGGCGCATCTCCGTGCGGCCTCGGGATGTGCCGGTTCGTTTCCCCTGGCCGGTCGCTTTCGCCGCACCGCCCCGGGGCCGGAACTTCAGGCGCGTTCGTAAACGTCGTCGTAGCGGATGATGTCGTCTTCGCCCAGATAGCTTCCGGTCTGCACCTCGATCAGCACCGCAGGCACATTGCCGGAGTTTTCCAGCCGGTGCATTGTTCCGAGCGGCACATGAACCGACTGGTTCGCGTGCAGGGTTTCGCTGTTGCTGCCGATGGTAGCCCGGACGCTGCCCGCGACCACGATCCAGTGTTCGGCGCGCTGCCGGTGGCGCTGCAGGCTGAGGCAGCCGCCCGGGTGAATGGTGATCTGCTTCACCTTGAAGCCCGGGCCTTCCTGCAGGATGTCGAACCAGCCCCAGGGGCGGTGCTCGCGGCTGAAGGTTCCGGCCTGCTGCGCCCGTTTCTTCTGCAACAGTTCCACTGCCTGCTTCACATCCTGTGCCCGGCGCCTGTCGGCCACCAGAACCGCATCGGGCATGGCAACCGCGATGATGTTTTCAAGTCCGATACCGACGATTTCCTGCCCCGGATCCTCGCTTCTGAGCAGGCTGTCGCGGCAGTCAAGCGCCGTTGCGTGCCCCGACAGCGCCACCCCGTCAGGGCCGGGCGTGCCATGTTCGAACACGCTGTCCCAGTCGCCCAGATCCGACCAGCCGGCCGCCAGCGGCACCACATCGATGTTGGTGGCCTTTTCCATGATGGCGTAATCAAGCGAGATGCTTTTCACCCGCTTCCAGGCGGTGCCTTCGAGGCGCACGAAATCGCTGTCGCTCCGGGTGGTGGACAGCGCTGCCTCGACCGGCGCGATCAGTTCGGGCGCATGCTGGCGGAAGGCGCGGGCAATGGTGTCGGCGGTGGCCAGGAATATGCCGGCATTCCACAGGAAACTGCCGGCCGTCAGCATTCCGCGGGCGGTCGCTTCGTCGGGTTTTTCCACGAAGCGGCGCAGCTTCAGGGGGCCGCCTCCGGCCCTGGTCGCACGGCCCTGGCAGGTTTGTTCTTCGGGGGGGGCGATTTCGAGATAGCCATAGCCGGTCCTTGCGCGTTCGGGCCTTATGCCGAAGGTAACGATCCGCCCTTCCCGGGCAGCGTTGCTTCCCCGTGCCACGGCGGCGCGGAAGGCACCGGGATCTTCGATCAGGTGGTCGGTCGGGGCGATCAGCATCAGGGCTTCCGGCCGGCGGCGGGCCAGCCACAGCGCCGCTGCCAGCACTGCCGGCGCGGTATTGCGCGCGACCGGCTCAAGAAAAATCGCCCCGGGTGCAACTCCGGCGTCAAGCAGTTGCTGGGCCACCATGAAACGGAAATCGGCATGTGTCAGCACCAGCGGCGGGGCAAAGCCGGGGAAATCAAGGCGTCTTGCGGTCTGCTGGAACAGGCTGTTCTCACCGCACAGCGGTGCAAACTGCTTGGGGTGACTCCTGCGTGAAAGCGGCCAGAGCCGGGTTCCGCTGCCGCCACACAGCAATACGGGTGTGATCGTGGGCATGTCCATTGGCCGTTACCCCTGTATTTTGTCCTGCCGCTGGCAGGCCATCTCGCCCCCGGGATCAAGGAAACATCAGGGAAGGTAAGCAAAGGGTTAACGGGTCTGGAAAATTTTCGGAGAATTCGCGGATCCAGGGAGCGGACCTCAGCCATTTTCCCGACGTTGCCAGGCCTGCCAGTCCACTGGGGTGTCGATATCGCAGCGGGCGGCATTGCCGGGCAGCGGCACCAGGCGCACCAGATCGCGCCTTTCGCGCAGCAGATCACGCGCGCCCTGGTCGCCGTGAAAGGGACGGTCAGCAAACAGCGCGCGCGGCAGCACGACCGGATGGCCGGGCCGGCCGTCTTCGGTGGCGCCACGGTGGATGCAGGCGGGGGCGCTCTGCCAGGCGGTGATCAGGCGGCGGAAGGCGGCGGCATCGATCGCCGGCATGTCGGCCAGGGAGACCACGGCAGCGGCTATCTTCTGCGGCAGCGCCGCAAGCCCGGCGCTCAGGCTGGCCCCCATGCCGTGGCGGGTTTCGGATATCCGGACGATCCGCACCGAAAGGCCGGTCAGGGCTGCCTGCCGTGCCATGCCGCGCCGCCCGGCCGGCAGAACGGCCAGAACCGGCACTCGGGCCCCCAGTGCGGCCAGCGCCGCATGCCGCAGCAACGGAAGGCCGTTTACCGGCAGCAGCAGCTTGTCCTGTCCCATACGCCGCGCGGCACCCGCCGCAAGGATCACGATCGCCACGTTATCAGCGGTCTGACGGTCGTTTTCTGTCGGGGCTGGCGGCTGATCGGTCATGTCGTCAGAATGACGCAGCCGGTCGGCAACGGCAAGGCCTGCGAAACGCGCAGGCCAGGCCTTTGCCACACCTCTACGGGGTAGCAGCCGTTGTCATGGCGGGGCAGAAGGCATGGGAACGGCGGGCTCTGACGGCGGGTTCAGTCATCGGATTTCACCAGCCGCAGATGCGCCCGCCGCCGCCGCGGCGTTTCCGCCCTGCGATCAGTGCAACTGCCGCTTTCCATGCCGGCGGCAAAGGGGGCAGGGCGTTCGGCAAAGCCCATGGCAGGCACAAAGCCGCGCTCTTTGCCGTCGATCCGGACCAGTTCGACCGAAGCCATGTCGAAACGGCGCGGGGTGCGGCCGATCCTGCCGGTGCTGGCCAGGCAGCCCAGGATCCGTGTTACATCCCCAAGATCCGAGCGCAGCGGCAGCAGCAGCGCCCGTGCCGAAAGTGCCGGGCGTCCGATCCCCTTTTCGGCCGTCAATGCGATCTCGGCGCAGCACGGGGCGCTGAACACGGTTTCGAGAACTTCCGATATCCGGCGCCTGGCCGCGGGCGTGAACAGAGCGGTAAAGGGCATGCCGCGCACTTCCATGCCCATCAGATCGGCAAGATGCATGCCTCCGATCCGGATACGCGCCAGTCCCGGTGCGATGCGCTCCAGGATGAAGGCCTGATGCAGCGCCCGGTCGATACCGCGGGGATCGATCTGGGCACGACGCGGCACCGCACCGTTGTTGCCGTGTTCGTGACGCAGAGCCTGCCAATAGGCTTCGACCTGTTTCAATGCTGGGTATTCCATCTTGCCCTGATAACGGAACAGATTCACGATATTCCGTCCTGCTGAAATAATGTTGTCCATCTCGTGCAACTCCCGATATTCGGCGGGGCCGCAGGGCGGCCGCATGGATTGTCCGGACCGGGTGTCTCTGTTAACCCTATGTCCACAATGATTACCCGGAAGTTAATATGGCACGGATTGAGGCAAATTGGGGGTGAAAAAGTCTTAAATGGTTAACTCGATGACCGGATTTGCCACGCGCCGGAGCGAGATCCCCGGGTTTTCGTGGAAATGGGACATCCGCGCGGTGAACGGGCGCGGCTTCGATTTCCGCCCCCGCCTGCCCGACTGGATCGAGGGGCTCGAACAGCCCCTGCGCGCCGCTGCCGGCAAGGCGGTTGCGCGTGGCAGCGTTTCCGTGGCGCTGAAGGTCGAACGCGATACCGCCGAGGTGGAAACCGCTGTTGATCCCGAGCGCCTCGATCGGGTGCTCGGCGCGCTGCGGATGATCGAGGAGCGCGCTCTGGCCGCCGATCTTCAGGTGGCACCGGTTTCGGCAGCCGACATACTGGCCATGCGGGCGGTGCGCCGCGATACGCCGGGCGATGCCGATACCGCCCCCCTGCGTCAGGCGCTGCTGGATGATTTTCAGACATTGCTCGGCGATTTCAACGCCATGCGCGCCAGCGAGGGGGCAGCGCTTGAGGCGATCGTCGGGATGCAGCTCGACAGGATGGCGGCCACCCTGCGCAAAAACCTGGCCCGGGTGCTGCAGAACGCCGACGGCACCGACCCGGACCGCGTGGCCCAGGAACTGGCGATGATCGCGGTCAGGGCCGATGTGCGTGAAGAGCTTGATCGCCTTGCCGCCCATGTGGCCGCCGCGCGCGATCTGCTGGGCAGCAAGGGGCCGGTAGGGCGCAGGCTCGATTTCCTGGCCCAGGAATTCATGCGTGAGGCCAACACGCTTTGCGCCAAGGCGCAATCGGGCGAACTGACCGGCATCGGGCTTGACCTCAAGGCGCTGATCGAGCAATGGCGCGAGCAGGTGCAGAACATCGAATAGGCCGGAGAAGGAAACCGGACCGGAAGCCGGCGGCAACGGCGGAATCGGCGGAAACGGCGGAAACGGAGGCAGGACGGCATGGAACCCAGGCGACGCGGCATTCTCATCATCCTGTCCTCGCCCTCGGGGGCGGGCAAGTCCACCCTCGCGCGCCGGCTGATGGAATGGGATCCCGAGATCCGCTTCTCGGTGTCTGCCACCACCCGCGCCCCGCGCCCGGGCGAACGGGAAGGGCGCGAGTATTTCTTTCGCTCGCGCGCCGAATTCGCCGAAATGGTGGAAAGGGGCGAGATGCTGGAACATGCCGAGGTTTTCGGCCATCTCTACGGCAGCCCCCGCGCACCGGTGGAACAGGCGATTGCGGCAGGCCATGACGTGCTGTTCGACATCGACTGGCAGGGTGGCCAGCAGATCCGCAATTCGGCCCTGGCCGAGGATGTGGTGTCGATCTTCGTGCTGCCACCCTCGATCCGGGAGCTCGAACGCCGTCTGAGCACCCGCGGCCAGGACACCCCCGAAGTGATTGCCGTGCGGATGCAGAAAAGCTACGACGAGATCAGCCACTGGGCCGAATACGATTACGTGCTGATCAACGACGACATCGACCGCGCCACCGAAGAAACCCGCGCCATCGTTACCGCCGAGCGACTGAAGCGCTCGCGCCAGGTGGGGCTGGTGGATCTGGTGCGCCGGCTGAGTGCCGAATTCAAGGAGATGAAAGATGATCTGGGAACTTGACGGCAGCACCCCCGAACTGCCCGCAAACGGCGATTTCTGGGTGGCGCCCGATGCCAATCTGATCGGTCGGGTGGTGCTGGGCGAAGGGGCCAGCGTGTGGTTCGGCAGCACGCTCAGGGGCGATAACGAGCCGATCGTGGTGGGCGCGGGCAGCAATGTGCAGGAAAACTGCGTGATGCACACGGATCCCGGCTTTCCCCTGACCGTCGGAGCCGGCTGTACCATCGGCCACAAGGCCATGCTGCATGGCTGCACGCTTGGCGACAATGTGCTGATCGGCATGGGGGCGATCGTGCTGAATGGCGCGCGGATCGGCGAAAACAGCCTGATCGGCGCCGGGGCACTGATCACCGAGGGCAAGGAAATCCCGCCCGGATCGCTGGTGATGGGAGCACCGGGCAGGGTGGTGCGCCCGCTTGACGGGGCCGCGATCGAGGCTCTGCGCGCCAGTGCGCGGCACTATCGGGAAAACGCCCGCCGCTTCCGCAAGGGACTGCGGCCGGCCTGAGGGCCGCCCTGCGGGATGGCAGAAGCAACCCCTGCGGGAAAGCCCGCCGCGCACCCCCCCCGGGGGGCGACAATGGTTGACAAACCCTGTCCCACAACCCCCAATGCCATCAGGGACTGCAAGACAAGAAACGACAGGGAGAAGAAAGATGACCAGCCTTACCCGCCGCCGCACCCTCGGCCTTCTGGGCGCCACTGCAACGCTGTCGATCCTCGGCACTCCGGCGCTGGCACGCAGCAAGGTCAATCTGGGGGCATTGCGCTTCACCTCGCATGCGCCAAGCTTCGTGGCCTATGAACGTGGCTATTTCGCCGATGAGGGGCTTGATGTGGAGTTCCGCTTCTTCCAGGCCGCGCAGCCGATGGCGGTGGCGGTGGCTTCGGGTGATGCCGATTTCGGGGTAACGGCGATCTCGGGCGGACTGGTTTCGCTGGCCGAAAAGGGTGCGGCAAAGGTGATCGGCGGGGCGCTTGCCGAAGAGCCGGGGATCGACGGCCAGAAGATCCTTGCCTCGCTCGCCGCCCATGAATCCGGGCTTGATGCCCCCGCCGGGCTTGACGGCAGGACATATGCCATTACCCAGGCGGGATCGTCCTTTCATTACATGGGCGCGAAGATTGCCGCGAAGGAAGGCGTTACCCCGCGCTTCAAGCCGCTTCAGAAGGTTGGCGCCATCATTGGTGCCCTGAAGACGGGGCAGGTGGACGCCTGGTCGATCGTGCCGCATATCGCCAAGGCGCTTGCCGGGGCGGGAAAGGTGAAGATCATCGGAAATGTATCTGATTACATTCCGGATTATCAGGTAACCACGATCTTTACCCAGGCCGCCATTGCCAGTGGCGACAGGGGCAGGGCCGAAGCCTTCCTGCGTGCCTTCTCACGCGGGGCGGCAGACTATAACGCCGCCCTGGTGGACAAGACTGCGGGCGATGAGGCCGCACTTGCAATGGTGAAGCTCATTCACAAGTATGTCTATGCCGACAAGCCCTTTGAAAAGGCCGAAAAATCGATCCGCAACGGCGCCATGCGCATCAACGAGGGGGCGGCGCTGAACATGGCCAGCGTGCGCGATCAGCTTGCATGGTTCAAGAGCGAAGGGCTGGTGAAACCGGAAATCACCGAAAATGTCCTGGTTGATCCGTCATACGTGAAAATCATCGGGTAACAACTTGAAATTCATGTTTTATTCAGGCTTGTGAGGCGCTGCCTGATGGAGCTGGATCTGCGTCATGTCAGCCATGATTACGGCGGCGTCCCGGTGCTTGACGATATTTCGCTCACGGTGCACGAGGGTGAAATCCTGTGTATCGTCGGGCCGTCCGGCTGCGGGAAATCCACCCTGCTGCGGCTGATCGGCGGGCTTGAGCGTCCGGCCGGAGGCGAGGTTCTTGCTATCGGGCCGCTGCCGGAAGGTTGCCTCAATCCACTCACTTTCGTGTTTCAGGATTTCGCGCTTCTGCCGTGGCGAAGCGCTGCGGGGAATATCTCTCTGGCACTTGAAGATCACATTGCAAGCCGCAGAGAAAGAAAGAAGATAATAGATGGCGTTCTGAGCAGGACAAAGCTTTCGGATTACGCCTCGGTGCTGCCGCGAAATCTGTCGGGGGGGATGAAGCAGCGGGTGGCAATCGCCCGGGCGCTGGCGGTGCGGCCGGCGGTGATGCTGATGGACGAACCGCTGAGCGCCCTTGATGCCCAGACACGCGAACTGCTGATCGAGGATTTCGTGGCGCTGTGGGAACGTCAGCCGTTTACCTCGGTCTATGTCACGCACAACCTGTCCGAGGCGGTGCGGCTTGGGCATCGGGTGGCGGTGCTGTCGCGCCGTCCCGGCCGTATCCGCGAAATCGTTGCGATTTCCGGTGCGCCCGGCAGCCGCAGGCGCACCGATCCGCAGCTGGCGGAAGTCGAGCAGCATCTGTGGCAGCTTCTGCGCGACGAGGCTGCCGAAGCCGACCAGGAGCTGGTGCATGGCGGATGAGAGGGCGAAAACCGCGCGGCCGGTGCCCTATCGCGGCGGGGGGTTCCGGCCGGGGCGCGCCGGCTGGGTGGCGCCGCTTGTCTTTGCGGCACTGATCGCGCTGGCCGAATGGGGCACGCGCAGCGGCTGGATCGGTTCGCTGACCCTGCCACGCCCCTCGGATGTGGCCATGACGCTGTGGGAAATGATGCAAACGGGGCGCTTGTGGCTGCATCTCGGGCCATCGCTTGCACGGTTGTTCATGGGGGCGCTGATCGGCGTGAGTGCGGGCATTGCCCTGGGGCTGGTGATCGGACTTTTCACCTATGCCCGCGCCGCGCTGGTTCCGCTTGTGGCCGCGATCTTCCCGATTCCCAAGATCGCGCTGCTGCCGCTGTTCGTGATCTGGTTCGGGATCGACGAGGCTTCGAAATATGCGCTGATTGCCTTCGGAACCTTCACCCCGACAGTGGTATCGACCTATGGCGCAGTAGACAACGTGGATCGCACGCTGATCCGCATGGGTCAGAGCTTCGGCCTTTCCTGGGGATCGATCGTGCGCAAGATCGTGCTGCCCGGCGCGATGCCGGGGATCCTGTCGGGGCTGAGAGTCAGCCTGGCGATCGCGGTCATCCTGCTGGTGGCGGCCGAGATGCTGGGCGCGGAACACGGGATTGGCGCCTTCATCCTCGAAGCGGGTTCGCTCTATGATCTGGAGCGGCTGTTTGCCGGGGTGGCGATCCTGTCGGTTCTGGGGGTGGGACTCAGCTATGTGATCGGGCTGGCCGAACGATACCTGCTGGCCTGGCGGACCTGAAACCCGACCCCGCCCGAAGCGGGGCTGCGGCGCCGGGCGGTGCACCGGTCATGACAGCCGCCCTTCCGGCGGTTCGTTGCCGCTGATCAGTTCCGGGCTGACCTCGAACACGTCGAAATCGATCTCGGGGCAAAGGCTGCGGACCTCCTGCACCACGACCCGCGGATCAGGCAGAAGCGGGCATACGGCGCGCAGTGGCCCCCGGAAACCGCAGATCTGGAGGCGGGTGGCGATGTCGAGCACGTCAAAGGTTTCGCCGGCCAGCGGGCAGAGCACCACATCGGGCAGCAGTTCCGCGATCAGCTTCCGATCAAGATCCTTGGCGGCCGCGAAATGCAGCTCGGATACCCGCGGCAGGCTGCGGCCGGTAGCCAGCCATTGCTGCAGGTCTCCGATGACCAGTATCCGTGAAGCTTTGCCGGACGCCCCCATGCTTCCCACTTTCTGCTATGATCAGAGGTCTGAAAATCATGACATGCGGGGGGAACCGGAAACAGCATCCGTTCAGGATGCGGCACTGGCTGGTATGAATCGCAAGCATTTCCCCGTCTGCCGACGTGATCGCAAGTCTTGTGCTCCGTGTCCAGTGGGCATCGTTAACTTTTTGCCCGGATGATCAAATAAGTGCTTTTTCCCCTTGTTAAGGAATATATGCCGCATTAAGGCGAAAATATGGCAGACAGTGCAAAGGTCCTGGCCGCACTGGGGGCGGTTCCGCTTGCGATGCTTCTGATCGGCAGGGATCGCCGCGTCGCATGGCTGAGCCCGGCCGCGCTTGACCTGTTCACCGAAGGGGCGCAGGGCCTGAATTACGAGGGCCTGCATTACACGGCGCTGCTGCGCCAGCCCCGGTTGACCGCCGCCATCGAGACATGCCTCCGGACCGCCACGAAACACGTGGTGCCCTATGTGCACAGCACGGCAGGAAGCGAAACCACCTATCGCGCCACCTGCGCGCCGGCACCTGACGAAAACGGGCGCGCGGGTGCCGTGCTGGTCAGTTTCGAGGATGTCTCGCAGATCGAGGAAGCCAGCCAGATGCGCCAGGATTTCGTGGCCAATGTAAGCCACGAATTGCGCACGCCCCTGGCGGCGCTCATGGGCCTGATCGAAACCCTGCGGGGCCCGGCCCGGGACGACAGCGCGGCCCGCGCCCGCTTTCTGGGCATGATGGAGGCCGAGGCCGGCCGCATGAACCGTCTGATCGCGGGGCTGCTGTCGCTGGCCCGGGTCGAGGCCGAGGAACGCCGCCCGCCAGAGGGAACGGTTGATCTGGCCGAACTGGTGGCTTCGGTGGTGGATACGCTGCAGCCGGTGATCGCCGGCTGCGGCGCACGGATCGCGGTGCGAACGGAGGAAAATCCGGTTCCGGTGCCGGGCGAGGCGGAGCAGCTGCGTCAGGTGCTGCAGAACCTGATCGAGAACGCGGTGAAATACGGGCATGCGGAAGGCGGAGGAAGCGAGGTGACGATCACCCTTTCCACATCCGGCGATTCGCGCTGCCGCATGGCCGTTATCGAGGTGGCCGACAGGGGCCCCGGCATTGCACCGCATCACATTGCCCGCCTGACCGAGCGCTTCTATCGTGTCGATGACCACCGGTCGCGGGCCGGGGGGGGCACCGGGCTTGGGCTGGCGATCGTGAAGCACATCCTGAACCGGCATCGCGGGCGGCTGAAGATTGCCAGTTCCCGGGGGCAGGGCAGCACGTTTACAGTGTTTCTGCCGCTGGCGGCTCCGGCAGCGCGCCAGGCAAAAAGGCCGAAGTGAACGCAGGGGCGGCTGCTCCGGCCCGCCGCTGTCCGGGAAGCGGCACCTCTTGCGGCTTCGGTGGCGGGGCTGTCATCAAACTGTTACGGAACTGTCGCAAAACGGCAATCGAATCGCACCAGTTTCGGGCCATGGCCGTCACCGGCGGCCGCAACCGAAAATGACAAGCAGGAGCCTCAGATGTCTTACCTGTCCTCTCCCACCTCCGCTTTCCTTTCCGGGCTGGTCCTTGCCGCGGCCCTCGGCAGCACGGCCACTCCGGCCGCCGCGCGCGATCAGATCCGCATCGTCGGGTCGTCTACCGTGTTTCCCTTTTCAACCACGGTTGCCGAACAGTTCGGCAAGACCACCGGCTTCAAGACCCCGATCGTCGAATCCACCGGCTCGGGTGGGGGGCTCAAGCTGTTCTGCGCAGGGGTCGGGGTGGAGACGCCCGACATCGCCAATGCATCGCGCCGCATGAAGCGCAGCGAATGGGAAATGTGCGGCGAAAACGGCGTGAACGCGATCGTCGAGGTGCCGATCGGCTATGACGGTATCGTCATTGCAAATGCCAAGGCCGCCCCCGATTTCGCTCTGAGCCGCGCCCAGCTGTGGCAGGCGCTGGCCGAGGCCGGGCCGAAACCCGGGATGTGGAGTGACATCGATCCGGCACTGCCCGCGGAAAGGATCGAGGTTCTGGGGCCGCCGCCCTCGTCGGGCACCCGCGATGCCTTCGAGGAACTGGCCATGCAGAAAGGCTGCATCGAGGTCGGCAACGACAAGGCATTCTGCAAGAACGAGGGCCGCGAGATCCGCCGCGATGGCGCCTATGTGGACGCCGGCGAGAACGACAACCTGATCGTTGCCAAGCTGGAGGCCAATCCGCAGGCGCTCGGGATCTTCGGCTTTTCGTTCCTCGATCAGAACGCCGACAAGATCAAGGGCGCGGTGATCGACGGTATCGAACCCGATTTCGACGAAATCGCCGAGGGCAACTATCCGATCGCGCGAACGCTCTATTTCTATCTGAAAAAGGCGCATGTGGGCGCGGTGCCCGGGCTTTCCGAATACACGGCGCTGTTCCTGTCGGATCCGATGGTGGGCGAGGATGGCATGTTGCCCGACAAGGGGCTGATCCCGCTTGCGGAAGATGAGCTGGAAGCGATACGCGAGCGTATCGCGACACTTGCCGAGATGGACGGCGAAGGGCTGCACTAGCCGCGGGGCACGAGGCAGGCCGGGCGCGGCGGCCTGCCGCTGTCCGGCCTTTCTGCCTGCAGGTTGTGGCAGATTGCTCCGCAGACGGCGGTGCACAGGAACGGCGAAACGAGGGAAACAAGGCAAAGGCGCAAGCGGAATGGAATCCTACCTGTTCATCGGCATTGCCGCGCTGGCGGGGCTGGCCTTCGCGCTGGCGCGGGGGCGGGCGCGCCGTCTTGCCCGCAGTGCACGGCTGCATTCGCGCCCCCATCAGCACGGGCTTTACGCCGCGCTGGTGGTTCTGCTCACCGGCTGGGGGCTGCTGTTCGTGGCGGCGGTTGCCTCCGGGGCACTGATCACCCGACAGCTGGACCGCGAGATCATGAGCGCCGCGCCGGCCATGGAAGCCATCGGGCGGGAACTGGTGCAGGAGGATGCGCGGGCCATTGCAGCGGGTGCGCTTGCCTCGCGTGACGATGCCTTGCGCCGTCAGGTCGCGCAATCCTTCGAGCGTTATCGCTTCTGGCAGGCCTGGGGCACGGCGGCGCTGGCGCTCGGGGGGGCTGCGCTGGCGCTGCTGGGGGTGCTGGCCCGCATCCGGCCCGAATTGCGTGCCCGCAACCGGAGCGAACGCATCCTGCGTCGCCTGCTCGCCGCGATGGCGCTGATCGCGGTTCTGACGACGCTGGGGATCGTGCTGTCGCTGATCTTCGAGACCTTCGGCTTCTTCAGCAATATCGGATGGCGGATCGACAAGTTCCTGTTCGGCACCAACTGGACACCTCTTTCCGGTGTGATGGAAGGGCGGCTCGATCCCGATCGCGTGGGTGCGCTGCCGCTGTTTGCGGGCACCTTCATGATTACCCTGATCGCCCTTCTGGTTGCGGTGCCGGTGGGGCTGTTCGCGGCGATCTATCTGTCCGATTTCGCCGGGCCGCGCACCCGTGCGCTGGTGAAGCCGGTGCTGGAGCTTCTGGCGGGCATCCCGACGGTGGTCTATGGCTTCTTCGCGGCGATCACCGTGGCGCCGCTGTTGCGTGGCACCGGTGAAAGCCTGGGCCTTTCCGTTTCGAGCGAATCGGCGCTGGTGGCAGGTGTCGTGATGGGGATCATGATCATTCCCTTCATCTCGTCGCTGTCCGATGACGTGATCAACGCGGTGCCCCAGGCGCTGCGCGACGGCTCTTACGGGCTGGGCGCGACAAAGGCCGAGACCATCCGCCAGGTAGTGCTGCCGGCGGCGCTGCCGGGCATCGTATCCGCGGTTCTGCTGGGTATGAGCCGGGCGATCGGCGAAACCATGATCGTGGTGATGGCCGCGGGGCAGGGGCCGAACCTTACGGCAAATCCGCTAGAGGCGGTTACTACCGTTACGGTGCAGATCGTCAGCCTGATCACCGGCGATACCGAGGCCAGCACCGCCGCCGGCCCGGCCTTTGCGCTTGGCTTCACGCTGTTCGTGGTCACCCTGCTGATGAACATGATCGCCGGGCGCATCGTCAACCGCTTCCGAGAAGCTTATGACTGAACCCGCGAGCGCAGGAGGGCAGGAGGTGCCAGACAGGACCCCGCAAAGCTATTATCAGTCCGAGGCAGCGCTGAAGCGCCTGCGCCGGCGCCGGCGTGCCGAGTGGCGCCTGCAGGCCTGCGGGATCGGGGCCATTGCCCTGGCCGGGCTGGCGCTGACGGCGCTGTTGTGGTCGGTGATATCGAAGGCCGGCGATGCGCTGAGCGAAACCTACCTGGCGCTCCCGGTCACCCTTGATGCGGCAGAGATCGATCCGCAAGCCTCGGCCGATCCGGCCCGGATCCTGCAGGGCAATTTCACCGGGCTTGCCCGGCAGGCCCTGAAGGCGCGTTTCGAGGGCGTCAGGGGGCGCAAGGTGAAACGCCAGCTTCATGACCTGCTGTCCTCGGGGGCCAGCTTCGAACTGGCGCGTCACGTGGCCGACAACCCCGATCTGATCGGCCGCACGATCACCTTCGATTTTCTGGCCTCCGATACCACCGATCTTTATCTGAAGGGGGCTTTCGGAAGGCTTGAGCCGCTGCCTGCTGCGGGCGCGCTCGTGCTTGCCGAAGAAGGCAGGACGACACTGCGCCTGGATGCCGGGGCGGATGCTTTCGTTCCGGTTCTGGAGCGGTTGGGCAAAACCCTGCGCGCACAGGCCGAAAGGCTGCGGACAACGGCCGCGCGCGAAACCGCCGGAGCCGAATCCTTTGCGCGCCTGGCCGAAACCGCCGCAAGCCCCGATGCTCGTGCCGAGGCTCGTGCCGAGGCCGATATGCGCCGGGCCCGGGCCGCGGCACTGCGCGCGCAGGCCGCGGTACTGGACAGCCGTGCGGCGGGCGATGGCATCGATGACACGGCGCTGTTGCCGCTGGATGACAGGATGCCCTCGGTGCTGGTGGAAATCGCCGGCGGCTGGATAAAACTCACCGCTGTCGCCCCCCGGCGCGCCGAGGGCGAAATCCTTGTTCTTCCGGATCGCTCTGCGGTCGGCGGTGCCGCCGTTTCCGGCTGGCAGCTGCATATGACCGAGTCGCCGGAATCGGCCCGCAAGGTGAGCGACCGGCAGATCGTGTGGATCGAAAGCCTGCGCCGTGAGGGCGCCGTGAAGCAGCGTTTCAACACCCGCTTCTTCTTCGCTTCGGATTCACGCGAACCCGAGCTTGCGGGCATTCGCGGCGCGGTTGTGGGAACCTTCTGGACGATGCTTGTCACCTTTGCGCTGGCCTTCCCGATCGGGGTGTTCGCGGCGATCTATCTTGAGGAATTCGCACCGAAGAACCGCCTGACCCGCTTCATCGAGGTCAATATCAACAACCTCGCCGCGGTGCCCTCGATCGTGTTCGGCCTGCTGGGGCTGGCGCTTTTCCTGGGTGTGTTCGGCGTGCCGCGCTCGGCGCCGCTGGCCGGGGGGATGGTGCTGGCGCTGATGACGCTGCCCACGATCATCATTGCCGCGCGCGCCGCCCTGCGCGCGGTGCCGCCATCGATCCGCGAGGCGGCGCTCGGGGTGGGGGCTTCGCGCCTTCAGGCCACCTTTCACCACGTGTTGCCGCTGGCCATGCCCGGCATTCTGACGGGCACCATCATCGGCATGGCGCAGGCGCTCGGGGAAACCGCACCGCTGATCCTGATCGGCATGGTGGCCTTCATCGTCGATGTGCCTCAGGGCATCACCGACAGCGCCACGGTGCTGCCGGTGCAGATCTTTCGCTGGTCGGACTTCCCCGAACGCGCCTTCGAGGCCCGCGCGGCCGCCGCGATTCTGGTGCTTCTGGGCTTTCTGATGGTAATGAACGGGCTGGCGATCGTGCTCAGGAAGCGCTTCGAGCGCCGCTGGTAGGAGAACGGGATGAACGACAGGAGAGCAGACATGCCGGGGGCGCAGCCGCAGACGGATACGGGGCCGCGGGTTTCATGGCCCCGGCAGCGCGCCTCGGAAACGCCGGCGCGGCTCAAGATCAGGGCGCGCGATGTCAACGTGCACTATGGCGACAACCATGCCATCAGGAACGTGACCGTCGATATCGACGACAAGACGGTAACCGCCTTCATCGGCCCCTCGGGCTGTGGCAAGTCCACCTTCCTGCGCTGCCTCAACCGCATGAACGATACCATCCCGATCTGCCGTGTCAGTGGCCTGATCGAGATGGACGGACAGGACATCTATGCCCCCGATATCGATCCGGTGCTGCTGCGCGCGCGCGTCGGCATGGTATTCCAGAAGCCCAACCCCTTTCCCAAGTCGATCTATGACAACGTGGCCTATGGCCCGCGCATCCACGGTCTGGCGGCCGACCGCGCCGCGCTGGACCATATCGTCGAGCAATCCCTGCGCCGGGCGGCCCTGTGGGACGAGGTAAAGGACCGCCTTGCCGCCTCGGGCACCGGGCTTTCGGGCGGCCAGCAGCAGCGCCTTTGCATCGCGCGTGCCATTGCCACCTCGCCCGAGGTTCTGCTGATGGACGAACCGGCAAGTGCCCTCGATCCGATCGCCACCGCCCAGATCGAGGAACTGATCGACGAACTGCGCAGGAAATTCGCGGTCGTGATCGTGACGCACTCGATGCAGCAGGCTGCCCGGGTCAGCCAGAAAACGGCCTTCTTCCACCTTGGCGAGCTTGTGGAATATGGCGAAACCGGCCAGATTTTCACCAACCCCCGCGATCCGCGCACCGAAAGCTATATCACCGGGCGGATCGGATAGGAGAATTCGGATGCCAGATCAGCATATCCTGCGTGCCTTTGACCGTGATCTCGAGGAAATCCAGGCGCGGATCATGAAGATGGGCGGGCTGGTGGAAGCCGCGATCCTGGAAAGCGCCCGCGCGCTCAGGCAGCGCGATCCGGCACTGGCCGAGGAGGTGCGCCGCGCCGACAAGGCGATCGATCGGCTGGAGGAGGAGATCAACGAGGAAGCCGCCCGGCTGCTGGCCCTGCGCCAGCCGGCGGCTTCGGATCTGCGCACCGTTCTGACCGTGATCAGGATCGCCGGCGATCTCGAACGCATGGGCGATTACGCCAAGAACCTTGCCAAGCGCACCGTGGTGCTGATCGAGATGCCCCGGGTCGAAGGGGCGGCCGGCGCCATCCGCCGCATGGCCAAGGAAGTGGAGCAGATGCTGAAGGATGCCCTTGATGCCTACATGCGCCGCGATGCGGCCCTGGCCGAAGATGTGCGCCAGCGCGATCTTGAGGTCGATCAGATGTATACCGCACTGTTTCGCGAATTCCTCACCTTCATGATGGAGGATCCGCGCCGCATCACGCCCTGCATGCACCTGCATTTCATCGCCAAGAACATCGAGCGCATGGGCGATCACGTGACCAACATCGCCGAGCAGGTGATCTATCTCGTCACCGGCGAAATGCCCGACGAGGCCCGCCCCAAGGCCACCGATATCGCGCCGCCCTCCGCCGGTGGCGCCTGAGCGGAAGGGGGGGGACGGAATGCTGAAACCGCTGGTTCTGGTGGTCGAGGACGAGCCCGCACAGCGCGAACTGCTGCTCTACAATCTTGCGGCCGCGGGCTATCGCACGGCCGCCGCCGCCGATGGCGACGAGGCGCTTCTGAAGATCGCCGAGGAAGAACCCGATCTGATCCTGCTCGACTGGATGCTGCCCGGGATTTCGGGTATCGAGATCTGCCGCCGCCTCAAGGTTCGCCCCGAAACCCGCGCCATTCCCGTGATCATGCTTTCGGCCCGCGCCGAGGAGGCGGACCGCGTGCGCGGCCTTGAAACCGGCGCCGACGACTACATGGTAAAGCCCTGTTCGGTGCCCGAACTGATGGCCCGCCTGCGCACCCAGCTGCGCCGCACCCGCCCGGCGGGGGTGGGCGAGCGGCTGACGTTTGGCAATATCACCCTTGAGCCGGAAACCCACCGCGTTTACCGCGCCGGTGTCGAGGTGCGCCTTGGCCCCACGGAATACCGCCTGCTGGCAACACTGATGGAACGCCCCGGCCGGGTGTGGAGCCGCGCACAGCTGCTGGATCGGGTCTGGGGGCGCGATGTCTATGTGGAAACCCGCACCGTCGATGTGCATGTGGGCCGCCTGCGCAAGGCGCTGAAGGCAGCGGGCGCGGATGGCACGGATCCGATCCGCACCGTGCGCGGGGCGGGCTATGCCCTGGGCTAGCGGGGGCTGATGTTCTCGGCAGGCGACAGACGGTTTTCCTTGCAAAACGCCCGTGTTATGCTGACATGAAAGCGCGGAACAGGGCGCACAATGCAGATACAGGCAGGAAATCAGGAAATGACACGCCCCCCTTCAGGACGCCGGATCGTTTCTTCCCGTCACCTTGCCGAGGGCGAGGGCTGGGAGGCTTCCGAATTCGAATACGGGCTGATCATCGCCTTCAACGCCTTCAGCCGCTGGACAACCCGCTGCATGGCTGCCGCCGGCAACGGCGATCTGACGCCACTTGAAATCCTGGTGCTGCACAACGTGAACCACCGCAGCCGCGAGAAGCGACTGACCGACATCTGCTTCCTGCTCAACATCGAAGACACGCACACCGTGAACTATGCCCTGCGCAAGCTGCTGAAACAGGGGCTGCTGAGATCCGAAAAACGCGGCAAGGAAGTGTTCTATTCAACCTCGCCCGAAGGCGGGCAGCTGTGCGCCGCCTATCGCGAGGTGCGCGAGCAATGCCTGCTCGAAGGGCTGAAACAGCTGGAACTGAGCGGCGAGGAACTGCGCGCCATGGCCGCCAATCTGCGTATCATGTCGGGGCTTTACGATCAGGCCAGCCGCGCGGCGGCATCTCTGTAGGCTACCGGCCCGGCAAAGACGCCGCGCAGGGGAGGAAAGCAGAACCCGGAACAGGGAAAAGGGCCCGAGTTGGGCGGGGCTGGGCCGCTCAAGCCCGCTCAAGCCCGCTCAGCCCCGTGCGGCAGGCAGAGCCAGCAGGTCGCCCAGGGCGGCGGCCGGATCGCCGGTGCGCCAGATTTCCTCGCCGAAGGCCAGAAAATCGGCAACCGGTGCCAGGCCTTCCGCAAGGCCGGCATCGAACGCCCCTTCGGCAACCACCGGAATCTCGATCATCTCGCTCCACCAGGCAAACAGATCGCGTGGTGCACGCCCCCCGTCGCCAAGGGCGGTGGCCCCTACCGGCCCGAAACTGACGTAATCGGCGCCGGCCTCTCCGGCTGTCATGCCCTCATGACGGGAATGGCCGCAGAAGGCGCCGATGATGGCATCCTTCCCCAGTGCCTTTCGCGCCTTGCGGACTGACCGCGCACCATCGCCCAGGTGCACGCCGTCAAGGCCCAGCCGTTCGGCCATCAGCAGATGATCGGCAATCACCAGGGGGATGTCGCGGGCGTGGCAGAATTCGCGCAGGGAATCGCCGGCGCGCAGGATGGTGCGTTCGTCCTGCGTGGCAAGGGCCAGGCGCAGGCAGGCCACCGGATGCACGTCAAGCACCCGCTCCAGATCGGCGATGAAGGCGGCGGGATCGAATTCGGGGGGGGTGATCAGATAGATCTGCGGCTGTTCGGGCTGACTCATCCGGGTCTCCTTCCACTTGTTCCACTTGCCGGTTGCGAGGGTATCGTGCCGGTGCCGCTATAACCTCCGAACCGCGCTTTGACCATTGCCTTGCGCACCGGCCCGCCGTATCAGCCTCGGGGCACAAGCCGACAACCACAGGAAGCACCCATGCCAGGCCCCCGCAGCCCCCGCAGCAGCCGAATCCCGGTTTCCCGCCCCGTCTTCGTGCTGGTGCGGCCGCAGATGGGCGAAAACATCGGCGCCGCGGCCCGCGCCATGCTGAACTTCGGCCTCGGGCAGATGCGCCTTGTGGCGCCGCGCGACGGCTGGCCCAACAGTCGTGCCGTTGCCACGGCATCGGGGGCGGGGCGGGTGCTCGAGGCCGCGTCGCTGCATGAGAAGCTGCCCGAATCCATTGCCGATTGCACCCATGTGATGGCCACCACCGCCCGCCGGCGCGAACTGACGAAACCCGTGCTCACCCCGGAAGAAGCCATGAAGCGCGCCCGCACCATGCTGGCCGCGGGGCAGCGTGTGGCGGTGCTGTTCGGCCCCGAGCGGGCCGGGCTTGAAAACGAGGACGTGGCGCGCGCCGATACGCTGATCTCGATCCCGGTCAATCCCGAATTTCCTTCGCTGAACCTGGCCCAGGCGGTGCTGCTGCTGGCCTATGAATGGGGGCGCGGCGCATCCGATCAGCCGCCCGAGGTTCTGGCCATGGCAAAAACCGATCTGGCCAGCGCGATCGAGATCGAGAAGCTCGCCGATCATTACGAACGCCGGCTTGACGAGGCCGGGCTGTTCTTTCCGCCCGAAAAGGCTGCGGGCATGAAACTGGTGCTGCGCAACCTCTGGAGCCGCCTGCCCCTGACGCGGGCCGATGTGCAGCTGCTGCATGGCATCCTGCGGCAGATGGTGCGCTGGAAAGCGCGCAGCGGGCGCAAGGACTGACTTGCAGCATCCGCGCCCAGAGCCTAGGTTCGCGCGAGCGGACAGAACAAGCGAGGCAAGCCATGAGTGCGAAGAAACGCAAGGTATTCGAGGAAGTTGGCGAGGCATCATCCGAAACGGCCCCGCTTCCGCAGCCCGGCCTGATCGACCGCGCTCCGAAAGGCGCCCGCCGGGCCATCCGCCTGTGGCTGACGGGCCTTTTCGCGCTGGTGGCGCTGATGATTCTGGTCGGCGGTCTTACCCGGCTGACCGACAGCGGCCTTTCCATCACCGAATGGAAACCGCTCACCGGCGCCCTGCCGCCGATGAGCGAGGCCGCCTGGCAGGCGGAGTTCGATGCCTATCGCCAGATCCCCGAATACCGGCTGGTCAACAAGGGCATGAGCCTTGCCGAGTTCAAGTCGATCTACTGGTGGGAATGGGGCCATCGCCAGCTTGGCCGCCTGATCGGGCTGGTCTGGGGCGCGGGCTTCCTGTTCTTCTGGTTCACCGGGCGTATCCCCCCGGGCTGGACGGGCCGGCTTTTCGGCCTCGGGGTGCTGGGCGGCGCACAGGGGGCGATCGGCTGGTGGATGGTCAGCTCGGGGCTTTCCGGGCGCATGGTGGATGTGGCCAGCTATCGCCTGGCGATCCACCTGGGGCTGGCCTTCGTGATCCTCGGACTCATTGTCTGGTATGTGCTGCTGCTGGCCCGCCAGGAAGCCGAGATCCTGCAGATGCGCCGGGCACGCGAAAGGAAGCTCTTTTCCATGAGCACCGGGTTGATGCATCTGGCCTTCCTGCAGATCCTGCTTGGTGCGCTGGTGGCAGGGATCGATGCCGGGCGTGGTTATATCGACTGGCCTCTGATGAACGGCCAGTTCATCCCCGACGAGATATTCGACTATGAGCCCTGGTGGAGCAACTTCTTCGAAAACCCGGCCCTGGTGCAGTTCATTCACCGGATGGCGGGCTATCTGCTGGTGATCTTCGCCCTGGCAGTCTGGTGGCGCTCGCGCCCGAGCGGCAACAGGGCGGTACGCGGCGCCTTCGATCTGGTCGCGGCGATGGCGGTGCTGCAGATGCTGCTGGGGATCGTGGCAGTAATGACGGCGGCCCAGCTGCATGCGGCGCTGACCCATCAGGCGGGGGCAATCCTGCTGTGGGTGCTGATCCTTCGCGCGCGTTTCCGGGCGGGTTATCCGCCGGCCCAGAGCATTCGGACATGAAGGCTACCCGGGTTTGCAAGAAGGAAATCCCATGACCGATCAGACACGGGCATATGAAGCGCTGATGGCCTTTCAGCGCACCACCGAAGCGCTTGCGCAGGTGGCCGGCCGGCTGGGCTGGGATCAGGAAACGGTGATGCCCGAAGGCGCTGCCCCGCAGCGTGCCGAAGAGGCCGGCGCCATGGAGGCCGTGCTGCACACCCGGCGCACCGATCCGCGGATATCCGAATGGCTTGCGGTGATCGACGACGATGCGCTGGACGATGCGGGGCGCGCCAGCCTGCGGCTGATCCGGCGCAGCCATCGCCGCCATTGCGCGGTGCCCGCCGATCTGGCCACGGCGCTGGCGCGTCTCACCTCGCGCTCCCAGCGGATCTGGGCCGGGGCGCGTGCCGACGAGGACCTGGCCGCCTTCCTGCCTGTCTTGGCCGAGGTGGTGCGCCTGAAGCGCGAAGAGGCTGCGGCGCTGGCCGAAGGGGGGGCATATGATGATCCTTACGATGCGCTGCTGGACGATTACGAACCCGGCGCCACCGGGGCCGGGCTTGCAGAGATGTTTGACGAAATGCGCCCGCGGCTGGTGGCGCTGCGTGAGCGGATCCTGGGGGCAGACCACCGGCCGCCCGGACTTTCGGGCAGATTCGACGAGGCGCGCCAGATGGATCTGGCCCGCGATCTGGCCAGCCGTTTCGGTTATGACTGGGCGCATGGGCGGCTTGACCGCGCGGTGCATCCGTTCAGCTCGGGCAGCGGGCTTGACGTGCGCATCACCACCCGCTCCGATCCCGGGGATCCCTTCAACTGCATCTATTCCACCATTCACGAGGTGGGCCATGCGGCCTATGAGCAGAACATCCGCCGTGATTTCCTGCTGACCCCCCTTGGCCGCGGCGTGTCGATGGGGGTGCATGAAAGCCAGAGCCGCATCTATGAAAACCAGCTCGGCCGTTCGCGCGCCTTCACCGGCTGGCTGTTCGGTGCCATGCGCACCGCCTTCGGCGATTTCGGGATTGCAGATGCAGACGGTTTCCACGCCGTGGTGAATGCCCTGCGCCCCGGTTTCATCCGCACCGAGGCCGACGAGGTGCAATACAACCTGCACATCATGCTGCGATTCGATCTGGAGCGCGCACTGATCGCCGGTTCGCTTGACGTGAAGGATCTGGAAGAGGCCTGGAACAGCCGTTTTTCGGCCGATTTCGGGCTGAGGGTCGAGCGGCCTTCGCAAGGGCTTCTGCAGGATGTGCACTGGTCCGTGGGGCTGTTCGGCTATTTTCCCACCTACAGCCTGGGCAATGTCTATGCCGGCTGCCTGCATGCGGCGATGCGCGCCGATCTGCCCGGTCTCGATGCGGCGCTGGCGGCGGGTGATCCGGCCCCGGCAACGGGCTGGCTGCGCGAAAAGGTGCAGCGGCACGGCGGGCTTCATGCGCCGCGCGAAGTGATCGCCCGTGCCGCCGGGCGGGATGCCGGCCCGACGCCGCTGCTCGATTATCTGGACGAGAAGTTTTCAGCCATTTACGGGCTTTGAGGGCAAAATGAAATACGGAGGCAATTCCACCCCGGAAGCATTTTTCCCATGAAAGCGGTCAGAAGGCGCTTTCTTCTTCCTCGGGGCGCAGGGCAAGCCAGATCAGCGCTCCGCCTGCAAGCACCAGGAAGGGCACCATCGCCATGTTGACGGCCTGCCAGCCGGCTTCGGAATTGCCGCCCGAGCAGTTCATCAGCCCCCCGGAAGCGAGCGAGGCGATGAATACCCCGCCGAAAACGATCATGTCGTTCAGTCCCTGGACCCGCAGGCGGTCTTCGGGGCGGGCGGCCTCGGTCAGCATGGCGGTGGCGCCGATGAACCCGAAGTTCCAGCCGATGCCAAGCAGGATCAGGGCGATGAAGAAGGTGGACAGTTCGACTCCGGTAAGTGCCACCATGCCCGCGGCGGCAAGGATCGCAAGGCCGGCGGCCACGATCAGGCGGGCGCCGAACCGGGCGATCAGGAACCCGGTGAAGAACGAGGGGATGTACATGGCCAGCACATGGGCCGAAACCACATCGGCCGCATCCCCCGGTCCGAAGCCGCAGCCGACCACGGCAAGGGGGGTGGATGTCATGACCAGATTCATCAGCGCATAGCTGACCATGGCGCAGATCACCGCCACCAGGATCGGGGGCTCCTTCAGAAGCTGAAGGCGCGAGCGCGCGGCGGGCGCGTCCTCTCCGGGCGGGGCCGGGGGCGGGATATCGAGCAGCAGGAAGGCCAGCGCCCCGAAAACATTGATCGCGATTACCACCAGATAGGTACCAAGGAAGGGAACCAGCAGGGCAAGGCTTGTGGCCTTCACCAGCTGCGGCCCGATGATGGCGGCGGCCAGCCCGCCGGCAAGCACGAAGCTGATCGCCTTGGGGCGGAAGGCGTCGCTGGCCGTATCGGCGGCGGCGAAGCGGTAGAAGCCTTGTGCCGACATGTAGGTGCCGGTGAGCAGCGAGCCGGCGAGAAAGAGCGTGAAGGACTGGCTGTAAAGCCCGACAGCCGAGACCGAGGCGCCGACAGCCCCGGCAAGCGCTCCCAGCATGAAACCCGCGCGGCGCCCGAAGCGCTGCATGAAGGCGGAAAGGGGAGAGGCCGAAAGCATCGAGCCCAGCACGATCAGCGAGATCGGCAGGGTTGCAAGGCAGGGATTGGGCGCAAGCGAAAGCCCGGCCAGCCCGCCGAGGGTGAAAACCATCGGCATCTGTGCACCAAGAAATGCCTGGGCAAAGACAAGAACCGCCACATTGCGCAACGTCTTTGCATCGGGCCGGGGGGCGATATTCGGGCTGGCCTCGCTCATGATGCTGCTCTAGCGCCTCTGCGGCGCGGCGAAAAGGCAAAAAGCGGGTGCGGAAGGGGGTGAACCATTTGTCACCTGCCGAAGAGCGGCCGCTCAGGCCGATTCGATCACATGAGCAAAGGAACCGCAGACAGACCCGTCGCGCAGCCCCATCGGGGGCAGGGGGCTGCCTTCGGCGCTGCGGGCGGCAAACAGGGGATCGCCCCTGGCGCGCAGGGTGGTGGCATAGTGGAACTCATGGCCGCGCCAGGGGCCGGTGAAAGGCGGTGCGCTGCCTTCGAGATGGCGATAACCCAGATGCAGCCGGCGGTTCTGATACGAGGTTTCAAGGGCCAGCAGACCCAGCATCTCGTGGCGCCGCCCCCGGGCATCGGTCAGCCCTGCGCCCAGCACCATGTAGCCGCCGCATTCGCCATAGATCAGCGTGCCGCGGGCGGCGTGGCGCCGCACCGAGCGGCGAAAGCGATCGGCGGCGGCAAGGCGGCCCGCGTGAAGCTCGGGATAGCCGCCGGGAAGAAAGATCATCTGCGCTTCGTCGGGAGGGGGCTCGTCGGCCAGCGGCGAGAAGAAGGCGATCTCGGCGCCGCCCGAGCGCCAGTCGTCCAGAAGGTGGGGATAGATGAAGGCAAAGGCATTGTCCCGGGCGATGGCGATGCGGGAAGCCGGCGGGGCCATGCTGCGGCCAGATGCGGGGGGGGGCGCGGGCAGGGGGGCAGCGCAGGCTGTCAGACGGTCGAGATCGAGCGCTGCTTCCACCCGTTCGGCGGCGGCGTCCAGGAAGCTGTCGAGATCGTGATGCTCGCCTGCCTGCACCAGCCCGAGATGGCGCGCGGGCAGGGTAAGGGAAGGATCGCGCCGCAGGCATCCGATGATCGGAATTCCCAGCGGTTTCAAGGCAGTTGAGAGCATTTTCTCATGTCGGGAAGATCCGCTGCGGTTCAGGATGACCCCCGCCACCTGAACGGCGCTGTCATGTTGCGCAAACCCGGCCACCAGCGCCGCTACCGAATGTGCCATGTGGGCGGCATCGATTACCAGCACCACCGGCAGGGCAAGGATCCGGGCAAGATCGGCGGTGGCGCCGCGGCCTGAGGGGGGGGCGCCGTCGAACAGGCCCATGGCGCCTTCGATCAGCAACAGATCGCAACCGGCCCGTCCGCTGGCCGCCGCCAGTGCCCGGATGCGTTCGGGGGGCATGGCCCAGGCATCAAGGTTGAAACTTTCGCGCCCCGCGGCGGCGGCATGGAAGCGCGGGTCGATATAGTCGGGGCCGGATTTGCCTCCGCCAACCGCGATGCCGCGTCGGGCCAGCGCGCGCAGCAGGGCCAGCGTCACCAGCGTCTTGCCGCTGCCCGAGCCCGGGGCAGCGATGATCAGGCCCCGGGGCCGGGAGTGATGCCTGTCGCCGGTATTTCGTTCATCTGTCGCCGTCATCACCCATGCCCTTCTGCGTCTGCCAGTCGAGCACCCGGCGCAGCGCCACGACCCCGCCTATGCAGATGATGGCCGGCGCCCGCAGCCCGCTGGCCGCCACATCCTTGCCGGCCCGGGCCAGGGTGGTTTCAAGAACCCGCTGCCCCGGCAGGGTGGCCTCTGTTACCACGGCTACCGGCGCATCCGGGGACCGGCCGGCAGCGATGAGTGCCCCGGCAATCGACGCAATATGCTTCATGCCCATGTAGATCACGATCACCCCCGAGCCGCGCGCGATGGCAGCCCAGTCAAGGCCGCCGGGGGGGGCGCCGGTGCTGTCATGCCCGGTCACGAAGGTGACGGCCTGATTGTGGGCCCGGTGGGTAACGGGAATGCCGGCATAGGCAAGCCCGCCGATGCCCGCCGAAATCCCCGGGATCACCCGGAAGGGGATGGCATGGGCGCGCAGAACCTGCCCTTCTTCGCCGCCACGCCCGAAAACGAAAGGGTCACCCCCCTTCAGCCGCAGCACCCGGCGGCCGGCGCGGGCCAGTTCGACAAGTTTCAGGGAAATGTCGGCCTGACGGGCCGAGGGGCGTCCGCCGCGCTTGCCGGCAGCGATCAGTTCGGCCCCCGGGCGTGCCCAGTTCAGGATATCCGGATTGACAAGCGCGTCATGGACGATGGTATCGGCCTGCCCAAGCGCATTGAGCGCGTGCAGGGTCAGCAACCCGGGATCACCCGGACCGGCCCCGCACAGCCATACCCAGCCCGGCTGCAGCTCGGGCCAGGCGCCGGCACCGCCGGGCAGGGGGGGGAGGAGGGCTGAATCGCTCATGTCCCCCTTATGGCCCGGCGGCCGGCGGGCGAAAAGCCGGAAGTGAGGGTCTGTGGCGGTCCGTCACCTGTCATGCCGGCGCCCCTCCCTGTGCCGCGCTCCCTTGTCCCGTGAACAAAGAGCAATTGCGCAAGGCGCTTCGAGGGCCTAACGTCGGCGCATGAATGCACCTGCCTCTCATAGGTCGGATCCGGCGCCGGCATTGCGTCGGGGCTGGACAACCGGAGCCTGTGCCGCCGCTGCCACCCGCGCGGCCCTGCAGGCGCTCTGGGGTGGCGCCTTTCCCGAGACAGTGCGGATCACCCTGCCGGGCGGAGAGCAGCCCGAATTCACGGTGACAAATCCGCGCCGGGGCCCCGGCTGGGCCGAAGCCGGCATCGTCAAGGATGCGGGCGATGATCCGGATGTCACCCATGGCTGCGAAATCCGTGTCCGGGTGGCGCCGGCATCCGGGGGGATCGTCTTTCGCGCGGGCGCGGGGGTGGGGGTGGTTACCAAACCCGGCCTGCCGGTTGCACCGGGCGAACCGGCGATCAATCCGAAACCCCGGGAAATGATCCGGGAACAAGTTGAAGAGATTGCTGCAATATACGGAAAACAGGCAGAAACAGAGATTACAATATCAATTCCGGGCGGTGCCGAGATTGCCCGGCGCACCTGGAATCCGCGTCTTGGTATCGTCGGCGGTCTGTCAATTCTGGGCACTACGGGCATCGTGCGGCCCTTTTCCTGTGCGGCCTGGATCGCTTCGATTCACCGGGGCATCGATGTGGCCCGCGCCACCGGCATTGCTCATGTGGCCGGCTGCACCGGCGCCACCAGCGAACGGGCGGTGCGCAGGCTTTACGATCTGCCCGAGGCAGCGATGCTCGACATGGGGGATTTCGTCGGCGGGCTGGTGAAATACCTGCGCCGTCATCCGGTGCCGCGCCTGACCATCGGCGGCGGTATCGGCAAGATGGCCAAGCTTGCACAGGGGGCCGGTGATCTGCATTCCAAACGCAGCCGGGTGAACTTCGAACAGCTTGCCGAATGGACCGGAGACAGACGGATTGCGAACGTGAATACCGCCCTAGAAGCATATGAAATTGCAGGTAAAACACTTGCTGATGCCATTGCCAGGCGGGCGCTTTGCGTGCTGCGTGGGATGCTTGGCGATGCGCCGGTTGTGGCGGATCTGGTGATCGTTGACCGCACCGGGGCAATCATCGTGCGCGCTCCGGCCGGGGCGGATGCGACCGAAGGCAAAACGCGGTCGGGGCCGAAAGACGCGCAAGCCAGGGAAGCGGGCACAAACGCACCTTCCCCCGATCCGGAGACCAACCCGGAGAACAGCCGGTGAAGCCTGTCCGCCTTCTGCTGCTTGCCGGCACCGGAGAGGCCCGGGAACTGGCCCGGGAACTGGCCGCGATCCCGGAGGTGGCCGCGATTGCCTCGCTGGCCGGGGCAACCCGACAGCCGCTGGATCTGGATCTGCCGACACGCGTGGGCGGCTTCGGCGGGCGCGCCGGTTTCGAGGCTTTTCTGAAGGCAGAGCGAATTGCTGCAGTGCTTGATGCCACGCATCCCTTTGCCGACCGCATCAGCCGGCGCACGGCGGATGTCTGCCGGGCCCGCGGCCTGCCCTGTCTGCAGTTGCTGCGCCCACCCTGGACACCGGCACCGGGTGACCGCTGGACATGCGTCGATCACGAAGGGGCGGCCGCCGAGCACATTCCCGAGGGCGCCACGGTGTTCCTGGCCACCGGCCCGCAGCACCTTGAGCGCTTTGCCAACCTTTCCGGGCGGCGCCTGATCTGCCGGCGCATCGATCCGCCCCGCGCCCCCTTTCCGCTGCCGGGTGGCGAATATCTGGTGGATCGTCCGCCATTCACCGTGGCCGACGAGATCGCCCTGATGCGCAAGCGTGGAATCGACTGGCTGGTTACCCGCAATTCGGGCGGGCAGGGCAGCCGCCCCAAGCTTGAGGCGGCGCGCATGCTTGGTCTGCCCGTGCTGATGATAAGTCGCCCCGCACCCCCGCCGGGGGTGACACCGGTCGAGAGCGTGGAAAAGGCGCTCGCCTGGGTGCGCAGCCTGTGCAACGCGCGGGCAGAGCTGCCATGACCCCCATGAAAGAACGGATCATCCTGGGCCCCGGCTGCCTGCGCGAGGGGGCGGAATGGCTTGCCGCGCGTGAGCCCCGCCTTGCCGAGGCCCTGGCAATCACCGGCCTGCCACCGCTGCGCCGCCGCCCCGACGGCTTTGCGGCGCTGCTCAACATCATTGTCAGCCAGCAGCTTTCGGTGGCAGCGGCCGATTCGATCTGGAAGCGGATGAGCTCGGGCGGGCTTGTCACGGCCGAAGCGATCGCCGCAGCCGATGAACAAGCCCTGCGCGCCTGCGGCCTCAGCCGTCCGAAGATCCGCTATGCCCGGGCGCTGGCCGCCGCCGGCATCGATTTCGCCGCCCTGCGTGCAGCCCCCCTTGACCAGGTAATTGCCACCCTGACGGCCGTGCCCGGAATCGGCCGCTGGAGCGCCGAGATCTATGCCATGTTCGCGCTTGGGCGTGCCGATGTCTTTGCGCCCGCCGATCTGGCCCTGCAGGAAGCCACCCGCCTGCTGTTCGGGCTGCCCGAACGCCCGCAGGGGCACGCCTTGCGCGAAATGGCCAGGGCCTGGGCCCCGTGGCGGGCGGTTGCGGCGCGGATGCTGTGGGCCTATTACCGGGTGGCGAAACAACGGGAAGGGATCAGGTGAGATGGGCGAAACCGCCGACAAGGACAAGACTGCTGCAGCCCCCCGCGCACTGCGCTTCAAGCGCCGGGCGGCAGCTTCGGGGCGGGGGGAATCGGTTGTGGTCTTCCTGCACGGCTACGGGGCTGACGGGGCTGATCTTCTGGGCCTGGCCGAACCTCTGGCCCCGCAGCTTCCCGACACGGTATTCATCGCCCCCGATGCGCCCGAAAGAAGCGCCGTCAATCCGGCCGGTCATCAGTGGTTTCCGATCCCGTGGATCGATGGTTCGAGCGCTGCACAGGCCATGTCGGGCATGGCGCAGGCGGCGATCGATCTGGACGCCTTTCTGGATCAGGTGACAGAACGCGAAGGGATCACCCCCGACCGTCTGGCGGTGATCGGTTTTTCGCAGGGTACGATGATGGCCCTGCACGTGCTGCCGCGCCGCCCCGCCCCGGTGGCCGGGCTGGTCGGATTTTCCGGTCGGCTGCTGGCGCCGGAACATCTGGGCGCCGAGGTGAAAAGCCGCTTTCCGGTGCTGCTGGTGCATGGCGACCGCGACGACGTGGTGCCCCCCCAGTCGATGCCCGAAGCCGCCCGCGTGCTGCATGACGCGGGTTTTCCGGTTTCCACCCATACCAGCCCGGGCACCGGCCACGGCATTGCCCCCGACGGCCTGGGCGCGGCGCTGGCGTTTCTGCGCGAACACCTGGGCTGAGGGTGCCCGGGATGGCCGGGGAAGGCCGGAGCGGGGGAGGGGCAGGGGAGGAGCGGAGAGAGCCGGACATTTCCGTCCGTCAGGGGCCGGGCTGAACATCATGCGAAGATGCTGGGGCTTGCACGATCAGGCACACCTTATATAGTTGTCCCGGAAAGGGGTAAACGGGATCATGCAGGCCCTGACCGAAGAGCAAGACTGTTTTCGCACCGCGTTCGTGCATCATCCAGGGCATCTGAAGCAGCACCCGGCGCTGGTTCTCAATGCCGATTACCGCCCGCTTTCCTATTACCCGCTGTCGCTCTGGCCCTGGCAGGAGGCGGTAAAAGCCGCCTGGCTTGACAGGGTGGATATCGTGGCCGAATACGATGCCAGGGTGCACAGCCCTTCGATGAGCATCCGCATTCCTTCGGTGGTGGTGCTGAAATCCTATGTGAAACCGCGCAGCCGGGTGGCCTTTACCCGCTTCAACCTGTTCCTGCGCGATGAGTTCACCTGCCAGTATTGCGGAGCGCGCGGCGGCGAACTGACCTTCGATCACGTGGTGCCGCGGGCCCGGGGCGGACGCACCACCTGGGAAAACGTGGTGGCGGCCTGCAGCCCCTGCAACCTGCGCAAGGGCGCCCGCTCGCTGCGCGAGGCGGGAATGCGGCTGCACCGTTCGCCCCGGCGCCCCGATGCCGAGGCCCTGCGCAATATCGGCCGCAAGTTTCCGCCCAACCACCTGCATGAAAGCTGGCTCGATTTCCTGTACTGGGACGCGGAGCTCGAAGCCTGAGCCGCGCGGCGGGCGGCGCGCGCTTCCGGCGGCGCCTCAGGCCGAGCAGCTGGCACCGCCCAGAACGCAGAATTTCGCACAATGAGGGTGGTTCAGAGCCACCGGGCGGGCGGCGGATTCGGCCAGGGTTCGGCCCAGTTCGAACTGCGGATCATAGGGCAGCAATGTGCAGGACAGCACCACCGGATGCGCCGCCCCCTTGCGTTTGACCACCATGCGCGAGGTGGCGCACATCACGCTGTCGGGGGACTTTCCAAGGATATCCCAGCAGGCAGTGGTAATCTCGGGCACATCGGCATTTTCATCTATTTCCGGGAAAATCACAGTTTGTGCAGGGTCTTGCGCGTTGATATTGAAGTCATGCATGCGGAACAGGCCGGCAAATCCGGCGCGGGTTTCCTCTTCGGATTCATTCCACAGGCTGCGCCCGGCCACATTCAGGCGGGCGCCGATGTCGCGCAGCCAGTGCATGCCCTGAAGCGTGCGTGCGAAACTGCCCGCACCGCGCAGGGCGTCGTGGTTTTCGGCCGACCAGTGATCGAGCGATACCCGAAAGGTGATCTTCGTGCCGAATTCCCTTGCCAGGGCGCGGATGCCGGCCTGAACCTGCGGGCGCATCATCGGCTGCATGGCATTGGTCAGCACCAGCACCGCGTGCCCGCGCTCCAGTGCCATGCGACACATCCGGTTGAAACCGGGATTCATGAAGGGTTCGCCCCCGGTAAAGCCGATCTCGGGCACATGCCAGCCAAGCGCGGCGATCTCGTCAAGATAAAGGGCCACCTCGTCGGGAGAGAGATAGACCAGCGCGTCATTGGCGGGCGAGCTTTCGATATAGCAGTTCACGCAGGCGATGTTGCACAGCGTGCCGGTATTGAACCAGAGCGTCCGAAGCCTCTTCAGTGCTACCGTGGCGCGGGGGTTGCCGCCGGCGGTGAGGGCGGGATCCCGGAACTTTCCGGCAGTGACGTGGCGGCGGCAGCGCAGGCTCTGATCCATCGGGCGATTCCTCTTGCATCCTTCTGACCGTTTCGTGCTAATGCTGTGCGGCGAAATTGCAAACCCCGCGCGCAGGGCCTGATGCAGATGTGAACAGGCGCGAACGGCCACGCACCGTATCATTGCTGCCGGCCCGAACGGAGGGGGCGGCGGGAAAGAAGGCGGAAAAGAAACACAGTGTCAGGAGGGCAGGGCGATGGCTTCGCGCGTGATACCGGTGGACCCCTTCGATCTGGTGATCTTCGGCGGCACCGGCGATCTGGCGTGTCGCAAGATCATTCCCGGCCTCTATCGCCGCTACCTGGCCGGACAGATACCGCCCGGGGCCCGGATCATCGGGGCCGCCCGGGCCGATCTCGGGCATGACGCCTATCGCGAAATGGTCCGCGCCGCGATCCGGGATCATGTGAGCGAAAACAAGCAGATCCCCGAAACCGTTGCCACCTTCGTGGAACACATCCACTATGTGCAACTCGATGCGCGCGGCGTCACCGGCTGGAAGGAACTGGGTGGCCTGCTGCGCAAGGGGGTGATCCGGGCGTTCTATTTCTCGGTCGGGCCGGGGCTGTTTGCCGATCTTGCCGAGAGGCTGGTGCAGCATGGCCTGAACAGTGCAGGGGCCCGGGTGGTGGTGGAAAAGCCCTTCGGCCACGATCTGCAGAGTGCGCGCGAACTGAACGCGGTGCTGGCACGCTGCTTCGACGAGCACCACATCTATCGGATCGATCATTACCTGGGCAAGGAAACGGTGCAGAACCTGATGGTGGTGCGCTTCGGCAATACGCTGTTCGAACCGCTGTGGAACGCCCGGTATGTGGATCATATCCAGATCACCGTGGCCGAAACCGTGGGGGTGGCCGGGCGCGGCGAATATTACGACCGCGCCGGCGCCATGCGCGACATGGTGCAGAATCACATGATGCAGCTGCTGTGCCTGATCGCCATGGAACCCCCCAGCATGTTCGCGGCCGATGCGGTGCGCGATGAAAAGCTGAAGGTGATCCGCGCCCTTGATCCGGTGTCGGCCGGGGATCTGGTGCGCGGACAATATACGCGAAAGGGCGACATTCCTTCCTATCGCGAGGATGTGGACAACCCGGATTCGCTGACCGAAAGCTTCATCGCTCTGAAGGCGCATATCTCGAACTGGCGCTGGACGGGCACGCCCTTCTATCTGCGCACCGGCAAGCGGCTGAAGGCGCGTGTCAGCGAAATCGCCGTGGTGTTCAAGAAACCGCCCCATTCGATCTTTGGCCGTCAGGGCGGGCGGTCCGGCAACATGCTGGTGATCCGCCTGCAGCCCAACGAGGGCATCGTGCTGAACGTCACCATCAAGGAACCGGGGCCGGGCGGCATGCGGCTGATCGAGGTTCCGCTCGACATGAGCTTTGCCGAGACGCTCGGCGAGGACAGGGCCGATATCCCCGATGCCTATGAGCGGCTGATCATGGATGTGATCCGCGGCAACCAGACCCTGTTCATGCGCGGTGACGAGGTCGAGGCCGCCTGGGCCTGGACCGATCCGGTCATCGCCGCCTGGGAAGAAAGCGGCAACGAACCTCTGCCCTACGAGCCCTTCAGTTCGGGGCCGGAAGATGCTTTGATGCTGATGCACCGGAAGGGCCGGCGCTGGCGGGAGATCGCGGATGAACTTTAACGAATACGCCGATTCCGAGCTCATGGCGCTGGATGTCGCGCGAATCCTGGCCCGCCAGCTGCGGCATCATCTCAAGCGCAACGAACGTGTCACCTTCGCGGTGCCCGGCGGCAGCACGCCTGTGCCGGTTTTCGAAGACCTCTGCGCCGTGCATCTGGACTGGCAGCGCGTTGACGTGATCCTGACCGACGAACGCTGGCTGCCCGAGGAGGATCCGCGCTCGAACGCAGGCCTGATCCGCCGCCACCTGTTGCAGGAGGCCGCCGCCGCGGCCCGCTTCATTCCCTACTGGTGCGATACTTCCGCACCCGAAGACGCGGTTGGCGATGTGGCGCTCGGGATCTCGCCGCTGCTGCCGATCGATGTGCTGCTGCTGGGAATGGGCGAAGACATGCATGTCGCCTCGCTGTTTCCCGATGGTGACAACCTTGCCGCGGCACTGGCGCCGGATGCGCCGATCCTGATGCCGATGCGAGCCCCCTCGGTGCCCGAGCCGCGCCTTACCCTGACGGCGCCCGTGCTCGGACAGGCCTATGACATTCACCTTGCGATCACCGGCGAGGCCAAGCGCGCAGCACTCGGACGGGCGCAGGAAAGCGGCGATCCGGCACTGGCCCCGGTGCTGGTGGTGCTGGATGATGCCGAAGTCCACTGGGCGCCATGACAGGGGCGCCGCCGGACATATGGGCACGGCTTCGGGCGGCCGGCGTCGCGGCGCGCGGGCGCCGGATCGCCGATCTGTTCGGGGCCGGGGCGCAGCGCGATACTCGATTCGCGATCGAGGCGCTGTCGATGCGCTTCGATTACGCGAAGACCGCGATCGGCGAAGAGGATCGCGCGCTGCTTCTCGAACTGGCCGATGCGGCCGGGGTCGCGTCATGCCGCGATGCGCTGTTTGCCGGTCGGCCGGTGAATGAAACGGAAAACCGCGCGGCGCTGCATTGGGCACTGCGCCTGCCCGACGGAGCAGGCGCCCCGGGGATCGATGCGGCGGTGCTGGATCTCGTTCTTGAAACCCGCCGGCGGATGGAGGGTTTCGCCCGCACGGTGCGGCGCGGGGAATACCGCGGCCAGGGCGGACGGATCCGCGATGTGGTGAATATCGGCATCGGCGGTTCGGATCTGGGGCCGGCCATGGCCACCCGGGCGCTGGCGTCTTTCCATGACGGGCCGCGCTGCCACTTCGTGGCCAATCTCGATCCGGCCGATCTGCAGGAAACCCTTGCCCCGCTCGATCCGGCGCAAACCCTGGTGATCGTGGCGTCGAAAAGCTTCACCACGATCGAAACCATGACAAACGCCCGCGCCGCGCTGGCCTGGATGGCGGCGGCGGTCGAGCGGCCCGGCGCGCAGTTCGTGGCGATTTCGGCCCATCCCGAACGGGCAGCGGAATTCGGCATCGATCCGGATCGCGTCTTCGACTTTCCCGATAGCGTGGGCGGTCGCTATTCGCTCTGGGGGCCGATCGGGCTGGCGCTGATGCTGGCCATCGGCCCCCGGGATTTTGCCGGTTTCCTGGCCGGGGGGCATGCGATGGACGAACATTTCCGCAGCGCACCGCTGGCCGAAAACATGCCGGTGCTCCTGGCGCTGACCGGCATCTGGCACCGGCAGGTCCTGGGCTTTCCCACTCGTGCGGTGCTGCCCTATGCCCATGCGCTGGCCCGCCTGCCGGCATATCTGCAGCAGCTTGAAATGGAAAGCAACGGCAAGCGGGTGACGCTTTCGGGCGAAGCCCTTGCCCTGCCTTCGGGGCCGGTGGTGTGGGGCGAGCCGGGCACCAACTGCCAGCATTCCTTCTTCCAGCTGATCCATCAGGGCACCGATATCGTTCCCTGCGAATTCATCGCCATCGCCGAACCGGAAACGCCGGGCGATATCGCGGGAGCTACCGCTGCCCGCGACATCCAGCACCGGCTGCTGCTGGCCAATGCGCTGGCACAGTCCAGGGCGCTGATGCTGGGGCGCAGCCTGGATGAGGCCCGCGCCCGGTTGTCGGCCCGGGGGCTGACGGGCGACACGCTCGAGCGCCTGGCACGTCACCGCAGCTTTCCGGGCAACCGCCCTTCGACAATGCTGCTGCTGCGCCGTCTGACACCCCGCGCGCTTGGCCGGCTGATCGCACTTTACGAACACCGGGTGTTCGTGGAGGGCACAATCCTGGGGATCAACAGCTTCGATCAGTGGGGGGTGGAACTGGGCAAGGAGCTGGCGCTTCAACTCGCCCCGGTTCTGGAAGGGCGGACCCCGGCCGACGGGCTTGACCCTTCGACACGCCGCCTGATCGCCTGGCTGGACAACAGGGTATAGCCCCGCCGGCATCCTGCCGGCCGCGGCGGCCCGGTTGCGGCAGGAGGCAAGCGTGCGGGATGGCGCCATCCGGCACCGGAAAATGCCGGAAAACCTGGAGCGGGTGAAGGGAATCGAACCCTCGTCGTCAGCTTGGGAAGCTGCTGCTCTACCATTGAGCTACACCCGCCACGGGGCCTAGGTAAGATGCAGAGGCGAAGGCGTCAAGCGGGTTTCGCGGTGCTTCCGACACACATTGCGGGGCCGCAGACCGAAGCCCCCAGGGCAGTGCTGCGGCATCAGCGGCGCCGCCGTCGCCGCCGCGGGCGTTCGTTCACGCCGATCGCGCCGCCGGCCCTGTCCCCGCCGGCCCCACCGGCATTGAACCGCAGATCGGGCAGGGGCTGGCGGGCCCGCAGAAGCGGGAATGGATCCACCGCATTGGGCAGGGCTGAGGCATTGACGAAATGCTCCTGAAAGCGCGGCTCGATCGCGGTTTCGATCTTTTCGATGCGCTTCACGGTTTCCCGTATTTCGGCCCGTGCCCCGCGATCAAGCAGCGCTATGCGCGCGCCGGTGCCCGCCGCATTGCCCGCCGATGTCACCTTGTCGAGGGGGCAATCGGGGATCATGCCAAGCACCATCGCATGCAGGGGCGAGATATGCGCCCCGAAGGCGCCGGCCAGCACGATGCGATCCACGTGGTCGGTGCCGAACCTGTCCATCAGCAGCCGCGCCCCGGCGTAAAGCGCCGCCTTGGCCATCTGGATCTCGCGGATGTCGCGGTTGGTTATGGTGATACGGGTATCGCCGTTTTCCCACAGCAGATAGCTCTGGGTGCGTCCGTCCGAGAAGCAGCGCGGCGAGCCGGTCTGTTCGGCGGTGCCGATCAGGCCAGAGGCATCCACAAGGCCGCTCATGCGCATTTCCGCCACCAGTTCGATGATCCCCGAACCGCAGATCCCGGTGACACCGGTGGCAGCGACGGCCCTGGCGAAGCCGGGATCGTCTGACCACAGCTCGCAACCGATTACCCGGAAGCGGGGCTCCCGGGTGGCGGGATCGATGCGCACCCGTTCGATGGCACCGGGGGCGGCGCGCTGGCCGGCACTGATCTGCGCACCCTCGAAGGCCGGCCCCGTGGGCGAAGAGCAGGCCAGCACCCGCTCGCGGTTTCCGAGCTGCAGCTCGGCATTGGTGCCCACATCGACGATCAGCACCAGATCCTCGCTTTTCTCGGGAGCTTCCGAAAGGGTGACAGCCGCCGCATCCGCCCCCACATGGCCGGCGATGCAGGGCAGGATGTGGATATGCGCCGAAGCCGGCAGGGCGCTGGAAAGGCCCAGATCCGCGGCGCAGAGATCAAGCGCGCCGGAGGTGGCCAGCGCAAAGGGCGCCTGGCCCAGCTCGTAAGGATCGACCCCCAGAAGCAGGTGGTGCATCACCGGGTTGCAGACGATCACGCAGTCAAGGAGCGTGTCCGCAGCCACGCCTCCTTCGCGTGCGACATCGCCGATCAGACCGGCAAGGCCCTGGCGCACGGCTTCGGTCATCTCCTCGGCGCCGCCCGGATTCATCATCGCATAGGATACCCGGCTCATCAGATCCTCGCCAAAGCGGATCTGCGGATTCATCACCCCGGCGCTGGCCACCACCGCGCCCGACTGCAGATCGACAAGATGCGCGGCGATGGTGGTCGAGCCCAGATCGATCGCCAGACCGTGAAGCCCGCTTTCGTGCAGGCCGGGCCAGAGGGCAATGATTTCGGGGGAGCTTCCTGCATCGGACTGCCAGAGCGCTGCGGTTACCTTCCATTCACCCTTGCGCAGGATCCGCTGCAGGGCCGGCAGCAGCGCGAAGTGAAGCCGGGCGCCCTCGATCCCCCATTGACCGGCCAGCGCTGCCTGCAGCCGCTCGAGATCGCCCGAAGGCTCGTGCATGTCGGGTTCACTCACCTCGACATAGGCCAGCCGCACCGCCGGATCGAGCGTGATCTCGCGCACCTCGGCGCGCTTGCGCACCACCTGCCTGTGCACCTGGGATTCGGCCGGCACGTCGATCACCACATCGCCCGTGATCAGGGCCTGACAGCCAAGCCGACGCCCCGGTGCCAGGCCGCGGATACGGTCATAGCGCTCTTCCACCGCATTCACCGGCGAAAGCGCATCTTCGTGCACCGTTACCCCGAATTTCGGAAATTCGCCGCGTCCCGGCTGCACCTGGCAGCGCGAGCAGATGCCGCGCCCGCCGCAGACGCTGTCAAGATCAACCCCCAGCCGGCGCGCGGCGGTGAGCACCGGCGTGCCCTTCGGAAAACGCCCGCGCCTGCCCGAAGGGGTGAAGATCACCAGGGGATCCCGGGGGGCGGTGTCGTCATTCTGGCGGTTCATGCGTGCGTGCCCTGTTGTTGCCCATTACCTTTTAGCGCAGGAACGGGCGGGTGCAATGGCCGGTTGCAACGCAGGGGCGGGGCAGGGGGCAGGCAGCTGTCATGTGGCGAGACGGCGGCGTCAGTTTCCCCCATGCACCATCAGGGCAATCACCAGCGCTTCGGGGCTTTCGGCATGAAGGGGCTGATCGGCCTGCAGGCGCAGACGCAGGGCGGGGCGCATGTCCGGGCGCACCGCGGCAAGATCCATCGCTTTTTCCAGAAGCGGCCCGCCCCCGGTGCCGATCTCAGCCATCAGGGCCGGATGGTTGGCCTTGACGAAAGCCTCTACCCGCCCCCGCCGCGCCCCGTAGAGCGCATTGCCGGCGGTGGTTGCCAGCGCTTCGGCCGGCAGCATCAGCGGGTGGGGCAGATGGCTGGCCTCGCTGTTGGCACAGGCTGCCAGCAGCAGCCCCGCAAACGTTGCCGTCACAAGGCAGAACAGGGGGGCGGTCCGGCTCGGCAGGCGCCGGCGGCACGGGTTTCGGGGCGCGGTCTGCAAGGGGTTTGGCACCCTCTGGCGGGAAAGCGGACAGAACATCGGCAGGCCTTGCATCGCAGGGGATCCGGGGGTTGACTTTTGACCCAGACTCTCAGATAAGCCGGCTCTCTGGCAAGGGTTCTTGCCGGAATCACCGAAATTCGCCCGACAGGGGCGCGCTGCTCGGGGCGCCGGTTCAGGCACAACGCCCGCAAGGGGGCCGCAGAGCGCGGAAAAACGAAGGAAAGACAGATGTTTGCGGTTCTCAAGACCGGCGGCAAGCAATACCGGGTTCAGCCCGGCGATATTCTGCGCGTCGAAAAGCTGGCAGCCGATGCCGGCGACAGGATCCAGTTCAACGAGGTTCTGATGATCGGCGCGACGATCGGCACGCCTTTCATCGAGGATGCCGGGGTGCAGGCCGAGGTGATCGACCAGATCAAGGGCGAGAAGGTGATCCATTTCGTCAGGCGCCGGCGCAAGCACAGTTCGAAGCGCACCAGGGGCCATCGCCAGCAGCTGACGCTGGTGAAGATCACCGAGATCCTCGAGAAGGGCGCCTCGAAAAGCGGCGTGAAACCGGCGCTTGGCGCGGCAGCGGCCCCCGCCGCAGCGCCGGGCGCGGCAAAAGCAAAACCCGCCGGGAAGGCCGCTGCGAAGAAGCCGGCAGGGAAGGCCGGGGCAAAGCCCGCCAAACCTGCTGCCGCGAAGGCCGGCACCGGGAAAACCGCCGGACAGGACGACCTGAAGCAGCTGTCGGGTGTCGGCCCGGCGCTTGAAAGGAAACTGCACGAGGCAGGGGTGACAACCTTTGCCCAGATCGCTGCCTGGACGCCCGAGGACGTGGCCGCGATGGACGAAAAGCTTTCGTTCAAGGGCCGTATCGAGCGTGAGGGCTGGATCGAACAGGCGAAGAAACTCGTCGCCGGGAAGGAGTAACCGAAATGGCACACAAGAAAGCAGGCGGTTCGTCCAGAAACGGCCGCGATTCCGCGGGGCGCCGCCTGGGCGTCAAGAAATTCGGCGGCGAACAGGTGATTCCGGGCAACATCATCGTGCGCCAGCGCGGCACCAGGTGGTGGCCGGGCGAAGGTGTGGGCATGGGCAAGGATCACACCATCTTTGCCGTGACCGAGGGCCAGGTGAAATTTCACAAGGGCCTGAAGGGCCGCACCTTCATTTCCGTGCTTCCCGTGACGGAGGCCGCCGAGTAAGCCGAAACCTGAAAAGTGAGAAATTGCACGGGGGGATCGGCAAGGCCGGTTCCCCCGTTTCGGTTTCGCCAGGATTTCTTCCATGTGAGTGTTTTGCAAAACGATCCCGGGGTGCACGAAACAATGAATCCGAAACAGACCTTCTGTTCACGGACCGAAGCCGATACCGGCGGGTTCCTGCCTGCTGGCAACTCGATTTTCATGATCGGCGCGCCGATTGCTTGAAGGATGAAACGAAATGACCATGTTTCTTTCGGATCCTGCCGGCATGGTCCGGCCCGAACGGAAGCCCGGCGAGCCGGTGTCCGGCATTGATGTTTCTGCAGGCTGCGAATCCGAAGCCGCGCCCGCCGATGTGGCAGAGCTGTCTGCGGAAGAAGGAGGAAGGGAATGAGAGTGGACACCATATCCGGTCAACCCGTCATCGAGGTTGACCGGTTCTGCCTCAGGCCGCTGCGCCCTTCGGATGCGGGGGTGCTGCAGCTCTATGCGGCCGACCGGCGCGTGGCGGAAGCCACCAGTTCGATTCCCCATCCCTATCCGCCCGGCGCCGCCGAGGCCTTCATCGCACAGGCCATCCGCGCTTCGCAGGCGGCTTCGCAGGATCCCGGGCCGGGCGAACGCAGGGGTATTGTCTGGGCCATGGACGGCAGCGGCCGGAACCTGGGCGAACTGCTGGGGGTGATCGCCCTGAAATGCATGGACCGCAGCCAGGCGGAAATCGGCTACTGGGTGGCACCGGCCTTCTGGAATACAGGCATTGCCAGTGCTGCGGTGCAGGCCCTTGTCGAAACCAACCCTCTGAACTGCAAGGCCTATTTCGCCCAGGTCTTTCAAGACAATCCGGCAAGCGCCCGGGTGCTGACGAAGGCCGGCTTCGAATATATCGGCGATGCGGAAACCTTTTCGGTTGCACGCGATACCATCGTGCCCACCTGGACCTATATCCGCAAGCTCGCCTGAAAGACGGCCCTCAACGGCAAGTTCAGGCGAACAGAATCGGGGGCGGGCCGTCGAAGCGATATGCCGGCAGGCTTGAGCCGCGTATCATTTTCGCCTATCGCAAACGTCACGGTCACCGGCCACATGTCAGGGCAGCACCATGAAATTCCTCGACCTTGCCAAAGTTCACATTCGCTCGGGCTCGGGCGGTAACGGCTGCGTCAGTTTCCGCCGCGAGAAATACATCGAATTCGGCGGTCCCGATGGTGGCGACGGCGGCAAGGGCGGCGATGTCTGGGCCGAAGCCGTTGACGGCCTGAACACGCTGATCGACTTCCGCTATCAGCAGCATTTCTTCGCCGGGAACGGCCAGCCCGGCATGGGCAACCAGCGCACCGGAAAGGGCGGAGCCGATATCCTGCTCAAGGTGCCCGTGGGCACCGAAATCCTGGACGAGGACCAGGAAACGGTGCTGGCCGATCTCACCGAACCGGGCCAGCGGGTGCTGCTTGCGAAAGGCGGCAACGGCGGCTGGGGCAACCTGCATTTCAAATCCTCCACCAACCAGGCACCGCGGCGTGCCAACCCCGGCCAGCCGGGGGTGGAGCGCACGCTCTGGCTGCGGCTGAAGCTGATCGCGGACGCGGGCCTTCTGGGCCTGCCCAATGCGGGCAAGAGCACCTTTCTGGCCGCCACCTCGAATGCGCGGCCAAAGGTCGCCGATTACCCGTTCACCACGCTGCATCCCAACCTGGGCGTGGCAGGGGTGGACGGCCGCGAATTCGTGCTGGCCGACATTCCCGGCCTGATCGAGGGCGCGCATGAGGGGCGCGGCATCGGCACCCGTTTCCTGGGCCATGTGGAACGCACCGCGGTTCTGCTGCACCTTGTCGATGGCACGTCCGAAGACGTGGCCGGCGACTGGCACACGATCGTCGGGGAACTGCAGGCCTATGGCGGCGGGCTTGCCCGCAAGCCGCGGATCACGGTGCTGAACAAGGTGGATGCGCTTGACGGGGAAACCCGTGCCGCGCGCCGTGCCGCGCTGGAACAGGCCGCGGATGGCAGGGTATTCGAAATGTCTTCGGTCAGCGGCGAAGGGGTGCGCCAGGTGCTGCGGGCGCTGGCGCTGGAAATCGATGCCTGCCGCAGGGCCGAAGCCGGGGCCAGCGAGGAGCCGGAAGAATGGCACCCCTGAAGAATGGCGAACAGGAAGCGCCCGGAAAGCAGCGGATGCCCCTTGGCGATGCGCGGCGGATCGTCGTCAAGATCGGTTCGGCGCTGCTGGTCGATGGGGCCAGCGGCACCCTGCGCGGCCAGTGGCTGGCGGCGCTGGCCGAAGATGTGGCGGGGCTGAGGCGGGCCGGAAAGGATGTGGCAATCGTTTCCTCGGGCTCGATCGCGCTCGGACGGGGCGTGCTGGGCCTGGCTGTCGGGGATCTGCCGCTTGAACAGGCCCAGGCGGCGGCGGCCGTGGGGCAGATCCGCCTGGCGCGCGCCTATGAGCAGGCGCTTGCTCCCCATGGCATCACCACCGCCCAGGTTCTGGTCACCCTGGAAGACAGCAGCAACCGGCGCCGCTATCTCAACTCGCGCGCCACGCTGGAACAGTTGCTCGGCCTCGGCGTGGTGCCGATCGTCAACGAGAACGACACCATCGCCACCGATGAAATCCGCTATGGCGACAACGATCGCCTTGCGGCGCAGATCGCCGTGACGGTGGGGGCCGATTGTCTGGTATTGCTGTCGGATGTGGACGGGCTTTATACCGCGAACCCTTCCGAAGATGTCTCGGCGCGCCGTCTGAACCGGATTGCGGCGATCACCCCCGAGATCGAGGCCATGGCCGGAGACGCCGGATCGGGGTTGTCGCGCGGGGGCATGAAGACCAAGCTCATGGCCGCCAAGACGGCCACCGCCAGCGGCTGTGCCATGGTGATCGCCGATGGCCGCCCGCTGCACCCGCTGCAGGCATTGCAGCAGGGTGCGCCGGCCACCGTGTTCGTTGGCAAGGATGATCCCAAGACCGCCCGCAAGCGCTGGATCAGCGCCATGAAACCGCAGGGGGCAATCACCGTGGATGCCGGTGCCGTGGCGGCGCTGGCACGGGGCAAGTCGCTGCTGCCGGCCGGAGTGCGCGCCGTTGCGGGCGATTTCGGGCGCGGCGACCCGGTGGTGATCCTGGGCCCCGGGGGTGAAACGCTTGGCAGTGGCCTGGTGCGTTACACCGCAAGCGAAACCCGGGCCATCATGGGGCGGCGCTCGGACGAGATCGAGGCGATCCTCGGTTACAAGGGGCGCGCGGCGCTCATCCACCGGGATGACATGGCACTGCAATGATGGCATAGTGCTCCGGTCCCCGCGGCACCGGCAACGCAGACAGGCAAGATACAAAAGGTACAAGATGAACAGGCGTGACGACATCTCCGGAAACATCCCGGGAATGATGCAGGAAATCGGCACCCGTGCCCGCGCTGCGGCCGCCGAACTGGCCTTTGCGCCCTCCGAGGTCAGGGCGCAGGCGCTTGAGGCGGCCGCCGCGGCGCTTGAGAGGCGAGCGCAGGAAATCCTTGCCGCCAATGCGCGCGACATGGCAGCAGGCCGCGAAAAGGGGCTTTCGGCGGCCATGCTCGACCGGCTGATGCTGGATGACGAACGCCTGCAGGGCATTGCCGGCAGTCTGCGCGCCATCGCCGGACAGGATGATCCGGTGGGCCGGATCATGGCCGAATGGAAGCGCCCCTCGGGGCTGCATATCCGCCGCGTGCGCACCCCCCTCGGGGTGGTGGGGGTGATCTATGAAAGCCGCCCCAACGTGACCGCCGATGCCGGCGCGCTCTGCCTGAAGGCCGGCAACGCCGTGATCCTGCGCGGGGGCTCGGAAAGCTTTCACAGTTCGGGCGCGATCCACGCGGCGCTGCTTGACGGGCTGCGGGCCGCAAATCTGCCCGAAGACGCCATCCAGCGCGTGCCCACCCGCGATCGCGCCGCCGTGGCCGAGATGCTGCGCATGAGCGATCATATCGACGTGATCGTGCCGCGCGGCGGCAAGGGGCTTGTGGGGCTGGTGCAGCGCGAGGCGCGGGTGCCGGTATTTGCCCATCTCGAAGGGATCGTCCATGTCTATCTCGATGCCGCGGCCAGCCCTGAAAAGGCCCTGCGGGTGGTGCTGAACGCGAAAACCCGCCGCCCGGGCATCTGCGGCGCCGCCGAATGTCTGCTGATCCATGAGGGGATTGCCGATTCCATCGGCCAGGGGGTGATCCGGGCGCTGATCGATGCCGGTGTCGAGGTGCGCGCCGACAAGGCCCTGCGTCAGCTTGTGCCCGAGGCCGCCGCCGCCGGCCCCGATGACTGGGGGCGCGAATATCTTGACATGATCATCGCCGCGCGTCAGGTGCCCGACATTGATGCGGCCATTGCCCATATCCGGCGTTACGGATCGGATCATACCGATGCCATCATCACCGAGGACGATGCCGCCGCCGAACGGTTTTTCGCGCGCCTCGACAGCGCCATCCTGATGCGCAATGTCTCGACCCAGTTCGCCGACGGGGGCGAATTCGGAATGGGGGCCGAGATCGGCATTGCCACCGGCAAGATGCACGCCCGCGGCCCGGTGGGGGCCGAACAGCTGACCAGCTTCAAATATGTGGTAACGGGCGAGGGCACCACCCGCCCCTGAAACCGCCTTCCGGCGCTCAGAACGAAAGGCCGATCTCTTTCTCGCCCAGCCGGGTCTGCACCCGGCGGCCCATGCGCCGTGCGCTTTCGGCCACCATCAGGAACTGCACCTGGGCGGGCGTTACATCAACGCCTTCGCCGCCGGTGATCAGCAGTTCCCACACGGGGGGCTCAATCTTCATCTTCTCTCCCCGGCCCGTCAGATGCCAGGTTCCCCGGATCCGCTCGACCCGGATCTCGCCGCCATAGGGCAGGGCGGTTTCAAGACACTGGATCAGCAGGAAGGCCAGCCTGACCTCGCGACGGGCCTGCGCGCCATCGGGTGCCCAGTCGATCGAAATCCGGCTGCCTTTCGTCATGCCGGTAACGATTGCGGTGATTTCCTGCTGGGCCAGTGCCTGCCCGCCATCGCTGCGTCCGTAGGCTACGCGGAAAAACCGGATTCGGGCATTGGCGCTTTCCACGCTTTCGCGGATCAGCGCCAGTTCCGGGCCGCCGCAGCTGCCCGACATTTCCAGAAGCTCCAGGCCGTTGCCAATGGCCCCGAGGGGGCTGGTCAGATCGTGGCAGATGCGCGAACCCACAAGTGCGGCGATGTCGGGGGTCTTTTCTGGCATGGGCTTCCGGTCTCCGGTTGTGGTAGGGTTGGCTCAGATGCGATTTTCCGGGCCGTATCGGGCACGGCAGGAAGGGGCTGCAATGAAGCACGAGATCAACGACATCCTGACTCCGGGCATGCTGGTGCGCCATCCTGCCTGCCCCGAATGGGGGCCGGGCCAGGTGCAGTCGAACATCAACGGCAGGATCACCGTCAATTTCCGGCACCGCGGCAAGGTTGTTCTTGACGGAAGGGTCATCGCCCTGATCCTGCTGTCCGATCCCGAATAGGCTTGTGGCAGAAATCGCTAACGCAATGCGGTTTGTTGCGCAACCGCATTCAACCGAAGAGAAATGCGGAACGCGGGGCAGGGGCGGGTGCGGGACTTGCACGGGGACTTGCACGGCGCAGCTGCGCGCAAAGCGACGTTGCGCCCGGACCGCATGCTGTTGTTGCAAAGCCTGCGGCCCGCCCCTAAAACGCGGGGAAAGACAATGGCCCGGGCCCGACAGACGCCCCACGGCTGCATCAGATGGCGCCCCTGCATGAACGGTTCATCGCTGAAATTCGAAACCCGTCTTGCAACAGATGCTGCCGATCTGCGCGCCGCACAACGGCTGCGTTATCGGGTGTTTGTCGATGAACTGGGCGGTGACGGGCCGATGGTGGATCACGCCTCGGCCATCGAGGCCGATCATCTTGATCCGCATTACGATCACCTGCTGCTGCTGGATCCTTCACGCAAGGGCGAAGCGGATCCGCTGGCGCCCGGACAGCGCCTGCCGCCGGTGGTCGGGGTCTATCGGCTGCTGCCCGGCAGCCGGATGGAGGCCGCGGGGGGATTCTATTCGGCCGGTGAATACGATCTGTCGCCGCTGCTGGCGACCGGGCGCAACCTGCTGGAGCTTGGTCGTTCCTGCGTTCATCCCGATTATCGCGGCGGCACGGCGATGTTCCACCTGTGGAACGCCCTGGCGGAATACGTTCTGGGCAACGAAATCGAGATCATGTTCGGCGTGGCCTCGTTTCACGGCACCGATATCGGGAAGATCCGCCAGCCGCTGTCCTATCTGCATGCCAATCACCTGGCACCGCCCGAACTGCGGGTGCGGGCGCGCGCCGAATCCTTTCAGAAGATGAATCTGCTGCCGCCGGAAAGCATCGAACGCCGCGCGGCACTGCAGGCCATCCCGGCGCTGATCCGGGGCTATCTGCGGCTGGGCGGCTTCGTCGGTGACGGGGCCTATGTGGATCACGCGTTCAACACCACCGACATCTGTCTTGTGATCGACACCGAAAGAATGAGTGCCAGGCGCCGCGATTTCTATGTGCGCAAGGTCGGTTCATGAGCCGGACATGGCATTCCGAGGAACCGGCGCTTGACGTCAGCCCCGGCCCCGCCGGCTGGTTCAGGGTGCTGCGGCGGGGGGTGCCGATCGCGCTGGTGCTGTCGGGGGGGCTGGCGCTGATGCTGCTGCTGCGGCTTGGCGAACGCCCGCTGTTCGGCCTGCGCCGGCCGGTGACACCATATGTCACCGTTGCAGTCTGCCGGTCGGTGCTGTGGCTGATGGGGCTGAAATGGCGCTGTCACGGCAGAACGATGAAAGAGGGCGGGGCGCTGGTGGCCAACCATTGCTCATGGATCGATATCTGTGCGCTGAACGCCGCCGACCGCATCTGTTTCGTGGCCAAGGCCGAAGTGGCCGGCTGGCCGGTGATCGGCTGGCTGGCGCGGGCCACGGGCACCGTCTTCATCCGCCGTCGCCGCCACGAGGCGCGCGCGCATAACCGGGTGCTTGAAAAACGCCTGAAGGCCGGCCACCGGCTGCTGTTCTTCCCCGAGGGCACCTCGACCGACGGGTTGCGGGTGCTGCCGTTCAAGCCGACGCTGTTTCAGGCCTTCCTTTCCCCCGAACTGCGCCGTGAGCTGTGGATTCAGCCGGTAAGCGTGATCTATCGGGCGCCGGCCGGCGAAGATCCCCGTTTCTATGGCTGGTGGGGCGACATGGAATTCGGCAGCCACATGCTGCATGTGCTGGCTGCGCAGCGCCAGGGCCGGGTGGATGTGGTTTTTCACGCACCGCTGCAGGTGCGCGATTTTCCAGACCGAAAGGCCCTGGCCGCGGCCTGCGAACAGGCGGTGCGCGCCGGTTTCGCGCAATATGCCCCGGCCGTTTCCGGGATTCCTGCCGACAGCACCGTCTGACACGCCCTGTGCCCGGGGCCGGGGGGCGCCGGAGGCAAAAAGGGCACAGGGCGAGGCGAGGCGGCAAGCCGGGCAGGGCTCAACTGTTCATGGCCCGCGGCAGCCAGGTAACGATGTCCGGCCAGATGCTGATCAGCACCACCCCCAGCAGCAGCAGCAGGAAAAAGGGGAAGGCCGCCCGTGCGATGCGCAGGATGTCGATTCCCGTAAGCCCCTGGATCACGAACAGGTTGAAACCCACCGGCGGGGTGATCTGGCTCATCTCGACCACGATCACCAGATAGATTCCGAACCACAGGGGATCGATCCCCACGGCAGTGACCATCGGCATGATGATCGAGGTGGTGAGCACCACCACCGAAATGCCGTCAAGAAAGCATCCGAGCACCACGAAGAACATCGTCAGAACCACCAGCAGCGCGGCCGGTGACAACTCCATCGCGGCAATCCAGGCGGCCAGGTTGCGCGGCAGGCCGACAAACCCCATGGCCGTGGACAGAAAGGCCGCAGCCAGCAGGATCAGGGCGATCATGGCGCTGGTGCGGGTGGCGCTCAACAGCGCCTCGATGAACAGCGCCCGGCTGAAGCTTCCGGTTGCGGCGGCCAGGATCACCGAAAGCAGCACCCCGAGCGCGGCGGCATCGGTAGGCGAAGCGACCCCGGTATAGATCGAGCCGATCACACCCGCGATCAGCAGCATCACCGGGATCAGCCGGCGCGAGGCCACAAGCTTTTCGCGCAGCCCCATGCGCGGGCCCGCATCGGGGATCAGGGCCGGGCTCATCCAGGCGCGCAGCACCACATAGCCGGCAAACAGCAGCACCAGCATCAGCCCCGGCAGAATGCCGGCAATGAACAGGCGGGCGATGGATTGCTCGGTTGCCACCCCATAGACGATCAGGATGATCGAGGGCGGAATCAGCAGCCCCAGCGTGGCCGACCCGGCCAGCGTGCCGATCACCAGGTTTTCGGGATAGCCGCGTTTCCTCAGTTCGGGCACCGACATGCGCCCGATTGTGGCGGCGGTGGCGGCGGAGGATCCGCTGACTGCGGCAAAGATCGCACAGCCCAGCACGTTCACATGCAGCAGCCGCCCCGGCAGCCGGCCCAGCCAGGGGGCAAGCCCCGAGAACATGTCGTCGGCCAGGCGGGAACGCAGCAGGATCTCGCCCATCAGGATGAACAACGGCAATGCCGCAAGCGCCCAGCTGTGGCTGTGCCCCCACCATGTGGTGGCCAGCACCAGCCCCGCCGGCGCGTTGGAAAATGCCACCAGCGCCACCAGCCCCACGATGGTCAGCGAAACGGCCACCCAGACTCCGGCGGCAAGAAGCCCGATCAGCAGGGCCAGAAGGGTCAGGCCGATCATCGGATCCGACATGCGTTCTGTTCCCTGCTATGTTTCGTCGGGGTTCTGCAACGAAGGACGGCCGCTTCGCAGATCGCCAAGAAAGGTATCGATCAGCGCGATCAGCAGGATCACCAGTCCCAGGGCCATCAGGCATTGCGGGATCCACAGCGGGATCGGGATGATGCCGGGCGAAAGATCATTGTAGCGCCAGCTTTCCCCGATCAGCTGCACCACATAGCGCAGCACGAAACCGGTCAGTGCGGCGGTGATGGCCAGCACGAACAGTTCGAGCCCGAGCGCCAGGCGCCCCCCGAGGCGGCGCGTCAGCAGCGTTACCCGGATATGACCACCCTGGCGCAGGGTGGGGCCGAGCGCCAGAAAGGTGGCGGCAGCCAGCATGAAGCCCGCGAAATCGGCGTATGAGGGGATGGTCAGCGCATGGCCCGGCCCCAGAAGCCGCGCCGCGATGTTGAGCATGATCTGTGCGCTTACCAGCAGGCAGATGCCGAGAATGGAAATCCCGGCAATCGCGGCTGCGGCCGCATAGAGAGTGTCGAGAAGGCGGCGCATTTTCCGGGATCCCTGCCTTGTGCATCCGAAGAGCATCCATCGTGCCGGTGGCAATGCTCCGCCCGGCGCCATGCACCGGGCGGAAACGAATGGCAAAGCCTATTGCGCGCCGTAGCTTTCGAGGATCGAAAGCGCTTCGGGCGAAGCCTTGGCCTTCCAGCCCTCAAGCATCCTGGCGCCGATCTCCTGCAGGCCGGCCACCAGTTCGGGCGAAGGCTCGGAGATGACCATGCCGTTGTCGGCCATGATCTTCGTCTTGGCCTCTGCCTCGGCTTTCGACATCTCCCAGCCGCGCTTCTCGGCTTCGGCTGCCGCCTTCAGCACGGCATCCCGAACCTCGGACGGCAGGCGATCGAAGGCCCGCTTGTTCACCACCACGATGTTTTTCGGAATCCAGGCATTGATCGGCGTATAGTGAGAGACGAAATCCCATGCCTTGGAATTGGCCCCGGTCGAGGGCGAGGTGATCATCGCCTCGACCTGCCCGGTCGAGAAGGCCTGCGGGATGTCCGGGGCTTCCACCTGCACGGGCGCGGCGCCGGCCAGGCGCGCGAATTCCTCGAGTGTGGCATTATAGGCGCGAAAGCGCAGCCCCGACAGATCGTCCACGCTGTTCACCGCCCCCTTCGTGTAAAGCCCCTGCGCCGGCCACGGTACCGAGAACAGCGGCATCAGCCCCTGCTTTTCAAGCAGTGCCGTCACCACCGGCTTCTGGGCATTCCACAGGCGCGCGGCATCCTCGTAGGATGTCGCCAGAAACGGCAGGCTGTCCACTCCGAAGGCCGGGTCTTCGTTGGACAGGCGCGACAGGAAGAATTCGCCGATCGGCACCTGCTGGTTGCGCACCGCGTTCTTGATCTCGGCATGGGGAAACAGCGAGCCCGCCGAATGCACCTTGATCTCAAGCGCCCCATCGGTGGCCGCGGCAACATCCGCGGCGAACTGCTGGATGTTCTGGGTGTGGAAGGTGGCATCGCCATAGGGTGTGGGCATGTCCCAGGTTTCGGCCGCCACCGGCGCGGCCAGCGCCATGGCGGCGGCGAATATGCCGTGTTTCAGTTTCATGGTTTTCCTCCTCGTTGGGTTGTTCGCGGTCCATTACATTGACAATTTGTCAGCGTTTTGCCCATAAATCAACATAAATTGTGATTCGTCAACGAAGGACCACACATGGCGCCCACATCCCAAGGCAAGTGGCAGTTCTGGATCGACCGCGGCGGCACCTTCACCGATGTGGTTGGCCGCGCCCCCGACGGAACGCTGCACAGCCTGAAGCTGCTCAGCGAAAATCCCGGCCAATACGAGGATGCCGCCGTGGAAGGCGTGCGCCGGATGCTGGGTCTTGGCGCCGGCGATGCGCTGCCCGAAGGCAGGATCGGGGCCGTCAAGATGGGCACCACGGTCGCCACCAACGCCCTGCTCGAGCGCAAGGGCGAGGATGTGTTCCTGCTTGTCACCAAGGGTTTCGGAGATCTTCTTCGCATAGGATACCAGAACCGCCCCCGCCTGTTCGATCTGGATATCCGGCTGCCCGAGCTGCTCTACAGGGATGTTGCCGAAGTGCACGAACGCCTTGATGCCACCGGTCGGGTTCTGACCCCGCTTGACGAAGCCGCCACCCGTGCTGCCCTGCGGGCTGCCCATGATGCGGGCTTCCGGGCGGTGGCGATCGCCTTTCTGCATGCCTGGCTGAACCCGGTCCATGAAATCCGTGCTGCCGAGATCGCCGCCGAGATCGGATTCAGCCAGATTTCCACCTCGGTCAGCACCTCGCGGCTGATCAAGCTGGTGGGGCGGGGCGATACCACGGTGGTCGATGCCTATCTTTCCCCGATCCTGCGCCGCTATGTGGCGCGCGTTGCGCATGCGCTCGATGTGGGGCAGGGCGGAGCCGAGCGGCTTTACTTCATGCAGTCAAGCGGCGGGCTGACCGAGGCTCATCTGTTCCAGGGCAGGGACGCCATCCTTTCCGGCCCCGCCGGCGGGGTGGTGGGCATGGTGAAAACCGCCACCGCCGCGGGTTTCGACAACCTGATCGGCTTCGACATGGGCGGCACCTCGACAGATGTCTGCCATCATGCGGGGCGCTTCGAGCGCTCTTTCGAAACCGAAGTGGCCGGTGTGCGCATGCGTGCCCCGATGATGGACATCCATACCGTGGCGGCGGGGGGCGGCTCTGTTCTGCTGTGGCGCGACGGGCGCTATCAGGTCGGCCCCGAAAGCGCCGGTGCCGATCCGGGTCCGGCCTGCTACCGGCGCGGGGGGCCGCTGACGGTGACGGATTGCAACGTGATGCTGGGCAGGATCAGCGCCGATCATTTCCCCCATGTATTCGGGCCGGACGGCGATCAGCCGCTTGATACGGAGATCGTGCGCCGCAGGTTCGGCGAACTGGCGGCACGGATCGCTGCCGATACCGGGCAGGCACCGCTTTCACCCGAGGAAACCGCCGCGGGTTTCCTGGAAATCGCGGTGCAGAACATGGCCAGCGCGGTCAAGAAGATCAGTGTCGAGCGCGGCCATGACGTGACCCGCTATACCCTGTGCTGTTTCGGTGGCGCCGGGGGGCAGCATGCCTGCGCGGTGGCCGATGCCCTGGGGATGCGCCGGGTGTTCATCCATCCGCTGGCGGGGGTGCTCTCGGCGCTCGGAATCGGACTGGCCCCGGTTACCGTGCTGCGCGAGACGCAGGTGAATCTGCCGCTTGAACGCGCAGACGAAATCCTGCGGCACATTGAACGGAAGGAAAGGGAAGCGGTTCAGCACGTGGTTCGGCAAGGCGTCGCACAAAGCCGTATCCGCACCGAGCGGCGCGCCCATCTGCGCTATGAGGGATCGCATCAGATGCTCGAGGTGCCCTTCGCCTCTGCCCCCGATATGGCCGCGGCCTTCGCCCGTGCCCATGAAGAACGCTTCGGCTTTGCCGCCCCGGCACGCGCGCTGCTGATCGAAATGGTCACCGTCGAGGCGATCGGCGAGATGGAAGACCCCGGCGCGGGGGCCGTGCCCCCCGAGGGGCCCGCACCCGCACCCTTTGCCCGCACAAGGGTGTTTGCCGGGGGAAAGCTGCATGACACCCCGGTGTTTTCCCGCCAGACCCTGCCCGCAGGTTTCACCGTGAAGGGCCCCGCGATCATTACCGAACCCACCGGTACCAACATGATCGATCCGGGCTGGCAGGCACGGGTGGACGGACGGGGCAATCTGATTCTCGAACGCCACGCCGCCCGCCCCCGGGCACGGGCCATCGGCACCCAGGCGGATCCGGTGATGCTTGAGGTGTTCAACAATCTCTTCATGTCGATCGCCGACCAGATGGGCACCACGCTGGCCAACACGGCCTATTCGGTCAACATCAAGGAACGCATGGATTTTTCCTGCGCGCTGTTCGATACCGCCGGCAATCTGGTGGCCAATGCCCCCCACGTGCCGGTGCATCTGGGCAGCATGAGCGACAGCGTGCGCACCATCGCCCGCCTCAACCGCGGCCGGATGAAGCCGGGCGATGCCTACATGCTGAACGCCCCCTTCAACGGCGGCACCCACCTGCCCGACGTCACCGTGATCACCCCGGTGTTCGATCGCACGGGTGCCGAGATCCTGTTCTACGTGGGGTCGCGCGGCCACCATGCCGATATAGGAGGCAGGACACCGGGATCGAACCCGCCCGACAGCACCCGGATCGAGGAAGAGGGCGTGCTGATCGACAATTTCAGGCTGGTCGAGCAGGGGCGTTTCCGCGAAGCCGAACTGCGCGCGCTGCTGGCATCGGGCCCCTGGCCCTGCCGCAACATCGATCACAACATCGCCGATCTCGAAGCTCAGGTGGCGGCCAATGCCACCGGCATCCACGAGGTGCTGAAGATGGTCGATACCTTCGGCCTTGCCACCGTGCAGGCCTATATGCGCCACGTGCAGGACAACGCCGAGGCCAGCGTGCGCCAGGTGATCGGTCGCCTGCGCGACGGGCATTTCGAATACGAAATGGATTCGGGCGCGCGGATTGTCGCCGCGGTGCGGATCAACCGCAGCGCCGGAGAGGCGGTGATCGATTTCACCGGCACCAGCCCGCAGCAGAAGGGCAACTACAACGCGCCTCTCTCGATCTGCCGGGCAGTGGTGCTTTATGTGTTCCGAACCCTGGTGGGCAAGGACATCCCCCTGAACGAAGGCTGCCTGAAGCCCCTGCGCATCATCGCCCCCGAGGGCAGCATGATCAATCCACGCTATCCGGCGGCGGTTGTGGCGGGCAATACCGAGGTCAGCCAGGCGATCTGCAACTGCCTGTTCGGGGCACTGCACGCGCTGGCCGGCGCACAGGCCACGATGAACAACTTCACCTGGGGCAACGATGCTTTCCAGAATTACGAGACCATTGCCGGCGGGGCTGGCGCCGGCCCCGGATTCGATGGCGCCAGCGCCGTGCATACCCATATGACCAATACCCGCATGACCGACCCGGAAGTCCTGGAAACCCGCTTCCCGGTGCGCATCGAGAAATTCGCGATCCGCCGCGGCTCGGGCGGGGCGGGGCGCTGGCGTGGCGGCGATGGCGTGATCCGGCGGGTGCGGTTCCTTGAACCGGTCACCGCCACCGTGCTGAGCGGCCATCGCCGGGTGCCGCCCTTCGCCATGGAGGGGGGATGCCCCGGCGCCACCGGCATCAACCGGGTGATCCGCGCCGACGGCCGCACCGAGACGCTTGGCAGCAATGCCGAGGTGTCGCTGGCGGCGGGTGACGCATTCGAAATGGAAACCCCGGGCGGCGGCGGCTGGGGGGTGCCCGAGGACACCGCAAACGATTGCGCAGCAGGGAAGAACGGGGCAGGGGGCTGACCATCATCTGCGCCGAACCAAGGGCTCAGGCACAGGCTTGGGCATGTGCTCATGTCCGATTGATCATCACCGATGGTGGTCGTCGCCGGCGCCGGTGCTGGTCAGCGGCCGAGAAGCTTCGGATCATCGAGGAAACGTTGCAGAGGCATGGCGGAGATGGCCGCGTGACCAGAAACCGCACGCTGCCGCCGCTGATCGAGCGGCTGGTGGGGCAGCGCCCGTGCCTCAGGGCTGTCGTCGGATCACGGCGGTGCCGAACCGTCTGGCTCACGGGCCCGTGGCCTTGATCCAGTCAACCACAAAAGGGTTTACCGAAGTCCGCAATCCAACGGCATGGCCGAAGCCTTCGTGCATACGCGTGACTACCTCCGGGTCAACCCGCTGCCTGATGCGAGAGCCGTTCTCAAGTTGACCGGAGGCCGGATCGAGGATCATGACGAAAACCACCCGCACTCGGCCCGCAAATGGCGCTTGCCACGCAAGTTTCAAAGGGCCCGAACCGAAACCGCCTGGCTGTCCGGTGAAATGGGGGCAGGATCAGTATTTCCTTTCGTCCGGGGCAGCGGGCCGCGCTTGCAAATCACGGGGTGTTCCGTCTGGGTGCCCTTGATTGCCATTTCTTCCCATTCTCAATCGGATCCGCGTTTCGCTTTCAGCCTGGACAAGGTTTCTGCATGCCGCCTGCGGTCGATCCGGTATCCCATAACCAGCCATAGAATGACCGGGGTGGCAAGCATCAGAAGCCATGTCGGCGCAATCGCCAGCTGATAGGCGGTTTCCGCGCTCTGTTCCTTTGCTTCGGGAACGAAGCCGATCACATCCAGAAGAATGCCTCCGATGAACACGCTGACGGAAATCCCCAGTTTGTAGGCAAAGGTATACAGACCGAAATACAGCCCTTCCTGCTGATGGTCCGTAAGCAGCTGGCCTTCGTCGGCGGAATCGGCAACCATGGAAAAGGGAATGCTCATGAAAGCACCGTTGCCTATGCCCGCCACCATGCTGAACAGCGACAGGGTTAACAGCGTGCTCGGGGCATCAACCGGCAACCAGCCGAACCCCACATGTGCCCATGGCATGCCGACAAACCCGATCAGCCCGAAAACCATCCCGACAATCAGCGCCGTGCGTTTCTCGAATTTCCGGCACATGAACACCCAGAACGGCTGCGAGACAACGGACATGCCCAACAGGGACAGCCCCAGAACACCCATTTGCGGCCCGGTCAGATGATAGGTGAAAGTATTCACATGCGTACCAAGGCTGACCATGATCTGGAATGACGCCTCGATGACAAAGATGACCAGCAGAATGGCGCGAAAGCTCTTGTTTGCAAGGGCAGCCTTTACCATTTTCAGGGTGCCCGGCGTCTTTTGCGCCGATCCGTTCCCGTGATCCTTGGGGATCATCATATAGGCCATGACCGCGATCAGCACCGTGATGACGGCAATCGCCAGACCGATTTTCGGATAGGCCGCCGGATTCAGCTGACCGCGCGGGAAATCGGGCGTGCTGCGGAAAAACAGGATCTGCGTGCCAACCAGCGCAAGGATCATGCCAATCACATGAAAGGCCGCCCGCCATCCTTGCAGCGATGAGCGCACGTCGTAATCCCTGCTGATCGTTCCGCCCAGTGCATAGTAGGGCGCGCCGTAAAACGTATTCATGGTTTTGGTGAACAGAACGGCAAGCAGCAACAGGATGATCTTTTGCGTCATGTCCATCTCAGGGGAAATGGACCACAGGAACCAGCTTCCGATGGCCGTTCCTATCCCGCCCAGCAACAGGAACTGGTGGCGCCGCCCGAAGCGGGCAGAGCGCGTGCGATCGGACACGGCACCGACCCACGGGTCGGTGATGGCATCCCAGAATACGGAAATGGCAACGATTGCACCGGCAACGGTTGGCGGGACATGCAGGATGGAGGTGACGAAGAACAGGAAGAAGCTGGCCATGATCTGATATGGCAGGGCATAGGCAATCGCACCAACCCCGTAGCCCAGTTTCTGGGGTATTCCTGCTTGTTGTTCCGTCGTGCTACTGGTCATGTTCATTCTGCATCCTTACCTTTGCTTCTCTGCGCATGACCTTGCCCAGGAAGCTGCGCGGGATTTCCGGCAGCAGGCGGATGTCATGCGGGCGTTGTTCGGGAGGGAGGCGCTGTTTCAGCAGATTTGCGATCTCTCCGGTGATTTCTTTCCGGTCTCGGCTGACTGACCGATCCCGAAGAGAGATGAACAGAACGGGCCTGTTGTCGATTTCGATCAGGCAACATTCCTTGACGGCCGGATGATCGTGGGCCTCTTCCTCGACCGGGCGCGGATAAACCGGGCCGTTATCGGTGTGAATGATATCTGCCGCGCGGTCGGTAACGTGCAGATAGCCGTCATGGTCAAGAAAACCGTGATCTCCGGTTCTGAACCATCCGTCGTCCAGAATGACACCCTTGTTGTGATCCGGATCCAGGTAGGTTTGCAGACGGGTAGGGGTCTGCACATGTATTTCGCCGGTCTGACCTGGCTGCAGTTCCTTGCCCTCCGGCCCCATGATGCGGACCTTCACGCCTTTCACCACCTTGCCGCAGGAGCGCAGAACATCGCGTGGTGCAGGCTTGCCGTCTTGCCGGTGCATTTCCGGTGTCAGCAGGCTGACAGGGGGCAGAACCTCGGCCTGTCCGTATCCTTGCTGGAAAGCGGCGCCAAAACGGTTCAGGGCCTCTTCCAGCTTGGCGGCGGGCATGTTGGAGGTGCCGTAAACGATATGTGTGACCGTCGCCAGATCGGCATCCGTTTCGGGCGGCATGTCCAGCAGGTCGATCAGATGGCTCGGGGTCAGGAACAGGCGGGTAACGCGGTGCTTTCTGACCAGTTTCACAAGGGCTTCCGGGCTGTAGCCCTGCATCACAACCAATGTTCCGCCGCTTAACAGGGACGGAAAAATCAGGCCGGATCCCGCGCCGAAAAGCGGGATTGCCGAAAGCGAGATGTTGATCATCTTGCGATCCGGCCTGATCTTCAGGTTCCGGATGATCAGTTTCAGGCTGGCGATTGCCGCGCCATGGCTGGAAATCAGCCCTTTGGGCGGCCCTGTCGTGCCCGAGGTAAAGCCCAGCACCATCGGGTCATCCGGCCGCAGATCCGCCTTCGAGGGGATCGGTTCATGAGCGGCAATCCGTGTTTCGTAACGGTTGTTCGGGCCGGTTTCCCAGACGGGAACATCGGGCAGGGCGCGGGCGAATGCCGCCTGGCTCTCCGGGGCGAAATCATTATCGACAATCAAGAGTTTGGGACGAGCGGCCAGCGCGGCACCGACAATGAAATCCGGCGTGTGCAGGCCATGGAAAACCGTCAGTACCACACCGGTTTCCAGGGCGGCCGTCCTGATCTCGAAAAACTCTGCTCCGCTATCCACATGCGCAAAAACCACATCGCCCTTTTTCAGTCCAAGAGCATGCCATGCCTGCACCAGACGATAGCTGCGATCCTGCAATTGGCCGTATGTCATGGCATGATCGGCAAACTGCAATGCCCTGCGTTCGGGATATTTGCGAAAGGCGTAGCGGTGGATATCCCGCGGCAGCCTGATCCGCGACAGGAACAGATTTGTCAGAATCCCCATGAACCTGACGCTCCGTCAGTCGTTCATCGCGGGGATCATGCGTTTGACCACTTGCATGCGCAACCGCTGGATCGGGTTTTTTGCCCCCCAACGGCGGTAGCGCCGCTTGTAGCTGCGATCATAGGGATCAAACTGGGAAAAATGCGGCACCCATTGGGGTTCGCGTCGCCCCAGCAGATAGCAGGTAATTTCGGTGGCAACCATGCCCGCACCGATCTGGCAGGCCATTCCCAATGACGGCGCAGCACCTTCCTCGGCGCCCACCCCCTTTGTATCCATGTATTTCAGGTGCGGCCCCTGTGCGCCGATCGCACAGATGAAATGCAGTGCCATCTGCCTTTCTGTCATGCCGTCTTTCAGGCCGGCGAATTCGTCATAACTCATCCCGTCGGGATGAAAGTTGAACATCACGGCGCTGAACCCCAGCGGGGCGGCCGAGAACACCGGAATCCCCCTTTTGCGGGCATTGCTGAACACAATCCGGCGCGCGGTTTGCGAAAATACATCCAGTGCATCCACAACCAGATCCACACCGTCCAGGAAGCGGTCGATATTATCCGTGCCGACTGGCTCGTTCATCATGCGGATTTCGGCGGCCGGGCTGATATCGGCGATGATGTCGTG
>JALSJM010000017.1 GCA_026989355.1 Paracoccaceae bacterium | reverse complement strand
GCAGCTCGCGCGGATCGCGGATCGCGGTGACGCGGATCCTGCCGCGGCCCACGTCGATCCAGTCCTCGCCCGAGGTGACGTCGGCCGGAAAACGGCCGTGCACGCTGTCATAGCGCAGAAGATGCGCATTCATCTCCACCGGCCCGAGATCGTTGATCGCCACAACCTCGATATCCTCGCGCCCGGACTCGATGATCGCACGCAGCACGTTGCGGCCGATCCGGCCAAAGCCGTTGATGCCTACCTTAACTGTCATGTCCTGTTCTCCCTCCAGATTCGTGCCGGGCCGGGTTTGCGCAGGGCCCCCGCCGTTCGCGCGCTACCATGGGGAAACTGACGGAAAGTGCAAGCCGCAAAATGGTCGCTTCAGCGCCAGAAGGCCATGTATTCCACCAGTTGCATCAGCTTGCGCCCCAGAAACAGCGGCAGATCGAGCCCCAGCCAGAAACGGTCGGCAAGGAACAGGGCCACAATGGCAAGGACCAGGAAAAGGGCGATGCGGTTCGTCATGCCTGTGTTGTGACCTCGGTTCGTGCGGGGCTCAAGGGCCTTGTTGCGTCATCCGTGCAGCGCGGGCCCGGGCGAAACCGCAGCCGGGCCGTGGGCGCGGTTTCATGCCGGTGCCCGTTTCTTGCCCCTTTCCCTTTTGCCGGGAGAACCTTAAGTAAGGGAAAACGCACTGCATGAGGACCACGCAATGGCCGAAATCAAGGATCCCGAAAACACGCTGATCATCGAGCTGAAGGATGGCAGGGTGATTGTCGAACTGCTGCCCGATGTGGCGCCCGATCATGTGGCGCGGATCAAGGAACTGACCCGTGCCGGCGCCTATGACAACGTGGCCTTTCATCGGGTGATCGACGGTTTCATGGCCCAGACCGGCGACGTGCAGCACGGCAACATGGAGGATGATTTCAACATCCGCCGTGCCGGAACCGGGGGTTCGGACCTGCCCGACCTGAAGGCCGAGTTTTCAGGCGTGCCCCATGATCGCGGCACGTTGGGAATGGCGCGCACCGCCGACCCGGATTCGGCCAACAGCCAGTTCTTCATCAATTTCGCCGACAATCACTTCCTGAACGGGCAATACACCGTGTTCGGCCGGGTGACCGAAGGCATGGAGCATGTGGACAACATCGCCCGCGGCGAACCCCCCGCCAGCCCCGACCGCATGATCAGCGTCAAGGTGGCCGCCGATGCCGATGCGTGAACGTGACATCTTCGCCTGGGCGCTGTTCCTGATCGGCGTCGGGGTGGTGGCGGCCTATTTCGTGATGGTCCAGAGCAGTGATGCCCATGCCGAAGACACGCCGGGGCCCAATCTGGTGCTCGAGATCGGGGGCGGCACCGAGGGCCGCATCGTGATCGACCTTCTGCCGCATGTGGCACCCGAACATGTGAAGCGGGTGATCGGCCTTGCCAAATCGGGGGCCTATGACGGCGTGGCCTTTCATCGGGTGATTCCGGGATTCATGGCGCAGACCGGCGATGTCAGGTTCGGCCGGATCGACGGCGACCTGTCGATGGCCGGGCGGGGCAGTTCCGATCTGCCCGACCTGAAGGCCGAATTTTCCAACGTGCCCTTCAAGCGCGGCACCGTGGGCATGGCCCGTTCGGCCAGCCCCGACAGCGCCAACAGTCAGTTCTTCATCATGTTCGCACCCGCCGATCACCTGAACGGCAAATACACCGTTTTCGGGCGGGTGATCGAGGGGCTCGACGTGCTTGACGGAATCAGGAAGGGCGATCCGCAGCAGAACGGCCTGGTGAAGGATCCCGATTACATCAGGAAGGCCCGGATCGAGGAATAGGCCGCGGGGGCAACGCCGCTCACGGGCCTCGGCTCCCGGTCAGTTTCACCAGTGCGTGGCGCTTCCTGCCTGCGGTCAGCTTGAGCGGGCTGGCCAGTGCCGCGCGGTCCAGCGTCTGCCCCGGATCGCCGACCGGCCTGCCGTCGATCCGCGCCCCGCCGCCGGCGATCAGCCGTTTGGCTTCCTTTCCCGAGGGCGCAAGCCCCGAGCGCACGAAAAGCTGCACCACCGAAATGCCTTCGCCCACCTCTTCGGGGGTCAGGGCCAGGGTCGGCAGATCCTCGCCTGCACCGCCCCGTTCGAATACGTCGCGTGCCGTGGCTTCGGCGGCCGCCGCTGCCTCGGGGCCGTGGGCCAGGGTGGTGATCTCGTTGGCAAGGCGGATCTTGGCTTCGTTGATCTCGCTGCCCTGAAGCGCGCCAAGGCGCTCGCATTCCTCCAGTGGCAGTTCGGTATAGAGCCTCAGGAAACGGCCCACGTCGGCATCGGCGACATTGCGCCAGTATTGCCAGAATTCGTAGGGCGAAAGCATTTCGGGATTGAGCCAAACCGCGCCGCCCTGGCTCTTGCCCATCTTCCTGCCGTCCGATGTGGTGAGCAGCGGGGTGGTAAGGCCGAACAATTCGGCCCCGTCCATCCGCCGCGTCAGATCGATGCCGTTGACAATGTTGCCCCACTGGTCCGATCCGCCCATCTGCAGGCGGCAGCCGAAGCGGCGATGAAGCTCGAGAAAGTCATAGGCCTGCAGGATCATGTAGTTGAATTCGAGGAACGAGAGCGACTGCTCGCGTTCGAGGCGCAGCCTGACGCTGTCGAAGGAGAGCATCCGGTTCACCGAAAAATGCCGCCCCACGTTGCGCAGGAAGTCCAGATAGTTGAGATCGTCAAGCCACCGGGCATTGTTCACCATCACGGCATCGCGGGGGCCTTCGCCGAAATCCAGGTAGCGGGCAAACACCTTGCGGATACCGGCGATGTTTTCATCGATCCGTTCGGGCGAAAGCAGGGGGCGTTCCTCGGCGCGGTCGGTAGGATCGCCTACCCTGGTGGTGCCGCCGCCCATCAGCACGATCGGCCGGTGGCCGCATTTCTGCAGCCAGCGCAGCATCATGATCTGGATCAGCGAACCCACGTGCAGGCTGGGCGCGGTGGCGTCGAACCCGATGTAACCCGGCACGATTCCTTCGGCGAGGGCGGCGTCAAGCCCTGCGAAATCGGTGCAGTTGGCGATGAAGCCGCGTTCCTGCATCACCTGCATGAATTCTGATTTCGGCGCGTGTGTCATCGGGTGTTTCCCGTTTTCCCAAGGGTTCCGGCCTGATATATCGCCGGTATGTGCGAAGGGAAAGGCCATGTTGAAAGAAGAGCGCATCTGGGCCGTGGGCGCCATGTCGGGCACATCGCTTGACGGGGTAGATGCGGCCTGTCTGCTGAGTGACGGCCACGAGATCATCGAATTCGGCGAAAGCGCCTATCGGCCCTATGGCGCGGATGAGCGTGCGGTGCTGCGCGCCGCGCTCGGCCGCTGGCCGGGCGATGCCGGGGTGGAGGCGGCCGCCGAGGTGGTGGAACTGGCCCATGCCGAACTGCTGAGCGGGATGCTCGAACGCGAAAGGGCCGACGGCCCGGCGCTGGCGCTGATCGGCTTTCACGGTCAGACGCTGGCTCATGATCCGGCAGGCGGGCGCACCCATCAGGCGGGCGACGGGCGGGTGCTGGCCGAGGTGCTGGAGCGGCCGGTGGTGTGGGATTTTCGCAGTTCCGATATCGAGATGGGCGGGCAGGGAGCGCCGCTTGCGCCTTTCTTTCATTTTGCCTGTGCACGGTGGATCGGGGCTGGTGAACCGCTTGTCTTTCTGAACCTTGGCGGGGTGGGCAACCTTACCTGGGTCGATCCCCGCGCGCCGGCTCCCGAGGCCGAAGGGGCGCTTCTGGCCTTCGATACCGGCCCCGCAAATGCGCCGATCGACGATCTGGTGCAGGCCCGCCTCGGGCGTCCGATGGACGAGGGCGGCGCGCTGGCGGCTGCGGGCACCGTTGATGGCGCGATGATGGAGCGGTTCCTGGAGCATGGCTTTTTCTGCAAGGTGCCGCCGAAATCGCTTGATCGCGATACCTTTGCCCGGCTGCTTGACGATGTATCGGAGCTGTCCGATGCCGATGCCGCCGCAACCCTTGCCGCCATCGCCGCGGCTTCGGTGGTGAGGGGAATGGAGCATTGCCCGGCCCCGCCGAAGCGGGTGCTGGTTTCGGGCGGAGGGCGGAAGAACCCGGTGCTGATGGCGATGCTGGAAGCGGGGCTTGACTGCCCGGTGGCGCCGGTAGAGGCCGTGGGCCTTGACGGCGACATGCTGGAGGCGCAGGCCTTTGCCCATCTGGCGGTGCGGGTGGTGAAGGGGCTGCCCACCTCGTGCCCGGGCACCACCGGCGTGGCGGCGCCGGTGGGTGGCGGGCGGGTAAGCCGGCCGGGGGCGTTTGCCGGATCGGCAGCGCAGCGCTGAAGGGGCCGCCCGCCCCTTCAGCCCCCTGCGGGGCAACGCACCCCGGGAGTGTTCGGCCCGGGATGAGAGGACTCAGCCGGTGCGCGGGATGTCGAACCCTGCAGGGGCAAGTTCGAAGCCTTCGAAGCGGAACCCCGGGGAAACGGTGCAGCTGACCAGGGTGTATGCGCCGGCGGTTTCGGCCATCTGCCAGTGATGTGGCGGTACGATGAGCTGCGGGAAATGGCCGTTCGGCACATCGGGACCGAGGATGCGGTCGTGTGCCGGGCCGGCCGCATCCCGGGCAACCGAGAGAACCAGCGGGGCGCCGGCATGAAAATGCCAGATCTCGGTGGCATCGATTCGGTGCCAGTGGCTTCGTTCATCCGCTTTCAGCAGGAAGAGGATCGCGGTTCCCGCGGGGCGGGTGCCTTCGGGGGCTTCGGCGATCCATGTCTGGCGGTAATGACCGCCCTCCGGGTGGGGGATCAGTTTCAGGCGGCGGATGATGCTGTCGGCGATGCTGTCTGTCATGCGGACCTCGTGGCGGACGTTTCGGGTCAGTTGCCCCCGGCAATGTTGCCGGCATCGCGGATGCGCGCGGGCCGGGTCATGCGCAGCCTGTCCAGCATCTGGCGCTCTTTCAGGCGCATGAAGGCATCAAGCTGATCGAGGGACGGGTCGGTGCGCTCGATATATCCGATCGCCTCGCGCAGCAGAGCGACAAGCTCGCGATCGGGAAGCGTTCCGGCCAGCGGGCCGCTGACCGATCCGGGGGCGATCGGAAGCTCCAGGACCATCACCCCGGGCATGGGCGAGTAGGCGTCCGGTTTCGTGCCGGTGCGATACCAGCGCGGCCCGCCGATATAGACGGCGGCATACAGGATCATGGCCTTCCTGGCGGGGATGCCGCCGGCCCGCAGTGCGTCGTGAAACATCCGGTGCACGTTCTGCCAGCTGTCGGAATGGTATTGTGCAAGCCCGCTGTTGCCCGCCCCGCAATAGGCATCGTGCAGGGTAGCCGCACCGATGAATGCCGGATCGCGCGGGTTGCCGGTGATCGGCAGGAAAATCTCGGGAAGCGCGGTGCCGTCGGTCAGTGTGCCGCGGGGGGCAACCCACCGTTTCGCCCGGGCGTCGGTGAATGCAAGGGAGCGTTGGGTGCGAAAGAAGGGGCGGGGGTGATCCTTGATCAGGACGGGCTTTGGCGAAAGCGCCGCCGGGGCATTGCGGAAGCTGCATCTGCCGTTGCCGGGCTTTTCGCAGGGGGGGGCCGTTTCGGGTATGCCGCCCTGTTCCGGCCATTCGTGGGCCGGCGGGGAAACGACACAGGCCCCGAGCAACAGGCACAGGCCGGAAATCACGATATACCGCATTGCCACCTCTCACATGCACTTCCGATCCGATCCGGTCTGATCGGCCCCGAGGATTAGCGCCGGCCCGGGTGGCAGGCAAGGCGGGCAGGTGGCCGAGAAGGAAAAGCGGCGGGGTTTGGCCCAGTTCTGCAGGTCAGCCCTTCAGAATCGTGCGGCCGGCATAGATGGCGGTTTCGCCGAGCTCTTCCTCGATGCGCATCAGCTGGTTGTATTTTGCCAGACGATCCGAACGCGACAGCGAGCCCGTCTTGATCTGGCCACAGTTGGTGGCCACGGCGAGATCGGCGATGGTGGTATCCTCGGTTTCTCCCGAGCGGTGGCTCATCACGTTGGCATAGGCGGCACGGTGGGCCATTTCGACGGCACGGAGCGTTTCGCTGAGGGTGCCGATCTGGTTGACCTTGACCAGCATCGCATTGGCGGCGTCTTTCGCGATCCCCTCGGCCAGGCGTGCGGGATTGGTGACGAACAGATCGTCGCCCACCAGCTGGATGCGGGCGCCGAGCGCCTGGGTGAGGGCTGTCCAGCCTTCCCAGTCGTCCTCGGCCATGCCGTCTTCGATCGAGACGATCGGGTAATCCTTCACGAGGGCTTCCAGGTAGGCGACATTTTCCTCGCTGGAAAGCGTTTTTCCTTCTCCGGAAAGAACATACCTTCCGTTCTTGAAGTATTCCGTGGCAGCGCAGTCCAGGGCAAGACAGATGTCTTCGCCCGGTTTGTAGCCAGCCTTTTCGATAGCGCCGAGGATGAAATCAAGCGCCTCGCGGGTGCCCGAAAGCGCCGGGGCGAAGCCCCCCTCGTCGCCGATGGCCGTATTGTGTCCGGCAGCGGCAAGGGCGCTCTTCAGGCTGTGGAAGATTTCCGCGCCCCAGCGAACCGCCTCGGAGAGGCCGGGCGCAGCCACCGGCATGATCATGAACTCCTGGATGTCGATCGGATTGTCGGCATGTTCGCCGCCGTTGATGATGTTCATCATCGGCACCGGCAGCACCCGTGCTGCGGTGCCGCCCACATAACGATAGAGCGGCTGGGCGGTGAAATCGGCCGCCGCCTTTGCTGCGGCAAGCGATACCCCGAGGATCGCGTTGGCGCCGAGACGGGCCTTGTTGGGGGTGCCGTCAAGTTCGCACATGGCGGCGTCGATCGCTTCCTGCTCGGTGGCATCCATGCCGGCCAGGGCTTCGTGAATTTCGCCGTTCACGGCGGCAACCGCCTGAAGCACCCCCTTGCCGCCATAGCGGGCCGGGTCGCCATCGCGTTTCTCGACGGCCTCATGGGCCCCGGTCGAGGCCCCCGAGGGCACCGCCGCGCGGCCCAGGGTGCCGTCTTCCAGAAGCACGTCCACCTCCACGGTGGGATTGCCGCGACTGTCGAGGATCTCGCGGGCGGTGATGTCGATGATGGTGCTCATGTATCCTTGTCTTCCTTGCTTTCCAGAGGAATTCCGTAGAGTTCGAGGCGATGCCCCTTGAGGCGGTAGCCGAGCTTGCTGGCGATCTTTTCCTGAAGGGCCTCGATTTCGGGATCGACGAATTCGATCACCGCGCCGGTGAGAAGATCGATCAGGTGATCGTGGTGATCGCGGTCGGCCGCTTCATAGCGGGCGCGGCCATCGCCGAAGTCGTGTTTTTCCAGGATGCCGGCTTCTTCGAACAGCTTCACCGTGCGATAGACGGTGGCGATCGAGATGCGTGGGTCGATACGGCTGGCGCGGCGGTGCAGCTCCTCGACATCGGGGTGATCGTCGGCCTCTTCCAGAACCGAGGCGATCACCCGGCGCTGATCGGTCAGGCGCAGGCCGGATCTTTCGCATTTGCCGATGATGGAGTCGCTCATTGGCCGATCCTGTCCGGATTCCGCAGGGGGATCCCGTCTTGTCCGGGGACTGTTTATGCCAAGACGCCGGCAGGCACCACCGTTTTTTCCGGGCCGGATCGGCGCGGGCCGATGCAGCCGCAGCCCCGTCTGCCGGGAAAGGCGTGATGCGGCGGACGGGGCCCCTGCGGGGCGGGCCTGCGGCTCAGGCGTAGAGTGCCGGCACTCCGAGCCGGGCGTGAATGTCGTTCACCTGCTGCTTGCCCAGGCCAAGCGCACCGGCCAGATCGTGCAGGTATTGCGCCTCGGCCTGGCTGTCGAGGTCGATCGCGAGCACCGACATCGCATAGACCTGCGGTTCCAGCCCCGGCGGCACCTGGCGGGCCAGCCCCCCTGCATCCACCGGCGCCTGCAGTTCGGCGGTAACGAAATCGCGCTCTTCCGGCGATACGTCGCCCAGCCGGTCAAGCAGTTTCTCGCGTTCGGAATCGTCGATCCGCCCGTCGCATTTCGCGGCCTGGATCATGGCGCGCAGCATCAGCGCTGCGGCCAGTTCGTGATGGGGCTCGGGCTCGGGCTCTTCGCCGGCCAGCGAGCGGTTGAATTCCTCGGCAAAGCTCCTGCGGCTGTTTTTCTTCTTGCCGGCGCTCTTGTTGGTTTCGGGTGCGGTTCCGGCACGGCTGCCCCCGCTGCCCGGCATGCCGCCGAGCGCCCCCCCGAGGGCACCGCCAAGCAGGCCGCCCAGCATGTCCTGCAGGCCGCCACCCTGGCGGGCGGCGCCCTGAAGGATGTCGTCAAGCCCGCCGGTGGTGCCGCCGCCCGCGGGGCGGCTGGCCTGCGACAGCCCGTCGAGCAGCCCCCCGAGCCCGCCCTGGGTGCCGCCGCCGGGCGCGCCGTTGCCGGTGCGCCCGCCCAGCACCGCGCCCAGCAGATCATCAAGCCCGCCGCCCTGCGGCGTGCTCCGGCTTCTGCCGCCGGCAAGCTGTTCGAGCAGCCCGCCGCCGCCGGAACCTGCCTTGCGCGTCATCGCGGTCGCGCCCTTTGCAAGGGCAACGCCGATCGCCACCTTGGCCAGTGTCTTCATCAAGCTCATGTCGTGCTCCCCCAACCGGAAAACTGGATCGTTGTCTGCCGAACATGACAGCTTTCGCCCCCGCCGTCAGGGGAATTTTTCACCGGGGTCGGCATTTTGTGCAATGGGTGAGCAGCGGGGCCGGGAGCGGGGGGCAAGGCGGGCCGGGCGCGGGGTGTGCCTTTGCCGCGGGCGGTTTTCACGCGCGTCGGTGGGAGTTGGTGGGATACGACCGCGGCTCAGGTGCCGCAGAAAGTGTGCTGCACTTCCTCTTCGGGGGCCGGAGGGCGGGTGAGATCGGCAAATTCGCCGGGTGTCTCGAAGGGGCGGGTCAGGGCCCGGTTCAGCCGGTGGAAGGGGGTGAAATCGCCGGCATGGGCGGCGGCCAGCGCCTCTTCCACCCGGTGGTTGCGCGGGATCAGCGCGGGCGAGGCCGCGCGCATGCGGGCCAGCTGCCGGGGGTCGTCGGTTTCTTCGAGGGCGCGTCGCCTTGTCCAGCGGACATGCCATTCGCCACAGGCGCGCCGGTCGGCAAACCGGTCTTCGGCACTGCCATCGGAAAGCGCGCGGAAGGTGTTGGTGAAATCAGCCCCTTCGCGCGCCATCAGGTCAAGAAACGTGCCGATCAGTGCCGAATCGTCCTCGGGGCCGACTCCTGCGGGCGCGGGGTCGTCAAGGCCGAGCTTGGCGCGGAACAGGCGCAGCCATTCGCGCGAGAACAGCGGCGTGAATTCTCCGACCGCCTGCGTGGCGGCGGCGATTGCCGCTTTCTGCGGGCCCTCCATGATCGGGATCAGCGCGGTTGCGAACTGTGCCAGGTTCCACACGATCACCCGCGGCTGGCGGTCATAGGCATAGCGGCCCCGTTCGTCGATCGAACTGAACACCTTGTCGGGCCGGTAACCATCCATGAAGGCGCAGGGGCCGTAATCGATGGTGAGCCCTCCGAGATGGGTATTGTCGGTGTTCATCACGCCGTGGATGAAGCCGAGCGCCATCCAGCGTGCGATCAGCCGCGCCTGCGCGGCCACCACGGCCCGCAGCAGGGCAAGCGGCCGTTCGGCCGTATCGGCTTCGGCAAGGGCGGGGTAATGGCGGGTGATGGTGTAGTCGGTCAGCAGCCGCAGGGCCTCGCCATCGCCGCGGGCCGCGAAATACTGGAAGGTGCCCACCCGGATATGGCTCTGGGCAACCCGGGTCAGAACCGCGCCGGGCAGCATGGTTTCGCGCCGCACCCTGGTGCCGGTGGTGACTGCCGCCAGTGCCCGGGTGGTGGGCACGCCAAGCGCATGCATCGCCTCGCTCACGATGTATTCGCGCAGCACCGGCCCGAGCGCCGCGCGTCCGTCGCCCCGGCGCGAAAAGGGTGTGGGCCCCGAACCTTTCAGCTGGATATCCCACATCTGCCCGGCAGGATCGCGGATTTCGCCCAGCAGCATGGCGCGGCCGTCGCCAAGCCGGGGCACCCAGCCGCCGAACTGATGTCCGGCATAGGCCTGGGCCAGGGGTTCGGCCCCTTCGGGCAGGGCGCTTCCCGAAAGCACCGCCACCCCCGCCGGTGCAGCCAGCTCCGCAGGGTCAAGCCCGAGGTCGCGCGCCAGCGTTTCGTTCAGCGCCACCAGTTCGGGTGCAGGCACCGGCCAGGTGCCGATCCGTGCATACATGCGTCCGGGCAGGCGGGCATAGGTGTTTTCAAAGGAGAACATGCCCCACGATAGCCCGCCGGCGTCAGGGATTGAAGAGAAACCCCGCAAAGGCGGAACCTGCGGGCATGCATCAGCTTCCGGCCGTTCAGCCCGCCGGCGGCAGCGGCAGCCGGGCCAGGCGCTCGGTCAGAAGGGCGAAGAAGCGTTCGGCATCGAGATCGCCGATGAACATCGCATTGGGTTCGCGTTCCGTCACCCGCCACCAGTCGGTCACCGTCATGCCGCGGGTGAGTTCCGATCCCGTTTCGATTTCCACATTGACGAAGCGGCCCGAGAACAGCCGCGGTGCGATCAGATGGGCAATGACCGTGGGATCATGCAGCGGCGCGCCGTCCGAGCCGTATTTCTCGCGGTCGAAGCGCTCGAAGAAATCGGTCATCTCGGCCACCGCCCGCCCGACCGGCGTGTTCAGGGCGCGGAAGGCTTCGTTGCGCGGGCGGGTTACCAGCGCCTTGTGTGTGACATCAAGCGGCATCATGGTTATTCTGATACCTGATTTCATAACGGTGTCAGCAGCTTCCGGATCAACGTAAATGTTGAATTCGGCGGCGGGAGTGATGTTTCCGACCTCGAAATACGCGCCGCCCATCAGCACGATCTCCTGCACCCGCTCCACGATGTCGGGAGCGCGGTCGAAGGCGGTGGCGATATTGGTCAGCGGCCCGAGCGGGCAGAGGGTGACACTGCCGGAAGGCTCGCGGCGCAGGGTGTCGATGATGAAATCGACCCCGTGCAGATCCTGCAGCGGCATTTGTGGCTCGGGCAGGGCGGGGCCGTCAAGGCCGGTCTTGCCGTGCACGTGTTCGGCCGTTACCAGTGGCCGGCAGAGCGGTGCATCGCAGCCCGCGAACACCGGGATGTCGGGCCGCCCGGCCAGTTCGCAGACGATGCGGGCGTTCTTTGCGGTCAGTTCCAGCGGCACGTTTCCGGCTACGGCGGTGATCCCCAACACCTTGATATCCTCGGGGCTGGCAAGGGCCAGCAGGATGGCGATGGCATCGTCCTGGCCGGGATCGGTATCGATGATGATCTTGCGGGGGAGCTTGGACATGGTTTTCGGAAATTCCGTTACTGGTCAGGTTGCCGGTCGGGAGGGGATTGCAGCAACAGGAATGGCCTGTCCCGGCGGGCTTGTCCAGTGGCAAGTGCCGATGGCGGGCCTGTGCGTTGTCCGGGGCGGACAGAGTGCCGCAAGCACCATTGTCAGGTGCGCAAAGAACACCGCGCAAGGGTCAGATTTCACTGGGGAAATGCTTCATGGTCAGGCGAATTGCATTGGGGGCGGCCTGACCGAGCCCGCAGATCGAGGCATCTTCCATCACCTGGCACAGTTCTTCCAGAAGCGGCCTGTTCCAGTGCGGCTCCTGCATCAGCTTTGCCGCTTTCTCGCAGCCCGCCCGGCAGGGGGTGCACTGGCCGCAGCTTTCGCTTTCGAAGAAGCGCAGCATGTTGAGGGCGGCGGCGCGGGCGCTGTCGTGATCCGAAAGCACCACCACCGCGGCCGAACCGATGAACGAGCCATGCGGCTGCAGCGTGTCGAAGTCGAGCGGCACGTCATCAAGGCTGGCGGGCAGCAGACCGGATGAGGGGCCGCCGGGCTGGTATGCCTTGAATTTATGTCCTGGTGCCATGCCGCCGGCGGCTTCGATCACGTCGCGGATGGTTGCGCCCGCGGGCAGCAGATAGACGCCCGGCCTTGCCACCCGCCCCGAAACGGAATAGCTGCGCAGGCCCTTTCGGCCATTCCTTTCAACGCCCGAAAGGATTTGCGGCCCCTCACGGCAGATGCGTGCCACCCAATGCAGGGTTTCCACGTTGTGCACCAGGGTCGGGCGACCGAAAAGCCCCATCTCGGCCACATAGGGCGGACGGTGGCGGGGCAGGCCGCGCTTGCCCTCGATCGATTCGATCATGGCACTTTCCTCGCCGCAGATATAGGCCCCCGCGCCGCGGCGCAGTTCGACATGGCCTTGTGCCACGATACCGGCCCTTTCCAGTGCCCGGATTTCGCGGCGCAGGATTTCCAGCACTGCCGGGTATTCGTCGCGCATGTAGATATAGCAGCGCTCGGCCTCGATCGCCCAGGCGGCGATCAGCATGCCTTCAAGCATCAGATGGGGCGTGCGTTCGAGATGGTAGCGGTCCTTGAAGGTGCCGGGCTCGCCCTCGTCGCCATTGACGGCCAGGTAGCGCGGGCCGGGGCGGGCACGCACGAAGCCCCATTTCGTGCCCGTGGGAAAGCCTGCGCCGCCAAGCCCGCGCAGGCCCGCTTCCTGCACCTTCGCCTGCACCTCCTTCCAGTCCCGGCCTTCACGCAGGGAACGCAGGACATCATAGCCCCCGTCCGCCCGATAGGCGGCGAAATCCTCATATTCGGGGATTCTCGGGCGCGTATCGCCGGCCCTTGCGGCGGCGAGCACCGCTTCCGGGGTGGCGTGATCGATGTGGTTGTGCCCCACCTCGGCCACCGGTGCGCAATCGCAGCGCCCCATGCAGGGGGCATTCACCACCCGCACCCGCTCGGGATCGACCTCCGCCTCAAGCGCCGCCTTCAGCGCCTCTGCTCCCGCCAGTTCGCACGAAAGCGAATTGCACACCCGAATGGTCAGCGCCGGCGGCGGCGATTCGCCCTCTTTCACCGGGTCGAAATGGGCATAGAAGGTGGCCACTTCCCACACTTCGGCCATCGACAGGCGCATTTCCTCGGCCAGGGCCCGCAGGTGGGCGGCGGAAAGATGGCCGTATCTGTCCTGGACCAGATGCAGATGCTCGATCAGCAGATCGCGCCGTCGCGGCCGGTTGCCCAGAAGGGCGCGCAGTTCGGCCAGCGCGGTTTCGTCCGGTTGCCGGCCCCGGGGCTGCGGGCGGGCGCGGCGGCCCTTGCCCTGCGGTGCATCCTGCTGCTTTTTCATGGCCATCCGTTCTTCTTTCGCCTTCCCCGTTTTCCGCTTCGCTTCTGCCGTTCCTTTCCCGGATACATTCCGGTGCGGGGCCGGGCGCTGCCGGAACCGACGTTATCCGTTTCACTTGCGTATCGGGCCCGCGCAGGTAGCATGATACACGGGGAAGGTTCCTGCAAGGCTGCCAGGAAATCGTGATCCGCCGAAAACGCAACGAGAGCGCCCGCCGATGCCCAGAGCCGCCTTTCTGTTTTCGCTCATCACCCTGGTGCCGGTTCCGCTGCTGCTGGCGGCGGGGATCTGGGGCGGGGTCTGGATCTGGGCGGCACTGCTGTGGCTGGCGGTGCTGCCCTTCGTGCTGGACGAACTGGCCGCGCTGGTGCCGGTGGCGCAGGAGTTTCCAGCCGCCGACCGGCTTCTGGCGGTGCTGGCGGTGGCCCATTTCGGGCTGCTGGCGGTGGCGGTGCGGGCGCTCGGGCAGGGGGGGAACGCTGCCCACGAAACGATTGCCCTGTTCCTGGCCTTCGGACTGTTCTTCGGGCAGGTATCGAACCCCGCAGCGCACGAGCTGATCCACCGCACCGAGCGGCGCCTGTTCGCGCTTGGCAAGTGGATGTTCATCAGCCTGCTGTTCGGGCACCATGTTTCGGCGCACCGGCTGGTGCATCACGTGCATGTGGCCACCGCGCGCGATCCCAACACCGCCCGGTCGGGCGAAAGCTTCTACGCCTTCTGGCCGCGGGCCTGGTGGGGATCGTTCCGGGCGGGGTTCATTGCCGAAACCCGCCGCGTGGGGCGCGATGCCCTGAGGCATCCCTATCCGGTCTATGTGGCCGGCGGGCTTGCGATGCCGGCCCTGGCCTGGCTGATCGGGGGCTGGCATGGTGTTCTTGCCTATCTGCTGCTGGCGTTTCATGCCCAGAGCCAGTTGCTGCTGTCCGATTATGTGCAGCACTACGGGTTGCAACGGGGCCTTGATGGCGCGGGCCGGGCGGAACCGGTCGGACCCGAGCATTCGTGGAATGCGCCGCACTGGTTCAGCCATCACCTGATGCTGGCCGCGCCGCGCCATTCCGACCATCATCTCAACCCGGCCAGACCCTATCCGGCGCTTGAACTCTCCCCCGGCGGACAAGAGGTGCCGCTGCTGCCTCACGGCCTGCCGCTGATGGGGGCGATCGCGCTGTTCCCCGGGCGCTGGCGGCGGCTGATGGACCGGCGGGCGCGCGAATGGCGTGCCCGCGCACCGGGCATTGCCGGGCGGCGGCGCCATGAGAACGCCCCCGGATGATCGGCCGTTCGGCACCTGCAGCCGGCATCGGCACTGGTGTGCGGCCCCGGTTTCTGGCAAACTGTGCCCATGACACGCAGACAGGCCGTGACACCCTTCACCCTGACCGCCGCCCTCGTGGCGCTGCTCTGCCTTGTGTCCGCCCCACGGGCCGCAGAATCCGGGCAGCCGATGAGCGCTGCCGAATTCGAAGCCTATTCCACCGGCAAGACCCTGTATTACGGTTATGACGGCATCGAATACGGGATCGAGCAATATCTGCCGGGGCGGCGCGTGCGCTGGAGTGCACTTGACGGCGAATGTCTTGACGGCACCTGGTACGAGCGGGGCCGGATGATCTGTTTCGTTTACGAGGGCAAGCCCGAACATCAGTGCTGGTTCTTCTTCCGCACCCCCGGCGGGATCATGGCGCGATATGCGAACCAGACCGGTGGTGGCGATCTTTACGAAACCCGCCAGAGCAACGACCCGCTGCTGTGTCGCGGTCCCGAAGTCGGGGTGTGATGCTCTTTCTCCCCGGCGGGAATGCGCCTTGCTGACCCGGCTTTCCGGCCCCCTCAGAAAAGCGAGCCCTGTTCCGGTTTCCCGTCCGGCTTCCGGGGGGTGCCGCCGCTCTTGCCTTCCTTCCTTTCGGCAAGCGCAAGGCGGCCGTCGGCGAATTCGATTTCGAGCGCCCGCGCCCGCGCGGCGTCGCTCTTGCGGGTTATCACATGGCCATCGCCATGCACCACCGCATAGCCGCGGGCCAGTGTCTGGCGGTATCCGAGCGTTTCGTTGAGGCGCGCCAGCGCCGACAGGCGCCCGGTGGCGTCCTGCAGGCGCTTTTCCATTGCCGCATGCAGGCGCTCGCCGGTCTGACCCAGGGCGCGGGCGTTTTCGGTCAGACGGCGCAGCGGGCTGGCAGTGGCAAGACGATGCTCTGCCTGGGCGAGTCTGCGCCGGTGTTCGCCGATTCCGCGTCCGAGCGCCGGCGCCAGGCGGCGGGCGGCCGAAAGCAGCCTTTCGCGGTGGCTTTCATGCTGCTGGCGCAGCATGCGCGGGCGCAACGGTGCGGCGGCGCCGGCAAGGGCCAGGCGCTTGTTCTGCACCAGCCGGGAGAGCGCGGGCGAAAGGCGCTCTCCCCACATGTCGAGCCGCTGGCGGGGGGGCTGGGCAAGGGTCTCGGGGCGGGGCAGGGCGCGGGAAAGGTCTGCCAGCCGCTGGCGTCGGCGCTGCATCGCGCCCAGCATGGCCTGGGCAAGCCGTGCGGCAAGGCTGTCAAGGGCGGCCAGCAGATCAAGGCGCACCGGCACCGCCATTTCCGCCGCCGCCGTGGGGGTGGGGGCGCGGCGGTCGGCCGCGTGATCGATCAGCGTGGTATCGGTTTCATGGCCCACGGCCGAGATCAGGGGGATCTGGCTGGCTGCCGCGGCGCGCACCACGATTTCCTCGTTGAAGCCCCAGAGATCTTCGAGCGAGCCGCCCCCGCGCGCCACGATCAGCAGATCGGGCCGCGGGACCGGCCCGTCGGGCGCAAGGCGGTTGAAGCCCCGGATGGCGTGCGCCACCTCGTGGGCGCAGGCCTGACCCTGAACTGCCACCGGCCAGATCAGCACGTGGCGGGGGAAGCGGTCGCGCAGGCGGTGCAGGATGTCGCGGATCACCGCCCCCGAGGGCGAGGTGATCACCCCGATCACCCGCGGCAGAAAGGGCAGCGGCTTCTTGCGTTCGGGGGCAAACAGCCCTTCGGCGGCCAGCATCGCCTTGCGCTTTTCCAGCATCGCCATCAGCGCGCCCAGCCCTGCCGGCGCAAGGCTTTCGATCACGATCTGGTATCTGGACTGGCCGGCAAAGGTGGTGAGGCGGCCGGTGGCCACCACCTCAAGCCCCTCTTCGGGGGCGGTTTCAAGCCGCGCCGCCACGCCCTTCCAGATGACTCCGGCCAGCACTGCGCGTTCGTCTTTCAGATCAAGGTAGACATGCCCCGAGCGCGGCCGGCTGACCCGTCCGATCTCGCCGCGCACCCGCACCCGGGCGAAATTTCCCTCGATGGTGCGTTTTACCGCGCCCGAGATTTCGCTCACGGTATATTCGGGGGCGTTGCCCCGGTCCTCGGGGTCTTCCTCGATCAGATCGGACATCTTGCCTCGCCATGTTTTCTTGTGTTGGCTGCCGCCACATCTTAGAACGCCGGCAGGCACAGGCCAAGCACAAGCACGGGCCAGGCACAAGCACGGGCCAGGTACGGGCCGGGGACGAGCGGAGAACGGCATGAACATCCTGATACTGGGCGGCGGCGGGCGCGAACACGCGCTGGCCTGGGCGGTGAAGCAGAACCCGAAATGCGACCGCCTGATCGTGGCGCCGGGCAATGCGGGCATCGCGGCCATCGCCGAATGTGCCGATCTGACCATCGAAGACGGCGATGCAGTGGCCGAATTCGCCGCCCGCAACGCGGTGGATTTCGTGATCATCGGCCCCGAGGCGCCGCTGGCCGCCGGGGTGGCCGACCGTCTGCGCGCTGCAGGCATCCTGTGTTTCGGACCTTCTCGGGCGGCCGCCAGGCTTGAGGCGTCGAAAGGCTTTGCCAAGGAAATCTGTGCCGCCTGCGGTGCTCCGACCGCGGCCTGGGCCCGCTTCACCGCTGCCGGGCCCGCGAAGCAATACATCCTCCAGCGCGGCGCTCCGATCGTCATCAAGGCCGACGGCCTGGCCGCCGGCAAGGGGGTGATCGTGGCGCTGCGCGAGGCCGAGGCCCTGGCCGCGGTGGACGAGATGTTTGCCGGTGCCTTCGGTGCGGCCGGTGCCGCAGTGGTGATCGAGGAATTCATGGAAGGCGAGGAGGCATCGCTTTTCGTGCTGTGCGATGGCAGGGATCTGCTGGCGATCGGCACGGCGCAGGATCACAAGCGCGTGGGCGAGGGCGATACCGGCCCCAATACCGGCGGCATGGGCGCCTATTCCCCGGCCCCGGTCATGACACCCGATGTGGAAGCGCGCGCGATCAACGAGATCATTCGCCCCACCCTGGGCGAAATGGCCCGGCGGGGCATGCCCTTTCAGGGGGTGCTCTATGCGGGGCTGATGATCTCTGATGGCGTTCCCCGGCTGGTGGAATACAACGTGCGCTTCGGCGATCCCGAGGCTCAGGCGCTGATGATGCGCCTTGGTGCGCAGGCGCTTGATCTGATGCAGGCGGCAGCAGAAGGGCGGCTTGCCGGGGCGCGGGTGAACTGGGCCGAGGATCACGCACTGACCGTGGTGATGGCCGCCGGGGGCTATCCGGGGGAATACGGGAAAGGCAGCGTGATCCGCGGCCTCGGCGCCCTGCCCGAAGACAGCAGCCACATGGTGTTTCATGCCGGCACCGCCAGGCACAACGGCGAGATCACGGCCGCCGGCGGGCGGGTGCTGGGCGTCACCGCGCGGGGTGATACCCTGCGCGTGGCGCGCGATCGCGCCTATGGGATGGTCGATGCAATCGACTGGCCCCAGGGGTTCTGTCGCCGCGATATCGGCTGGCGGGCGCTGCAGCGCGGGTAAGGAGCGGCAGGAGTATCCGGCAGAACGGGTGGTGCCGGGCAGGAAACGGAGGCGGCAATGCCGGCGCGCGGCCTGGCTCTGCCGCCCATGCCTGCGGCAATCCTGCCCTTTCACCCTGCCGGCAGGGGCTTGCGCTGCAATGCGGCGCAATTGTAGCTAGGGGCTGACGCGCCGGCTGCGGCCGGCGACCCAGATGCAAAGGAGCCGCCCGATGCCCGAATTCAAGAAGATCCTGGTCGCCAACCGCGGCGAGATCGCGATCCGCATCATGCGTGCGGCCAACGAACTGGGCAAGCGCACGGTGGCTGTCTTTGCCGAGGAAGACAAGCTTGGCCTGCACCGTTTCAAGGCTGATGAGGCCTATCGCATCGGCCAGGGGCTGGGGCCGGTAGCGGCCTATCTGTCGATCCCCGAAATGATTCGCGTGGCCAGGATGTCGGGGGCCGATGCGATCCACCCGGGCTACGGGCTGCTGTCCGAAAATCCCGATTTCGTGGATGCCTGCGCCGAGGCCGGCATTGTCTTCATCGGTCCGCGCGCCGAAACCATGCGTGCCCTGGGCGACAAGGCCAGCGCCCGCCAGGTGGCGATCGCGGCGGGGGTGCCGGTGATCCCCGCTTCGGATGTGCTGGGCGACGACATGGACGAGATCCGCCGCATCGCCGGAGACATCGGCTATCCGCTGATGCTCAAGGCCAGCTGGGGCGGAGGCGGACGCGGCATGCGCGCCATCCATTCCCCCGAAGAGCTTGAGGAAAAGGTGCTGGAAGGCCGGCGCGAGGCCGAAGCGGCCTTCGGCAACGGCGCGGGCTATCTTGAAAGGATGATCACCCGTGCCCGCCATGTCGAGGTGCAGATCCTGGGCGACAGGGCCGGCAACATCTGGCATCTTTACGAGCGCGACTGCTCGGTTCAGCGGCGCAACCAGAAGGTGGTGGAACGCGCCCCCGCGCCCTATCTTGATGCCGGGCAGCGCGCCGAACTGTGCGATCTCGGCGTGCGCATCTGCCGCCACGTGGGCTATGAAAACGCCGGCACGGTGGAATTCCTGATGGACATGGACACCGGTCGCTTCCACTTCATCGAGGTAAACCCGCGCGTGCAGGTCGAGCATACCGTTACCGAAGAGGTCACCGGTATCGATATCGTTCAGGCCCAGATCCGCATCGCCGAGGGCGCCGAACTGCCCGATGCAACCGGCGTGGCATGCCAGGGCGATATCCGCCTGCACGGGCATGCGCTTCAGTGCCGTATCACCACGGAAGACCCGCAGAACAACTTCATCCCCGATTACGGCCGCATCACCGCCTATCGCAGCGCCACCGGCATGGGCATCCGCCTTGACGGCGGCACCGCCTATTCGGGTGCGGTGATCACCCGCTATTACGACAGCCTGCTTGAAAAGGTAACCGCCTGGGCCCCAACCCCCGATGCGGCGATCGCGCGGATGGACCGGGCCCTGCGCGAGTTTCGCGTGCGCGGGGTATCGACCAACATCGCCTTTGTCGAGAACCTGCTGCGCCACCCCACTTTCCGCAGCAACCGGTATACCACCCGTTTCATCGACGAAACACCCGAACTGTTCCGGTTCGCAAAGCGGCGCGACCGGGCGACCAAGATCCTGACATATCTGGCCGACATCACCGTGAACGGTCATCCCGAAACCGCCGGTCGGCCGCGCCCTCCGGCCCGGGCGCGCGCGCCGAAGGTGCCGCCGCTGCGCAGCGATGGACCGCCCGCCGGCACCCGCACCCTGCTTGTCGAACAGGGCCCCGAGGCGGTGGCCGAATGGATGGCGCTGGAAAGGCGTCTGCTGATTACCGATACCACCATGCGCGATGGGCACCAGAGCCTGCTGGCTACCCGCATGCGCTCGCTCGACATGATACGTGTCGCACCCGCCTATGCCGCCAACCTGCCGCAGCTGTTCAGCGTGGAATGCTGGGGCGGTGCCACCTTCGATGTGGCCTACCGCTTCCTGCAGGAATGCCCCTGGCAGCGCCTGCGTGACATTCGCGCCGCCATGCCCAACATCATGACGCAGATGCTGCTGCGTGCCTCCAATGCGGTGGGCTATACCAACTATCCCGACAACGTGGTGCAGGCTTTCGTGAAACAGGCCGCCGAAACGGGGGTGGATGTTTTCCGGGTGTTCGACAGCCTGAACTGGGTGGAAAACATGCGCGTGGCGATGGATGCGGTGCGGGAAAGCGGCAAGCTGTGCGAGGGCACGATCTGCTATACCGGCGATATTCTTGATCCAGATCGCGCGAAATACGATCTGAAATATTATGTCGAGATGGGCAAGGCGCTGCGCGCGGCCGGGGCCCATGTGCTGGGCCTGAAGGACATGGCCGGCCTGCTGAAGCCCGCCGCCGCGCGGGTGCTGGTGAAGGCGCTGAAGGAAGAGGTGGGCCTGCCGATCCATTTTCACACCCATGATACCTCGGGCATTGCCGGAGCAACGGTGCTGGCGGCGGCCGAAGCCGGGGTGGATGCGGTGGATGCGGCGATGGATGCCTTTTCGGGTGGCACCAGCCAGCCCTGCCTGGGATCGGTCGTCGAGGCGCTGCGTCATACCGAACGCGATACCGGCCTCGATATTGCCGCGGTGCGCGAGATTTCCGATTACTGGGAGCAGGTGCGCGATCAGTATGCGGCCTTCGAAAGCGGCCTGCGCGCGCCGGCAAGCGAGGTTTACCTGCACGAGATGCCCGGCGGCCAGTTCACCAACCTGAAGGCCCAGGCGCGCTCGCTGGGGCTTGAGGAGCGCTGGCCCGAAATCGCCCGCACCTATGCGGATGTGAACCGCATGTTCGGCGACATCGTGAAGGTCACGCCCAGTTCCAAGGTGGTGGGCGACATGGCGCTGATGATGGTGGCGCAGGGGCTGAGCGTGGAGGATGTGCTTGATCCGGATACCGAGGTGGCCTTTCCCGATTCGGTGGTGGACATGCTGCGCGGCAACCTCGGCCAGCCCCCCGGCGGCTGGCCCGAGGCGCTTCTGACGAAGGTGCTGAAGGCCCCCCCCCCGATCACCGACCGCCCCGGCGCGCATCTGGAGCCGGTCGATCTGGAAAAGACCCGCGCCGCGCTTTCGCAGGAGCTCGACGGTTTCGCGGTGGACGACGAGGATCTGCTCGGCTATCTCATGTATCCCGGAGTATTCCTGGATTACATGGGGCGCCACCGGCAATACGGCCCGGTGCGCACCCTGCCCACGCCGAATTTCTTCTATGGCATGGAGCCGGGCGAGGAAATCTCGGCCGAGATCGATCCGGGCAAGATCCTTGAAATCCGCCTGCAGGCCGTGGGCGAAACCGGCGAAGACGGTGATGTGAAGGTGTTCTTCGAACTGAACGGCCAGCCCCGCACCATTCGCGTGCCCAACCGCCTGGTGAAGGCGCAGACCAGCGAGCACCCCAAGGCCGAGGACGACAACCCCGATCACATCGGCGCGCCGATGCCCGGCGTGGTATCCTCCGTGCATGTCGAGGCGGGGCAGCATGTGAAAACCGGAGATCTGCTGCTTGCCATCGAAGCGATGAAGATGGAAACCGGCATCCATGCCGAACGCGATGCGGTGGTGAAGGCGGTGCATGTGAAGGCTGGCGGGCAGGTGGAGGCCAAGGATCTTCTGATAGAGCTGGAAGAGGGCTGAGAACATTGCGCCCCCCTGCGATGCAGGGCGGCGTGGCAGGGGTTTGTGCCCACCCGGGGGCCTGCTGCATTCCGCATCTGCCCGCTGCCCGGCCCTTGCAATGGGTGGGCGGGTTTTTTCCGCGAAACCGCGAATTCCCTCTTGCAGCCATCGGCGCGCTGGCTATATATCCCCACACGATTGGTGAGCGGGCGTAGCTCAGGGGTAGAGCACAACCTTGCCAAGGTTGGGGTCGTGAGTTCGAATCTCATCGCCCGCTCCAATCAAGCCTTCCGGAACAGGCAGAAGCGCGGCGGCGGAAAGATGCTGCCGGAAAGCGCGGCGGGCGGCGGCGATGCCGGCGATTTCGTCCGGCTTTGCCGCGCTGGTGGAAAGCGGTTATGGTCTTGCGGGGCGTGCCTGTCTTCGCACACCGCCACGGAAGCAGGGGCACGGAAGCAGGGGCGGCGGGCAGTGCGGGCGCGCAGCCTTGTGGGCGGAGGGCCGGTGAATGGCAGTCGGGAAGATCAGCAGGCGCCGGATGCTTCTGGCCGGCGGGGCGCTTCTTGCCCTGGGGGCGGCCGCGGGTTTTCGCAGCATCTCCAATGGCGGTGACCTCGCCTTCGAGGATCTGCCGCGGGCCAGGGGATTTCGCCGCATCCGGGGCGGAGCGGTTTCCGCGCCGCGGGATTTCATGATCGGAATCGAAGAAACCGCGGGCGGGGCGGAGACGACCGCGATCGGCAATTCCCCCGAAGCTATCTGCGCCGCCCTTCACAAGGGCGATTCACCGCCCGCCGATCTGGTGCCGATCGCCTATTTCACCGATTACAACTGCCCTTATTGCCGGGTTCTGAGCGGCATTCTGGAAACCCTTTCCGAGGATCCGCAGGCGGGTGTGCGGATCTACTGGCACGAATATCCCGTGCTCGGAGAGGCTTCGCTGATGGCGGCGCGCGGGGCCCTGGCGGCGCGCCGGCAGGGGGCTTACAAGGCTTTCCACAGGCGCCTGATGCGCAGCCGCTTCCTGCCCGACGAAAACTACCTGAGGGCGCTTGCCGGGGGGATGGGGCTGGATGCGTCGCGCCTTCTGCGTGACATGGGCGCTTCCCGTATCGATGACGATCTTGCCCGGACCCGGGCGCTGGCGCGCCGTTTTGCGCTGCGTGGCACGCCGGCTCTGGTGGTGGGGCGCACCCTGGTGGAAGGCGACATATCGGCTGACCGGCTGGGCCGGCTGGTCGCGCTGGAGCGCGAGGATGGCGGCTGGCGGCGCCTCTGCAACGCCGGTGCACCAGAGGGCTGAACGCGCCGCCGGGGGCTGGCCGGGCTTTTCCGGGCGGTTTTCCGTTGCCGGACTGTGGCTTTCGCTCCTCACCGGGCAGAAGCGGCCGCTTTCCCCATTGTCAAGCGCATGGCGATTGCCATAGCTCGGACAACCCGGAACCATGAGGACGAGGCACAGGACATGAGCGGACTACTGGCTCTTCTCGATGATGTGGCCGCATTGGCCAAGGCGGCGGCCGCTTCGCTTGACGACGTGGCGGCACAATCTGCCAAGGCCGGCAGCAAGGCCGCCGGCGTGGTGATCGACGATGCCGCGGTAACGCCGCAATACGTGGACGGAATCGACCCGAAGCGCGAACTGCCGGTGGTCTGGCGGATCGCCAAGGGATCGCTGGTCAACAAGCTGGTGTTCCTGCTGCCGGTGGCGCTGCTGCTCTCGGCCCTTGCGCCGGGGCTGATCACCCCGTTGCTGATGCTGGGGGGGGCTTATCTGAGCTACGAGGGAGGCGAAAAGATCTGGCACCTGCTGGCCGGGGGCCGGAAGGGGGGGCATGAGGCCGGCCATGACGGCGCTTCCGCCGCGCGGCAGGCCCCCGGCGATCCGCTTCACCTGGAAGAGGAAAAGGCGCGAGGGGCGATCAAGACGGATTTCATCCTTTCGGCCGAGATCATGACGATCACCCTGGCCGCGATCCCGCCTGGCGCGTGGTGGAAGCAGGCGCTTGTGCTGGCCGTCGTGGGCGTTGCCATCACGGTGGCTGTCTATGGAACGGTGGCGCTGATCGTGAAGGCCGATGATGTGGGGCTGTGGCTGGCCCGCAAGGGGCGGCTGGCGCTTGTGCGCGCCTTCGGGCGGGGGCTGGTGAAGGCCATGCCGGTGGTGATGCAGATGCTCAGCGCCGTGGGCACGGTTGCGATGCTGTGGGTCGGGGGGGCGATTCTGGTGCACGGGCTGGGCGATCTCGGCATGCACGGGCCGGCGGATGCGGTAGAACATGCGGCCGAATCCTTTGCCCGGGTGCTGCCTCAGGGCCTTGCCCCCGGCGGCGCATGGCTGGCGGAAGCAGCGCTCTATGCGGTGGCGGGGCTGGGAACGGGCCTGCTGCTGCTGCCGCTCGTGGCCCATGTTCTGGCGCCGGTCGCCCGGAGGCTGTCTGCCGCCTTCGGACCGACGGGGCGAGGCGGGCACGGCTGAACGCCGGCCCGGCACCGCCAGCGGCGGGGGTGTTTTCCGAACGGGCCGTTTTCGCCTTTCTTCTGCCCCTTGCGGTGTTTTTCGGCATTGTCGCCAGTGGCGAAATGTTGCATCCTTGCAAGGGTAATGACCTGCGGGGAAGGTGCCGGGCCAGGGCAAGGAGAGCATGCGCGCGCTTCCTGCGGTTTTCCGAACCAGGATCAGGGCGGGGATCGAATCGATGCCGGGGATGACACTTGGCGAACAGAGGAAGATCGCGCGCCAGTCCCTGTTGTTGCGCGGCCTGCCCGATCGGATCGCCGGCGCGCTGATGACGCGCGGGCGATGGCGCCATTTCGACCGGGGCGAAACGATCTTCTTGCAGGGCGAGCAGGCCGCGGCGATTCATATCGTGATCGACGGCTGGGTGAAGCTGTTTCGCATCACGCTGAACGGCGCGGAGGCAATCGTCAACGTGTTCACCCGCAGCGCAAGTTTCGGCGAGGCCATGGCCTTTCGCAACATGCCCTATCCGGTATCGGCCGAGGCGGTGACGGAATGCGATCTGCTGCAGATACCCAGCTGCGATCTGGTGGCGATGATGGAGAAGAATCCCGCCATATGCACCTCGATCCTGGCGGCAACCTTCCAGCATCTGCATGCGCTGGTTTCGGACGTGGAACACCTGAAGGCCCAGACCGGCCCCCAGCGGCTGGCCGAGTTCCTGCTGCGGCTCGCAAATTGCCGCAACGGCCGGTGCATGGTGAAACTGCCCTATGACAAGGCGTTGATCGCCGGGCGTCTGGGCATGAAGCCGGAAAGCCTTTCGCGGGCCTTCAGCAGGCTGCGCCGGTACGGGGTCAGGGTGAATCGCCAGCATGCAGAGATCAAGGATATCGAGGCCCTGGCCGATTTTGCCGGATGCGACCGGGCCGAGCTGTGGAGCCGGCCATGCCAATGAGCGGGAAGCCAGGCGGAAGCGGGGGCGCCTGCGGGCGCCTTGCGCGGGTGTTCGAGGCGATCGATGCTGCCAATGCGCATGATCCGGCCATCGGCCCCGAGGGCCCCGAGGCGCTGGTTTACGGGCGGCGGATGAGCGCCGAACTGGACCGCCTGTTTCCCGATGCGGGCGAGTTGCTGCAGATCGCGGCCCGCGGCCAGCATATCGAGCGCTGGACGATTCCGCGCAGCGATTACCCCGAAGGGCGCAGCGGATATCTGGCCTGGCGGCGCGATCTCGGGCGCTTCCACGGAGACCGGGTGGCGGAAATCATGCATGCTGAAGGCTATGCGCCGCAGGAGGCGGCGCGTGTGGCGGCGATGCTGCGCAAGGAGGGTCTGAAGCGCGACAGGGAGGTGCAGGCGCTGGAGGACGTGATCTGCCTTGTCTTCCTGAAGCACCATTTTGCCCCCTTTGCCGCCACCCAGCCGGCCGACCGGCTGCTGCGGATCGTGCGGAAGACGGCGCGCAAGATGTCGTCCGAGGGGCGCGCCCGGGTGCTGAGGGAATTCGATCTGCCCGGGGAATTTGCCGCCGCGTTTCGCGATTAGGGCCGGAAAGAGGGCGCCGCGGGCAGGCGCTCCGCCTCTTCGCCGTTCCGGGAGCACGAAATTCTGCGGATGCCGCCGGCCCAGATGTTCCTTTCGCCGTCAAACTGGAAGGGGCGCAGGAAGGAAAATTCCTCGCCCGTCAGGTTGTTTCTGGCGCGGCCGATGAAACAGTTCTGCAGGAAGCCGTCATCGCGTCTGGCCCGGCCCTCGTGAAGGAAGATCTCCCAGTCTCCCTTCGGCAGTCCGGCAAGGGTGGCTTCAGCATGGGCAGGGCTTTCGCCGATGTCCACCGTGTTGCCGTTGCATGGGGGGGCGATGTCGCGGGAAACCAACGTGCAGGCCTGTTCTGTGCCGACCCCGCTGAACGAGATGACGACCGGAGCGAAGATGCCGGATCTGCCGTCGCGCCTCATCCAGAGCGCATATTCAAGGGCCGCCCCGGGGGCTTCGTCAAAGCTTCGCGGGGCCAGTTCCGGTAACTTCCGGTGCTGAACGAAGAGGGTTCTGAACAGCTTGCCGAAGATCATCCCGCGCCCTTCTGCGGATTTTGGTCGGGTCTTTGCCGTGAATATGGGGAAAACCGCGCAGAAAGGGAATGGCCTGCCCCGGTTGCGGCCTGCAGAGCGGCGGTTTCATGCCGCCCTTCCCCGTTGGGGTGGCCGGCCGTGGATCAGCCCGGTGGCTGGCTGTTCGGCAGCAGCGGGTGGTTCATTCCTCGCCGGCGATGAACAGGATCTCGCCTGCGGCTTCCATTTCGCGGATGCTGGCAATGATCGCGTTCATCGCGGCTTCGCCATCCTTCTGCTTCACCGTGCCAAGTTCGGCGATTTCCTCGCGCAGCTGTTCGGCCATGCGTTTCGACATGTTTTCGAGCACGAACCCGGCCTGTTTCTCGAGCCCCGACTGCATGGCCGCCGCCAGCGCCATGACCAGTTCGGCAGGATCCACCACCCGGGTGATCCTGGGGATATCGCGCGGGTCGATCCGCTCGGGGATGTTCTCGAAGGTGAAGATCGCTTTCCTGACCTGTTCGGCGAAGGCCGCGTCTTCCTTTTCGAGGCCTTCGAGCACCTCGTCGCGGGTGTTCGAGGGCGAGAAATTCAGAATTGCGCCCACCCGTTCCACCGGGCCTTCCTCGAACACGCTGACCGGGCCGCTGGCCAGCTGTTCGGTCAGGGCCTGGCCGATGCGTTCAACGGCTTCGGGGGTTACCGCGCCGGTCAGCGACATCGCATAGGCAATGCGCCGGGCCCGTTCGCCGGGCATCAGCCCCAGAAGTTCGGCCGCCTTCGACACGCTGATCTTGGAAAGCAGCACCGCGCCCACCTCGATGCTTTCGCGCTCGAGGATCGGCAGCAGGGCTTCGGCATCGGCCGCGGCGATCCGTACCCAGGCATTGCCGCCATTACCCGCAAGGCCGGCCTCGCGGCGCAGGCGGGCAACGGCGCTGCTGCTGACCTTGCCGTCAAGGGCTTCGAGCGCGCCTTCAAGTCCGCCGGGGAAGGAAAGGCCGACGCTTTCGAGTTCGGCCAGGAATTCGCCGACCACCTGTTCGACAGTGGCCTTGTCGATCAGCCGCATGCCGGCCAGCTGGCGGATCAGTTCCTGCTGCTGTTCCTCGGAAAGCGCGGTCAGCGGCAGGTCTCCTCCCGCGCTCATCATCAGGCGCACGATGATCGCGGCCTTCTGCCGGCGCGACAGCATCGCCGGCCGGGCCGCGCCATGCCTGCCTGTTGGCGGCGGCGGCGGCGCCTGTTGCGGTTCAGAAACGGACAGGCTGGCGGACATGTGTTTCCTCCTGCATCGGGTTGTGCAGGGGGAACACTGGCACGAGGGCGGTTAATACCCTCTTACGCCCCGTGTTGCGCCCCGGGGGGCGGAGAGCCCCCGTCAGGCGGATTCGCCGAAGACGCGGGCAAAGATCGTGTCCACATGTTTCGTGTGATGGGCAAGATCGAAGAGCGATTCTATTTCCTGCGGCGAAAGCACGGCCGTCACCCCGGGATCGTTCAGCAGTTCTTCCCTGAAATCCCGGCCCTCTTCCCATACCTTCATGGCGTTGCGCTGCACCATTCTGTAGGCATCCTCGCGGCTGATCCCCTTCTGCGTCAGCGCCAGCAGCACGCGCTGCGAATGAATCAGGCCGCGGAACCTGTTCATGTTGGCGATCATGTTGTCGGGGTAGATCACCAGCCTGTCGATCAGCCCGGTCAGGCGGGCCAGGGCGAAATCGAGGGTGATCGTGGTGTCGGGGCCGATCACCCGTTCGACAGAGGAATGCGAGATGTCACGTTCGTGCCAGAGCGCCACGTTTTCCATTGCCGGGATCACGCTCATGCGCACGAGGCGGGCCAGCCCGGTCAGGTTTTCGCTCAGCACCGGGTTGCGCTTGTGCGGCATGGCCGACGAACCCTTCTGCCCCTTCGAAAAGAATTCCTCGGCCTCCAGCACCTCGGTGCGCTGCATGTGGCGGATCTCGGTGGCGATGTTCTCGATCGAGGAGGCGATCACGCCGAGGGTGGCGAAGAACATGGCATGGCGGTCACGCGGGATGATCTGGGTGCTGATCGGCTCGGGGGCGAGGCCAAGCTTTTCGCATACATGCGCCTCGACCGCCGGATCGATGTTGGCGAAGGTGCCTACGGCGCCGGAAATCGCCCCGGTTGCAATCTCTTGCCGGGCGTTCTTCAGGCGGTTCAGGTTGCGCGCCATCTCGGCGTGGAAGCGCGCGAATGTCAGCCCCATGGTGGTGGGCTCGGCATGAATGCCGTGGCTGCGGCCGATGCGCAGCGTCATCCTGTGTTCGTGCGCGCGCCGTTTCAGGGCTTCGAGAAGCTCCTGCATGTCGTTGACAAGCATGTCGGATGCGCGCACCAGCTGGATATTGAAGGCGGTGTCCAGCACGTCCGAACTGGTCATCCCCTGGTGCACGAAGCGGGCCTCCTCATGGCCGACGATCTCGGCCAGATGGGTGAGGAATGCGATCACGTCATGTCTGGTGACGGCCTCGATCTCGTCGATGCGGGCCACGTCGAAGGTGGCATCCTTCGCCTTCCAGAGCGCTTCGGCGTTTTCGCGCGGGATCACCCCCAGATCGGCCTGGGCATCGCAGGCGTGGGCCTCGATCTCGTACCAGATGCGAAACTTGGTTTCGGGCGACCAGATGGCGACCATCTCGGGGCGGGAATAGCGCGGGATCATCGGCAGGCCTTTCGGTTGGGAAGGTTGCGCACCGCTGATAGCGTGCTGCGGCAGGGGCGGCAAGACACCAGAAGGCCCCGGAAGCCGGGAGCGCCGATATGGCGCAGCGCCTTGCCCTCCGGCGCGCCGTCTCGTTGATGGTCCGTGAATGTTCCTGCCGGAGGCATCCCTCAGCAGTTGCGGGGTGGGTCGGCACATGGCAAACGGGCTTGCCAGCGGGGGCCGGCTGGGGCAAAACAGCCGCAAGGCAGAAATTTCGCAGCTTTCCTTCAAGGAGACAGACCATGACAACGGCAATCCGCACCTCTGCAACCCGCCCTGTGCTGAGCGAGATATTCGGCGCGCGCGAAGGCGCGGCCCTGCGGCTGAAACAGGCTGCACTGGCTGTTCTCGGGGTGGCGGTGCTGGCGGTTTCGGCCAAGGTGGCCTTTCCGATGTGGCCAAGCCCGGTGCCGATCACCCTGCAGACCTTTGCCGTGCTGTCGATCGGCGCTGCCTATGGGGCACGGCTCGGGCTGGTGACGATCCTTGCCTATCTGGTGATCGGGGCGCTCGGATTTGACGTGTTCGCGGGCTCCTCGGCCGAAACGAACGGCCTGGCCTACATGCTGGGCGGCACCGGCGGCTATATCCTGGGCTTCGTGCTGGCCACGGGGTTTCTCGGCATGGCGGCGCGGCGCGGCTGGGATCGTTCGGTGGTGAAGATGGCGCTGGCAATGGTGATCGGCAATGCGCTGATCTATGTGCCGGGGCTGTTGTGGCTGCATCAGTTCACCAGCGGCTGGGAGCAGACGCTTCAATGGGGTCTGACGCCCTATCTGATCGGCGATGCGATGAAGCTGGCGCTGGCGGCGCTGCTGTTTCCCGGCCTGTGGAAGCTGGTGGGCCGTGCCCGCGGCTGAGGGGGGCGCCGGTTCCGGAATTCGCCTTTGAAAACGAAGACGGGCACAAGCGGCGCTTGTGCCCGTCTTGCCTGCGAGGGGATATTTGCAGGACCGGTGATGGGGCAGGGCACCCCGGCACCGGCTTTCAGAGCGGCCAGAACACCAGGATTGCCGGAATGCTCACCGCCACCACCAGGATTTCGAGCGGCAGCCCCATGCGCCAGTAATCGGAAAAGCTGTAGCCGCCCGGCCCCATGATCAGGGTGTTGTTCTTGTGTCCGATCGGGGTGAGAAAGGCGCAGGAAGCGGCCACCGCCACCGCCATCAGGAAGGGATCGGGGCTGACGCCGAGGGTGCGGGCCATTTCGATTCCCACCGGTGCGGCAACAATGGTGGTGGCGGTGTTGTTGAGCACGTCGGACAGTGTCATGGTGACGATCATCAGCACGGTGAGGATCGCCCAGGGCGGCAGGTTTCCGGCAAGCGCGAGCAGGAAACCGGCGATCAGTTCGGTGCCGCCCGAAGTTTCGAGCGCGGCACCAAGCGGGATCATCGATCCCAGCAGCACCACCACCGGCCATTCGATATGGGTGTAAAGTTCGGAGAGCGGCAGGATCTTCGTCAGCACATAGCCCACGACCACCAGACCGAGCGCTACCGGCATGTAGATCAGTCCGAAGCTGGCTGCGGCGACCGCGGCGGCGAAGGCGCCGATCGCGATCCAGACCTTTTCGTTCACGGTCACCGCCAGCCCGCGATCGGCAAGGGGCAGCACGCCGAGCCAGTCGATCACGTCGTTCACCTGATCTTTCGGGATCAGCAGCAGCAGGATGTCGCCCGGGCGCAGCCTTGTCTTGCGCAGCTGGCGGGTGATGCGCCGGCCCTGACGCGATACGCCCATCAGCACCGTGCGCTTGCGCCAGCCCAGCCCTACCGCCTGGGCGGATTTCCCGTTGAGCCGGGAATCTTCCATCACCACCGCTTCGACCAGCGCCAGCCCTTCGCCTGCGGCCCTGAGCGCTTCCTGACGCTTGCCGTCGGCGAAATCGAGGTTGAGCGCGGTGCGGAATTCGTCAAGCGCATCGGGGGTGGCTTCGAGCACGATCGTATCGCCTGTCCTGAGGCGGGTGTTGCGCTGGGTGCCGTAGCGCCGCTTGCCGTTGCGGATCAACCCGAGGATTGCCACATCGGCCTTTTCCGCGGTGTCTTCCAGATCGCCAAGACGCCGGCCGATCACTTTCGATTCACCGGGGACGGTCAATTCGGCGATGTATTGCGCGATCTCGGCCATCGGGTCACTGCCGGCGGCGTCTTCGCGCCGGGGGACCAGCCGCCAGCCGATGGTGGCCACGAACAGAAGCCCGGCAATGGCGGCGATGCCGCCCACGGGGGCGAAATCGAACATGCGGAAGGGGGTGCCGAGGGTTTCTTCGCGGATGCTGGCGATGATGATGTTGGGGGGCGTGCCGATCAGCGTGACCATGCCGCCCAGGATGGTGGCAAAGCTCAGCGCCATCAGCGAAAGGCGCGGGAGGCGGCCGGCCTTGCGCGCCGTCTGGATATCGACCGGCATCAGCAGTGCCAGCGCGGCGACATTGTTCATGAAGGCGCTCAGCACCGCGCCGACCCCGCCCATCAGGGCGATATGGGCGCCAAGGCTGCGCGAGCTGTCAACCAGCGTGCGGGTGATGAGGTGCACCGCCCCCGAGCGCACAAGCCCGGCCGAAACGACCAGCACCAGCGCCACGATGATGGTGGCCGGGTGGCCGAAGCCGTCAAACGCGTGCTTGGCCGGGATCACGCCCAGCACCACCGCCACCATAAGCGCCGTGAAGGCCACCAGGTCATAGCGAAAGCGCCCCCACAGCAGCAGGGCGAAAACTGCGCCGAACAGCGAAAACAGGATGATCTGATCTTGTGTCATGAGGGGCTTTCTAGCGGTTCCGGGGATATCCGTCACCCCGTGTTCGTGCCGCATGGAAAGGCAGCGCCCCGCGCCCCGCGCGCCCCGGGCAGTGCGGCCGGCAGCAGGATGCGGGGGGGGGGGGCGGTTCGCGGCGGTCAGGGGGCAGTCGGCGGGGCTGGGGCGCGTTTCAGGCGGGTTTCGCGCCACGCGATGAAACTCACGGCGGCGATGATCAGCCCGCCCCCGGCGATTACCCAGCCATCGACCGGCTCGGAAAAGAACAGCGCCCCGACCGCCGTGGCCCAGACCAGTTGCAGGAAGGTGGCGGGCTGGGTAACGGTGATGGGGGCCGCGCGGAAGGCAAGCGTCATGGTATAGTGGCCGGTGGTGGCAAAGGCGGCAACCAGAAACAGCCAGGCCAGTTGCGCGGTGGTGGGGGGCACCCAGTGGACAAGGGCGAAGGGGGCAAGTGCGATCGGAACGGTGAGCGACAGCAGCCCCACCACGGCAACCGGGCTGACCAGCCCCGACAGGCGCTTGGCCAGCAGATAGGACAGGGCGAACAGCCCCGCCGTGCCCAGCATCGCCAGATGCCCCGGCGCGATTTCGCGAAAGCCCGGGCGCAGGATCAGCAGCGTGCCGACAAGGGCCGCGGCAATGGCCAGGGTGCGGCGCAGGGCGAAACGTTCGCCCAGGAACAGCGCCGCGCCGACCGCTACATAGACCGGCACCAGATAGTTCATTGCCGTTACCTCGGCCATCGGAATGCGGGCCATGGCAAAGAACCACAGGATCACCCCCAGCCCATGCGCCAGTCCGCGGATGGCGGCCAGTGTCAGGATCGGCCCGCCAGGGCGGGCGCGCAGGATCGCCGGCAGGAGCGGCAGCAGGAAGGCAAGGCCGAGAACATAGCGCAGAAAGGCGCTTTCGGCGGCCGGCAGCGCCCCGCCCAGATGTTTCACGATGGCGGTCACGGCCACGAAGCAGAAGCCGGTCAGCACCATCCAGAAAATGCCCCGGGCGGGGTTCGGGGCAGCAGGGGCGCGGGAAGGGGAAGTTGCCGGGAAGGGAATGCGCATGCGGAGCAGTTAGGGCCATGCGCGGGGCAAAGGCAAGCCCTGCCCGGCAGGTGCCGGCGGTTTCGCAGCAACCTGCCGCCGCCAGAATCAGTGCCCGGTCTGTGCGGGGGGCGTTCGGCATCGCCCGGGGGCGCCAGGCGCGCTCAGAGCTGTTCGAGCACCTCGTCGGAGGCTTCGAAATTGGTGGTGACGCGCTGGATGTCGTCATCATCCTCGAGGGCGTTGATCAGCCGCATCAGCTTCTGCATGCCTTCAAGGTCAAGCTCGGTTGTCGTCTGCGGCTGCCAGATCAGCCGGGTGCTTTCGCTTTCGCCAAGGGCGGCTTCAAGGGCGCTCGAAACTTCGTTCAGATCGGTATCGGCGCAGATGATGATGTGGCCGTCTGCGGAAGAATCCACATCCTCGGCGCCCGCCTCGATCGCCGCTTCCATCACCGTATCGGCATCGGCCACATCGGCCTTGTAGGTGATCTCGCCCTTGCGTTCGAACATGAAGGAAACGGCGCCGGTTTCGGCCAGGTTGCCGCCGTGCTTGGTGAAGGTGGAACGCACGGTCGAGGCGGTGCGGTTGCGGTTGTCGGTCATTGCCTCGACGATCACCGCCACCCCGCCCGGGCCGTAGCCTTCATAGCGGATTTCCTCGTAATTGTCGGCATCGCCGCCGCTGGCCTTCCTGATGGCGCGCTCGATCACGTCCTTGGGCACGGACTGCTTGCGCGCCTCCTTCACCGCAAGGCGCAGGCGCGGGTTCTTGTCGGGGTCGGGATCGCCGAGCTTGGCTGCTACGGTGATTTCCTTGGCGAGTTTCGAGAACAGCTTGGAGCGCGCGGCGTCCTGGCGCCCCTTGCGGTGCTGGATGTTTGCCCATTTGGAATGGCCGGCCATGAAGAACCCCCTCGGTATCCTGAAACGACAGCTGGATCGTCCCGCCTGTCTATAAGGAGGCCCCGCGCACGGTTCAACACCCATTGGCGGGGCCGGCGCACTGGCGGCCGGGCGGACTGTCCGGGGCCGCTGTCCGGCAGGGAACCCTGCGGGAATTCATCGGGAAAGATAGTCGGCAAGCGATTTGCCCGGCTCCTCGACGAACAGTTCGGGCAGAAGGTCGGCCCGGCTGATCCTGTCGAGCCTGATTTCGCGGAATGTGCGGGCGGTTTCGCACCAGCAGGCCAGACTCCACACCCGCCCCCAGTAATCAAGCCTGAGCGGACGGATCACCCGGGGGGCGGTTTCCCGGAGGCCGGCCGCTTCGCCCCCGGGGTGTTCGCCTGCGGTGTCGTTGGTGGCGATGCGCATCTTCTGATGGGCCCGGATCGCCTTGCGGATCATCGGCATGAAGCGAAAGCCCCGGGCGGCATCGGCAAAGGGATAGGTGGCAAATCCCCAGCCTGCGGAGGTGGCGCGGCTGTCTTCGGGAAGCACCGCATCGATCCTGGCCGAAAGGTCTTTCGCGGCGGCGGCCAGATCTTCGTCGCCGGCTTCGCTTATCACCTGCATGCCCAGTTGCAGGGCCTCCAGTTCGAGCAGGGTCAGGTTCAGCGGCGGCAGGGTGATCGCCGCCGTCACCACATAGCCCACGCCGCGCTCGCCCTCGACCGGCACCCCCGAGGCGGCAAGGGTTTCCATGTCGCGATAGATGGTGCGCAGCGAAACGCCAAGGCGATCGGCCAGGTCGCGTGCCCGGTGCAGGCGCCCGTCGCGCAGGATGCGGATCAGTTCGTAAAGGCGGTCGGTGCGGCGCATGGGCGAATCTTCTGCAGGGCGGTCCGTGCGATTTATTCGCATGATTCTGTCAGGAAGTCAGGGGAAAACTGACATTATCCTGTCAGTTGACGCCCTGATGGCGCGGCGCCCCCGAAAACGTGGCAAAATGCCCGCGTGCGGCTGCATTTGGGGCTTTGATCCGCCGCGTGAACCCCATAAATACAGGGGGTGATTTCGAAGGGCGGTGCCGATGCCGCCCGGCTAGGGAGAAAGATCATGCTGAACAACATTGGCCTTCCGGGGCTTCTTCTGATCGCGGTCGTGGTGCTGGTGCTTTTCGGCCGCGGCAAGATCTCTTCGCTCATGGGCGAGGTGGGCAAGGGCATCTCGTCGTTCAAGAAGGGGATCGCCGAAGGCAAGAAAGAGCTTGAGGACAACGCCGCCACCGCACGCGACGTGACGCCCGAGAGCGAAAAGACCAAGGACGAGGCCTGAACGTGCGGACGGTGGCGGTTGCTGCCGGTCTGCCCCGGGGCAATCACGGGTGAACGCGCATGTTTGACATCGGCTGGACCGAGCTTCTGCTGATCGGCATCGTGGCGCTGATCGTGATCGGCCCCAGGGATCTGCCGGGCATGTTTCACACGCTCGGCCGTTTCGTGGCGCGGGCCAAGGCGATGGCGCGCGAGTTCCAGACCGCCATGAACGAGGCGGCGAAGGAAACCGGCGTGGACGAGGTGGCCGCCGATCTGAAGAAGGCGACATCGGCAAGGGCCATGGGGCTTGACAAGCTGAAGGATGCGGCAACCAGGTTCGAGGAGTGGGACCCCGCGGCTTCGGTAAGCGGCAAGAAGGCCCCGAAGGCCGAGGAACTCACCCCCGAGCGTGCCGAGGTGGCCGAGAAGATCCGATCCGCCACCGCGAAAAGCGCTGCTGCACGCAAGGCCGGCGAAGCCGCAGGGCCGGACAAGGCGGGAGGCGCCGCAGGAAAGAAGGCTGCCGGAAAGGCAGGCAGCGGCAGGAAGGCGGCAGCCGCAACCGGGGCTGAAGCCGCAGGGAAGCCGATCGCGAAGAAGGCCGCTGCGAAGAAAGCCGCAGGGAAGAAGGCCGCCGCGAAGAAACCTGCCGCAGGAAAAACGGGCGCATGATCCGTGCGCGCCCCGCGAAACCGGATGAAACCAGATGAGCACTGACACCGACACACCGGAAGCCGACGAGATCGACGATACCGCCGCGCCGCTGATCGAGCATCTGGCCGAACTGCGTTCGCGGCTGATCAGGTCGGTCTTGGCTTTCATTGTCGGCATGGTGATCGCCTTCACCTTCTGGAATCCGATCTTCAACTATCTTACCCAACCGATCTGCGGTGCGCTTGCCGAGCGCGGGCAGGATTGCGGGCTGATCCTGATCAAGCTGCAGGAAGGCTTCTTCGTGGCGATCCGCATTTCGCTTCTGGGGGGCTTCATGCTGGCCTTTCCCTATATCGCCTATCAGCTGTGGCGGTTCGTGGCGCCGGGGCTTTACCGGCAGGAAAAGAACGCCTTCCTGCCCTTTCTGATCGCTTCGCCGGTAATGTTCATGCTGGGCGCGGCCTTTGCCTTTTATGTGGTGATCCCCCTGGCCTTCAATTTCTTTCTGGGCTTCCAGCAGACAGGGCTGGGCGATGCTGCCGCCACCGTTGCCGACGGGGGGGGCAACGAACTGGCGCAGGTGGGGATCACCTTCCAGGGCTCGGTGGCCGAATATCTGGCGCTGACCACCAAGTTCATCATTGCCTTCGGCCTGTGCTTCCAGCTGCCGGTGCTGCTGACCCTGATGGGCAAGGCCGGGCTGGTTTCCGCGCGCGGGCTGGCGGATGTGCGCAAATATGCGGTGGTGGCGATCCTGGTGCTGGCAGCGATCGTGACGCCTCCCGACGTGATCACCCAGATCATCCTGTTCACCGTGGTCTACGGGCTTTACGAGGTGTCGATCTGGCTTGTGCGCGGTGTCGAGAAGCGTCGGGAAGAGCGGCTGCGCGCCGAGGGGCTGTGGTTCGACGATGACGATTTCGACGACGACGACGAAGGCGAAGACGAAGGCGATCCCGCCGGCAGGAAGGAAACGGCCGGCGCGGCAGGCTCGAAAGGCCCGGCTCAGGGCGGGGAAAGCCCATGAGCCGGGAAAAGGGCGCGGACGAAGCCACGCTCGCCCGCATCGCCGCCGCGCTCGAGCGCATCGCTCCGCCGCCCGCCGCGCCCCCCGATTTCACGGCTGCCGATGCCTTTCTGTGGCATGTGGCGCCCGACCGGCTGCAACCGGTAGAGCGGGTGAACCGGATCGACCTTTCCCTGCTGGTGGGGATCGATCGGGTGCGCGACATCCTGCTTGACAACACATTGCGCTTTGCCCGGGGGCTGCCGGCCAACAATGCCCTGCTGTGGGGCGCGCGGGGCATGGGGAAATCGTCTCTTGTCAAGGCGGTGCATGGCGCGGTTCTGGCGCGTGGCAGCACGCTGAAGCTGGTCGAGCTGCAGCGCGATGACCTGCCTTCGGTGGGGCGTCTGCTGGCCATGCTGCGTGCCGCCCCGGCGCATCGCTTCCTGCTGTTCTGCGACGACCTTTCCTTCAGCCATGACGATGCGCATTACAAGTCTCTGAAGGCGGTGCTTGACGGTGGAATCGAGGGGCGGCCCGAAAACGTGGTGTTTTATGCCACCTCGAACCGCCGCCACCTGATGCCGCGCGACATGATCGAGAACGAGCGCTCCACAGCGATCAGCCCCTCGGAGGCTGTGGAGGAAAAGGTTTCGCTGTCAGACCGGTTCGGGCTGTGGCTGGGCTTTCACCCCTGCAGCCAGGATGAATATCTTTCGATGATCCGCGGTTATTGTGCGGCCTACGGGATTGTGATCGATGATGATGCGCTGCGCGCCGAGGCCATCGAATGGCAGGCCACCCGCGGCAGCCGTTCGGGGCGGGTGGCCTGGCAGTTCTTCCTCGACCTTGCCGGAAGGCACGGGCTTCGGATCGGGGCGCGCTGAGCCGAAGGGCCTCGGGGGTGGGGCAGGGGTGGGGCAGGGGCGGCAACCTGTTGCGCTCTCCGCCCCGAGCCCGGGGCAGGCCCGATGCGCAACTATTTCAGATAGGGCATCGGATCGACGGCATCGAACCCCTTGCGCACCTCGAAATGCATGAAGGCGGGATTGCCCCTTCGCACCGCGGCGATCTTCTGTCCGCGTTTCACCCTGTCGCCCTTGCGAACGGTGATCGCATCGAGATTGGCATAGACGGTCAGCAGGTTGTCGGCGTGGCGGATCACCACGATCGGCACCCCGTCGGTATCCTTGGTGATGGCGGCCACGGTTCCCTCTCCGGCGGCGTGCACCGGGGTTCCGGGGGCGGCGGCGATGTCGATTCCCTGGCTCTTCTTCGAGAAGGCGCGGATGATCTTGCCCTGCGCCGGCATGGCCAGACGCGAATTGTCGGAGGCGGCGGTGCGTTCGGCCCCCAGATCGGGCGAAGGTGGCCCGGCTGCCGCGGTCTGCGGCGCCGCATCTTCGCGCGGCAGCGGTTTTGCGGCGCTTGGCGGCGGCGGTGTGGGGGTGCCCTTGCCGGGCGGTGTGGCATCGGGCCGGTTTTCAGGTGGCTTGCGCGGGATCGGTCTGGCTGCGGCCGGTGCGGTGGCCGGCGCGGCGGCCATATCGGTATCCCTGGCGACCGGAATCAGCAGATACTGCCCCTCGCGCACCGCCAGATCGGGGCCAAGGCCGTTCCATTCGGCCAGCGCGCGCACCGAGACATTGTAGAGCCGCGAAATCGAATAGGCAGTTTCGCCACGCCCGACCTTGTGGCGGATCGGCTCGATGCCCTGGCGCACGGCGGGTGCATTGTTGCTGCGGGCATTGCCCCGCCCCGTCTGGCCGATTGCCTGATCGGCCAGGGTGGTGATGTCGATCCGTTCGCCCGGGGCCCGGATCGGGCCGGTGGCGATTGCCCCGGTGGCGGGCGAAGGTTCGCTGACGCGGCGCGGCAGGGCCAGGATTTCGCCGGCGCGCAGCGGCACGCCAGGATCGATGCCGTTGTAGCGGGCCAGTTCCGTTGCATCCAGGCCGATACGGTGCGCCACATCTTCCACCGTGTCGCCGCGGCGGGCCACGACCACCTGATAATGCGGATAGGAAATCACCCCCCGATCATCGGCCGGGGGGCGCGCTGCAGTGGCATTGCGCGCGGCTTCGGCGGTGCCCATGTCACCGGGGCGCAGGTCGATGTCGAAGGTTTCACAGCCGCTGAGCGCGGCCAGCGCCGTGCCAAGCATCAGCGCACGGATCGTTTTCATTCGGCGGGAATGTGCCATGCTCTTCATCCTCAATTCCGGCCCGTTCGGCGGGCATCCGGGTGTTGTTTTCCCCATATTATACAGGGTTTCTATTCGTTGCCCAGCCCTTCGAGCAGGGGCACGAAGCGCACTGTGCGCAATTCGTCATAGTCATAGCCGTCTTCGTGGCGGGTAACGCGGATCAGGCTTTGCAGCGTATCCGACTGCCCCACCGGCAGGATCATCACCCCGCCGACGCGCAGCTGCCGCATCAGCGGCGAGGGCGGATCCTCGGCCGCGGCGGTCAGGATGATACGGTCGAAGGGGGCCTGTTCGGGCAGGCCGAAGCTTCCGTCGGCGGTGATGGTGGTGATGTTGGTCAGATCGAGTGTTTCGAACAGCTTGCGGGCCTCGCGCACCAGTGTGCGGAAGCGGTCGATGGTATAGACGCGCCGGGCAAGCTGGCTCAGGATCGCTGCCTGGTAACCGCTGCCGGTGCCGATTTCCAGCACCTTGTGGCGCGGCTGCACGTCAAGGGCCTGGGTCATCAGGCCCACGATCGAGGGCTGGCTGATGGTCTGGCCGCAGGCGATCGGCAGGGGCATGTCTTCATAGGCGCGCTCGGCGAAGATGCCGCGCACGAAGGCCCCGCGATCGATCTTCTCCATGGCGGTCAGCACGCGGCTGTCGGTCACCCCCTTGGAGCGCAGATGGAACAGGAACTGCATCTTGCGTTCGGCCAGGGCTTCGGGGGAAAGGGGATCTTCGCTGCCGGGGGGTGTCATTCCAGGTGCTTCCTGAGGCGATCGAGCATATCGTGCGCGGTGAGATCGGCGCGCATCGGCGTGACCGAGATGAACCCGTCGAGACTGGCCTGCACATCCGTTCCCGGCGCTGCTGAAGCGCGCTGGTTGCCGCACCTGATCCAGAGAAATCTGCGCCCCGAGGGCGACAGGTGGGGTTCAACCCCGAAGCGGGCGTTGCGGCGAAACCCCTGTGCCGCGATGCGCCGCCCGCGCACCCGGCCGGCGGCGCAGGGCGGAAAGTTCACATTGTAGAACAGGCGGTATTCGGGGGTTTCGTCGAACCCTGCCCGCAGGAGATGGCGCACCAGATCGGCGCCATGTTCGGCAGCGGCTTCGAAAGGATTGTCGAGCATGATGTTGTCGGGCCCCAGATACTGCGACAGGGCGATCGCCGGCAGCCCCTGAAGCGCGGCTTCCATGGCGCCGCCAAGGGTGCCCGAATAAAGCGCGTTTTCACCTGCATTGTTGCCCCGGTTGACCCCCGAAAGCACCAGATCTGGCGGGGTTTCGCACATCACGTCATGCAGGCCGGCAAGCACGCAGTCGGCCGGGCTGCCTTCGGCGGCATAGCGGCGCGGCCCCATCTTTGTGATCATCATCGGGTGGGTATAGGAAATCTTGTGCGCCACCCCCGATTGCTCGAAGGCCGGTGCCACCACCCAGACCTCGCCATGCGGACCGGCAACCTCGGCGGCGATCGCTTCGAGGGTTTTCAGCCCCGGGGCGTTGATGCCGTCGTCATTGGTAATGAGAATGCGCATGCGCTGCCCGTTTTCCTTTTTCCCGTGCATAGCCGAGCCCCGGCAAGGCGGCAAGGGTGGTGACTCCGTTCCGGCGGTTGCCGGCGGGCGGAAATGGCATGTCGGGTGTCTTTTTCATGACAGGAAACCGGCAAGATATTGGCAAATGGTGCCTGTGTGGTTAAGGTTCGGCCGCCGGGCGGCATTCGCTTCGGTTGTCCTTGCCGTAGAGGCGAAGGGCAGGTTTGCATGTAAAGGAAAGAGGGGAAGATGTTCGGGGACTTTCTGAGAAAGAGCGTGGTGACATTTGGCGGGATCATCGCCATCGGCACGGCCGCATCCGCCACGACCCTGCCGGGGATCGGGGATTATGTGGGCAATGCCGGATTCGGCGTGGCCAATGGTGATGTGGGGGTGCCGCCGCTGGCCGGTGTTCCGCTGCCGGGGGCGGATTATGTCTATGTGACCACCGATGACGGCGACCCTTTGCTGACAGGACTGGGGCTTGGAAGCGAGTCGGGGGGCTCGGAACTGACCACCTTTGCTTTCTCGGCGCTTGCGGGCACCGAACTCAGCTATTTCTTCAATTTCGTCACCTCTGACGGGGGCGATTTTGCCGATTACGCCTATGTGCAGCTTCTCAACGCAGCCGACGACAGCGTTGCCGCAACGTTGCTGACGGCGCGGACCGTGGCCATGGGCGATGTGGTGCCTGGTTTCGGGATGCCGGCCATCTCGGCAGGTGTAACCCTGACGCCCGCCACCAGCGGGATTCTTCCCGGCACCACGTGGTCAGAACTCGGGGTTGAAAGCGGAACATGCTTCGATACCGGTTGCGGCCATACCGACTGGATCGAGACCAGCTTCACCATCGATACGGCGGGCGATTACAAGTTCCGCTTCGGGGTGATGAACTGGCAGGACAATTCCTATGACAGCGGCCTTGCCATTGCAGGCTTCAACCTCAGCCGCCCGGCTCCGGCTCCGGTGCCGTTGCCGGCGGGCGGGGCACTGCTGGCAAGCGCGCTTGGCGTGATCGCCTTCATGCGTCGCCGCAGGAAATAGCCGGGAATCACCGGGGAAAGCCCGCGCAGGGCTTGCCCCCGGACAAGGGAAAGAACACCCGGCATCCTGTATGCCGGGTGTTTCCTGTCTTGCCCGGGCCGGTGCCGGCGATGCGGGGAAGCCGCGGAGGACATGGGTCCGTTTCGGGGCCGGTCACTCAGCGGGCGGCCTTTTCCGCAATTCCCGAGGTGCCTTCGCGCCGGGCGAGCTCGGCCAGAACCTGATCAAGCGTCACGCCCCGCGCCGTCAGCATCACCAGCAGGTGGTAGAGCACGTCGGCAGCCTCATGCGCAAGATTGGCGCAATCGCCCCGCGCCGCGGCGATCACCGCCTCGATCGCTTCCTCGCCGAACTTGGCGGCGCAGGCTTCGGGGCCTTCGGACAGAAGCCGTGCCGTCCACGAACTTTCGGGATCGGCGCCCCTGCGCGATTCGATGGTGGCGGCAAGCTTTTCAAGGGTGTTCATTCAAGCCTCACTGGGATGCCCGCGCGCGCCATGTGTTCCTTGGCCTGGCGGATGGTGTATTCGCCGAAGTGAAAGATCGAGGCGGCCAGCACGGCGCTGGCGCCGCCCTGGGTTACCCCCTCGACCAGGTGATCCAGATTGCCCACCCCACCCGAGGCGATCACCGGCACGCTGACGGCCCGGGAAATGGCGCGCGTCAGCGGCAGGTTGAAGCCCTGGCGGGTGCCGTCGCGGTCCATGCTGGTGAGCAGGATCTCGCCCGCGCCCCTTGCGACCACCGTGCGGGCGAAATCCACCGCGTCGATGCCGGTGGGCCGGCGGCCGCCGTGGGTGAAGATCTCCCACTTGCCGGGGGCGACGGTTTTCGCATCGATTGCCACCACGATGCACTGGCTGCCGAAATGGTTGGCGGCATCGGCCACCACATCGGGGTTGGCCACGGCGGCCGAGTTGAACGACACCTTGTCTGCCCCCGCCAGCAGCAGCGCGCGCACATCGTCGCGCGAGCGCACTCCGCCGCCGATGGTGAGCGGCATGAAGCATTGCTCGGCGGTGCGCCGCGCCAGATCATACATGGTGCCACGGTTCTCGTGGGTGGCGTGGATGTCGAGGAAGCACAGTTCGTCCGCCCCGGCGGCATCATAGGCGCGCGCGCTTTCCACCGGATCACCCGCATCCACCAGATCAACGAAGTTGACGCCCTTGACCACGCGGCCATCGGCAACGTCGAGGCAGGGAATGATGCGTGTCTTCAGCATGGGCAAGGGCATAAATCTTCTTGCCCGGCAATACAATGGCCGGGATGGTGCGCATATGGCCGCGAAACCGCTGCGCCGACAGCACCGGCGATGCTCCGGTGCGCCTGTCCGGTCGTCAACCTCGAGGCCGTCAGGTCCGGGCCGTGTTGCCGCGCAGCAGTGCCAGGGCCCCGGCCAGATCGATCGCGCCGTCGTAGAGCGCCCGCCCCGAGATCACCCCGTCGAGCGGCGCGCCGCAATCGCGCAGCGCAACGAGATCGGCCATCCGGCTGACCCCGCCCGAGGCAATCACCGGAATCGAAACGGCGCGCGCCAGGCCGGCCGTGGCGGCCACGTTGGGGCCCTGCATGGCGCCGTCGCGTTCGATGTCGGTATGGATGATCGCCGCCACGCCGGCATCTTCGAAGCGGCGGGCAAGATCGAGCGCCCCGATATCGGTTTCCTCGGCCCAGCCGCGGGTTGCAACGCGGCCGTTGCGGGCATCGATCCCCACGGCCACGCGGCCCGGCCATTCCCGCGCCGCGGCCCGCACCAGTTGGGGATCTTCCACCGCCACGGTGCCCAGGATCACCCGGGCGACTCCCCTTTCGAGCCAGCCTTCGATGGTGGCCATGTCGCGAATGCCGCCGCCCAGCTGAACCGGCACATCAATGGCAGCCAGGATATCCCCGACCGCTTCGGAATTCACCGGCGTTCCGGCAAAGGCGCCGTTCAGGTCAACCAGGTGCAACCATTCGCAGCCCGCCTGCACGAAGGCGCGGGCCTGATCGGCAGGGCTTTCGCTGAACACGGTGGCCCGGCTCATCTCGCCCTTGTAAAGGCGCACGCAGTGGCCGTCCTTCAGATCGATCGCGGGGTAGAGTATCATGCCTGTGGTGCCCTTTCCTGTGCCCTGCCGGCTGTTTGGCACGAAGCGGGCGGGAATGCAAAGCGACCATCCGACCCGACGTAAGGCTTGCCAGGCCGGGCCTGGCCGGGCCAATCTGGCGCCATGCAAACGGAGGACGCATGATGAGGAAATTCGCACTGACAGCAGCTGTTGTTCTGGGTGTCGCCGCTCCGGCGCTGGCCGACCCGGTGGAAGGCGTATGGAAAACCCAGCCGGGTGATGAGGGAAACTATGCCCATGTGCAGATCAGTTCCTGCGGCAGCAAGATCTGCGGCACCATCGCCAGGACATTCGATGCCAGTGGCAAGGAAGTGGCCTCTTCCAATGTCGGCAAGCGGATGATCTGGGACATGGAGCCCAGGGGGGACGGCTATTATGCCGGCGGCAAGATCTGGGCGCCCGACCGCGACAAGACCTACAGGTCGAAGATGCAGCTGAACGGCAACAGCCTGAAGGTTTCCGGTTGCGTGCTGGGTGGCGTGATCTGCCGCGGCCAGACCTGGGCGCGGGTGCAATAGGCCCCGAACCGGGCGGAAAACGGGCCGGTGTGAGAACAGGCCGGCGACCGGGATCCTTCCCGCCTGGCCGGTGCAAGGCGGCGGGAGCGGCCATGCTTCCGTGTGCCTTTCCGAAGAAAGCCTTTCCGCCTGTGCCGCATGCAATGCCGCCGGGGCGTTTGGGGGCGGGCCGTGGCCTGTCTGGCCCGGAACCGTTCCGGATGCGGGCATGACATACGTTCCTGATGGCGCTTCGCCGCCCGGACAAGCCGGGAAGAAGCGCTTCAGAACCCTTCGCCGGCGTCTTGCTGCCAGGGTTTCACGAGGTTGCCGAAGCGGGTGAAGCGGCCCTCGAAGGAAAGCTCGACCGTGCCGATCGGCCCGTGCCGCTGCTTGCCGATGATCACCTCGGCGCGCCCGTGCAGCTTTTCCATCTCTTCCTGCCATTTCGACAGGGCTTCGAGATCGTGGTCGCCCGGTTTTTCGCGTTCCTTGTAATATTCCTCGCGGAACACGAACATCACCACATCTGCATCCTGTTCGATCGAACCCGATTCGCGCAGATCGGAAAGCTGGGGGCGCTTGTCCTCGCGGTTTTCCACCTGGCGCGAAAGCTGCGAAAGCGCCAGCACCGGGATATCGAGCTCCTTGGCGATCGCCTTCAGGCCCTGAGTGATTTCGCTCACCTCGTTCACGCGGCTGTCGCGGGCCGTGGCCGGGCGCACCAGCTGCAGGTAATCGACGATCAGCACGTCAAGCCCGTGGGTGCGCTTCAGCCGGCGCGCCCGCGCCGCCAGCTGACTGATCGGCAGGGCGGGGGTATCGTCGATGTAAAGCGGGCAGGCCTCGAGCGCCTTGGCTGCCTCCACGAAACGGCGGAATTCCTCTTCGGTCAGGTCGCCACGGCGAACCTGCTCGCTGGGCACTTCCGAAGCCTCGGACAGGATGCGGGCTGCCAGTTGCTCGGCGCTCATCTCAAGCGAGAAGAACCCGACCACGCCGCCCTCCAGCGCGCCCTCGCTGCCATCGGGCAGGCGGCCTTTCCGATAGGCCCTGGCGATGTTGAAGGCAATGTTCGTGGCCAGCGAAGTCTTGCCCATCGAGGGCCGGCCGGCCAGAATCAGCAGGTCTGACTTGTGCAGGCCGCCCAGTGTCTTGTCGAGATCGACAAGCCCGGTCGGAATGCCGGAAAGCCCGCCGTCGCGCTGATAGGCGGCATTGGCCACCTGCACGGCATCGGTTACCGCCTTCAGGAAGGAATGGAAACCGCTGCCGGCGCTGCCCTGTTCGGCCAGCTTGTAAAGGGCCTGTTCGGCCTCGACGATCTGTTCCGCAGGTTCGCTGTCCACATCCACCCGCGCGGCCTTGCCCGAGATGTCGCGTCCCAGCAGGATCAGTTCGCGCCGCACGGCCATGTCATGGATCATCCGGGCATAGTCGCGCGCGGCGAAGCCCGAAATCGCGGCACCGGCGATGCGGGCCAGATAGGCCGGTCCGCCGAGAGCCTTCAGGCCCTCGTCGTCTTCGAGGAAATTCTTCAGCGTGACCGGCGAGGCAAGGTTGTTCTTGGCGATTCGCGCCGCTGCCACCTCGAAGATGCGCTGGTGCACCGGCTCATAGAAATGTTCGGGGCGCACGATCTGCGCGATACGGTCGTAGATTTCGTTGTTGGTGAGGATCGCGCCAAGCAGCTGCTGTTCGGCCTCGATGTTGTGCGGCATGGTTTCCGCCGCATCGTCTTCGCCTGATGTTTCCGGATTTCCGGACGGGGGCTGCTCCGGCCCGACTGTCGTGAATTCGTTCACTGCTCGATTCCTCACCTGACCCGGAATGACTGATACGCATTCCTCGTGCCTCGGGCAAATTGTATGTTTTTGTGGAAAACCTGTGGGAATTCTCCCCGGTTTCCATCGTGTCCGGCCTCTGCCGGCATCGTACCGGAACCGGCATCGGGCGGAGGTGGCAGTTGCCCCTCATATTGAGGGGGGGAGGGGGGATTCGTCAAGATGCAGGGGGATCGCATTCAGCCTTGTCGCCCCGATGGGCTGCCTGCCAGGCGCGGGGATCGGTCAGGAACATCTCGACCTCGGCCAGGGTTTCCCTGTCGAAGGCGCCGCCGCTGCGGGCCTCGGCCAGCACGTCCCACCAGGTGCACAGGTGATGCAGGGTGATCCCGTGTGTCTCGAGGGTGGGCAGGGTATCGGGGAAGATGCCGTAATAGAAGATCACCGCTGTATGGGCGCAGGTGGCACCGGTTTCGCGGATGGCCTCGACAAAGCCGATCTTCGAACCGCCGTCGGTGGTCAGATCCTCCACCAGCAGCACCCGGTCGTCCGCGTTCATGTTGCCCTCGATGCGGGCGTTACGTCCGTAGCCCTTGGATTTCTTGCGCACATAGGTCATCGGCAGGGCAAGGCGTTCGGCCACCAGCGCAGCGAAGGGGATGCCCGCGGTTTCGCCACCGGCGATGTTCGTGAATGCCTCGAACCCGGCCTCGCGCATCACGGTGACGGCCAGGAAATCCATCACCACCGAGCGGATGCGGGGGTGCGAGATCAGCCTGCGGCAGTCGATATAGGTGGGCGAGGGCAGACCCGAGGCCAGGGTGAAGGGCTGTACGGCGTTGAAATGCACGGCGCCGATTTCCAGCAGCATGCGGGCGGTGAGGCGGGCGATTTCATCCTTGTCGGGGAAGCTGGCGGGGATCATGGCGGACAGCCTTTCGCGGATGGGCCGGCCACCCGCCAGGCCAGCGGGAAGCCGGGATCGAAGATGGTGAGCGGGCCTTCGCCGGTTTCAAGCGTGCCGCCCGAGGGGGTGGGTTCGCCCTTTTCCAGGGTGATGGTTTCGCGGTTCTGCGGCAGGCCGTAGAAGGCCGCGCCGTGCTGCGCGGCGAAGCCTTCCAGGCGGGAAAGCGCGCCTTCTTCCTCGAATACATGGGCAAGGATCGCCAGGGTGTTTGGTGCCGTGAAGCAGCCGGCGCAGCCGCAAGCGGAAAGCTTGGCAGCATCGGTGTGCGGGGCGCTGTCGGTGCCCAGGAAGAAGCGCGGATCGCCCGAGGTGGCGGCTTCGCGCAGGGCCCGCCGGTGGGTTTCGCGCTTGGCGACCGGCAGGCAGTAGTAATGCGGGCGGATGCCGCCGGCCAGGATATGGTTGCGGTTGATCACCAGGTGATGGGTGGTGAGGGTGGCGGCGATGTTCCGTTCGCCGGCCCTGACATAGGCGATGCCCTCGGCGGTGGTCACGTGTTCGAGCACCACCCTGAGGCCGGGCACGGCGCGGCGCAGGGGATCAAGCACGCGCTCGATGAACATGGCCTCGCGGTCGAAGATGTCCACCTCGGGATCCGTCACCTCGCCATGCACGCACAGCGGCAGGCCGATTTCGGCCATGCGTTCGAGCACCGGGCGCAGGCGGTCGAAATCGCGCACCCCCGAGGCCGAATTGGTGGTGGCGCCGGCCGGATAGAGCTTGACGGCGGTGATCAGCCCTTCGGCGGCGGCGGCGGACACGTCGTCGGGGCAGGTCTGTTCGGTCAGGTAAAGCGTCATCAGCGGGGTGAAGCCGCTGCCCCGGGGCAGCGCGGCAAGGATGCGGGCGCGATAGGTGCGCGCGTCGTGTCCCGTTGTCACCGGCGGCACCAGATTGGGCATGATCAGGGCCCGGGCGAAATGGCGCGCGCTTTCGGGCAGAACGGCGACGAGCATCGCGCCATCGCGCAGATGCAGATGCCAGTCATCCGGGCGGGTGATGGTAAGGTGCTCGCTCATTGCGGCCGGGATTACCCGATCTGACGGGACTGTGCCAGCGGATTTGTTGACCATTTTGCCGCGCAACTGCCGGAAGGGCCGGTGCGGCACAGCGGTTCAGACAAGGTTGATCCTGTCGCCCAGCCGTCGTCCGAGGCGGTTTTCCAGCAGGTGCTCGATACGGTTCCGGGTCTCGGGGAAGCAGGGGCTGTCAAGGCGGGTTCCCACATGATTGCAGACCCGCCGGGCCAGTTCGGCGCGGTCGTCGTCCTCAAGCCGGGCCATGAGGCGGCGCAGGTAGAACGGGTATTTCTGGCGCGCGCGCCACAGCCTGTGCACTTCAAGCACGGAAAGGGTGCCACGCAGGGCGGAATGGATGACCGGTTTCAGGATATCCATTTCCGCCATGTGGGTTTCCGGTCTGCGTCCGAGATGGCGCAGACGGATGCGGTGCACATGGGGCCGGTGGAAAAGGGCGGCGTGCATGGCGTCGAACTCTTCTTCCGGGTCATAGAAGAGGAAGGCGCGCTCGGCCGCATCAAGCATGTCGGGGGCATGACCGTAGCGGGTGTCGAAGGGCAGGCGGCGGGCCGAAACGAAGCGTGGATCCCATTCGGCAAGCCGCGGATCTAGTGTGGCCTGCGGGCGGATCATGATCACTGTGGCGCCCGGAGCGGCCACGCTGAAGGCCCCGGCCGCATAGCCTCCCATGCCGGCCCCATGGAACACGACCTGATCGAAATCGTCGAAAAACCCCTTGTCCGTCAGGCCGTCGAAGAAGGCATAGACATCGGGGCTGCGGAACCAGTCGGACCGGCGTGCAAGCACCGCAAGATGGGCACAGCCCGTTCCCCGGGTCAGTTCCTGTCCGAGCGGGGTTGTACGTTCCTGTTCCTCGACCAGATCGCCGAGGCTTTCGAAGGTAACGAGCAGCCCGTTCCCGCCTGCGTGGAAGAAGGCGTCGTGCCCGGTGCCGAGCGCGCGGTAAAACCCGGCGCTTGTGGCATCCCGGATGGACCTTTCCATGAATTCCGCCTGCGCGGGGGGGAGCCCTGTGATACCTTCGTGCATGGTTTGTCTGCCCGACGTGCCCTGCTGTCCGTGTTTCAGTGATAAAGGAACAGGTTGTGATGAATTGCACGTGAAATCAGTGTTCGTTTCTGCCTTGCAGGGCAATGATGGGAAAATACGGATGGCTGTTCGCGCATCTGATGCAATCAGGACTCGGTCGATCAATCCCTGATAGAATTTTGGCGTCGGGCATTTCCTTACGGACGAAAATCCCCGACCGGCAGGGGGCTGTGATTCGCGTGACGTGAAATGCGCGGCCGGAATTCTGTTGCCGGGTGGCAGGGCTCCCGCTTCCTTTCGGCGTTCTGCCCGGCCTGCATCCAGCGCCGCATGCACGCGAAAACGGGCTGGCGGCAGTAGTGGCCGGCGGGGGCTCCGCTCGGGGCGCGCCGGAGCAGGAAGCCGCCGGGCCTCTTGCCTTCCTGCCTTCAGAAAAATGCCTGCAGGCCTGTCTGCGCCCGCCCGAGGATCAGGGCGTGCACGTCATGGGTGCCCTCATAGGTATTCACGGTTTCAAGGTTCATCATGTGGCGCATCACCTGGAATTCTTCCGATATGCCGTTGCCGCCATGCATGTCGCGCGCCTGACGGGCGATTTCCAGTGCCTTGCCCACATTGTTGCGCTTGATGAGGCTGATCGTTTCGGGCGCGGCGGCGGCTTCATCCATCAGCCGGCCCACCCTGAGCGCCGCCTGCAGGCCGAGGGCGATTTCCGTCTGCATGTCGGCCAGTTTCTTCTGGAACAGCTGGGTGCCGGCCAGCGGCTTGCCGAACTGCTTGCGGTCAAGCCCGTATTGTCGTGCTGCCTGCCAGCAGAATTCGGCTGCCCCCAATGCACCCCAGGCGATGCCATAGCGTGCCCGGTTGAGGCAGCCGAACGGCCCCTTCAGCCCTTCGACATGGGGCAGCAGGGCGTCTTCCCCGACCTCGACGCCATCCATCACGATCTCGCCGGTGATCGAGGCGCGCAGGCTCAGCTTGCCTTCGATCTTCGGCGCGGAAAGGCCCTTCATCCCCTTTTCCAGCAGGAAGCCGCGGATCCTGCCGCCGTGGGCTTCGGATTTCGCCCAGACAACGAACAGATCGGCGATGGGGCTGTTGGATATCCACATCTTGGTGCCACTCAGGCGATAGCCGGCGGCGGTCTTTTCGGCGCGGGTCGTCATGCTGCCGGGATCCGAGCCGGCGTCGGGTTCGGTCAGGCCGAAACAGCCGACCGCCTTGCCCGCGCACAGGGCGGGCAGGTATTTGCGGCGCTGTTCCTCGCTGCCATAGGCATGGATCGGATAGATCACCAGCGAGCTTTGCACGCTCATCATCGAGCGATAGCCCGAATCCACCCGTTCGATTTCGCGGGCGATCAGCCCGTAGGTAACGTAATTGGCGCCAAGGCCGCCGTATTCCTCGGGCAGGGTAACGCCCAGAAGCCCCGCTTCGCCCATCTCGCGGAAGATCAGCGGATCGGTTTCCTCTTCCCGGTAGGCGCGGGTCACGCGCGGCTGCAGGCGATCCTGTGCAAAGGCACGGGCGGCATCGCGCAGCATGCGCTCGTCTTCGGAAAGCTGATCTTCGAGACGGAAGGGATCTTCCCAGTCGAACCGTCCAAGGCCGGGTGCGTCCTTGGCGCGCAGGGCGGGGCGGCTTGCGGTGGTGTTGTCGGTCTTGCCGGGGGGTGTCATCGGGGCCTCCTTCAGCTTGGGCATCGTTGCCCTCTTTTGCCGCAAGGGGCTGGGAAGGGCAATCATGTCGATTGCAACGAAACCTTGCGCCCTTGACCTTGCCGCCCCCGCGTGCAGCATGGGCCGGACATGGAGAGGCAGATGCGGGATATCGGGATCACTTCCATCGGGAATGTGCAGGACATGCTGGCGGCCGAGGGCTATGTCTGCGGGCGGGCCCTGGCCACGGTGGTTTTCCTGGCGCTGCGCCTTGGCCGCCCGCTGTTTCTGGAGGGTGAGGCCGGCGTCGGCAAGACGGAAATCGCCAAGGCGCTGTCGTCGGCCCTGGGGCGGCGGCTGATCCGGCTGCAGTGCTATGAAGGGCTGGATGCGGCCAGCGCCGTTTGCGAATGGAACTTTGCCGCCCAGATGGTGGCGATCCGCACCGCCGAGGCGGTCGGAGGCGCCGAACGCGATGCGCTCAAGGCCGAGCTTTTCAGCGAGGAATACCTGATCGCGCGCCCGCTGCTTCAGGCCATGCGGCCCCAGCCCGGCGGCGCCCCGGTGCTTCTGATCGACGAGCTTGACCGCACCGACGAGCCTTTCGAGGCCTTTCTTCTTGAGGCGCTTTCGGATTTTCAGGTGACGATCCCCGAGCTTGGCACCATCGCCGCGCCGGCACCGCCGATCGTCATTCTCACCTCGAACCGCACCCGCGAAGTGCATGATGCGCTGAAGCGGCGCTGCCTCTATCATTGGGTCGATTATCCGGATTTCACCCGCGAGATCGAGATTCTGAAGGCCCGCGCCCCCGAAGCGGGCGAAGCGCTTTCGCGCGAAGTGGTGGCCTTCGTGCAGCGCCTGCGCACCGAGGATCTGTTCAAGAAGCCCGGCGTGGCCGAAACCATCGACTGGGCCAAATGCCTGCTGGCGCTTGATGTGATCAGCCTCAGCCCCGAGGTGATCGCCGACACGCTGGGGGCATTGCTGAAATATCAGGACGACATCCAGCGCCTTGCCGGCTCCGAGGCGGCAAGGATCCTGGACGAGGCGCGCGGCGCCCTGGAGGGTGCGTGATGCGCGGTACCGGGGCGCGTGCCGGGGCAGGAAAGCCCCGGGCAGGCCGGCGCGCGCAGGAGCAGGGCGATGGCTGAACAGCTGTTGCCCGACATTCCCGAAAACGGCAGGCTGCCGGAAAACATCACCCATTTCGCCCGGGCGCTCAGGGCGGCGGGGCTTTCCATTGGCACCGGGGCAGTGTTGCGGGCGGTGCAGGCGGTGGCGGTGGCGGGTTTTTCCGACCGTCGCGATTTCTACTGGACCCTGCATGCCTGTTTCGTGCGGCGCCCCGAGGAACGCGCTGTCTTCGCGCAGGTGTTCCGCCTGTTCTGGCGCGATCCGCGCTATCTCGAACACATGATGGCGCTGCTGCTGCCCGCCATGCGCGGGGTGCAGGAAGAGCGCCGGGCGAAGGCAGCCGAAAGGCGCGCTGCCGAGGCGCTTCTGGCCGGCGCGACGCGCGATCTGCCGGGGGGGGCGCAGGGGCCGGACGAAGACACCGCGATCGAGATCGATGCCAGCGGCACCGCCACAGCCCGCGAACGTCTGCGCACGCTCGATTTCGAGCAGATGAGCAGTGCCGAGATGGCCGAGGCTCGGCGCATTCTGGCACGGCTCGAACTGCCGGTGAAGCCGCTGCCGTCGCGCCGCAGCATGCCCGATCCGCGCGGGCGGGCGGCAGACTGGCGCGCTACCCTGCGCCAGGCAATGCGCCAGGGGGGAGAGTTGCGCCACCCGGCGCTGAAAAGGCGGCGCCCGCGCTGGCCCGATCTGGTGGTGATCTGCGACATTTCCGGTTCGATGTCGGCCTACAGCCGCGCGGTGCTGCATTTCCTGCATGCGCTATCGAATCGCCGGGGACCGGGCCGGGCCAGGGTGCATGGCTTCACATTCGGCACCCGCCTGACCAATATCACCCGCCAGCTTGCCGCCCGCGATGTGGATGCCGCCCTGACCGCCGCCGGGGCCGAGGTGCAGGACTGGGAGGGCGGCACGCGGATCGGCGAATGTCTGCACAGATTCAACCGCGACTGGGCACGCCGGGTGCTGGGGCGTGGCGCGGTGGTGCTGGTGATAACCGACGGGCTTGACCGCGGCGATCCCGGCCTGCTGGCCTGCGAGATGGAGCGCCTGCGCCTTTCGGCCCGCCGGCTGATCTGGCTCAATCCCCTGCTGCGCTGGGAAGGTTTTGCCCCCGAAGCCGCCGGTATCCGCGCCATGCTGCCCCATGTGGACAGTTTCCGCGCCGGCCACAACATCGCCTCTCTCGAAGCTCTGGCCGAGGCACTGTCACGCCCTGATGACACGGGGGAAAAGGACCGGCTCATGCGGTTGATTTCCCGCTGATCCTTTCCCGGTCCCTTCATGAACGGCCCGGTGTCCGGCCCCTGCAGGCGGCCGGGATGCAGGCGGATCCGCGGCTTGATGCAGATCAATGCCTTGAAATGTCAACCTGCAATACTATTCATTATCGTGAATATATTAACGCATCTCTGATATGGGGGTAATCTCATGCTGAACTGGAAAACAGGGGGGCTGGCCCTTGGGCTGGTGTTCTTCCTGGCCGTTCTTCTGGTGAAACCCATCGGCGTTTCGACCCAGTTCGTGATCCTTGACGGGATCGTGTGGAATGCGGTCGATCCGACGGTGGTGACGCAGACGGAAGATGACAAATACACTTCGAGCAATGCCTATCTGGCAAAATCGGGCGGCAAATATGCCAAGAGCGTGGCCAACCCGCTGAACTACAGCTTCGTCTTCGTGGTGGCGATGGTGATCGGTGCGGCGATTTCGGCGGCGCTGCGCGGCTGGGTGCCGAAGGAAGAGCGGGTGATGCCGCCGATCTGGCGCGCCAATTTCGGCGACAGTCACGTGAAGCGCTATGTGGCGGCCTTCGTGGGCGGGTTCATCGTGCTTTACGGTGCGCGCCTTGCGGGGGGCTGCACCTCGGGGCACATGATGTCGGGCATGATGCAGACATCGCTTTCGGGCTACATCTTCGCCCTTGGTGCCTTCGGTGCGGCGGTGCCGCTGGCCATGATGATGTACAGGAAGGAGGGCTGAGCCATGACAACGGTTATTCTGGCGCTGGTGATCGGCGGGCTGTTCGGTTTCGTGCTTGATCGCGTGGCCGCCACCAACCCGCAATATATCATCAAGATGCTCAATCTCACCAACCTGCACCTGGCCAAGGTGATCCTGCTGGCGATCGGTGTGGGTTCGATCCTGATGTTCGGCGGGCAGATGCTGGGCCTTGTGGATGTGGGGCACATGTCGGTGAAAACGGCCTATGTGGGTGTGTTCTTCGGCGGCATCCTGCTGGGCATCGGCTGGGCGCTTTCGGGCTTCTGCCCGGGCACCGGCGTGGCCGCGGCCGCCACCGGGCGCAAGGATGCGCTGTTCTTCATTGCCGGCGGTCTGCTGGGCGCGGCGGCCTACATGGCCACCTATCCGAGCATCAAGGCCATGGGCCTGCTGAGCAAGATCGGTGGCGGCAAGGTGACGCTGGGCACCGTTCCCGGCGCCAAATACGAGGGGCTCACCGGCATTCCGGGCGATATTCTCGGGATCGTGCTGGGGATCGTGTTCATCGTGGTGGCCTTTGCCCTGCCCGAGCGCCTTTCGGGTGCGCCTGCCGGGAAGACCCAGCCGGCAGAGTGAGCAGGGGCGCCGACCGGCGTCAACGGTGCCCGCCGATCGGTGGGACAAGGAAGAAAGCGGCCGACAGGGCAGCCTGGCGGCCGCTTTTCGCATCTCCGGCCGCCGTTGTGGCAGCGGTGGCCGGGCTGGCAGGTCTCTGCGCCGGGATGAAGGGGCCGATCACGGGGGTTGCCGGTTGCCGTGCGGAGGGGCATGATCCTGTTCCGGAGCGGAGGACCGGAAATGACGAGCGAGACTGCACATGCGCCGGCCCATGAGGCGATTGCCGAAAGGGCGCTTCTGTGGCACCGGCAGGGGCGGGGGGGCGTGCTTGCAACCGTGGTGCAGACCTGGGGCAGTGCGCCGCGGCCGGTGGGCAGTCAGCTGGCGATTTCGGGCACGGGCGAGATCATGGGCTCGGTTTCCGGCGGCTGTGTGGAAGGGGCGGTGATCGTTGCGGCAGAGGATGCGCTGCAGGACGGGCAGAGCCGGATCCTGGAATTCGGGGTGGCAGACGAAACCGCCTTCGAGGTGGGGCTTGCCTGTGGCGGCACCATACGCATCCTGCTGGAGCCGGTGGGCATGGCGGGCGGCATTCCCGAGGCCCTGCTGGCGGAACTGGTGAAGGCCCGTGCCGCGCGCCGCCCGGTGGCCTATGTGGTGGACACGAAAACCTGGACGCGGCGGCTGTCGGGCCCGGACGAGTTTCCCGACCGCTTCCGCGCCGATCGCTCGGGCTTCGGGGAAGACGGCCATATCTTCGTGAGCATTCACAATCCGCCTTTGCGCCTCTTCGTGGTGGGGGCGGTGCATATCGCCCAGGCGCTTTTGCCGATGGCGCGCCTTGCCGGCCATGACGTGACGCTGATCGACCCGCGCGAAACCTTTGCCGCCGCCGCCCGTTTTCCCGGCGAAACCATTTTCGGAGACTGGCCCGACGAGGCCCTTTCCCGCCTGGCGCCGGATGCGCGCTGCGCGGTGGTGACGCTTTCCCACGATCCCAAGATCGATGATCCGGCGATCATCGCGGCGCTGAAAAGTGATGCCTATTATATCGGCTGCCTCGGTTCCGTGCGCACCCATGCCCGTCGTGTGGCGCGTCTGAAGGCGGCGGGGCTGGGCGATGGAGATATCGCGCGCATCCATGCGCCGGTAGGGCTTGATATCGGTGCCCGCACCCCGGCCGAAATCGCCGTTTCTGTGCTGGCCGAGATCACCGCGCGCCTGCGCCGGGGCTGAGCGGTGGCGGAAATTCACCGATCGGCACGCGAAAAGGATTTCGCGTTTTCTTCCCGGCATGTTTTACTTCGGATGAAGCAACGCCATAACACCATGATGATTTCAGGGAGGAAGAGATGACCGAGGTCAGCATGACCGTAAACGGCAGGCCGGTTCGCGCCGATGTGCCTGACAACACGCTGCTGGCGGATTTCCTGCGTGAAAACCTTGAACTTACCGGCACTCATGTGGGCTGCGACACCGCGCAGTGCGGGGCCTGCGTGGTGCATGTGAACGGGCGGGCGGTGAAATCCTGCAACATCTTCGCACTGGAATGCGAAGGGGCCGAGGTGGCCACCATCGAGGGCGAGGCGGCGCCCGATGGCACGCTCAGTGCAATTCAGCAGGCCTTTCAGGATCACCACGGCCTGCAATGTGGATTCTGCACGCCGGGCATGGTGATGAGCGCCAAGGCATTGCTGGCCGAGAATCCCGAGCCCACCGAGGCCGAGATCCGCGCATATCTCAAGGGCAATATCTGCCGCTGTACCGGCTATCACAACATCGTCAGGGCGATCATGGCCGCAAGCGGACAGGATGTGAGCAACATTGCCGCCGAATGAGCGGCAGACGGGCAGATGCGCAATGCGGCGCGGCCCGGAAGAATTCAGGGAGGAAGAAAAATGCCGGCAGACGGAGGTATCGGCGCCAGCACCAGACGGCGCGAGGATGTGCGGTTTCTGACAGGGCAGGGCCGCTATACGGACGACATAAACATCCACAATCAGGCGCATGTGTTCTTTCTGCGCTCGGACATGGCGCATGGCAGGATCAACGGCATCGACATTTCCGCCGCCGAGAAGATGCCCGGCGTGCTGAAGGTGTTCACCGCCGCGGATTTTGCCGAAGTCGGCGGCATTCCCTGCGGCTGGCAGGTGACGGACCGGTTCGGAGAACCGATGCAGGAGCCGAAGCACCCGGTGCTGGCCGAGGGCTTCGTGCGCCATGTGGGCGAGCCGATCGCCGCGGTGGTGGCCGACACGCTGCAGCAGGCGCGCGATGCGGCCGAGGCGATCGAAGTGGATATCGAGGCGCTGCCGGCGGTGGTGGACATGGCCGCGGCACTCGAGGATGGCGCGCAGAAGGTGCATGAGGATCTGAAGTCGAACCTCTGCTACGACTGGGGCTTCGTCGAGGAAAACCGCGATGCGGTGGACGAGGCGATCAGGAAGGCACCCCATGTCACCACGCTCGAACTGGTGAACCAGCGCCTTGTCGCCAATCCGGTGGAGCCACGGGTGGCGATCGGCGTTCATGATCGTGCCGACGATGAATACACGCTTTACACCACCAGCCAGAATCCGCATGTGATCCGCCTGCTGATGGGGGCCTTCGTGCTGGGTATTCCCGAGCACAAGCTGCGGGTGGTTTCGCCTGACGTGGGCGGCGGCTTCGGCACCAAGATCTTCCATTACCAGGAAGAGGCCTTCTGCACCTTCGCCGCAAAGGTGGTGAACCGGCCGGTGAAATGGCGCGCCTCGCGCTCCGAGGCCTTCATGTCGGATGCGCAGGGGCGCGACCATGTCACGAAGATCGAGCTGGCGCTTGACGAAGAGGGCCATTTCCTTGCGATCCGCACCAGCACCCTGGCCAACATGGGAGCCTATCTTTCGACCTTTGCACCAAGCGTGCCCACCTGGCTGCACGGCACGCTGATGGCGGGCAATTACAGGACGCCGCTGATCTATGTGAACGTCAGGGCTGTGTTCACCAATACCGTGCCGGTTGATGCCTACAGGGGCGCGGGGCGGCCCGAGGCAACCTTCCAGCTGGAGCGGGTGATCGACAAGGCCGCGCGTGAACTGGGGATCGATCCGGTAGAGATCCGGCGCCGCAACTTCATCACCGAATTCCCCTATGAAACGCCGGTCGCGCTTACCTATGATACCGGCGATTATCACGCCACCATGGACAAGCTGATGGAACTGGCCGACCGCGACGGCTTCGAGGCGCGCGCCGCCGAATCGAAGAAGCGCGGCAGGCTGCGCGGTTTCGGGGTCAACTGCTATATCGAGGCCTGCGGCATCGCCCCTTCCAACCTGGTGGGTCAGCTTGGCGCCCGGGCCGGGCTTTACGAAAGCGCCACGGTGCGGGTCAATGCCACCGGTTCGGTTACGGTGATGACGGGCAGCCACAGCCATGGCCAGGGCCACGAGACGGCCTTTCCCCAGGTGATCGCCAGCATGATCGGTATCGACCCTTCCCAGGTGGAGATCGTGCATGGCGATACCGCAAGGGTGCCGATGGGAATGGGCACCTATGGCTCGCGATCGCTGGCGGTGGGCGGCAGTGCGATGGTGCGTGCCGCCGAAAAGGTGATCGACAAGGCCAGGAAGATTGCCGCCCATCTGCTTGAGGCCTCGGCCGAGGACATCGAGCTGAAGGAGGGCCGGTTCACCGTGAAGGGCACCGACAAGTCGGTTGCCTGGGGCGATGTCACCCTGGCGGCCTACGTGCCCCACAACTATCCGCTGGAAGATCTTGAACCGGGCCTCGAGGAAACCGCCTTCTACGATCCGGCCAATTTCACCTATCCCGCCGGCGCCTATGCCTGCGAGGTGGAGGTTGATCCGGAAACCGGAAAGGTGACGGTCGAGCGGTTTGCCGCCGTCGATGATTTCGGCACCATCGTCAATCCGATGATCGTTGACGGGCAGGTGCATGGCGGGCTGGGCCAGGGAATCGGCCAGGCGCTTCTGGAAGGCTGTGTCTATGACGACGAGGGCCAGCTGCTGACCGCCAGCTACATGGATTACGCCATGCCGCGGGCCGACGATCTGCCCTTCTACAGTGTCGATCACAGCTGCGCCACACCCTGCACCCACAATCCGCTGGGCGTGAAGGGCTGTGGCGAAGCCGGCTGTATCGGCTCGCCGCCGACCATCGTCAATGCGGTGGTGGATGCGCTGCAGCGTGCAGGCCATGACGTGACCCATATCGACATGCCGCTGACGCCTTCGCGCGTCTGGGCGGCGATGCAGGGCTGAGGAGGAAAGAAACGATGTATGAAGTGATCATCACCCGTCCCCGCACCCTGGCCGAGGCGATCGACCTTCTGGGAAGTGATGAATCGCAGCCGCTGGCCGGGGGGCAGACGCTGATCCCCACCATGAAGCAGCGGCTGGCGGCCCCCGAAACGCTGGTCAGCCTTTCGGGGGTGAAGGAATTGGCAGGAATCACCAGAGGCGATGGAGAAATCACCATCGGTGCAACCGCCACCCATGCCGAGGTGGCGCGCGAACTGGCCGACAGCTACCCGGCGCTTGCCGCCCTGGCCGGCAATATCGGCGATCCGGCGGTCAGGAACCGGGGCACCATCGGAGGTTCGCTCGCCAACAACGATCCGGCCGCCGATTATCCGGCCGGCGCGCTTGGCGGCAATGCCACCATCATCACCAATGACCGGGAAATCCCGGCCGATCAGTTCTTCGGCGGCATGTTCACCACCGCGCTTCTGGAAGGCGAGATCATCACCGCGGTGAAATTTCCCCTTCCCGATGCGGCAGCCTATGCGAAATTCGATCAGCCCGCCTCGCGCTTTGCGCTTGCGGGGGTGTTCGTGGCACGCTTCGGCGATGTGGTGCGCGTGGCGGTGACCGGCGCCTCGGAAGAGGGCGTGTTCCGCTGGGAGGCCGCCGAGCAGGCGCTTTCCGGCGATTTCAGCGCTGCGGCGCTTGACGGCATGAAACCCGATGCGGTGGGCATGATCGGCGATCTGCACGGCTCTCCCGAATATCGCGCCCATCTGGTGGGGGTGATGGCGCGCCGTGCGGTGGCAGTTGCGGCAGGATAGAACGGCCCCCGGCAGGGGCAGGGGCAGAAGCGTGTGTGCATCTCTGATCACCGGGCTGGTGTTCGGTGATCATGTGGCACGGCCGAAGATTTCTTCGCGATGATGGCGCAGGTATTCCGGGTGGGGATGGTGGCGCGGGTCTTCGGGCAGCAGCAGGCGCTGCGCGGGCGAGATCAGCCTTTGCGCCACGTCCTGCGGCACCTTGTTGTGGGATATGAGGATGCGCATGTCGGGTGCCACCGAGATCAGCCCCCGGTCGAACATCCAGTGCAGCGTGCCGGAAAGGGCAATGCCGTTTGCCACGATGTCCGGACCGCCATGAGCCACGGGGCGGATATGGGCGGCCTCGACCTCGGGGCGTCCGCCGCCATTGCGCAGGCAAAGCCCGCTGACCGCGCAGCGCCCGCCATAGGCCCGTTTCACCATTCGGGCGAACTGCGCATCGCGTTTTGTTCGTGAAACCAGGATGCTGTCGCGTGTCTCGGCAATCTCGGCCGGGCCCGCGAAGGGGGCGGGCGGTTCGGCCATGCCGGGCGGTTGTTCGGGAAAGGCGCGGCCCGGTGGCGGGGGATCGCGTGAAAATGCGTTGGCATCGTCGATTTCCCGACAGCCGTAATTCACGATGCCGGCAAATTCCCGGTCTGCGAGCAGGCGCACGGATGATGAATTGGCGCCCCCTGACACCGGTCGGCCATCCGGGCCGCGCAGGCAGCTTTCCCAGGCCGCGCCATCGGGGCGGGCACGGGGCACGACGCGTTCGAATTCAAGCAGCGTGGCGGGTTCCATTACCGCGAAGGAGTGATCCTCGCGCAGGGGATCAGGCACCACCTTTTCCACTTTCTGCACCGCCACATATCCGAAGGCTCCCTTGCGCCCCTCATAGAAGATCGCCCAGTCGCCGACGCACCGTTTCACCCTGTTCAGGTAGCAGTTCGGAAAATGGTAAAGTTCTCCGGGCCTGTCGTCATAGGGCGAATCGGGATTCTGGATGAAAACCGCCTTTGCCATGCGGCGATGGTGCCAGGCGGCGGGAAGAATGCAAGGAAAACCCGAAGCCGCCCGGGGGGCGGGATCGGCTTCGGGGGATGGTCTGCCTTATTTCGGAGTGGGGCCGATCATCATGATCATCTGGCGCCCTTCCATCTTGGGCATGTTCTCGATCTTGCCGGCTTCGGCCTTGGTCACGTCGCTGGCGACCCGTTCCAGCAACTGGCGGCCCAGATCGAGATGCGCCATCTCGCGACCGCGAAAGCGCAGGCTGATCTTCACCTTGTCGCCATTTTCCAGAAACCGGAAGACGTTGCGCATCTTCACGTCGTAATCGTGCTTGTCGGTGTTGGGGCGGAACTTCACTTCCTTGATGTCGATCGTTTTCTGTTTCTTGCGCGCTTCCGATTCGCGCTTTTGCTGTTCGTACTTGAACTTGCCGAAATCCATGATCTTGCAGACCGGCGGACTGGCATTGGGCGAGATCTCGACAAGATCAAGCCCGGCCTCGTCGGCCAGGTCCAGCGCCCTTGCGGGGGAAACAACACCAAGGTTTTCGCCGTCGGCCCCGATCAGCCTGATTTCAGGTGCTCTGATTTTTTCGTTCACGCGCGGTCCTGTATCGCGCTGCGGCGGGGCGTGGTGTGGTCTGCGGGCTATGGCTCGTGTTCCTTCGGTTGCATCCAGATGTCAGCCGGCAAATTAGACGGTCGGTTGGCGTGATTCAACCCGCTATTCGCAGGCAAATGAGCAATTGCCCGCCGCTTTTGCCCGTCCGGCGGTGGCGGCCTGTCATCCGCCGGGCGGGCAGGGCACAATGGGGCCGTTCGGAAAAGGGGGTTTTGCCATGAACAGAACAGTGATCATTGCCTTGCTGCTGGTGGTGCTCGGCCTTGGGGCCTGGTACATGAGCGGCGGCGGCCAGGGTGCGGTGGATGCCGTGAAGGAAGGCGCGTCGGATGCGGCAGGGGCTGCCGGCGAGGCGGCCGGCGCGGCGAAGGATGCGGTTGGTGAGGCGGCCGGTGCGGCGACCGAAGCGGCCGAGAGTGCGACGAGCGGCGCAATGGATGCCGCGGCCATTCTTGATCCGGGCAATTTCGATCCGCAGAAGGTGGCGCAACTGATCGAGGATTCGGATATCGATCCGCAGCAGAAAGGCCTGCTGAACGATCTGGTGCAGCAGGCGGCGCAAAACCCCGACATGATCGCCAGCGTGCTTCAGGAGATCAGGGCGGCTCTGGGGCTCTGAAGGGAGCATCGAAGGGAACATCTTCCGCGCAGGGGGAATATTAATATTGCGGCGGCAGGATACGGCCGGCCCCGTGGAATGCGGCCCGAAACGGCCTGCTGCGCGGGAGGCGGGGTGTTCCGCGTGGTGGCTGCGGCCTGCTGGGCGTGGCTGCCTGTCGTCGGGTGCCGGAACTGGGCCGGAGCCGGCCTGTCAGCCCACGAAGGCCTTTTCCACCACATATTCCCCGGGGTCCGAATTGGCGCCCTCGCGCAGGCCGGCCGCTTCGAGGATTTCCTGCATGTCCTTGTTGAAGGCAAGCGAGCCGCAGATCATGGCGCGGTCAACCGCGGGGTCGAGCCCCTTGAGGCCCAGATCGGCGAACACCGTTCCATCCTGCAGCAGATCGGTGATGCGCCCCGTTTTCGGGCTGTCTTCACGGGTGGTGGTGGGATAGTAGGAAAGCTTGTCGCCCACGAATTCGCCGATCAGGGGATCATCCTTCAGCCCCTCCACCAGTTGGCGGCCGTATTCCAGATCGGCCACCTCGCGGCAGGTATGGGTCAGGATCACCTGATCGAACTTCTCATAGGTTTCGGGGTCGCGCACGAGGCTGGCGAAGGGGGCGATGCCGGTGCCGGTGGCAAAGAACCACACCCGTTTGCCGGGCAGCAGCGCGTCATGCACCAGCGTGCCCACCGGCTTGGGGCGCAGGATGATCTGATCGCCCGGCCGGATGTGCTGAAGGCGCGAGGTCAGCGGGCCGTCGGGCACCTTGATCGAGTAGAATTCGAGTTCGTCATCCCAGGCGGGCGAGGCGATGGAATAGGCGCGCAGGATCGGTTTGCCGTTGTCGTTCAGAAGGCCGATCATCACGAATTCGCCCGAGCGGAAGCGCAGGCTGCGCGGCCGCGTCACGCGGAAGGAAAACAGCCTGTCGGTCCAGTGCCTGACGGAGGTCACGGTCTGGGCATCGGGCAGCACGGGTGCGCGACTGGTCTCGGCCGGGGTTGTCTGATCGTTCATCCGCTTGTTCCGTTGGTGGGAATATCGGGGTTGTATAAGGCGTTCAGCTGTCGCGGTCCAGCGCCGAGGCGGGCCTGGTAATCATGCTCCCGCCAGCGTGCCGCGCCCTGCCACAGGTATTCGGGCTGGCGGGCGGCGTGGGCGGCGGGAATTTCCACCTCGTCAAAGCCGCAGCGCCGCAACAGTGGATATTGTGCGGCCAGCAGCGGGCCGGCGGCGCGCAGGCGCCCGTCAAAGCCGCTGTCGCGCAAGGCGCGCGCCAGGCTGAAGCCGCGGCCGTCGTGAAAGGCGGGAAAGGTGATGCGGATCATCTGCCAGCCGGCGGGATCGCGGGGCAGGGTGGCGGGATCGGTATCGCCCGGCAGCTCGAGCACGCGTGCATCCGGCACCGGATCATCGGGGACGAATCCCGTATCGCGCACGATCACCGGCGCATCGGGCGCAGGCCCGCGCCTGATCCGGCCATCCACCACATGGATGCCGCATTCTTCCTTTGCGCGATCCGGCCAGCGCCCGGCTCGTCCGTGCCCCGCCACCGTGCAGGGGGCACAGCCGAGTGACTGGAATCCCCGCGCGCTCAGCGGGTGGCGGGGCAGGTTGTGGCGGTTGATATGGGCGTTGACATCCGCCGCACTCCAGTGCGCCAGCGGGTTGAACTTGATCCGCCCCACGCTGTCGCGCCCGAACAGCTCAAGCCCGGCACGCGAGCGCCCCTGATCGCGCCGGCGCCCGGTGATCCAGCAGTCGAAACCATGCAGGCCCCGTTGCAGCGGACGAACCTTGCGCAGTTCGCAGCAGGCGTCGGGATCGCGCAGATGCAGATCCGTGGCCGGATCCCCGGCGCGGATGTTGCGGGACGGCGCCTTCAGGTGCCGGATGCCGGTCAGGCCCAGGGTTCGCGCCAGGCGCTTCTGATATTCATATGTTTCCCGAAACAGCATTTCGGTGTCGATGAACAGCACCGGCAGGGTGCGATCAATGATCGAGATCAAATGCAGCAGCACCACCGATTGTGCGCCGAACGACGATACCAGTGCGATCCGCCCCAGCGCCGGATCCCCGAGCGCGCGTCTCAGCGCCCGCCGGGTGTGCAGGGGGGCGTATTCGGCGTTGAGGCGGGCGATGAGCGGATCGGAATCATCAGGCGGCATGGCGGGGGTGTTTTCCTTTCGGGGCATCGGGATAGAGACGGGCGCGGAAGGGCCGGGGTCCCAGGCGGTGCAGGCAGGCTGCGAAGCTTTCCTCGGGGGACTTGCGCAGGGCCAGATAACCCTTGAGCAGACGCTCGACGGCCGGCACGATTTCGTTGGCGGCAAACCCCGGCCCGGCCCGTTCGCCAAGGCGCGCCGGGGCGCGGGCCTGTCCGCCAAGGGTGATCTGATAGGTTTCGGCCCCGGCGCGTTCGAGCCCCAGAATGCCGATCGTGCCCAGGTGATGGTGGGCGCAGGCGTTGATGCAGCCCGAGATCCTGATCTCGATCGGGCCGATCTCGTGCTCGATCTTCAGGGCCTCGATCCGGCGCGCGATTTCCTGGGCTACGGGAATCGAGCGGGCGGTGGCCAGCGCGCAGTAGTCGAGGCCGGGGCAGGCGGTGATGTCGGTGGCCAGCCCGGCGTTCGCCGTTGCCAGCCCGGCGCCGTCCAGCGCGCGATGCAGGGCCGGCAGATCGGCGCGGTGAACGTGAGGCAGCACGATGTTCTGGGCCTGTGTCACGCGCAGCTCGCCGTGGCTGTAGCGCGCGGCAAGCGTGGCCAGAAGCCGCATCTGGCCGGCCGAGGCGTCGCCCGGTGCCGCCCCGGGCGCCTTCAGCGGGATGGTGACGATCGCATGATCGGCACGTTTGTGGGCGGCGGCGTTGGTGGCGGCCCAGCGGGCGAAAGCGGGATCGGCGGCAAGGGCGGCCGCATATCCGTCAAGGGGTTTTCGCGCGAAGGGCGGGCTGCGGAAGAAGTGTTCGATTCGGGCAAGCACTTTCAGGCCGGCCCCGTGATGGTGGCGGCGAATTCGTTCGAAACGTTCCACCACCATTGTGCGGATCCTGTCGATTCCGAAGGTGCTGACGGCGATCTTGAGACGGGCCTTGTATCTGTTGTCGCGCCGGCCGAGGCGATTGTAGACATGCAGGATCGCTTCCAGCATTCCCAGCAGATCGGCAAGGGGCACGAAGGGCATCAGCACCTGCCCCAGCATCGGCGTGCGCCCCAGCCCGCCGCCGACGCTGATTTCCACGCCGGTCCCGCCGTTTTCGTTGCGCCGCAGCCGCAGGCCGATGTCATGGGCGCGGGTGATGGCGTGGTCGTCGGGGCTGGCCGAAACCGCGATCTTGAACTTGCGGGGCAGATACTGGAACTCGGGGTGATCGGTTGACCACAGGCGAACAAGTTCGGCAACGGGGCGCGGATCGGCAATTTCGTCGGGCGCGGCGCCGGCGAAGGGGTCGGTCGTGACATTGCGGATGGTGTTGCCCGAGGTCTGCACCGCGTGCAGGCCGGTGTCGGCCAGATATTCAAGGATGTCGGGGGCGTCCTTCAGCGCGATCCAGTTGAACTGGATGTTCTGACGGGTGGTGAAATGGGCATGGCCGCGGTCCCAGCGGTCGGCCACCTCGGCCAGCGCCTGCATCTGGGCTGATGAGAGCGTGCCATGGGGAATGGCGACGCGCAGCATGTAGGCGTGCAGTTGCAGGTAAAGCCCGTTCATCAGGCGCAGAGGTCTGAATTCTTCCTCGGAAAGCGCGCCTGAAAGGCGCTGTGCCACCTGCGAACGGAACTGTGCCGTGCGGGCCTGCAGGAAGGCGCGGTCAAAGGTGTCGGGCTGATACATGCCGGGATTCCTTGCGGTTTGGCGTGCCGGCGTGGGTGCGCGGCAGCGAAAAGGGGCCGGCGGCACGGATCCGTTCGCGGTTGGCAAGCGGCCGGTGGCTGGCGGGATCGATGGGTGCGAGGCAGGCGCCGATGATTTCGAGCGTCCGGGTTTCGGCCCAGGCAAGCAGGGCCTCGGCCCTGTTCCGGTCGGCCAGGATTTCGGCCAGGGCGATGTCATGCACCCATTGGCGGCCTGGCGCGAGATAGACAACCGCGCCGCCCGGCAGATCATTGGCGGTGAGGACCGAGGGGTGAAACTTGCGTGACATGGTGTGTCCGGTTTTCCGAGCCTGTCTGTTCCTGCCTGGGTGAAGGCCGTATTTCTCTTGACCATATTAGGAAATAATTCCTCTATTATGCCATATACTTCATAAAATAAGGATATGATACCAGAATGCCTGAAGAATATGGACATGATCCCGATCCGGGCCGAAAGTCCGAAATGGCTGCCCGGCTTGACGCCACCGACCGGAAGATCCTTGCGGTGCTGCAGCGCGATGCCGGCCTGTCGCTTGAGGAAATCGCCCGTCTGGTGGGGGCCTCGAAGACACCTGTCTGGAATCGCATCCGCCGCATGAAGGCAGCGGGGGTGATTCGCCGCGAGACGGTCGTTCTTGATCCCGCGAAACTGGGGCTGGATGCGTGCTTCTTCGTTCTGGTGCGCACCTCCGAGCATGAGGCGGGCTGGCAGGCGCGCTTTCTGAAGGCGGTGCATGCGCGTCCCGAAGTAATCGAGGCGCATCGGCTGGCAGGCGAGATCGACTACATCCTGAAGGTGCGGGTGAAGAATGCCCGCGCCTATGACGAATTCTACCAGGCGCTGATCCGCGAGGTGAAGATCTTCAACGTCACGGCACTGTTGTCGATGGAGGAAATCAAGGCAGCCACGGCCCTGCCGGTTGCGGGATAAAGGGATGTCGGCCGTTTCCGTCTGCGAAGGGGCGAAAAGGAAGACGACCTCAGTAGCACACGGGCAGGGCCTCGAGTCCGTGAAAGTGATAGATGTCTGCAAGGCGCGGCGCCGCGGCAAGGGAAAGGCGGGGCAGGTGGGCGAACAGTGCCGGCAGGGCGATCTGCATTTCAAGGCGCGCAAGCGGCGCGCCGATGCAGAAATGCGCGCCCCCGCCGAAGCTGGTGTGTGCCACCACCGGACGCGCGGGATCGAAGCGCCCGGCATCGCTCCAGACGGCCGGATCGCGGTTGGCCGAGGCCAGCAGGCAGGCCACCTGAGCGCCGCGGGCGAAACGGTGGCCGAACAGTTCTGCGTCCTCTTTCGCGATGCGGTTGAACATGTGCAGTGGTGGTGCAAAGCGCAGGATCTCTTCGACCGTGGCGGCGATCGAATCAGGCGCCAGGGCCGCGCGGGGCGTCTGCTGTTCAAGCAGGCATCTGACGGCATTGCCCAGGCTGTGCACGGTGGCTTCGTGCCCGGCGTTCAGCAGCAGGATGCAGGTGGTGATCAGCTCGTCGGTGCCAAGCTTCTCGCCCTTTTCCTCGGCGGCGATCAGATGGGTGATCAGATCGTCGGCCGGGCGGCTGCGGCGCTGCTCCACATAGGCGCGCAGGAAATCCGAGAATTCGCAGGCTGCGGCCACGGCCGCGTCTTCTTCGGCGCGCGAGCGGCGGGCCTGATACATGGCCACCATCGCGTTTGACCAGCGCAGCAGGTCGGGGGCCATGTCCTCGGGCACGCCGAGGAGGCGCGCGATCACCCTGACCGGGATCGGCTGGCAGTAATGGGCGATCAGGTCACAGCCGCCTTCGGGCAGGGCCGCGAGCAGTTCTTCGGTGATGGCTGTGATCTCGGGGGTCAGTTCGCGGATCCGACGCGAGGTGAAGGCGCGCAGCACCAGGGCGCGCAGGCGGGTGTGGCGGGGGGCGTCGAGCTCCAGCATGGAATGGGCCTCGAGATCGTAGAAGGGTGCCAGACGCGCGGGGATTTCGGGCCTGAGGTCGGCGGGCATCTCGCGGCCGAAGCGGCGATCGCGCAGGAAGGCGTTGACGGCTGCGTGGCTGGTGGCGCAGGGCAGGGCGTATTCCTCCCACCATACCAGATCGCCAAGCGCGCGGGCGCGGGTATAGAAGGGCCAGGGATCCTGAACGAAGGCGGGATCGGTGGGCGGCTGGCTGATGCGGGGAAGCGTCATTGGGTTCGGGGTGGTCGGGTTTCTTTTCGTCATGGGAAAAGGGAAACAGAAGCGCGGGCCTGTCGCAAGGGTGGAAAACAGCATCATTGTGCCGGAAAACGACAGTTTCTTCTTGAGTTCCGTCACCGATTCAGCACAGATTGCTGACCACGGCTTTCGCCTGGAAAGCGACCAATCAACAGTGATCTCGGGAGGACACGACATGAAATTCCTGACCGCCGCCGCCGCGGCTGCCATTGCCCTTGCCGCCGGGGCAGCCACCGCCGATCCGAACGGCTGCGACGAGGGCGAGATCGTCGTCAAGTTCAGCCATGTGACGAATACCGACAAGCACCCCAAGGGCATCGCTGCCGAGCTTCTGAAACAGCGTGTCAATGCCGAGATGGACGGCAAGATGTGCATGGAAGTCTATCCCAACTCCACCCTCTACAACGACAACAAGGTGCTTGAGGCGCTGCTGAACGGCGATGTGCAGCTTGCCGCGCCCAGCCTGTCGAAATTCGAGGCCTTCACCAAGAAGTTCCGCCTGTTCGATCTGCCCTTCATGTTCAAGAACATCGAGGCCGTGGACGCTTTCCAGGCCTCGCCCGCCGGCCAGGCGCTGCTTGACAGCATGCAGAAGCGCGGCCTGCAGGGGCTGGCCTTCTGGCACAACGGCATGAAGCAGTTCTCTGCCAACAAGCCGCTTCTGCTGCCGTCTGACGCCAAGGGTCTGAAGTTCCGCGTGCAGCCTTCCGAAGTGCTGGTGGCCCAGATCGAGGCGATCGGCGGCATCCCGCAGAAGATGGCGTTTTCCGAAGTCTACGGCGCCCTTCAGCAGGGCGTGGTTGACGGTCAGGAAAACACCTGGTCGAACATCTATGGCAAGAAGTTCTTCGAAGTGCAGGACGGCGTGACCGAAACCAACCACGGCATCATCGATTACCTGGTGGTAACCAGCGTTGACTGGCTCGACAGCCTGCCCGAAGACGTGCGCACGCAGTTCCTGCAGATCCTTGCCGAGGTCACCGCCACCCGCAACAGCGAGGCCTTCGCGGTGAACGAGGCCGCCAGGCAGGCGATCATCGACGCCGGCAGCCCGGTGCGCGAACTGACGCCCGAGCAGCGCCAGGCCTGGGTGGATGCGATGAAGCCTGTATGGGAAAGGTTCATCGATGACGTGGGCCAGGAGAACATCGACGCTGCGCAGGCGATCAACGAAAAGATGTGATTGCTGGCCATCGGGCCATTCGTTTCATGCGATCAGAGAGAGCCGGGGCGGGCAGAGGTGCCTGCCCCGTGCCGCAAGTGCCTGAAGGCCCCGTCAGAGGGCCGGCCCGGGCATGGCTCGCAGAGGTGCCGGAACAGACAGGAGAGGGGAAGGCAGGATGAAGGATGCCGCACGAAGTTTCACCGACCGGATCGAGGAAAACCTGATCGCGCTCATTCTCGGACTGATGGTGGTGATCACCTTTGCCAACGTGATCCTGCGCAAGTTCTTCGCGTCGGGGCTGCTGTGGGGGCTTGAGGCCACGGTATTCCTGTTTGCCTGGCTGGTGCTGCTGGGGGCGTCCTATCTGGTCAAGACCAACGGCCATCTGGGCGTGGACGCGCTGATCGAGATCGCCCCCTCGCCCCTGCGCCGGGCAATGGCGCTGTTCGCGGTGGCGGTGTGCATCGTGTTTTCCGTTCTGCTGCTGAAGGGGGCCTGGGATTACTGGGCGAACTTCGCCAACCTGCCGCAGACCACGGGGCGCATGCTGCCCACCGGATTCGAAGAGAGCTTCCGCGCCAAGGGCTGGTATGAGGTGGACGACATCCCCATGCCCGGCTGGCTGCAATGGCTGGGCGGAGTGCTGAACGGCGGTGAGCGATACGAAAAGATGCCGCGCGCCATCCCCTATCTGGTGCTGCCGCTGTCCATGGCGCTGCTGCTGTTTCGCTATCTGCAGGTGGCCTGGCGGGTATGGACCGGTGATCAGGATCGCATCGTGGCCAGCCACGAGGTGGAAGACGAACTGATCGAGGCCGGCGCACCGGCCGGCCGGGAGGGCGCGTGATGGATGTCGTTCTGCTGTTCGTGATGGTGATCGGCTTCCTGATGGTGGGGGTGCCGATCGCGGTTTCGCTCGGGATATCGAGCATCGCCTATCTGCTGCTGTTTTCCGAAACCTCGCTTGCCTCGATCGCCCAGACACTGTTCGAGGCCTTCCAGGGGCACGCCACGCTTCTGGCCATTCCCTTCTTCATCCTGGCCTCGTCCTTCATGTCCACCGGCGGCGTGGCGCGGCGGATCATCCGCTTTTCGATCGCCGTTGTCGGGCATCTGCGCGGCGGGCTGGCGATTGCCGGGGTATTCGCCTGCATGATCTTTGCAGCTCTTTCGGGCTCTTCCCCGGCCACCGTGGTGGCCATCGGCACGATCGTGATCGCGGCCATGAAGAAGGCGGGCTATACCAAGGATTTCGCCGCCGGGGTGATCTGCAATGCCGGCACGCTGGGCATTCTGATCCCGCCGTCGATCGTGATGGTGGTCTATGCCGCGGCGGTCGAGGTTTCGGTGGGGCGGATGTTCCTGGCGGGCATCATTCCGGGCATTCTTGCCGGGGTGATGCTGATGATCGCCATCTATGTGATGGCGCGGGTGAAGAACATGCCCAAGGGTGAATGGCAGGGCTGGGGCGAGGTATTCGATTCCTTCGCCGATGCCTTCTGGGGGCTGATGCTGATCGTGATCATCATGCTTGGCATCTACGGCATTCCGCCCCTTGGCATCAAGGCCTTCTTCACCCCGACCGAGGCAGCGGCGGTGGCGTCAGTCTATGCCTTTCTGGTGGCCAGCTTCGTCTATCGCGACATGGGGCCGCTTTCGGCGGCGGCCAACGGGGGGCAGAAGATGACAGTTCTGCACAGGCCGCAGGCGCTGCTGACTTCGCTTTTCCACCGTGATACCCGCCATACGCTTTTCGAGGCGGGAAAGCTGACGGTGATGCTGATGTTCGTGATCGCCAATGCGCTGATCCTCAAGCATGTGCTGACCGAGCAGCAGGTGCCCCAGCATATCGCCCAGGCCATGCTGAGCGCCGGGCTGGGGCCGGTGATGTTCCTGGTGGCGGTCAACGTGATCCTGCTGATCGGCGGCCAGTTCATGGAGCCTTCGGGCCTGCTGGTGATCGTGGCGCCGCTGGTGTTTCCGATCGCCATCGAACTTGGCATCGATCCCATTCACCTCGGGATCATCATGGTGGTCAACATGGAGATCGGCATGATCACGCCGCCGGTCGGGCTGAACCTGTTCGTCACTTCGGGGGTGGCGGGAATGCCCATGATGCGTGTGGTGCGCGCGGCGCTGCCCTTCCTGGCGGTGCTGTTCGTGTTCCTGATCATGGTCACCTACATTCCCTGGCTTTCAACCGCGATTCCCAATGCGGTGATGGGGCCCGAGACGGTGCTGAAGTGACGAGGCCGGAACGGATGCTGCGCTGAAGGTTTCCGCCGGGGCGGAGGTCTGCTTCCGGCGGGGCTTTCGGGGCCGGTGACGGAAAAGGGAATCGGCACCCCGTGAACTGTGTCCGGTGCCGGGGTGTCGGGTGATCGTTTCCGGGGGCGGCTCCGGGGTCAGCTCCGGGGGCAGCCCCGGGAGCGGCTGTCCCGGGGCGGGTGCATCGTCCGGTTCGGTCAGGCGTTTTCGAGGGCTGCGACGATGCCGCCGAAATCACCGGCCTTCAGCGAGGCACCGCCAACCAGAGCGCCATCCACATTGGCAACGCCGAATATCTCGGCGGCGTTCACGGGCTTGACCGAGCCGCCGTAGAGCAGGCGGATGTCATTGCCTGCACCGGGGCCGAAGCGGGCGACCAGTTCGGCGCGGATGAAATCGTGCACCTCGCCGATCTCCGCAAGTGTCGGCACCTTACCGGTGCCGATGGCCCAGATCGGCTCATAAGCCACCACGGTGTTTGTGCCGGTGCAGCCATCGGGCAGAGAGCCTGCGATCTGGCGGCCCACATGCGCCAGGGTTTCGCCGCCCTCGCGGGTTTCAAGGCTTTCGCCGCAGCAGATGATCGCCACCAGCCCCCGGGCTCGGGCGGCTTCCGCCTTGGCGCGCACGATGGCGTCGGTTTCATGGTGGTCGGCGCGCCGTTCGCTATGGCCCAGGATCACATGGCTGGCCCCGGCATCCTTCAGCATTCCGGCCGAGATGTCGCCGGTATGGGCGCCGGTTTCCTGCCAGTGGCAATCCTGCCCGCCGACCATCACCGCACTGCCCGTGGCGCGTTCGCTCATCCGGTGGATCAGCGTTGCCGGCGGGCAGATCAGGATCTCGCAGCCCGGTGCCGGAAATGCCTGTTTCAGGGCGTCGATTTCGCCGAGCGATGCGGCGGTTCCGTTCATCTTCCAGTTGCCGGCAGCCAGTTTCCTGCGCATGGTGGTGCTCCCTTTGTTGTCTGCCCCCGGTGATGCCTCATCCGCAGGGCAGAAGGCAAGGGCACTATCGGGGGATGCGGCAAGTGGAAGCGTTGCCGGGCAGGCCCGCGGGCGGGGGCGCCCTGTTCGGAAGGCGGCCTATTCGGGGGAGGCGAGGCTTTCGTCGAACCTGATCGACTCGCCGCAGCCGCAGGCCTCGGTCACATTGGGATTGCGGAACCTGAAGCTGCTTTCCAGAAGCGAAACCTCATAGTCGATCTCGGTGCCGAACAGGAACATCTGCGCCATCGGGGCGATCATCACCCGGGCGCCGTCCTGTTCGACGATCACGTCGTCGGGGGTGATCTCATCGACATATTCCATGGTGTATTCCATGCCTGCGCAGCCGCCCTTTTTCACGCCGATGCGCAGGCCGGCGGCACCTTCGCGCTGCATCAGATCGCGGATGCGCGCGGCAGCGGCCCGGGTCAGGGTGACGGGAGGATTGCCTGGAATGCCGAACATGTGTTCTCTCCTGCTTGTCTCCCTGCAGAGTATAGGGCGGGACGGGGGTTTCGCAAGAAGGGGCGTCAGGGGCGTCCGCCTGCCCGCGACAGTGCCTCGCGGGCAAAGGCGATGATGCCGGCGGTCATTGCCGAAAGGACCAGAAGCCAGGCGGCGATCCCCGCAAGGGCGATCAGCAGCAGCAGCCCGTCGCGCTGCAGCAGGGCCAGGGCCAGAAGGGCAATGCCGAGCGCGGCGGGAAAGTTGCCGAATGGAATCGGCAGCATCAGCAGGATCGCCAGCATGATGCACAGAAGGCCGGTCAGTGCCTGAGCGGAACCCTCCGGCAGAAACCAGTATCTGGGCCGGACATATCCTTCGGCACGTTGCAGGAGCGGCAGGATCTTCTGTTCCAGGATATCCAGATGCCGTTCGCTCAGGGGGCGTTCGAGCAGCCGGCGGGGCAGCCAGAGCACCTGTCGTTGCAGGATCATCTGCACCGATACGATGATCACCGGAACGCCGAAGACGATGCTGCCGCCAGGGGGCAGGGGCACCATGGCAAGGGTGCCGAGCAGGAACAGGAAGGCGGCAAGCCCCCGCCTGCCCAGACTGTCGCGCAGCCGGGCAAGGGTGCCCGGACGCGGTGCGGTGGAGAGGAAGGCGGCAAGGTCGTCAGACAGCGTGCAGCGCGGGGTGCGCGCGCGGATCCTTGCGCGCCAGCGATACCGGCGAGAGCCCGTCTTGCGAAGGGTCATCCGGCCTTTCCGTCGGGTGAGGGGCGGTGCCTGTTCCTGCCGGCCGGCCCATGCGGGGCACAGCGCTCGGGGCCGGGGCACGGGGATGCGTGGCGCATGAGCCTACATGAAGCCCAGTTCCAGGCGTGCTTCGTCGCTCATCATGTCCATGCCCCAGGGCGGTTCCCACACCAGGCGCACATCCACCGTCTTGACCCCGGGCACGGACAGAACGGCATCGGCCACCCAGCCCGGCATCTCGCCCGCCACCGGGCAGCCCGGCGCGGTGAGTGTCATCAGCACCGTGACATCGCCCTCTTCGCTGATTTCGATGGTATAGATCAGCCCCAGATCATGGATATTGACCGGGATCTCCGGATCATAGACGCTCCGGCAGGCCTCCACGATCGCATCGTACAGCGGATGATCGGTGCTGGAGGGCTTGATCAGCGGGGTGCCTTCCAGATGTTCCTCGGGTCCGGTGCCTGTTTCGGCGGTCATGACTGCCTCGTGCATATTACCTGACTAAAGATATAGGTTATCCGGCTGACAGGGTAAAGGGGCAACGCGTGGCATCATGTGCCGGAGCGGTCTGCCTGTGCCATGTCGCATCATGCTTTGCATTCGGGGCGAAAGCGGGTATCGGGGCGAGCATGAGTGCGAGTTTTTCGTTCGAACTGACCGCCACCGACGGCAGGGCGCGGCAAGGGCTGATCCGCACCCCGCGCGGCGAGATCCGCACGCCGGCCTTCATGCCCGTGGGCACCGCCGCCACGGTCAAGGCGATGCTGCCTGGAAACGTGCGCGCCACCGGCGCCGACATCATCCTGGGCAATACCTATCACCTGATGCTGCGCCCCACGGCCGAGCGCATCGCCCGCCTGGGCGGGCTGCACCGCTTCATGAACTGGGAGCGCCCGATCCTGACCGATTCGGGCGGCTTCCAGGTGATGAGCCTGGCCGAACTGCGCAGGCTGAGCGAACGCGGCGTGACCTTTCGCAGCCATGTTGACGGCTCGCGCCACGAACTGACGCCGGAGCGCTCGATGGAGATCCAGCGCCTGCTGGGCTCCGACATCGTGATGGCCTTCGACGAATGCCCCGCGCTGCCCGCCCCGCGCGAGCGGATTGCCGAATCGATGCGCCTGTCCATGCGCTGGGCGGAGCGCTCGCGCGCGGCCTTCGGCGATCGCCCCGGCCACGCGCTGTTCGGCATCCAGCAGGGCGGGCTGGAGCGCGATCTGCGCGAGGAATCGGCCGAGGCGCTGAAGCGGATCGGTTTCGACGGCTACGCCATCGGCGGGCTGGCGGTGGGCGAGGGGCAGCAGGCCATGTTCGCCACGCTCGATTTCGCCGCCCCCGTGCTGCCCGAGGATCGCCCGCGCTATCTGATGGGGGTGGGCAAGCCCGAGGATATCGTCGGCGCGGTGGCCCGCGGCATCGACATGATGGATTGCGTGCTGCCCACCCGCTCGGGGCGCACCGGGCAGGCCTTCACCCGCCGCGGGGTGGTCAACATCAAGAACGCCCGCCATGCGGACGATCCGCGCCCGCTGGACGAGGACTGCAGCTGCCCCGCCTGCCGCGGCTACAGCCGGGCCTATCTGCATCATGTGTTCCGCGCCCGCGAAATCATCAGTTCCATGCTGCTGACATGGCACAACCTGCAGTATTACCAGGATCTGATGGCCGCCATGCGTGCCGCCATCGGCGAAGGAAAATTCGCCGAATGGGAAGCCGCCTTTCACGCACGAAGGGCCCCGGGCGATATCGCGCCGCTCTAGTGCATGTCGCGTCAGATCGCACTTGCCGCGCCGAATCCGATCATGTGCGACAGGCTCTAGAAGCCGGGCCGGGGCACCTGGCCCTGGCTGAAGGGCCGCTTCGCGCCGGGGCGTTTCATTGACAATTCCGCCGTTTCCGCCTTGTTGATGACGTAACGGAAAAACAAACATGCCGCGCAAGCCTTGATTCTGCCTGCCATGCTTCCCATCTCGGGGGGTGACTGCCGGTTTCTTCCCGAATACGGGGGCAAACCGGCCTGATCGGGCATTACGCCCTTGCCCCGTTCGGCCCTGTTGGGCATTCTTTCACGAAACACCCGCAACAATGGCAGGACCGGCCGAATCCGGTATGGCAGATGCGGAAAAGATACGGCAACAGGGCAGAAGGGTCTGCGCCAGAACATGAGATCAACCCCGGCATCCTGCGGCGGAAACGGCACTTGCCGCGAGCCAGGGAAGCCTACGAGGAAGCCTAGATGAGCGACAAACTGATACAATCCTATCCTGTCCTTCCGCTGCGCGATATCGTGGTATTTCCGCACATGATCGTGCCGCTCTTCGTGGGGCGGGAAAAATCGGTGCGCGCCCTCGAAGAGGTAATGCGCGACGACAAGCCGATCCTGCTGGCCAGCCAGATCGACCCGGCCGCCGATGATCCCGATTCCGAGGGCATCTACCGTGTCGGAGTGCTGGCCAACGTGCTGCAGCTTCTGAAACTGCCCGACGGCACCGTGAAAGTGCTGGTCGAGGGGCAGGAGCGGGTGCGCATCCTCGATTATCTCGACACCGCCGATTTCTTCGAGGCGCATGCCGAAAGGCTTGAGGAAACCGAAGGCGATCCGGCGGTGATCGAGGCGCTGGTGCGTTCGATCGGTGAGGAATTCGAGCAATACGCCCGCATCAGGAAGAACATCCCCGAGGAAGCCCTGGCGGCAATTTCGGAAACCCGTGATCCCGCCCGTCTGGCCGATATGGTGGCCGGGCATCTGGGGGTCGAGGTGGCGCAGAAGCAGGAGCTTCTGGAAACCCTCGACATCGCCGATCGGCTTGAAAAGATCTATGGCCTGATGCAGGGCGAGATGAGCGTGCTCAAGGTCGAGAAGAAGATCAAGACCCGGGTGAAAAGCCAGATGGAGCGCACGCAGCGCGAATATTACCTCAACGAACAGATGAAGGCGATCCAGAAGGAACTGGGCGAAGGCGAGGACGGCGCGGGCGAGATCGCCGAGCTTGAAGAAAGGATCGCCGCCACGAAGCTTTCGAAGGAGGCGCGCGAAAAGGCCGAGGCCGAGCTGAAGAAGCTGAAGAGCATGAGCCCGATGAGCGCCGAGGCAACTGTCGTGCGCAACTATCTTGACTGGCTGCTGGCCCTGCCCTGGGGCGTGAAGAGCCGCGTCAAGAAGGATCTCGGCCGTGCCCAGAAGATCCTGGACCGGGATCACTATGGTCTGGAAAAGGTGAAGGAACGCATTGTCGAATATCTGGCGGTGCAGCAGCGTTCGAAAAAGCTGAAGGGGCCGATCCTGTGTCTCGTCGGCCCGCCGGGGGTGGGCAAGACAAGCCTTGGCAAGTCGGTGGCGCGGGCCACCGGGCGCGAGTTCATCCGCATCAGCCTTGGCGGGGTGCGCGACGAATCCGAGATCCGCGGCCACCGACGCACCTATATCGGCTCGATGCCGGGCAAGATCATCCAGGCGCTGAAGAAGGCGAAAACCACCAATCCGCTGATCCTGCTCGACGAGATCGACAAGATGGGCCAGGATTTCCGCGGCGATCCGGCCAGCGCCATGCTCGAGGTGCTCGATCCCGAGCAGAACGCCACCTTCGTGGATCACTACCTCGAGGTGGAATACGATCTGTCGAACGTGATGTTCCTGACCACGGCCAATACCTACAACATGCCGGGGCCGCTGCTTGACCGGATGGAGGTGATCCCGCTGGCCGGCTATACCGAGGACGAGAAGGCCGAGATTGCCCGCCAGCACCTGATTCCCAAGCAGATGAAGGATCACGGCCTGAAAGAGGGCGAGTTCTCGCTTTCGGACGATGCGCTGCTCGACATCATCCGCACCTACACCCGCGAAGCCGGGGTGCGCAACCTCGAGCGCGAGATCGCGCGGCTGGCCCGCAAGGCGGTCACGAAGATCGTCCGCAACGAGGCCGAGGCGCTGCATGTCACGTCCGAAATGCTTGAGGAACTGCTGGGGGCCAGGAAATTCCGCTATGGCATGGCCGAGAAGGAAGATCAGGTTGGTGTTGTCACCGGCCTGGCCTGGACGAGCGTCGGTGGCGAGATCCTGTCGATCGAGGCGCTGAAGCTGCCCGGCAAGGGCCGCATGAAGACCACCGGAAAGCTTGGCGACGTGATGAAGGAATCGATCGATGCGGCAAGCTCCTTCGTGCGCTCGATCGCGCCCGAGATCGGGGTGAAACCCCCGGTGTTCGAAAAGATCGACATCCATGTGCACGTGCCCGAGGGCGCCACTCCCAAGGATGGCCCTTCGGCCGGCATCGCGATGGTTACCTCGATCGTTTCGGTGCTGACCGGCATTCCCGTGCGCAAGGATGTGGCGATGACCGGCGAAGTCACCCTGCGGGGCAACGTGCTGCAGATCGGGGGGCTGAAGGAAAAACTGCTTGCGGCCCTGCGTGCCGGGGTGAAGACGGTGCTGATTCCCGAGGAAAACACCAAGGATCTGCCCGAAATTCCCGATAACGTGAAGGAAGGGCTGAAGATCATCCCCGTCAGCCATGTGCGCGAGGTGCTCGAACATGCGCTGACGGAGCGCCCCGAGCCGATCGAATGGGACGAGGCGGCCGAGGAAGCCGCTGCCCAGGCCGCTCTGGCCGCCCGCGCGGTCGAGGCCACGGGAAAGGCCGCGCACTGAGCCGGAGCATTCCCGTCGGCCGGCTGCCTGTGTCGGCGGCTGACCGAGCCAGGGCTGGGAGAGGCCGCGGCAACGGCCATGCAACGGTGAAACGGCCGAAACGGTCAGGGCGCCCTTCGCGGGCGCCCTTTCGCATGCGCCCGAGAGTGGCCCCGGGGCTTGGGGGCATGGGCCATCGCCCCCGGGATTGTCTGATGGCGGGAGGCCGGCAATCGATGCCGCCCGGCCCTCAGTTCGGGGGTGCGCCGGCAAGGATCGGCCAGAGCGATCCCAGCAACAGCAGTGCTGCCATGCCATTGAACAGACGCCGCTTCCAGGGCACGTCCAGCAGCCCCCTGATCTGCGTGCCAATCACCACCCAGCAGGTAACCGAGGGCAGGTTCACCAGTGTGAATGTCCCGGCCACGATGCTCACCCCGGCCATTCCGCTGCCCGCGGGCGCATAGACGGCCAGCGCCCCGAGCGCCATGGCCCAGGCCTTGGGATTCACCCACTGGAACAACGCCGCCTGCAGAAGGGTGAGCGGCTGCCCGGTGGCCTGTCTGCCGTGCCCGGGGGGCGGGGCGGCATTGGCGATCCGCCAGGCAAGAGGCAGCATGAAGCCTGCGAAGGCGATCTTCAGCAGCAGTTGAAGGCGCGGCCAGAGCGCGAACGCCTCTGCCAGCCCCGCCCCCAGAATCAGGATCATCGCCATGTGCCCCAGCGTGACCCCGATCATATGCGGCAGCGTCCGGCGCAGGCCGAAATTGGCGCCCGAGGCCAGCAGCATAAGGTTGTTGGGCCCCGGCGTGATCGAAGCGGCTGCAGCAAAGGCGGCGAGGGAAAGCATCATTTCCTGCGTCATGAATGCAATATTACGCTGTATTTCGCGCAATATCCGTGCAATGTTGTTCTGTAATGCATGGATCGTGCACGGAACAAGCATCATGGACGGAATTTCGGAAAAGATATTGCAGGCCCTGTCAGAGGGCGGCCGCCTGACCAACACCGAACTGGCCGCGCGCGTCGGCCTGTCGCCCTCGGCCTGTTCGCGCCGGGTGAAGGAGCTTGAGCACAGCGGCATGATCCGCGGCTATCGCGCGGTGCTTGATCCGGCTGCGCGCGGAGTTGGCTTCGTGGCCTATGTGGCAGTGGGGCTGGTCGAGCACACCAGGAAGGCGCAGGTGGATTTCGAGCGCGCTCTGGCACATGTCCCGGAGGTGCGCGAATGCCACAACATCACCGGCAATGTGGAATATCTTCTGCGGGTCGAAACCGCCGACATGGCGGCCTACAAACATTTCCACACCGATATCCTGGGGGTTCTGCCGCAGGTGCGTTCGTTGCAGACCTATGTGGTCATGGGATCACCCAAGGACGAGCGCGCCTGAAAATGTGGCGGGCGTTCTTGTCTTTGCCTGGCAAAGGCGTCACAGTGCCGGTCTTTCCGCCGGCGGAACAGAAAGGGCACGACATCATGGCAACCACGCGCAAGAGATCCACCCGCAAACGGACATCTTCCAAGGCAAGGGTCAGCGCTGCCACGGCCAGGGCAGGGAAGAAGGCCGCATCGCCAGACAGAAACCCGGCAAAGGGAAAGCCACCGGTCGCCGGCCCTGATATCTCCGCCGCCTCAGCCCCCGCTTCTGCGTCTTCGTCATCAGCTTCGCCCCGGGGGGCGGATGGTCTTGCCGGAATGCCGCTTCACGCGGCGCCGCGCGTCAGGCTGGGCAAGAAGGATATTCTGGATCGGGTCGTCGAGCGCTCGGGGCACAGGAAGCGCGATGTCAAACCGGTGGTGGAAGCCATGCTCGCGGTTCTGGGCGAGGCTCTTGCGGCGGGCGAGGATCTGAACCTGCCGCCTTTCGGAAAGCTTGTCGTCAAGCGCGAGAAGGAAAACGGAAACGCCCGTATCCTGACCTGCCGCATCCGCCAGCCGAAAAACCGCGCGGGGTCTTCCCGAACCCCCTTGCAAGGGCAGGGCGGGCAGATTAAATAGCCCGGCGAAGGGTGATTAGCTCAGTGGTAGAGCGCTTCGTTCACATCGAAGATGTCGGGAGTTCGAATCTCTCATCACCCACCATCCTGCCATCCCATCGGCCCAGAACGGCCGCTTTGCCCGCATGCTGTCCCGAGGCGCCGGCCGTGCGAAAACCCTTGCGCAGACGCCCGGGCTTGGATAAGCAGCCCCCGGCGGGTGATTAGCTCAGTTGGTAGAGCGCTTCGTTTACACCGAAGATGTCGGGAGTTCGAGTCTCTCATCACCCACCACCCTTTCCCGCATGCACTGCCGCCGGCGGCTGTCTGATCGGCCGGTAAAAAAATCTTCCATTCCCGCAATCGCACGCTAATCTTGCCGCAAGGTCGGGCGGCGCTGACCCGCGACCAGATCAGCAAGGGAGGAAGATACCATGTGCGATATCTGCGTGATGAATGCGGTGAAGAAGCGGATGCTTTCGCGCCGCGCGTTCTTCAGGGCGGCAGCTGCGGGCGGAGCGGCGCTGGCAGCCGGCAGCACCCTCGGCGCTGCTCCGGCACTTGCCGGCGGTCATCAGAAGGTCGAGGACATGACCCACACCTATGATGCCGAATTTCCTACCTATTTCGGCCAGCCCGGCATCAGCATCGAGCAGAAGTTCAATTTTGCCGACAACGGTTTCAATCTGTTCCAGCTGTCGCTGAACGAACATACGGGCACCCATATCGATGCGCCGCTGCACTTCTCGGCCGACGGCAATTCGGTCGATGCGATTCCGGTCGAAAATCTGGTGGCGCCGCTTTGCGTGATCGATATCCGCGCCCGCGCCGCCGAAAATCCCGATGCGCAGGTCACTCCTGACGACATCAAGGCCTGGATCGCCGCCAATGGCGATATTCCGCCGAACGCCTGCGTGGCGATGAATTCGGGCTGGGCGGCACATGTGGCCACCGACAGGTTCCGCAATGCCGATGGCGACGGGGTGATGCATTTCCCCGGTTTTCACGTCGAGGCGGCGAAGATGCTGATGGAGGAAACCGGTGCCACCTCGATGGCGGTCGATACGCTGTCGCTCGATCACGGGCCGTCGAAGGATTTCGTGACCCATTACGCCTGGCTGCCCTCGGGGCGCTTCGGAATCGAGAATCTCGCCAATCTCGATCGCGTGCCGGCGGCCGGTGCCACACTGGTGATCGGTGCGCCCAAGCACCGCGGCGGCTCGGGCGGGCCGGCCAGAATCTTCGCGCTGGTCTGAAGCACGTGTGCCTTCATTCTGGCCGGAATGCTCCCCCGGAGGCATTGAGGTTTCCTGCCTCCGGGGAACATTCCGGGAGCAGCGATGAAAGCGGCGCTCAACTTCCGCTTTTTGCCCAGTCCCAGTAAAGGGTTCGCGCGCGTTTTGCCACCGGGCCGACAGGGTATTCGCGGTCTTCGAATTTCACCACCGGCGTTACCTTGGAAAGGTTGCCGGTCATGAACACTTCGTCGGCAGCGAGGAAATCGTCAAAGGTCAGGGTGCATTCCTCCACTTCGGTGCCATCGGCGCGCAGCAGGGCGATGATGCGCTGGCGGGTGATCCCGTTCAGGAAGGTGCCGTTCGGGATCGGGGTGCGCACGTGCCCGTCCTTCACCATGAAGATGTTGGCTGTGGCGGTTTCGGCCACGTTGCCCAGCATGTCGGCCACCAGCGCATTGGAATAGCCCCGTGCCTGGGCCTCGCCGATCATGCGGGCGTTGTTGGGGTAAAGGCAGGCGGCCTTGGCGTTGACCGGCGCGGTTGCCAGCAGGGGGCGGACATATCGGGTGCGGCACAGCGTCTGGGTGGCATCGGGCGGGGGCATCGGGATTTCCTCGAGGCAGAGACAGAAGGCGGTTGATTCCGGATCGGCGATGATCACCCCCGCGCCCCCTTCGGTTGACCAGTACATCGGCCGGATATAGACCGCCGCGCCGGGCGCAAAGCGCCCGAGCCCCTCATGCACCAGCGTGCAAAGCTCTTCGGTGGTTCTTGTCGGCTCAAGCCCCATCACGCGGGCCGAGTTGTTGACCCGTTCCATGTGGGGAACAAGATCCGGTACAAGGCCATCGAAGGCGCGCGCGCCATCGAACACCAGCGTGCCCAGCCAGGTGCCGTGATCGGCAGCACGCATCACGGCCGGGTTGCCTTCGTGCCAATCGCCTTCGAACCATGTGTGGATGATCTTTCCGACTGCCATGAGGATTTCCTTCGCTGTGTCAGGGGATCAGAACGGTTGATCCGGTTGTCTTGCGCGCTTCAAGCGCGCGGTGTGCTTCGGCCGCATCGGCCAGGGGAAAGCGCTGGTTGATGGCGATCCGGATCTTTCCGCTGCCGATCATCGCAAACAGATCATCGGCGGCTTTCAGCAGCCAGGCGCGGTTGTCGGTGTAATGGAACAGCACCGGCCGGGTTGCACTGAGCGATCCCCTGGCGAGATCGGCAAGGCTGAAACCGGAGGCCGGCCCCGATGATTGTCCGAAGCTGATGAAATGACCGAAGGTCTGCAGCACTTCGAGTGATCCCGGATAGGTATCGCGCCCCACGCTGTCATAGGTGGCCGACACGCCCCTTGCGCCGGTGATCTCGCGCACCCGGGCCACGAAATCCTCGGATCTGTAGTCGATCACATGGGCATAGCCATGCGCCCGCGCCAGGGCGCATTTCTCGGGGCCGCCCGCGGTGCCGATCGCCTGCACACCCATGCTCGCCAGCCATTGTCCGGCGATCAGACCCACGCCGCCGGCGGCTGCGTGGAAAAGCACGGTATCGCCCTTCTGCACCGGGTGGGTATCGTGCAGCAGGTAGCGGGCCGTCAGGCCCTTGAGCATGGCGGCGGCGGCCACCTCGTCGCTGATCGCATCGGGCAGTGGCACCAGATGGCGGGCTTCCAGAACGCGGGCCTCGGCATAGGCGCCGTTCGGGATGGTATAGGCCACGCGCTGGCCCACCTCCAGATCATCCACTCCGGGGCCGAGCGCCTCGATCACGCCGGCGGCTTCGCTGCCGAGCACCAGATCGCGTTCGACCGGCCAGGGATAGAGGCCGTTGCGGAAATAGGTGTCGATGAAGTTGACACCGATCGCGCGGTGGCGCACCAGCGCTTCGCCCGCTCCCGGCTCGGGCAGGGGCAGATCGCGGACACGCAGAACCTCGGGGCCGCCCGTCCTTTCGGCGGCGATTGCAAGCACCATGTCTCAGCCCTCCCTGCTGCCGACCACGAATGCATCGTCCACCGGCACCTGCATGGCATTGGCAAGGTGATTCGTCTTGGCGGCCAGCGCCACGATCTTCAGCACCTCGGCATGCTGTTCGGGAGTCATCCCCCTGGCGCGGGCGGCGGCGGAATGGGAATGGATGCAGTAGTGGCAGTTGTTGATGATCGAGACTGCGAGATAGATCAGCTCCTTGGTCAGCGGATCAAGGCTGGACGGCGTGGCCATCACTTCCTTCACTTCGGCCCAGGTGCGCTCCAGAAGGTCCGGGTCGGTGGCAAGGAAGCGCCAGATGTTGTTGATGAAATCGCTTTCGCGGGTGGCGCGGATATCATCGAACACGGCTTTTACGCGGGGGTTTTCCTCGGGGTTTGCAGGTGGTTCCAGTGCGGGCATGGGTCCTCCTTCCGGCGCGTGAGCAGCACCGTTCCGGGCAAAGGTTTGCCCAGTTTTGCGCCGGGCGCAAGGGGGGGCGGATCACCGCCGGTCAGCCCACGGAAAACTGCCCCATCATGCCGCCGTCCTCGTGTTCCAGGATATGGCAGTGGAACATGTAGGGAAGTTCGGAGGGCGCGGCATGGGGGAAGCGCACCAGGATCTCGGCCTGACCGTTAACCAGCACGGTATCCTTCCAGCCCCGGTTCTGCGGCAGGGGGGGGCTGCCGTTTTCGCGCAGGATCTGGAAGGCGCAGCCATGCACGTGAAGGGGATGCGCCATCATGTGGCCGCGGATCACCCAATGTTCCAGCTGATCCGTGCGGGCGGCGAAATTCAGGCGATTCATGCGGAAGGGCTGGCCGTTGATCGCAAACCGCGCACCGCTGGGGCGCATCATCATGCCGGGGCCCATGCCCATGTCCAGGCTGATCCGGCGGGTGAGCACGACCTCGGCCGGATCATGGGCGGGCAGAGAGCCGCCGATGTTTTCGGGCAGGCGGGTGATGCGCGCGGGCAGGGCGGGATCCACCGAGATCGGCAGGATTTCGAAGCCCCCGTTGCCCCCGCCTGTCATGCCGCCCCGTCGGCGGCCCATCATGCCGCCCCCGCCCATCATGCCCCTGTTGGGGTTGGGGCCGGTGGCCAGCAGGCCCTGGGTTCCGTCCGAGAAATCCAGCAGCACCTCGGCCCGCTCGGCCGGCGCAAGAACCAGGGTTTCAAGCGCCTCGGGGGCGGGCAGAAGGCCGCTGTCGGTGCTGATCAGATGCAGGGGGCGGCCTTCTGCCATGTGCAGGGTCAGCACACGGCCATTGCAGGCATTGAGCAGGCGCAGGCGAACGATTCCCTTCGGCACCCGGGCGACGGGGGCGATCTGTCCGTTGATCATGAGCACGTTTCCCTGGAAACCCATCATGATGTCGGGCATGGCAGGGTCATAGATCATCTGTCCGCGACGATCGAAACGGCGGTCCTGGATCACCAGGGTCAGATCGTCGGCCCCGTAGGCCGAGGGCAGGCCGCGGGCATCGTCACGACCGTCGGTCAGATGGATGACCCCGGCCAGACCGCGATAGACCTGCGGTGCCGTCTTTCCGTGGATATGCGAGTGATACCAGACGGTTGCGGGCATCTGGTCAAGTGGCAAGATGGGTTCCCATGCCGTGCCCGGTGCGATCGGCTGGTGGGGGCCGCCGTCCACCTCGCCGGGCACGATCAGCCCGTGCCAGTGAGCGCTGATTTCCTCGGGCAGGGTGTTTTCCACCCGTGCGGACACCTCGCCCCTGGCGGGCAGGCGCAGGGTGGGGCCCAGGTAGGGCTGATTGAAGCCCCAGGTGGACGAGAGAGATTTTCCACTGCCCCAGAAATCGCTTTGCCCGGCCTGCGCGGAAAGGTTGAAACGGCCGCTGCCGGTGGCATCCAGAAGCGGCGGCATGGCCAGTGGCGGACGCCTGTAGCCCTGGGCGCGGGCCGCGTGCGGCAGGGCCGGAAGGGTGGCCGCGGCAGTGGTTGCGGCAGTGGCGGCAAGGCCGGCAAGGAAGTGGCGGCGGCTGTCATTCATGGGTGTGCTCCGGTTTTCCATGGGGTGAGGTCGGGATGAGGGGACGGATGATATCCGATATCCTCGGCGCCGCTTTCGTCAAGACATCCGGTTTCGATCTGCAGCGTGACAAGGCGAAAGCCGAAGCGGCGGCGCAGGATGTCATGTGCCGTGCGCAGGATGGCAGGGGCTTCCCCGGCGTGGCCGGGGGCAGGGCGCAGATGGGCGGCGAACAGGTGATGGCCCGAGGTCAGCGCCCAGGCATGAACATGGTGCACGTTCCCGATCCCGGGGATTTTTCCGGGCGCACCGATCAGTTGGGCCCGACGCCAGCCAAAGCTTCTTTCATGATCCGCCGGGCGGCGGGCAATGCGCGCGGCCAGCAGGGCGATCAGCACGCCTCCCACTGCCGGGAACGTGTGAAAGGTGTCGGAGATCACCGCCACCGAGCCCGTCCACAGCCCCACGGCCAGTTCGATCAGGAAATAGATGCCGGTAAGCCAGGCCGATACTGCCAGCGCCCGCCCGCGTGCGGGCAGATGGCCGGCGTGACCGCCGGCAAGGGCCGGCCCGGAAGGCGCAGAGGCAAACCCTCCGGCTTCGGGAGGGCGGTCATGGGGGGCTTCATGCGGGCCCGTTCCGGCGGCCATCAGGCCACGCCCTTGCCGGGGGCCTTGCCGCTTTCTTCGCAAAGCCCCTTCAGGATCGGGCAGTCGGGGCGATGATCGCCGGCGCAGGCCTCGATCAGTTCGGACAGCGTTTCGCGCATGGATTCAAGGGTGCGGATCTTTTCTGCGATCTTGTCCAGATGCCTTTGTGCCAGGCGCTTCACGTCGCGGCTTTCGCGATGTTCGTCCTGGTAAAGGGCAAGCAGGGCGCGGCAGTCTTCTATGGTGAAGCCCAATGCACGGGCGCGGGCGATGAAGGCCAGCTTGTGCAGATCGCTTTCGCGGAAGGCGCGATATCCGTTCACGTCGCGCAGGGGGGTGATCAGGCCGATTTCCTCGTAATATCGGATGGTCTTGGCCGGCAGGCCCGAGCGCGCGGCAACTTCTCCGATGTTCATGACACGTTCCTTCTGTTGATTCCGTTCATCGTGTGGCGATTGCGGCTGCCGTGGCGGAGACCGGAGGGCTGTTTCCCTCTCCGCCGCGGGGAGTGGCATCTTCGCCGAGTACCGGCCTTGCCCGGCGCAGGCGCAGGGCGTTCGTCAGCACGAAGACGCTGGAAAGAGCCATCGCTCCGGCGGCCAGCGCGGGCGAGAGCAGCATGCCGAAGACAGGATAGAAAACACCCGCAGCCACCGGGATCAGCAGCACGTTGTAGCCGAAGGCCCAGAACAGGTTCTGGTGGATGTTGCGCATGGTGCGGCGGCTGATCTCGAAAGCGTTGACAACGCCCCGCAGATCACCCGAGATCAGCACCACATCGGCCGCCTCGATCGCCACGTCGGTGCCGGTGCCGATGGCAATGCCCACATCGGCGGCGGCCAGTGCCGGAGCATCGTTGATGCCATCGCCCACAAAGGCGATGGTGCCGTGGCGCGCACGCAGGGCCTTCACGGCCTCCACCTTGCCGTCGGGCAGAACTTCGGCCACCACCTTGTCAATGCCGAGCTGTTGGGCGATAGCCTGGGCGGTGGCGCGGTTGTCGCCGGTGATCATGGCCACCTCAAGGCCTGCTTCATGCAGCGCGGCAATCGCTTCAGGGCTGCCCTTCTTGATCGGATCGGCCACTGCAAGCACTGCTGCCGCCTTTCCGTCGATCGCGGCATACAGGGGTGTTTTCCCCTCTTTTGCAAGGGCCTCTCCTGAGATCTTCAGGTTTCCAGGGGCGATCCCTTCGTCATTCATCAGCCGGTCGGCTCCGATCAGGATCCGGTGGCCATCGGCCCGCGCTCCGACACCAAGCCCCGTGTGCGAGGCGAAATCCCGCACATCGGGCAGGGCAAGGCCCCGCTTGCGGGCGGCGTCCACGATGGCGCGGGCGATCGGATGTTCGCTTTTTGCCTCCACCGCGGCGGCAAGGCGCAGCACGTCGTCTTCCTGCATGCCTTCGGGAAGCTCATCGGCGATGGCCAGATCGGTCAGCACCGGATGCCCTTCGGTAAGGGTGCCGGTCTTGTCGAGCGCAAGCACCTTCACCGCCTGCAACCGCTGCAGCGCATCGCCCTTGCGAAACAGCACGCCCATTTCGGCCGCACGCCCCGTGCCCACCATGATCGAGGTGGGCGTGGCCAGCCCCATGGCGCAGGGGCAGGCGATGATCAGAACCGACACCCCTGCCACCAGTGCAAACGAAAGTGCCGGCGCCGGACCGAAGATCAGCCAGGCCAGTATCGCAAGTGCCGCGATTGCCATCACCACGGGCACGAAGACGCCGGTGATGCGATCGACCAGCCCCTGGATCGGCAGTCTGGTTCCCTGGGCCTCTTCCACCATGCGGATGATCTGGGCAAGCAGCGTATCGCCACCCACGCGGGTGGCCCGGAAGCCAAGCGCACCGGTGGTGTTGACCGTGCCGCCCACTACCTCGGCGCCTTCGCTCTTTTCCACGGGAACCGGCTCGCCGGTGATCATGCTTTCATCCACGAAGGAGTGGCCCGAAATCACTTCGCCATCCACCGGGATGCGTTCGCCCGGACGCACGTGGATCACGTCTCCGGGGCGGATTTCGGCAATCGGCAGCTGGCGGATTTCACCGTCGCGCTCCACCCGCGCCTCTTTCGGCTGAAGGCCCACCAGCTTGCGGATCGCCTGCCCGGTGCGCCCCTTGGCGCGGGCTTCGAGCGTGCGGCCCAGCAGGATCAGCACCACGATCACTGCCGCGGCTTCGTAATAGACATTCACCGCCTGTGCAGGCAGCAGCGCGGGGACAAAGGTGGCCACCACCGAATATGTCCAGGCGGCGGAGGTGCCGAGTGCCACCAGCGAATTCATGTCGGGCGTGCCCTTCGCCAGTGCCGGAAAGCCCTTTGCATAGAACTGCCGGCCGGGTCCGATCAGCACCGCGGTGGCAAGAACGAATTCGATCAGCCACAGGGTCTGCCGGCCGATGCTGCCCTCGATCCATTGGCGCAGCCCCGGAATCACGTGCCCCCCCATCTCTGCAAGGAATACCGGCAGGGTAAGAAGGGCGGCAATCAGCGTCTTGCGGGCCAGCGCGCGGGCTTCCTCCTCCTTGCGGGTTGCACGGGCCTTGTCCGGGGTTGCGGCGGCCTTTATCCGGGCGGGGTAGCCGGAATCGGTCACGATCCGGGCAAGTTCTTCGGGGGTGATGGCGCTGGCCAGATAGTCTATCCTGGCGCTTTCGGTGGCCAGGTTCACGGTTGCCTGCACCACCCCTTCCACCCGTTTCAGCGCCTGTTCGATCCGCCCCACGCATGAGGCGCAGGACATGCCTTCGATCTCGAGCGTCACGCTTTCGGTCACCGCCGGATAACCGGCCCGAGCAAGCGCGGCAGTGATCGCGGGCAGGGGCGTTTGCGCAGTGTGTGTCACCCGCACGCTTTCCGAGGCCAGGTTCACGGTGGCTTCCGTTACGCCCGGCAGTTCCCTCAGCGCGCCTTCAACCCGCCCGGCGCAGGAGGCGCAGGACATGCCTTCGATCCGGATCGTGACGCCCTTGCCCCGGCCCTCTGCGCGATCCGGGGCAGGGCTTGCCGGTGCCGCATGTTCCGACACGCTGCTTTCGGAGCTCTTGCCGCATGTGCCGGGAACTTCCGCCTGCCGCTGATCCTGCCGCTGTGCAGGGCAGCAGGAGTGCGTGCCCTGCACAGCGGGGTCCGTGCCCGCCCTGCCTGTTTCCTTCTTGCCGGTATTCTTCATGGTGTTCTCCATCGGAAAAATCCGCTTCGGATATCTGCGGCTTCCGTCTGATTTGGGGCTTCCAGTTACGGGAAGGTCAAGGGAAGAAGCGCATCATCACCAGATGTTCACCGGCTGTTTCCCCTGGCCGGCTCCTTTTCGTCGGGGCATGGGCAGGGGCGGGCGGCCGGATTGCGGTGCCGGATGCGCGGCAGCAGAGAGTCGGGCTGGACCGTGGCGGAAAAACAGGGGAAAAGGGCGGGCAGGAGGTGTTGCGCAATGCACGACATGCGCCAGCGGGCCCTGCGCCTGTTTCGGGCCGGGGTGGCCGCGGCCGAACCGGGCCGGGCGGTGCGCCTGGCGCTTTCTCAGCGCTCCGCTGCGGTGCCGCCGGCGGGGGGCGTTACCCATGTGATTGCCGTTGGCAAGGCCGCGCGGGCGATGGCCGAAGCGGCGCTCGGCGCGCTTTCGGGGCCGGTCTCGGCACTGGTTGTCACCAATCGCGAAAACGCCCGTCCGCTGGCCGGGGCCGAGGTGCTGACAGCCGGCCACCCGGTGCCCGACGAAGGCGGTCTGCGGGCGGCGGAATCCGTCATGGCGCGGCTGACGGCGGCCGGTGCGGATGATCGGGTGCTGGCGCTGATCAGCGGCGGGGGGTCGGCCATGCTGCCGGCCCCGGCCGCGGGGCTGAGCCTTGCCGACAAGGCCGAGGTCAACCGTCTGCTGCTGGCCTCGGGGGCCGATATCCGCGCCATGAACCTGCTGCGCCAGCAGCTTTCGCGGCTGAAGGGCGGAGGGTTCGCGGCGCTTGCCGCGCCGGCCCCGGTGCACGCGCTGCTGCTGTCGGATGTGGTGGGAGACGATCCGCGGGTGATCGCCAGCGGCCTTGCTGCGCCGCCGCTGGGCAGCCGGGCCGAGGCGCGGGCGCTGGCGCGACAGCTGGGCATATGGGAGGCGCTGCCGCCCTCGGTGCGCCGCCACCTGTCTGCCTCGGGCCGGATCGCTGCGCCGCTTCCGGCCGCCGAAAACCGGATCATCGGCTCGAATGCCCTTTCTCTTGCTGCCATGAAGGCGGCGGCGGGCGATGCGGCGCATTCCTGCCCGATGCCGCTTGTGGGCGATGTGGCCGAAGCCGCCCGGTACATCCTGGATTTCGCCACCGGCCCCGGTATCTGGCTGTTCGGCGGCGAAACCACGGTGCGCCTGCCGGCTGGCGGCGGTGGGGGTGGCAGGGGCGGGCGCAATCAGGAACTGGCGCTGCGGGTGGCGCTTCTGGCCGAAAGACGGGGCCTGGGCGATTACGTCTTCCTGTCGGGGGGCACCGACGGGCGCGATGGTCCGACAGACGCTGCCGGCGGGCTGGTCGATGGCACAAGCCCTGCGCGGATGCGCGCGGCGGGAATCGACCCCGGGGCGCTTCTGGCCGCGCATGACAGCTATCGCGCGCTGAAAGCCTCGGGCGACCTGCTGATCACCGGAGCGACAGGAACCAATGTGGCGGATCTTCAGGTGCTGATCCGAACCGGCTGACGGGCATTCCGGCGCCTTGCCAAGATGCCGCATAGAGTTGGTGCTGATGATTGATTACAACGCCCCCAGCGGGATCTGGAAGCGCGCGGAAACTGTCAGGTCCGAAAGTAGAGCAGGATGCAGTGGACTGAGAATTTCCGGGCCCTTTCCGGGCTTGATGACGATGTGCGAAACCGGTTGCTGGCCGGCACGCGGGTGATGAATGTCGATCCGGGCGAAAAGGTGTTCGACGCCGAAAGGGCAGTCGGAAACCTGCTGTTCATCATCAGGGGCGACATGCGTGTTCTGCAATCGGTCGGCTGCGGACACAGGATCGTTCTGTTCCGGGTTCACGCGGGAGAGGCCTGCGTGATGCCCTCGACCTATCAGGTGCCGCACGGAAGCAATACCGCGGAAGGCGTGATCGAAGGCATTGCCGAAACGCCGGTGCAGGTTGCGGCCGTTCCGCCCGTATTGTGCGACCAGCTGATGGGGGAAAGCGCCCCGTTCCGGAGATTTGTCATCGATACCTATTCCCTGCGTCTGGTGCAGCTTGGTTCCGTGGTCAGGGATGTTGCCTTTCGCAGGGTGGACAGCCGGCTTTCACAGCGGCTGCTGAGCCTGGCCGACGAGACCAGCACGGTTCGCGCCACCCATCATGATCTTGCGGCAGAACTGGGCACCGCACGCGAGGTGATCTCGCGCCAATTGCAGGAATTCCGCCGGCGCGGCTGGATCGAGGCCGCGCGTGGCGAGGTGCGGATCATTGCCCGCTGCGAACTGGAGAAGCTGGCAAGATCGGCCTGAAACCCGTCTGAACGGACGGTTGTGGGCGCGCGGTCCGGAGGCCCGGCGGGGCCGGGCACGGGGTTGCACAAAAAAAGCATGACAAATTCATTTTTTTGCATATATAATGGCCTGGCGAACGGATTCGAAAATGCAAGGAAACGCAAATCATGCCCGAGATCATCATCTGGGCCTGTGCGGCGGGGGGGGCGGCGTTGTTCCTTCCGTGCACGGGGGGAACAAGCGCATTCCTGCCGGCGGTTCTGGCAGGATCAGGCAATACGGCAACGGCAAGGGCCGCATGGCGGACGGAGTGGCGGAGCAATGAGCGGCGCATGGCAGAAGGGGGGCGGACATGAGCGACATGACCACCGCATTCACCCCCTACGCGGCCCTTCTGGGCGGCGTGCTGATCGGGCTTGCCTCGGTGGCGCTGATGCTGTTTCACGGCCGTATCATGGGGGCCACCGGCATTCTGGCGGGGGTGCTGTTTCCGGCTGGCGCGCGCGACTGGGGCTGGCGGGTGATGATCCTGCTCGGAATGATCAGTGCGCCGGCATTCTATTTCCTGCTTGCCGGGCAGATGCCGCCGATCCAGTCGGTGGCGAACGTGCCCTGGCAGGTGCTCGGCGGCTTTCTGGTGGGGATCGGTGTAACGGTCGGGTCGGGCTGCACCTCGGGCCACGGGGTCTGCGGGATGGCACGGCTTTCGCGCCGTTCGATAGCCGCCACGCTGACCTTCATGGCGACAACCGCGCTTACGGTTTACGTGATGCGCCATGTACTGGGGGGCTGAGGAATGCGTCTGATTGCCGCTTACGTGATCGGCCTTGTATTCGGTCTCGGGATCGCCATATCGGGCATGGGCAACCCGGCGAAGGTGGTCAACTTCTTCGATGTGGCAGGGGTATGGGATCCAAGCCTGGCCTTCGTGATGGCGGGGGCTCTGGCGATCACCTTCATCGGCTACCGGCTGGTGCTGGGGCGCCCGCGCCCGTTGCTGGGAGATCGCTTCTATCTGCCGACCAGCAGGGTGATCGACGCCCGACTGTTGGGCGGCGCGGCGATCTTCGGTATCGGCTGGGGCATCAGCGGTTTCTGTCCCGGCGGAGCCCTGCCGGTGATCGGTACGCTGAATGCCGATGTGCTGATCTTTGTCGCTTCGCTTCTGGCGGGCATTCTGGTTGCCCGCCTGATCCTGAAACGCCGCGAACAGACCATGGCCGCCCGGATTGCGCCCTGACCGGCTCCGGCCCGGCCCGACAGTATCCGAGAAGGAGGACACAAGAATGAAGGACACAGCCAGAACATATCCGGTTGACATGAGCATCAAGCCCGAAGTCACCGGTTTCTTTGACGAAGACACCAACACCATTTCCTATGTGGTGAAGGATCCCGATTCCAATGCCTGCGCGGTGGTGGATTCGGTGCTCGATCTTGATTATGCGGCCGGTCGCACCGCCTATGAGCAGGCCGACAAGATCATTGATTTCATTCGCAGGAACGATCTTGAACTGGTGATCCAGATCGAGACCCACGTGCACGCCGATCACCTGTCGGCCGCGCCCTATATCCAGGAAAAGCTGGGCGGCAAGATAGCCATCGGCAAGAACATTACCATCGTGCAGGACGTGTTCGGCAAGGTGTTCAACGAAGGCACCGAATTCCAGCGTGACGGCAGCCAGTTCGACATTCTGTTCGAAGACGGCGATACCTACGAGATCGGCTCCCTGAAGGGCTTTGCCATGCATACCCCGGGCCACACGCCCGCCTGCATGACCCATGTGATCGGCGATGCCTGCTTCGTGGGGGATACGCTGTTCATGCCCGACGGCGGCTCGGCACGGGCCGATTTTCCCGGTGGCGATGCCGGCCAGCTTTACGACAGCGTCCAGAAGATCCTGGCTCTGCCCGACGAGATGCGCCTTTTCATGTGCCACGATTACGCCCCCGGCGGGCGCGAGATCATGTGGGAAACCACAGTGAAGGAGGAAAAGGAGCATAACATCCACTTCGGAAAGGGCACCACGAAAGAGGAATTCGTGAGGATGCGCCAGGAGCGTGACGCCCAGCTTGCCATGCCGCGCCTGATCATTCCGTCGCTTCAGGTCAACATGCGGGCGGGTGAATTCCCGCCGCCGGACGAACAGGGCGACGTGTTCCTGAAGGTGCCGGTCAACAAGCTCTGATCCCCGCACGGGGGAAGGCCGGGGGCAGACAGGTGCCCCCGGCCATTTCAGTCATGCAGAAGGACATGCAAGAAGAGGGAACGCGCGCATGGATATTCGCAGGATCAGTGAGGAGATTTCCGTAGCCCCGCAGATCACGCCCGGGGATGTGAAAGCCATCAAGGAGGCGGGATTCCGTGCGATCATCTGCAACCGCCCCGACGGAGAGGCCCCCGATCAGCCCAATTTCGACGAGATCGAAAAGGTTGCCAGGCAGGAAGGGCTGGAAACCCGCTGGATCCCGATCCGCGGCGGGATGGTCTCGGACGAGGACGTAGAGGCCTTCCGCAAGGCGCTTCTGGAACTGCCCAAGCCGATCTTCGGCTATTGCCGCACCGGCACCCGCACCACTACCCTGTGGTCGCTGGCGCAGGCGGGGCGCATGAAACCGACCGAGATCCTCGCCACCACCAAGGCGGCGGGCTATGACATGGGCGGCGTGGTGCGCCGTATCCTCAATGGCGGCAAGACTCCTACCGATACGGGTGATGCCCGGTTTGACGTGGTGATCGTGGGCGCCGGCGCCGGCGGTATTGCCGTGGCTTCCAGCCTGCGCGCCCGCAAGCCCGACCTTGAGATCGCACTGATCGACCCGGCCGATGTGCATTACTATCAGCCGGGTTTCACGCTGGTGGGGGCAGGGGTGTTCGATCCGGAGGTAACCGCGCGCACCATGGCTTCGCTGATTCCGCCGGGCGTGCACTGGATCAAGTCGGCCGTAGCCGCCTTCGAGCCGCAGAATGACGCGGTGATCCTTGATGGCTGCCGGGTGGTGAAATACGATCATCTTGTCGTTACCCCGGGCCTGAAGCTTGACTGGGATGCGGTCGAGGGGCTTGCCGAAACGCTTGGCCAGAACGGCGTGACATCGAATTACCGTTACGATCTGGCCCCTTACACCTGGAAGCTCGTGCAGGGGCTCAGGCAGGGCCGGGCGGTATTCACCCAGCCGCCGATGCCGATCAAATGCGCCGGCGCGCCGCAGAAGGCGCTGTATCTTTCGGCCGATCACTGGCAGCGCACCGGAGTTCTGAAGGATATAGAGGTGGATTTCCGCAATGCCGGCGGGGTGCTGTTCGGGGTCGAGGCATATGTACCGGCACTGATGCAATACATCGAGCGCTACGACGCGCGGCTCAGTTTCTTCAACAATCTCGTGGCCATCGACGGGGCGGCGAAAAAGGCCACCTTCGAAGTGACGCAGCCCGACAGCGACAAGGAGCGCGTGGAAATCGAATTCGACGTGATTCATGTCTGCCCGCCGCAGGTGGCGCCGGATTTCATCCGGGTTTCGCCACTGGCCGATGCCGCCGGCTGGGTGGATGTGGACAAGGAAACCCTGCGCCATACGCAATACGACAACATCTGGTCGCTTGGTGACGTGATGAATGCCCCCAATGCCAAGACGGCGGCCGCCGCGCGCAAGCAGGCTCCCGTGGTGGCCGACAACCTGGTGGCCGCCATCGCCGGCCGCCCGGCAACCAGCGCCTATGACGGCTATGGCTCGTGCCCCCTTACCGTGGAGCGCGGCAAGATCGTGCTGGCCGAGTTCGGTTATGGCGGCAAATTGCTGCCAAGCTTTCCGAAATTCGTGATCAATGGCCAGAAACCAAGCCGCGCGGCGTGGCTCCTGAAGGAAAGGATACTGCCGCCGATCTACTGGAAGGCAATGCTGCGGGGCAGGGAATGGCTGGCACGCCCCGACAGGATTACGGTGAAGGAACAGGGCTGAAGCACCGGCCCGGCCGGATGCCCCTTTCGAAACAGAACAGAAGAACATGTGATGAAACCCACCCTGCGCGTTCCCGCAAGTCTGCGCCGCTACTTCCCCATTCTCGAATGGGGGGCCACATACAACCGCGATACTTTCACCAACGATGCGGTTGCCGCGGTGATTGTCACCATCATGCTGATTCCGCAGTCGCTGGCCTATGCGCTGCTGGCGGGGCTGCCGGCCGAGGCGGGGCTCTATGCCTCGATCCTGCCGCTGGTGGCCTATGCGGTGTTCGGCACAAGCCGGGTGCTGGCGGTGGGGCCGGTAGCAGTGGTTTCGCTGATGACGGCAGCCGCGATCGGCAACCTGGGGCTTGATGATCCGGCCGCCTATGCCGCTGCGGCCATGGCGCTGGCGTTCCTTTCGGGGCTTTTCCTCTTGCTGATGGGGATATTCAGGCTGGGTTTCCTTGCCAATTTCCTGAGCCATCCGGTAATTGCCGGTTTCATCACCGCTTCCGGGCTGATCATTGCCACCAGCCAGCTGAAACACATTCTCGGGGTGAAGGCGCATGGCCACAATCTCTATCAGCTGGTGGTTTCGCTCTGGGCCCATCTGCCCGAGGTGAACTGGCCCACACTGCTGATCGGGGTGTCGGCCACGGCCTTCCTGTTCTGGATCAGGAAGGGGCTGAAGCCGGTGCTGCTGGCGCGTGGAGCAAGGCCGCGCACGGCCGACATCCTGACCAAGGCCGGGCCGGTGGGGGCAGTGGTGGCAACCACGCTGATCACTGCGGGTTTCGGTCTGGACAGCGCCGGCGTGGCGATCGTGGGCGATATCCCGAGCGGCCTGCCGCCTCTCGGCCTGCCGTCCTTCGACCTTGATCTGTGGGCCAGCCTTGCAGGCTCGGCGGTGCTGATCTCGGTCATCGGATTTGTCGAATCGATCTCGGTGGCGCAGACGCTGGCTGCCAAGCGCCGCCAGCGTATCAACCCCGACCAGGAGCTGATCGCGCTTGGTGCCGCCAATATTGCCGCCGGGGGGTCGGGCGGCTATCCGGTTACCGGCGGCTTCGCCCGATCGGTGGTGAATTTCGACGCCGGGGCCGAAACCCCGGCCGCCGGTGCCTTCACCGCTGCCGGCATCCTGCTGGCGGCGCTGTTCCTCACCCCGCTGCTGTATTTCCTGCCCAAGGCGACCCTGGCCGCCACCATCATCGTGGCGGTGCTTTCGCTGGTGGATTTCTCGATCCTGAAGCGCACCTGGGCCTATTCCAGGGCCGATTTCGCCGCCGTGGCGGCCACCATCCTGATCACGCTCGGTTTTGGCGTGGAGGCCGGGGTTTCGGCCGGGGTTCTGATCTCGATCCTGCTCTATCTCTACAAGACATCCCGCCCCCATATCGCCGAGGTGGGCCGGGTGCCGGGCACCGAGCATTTCCGCAATGTTCTGCGCCACAGGGTGGAAACCACTCCGGAAATCCTGACCATCCGGGTGGATGAAAGCCTCTATTTCGCCAATGCGCGGTTTCTGGAGGATTACATCTACGATCGCGTGGTCGGCAACAAGGCGCTCAGGCATGTGGTGCTGATGTGCCCCGCGGTAAACGAGATCGACATGAGCGCGCTTGAATCCCTTGAAGCGATCAACGAGCGGCTGAAAAGCCTTGGCGTGAAGCTGCATCTGAGCGAGGTGAAGGGCCCGGTGATGGATCGCCTCGAACGCACCCACTTCCTTGAGGCGCTCTCGGGGCGGGTGTTCCTGTCCCAGCATCAGGCGGTCGAGGCGCTGACGGCCGAGGGCGGCGCGGGGGGCGCTGCCTCCGGGCAGTCCGGCGCGGAGACAATGGCCGCCGGTGCCGGAAAGGGGGGAAAGGCCTGCAGCGGCAGACAAGGGGGGGCCGCGGGGCCGGGGCCTGAAGCCACCCCTGCTGCCTGATCGCGCCGGTCCGCGCTCCGGGCCGATCGCGAGCCGGCTTTTCCCCGGGCGTTTTTTTCGCCATAACGCGCCTCGGGAGGGCGCGGGAATGGCAGAAGGCGGGCGATCGGCAATGGCAGGGCAGGTTCCGGACCGGCAGGCGGTGAGGGCGGCGGCGCGTCTTTCGGTGGCGCCGATGATGGACTGGACCGACCGCCACTGCCGCTATTTCCACCGGCTGATGAGCGCGCGCACGCTGCTTTACACCGAAATGGTGACGGCCCCGGCGCTGGTGCGGGGAAGGGCACTGCACCTGCTTGATTTCGACCCGGCCGAACAGCCGGTGGCGGTGCAGCTTGGCGGCAGCGATCCAGAGGAACTGGCCGCGGCGGCACGGCTGGCGGCCGGGGCGGGTTATTGCGAAGTCAACCTCAATGTCGGCTGCCCGTCCGATCGGGTGCAGTCGGGTGCCTTCGGTGCGGTGCTGATGAAGGAGCCCGGGCTGGTGGCCGAATGCGTGGCGGCAATGATCGGGGCGGCGGAAGGCATCGAGGTCACCGTGAAATGCCGCATCGGCGTGGATGAGCAGGAGCCGCGTGCGATTCTGCCGGATTTTCTGGCCCGGGTTTCGGAAGCGGGGGTGTCGCGTTTTCAGATCCATGCGCGCAAGGCCTGGCTCAGGGGGCTTTCTCCGAAGGAAAACCGCACCGTTCCGCCACTTGATCATGGCCTGGTGCTCGAGATGAAGCGCGCTTTTCCACATCTGCATGTTGCCATCAACGGCGGCATCGGCGGGCTGGAACAGGCATGCGGCTTTCTTGAGGCCGGGCTTGACGGGGTGATGATCGGGCGCGCGGCCTACGAGCGGCCGGCCGATATCCTGCTTGGGGCGGATCATGCGGTTTTCGGCCAGCCGGTAACGGCGCGGACCCCCGTGGACATTGCACAGGAAATGCGCCCCCATATTGCGCGCCACCTGGCAGCAGGCGGGCGGTTGCACGATATTACCCGCCACATGCTGGGTCTGTTCGCCGGTCGCCCCGGCGCACGCAGCTGGCGGCGGCTGCTGAGCGAGGGCGCGCGGCGCCCGGGGGCGGGGCTCGAGGTGCTGGACGCGGCGCTGGAGGCGGTGACATCTCTGTCGCCGGGGCAAGACGACGGGCGGGCCGGGATGGCGGGAAAGGAATGACATGGAAATCGCGGAACTTCTGCCGCTGATTGCGGTGCTGGCAGTTGTCGGAGGCGTTGCCGGGGTGCTGGCGGGGCTGCTGGGCGTGGGGGGCGGGATCGTGCTGGTGCCGGCCTTCTATCATGTCTTTTCGGCTTTGGGCCATGACAGCCCCTATCTGATGCAGATCTGCCTTGCCACCTCGCTGGCGACGATCATCGTTACCTCGGCGCGCTCGGTGCTGAGCCATGGCCGCCGCGGCGCGGTGGACTGGAGCGTATTGCGCACATGGGCGCCGGGAATTGCGGTTGGTGCGGTTCTGGGAGTGCTGGCAGTGGCGGCGCTGCGCACCCCGGCGCTGCAGGCGATCTTTGGCGTGCTTGGCATGCTGATCGGGCTGTGGATGGGGTTCGGCCGCATCGAACGCAGCATCGCCGGCGAGATGCCGAAAGGCGCCCTGCGGCTGGGGCTGTCGGTGGTGGTGGGGTTTCTCAGCACCCTGATGGGGATCGGCGGGGGGTCATTCGGGGTGCCGCTGATGGTGCTGCACGGCAAGCCAATTCACAAGGCGGTGGCCACCGCGGCCGGGTTCGGCGGGCTGATCGCCGTGCCCTCGGTGATCGGTTTCCTGCTTGTGGACATCCCGCCCGAGGCGCGTCCGCCGCTTACGGTGGGGGCGGTCAACCTGGCCGCCTTCATGGTGGTGGTGATGATGACGCTGATCACGGCCCCGCTTGGCGTGCGGCTTGCGCACCGGCTTGATCCGAAGCCGCTCAAGCGGGTGTTCGCGGTATTCCTGATCCTGGTGGCGGGCAACATGCTGCGCCGTGCGCTTGGCTACTGAGGCGCGGGCTGCGGCGGCCCGGGGTGCGTCCGAAGGGCCGCGTGGTGCTTGTGGGGGTGGGGGCGCTCAGCTTTCCGGCGGAGCGGGCCTGCGCCTGCCGCGCCGCCGGCGCAGGCGGGCCGCGCGGGCAGGCAGTTCGGCCAGCAGGGCGCGGCGGGCTTCGGGAGCAAGGTGGGGCCAGGCGGCGATTTCATCGCCGGTGCGGTAGCAGCCCGTGCAGATTCCCGCTTCGGGATGCAGCAGGCAGATGCGCACACAGGGGCTGTCGGGCTCTGCGCGCTGCCAGATGGCGTCATTGCCGTCGTCGCTCATCGGGAAGTGCCTTTCAGATTGGCCAGGCGATCAAGCGCGCCCTGCAGGATATAGGCGGCAGCCACATGGTCGATCACCTCGGCACGGCGGCGGCGCGAGGTATCGGCTTCGAGCAGGGCGCGTTCGGCGGCCACGGTGGAAAGACGCTCGTCCCAGAATGTGATCGGCAGATCGGTGAGGCGCGAAAGGTTGCGCGCGAAGGCGCGGGTGGACTGGCAGCGCGGTCCTTCCGAGCCGTCCATGTTGCGCGGCAGACCCAGCACGATGCCCCCCGCGTCCCGTCCGGCGGCAATTTCCAGCAACCGCGCGGCATCTCCCGAGAACTTGCGCCGGCGGATGGTTTCAAGCGGGGTGGCGGTGCTGCGCAGGCCGTCGGATATGGCGATGCCGATCGTTCTTTCCCCCAGATCGAGTCCGATCAGCGGGCCTGCCGGGGGCAGGGCGTCGGCAAATCTGCCGATCTCGTCAAAGGTCACTCGGCTACCCCGGCCTGTCGGGCGGCGGTGCGGATCAGGGCCAGACCCTCGGGCTGATCGGCAAAGCGTTCCCGGGCTTCGGCCCAGATTTCCGCCGCGCGCCCGGTTTCGCCAAGCACGCCATAGGCACCGATCAGCTGTGCCCATTTCTCGGGCGGGCCGCCTTCGGTGGCAAGGGTTTCCGCCAGCCGGCCGACCATGCCGCGAATCATCTGCTGACGTTCCTCGGGGCTCATCCCGGCGGCGTTCTCGATATCTTCGCGGCTCGGGCCGGCAATGCCGGGGCCGGCGCCGGGTTGTGGCGGCAGTTGATAATTTACCCCGGCAATTTCCGCCATTTCCATGATCTGGGCCCGGATCTGGGGGATCCAGCGGGCATCGGGGGGGCTTTTTTCGAGCAGCTGACGCCAGATCCGGAAGGCGATGTCCTGGCGTTCGTTCTGGGCGAACATCAACCCGGAATAGTAGAGTGCAAGCCCGTGTTGGGGATCGCGGTTCAGGGCCGTGCGCAACTGCTGCTCGGCCTCGGGCGAGACATAGCCATTGGTGGCAAGAATCATCAGTTCGGCCAGTTCGGCGTGATCGTTGGCGGTGGCTTCCGGCCCCGTGATTTCGACAATCCGGCTCTGGGCCTCATAGGCGGCGCGGAAATTCCCAAGCGCGGCTTCGTTGCGCGCCAGCAGCTTCAGCCCCCGCAGATCATCGGGGTTCTGCCTGATCACGGTGCGCAGCCTTTCCATCAGTTCAAGATATTTCGGATCGGCATCAGGTGGCGGTGGCAATGGCTCCTGCCGCCCGATCCGCTTTTCGGCCTCGGCCTGCGAGGGGCGGTTCCGGTAGATCTGATCGGCGATCTCGAGGCGCTTGGCAAGCGGCAGGTCGGGGTAGGCGGGCGCGCCGAGCCGGCTGTAGAGGAAGGCCGATCCCCCGAGCACCAGCGCGACCAGGGCAAGGGCCGCAACAAGGCTGACACCGCGCGGAACAACGGCGGCCGTCCGTGCCTGACGGGCTTCCTTGTCGGCGGCCAGCAGGCGGCGCGAAACTTCCCGGCGCACGCGCTCTGCCTCTTCAGGGCCGAGCGCACCGCGCGCCACGTCGCGGTCTATGGTCCGCAGCTGTTCGCGGTAGATCTCGACGCTGCTTTGCGCGTCGTTCTGCGCATCGGCCTGTCTGCGCAGAAGCGCAAGCAGCATCAGCAGCGCAACCAGGGCGGCGAGGGCAACGGCATAGGGCCAGAACGTCATGCGGGTTCTCCTGTCTTCTGCCCCGTCATCTAGCGCCTATCGATACCGGGTGAAAGAGGGGATAGCGCCGCAGCCGATCACGCCTGTGTCAGTGCCGCCGGGGCGGGTGTCGCATTTTTCCCCATTGTGCCGCTTCCCGTCATGGCCCAGACTTGACCCTGCTTCACAAGGGAAGCGTGGCATGTTGCGGCTTCGGCCGGAAGCGGGAAAGGATCGCCATGAGACGCTACAGCGCCTGGGCAATCTTGCGCGAAGGGCTGCGCCTGCATCGTGGCTGGCCGCGGGTATGGGAAAACCCCGAGACCAGGGCAGCTTATGACGTGGTGATCGTGGGCGCGGGAGGGCATGGCCTTGCTACCGCCTATTACCTTGGAAAGAACCACGGCATCACCGATGTGGCGGTGCTGGAAAAGGGCTGGCTCGGGGGCGGCAATACCGGTCGCAATACCACCATCATCCGCTCGAACTATCTTCAGGATCCCTCAGCCGCCATCTACGAAAAGGCCCGCTCGCTCTATGAAACCATGAGCCGCGATCTGAACATGAATGTGATGTTCAGCCCCCGCGGCGTGATGATGCTGGCCCAGACCGAACACGAGAAACGCGGCTATCTGCGCATTGCCGAGGCCAACGCTCTGCAGGGGGTGAGCACCGAATTCATCTCTCCCCGAAGGGTCAGGGAACTGGTGCCGATGATCAATATCCATGGCCCCCGCTATCCGGTTCTGGGCGCGCTCTGGCAGCCCCGTGGCGGCACCGCCCGCCACGATGCGGTGGCCTGGGCCTATGCGCGCGCCTGCTCGGGAATGGGCATGCACGTCATCCAGCAATGCGAGGTGACCGGAATCGAAAGCCGGGGCGGGCGTGTCAGCGCTGTCAATACCAGCCGCGGCACGATCCGCTGCAACAGGCTTGCGCTGGTGGTCGCGGGGCATTCGGGGCGTCTCGCGGAAATGGCGGGCTTCCGCCTGCCGATCGAAAGCGTGGCCCTTCAGGCGCTGGTCAGCGAACCCGTGAAGCCGATGCTTGACGTGGTGGTGATGGCCAACACCGTGCACGGTTACATTTCGCAATCCGACAAGGGTGAACTGGTGATCGGCGGCGGCGCCGACGGTTTCAACAACTACACGCAGCGCGGTTCCTTTCACCACATCGAGGAAACCGTGCGTGCCTTGTGCGAAACCTTCCCGGCCATCGGCCGCCTGCGCATGATGCGCCAGTGGGGCGGCATCGTCGACATGACGGGTGACCGCTCTCCGATCCTGTCGAAAACCCCGCTTGCCGGCTGCTATGTCAACTGTGGCTGGGGCACCGGCGGCTTCAAGGCCATTCCCGGCTCGGGCTGGGCCATGGCCGAGCTTGTAGCCAACGATGCCCCCGGCCCCCTGGCCGCGCCCTTTTCCCTGTCGCGGTTCCGCGAGGGCCGGTTCATCGATGAAAGCGTTGCCGCGGGGGTAGCCCACTGATGCAGACGGCAGCCGTTTCCCTTTATCCAGAACGGAATATTCCCGGTGCGGCGGAGGCAGACAGCCCCCGCCGCACCGGCCCCGGCAGGAACATTCCCCGATGCTGATCCTCACCTGTCCCCATTGCGGCATCGCCGCCGATGAAACCGAGCTGGCGCCGGGCGGCGAAGCCCACCTGAAACGTGCCGGCCCCGAAGCCTCGGACGTGGAATTCGAAGCCTACATGTTTGCCCGCAGGAACCCTCTGGGCGTTCATTTCGAGCGCTGGCGCCATGCCATGGGCTGCGGCAAGTGGTTCATTGCCGCGCGCGCCACGGACACGCTTGAAGTCTTCGGAACCTATCCCGCCCGGACAGAGGCGCCGCCGGCGGATCTTGTCCGCCGGATCCGCCGGAAACGTCCCGAATGGGAGGGGCTGCCATGAGCCACCGCATTTCCGGCAGAGGCCGGTTCCTCGATCGCAGCCGCCCGCTTGCCTTCCGTTTCAACGGTCAGGTTCTGGGGGGTTATGCGGGCGATACTCTGGCTTCGGCGCTTCTGGCCAATGATCGGGTGCTGCTGGGCCGCAGCTTCAAGTATCATCGCCCCCGCGGTCTGCTGGCATCGGGCGCGGAAGAGCCCAATGCCCTGATGGAAATCGGCACGGATGACCGCTTCGAGCCCGATCGCCGCGCCACCGGCATCGAACTGTTCGAGGGTCTTGTTGCCCGCAGCCAGAATCACTGGCCCGGTCTCGGTTTCGATATCGGGGCCATCAATGGCCTTTTCGCCCGCTTCCTTTCGGCAGGTTTCTATTACAAGACATTCATGTTTCCAGCCCCCGCCTGGAAGCATCTGTTCGAACCCCTGATCCGGCGTGCCGCCGGCCTTGGGCGCGCACCCGATCCGGGGGCCCGCGATCCCGACCGATACGAACATTTCCATGTTCATGTGGATGTGCTGGTGGCCGGTGGCGGCATCGCCGGGCTGCAGGCGGCGCTTGCCGCCGGACGTGCGGGGGCGCGGGTGCTGCTTGTGGAGCAAACCCCGCACTGGGGCGGCCGGGCGCCGGTGGATGGGGCGGAAATCGCCGGGATGCCGGCGGAAAGGTGGATCAATGGTGTTCTCCATGAGCTTGAAAACATGGAAAATGTCGTTCTTAGAAGGCGGTGCTCGTTAGCCGGGGTTCATGATCATGGCTATGCGCTGGCCTGCGAGCGCCTGGCCGATCACCTGCCCCCCGAAGAGGCCCGCGGCCCGCGCCACCGCCTGTGGCGCATCCGGGCGCGCCGCATCATCACCGCCACCGGCGCCATCGAACGCCCGCTGGCCTTTCCCGGCAATGACCGACCCGGGGTGATGCTGGCCAGCGCGGTGCGCGATTACCTTGAAAACTGGGGGGTGATGGCCGGCCGGCGCGTGGTAATCGTGACCAACAACGACAATGCCTATCGCACGGCGCTGGCGGTCCGCGCGGCCGGAGGAGGAACGGTTGCGGCCGTGGTCGATGCCCGCTCCGCTGTTACCGGCGCCCTGCCGCAGGCGGTTCGCGAGGCCGGGATCCCGGTGCTTGAGGGGCGTGCCATCGTGGCCACGAAGGGCGGAAGGCGCCTGCGCTCCGTCATCGTGGGGCTGCAGGAGGGGGCCGGCGGCGCGGGCGAGGAAATCGCCTGCGACTGCCTTGCCATGTCGGGGGGGTGGTCGCCGGTGGTGCATCTGTGGTCGCATTGCGCCGGAAAGCTGCTGTGGGATGCCGACGGGGCCTTCTTCCGCCCCGATCCGGCGCGCCCGCCGCGCGGCGCCGATGGCGCGGGTTTCGTGATTGCGGCGGGCACGGCCAACGGCCGGATGCAGACGCAGGCGGTGCTGGAAGATGCCGACAGTGCCGGGAGGAGGGCGGCAAGGGAAACGGGTTTTCGCCCCCCTCGCAAGCGTGTGCCCGGGGCGCAGGAGTGCGACGAAGCGCCACTTCTGCCGGTATGGCAGATGCCCGCTCGGGCCGGAGCGAAGGCGCGCATGAAGATGTGGATCGATTTCCAGAATGACGTGAAACTGTCAGATATCGTCCAGGCGGCGGGGGAGGGCTACGAAAGCGTCGAGCATACCAAGCGCTATACCACGCTGGGCATGGCGAACGATCAGGGAAAGTTGAGTAATATCAACGGAATCGCGGTGCTTTCCGATACCCTGGGCCGGCCCGTTCCGCAAACCGGAACCACCACCTTTCGCCCGCCCTACACGCCGCTTTCCTTCGGCGCCGTCACGGGCGAGGCGCGTGGCGAGCTGTTCCAGCCCCTGCGCCGCACCCCGCTTCAGGGATGGCATGAGGAAAACGGCGCCGATTTCGAACCCGTGGGCCAGTGGCGGCGGCCCTATTGCTATCGCCGCGGGGGCGAAACCCGTGCCGATGCGGTGCAGCGCGAAGTGCGGACCACGCGTGAAAGCCTTGGCCTGCTCGATGCCTCGACACTGGGCAAGATCCTGGTCTGCGGTCCCGATGCGGGGAAGTTTCTGGATCTCGTCTATACCAACATGATCAGCACCCTGCCGGTGGGCCGCTGCCGCTATGGGCTGATGTGCAACGAAAACGGTTTTCTGATGGATGACGGCGTGGTGGCGCGGCTCGACGAGCAGAGCTTCCTTTGCCACACCACCACCGGCGGGGCCGAGCATGTGCATGCCCATATGGAGGACTGGCTGCAGTGCGAATGGTGGGATCTCGATGTGCACACGCTCAATCTGACCGAGCAATACGCCCAGATCGCGGTGGTGGGTCCGAATGCGCGCAGCGTTCTGGAAAGGCTCGGAGGAATTGACGTGAGCCGCGCGGCCCTGCCCTTCATGCACTGGAGCGAGGGGCGGCTTGGGGGTTTCGATGCGCGGATCTTCCGTATCAGCTTCTCGGGCGAACTGTCTTTCGAGATCGCGGTGCCGGCGGGGCAGGGGCTGGCGCTGTGGCAGGCGCTGCTGGAGGCGGGGGCCGAATTCTCTGCCACGCCCTATGGCACCGAGGCGCTGCATGTGATGCGTGCCGAGAAGGGCTATATCATGATCGGCGATGAAACCGACGGCACGGTGACGCCGCTTGATCTGGGGCTGTCCTGGGCGGTTTCGAAGAAGAAGGCCGATTTCATCGGCAAGCGGGGGCTGGCGCGCCCGCTGTTTCATGATCCGGAACGCTGGCGCCTTGTGGGGCTGGAAACGCCGGATGGCTCGGTGCTGCCCGAGGGTGCCTATGCATTGGCCGAGGGCACCAACGCATATGGCCGGCGCGCTACCCAGGGACGGGTGACATCAACCTATTTCTCGCCCACGCTCGGGCGCGGCATCGCCCTTGGGCTGATCGCGCGCGGCCCCGAACGCATGGGCGAGGTGCTGGAATTCTCGAACCGGGGCGGAGCGCCGGTGAAGGCGCGTATCACCGATCCGGTATTTCTTGATCCGCAGGGAGAGCGTCAGCATGCATGACCATCAGCCGATCGCGCGACTGGCCCCGGCACCGCCCTGCGGCATGGTCACGCTGAAGGGGGATCCGGGCAGAGCGGGGCTGCGGCGGGCGGTGAAGGCGGCCGTGGGGCTTTCGCTGCCCGGGCGCCGGGCCATGCTGCGGGAAGGGGAAAGGGTCGTGGCCTGGATGGCCCCTGACGAGGTGATGCTTTTCATGCCGCGCGGGGATGTGGCGGCGGCGCTGGCGGCGGCGCGCAAGGCTTTCGGAAAGGGCTCCGGCTTGGTGGCCGATGTGTCGGACGCGCGGGTGCTGTTCACGGTTGCCGGCCCCCATGCACGCGAGGTGCTGGCGCGCCTTTCCCCCGCCGACATGGGGGCGCTCGGGCCGGGCGAGATGCGCCGCACGCGGCTGGCGCAGATTCCGGCAGGTATCTGGCACTGGGGCGAAGGTGCCTTCACGGTGATGGTGTTCCGGTCGGTGGCCGAACATGCCCGTGCGCTTCTGGAAAATGCCGCGGCGGGGCCGGAGGCGGGATTTTTCGCACCCGGAACCTGAGTGGCCGGGGACGGGCCGCTGCGGGGTGTTGCGGGGCGCTGCCGCAGCGGCCCCGGGGTGTTTCGTCCGGGATGAAGGAATGAAGGAGCGGGGCCATGACGAAGGGGGGGCGCCGCGCATGACAGCAGCACGACGCAGAAAGGGGCGCCAGGAACGGCGCCCCTTTCGGGATTGTGCGCTGCTGCGGCCTGTCAGCAGCTGTAATACATCTTGTATTCCACGGGATGCGGCGTGTGTTCGAAGGCGTAGACCTCTTCCCATTTCAGTTCGAGATAGCCGTCGATCTGGTCCCTGGTGAACACGTCGCCCGCCAGCAGGAAGTCGTGATCGGCCTCGAGGCTTTCCAGCGCCTCGCGCAGGCTGGCGCAGACGGTGGGGATGCCTTCAAGCTCTTCCGGCGGCAGATCGTAAAGATCCTTGTCGGAGGGCTCTCCCGGATCGATCTTGTTGCGGATCCCGTCGAGGCCGGCCATCAGCAGTGCCGAGAAGGCAAGATAGGGGTTGGCGGCCGGGTCGGGGAAGCGGGCCTCGACGCGCTTGGCCTTGGGGCTTTCGGCCCAGGGGATGCGCACGCAGCCACTGCGGTTGCGGGCCGAATAGGCGCGCAGCACCGGGGCCTCGAAGCCGGGAATGAGGCGCTTGTAACTGTTGGTCGAGGGGTTGGTGAAGGCATTCAGCGTTTTCGCGTGCTTCAGGATGCCGCCGATATACCACAGCGCCTCCTGGCTGAGGTCGGCGTATTTGTCGCCCGCGAACAGCGGCTTGCCACCCTTCCAGATCGACATGTTCACATGCATGCCGGTGCCGTTGTCACCGGCGATCGGCTTGGGCATGAAGGTGGCCGTTTTGCCATAGGCGTCGGCCACGTTGTGGATCACGTATTTGTATTTCTGCAGTTCGTCGGCCTGGCGGACCAGCGAATTGAAGATCAGGCCCAGTTCGTGCTGGCACGACGCCACCTCGTGGTGGTGCTTGTCAACCTTCATGCCCATGCGCTTCATGGTCGAAAGCATTTCCGAGCGGATGTCCTGACCGTGGTCTACCGGGTTCACGGGGAAATAGCCGCCCTTGATGCCGGGGCGGTGGCCCATGTTGCCCATCTCGTATTCGGTATCGGTGTTCCACGAGGCATCGACCGCGTCGATCTGGAAGGAGACCTTGTTCATTTCAACGGCAAAGCGCACGTCGTCGAACAGGAAGAATTCCGCTTCGGGGCCGAAATAGGCGGTATCGCCGATGCCGGAGGCCTTGAGATAGGCTTCGGCCTTTTCGGCAGTGCCGCGCGGGTCGCGCGAATAGGGTTCGCCGGTATCGGGTTCGAGGATCGAGCAATGCAGGCAAAGCGTCTTTTCCGCATAGAACGGATCAAGATAGGCACTTTCGGTATCGGGCATCAGTTTCATGTCGGATTCGTCGATCGATTTCCAGCCGGCGATCGAGGAACCGTCGAACATGAAGCCGTCTTCGAGGAAATCCTCGTCCACCTGATCGGCAAGCACTGTCACGTGCTGCAGCTTGCCGCGCGGATCGGTAAAGCGGATATCGACGTATTCAACGTCTTCATCCTTGATTGTCTTGAGAACGTCAGCCTTGCTCATGTGACCCTCTTTTCTGATTGGGATTTGAAGGATTGGAAAGACAGCCGGCCACCGCGGGCCTCCGGCATGATCGGTGCGGGGCTCAGAGCGCCTCGGAGCCGGTTTCGCCGGTGCGGATGCGCACCGCCTGCTCTACCGGCGAGACGAAGATCTTGCCATCGCCGATCTTGTCGGTGCGGGCGGCTGCGATGATGGCCTCGATGGCGGCTTCCACCATGTCGTCGTCCATCACCACCTCGATCTTCACCTTGGGCAGGAAATCCACCACATATTCGGCGCCGCGGTAAAGCTCGGTATGGCCCTTCTGGCGGCCGAAGCCCTTGACCTCGATCACCGAAAGCCCCTGCACGCCCACATCCTGCAGGGCTTCCTTCACTTCGTCCAGCTTGAACGGCTTGATGATGGCTTCAACCTTTTTCATGGCGAGCGACTCCCCTGGATAGTGCGCGACTTCACCTTGACAGATCACTTTCGCCGGGGGGCCGCAATCGGCTATGGTAACCTGCAGGTGGAGGGGCGTGAAAATTTCCGGCCACCGCCTGAAAAATGTGCAGCATGCACAAGAAATAAACAGAAATGAATCGCCGGAGGCCGCAGATGCCCGAACTTCTGACTGCCGCCGCCATGCGTGCGGTGGAAACCGCCGCCATCGAGAGTGGCCGGGTAACGGGGCTGGAACTGATGGAACGGGCCGGGCGCGGGGTGGTTGCGGCGGTCTTTGCCACGTGGCCCGAACTGGCCCGGACATCCCACCGGGCCGTGGTGCTGGCGGGGCCGGGCAACAATGGTGGCGACGGTTTCGTGATCGCGCGCCTGCTGAGGGAATGGGGCTGGGAGGTGGAGGTGCTTCTGTTCGGGGATCCCGGCCGACTGCCGCCGGATGCGGGGGCGAATTGCCGGCGCTGGCGCGAACTGGGGCCACTGCGAGGGGCCGAGGGGCCGCCCGCCGATCTGCCCGCCGATCTGCCCGCCGATCTGATCGTTGATGCGCTGTTCGGCACCGGGCTTTCCCGCCCGATCGCGGATCCGGCGCTTTCGGCGTGGTTCCGCCTGATGAACAGGGCCCGTGATGCGGGCGGTGAAGGCAGCGGGGCTGTCAGGAGCGTGGCGGTGGACATTCCCTCGGGGCTTTGTGCCGACAGCGGCCGTGTGCTGGGCGGAGGCGCGGAAAACGGCGCGGGGGCCGGGGCAGGATGTGCCGGCGCCCCGCGGGTGATGCTGACGGTCAGTTTTCACGCAGCGAAGGCGGGCCATTACCTTGCCGACGGGCCGGCCCATTGCGGCCGGCTGGTGGTATCCGATATCGGGATCGGGGCCTGGGCCGGCGCCGCCGCCGCCGCAACCGACAGGCCGGTGCGGCTGATCGGGGCGGGGGATGTCAGGCCGGATATCGCGAAACGCCCCGATGCCCACAAATATACCCATGGCCATGCGCTGATCCTGGCCGGCGGTCCGGGGCGCGGCGGCGCGGCGCGGCTGGCGGCGCGCGGGGCGCTGCGCCTCGGGGCGGGGCTGGTGACGGTGGGTTGCCCCCATTCGGCGCTGACCGAGAATGCCGCCCGGCTGGACGCGGTGATGCTGCGCGAGATCGGTGATGGCGAAGCGCTGGCGCGGATTCTGGATGACGGGCGGATCAATGCGCTCTGTCTCGGCCCCGGTCTGGGGGCGGAACGGGCGCAGGAACTGGTGCCGGTGGCGCTGGAACACGGGCGTGCGACAGTGCTTGACGCCGATGCGCTGGCTGTCTGGGGCAAGGACCCCGGGGCGCTTTTCGCGATGCTGCACGAAGATTGTGTGCTGACCCCTCACGCGGGGGAATTCGCGCGCCTTTTTCCCGATCTGGCCGAAAGGCTTGCCGCGCCGGTGCGGCGGGGGCCGGCCTTTTCGAAGCTGGACGCAGGGCGGGCGGCGGCGGTGCGCGCCGGCTGTGCGGTGCTCTTCAAGGGGCCCGATACGGTGATTGCCGCGCCCGGGGCGGACCCCGTGCTTTGTGCTGCCGCCTATGAGCATGCGGCGCCCTGGCTGGCCACGGCGGGAGCCGGCGACGTGCTGGCGGGCTTCATTGCCGGGCTGCTGGCGCGGGGATTTGCCCCCCTTGCGGCGGCACGGGCCGCAGCCTGGCTTCATGGTGCGGCCGCGCGCCGCTTCGGCCCTGGCCTCATTGCCGAAGATCTTCCCGAAACCCTGCCGGTGGTATTGCGTGATTTGGCGGTTTGAGAAGGGTTGCGCACCCGGCAGCAGAGCATGCGCTGCAAGGCGGAAAGGGCGGAAGGGCAGGAGAGGCGCAGGGCTGCTGCAACAGGCCGGGGGGCCGGGCGCGCGGGCGGCAGGCTCAGGCCGCGCGGGCCGGTTCCGCCTCGAGGCCGGGACAGAGGACTTCAAGCCCGCCGGCATAGATCACCTGCGGTGTGGCGAAGACGGGCTCGATCAGGCGGGCCGGTGCCGTTGCGGCCGGCGCGACCGCCTCGCCATCGGCAAGCCGCGACAGCGCCACAACGGCGCTTGCCCGGCCGAACATGGCCCTGGCGCGCCAGTCGCGCAGCAGGATCGTCTGACCGGCTCCGAAGGCAACGGAATCCCGGGGGCGGCCAGGCCCGGTATTGCTCACGGCAAGGCAGGGGCCGGGATCCTCATGCACGCGGATATCCTGCAGAATCGCAATTCCGCACCGGGTGATCACCCGGTCTCCGGGCAGCAGGTGCTCTACCGGCAGAAGGCCGTCAAGCGTCATCACCGCCGTGCCGGGGGCGATCCCGGCGGGCAGGGCATGCGCCGCTCCGATTGTATCGGTTTGCGAAACGGTTTCCGGCTTGTCCAATGGCATGTTGATACCTCTGATACGGTCATCCTGTGAATGGCAGACAAATGGGGCGCGAAGGGGGCACCGATGGACAATTTCCGGGGCGGAACGGGGGGCGCCGACCGCCTGCGGAGTGCTGAGCCGATTTCTGCTGGTTTCGGGGCGCGCGCCTTGCTATTGAAGCCCCGTTCGCCTGTGCCGGGGTGTGCACCCTGCACCGGGGCCGGGGCAGGCAGGCGAATCCGGATGCGGGTGTGGCGGAATTGGCAGACGCACCAGATTTAGGTTCTGGCGCCGCAAGGCGTGGGGGTTCAAGTCCCTCCACCCGCACCAGGAACATGGACTCTCCTGCGGAAAGAGCTGGCGCCGGCCCATGCCTTGCGTCTGGGCAATCGCCCGGCCCCGCCTGTCTGCCGCGGGTTCTGCCGGGGTGGGGAAAACGCCTGATTTTCCTTGCGCACGGGCGGGGGCGCCACTAGAAGGGCGCTTGAATTCATGCCCGCCGCGCCCCTGCGCGGCCATTACTTATGAGGAATGCCCGATGACGGTCAAGGAGACCCTGAACGAAGGTCTGAAGCGTGCCTATACCTTCAAGGTTACCGCGAAGGAGCTGGACGAGAAGGTAGAGGAAAAGCTGAAGGAGGCCCGGCCCGGAATCGAGATGAAGGGTTTTCGCAAGGGCAAGGTGCCGATGGCCCTGCTGAAGAAGCAGTTTGGCCAGCGGATGCTGGGCGAGGCGCTGCAGGAAGCCATCGACAGGACCGTGAGCACCCATTTCGAGACGAGCGGCGAGCGCCCCGCGCAGCAGCCCGAAATCAGGATCGCCAACGAGGCCGAGTGGAAGGAAGGTCAGGATCTCGATGTCGAGATGTCCTATGAGGCGCTGCCCGATATCCCCGAGCCCGATCTGAAGAAGCTGAAGCTCGAACGCCTGGTGGTGAAGGCCGGCGAGAGTGAGATCGAGGAGGCGCTGAAGAACCTGGCCGAAACGGCCCAGTCCTTCGAAGAGCGCAAGAAGGGCGCCAAGGCGAAAGAGGGCGATCAGGTGGTGATCGATTTCGTCGGCAAGGTGGATGGCGAACCCTTCGACGGGGGCGCGGCCGAGGATTATCCGCTGGTGCTGGGCTCGGGCAGCTTCATCCCCGGTTTCGAGGAGCAGCTGATCGGCGTGAGGGCGGGCGATGATGTGGCTGTCAGGGTGACGTTCCCCGAGGAATACCAGGCCGCGCATCTGGCCGGCAAGGAAGCGGTGTTCGACGTGGCGGTAAAGGCCGTCAAGGCGCCGAAGGCGGCCGAGATCAACGATGATCTGGCCGGGCAGTTCGGTGCCGAAAACCTGGAGGCGCTGAAGGCGCAGATCGCCGAGCGGCTGGAAGAGGAATACAAGGGCGCCGCGCGCGCGATCATGAAACGCAGCGTGCTCGATCAGCTTGACGAGATGGTGAAGTTCGATCTGCCGCCCTCGCTGGTGGAGCAGGAGGCAAAGCAGATTGCCCATCAGCTGTGGCACGAGGAAAACCCCGAGGTGAAGGGCCACGATCACCCCGAGATCGAACCCACCGACGAGCACCGCAGACTGGCCGAGCGCCGGGTGCGCCTTGGCCTGCTGCTGGCCGAACTCGGGCGCAAGGCCGAAATCGAGGTGAGCGACAGCGAAATGACCCAGGCAATCATGAACCAGGCCCGCAACTATCCGGGTCAGGAGCGCCAGTTCTTCGAGTTCGTGCAGAAGAATCCGCAGGTCCAGCAGCAGCTGCGCGCGCCGATCTTCGAGGACAAGGTGATCGATTACATCACCGAGCTTGCCAGGGTGAGCGAAAAGGAAGTGAGCAAGGAAGCGCTGGAGAAGGCGCTTTCGAAGCTCGAAGAAGACTGACTCCTCCGGGAAAAACCGGAGGGCGAGCGCCGCGCGAAGGGAAGGGGGCTGCCTGCGGGCCGCCCCCTTTTCGCCCTTTTGCCCTTTTGACATCGGGTGGTCCGCGTGGGTGAAGGGGGGAAACCAGCGGGTTTCGAAGCGGGGGCAGACGCGCTGAAGGGCGGGGCGGGCGCAATGAAGAAGGGGCCGCGCGGCATTCACGCAGCCCCTTTCGTTCGTGTTTCCGGCCCGGGCGGCCCCCCCGGGGGGCGGATGGCCGGAGCGGTCAGCCTTCCTTGCTGTCCGCCTCTGCGGGGCTGCCGTCTTCTTCGGTATCTGCAGTTCCGGCTTCGCCCGCGTCTTCGGCCGGTGCGGTGCCCAGAAGCTCTTCGTCCTCGGCCGCAGCGGCGCCGATGTCCTCGAACAGTTCGGCGATTTCGAACTCGGCCTCGGCCTCGGCCTCGGCCGCCAGTTCCTGGATCGACTTGCCCGAGGCCTGAAGCCCGGCCTCTTCCTCGGAGCGCGCCACGTTCAGAACAATGGTTGCTTCCACCTCGGGGTGAAGGCGCACGATCACCTCGTGCAGACCCAGTTCCTTGATCGGGGCCTGCAGAACGATCTGCTTGCGATCGACCGAGAACCCCTCGGCAGTGGCTGCTTCGGCCGCATCTCGGGTGGAAACGGAGCCATAGAGCGCGCCCATTTCCGAGGCCGAGCGAATCACCACGAACTGCTTGCCGTCAAGCTTCCCGGCCAGTGCCTCGGCCTCCTTGCGGGTTTCGAGGTTGCGCGCCTCGAGCTGGGCCTTTTCGGCCTCGAAGCGCCTGATGTTCTCCTCGGACGCACGCAGCGCCTTGCCCTGAGGAAGCAGGAAATTGCGCGCGAAGCCGTCCCTGACGGTGACCACATCGCCCATCTGGCCAAGCTTGGCCACGCGTTCCAGAAGAATGACTTGCATGTGCCTGGCTCCTTATTTCACGACATAGGGCAGCAGGGCGAGAAAGCGCGCGCGCTTGATGGCGCGGGCCAGTTCACGCTGCTTCTTGGCCGATACGGCGGTGATGCGCGACGGCACGATCTTGCCGCGCTCGGAAATGTAGCGCTGCAGCAGGCGGGTATCCTTGTAATCGATCCTGGGCGCGTTGTCGCCCGAGAAGGGGCAAACCTTGCGGCGGCGGAAAAATGGTTTCATGGCCATGGCTTACGGTCCTTTCCTGATGTTTTTCGTTCAGCGGTGCTCGCGGCGATCGCCGCGTTCTTCGCGTTTCTGCATCTGGACCGAAGGTCCTTCTTCATGGGCGTCCACCTTCACGGTGAGGGCGCGCATCACGTCGTCATGCAGGCGCATCAGGCGCTCCATTTCCTGCACGGCCGATGCGGGCGCATCGGTGCGCATGTAGGCATAGTGGCCCTTGCGGTTCTTGTTGATCTTGTAGGCCATGGTCTTCAGGCCCCAGTATTCGCTGTGAACGACCTTGCCGCCGTTGTCTGCGAGAATGCTGCCGAAATGTTCGATCAGCCCTTCGGCCTGGGCGCCGGAAAGATCCTGGCGCGCGATGAATACATGCTCGTAAAGGGGCATGCTGACTCCGTTTCTGTCTGGCGCACTTCAAAGGGCGGGCATCGCCTTCCGCGGCCCACCCACGAGAGGTTGCGCGATTGGCGTTCGTAACGCGGAAGGAAGGCTGCCTTATACACCCGTGGCGCAAGGTTTCAAGGGGGGGAAATGCCGTCACGCCGCGATGAAATCCATGCCGTGGGCGGATCGGCAGAACATGGCGGGATTTGGGCGGAGGGGCTGTCAAAAGAACCGTTCCTGCCCAAATTCGGTCAAATATCTTCTTCAGGTTGAAAATCATCGCAAAGGTGAGGGGCGCCGGGAAGCCGGCAGATGCGGCCGGATATCCGAAGAAGCGCCTCGGGGACAACGACAATACGGTGGAGACATGCAGATGGGCGCACAGACGAAGCATACCGAAAAGCCGATGGTCGAAGAACCGATGGCCGGACAGGCGGCGAAGGCGGTGCAGGGCGGGCAGATCCTGCAGCAGCGTCCGGTCGGGATGATGAGCAACAGGGCCCTGGCCAGGACGGTGCGCGAATGCGATTGCGCCCATGGGCTGGAAACCCCCTGGGGCTATATCGTGCGCTCGGGCGCCCGGCCGCGTTCCTCCTCGGTGTTCAGCCAGTGGATCTCGGGGCTGACCGGATTCAGCCTGGTGGTGGCCGCAAGCAGCCTCTGGATCATGCCCGGATCAAGCTTCGGCGAAGATATCGTGGGGTTCAAGTACGGTCTGTCGATCGTGCTGGCGGGACTGGGTGTGCTGCTGCTGTGGTTCGGCTCGCAGGGGCATTGCTATGAAGTTCAGGTTGATATCGTCAGGGGAGAGTTGCGCGAAGCGGTGCGCAACCGGAAAGGGCAGGCGCGCGTGCTGAGCCGGGTGCCGTTTTCCCGAATCGGCAGCGTGTTCATCGATCGCACTTCGGGCCTGCCCGATCACAACAAGGTGCTTCTGCTGCGCTATCGCGATACCGCCCAGATCATCGAGGTGGCGCGGGCTCCGGAAGAGGCGCTGATCATGCTGCGCGACCGCCTGGCGCGCGATATCCTGGGCATGAGCGCCCTGCGCAAGCGGCAGAAGGATGCGCTTCGGAGGCAATCCCTGGAAAGTCAGGCTGCGGGAAAACTGGAAGCCGTGGTCTGAGACAGGGCCGGAAGCGCTGCGCGCCGGCAAACACCGGCAAACATCAGAACCGGCAAACATCAGAACAGCGGACAGGCCGCCGGTTGTGAGCGGCCTGCAGGGATGATGCTTCCCCATGTCGGCGGGGGTGCCGCCGGCCCGGCCGGCCGCATCCGCTCATCCGGGATCGCGGTCCGGCGTCTGGCCGCGCCGTCAGGCGCCCTTCGGGGAATGCCGGCCGAACAGCACCTTCTGTGCCTGCCTGTCAGCGCCCGGATCGCCGCGCCGATCGCGTGCCAGCGCACGTCCGCGCCGCACCGCAGGCCGGGCCCCCACGGTTTCGAGCCAGCGCGCCAGATGGGGTTTGTCGTCAAGCGTCTGTTCCTGCCCCTTCCACAGGCTGGCCCAGGGCCAGATCGCCATGTCGGCGATCGAATAGAAATCGCCGGCCACATATTCGCCCCGCGCCAACTGGCGGTCAAGCACCGCCAGAAGCCGCGCGGTTTCGTTGCGATAGCGCGCCTTGGCATAGGGGATATCCTGCGGCGGTTCCAGCGCAGGCGCGTATTTCAGAAAATGATGCGCCTGGCCCGCCATCGGTCCGAGCCCGCCCATCTGCCACATCAACCATTGCTCCACGCTGATCCTTGCGCGTTCGTTCCGGCCAAGGAAGCGCCCTGTCTTGCGCGCCAGATACAGCAGGATTGCCCCCGATTCGAACAGCGCAACCGGCGTGCCGCCGGGGCCTTCCGGATCAACGATGGCCGGTATCCGGTTGTTGGGTGCGATTTTCAGAAATTCCGGGGCGAACTGCGCGCCCGCCCCGATATCGACCAGCTTCACCGCATAGGGCAGATCCATTTCCTCAAGTGCAATGGAAATCTTCCAGCCGTTCGGTGTGGGCCAGTAGTAGAGATCTATCGGATACTGACGCGACATGGGGTTTCCTTTCCTGTCCCGGACATGCCGCCATGCTTGCCCTTTTGCCCGCCGGGAGCAAGCCGGATCCGGCAAGATGCGCACGGTATCTTTCCGTCATCCGGCTGACGGCCCAGGGAAACAGCAGCGATGCTTCCGAAATCCGCGGCACTTGGGGAAACAGCAGCGGGATCCTTACGCGGAACGGCCACTTCTTGTGCGTGATGCGCATCAGCTTTTCCTGCGCGCGATGGTTCAGATCCCACAGCCGGTAGCGCAGCGCGTTGAGGCGCCGCGCCAGGGCACCGGTCCCGGGGGCGTGGGCTTCATGAAATGCCATGTAGTCGGCGTAGGAGCGGGGCGCCATCGTTTCCCGCAGCCCCTCGAAGCGGTAGAATACGCCGGCGGCCTTCTTCTTCTGGCCGAAGGCCGTGCGCGGAACGCCCGCCTCTTCCACCACGCGCCGGCTGATCGGGCGGTCGTAATCGGTGAACAGACGCCAGGGCTTCATGTCTTCCGAAAGGCCGATTTCGTTCAGCTGCTGCAACTGGCGTCCGGCAACAAAGCCGAACGGCGCATGAACATAACCGTTGTGCAGCCGCATTTCGCCCATGGTATGGCCGCCATCGGCCGCACGCAGCTCGTCGTTGATGTCGGCAAAGTGAATGTCCCACAGGGCCCCCGAGAAATAGCCGCTCAAGAAGACGCTGCCACGCAGCAGATGACGGGCGCTCGACATTTCGTTCCCGACCCCCATGGTTTCCAGTTCCGGCATGTCATCGGCGGCCCGATAGGCAAGGCGGTCGAGCATGATCACCTCGATTCCCATCGCCCGGCCGATTTCTTCGCCACCGTCATGTTCGACCACGCCGCCGCGCGGACGGCTTTCGCCGAAACTGAAGGCACGGCGGCAGCCCACCGGTGCAACGATGGCCGTCAGGGCTGTGGAATCATAGCCGGTGGAAAGGGTCGAGAGCGGCCGGTAGCACCGCTTGCGGGCCGGATCGGCGGCATTGGCAAAGAGCGCCTTCGCATGGCGGCGATACATGGCGATGAAGCTTTCGTAGTCGTGAAAATCCTCGTGCCGGTGCTTGATCACTGTATGGGGGATCAGATCCGGGGCGATGCGCAGCGCGTGGTAGAAGTGATGCGTTACCGTCTTTCCGCCGGCGATCGGCAGCGGCAGGGAATGCTGGCCGATTCCGGCAAGGGAACGGGCGAACAGCGGCAGGTAGTCGATCCGGGATCTGTCGATCTCGTTGCCGGTGCGGGCCAGCAGGAAGGCAAGCGAATTGGAGATGCACAGGCGCCGGCCTTCGTCTGTTTCCTCGGTGATGAGAAACAGCCCTTCGAGCACATGATCGGGGGGATGGAAGGTGATGCCCCGCGCGTCGGTTCGTGCGCCGCTGCCGAAATTCGGCAGATCGGCAAAACCGCCCTCGGCAAAGGGGCCGCACCAGGCGCCGTCATGAAAGAAGCTCTCGCCGAATTCCACGTCGCGCCCGTGCAGCAGGCAGGCGGTCTCCTGTCCGTGCCGCAGTTCGCACAACCAGGCAAGAGGCGGCAGGGCAGGAAGGCAATGACATTCAAGTTTCATGGCAATCGGGTTCCCGTCTGAAGAAATGACTTTCGGTTCCAATATGGCCGATCATATGCCTGGACGGGGCCGATGGAAAGACGGGAGTGTGCGGGGGTTGACGGGTGGGCGCGGGAGTTGTGCTTGACGGGTGCGGCGCGCTTGGCTAGTCAGATCCTGCCGTGGCGATTTGTTGCCGGATTGCGGGCCACGTGAAAAATGCCGCTAAAGAGGTCGTGCAGCGCGAAACAGCAGATGCCCGCCCCCTGATCCGGTGGCGGTTTTTTCGTGCCCGAAGGAGATGGCATGAGCGACAACTGGAAGCAGCCCACCCGGGCGGTGCACGCAGGCACCCGGCGCAGCGGCTATGGCGAGATGTCCGAGGCGCTGTTTCTGACCCAGGGCTTTGCCTATGAAAGTGCCGGAGCGGCCGAGGCGCGTTTCGTGCAGCAGGGCGATGACGAATACATCTACGCCCGCTACGGAAACCCCACCGTGCGCATGTTCGAAGAGCGCATGGCTGCGCTCGAAGGGGCCGAGGATGCCTTTGCCACCGCCTCGGGCATGGCGGCGGTGAATGCCGCGCTGACGGCACCTCTCGGGGCGGGTGACCGGGTGGTGGCAGCGCGTGCGCTGTTCGGCTCGTGCCTCTACATCCTGCAGGATGTGCTGGCGCGTTTCGGGGTCGAGGTGGTGCTGGTGGACGGTGCCGATATTGCCGGATGGCGCGCGGCTCTGAAACCGGGTGCGAATCTGGTGTTTTTCGAAAGCCTGGCCAACCCGACGCTGGAGCTGGTGGATATTGCCGCCGTTTCGCGCCTGGCCCATGCCGCGGGCGCGCTGGTGGTGGTGGACAACACCTTTGCCACCGGCATTCTGAGCCGCCCGCTGGAGATGGGCGCCGATGCGGTGATCTATTCCGCCACCAAGCATGTGGACGGGCAGGGGCGTTGCCTTGGCGGCGTGATCCTGGGGGGCAGGGAATTCATCCGCAGCGTGATCGCGCCCTACATGAAACACACCGGTGCGGCGCTGAGCCCGTTCAGCGCCTGGGTGCTGCTGAAGGGGCTTGAAACGCTCGATCTGCGGGTGCGTGCCCAGGCCGCCAATGCCGGGGCGCTGGCCCGGGCGCTGGCCGGCCACGAAAAGCTGGCGCGGGTGATCTGGCCGGGACTGCCCGGTTTCCCGCAGTCCGGCCTTGCGGCCCGCCAGATGGCGCATGGAGGCACCATGCTGACCCTTGACGTGAACGGGGGCAAGGCAGGGGCGTTCCGCTTTCTTGATGCGTTGCGGCTGTTTACCATCACCAACAATCTGGGCGATGCGAAAAGCCTGGTGACGCATCCGGCCACCACCACCCATCAGAGGCTGAGCGAAGACGAGCGCGCCCGGCTCGGGATCACGCCGGGGATGGTGCGCATGAGCCTCGGGCTTGAGGATGCGGACGATCTGATCGCGGATGTGATGCAGGCGCTCAAGGCGGTATGAGGAAATGCGGGGATTGCCTGCCCCCCGCATGCCCGAAGCATTCCGGTCGGGCTGAAAGGCCGGTCCGGTGGCGATTGCCGATGCTGGTTTCGGCGCGGGAAATCGCGTATGAGTGGGGCGCGAACAGGTTGTCGGAGGACGAAAGATGAATGTCCAGAAACCGAAAGCGGGGCAGGAAAGGCCGGGCCGGGAGGAGGCCGAGGCGGCACTTGAGCTGCTGCGGCGCTGGGCCGGTTCGGTGAGTGCGCTGGAGGCGGCGGCGCTCGATCCGGTAGTGTCGCGGCTGGTGCCGGGGCAGGAGGTTTCGAACTATCCGGCGCTGGCGCGGGCCTATCCCGAGGAATTCTCCGTGGACGAGGCCTATCGCGCCTCGCTGCCCGATCTGCAGAACGGCCCCGAAAGCCTGATCCGCGGCGCCAGGCGCCATATCCAGCATGTGGGCATCTCGAATTTCCGCCTGCCGGTGCGCTATCACACCCGGGGAGGCGGAGAGGTCAGGCTGGAAACCTCGGTGACCGGCACGGTAAGCCTTGAGGCGGGCAAGAAGGGGATCAACATGTCGCGCATCATGCGCAGCTTCTATGCCCATGCGGAAAAGACCTTCAGCATCGATGTGATCGAGGCGGCGCTGGCGGATTACAAGGCCGATCTCGAAAGCTTCGATGCCCGCATCCAGATGCGTTTTTCCTTTCCAGCTCTGCTGCCTTCGCTGCGCTCGGGGCTCAGCGGCTATCAGTATTACGATATCGCGCTTGAACTGGTGGAGCAGCGCGGCAGGATTTCCAGGTTCATGCATCTCGACTATGTCTATTCCTCGACCTGCCCGTGTTCGCTCGAGCTTTCGGAACATGCCCGCCAGCACCGCGGGCAACTGGCCACGCCCCATTCGCAACGCTCGGTGGCGCGGATTTCGGTCGAACTCCGGCCCGGCCCGCGGCTGTGGTTCGAGGATCTGATCGATATCTGCCGGGCGGCCGTGCCCACCGAAACCCAGGTGATGGTCAAGCGTGAGGACGAGCAGGCCTTTGCCGAGCTGAACGCCGCCAATCCGATCTTCGTGGAGGATGCCGCGCGGCTGTTCTACGAGGCCCTGCAGAAAGATCCGCGGATCGGCGATTTCCGCATCATCGCCAGCCACCAGGAAAGCCTGCACAGCCATGATGCGGTGAGCATCCTGACCGAGGGCGAGACCTTCGAGAGCCGGAGCCTGGATCCGAAGCTGTTTGCAACGCTGTTCCATGTGGGCTGAGCTGCATGCAGAGCGAAGGGCGCATGTGGCAGAGGGATGACGACAGTGGCCCGGCAGGGGCGGCGGTGGCCGGCAGGGACAGGCCGGCCCCGGCGTTCGACATGCGCCCCGTCGCCCATGTGATCGGCCTGTTGCTGGTTGTGCTGGGCGGCACCATGATCCTGCCGCTGGCGACAGACCTGATCGACGGAACCGGCCACTGGCAAGCCTTTCTGGAAAGCGGCCTGATCACCATGGTGGTGGGCGGGCTGACGGCGCTGGCCACGGCCAATTCTCCGCGCGACGATCTTTCGATCCAGCAGATTTTCCTGATGACCACCTCGGTCTGGGTGGTGCTGCCGGTCTTTGCGGCGATTCCCTTCGTGTTCGGGGCAACCGAGGCCGGCTTCACCGATGCCTTCTTCGAAAGCATGTCGGGGCTGACCACCACCGGCTCGACCGTATTCACGGGGCTTGAGAACCTGCCGCGGGGGATGCTTCTGTGGCGCTCCATGCTGCAATGGTTCGGTGGTGTGGGCATCGTGGTGACGGGCATGGTGTTCCTGCCCGAACTCAGGGTGGGCGGCATGCAGATCTTCCGTATCGAATCCTTCGACACGCAGGGCAAGATCCTGCCGCGCGCGGCGCAGATCGCGGCGCGCATCTCGGTGGTTTATCTGGTGATCACCCTGGCCTGCTTCCTGGCCTATCTGCTGGTGGGAATGGACGGGTTCCAGGCTCTCAACCATGCGCTTACCACCGTTTCCACCGGCGGGTTTTCCACCTCGGACGCCTCTTTCGGAGCATTCCAGGGGGCGCCCGAATATGTGGCCGCAGTCTTCATGATCATTGCCAGCCTGCCCTTTGTGCGTCTGGTGCAGCTGATGGCGGGGCACCATCTGCCGCTGCTGCGCGACAGCCAGGTGCGCGCCTTCATGCAGCTGACGGTTCTGCTGGTTGTGATGATCACACTCTATCGCCTTCTTGCCTTCGGCGATCCCTTCGAACCGGCCCTGCGCGAGGCGGTGTTCAACATTGCCTCGATCCTGACCGGAACCGGCTATGCCTCGGTGGACTATCAGCTGTGGGGATCCTTCGTGGTGATGCTTTTCTTCCTGATGGGGCTGGTGGGGGGCTGTGCGGGATCGACATGCTGTTCGGTCAAGATCTTCCGCTATCAGCTGCTGATCGCCTCGATCCGCACCCAGATCCGCCGGATCCATTCGCCCCACGGGGTGTTCGTGCCGCGGTATCAGGGGCAGCCGGTGGGGCCGGATGTGCTTTCCTCGGTGATGGCGTTCTTCCTGGTGTTCATCGTGACCCTGGGGGTGCTTTCGGTGTTGCTGGGGATGACGGGGCTCGATTTCGTGACATCGGTTTCGGGGGCGGCCACGGCGGTGGCCAACATAGGCCCCGGTCTTGGCGAAATCATCGGCCCGGCCGGCAATTTCGCGCCGCTGAACGATACCGCGAAATGGCTTTTGTGTGCCGGCATGCTGATGGGCCGGCTCGAAATGCTGACGGTATTCGCCCTGATGTCACCGCTGTTCTGGCGCAACTGACCGGCCCTTGCGCACGCCGCGCCGTGGCAGGGGCAAACGACAAGGTCGGATGCGCCGCCCCGGATGCGCCGCGCGGGTGTGGTGGTCACTCCCAGCAGCTGACCAGAACCGTCATTCCCTCGGCCATCGTTGCCAGGTCCTCGGGGGCGAGCGCCTTGCCGGGGGGGGCGGTTTGCGGCCTGCCCCCGTGGGCTTCCAGAAAGCCGCGCAGGGCGTCGGCGCTTGCGGCGAACCACACATCTTCGGGCAGGCGGCGCCCTCCCTCCTGCGGGCGCGGCAGCAGCATGGCCTGCACATGGCCGCCGGAATCGAGCACCGGCCCCCCGGCATCGCCGGGCCGGGCATCCAGAGACAGGCGCAGCAGCCAGTCTTCGCCCTGCAGGCCGCGGATATCGGCCAGTTTTCCGAAGGTCAGGGTGGGCGCATCAAGCAGCCCCTCATAGGAATATCCGGCAATGCTGATTTCCGCATTGAGACGGGGCGTGGTTTTGCGCAGGGTGGCGCTGCGGTCCGGGGCCAGGGGTGTGGCCGGACGCAGCAGGGCCAGGCCGCGCCTGTCGTCCAGGGCGGCAATTTCGGCCCGATGCTCCCTGTCGATGGTGATGCGGCCACATTGCGCAACCGCCTCGGCTGTGGTCAGAACCGTGCCGGCGGCATCAATGAAGAATCCGCTGCGCGACAGGCGGGGCTTGCGGATTTCCAGCCCCGCGATCAGATCGACATGCTGATCGGAACCGGCGTTCAGCGCCAGATCGTCAAGCGTGGCGCTGCCGAACGGGGCAAAGCTTTCGCGCATGGCATCAAGCACCAGGGCATGGCGGCGGGTATCCGGCTGCCCGGCGGGCCAGACCAGGATGAATCCCTTGATCCTGTCTTCTTCAAGGCGGGCCTCGGCATGGGTGATCAGCCGTTTGTTCCGGCCGGTGATCTCGAACCCTTTTGCGTGCAGGCGGCGTTCGCCCTCGGGCGGGATGATGGCCAGGCTTTGCAGGACATCGTAAAGGCCCGCCAAAGTGCCGGCATCGCCCTTCTGCGAGATCAGGAATACCCTGACGCCGCTGTCGTCGCGGCTGTCGTAATGGGCCAGTGGCGGATCATAGCGGTTGAATTCCACCAGCTTCAACGGCAGCATGATCTCGATTCCGGTGCCGATGTCGCGCACCTGTTTCAGGCCGATCGTCTGCAGATCCGCACGCCAGGCGGCCAGCAGTTCGGCGCGCTGGCGAGTGGTCAGGACGCCAGTGACCGGATAGCCCCGTGCCCCTTGCCAGGCCCGCATCGCGGCCCGTGTGCCGCGGCCGAAGGCGCCGTCGATGGCGCCGGCATAGAAGCCTTCCCATTGCAGGGCTTCCTGCAGTTCCATGCGCTCGGCGCGATCAAGCCGGGCTTCGCCGCGGCGCGCTTCGCGCGGGGTTTCATCGGGCTCCGGGAACAAGGCCGCAGGGGCGCCCGCCGGGTTGGCGGAAGGAGCGGGGGCCGCATCTGGCGGGGAGGAGGAGGGGCGGGCGGGCCGCTCCCGCACGCCTATCGGCCAGAACTGCTGGCGGAAATGGGCGCCGTCGGTCACGAAACTGTCGGCGGGAATGCGTTTTTCGGCCTTCAGCCGGCCGAGAAGCCGCAGTGCGTCGCCGCGCGGATAGGGGCCGAGGGCGATTGCATACCATCCCCGCGCGATGGCAAAGCCGTTCACATCGGTCAGACGTGCCGCATGGGCCCGGGCACGTTCATGTGCCTGGCGCAGGCTGGGGCGGGCCTCGATCTGGATCCATTCGAGCACCTGCGCCCGCGCCGCCGGTGCCGGGCCAATGGCCGCGGCCAGGGCTGCCAGCGTCAGAAACAGGGCAGGAAGGCCCGTTGTCATACGCATGGCATCGTTCTTCCGCGTGTCAGTCTTCCGCATGTCTTGCCGTCTATCCGTTTCCGAACCTGCCGCCGGGCCCGCCGGCTCTGCCGGCCGGCGCCCGGCGCCCCGCCCTGCTTAGCAGAGTTTGCGCGATTTGCACCCCCTTCCTGCGTTCCGGGCCGGATGCCGATTGACGCTTCCCCAAGGGTTGCCTATGGAGGACCGGCCTTTGCAGAGGGACGGACAACACATCATGCCGCAAGCAGACACGCCGCGCGGAAGCGCCCGGCCGAAAAGCTTTCAGGAAATGATCCTGCGCCTGCAGTCCTATTGGGCGGGGCAGGGCTGCGTCGTGCTTCAGCCCTATGACATGGAAGTGGGCGCCGGCACCTTTCACCCGGCCACCATCCTGCGTGCGCTGGGGCCGCGGCCCTGGACGGCGGCCTATGTGCAGCCCTCGCGCCGCCCCACCGACGGGCGCTATGGCGAAAACCCCAACCGCCTGCAGCACTATTACCAGTATCAGGTCATCATCAAGCCTTCGCCCGAAAACCTTCAGGATCTCTATCTGGGGTCGCTCGAAGCGATCGGCATCGACATGAAGATGCATGACATCCGCTTTGTCGAGGACGACTGGGAATCGCCCACGCTCGGCGCCTGGGGGCTTGGCTGGGAAGTCTGGTGCGACGGCATGGAGATAAGCCAGTTCACCTATTTCCAGCAGGTAGGCGGGCATGACTGCCGCCCCGTCTCGGGCGAACTGACCTATGGCCTTGAGCGGCTTGCCATGTATGTGCTGGGGATCGATCACGTGATGGAGATGCCCTTCAATGATCCCGCCGCGCCGATCCCGCTTTCCTATGGCGACGTGTTCCGCCAGACGGAAGAGGAATACTCGCGCTACAATTTCGACGTGGCCGATACCGACATGCTGCTGCGTCATTTCGAAGAGGCCGAGGCCGAATGCCGCCGCATCCTCGAAGCGCCCCAGCCCGATCCGAAGACCGGGCGCAGGATCGTCATGGCGCACCCGGCCTATGACCAGTGCATCAAGGCCAGTCACATCTTCAACCTGCTCGACGCCCGCGGGGTGATCTCGGCAACCGAACGCCAGGCCTATATCGGGCGGGTGCGGGCACTGGCGAAACTGTGCGCCGATGCCTTTCTTGAAACACCCGCCGGGGGGGGCGAGGCATGAGCGGCAAGGTGATCGGCATCGGGCTTGCGGCGCTCGCCCTGCTGGCGGGCAGCACGCTCTACTACCTGCAGGAATACGCCTATTACCGCGAGGTGCAGCTGGCCGGCGCCGGCGATGGTGAGCGGCGCGGTGTGGTGATCGAGATGGTTTCGCTGACCTCCGGCGTGCCCGAAGCCATCCCGGCGGACGATTTCCGCGGCATCGATGCCGACAACGCGCCGATCCGCTTTCGTGCCTGTTTCCGGGTGCCGATGTCGCTGCCGATGCTGAGCGAAACCTTCGAGATCCACGAAAACCCCACGCCGCTGATCGGGCCTTCGTGGTTCGACTGCTTCGATGCGCGGGCAATCGGGCAGGCGCTTGAAGAGGGCCGGGCGGTGGCCTTTCTTTCGCGCCGCAACATTCACGACGGTGTGGATCGGGTGATCGCCGTGTTCCCCGACGGCCGGGCCTATGCCTGGCACCAGCTCAACGAGAAATTCGAGAAAAAGGCACCCTTCGATGCCAGATCTTCTGATTGAACTGTTCAGCGAGGAAATCCCCGCCCGCATGCAGGGGCGGGCGGCGGATGACCTGAAGCGCCTTGTCACCGACGGTCTGGTGGATGCGGGGCTTGCCTATGCTTCGGCCGGTGCCTTCGCCACGCCGCGCCGGCTGGTGCTGACGGTCGAAGAACTGCCGGCGCGAAGCCCCGATACGCGCGAAGAGCGCAAGGGCCCCCGCGCCGATGCGCCCGAACGTGCGATCACGGGATTCCTGCGGGCAACCGGCCTGTCGCGCGATCAGCTGGAAACCCGCTCCACGAAGAAAGGCGACGTGCTGTTCGCGGTGGTCGAGAAGCCCGGCCGACCGGCGGCTGAAATCGTGGCCGAGGTTCTGGAAACCACCATCCGCAATTTCCCCTGGCCCAGATCCATGCGCTGGGGCAGCGGCGCCCTGCGCTGGGTGCGGCCTCTGCATTCGCTCCTCTGCATCCTCTCGGATGACGGGGGCGCCGAGGTGGTGCCCCTTGAAATCGACGGCATCCGCAGCGGCGATACCACCCGCGGGCATCGCTTCATGGCGCCCGAAACCTTTGCGGTCACCTCGTTTGCGGATTACCGTGAAAACCTGGCCCGGGCCCGGGTGGTGCTTGATGCGGCCGAGCGGGCCGAGCGCATTCGCCACGATGCCGCCAATCTGGCCTTTGCCCGGGGGCTTGAAGTGGTGGAGGACCGGGGCCTTCTGGCCGAGGTTGCGGGGCTTGTGGAATGGCCGGTGGTTCTGATGGGCGATATTGCCGCCGAGTTCCTGTCACTGCCGCCCGAGGTGCTGCAGACAAGCATGCGCACACACCAGAAGTTCTTCTCTGTGCGCAATGCGAAAACCGGCCGGATCGAGAAATTCGTCACCGTTGCCAATATCGAAACCCCGGATCAGGGGGCAACCATCCTTGCGGGCAACCGAAAGGTGCTTGCGGCGCGCCTGTCCGATGCCCGCTTCTTCTGGGAAAACGATCTGCGCGTGGCACGCGAAGAGCAGATGCGGCCATGGATCGCGGCGCTTGAAAACGTCACCTTTCACAACCGGCTTGGCAGCCAGGGCGAGCGCATCGCCCGTCTCCGCGATCTGGCACATGCGCTGACCCCCTTCACCGGTGCCGATTCCGAGCTGGCTGCCACAGCCGCAGCTGTGGCAAAGGCCGATCTGGCCAGCGGGATGGTTTATGAATTCCCGGAACTTCAGGGCATCATGGGCCGCTATTATGCCGAGGCCGCCGGCCTGCCCCCCGAGGCGGCCGCCGCCTGCGAAGAGCATTACGCCCCCCTCGGCCCGGCCGATCGGGTGCCCCGGGCCCCGGTCTCCGTGAGCGTGGCGCTGGCCGACAAGCTCGACATGCTCACCGGTTTCTGGGCCATCGGCGAAAAGCCCACCGGCTCGAAGGATCCCTTCGCCCTGCGCCGCGCCGCCCTCGGGGTGATCCGCATCCTGCTGGAAAACGATCTGCGCCTGCCCCTGCGCCAGGCCTTCGCCGCCACGCCCCACAAGGCCGACGCGGATGATCTTCTCGCCTTCTTTCACGACCGCCTCAAGGTCTGGCTGAAAGAGCGCAACATCCGCCATGACGTGATCGACGCCGTGCTTGCGATGCCGGGCAATGATGATCTGACGCTTCTGGTCAGGCGCGCCGAGGCCCTGACCGCCTTCCTTGCCACCGAAGAGGGCGCGAATCTCATCCAGGGATTTCGTCGTGCCAACAACATCCTGCGCCAGGCCGAAGAAAGGGACGGTGTCGAATATTCCTTCGGCCCCGATCCGAAATTCGCCGAAACCGACGCGGAAAAAGAACTGTTCGCGGCGCTCGATGCGGCCGGCCCCCGGATCGAGCGGGCCATGCACGGCGAAGATTTCACCGCCGCCATGGCCGAAATGGCCCGCCTGCGCGCCCCGATCGACACCTTCTTCGAGGCTGTCCAGATCAATACCGACAACGCTGTCGTCCGCCGCAACCGCCTGAACCTTCTGAACCGCATCCGTGAAATCTGCCTTGGCGTGGCCGATCTTTCCCGTATCGGGGGCTAGGCTCGGGATCTGACCCTTCATTCTGGCGGAAATACGCCCGCCGGAGGCATGAAATCTTTGCACGCCCGCCCCGATGCGCGCTATGCTGCGATGACGCAAAACAGGTGCCGCAGTGCAGAATACACCAGAGGTCAGCTTCACCGAAATCACGCCCACGGCGAAGATCGCCGCCGAAACCCACGGCGGGCGGGCCAAATGCCTGCAACGGCTGATCCGCCTCGGACTGCCGGTGCCGCAAACCGTTGCCCTGCCCTTCGGTGCCGTGCATGGGATTGCCGCCGGAGAATATCTCGACGCCGCCCGCCTGCTGGCCCCCTTCGGCGAGGGCGCGCTCGTGAGCGTGCGCCCCTCTTCCCAGGATCCCGACTGGGGCGGCCCCGGGGCGATCCTCAATATCGGCATGAACGCGCTTCGCCATGCGGCGCTTTCGGAAACCATCGGCCGGGATGCGGCCACGGCGCTCTATCTGCGCTTCGTTCAGGCCTTTGCGGTGCATGTGGCGCGCCTTGATGCCGAGATATTCGACCAGACCGGCGATGATGGCGGCAACACGGGCGCGGGGGCAGACAGGGCGTTGGCCTCCGCTCTTGCGGCCTATGAGGCCGAGACCGACGAACCTTTCCCCCAGGATCCGGCGGTTCAACTGGCCGAGGTGCTGCGCTCGATGGCGCGGGCCTGGCAGGGCACCAGCGCCCGGCTTCTGCGCCAGGCGCGCGGGGCACCGCCCGATGCGGGGCTGGGCCTTGTGGTGCAGCGGATGGCGCTTGGCGTGGGGCAGGGCGAAAGCGGCTCGGGGGTGATACAGTTCATCGATGAAATCACCGGCATCCCTCGCATCAAGGGGCGCTACCTGGGGCAGAGCCAGGGGCGTGATGCCCTGCTGAAGAACGAGGGCACGCTTTACCTTACCCGCGATCCGCGTGGCCCCTCGCTGGAAGAGCGCGCGCCCGAATGCTTTGCCGCGCTTGTCGAATACGGCAGGGTCATCCGCACTCGCCTGCGCGAGGAAATGCAGATCGAGTTCACCATCGAGAACGGCACGCTTCATGTGCTTGATGCGGTGCGTCTGCGCCGCAGCGCGCGGGCGCTTCTGCGCAGCGCGGTGGCACTGGCGGAAGATGGCATCATTTCCCGCGAAGAGGCGCTCCGACGTATCGATCCCCACGCGCTGACCGAACTTCTCCATCCCCAGGTCGATCCCGCTGCCCGGCGCGAGGTGCTGCTTGCCGGGCTTGGCGCCAGCCCGGGCGCGGCCACCGGGCGCATCGTGTTCACGGCGCAGGCGGCTCAGGCCGCCGAGGCCCAGGGCGAAAACGCCATCCTGGTGCGCCGTGAAACCACCCCCGAAGATGTGCGCGGCATGCATGCGGCCCGCGGTGTGCTTACCGAAAAGGGTGGCATGACCAGCCATGCCGCGGTGATCGCCCGCGGCCTTGGCGTGCCCTGTATCGTGGGGGCGGGCGGCATGACTCTGGATCTGCGCGGCGAAACCATCACCCTGGAAAACGGCCGCACCCTGCGCGCCGGCCAGGTTGTCACCATAGATGGAACCAGTGGTCAGGTTCTGGCCGGCGCGGCCGATCTGCTGGAACCGCAGCTCGATGATTCCTTCCAGCGGCTGATGGAATGGGCCGGCGCGGCGTGCGATATCGCGATCCGCGCCAATGCCGATACCCCCGACGATGCCCGCATGGCCCGCACCTTTGCCGCCGAGGGCATCGGGCTGTGCCGCACCGAACACATGTTCTTTCAGGAAGATCGCCTGACGCTCATGCGCGAGATGATCTTCGCCGACACCCCCGAAGACCGTCAGGCGGTTCTTGAGCGCCTGCTGCCCCTGCAGCGCGCCGATTTCGTCGAGCTGTTCCGGATCATGCGCGGGCAGCCGGTCTGCATCCGCCTGTTCGATCCGCCCCTGCACGAATTCCTGCCCGCCACCCGCGAAGGGTTGCGCGAACTGGCCGAAGCACTGGACCTGCCGCTTTCCGATGTTATCCGGCGGGTTGATTCGCTCAGCGAATTCAACCCGATGCTGGGGATGCGCGGGGTGCGGCTCGGGATCACCATTCCCGAGATCTATGAAATGCAGGCCCGGGCCATTTTCGAGGCCACGGTGGAAACCGGGCATCAGGGTGCCACGGTGGTGCCCGAGATCATGATTCCCCTTGTTTCGGCTCGCCGCGAAGTGGAAATCGTGAAAACCCGGATCGACAGCGTGGCGGCGGCCGTGCGTATCGAAACCGGGGCGGATTTCACCTATCGCCTGGGCGTCATGGTGGAAACGCCCCGCGCCGCGCTCCGCGCCGGCGATATCGCCGGTAATGTGGAGTTCCTCAGCTTCGGCACCAATGACCTGACGCAGATGGCCTACGGGCTTTCGCGCGACGATGCGGGGCGCTTCATGTCGGACTATGTGCAGCAGGGGGTATTTGCCGAGGACCCGTTTCACCGCCTTGATACCGAAGGGGTGGGCGAACTGCTGATGATCGGTGCCGAACGCGGCCGCCGGATGCGCCCGGATGTGGTGCTTGCGGTCTGCGGCGAGCATGGCGGCAATCCCGAATCAATAGATTTCTGCCGCCAGGCGGGATTCGACTATGTCTCATGTTCGCCGTTCCGGGTGCCGGTTGCCCGCCTTGCGGCGGCGCAGTTCGCCCTTCGGGATGCCCGGAAGGTGGAAAAAGGCAATTTGAAGCAAAAGCTTAGAAGGGTTTTCCGAAAGGCGCCGGGCTGATTTCCGGCCGTGCCGGTTATTGCCGGAAGGTGAACGATGATCCTTTCGGATGCCCGACCGTTTCCCTTTCGGACAGGGGGTAGACGGGTCTTGGCGATTCCGTTAGAAGGCTCGCCTGTCGCATCCTGCTGGGGGGCGCGGCACTGCCGGAAGGCAGCCACGATGGGGGCGAAGACATGCGACCATTCTTCATGATGGCCGGGGGGCTGTCGTTCATATTGTCACTTTTCAATCCGGGGGCCGTGCAGTCAGAGCCCGTTCTGAGCAAGTCGAACGAGGCACCTGCGGTTCTGGGCGCGCAGCTGGGCAACCTGTTCGAGCTGGAGCGCGAGGGGTTGCGTTCGGCGGGCAAGGAGCGGCTGCAGACACTGATCCGCCCGGCGGCATCGCTCCCCCCGGGGGCGGGCGCAAGTGGCGGTTTCGGCTATGATGATGCCTGGCTGCGCAGCCAGCCGAAGGCAAGCGGAGACGAACAGTTTCTCTGTCTGGCCGAGGCGCTTTATTTCGAGGCGCGCGGGGAAAGCCTGAAGGGGCAGTTCGCGGTTGGCGAGGTGATCCTGAACCGGGTGGATTCTCCGAAATTCCCGGATTCGGTCTGCGCGGTGGTCCGCCAGGGCACCGGGCGGCGTTTCCAGTGTCAGTTCACCTACAACTGCGATGGCCTGAAGGAAGAAATCACCGAGCCGCGTGCCTATGAGCGGGTTGCCAAGGTGGCGCGCGCGCTGCTTGACGGCGCCCCGCGCCGGCTGACTGACGGTGCCACCTATTATCACACCCGAAAGGTGCGTCCGCACTGGGCCCGCAAATTCACCCGCACCGCCGAACTTGACAGTCATTACTTCTACAAGCCGCCGGTGCGCCTTTCCATGCGCTGAGTAACGCCCGGCGGCCGTCCATTGCGGCGCCGATCCGCCGCAATGGGCGTCAGGGTGCCGTTTTTCGGCTGGTCTGGCAGGGGGTATTCCTGCTATGTCCGCAGGTGCGGGCCGGTGTGCGGTCCTGCCTGCCGGTCGGCCACCCCTTCATCCTGCCGCCGCTCCGCTTCCGGCCGGCGTTCCGGCCGCATCCGCCAGGAAACCTGCTCATGGCACAAGACGACAGACAGGCCGAAATCCGCGAAGCTCTGGGCTCTCCCGGCCTGCGCCGTGCCCGGGGCGCGAAAAACCGCATCTCCCTGCGTGATCACGTGGTCGAGGCCGAGATCGGAGCCTTTCAGCAGGAGCGCGGTCGCACCCAGCGTCTGCGCTTCAACCTGGTGGTCGATCTGCCGCCGTCGGAAACCCTGGTCGAGGATGACGTGGACCGCATCCTTTCCTATGACGTGCTGACCGAAGCGATTGCCGCCGAACTGGCGGCCGAACGGGTCAACCTGCTGGAAACCCTCGCCGAACGCATTGCGGCGCGGGTGCTGCGGGCGCCGATGGCCGAGCAGGTGATCCTGCGTATCGAGAAGCTCGACCGCGTGAGCGGCGCGCTTGGTATCGAGATCCTGCGTCACAAGGGGGATATGGCGCGCCTGGTTCGCGCCACCGGCACAACCCCGGCGCGGGTGGTCTGGCTGGCACCCGGGATCGTGCACGCCCCGCAACTGCCGGCATTGCTGGCCCGGATTGCAGATGAAACGCCGGCCTGCGTGATCGCGGTCGGGGCCGACCCCGGCCTGCTGCCGGGGGCTGCGGATCCCGCTGTGCGCCGGCGCATTGCGTTGCTTGGCATGGGGCAGATGGCGCTGACGGTTGCGGCGCGCCTGCCGGAAGTGGCCGTGGTGGAAAGCCGTACCGAGCTTGACTGGGCCATGGCGCGCCATCAGATGGTGGTGCTGGCACCCGACAAGATCGTGCGCGATGCGGTGACCCGCCCGTTGCCGGAAGAAGCCGAGAAGGGCCCTGCGCTTGCCGCCTGGCTGGCTGCCCTCACCGGTGCGCCGCGGCTTCTGACGGTGGGGGCTCCGTCTCCGCCGGTAGAGCCGGGCATTGCAGTGGATGCGCTGGAGGGGCCGGACATGCCGGCGGCACCGGAAAATGCCGGTCGGCGGCAAACGGATGCTTGCCCTGGCGACGGAAATTCCTGAAACCGGGGCCATGGGACGGGATGACGGCAAATACCGATGGCGACCGCTGGTGCAGGTGGGGAGCGCGCGCCCGGCGGATGCGCTGCCGCTGGCCGGCGGCTGGGGCTGGTTTACCCATGCCGAGCGCCTGTGCCGCAACGGTGGTGGCGAAATCCTGGCTGCATCGGAAATTCCCGGGCCGCTGCGCGCGCGCTTCACGGCTTCGCGCCCGGCCCTGGCGGGAATTTCCCTTTCACAGCCGCGCCTGATGGGCATCCTGAACGTGACGCCCGACAGCTTTTCCGATGGCGGGCGTTTCCTTGCCCCCGGGGCCGCCATTGCCCATGGCCGTGTGCTCGTTGCAGCAGGGGCCGATATTCTGGACGTGGGTGGTGAATCCACCCGCCCCGGTGCGGCCGAGGTACCGGCAGAGGAAGAGAGCGCCCGGGTGGTGCCGGTGATCGCGGCGCTGTCAGAGGCCGGGCTGGGCCCGGTTTCGGTGGATAGCCGCAAGGCGGTGGTGGCGCAGGCGGCGCTGGCGGCAGGGGCGGAGATGGTGAATGATGTTTCGGCCATGGGGTTCGATTCGGCGATGGCCGGTGTGGTGGCCGGGGCCGGGGTGCCGCTTTGCCTGATGCATGCCCGCGGCACGCCCGAGACCATGCAGAACGCCCCGAAATACGCGAATGTTACCTTTGATGTATATGATTTTCTTGAAGAAAAACTTTCCATGGCGGAGGCTGCCGGAATTCCGCGCAAGCAGATCGTCGTGGATCCCGGTATCGGTTTCGGCAAGACCATCGCCCACAATCTGGAACTGCTGCGCAATATCGCGGTGTTCCACGGGCTGGGTTGTGCGATCCTGCTGGGGGTGTCGCGCAAGCGTTTCATCGGGGCGATCGGTGGCGGTGCGGCGAAGAACGATCCGGTGGCGCGGATGCCGGGCTCGGTGGCTCTGGCCGTGATGGCCGCGATGCAGGGTGTTCAGATCCTGCGGGTTCATGATATTGCACAAACGCGGCAGGCGCTTGATCTTGCATGGGCGCTGATCGGGGCGAGCGGCGAAGCAGGCGGGCAGCCGCAGGGCATGCAGCAGAACGATAAAGAATGAGGGCAAGATGGCAGAAAGGCTTTTCGGCACCGATGGCGTGCGCGGGCGCGCCAACTGCTGGCCGATGACGGCCGATGCGGCGCTGAAGCTGGGGGCCGCCGCGGGGCGCTATTTCCGTCGCGACGGGCTGAACCGTCACCGGGTGGTGATCGGCAAGGATACGCGGCTTTCGGGCTATATGCTGGAAAACGCACTGACCGCGGGCCTCACCAGCACCGGCATGAACGTGCTGCTTCTGGGGCCGGTGCCCACCCCGGCGGTGGGGTTTCTGACGCGCTCGATGCGTGCCGATCTCGGTATCATGATCTCGGCCAGCCACAACCCGCACCATGACAACGGCATCAAGTTCTTCGGGCCTGACGGATACAAGCTTTCCGACGAGGCCCAGGGCGAGATCGAAGCGCTGTTCGCCGGCGAGATCACCCCGGCGCGCCCCGAGAACATCGGCCGGGCCCGGCGCATCGATGATGGCCTGGGGCGCTATGTGGAATATGTGAAGACAACCTTCCCCGGCGGCCGGCGGCTTTCAGGGCTGAAGGTGGTGGTGGATTGCGCCAATGGCGCGGCCTATCGTGCCGCCCCCGAAGCGCTGTGGGAACTTGGCGCCGAAGTGGTCCGGGTCGGCGTTCAGCCCGATGGTTTCAATATCAACCGCAACTGCGGCTCGACCCACCCGGAAACGGCGGCCGAGGCGGTTGTGCGCCACGGTGCCGATATCGGGATCGCGCTGGATGGCGACGCCGACAGGGTGGTGATCATCGACGAAACCGGACAGGTGGCCGACGGTGATCAGATCATGGCGCTTCTGGCCACCCGCTGGGCCGGCGAAGGGCGTTTGCGGGGCGGGGCGCTGGTGGCCACGGTGATGTCGAACCTCGGGCTTGAGCGTTACCTGGAGGCGCAGGGAATTTCCCTGGTGCGCACGCCGGTCGGCGATCGTCATGTGGTCGAGGTCATGCGCGAACGGGGCTACAACCTGGGCGGTGAGCAGTCGGGCCATATCGTGATGACCGATTATGCCACCACCGGCGACGGCCTTGTGGCGGCGCTGCAGTTTCTGGCGGCGATGGTGGATACCGGGCGCGCGGCCAGTGCGCTTTCGCAGGTGTTCGATACGGTGCCGCAGGTGCTGGAGAACGTGCGTTTCGAAGCCGGTCGCGCGCCGCTTCAGGCTGCAGCCGTGCAGGCGGTGATTGCGGCGGGCGAGGCGCGGCTTGGCGCCAAGGGGCGGCTGCTGATCCGCAAGTCGGGCACCGAGCCGCTGATCCGGGTGATGGGCGAATGCGAGGACGAGGCACTGCTGCGTGAGGTGATCGGCGAGATCGTGACCGCGCTGAAGGCCGTGGCCTGAGCGCGGCGGTCTCTGCGCGGGGCAGCCGTGTGTCTCGCGCTGTTTCTTCGCGGTGCCGGTGGCACAGGGGCGGGGCCGCTCTCTGCGCATCGCGCACATCCGCGTGATCGGCGGTTTATGTTTCCACGTTTCCATGTGTATCATGGCGGGGATACGGAGGAAAGGACATGGCAGAAACGCGCAGCAATAATGTGGAAGAGCTGGATCCGGTCTGGCAGCAGATCCGCGACGAGGCCCGTGAGGCGATCGCGCAGGAGCCGCTTCTGGGCGGGCTTCTTCACGGCACCATCCTGCATCACTGCACGCTGGAAAGCGCGCTGGCCTATCGGATTGCGCTGAAGCTTGGCTCGGGCGAAATGTCGGAACAGATCCTGCGCGAGATTGCCGATACGTGCTATGCCGAGGATCCGGAGCTTGGAATCGCCGCGCGGGCCGATCTGGTGGCGGTTCACGATCGTGATCCCGCCTGTCATCGCCAGTTGGAACCGCTGATCTATTTCAAGGGATTCCAGGCGCTTCAGGCGCATCGTATCGCGCATCGTCTCTGGCAGAAGGGGCTTCGGGATTTCGCCTATTTCCTGCAGATGCGGGTTTCCGAGATGTTCGGCATCGACATCCACCCCGCCGCACGTATCGGCAAGGGGCTGATGATCGATCATGGCCATTCGATCGTGATCGGTGAAACTGCGGTGGTGGGCGACAATGTTTCCATCCTGCATGCGGTGACGCTTGGCGGCACCGGCAAATGCGAGGGAGACCGCCATCCCAAGATCGGCGACGGCGTGCTGATCGGGGCAGGGGCCAAGGTGCTTGGCAACATCACGGTGGGCAAATGCTCGCGCATTGCTTCGGGATCGGTCGTGCTCAGGGATGTGCCGCCGCGCAGCACCGTGGCCGGCGTGCCGGCAAAGGTGGTGGGCGAAGCCGGCTGCAGCCAGCCTTCGGTGAACATGAATCAGCTTCTGGGCGGCATGTAGGATGTAGGCCGGACGGCAGGGGCGAGAGCGGCAGAGAAGCGGAAGGCCGCCGCCGGTTGCCGCCTTTGCCGGAAGTTGCGCCCGCGAGGGCGGCGGTTGCCCTATGTGGCCCCGGGGGTATCCGATCGGGATGAAGGTGCGGCGGCCTTGTCAGGCAAGCATGGCAGCGGGGTTTTCGAGATTGCGCACGATCGCATCGAGCAGCCGCGCGCCAAGCGCACCGTCGATCACCCGGTGATCCACCGACAGGGTGACGGACATCACCGTTGCCGCTTCGAGGGTATCGTCTTCCCCCACGACCGGGCGTTTGCGGCCCGCGCCAACGGCCAGAATGGCACCGTGGGGCGGGTTGATGACCGCATCGAAACTGTCGATCCCGAACATGCCGAGGTTGGAGATTGCAAAACTGCCGCCCTGATATTCTTCGGGGGCAAGGCGGCGGGTGCGGGCGCGTTCGGCAAGATCCTTCATTTCGGCGGAAAGTTCCGAAAGGGTTTTTCTTTCGGCATCCTTCAGAACCGGGGTGAACAGTCCGCCTTCGACAGCCACGGCAACCGCCACGTCAGAGGGTTTCAGCTGCAGGATTCGGTCTCCGGCCCAGACGGCATTGGCCTCGGGTACCCGCTGAAGCGCCAGCGCCGCGGCCTTGATGATGAAATCATTCACCGAAAGCCTGATGCCGCGCGCCTGAAGCCCGCTGTTCATCTGCTTGCGCAGGGCCAGAAGGGTATCGATGCGGATATCGCGGCGCAGATAGAAATGCGGGATCGTCTGCTTGGCCTCGGTCAGGCGTTCGGCGATGATCCGGCGCATGCCGTCAAGCGGGATTTCCCGGTATTCGCGGCCCTGGTAGAGGCCGGCCACCCGGTCTGCGGCGGACCCTGCGGGTGGCGGCGGCGGGGCTGCCGGGGACGCAGGGACGGTGCCTGCTGTGCCAGAGGCGGCCGCAGGGGGTGCTGCAGCGGCTTCCACATCGGCCCTGACGATGCGCCCGCGCGGCCCCGATCCCGTGAGCCCGGCAAGATCGATGCCCTTTTCGGCCGCCAGCCGGCGGGCGAGGGGTGAGGCGAAGATGCGGGTGCCGCGGGTTTGCGCCGCTGCAACCGGCGTGGCGGCGGGTGCGGATGCTGCCGGCGTGTCCGGGGTGGGGGCCGCGGGCGGGGCCGTGGCTGCCGCGGGGGGCTGCGGCGGGTTGTCCGGCTGCCCCTGCGGCCGGGCGGCGGCGATGTCATCGGCGCTTTCACCCTCTTCCAGCAGCACCGCGATCGGGGTGTTCACCCTGACTCCGGCCGTGCCC
>JALSJM010000016.1 GCA_026989355.1 Paracoccaceae bacterium | reverse complement strand
GCGGCTTGTTCGGCAATAGTGGCTTGATTTTGCTGAATTGTTCTTCCGTTAACCAAAATGTCCCAGACATGAAACCCTCCCTGTTTCATATCTTGAATCACATTCTGATTTATAGGTCTACGCCCTAAGAACCTTACCGTTGGCACTCCAAGGTAAATCATCCAAAACAACCAAACCCACATAAACACATGGGCAAAGGAATTCCTGCTCTCACCAAAAAAGCTCATCCCCCAAATTCCCAATGCAAAGAAACCAAAATGACTGAGAACAAGAAAAACCAACGAGCGTATAGGATGTAGTTCGATTTGGTTTTTATAGTCGAAAACTAACTTAATAATCATTCTGCCTATGACCTGCCACTGAACTTTCATCCACCTGGGATCAGAGCCCTTTGGGTTGATACGCCGATTGGCGCAGGTTGAGCAACCGGCTGCTGCGCGGAGCTTTCATCTGGCGCAGCGCTGCTGCCGGCCCATGGTGAACAGGCGCTCGGCGAAGGCTTTTGGCGTCTGGTAGCCGAGCGCCGAATGAGGCCTTTCTTCGTTGTAGTCATCGGCCCAGGCCCGGATCAGGTCGCGCGCATGGGCCATGCTGCGAAACATGGTCTCGTTCAGAAGTTCGTCGCGCATGCGGCCATTGAAACTTTCCACAAAGCCGTTTTGCATCGGCTTGCGTCACGCTGGAAGCGTGCCTCCGGCACGACGCGCGATGTAGTGCCAGTTGATCTTGCGATCTGCGGCGAAGGCCAGGATCGCGTTACTGGTCAATTCCGTCCCATTGTCGCTGACAATCATGCCCGGCTTGCCGCGCCGCTCGATCAGCTTGTCCAGTTCTCGCGCCACACGCTTGCCCGAGATCGACGTATCCGGCATGGCGAGCAGGCATTCCCGGGTCACGTCATCGACCACGTTCAGGATACGAAAGCGGCGACCGCAGGCGAGCTGATCATGCACGAAGTCCAGCGACCAGCGGGCATTGGGCCGCGCCTCGACCAGGATCGGGGCGCGGCTGCCAACAGCCTTGCGCCTGGCCCGGCGCTTGCGCACCGTCAGCCCCTCTTCGCGATAGAGCCGGTAGATGCGACCCGCGCCCGAGGTCTCACCCTCGCGCCTGAGCAGAACGAACAACCGCCGATACCCAAATCGACGCCGCTCATTGGCCAGATCGCGCAGGCGTTGGCGCAACTCCGTATCCGGCGCCCTGCGCGAACGATAGCGGATCATCTTGCGATCCGCCCCGACGATCCTGCAGGCCCGCCGTTCCGACAGGCCCATCCTGGCCTGCAGATGCGCGACAGCTTCGCGCTTGACGGCGGGCCCTACCATTTTTTTGCCAGAAGTTCTTTCATCGCGTTCGGCGGGCAAATGGTTCACTGGATCATTTGCTTTTCCGCCTCACCATCCAGCATCTGTTCGGCCAGCAGCTTCTTCAGGCGGGCGTTCTCGTCTTCCAGTGCCTTCAGCCGCTTTGCGTCCGAAACCGTCATCCCGCCATACTTGGCTTTCCAGTTGTAGAAAGTCCCTTCCGACATCCCGTGCTTGCGGCAAAGGTCGGCGCTCTTCGCTCCCGCCTCATGCTCGGCCAGAATGCCGATGATCTGCTCTTCTGAATATCTCGTTCGCTTCATTGGCGTCCCTTCCATGGGGCGGACTCTAATCCCATCTGGAGGAAAAATCCCGTGGCAGGTCAAAGGGAACCTTGAGCTGGGCACCGAGGACGGCATCCCGGACTTTGAAATCGTTCAGAGCTGGGCCACACGCTTCGCCGCCGCAGTCGTATCGCTGTTGCCACTAGAGGAACATGAGGCGGGGGAGCTTGAGGGATATCCCGAGGGTGCTGTCCAGAAGGTGGAGGTGAACCGCTACGAACGGGACAGGCGTAACCGTGCGGCTGCGCTTGCGATACACGGTAGCGCCTGCCTTGCCTGCGGTATGGACTTCGGAAAAACATACGGCCCTCACGCGGACGGGTACATCGAGGTCCATCACGTCGTGCCGGTCAGCCAGTTGGGGAGCGACTACGTGATCGATCCGAAAGAGGACCTCGTTCCACTCTGTCCAAATTGCCATGCCGTCGCCCATCGAAGAAACCCGCCTTTCACAGTCGATGAGATCAAGGGCCTTCTTCGGCTTGGTACGGGTGATCCCTCAGACGTGAGCGAAGTAGGATGACCTGCGAACGTTCGATTTCCGTTCCATCTCGCCAAATGCCACCGTCATCGAAGTGTTCAGGTTGCGTTACAAAATAATCTCATGTTTTCAATGCGGTACAAGAAATTCACCAAATCACCGCAGTCATGAGGTTCAGAGAAAAACGGCCCGGAGAGAGCGATTTCGGCCGTTTCGCGCGGGAGAAGGTGAATAGCCCGTCGGCGTAACCCTTGAAAGCAACGGGAAAATCTCGGCGCGGCGGGAGCGGAGAAACATTCCGCTCAGGACGGTGGCGGAGACGATGGGATTCGAACCCACGAGACCCTTTTGGGGCCTACTCCCTTAGCAGGGGAGCGCCTTCGACCACTCGGCCACGTCTCCGCCGGCGTGTTTAATGGCTGGGAACGGCAGGAGCAAGGGGGAATGCTAAATCTTGTGCGGCCTGGCTGGCCTGTCACCGAACTTTCATCTGGCGCAGCGCTGTTGCCGGCCCATGGTGAACAGGCGCTCGGCAAATACCTTTGGTGTCTGATCGCCGAGCGCCGGATGGGGCCTCGCTTCGACCAGGATCGGGGCGTGGCTGCCACCAGCCTTGTGCCCGGCCCTGCGCGACCGATACCGGATCATCTTGTGATCCGCCCTGACGATCCTGCAGGCCGCCGTTCCGACAGGCCCGGTTTGGTCTGCAGATGCGCGACGGCTTCGCGCTTCACGGCGGGCCCTGCCATTTTTTGCCAACAGCTCCTTCATCGCGTTCGGCGGGCAAATGATTTACTGGGTCATTTGCTTTCCCCCGTATTTTTCAGTCGCCGTCCTCGATTTCACGCGCGCGCATCCGTGTTCTGAGCCTGCGGTAGCCGGGCGGCACTACCAGCGCGCCGGCCAATACCAGAAGCCCCATCGTCATGGGCGCTCCCGGATGAAGGAAATGCCGTCGTAAAGCTGCATCGATCGGGCGAAATTGTCCTCCAGCATTGCCCCAGGATGAACCCGATCAGCAGCGGCGCCAGCGGGTAGTCGGCCAGGCGCAGCGCCGTTGCCGTCATCCCCAGTCCCACCAGCAGCAGCTCGGTGGCGTTGTTCTGGCCGATATAGGCGCCCATCGAGACGATGCGCGGTCTTGGCTATCGCCTGGAGGTGGCATGTGGGCAGGCTGAACGATCATGCCGTCATGTGCGAGCAGGCGCGGGTTTGTCGTGGCCGGTGAAAAGCGGCCCCACCCCATGCCGGACAATGCCGCCGGCGCTGCGTTCGAGGATCAGGCAGTCGATACCCTGCCGGTTGGCCAGTTTCATACCCTTTTCCCGCCCCGAAACGAGGATCGCCGTGGCCATGGCGTCTGCCGCCATGCAGTCGGGTGCAACCACCGTGACCGAGGCGATGCCGGGCTGGACCGGGCCGCCCCTGGTGCGGTCCATGCTGTGGGAAAGGCGGGCCTGGCCGACCCTGACCCACTGGCGGTAATCGCCCGAGGTGGCCACGGCTGCATCCTGCAGTTCCAGCACCGAAAGGGCGCGGCGGTCGGCAGGATCGGGATCGGGGTTCTCGATGGCCACGGCCCAGGGGCGGCCATCAGGCTGCACGCCCTTGCCGCGCAGTTCGCCGTCCAGCGCGACTAGCGCCGAAGCAATGGCGAAATCGTCGCAGACCTGCATCATCCGGTCCACGCCATAGCCCTTGGCGATGCCCGAGAGATCCAGGGCGACCGGCTCCAGCTTGCGCGCGCGCCCATTGGACGGATCCAGTTCCAGCCGCTCGTGGGCGGGCCTGCGCGGCCGGCCCAGGGCGGCGCGGATGGCCGCTTCGTCGGGGGGCTGGGCATTGAAGCCCCAGGCACGCGCCAGATCGCCCAGGCCGATGTCGAAGGCACCATCCGAAAGCCGCCCGATTTCCAGCCCGCGCGCCAGCACCTGCATCAGTTCGGCCGGCACCGATACCCATTGCCCCACCGGCGCCGCGTTCAGGCGCATCAGGTCGCTGTTCTCCTTCCAGGTGGACATCTGCCCGTCCACCCGGGCCACGGCCGCGGCCAGGGCGCGCTCCAGCGCGGCAAGGTCGGCGCCCGCCGGAACGCCCAGTTCGGCGTTCCAGCGCGTGCCCATGGTCGGGCCCGAGAGCGTTACGCGCTCGAGATCAGTAGACATCTTCAAGATACCTCCCCTCGGCCTTCAGCAGGGCCGGCTCCAGCCCGTGCGGGGCCAGCACCTCCTGCAATGCCTGCGCCACGCCTGCGGCCATGTCGCGCCCGCCGCAGACCAGGATCTGCGCGCCGTTGCGGATCATCCCGGCCAGCTGCGCCCCGTCGGCGCGCAGCAGATCCTGCACATAGGCGGCCTGCCCGCTGCGTGAGGTGGCGAGCCGGACCGCGCTCAGCCTGCCCTGGCCCTGCCAGTCGGCGATTTCCCGCCCGTAGAGGAAATCCGAGTCCGGGTGGCGGATGCCGAAATAGAGATGCATCGGGCGCCTTCTCCGGTTGGCGCGGGCGAACCCGGCCAGCGGGCCGATGCCGGTGCCCGCACCGATCAGGATCACCGGCTTGCGGTTCCGGGCCGGGCGGAATTCGGGATTGGGACGGATGAAGGCTTCGATCTCGTCGCCGATCCCGAGCTCGAACAGCTGCCCCGAGCACAGCCCGTGCGGATGCTTGCGCACGCAGATCTCCACGAAGCCGTCGCGGCTGCTGCTGGCCAGCGAATAGAAGCGCGCCACAGCCGAGCCTTCGGGCAGGATGCCCAGAAGATCGCCGGCCTTGAACCTGCGCCAGCCGCGCCCGCGCAGGCGATCAAGCAGACCGGTGCGGGGCAGGGCAAAGCGCAGGATCGCGGTGGGGGCCTGCGCTTCCTGGCCGTAGTCGCGCCGCGAAATCAGCGTCAGCCGGTGGGTGCGCGGCTGCACCGGCACATGGGCCAGCTCCAGTTCGTGGCCCAGCGCCTCGCCCAGGGCCCGGCCCCAGCGGGCGAAATCCTGCGGCGACTGGCGGTCCACCGTGTCGAGCTCAAGGAGCATTTCCCAGCCCTTTTCGCGGGCCAGCGCCGCGACCTGTTTCGCATAGGCGCAATAGGCGGGGAACTGGCGGTCGCCAAAGCCCAGCACGGCCAGTTTGGCAGCGGGCGGGCGCTTCAGCGCGGCCAACCTGTCGATGAAGCCCCTGGCCGAAGCCGGCGCCTCGCCATCGCCATAGGTGGCGGCCAGCACGATGACCTGTTCGGCCTGCCGGCAGCTGTCCGGGGCAAAGCGCGACATGGGCGCCACATGCACCTTGTGCCGATGGGCCATCAGCCCTTCCGTCAGGGTGGCGGCAAAGCCCCAGGTGGAGCCGCCTTCGGAGCCCACCAGGACCACCGTATCGGCGCGCCGGGCGGGCACGGTGCCCCCGGGCAGGGCCGGGCGGGCGCGGCGGCCAACCCACCACAGGATCGCGCCGGTTATGGCAAGAACAGGCCCGCCCAGCACCATCAGGCCGAGAATGAGACCCCAGGCCCAGGCACCCTGGCCGGTATGCAGCAGATAGATGAATTCATTCACCTTCTGCCATGTTCCGGCGTCCTGCCAGGACAGCATCAGGCCGGTGCCCCGGTCGATATATCCTTCACCCCGATCGGTGGTCAGGGTGAACACGTCGGTTGCGTCTCCGGCATAGGGGAAGGTCAGGCTGCGCAGGTCGCTGACGGGAATATCGGCCAGCGCCGGCATGGCGGCCGGGCTCATCCCCATCTCGCCGCTGACCCGGCCCGGGAAGGGCGGATTGGCGGTTTCCTGTGGCAGGATGTCGAAAGTGCCGAGCGCCATCCAGATTGCCGTTGCCGGGGCGATGATCAGCCCGATCATGGCAAGGCGACCGATTTCCACATGCAGACGCGCGGACAGCGTGCCGCGGGCCGGGGCAAACAGGCGCCGCCAGCCGCCCATGCGCCGGGCCAGCAGCAACAGGCCGGACACCGAAAGCGCCAGCATCGCCAGCGCCCCGGCTGCAGCGGCCATGCGCCCGCCATCGCCCAGCAGAAGCGAGCGGTGCAGATCCTTGAGCCAGCGCAGCGCGGGCGAGGGGTCGTAATCGGCGATTCCGCGTCCGGTTGCCGGATCGATCACCACCGCGCCGGTGGCGCCATCGACGAAATAATAGGCGGTGATCAGGCCCGAAGGCGCGCGTCTGATCTGCTCCACTTCCGGGTAGTTTTCAGCCACGCGCGTTGCCAGGGCGGCCACGCTCGGCCCGCCTTCGTCCGTGGCCGGGGCCTGCAGCCTTTCCCAGGCGGGAACCACCGACAGCGCAACGCCGCTGAGCGTCAGGACCAGCAGGAGCAGGGCCGCGGACAGGCCGGCATATCTGTGAATTGCGCGTGTCATGGTGCAGGCCTCCGGCTCGGCAGCATTTACTGGAAGGTGAAGCTTGCGACATAGCGCCGCCCGGCAACCGGCTTGCCGCCATTGGCGCTGGTCAGGGGAATGACCACATCGTTGGGGCTGTCGCGGAAATCCTCGACCGCGGCGTCGATATGCAGCCTGTAGCCCGCATCGAACAGCGCATCGGACAGATCGAAGGTCAGTTCCAGCGTGCGCCCGGCGCCGACGCTGGCTCCGGTGATGCCGGAAATCTGGGCCGGATCGCCGCCGGTGGCGCGAAACCAGTTGCCCAGATGCTTGTAGTATTTCGACTTGCCGCCGGCCATCCACAGCGTGCCCTTGTAGGCGTCGTTTGCATCGGTGACGTAAAGCACCAGATAGGCGCCAGGGCCGCGATAGTTCTTCAGCGTGGTGGTCAGGGTGACGGGCTTTGCCGCCAGGGCGCCGGGCACCACAAGGGCAGTGGTCAGGGCGAGGGTTGCGAGAATTGATCTCATTGGTCTGGTCTCCTTTTCTGTTTGTTGAGCAGGGATTTAGGGAGTTCACCTGACTTCTTCCTGACGGCCTGCTTCAAACCGCTTCAGGTTGCGGTCAGGTTCGGGCCGGTTCGGAAAAAAAGGCCCCGCTCCCGTGTGAGGGAGACAGGGCCGGGGAGACGTTCTGCGGGTGAACTCTGGATCAGGTTACATCATCCGGCCCCGGAGCCGGCTTGTTACCGGTGATCATCGCAAGAGCCAGGTTTTCCTTGTGACGCACGCTGGCATGAACCACGCCAACCACATGGAGAACGATCAGGAGCAGCAACAGGTTGGCAAGAAATTCGTGAATTTCTTCGATTGCGTCCTCGTCATCTTCCCGTTCATACCCATCATCGCTATCGGCATGGGCCGGGGTTGCGATGACGGGTATTCCCGGCAACATTGCCATACGGGCCGGCTCTGAAAGCAACCAGCCGGAAACGCCGGTTGCCGTGGTGGTTGCCAGAAGTGCAACAACCATGAGTGCGCCAAGGGGGTTATGGCCCAGATAGCGTTTTTCCCGATGCTTGAGCATGTCAATTGCATAGGGCACCACTGTTTTCGGGCCCTGTACAAACTGTGAAAATCGGGCGTATTTCGGGCCGACAACCCCCCAAAGCAGGCGAAATGCAACCAGGCCAAGCGCTACATAGCCGGCCCACTCATGCAGGGTTTCGCCATCTTCTCCGGTCAGCCAGGCTATTGCGATGGCGGCAACCAGGCTCCAATGGAAAATGCGGACCAGGGGATCCCAGACGCGAATTTTCTCCGCATTCATTTCACGATCACCTCAGGTGTGCTTCCCGGTGTGAACAAGCCGTTGCTTGGCGGAACAACCGGCCTGACCGGCGTGGCATTGTTGCCGCGATTTCTGTTGCGCTTGTAGTTTTCATCGTCGTCCTCGTATTCGAATTCGACGATGGCGAATGTGGCGGGGTCGATCTTGACTTCGATCTCGTGCCCGGCCTGGTCATAGCCCTTGATTTCATAGCAGCCATCGTCGATCTTGAGGCGGCGTATATTCCAGCCCTGGCTTTCGGCCCAGCTGCGGACGGCTTCGCGCGACTGCCATTTCGACATCGGCACATAGCAATCGTCGTCATCGGCAAAGACTGGTGCGGCGGCGCTCAGGGCAATCGCCACGCTTGCGGCCATGGCTGCGAACATCACTGGTTTTTTCATCTTCTCGGCTCCCTTTTCAGGCTTGGCTTGATCTTCTTGTGACATTGCTTTCTGACAGGAAGCTGAAGGCCGTGTCCGTAGTTGCTTCAGTTGGCGGTAAGCTTTGGCGATCACAAGGAGAGACGAACAAGGAGGGGCGGCATGCGGATCTTGCTGATCGAAGACGATACGGTGCTGGGTGCGGGCGTGCGCGACCAGATCCAGGCCGAGGGCCATTCGGTCGATTGGGTCGGCAGGCTGGACGAGGCCGGCGAATATCTGGCCAGTGCCAGCTATGATCTGGTGTTGCTCGACCTGATGCTGCCCGACGGGCGCGGCCTGCCCTTCCTGCGCGAAATGCGCAAGCGCGGCGATGTCACGCCGGTGATCATCCTGACCGCGCTCGACCAGATCAGCGATCGGATCGAGGGGCTGAATGCAGGAGCGGACGATTACATGGTCAAGCCGTTCGACCTTTCCGAACTTTCGGCCCGCCTCGCCGCTGTGGCGCGGCGCTATGCGGGCAATCCCAACCCCCTGGTCACCATTGGCGATCTGGAGATCGACCTGGCATTCAGATCCGTGCGCCGCAACGGCAAGCTGGTGGCGCTGACCGCACGCGAATGGGTGCTGTTCGAGGCCTTCGTGCAGCATCCGGGGCAGATCCTGTCCAAGGCCCAGCTCGAAGAGCGGCTGTATGCATTTGACGCCGAGGTTGAAAGCAACACCATCGAGGTTCACATAAGCCGCCTGCGCAAGAAACTGGGCCGCGAGAAAATCGATACCGTGCGCGGCATGGGCTACCGGCTGGGCGAGTCATGAAGTTGCCGCGCAGCCTGCAGGTCCGCCTTGCTCTTGCCATCGGATTGGGCGTGGCGCTGGTATGGGTCATCACCGCACTGATCACGGCGGCCACGATTCGCGAAGAACTGAACGAGGTGTTCGACAGCGCCCTCGAGGAAACCGCGCAGCGGATATTGCCATTGGCAGTTCAGGAGTTGTTCGATGGTGAGGATGACGGCACCGCACAGCTTATCATCACCCTGCGCGAACATGATGAATTCCTGACCTATGTCGTGCGTGACCGGGACGGGCGGATATTGCTGCGCTCTCACGATGCCGATATCCGTGATTTCCCGCCCTTCCGGGAAACCGGCTTTGCCCGGACCGATACCCATATTCTGTATTACGATGCAGCGCTTGACGGGGATTTCACCATCGCCGTGGCCGAGCCGCTGAGCCACCGCAACGAGGCCGCGCGCGAAACCCTGGCCGCCCTGGGCCTGCCCCTGTTTTTCCTGTTGCCGCTGACACTGGGCGGGATCTGGCTGTTGCTGCGCTTCATGCTGGGCCCTGTGCGCGGGTTTCGCGATGAAGTGGCCGTTCGTGACGGGCGCGATCTGACACCCGTTGATGCCACCAGCCTGCCCACCGAAATCAAGCCGGTTGCCGAGGCGGTGAATGCACTTCTGGAACGTCTGCAGCGCACGCTGGAGGCCGAGCGCAGTTTCGCCGCCAATGCCGCACATGAGCTGCGCACGCCCGTTGCCGGCGCACTGGCGCAGATACAGCGATTGCAGGCGGAAACCGCCGAAGAGACAACGCGCAAACGTGCCGATGACATCGAGGCATCGCTCAAGCGGCTCAACCGGCTGTCGGAGAAGCTGATGCAGATGGCGCGTGCCGAAGGTGCCGCCCTGCGCGTGGAGGCCCCCCATGATCTGGTGCCGATCGTGCGACTGGTAGCCGATGATCTGGCCCCTGACGATCACGACAACCGCCTTGAGCTGGATCTGCCGGATCGGCCGGTCATGTCGAGGATCGACCCGGACGCTTTCGCCATTGCCGTGCGCAACCTGCTGGAAAACGCCCTGCGCCACGGAGAGGCCGGCGCACCGGTTCGCGTGAGACTGCAGGAAGATGGCACCATGAAGGTGATCAATGCCGGTTCTGTCGTGGCGCCGGACGAACTGCAATCTCTGACCCGGCGGTTTACCCGACGCGACAGAAACGCTGAAGGAAGCGGGCTGGGGCTGGCGATCGTTCAGATCATTGCCGATGGGGCAGGCGGGCGTCTTGAGCTGCGCTCTCCTGCAACAGGGCGCAGGGACGGTTTCGAAGCGGTGCTGCATCCGGCGCATCATTGAAGCTGGACAGGATATCGGTTTCGTGTCAGATGAATCGCGGTCCCGGTTCCGAACCGGCCGCCACCGGAGCAGAAGCACCTTGAAACCAGGCAGATTGTTCAGCTTTGTTCCCGTTGTTGTCTGGCTGTTTACCCAGCTGGTGATGACAGGTGGATGGTCGGCCGGGGCCTCGGCGATCGGCTCGCCGGAATATGCGGGCCAGTCGGTCGTGATCTGTACCGGTGACGGGCTTGTCACGATCTATCTGGACGAAAACGGCAATCCGGTCGAGGACGAGAATGGCAAGACGCTGGCAACGCCCTGTGAGTGGTGCGTCGGGTTCAGTGCGCCGCCAACCCTGACAGCAGCGACCGATCTGCTGGATTTTGATCCTCGTGAAGCGGGCCATCTGCAATTTGCCCTGGTCAGCAACACCCGCAGCCCGCAGGCTGCCCTCACCAACGCGCGCATTCGCGCCCCTCCGATCTGGTCCATGTCGTAACCGCACCTGACGGTGTGGCCGGACAACGAAACCCCTGAAAGGTTTCAACCTGTTTTCTTTCAAGGAGAACAGGCCCTTGCACATATATACCAGATTGGAGAATACCAGATGAAACGCAGAATCCTTGTGGCTCTGGCGGCGGCTGCCGCAAGCCTGACCATCTCTGTATCCGCCGCTTTTGCCGGCACCGTTGTTGACACGATGGGCCGCACTGTCGAAGTGCCCGATACCGTAAACCGCGTGCTGCTGGGCTTTTACTTCGAGGATTTCTACGCCATCGGCGGGCCCGACGCCTATGACAAGGTTGTCGCCATTTCCCGCCCCGCATGGGAAGGCTGGCGCAATTCGCAGTGGAAGGCCTATAACGCGGTCAATCCGGCGCTGGATACGCTGATTGATGTGGGCGAGGTGGACGCCGGCACATTCGCGCTGGAAAAAGCCGTTGCGGCGAAACCCGACGTGGCCATCATCGCCGCATGGCAGTATCGCGCCATGGGCGATGTCGTCGGCAAACTGGAAGCCGCCGGAATTCCGGTTGTCGTCGCCGATTACAACGCCCAGACCGTTGAAAAACACGTCGCCAGCACCCTGCTGATCGGCAAGGTGATCGGTGCCGAGGAACGCGCACGGGAACTGGTGGACAACTACGTTGCCGCTGTGTCCGATGTGCAGGCCCGTGTTGCCAGGGCGCTGGAAGCGCGCGGCGGGGAAAAGCCCAAGGTCTATATCGAGCTGGGTCACAAGGGGGCTGCTGAATACGGCAATTCCTATGCCAGCAAGATGTGGGGCGGTGTGATCGCGCTGGCCGGTGGCGACAACATAGCCGTGGGTGCGCTGGAAAACCGCGGGCCGCTGAACCCGGAATATGTGATTGCCTCGAACCCCGATGTGATCTTTATCGCCGGTTCCTACTGGATGAAGCGCGACAATGCTGTCGTGATGGGTTTCGGCGTTGATCCCGAACAGACCCGCGAACGCCTGATACCCTTCACCGAACGCCCCGGCTGGCCCGGCATGAAAGCCGTGAAAAACGGCCAGATCCATGCCATCTACCACGGGGGCGCGCGCACGCTGTATGACTATACCTTCCTGCAGTATATGGCCAAGGCGATGTATCCCGAGGCCTTTGCCGATGTGGATCCTGTGGCCAATCACAAGGCTTATTACGCCAAATACCTGCCGATCGCGGCCGAAGGCACATTCATGCTGACGCTGGCCGACTAGGCCGGTATCGGGGGGCGCTCCGTTACGCCCCCCGGACCCGTTCCCGACAGGAGAAATCCCGTGGCAACCGATGCAATCACCACCCGTTCGGCCAGTGGCCGGCAGATGGCGCGCCGTCTGTTCTGGCTGGCGACCATTTCCGCCCTTCTGGTTGTGGCCCTTGTTGGCGACATCCTGACCGGCCCTGCCTTTCTGAACGTATTCGACGTGCTGGCGGCGCTGCTATCGCCTGCAACCGCCGATGACCCGACCACCGTTGTCATCGTCCATTCCATCCGCCTGCCGATGAGCCTGATGGCGCTGATCGTCGGGGCCTCGCTCGGGGTGGCAGGGGCCGAAATGCAGACCCTTCTGGGCAACCCGCTGGCCAGCCCCTATACGCTGGGCTTTTCCGCCGCTGCCGGTTTTGGCGCGGCCATCACCATTCTGTTCGGCTTTACCCTGCCGTTCATTCCCTCGATGACCATTCCGCTGATGGCGTTCCTGTGTGCCGGCGTGGCCTGTCTGATGGTCTACGGGCTGGCCCATATCCGCGGCATCACCGCCGAAGTCATGGTGCTGGCCGGTATTGCCACGCTGTTCCTGTTCCAGTCGATGCAGTCGCTGGTTCAATATCTGGCAGCCCCCGAGGTTTTGCAGGAAATCGTGTTCTGGCTGTTCGGCTCCATGCTCAAGGCCTCGTGGTTTTCGGTGACGGTTTCAGGGGTGATCCTTGTGGTGGGGGTGCTTTTGCTGCTGCCCGATTTCTGGAAACTGACTGCCCTGCGGCTGGGGGACGAACGCGCCGCCAGTCTGGGGGTGAATGTCGGCGCGCTGCGGCGGAGGGTGTTCTTTGTGGTGGCCCTGCTGACGGCCGGCGCGGTGTCCTTTGTCGGCACCATCGGCTTTGTCGGACTGGTGGCGCCGCATCTGGCGCGCATGATGGTGGGCGAGGACCAGCGCCTGCTGGTTCCGGCCTCGGCCATTTGCGGCGGGCTTATCATGGTGGGGGCCTCGATCGCCTCGAAACTGCTGTCGCCCGGGGCGGTGGTGCCGATCGGCATCGTGACCGCGCTGATCGGTGTGCCCTTCCTGTTCGGTCTGATATTGACTGGCAAGCAAAGGCATTGGTGATGTTCAGAATAGAAGAAATCAGCGTGTCTTATGACGGGCGCAGCATTCTGGACCGGATCGGCATGGGGCTGGAGGCGGGCACGTTCACCGCCCTTGTCGGGCCCAATGGCACCGGCAAATCCACCCTGTTGAAATCTGTCGCGGGGTTGATCCCCGCCAGCGGGCAGACGGTATTGGGCGGGCAGGTTCTGAACCAGGGCGAAAGGCTGAAAACCATCGCCTATATGCCGCAGGACACCGGCGCGCAAAGTTCGCTGACGGTGCTGGAGGTGGTGCTGCTGGGCCGTTTGCAATCGCTGGGGATGCGCATTGGCGATGACATCCGCGCGCAGGCGGTCGCGGCACTGGCGCGGTTCCATCTGGAGGACTTGCAGGACCGCCCCATCGGCGCCATCAGCGGCGGGCAACGCCAGCTGGTGTTTCTGGCGCAATCTCTGTTTCGGGCGCCAAAGGTGCTGCTGCTGGACGAACCCACGGCGGCGCTGGATCTGCGCCATCAGCTGATCGTGCTGGACCATATCCGCACCACCTGTGCCGACAGCGGCATGATCGCCATGGCGGCGATGCACGATCTTTCACTGGCGGCGCGCTTTGCCGACCGGATCGTGTTCCTGAATGGCGGGCTGATCTGTGCCGATGGCGCGCCGGACAAGGTGCTGAACCCCGAAATCCTGCGGCAGGTTTACGGGGTCGAGGCCGAAGTCCAGCCGGGGCAGAGCGGCATTCTGCATGTTTCGCCGGTCAGGGCATTGCAAGGGGGCAAGACCTGAGCAAGTGGACGGCAGGATAGGTGGCGGCAGGGGCGACGGCTGAAAGGATGTTTGTGCCGTTTTGCCATGGCGGGGCAGCAGAAAATCGCCCGCCGGCCGTCAGCGCCGGCCGGCGAATGCCTGTTGCCATTCTTCGCGGCTTTCGTCGCTGATCTTGGCAAACAGCACCCCGGGCACGCTGAATTCGTGATCCGGCGGCAGGGCTGAAAGTGCGGTGCGCAGATCCTCGGGCCAGGGGGTGCCTTCGGCTTTCATGGCCTCCTGCAGGGCTTCGGCCGCATTGGGGATGAAGGGTGCGGAAAGCACCGCGTAGAAGGGGATGAGATTGAGCGCAAGGCGGATGATCGCGGCGGCGCGCGCCGGATCTTCCTTGTATGCCGCCCAGGGCGCGGCGGATTGCAGATATTCGTTGCCGGCGGCCCAGAGCGCGCGCAGTTCCTGCGCGGCCTTGCGGATTTCCATTGCATCCATGTGGCCTTCATAGCTGGCAAGCCGGCAGGAAAGCTCCTGGAACAGTGCCTCTTCCGTCGCCCCCCATTCGCCGCCCCCGGGCACGGCCTCGCCAAAGCGTGCACGGCAGAACTTGGTGACGCGGGAAACGAAATTGCCCAGCACGTCGGCCAGATCCTTGTTGACGCTGGCCTGGAAGTTTTCCCAGGTGAATTCGCTGTCCGAGGTTTCGGGCACGTGGCTGAGAAGCCACCAGCGCCAGTAGTCGGCCGGCAGGATCGAAAGGGCCTGGTCCATGAACACCCCACGCCCCTGGCTGGTGGAAAACTGGCCGCCGTCATAATTGAGGTAGTTGAAGCTCTTGATGTAATCGACAAGCTTCCACGGTTCGCCCGAACCCATCAGCGTGGCGGGAAAGGAAAGCGTGTGAAAGGGCACGTTGTCCTTGCCCATGAACTGGATATAGCGCACATCCTGCGCCCCTTCGTCCGTGCGCCACCAGCGCCGCCAGGATTCGTCGCCGTGTCCGCCGGCATGGGCCCATTCGGCGGTGGCGGCGATATATTCGATGGGGGCATCGAACCAGACATAGAACACCTTGCCCTCCATGCCTTCCCAGGGAGCGCCGGGAAACTGGGCCGGTATGCCCCATGAAAGATCGCGGGTGATGCCGCGGTCCTGCAGGCCTTCGCCATCGTCCAGCCATTTTCTTGCGATCGAGGTGGTGAGAACGGGCCAGTCGGTCTTGCTGTCGATCCATGCACGCAGGCGTTCGCGCAGTTTCGATTGCAGCAGATAGAGGTGCTTCGTTTCGCGCAGTTCCAGATCGGTCGCGCCGGAAATGGCCGAGCGCGGGGCGATCAGTTCGGTGGGTTCAAGCTGGCGGGTGCAGTTTTCGCACTGATCGCCGCGGGCGCGTTCATAGCCGCATTCGGGGCAGATCCCTTCCACATAGCGATCGGGCAGGAAGCGGCCATCGGCCTGCGAATACATCTGACGTTCGGTGCGGATCTCGATCAGCCCGTTTTCCCACAGCTTCACCGCCAGATGCTGGGTGAGGGCGTGGTTTTCGGGGCTCGATGAGCGCCCGAAGTGATCGAAGGAAAGGCAAAAGCCGCGTGCCAGCCCGGCCTGCACCTCGTGCATCTCGTCGCAATATTCGGCAACCGGCTTGCCGGCACCGGCGGCGGCCAGTTCGGCGGGGGTGCCGTGTTCGTCGGTGGCGCAGACGAACATCACCTCGTGCCCGCGCGCGCGCATGTAGCGTGCGCAGAGATCGGCCGGAAGCTGGCTGCCCACCAGATTGCCGAGGTGCTTGACCCCGTTGATATAGGGAAGGGCGGAGGTAATCAGAATGCGTGCCATGGGTTTTCCTGCTGTGTTCGGGCTGGCTTTACAGCATGGGGGCAGGGCGTTCCAGTGGTGAAATGGGCGCCGGGCGCAGGATATCTGTTTGTGGCGCGAAGCATTCGTGTATGCTGGCACATGGCAGAACAGGAGGAAATGCAAATGAAGACCATTCGCAGCATCGGTGCGGCACTGATCGTGGCCCTGGCGGGGGTGCTCGTCACCAGCCTGCCGGCCCGGACGGAAGGCAAGACGCATCACATTGCCATTCACGTGAATCAGAACGACCCCCAGGTGATGAACATGGCACTGAACAACGTTCGGAACATCAGGAAATACTATGATTCCGTCGGTGATGAGGTGGTGATCGAAGTGGTGGCCTATGGGCCGGGGCTCAACATGTTCATCCCCGACAAGAGCCCGGTCGAGGATCGTATCAAGACCCTTTCGCTGGAAATCGAAAACCTTTCCTTTTCAGCCTGTGGCAATACCCGGCGCAAGATGAGCCGGAAGCTTGGCCATGAGGTGCCCATCATGGAAGAGGTGCAGGTGGTGCCTTCGGGGGTGGTGCGTCTTGTCGAACTGCAGGAACAGGGCTATGCCTATGTGCGGCCCTGAGGCCCCGGAGCTTCGGCAATGCAGGGCCGCTGCACGGCACTGCTGCACACCGCAGGCATGACTTCGGAAAACGGATCCGTGCAGGCGCTGGCCCCGATGTCCGGCGTCTGCAAAGCGAGGGAGAGCAGGATTTGCGCAACATTCCGCTGGGCCGCACGGGCCTGAAGGTAAGCGAGCTTTGCCTCGGCTCGATGACATGGGGCACCCAGAACACCCTTGAAGAGGCCCACGCCCAGATCGACCTGGCGCTCGATCACGGTATCAACTTCATCGACACCGCCGAGATGTATCCCGTCAATCCCGTGGCGGCCGGAAACGTGGGAAAGACGGAAAGCATCATCGGCGAATGGTTCGCCCGCACCGGTCGGCGGAGCGATGTGATCCTGGCCACCAAGATCACCGGTGCCAATGGCGGTTTCGTGCGCGGTGGCGCGGGCATTTCGGCGGCGGCCATTCGCGAGGCGGTGGAAGGATCCCTGAAGCGTCTCCGGACGGATTGCATCGATCTCTACCAGCTGCACTGGCCCGATCGGGGATCGTATCATTTCCGCCAGAACTGGAGCTTCGATCCTTCGGGTCAGAACCGGACCGAAACCGTGGCCCACATGCAGGAGGTGCTGGGCGAACTGCAGCGCCAGATCGATCTCGGGCACATCCGCCATGTGGGGCTGAGCAACGAAAGCGCCTGGGGCACAGCCATGTGGCTGCGCGTTGCCGAAGAAACCGGCGGGCCGCGCATGGCCTCGATCCAGAACGAATATTCTCTGCTTTGCCGGCTGTTCGATACCGATCTTGCCGAGCTTGCCCACAACGAAGATATCACCCTGCTGGCCTATTCGCCGCTGGCTGCGGGGCTGCTCAGCGGCAAATATGCGCCCGATGTGGTGCCGCCGGGTTCGCGGCGGGCCATCAACCCCGATCTCGGCGGGCGTGTCACTGCCCGCGTGTGGCCGGCGATCGCCGGGTATCGTGAAATCGCGGAACGTCACGGCATGGGCCTGCCGCAGATGGCGCTGGCCTGGCTGCAGAGCCGGCCCTTCAGGGTATCGACAATCTTTGGCGCCACGAAACCGGCGCATGTGGAAACCGCCTTGTCGAGCGCCGGCCTGAAGCTTTCCCGAGAAATTCTCGACGAGATCGCCGCAGTTCACAAGGCCCACCCGATGCCGTATTGAAACCATGTCCGCGACCAGACCCGCATCAGCTTTGCCCAACCGGGGGCCCGCCAGGGCAATGGCGCTTCTGGCGCTGCTTCTGGTGTCGATACTGGCGGCCTGCCAGCCCGAAGACAAGGCAGCCGGCCCGCCCGATCTTTCGGGTTTCGATCCCGAAAGGTTCGAACGCGAAAAGGCCGCCTGCGAGCGCCGCGGCGGCTGGGTTGCCAGGGGCGGGCTGGCTGGTACCCATGTGTGCTTTGAAAAGACGCGGGATGCGGGCAAGGCCTGCCGCGAGGCAGACGATTGCGAAGGCCTGTGCCTGGCGCGCAGCCGCAGTTGCGCACCGATCAGGCCGTTGTTCGGCTGCCACGAGATTCTGGCCGAGAACGGCATGCCCGTGACGCTCTGCATCGACTGACAGGAAGAAAACGAAACGCAGCATGACCGCAGGAACCCTCAACATCGGCCCAACCCCGATCGAGACACAGCGCCGCCGTGTTCCCGATGCCTGGACCGATTACAACGGCCACATGAACGAGGCGCGTTATCTTCAGGTGTTCAGCGATGCCAGTGACCGTTTCCTGGAGATCATCGGGGTGGATGCGGCATATGTTGCGGCGGGGGGCAGCTATTTCACCGTTGAAAGCCATCTGCGCCATCTCGGCGAGGTGCACGCCGGCACCGAGATCAGGGTGGACACCCTGTGCCTTGCCGGCGAGGGCAAGAAGATGCACCTGTTCCACCAGATGTATGCGGGCAAAAGGCTTCTGGCCACGGGAGAACACATGCTGATTCATGTCGGCCTTGCAAGCCGCAGGGCCTGTCTGCCGGCACCGCATGTGCTGGCCCGGCTGAGCAGCATCGCCGCGGCCCATGCCCGGCTGCCGCGCCCGCCCGGGGTGGGGCGCGCTGTAGGGCAGGCGCAGCAGGCCGCTTCCGCCGCGCCGCCGCGCCCCGAAGACTGAGGGGCACCCGCCGCGGCCTGTCTCGACTTTCTTCCGCGCATCCTGCAGAAACGGTCGCATGGAGTTGTGGATCCCGGTCACCATCGGCGCGGCCTTCGTGCAGAACCTGCGCTTCATGCTGCAAAAGCACCTTCAGGCAACGCGGCTCAGCGCGGCCGGAGCCACCTTTGCGCGTTCGCTTTTCGCCGCGCCGCTTGCGGGGCTGGTGATTGCGGTCCGGCTGGTGGCGGGGGGCTCTGCGCTGCCGGAGATGAATGCGGGGTTCCTCATCCACGGAGGGATCGGTGCCATCGCCCAGCTGTTGGCCACGCTCTGTGTGGTGGCGCTGTTCGGGGCGCGCAATTTCGCCGTTGGCATCACCTTCAAGAAAACCGAAGTGGTGCTGGCGGCCGTTGCCGGCTATCTGATTCTGGGCGAAGCCGTCTCGGGAATGGGGATATTCGCCATCCTGGCAGGGCTGGCCGGGGTGTTGCTGCTGTCGGTAACGCCAACCGCGGCCTTCGGAACCGGAATTTCGCAACTGCTTGACCGGGCCTCGCTGCTGGGGCTTGGAGCAGGGCTGCTGTTTGCGGTTTCGGCGGTTAATTTTCGCGGCGCTCTGCTTTCGCTTTCAGGGGGCGATCTGTTTCTGCGGGCGGTGTTTTCCGTGCTGTGCGTGACTGCATTTCAAAGTCTGATCCTCGGGTTGTGGCTTGGCCTGCGCCAGCCCGGAGAAATCGGCCGTGTCCTGCGCCACTGGCGGGTAACCGGCCTGGTGGGGCTGGCCAGCATCCTGGGCACTACCGGCTGGTTTCTGGCCTTCTCCCTTCAGAGCGCGGCTTATGTAAAGGCCCTTGGCCAGATCGAGCTGGTATTCAGCTATCTGGCCACCCGCTTCGTGTTTCGCGAACGCTCAAGCCCGCGCGAGCTGGTGGCCATGGGGCTGATCGTGCTGTCGATCCTGCTGCTCATTCTCGCGCTCTGAGGTCTCCTTCGCCGCCGAGCCGCAGAAACAGGCTTTCTTCATCGTTGTTGCGAAAGAAAGGCACAGCGCGGGGAACATACAGCCCTTCGCGCAGCATTTCGGCGATTTCCGCCAGCACCACCTGGGTGATGAAGGGCAGGTCGAATTCACGGACACGATCAAGCGGGATCCACTGCAGATGCGAAAGTTCGTCGCTGGCGCGTGAAAAATCGTCGGGGTCGCTGCGCAGGGTTGCCGCATCGGCCAGAAAGAAGCGCGCGTCAAAGCGGCGCGGGCGTCCGGGCGGGGTTATTGCGCGAAACACGAAGCGCAGATCCCTGCCCGCGGGCCGGTGCCCCGTGGCCGCATAGCTGCGCCAGCCGGGCGGGGGGGGCAGCGGCCATCTGCCTGCCTCTCCGAGCACCAGCCCGGTTTCCTCCCACAATTCGCGGATGGCGGCCGCGATCAGCGCATCGGGCAGACCGACCGGTGCTTCCCGGGCCAGCCGGCTGCGGCAGGGCGCGGACAGGGGGGCGGCAAGAGGCACTGCGGAATCGGCCGGATCGACCGCACCGCCCGGAAAGACGAACTTGTTGGGCATGAAGGCTGCGCGTGCGCCGCGCTGCCCCATCAGCACCCTGGGAGAGCCGCCAGCCGCATCGCGCAGCAGGATGAGCGAAGCCGCATCACGTATTGCCGGATTGTTCATGCAGGCCGCCCCTTTCCGGTGTCAGCGGGGCCGTGTCCAGTCAGCCCTCGGAGCCGAATCCGTGCATGCGCTTTGCCCACTGGATGGCAACGAACATGCCTTTCAGCCTTGGCAGAAGGTAAAGCGAAAGTGCCACCACACCAACCAGAAATATGCTGGTCAGCACTACCGGATCGGGACGGTAGGTGACAAAGGCCCAGAACAGGGCCGGTGCCATCAGATGGCCGACGATCAGGATCGTGAGATAGGCCGGGCCGTCATCGGCGCGCTGGTGGGTGTAATCCTCTTCGCAGACCGGGCATTGTTCGTGCACCTTCAGGTAGCCGCGCAACAGGGGGCCTGCGCCGCAGGCCGGACATTTGCGCCGCAGTCCCCTGAATATGGCCTGCCTGAGCGGGCGTTCCTGGAGAAATGCTTCGTCCGCGCCCGCGGGGTGGCCCGGGGGCAGCATGTCTTGCTGATGGTATCGGTGCATCTCGCGCCTCGAAATTCCTTCGTGTGCATTCCTTTAACATCGGGACCCCTTCCTGTCGCCGGGCCAGATGGCCGCATCCGGGGCCGGAGGGAAACCTGCCATGGCGGCAGCGGGAAAAGGGGCAGAGAGAAGGAATGCCGAGCGGCAATGTCAGGTGCCTCAGGCGGCCGAGCGGCCGATATTCACCTGGTTGCGGCCATCGGATTTCGCAGCATAGAGGGCGCGATCGGCCTGCTCCATCACTTCCGTGACAGAAAGATCGTGTTCGCGCCCGCCCCCGAGCGCAACCCCGATGCTGAGACTGACGAACAGTTCCTGACCATCGGCAGGAATGCGGACCGGTTGTTCGACGATGCGGCGGCGCAGCCGTTCGGCCGTTTTCCGAGCCGTGCCAAGATCGGTATCGGGCATGACGACCAGAAATTCCTCGCCGCCGATCCGGGCCAGCAGGTCAACCCGCCGGATACCCTGCCGCAGCCGGCAGGCCACTTCCCGCAAGACGGCATCGCCGGCGCTGTGACCGTGGATGTCATTCACCATCTTGAAGCGGTCAAGATCAAGCAGCATCAGGGCGAAGGGGCTGTCGGTATCATGCGCCTGCCGGGCGATGCGGGCCAGCCGGGCCATGGCATAGCGGCGGTTGTGCAGGCCGGTCAGCGGATCGGTGACCGCCAGGCGCAGACCGTTGCGCAGGGTTTCGCGCAACTGGTCGGCCCTGTGCTTTCGCGCGATCTGGCGTTCGAGCCGCAAGGCCAGTTCCTCGGCCCCGAAACCGTTGCTCAGGATATCGCAGGCACCGAGATCAAGCGCTGTCGCGGCCCAGGGTTCGTGGCTTTCCCTGCCGGGATCCGGGGCCGGAAGAATCACGATGATTGCCGCGTGGCGGGTGTGGGCGCGGCTGCGCAGTTCGCTGATCAGGTAAATCCCGTCGTCGGCGGTGCCGGTGCCGCCTTCGAGCACGAAGATGTCGGGTGCCGGGTCGCTGTCGGTAACGGTCAGCGCCGCGCTGCGGGGCACGATCCTGATCTCTCCGGCGATCCTGCCCTTCAGCCCTTGCTGCCACTGCCGCGCGATTTCCTCCGATCTTGCAACCAGCACGATGTTGCAGGGGCGGGCGAACCCCGCCATCGGTTCGGCAAAGCCCAGTTCCTGTTCGGTCATCCGGGGTTCGGTCCCGTCATGCAGACGCAGTTCATCGTTGGTATCCCGCGTCCGCAGCAGGTTGCGCACCCGCGCCAGCAACAGTGCTTCGCTGACCGGTTTCGTCAGGAAGTCATCGGCGCCGGCCCGCAGTGCCCTGAGCTTGAGCTGTTCGTCGTGAACTGCGGTGATGATGATCACCGGGATGTCGTCGGTAGCGGAACAGGCCTTGAGCCGCCGGCAGACTTCGATCCCGTTCATGCCGGACATCATCAGATCAAGCAGAATCAGATCCGGCTTCTCACGCCGGGCCAGAGCCAGTGCGTCGGCGCCGCTTTCCGCCTGCAACACATCGTAACAGGCGGAAGAAAGCTTTACTTTCAGGATGATGCGGTTGGTTGTCACATCATCGGCTATCAGGATGCGCCCGGCCATGTTTCCTCGTCAAAACGGTAAAATTGTCCTGTTGTTACTCATTCATTGGTGAGATTGGTTAAGAATTCCTTTCGATCACAGATGAGGAACGGACAATGAAGCGTGAACAGGCGGAAATCCACGCGTTGCAGGCGTTGGCATGGCTGGCGGGAAACGAAGACCTGCTGCCTGTCTTCATGGGGGCTACCGGAGCCTCGGCAGAAGACATGCGCAGCCGCGCAGAAGATCCCGAGTTCCTGGGATCGGTCCTTGATTTCCTTCTGGTGGACGATGCCTGGGTCATTGCCTGCTGTGATGCGCTTGATCTGCCGCGCGATGCGCTGATGCGGGCGCGGCAGGCCCTGCCGGGAGGGCGGCTGGCGAACTGGACATGAAAAGATCGCCCCTGCCCCGAAACCCTGCGCGCCCCAGGAATATCAGAGATCGATCACGAGCACATCACCGGCCCTTGCCGCGCGGGACTGGCAGAGAATGATCCTTTCGCGCCGCTCGGCGTTGGAGAGCACGAAATCGCGGTGTTCTGCCTCGCCCGAAACCAGCCTGCAGGCGCAAACGCCACACAGGCCGTCGGCGCATTTCATGTCCACATGCACCCCCGCTGCGGCAAGGGCCTGGGTGGCGCTCTGATCCGCCGGCACGGCGATTTCGCGCCCTGAACGGACAAGGCGCAGGATAAAGGGGTGGTTTTCATATGCGGGCGTGGCGGGAGGCGTGAAATATTCCCGATGCATCGCCTCTTCGGGGAAGCCCGCGCCGGCGGCGGCGTCAAGCACCGCCTGCATATAGCCATCGGGCCCGCAGGCATAGACATGCCCGCCGGTGCGCTGGTGCAGGATTGCGGAAAAGTCGGCGCGGGTGCCCTCGGCGGTGATGTGAAGGTGCACCCGGTCAGCCCAGGGCATGGCGGAAAGCCTTTTCAGGAAGGCGGCCTGCTGCCGGGTCGGGGCCGAGTAATGCAAGGCGAAATCGCGCCCGAGCGCATGCAGGCGATGTGCCATGGCGATCATCGGGGTAATCCCGATCCCCCCGCCCATGAGCCAGCTGAACGGGGCGTTCTCCTCCAGCGGAAAGTGGTTGATCGGCTGCGAGATGAACACGCGCCTCCCCTTCTCGAAGATCCGGTGCATGAGCCGTGATCCCCCGCGCCCCTCATCCTCGCGCAAGACCGCAATCACGTATTTCGAACGGTCGGCGGGGTCGCCCATCAGCGAATACTGACGAAAGAACTCGGGGGCCACCACCACATCCACATGCGCTCCGGCCGTGAATACAGGCAGGGAGGCGCCGTCGGGGCGGGCGAATTCATAGAGCTTCACCCGTTCGCCAAGGGTTTCGGTGCCGGAGATAACCACCTGCAGAACCGGGCTTTCGCCCCGGTCGGCGGTATAGACATGTTCGGTCGGCAGTCCGGCGGCGCGCCGACGCCGGTGTTCTTCGGCGCTGATCATCCCGTGCCAGGCGCGGATGCCGGCTTCGCGGTCCATCGGGAAGGGCCAGGGCCAGGGTGGCGGCGCCAGGGGTGCGGGATAGACGGCAAGCGTCTGATCCTCGGGTCTGAGCTTCAGTCCGGGCTGGATCCGGCGGGCATTGGTCTTTTCGCGTGGGGGGGCATAGGGGCCCTCGTCTGCCATTTCCAGATCCCACCACCACTTCTTCACCGGGTTGATGTTGCCGTTGCCCAGCATGTCGTCAAGCCTTGCCAGCGGGCGGGCAAGCGCCGGGGCCTTCATGGCAAGCCAGCGGAAGGGGGCCTCGGAAAACAGGCCTTCAAGGTTCCACGGGCAGGTCTTCATGCAGCGCCCGCACATGGCGCCGCCCTTCTGGCCCACGCGGTAGGTGGTGCATTTCTGGCTGTCGCTCTTCCAGATCTCGTAGCCGTTGAACATGCGCTTCGGCCCGGCGGTGATCGCGCCCGAGGGGCATTCGCGCGCACATTTGTTGCAGGATTCGCAAAAGCGCTGCAGGCCGAAGTCCAGGGGTTTGTCATGGGCGAGGGGCATGTCGGTGGTGATAACGCCCGATTTCAGGCGAGGCCCGAGAAAGGGGTTGAGGATCACCTCGCCGATGCGGCTGACCTCGCCCAGCCCCGACAGCAGCAGAAGCGGGGGGTTGAGCACCTCGTCATCCATCACCGAATGCACCCGCGCGCCGTAGCCCAGATTGCGCAGGTGATCGGCCAGCACCCCGCCGATCAGTGAAAAGCGCAGATAGGCGCGCATGGATTGTGCACAGCCGATCCAGTCGTCCCCCGAGGCGCCCTCCATGGTTTCGTGGCCCTGATCGATGATGATCGAGATCGCCTGATCGTGATAGGGGGTGATCGGATTGCCTGCCGCGTCGTGGCTGTAATAGGCCCAGTCGGGGCAGCGCGACAGCCCTACCGCATCGGCCCCAAGCCAGTAGAGCGCGGCCTTGATGTTGGCGGCATTGCGCGCGGGGTCTTCGGTGTCCGGCGCGCGGGCGGGGGCCGGCTTGCCGTCCTGCAGCAGGATGAAGGCACCAAGGGTGGGGCGAAAGGCGAAGGCGGCGGCCGATTTGCGCACATAGTTGCCGTTGCGGCTGGCTTCCTGCGTGGCGGGTCCAAGATCGCCGAACAGGGCGCGGGCGAACATGTTCGAGCGCTTGGGCACCCGGGCCACGTTCGGTTCATCGATATAGGTGGTAGGGCTTTCAACCCGCTTCAGGCGTTCGAACGGGTGGGGGCCGTCGCAGAAACGGCGCCGGGCGAAGGGATCGCGCCGCCGGGCACTGGCGGCATGGCGGCCAAGGCCGGTGCGATAGGACAGGGGCGCACGCTGGCCGGGGATGATGGGCCTGTCGGGCGCGATTTCAAGGGTGGTGGTGACAGCCGCCAGGCCGAAGCGGCGGCCCACGAAGGGGTTGACGGCTTCGCGGCCTTCCGTTGCGGCAAGTCCGCTGCGCACCGCAAGGCGGACCAGATGCACATCGCTTGCGGCCATGGAATGAGCGCGGGCTTCGTGACCCAGCAGGCGAATGTAATGAGCCAGGGTGACGGCCGTTTCGGCAGCGCGCAGGCAGGCGCGTTGGGCCTGTGCGTCAAGGATCCATTGTGCGCCTTCCTCGTCCGGGAGGGGATCGCGCGGATGATCGTAAAGAAGCACCAGCGCATGGGTATGGTGGCAGCAGTCGGCGGGGGGTGTGCGCAGGGCTTCCCTGAGGCCGGCCATGATCACGTCCACCCCGGCGGCAAGTGTTCTCGGCTGCATGGTTTCGAGCCGCCGGGAAAGGCGGGAGACATCGGGATTCCCGAGCGGAGTTTCCAGCCAGTCGCCTGTGCCGGTCCGACAGGTTGCCACCATTGCGGCATCGCAGTAATAACCAAATGATTTCAGGTGCCTGGCACGTTCGTGCGGATCCTCCGGGATTTGCGCTTTCTCCCGTTTCACCAGCCCTTCGCGGGTGGCATCCAGCATCGCCTGATAGCTTTGCATGGCATTGACGATGCTTGCGGGGCTCTCGGGGCGGCGAAAGGATATGCCCGCCATCGGTGGCAATGAATCAAGCCCTTCGGGGCGGGTGGTGCGGCGCAGCCTTTCCAGCGGATAGGGGCCAAGGTGAAAAGGGCGCCGGCGATATGAAAAGGGCTTGTGCATGCCCTGGCTACAGCCCGGACAGGGGGGTATCCTCCCCCGCGCGCAGGCGTTTCAGAAGACGGACAAGTTCGGCATGTTCGCTGTGGCTCAGCCGGGCGGCGAAGCGGGCGGCATTGGCGCGGGCCAGGGGGGTGGCCTGTTCCAGACGTTGCCGGCCGAGCGCGGTAAGGGAAACGCGGGTGGTGCGCCGGTCGCTCTTGCCGCCCGTGCGGGTGATCAGCCCTTCGCTTTCCATCCGGCGCAATGTGCGCGAGGTGGCGGTGCGGTCGATGCCGATGAAATCGGCAATCCCGGAGGGTTGTGAAAGCCCCTCCGTTCCCACGGCCAGCAGCACGCACCACGAGATACGGCTCAAATCCAGCCGGCGCAGCCCCTCTTCGAAGCCGCGCTCCATGACCCGGGCGGTAAGCGAAAGCTGATAGCCAAGGGACTGATGCAGGCGATATGGGGCCGGGTCCGCCATGATTGACAATGTCAATCAAATGTCCGGGCCTGTCAATGTCCTTTCCCGGATGTTTCGTATTCTCACATTGCCAAGCGCCGTCATTTCGGGCCAGATGCAGCCGGAACGGGTGCGGTCGCCCGTGCCACCCGGCTTGAGCACCGGCCCCGGCCACAGGGCTGAAGCACAGGAAGATGATCTCATGGCCTATCAGGCGATCCTGTTCGACAAGGATGGAACCCTGTTCGATTTCCACGCCACCTGGGGAGAGTGGACACAGGGTTTCCTGAGCAGGGTCAGCAGAGGCGATACGGCCCGTGCGCGCGCTCTTGGTGCGGCGATCGGTTATGATTGCGACAGTGCAAGGTTCACACCGGATTCGATCGTGGTGGCCGGCACCAATGAAGAGATCGCTCATGAACTGGGGCGACACATGTCTGCAGCCGAAGCCGGAGAGCTGCTTGCCCGCTTCGATGCCGCGACGCTCTCGGTATCGCCGGTGGCGGCGGTGCCGCTCTTGCCGCTGCTTGGCGGGTTCAGGCAGCGCGGGCTCGTTCTGGGGGTGGCCACCAATGACAGCGAGGCTTCCGCGCGCGCCCATCTTGAAAGGGCCGGCGTGGCGGGGCTGTTCGATTTCATTGCCGGCCATGACAGCGGCCATGGCGGCAAGCCCGATCCGGGAATGCTGCTGGCGTTCGTGCGCGAAACCGGCGTGGCACCGGCGCGCACGGTGATGGTTGGCGACAGCCGCCATGATCTGCTGGCCGGGCGGGCGGCCGGCATGACCCCGGTAGCGGTGCTGACGGGCCCGGCTGCCGAGGCCGAACTTGCCCCGCTTGCCGAGGCGGTGCTTCCCGATATCGGGCATCTGCCGGACTGGCTCGCGGCACACGGCACCTGAGAATGCCCGGCCGCATCAGGCCGAAAGACCGCATTTTACGGATTGTTCCCGGAAAATTGGGTTTTTGTTAATCAGGCCCCGGTAGGACTGTGCAAAGCGCAAGGAAAGGAAGCCATGCACGGCCTGATCAATCGGTCGATCCAGTGTTTCATCTGCGATACCTACGGCGCCGATGTCTGGGCTGATGTGGTGTGCGCAGCCGGTCTGGGCTTCGATCAGTTCGAGGCAATGCTCGAATATGATGACACGCTGACCCATGCGGTGCTCGATGCTGCGGCACAGCGCCTGCTGCGCCCGCGCGAGATGCTGATGGAAGATCTCGGCACCTATCTCGTTACCAATCCCAAACAGCCCGCGCCACGCCGCCTGCTGCGCTTCTGCGGGGTGACATTCGTCGAATTCCTGCATTCGCTTGATGATCTGCATGATCGTGCCCGTCTCGCGGTTCCCGATCTTGAGCTGCCGCAACTGGAGCTGGTGGGCTATCGCGCCACTGGCGATTTTACCCTCTATTGCCGATGGCGGCATCCGGGCTTCGGCCATGTGATGATCGGCATCCTGCGGGCCATGGCCGACGATTACGGAGCGCTGGCCTACCTGGAACACAGGGGGGCCGAGGGCTGTTGCGAACGGATTGCCATCCGCCTGCTTGAGGATGATTTTTCGGAAGGCCGGGAATTCAACCTTGCTCAGGGATTGGCGCATGCAATGCGATAGGAAGGGCGGGTAATGGATGGCGCTTGTCTGAACGATCTTGCCGGCCTGGACCAGGGGGCGCTTTCGCTGTTGCTGCCGATGCACGTGATTGCCGACAGCCAAGGCACGATCACCCATGCCGGGGAGACAATTCTCAAGCTGTTTCCCGACGGGGAGATCATCGGCGCGGATCTCTTCGGTCTCTTCGGTTTCCGGCGCCCCTGCGGAATCAAGACGGTTGCAGATCTTGCCCATGTCGCCGGGGCAAAGCTGCATCTGTCCCTTGGTCGCAAGCGTCGGGTTTCTCTGAAAGGGGTTGCCGTGCCGCTGGCCGGGGGGGGTATTCTGATCAATCTTTCCTTCGGTATTGCGATTGTCGAGGCGGTGGCGCAGTTCAACCTCAATGCCTCGGATTTCGCGCCAACCGATCTGGCTGTCGAGATGCTGTTCCTGTTCGAGGCGAAATCGGCTGCAATGGAGGCTTCGCGACGTTTGAATGCCAGGCTGCAGAGCGCGCGTATCGCTGCCGAGGAACAGGCCTTCACCGATACGCTGACCGGCCTGAAAAACCGGCGCGCCGCTGATCATGTGCTTGAACGCTGCATCGAAGGGGGGCGGCGCTTTGCCCTCATGCAGATCGATCTCGATTATTTCAAGGATGTGAACGATACGCTCGGTCATGCTGCCGGCGACCACGTGCTGCAGCATGTGGCGCAGGTGCTGCGCGATGAAACCCGCCAAGAGGATCTGGTTGCGCGGGTCGGTGGCGATGAATTCATCCTGCTGATCGGCGAAAGCACCGATGAACGTGATCTCGACAGCCTGGCGCGGCGGATCATCAGGCGTCTGGAAGAACCGATCCTTTACAAGGGAAGACCATGCCGGATTTCGGCCAGTATCGGCACCACGGTTTCGGATCGTTACGAGCAGCCGCAGAAGGAAGAGATGATGCGCGATGCCGATATTGCCCTTTATGCGTCGAAGCACAGGGGGCGTGCCTGCCATACGGTATTTTCTGCAGATCTGCCTGAACAGCGTTCCGCGCGGCCCCCGTCAGCGGGCCGCCGGTCGTCTCTGCAGGCCTGAGTCCGGGCACCGGCCGCGCGTCACGCCACCGTTCGAAAGATCCTGCCCGGGCCGTTCCGGGGAATGCATCCGTTAACGATTAATTATTTTGTCCCGGTTCTGTCATTTTTTGGCCTTGTTCTCCTGTGAAACAGCATGCGGGGGAAGGAACAAGGTGAGTCCCATGAACTGGATCTTTGATGTAACATTCTTTCAGTTGGCTATGAGCTTTCTGACTTTGTTCGCCATTCGCGAAGCCATGATCCTTGTGCTGCCGGACGAAATCGCCGGCCCGGGCGGATGGTTCATCGATACCGGCTGCGAAGCCTGCGAGGACTGAGCGCCGCTTTCCCGCTTCTGCCCGCCGGGCGGCCTGAAGGCAGTTTGCGCAAGCGGCAACGTTCGCGCCGCTCCGGGCCAGGGAAGAAGAGCGGGTTCACATCCGGACTTTATGAGCGCGCACAAAACCGAACCAGACAGCGCCCGCTTCGGACGCTTTTGCCGTCGGATACGCCTGCATGACGCAGGCGGGTATTTCCCGTTGTCATTCGCCCGTTTTGCACTGCCATCCCTTCGGCAGAGCGGCTGCCGGGCATGCGCCGGCCTTGCATTATGCTGCGCTGCAATGTTCTTCGGGGGAATGGATGGCAGCCCGTAGGGGAATCGAACCCCTCTTTCCAGGTTGAAAACCTGGCGTCCTAACCGATAGACGAACGGGCCAGTGCCGTGGCCGGTATCTAGGCAAAAGCAGCCCGTCGTGCAAGCAGATTTTTCATGCCCGAGGCATTTTTTTGCGGCAGATTTTTCAGGCAGTTGCCGCATCTTCCAGCCGCAGCTGGACGCGGCGGCGGCCGCCCCAGGTATTGATTTCAAGCCGGCCGGCAAGGTGGAAGCGCACGTCTGCGTGGTTCAGCAATGCCGCCCCGAGCGGGCCGTCGAAGGCGCCGAAACATATGGCATCGATACGTGGGCCCGTGCCGGAAGCATCGCCAAAGCTGAGCTTCAGGTGCGTGTCACCCACGCGCCTTGCGTGGTGGATCATCATTTCCGGAAAGGCGAAACGGGGCGCAGGAGCGGCGGCGCCGAAGGGGCCGGCGGCTTCGATCTGTTCGATCAGTTCCGGGGTTGCCGCCGGGGGCATCAGCAACCCGTCAAGCCGCAGGTCGGCCGGCCCCAGCCGGCCCGATCCCTGCCGGGCAAGCAGTTCGCCAAGCCGCTGCATCGCCGGTTCAAGCTGCGCACGTGTCAGTGAAAGGCCGGCTGCCATCCTGTGCCCGCCGCCTTTCACGAGCAGTCCCTCGGCCTTCAGCTGCTGGATTGCCGCGCCCAGGTCCACCCCGTTGACCGAACGCCCCGAGCCCTTGCCCTCGTCGCCTTCAAATCCGATTACCACCGCCGGGCGGTTGCTGGCCTCTTTCAGTCTGGCGGCAACAATTCCGATCACCCCTGGGTGCCAGCCATCGCCCGCGGCCCAGGCCAGAGGCCCTTCAAGCCCTCTGGCACGGGCCTGATCAAGTGCCGCGGCCCGCACCGCGGTTTCGACCTCGCGCCGCTCGTGGTTCAGCCGTTCCAGCTGCTCGGCCAGCGCCGCCGCTTCGTGCGGATCTGAAGTTGCAAGCAGCCGCGCACCCAGATCGGCCTTGCCGATGCGCCCGCCGGCATTTATCCGGGGTCCGAGTACAAAGCCCAGATGATAGGCCTCGGGCGCAGTGTCGAGGCGGGCCGCGTCGCACAGCGCCACCAGGCCGGGGCGCCGACGGCGCGCCATTACCTTCAGGCCCTGGCGCACCAGTGCCCGGTTGGCAGCAACAAGCGGCGCCACATCGGCCACCGTTGCCAGAGCCACCAGATCGAGCATCGCCATCAGATCGGGCCCGCCGCTGCCCGTTTCGCGCAGCCTGCGGTTCAGTTCGACCAGCAACAGGAACACCACCCCGGCGGCGCACAGATAATGCAGATCGCCGCTTTCGTCCTGGCGGTTCGGGTTCACCACCGCCAGCGCCGGCGGCAGGGTTTCCCCGCCAAGGTGATGATCGAGCACCAGAACATCCGCCCCTTCGGCTGCGGCGATCGCTTCGTGGCCAAGCGTGCCACAATCGACACAGACGATCAGATCGTGCCCCTGCGCCAGATCTTTCATTGCTGCCGGGTTGGGGCCGTAACCTTCGGTGATCCGGTCGGGAACATAAAGGCTGGCCTCTTTCCCCATCTGCCGCAGCCAGTCGATCAGCAGTGCAGCAGCGGCCCCGCCATCCACATCGTAATCGGCGAAGATGGCGATGGTTTCGCCCCTCGAAAGCGCCTTCAGAAACCGTTCGGAGGCCTGTTCCATGTCCTTCAGGGCGCGGGGATCGGGCAGCAGGTTCTTCAGGGTCGGGTTCAGGAATTCCCCGGCCTGTTCGGGGGGCACCGCACGCCGTGCCAGCACCCGGCACAGGGCAGGTGGCAGGCTGCTCTGCTGGGCCAGTGCTTCGGCGGCGCGGATCTCGTCGCCACTCGGGCCGATCCAGCGCCGGCCGGAGAGCGAGGCCGCAACATTCAGGAAATCGCTCATGGCTGCACTGCGGGAGAAGAGAGGGCAGAGCCTGTTTCCGGCACATTGCACGGCGGTGCGGCGGCCATCGCCTGTTTCCTATTCCACCGGTGTGCGATAGGTCATGCGCCGGCGCGAGCCGGTTTTCGACCGCATGAGCAGGGTTTCCGTTGTCAGGAAACCCGGTTCGCGCCGGATTCCGGCCAGAAGCGAGCCGTCGGTGACGCCGGTTGCTGCGAAGATCACGTCGCCCCGGACCATGTCGTCGCGGCTGTAGATGCGGTCGAGATCGGAGATCCCCACCCGCCGCGCGCGTACCTTTTCGTCTTCGTTGCGAAACAGAAGCCGGCCGTAGATCTGCCCGCCCATGCATTTCAGCGCGGCCGCGGCCAGAACGCCTTCGGGCGCTCCGCCCGATCCCATGTAGATGTCGATGCCCGTTACATCTGGCTCGGCGCAATGCATCACGCCCGCCACGTCGCCATCGGTAATCAGGCGGATCGCAGCGCCGGTTTCGCGCACCTCGGCAATCAGGTCTTCGTGGCGGGGCCGCTCGAGGATGCAGGCCATGATGTCCTGCGGCTTGCAGCCCTTGGCCCTGGCCAGCGCGTGGATGCGCTCGCCCGGCGACATGTCGAGGCTGACCGTTCCCGGCGCATAGCCGGGGCCGATCGCCAGCTTGTCCATATAGACATCGGGCGCATGCAGCATCGAGCCGCGCGGCCCCATGGCGATGACGGCCAGGGCATTGGGCATGTCCTTTGCCGTCAGTGTGGTGCCTTCAAGAGGGTCAAGGGCGATGTCCACACCGGGGCCTTTCCCGGTGCCTACCTCCTCACCGATGAACAGCATCGGGGCCTCGTCGCGCTCGCCCTCGCCGATCACCACCACACCGGCGATATCAAGCAGGTTGAGCTGGGTGCGCATGGCATCCACGGCGGCCTGATCGGCGGCCTTCTCGTCGCCCCGACCGATCAGCCGGGCCGAGGCCAGCGCGGCGGCTTCCGATACCCGTGCAAGGCCGAGGGAAAGCATGCGGTCCTGAAAATCCGAAGCCTGTGAGGTGATCTGTGCCATTTCCGTTCCTTTGTTCTCGCTCTGCCCGCCAGGCCCGACCGGGCCATGCGGGAAACTTGCGCCGGTATATGCGGCGGGTCAAACGGTTTCGATCCGCAAGGCTACCGGCGGTGCGGCCAGAACCCCCGTTCTGGAAAACCCCGGCAGGGCCTTGTCAAGTGCATCGCGTGTGGTCTTGTGGGTGACAATAAGCACCGGCGCGGTGGTATCCTCATGGCCGTACTGGCGCATCCTGTCGATCGATACGCCGGCCTCGCCCAGAACCGTGGCGATCCTGGCAAGGGCGCCCGGCTTGTCCTGAAGCTTCATGCGCAGGTAATAGGGGGCGGGGGCCGAAACGCGGGCCGGTCTTGCGGTTTTCAGGGTTGTGGCGGGCTGGCCGAAGGTGGGCAGACGGGTGCCGCGGGCAATATCGATGATGTCGCTCATCACCGCGCTGGCGGTAGGGCCTTCGCCGGCACCGGGGCCGCGTAACACGATCTGGCCCACGCTGTCGCCTTCGAGCACCACCATGTTGGTGCCGCCCTCAAGCTGCCCCAGCGGGCTGGAGGCGGGCACGAGGCAGGGCGACATCCGCTGCTCAAGGCCGCGGGCCGTCATCCGTGCCACGCCCAGAAGCTTGATGCGAAAGCCCATGTCGGCGGCCCGGCGGATGTCTTCGATTGTGATGCGCTCGATCCCTTCGATGCGCACCCCGTCGAAGGACACCCGGGTGCCGAAGGCAACCGAGGCCAGAAGCGCCAGCTTGTGCCCGGCGTCGATGCCGCCCACGTCAAGCGTGGGATCGGCTTCGAGATAGCCGAGCCGGCGGGCTTCTTCGAATACCTCTTCATAGGGCAGCCCCGCGTTCTGCATGCGGGTAAGGATATAGTTGCAGGTGCCGTTCATCACCCCCATGACGCGGGTGATCTCGTTTCCGGCAAGGCTTTCGGTCAGGGCCTTCATCACCGGAATGCCTCCGGCAACCGCCGCCTCGAAGCGGATCACGTGGCCCCGGGCCTCGGCCGCTTCGGCCAGTGCCTGCCCGTGGTGGGCCAGCATGGCCTTGTTGGCGGTAACCACATCCTTGCCTGCCTCGATCGCCGCTTCGGTTGCCGCCTTTGCGGGGCCGTCGCTGCCGCCCATCAGTTCCACGAAAACATCAATGTCGGAACGGCGCGCCAGTGCCACCGGGTCGTCTTCCCAGGCACAGGAAGCAAGGGAAACACCACGCTCCTTTCCCTTGTCGCGGGCGCAGACGGCGACGATCTCGATCGTCCGGCCGGCGCGCAGGGCAAGCAGCGCGGCATTGCGGCGCACGATCTTCACGACACCGATGCCGACGGTTCCCAGTCCGGCAATTCCAAGGCGCAAGGGGGTGGTCATCAGGGGCTCCGTTCCCAGCCAGGTTTCCCGGCTCTCTACTCAGAATTCATGCCATTTGCAACGCAAAGACACGCAGGGCCGCGAACGGCGGAGCGGGCAGCGGAAAAAGAACAGGCAGAAACCGCCGGCCGCCGTTCAGGGGTGGTGACGCCGGATCGCGGCTTGCAGGCGTGTCCGATCGGCCCGGCTGAGAACCGGCCGTTGCAGATATCTGGCCTGTGCCCTCAGCCCTGCAACTCGCACCAGCAGGGTTTCGGCCGAAGCGGACGTGATGTTCCGCGTCCGGGTTCCGGCCAGGGCTTCGTCAAGCGGCAGCAGGGCCGGATAGTCGGCGGCCCGTGCTTCGGGGCTGATCCGGCGCTCGAGTTCGGGAAAACGGCTGCAACTGGCTGCCGCAAGGGCGAGAGCGGCGATCAGCGGCAGGGTTTTCACGTGGCGGAACATTCGGCCTCCGGTAATGCGAACCGTTCCTTTCTCATTACAGGCGGAGGGGCGGAGATCACAAGCCGCTTTGAGATGAACATCCGTTCATATAAACCCGGTGCATGGCCCGCAAGACAGGATCACATGCCCAGATCACCGGCCCCCGGGTGCGCAGCGCGGCGCAGAAGCTGTTTGCCCGTATGGGGTATGCGGCAGTGTCGATGCGCCGGATCGCTGCCGAGGTGGGCATGCAGGCGGGGGCGCTTTATCTTTACACCCCCGACAAGCAGACGTTGCTGTTCGATCTGATGAAGACCCACCTGGAAGAGCTTCTGCAGGCCTGGGCCGCGGCAGAAAAGGGAAAGGGCGCGATGGCGCAGCTTGAGGCCTTTGTGCGGTTTCACATCCGCTTTCACCTGGCGCGCCCCGATGCCGTGTTCATTGCCTATATGGAGCTTCGCAATCTCACACCCGAAAATTTCGAGCGGATCGAATCCCTGCGCCGGGCCTATGAGAACCAGCTGGAAGCAATCCTGCGGCAAGGGCAGGAAAGCGGCGATTTCCGGGTGCCGGATACCAAGCTTGCAACGCTGGCGATCATCGCCATGCTGACCGGGGTGAATACCTGGTATCGCGAGGGCGGGCGCCTGTCGCGCAGCCGCGTCGAAAGCATATACTGGGATATGGTCCGCAAGGCGGTCGGCGGTGATGATGCGGCCCGGATTGCATGAAAAACGGAGCCGGGGCGGGGATCCCTGCAGCGGTGCGCCGCCGGGGCAGGATCGGGGCAGGAATGGGCCTGTATTTCCGGGCGTGGGCAGGGTAAGGGGCGTGAACGGAAACAGAGGCGGAAAATGGACAAGGACATTCAGAAAGGCACCCCCTCGGGCCGAAAGAGCGAAAGGAACAGCCCGAACGGCGACAAGAAAGATGCCGACCGGGTGCTGATCTCACTGTCGCCCTCGCCGCCGCGCCGGCTCTTCGCGCTGGCAGTGCTGGTATCGCTGGGCGGGCTTCTGGCGTATCTGGGGCTGGCAACACCCGGAATGGCACTGTGGATCCGGCTGGTTCTGGTGCTGGCCGGGGCGATCGTGCTGGTGCTGGCGGAACATCTGCGCCGCGCCACCCTGCTGTGCATCGAACTGACGGAAAGCGAACTGCGCGATAGCAACGGGCGCGTGCTGGCGCGGATTCCCGAGATCAGAACCGTCAGCCGGGGGGCCTTCGCGCTGAAACCGTCACACGGTTTCACCCTTACCCTGAACCGGCGCTTTCAGCGCGTCTGGGTGCCGGGGATGTGGTGGCGTCTTGGGCGGCGTGTCGGGGTGGGTGGCGTGACCTCGGCCGGACAGGCCAAGGCCATGTCGGAGATCCTGACGGTGTTGATGCAAAGGCAGAACGAGGCCGCAGGGGATGCAAATGAAAGCGGCGGCTGATCAGGCCGCCGCTGTGTGTTCGCATTCTCGGAGGGGGCCATGGGGTGCCCCCGTCTGATGGCTTCAACTGCCGATCCAGACAAGCTGGGGTGCAAAACGTGGCCGGGTGACCACGAAGTTTTCAAGTTGCAGCTCTCCGAAACCCGCGTTGAACATCGGTTTGTAGGTCATGGTCGTTTCCACAACGATCAGGGAATCGCCAACCGGCAGTTCGGGGATCTTGTGCGCAAGCGTGTTGATCGTGGTGTCGGTGTGTGGAGGCTTGCTCTTGGTGGCGTAAGACCAGTCCACCTTGTATTCGTCGTTATGATCGTCCCACTTGATCACGCTGACCCTGATCCAGGTGGGATCGGTGGAATTGGTGAGATAGTCGAAGATGTCGTTCATGCCGTCGATATAGGCCTCGTCCACCCCGTCGAGCCTGCGCGACAGAAGATCGCTGACCGTGTAGGCGGCCTTCAGGTTGGTGTTTTCCTCGCGAAAGACGTCGAAATAGACGAACATCGCGATATAGACCCACAGAAGGATCGGAAAGATCAGCACCGTTTCAACCGAGAGGCTGCCCTCGGCATTTTTCCTGAAGCTGCGGATGCGGGCGATGATGTGACTGGTTACCTGTTTCATGACGAAGGCTCGTTTACAAAGGCTGTTGTCGCCACCAGGGCATAATCGCCGGCCGGGGTGCGGACCAGTTTCATGCCAAGGTTCGACATCGGAAACAGTGGTTTGAAGGCTGCACAGACGCGCACCAGCATCAGATCGTTGTCGGTACCGGCGCTGAAGTTGGGCGGCAGTTGTGGCGCGATCGGCTGGCTGCGGTCGATGCAGGTGGCTGTCGTGTCAAGCGGTGCCCAGGTTGTCTGATCCACCTCGCGCAGTTCGATCAGCAGCGAATTCATGCAGTCCGGAATGATACCCGCGGTATCGCAGATCCGCTGCTTCAGTTCGGCGTGCGTGGGGGCCGGCTGCCAGGTGCCCAGACGCAGATCGCGCACCGAGACATCCACCGCATGTTCGAGCATCACCTGACGCGTCATCAACAGCCCTGATTCGAAGGCCGAGAGGAAGATCATGATGAACGCCGGGAACAGGATTGCGAATTCCGCCGTCAGACTCCCGTCTTCGCGGCGACGGAAATCGCGCAGACCCCGAGCAAGAAATCTCAGCAACCGTGTCATTGGATCAGCCTCAGACGATTGATCTGGTTGGCGATCGCCTGGAAGGCTTCGGAGATTTCGAGCCCTTCCACCCGGAAGAAATGGCTGGGCGAGGTCGCGCACTGTCGCATCACGTTGGCGCCATGGTTCTGCACCTCGAAGCCGACGGTATAGACCGTGATCCCCTTGGCCTTGGCCGCACTGCAGATGCTGTCAAGCATCGCATCGGCCTGCCGAGCGGTGTATTTGTAGAACAGATACCTGCTGCTCCACGGCACCCTGCGGGTGTTCCAGAAATCATAATCCGCGACGTTGTCATACCAGCGCGATTTCAGGCGCAGGGTGTTGACGTTTTCGCCATCGGTCATCAGAACGATCACCTTGATCGTGTCATTGTCGTCATAGTCCACGGGGCGGCCGCTGAAGACATTCTCGACCTTGTTCATGCCGATCAGCCCGTCCACGATCGGACGGGTGGAGGGATCAAGAAGCGCGGTGGCCCATTTCATGCCCATGTGAATGGCGGTATTCGCTTCCGGCTCGAGATCATCAATGATGTCTTTCAGGGCGCTCTTGTCCTGGCTGAGGGCCAGGATGCGGTCGTGATCCCGTTTCGGGCAGTTCGGATAGGTGATGGTGCCATCGGAATCGAAGTACCTGTATGGCGAGAAGTGCTGACCCTGCCGGTAGGTTTTCGAAAGATCCAGCGCCGTATCATTGAAATCGCTGGGCTCGAATTCGATGCAGTGGCTGTAGTCATGCGTATCCGGAATATAGCTGCCCACCACGTTCAGCTGGTTGAAGATGTCGGGCCCGGCGTTCACCTGCGCACTGTAGGAGATGAGGCTGAGCGATATCTTGTCCTTCGAATCATCCTTCAGAACCGAATCGACGAAATCCTCTGCGGCATCGCGCAGAAGGTCGATCTTCGGGCCGCCGGTCGCGCTCGAGGCTCTTCCCATCGAGCCCGAGATATCCAGAACCAGCGAGATTTCCACATTGCTTACCCGCTCTTCGGCGGTGCCGCCGGTAACGGCCGTCAGGGTATTGATCCCCGACATGTGCAGGAAGAAGGTGTTGATGGTGGCATTCGCCTTGGCGGTGACTGTGCGGTGATTGAGGCTCTGGTCCACGGTAACCGTATCCAGGAAGGCCCCCATGCCGGCCTTGTCGAAATAGTCCTGCACGACATCTGCGGGCGGACGCGTCTGGTTGAGCGATGCGGCCGCCAGCACCGCGCGGTCCACCGTGTTCTGGATCTTCATCCGGGTGGTTTCGAAGCGCATGAAATCGACCGCCATGCCGCCGATCAGCAGCATCAGCACGAAGATGAACAGCGCAAAGATGATCAGAACGCCGTCTTCCTCCTTGCGGAAACGGCGTGCCTGCCGCAGTGCTTCGGTAAAAAGCGAGCGCGTCTGACGCGCCTTCTCATCACTGGTTTTCAATCCGGCATACGTGCCGAAGCCAAACAAATTCATAACTCGCCCTTTCCCTTCGATGGCGTTATCCCCACCATCTGCAGTTCGCGCAACTGATGCAGACTGCATATATACGGGTTGATATGGCAAAAATGGGGCATGAGGCCAGAAAAAAGCGATTCCGGTCGCAGGGGGTCGGCATTCAAGGGCAAACTGTTTGCAATCTGGAAACGGTTTCTGGCTGGCCCGGGAACTGTTTTTGCAAGATGCGCCCGGCGGGGGGTGGAAAATACCGGAATCACCAAGAATCGGGATGCATCGTTAACCATACGGGCCTAGGATCTTTCCTGCATGATGCGTGATTCCGACGCACTCGAGGAGAGAACAATGACCGTTCGCAAGGAACCCGGCTTCCGGGAATCCGTCAATCTGATGTTCAACCGCGCGGTGGCGCTCATGGATCTTTCGCCGGGGCTCGAGGAAAAGATCCGCGTCTGCAATGCAACCTATATCGTGCGCTTCGGGGTGCGGCTCAGGGGCAAGATGCACACTTTCACCGGCTATCGTTCGGTGCATTCCGAGCACATGGAGCCCGTCAAGGGCGGTATCCGCTATGCCACCAGTGTCAACCAGAACGAGGTCGAGGCGCTGGCCGCGCTCATGACATACAAATGCGCGCTGGTCGAAACGCCCTTTGGCGGTGCGAAAGGCGGGCTGTGCATTGATCCCCGCGCGTGGGACGAGCACGAGCTCGAGCGGATCACCCGCCGCTTTGCCTATGAACTGGTGAAACGCGATCTCATCCATCCGGCCCAGAACGTGCCCGCCCCCGACATGGGCACCGGCGAGCGCGAGATGGCCTGGATCGCCGATCAGTATGCGCGCATGCACACGACCGACATCAATGCCCGTGCCTGCGTTACCGGCAAGCCGCTCGATTCGGGCGGCATCTTCGGGCGGGTCGAGGCCACGGGGCGCGGGGTGCAATATGCCCTGCGGGAATTCTTCCGCCATGAAGAGGACAAGCGGAAAGCCGGCCTTTCCGGCGATCTCGACGGCAAGCGGATCATCGTGCAGGGGCTTGGAAACGTGGGATATCATGCGGCAAAGTTCCTGTCGGAGGAAGACGGTGCAAGGATCATCGGAGTGATCGAGCGCGACGGAGGCATCCTTGATCCGGAAGGCGTGAATATCGAACGGATTCACGCCTGGATGCAGAAACACGGCACCATAAAGGGCTATGCCGATACCCATTTCACCGAAGATGGCGCCGGCCTGCTCGAGGCGGAATGCGACATCCTGATCCCGGCAGCGCTGGAAGGGGTGATCAACCTTGGCAATGCAAGACGGATCAGGGCCCCGCTGATCATCGAGGCCGCCAACGGCCCCGTAACGGCCGGGGCCGACGAGATTCTGCGCCAGAAGGGCACGGTGATCATTCCCGATCTCTATGCCAATGCCGGCGGTGTGACGGTTTCCTATTTCGAATGGGTGAAGAACCTCAGTCACATGCGCTTCGGCCGCCTGCAGCGCCGCCAGGAGGAAGCCCGCTACAGGCTGCTGATCGACGAACTGGAACGGCTTGACCGCTATCTGGGCGATGCCTGGTCCATGACCCCGGATTTCAAGCAGAAATACCTGCGTGGGGCCGACGAACTGGAACTGGTCCGCTCGGGGCTGGACGATACCATGCGTGCCGCCTATGGCGCCATGCGCGAGGTCTGGCACGGGCGCGACGATGTGCATGACCTGCGGGTTGCGGCCTATGTGGTATCAATCGAACGGGTGGCCAGAAGCTATCGCTCGAAGGGGCTCTAGCGGGGCAGGGCGGGGAAGAAGGGGGCACCTGTGCGGTTCTTCCGCCTCGGTTCCCGGCCCGGCTCCGCTGCGGGGACGGCATGCTGCGGGGATAGCATCATGATGGCGGCCGTGCGCTTCTGTATTTCAGCAGCCGGTCAAGCGAAAGCGGGCCGGCGCCCTGCAGTAGCGGAATTGCCAGAATCGTGATCCACAGCAGCCGCTGATCGAGGATTGCCGCGTCGGGCAGCCGGTCGAACCATGCGCCAAGCGTTTCAGGGGCATCGATGACCCCGTGCCCATAGAGATCGGTCAGGGTCTGGACGATGACGAAACCGATCATCCCGAGCGCCGCCAGGCGCGTCAGCAGCCCCAGCACCAGCAATGCGGGCAGGATGAATTCGGCCCAGGTGCCCAGCAGTGTTACCGCCCAGTGCCAGAACGACAGCGCGCTTTCGTCATATCCGGCATTCTCGAATGCGCGGGGAAAGATCTGTGCATAGGCGCCGCCCGAGGGGCGAAAGAGGCCGCCGAGCCCTTCGCCAAGCTTGAGGCGCGCCGAATTCCAGAAATAGATCAGCAGCGTGGCGGCAAAGGTGAAGCGTGCCAGGGTTGGCAGGAACCACGGGGCGAGGGCGCGCGAAAGGGTGCCGAAAAAGGCATCGTGCAGGGTGATCAGATGTTTCATTGCGTTTCCTTGATGATGATCCTGGTCAGGCAGCCGCCGGCCAGAAGAAGGCCGAGCGTGGCGGCAAGATCGAAGGCACCGGCCTCCTGCGTGGCCTTGTCCAGGGCCGCTTCCAGCGGGTTCCCGGCCAGGGCGGCGGTGATGAAGGCGGCGCCGCCTGCCGGAAGCAGCCGGGGTTCGGGGTCGAAGCCGGGGCGACAGATCAGAACATCCTCGGGGCCGGAGGGCTTGCCGGTTCCGTCCTGCTGCCCGGCGCTGCCGGCCGGCCCGCCTTGCGCATTGGCCTGCCAGATTGCGTGAACCGGCCATTCCGAGCGGAGCAGCCGCATGGCCGGGGCAAAGGCAAAACGTGCCGACAGCAGGGTTTCGGGGGGCAGCGCCTGCAGTGTTTCGGGGGCAAGCGGAGGGGCGTCGGCAGCGTGATACGACTGGCGCAGCGCCAGTTCGAGGCGGGCGATGTCGGGCAGATAGGGAAGCTGGGCAACAGGTTCGAATTCTGCAAGAAACCCCGGAAATTCACCCCCGAACTGGGACATTATGGGTGATTTCGGCAAGTGCGCGCGCACATATATACCGGCCATCGCCTGAAAGAATTCATCGCCGACCAGTCGGCAGATTACCGGGAAACCGGCCTTGAGCGCTTCGCTCAGGCTGACGATCACATTGTTGCGGTAAACATCGAAACGCTTGCCGGCCGGACGGCCATCGGGGGCCGCAAGCCCTGCGGGCGGCGGCACCTCCGGGTCAAGGATCGCTGTGGCGAACCGTGCCTGATCGTGGGCGTGGCTCATGCCGCGACCCTTGCCAGACGTGATGCCGCGCGGGCGGCTTCGGCAGCGAGAACGGGCCATTCGGGCACGTTGTTGTCCCATTCGATCAGGGTGGGCCGGGGGCCCGATCGTGCCAGCGTGTAGTCGAGCAGCGCCCAGACCGGATCGGCAGTCTCGCAGCCGTGGCTGTCGATCAGCAGCGGCGCGCCGGTGTCGTCGTGATCCTCGTCATGGCCGCCAAGATGGAATTCGCCCACATGTTCAAGCGGAAAGGCGTCGATATAGTCCTGCGGGCCGGTGGCAAGGTTGGTGGCCGAAACGAATACGTTGTTCACGTCAAGCAGCAGCCCGCAGCCCGTGCGCTGCACCACCTCGGCCAGGAAATCGGTTTCGCTCATCGTGGATTCGGCGAAGGCCAGATAGGATGACGGGTTCTCCAGCAGCATCTGCCGCCCCAGCACATCCTGTACCTCGGAGATGTGGTCGCTGACGCGGGTCAGCGTGGCTCGGGTATAGGGCAGGGCGATCAGGTCGTTCAGATAGGCGCTTTCATGGGTGGACCACGCTAGGTGTTCGGAAAACGAGGCGGGTTTCAGCCAGTCGCACAGGTGGCGCAGCCGGGCCAGATGTGCCTTGTCGAGCGGGCCTTCTCCGCCGATCGAAAGCCCCACCCCGTGCACCGAGATCGGAAAGCGTTCGGCCAGATGATGCAGCTGGGCGAGCGGCCGGCCGCCATCTCCCATGTAGTTTTCGGCATGGATTTCAAGCCAGCCGACGGGCCCGGGATCGGCCATGATGTCGGCATAATGCTGGGGTTTGTAGCCGACGCCGGGGCTGTCGGGCAGGCCCGGAGCGGGATGTTTCGTGATATCGAGCATGACAGGACCTTTCCTGCGAAAGGGTGGAAGAAGCCGGACGGGTGCGGCGGTTGCCCCCGCCGGCATGCGGCAGGGGCATTGCTTGCGTCAGGAGGGGATGTCTCGCTCAAGTTCGGTAAGCGAACCCTTCCGGTTGCCCGGAAGCTCCATGCTTTCGCAGGTGCCGGCGGGCACCAGTTTGAAGGCATTGCCCTGGTAATCCACCGTCGAGGTGCCGGCACAGGTGGTGCCGGGGCCTGCCTTGCAGTCGTTCTCGCCGGCAAGCGCGACGCCATAGCATTTTTCCTTGCCGGCGGCCTGGGCCGGGGCAGCAGTGCTTGCGACTGCAGCAGCCACGGCGCCGGCCACGGCCAGGGCTTTCACATGATTCGACATCTGTTTCGTTCCTTTTTCTTTCGGTTTCAGACATGCGCCTGTGCGCCCGTGAACGCTATGAAACCGGGGTGTTCACTGACTATTCACAAGACTGTGCATCACGGGGCTATTACCGGCCGTGAGCCGGAAAGCGGCCCGGAAACGGGGCCACAGGCCGGTGCCAGCAGAAAATGGTGCGGGCGGGAGCGACCTTCCGCGCAAAGGCCGGTCACCGGGATCGGGCAGTGGGTGCCTTTCCGGGCTTTCCGGCCGTTGAACGTGACAGCAGGCCGGGCGTCTCAGCTCCGTTCGCGCCGCAGATCGGGGGGCATGGCTTCCTTGGCCAGATCGCGTGCCACCTGTTCAAGTGGCAACACCGCACTCTGACGGCTGCCGAGGCGGCGCATGGATACGGAGCGGTCCCCGACTTCCTGCATGCCCACGGCAAGGATCACCGGCACTTTGGCCAGTGAATGTTCGCGCACCTTGTAGTTGATCTTCTCGTTGCGGATGTCGGCTGCGGCGCGGATGCCGGCGGCCTTCAGCCTTTCCACCACCTCGTGCGCGTAGTCGTCGGCATCCGAAACGATCGTGGCCACCACCACCTGGCGCGGGGCCAGCCACAGCGGCAGCTTGCCGGCGAAGCTTTCGATCAGGATGCCGATGAAGCGCTCGAAGCTGCCCAGCACCGCGCGGTGCAGCATGACGGGGCGGTGCCTTGCGCCGTCTTCGCCCACATAGGTGGCGTCAAGCCGTTCGGGCAGCACGAAATCCACCTGATGGGTGCCGCATTGCCAGTCACGACCGATGGCGTCGGTCAGCACGAATTCAAGCTTGGGGCCATAGAAGGCGCCTTCACCGGGGTTGAGTTCATAGTCGCAGCCGGCGGCCCTGGTGGCGGTTTTCAGGGCCTCCTCGGCCTTGTCCCACACGGCATCCGATCCGGCGCGCTTTTCCGGCCGGTCGGCGAATTTCACCTTGAAGCTTTCGAAGCCGAGATCCTTGTAGATCCGGGCGAGGAATTCGATGAAGCGGCGGGTTTCTTCCTCGATCTGGTCTTCGGTGCAGAAGATGTGCGCATCGTCCTGGGTAAAGCCGCGCACGCGCATGATGCCATGCAGCGCGCCCGAGGGCTCGTAGCGGTTGCACGAGCCGAACTCGGCCATCCTGAGCGGCAGATCGCGATAGGATTTGAGGCCCTGGTTGTAGATCTGCACATGGCAGGGGCAGTTCATCGGCTTCAGCGCGTTCACCGCCTTTTCGCGTGCGTGTTCTTCCTCGACCTCGACGATGAACATGTTCTCGCGGAACTTTTCCCAGTGCCCGGATTGCTCCCACAGCTTGCGGTCAACCACCTGGGGGGTGTTCACCTCGACATAGCCGCCCCTTTCCTGCATGCGGCGCATGTAATCCTGGAGGGTGGTGAAGATCTTCCAGCCGTTGGCATGCCAGAACACCTGGCCGGGGGCTTCTTCCTGCATGTGGAACAGATCCATTTCGCGCCCAAGCTTGCGGTGGTCGCGCCTGGCGGCCTCTTCCAGCATGTTGAGATGCTTGCGCAGTTCTTCCTTGTTGCGGAAGGCCACGCCATAGATGCGCTGCAGCATGGGGCGGCTTGAATCTCCGCGCCAGTAGGCACCGGCGATGTTCATCAGGCGAAAGGCGTCGGCGGGAACCTGACCGGTGTGCTGCAGATGCGGGCCCCGGCAGAGATCCTGCCAGTGGCCATGCCAGTACATGCGGATCGGTTCACCCTCGGGAATCGCCTCGACAAGTTCCACCTTGTAGGGTTCGCCATTCTGGCGATAGAATTCGATGGCCCGCTGGCGATCCCATACCTCGGTGCGCACCGGATCGCGCAGATTGATGATCTCCTTCATCTTCCTTTCGATCAGCCCCAGATCCTCGGGGGTGAAGGCTTCTTCGCGATCGAAATCGTAATACCAGCCGTGTTCGATCACCGGGCCGATGGTCACCTTCGTGTCGGGCCACAGTTCCTGCACGGCGCGGGCCATGATATGGGCGGCGTCGTGGCGGATCAGCTCCAGCGCGGGGGCCTCGTCCTTCATGGTGTTGATGGCGATGGTGGCGTCTTCCCCGATCGGCCACTGAAGATCCCAGTGCCGGCCGTTGACCATGGCCGAGATTGCCTTCTTGCCAAGGCTTTTCGATATTCCCGCGGCCACTTCGGCGGGGGTGATCCCCTTCGGGAATTCGCGCTTGCTGCCATCGGGGAAGGTAAGGGTGATGCTGGCCATCTGCCGGCTCCTCGTCGGTTCGGCGCCTACGGCACGCCCGGTTGCGGGTATGGGTTCGCGCAGGTTCTCGCCTCTGGGGCGGGGCTTGTCAACCTGCGGGGTTTACGCGGCCTGCGACTTGGCTCAAAAAGAATGAAACACAAGCGGATGGACGTCATGACAGTGCAATTCCTGACCACCCCCGCCGGACGCCGCATTGCCTTTCGCAAGAGCGTGGGCCGGACGGAAAACGATACCCCCGGCGTGGTATTCCTGGGCGGGTTCAGATCCGACATGGAGGGCACCAAGGCGCTGTTTCTCGAAGAATGGGCGCGCGCCCGCGGACAGGCCTTTCTGCGGTTCGATTATTCGGGGCACGGGCAATCTTCGGGTGCTTTCGAGGAGGGCTGCATCGGCAGCTGGGCGGATGATGCACGCGCGGTGATCGAAGGGCTGACGGAAGGGCCGCAGGTGCTGGTCGGTTCCAGCATGGGGGGCTGGATCGCGCTTCTCATGGCCCGTGCGATTCCCGAACGGATCGCGGGGCTCGTGGGGATTGCCGCCGCTCCGGATTTCACCGAGGACGGCATGTGGAATGCCTTTTCCGATGAACAGAGGGCGGCACTCGGGCGCGAGGGGCGGATCGCGCTTCCGTCGGATTACGGGGATCCCTACATCATCACCCGCCGCCTGATCGAGGACGGACGCCGCCATCTGGTGCTGCGTGCACCGCTGACGCTGCCGTTTCCGGTGCGTTTCCTGCAGGGCACGGCGGATGCGGATGTCGAGATGTCCGTTGCCCTGCGGCTGCTCGAACATGCCACGGGCGATGACATTCGCCTGACTCTGGTAAAGGGCGCCGACCACCGCTTTTCCGAGCCCGACTGCCTGGCACTGATTGCGGCTGCCGTCGAAGAGGTGCAGGCCCGGGCGGCACGGATCGGGAAATGCGCGCGGGGCAGGCGATGAGCGAGGCGCGCGAACCTCTTCTGTTCGTGCCGGGCATGATGTGCGATGCCCGGCTGTTCCTGCCGCAGATCATCGCCTTTTCCGGCGAACGGGCGGTGCATGTGGCCAGCATCACCCGTGCCGAAACGGTTGGCGAAATGGCCGGACAGGTGCTGGAGGCCGCCCCCGGTCGTTTTGCGCTGGCCGGCCTTTCGCTTGGCGGTATCGTGGCGATGGAGATCATCCGCCAGGCGCCCGAACGGGTAACACGCATCGCGCTGATGGATACCAATGCCCAGGCCGAACCGCCCCCCGTGGCCGCAGCCCGCGAGCCGCAGATCGTCGGTGTCATGGCCGGCCGGCTGGAAGAGGTGATGGCCGAGGTGATGCGCCCCGAATATCTGGCCCCCGGCCCCTATCGGATGGACATACTGCAGATGATGACGGAAATGGCGCTGGAACTGGGCGAGGGTGTTTTCGTGCGCCAGAGCCGCGCCTTGCAGCGCCGCCCCGATCAGCAGGCCACGCTGCGCAATATCCGGGTGCCGGCGTTGGTGCTGTGTGGCGAGCACGACGGGCTGACACCGGTGCGTCGCCATGATTTCATGGCCGGGCTCATCCCGCAGGCGATGCTGCGCATCATCCCGGATGCCGGCCACCTGCCCACCCTGGAACAGCCGGGCGCCACCATCAGGGCGCTGCGCGAATGGCTGGCGGCACCCGGTATCCGCCGCCCCCGGCGGGTGGGGTTTCGCTGAGGACATCTGTCCGGGGTTGGCAGGCAGGGCATCCGTGCCGAAAGCCGCACCGGCATCAGCGCCGGCCCTGTTTGTCGATAATCCGGGTTTCGGCCTCAAGCGAGCGGGCAAGCGAGGCAAAGCGCGCCTCGGCGACCTCGCCGAACATGTCCTGGCCGGCGGGGGTCAGCCGCAGTTCGAGGATCTTCTTCTTCGGGTAGTATCCGAGTTCGGCCATTTCCGCCGGTGCCTCGACCGAAAACATGGCCCCGAAGCGCATCGCCTTGCCCAGGATCTCGGCTTCGCGCAGGTGGCGCTCGTCGAGCAGGCGGATCAGGGGTTCGAAGCGGGTGCCGGCGCGGCTGTTCTTGTAGCGGTGCAGAAGTGCCAGCCCCAGATATACCCGTTCACGGTGGCGGATACCGCCGAAATTGGCGCGCGTGGCCAGATCGAAGCACACCTCGTGGCGGTAATCCGGGTGCGCCCGCCAGGCCACGTCATGGAGCAGGCAGGCTGCCCTGATCAGGCGCTGGCGATCGTCATTGGCGGATCTGAACAGCGGCCGGATGAAACGGTGCAGTTCGCGGGCAAACCCGGGTATGCGGGCTTCCTTCTGCTCTTCGAAGCGGCAGGCCTCGATCAGCGGATCGCGCTGGCGCAGGCGTTCGGGCATCTGTTCGTAAAGCAGGCCCTCGCGCAGACCATAGCTGGAAACGGCGATGTCGCGGGGGCGGAAGGTGCGGATCAGGCGCCGCAGCACCTCGCCCGCCATCGGCAGCAGCGACAGGCGCGCCTGCGAAAGGCCGCTCATGCCGAGCAGTTCCGCAGGTTCGTGCATCCCCATCCATTTCACCGTTTCGAACACCGATTTCGGTGTCATCCGGTATTCGTGCAGCACCGTCAGGGGATATTCGCGGCGCACCATGTCGAGCCGGGCGATGGCGCGCCACGAGCCGCCCACCAGAAACAGCCGTTGGCCTTCGAACGGCATCTGCTCGCGCAGGTTTTCCATCACCTCCTTGATGTGGCGGCGGATCGCCTTGCGTCCGCCCCCGAGTGTCCCGAGTTTCAGCGGCCCGAGATCGGATGTTACCCGCTTGCCCACGGTGCCGTTGCCGATTTCGGCCAGTTCCATCGAAGCGCCGCCGATGTCGCAGATCATGCCGTGGGCGCCGGGCCAGCCCAGAAGCACCCCCTGGGCCGAAAGCCGGGCCTCTTCGGGGCCGTCGATCACATGCATGACAAGGCCGGTTTCCCGCTCGACCTCGGCGCGGAAGGCAGGTCCGTCTTCGGCATCGCGCACTGCGGCCGTGGCTACTGCTGTCAGGCGGGGAATGCGCATGCCCCGCGCCAGCAGCTGGAACCGGCGGATCGCCGCCAGTGCCCGCACCCGCCCCCCGGGGTTCAGCCGGCCGGTTTCGCCCAGGCCCTCGCCAAGCGCACACATGATCTTTTCGTTGAAGAAATAGGCCGGGCTGCGCGCGGCACCGTCGAACACGACCATCCGTACCGAGTTCGATCCCACATCAACCACCCCCACCCGCTTCAGCGCGCGGGCCTCGGGATCGTCGAACAAGGGGGTGCCGAAGGCTCCCCAGTCCTCGAAATCGGCGTTCATGCATCCCCCCGGATCTGATGCGGCCCTGCCCGGATTCCGCGCCGGTCCCGCAGTCTGTCTAGCGGTGGGGCGGTGGGGCGTCAATCATTCGAATGGGTCAGCGCCGGCACATCTGCCGCGCCTGCCGAGCCGCGCCCCGAAAGCGACGGGTTTTCCATGAAGAACTTGTGACAGTTGAAAGGCTGCTCGCCTTCGGGTGCCGGCGGGCGAAGATAGCTGCCGTCGGGGCGCAGGATCCAGCTTTGTGCCTCGTCACGCAGGTTGGCGGCCATGATCTGGCTCATGATCTGGGCCTTCACCGTGCCATTCCTGATCTCGACCAGCGTTTCCACCCGACGGTTCAGGTTGCGGTCCATCCAGTCGGCCGAGGAAATGAACACACGGGCCTTTCTGGCAGGCAGGCTGTGGCCGTTGCCAAAACAGATGATGCGGGAATGTTCCAGAAACCGCCCGACAATGGATTTCACCCGGATGTTTTCGCTGAGGCCTCTTATGCCGGGGCGCAGCCCACAGATGCCGCGCACCACCAGCGAAATCTTCACTCCATCCCGGCTGGCCGCATAGAGGGCATCGATCACGTCGGGTTCGATCAGCGCGTTCATCTTGGCCCAGATCTCGGCCGGGCGCCCGGCGCGGGCGTGTTCGGCTTCGGCCTCGATCAGCGCAAGCAGTGTCGGTTTCAGGCCGATCGGCGCGATCGACAGGTTTTCCAGCTTTTCGGGCAGGGCGTAGCCCGACAGGTAGTTGAATACCTTGTGGGCATCGCGCCCGAGCGCGCCGTTTGTGGTGAAGAACGACAGATCGGTATAGATGCGGGCGGTGATCGGGTGATAGTTGCCGGTGCCGAAATGGGTATAGGTTACCAGCTTCCCGCCTTCGCGCCGCACCACGGCGCTGATCTTGGCATGGGTCTTGTAATTGATGAACCCATAGACAACATGCGCCCCCGCCCGCTCCAGCCGGCGCGACTGGCGGATGTTCGCAGCTTCGTCGAAGCGGGCCTTGAGCTCGATCAGTGCGGTGACCGACTTGCCGTTTTCGGCCGCCTCGCACAGGGCCTCGACGATCGGCGATCGGCGCGAGGTGCGATAGAGCGTCTGCTTGATTGCCAGCACGTCCGGGTCGCGCGCGGCCTGCTGCAGAAAGCGCACGACCATGTCGAAGGTTTCATAGGGGTGGTGCAGCAGCATGTCCTTCTGGCGGATGGCGGCGAAGATGTCGCCTTCGAAATCCTGCACCCGTTCGGGCACCCGCGGCGTGAAGGGGGGCCACAACAGTTCATGGCGGTGGTGCAGCACCAGTTCGCCGAGATCGGCGAGGCCGAGCATGCCGTCGATCTCGATGATCTCTTCGTCGCGCACGTGCAGTTCGCGCTGGATCAGCCTGAAGAGGCCGGACGGCGCGCCGGCCGAAATCTTGAGCCGCACCACCTCGCCCCGGCGGCGTCGTTTCAGCGCCACCTCGAATTCGCGCACCAAGTCCTCGGCTTCTTCCTCGATCTCCAGATCACTGTCGCGCAGCACCCGGAAAACGCAGCTGCCGCGTTCCCGGTAGCCGGGGAAGAGCTGTTCGAGGTGCAGCAGCAGCAGCTCTTCGAGCGGCAGGAAGCGATCGGCGCCGTTGCGGGCGGGCATGGCGATGAAGCGGTTGATCTGCTGGGGGATCGGCAGCAGCGCCTGCAGGCGGCGCCTGTCGCTCTTGCGTTCGAGCTGAAGCGCCAGGGAGAACCCTCCGTTCGCGATGAAGGGAAAGGGATGTGCCGGATCGATCGCCAATGGCGAAAGCACCGGAAAGACGTTGCGCATGAAATGCGCGGCCAGAAAGGCGCGATCGTCTTCGTCCAGTGTCTCGCGGTCAAGCAGGATGATGTCATGCGTTTCCATTTCGCGGCGCAGCCGGTGCCATATGTCCTGCTGGGCGGCAAGCAGGCGGCGGGCGTTTTCGTTGATCTGCCGCAGTTGCTCGACCGGAGTCAGGCCGTCAACCGAGGGGGTGGTATTGCCGGCCTGGGCCAGTTCCCGCAGGCCGGCCACCCGCACGGTGAAGAATTCATCAAGGTTGGTGGCCGAGATCGACAGGAAACGCAGCCGCTCCAGCAGCGGCACGCGCCGGTTTTCCGCCTCTTCCAGAACCCGCCAGTTGAAGGCAAGCCAGCTCAGTTCCCGGTTCAGGAAACGCTTCGGGCCTGCCCATTCGGCCTTTGTCAACCCAACCGGCGGGGGAAAGGGTGATCTCAGGAAATCTGCCTTGGTCACGGTTGCCATGCGCCTGTTGTTCTTGAATCCCGGAGCCGGGACTATGCGCCGTTTGCGTTGTCCTTGTCCAGCACCTGCGCGGCCAGAGGCAGGGTGATGGGGCGGCCCTCGGTCAGGGCGGCGGCATCCAGTTCCGCCACCACCCGGCGGGCAGCCGCGAACGAGCGCTCGATCCGGTGCAGCAGGTATTCGATCAGCCGCGGTCTGACCGCAACCTGACGATCGGCGAACAGCTTGACCAGCATCGCCGCCAGCAGCCTGTCATCGGGGGGGGCGATCGCCACCTGAAGGGTGCCCTGCATCCGGCTGGCCAGATCGGGCAGGGCAAGGGGCCAGCGGGCTGCCGGGCGGCGCGCCGTGATCAGCAGGGGGCTGGCGTTGGTCTGCATCAGGTTGTGCAGGTGAAACAGCAGGGTTTCGCGGGCAAGATCGCCGGCGATGCGATCGGCGTCCTCGATGGCCACCGGCCCCGTGGCCAGCGTGTCAAGCCCGTTTCCGGAAAGGGTTTCGGCCGCAACGATCCGCGCGCCGCTTTCGGCCGCCCAGACATGCGCCAGATGGGTCTTGCCGCAGCCTTCGGGGCCATGCAGGATCAGCTTGCCGCCGGGCCACCCGGCCTGGGCGGCATGGCAGGCCTGCCAGTTTTCCAGCATCCCGACGGCGTGGCGGTTGGCGTCCGACACGAAGAAATCCTCGCGCCCCAGTGCCGTCTTGGCGGGCAGGTCGAATGCCAGTTGTCTTGCCATCGGTCAGCCGGGTTCTCCGCTGTCCTGCATGGTGGCGGGGGCATCCGTTTCTTCCGATGCCGGGTGCGGCCCCTGATACAGCCTGCTGTTCAGGTAAAGATCGATGCCGAAGCGCACCAGCACCCCGAGCGCCGCCGCCACCGGCACCGCCACCAGCATGCCCACGAAGCCGAAGACCGAGCCGAAGGCCGAAAGCGCGAAGATCAGCCACACCGGATGCAGGCCCACTGACGATCCTACCAGCTTGGGGGTCAGGAAATTGCCCTCAAGCACCTGCCCCGCGGCAAAGATCGCGGCGACGATGCCGATCATCTGCCAGTCTCCCCAGAACTGGAACAGTGCAAGCCCGATGGCAAGTCCGCCCCCCACGAGCGCCCCCACATAGGGAATGAAGGTAAGCGCCCCCGCGATCAGCCCCACCACCAGCCCGCCCTGCAGGCCAGCGCTCATCAGCGCTGCGGCGTAGAAGGTGCCGAGGATCAGGCAGACGGTGCCCTGTCCGCGCACGAAAGCGGCCAGGGTGTGATCGATTTCCCGGGCCAGCCGGCGGATGGTGGGTGCATGTTCGCGGGGCAGAAGGGCATTGATCCGCGCCACCATGCGGTCCCAGTCGAGCAGCAGGTAAAAGGCGATCACCGGCACCAGCACGGTGAGGGCAAGAAGGTTTATCACCGTCATGGCCGAAGACACGAGCTGTTCGGCAAGCGCGGTGCCGCGGGCGCTCATGGTGCTGGCAAAGGTATCGAGCGCGCGCCGCAGGGCGGAACTGTCGTCCATGACCACGGGAAATCTTGCCTTGAGAAATTCCTTCAGGGTGCGGATATAGTCCGGAGTGCTGTGGATCAGGGCTGATGTCTGTTCGACAATGGCCGGCACCACGAGAAGGATCAGCAGCACGAAGACAAGGAAACCGAAAAAGGTGATCAGCACCGTGGCCATGACGCGCGAAAGCCCCATCGCTTCCAGCCGGTCGGCCACCGGGTCAAGAAAATAGGCCACTGCGCCGCCCAGGATGAAGGGCATCATCACATCACCCAGATACCACAGCATCAGAAGGAATGCCGCAGTGGCGATCCCCCAGTATTTCATCTGCTGCTGCACCGGCAGGCCCATGAATGCACTCCTTCCTGACGGCGCCATTCATCCCCCAAGCACGGGGGCGATGCAAGGGGAACGGTCCCGGGGCAGGGATTTTCACGCCCGCCCGCTTGTCTGCCCTGCGCCCATGCAATAGGTGAAACCGGAGAGCCACCTGTTGCAGAGGACGAAAAGATGCGCCTTTCCCGCTATTTCCTGCCGGTGCTGAAGGAAAACCCGGCCGATGCCCAGATCGCCAGCCACCGCCTGATGCTGCGCGCGGGCATGATCAGGCAGGCCAGCGCCGGGATCTACTCCTGGCTGCCGCTCGGCTTCAAGGTGCTGCGCAAGATCGAAAACATCGTGCACGAGGAACAGATCCGCGCCGGTCATATCCCGATGCTGATGCCCACGCTGCAATCGGCCGAGCTGTGGCGCGAAAGCGGCCGCTATGACGATTACGGCGAAGAAATGCTGCGCGTCACCGATCGCCATGGTCGCGAGATGCTGTATGGCCCCACCAACGAGGAACTGATCACCGACATCTTCCGCGCCCATGTGACAAGCTACAGGGAACTGCCGCTGACCCTCTATCACATCCAGTGGAAATTCCGCGACGAGATCCGCCCCCGCTTCGGCGTGATGCGCGGGCGCGAGTTCCTGATGAAGGACGGCTACAATTTCGACATCGACCGCGATGCGGCGATCCATGCCTACAACCGCCACATGGTCAGCTATCTGCGCACCTATGAGCGCATGGGGTTGAGGGCAATTCCCATGCGCGCCGATTCCGGCCCCATCGGTGGCGACGACACCCATGAATTCCTGGTGCTCGCCGATACCGGCGAAAGCGAGGTGTTCTATGACAGCGCGATCCTTGATCTCTCGATGGATGGCCGCAGGGTGGATTACGAAAACCATGCGGAAATCGCCGGGATCGTGCGCGAATGGACAACCCCCTATGCGCGCACCGACGAAACCCACGATCCGGCGCTGTTCGGAAAGATTCCCGAGACACGCCGGCGCACCAGCCCCGCCATCGAGGTGGGGCAGATATTCTATTTCGGCACCAAGTATTCCGAACCCATGGGCGCCCTGGTGGTGAACGAAAGGGGCGAACGGGTGCCGGTGCACATGGGCAGCCACGGGATCGGCGTTTCGCGCCTGGTGGGGGCGATCATCGAGGCCAGCCATGATGACAGGGGCATCATCTGGCCCGAAGGCGTTACCCCCTTCCATGTGGGGATCGTCAACCTGCGACAGGGCGACGGCAGTTGCGACGCAGCCTGCGAAAGGCTGCATGCGGCGCTTTGCGAGGCCGGGCTCGAACCGCTTTACGACGATCGCGAAGAGCGCGCGGGCGCCAAGTTCGCCACCATGGACCTGATCGGCCTGCCCTGGCGGATCACGGTGGGGCCGCGCGGGCTGCAGAAGGGAATGGTCGAACTCACCTGCCGGCGCAGCGGCGAAAGCGAAGAAATGAAACCGGAAGAGGCGGTGGAGCGGGTGAAGGATATCTACGCCCCGCACCGCGAAGCCGGCCTGATCGAGCCGATGGCCGGGCGCAGCTTTCACACCTGGCTCTGAGATGTCGCTGGAAGAGGTGGACTGGTCGCGCATCCCGCCACCTGCCGATGATGGCGGTGCCGATCACCTTGCGGGCATGGCGCTGCCGGCGCTGGCGCTGCCGGCCACCGACGGGCGCCCGGTTGACCTGTCGGCGCTTGCCGGGCGCAGCGTGGTCTACATCTATCCGATGACCGGCCGGCCCGACGTGCCGCTGCCCGGGGGCTGGGACATGATCCCCGGCGCGCGGGGCTGCACGCCGCAGTCCTGCGCCTTTCGCGACCATTTCGCCGACCTGCGCAGGCTGGGCGTAGACAACCTGTTCGGCCTGTCGGTGCAGGATACAGGATACCAGCGCGAAGCCGCAGAACGTCTGCACCTGCCCTTTGCGCTCTTGTCGGATGCCGGCATGGCGCTGGCCGAGGCGCTGAGGCTGCCGCGCCTGCAGGTGGCGGGCATGAGGCTTCTCAAACGCCTGACACTGGTGATCGACAGCGGACAAATCACCCGCGCGTTCTACCCGGTGTTCCCGCCCGATGCGCATGTGGGCGAACTGGCTGCCTGGCTGCGCGAAAACCCGCCTGCCGGCCACGCGCCGGGGGTGTGAGGCGCGGGGCAGACGGTGCGGGCGAGGCCGGAGACACTTCCGGGAGCGGCTGCTTGACCCTGCCCGTCGTTCCCTCCAAACTCTGCGGCAACAAGAACCAAGGAGCAGTCATGGCCGGTAACCCTCCCCCCTTTTCGCGCTATGAATGGCTGATTGCCTGGCGCTATCTGCGTGCCCGGCGCGCCGAGGGCGGCGTCAGCGTGATGACATGGATATCGCTGATCGGCATCACCCTTGCGGTGGCGGCGCTGATCATCACCCTGGCGGTGCGAGCCGGGTTTCGCGCCGAATTCCTTGATACGATTCTCGGGGCCAACGCCCATGTAACGATCTACAGCAGCGCCACGGTTGACGGGCACGGCCGCATCAGCCGCACCATTCCCGATTATGCGGAAAGGGCTGCCCGCCTGCGCGGGGTGCCGGGTGTGGTGCATGTGGCGCCCATCGTGCGCGGCCAGGTGATGGCCAGCAACCGCGGCAGCAATGCCGGAGTGCAGGTCTTCGGCATCCGTCTCGAGGATCTGAAGGGGCTGCCGCGCATCGCGGACCCGGGGCTTGCCGAAGGCGATATCGAGGACTTTCCCGAAGGCATCGCCATCGGCCGCGAAGTGGCGCGGATCCTTGGCGTCGGGGTGGGGGACCGCATCCGCCTGATTTCCCCCAACGGGGTGAAAACGGCCTTCGGCACCAGTCCGCGGGTCAATGCCTATACGGTGACCTACATCTTTTCGGCCGGACGTCAGGATATCGACAGCACCCGTGTCTATCTGCCTTTTGCCGAGGCGCAGAGCTTCTTCAACCGCGAAGGCGTGGCCGACGAGCTGCAGATCATGCTTGCCGATCCCGAGCGGGTGGAGGAACTGGCACCCGCCCTGCTGGCCGCGGCTGGTGATCGCGCCCTGGTCTGGACCTGGCGTGATGCCTCGGGCGCCTTTCTGCGTGCGCTCGATGTGGAAGACACGGTGATGTTCGTGCTGATGTCGGTGCTGGTGCTGATCGCTTCGATGAACATCATCTCGGGGCTGGTCATGCTGGTCAAGAACAAGGGGCGCGACATCGGCATCCTGCGCACCATGGGGCTGACCGAAGGTTCGGTCATGCGGGTGTTCTTCATCTGTGGCGCTCTGGTGGGGTTGCTCGGCACCCTGTTCGGGGTGATTCTGGGCAGCCTGTTCGCGCTTTATTTCGATCAGATCCTTGCCTTCGTGAACAGCGCGGCGGGGGGGGGCGTGTGGGATGCAAGCGTGCGGGGCATCTATCGCCTGCCGGCCAGGCTGCAGCTGGGCGACGTGCTCTCGGCGGTGGCGCTTTCGCTCACGTTGTCCTTCGTGATCACCCTGTTCCCGGCGCGCCGGGCGGCCCGGCTCAATCCGGTGGAGGCGCTGCGTTATGAGTGACCCGGTTCTTGAACTGCAAGGCATTCACAAGACCTATAACAAGGGCCGCCCGGGCGAGGTTCAGGTGTTGCGCGGGGTTGATCTGCAACTGGCCCGCGGCGAGGTGGTGGCGCTGGTGGCGCCCTCGGGGGCGGGCAAGTCCACCCTGCTGCATATTGCCGGTTTGCTCGATACCCCCGACAGCGGGGCGGTGATCATCGCCGGACAGGACATGAGCCGGCGCTCCGATCGTCGCCGCACGGAAGTGCGGCGCAACGATCTGGGCTTCATCTATCAGTTTCACCATCTGCTACCCGAGTTCGATGCGCTCGAGAACATCGTGCTGCCGCAACTGGCCAATGCGGTGCCGGGGAACAGGGCCGAGCGCCGGGGGATGGAGCTGTTGGGCCGTGTCGGAGTCGAGGCGCGGGCACGTCACCGTCCGGCAGAGCTCTCGGGCGGCGAACAGCAGCGCGTGGCCTTCTGTCGTGCACTGGCCAATGTGCCGCGCGTGCTGCTGGCCGACGAACCCACCGGCAACCTCGATCCGGAAACCGCCGATCGCGTGTTTGCGGCCCTGATGGATCTGGTGCGCGAAACCGGCCTTTCGGCACTGATCGCCACGCACAACCCGGAGCTTGCGGCGCGCATGGACAGGGTGCTGCGCCTTGAGGGCGGGCGGCTGGTGTGATGGGCGCCCGACTGCACATGGAAGCCCGGCTTCCGGCGCTGATCCTTGCGGCTGTGGTGGCCATGATGTTCACGGCGCCGGCCGGCCTCGCCGCAGAGGGGGGCAGGGCGGTGGATGTCAAGATCATCCTCGCGGTCGATGCATCGGGAAGCGTCGGCCGTGGCGAATTCCATCTGCAGATCGATGGCATCGCGGCGGCGCTGCGCAGCCCGGAACTGCAGGCAGCGGTGCGTGCGGGCCCCGAAGGGCGGGTGCTGGCGGCGCTGCTGATCTGGTCGGACGCCGCCTATCCGAAATACCCCACTGCATGGCATCTTCTGGAAACGCCGCGGGGATTCGATGATTTCGCCCGCGAGATCGAGGCCTTCAAGCAGCAGGCGCCCGGCGTTCCGGCCATTGGCGGGGGCGGCACGGGGATAGGCGATGCGCTGGTCTTTGCGCTGACCATGCTGGAGCGGGAACCCACGCCAGCGCGCCGTCTGGTCGTTGACGTTTCGGGTGACGGCCCGGAATCGGAGCCCTGGGTTCCGGGGGCGGCCCGACTGCCCGAAGCCCGTGCCCTGGCGCGCCGGCGCGGGGTGGTGGTGAATGGGTTGGCGATCGAAAACGAACATCCCGGCCTGCTTCTGTGGTATCGGGAAAATCTGATCACCGGGCCCGGAAGCTTTGCCATGCGGGCCACCGATTACTCCGATTTCCGGCGGGCGATTCTGAAAAAGCTGCTGCGGGAACTGTCGCAAGGGCCGGTTGCCGCACTTGTGCGGGCGTATGAATCTCGGGGGGATTGCCGGCGAACCTGTTGAGTTCAATCATGTTTCCACCGCGTCGTGACTGTTTCCGGTTTCGGTCCGAAAATCGAAATGTGGCAACATTGTGTCACATTTTGCAATATCGGCGCAGAATGGCCGCATTCCGTTTTCATTTTGTTTTGCATTTGGTAAGGATTTTAGACGATTTTATGTGGGTGTCTCTCAGTCTTGGGGTGTTGTCTTGGAACCGCTGTTTCTTCTGCTTGGTCTGCTTGTTCCCCTGTCTCTTGCCGGTATCGGCGAGGATGCGGCGCCGGATCCCGGGCAGCCGAACGATCCCGGCCCCGACGGAACCGAAGGCCCCGATGAACTGGCAGGTAGTGATCAGAATGACATGATCAACGGCCATGGCGGCGATGACCGGATCGATGGCGGCGCCGGAGACGATATCATCCTGGGCGGCCCGGGAAATGATCTGATCCTGGGGGGTGATGGCGAGGATAACCTGCATGGAGAGGCAGGTGACGATACGCTGAAGGGCGGTGCTGGCGATGATGCCCTGGGCGGTGGCGCGGGCGATGATACCATCGATGGCGGCTCTGGCGCCGATTACGTGAAGGGTGCTCAGGGCGATGATACGCTGAGCGGCGGCTCGGGGCGCGATGTGGATGACGGCGCGGCCGATGATCTTCTGGGGGGCTCTGGCGACGATACGCTTTATCTTGGCGATGGTGATGGCGGAACGGGTGGCACAGGTGCTGACAGCTTCCATGCCCTGGGCGGTCTGGTGACGATTGATGACTTCGCGGCAGGCGAGGATGCGTTGTTCATCGGGGTTGCCGATCCCGATTCGGAGAGCATCCAGTCACAGGTGGTGAGCGAAGACGGCCTTCTGGTAACCACCAGTTCCGGCATCCAGATCCTGCTGAAGAATCTGACCGAAGCGCTTGACGAGAGCAGCTTCCAGTTCGAGGCCCTGGGCAGCGCCGTCTGATCTTCATTCTCGCTGCAGCCGATGGCCGCCGGATGACGGGCCACCGGCACCGGCGGCCAGGCCCGTTGTGCAACGGCCCCGTTCGGCCGGTTCGTTCAGCGATAATAGGTTACCGCCCCGGCAAGAATCGGGCCGAAGGCACCGATCAGAAACCCGAGCAGGGCCGACAGCAGTATGACGGGCTTTGCCTCGTCGTTCGTGTATCGGCGCAGCCGGCAATAGCCGGTCGCCAGAACGGCCAGAAGGAAACCTGCGGGAATGCCTGTCAGGACCATGGTTTCACGCCTTTTCCTGTTCGGGATAACGGCGCATCAGGGCAAGTTCCGTCAGATACAGCCACAGCAGGCGCAGCGGGCCGGTTGGTTTCGGGCCATGCGGGCTGCGCAGTTGCGCCCCGATGCGAAAGGCGGTGTGGATCTGTGCGAAAAGCGTTCCATAGACCTTCGGCAGCGACATTTCGGCATCCCAGATATGAGTGGCCTCGCTGCCCGCGCCGTTCAGTTCGATGATGGTGAAGCCTTCGCCGCGCTCAAGCGCCTCCATGCTTTCATAGCGAAGGTCGAAGCGGCCGAAGTGAAAGCCTTCGATCTCGCCGGCGATCCTGTCGATCCGTCGGGTCAGGGCCGCGGTAGCATGGGCGGCCCCGTCGCGGAAGATCGCGCCCTGGCAATGATTGCCGGTGAAGACAAGCGGAAACTCGTGGCCTGCGGGCAGAACCCGGTCCAGCTGTCCGGAGAAACGCGGCAGATAGAACCTTGCCACCTTTCCGGCCCGCCGGTCGGCAAGGATGAGTTCTTTCAGCGTCGATCTGCCGTCGCCGGTGACCGAAGGAAAGAATTTCAGTGTCAGCGATGTGATGCGCCCGTGTTTCTGCCCCGGCTCGCGCACATAGAATACGCCTGCCTCGCCCTTGTAGGGCACGAATTCCTGCACCAGAACGCGATGCTTTTCGGGAAAACCGGCCAGGTAACGCTCAAGCTCGGTGCGGTTTTCCACCTTGCGCACACCGCGGCCCTTGCGGCCGATATCCGGCTTGGCGACCGCCGGAAAGCCGAAGCCGGCCTGTTGCATCCTGCGGATCAGCACGGCTGCGGTGGCTGCGGCGCTGGTGCCTCTGTGGCAGGTGGCCGATACATGACGGGCCAGCACCCCGCGCCCGACCGGTCCGAACAGGCCCAGCACCTCGGACTTGCTTTCCCCGCACAGGCCGCCGGCGCGGATTGCCGGATTGGCCAGCGTCGGCAGGGTGCAACTGCGATAGCGCAGCGAAAGAGCGCCCCACCACAGCGCGACCGGCAGATAGAACAGGAAGGCCGGCGCGGTTTCTCGCCGCGAAACCACGCGGGTGGCGGAGGCCGCCGTGCCGCTCGGGGGGGTGTTCGGGCCGGGTATCGTCATGGTGCGGCTTTCAGATGTCGGTGGCGCTAAGAATGAAGCTCCATCATCTAAGACCACATTCCGTCATGGCTCAACATCCTCTGCGGGGGGGCGCGAAATGAGCGGGAATCCGACTGCCGCCGGTGCCGTAGTCGCCCGGAAACGGGGGATTTCTGCCGATTGCGGTGTCAGGGCCCGATTCCGGGCGGTGGCTGTTGACAGGGCCATTCCCGTTCTCATCCCCGAGACGCCCGGTCGGTCGGGCGCCGTCAGATGCGCGGCGGCCAGCCGTTGCACCCGGCGCGCGGGCGCGTGGCCGGCATGCTCGAACCACGGGCGAAACAGAAAAACCGTTCCGCGTCGTCAGACGTCCAGTTCCTCCACGAAACGGGCATTGGCCTGGATGTATTCGAAGCGCTTTTCGGGTTTCTTGCCCATCAGCCGCTCGACCAGATCGGCGGTTTCGCCGGGGGTATCTTCGTCGATGGTGACGCGGATCAGCTTGCGGGTGGCCGGATTCATGGTGGTTTCCTTCAGGTCCTTGGCGTCCATTTCACCCAGCCCCTTGAAGCGCTGCACGTCGATCCGGCCCTTGCCGCCAAGACCCCTGGCCAGCATGGTCTCCTTTTCGGCATCGTCGGCCACATAGATGCGCCTTGAGCCCTGGGTCAGGCGATAGAGCGGCGGACAGGCCAGATACAGGTGCCCCTGATCGATCAGCGGCCGCATCTGGGTGAAGAAGAAGGTCATCAGCAGGCTGGCGATATGGGCGCCGTCCACATCGGCATCGGTCATGATGATGATCTTTTCATAACGCAGGTCGTCGATATTGAACTTTGCCCCCATGCCGACGCCAAGCGCCTGGCACAGATCGGAAATTTCCGCGTTTGTGGCCAGCTTCGAAGAGGCGGCGCCAAGCACGTTCAGGATCTTGCCCCGCAGCGGCAGAAGCGCCTGGGTGCGCCGGTCGCGGGCCATCTTGGCGCTGCCGCCGGCGCTGTCGCCTTCGACGATGAATATTTCGGTGCCCTCCCGGCTGGTGGCCGAGCAGTCCACCAGCTTGCCCGGCAGACGCAGCTTTCTGGTGGCCGATTTGCGGCGGGTTTCCTTTTCGGCGCGCCGGCGCAGGCGTTCCTCGGCCCGCAGCACCAGATAATCAAGAATCGCGCCGGCAGCCTTCGTGTCGGCGGCAAGCCAGTTGTCGAAGTGATCACGCACGGCGTTTTCCACCATGCGCTGGGCTTCGGTGGTGGCCAGGCGGTCCTTGGTCTGGCCCACGAATTCGGGATCGCGGATGAATACCGAGATCAGGGCGCAGCCGCCGGCCTGCATGTCTTCGCGGGCGATCTGGCCGGCCTTGCGGTTGTTCACCAGTTCGCCATAGGCGCGGATGCCCTTCAGGATTGCCGCCCAGAAGCCGCTTTCATGGGTGCCGCCCTCGGGTGTGGGCACGGTGTTGCAATAGCTCTGGATGAAACCGTCGCGCGCCGGCGTCCAGTTGATTGCCCATTCCACGCTGCCGGGAACCCCGAACTTTTCGCGGAAATCCACCCTGCCGGCAAAGGGCTGTTCGGCATAGGTGGCGGCTTCGCCCAGGGTTTCCTTCAGGTAATCGGCAAGCCCCCCGGGAAAGTGGAAAGTGGCCTCGCGCGGGGTTTCGCCATCGTCGATCGCCGATTTCCAGCGGATTTCCACGCCCGAGAACAGATAGGCCTTGGAACGCGCCATCCTGAAAAGGCGCGCCGGCCTGAAGCGGATCCTGCCGAAGATTTCGGGGTCGGGATGAAAGGTAACGGAGGTGCCGCGCCGGTTGGGGGCAGCGCCGACCTTCCGCAGCGGCCCCTTCGGAATGCCGCGGGAAAATTCCATCGCGTGAAGCTCGCGATTGCGGGCCACCTCGACGCGCAGGAAATCGGACAGCGCGTTCACCACCGACGAGCCCACACCGTGCAGGCCGCCTGATGTCTGATAGGCATCGCCCGAGAACTTGCCGCCGGCGTTGAGGGTGCAGAAGATGATCTCGAGGGCCGATTTCGAAGGATCCCTCGGATGCGGATCAACGGGAATGCCGCGCCCGTTGTCGCGCACGCTCACCGCGCCATCCTGATGCAGCTCCACCTCGATCCGGGTGGCGTGGCCGGCAACCGCCTCGTCCATCGCGTTATCGATGATTTCGGCCACAAGGTGGTGATAGGCGCGTTCGTCGGTGCCGCCGATATACATGCCCGGGCGCAGGCGGACGTGCTCCATGTCTTCCAGAACCTGGATCGAGGAGGCATCGTAATCACTGGAGCCTTTTGCAGGCTCGTTTCCCATCAGAAGATCATCGGCGGGCATGGCTGCGGCTGCTCGTTTGGTGGTATTTCGGGTGTCTGCCTTTCGTTTGCGGTATTAGAGCAGCTAAGAGGTGTCAGAGCAATGGGGCAGATCGGCCATGCCCCGTTTTCCCGGCTGTGCGGCTTCCCTCGTGTCCCTCCTGTCCGACTCTTCATTCCTGCGTGAGCAGGAAAGGCGACAGGCTTTCGCGGAAGGCATCACGGAATTCCAGCGTGATCATGGAAACCGGTGTCATGGTGGGCTGAAGCAGCGTCAGACGGTGGGGCAGGGCGGGGGTGAAGGGCCGTATCACCAGTCCCGGCCCGTTGCTGCGGCTCTCATAGGCGCGCGCGTCCATCTCGCTTACCACGGAAACCCCGATTCCTTCGGCCACCAGCATGCAGGCAGCGGTGAACTGGCGCACCTCGATCAGCGAATTGATCGCCACGCCGCAATTCTGGAACAGGGCTTCGAGATCGCGGAAGAAGGGGCTGTCGCGGCGGGTATGGATGAGGCCCTCGCCGGCGATGTCCTCGGGGCGGATCGCGTGACGGGTGGTCAGCCGATGGCCGGCGGGCAGGATGCAGACGGTGCGCATTTCCAGCGTTTCGCTCTGCACCGCCGGATGGCCGGAAAAGCCGTCGGTGATGCCGAAATCGTATTGCTCGCCGATGATCCATTCCAGGATGCGTTCGGGGCGGTCGGGTTCCAGGGTTACCGTCACGCCGGGGCGGGATTCGAGGAACCTGGCCAGCACCCCCGGCAGGTGGCTGGTGGCGAATCCCGGCAGACAGGCGATGCGCAGGTGGCCGGCCTTGCGCCGGTTGATGTCCTTCGTAAGCTCTTCGATATGGCGCAGGCTTTCCAGCAGGCGATCGACCTCGCTCAGCAGATAGCGCGCTTCCTGGCTGAGCATCAGGCGGCCTTCCTGGCGACGGAACAGGGCAAAGCCCACCGATTGCGAGAAATCGCTCAGCAGGCGGCTGACCGCCGGTTGCGATATCCCGAGGGATTCGGCAGCGCGGGTATAACTTCCCGTGTGGGCGACGGCGCGGAAGGCTTCGAGCTGGCGCAGGCGGATCGTCATTTTCGTGCAGGCTTCCCAGGCGGCATCTTCATAACATTTCATTATGATGACTGTCATGAAACTTTCAATTGAATTATGGTCTGGAGCATGATTTTGTAGGTGGGGGAAAGGTTTGCCAGCGCCGCGGAACAGACGGCGCGGCCGACCTCGCCGCAAGATGTCTGCAACATAGAACCGGGAGGCTGGAAGACATGAGACATTCGGTATTTGGAGGGCTGATCGCCGGGGTGGCGATAGGTGTGGCAACGGCTGCATCCGCTGTGACCGAAATCCAGTGGTGGCACGCCATGGGCGGCACCAATGGCGAGCGGGTGAACAAGATCGCCGAGGATTTCAACGCCACGCAGTCCGATTACAAGGTGGTGCCGGTCTACAAGGGCAACTATACCGAAACCATGACTGCGGCGATCGCCGCCTTCCGGGCAAACGAACAGCCCACCATCGTGCAGGTGTTCGAAGTGGGCACCGCCACCATGATGGCTGCCAAGGGGGCGATCTATCCGGTTGAAAGGCTGATGGCCGATACCGGAACCCCGTTCGACAAGTCGGGGTATCTGCCGGCGGTGATCTCGTATTACCAGACGCCCGAAGGCGAACTTCTGTCGATGCCCTTCAACAGTTCCACCCCGGTGCTGTGGTACAACAAGGATGCGCTTGATGCGGCCGGTGCCAAGGTGCCCACTACCTGGGACGAGGTGAAGGAAGCCAGCGAAAAGCTGGTGGCCAGCGGCATGGACTGCGGCTTTTCCTTCGGCTGGCAGAGCTGGGTGATGCTTGAAAACTATTCCGCCTGGCACGACATCCCCTTCGCCACGCAGGAAAACGGTTTCGCGGGTTTCGATGCCGAACTGCAGATCAGCAACGATGCGGTGGTGAACCGGCTTCAGCAGATTGCCGACTGGCAGAAGGACAACCTGTTCAGATACGGTGGCCGGCGCGGCGACAGCCTGCCGATGTTCACCAATGGCGAATGCGGCATGTGGCTGAATTCCTCGGCCTATTACGGCTCGATCAAGGGGCAGGCCAAGTTCAACTTCGGCCAGACCATGCTGCCCGTGGATACCGCGGTGCGTGACAAGCCGCAGAACTCGATCATCGGCGGGGCCACGCTCTGGGTGCTTTCCGGCAAGTCCGACGAAGAATACAAGGGCGCGGCCCGCTTCCTGGCCTATCTCTCGACCCCCGAGGTGCAGGCCTGGTGGCATCAGGAAACCGGCTATGTGCCGATCACCACGGCGGCCTACGAACTTTCCAAGGAGCAGGGATTCTATGAAAGCAACCCGGGCACCGACACGGCCATCAAGCAGCTCAGCCTGAATACGCCGACGCCCAATTCCAAGGGGATCCGCCTTGGCAACTTCGTGCAGATCCGCGACGTGATCAACGAAGAGCTCGAAGCTCTCTGGGCCGGAGACAAGACGGCACAGGAAGCCATGGATGCGGCGGTGGAGCGTGGCAATGCGCTGCTGCGCAAGTTCGAGCGCACCGTGGCGAAATAGGGCGACCGCACGAACCACCGACCATGCCCGCCGTTGTGGCGGGCATGGCATTCCGTGTGCCACGGGATGCGGGCCTCAGGTCTGACCAGCCGAAGAAGAGCCGACGATGCTGAAACGCGTTCACTTTCCCCCTTCGCTTCTGCCCTATCTGCTGGTGGCTCCGCAGGTGGCGATCACGCTCGTTTTCTTCATCTGGCCGGCCAGCCAGGCGCTCTATCAGTCGTTTCTGATCGAGGATGCCTTCGGCCTCAGCACCGAATTCGTCTGGTTCGAGAACTTCCTCGCCCTGTTCGAAGATCCGCTTTATGTCGAAACCTTCTGGCGCACCGCCTATTTTTCGCTGGCGGTGGCGGGGCTTTCGATGACGCTTGCGCTGCTGCTTGCCGCCTTTGCCGATCGGGTGGTGCGCGGCGCTACCTTCTATCGCACCCTGCTGATCTGGCCCTATGCCATCGCGCCGGTGCTGGCGGGGGCGCTGTGGGTGTTCATGTTCAACCCAACGCTGGGAATCGTGGCCTGGGCGCTTGATGCGCTGGGGATCGACTGGAACCACAAGCTGAACGGCAGCCAGGCCATGCTGCTGGTGATCATGGCCGCCGCCTGGAAGCAGGTGGCCTACAATTTCCTGTTCTATCTTGCCGCCATGCAGTCGATTCCGAAATCGGTGATCGAGGCGGCGGCAATCGATGGCGCGGGGCCGCTCAGGCGCTTCTGGACAATCATTTTTCCGCTGATCTCGCCCACCACCTTCTTCCTGCTGGTCGTGAACATGGTCTATGCCTTTTTCGATACCTTCGGCATCATCCATGCGGTTACCCAGGGCGGTCCGGCCAATGCCACCACGATCCTTGTCTACAAGGTCTATAACGATGGCTTCGTGGGGCTCGATCTGGGCAGCTCGGCGGCGCAGTCGGTGATTCTCATGGCAATCGTGATCGCGCTTACCGTGGTGCAGTTCCGCTTCATCGAGAAAAGGGTGGAATACTGATGATCGAGAACCGCCCGTTTCTGAACATTCTCACCCATCTGGTGATGATCTTCGGCATCCTGATGATCGCCTTTCCGATCTGGATCACCTTCGTGGCCGCCAGCCACGATCCGATCCGCATGACCCAGGTGCCCCTGCCGCTGCTGCCCGGCGATCAGTTCTTCGTGAACATGAAGAACACCCTTTTCGGCCGCGGGCTTTCGGGCACCGAAACGGCGCCGGTATGGCTGATGATGCTGAACAGCCTGGCGATGGCGCTGTCGATCGCCATCGGCAAGATCGTCATTTCGCTGTTGTCGGCATTCGCCATCGTCTATTTCCGCTTTCCCTTCCGCATGGGTTTCTTCTGGCTTATCTTCATCACCCTGATGCTGCCCGTCGAAGTGCGCATCCTGCCCACCTTTCAGGTGGTGGCCGATCTGGGGTTGCTGAACAGCTATGTGGGCCTTTCGCTGCCGCTGATCGCTTCCGCCACGGCCACCTTCATGTTTCGTCAGGTGTTCCTGACGATCCCCGACGAGATGCTGGAAAGCGCCCGTATCGACGGCGCGGGGCCGATGCGCTTCTTCTGGGATATCCTGGTGCCGCTGTCGCGCACCAATATCGCGGCGCTGTTCGTGATCCTGTTCATCTATGGCTGGAACCAGTATCTGTGGCCGCTGCTGATCACCACCGAAACCGACATGACAACCATCGTGATGAGCATCAAGCAGATGCTCGAAAGCGCCGAGCAGAGCCCCGAGTGGAACATCATCATGATGACGGCGCTTCTGGCCATGCTGCCGCCGATCCTCGTGGTGGTGCTCATGCAGAAGCTGTTCGTCAAGGGTCTGACGGAAACCGACAAGTAACGGGAAGAAAAATGGCAGAACTGATCCTGGACGATCTCTACAAATCCTATGGCTCCACCAAGGTGCTGCACGGGATCAGCGGCGATATCAGGGATGGGGAATTCGTGGTGATCGTGGGCCCCTCGGGCTGCGGAAAATCCACCCTGCTGCGGATGATTGCCGGGCTCGAAGGCGTCACCTCGGGCGAGATCCGCATCGGCAATCGGGTGGTGAACGATCTCGAACCGGCCGATCGCGACATCGCCATGGTATTCCAGAACTATGCGCTTTACCCGCATATGACGGTGCGCCAGAACATGGCCTACGGGCTGAAGATCCGCGGCATCGCGAAATCCGAGATCGAGCGGCGGGTGAACGAAGCGGCCGACATCCTGGAAATAGGCCAGTATCTCGATCGCAAGCCGCGCCAGCTTTCGGGGGGGCAGCGTCAGCGGGTGGCCATGGGGCGTGCCATCGTGCGCGAACCCGAGGTGTTCCTGTTCGACGAGCCCCTGTCCAACCTTGACGCCAAGCTCAGGGTTCAGATGCGCCTTGAAATCCGCAAGCTGCAACAACGCCTGGGCGTTACTTCGGTCTATGTCACCCACGATCAGGTGGAGGCGATGACGCTTGGTGACCGGCTGATGGTGCTCAATGCCGGGCATGTGGAGCAGTTCGGCACCCCGCTTGATCTTTACGAACGCCCGGCCAGCGTGTTCGTGGCCGGTTTCATCGGCAGCCCGGCGATGAATTTCCTGGCAGCCGAAGGAACCGAGAGCGGGGTGCTGCGGCTGGAAAACGGTGCCACGCTGCCCGGCGCGCAAGGTCCGGGGCCGGTGACGCTGGGGCTGCGCCCCGAGCATCTTGTGCCCGACGACGAAGGCCCGATCCGGATCCGGACGATGGTGCTGGAACAACTGGGCACCAACACGCTGGTGCATGGGGTTCTCGAGGGCACCGGTCACGAGATGGTGGCCAGCCTGCCCGGCATCCACCAGATCCCCGAGGGCGCGGTGCTGGGCTTTCTGATCCCGCCTGACAAGCTGCACCAGTTCGACGCCTCCACGGGCCGGCGGCTGTGATCGGCGCCGAAGCGGTTTTCGCCCGTTACGAGGAAATCCGCCCCCGCCTGCCCGAAGCGGGAAAGGGGGGCGCCTGCGTGGCGGTCGGCGGGCTGGCCGATCTGGCCGGGCGGGCCGATGTGTTCGTGTTCGATGCCTATGGCGTGCTGAATGTGGGAAGCCTGCCGATCGCGGGGGCGCCCGAGGCGGTGGCAATGCTGCGCGGGCTTGGCAAGCGGGTGTTCGTTCTGACCAACGCCGCTTCGCTGAACCGTGCCGCGATGCAGACGAAATTCGCCGCTCTCGGCTTCGATTTCGCACCGGACGAGATCGTTTCGAGCCGCGATGCCGCGCTGGCGGCGCTTGCCGGATATCGCGAAACCGGGCTGTGGGGGGTGATTGCCGATACCGGCCATCTGCCGGACGGCCTGCCCCTGTCGCGCCATCATGTTCTGGAAGATGACCCGGCGCCTTACGCGGCGGTGGATGCTTTCCTGTTTCTCGGCGCCGACCGCTGGAGCGACACGCGTCAGGAACTGTTGCGCCGGGCGCTCGGGCGCCACCCGCGCCCGCTGATCGTGGGCAACCCCGATCTGGTGTCGCCGCGTGAAGAGGGGCTGTTCCGCGAACCCGGCTGGTATGCCCATGCGATCGCCGACAGCTGCCCTGCCGTCATCCCTGCGCTTCACGGCAAGCCTTACCCTTCGGTTTATGATCTTCTGATGGCGCGCCTGCCCGCAGATCAGCCGCGCGAGCGCATCCTGATGCTGGGCGATACGCTTCACACCGATATTCTGGGGGCCCGATCACAGGGCTGGCAGGCGGGGCTTGTTACCGGGCACGGGCTGTTCGCAGGACAGGACGTGGCCCCCTTCATTCGCCGTTCCGGCATCCGCCCCGACTGGATCATGCCCCGGATCGGATGAGACCGGTTTTCGCGGGGAAAACGCGCTCTTGCCCCGGCATGGGGCAAACTGGTGCGGGCGGCGGGACTTGAACCCGCACGGGCTTTCGCCCTGGAGATTTTAAGTCTCCTGTGTCTGCCATTCCACCACGCCCGCACGGCACCTGATCTTTCTAGTCCCGGGCAGGGGCGAAAACAATCGGCGTTTGTCCGGGCGCGGCCGCCGGAGAGACGCGAAGCGGGAAGAGGGGCCGGCTACAGAGCCCCTTCCTTCACGGCCTGCATGGCAACGAAGGTCGAGGTGGATGCAACATGCGGCAGGGTCGAGATCTTCTCGGCGAGCACCGCGCGATAGGCGTTCATGTTGCGCACCCGGACCTTCAGCAGGTAATCGAACCCCGCCGCCATCATGTGGCACTGTTCGATCTCGGGGATCAGGGCAACGGCGGCGTTGAAGGCGGCCAGAGCGCTTTCGCGGGTGTCGTTCAGGCGCACCTCGACAAAGGCGACATGATCAAGGCCAAGGCGGATCGGATCGAGAACCGCGCGGTAGCCCCTGATGTACCCGGCCCGTTCGAGGCGGCGCAGCCGGGCCTGTGTCGGCGATTTCGAAAGCCCGATGCGGGCGGCCAGATCGGTGATGCTGATACGCCCGTCGGTGGCCAGCGTTTCAAGGATCAGGCGGTCGAACCTGTCCAGTTCGGCAATGTCCATTTGTTCTGTCATATCGAGAAACTTCAGCAAATTTTCTTGTCATATTGAATAGTGCGGGAAATATGGCTGCATATCAAATGGTATTCTGTGTAATGAGCGTTTCGGCGAAGATTTGACAAGGATTTTGGCGGGAGCGGCATGGAGCAGAGAGCCGACCTTGGGGATTTGCGGGCGCGGATCCGCAAATGCACCTATGCCCGGGAACGGGCGGTGCTGCCCGGCCTCGTGGCCGAGGCCGGGCTTTCGCCGGATGAGCGGGCCGTGATCGGCGCCCGCGCTGTCGAACTGGTGCGCGAAATCCGCAAGAGCGCCCGCCCCGGCCTTATGGAGGTATTCCTGGCCGAATACGGGCTTTCCAGCGAAGAGGGGGTGGCGCTGATGTGTCTGGCCGAGGCGCTCTTGCGGGTGCCGGACAGCCAGACCATGGATGCCCTGATCGAGGACAAGATCGCGCCGTCCGACTGGTCGCGCCATCTTGGTCATTCCGCATCGCCGCTGGTCAATGCCTCGACCTGGGCGCTGATGCTGACGGGAAAGGTTCTGGAAGAACCCGCCGAACCGGGCATTGCCGCGCATCTGCACGCAGTGGCGAAACGCCTGGGCGAGCCGGTGATCCGTGCGGCGGCGGCTCGCGCAATGAAGGAGATGGGCCGCCAGTTCGTGCTGGGTGAAACCATCGGCGCGGCGATGCGGCGCGCCCGCGGCCCGGAGGCCAAGGGCTATACCCATTCCTATGACATGCTGGGCGAGGCGGCGCGCACCATGAAGGATGCCAATGCCTATCACCTGGCCTATGCGCGGGCCATCAGCGCCATTGCCGGGGCCTGCCGGAAAGGCGACTTGCGCCGGAACCCGGGCATCTCGGTGAAGCTTTCGGCACTGCATCCGCGCTACGAGATGGCCAAGCGCGAACGGGTAATGGCTGAACTGGTGCCCCGTGTACTGGCCCTTGCGATGCTGGCCCACAGCGCCGGCATGGGTTTCAATATCGACGCGGAAGAGGCTGATCGCCTTGACCTTTCCCTTGACGTGATCGAGGCGGTGCTGTCCGATCCCGCACTTGCGGGCTGGAATGGTTTCGGGGTGGTGGTGCAGGCCTACGGGCAGCGTGCCGGTGCCGTGATCGACTGGCTTCACGCCCTGGCCGTGCGCCATGACCGACGCATCATGCTGCGCCTTGTCAAGGGCGCCTACTGGGACAGCGAGATCAAGCGTGCCCAGGTGATCGGTGCTCCGGGTTTTCCGGTATTCACCCGCAAGGCCGCCACCGATGTTTCCTATATCGCCAATGCCCGGCGGCTGATGCGGCTGGCTGATCGCATCTATCCCCAGTTTGCCACCCACAATGCCCATACGGCGGCCGCGGTGCTTGAACTGGCCCGCCGGGAAGGACTCGGGCGTGCGGATTTCGAATTCCAGCGCCTGCACGGCATGGGGGAACGTCTGCACGACATCCTGCGCGCGACCGAAGGCACGCGCTGCCGCATCTATGCGCCGGTGGGCACGCATCGTGATCTGCTGGCCTATCTGGTGCGCCGGCTTCTGGAAAACGGCGCGAACAGTTCATTCGTGCACCAGATCGTGAACGAAGACGTGCCTCCCGAAACCGCCGCGGCCGACCCCTTTGCGGCGCTTGAGGAAACCCCCGCCCCGCGCCCCGGGGCCATTCGTCTGCCGCGCGCGCTGTTCTGCCCCGCGCGGGTCAATTCGCGTGGCTTCGATCTGGCAGATCCACTGCATCTGAAGGACATCGGGCAGGCCCGCGCGCCCTTCCGCAAGGCCCGGTTCTCTGCCCGACCGATGATTGCCGCCGAGGCGGACAAAGGTGGTCTGCCGACCGGTCTGCACGACGGCCCGGCCCGAAACGTGGAAAATCCTGCCGATCCGCGCGATGTGGTGGGCACGGTGCATCCGGCCACGCCGGCGCAGGTGCAGGCGGCGCTCGGCGCAGCGCGGATATGGAAGGCTCCGGTGGCCGCGCGTGCAGAGGTTCTGGAACGAGCTGCCGACCTGTTCGAGGCCGGTTTCGGCGCCTTCCATGCGCTGCTGGCGCGCGAGGCGGGCAAGACGCTGCCCGATGCGGTCGGCGAGTTGCGCGAGGCCTGCGACTTCCTGCGTTACTATGCCAGCGAGGCCCGCCGGCATGATGCGCCCGCACGTGGCATCTTTGCCTGCATCTCGCCCTGGAACTTTCCGCTGGCGATCTTCACCGGCCAGATCGCCGCCGCGCTGGCCGCGGGCAATGCGGTGCTTGCGAAACCGGCCGAGGAAACGCCCCTGATCGCCGCCCGCGCGGTAACGCTGCTGCATCGGGCGGGCGTGCCGCGCGAAGTGCTTCAGCTTCTGCCGGGAAACGGCGAAAGCGTGGGCGGGGCGCTCACCCGCAGTCCGCAGATTGCCGGGGTGGCCTTTACCGGTTCGACCGAAACCGCCCGCCGGATCCGTTCCGACCTTGCCGAACACGGCAATCCGGGTGCGGTGCTGATAGCGGAAACCGGCGGCATCAACGCCATGATCGTTGACAGCACGGCGCTTCCCGAACAGGCGGTGCGCGACGTGATCGCAAGCGCCTTCCAGTCGGCGGGCCAGCGGTGTTCGGCGCTCAGGTGCCTTTACGTGCAGCAGGACATTTTCGAAGATTTCATTGCCATGCTGGTGGGGGCGATGGACGAACTGTCGGTGGAAGATCCCTGGCTGCCGCGCGCCGATCTCGGGCCGCTGATCAGTGCCGGGGCCTGGCGCGATTTCACCGCCCATGTCGCGGCTGCCCGGCGCGCGGGGCGCCTGATCCGGCAGTTGAAGGTGCGCGATGCTGCCGGGCAGGGGCATTTCTTCGGCCCCGCACTGATCCGCGTCAACGGCATCGGCGATATCAGGCGCGAGATCTTCGGCCCGGTTCTGCATGTGGCCAGTTTCCGTTCCGAAGAACTGGAACAGGTGATCGGTGACATCAATGCCACCGGTTTCGGTCTGACCTTCGGCCTTCACAGCCGTATCGACGATCGCGTGCAGCGCATCAGCGAGGCGATCCACGCCGGCAACATCTATGTGAATCGCAACCAGATCGGTGCCGTGGTGGGCAGCCAGCCCTTTGGCGGCGAGGGCCTTTCGGGCACCGGACCAAAGGCCGGCGGGCCCGACTACCTGCTGCGCTTTCTGCGCCACGCTCCGCCCTCCGGGCCCCGGCCTGACCCGCAGCCCGACCCTGATTCCGCGCCAGACCCCGCCCCCGCTTCCGATCCGGCAGCGGTTCAGGCTGCGCTTGATGCGCTGAAACCGGCGGGGCAGCCTGCGGAAAGCTGCGCAATGCCCGGCCCCACCGGCGAATCCAACTGCCTTTCATGGTGGCAGCGCCCGCCGCTTCTGTGCCTCGGGCCGGGAACGGGGCGTGCGCATCGGCAGGCCGAAGCGGCCCGCACCCTTGGCGGGCTGGCGGTTGCGGCGCCGGGGCTTGCGCCGGGGCTGCTTGCCGGGCTGCGGGGGTTTTCGGGGGTGGTCTGGTGGGGTGACGACCAGATGGCGCGCCGTCTGGCCGGTGTCCTTGCCGCCCGCGAAGGGGGGGCGATCCTGCCGCTGATCACCGGCGCGCTCACACGCCCCGACGTGCAGCTGGAGCGCCATGTCTGCGTCGATACCACCGCGTCGGGTGGCAATGCGGCGCTGCTGGCCGCCACGGACGCCGCCGCTTCGGATTCCGGGGCAGGGGAAGAAGGATGACAGGGGGGCTGCGCCGGCGATGCGCCGGCGCAGCCGTCTGCGGGCTTGACCGCCCGGCCCCGATCGGCAACCGTGGGCGCATGTTTCCGATCCGCGATCACAATCCCACCCGCACGGCACCCTATGTCACGATCGGGCTGATCATCGTCAATGTGGCGATCTTCATCGCCAGCATGCCCCTGATGAGCAGCGAACAGGCGATCACCCGGTTCTTCATGGAATGGGGCATGGTGCCGGCACGGGTTACGGGGGGCGATGGCTATCATACACTGTTCACCTCGATGTTCCTGCATGCGGGGTTTGCGCATCTGCTGGGCAACATGGTGTTCCTGTGGATCTTCGGCGACAACATGGAAGACCGCTTCGGCCATTTCGGGTTTCTTCTGTTCTACCTCGCCTCAGGCGTGGGCGCTGCGCTGTTCCATTTGCTGTCGGCTCCCGTGTCCACCGTGCCCACGGTGGGCGCTTCGGGCGCGATCGCCGGGGTGATGGGGGGGTATCTGCTGCTCTATCCGCGGGCGAGGGTGGACGTGCTGATCATCTTTGTCTTCTTCATCGACGTGATCACCCTGCCGGCATGGTGGATGCTGGGCCTGTGGTTCGTGATGCAGTTCTTCGGCGGGCTGGCGGCCGATCCGACAATGGGCGGGGTGGCCTATTGGGCACATGCGGGGGGCTTCATCGTGGGGGCGGCGCTGACATTGCCCATATGGCTGAGAGACGGCGGCACCGGATACTGGAGCCGCACCCACGGCTTGCCGCCCTTTCCCGAAACCCGGTACCGTTTCGGGCGCAGCCATGTGCCCCGGGTGCCGCGCCGCCGCTCGGGGCGGCGCTAGGAGAGCGCCGGAGCAGCTTGTCGGCTGGGTGCGGCAATTCCCCCTTCCGCCCCCGCGATGCAGGCTTTTCCTTCACGTGTCGGCGCTGTAAACAGCTGCGAAACCGGAAATGACCAGCGGATGACGCGATGACGATGGAAAAGACCTTCAACGCCAGGGAAGCGGAGCAGCGCATCTACAAGGCATGGGAGGAATCCGGGGCCTTTCTTGCGGGCGCCAATGCGCGTGAGGGGGCCGAAAGCTTCTGCATCATGATTCCGCCGCCCAATGTGACGGGCAGCCTGCACATGGGCCATGCCTTCAACAACACCCTTCAGGATATCCTGGTGCGCTGGCACCGGATGCGCGGGCACGATACGCTCTGGCAACCCGGCCAGGATCATGCAGGCATCGCCACCCAGATGGTGGTCGAACGCATGCTGGCCGAACAGGGCCTTGGCCGGCGCGATCTCGGGCGCGAGAAATTCCTTGAAAGGATCTGGGAGTGGAAGGCGCAGTCGGGCGATACCATCATTGGCCAGCTGAAGCGCCTTGGCGCTTCGTGCGACTGGTCGCGCAACCGGTTCACCATGGACGAAGGTTTCCAGAAGGCGGTGCTCCGGGTGTTCGTGGATCTCTACAACAAGGGGTTGATCCATCGCGGCAAGCGGCTGGTGAACTGGGATCCGAAGTTCGAAACCGCGATTTCCGATCTCGAGGTCGAGAATATCGAGGTGGACGGCCACATGTGGCATTTCCGCTATCCGCTGGCCGGTGGCGAAACCTATACCCATGTCGAGCGCGATGCGGACGGCAACGTGATCCTTGAAGAAGAACGCAACTGGATCTCGATTGCCACCACCCGTCCCGAAACCATGCTGGGTGATGGCGCAGTAGCGGTCCACCCCTCGGATGAACGCTATGCGCCGATCGTGGGCAAGCTGGTCGAAATTCCGGTGGGCCCGAAGGAACACCGCCGCCTGATTCCGATCATCACCGACGAATACCCCGATCCGGCATTCGGGTCGGGTGCGGTGAAGATCACCGGCGCCCATGATTTCAACGATTATGCCGTGGCACGGCGCGCCGGCATTCCGCTCTACCGGCTGATGGATACCCGCGCCCACATGCGCAGCGATGGTCTGCCCTATGCGCAAGGCGCCCGCCTTGCCACCGAAATTGCCGAGGGGCGCCTTGACCCCTCGGAAGTGGATATCGACCAGATCAACCTGGTGCCCGAACATCTGCGCGGGCTTGACCGCTATGAGGCGCGGGAACGGGTGATCCGGGAAATCACCGAAGAGGGCCTTGCGGTGATGGTGCCGGACGAGGAGGGCAATCTGACCCCCCTGGTCGAGCACAAGAAGATCATGCAGCCTTTCGGGGACCGTTCGAAGGTGGTGATCGAGCCGATGCTGACCGATCAGTGGTTCGTCGATACCGCAAGGATCGTCGGCCCGGCGATCGAGGCGGTGCGCTCGGGCGAGATCCGGATCATGCCCGAGCAGCAGGAGAAGGTCTATTTCCACTGGCTGGAAAACATCGAGCCCTGGTGCATATCGCGCCAGTTGTGGTGGGGGCACCAGATCCCCGTGTGGTATGACGACGAGGGCAACGAATACTGCGCCCCGAGCGAGGAAGAGGCCCGCAGGATGGCCGGAGGGCGGGCGCTCACCCGCGACCCGGATGTGCTTGATACCTGGTTTTCCTCGGGGCTCTGGCCGATCGGCACCCTGGGCTGGCCCGAAGACACGCCCGAACTTGCGAAATACTTCCCTACCGATGTTCTGATCACCGGATTCGACATTCTCTTCTTCTGGGTGGCGCGGATGATCATGATGCAATATGCCGTGGTCGGCGAAAAGCCCTTCCACACCGTCTATACCCATGCCCTGGTGCGCGACGAGAAGGGCAAGAAGATGTCGAAGTCGCTCGGCAACGTGATCGATCCCCTCGAGGTGATCGATGAATACGGCGCCGATGCGGTGCGCTTTACCCTTGCGGCCCTCGCTGCCATGGGGCGCGATGTGAAACTTTCCACCAGCCGTATCGCCGGATACCGCAATTTCGGCACCAAGATCTGGAATGCGGTGCGTTTCGCCGAAATGAACGGGGTCTATGCCGATGGCGCCCCCCCCGCCGCCCCGCCTGCGGCAAGAGCCAGTGCCAATCGCTGGATCATCGGCGAAACCGCGCGCGCGCGTGCGGCCACCGATGCCGCGCTTCAGGCCTTCCGCTTCAACGATGCGGCGAACGGGCTTTATGCCTTTGCCTGGGGCAGGGTGTGCGACTGGTATGTGGAATTCGCCAAACCCCTGCTGGCCAGCAACGACGCCGAAGTGGTGGCCGAAACCCGGGCCACCATGGGCTGGGTGCTCGATCAGGTGCTGAAGCTGCTGCATCCCTTCATGCCCTTCATCACCGAAGAACTGTGGCAGGTGACGGCGTGCCGCGAAAGGATGCTGATTCATGCCGACTGGCCCGAATACACCCCCGAAGAACTGGTGGACGAATCGGCCGAAGCGGAAATGCGCTGGGTGATCGCGCTGATCGAGGAGGTACGCAGCGCCCGCGCCGAAATGAACGTGCCAGCCGGGCTGAAGGCGGCGCTGGTGGTGCAGGGAATCACCCCCGAGGCCCGCGCCGCCTGGCAGAAGAACGAAGCCCTGATCCGCCGGCTGGCCCGTATCGAAAGCCTGGACGAGGTGGCAAGCGCCCCCCGCAGCGCCGTTTCCCTGGCTGTCGAGGGGGGTGTTTTCTCGATGCCGCTCGAAGGGCTGATCGATATCGCCGCCGAACGTGCGCGTCTTGAAAAGGCCCGCGCGCGTCTTGAAAAGGAACTGCGCGGCCTGCGCGGGCGCCTTGACAACCCGCGGTTCACCGAAAATGCGCCGGAAGAGGTTGTTGCCGAAACCCGCGCCAACATGAGCGCGCGCGAGGCCGAGGCTGCCAGGATCGAAGCGGCCCTCGGCCGTCTTGCCGAAATGGGCTGAGGTTTGCGCCGCCGGCTGCTCCGCCGCCCCTCCGGCGCGCCGTGGCCCGTGTGGTTGTGCACCGTTGCGCCCCTTGACGCATGTCAAGGGGCGGAAGTGGCGATTTCTGTTATCCTGCGGACCATTGCACGAAAGGCCAGCGAACAGGAGAGGGCAGATGACAACACCACCCCCCGCCAGGGGCGCCGCCGTGAAAACAGCCGGAAAGAAAGCCGAAGCGGCATCCGGCGCAAAACCCGCCGAAGTGCCCGTGAAAGCCGGCATCGGGGCCGACAGTGCCGCTGCGGGGGGGCCGAGCAGCTTTCCCACGGTTACCCCCGACAAGATCCGCGAGGCTTTCGAGACCGGCCGCTTCCCCTATGATCAGAAGATGAAGCGCAGGGAATACGAGGCCGAAAAGGCCCGGCTTCAGGCCGAGCTTCTGAAGGTGCAGAAATGGGTGCACGAAACGGGGCAGAAGATGGTGCTTCTGTTCGAAGGGCGCGATGCGGCCGGCAAGGGCGGCACCATCAAGCGTTTCATGGAGCATCTCAATCCCCGTCAGGCCCGGGTGGTGGCGCTGAACAAGCCCACCGAGGAAGAGCGCGGGCAATGGTATTTCCAGCGCTACATCCGCCATCTGCCGACCGCGGGCGAGATGGTGTTCTATGACCGCTCCTGGTATAACCGTGCCGGGGTCGAGCGGGTGATGGGGTTCTGCACACCCACCGAATATCTTGAATTCATGCGTCAGACACCCGAGCTTGAGCGCATGCTGGTGCGCTCGGGCATCCGGCTTTACAAATACTGGTTCTCGGTTACCCGCGATGAGCAGCGCCGACGCTTCGAGGCCCGCAAGACGGATCCGCTGAAGCGCTGGAAACTGTCGCCCGTGGATCTTGCCAGCCTCGACAAATGGGATGATTACACCGAGGCCAAGGAGGCGATGTTCTTCTATACCGATACCGCCGATGCGCCCTGGACGATTGTCAAGTCGAATGACAAGAAGCGGGCACGCATCAACGCCATGAAGCATTTTCTTTCCACCCTCGATTACCCCGACAAGGATCACGAGGTAGCCACCCTGCCCGATCCGCTGATCGTGGGGCGGGCAAGCCATGTGATCCACAATTCCGATCACATTCTCGGTGCCGCGCTTCATCCCGACATGCGCAAGAAATAGCTTCCGTGCCACCCCGGTGCCACGGGCGTGATTCCCGGGGCACGCATTCTTGCCGGGCGATGGCGGCAGATGAAATGTGGCAGAAATATGGCATCAAAACGGTAGAGAAAAAACAATTGCAGGTTGTATAGTTTGATGGGGCGGTATATCTGCCCTTTCCCGAACGCAATACCGAAGGTCTTGGCACCCGGAATTACGCTGACTATTATTGATAATAATCAGCAGATTACCATTAGATCTTAATGTTTCCGATCTTGTGCCCTCTGTCGGGCGAAAGCGGGAACTTCCCGAAATACACGTAAAAATTGTATCTTGTGACAAAATTTCGCCCAAATTTGATCACAAAGTGAAACGCACGAAGAACAGAGATCGCCCGATGGAAAGCCGGGCAAACGGCATGGCGATCTGAACTGACGAAAGGGGAATTGACATGCACGAAGATCTTCTTGAAAAAGCACGGCTCGGCCGTGAAATCGCCCTTCGGGCACGCCAGGCCATGTCTCGGGGTGATCGGCGTGACCGGTGCGGTCTGCGTATCGGCCCGGTGTTCCGGACACGCCGCTGCGAGGCTCGGAACATCTTTCTCTGAAGCGTATCAGACGGCAGGGTATTCATGAGCAGGGAAAACCGTCCGGGAGGCCGCCCGCCTGCGGGGAAAGGCCGCTGGCCGGTCGAGGGGCTCCCCTTCATGCTCCTCTCCCGGACCGGAAACAGGCATTTCGGGCGGTATTGCGCTCTGTCTGGTGTCTGACGATCCGCAAGCGGCAAGGCATGGCGACAGGCGGCATTCATTCCACGAACAGGCAAGACCAACTGGCGGCCGGCCTTGCCGGTCGCTGCCTTTCTGCCCGGCGGCACCGGGGCCATGTCCTTGCGCGAGCGGTGCGGCCTTGAGTGTGTGTGTGTTGCGCTCTATAGGGAAACATGGTCGAGCCCCTTTCATATCGGGCCCATGCCCGGGCGATCCTGGCGCTGGGGCTGCCTCTGATCGGCAGTCAGGTTGCGCAGTTCGCCATCCACGTGACCGACACGCTGATGCTGGGCTGGTATGACACGCGCGCGCTTGCTGCGGTAACGCTGGCGGGGTCCTACTGGTTCATGCTGTTTGTCATCGGTGCCGGATTCGGCATGGCGGTGGCGCCGATGGTGGCAACCGCGGAGGCGCGGGGCGATCGGCACCATGTGCGCCGGGTGGTTCGTGCGGGGATGCATGTTTCGCTGGTTCATGCGGTTCTGGTGCTGCCATTGATGTTCTGGTCGGCGCCGGTTCTGCGGGCCCTGGGGCAGGAAGGCGCGCTGTCGTTGCTGGCGCAGGATTATCTGCGCATCGCCTGCTGGGGCACCCTGCCGGCGCTTGTGGTGATGGTGTTGCGCAGCTGTCTTTCGGCGCTTGAGCGCACCTGGTCCATCCTGCTTGTGACACTGGGGGCGGTGGGGCTGAACATCCTTGTCAATCACATGCTGATCTTCGGCAACTGGGGTGCCCCTGAAATGGGGGTGCGCGGGGCGGCGGTGGCTTCGGTCGGGGTGCAGGTGATGAGCGCCCTTCTGCTGGCCCTTCACATACGGCGGGTGCTGCCCGGCCACGCACTGTTCATGCGCTTTTACCGCCTTGATCCCGGGGCGCTGAGGGGGGTTTTCCGGCTGGGCCTGCCGATCGGGCTGACGCAGCTTTCGGAAACCGGGCTGTTCATGGCAACGGCGGTCATGGTGGGATGGCTCGGGGTCGATCAGCTGGCCGCTCATGGCATTGCGCTGCAGGCGGTGGCGATGGCCTTCATGGTGCATGTGGGGCTTTCCAATGCGGCCACGGTGCGGGCCGGAAGCGCTGTGGGGCGGGGCGAGCGCATCTGTCTGCTTGACGGGGCGCGCGTGGCGGTTGCGCTGTCGTTCGGCTTTGCCCTGCTGATGATTGCCGCCTTCCTGCTGTTTCCCGAAGGCATCATCGGACTGTTCCTTTCTCCTGACGATCCGATGCGCGGGCCGATCATCGGAATCGGGCGCAGTTTGCTGGTGGTGGCGGCGCTGTTCCAGCTGGCCGATGCCACCCAGGTCATGGCGCTGGGGCTGTTGCGGGGCATTGGCGATACGCGCGTGCCGATGCTGATCGCCGCCCTGGCCTATTGGCCGCTGGGGCTGGGGGCGGGCCATGTTCTGGGCTTCGTGGTCGGGCTTGGCGCTGTCGGGATATGGCTGGGGCTGGTTGTCGGGCTGACGGTTGCCGGGGGGCTGCTGATGTGGCGGTTCTGGCATCTGGCCAGGCGGGTGGGGCAGATGCCGCCGACGGTTGCCCCGGCGGCCGGATAGGGGCGGGCCCGTGGCCCTGTTCCTGTTTCACGCGCCCACCAGTTCGCGATAGATCATCGGCAATGCGGCGGTCAGGCGGTCGGGGTGCGCGATCACCGAAAAGCCGCCGCGCCCGAACATGCGGGCAAACCACGCGCGGGCATTGCGATCGATGGCGACGGCAAATACCGACTGCCCGGCGCGCCGGGCCTCGCGCACGGCCATGCGGGTATCTTCAATGCCGTGGTGGCCCTCGTAATGGTCAAGATCGTTGGGCTTGCCGTCGGTGATGACCAGAAGCAGGCGGCGTTTCCGCATCTGTTTGCCCAGCTCTGCCGAGCAGTGGCGGATGGCAGCGCCGAGGCGGGTATAGAAGCCGGGCCTGAGCGCGCCGATGCGGTCTTCTACCAGGGGTGACATGGCTTCGCCGAAATCCTTGCATGACTGCATATAGACCCGATCGCGCTTCAGCGATGAAAAGGCATGGATGGCGAAGTCATCGCCGCAGGCATCAAGCCCCCAGGCCAGCGCCGCCAGCGCCTCGCGCTCCACGTCGATCACCGCGCGCCCTTCGCTGACGGCGCTTTCGGTCGAGCGCGAGACATCAAGCAGGATCGACACCGCCAGATCGCGCGTCACCGGGCGGCTCTGGCGCCAGATGCGCTCGCTGCCCTCGCCGCTGGCCCGGATGTCGGCATGCAGGCGCACCGCGGCTTCGATATCCAGATCGTCGCCGTCAAGATGGCCCGCAGTAATCACCCGCCCAGGCCGCAGGGCCTCGAAGCGACGGCGCACCTGCTCGATGCGCCGGCGGGCGCGCGGATCGGCGCGAAATGCGGGCGGTTCGCCGGCCGGTTCGGCGGTGCTGGAGAGCACACGCACGTGATCTGGCAGATAGCTGCCCGCGCGCGCATCCCATTCGGGATAGGTGACAACATCCGAGAGCCGTTCGCGCGCCACATCCTCGGGGGCAAGGTCGAGGTGCAGCTTCAGGCGCGTGGCCGGGGTTTTCGAAACCTGCGCAAGGGCCAGCTCTTCCTGATCGTCGGCGGCCTTGCGGGCGTTGTCGGGATCGTCCTCGTCATCCACCCGGCGGTTCAGATTGAGAAACTGAGCCCAGGAAAGGATCGCTTCGAACTTGTGCAGGATCAGGCTGTCGCGCCGTTCGGGGCGTTCGGCGCGCCGCCGGCGGGCGCGGTGATGCTTCTGCCGTCCGCCGCCTTCCTCGGCGGGGGGCTCGTCAGCCGGGTCGGCGGCGCGGGTCTCGACGTCGGTGCGGGCGCTGAAACCGTGTTCGCGCAATTCGGGCCAGATCGGCACCGGGCGAAAGGGGCGATAGCCGCGCGGGGCGCCGAAGGCGCCTGCCGCGCCGGGATCTCTGCTGTTCACGGCTGCCAGCATGGCCTGTGCTGTGGGTGGAAGGGGATCCTGCGCGCCCAGCAGGTGAAGGATCACCGCTTCGAGGTCGGCTTCGGCGGGGGGCAGGCGGGGCAGGCCGCGCCGCAGGTGCAGGGTGCCCGCAGCAAGCGCCCTGCGCAGGCAGCCAAGCCCCGGGGCCCCGGCCAGGGTGGCGGCTTCCATGTGTCGGGCGCCACGCAGGGCAAGAAGATCGTTCTGCAGGGGGTCTTCGGCCATCTGCGGACGGGGTGCATGGGCCAGCAGGGCCGCAAGCCAGAGATAGAGCGCGCCGTTGGCCTCGCGCGAGGGAAAGACGGCAAGGCGTTCGGGCAGGCGCAGCACTTCGCCATCGAAGCTGGCGCGCGGCACATGATCGGCATCGGTTCCAAGACGGCGCCTGAGACTGATGCGGTGGCGGCTCACCTCATCGCCCACTGCCCGCAGTTCGGTTCCGGGCCTGCCCCCGAGGGCGCGGAAAAAGACTGCCAGCCGCCCGCCAACCTCGGCAAGGCTGACCGCAGCCTCCTGATGCGCGGCGGGCGCATCAAGACGGCTGGCAAATGCGTGCCACAGTTTCCCGACGGTTTCCTCGGGCTCCCATGGCTCGATCTCGATCCGTGCCACGGCGCAGCCTCACCCGAAAATGGCCGTGACGAGATCGAGGAGGCCGCGTTTCACATCTTCGTCGTCGCTGAGGGGTTCGATCATGGCCGCGCGGATCGCGCGTTCCACCGGCATGCCCTGATGAATGAGTGTGGCGGCATAGACGATGAGCCGCGTCGAAACCCCTTCTTCGAGATCCTGCCCCCTGAGTGCCCTGAGCTTCCCCGCAAGACGCACCAGCGGCTTCACCTGCTCGGGGGCAAGCCCGCTTTCGGCGGCCACTACCTCGGTTTCCAGATCTGGCGGGGGGAAGCCGAATTCAAGCGCGATGAAACGCTGACGGGTCGAGGGTTTCAGGGTTTTCAGGATGTTCTGATAGCCCGGGTTGTAGGAGACCACGAGCATGAAGCCGGGGGCGGCGGTCAGTTCCTCGCCGGTGCGGTCGATCGGCAGGATGCGGCGATCGTCGGTCAGCGGATGCAGCACCACGGTCACATCCTTCCTGGCTTCCACCACCTCGTCCAGATAGCAGATTGCGCCCTCGCGCACGGCGCGCGTCAGCGGCCCGTCGATCCAGACCGTTTCGCCGCCTTTCAGCAGGTAGCGTCCGATCAGGTCGGCGGCGGAAAGATCGTCATGGCAGGCCACGGTATGGAGAGGCCGCCCGAGGCGCGCGGCCATGTGGCTCACGAAACGTGTCTTGCCGCAGCCGGTCGGACCCTTCAGCAGCACCGGCAGGGTATTGCGGTGCGCGGCCTCGAAGACCTCGCACTCGTCCCCCTGGGGCAGATAGAAGGGGGCGGTGGTCGCCCCCTCGCGCAGTCTTGCGGATCCGTCCATTGCCATGGCGGCTCTCCCTACTCGGCCGGCGTATCGGCGGGTGCGATGATCTCGCGCCGGGGCACCAGCACCGCATAGATGTAAAGCAGCGCCCCCAGCACCACCGCCAGCCCCGCGCCGAAGCGCATGGCATAGAACAGCCACAGGCCGTCCTGCACATCCATGAAGTATTCGCCCAGCACACGCTGCATGTGGGTCTGGATGGCGCCGGCGAAGGTCAGCACGAAGGTCATGAACACGACGCCCCCGGACATCAGCCAGAAGCTTGCCATGTTGAGCACCTGGTTATAGGGATCGCGGCCCTTCAGGATCGGCATGGCATAGGTGAATATCGCCAGGTTGAGGCAGACATAGGCCCCGTAGAAGGCAAGGTGGCCGTGCGCTGCCGTGATCTGGGTGCCGTGGCTGTAGTAGTTGACGCCATGCAGGGTGTGCATGAACCCCCACACCCCGGCCCCGAAGAAGGCAAGCGTGGCGCAGCCCAGGCTCCACAGCAGCGCCGCCTTGTTGGGGTGATCGCGTCGCCCCTTCCAGACCATGACGAAGGCAAAGCTCATCATTGCGAAGAAGGGAACCACTTCGAGCGCCGAGAAGATCGAGCCGATCCACTGCCAGTAGCCGGGCGTGCCGATCCAGTAATAGTGATGGCCGGTGCCGAGAATGCCCGAAAACAGCGCCGTGGCGGCGATGATATAGAGCCATTTCTCTACCACTTCGCGGTCAACCCCGGTGAGCTTGAGCATCAGATAGGCGAGGATCGCGGCCATGATCAGCTCCCACACGCCTTCCACCCACAGGTGGATCACATACCACCAGTATTTCTTGTCGAGGCTGAGATTGGCCGGGTTGTAGAAGGCGAACAGGAACAGCAGTGCCAGCCCCCACAGGCCGATCAGCAGGATGTTGCTGATCACCGTCTTGCGGCCCTTCAGCACCGTCAGCGTGACGTTGTAGAGGAAGATCAGCGCCGCCACCACGATACCTGCCTTCACCCATTTGGGCTGTTCGAGGAACTCACGCCCCTCCTTGCCCAGCAACCAGTTTCCCTCGAACAGGTTGAAGGTATAGGTCAGCACCACGCCAGCAGTGCCGAGCACCAGGATCGCAAGCTGCACATAGGCCAGCGTGGGCGAGTGTATTTCGCGCTCGGCCTCTTCGGGAATCAGGAAATAGGCGGCGCCGAAGAAGCCGGTCAGCAGCCAGACGACAAGGCTGTTGGTGTGCAGCATTCGCAGGATGCTGAAGGGAAGGGTTTCTGCCAGCGTGTTGGGATAGATGTAGATCCAGGCCAGCAGCAGGCCCATCGTGACCTGAACCGCAAACAGGATCATGGCCACCAGGAAATACGCATGGGCGATCTTCTGTGTCTGATATTTCATCGGTTCGTCTCCTCAGCCCGCGTCATTGGGCGGCCAGCCCTGGGTGTCGATCTCGCCGGTCCACAGCAGGAAGTCGGCCAGATTGCGGATTTCCTCGTCGGAAAGGTCGAACTGCGGCATCTGCCGCCGCCCGGCGATTCCGGTGGGTTGGGATTCCATCCATGCCTTGAGCGTTTCGAAAGCCGCCTCGGGATCGTCCTGCACGCCCCAGCGTGTCATCACGTTGCCCAGTTCAGGGGCGTAATAGGCGCCTTCGCCCAGAATCGTGTGACAGTTGATGCAGGCGTTGTGTTCCCACACCCGCTTGCCCTTTTCCACGCTCTCGTCAAGCCCGGCGGCGTTGGTGGAGGTGGTGACAATGTAATAGTGGCTGTGAACGCTGAGGCCCAGAAAGATCACTATGAAGAACAGCGACCCGCCATAAAAGATGTTGCGGGTCATGGATTTCGTCATGACTTCGCGCATTGCGCTCTCCTTTGCGCCGCGTTGATGATGCCCGAAGCATCGCGTGCCCGGCGGAAGGCTTCCTTAACGAAAGTCAAGGCGCCGGTGCCGTTTTGTCGGGAATATGCGGGCAGCCTCACCAGCCGAACGGAGATATCCCGATGAAACCCGAAACATCCATGAGCAAGACCGGCCTTCCGCCCGGGGTGGCGCTGGTTGCTGTCTGCCTTTTCGCGACACTGCCCGCCGCTGCTCAGGAAAAGACCGAAGAGCACACCACCGGCCCCGCGGCCGCGTATCAGCCCAGCATGACGACGCTCGGGGAACTGAAGGTCGAGATCCCGGGGCGCAAGCCCGGCGATCCGGTGATGACGCCCGAGGAATACCAGGAGGCCAACAAGATCTATTTCGAACGCTGCGCGGGGTGCCACGGGGTGCTGCGCAAGGGGGCTACGGGCAAACCGCTCACGCCCGACGTCACCCGCGAGAACGGCTATGAATACCTGCGCGACTTCATTACCTACGGTTCGCCCGCCGGCATGCCCAACTGGGGCACTTCCGGAGAGATGACGCAGGAGCAGATCGACATGATGGCGCGCTATATCCTGCTGGAGCCGGCCGAACCGCCCGAATGGGGCATGCCCGAGATGCGCGCCAGCTGGAAGGTGATCGTGAAGCCCGAGGATCGCCCCACCGAGAAGATGAACGACATCGATATCGACAACCTCTTCTCGGTCACCCTGCGCGATGCCGGGCAGATTGCCCTGATCGATGGCGCCAGCTATGAAATCAAGGCGGTGATCGATACCGGCTATGCGGTGCATATCAGCCGGATTTCGGCCTCGGGGCGCTATCTCTACGTGATCGGGCGCGATGCCAAGGTCAACATGATCGATCTGTGGATGGATCCGCCCGCTACCGTGGCCGAAGTGAAGATCGGTACCGAGGCGCGCTCGGTCGAAACCTCCAAATTCGAGGGCTGGGACGACAGATACGCCATTGCCGGCGCCTACTGGCCGCCGCAATACGTGATCATGGACGGCGATACGCTTGAGCCGCTCAAGATCAAGTCCACCCGCGGCATGATCTACGACGAGCAGACCTATCACCCGGAACCGCGCGTGGCCTCGATCGTGGCCTCGCATCACGGGCCCGAGTTCATTGTCAACGTGAAGGAAACCGGCAAGATCCTGCTGGTGGACTATTCCGACCTGAAGAACCTCAAGGTCACCGAGATCGAGGCCGAACGCTTCCTGCATGATGGCGGGTTCGACAGCACCGGGCGCTATTTCCTGGTGGCGGCCAATGCGCGCGGCAAGGTGGCGGTTGTCGATACCAAGGAGCGCAAGCTCGCCGCGCTGATCGAAACCGGCGGCGAAACCCCGCATCCGGGCCGCGGTGCCAACCTGATGCACCCGGTCTACGGCCCGGTCTGGGCCACGTCGCACCTGGGCGATGAAACCGTGGCGCTGATCGGCACTGATCCCGAAGGGCATCCCGATCATGCCTGGAAGGTGGTGCAGACGCTCGAGGCGCTCGGCGGCGGTTCGCTGTTCGTGAAGACGCATCCGGATTCCGATCACCTCTATGTGGATGCGCCGCTCAACCCCGATGCCGAGATTTCCGCTTCGGTGGCGGTGTTCACGGTCAGCGAACTGGGCCGGGAGGACCCCGGATACACGGTGCTGCCGATCGGCGAATGGGCCAATGTCAAGGACGGTCAGCCCCGCGTGGTGCAGGGCGAGTTCAACAAGGCAGGCACCGAGATCTGGTTCTCGGTCTGGAATGCCAAGGACAAGGAATCGGCCATCGTGGTGGTTGATGACAGAACGCTCGAACTGAAGCATGTGATCAAGGATCCGCGCCTGATCACGCCCACGGGCAAGTTCAACGTCTACAACACCCGTTCCGACGTCTATTGACGCCGGTCACCCACCCCGGGGCGGCCTTGTGCCGCCCCGGACGGCATTTACGGAAAATCAGCGCAGGAACTTGAGGCATGGGACAGACGGGACGGGTGCATCTGGTGGGCGCGGGGCCGGGAAACCCCGAGTTGCTGACGCTGCGGGCGCTGCGGCTGATCGAAGGGGCGGATGTGATCGTGCATGATCGCCTGGTGCCCCCCGGGATCCTGGCGCTTGCGCCGGCGCGGGCCCGGGTGATTCCGGTGGGCAAGGCACCGGGCCATCACAGCGTGCCGCAGGAGCGGATCAACGAGATCCTGCATGAACTGGCCCGCGAGGGGCTTGACGTGGTGCGCCTCAAGGGGGGAGATCCCTTCATCTTCGGGCGCGGCGGGGAAGAGGCAGCCTGGCTGCGGGCACGGGGGGTGGCCGTGGATGTCTGCCCCGGAATTACCGCAGCCCAGGGCGCTGCCGCTTCGGCCGGGGTGCCGCTCACCCACCGGGGGCTTGCCAGCGGCGTGCGCTATGTCACCGGCCACCGCATGGGCGGCCGCCCCCTTGATCTGGACTGGTCCGGGCTGGCCCATGGGGAAACCACGCTGGTGATCTACATGGGCGCGGTCAACATGGCCGAGATCGCCCTGCGCCTGATCGCGCAGGGGCGTGCCGGGGATACGCCGGTGCTGGCGATATCGAATGCCACCACCCCCGATGAACACCGCATCCTTTCCGATCTTGCCCATGTGGCCGGTGCGGTGAAACGCGCGGCGCCCGAAGGACCGGTGCTGTTCATCGTGGGCGAGGTCGCCGCGCTTGGTCTGCGGGAAGAGGGAATGCCCGTGACGGATGGGTTCCCGGGCGAAACCCGCCGTCGGCTCGGAGTGGCGGCTCATGCCTAGGGGCGGGGGGATGGCCCGGACCGGCATCCTGATGACCGGGATCCTGGCCGGGATCACATGGCCGTGGATCGGGGAGGGCATGGCGGAAGGGGCCGGTGTTCCTTCCCGTTCCGTTTCCGCAATTCGCCCTGCAATCGCGCCGGAACGGGCTGTCGCGCTCACCCGTTTCATCCGTCAGGACTGCGGCGCGTGCCACGGCATCACCCTGAAGGGGGGGCTTGGCCCCGATATCCGGGCCTCTGCCCTTGCCGGGCGCACCGCCGGTGATCTGGCGGCCGTCATCCTTGACGGAATTCCCGATACGCCCATGCCCCCCTGGCGGCCGCTGCTGAGCGAAGACGAGGCCTTGTGGATCGCCGGATATCTGCTTGCCAGCGAAGCCGGCGCGGAACCGGAAGAAGGAGAACAGCCATGATCGCCCGACGCAGCATCCTGCTTGGCTCTGCCGCCACGCTCACCCTTGCCGGGGCGGGGGGCGGGGGGGCTGTCCGGGCCGCTTCGGCCGCATGTTCTCCGGTTCGTGCCACCGGCGGGCTGGGCCTCGTGGTCGAGCGCGCCTCGGGATCGCTTCTGCTGGTGGACCGTATCGCGCGCGCGGCGCTGAAGCGCATCACCGGCCTTGGCGATCTCTCCCATGCATCGCTGGTCTATTCCCCCGACGAGCGCTTTGCCTATGTGTTCGGTCGCGATGGCGGCCTGACGAAGGTGGACATCCCGGCGGGGGAAATCGCGGCGCGGGTCATGCAGGCGGGCAATTCCATTGGCGGCGCGATCTCTGACGATGGGCGCCTGATTGCGGTTTCCAACTACGAGCCCGGCGGGATCCGGGTATTCGATGCCGATACGCTTGTCCAGGTGGCCGATATTCCCACGCGGTCGAAAACCGTTGGCCTGGTGGACGCACCGGGGCGGCGTTTCGTCTTTTCCCTGTGGGATGCGGGCGAAACCTGGATCGCCGATTTCGCGGCCGGCATGACGCCGCGGCTCACGAAGATATCCGGCATCGGCAACCGCCCCTATGACGGCCTCGTCACCTCTGACGGGCGCACCTATGTTGCCGGACTTTTCGGCGACGATCATCTGACCGCACTTGACCTGTGGCAGGAACGTCCCGCACCGCGCCCCTTTCTGGCCGGTTATGCCGCGCATGATGAAACCCTGCCGGTTTACAAGATGCCCCATCTCGAAGGCTGGGCGCTGGCGGGGGATCTCTTCGTGCTGCCGGCAGTGGGTCTGCACGAGGTGCTCTGGGTGGATCGAAGAAGCCTTGAGGAAGTGGCCCGCACCCCCACCCATGGCCAGCCGGTCTTTGCCATTGCCCGGCCCGACGGGCGGCAGATCTGGGTAAACTTCGCGCATCCCCTGAATGATACCGTTCAGGTAATTGATGCAATTACGAAAAAAGTGATCCATCAGTTCCGCCCGGGGCCTGCGGTTCTGCATATGGAATTTGCGCCGCGCGGGGCCGAGGTGTGGATCTCGGTGCGCGACGGAAACCGGATCGACATCCACGATACCCGCAGTTTCGAAAAGCTGGGCGAGATCGCGGCCGAGAGCCCTTCGGGCATCTTCTTTGCTGCCCGCGCCCACAGGACGGGGCTTTGAGAAGGGAGCGGCAGGATGCAGCGCGCACTGGATGAAACGGATCGCCGGCTTCTTGACGAATGGCAGCGCGACTTTCCGCTCTGCTCCTATCCCTTCGCGGTGGTCGGCGAGGCCCTGGGGATCGAGGAAAACGAGGTTCTGAGCCGACTGAAGGGGCTGATCGGGCGCGGCATGATCAGCCGCATCGGCGGCACGATCGTTCCCAATGTCGTTTCTGCCAGCACGCTGGCGGCGATGGCCGTGCCGGATGCACGCATCGAATCGGTGGCAGCAAGGGTCAGCCGCGGGCAGGGGGTCAACCATTCCTATCTGCGCGAAGGCCGCTGGAACCTGTGGTTCGTGGCCACCGGGCCGGATCGTGCGCATGTGGAGGAAACGCTTGGGCGGATAAGACATGAAACCGGGCTTGGGGTGCTGGATCTGCCGCTGGTGCGGCCCTTCAACATCGATCTCGGGTTTCGCCTGTCGGGCGGGCCGGCAGGGCAGGGGGTGCGATGCCGGCAGCACCGGGCCGGGAGGGTGCAGCTGTGCCCGGGCGATCGCGCCATCCTGCAGGCGCTTTCCTCGGGGCTTGAGCCGGTAACGCGGCCCTACAAGGCGCTTGCCCGCCGGCTGGGGCGCGAAGAGACAGGGGTGATCGTGCGTATCGGGGCGCTGCTTGATCAGGGTGTGATCGCGCGTCTCGGGGTGATCGTGCGCCATCGGGCACTGGGCTGGCGTTCGAATGCCATGGTGGTGTGGGATATTGCCCCCGAGGCGGTGGGTGCGGTGGGGCCGCGTCTTGCCGCCGTGCCCGGCGTTACGCTGTGCTATGAACGCCGGCCGGTGCAGGGCGTATGGCCCTATCGCCTTTACAACATGATCCACGGCCGTTCGCGCGCCGAGGCACTGGCGGTTCTGGAAGAGGTCCGGGCGCGGATTCCCGAACTGGCGGATGCCGATCATGCGGTCCTGTTCTCGATCCGTTGCTTCAAGCAGACGGGGGCTCTGATCAAGCCCCTGAAGGAGAGGATGCCATGAAACAGACAGCTTGCGGTCCGGATTCCACCGATCGTGCCATTCTGAACGCGCTGCAGGAGGGTTTCCCCCTTGTGCATCGCCCCTTCGCGGCTGCGGCGAAGGCACTGGGGATCTCCGAATCCGATCTGATCCGCCGGCTCGAACGGATGCAAGCGGCCCGGCTGATCACCCGCTTCGGCCCCTTCTATGACGCGGCGGCCATGGGCGGAGCTTTCTGTCTTTGTGCAATGGAGGTGCCGCCGGAACGTTTCGAAGAAGTGGCGGAACAGGTCAACGCCTTTCCCGAGGTTGCACATAACTACGCGCGCGATCACCGGCTCGACATGTGGTTCGTTCTGGCAACCGAAACCGCGGCGGGAATCACCACGACAGCCGATGCGATCGAGGCGCAGACAGGCCTTGTCGTGTTGCGCTTTCCCAAGCTCAGGGAATTCTACATCGGCTTCAGGGTGGCGGCATGACGGGCACCATGATCGATCAGGACGATCGCCGTATCATCGCGGCCACCCAGGGGGGGCTGCCGCTGGTGCCGGCACCCTATGCGGCGGTGGCCGCCGATCTCGGCCTTGACGAAGCCGAAGTGATCGCGCGTCTGCAGGCCATGCTGGCGCGCGGGATCATCCGGCGCATCGCGATTGCGCCCAACCACTATGCGCTTGGCCTGCGTGCCAACGGCATGACGGTATGGGATGTGGACGACGCTGCCGCCGAACGCCTTGGCGCACGGGTGGGGGCGCTTGATTTCGTCAGCCATTGCTATCTGCGCCCGCGTGCGCTGCCCGTCTGGCCCTACAACCTGTTTGCCATGGTGCATGGCGCCACCCGCGAAGAGGTGGAAGGAAAACGCACCCGGATCCGGATGCTTCTGGGCGGGGCGCTGAAGCGCGACGATGTGCTCTATTCCACCCGCATCCTGAAGAAGACCGGCCTGCGTCTTGGCGCAGCTGCGCCGGTTCGACCTGCGAAAGGGAAAAGCGATGTTTCGGCTGTCTGACTGCATGAACCAGCTGGTGCGGCCCACGCCCCCGCGCTTCCGCCGTGCCGGGGGGGTGGTGCGCCCGGTGGTGATCTGGAACCTCACCCGCACCTGCAACCTGCGCTGCCGCCACTGCTACACGGTTTCGGCCAACACGCATTTTCCGGGCGAACTGACCCGCGCTCAGGCCATGGCCGTGGTGGATGATCTTGCCCGCTTCGGCATTCCCGCGCTGATCCTTTCGGGGGGCGAACCGCTCGAACGTTCCGATTTCTTCGGGATTGCCAGAGCCGCGCGGCAGGGCGTGCGCTATCTGGCCCTTTCCACGAACGGCACGAAGATAGAAGGCGAAACTGCTGATCTCATTGCGAAAACCGGATTTGATTACGTGGGCATCTCGATCGACGGTATCGGCGCCACCAATGACCGGTTTCGCGGCATGGAAGGTGCGTTCGCGGCAGCGCTTCGCGGGGTGCGGGCATGCAAGGTGCGCGGCATCCGGGTGGGGCTGCGCTTTACCCTGACCAGGGACAACAGCGCCGAACTTCCGCAGCTTCTGGAACTCTGCCGCGACGAGGGGGTGGACAAGTTCTATCTTTCCCACCTTGTCTATGCCGGACGGGGCGACAAGCACCGGCTTGACGATACCGACCGCAGCCATACCCGCGCCGCGGTTGACCTGCTGATCGAGGCGGCATGGAAAACCGCAAGGGGCCATGGCGGCCCCGAGATCGTGACCGGAAACAACGATGCCGATGCCGTCTTTTTCCTGCGCTGGGCCGAGGCACGCTTCGCCCCCGGGCTTGTGGCCAACCTGCGGGCGCATCTGGCGGCCTGGGGCGGGAATTCGTCGGGAATTGGCGTGGCCAATATCGATACGCTGGGGCGCGTGCATCCCGATACCTACTGGTCGGATTACACCATCGGCAATGTGAAGGAAAAACCCTTCTCGGCCCTCTGGGAAGGCGACGATCCGATGCTTGCCACCCTGCGCCAGCGCCCGCGTCCGCTGAAGGGGCGCTGCGGGGCCTGCGCCTATGGGGATGTCTGCGGCGGCAATACCCGCATCCGGGCGCTGCAACTGACGGGCGATCCCTGGGCCGAGGATCCGGCCTGTTATCTGAACGAAGCGGAAATCGGCGTGGCCGGCGGTGATGCCGGGCGTCTCCAGGTGACTCCATTCAGGGGGAAGAGCCATGATCCGGCACATGATTTCGCAAATTGAGCGCATCCCGGGAAAAGTCGCGGGATCGGGGGCGGGGTGGCTGGCATCCGTGCTTGTGCTGCTGGCGCCCGTGGCTCTGGCCGCGCCCGATGCTTCCGGGCTTTACGGGCAATACTGCGCCGCCTGCCATGGTGAAAGCCGGCTTGGGGGCAGCGGTCCGGCGCTGATTCCGCAGACCCTGCGCAGGATGCGCGGACCGAAGGTGGCGGCGGTGATCCGCGATGGCCGCCCTGCCACCCAGATGCCGGGCTACGGGGATGTTCTGGATGCCGGCGAAATCGCCGCTCTGGCCGATTACGTGAAAACGCCCCTGGCCGAAATTCCCGAATGGGGCGTGGATGAGATTGCCGCAACGCGGCGGATGAACCCCGATTACACCCCCATTGCGGCACCCGGATTCACATACGATCCGATGAACGTTACGCTGGTGGTGGAAACCGGTGACCATCACGTGAGTGTGCTTGACGGCGATACCTTCCGCGTGCTGGATCGCTTCCCCACGCCCTTTGCCGTGCACGGAGGGCCGAAGTTCACGCCCGACGGGCGTTTCGTCTTCATCATGTCGCGCGATGGCTGGGTGCAGAAATACGATATCTGGACGCGCCGGGAGGTGGGGCGCATTCGTGCCGGGCTCAACAGCCGCAACATCGCCATCAGCCATGACGGCCGCTATCTGGCGGTGGCCAATTACCTGCCGATGACGCTGACCATCCTTGTCGCCGCCGATCTTTCGGTGGTGCGGGTGATCCCCGTGGTGGCGCGCGATGGCACGGAAAGCCGGGTATCGGCCGTCTATCAGGCACCGGCGCGCAAAAGTTTCATCCTGGCGCTGAAGGATGCCCCCGAGATCTGGGAGATCGCCACCGATCCGGGCGCCGGCCCGTTTCACGACGGTTTCGTGCATTCCAGCGAGAAAGGCATGAAAGAAGCGCTGGCGGCGCAGAAGGGGCTGTTTGCCCGCCGTCGCATCCTGATCGACGGCCCGCTTGACGATTTCTTCTTCACCCCCGGCCACCGCTTCCTGATCGGTGCCGCACGCGAAAGCGAAGAGGGCGTGGTGATCAACCTCAACGTGGGGCGCGAGGTGGCGCGCCTGCCGCTTGCGGGCATGCCGCACCTGGGTTCGGGGATCTCCTGGATGCGGGATGGCAGACGGGTAATGGCCACGCCGCATCTGAAAGAAGGGAAGATCTCGGTGATCGACACCACCACCTGGCAGGTGACCGACGTGATCGAGACCGCCGGCCCCGGATTCTTCTTGCGCAGCCATGAAAATACCCCGTATTTCTGGGCCGATGTGTTTTTCGGTCCGAACCGCGATGCGATCCATGTGATCGACAAGCAGAGCCTGGAAATCGTGAAAACCCTGCGCCCGGTGCCCGGCGCCACCTTTGCGCATGTGGAATTCACCCGCGACGGGCGCCATGCCCTGACCTCCCTTTGGGAAGACGAAGGCGCGGTGATCGTCTATGATGCGCAGACGCTTGAAGAGGTGAAGCGCCTGCCCATGCGCAGGCCCTCGGGGAAATACAATGTGTGGAACAAGATCACCTTTTCGGAAGGCACCAGCCATTAGGGGGCGGCGGCGGTGAGGGAACATGCGGTCATCGTGGCCCACGGACAGCCTTCCGATCCGGCCCCCGCCGAAGCCGCGCTGGCTGCGCTGGCCGGAAGGGTGGCGGCGCATCTGCCGCCCGGCTGGAGCGTGCGTTCGGCCACTCTGGCCGCGCCCGGAGCGCTGGAAGAGGCGCTTGGCGGTGCGCCGCCGGAGGCGCTGATCTATCCCCTGTTCATGGCCGATGGCTGGTTCACGCAGATCAACCTGCCCGAACGCATGACTGTGGTGGGGGCCGATGCCGGGGATGCCCGGATCCTGCCGCCGATGGGCTGTGATCCGGCGCTGTGGGAACTCGCGGCCGACGCGGCGCAGGAGGCCGCGCGGGAACGGGGCCTTGCGCCCGGTGCCTGCGATCTTCTGCTGGCTGCGCATGGGGCCCGCAACAATGGCAGGGCCGCCCGTGCCGCGCACCGGATCGCCGATCACGTGACGGCGCATTCGGGATTTCGTGCCGTGCATCTGGGCTTCGTGGAAGAGGCGCCGTTCCTGCCCGATGCGGCCCGTGCGGTGCAGAGGCCGGCGCTCTGCCTGCCGCTGTTCGCGGCGGCGGGCGAACATGTGCGCGAAGACGTGCCGGAATTGTTGCGCGAGGGCGGTTTTGCGGGTGAGATCCTGCCGGCGATCGGTCTGCACCCGGCGGTGCCGAAACTGATCGCGGGGGCGTTGGTCCGTGCACCCCTGATCGGTCGGGAGATTGCCGATGGCTGATGATCCTGACAGGCCCCGGCCGTTGTGGAAGCTGGCGCTGCTGCTCTATCCCTTTGCCGCGGGGGCGGTGGCAATCAATCTTTTCCTGATCGGGCTGATGATCCAGGCCGTCGGGTTGCGGGCGCTTGCGCCAGCCGAGAGCGTGATCGGCGGGATCGTGCTGGGCATTCCCGCCGCCATCCGGGCGGCCCGCTGGGTGCGCGGGCTGATCGACGAGGCCGAGGGGCGGCAGCGCTGAAGGCGGGGCTGCCTGCCCCCGCCCCCCGGAAGCATTCCGGCCGGGATGAAAGGCGGCAGGATCATGCGTGCAGGGCGGCGCTGGCGATGAAGTCGAGGCCCTGGCGGATATCGTTGCGGATCGCCTCGACGAAGGCTTCCTGCCTGCGGCCGGCAAGGGCGGTCAGCGCGGCGCGGTGAAAATCGTGCTTGATCTCGCTGGCGCCGTAAAGCTGACAGACCAGGCGCATGGAGGGCGCATACTGAAGCCAGAGGGTTTCGGTGAAGTGAAGGAGGACGGGAGAGGCGGCGCGCTGATAGATGTGGAAATGAAAGGCGTGATTGCCGCGCACATAGGCGGCGGGGTCATTGGCGGCGATGGCGGCATCAAGGGCGGCGTCGATTTCGCCAAGGCGTTCGGCGCCTTCGACAACAAGGGCCGGGAAGGCGCGCCGTGCCAGTTCGCCTTCGATGGAAGGGCGCAGGAAACGCATGTCGTCCAGGCGGGCGGGGTCAAGCCCGGGCACGGCGATGGTGCGGCTGTCGCGGAAGATCAGCACGCCTTCGGCCACCAGCGCGCGCAGGGCATCGCGGGCCGGAATCACGCTGACGCCGAATTCGGCGGCGATGCGGCGAATCGAGATGGCCGCGCCGGGTTCGTAGGCACCGGTAAAGAGCGAGCCACGCAGGCGCGCGCGCAGGTCGTCGGCGATGGTGCTGGGCCGGAAACGGGGGGGGCTCGGCTTGTTTTCTGGGCTGGGCAAGGCGAAATTCCGGGGCTGATGCGGCCTTTTCAGGCTTGATCGGCAGGCAAAGATTCTCTTGAGTGAACGGGATGCTCATTGTAGCGTTGACGTGTTATAACACGAGAGCGCGCCACACGCGAGCGCCCATTCCGACAGGAGAGAGAAAACCATGCGCAAGAACCGCCTTTCCATCAATCGCCGCCGTCTTCTGCAGGGGGCCGCCGCTGCCGGGCTTGTCTTCACCACGCCGAAGGGCGCGCGTGCCAAGGGCGGCACGGTGAATTTCTACAACTGGGATACCTATATCGGGGAAACCACGCTGGAGGATTTCACCAAGGCCACCGGCATCGAGGTGAATTACGATCTGTTCGCCAGCAATGACGAACTTTTCGCCAAGCTCAGGAACGGCAACCCGGGCTACGATCTGATCGTTCCCAGCAATGATTACGTGGAGCGCATGATCGAGGCCGACATGCTGATGCCGCTTGATCACGCAAGGCTGCCGAACATGAAGAATCTCGATCCCGCTTTCCTTGATCCTGCCCATGATCCGGGGCGCAGATACACGATTCCCTATTTCTGGGGCACGGTGGGGATCGGCTATCGCAAATCGGCGGTGGATGGTGTGCCTGACAGCTGGGCCTATCTCTACTCATCCGACAAATATGCCGGGCGAATCGCGCTTCTGGGCGAAGCCGGGACCGTTTTCCAGATGGCGCTGAAGCTGATGGGCAAGTCGATCAACGACTGGTCGGACGAGAATATCGCCGCGGCCGAGAAGATGATCCTTGCCCAGAAGGAGCGGATCACGGCCTTTGCGCCCGACAACGGCCAGGATCTGCTGCTGGCGGGCGAGGTGGATCTCGCCCAGGAGTGGAACGGCGACATCCAGCAGGCGATGGACGAAGACGATGACATTTCCTATGTGGTGCCAAAGGAAGGCGGCCTTCTGTGGGAGGACGACCTTGCCATTCCGAAAGGCGCGCCCAACCCCGACGGCGCCCACGAGATGATCAATTTCCTGCTTGATGCCGAAGTGGCGGCGGCCAATGCCGATTACGTCTATTACGCCACGCCGAACAAGGCCGCGCGTGCCCTTCTGGGGCCGGAATACAACGAAAATCCGGTGATCTTCCCGTCCGAGGACGTGCTGCGGAAATGCGAGGTCTCGCTTTATCCGGGGCAGGAGGTGATGTCGAAGATCGACGCCGCCTGGACGCGGATCAAGGCAGCCGGCTGAACCTTTCGTTCATGCGGGGGTGCCGGCTGCGGCACCTCCCTTTCTTGCCGGGTGGGGCATGGAAAGCTATCGCAGGAACTTCCGCGCGTTTCTGGCGTTTTTCACGCCTTCCTTCGCGTGGCTGGTGCTGTTCTTCTTCGTGCCGCTGGCCATCATCTGGCTTTACAGTTTCGGCGAAAACGAGACGATCACGAAGATCCGCGTTACCTGGACGCTCGACAACTACAGACGCCTGCTGGAGCCCGAGATCGTCAGCCTGTTCTGGCGTTCGGTCTGGCTTTCGGTGCTTTCCACGGCCATCTGCATCGTGATCGCCTATCCGATCGCCATGGTGATCGCCACGGCGAAGCCGAAATGGAAACCCTGGCTTCTGCTGGTGATCATACTGCCGTTCTGGACCAACCTGCTGATCCGTACCTATGCGCTGCTGAACATTCTGGGCACCCGTGGCCGGCTCAACGATCTGTTGCACTGGCTGTGGAGCATGGGCGACGGGGCGCTGGCGGCGCTTGGCCTTGGCGATCTGCAGCTGCTGGGCGAACGCTTCGTACCGGTCAAGTTCCTGGGTGAACCGGCAGGCGTGATGATCGGGCTGATCTATGTCTACCTGCCCTTTGCGGTGCTGCCGATCTATGCGTCTCTGGAACGGCTTGACCGAAGCTATCTGGAAGCCAGTCTCGATCTTGGTGCCAGCCAGTGGCGCACCTTCCGCCAGATCCTGCTGCCGCTTTCATCGGGGGGGATCAACACGGCGATGGTGATCACCTTCATCCCGATGCTGGGCTCATTCCTGATCCCCGATCTTCTGGGGCGCGGCCAGGTGGACATGATCGCCAATGTGATCGAGCGCCAGTTCAAGAGCGGAAATGACTGGCCCTTCGGCTCGGCGCTGTCGCTTTTCCTGCTTTATGTCACCTTCATCCTGCTGGCGCTTCAGAGCTTCGCTGCCATGCGCCAGCGCAGGCGGGAGGAAGCCCGTGGTTAGCAGAACCCGTCAGAAACGCGCGCCCGCGGGGCCTTTCGACTATTCGCGCAAGGTATCGCTGCGGCTTGTCTTCTTTCTGGGGGCGATCTTTCTCTATGCGCCGATCGTGGTGCTGGTCATTTTCTCGTTCAACGATTCACGGCGCGGCGGGAACGTGATCTGGAAGGGGTTCACCACCAAGTATTACGAAAAGGCCTTCAACAACGATGCGCTGGTGGAATCCTTCATCAATTCCCTGACCATCGCCCTTGTTTCCACCATATTCGCGGTGATCCTCGGTGCTGTTACCGCGGTGGTGCTGTGGCGCTTCCGCTTTCCGCTGAAGCCCGTTTACGAAGGGATGGTTTCGCTGCCGATCGTGATTCCCGAGATCTGCATGGGGGTCAGCCTTGCGGTGTTCTTCTCGTCCTTCGGGCTTTATGTTCCGCGCGATGTTGCCTTTCCGCTGAACCTGACCAACATCATCATCGCCCATATCACCTTTTCCTTTCCCTTCGCGGCGATGGTGATCCGCACCCGGCTCAATTCCTTCAACCGCGAGATGGAAGAGGCGGCAAGGGATCTTGGCGCCAGCGAATTCCAGGTGTTCCGCGACATCCTGCTGCCGCACATGAGGCCGGGGCTGGTGGCCGGCGCGCTGCTGGCCTTTACCCTCAGCCTTGATGACTTCGTGATCACCTTCTTCACCTCGGGTCCCAACACGGTGACCTTCCCGATCAAGGTCTATTCGATGGTGCGTTTTTCCGTTACCCCCGAGATCAACGCCGCCTCCACCATCCTGATCCTGATCACCCTGGCCGTCACCTTCGTGGCGATGCGTTTCCAGAGCTTCGAGGAACCCCGAAAATGAGCGAAACCGCCCCCCCGATCATTTCGGTGCAGAATGTCACCAAGCGTTTCGGCAGCTTCACCGCGCTCGAGAATATCACCCTTGACATCCGCCCGGGCGAGATCTTCGCGCTGCTCGGGCCTTCGGGCTGTGGCAAGTCAACCCTGCTGCGCATCATTGCCGGTCTGGAAACCGCCACCGAGGGCCACATCATGATCGATGGACAGGACATGGCCGGCATTCCCGCCAACAAGCGGCCGGTCAACATGGTGTTTCAGTCCTACGCGGTATTTCCGCACATGAGCGTGGCCGATAACGTGGCCTACGGGCTGAAGCTCGAACGTCTGCCGAAACCCGAGATCGCGGCCAAGGTGGAGGAAGCGCTGGCGCAGGTCCATCTTTCCGATTTCGCCCACAGGAAGCCCGATCAGCTTTCGGGGGGGCAGCGCCAGCGGGTGGCACTGGCGCGGGCGCTGGTGAAGCGGCCCAAGGTGCTGCTGCTGGACGAGCCGCTTTCGGCGCTTGATGCCAAGCTGCGCGATGCGATGCGCCTGGAACTGGTGAAACTTCAGGAAAGCGTGGGCGTAAGCTTCGTGATCGTGACCCATGACCAGTCCGAGGCGCTGGCCATGGCCGACCGCATCGCCGTGCTCGAGGCCGGACGGCTGCGCCAGCTCGACACGCCCGCCGGCCTTTACAAGCAGCCGGTTGATCGCTTCGTGGCCGATTTCATCGGTTCGATAAACATGTTCGCCGTGATCGGGCAGCATGACGGGGCCACGCAGGCTGAAACCACGCTGGAGACGGCAGAGCTCGGCCGTGTCAGGGTGTCTTCGGCGCGCCTTCCCGCAAGCGGGCAGGGGGGGCTTGTTCTTGCGGTGCGTCCCGAGCGGGTGAAGCTGGCGGATGCACCGCCCGAATCGGCAGATGCCATCGCTGTCGCCGGGCATCTCGGTGATGTCGCCTTCCAGGGCAACAGTTCGATCGCCGAGATCCTGCTTGCAGGGGGCGCCTCTCTGGCCGCGCTGGTCAGCGAAAAAGAGGCCGACCGCCTGATGCAGGCCGAAAGCGGCAGCCCCGTCACCGCCTGGTGGCGCGCCGACGACATGCTGATCCTGCCCGAAAATGCGCTGTCGTCCGGCGGCTGAAGAGTGCCGGGGCGGGCGGTGGCCGACAAGGGCGCCGCAGGTGCCGCTTGCAATTTACCCAATGTGTTATAACACCTGAAGAAGAACCTGTTTCCGCAAGAGAGCTTCGTCCATGCCGATCCTTCACAACATGCCGACATCCGACCTTCAGGCGCTTGATGCCGCCCACCACCTGCACCCCTTCACCCACAATGCCGATCTGGCAGGGAAGGGTGCGCGGGTGATCACCCGTGCACGCGGTGTGATGCTGACCGACAGCGACGGCAACGAACTGCTCGACGGCATGGCCGGCCTGTGGTGCTGCAATATCGGCTACGGGCGCGACGAGCTTGCAAGGGCAGCGCATGAGCAGATGCTGGAACTGCCCTATTACAATACCTTCTTCCAGACCACCCACCCCCCTGCGATCGCGCTTGCACGGCGGATCGCCGAACTGGCGCCGGGGGATCTGAAGCATGTTTTCTTTTCAACCGGCGGCTCGGATGCCAACGATACCAACATCCGCCTGGTGCGCCATTACTGGGCCCTGAAGGGCAAGCCGGAAAAGACGGTGTTCATCAGCCGCCACAACGCCTATCACGGCTCAACCGTGGGTGCGGCAAGCCTTGGCGGAATGGCGGCGATGCATGCTCAGGGCGGTATTCCGATTCCCGATATCGAATATATCGGCCAGCCCGCCTGGTGGGCCGAGGGCGGCGGGATGAGTCCCGAGGCGTTCGGCCTGATGCGGGCGCGCGAACTGGAAGCGAAGATCGCCGAGATCGGCGAAGGGCGGGTGGCCGCCTTCATTGCCGAGCCGGTGCAGGGGGCGGGTGGGGTGATCGTGCCGCCCGAAAGCTACTGGCCCGAAATCCAGCGCATCTGCGACGAACACGAGATCCTGCTGATCGCCGACGAGGTGATCACCGGATTCGGCCGCACCGGCAACTGGTTTGGCGCTCAGACATGGAACATCCGCCCCGACATCATGACCATCGCCAAGGGGCTGAGTTCGGGCTATGCGCCGATCGGGGCTTCGGTGGCAAGCGAAGAGGTGGCCGGAGTGATCGCCGAAGGCGGCGAATTCTTTCACGGCTATACCTATTCTGCCCATCCCGTCTCGGCGGCGGTGGCACTTGAGAACCTGCGAATTCTGGAAGACGAGCGAATCATTGCACGTGTGGCCGAGGATACCGGGCCCTATCTCGCGCAGAAATGGGCAACACTTGCCGAACATCCGCTGGTGGGCGAGGCGGTGATCAGCGGCATGATGGCTTCGGTGGCGCTGACCCCCGACAAGGCATCACGGGCGGCCTTCGCCGCGGGGCCGGGCACGGCGGGGCTGATCTGCCGCGATTTCTGCTTCGAAGAAGGGCTGGTGATGCGCCATGTGGGCGACCGCATGATCATTGCGCCGCCGCTGGTGATTTCGCGCGCGGAAATAGACATGCTGATCGAGCGCGCCCTTGCCGCCTTTGACAGGACAGAGTCCAGGCTCAGGGCCGAGGGGCTGATGGAAGCGGCCTGAAAGCCCGTCAGGGCCGCCCGGGAGCAGCTTATGATTTTCGTGGCAGAAAAGCGGGATTTCCATTGACGCGGCACCTGTGCGGTCCTAAAAGCTCCCACACGTTCGGGCATTGCCGGAACGGGCAGCAGGCGGTTGTAGCTCAGTTGGTTAGAGTACCGGCCTGTCACGCCGGGGGTCGCGGGTTCGAGTCCCGTCAACCGCGCCACGCTGTCCGACCATGCGCATGCAGGCCCTGCCGTGAACGCAGCCGTGCGGTTGTAGCTCAGTTGGTTAGAGTACCGGCCTGTCACGCCGGGGGTCGCGGGTTCGAGCCCCGTCAACCGCGCCATTTCCCGCCACCGTTTCCCGGAAAGCACCGCATGCCATGCTGAAGCTGATCGATCAGACCCCGCTCTATCAGTTCATGATCTTCGCGGGCCTTGTCGGCCTGGCCCCCTTTGCGCCGCCGCATCTGTGGGAAAAATCCCGGATTCTGGCCGAAGGGGGCATGATGCGCACGATCGACTGGTTCGATGTGGCATTTCACGGTCTGCCCTGGCTGCTGCTGGGGCTGAAGCTTTCGCGGCTGCGCCGTGCCGCGCGGCACAAACGCCCCTCGCAACAGCACCGCGGGTAATGCCGTGCGCGCCCGTGCCCGGGCAGCTGTGCCGTTCAGCCGGAGGCCAGCGCCGCGATGATCCGCGCCCATGAGCGGATACCCTTGTGGAAGCATTCCAGATCGTATTTCTCGTTCGGGCTGTGGATGTTGTCATCGTCCCGCCCGAAACCGGTGAGCAATGCGTCCATGCCGAGGATTTCCCGGAAATGGCCGGCCACCGGGATCGAGCCGCCGCATCCCACGAAGGCCGCCTCGCGCGGCCATTCCCGCGAAAGCGCGCGGCGGGTCTTTTCGAAGGCCGGGTTGTCGGTGGCCATCACCGAAGCGGGCGAAGCTCCGTGTCCGGTGAATTCCACCCGGCAATCGGCGGGCAGGCGGGCGCGCACCCATGTGCGAAAGGTTTCGCGGATCTTCAGAGGATCCTGCCGGCCCACCAGGCGAAAGCTGATCTTGGCGCGAGCCTCGGCCGGCAGCACCGTCTTGAACCCTGCGCCGGTATAGCCGCTTTCCATGCCGTTCACCTCGGCCGTGGGGCGCGACCAGATCATTTCGAGCGGCATCCGCCCGGCTTCGCCGGCGGGGATTGCCAGGCCTGCCTCGCCCAGGAAGGCGGCAGCGTCGAAATCGAGCGCCTTCCACTGGGCACGCTGCCCGGGCGAAAGCTCTGGCACGCCATCATGGAAACCGGGCAACGTCACCCGCCCCTTGCCGTCATGAAGATCGGCGATGATCTGCGCCAGCACATGTGCCGGGTTGCGGGCCAGGCCGCCATACATGCCCGAATGCAGATCGCGATCGGCGGCGCGGATGGTGATCTCTTCACCCAGAAGCCCGCGCAGGGAGGTGACGATCGCCGGAGTATCCCTGCCGAACAGGCCGGTATCGCAGATAAGCGCCAGATCGGCCCCGAGAATATCGGCGTTTTCCTTCATGAAGGGCACCAGCGAGGGCGAGCCGCTTTCCTCTTCGCCCTCGAAGAAGAAGGTGATTCTGAGCGGCAGTTCGTCATGCACGGAGATCCAGGCACGGCAGGCCTCGACAAAGGTCATCAGCTGGCCCTTGTCGTCAGACGCGCCGCGGCCCCGGATCACCTTGCCTTCGGGAGTGTCTTCGAGCGCCGAATCGAAGGGCGGGCGTTTCCACAGGTCCAGCGGGTCGGCCGGCTGCACGTCGTAATGGCCGTAAAACAGCACATGGGGCAGGGAATGGTCGCCCATGTTCGGCGTTTTCGCCACCACCATGGGATGGCCGGGAGTGGGGTGGATTTCAGCCGCCAGCCCGAGTCTTCGCAGATCGTTCACCAGCCATTCGGCTGCCGCCCGGCAATCGCCGGCATGGGCCGGATCGGTAGATACCGAGGGGATGCGCAGCAGATCAAGCAGGCGTTCGGTGGCCTCGGGCAGGGTTTCGTCGATACGGGCCAGAACGGCTTCGGGGGTGGCTGTCATGACGGGTCTCCTTCGGTGTTCGAAACCAGGATCAACGGGTTCCGACCCTAGTGATCGGCTGCAGGGTGTCCAGCCCCATCCTGCAAGGGGGCTGGATCAAGGCGACGAGGCGCGCTAGGCTTGGGGGGAAGGTTTGCAGCGGGGTATCCGGTGATGAAGGGTTTGCGCATGACCGGGGCCGCGGCGGCCCTGCTCGGGGCAGGTCTTGCCCCCTGGGCGGCCGGGATGGCCGGGGCACAGGGCCTGCCGGTTTCCGGCAAGGCGGCGAAGGCCATGCTGTTTTCGCCGAAACATGCCGAAATGCGGCTGATCGACCACGATTTCCTTGCCCCTGCCGACAAGCAGGCGCTGAAGCTGCTGCCCCGGATCATGAAGCAGCAGCAGATGCCGATGAAATATTACGGCGCCATCGCGGTGGCGCCTTCGGCCGGGCTGCTGGCGCGGGAAACCACCCTGTTTGCCATGGGGCATCATTCGGCAGAGGCGGCGCGGGCGGCGGCGCTGGGGGGCTGCGAGGCGGCGCGCAAGGGGGGCAGGCCCTGCGTGATCGTGGCCGAAGTTTACCCGAGGGGATGGAAACCGCGCGTACTGCAGCTCAATCAGGATGCCACCCGGGGCTTTCGCAAATACCGCCGGGCGCGCGGCCCCAAGGCTTTTGCGGCCTCGCCCTCGACCGGGCACTGGGCCTTTGCCAGGGGGAACGGGGCCGCGGCCGAGGCCCTTGCCCGCTGCAACGCCGAAGCCGGCGGGGCGGGGGATTGCCGGGTGGTGATCCGTGACTGAAGGGCGCCTGCCCCGCTCCGGGCTTGACGGAAGTCATAGCGTCAATTTGCGCGCTGTTGCAGGAAGGGGCCGGGAATTATCCTGTTGCCGCGCGCAGGGCAGGTGATTCTTCGAAGCCCCGCACCGCAGCAAGAACGGCCCCGAAGCGCCGCCGCGCATAGCGCCACAGATGGGAGAGCCCGATGGATTACGCCGCCAGGATCGATGAAGCCCTCGAACGCTTGCACGAAGAGGGCCGCTATCGCGTCTTCATCGATATCGAGCGCAGGAAGGGCGCCTTCCCCCATGCCATCTGGCGCCGCCCCGATGGCAGCACGCGCGAAGTCACCATCTGGTGCGGCAACGATTACCTTGGCATGGGGCAGCACCCCGAGGTGCTTGCCGCCATGCACGAGGCACTTGACGCCACCGGCGCCGGTTCGGGCGGCACCCGCAACATTTCGGGCACGACCGTTTATCACAAGGCGCTTGAAGCCGAAATCGCCGACCTGCACCGGAAAGAGGCGGCACTTCTGTTCACCTCGGCCTATATCGCCAATGATGCCACCCTTTCCACCCTGCCACAGCTGATCCCGGGGCTTGTCATCCTGTCGGACGAGCTCAACCATGCCTCGATGATCCACGGTATCCGCCATGGCCGCTGTCCCAAGAAGATCTTTCGCCACAACGATGTGGCGCATCTGCGCCAGCTGCTTGAGGAATTGCCCCCCGACACGCCCAGACTGATCGCCTTCGAAAGCGTCTATTCGATGGACGGCGATTTCGGTCCGATCGCGGAAATAATTGATCTGGCAGAGGAATTCAACGCGCTGACCTATATCGACGAAGTGCATGCGGTAGGCATGTACGGCCCCCGTGGTGGCGGCGTGGCCGAGCGCGACAACCTCATGCACCGGATCGACATCATCAACGGCACGCTGGGCAAGGCCTTCGGCGTGATGGGGGGCTATATCGCCGCTTCGGCGCGCATGGTCGATGCGATCCGATCCTATGCGCCGGGCTTCATCTTTACCACATCCCTGCCCCCGGCCGTGGCTGCGGGGGCGGCCGCCTCGATCCGCCATCTCAAGACGGATCCCCACCTGCGCGAGATCCACCAGACCCAGGCCCGCGTGCTGAAGACCCGTCTGCGCGGGCTCGGTCTGCCGCTGATCGATCATGGCAGCCATATCGTGCCGGTGCATGTGGGCGATCCGGTAAAATGCAAGATGCTGTCGGACATGCTGCTTGAGGATCACGGCATCTATGTGCAGCCGATCAACTTTCCCACCGTGCCGCGAGGTACCGAGCGGCTGCGTTTCACCCCTTCGCCCGTGCACGGCCCCGACGAGATGGACAGGCTGATTGCTGCGCTCGACACACTTTGGTCACAATGCGCCCTTAATCGTGCTGATCTTGCGGGATAATGCAAGGGCAGGGTGCATAATCGTTTCCGCTGTGATAACATTCCCCCAATAGAGTGGCAGCGGGCGAATCGGGCGCCCGGAGGCCATCTGGACGGGGACAAAATGTTGCATGAGGGGCAGATTTCATGAGCAGGCGTGAAGCGTCGGCCATCGGGGGCGAGCCGCCGAGGCCGCTTGGCTTCGATGACTACGATCTGCGTCTTGGCGACATGATGCGCGGAGAGCGGGCAACCCTGGGAAAATCCCTGCTTGACGTGCAGCGCGAGCTGAAGATCAAGGCCACCTATATCGCCGCGATCGAAAACGCCGATCCCTCGGCCTTCGACACCCCCGGCTTCATTGCCGGCTACGTGCGTTCCTATGCCCGTTATCTGGGTATGGATTCCGAATGGGCATTCCGGAAGTTCTGCGAAGAGGCCAATTTCGAAAAGGTGCACGGCATGTCGGCCGAAGCCTCTGGCGCTCGCTCCGCCGGAGTGTCGCGCAATGCTGTTGCAGGAGTCCGGCGCAAGGATCCCTTCGCCGATCCCGAAACCCCGTTCATCCCGCGTGGCACGGCGGTGTTTTCTGGATTCGAGCCTGCCGCGCTGGGGGCGGTTCTGGTGCTGGTGCTGCTGATCGGAGGTGTCGCCTATGGCGGCTGGACGGTGCTGCAGGAAATCCAGCGGGTGAAATTCGCGCCGGTCGAACAGGCGCCCGGCGTGGTGGTGGCGCTTGATCCCCTGGCCCCTTCGGAGGAAGCCGTTGCCACTGCCGGAGAAGCCGCTGGCGTTTCCGTGCCGCCGCCCGACAGCTTTCGTCGCCTCTATCGCCCCGAGGCTCTGGAAACGCCGGTATTCGTGGCGCGCGATGGCCCGATCTCGACGCTCGATCCCGATGAAACCGGGGTTCTGGCCGCGACCGCCGCCCCCGACAGCCTGCCTGAGCGCGGCGCATCCGCAAAGGCGCCTTCCCTGCCCTTTGCAAGCCTTGCCCTGACAGGCAACGATCGCGAACAGCGTGGCATGGTGGCGAACGGCAACACTCTTTCGGCGCCGCAGGTCATCGAGGAACGCACCGTCAAGGTGCTCGAGGATCCTGCCGCGCCGGTGGCCATCATCGCCACGCGTCCGGCCTGGATGCAGGTGAAGACGGCCGATGGCACGGTGATCCTCGAAAAGATCCTTGATGCCGGCGAGCGTTACGTGGTTCCCGTTTCCGAGCATCCGCCGGTGCTGCGGACGGGCTATGCGGGGGCTGTCTATTTTGCCGTCAACGGCCAGACATACGGGCCGGCGGGCGAGGGCCCGAAGGTGGCAAAGAACATCGTTCTCGGCCCCGAAGAACTGAAAGAGGCTTTCACCGTAGCCAGGCTTGAGGATCATCCGGAACTTGCCAAGGTGGTTGCCGAACTGACGCAGGAGTGAACTGCAACCGCCAGGGCGTTGCCCTTTGCGGGTTTGGGGCGTATTCAGGCTTGCGGGGGATCCCCCCGGCATTCAGACATTTCAGTATTCGGGTCTGCCCATGTCGCTCAATCACATACGCCCCTGGCGCAATATCTCCCGTCGCAAGTCCCGCCGGATCACGGTGGGTGATGTGGCCGTGGGGGGCGATGCGCCGATCAGCGTCCAGACCATGACCAATACCGACACATCCGATGTGGCCGCCACCGTGGCCCAGGTGCAGGCTGCAGCCGAGGCCGGGGCCGATATCGTGCGCGTTTCGGTGCCTGACGAGGCGGCCACAAGGGCGCTGCGCGAGATCGTGCGCGAAAGCCCGGTGCCGATCGTGGCCGACATCCATTTCCACTATCGCCGTGCCATCGAGGCGGCCGAGGCGGGCGCTGCCTGCCTGCGCATCAACCCCGGCAACATCGGGGCGCCGGCACGGGTGCGCGAGGTAATCGCCGCAGCCCGGGATCACGGATGCGCCATCCGGATCGGCGTGAATGCCGGAAGCCTGGAAAGACATCTGCTGGAGAAATACGCCGAGCCCTGCCCCGAAGCGATGGTGGAAAGCGCGCTCGATCACATGCGCATTCTCGAAGAGCACGATTTCCGCGAATACAAGATCAGCGTGAAGGCCAGTGACGTGTTCCTGGCCGCCGCCGCCTATCAGGCGCTGGCCGAGGCCACCGATGCGCCCCTGCACCTTGGCATTACCGAGGCCGGCGGGCTTGTCAGCGGCACCATCAAGTCGGCCATCGGGCTGGGAAATCTGCTGTGGATGGGCATCGGCGATACGATCCGCATTTCCCTTTCCGCCGATCCGGTGGAAGAGGTGAGGGCGGGATTCGAGATCCTGAAGGCCCTGGGGTTGCGGCACCGGGGGGTAAACATTATTTCCTGCCCGTCCTGCGCGCGTCAGGGGTTCGATGTGATCCGCACGGTGGAAATCCTTGAAAAGCGGCTTGAGCATATCAGGACACCGATGAGCCTTTCGATCATCGGCTGCGTGGTGAACGGCCCCGGGGAGGCGCTGATGACGGATGTCGGCTTTACCGGTGGTGGCGCCGGTTCGGGAATGGTCTATCTTGCCGGTGCGCAGAGCCACAAGCTTTCGAATGAAGAGATGATCGAGCATATCGTGGAGCAGGTGGAAAGACGCGCGGCCGAGATCGAGGCGGCGCGCGCTGCCGCCGACACCGGCACCGGAACGGAAACAGGCGCACAAGGGGCAGCCAGGGGGCCGGGGGCGCGCCCCGAAATGGCGTGATGGGGCGGATCGAGGCCCGCCTTGCCGCGCTTGGCCTTGCCCTGCCGCCGCCGCCGGTTCTGCCCGAGGGCGTGGCGCTTCCGTTTCCGCCGGTGCATGTGGTGGGGCGGCGGGTGTTCGTTTCGGGCCACGGGCCACAGGCGGCCGATGGCAGGCTGGCCGGCCCCTTCGGTCAGGTGGGGGGCGGGGTGAGCTCCGAGGAGGCCGCCGGACTGGCCCGTCTCGCGGCGCTTTCCATCCTTGGCTCGCTTCAGCGCGCGCTTGGCGATCTTGACCGGATCGCAGGCTGGGGGCGGCTGTTCGGCATGGTCAATGCCGTGCCGGGATTCCGGGATCACCCGGCAGTGATCAACGGTGCTTCGCGGCTGATCCATGAGGTGTTCGGCCAGGAAAGGGGCCGCCATGCGCGCTCGGCGGTGGGCATGGCCTCGTTGCCCTTCGGCATTGCCGTGGAGATCGAGGCCGAGCTTCTTCTGCAGGGCTGACCGGCGCGCCGGGACGGCCTCAGTCCGTCTGGCCGCTGTCCTTTCCTGCCGCCCGGGTTTCGGCCACCAGTTTCTTCATGTCGGAAAGGGGCACATAGCCACGCAGGAAACGGTCGCCCAGAATGAAGGTGGGTGTGCCGTTGATCCGCAGTCGCCGGCCCAGTTCCTGGTTCTTGCGCAGGATGGCGGCAACGTCTTCGTCCATCATCCTGTCAACGATCTTTCCGGCATCCAGCCCCAGCCGTTCGGCCAGCGCCTTCAGGGCTTCGGCCGTGGGTTCGCCACGCATTTCCATCAGGGCGTTGTTCACGTCCCTGTAGGCCTCGGGATAGGTCAGCAGGGTGGCAACGGCAAAGCGCGAGGCTGTTGTCGAGGCGTCTCCCAGGATCGGATATTCCTTGTAGATCAGGCGGATGTTTCCGTCTTCCTCAAGCAGGCGCGCCACCTCGGGATGGGCCTTGCGGCAATAGGGGCAGCGATAGTCGGAAAATTCGACGATGGTGATGTCGCCATCGGGATTGCCCCCCACCCAGGAATGGCCGTCATTATAGATTTCATCGGCATTGACAGAGATCAGCGCGGCATCGTCAAGCTGCTGCTGCTGCGTCTGGCGCTGCTCCAGAAGCTGGATTACTTCGAGAAGGATCTCGGGATTGTCGAGCAGATAGGCGCGCACTTCGGCGCGGAAGGCAGCGCGTTCCTCATCGCTCATGGCCGTGATGTCGAAGGCCCGGGCGGTGTCCGTTGTCAGGAAGAGGGCGGCAAGGGCGGGCAGGATCAGGGCGCGTTTCACTTTGGTCATCTCCGTCTGGCAAGTTGTCTGGTGGCGTGCAGGATGTCTTCGGCGCGGTTGCGCCCCGGGGTGCCGTGCGGCAACAGGCCGGCGGCGCGGCGGGCATGAAGCGCGGCATCCTTCATCTGCCCCATGAGGGCAAGGCGCTCGGCAGTGGCAAGGGCGGCCTGCCCCGCGTTGCCGGCCCTGGCATGGGCCAGGGCAAGATCGCGCAGAAGCGCGGGATCATGCGGTGCGCCGGCCCGGGCGCGTTCAAGCACCTTCAGGGCCTTCGCATTGGCGGACGGGGTATCAAGCGCCAGCAGGGCGCGTCCCTGACCGGCGGCGATCAGCGGGTCTTTCGGGGCCAGCACGAGTGCCCTTTCATAGGCCCTGACGGCCTCTGGAACGCGGCGTGATTCCAGCAGGATCTGGCCCTTCAGTTCAAACACATACGGATCCTTCGGGCGCATTCGGGCCAGTTTTCCGATCGCCGCGGCGGCCTTTTGCGGTCTGGGCGTGCGGTGCCAGGCAATGGCCCGCATCATCAGCGCGATATCGGCATTCGGGGCCTTTCCGGCCTCGCGCAGGGCCCAGGCGGGGCTGCGGATGAAGGCGCCAAGCTTGCCACGGGCGCGGGCGAACCAGTAATCGGCATCCGGATCCTTCCTGCCGCGCACTTTCAGCGCCGCGGCATGGGCGCGGGCGCGGGTCAGGCGTTCGCGGGTCAGCGGATGCGAACGTGCATAGGGATCCTGACGCGAAACCGAAAGCGCTTCCTGTCCGCGGAACATTTCGAGCACGGCGATCATTGCCGCCGGGCTGACTCCGGCGCGGGCGAGGTAGCGCGCCGAGGATTGATCCGCCGCTGCTTCTTCGGCCCGGGTATGGGCCAGAAAGATGCGGTTGGCGGTGTTCGTGGTGCCGATTGCCAGCCCGGCCCCGGCCTCGGCCCCTGCGGCCCGGGCGGTGATTGCCGACAGGATCAGCCCCAGCCCTGCGGCGGTGCGCGCCGAACGCATGTTGGCAAGGCGGCGCGAGATGTGCCCGTTGGCCACATGCGCTGCCTCGTGGGCGATAACCGCCTGCAGTTCGGCGGCGCTCCCGAGTTTCAGGATCAGCCCCGAATGGATGAAGATCCGGCGTCCGTCGATCACGAAGGCATTCAGCGAACTGTCCCTGATCACCACGATCTTCACCCGCCCCGGGTTCAGCCCCGCCGCGTTCAGCACCGGGCGGGCCAGGCGATTCAGGCTGTATTCGATATCGGGATCGCGCAGCAGGGTCTGGGCGCGCAGGCCCGCCCCCGGCAGCAGCATGAGCCCGGCCAGCAGAAGCAGCAGCATTGCCGCCGGGGCCCGAAGGGCGGATCGTGGGCCGTGAAGCGGGTGCCCCATGGGCGTTGACCTTCCGTTCTGGCGCTGAAACGGGGTTTCGGCGCAGTTCGGGGCAGTGTAAGGAAGGAACCATGCGAAGTTCAAGGCGAAGTGAAGTCGCTCCCTTCATCGTGATGGACGTGATGGAGGCCGCGCGCGCGGCCGAGGCAGCCGGGCGCCGCATCATCCACATGGAGGTGGGGCAGCCCGGCACCCCGGCTCCGGCCGGCGCGCGCGCGGCGCTTGCCGGGGTGCTCGAGTCCGATCCGCTGGGCTATACGGTAGGGCTTGGCCTGCCCGGCCTGCGCGCCCGTATCGCCCGCCTTTATGATGAATGGTATGGGGTGAAGCTTGATCCGGCGCGGGTGATCGTTACTGCCGGTTCGTCGGGAGCTTTCCTTCTGGCGTTCACCGCCCTTTTCGATGCGGGCCAGCGGGTGGGGCTCGGCCTGCCGGGCTATCCGTCCTACACCCAGATCCTGAAGGCGCTTTCGCTGGTGCCGGTGGGAATCGAGACAGCCCCGGAAAACCGTTATCAGCCGGTGCCCGCCGATCTTGAAGGGCGCGATCTTGCCGGGCTGATCGTGGCTTCGCCGGCCAATCCCTCGGGCACCATGCTGGACAGGGGCGCGCTGGGGGCGCTGATCGAGACTGCCACCGCCGCCGGCACAGCCTTCATCAGCGATGAAATCTATCACGGCATCCAGTATGGCGCGCGCGCGGTGAGTGCCCTTGAGGTCAGTGACCAATGCTATGTGATCAATTCCTTTTCCAAGTATTTCTCGATGACGGGCTGGCGCGTGGGCTGGATGGTGGTGCCCGAAGACCACGTGCGCCGGATCGAGCGGCTGGCGCAGAACATGTTCATCTGCGCACCCCATGCGGGGCAGGTGGTAGCTCTGGCGGCGATGGGCTGCGATGACGAACTGGCGGCCAATCTGGCCGTCTATCGCGAAAACCGCCGCCTGATGCTGGAGGGGCTGCCGAAGGCCGGCTTTACCCGTATCGCACCGCCTGATGGTGCCTTCTACATATATGCCGATGTGAGCGACCATACCGACGACAGCCGCGCCTTCGCCGCCGAGATCCTTGAACAGGCCAGGGTGGCTGTTACGCCGGGGCTTGATTTCGATGCCGGGCGTGGCCACCGCACCCTGCGGTTTTCCTATGCCCGCAGCAGCGCGGATATCCGTGAAGGGCTGGCCCGCCTGCAGGATTTCATGGCAAGGCGGACTGCCGGAAGGGGCTAGGCCGGGGCACGCGGCCGGAACCGGCTGCAGTATGGGATCCGGAACAGGAAACCCGGCTGGTGCGAAGAAACATCTTTCGCTATAGTCGCCGAAAAGGGTGTCCGGTGGCGTTGGCAGCAGAACCTGTGACAAGCGGCAGAATACGGGCAGGGCAGACAGATGCACATATTCACCAGGCTGATCCTGGCCGGATGGCTGGCAGCGGGCGCAGGGCTGCTGACGGATCGCGGCGCGCCAGCACTGGCGCAGGAGCTTTCGGCGCTTGCACGTCTTGATCCGGCGCGCTCGGGTCTGCAGGGCGGGGCGGGGAATGCCGGGCTCGAAATTGATCTTCAACTCAGTCAGGCAGTGCCGTGGCGGGTGTTCCTGCTGGATGATCCGCGCCGTCTGGTTGTGGACTTTCGCGAGGTGGACTGGGGCGACGGCGGCCCCGAAACGCTGATGCCTGCACCGCTGCCTGCGGTGAAGGATCTGCGCTTCGGGCGATTTCGGGCGGGCTGGTCGCGGTTGGTGGTGGAACTGGCGGCGCCGCTCGGGCTTGCAACCGCCGAGATGCAGACCGACAGCCTGACCGGAGAGGCCCGCGTGCACATCGCCCTTGATCCGGTTTCCCCCGAGGCTTTCGCCGCCGCTGCCGGAATGCCCGCCACCGCTGCCTGGGGCGCGCTGCCCGAGCCGGCCGCCGTGCCGCCCTCCGTGCCCCGCCAGCGTGGCGACCGGCCGCTGATGGTGGTGCTGGATCCGGGGCATGGCGGCATCGATCCGGGGGCCGAACGCGCGGGGCTGCGCGAGGCCGACCTGATGCTGGCCTTTGCCCGGCGCCTGAAGGAAACCCTGCTGCGCCAGGGCGGATTCGAGGTGCTGCTGACCCGTCAGAGCGATCTTTTCCTGCCGCTGGAAGAGCGTGTCAGCATTGCCCGGGCGGCCGGGGCGGATGTGTTCATATCGCTTCATGCCGATGCGCTGGCCGAGGGAACGGCGCGAGGCGCCACGGTCTATACGCTGGCCGAAAGCGCTTCGGATGCAGCGGCCCGGCGTCTGGCCGAAAGCCATGACCGGGCCGATCTTCTGGCCGGGGTCGATCTGGCCGGGCAGGACGACATGATCGCCGTGGTGCTGATGGATCTGGCCCGCCACGAGACCGCGCCGCGCAGCAAGGCACTGGCCGGGGTGCTGGTGAAGGCCCTCAGCGCAGGCATAGGGCGGCTGCACAAGCACCCGCATCAGTCGGCCGCCTTTTCGGTGCTGAAGGCACCCGACATTCCATCGGTGCTGATTGAACTCGGGTTTCTTTCGAATCGCAGGGACCGCGCCAACCTGGCCTCGGCCGAATGGCAGGAGCGGGCAGCCGGGGCGATTGCCGCCGCCCTGCGCGAATGGGCGGTGAGCGATGCTGCGCAGGCACGCCTGCTGCGGCAATAGGCGGCGGCCGGCGCTTGCCCCTTCCGCATGATATTGCCGATCTCTTTTTGACCCTGCCGCCCCCTGTCCCTATATAAGGGCCAGACCAGCGACCGGGGTTCTTGCGTGTTACGTTTCATATTCGGCTTTTTCGGCGCCATTTTCACATGGCTTGCGCTCGGGGCCTTCATGGCCGCGGTGGCGCTTGGTGCGATCTTCTGGATCTATGGCCGCGATCTGCCCAACCACGAACAGCTGGCCCAATACACCCCGCCCACCATCAGCCGCATCTATTCCGGCGAGGGGCGAATCATGGACGAATTCGCCCGTGAACGCCGCCTGTTCACCCCGATAGAAGACATCCCCGATCTGGTGAAGAACGCCTTCATCTCGGCCGAGGACAAGCATTTCTACACTCACCGCGGCTATGACGTGCAGGGCATGATCAAGGCTGCGCTCGATGCCGCGCGGGGCAAGCGCCTGCGGGGCGCTTCAACCATCACCCAGCAGGTGATGAAGAACTTCCTGCTGTCGTCAGACCGTTCGGCCGAGCGCAAGATCAAGGAAATCATCCTGGCATCGCGGCTTGAGGACACGCTCAGCAAGGACAAGATCCTGGAACTCTACCTGAACGAAATCTTCCTTGGCCAGAACAGTTTCGGAGTGACGGCTGCAGCCCAGACCTATTTCAACAAGTCTCTGGAACAGCTGACCCCGGAAGAGGCCGCCTATCTTGCGGCATTGCCCAAGGCGCCTTCGAAATACCACCCGGTGCGCGAACGCGAACGCGCCATCGCGCGGCGCAATTTCGTTCTGAAGGAGATGTTCGAGAACGGCTATCTTTCCAGGGCCGATTACGACCACGCCCGTCAGGCACCGCTGCGCACGGTGCAGAGCGGCGATTATCCCTCGTTTCGCGAACAACTGCCGCCGCGCGACTATTTCACCGATGAAATCCGCCGCCAGCTGACCCGCAGTTTCGGTGAGAATGGCGAGGACGAATTCTTCACCGGTGGCTATACGATCCGCGCCACGGTGGATCCCGAGATGCAGATCGAGGCCGCCCGCGCCCTGCGCGCCGGGCTTGAGAAATTCGACCGCAGCAAGGGCGTATGGCGCGGCACGGGGCTTGTGCTTCCCGAAGAGGTGCTGGATGACGAGGCCGAATGGCGCAAGGCCCTGGGCGATCTGAAGCTGGCGCGTGACATCGAGGGCTGGTATCCGGCAGTGGTGCTCGAGGTGGGCAAGACCCACGCCCGCATCGGCATCGAGGGCATACCCGACGATGACGACGGCCACTGGATCGCGCCCAAGGATGTGGGCTGGGCGCGCAAGCGGCTCGAAAACGGCAAGCTTGGCCCCAGGGCGCGGGTGGCTGGTGATCTGCTGGAGGTGGGCGACGTGGTTTACGTGCGCGCCATGACCAGCGACAAGGACGGCAGCTTCATCCGCTGGACCCTGCGCCAGATCCCCGAGGTGCAGGGTGCCTTCATGGCAATGGATGTGCACACGGGGCGGGTGATCGCCATGCAGGGGGGCTTTTCCTATCAGCACTCGGTGTTCAACCGCGCCACCCAGGCCACACGCCAGCCCGGCTCGGCCTTCAAGCCCTTCATTTATGCGGCGGCGCTCGATTCAGGATTCACGCCGGCCACCATCATCATCGATGCCCCCATCGAGGTGAATACCCCCGAGGGTGTGTGGCGGCCGAAGAATTCGACCAACCGTTTCTATGGTCCGACACCGCTTCGCACCGGCATCGTGCATTCGCGCAACCTGATGACGGTGCGTCTGGCCGAAGAGATCGGCATGGAAACCGTGGCCCAGTATGCCGAAACCTTCGGCGTCTATGATTACCTCAATCCCTATCTTGCCAATGCGCTTGGATCTCAGGAAACCACGCTCTGGCGCATGGTTGCCGCCTTTGCCATGATCGCCAATGGCGGCGAGCGGGTGGAACCCACCCTGGTGGACCGGGTGCAGGATCGCTGGGGCAAGACAATCTTCCGCCATGACAGGCGCAGGTGCGAAAACTGCGGCGATCCCGCCCTGCCGCCGGGCGAGGGGCCGCGGATCGTCTCGAACCGCGAGCGGGTGATCGACGCCATCACGGCCTATCAGATCCGTTCGATGATGGAAGACGTGGTCAGACGCGGAACCGCCTCGAAAACCGTCAACCTGCCGGTGCCGGTGGCCGGCAAGACCGGCACCACCAATGATGCGCGCGATGCCTGGTTTGTCGGTTTCACCTCGAACATCGTGGCCGGCTGCTATATCGGTTACGATCAGCCCCGACCGATGGGCAAGGGGGCCTATGGCGGCACCCTGTGCGGGCCGGTATTCACGGCATTCATGCGGGAGGCGGTCAGGAAATACGGCGGCGGCGAATTCGGGGTGCCGCCCGGTGGCCGTTTCATCAAGATCGACCGCTACACCGGCGCCCGCCTGCCCGATGACGCCAGCGGTGACAATGTGGTGGCCGAATATTTCCGCGAGGGCGAGGAACCGGTATTCGGGGTTGCCTTCGACGGCGGGTTCGCGATGGGGGCCAATCTGCCGCTGTTCGCCGAAAGCGAACGCGCCTTCCGCACGCAGACGGTGCGCACCTCGACAGGCGGCACGGCAACCATCGGCGGCAAGGCCAGCTTCGGAACCGTTACCGGAGGCGGCCAGTACTGACCCGGCCGGCATCGCGTCTGCCCCGCTTGCGGCGGGGGGGCGGGGTTGCTATCACCGCTTCCTGACCGGACTTCTTTGAAAAGAGCAGCCATCATGCGTGCAGAGGCACAGAATACCGTCGAGGCCATCAGGAAATCGCTGGAGCTGTTGCGCCAGCGAATGGACTGGGACACCGCCGAGCATCGCCTTGAGGAGTTCAATGCGCGTGTCGAGGATCCGGATCTGTGGAACGATCCGGCGAAGGCCCGGAAACTGATGCGCGAACGCCAGATGCTGGTGGATGCGATCGATACCTACAGGAGTATCTCTCAGGAACTCGAAGACAATGTCGAACTGATCGAACTGGGCGAGGCCGAGGGCGACGAGGAGGTGGTGAGAGAGGCCGAAGAGGCACTGAAGGCACTGGCCGAAAAGGCACGCCAGAAAGAGCTTGAGGCACTGCTGAGCGGCGAGGCCGACGGCAATGACACCTATCTTGAGATCAATGCCGGCGCCGGGGGAACCGAAAGCTGCGACTGGGCGGCGATGCTGGCGCGCATGTATGTGCGCTGGGCCGAAAAACACGGCTACAAGGTAGAGCTGCAAAGCGAAACCCCGGGCGAAGAGGCCGGCATCCGCTCGGTCTGCTACAGGATCTCGGGGCCCAATGCCTATGGCTGGCTGAAAAGCGAAAGCGGGGTGCACCGCCTGGTGCGCATCTCGCCCTATGACAGTTCAGCGCGCCGGCACACCTCGTTCAGTTCGGTGTGGGTTTATCCTGTGGTCGATGACAACATCGAGATCGAGGTGAACCCGGCCGATATCCGCATCGACACCTACCGTTCCTCGGGGGCCGGCGGCCAGCACGTGAACACTACCGATTCAGCCGTCCGCATCACCCATATTCCCACGGGGATCGTGGTGACCAGCAGCCAGAAGTCGCAGCACCAGAACCGCGACATCGCCATGAAGGCGCTGAAATCGCGGCTTTACCAGCTTGAACTCGACAAGCGCAACCAGGCCATCAGCGAGGCCCACGAAGCCAAGGGCGAGGCCGGTTGGGGCAACCAGATCCGCTCTTACGTGCTGCAGCCCTACCAGATGGTGAAGGATCTGCGCACCGGGGTGGAAACCTCGGATACGCAGGGGGTGCTCGATGGCGATCTTGATCAGTTCATGGCCGCAACCCTGGCCATGAACGTGGCCGGCAAAAGCCGCGCCGAGGCCCGAAGCGAAGACTGACGGCGGAAACAGCCGCTTGCGGCTGCGGAAGCAGGCTGCCTGGCGCGGGGGCGCAAGACGCCCATGTTGCATCTGCCCGACATAATTCTTGCCATGCGTGCATGCCGCCGGCTAGTCTTTTGCGACAAAGTCACAAACAGAAAGCAGGGGGGGGAACATGAGCGATACCGCTTCGACACAACCTTCGTCGATACCCGACATCCATCTGATCACGGTTGCCGATCTGTTCGATGCCCTGAAACGGGGCTGGCGGGATTTCCTGCATGCACCGGCCTATGGTCTGGCCATTTCCGCCCTGTTCGTTGTGGGCGGGCTGCTGTTGTGGTGGCTGGCCGCGCGCACCGGAGAAATCTACTGGCTGGTGATCGGGGTGTTCGGCTTTCCGCTTCTGGGCCCATTCGCGGCGGTTGGCTTCTACGAGATCAGCCACATGCGGGAGCAGGGCGAGCATCCCTCGTGGGGCCGGGTTCTGGGCGTTGTCTATGGCCAGAAAAATCGCCAGATACCCTCGCTGTGCATGATGCTGATCCTGCTGTTCATGTTCTGGGCCTTCGTGGCGCATCTGATCTTTACCCTGTTCCTTGGCAATGTGCCGATGATCAACATTACCACCGGCTATGACGTGTATCTGACCGGCCGCGGGCTTGCCATGCTGACGGTTGGCACGCTGGTGGGGGGGCTGCTGGCGGGGTTCGTCTTCGCGTCAACCGTTGTCGGCCTGCCGCTGCTGCTTGACAAGGAGGTGGACCTGATCACCGCCATCATCACCAGCATACAGTCGGTATTCGCCAACTTCAGGGTGATGATCCTCTGGGGGCTGATCGTTGCGGGGCTGCTGTTTGTGGGCATGCTGCCCGTTTTTCTCGGGCTTCTGATCGTGCTGCCGGTGCTCGGGCATGCCTCGTGGTATCTTTACCGCCGGGTGCTTTACGAAGAAAAGCCACAGGGTTGAAGGGCCCGTCGGAGAGCAGGGCATCGGCCTGTTCCGGCCGGACCGGAACCGCGGTGCCGGAAGGAAAGAAGGGCCGGCGCGCTGCCGGCCCTTTCATCCTGTGTTCCGGCATCGTCATGGCATGATGCCCATGGCATGATGCCTGTGCCGCTATTTCGGGGCCGCGGGTGCCGGCGCCTTGCCGCCCCCGCTGTTCAGCGGGTCGTCCTGCCGCTGCACCGAGCCTTCGAAATGGGCGCCGGATTCTATGGCGATGGTCTTGTGCACGATGTCGCCTTCAACGCGCGCCGTCGAGGTCAGGCGCACCTTCAGGCCGCGCACCCGGCCGATCACCCGGCCGTTCACCACAACATCATCTGCGATCACTTCGCCCTTCACCACGGCGCCTTCACCCACCGTCAGCAGATGGGCGCGGATGTCGCCCTCGACCTGGCCTTCGATCTGGATATCGCCGGTCGTTTTCACGTTACCCTTGATCAGCAGATCGGATGAAAGCACCGAAGCGGGCGGTTTTGTCTTCGGGGCAGAGGGAGGAAGATCGATTCCCTTGGCAGGCTTGCTTTCCGGTGTCGTGGCAGCGGGAGCACTGTCGCGGGTCTGCTGCTTGGGGCCGGGTTCGTTGATCTTGCTTTTAGAGAACATCTTGTGCTGCCTTGATAAATTTCATCGCGTTGACAGGTTCACCGTTGACGCGGATTTCATAGTGAAGGTGCGTTCCCGTTGAACGCCCGGAGCTTCCCATATCACCAATCCGGTCTCCGCGCGAGACCCTATCCCCGACTTTCACGCGAATTTTTGCCATATGGGCATAGCGGGTTTCGATGCCGAAGGCATGGCGGATCTTCACCAGCCGGCCATAGCCGCTGCTCCAGCCCGCATGCACCACCACGCCATCGGCGGTGGCATAGATCGGGGTGCCGTGGGCGGCGGCAAAATCGGTGCCCTTGTGCAGGCGCCGCCCGCCGGTCTTGGGATCGCTGCGGTAGCCATAGCCGCTGGTAAAGCGGAAGGCGTTCCTGATCGGCAGCACGAAGGGTGTTTTCTGGGCGGCGATTCGATACATGTTCATCCGGTCGAGCTGGGAAAGGATCGCATTGGCGCGCAGGGTATCGGGATCGGGCGTGCTGCGCGCGCCCATTGTGGAAAATGACAGCGGGGTCAGTGGCCCACCCTGGCCGGAATAGCCCTTGCGGATGGTTTCGAGAATATGTTCGGTCGGCAGGCCGGCGTTGCGGAACATCTTGTCAAGCGGTGTGAGCGAAATGGTGACGGCATCCTCGAGCTGCTGGAAGATGCGATCGTTTCGTTCCTGTATCAGCCTGGTTTCCAGAACCAGTTCATCTACCATCTGGCGGGCACGCCGGGCCCTGGCGGCGACCTCGTCGCGTTCCAGCGCGGTTGTCGTCAGGGCCGAAGTCAGGAAATCCACCGCGCCTTCCACCTCGCGCGCCCGGTCAAGCTCGGAGCGGACGGTCATGGTGCTGCTGGCCAGCCGTGCCTCGGCCTCCCGGGCAAGGGCGCGCGCCTTGTCACGCTCCTGCATGGTTTCGCGCAGGGTGGCCTGGATGATCTCGATGCCCTGCTCAAGTTCTGCGCGGCGGTCCTCGAGGGCCAGGATCGTTGTCTGCATCTGCGATATCCGCTCAAGCGCCTGGGCAAAGCGCGCATGGGCCGCCGCGGCTTCCTGTGCGCGGCTGTCCCGTTCGGCAGACAGGGTATTGAGGCGCGCCTCATAGGCCAGCTGTTCGCGCCTGGCCTGTTCGCGCAGGTTGCCCGAGCCGATGCTGTCCACCAGCAGGAAGGCGGTGGCAATCACCGACCAGACAATGAACAGCCCGATGCCCGAGATTGCCGCAAGCTGCGTTGCCGGTGTCAGCCGCACGAAGCGGGTTTCGGTATCGGTGCGCAGGAACACCCGGCGTTCCGGCAGCCAGCGTTCCAGCGCTGAATTGAATCTGTCGAAGATGCGTGCTTTCACTGTCCTGTCCCGTTGTCCGCCGATCCCGGGCCTTCCGGCCCCTTGCTTGCGAAGAAGATCACCTGAATGAGATGGAAGCGAACCTTCCCCGATGGCCGCTTTTTCGAACTGATTACCAGAATTGATTAACGGCCCCGGCACCGCGTCACAAGATTTTTGAGGCATGCACCGGGTTTCGGCTTCGAGGATCATGAAAACAGGCAGGTTTTTGCCGATTCGGGGCGGCGGGTTGCTACAATCTGCCGGGCTGTCCGGCCTGCGCCCGGTCTGCGTCAGCTTCCGCTGCCGTTCCCGGGGGTGTCCGGTGCCGCCGGCAGTGTGCGCAGGGCGGCCAGCACTTCGGCCGCATGGCCTTTCGGGCGCACCCGGTGCCAGACATGCGCGATCTTCCCCGTGCCGTCGATCAGGACGGTGGTGCGGGTGATGCCCTGGAAGGTGCGGCCATACATCCTCTTTTCGCCCCACGCTCCGTAATCTTCGCAGACATGCCCCTGCGCGTCGGACAGCAGCGGCACCGAAAGGTCATGCTTGCGGCGAAATTTCGCATGCTTTTCAAGCGTGTCCTTCGAAATCCCGAAGACCTCGGCGCCAAGGGCGCGGAATGCCGGCATCAGAGCCGAGAATTCCAGTGCTTCCGTGGTGCAGCCTGGGGTATCGTCGCGCGGATAGAAATAGAGCACCACCGGCGCCGGGCGCAACGCCGACAGGGTGATGTTGCGCCCGTCGTCGGCGGGCAGGGTGAAATCGGGGGCGGGCTGGCCGGGCTCGATTGCTGTCATGGCGTCTCCTTTCAAAACGGATCGCGGTGCAGTATGAGGGCAGGGCGGACGAAGAGACAAGGACCAGTCGGAAGCGGGGCCGGACGCGGGCCGGTTCCGGAGCGGCGGGCCAGAGCGTGATGAGCGAAAGCACCAGAGCACAGCCCCGAAGCGGGCCGGCGGCGGGAAGCGGCCCGGAGGATCCGTTGACCGGCGGGCGTGCCGCAGATGCTTCGGCTGCCGGCGGGAAGGGGGCAGGGAAAGGGAAACCGGACGGCGCGCGCCCGGATCGCCAGCCTGCGGATGCAGGGAAAGCGGCAAGGCGGGTGGCAAGGAAAGCGCGGCGCCGCGAACGCCGTCAGCGCCGGCGGCGGGGGCGCAGCGGGGTGTGGCCTCTGCTGAACCTGATGGCGCAGTTCATGATCGCCGGTCTGCTGCTATTGGCAATAACGGGGATCAGCGTTCCCGCTCCCGGCTGGCTGCGCGACAGGATCGAGACCAGGGTCAGCGAGGCGGTAACCGGCGGACGGATCGGAATCGGCCATGTCAGCTTTCGTATCGCTGACTGGTGGCACCCGGTTGTGCGCCTGGAAAGGCTTTCCCTTGTCAATGCCGGCGGACTTCCGCTTGCCCGGGTGGATGCGGCCGAGGCAAGGTTTTCGGCCAGTGCACTGCTGCGCGGCCGGTTCGGCCCGGAGCGGCTTGTGCTGAGCGATGCGGAACTTGGCCTGCGGCGCAATGAAGATGGCGGGCTTGATCTGTCGATCGGCCTTGCGGGTGGCGGCGCGGGGGCCTCGGGATCATTTCCGGAAATTCTGGAGACGATCCGGCAGTCCTTCGAAAGGCCCGGGCTTTCCGAGATCCGTTCGGTGATGGCGAATGATCTTACGCTGGTCTATGAAGATCAGCGCAGCGGGCGCAGCTGGGTGCTCGACAAGGGGCGGATCACGCTCGACAACAATGACGATCATGTGGATGTCAGCGTTGTGTTCGCGCTGGCCGTGCCGTCTGCCGGCGGGGGCGTTGCGTCCGCTCCTGCACCGACCCCCGCTCCTGCACCGGCCCCCGCCCCCGCACCGGCCCCCGCCCCCGCCCCTGCGCTCGGGGCCGTGATGCCGGCAGAAACGGAAGCGCTTCCCGCCGGCGCCCGGGCGGCACTGTCGGGCGCACCGGGGCGCGCCGGTTTCTCGTTCCGGCTGGACAAGGCCGCGCGGATTGTCACCATCGGGGCCAATGTGAACGGTGTCGAGGCCCGCGATATTGCAAGCCAGCTTCCCGCCCTGGCCTGGCTTTCGGTGGTCGAGGCTCCGATCTCGGGGGCGTTTCGTGCCGCGCTTGCATCCGATGGCCGGCTTGAAAGGATGGATGCCACACTGCGCATCGGGGCCGGGCTGATCCGCCCCGGACAGACCGAAAACCCCGTTCGTTTCACCGGCGGTCGCACCTACCTTTCCTATGATCCGGATGCGCAGAAGATCATCTTCGATGAATTCCACGTGGAAACCGATGTGGTAACCATCGATGCCGACGGGGTGGCCTATCTGCGCGATCTTTCCGAAGGCGGCCTGCCGCGCAGCATGATCGGCCAGTTCCGTCTGCGCGAGGGCCGGGTTGATGCAGGCGAAGCGATGGCAGGGCCGCTCAGCTTCAGCGGGGGTGCCGCCGACATGCGCATGCGGCTCGATCCCTTCGTGCTCGACATCGGTCAGGCGGTGCTCGAGGACGGGCCGCGCCGCTTCGTGGCCCGCGGCCGGGTGCGGGCCGGCGAGCAGGGCTGGTCGGTTGATCTGGATCTCGATGCGAACCGGCTTTCGGCGGCCGACCTGCTGGCGCTCTGGCCTTTCGTCCTGGTGCCCAATACGCGCCGGTGGATCGCCGCCAATGTGCAGGCGGGCGACATGCATGACATCCGCGCCGCACTGCGCCTGGCACCGGGCAAGCGGCCGGCCCTGGGGCTGAACTTTTCGTTCGACGGGGTGCGCGCGCGTTTCATGCGGCAGATGCCGCCGGTCGAAGACGGGTCAGGCTATGCCACCATTGCCGACAATGCCTTCACGCTGGTGCTGGAGCGGGGGCATGTGATCGCCCCGAACGGCGGGCGGATCGAGGGCGCGGGCACGGTTTTCCGGGTGCCCGACATCTTTGCCAAACCCGCCCTGGGGGTGGTTTCGCTGCGCACCGAAAGCCCGCTGCCGGCAGCGCTTTCGATTCTCGATCATCCGCCTTTCCGGTTTCTGAGCAAGGCCGGTCTGCCGGTTGATCTGGCCACCGGACGGGCCAGTGTGAGCGGCAGGATCAGCCTTCTGCTGATCAGGAAGCTGCCGCTGGACGATGTCGATTTCGCGCTTGCCGCGCGCCTTGGCGATGTGGAAAGCGGCAAGCTGATCCCGGGCCATGCGCTGCGCGCGCCCGAACTGAGCGTGACGGCCGCATCGGGCGAAGGGATCGAGATCGCCGGCAGTGGCCGGCTTGGTCGGGTGGCTGTTTCCGGGCGCTGGCATCAGCGGTTCGGCCCCGAGCACAGGGGGCGTTCGCGCGCCGAAGGAAAGATCGAGCTTTCGCCGGCCTTCGTCGAGGAATTCCGCATCGGCCTGCCCGAGGGCAGCGTGAGCGGCCGGGGCAACGGGCGGATCGAGATCGATCTTCTGCGGGGGCAGGCGCCGCGGTTCTCGCTTGTTTCCGATCTGCGCGGGGTCGGATTGCGGCTGGCCGATCTGGGCTGGAGCAAGCCGGCAGGAGCAAGAGGGCGCCTTGCCGTGCGGGGCAGCCTGGGCACACCGCCCGGGATCGGGGCGCTGTCGCTCGAAGCGCCGGGGCTCAGTGCCTCCGGCCGGGTGACCCTCGGCAACGACGGCACGCTGCGAGAGGCCAGGTTCGCGCGGGTCGCGGTTGGGGGATGGCTTGATGCCCCGGTCAGGCTGGTGGGGCGGGGACGGGGGCGCGTGCCCGAGGTCAGGGTCGAGGGTGGGGTGCTGGATCTGCGTCAGACCAGCCTTGCCACCGGTGCCGGACCGCGCCGGCAGGGCCGGGCCGGCGGGCCGATCGTGCTTCGGCTGGATCGGGTGATCGTCAGCGAGGGCATTTCGCTCACCGGTTTTGCGGGGCGTTTTTCCACCCGTCCGGGCCTGAACGGCACCTTCACCGCCCGCGTCAACCGTGCCGCCGCGATCAGCGGCACGCTGGTGCCCAGCAAGGGCGGCAACAGCGTACGGATCCGTTCGGAGGATGCGGGCGGGGTATTTCGCGCTGCCGGGATCATCGACAACGCCCACGGCGGCAACATGGATCTTCAGCTGGTGGCGGTTCCGGGGCACCCCGGAACCTTCGACGGCTGGCTGGATGTCCGCAACACGCGGGTGCGGCGTGCCCCGGCGCTGACGGCGCTTCTGCACGCCATTTCGGGGATCGGGCTGCTCGAACAGATGAGCGGCGGGGGCATCCTGTTCACCAATGTCGATGCGCGTTTCCGCCTGACGCCGCGCCAGGTGATCCTTTACCGCAGCAGCGCCGTGGGGCCGTCGCTCGGGGTATCGATGGATGGCTATTATCACCTGAGCAACAAGCGGCTCGACATGCAGGGGGTGATCTCGCCCATTTATCTGGTGAACCAGGCGGGCCAGATCCTGACGCGCCGGGGTGAAGGCCTGTTCGGCTTCAACTTTCGCCTTGTCGGTACTTCGGATGATCCGAAGGTGCGGGTCAATCCGCTGTCGATCTTCACGCCGGGGATGTTCCGCGAGATTTTCCGCCGTCCGCCGCCAAAACCCGGCAATTAGGCCTTTTGCCGGGCACATGGATGGTGCTAGAGGCCGCCGCATGAAGCTGTCGGATTTCGATTTCACGCTCCCGGAAGAGCTGATCGCCACCCGCCCCGTGCGCCCGCGTCCGGCGGCGCGCCTGCTGGTGGCCGAAGGGGCGGGGCCGGGGGGCTTGCGTGATCTTCATGTGCACGATCTGCCCGCGCTGTTGCGCCCGGGCGATCGCCTTGTGCTGAACGATACAAAGGTGATCCCCGCGCGCCTTTCGGGGCAGCGGTGGCGCGACAGCGCCCAGGGAAGGGTCTGCGCCGCCGTGGAGGTGACGCTGCTTGAACCCGCCGCCGAGCCGGGGCAGTGGCACGCCCTTCTGAAGCCCTTGCGAAAGGTGCGCGAAGGCGAGGAAATCGTGTTTGAAGCGGGATTGTCGGCGCGTCTTGAAGAAAAGGCGGCAGAGGGAACCGCGCGTCTTTCCTTCAATCTGTCCGGCGCCGATTTCGATGCGGCGCTCGAACGTGCGGGGCAGATGCCGCTGCCGCCCTATATCGCCGTGCGTCGCGCCGCCGACGCACGCGACCGCGCGGATTACCAGACAGTTTTCGCGCGCCGCCCCGGTGCGGTGGCAGCCCCCACGGCTTCACTTCATTTCGACAGGGCGCTTCTGGCGCGGTTGGCCGAACGGGGGGTGGATTTCAGCCATGTAACGCTGCATGTGGGGGCGGGCACCTTCCTGCCGGTGAAGGAGGAAGACATCTCGCGCCACCGGATGCATGCCGAATGGGGAGAGGTCGGCACGCGGGCGGCCGAAGAGATTGCCGCAACGAAGGCCGCCGGCGGGCGGGTGATCGCGGTCGGCACCACGGCGCTGCGGCTGATCGAGACGGCGGCGCGCGCGAGCGGCGCCATTGCCCCCTGGTGTGGCGAGACCGACATATTCATCACCCCGGGGTTCGATTTTCGCGTTTCCGACGGCCTGATGACCAATTTCCACCTGCCGAAATCCACCCTGATGATGCTGGTTTCGGCCCTGATGGGCATGGAGCGGATCCGGGAAATCTATGCCCATGCGGTTGCCGCGCGCTATCGTTTCTTTTCCTATGGAGATGCCTCGCTGCTGCTGCCTCCGGTCACCTCCGGGCGCGGCCGGAGGGCTGAACGCGACATGCGCGTGTCGCCCCTGTGGAATCGCTGAGCGGGGCGAATCGATAGGCTTTCCTTCCGATGGCGGCTTCATGCGCGGATTTCCCCGATGCTGACGGTTCTGAAAAATTCATGGGCCCTGTTCCTCGGCATCCTTCTGCTGATGATGGGCAATGGGTTGCAGGGATCGCTGCTTGGAGTCCGCGGCAGCCTCGAGGGTTTCTCGACCGGCGTGATGTCGGTGGTGATGGCGGCCTATTTCCTGGGCTTCCTGGGCGGCTCGCACCTGGCGCCCGAAATGATCCGGCGGGTGGGGCATGTGCGGGTATTCGCGGCACTGGCCTCGCTCATTTCGGCGGTGCTGATCCTGTTTCCGGTGCTTGATGATCCGGTATCGTGGACGATCGGGCGAATCCTGATCGGCTTCTGTTTCTCGGGTGTTTACGTTACCGCCGAGAGCTGGCTCAACAACGCTGCCGACAACGCCACCCGGGGGCAGGCGCTTTCGCTCTACATGGTCGTGCAGATGGCGGGGGTGGTGGCGGGGCAGGGGCTTCTGGCGCTGGGGGATCCGGCGGGATATGTGCTGTTCATCATCCCTTCGGTGCTGGTGTCGGTTTCATTCGCACCGATCCTGCTGTCGGTCAGCCCTACCCCTGCCTTCGAAAGCGCCAAGCCCCTTTCGCTGAAGGCGCTTTACGCGATTTCCCCTCTCGGGGTGGTGGGGATGGCGATTCTCGGCGGGCTGTTTGCAGCCCAGTTCGGAATGGCGGCGGTCTATGCCTCGGCGGCGGGGATGAGCGTTGCGCAGGTGTCGGCCTTCGTTTCGGCCATGTCGGTGGGGGCGCTTGTGCTGCAATTGCCGATCGGCTGGCTTTCCGACCGGATGGATCGCCGCCGCCTGGTTCTGATGATTGCGGTTTTCGGAGGGCTGGCGGGAATGGTGGCCTTCTTCACCCACGGGCATTTTGCCCTGATCCTGGCCGCGGCCTTCGTGATCGGCGGCATGACAAGCCCGCTCTATGCGCTGCTGCTGGCCTATACCAATGATTTTCTTGATGCCGACGACATGGCCGCCGCCTCGGGCGGGCTGGTGTTCGTGAACGGTCTTGGTGCCATTGCCGGCCCCCTGCTGGTGGGCTGGCTGATGGTGGGGCTCGGGGCGCGCGGTTTCTTTGCCTTCATCGTGGCGCTGATGTTTTCGCTTGCGGCATATGCCCTCTGGCGGATGACACGCCGCCCGGTGCTGCCGGTCGAGGAAACCAGCCCCTATGCGCCGATTTCGCCTTCGGCATCGCCGGTAGCCGTTGAGGCGGCACAGGAGGCGGCACAGGAGATGGCCGGGGAGGAAGGCCGGTCCGATGCCGGGCAACAGGGCGAAACGGCGTGAAAACTGATGCAGGAAGGCATCGCTGCGCGCGGCACGGAAGAATAATTGTTGCCAAGTGCCGGCGAAATGGTAACGATTCTTGCGCAGGTCCCGGGTCGGTGTGGGTGCAGGGAGAGAGCAATGACAACCTCGCAGGAGGTTAACGCGTTCTGGATCAACGAGGTGGGCCCGGGGGGGTGGTACCTTCAGGATGAACGCCTTGATCAGGAAATCCGCGATCGCTTCCTTGCCACCTGGGAAGAGGCGGCCGAAGGCGGCCTTGGCGAGTGGAAAACCACTCCCGAGGGGCTTCTGGCCTATCTCATCCTGCTTGATCAGTTTCCGCGCAACATGTTCCGCCAGGATGCCCGTGCCTTTGCCACCGACAGACGCGCGCGTGCCTGCGCCAAGAAGGGTATCGATCGCGGCTGGGATCTGCGCGTGCCCGAGCCCCAGCGGCAGTTCTACTATCTGCCGCTCATGCATTCGGAATGCCTGACCGATCAGGATCGCTGCGTGCGCCTGATGCTGACCAACATGCCCGAAACCGGGGCCGACAACCTGCGTCATGCCAGGGCACATCGCGAGGTGATCCGCAGGTTTGGCCGTTTCCCCTATCGCAATGCGGTTCTTTCGCGGCGGGATACAAACGCCGAGAAGGCCTTTCTGGAAAAAGGCGGCTATGCCGCAGTGATCCGCGCGCTTCCGACCTGAAGAAGATTTCCTTTTTGTTTCAAGTGGGTGCGCTCTTTTCATGCGGCCGGATACCTGTCCGGTTGAAGCTGGCGAGAAGATAGTTTAACGTCAAACCAGTTTTCATCCGGGTGCGGGGGATGCTCATGGCCAGCAAGTCAGCCAGCAGGAAACATGACGTGATCGTGATTGGCGCCGGCCCCGGAGGCTACGTGGCGGCGATCCGCGCCGCTCAGTCCGGCCTTTCGGTGGCCGTGGTGGAACGTGCGCATCTGGGCGGTGTCTGCCTCAACTGGGGCTGCATTCCCACCAAGGCGCTTCTGCGTTCGGCCGAGGTGCTGCACCTGATGCGACAGGCCGAATCCTTCGGCCTGTCGGCCGGGGCGCCCGGTCATGATCTGGCGGCGGTGGTGAAGCGTTCACGTCAGGTGGCGGGGCAGCTTTCGGCGGGGGTGAAGCATCTTCTGAAGAAGAACAGGGTAACCGTGATCATGGGCGAGGCCACGATTCCGGCGCCGGGGCGGGTGCGGGTAACGGGCAAGGATGGCGCGCAGGATCTGGAGACCAGGAACATCATCCTGGCCACCGGCGCGCGGGCGCGCGATCTGCCGGGGCTCGAGGCCGACGGAAAGCGCGTGTGGAACTATCGCCATGCATTGCAGCCGCCGCACGAACCGAAAAGGCTGCTGGTGATCGGATCCGGGGCGATCGGCATCGAATTCGCAAGTTTCTACAACACGCTTGGTGCCGAAGTGACGGTGGTCGAGGTGATGGAACGGATCCTGCCGGTGGAAGATGCCGAGATCAGCGCGCTGGCTGGAAGGGCGTTCGAACGTCAGGGCATGGAGATTCTTGCAAAGGCCACGGTGAAGAAGCTGGTGCGCGGCGCGGCGAAGGTAACCGCACATATCGAAGCTGGCGGCAAGAGCACGGTGCGCGATTTCGATACGGTGATCTCGGCCGTGGGTATTGTCGGCAATACCGAGGGGCTGGGTCTGGAAGGGCTTGGGGTGAAGATCGACCGCACCCATGTGGTGGTGGATGAATACTGCCGCACCGGTGTGCCCGGCCTTTTCGCCATCGGAGATATCGCCGGCCCGCCCTGGCTGGCGCACAAGGCCAGCCACGAAGGCGTGATGGTGGCCGAACTGATCGCCGGCGGTCAGCCGCATCCGGTGGCCCCCGAAAGCATTCCGGGCTGCACCTACTGCATGCCCCAGATCGCAAGCCTGGGCCTGACCGAGGCCGCGGCCCGCGAAAGGGGGCACAAGGTGAAGGTGGGGCGCTTTCCCCTGATCGGCAACGGCAAGGCCATCGCCCTTGGCGAATCCGAAGGCCTGATCAAGACGGTATTCGATGCCGTAACAGGCGAACTTCTGGGGGCCCACATGATCGGCCCCGAGGTTACCGAACTGATTCAGGGATATGTGATCGGGCGCACGCTCGAAGCCACCGAAGATGACTTCATCCACACGGTATTTCCGCACCCGACGCTTTCGGAAGCCATGCATGAAAGCGTGCTCGCGGCCTTCGGGCGGGCCATTCACATCTGAAGTCTCCGCTCACATCTGATGTTCCCGCCTGCCCCCGGATGCAGCCTGCGCAGGACAGGGCCGCCGGGGCACGCCTTCGTCGCCGGCCCTGAAACATCCCCGCCGGAGGCACCCTGGAGGTGTCGTTTGCGCAATATCCGGCAATCGTGCCCGGCGCCTGCATGGCACCCGGGCGCCAGCCCCGGCCTCAGACCGCTTCGATCACCCCGCCGGCATTGGCCCAGTCGCCGATCCCGCCGATATTGTGCACCTCTTCATGCCCCATCTTCATCAGCATCTCCGCCGCCATCTGCGAGCGCCCGCCCGAAGCGCAATACACCCCCAGCGGCTTGCCTGCCTTCAGTGCCGGGTCGCATTCGGGGCTTCGCGGATCGGCGCGTGTCTGCAAGAGCATCAGGGGAATGTGAACCGCCCCCCGGGCCTTGCCTGTCGCCTGCAGCTCGCTGATGTCGCGTACATCCACCAGCACCAGTTCGCCCGCCTTGGCGCGCTGCACTGCCTCGGCCGGGGCAAGCGCCGGCGCCTGCGGTTTTCCGAAACCGAAAAAGCCCATTACAACCATCCTTCTGCATGTCTCCGGTGCATGTTGCGGGCCGAATGCCGCAATGCCCCGTCCTGTTCCACCGGTATCGCGTTTCGGCGCAGAATATATTCGAAACACAGAATATGACAAGCCCGAAGAAAGATGCGCACCTTGTTTTGTGTTCTCGGACAAGGCGTGCAGGAAGTTCGTGATTTGTTCGCTTTTCTGTTTGCCTTCGCGCCGTACTGCACTATCTGTTAACAAACACCTTGCTGACCACGGATTCCCGTTTTCGAAGGGCGTATCAATGGCCGAACCGAAGAACATAGAAGTGCGCGGCGCGCGCGAGCACAACCTGAAGAACGTCGATGTGGACATCCCGCGCAACCGCCTTACGGTGATTACCGGGCTTTCGGGATCGGGCAAGTCCAGCCTGGCCTTCGACACCATCTATGCCGAGGGGCAGCGGCGTTATGTGGAAAGCCTCAGCGCCTATGCGCGCCAGTTCCTCGACATGATGGAAAAGCCGGACGTGGACCACATCTCCGGCCTCAGCCCGGCCATTTCCATCGAGCAGAAGACAACCTCCAAGAACCCCCGCTCTACCGTCGGCACGGTCACCGAGATCTATGATTACCTGCGCCTTCTCTTCGCCCGCGCCGGCACGCCCTTCTCTCCTGCCACCGGTCAGCCGATCGAGGCCCAGCAGGTGCAGGACATGGTGGATCGCGTCATGGCCCTGCCGGAGGGCACGCGCGCCTATCTGCTGGCCCCCGTCGTGCGCGACCGAAAGGGAGAATACCGCAAGGAAATCGTGGAATTGCGCAAGCGTGGTTTCCAGCGCCTGAAGATAGATGGCGCATTCCACGAGATCGAGGATGCCCCGCAGCTTGACAAGAAGTTCCGCCACGACATCGACGTGGTGGTGGATCGCATCATCGTGCGCGCCGGCCTTGAAACCCGCCTGGCCGACAGCCTGCGCACGGCGCTGGATCTGGCCGATGGCATCGCGGTTCTGGAAACCGCCCCGCGCGAAGGCGAGGGTGCGCCCGAGCGGATCACCTTTTCGGAAAGATTCGCCTGTCCGGTTTCGGGCTTCACCATCCCCGAGATCGAGCCGCGCCTGTTCTCCTTCAACGCCCCTTTCGGTGCCTGCCCCGAATGCGACGGCCTCGGGGCCGAACTGTTCTTCGACGAACGCCTGGTGGTGCCGGATCCCCTTCTGCGTCTGGCCGACGGGGCGATTGCGCCCTGGCGCAAGGGAAAATCCCCCTATTTCCTGCAGACCATCGAATCGATCGCCCGCCATTTCGGCTTCGATCCCATGACACCCTGGAAGGATCTTCCCGAACAGGTGCGGAAGGTGTTCCTGTATGGCTCGGGTAATGCGGAAATCGCGTTCCGGTATGACGATGGCGGGCGCGTTTACGAGGTGTCGCGCCGTTTCGAGGGGGTGATTCCCAATATGGAACGGCGCTGGCGCGAGACCGACAGCGCCTGGGTGCGCGAGGAATTCGAGCGCTATCAGAGCAGCCGCCCCTGCGGTGCCTGCTGCGGCCACCGGCTGCGCCCCGAGGCGCTGGCGGTGAAGATCGGCGGGCTGCACATCAGCGAGGTTACCGAAATGTCGATCCGTGCGGCGCTGGCCTGGATCGAGGCGGTGCCCGGCCATCTGACCGCCCAGAAGCGCGAGATCGCCGCTGCAATCCTGAAGGAAATCCGCGAACGCCTCGGCTTTCTCAACAATGTCGGGCTTGACTATCTGACGCTTGCACGCGCCAGCGGCACCCTTTCGGGCGGCGAAAGTCAGCGTATCCGGCTGGCCAGCCAGATCGGTTCGGGCCTTACCGGCGTGCTTTACGTGCTGGACGAGCCCTCGATCGGCCTGCACCAGCGTGATAACGGCCGGCTTCTGGAAACGCTCGTGAACCTGCGCGATCAGGGCAATACGGTGATCGTGGTCGAGCATGACGAAGAAGCGATCCGCAGCGCGGATCATGTGCTTGACATCGGCCCCGGCGCCGGTGTGCACGGCGGGCGGGTGGTGGCCGCGGGCACCCCGGCAAGGATTGCGGCGAATCCCGATTCGCTGACCGGCGCCTACCTGTCGGGCCGTCGTGCCATTCCGCTGCCCGACATGCGTCGGAAGGGCAACGGGAAGAAGATCACCGTGAAAGGCGCCAGCGGCAACAACCTGAAGAACATTACCGTCGATTTTCCGCTTGGCAAGTTCGTCTGCGTCACCGGGGTTTCGGGCAGCGGCAAGTCCACGCTGACCATCGAAACCCTGTTCAAGGCGGCCTCGATGCGCCTCAACGGTGCCCGTCAGACTCCGGCGCCGTCGGAAGCGATCACAGGCCTCGAACACCTCGACAAGGTGATCGACATCGACCAGCGCCCCATCGGGCGCACGCCGCGTTCGAACCCGGCCACCTATACCGGTGCCTTCACCCCGATCCGCGACTGGTTTGCCGGCCTGCCCGAGGCCGGGGCGCGCGGTTACAGGCCGGGGCGTTTTTCCTTCAACGTCAAGGGCGGGCGCTGCGAGGCCTGCAAGGGCGATGGGGTGATCCGCATCGAGATGCATTTCCTGCCCGATGTCTATGTGACATGCGAAACCTGCAAGGGCGCCCGCTACAATCGCGAAACTCTGGAAATAAGGTTCAAGGGCAAGAGCATAGCCGATGTTCTTGACATGACGGTTGAAGAGGCGCGCGACTTTTTCAGGGCCGTGCCCGCGATCCGCGACAAGATGGAGGCGCTGCACCGGGTGGGCCTTGGCTACATCAAGGTGGGCCAGCAGGCCACCACGCTTTCGGGCGGCGAGGCGCAGCGGGTGAAGCTGTCGAAGGAGCTGTCGCGGCGGGCCACGGGGCGCACGCTCTACATTCTTGACGAGCCCACCACGGGGCTGCATTTCGAGGACGTGAAGAAACTTCTGGAAGTGCTGCACGAGCTGGTCGAGCAGGGCAACACGGTGGTGGTGATCGAACACAATCTCGATGTCATCAAGACCGCCGATCACATCATCGACATCGGCCCCGAAGGGGGCGATGGCGGCGGGCGCGTGGTGGCTGCGGGCACCCCAGAAGAGGTGGCTGCGACGCAGGGCAGCCACACCGGGCACTATCTGAAGGCGGTGCTGGCCGCCGCGCGGCAGGCGGCAGAATAGGCGCCGGGGCATGACGCAGCGCGCCGGCAGCCCCGTCATCGGCCTTGCGCTTGGCAGCGGCGGGGCGCGGGGGTGGTGCCATGTGGGCGTGCTGCGTGGCCTTGAGGAGCTGGGGATTCGCCCCGCTGTGGTCAGCGGCTGCTCGATGGGGGCCCTGGTGGGGGCGGCCCATGCGGCGGGCTGTCTTGATGCGCTCGAGGACTGGGCGCGCGCGCTTACCCTTCCCCGGTTCCTGAACCTGATCGAGATCGATCTTGCCGGCGGCGGTCTGGTGGGGGGCAAAGCCATTGCCGATCTGCTGCAGCAGATCGGTGCGCCCGCGCGCATCGAGGATCTGCGGCTGCCTTTCCGGGCGGTGGCCAGCGACATGGCAACCGGTCGCGAGATCTGGCTGAAAAGTGGCCCCCTGGCCAGTGCGGTGCAGGCATCGGCGGCATTGCCGGGGGTTCTGGGGCCGGTGTATCGCGATGGCCGCTGGCTGCTTGATGGCGGCATGACGAACCCGGTGCCGGTAACCATCGCGCGTGCGCTCGGGGCGGATGTGGTGATTGCCGTCAATCCGGATGCGCATCTGATGAGCGGCCGTATCCGCCGCGCCGTGCATGCCCGTGCGGCACCTTCGCCGCTGCGCGCCGTGGCGGCCGAGCTTGCCGGGCGCCTGCCGGCCATGGGCCTTGGTGCGCTGTCGGGTCTGCTGGTGCCGCCGGACAGCCGGGCGGGTGACCGGGCCGGCAATCCGGCTGACGACCGGAACGGCAGCCGGGCGCCGGGCTACTTCACCGTGGTGAATGCGGCCATCAACATGATGACCGATGAAATCCGCCGCAGCCGCCTGGCAGGCGATCCGCCGCATGTGCTGCTGAACGCCCGTCTTGACGATATTCGCGTCTATGAACTTTACCGCGCCGAGGAAGCGATCGAAGAGGGCCGGCGCATGGTGATGCGCCACAGGGAATCCCTCTGTGCCATGCTCGAAGACCGGGCAGGATAGGGCCGGCTGAGGGCGGATTGCGCTTGCCGTTCCGCGGGGGGTGGTGCACCGGGCTGTTTTCTGTTGTCATCACCGCAGGACAACCGGGCATCAGGCAAAACCGGTGCCCGTTCCCGTGGCCCGGCCTGGTTCAGGAGTCCCTGTCTTTCAGCGGGCAGGTATTGATCCCGAGGATGGAATAGATCGGGCAGGTGCCCAGAAGCCCCGTTGCCAGCGGGACGATCCCGATCAGAAGCCAGGGGCTGGCGTCCTCCATCACGAACCAGGCGATCAGAAGCCCGGCGCCGACAATGACACGCAGGGCGCGGTCGATGGTGCCTTCGTTCTTTTTCAGCATGAGGTGTCTCCTTCCTTGTCCCATTGCACTGCCGGCACCATGAACGCCCTCGGGCGTCCTGTCTGTGACATCTGTCACCCTGCCGGCGTGTTTCCGTTCTTCCGTCTTTCAGATATGGGGATCGGTGCCTGCATCTGCAACGAAGGCCAGGGCCTCGCGATCCAGAAGGCGGATGCGCCCGCGGGCGGTTTCGATCCAGCCGCGCCGGGCCCAGGATTCAAGCCGGCGGGATATTACCTCGCGCGCGGTGCCGAGGCGGCTTGCCAGCTCCTGGTGGGTGGCGCGCAGCTCGTCCGTGGCGCCGGCCGCCTCCAGAAGCGCACCGGCAAGGCGACTTTCGATGCGCTGAAAAGCCACCTTTTCGAGAAGCCGGATCATTGTCTGCATGCGCCCGGCGAAGGCGGTAAAGACAATCTTCCGGAAGGCGGGGGAGCGGTCCATCAGATCGAGAAACAGCGATTTGGGCAGCAGAACCGCACGGGTGGGCTCGGCTACCACCGCTTCGGCCGTGTAAGGTTCGTCGCCCATCAGGCCGAGTGTGCTCTGGATGCAGGATTGCCCGGGCTCGACCGCATAAAGCAGCATTTCGCGCCCGCAGGGGGCGGAAAGCCCCACGTCGATGCGCCCCGAAAGCACGATCACATAGCCCCGGGCGGCTTCGCCGGGGCAGAACAGCACCGTGCCCGGTGCAAATGTGGCCGGGGTCAGCCGGGCCAGCGCAGCCCGTGTCTGCGCATCAACCCCCGCCAGCGCCGGGGCTTCGGCAAGCCAGTTCACCCGCCCCGGCGGCGTTTCTCGAAACGCGGCAGCATCGCGCTGAAATCCATGCCCTTTCCGCCCTCCTGTTCCACGAAGCTTTCGTAAAGCTCCATGGCAGAATGCCCCATCGGGGTATCGGCGTCCACCGCCTGTGCGGCCTGCTGTGCAAGGCGCAGATCCTTCAGCATCAGCTCGGCCGCGAAACCGGGCCGGTAATCGTTGTCGGCCGGGCTCGCGGCGCCGATACCGGGGGCGGGGGTGTAGGCGTTCATCACCCAGCTATAGCCCGAGGAGGTGGACACGACATCATGCATCTTCTGGCGATCGAGGCCCAGCCTGTCGGCCAGGGCGAAGGCTTCGCAGGTTGCGATCATGGTCACGCCGAGGATCATGTTGTTGCAGATCTTGGCCGCCTGGCCCGCCCCCGCATCGCCGCAGTGAACGGCTTTCCGGCCCATCACCCCGAACAGCGGTTTCACCTTCTCGAAGGCTTCGGCCGGGCCGCCGGCCATGAAGGTGAGTGTGCCGGCCTCGGCGCCGCCCACACCGCCCGAAACGGGGGCGTCCACCGCCAGCACGCCGGCCCGTGCCGCCTGTTCGGCCACTGCGCGGGTGCTTTCCACATCCACTGTCGAGCAATCGAGAAGCACCGCGCCCTTCTGCATTGCCGGGAGCACCTCACCGGCGACGGCGCGCAGGATTTTCCCATCGGGCAGCATGGTGATCACCACCTCCTGTCCGGCGGCGGCGGCGGCGGCGCTTTCGCCCGTCTGCACGCCTTCGGGGGCCGGTGCGGCCACGTCAAACCCCGTTACCGCATGGCCCGCCGCGGCCAGGTTTTTCGCCATCGGCGCACCCATGTTGCCAAGGCCGATGAAACCGATATTCATTTTTCTTCCTCCCTTTCAAAGACAAGCGGCGGCCCCGTGACAGGCCTCAGCATTTCCGAAACCGCCAGATCCAGGGGATCGCCAAGGCGGTGCTTCCATTTCGGCTTGCGGTCCTTGTCGATGATGGCGGCACGGATGCCTTCCAGAAAATCGCCGTGCTCCATCGCGCGTGAGGTGAAGCGGTATTCCATGGCAAGCGCCTGGCGGATGCTGTCGGCGCCGCGCAGGCGGTGCACCATTTCCACCGTGCAGGCCATCGAAAGGGGCGAGTTGCGGCGCAGGGTGTTCAGGGTTTTGCTGGCGAAATCGCTGGTGGCATGTTCGAGGGCGCGCAGGATATCGGCGAGTGCCTCGCCGGCGAAATGCACGTCAATTTCGGGGCGCAGGGCCTGCAGGGGGCCTTCGGGCGGCACTTCGGCAGCCTTGCCGATCAGGGTCCGGTCGCCGGTTTTTTCGAGCGCGGTGATCAGGGCGGGCCATTCGGCTTCGGGAATGAAGTGATCGGCAAACCCGGCGTATATTGCGTCGGCCGCCTGCATCCGCGTGCCTGTCGTGCCCAGATATTCGCCCAGCCGTCCCGCCGCGCGCGCCAGCAGCAGCGAGCCGCCCACATCGGGCACCAGGCCGATGCCGCATTCGGGCATGGCGATCCTGCTGCTTTCGCCCACCACCCGGTGGCTTGCATGACAGCCCACGCCCACGCCCCCGCCCATGGTGAAGCCCTGCATGAAGCTTGCCACGGGCCTGGGAAACGCGAACAGCTTCGCGTTCATCCGGTATTCGTCGCGCCAGAAGCGGCGGCCGTATTCGTAATTTCCTGCCGTGCCGGTTTCATACATCTTCGCGATGTCGCCGCCGGCCGAAAAGGCACGCTCGCCCGTGGCGTCGATCACCAGCATCTTCACGTCCGTATCGCTGCGCCAGCGATCAAGCGCATCCTCGATTGCAAGGCACATCTCGTGGGTCAGCGCGTTCAGCGCCTTCGGACGGTTGAGCGTGATGCGCCCGGTGCACCCGGCCTTCCTGATCTCGATATCCGCCATGTTTCGTGCCCCCTCAGCCACGCGCGGCCAGCAGGCTGCGCGCCACGATCAGGCGCATGATCTCGTTGGTGCCTTCAAGGATTTCATGCACTCTCAGATCGCGGACCAGCTTTTCGATCCCGTAATCGGCAAGGTATCCGTAGCCGCCGTGCAGCTGCAGGCACTGGTTGGCGACGCGCGAGCCGGTTTCGGTTACCAGCCGCTTGGCCATGGCGCAGGCCCTGGTGGCATCGGGTGCCCCCTGATCCAGCTTCCAGGCGGCCTGGCGCAGAAAGATGCGTGCGGCCTGAAGCTCGGTTTCCATGTCGGCCAGACGGAACTGCAGGGCCTGGAAACGGTCCAGTGTCTGCCCGAAGGCCCGGCGTTCGCCCATGTAGGAAAGCGTGCGCGAAAGCGCCTCCTGGGCACCGCCAAGCGAACAGGCCGAGATGTTGAGGCGCCCGCCATCAAGCCCCGCCATCGCATAGTGAAAGCCCCTGCCTTCTTCGCCGATCAGGTTTTCGGCCGGTGTTGCGCAATCATCGAACTGCACCTGGCGGGTTTCCTGGGACTTCCAGCCCATCTTTTCCTCGAGCCCGCCAAAGGAAAGGCCCGAGGTTCCGGCATCGACGATCATCGCCGAGATGCCGCCTGCGCCTTCACCTCCGGTGCGGACCATCACGACATAGGCATCCGAATAGCCCCCGCCCGAGATGAAGGCCTTGGTGCCGTTCAGCACATAGGTGCCATCGCGTTTTTCGGCACGGGTGCACAGGGCGGCGGCATCCGAGCCGCAGGAAGGTTCGGTCAGGCAGTAGGATAACACCTTCCGCATGGCCAGCGCATCGGTGAGGTAGCGCGCACGCAGATCGTCCGAGCCGAACTTGTCGATCATTGCGGCGCACATGTTGTGGATCGACAGGAACGCCGCCACCGAAGGGCAGGCCATGGACAGCGCTTCGAATACAAGCGTGGCATCGAGCCGCGAAAGGCCGGTGCCGCCGCTTTCCTCGCGCACGTAAAGCCCGCCGAAGCCAAGCTCGGCCAGGTGTGGCCACAGAT
>JALSJM010000015.1 GCA_026989355.1 Paracoccaceae bacterium | reverse complement strand
CGGTTTTGACACGCTGGACGGTGGTTCCGGGGATGACGTTCTTCATGGAGGCGGGCAGGCCGACACACTGCTCGGGGGGTCTGGCAACGATGCGCTGAGCGGCGGCCTCGGAGCGGACCGTCTTTTTGGTCAGACCGGTTTCGACACGCTGAGCGGCGGCGATGGCGACGACCGTCTGTTCGGCGGCGGGCAGGCCGACAACCTTTACGGTGATACCGGCAATGACGTGCTGAACGGGGATTCGGGCAACGACCGTCTGTTCGGTGGCGATGGCGACGATGTTCTGGAAGGGGGCACCGGCAATGACGGCCTGTTCGGCGAGGTGGGCAATGACACGCTTTCGGGCGGGTCGGGCTTTGACAACCTGTCCGGCGGCGACGGTGACGACATGCTTTCCGGCGGCGCGCAGGCCGACAACCTGTGGGGCGGCAACGGTGATGACATCCTGAACGCCGATGAAGGCCATGACCGCCTGTTCGGCGGGCATGGCGACGATACGCAGAACGGCGGCGCGGGCAACGATGCGCTTTACGGGATGACGGGCAGCGATGTTCTGAACGGCGGCGATGGCGACGACCGCCTGTATGGCGGCGCCGCCTATGACACCCTGATCGGGGGTGCCGGCAACGACATTCTGCAGGGTGACTTCAACTGGGATGTCTTCGTGTTCGCCGACGGTTTCGGCCAGGACGTGATCACCGATTTCGAAGCGCTGAACGTGTTCGAGAAGATCGACCTTTCGGCGGTTTCCGAGATCACCGATTTCGCCGACCTCACCGCCAGCCACATGGCGCAGGTGGGCGCGGATGTGGTGATCGACGCCCTGGGCGGCAACACCATCATCTTGCTGGGCGTCAGCCTCGCAGACCTCGACGCCTCGGACTTCATCTTCTGACCCACAGCGTCAGGGCATTGACAGACCGCATGCTTTGCCGCAGTCAGGGGGCGTGCGCGGAGCAGATGCGGGGGGGCATGAAGGCCGTTGTCTATACTGCCTATTTCGGCAAGAAGGAACCGCTGAACACGGACTGTTTCGGGGGATGGGAAAGCCTTGAGCGGGTGGTCATTACCGATGACCCCGGGCTTGAGGCGCCACATGCCGACCGCATCATTCACGATCCGCTGAACGGGCTTGATCCGGCGCGCGCCTCGCGCCGGGGCAAGCTGATGCCGCACAGGTTCTTCCCGGAATACGACTGGAGCCTTTATATCGACAACAACGTTACCCTGCTGAGCGATCCGGCCGATCTGATTGCCGCCATTGCTGCCCGGCCCGGTTCGGGGTTTCACTGTTTTCGCCATATCCGGCGCAACTGCATCTATGACGAAGCCCTGGCCTGTATCCGGCTTGGCAAGGACGATCCCGCAGTGATCCGGCGCCAGATGAAGTTGTTCCAAGCCGTTGGCCTGCCGCGTCGGGCGGGGCTGATCACCGGCACGTTCCTGGTGCGGCGGCACAACGATCTGGTGCTGCAGGAGCTTGGCGAGCGCTGGTTCGATACGGTGATCCGGGGCAGCCGGCGCGATCAGCTGGCCTTCAACTATATCGCCTGGATGATGCGTTTTCGGCCCGATTACCTGAAAGGAACGGTGCTTGACAACAGCCTGATGCGCTGGCCGGTTTATACCGAAGACATGCGCCGGCAGGAATTTCCCCGCGTGGAAAACCCGTCTCTGTTTCTCTGATCCCGTCTTTCCCGGAAAACATTTGTTGCGAAGTCCGGAACAATTTTTCTGAAATCGCATCTGTTGCGGGCCGGCACCGCAACCGGCCGATTCGGCGGAAAATCGCGCTTTGTTTCGGCGCGGACAGCGCAAAAATGCCCATTTCCTTCATTGGCGATGAACGGGGTTCCTTCATGGAATCGCCCTGCGTAACAGTTTCGTCATCCACTCGCGCAGGCAGGTGTCTTTCGCTTCGTGATGACGTAAGTGCCAGAAGACTCCTGCAATCAGAAGTTGATTAGTTGCTCCGGTTCCCTTCGAAACAGGAAAGCCTGGATTCGTGGTCCTTCATGGCCTGCCGGCTTCGAAATGGAAGATGAGATGTGGCTAATGACGGAAGGTAAAAAGATAAAATGTGACCTGCCTCATCAGGAAATCGCCCCTGAATCGTCCCATTTCCGCCTCGCATGCCCCCAACTTTTGCGGGAATTACCGGCTGGTATGGAAACAATAGAGTTCCTGGGTTGCAATGGAGCGGGGTGAAATGAGGACCAGTGATTCCCAAAAGGTATCGGGAAGGAAAACGGCGGGTTTCCTGTGCCTGGCGCTTGGAGCCGGGCCGGCAGGGGCCGCCGGTTTCGATGCCGTGGTCCTGTCCTGTCCGGAAACCTCCGAAGCGCTTTGCATGGCCCTTTCCGAGGAACTTTCCCGCCGTGTCGCGCCCAATCCGGTGCTGCCTGCACCGGCGGCGCATGCCAACGCACTGCACGTGAAGCTGGAGCTCACCCGCAGCTCGGACGACCATCTTGAAGGCCGTCTGATCTGGCAGTTGAACGGGGACAAACCGCATACCGGACCGCTGGTCGAGGTGTCCTCCATGGATCGATCACTGAACGCTCAGGCGCTGCACGGCTTTGCCCGTGGGCTGTTGCAGGTTTCGCGCCTGCCGCTTTGAACCGAACAACCGGCGCCCTCTCACGCGCCACGAAGGAGAACGAAACATGTGTCAGATCTGCGCCTCTCTGAGACCATACGCGGAAACATGTGATTATGACGTCATCGGGGAAACCAGTGCCGATCTGGCCGGCGGCGGCAGTGCCGTCAGCAGTGCTGCCAAGCCGGTCTATACGCTTGACCAGATCGCCCTGCAACTGACCGATGGCTACTGGGATGCCACCGGACGCTCGGCACGCCATTTCGATGCCACGTCGGGTGATACGCTGACGGTTGATCTGAGCGCGCTCACTTCGGCCGGGCAGGCGCTGGCGCAGATGGCGCTTGACGTGTGGTCGTCGATCACCGGGCTTCAGTTCCAGCAGGTGGCCGTCAGCGCGGGCAACATCATTACCGAAGGCGCCGATGCGGCGGCCTCGACCGCAACGGCTTATACGATGAGCGTCGGTGATACCTTCAAGGGCAGTCTTTCCGCCGTTGGCGATCAGGATTACATCCGCATCCAGTTGCAGGCCGGCCAGCAATACACGATCGATCTTGCCGGTGATGGTTCGGCGGGCGAACTGACCGATCCCTATCTGCGCCTGCGCGATGCCAGCGGCAACATCCTGGCCTTCAACGATGATGGCGGCGCCGGCTTCGATTCCCGTCTTGTCTATACGGCCACCACGACCGGCACCTATTACATCGACGCGGGATCCTATCAGAACAAGCGTGCCGGGGCTTATCAGGTCGAGGTGAAGACCGGCACCGTCACCGATACCGACATCACCTTCGATGACAACCAGTCCGGCGCGTTCTCGACCTCGGTCGTCAGTGGCGGCATCATCCTGTCATCGCATGTGAACGTGGCATCGGACTGGCTTTCGAACTATGGCAGCAGCGTCGACAGCTATACCTTCCAGACCTATGTCCACGAGATCGGCCATGCACTCGGGCTTGGCCACGCAGGCAACTACAACGGTTCGGCCAACTACAACAACGATGCGACCTACGCCAATGACAGCTGGCAGCTGTCGGTGATGTCCTATTTCAGCCAGACGGCGAACACGGCGGTCGATGCCTCCTATGCCTTTGCGATCACGCCGATGCTGGCAGATATCATCGCTGCCCAGAACCTTTACGGCGGCAGCACCGATACCCGTTCCGGCAATACCACCTATGGCGAGAATTCCAACGCCGGCGGATATCTTGACGATTTCCTGAACCTCACCAGGTCGGTTGCCCTGACGATCCACGATGATGGCGGGATCGATACGATCGATCTCGGCTCGCGCGGGAACAACCAGCGTATCGATCTGAACGCCGAGGCCATTTCCGACATCAACGGCAAGACCGGCAACCTGGCGATCGCCCGCGGAACGGTGATCGAGAATGCCATTACCGGATCGGGCAATGACACGATCACCGGCAACGAGGCGGCCAACCGTATCGTGGCCGGCGCCGGCAACGACACGCTGCGCGGAGAGGGCGGCAGCGACGGGCTCTACGGAGGGGCCGGGTTTGACCATCTTTACGGCGGCAGCGGCAACGACACGATCTATGGCGACAACCAGGCCGACAATCTCTGGGGCGGCAGCGGCCATGACGAACTGCGCGGGGGCAACGGTTTTGACCGGCTGTTCGGAGAAAGCGGCAATGATCGCCTGTTCGGCGGGGGACAGGACGATGCGTTGTTCGGCCAGCTTGGCAACGATATCCTGATGGGTGGCGAAGGCAATGATCGTCTGTCGGGGGGTGCCGGTTTCGACCGGCTCGAAGGCGGCAATGGCAATGACACGCTGACCGGCAATTTCAACTGGGATGTCTTCGTGTTCAGGGACGGGTTCGGCAACGACACGATCACCGATTTCGATGCGCACAACGTGTTCGAACGGATCGATCTTTCGGATGTTGCCGCCATTACCGGCTTTGACGATCTTGCCGCCAATCACATGCGTCAGGTTGGCAGCAACGTGCTGATCGAGGATCATCTGGGCAACAGCATCACGCTGCTTGAGGTTTCGCTCGCCGATCTTGATGCCACCGACTTCCTGTTCTGACCCGACAGGACGACAACACGGCGAAGGCCGGCAGGCTGCCATGAGAGGCTCGCGCAAATGGTCGCGGGCCTTTCTGCCATGCGGGTAGAACTGGCGTTGCCCGCTCTGCAGGGGTTTGGTGCGCATATTGCGCTTGCGCCGCTGCTGGCCACCTGCATAATCGCCACGCAAGACACACCCCCGATGTGGATACCCGGATGGAAGCTTCCCCCCTTTTCGACAATCTCTTTCTTGGTGTTGGCGCCATGAAGGCAGGCACCACCTGGCTTTACGCGGTGCTGAACCGGCACCCGGATCTGTTTTTTACCTACGAAAAGGAAATCCACTATTTCTACCATCGTTATGGGCCAAGGCAGGTGCTGAGCGACCAGCGGCGCCTGGAAAATGCCCAGAACCAGTATCTGCGTTTCGATCCACGCGTGGCAATGCCCAATGTCGTGCGCAACCGCCTGAGATGGACCGCCAGCTACCTGGACGGGCCGCTTGATGATCTGTGGTATCGCAATCTGTTCATGTTCCGCCGGGGGCAGAAATATGCCTGCGATTTCTCGAATCTCTATTGCCTGCTGCCCGAAGAAGCCTGGAAGCGGGTGCTCGGCATCACCGAAAACCTGCGGGTGCTTTATACCATGCGCGCACCCGTCAGACGGTTGTGGAGCCATGTCAGGTTTCACCTGCAGATCACCGGCCGGGCCGGGCTGCTGAAAAGCTGGGGGCCCGACGATTACCGTGCCTTCATCAACCTGCCTCATATTCGCGAGAACGGGGAATACGGACAGATGGTGCGCCGCATGCGTGCGGCCCTGCCGGCTGAATGTGTGAAATTCTGCTTCTTCGAGGATGTTCACGCCGATCAGCGCGGCTTTCTGTCCGGGCTCGAGGATTTTCTGGGCATCGGGCAGTTCGACTATCCGCAGGAACTGCTTGAGCAACGGGTGAACGAATCCGTTTCCTGCGCGATGCCTGATTTCTTTCCGGCGCTGGTGGCCGAGGATGCGGGCCGCATCATCAACGAGTTGCGCGAACAGGGGCTCAGCCCCCCCGAAAGCTGGGTTGTGCCAGAGGCATAGTATCCGGGGTGCATTTCGGCTGTGGTGCGGTTCGGGGACTTACCCTTTCCGGCCGGCCAGCAGCGGCCGGATGATTTCAAGAAATCCGGCGGCCTGCTGGCCGAACGAGGCAACGGGCACCGGCGCGGGGTGGTCGTGGGGGGTGTTCAGCAGATCTTCCAGAAGGGGGAGCAGCTTGTCGGGCCCATCTCCGATCCGAAGCATCCGGTGCTTGTCGGGGCCGTCATGCTCGGTGGTGCCGCCGCTGTCGGTCTGGATCACGCGGATACCCCGGGCCAGCGCTTCGCGAACCGTCAGGCCGAAGGTTTCCTTCCACTGCGACAGGAACAGCAGAACATCTATCCTGGCATAGAAATCGTCGATCGTGCTGCTGTCATAGCGCGGGTAGATGTGCCATTCGCCCTGCATCCGTGAAATGTTCTGATCGCGCCACCAGCTTTCGTTCAGACTACCCTCTACAAGATAACCGGTGAAATCGGTGCGTCCGATCCGCTCGAAGGCGGCACGGATCACCGGCCAGCCCTTGAGCGGCGAGGGGCCGCCGACGAAACCGAAAGCAAGGCGCCTGTCGGCGGCGCGGCGTCTGGCCTGGGCCTGAAAGAAATCCGGTCCGGGCAGATGCACGCCGTTTTCCCATACCAGGCCGTTTTCCTGCCCCAGCCCCGAGCGCTGGTGAAGTTCAAGCGCGAACCGGCTGGGAAAGGTGATCCGGTCGGCTCGGGCAGCCTGGCGTTTCAGGAATTCGAAGCGGCCCCGGGCCCGGCCCATGTCGGCCACGCAGCCCTGACAGGCGGCAATGCGCACCGGATCCTGACCGCAATAGTGTCCGTCGGGGCGCAGCATGAACTGGCGTTCGCACAGCCACCAGAAATCATGCACGCTCAGCACGACCGGCAGGCCGAGATCCTTCAGCATGCCAATGGTGCCGGCGCCGATTTCCTGCAGACAGTGCAGATGCACGATATCCGGTTCAAGATCCTCGACAAGGGTGCGCAGACGGGTCATCACCTGCGGGTTGTGATACATTTCCTCGTAAGAGCGTCCGGGCGGCATGTTGATCATGTAGTTGTCGATGCCCTGGCTATGGCATTTCAGCACGGCATAGGGCCCGACCTCGGGGCGGCACATGGCCGAGATGACGCTGACGCGCAGACCGTGCTCGGAAACAAGGCACCGGCTCACCGCCTCGGCCACGCGGGTGGCCCCGCCATAGGAATGAGGGGCATAATAGATGTTGACCAGCAGAACATGAGGCTGCCGGGCGGGGGAGGTGGTATCCGTCATTCCAGAACCCATTGCGCAAGCGTCCGGTCTGCAACGGGTTCTTCAAGCCTGGCGCTCCAGCGGATCTTGAGGGAGCGCCGCGCTTCCAGCCCCATGCGCGCGCAGCGCCTGCGGTCGGAGGCCAGTTCTTCGAGTGCGGCGCCCCATCCACCCTTCAGATCGACCAGCAGGCCGGTTTCACCGTGCTGCACCATGGCAGACATGTCACCCACCCGCCCCACCACCGAAGGCAGCCCGACAGAGGCCGCATCGATCACACGCACTGCGCTCTTGCAACGGTTGAAGATATCGTCGGCCAGCGGCATCACCGCGCAATCGGCGTCTGCCAGATGCTGCAGATAGCGTTCATATGTGGTGAAGGGCACGTGCAGCACCTGTGCGGCGATGTCCTCGGGCATGATGCCTTCCGGGAAATGACCCAGGATCAGCAGCCGCCGTGCCCTATCCGCCCGCAGAAAGGCGATCATGTCGTCACGCAGGATGCGGAAATCCACCTCGTGCCCCTGCGAGCCACTGGCAAAGACAACGGTGAACGGCCTGCCGGCATCTTCCCGTTGCCGGGCGGCGCGCATGGCCGTTGCGCCGGCCTCAAGGGTTTCGCTGTCGGCAAAATTGCGGCGCAGGAACAGCGGGCGCGGCGTATAGTTGCGGGCGTGCTCGACAAGCCCCGGGGTGCTCAGCGTTACCACATCGCAGGCATTCATCACATCCAGATAACCGGGCGCTTCCTGCAGGAAATGATGTTTCAGCCCCGGATCCACCGCTGTCATGTTGCCATAGGTTTCATAGGCTGAAACCGAAAACAGCGGATCGTCGATATCATAGATTACCGGCAGCCGCAGGCGGCGGGCCTCGTAAAGATACATGCTGGCCAGATTCGACGAACGCAGCCGGTAAAGCAGAAGATGGGTGGCCGATTGCAGTATGGATATGGCGCGCGGCGTATCCTGGAAATGGGAATAGTCCAGCCCGGCGCCGCCGCTCTGCCAGAGTTCCTGCAACTGTTCCACCCGGTATTTGCGGCATTGCGGCAGGTTGAGATCGCCGATCACGGCGATGCGCCGGCGCCGGTTCAGGACTGCCGGAGGAATCCTGACGTGGAATGCCTGTTCACGCGCGATTTCCGCCCAGAATCCCGACAGCACATGGCTCCCGGTTCTCTGCTGCCCGGTGATCTGCGCGATTTCCGAAGGCGAATATCCCCTGATCGCCAGTGCAATCCGCCGTCCGGCCTGTCGCATGGCTTGCCGGACGCCTTCCTGACGGGCGATTTCCAGAAATCGCCTGGCATGGGACGGACGCAGAAAATGCAGGAGCGATTTCATTCTTCCACATGATGCCTTTGCGATACCAGAAACTTTCAGCACCGCATACTCGCCCGCCTTCGGGCTGGCAAGCGCTGAAGATCGCGTGAATCACCCTGTGGCCGGCAATCCACGCACACGCAATGCAAGGGGCGGGCGGGTTTCTGTCGCGCGTTGCGTGCATGATGCCGTGGGCAGAGGAAGAAACCTATGTTTTTTTTTCCGGATAATTTCAATGATTTCTTCGAAATCATCATTTCGTCATAATGTTAACGATTTCCGGAATCACACATGATGGAATATGCACATGTCTGTAAATCATGCGCGGTGCGAATCCCCGTGGACTTGCGCCCTCACCTGCGGTTACGTGATCCGTCCTGACAAATAGAGAGTGAAGGAAAAATGCCTCAGACCCCTGCCACCTGGCTTGAAGAGTTTCTTCTTAACAATCACCCCGATGCCACCGATCCCCGGATTACCCAGCTGGCCGACGGCAATATCCTGGTTTCCTGGACCAGCGCCAGCAGCGGCGGCGCCGGAAGCCCTGCCGGCCTTGATGTGGTCGGCCAGATATTCGATCCTCTCGGTAACGAGGTGGGCAGCGAGTTCCTGCTCAACACCAACACCGGCTCGGACGAGGGCGCCGGCGCCATTGCGGCCATGCCAAACGGCCAGTTTCTGGCGGTTTACGAAGACGTGAACGCGTCTCAGACGTCCTATCGCCTGACCCGCTTTGATGCCGATGGCAGCCTGTCCGGGTCGGCCCGTTTCCTGCTGGACGACAACACCAGCAATCCGCATTACAGTGTTCCGGCGCTGGCGGTTTCCTCTGATACCTCGGCCCTGATGGCCCAGGTGGTGATCGGCGATTTCGTGGCCGGGGTGGTCGGCCGCCTGTTCGATCCCTCGGTCGGCACCTTCCCCTTCGGCGATCTGGGCACCGAGATCCAGCTGATGACCTTCCCGCTTGATACCAACCACGCGCCGGGTGCAGTGCCCGACATTGCCACGCTGGCCAACGGGGATTACGTGATTACCACCTCGATGTTCTTTGGGTCGGTCTCCCTGATCGGTTTCAGCATTCTGACCAGCGACGGCACGCTGACGGTTGACACGGCCAGTGTTCCGAACACGGGCATTTTCGGTGTGGAAGACAGCGCACCATCCGTTGCAGCCCTTTCCGATGGCGGTTTCGTCATCACCTGGACGGCAACCGGCGCCACCGATACCGACATCCGCGGCCAGGTTTTCGATGGCAGCGGCAATACCGTGGGCAGCATGTTCACGGTTGGCGATACCGGCACAACCGACAACAACACCAACTCTTCGGTGGTGGCGCTTGATGACGGCGGTTTCATCGTGTTCTACGACGCCGACACCGGCGGCGTGCACGGCCAGCGTTATGATGCCACGGGCAATGCCGTGGGCAATGATTTCGTTGTCAGCGCCGTCAATGCCGATGCCATAGATGCCTCGCTTCTGGCGGATGGCCGGGTGGCGCTGGTGTGGAGCGATGGCGACGTGCGCATGGAGATCGTCGATACCCGCGATACCGTCAATACCTCGGGCAACCAGCAGGTTGGCACTACAGGTGACGATACCTTCACCGTCAGCGGCACGGCCGATGCCTTTGGCTGGACGGGCAATGACACGATCACCGGCAATGCGGAGGCGAACAACATATATGGCAATACGGGTGACGACACACTGGACGGTGCCGCCGGGGATGATGTGCTGTTCGGCGAAGGCGGCAACGATACGCTTGTCGGCGATACCGGAAACGACACGCTCCATGGGCAGGCCGGCAACGACATCCTGAACGGGGGTATCGGGTTCGACACCCTGAATGGTGGTACAGGTGACGATACCCTGAACGGCGGCGCCCAGGCTGACAACCTTTATGGTCTTGCGGGTGTCGATGTCCTGCACGGCGATGACGGCAACGACCGCCTGTTCGGCGGCAGCGAAAACGATCACCTGTTTGGTGATGCCGGCAATGATGTGCTGTTCGGAGACCTCGGTTTCGACACGCTGAGCGGCGGCGATGGCGACGATGTGCTGCACGGAGGCGGGCAGGCCGACAACCTTTACGGTGATACCGGCAATGACGTGCTGAACGGCAACACCGGCAACGACCGTCTGTTCGGTGGCGATGGCGACGATGTTCTGGAAGGGGGCACCGGCAATGACGGCCTGTTCGGCGAGGTGGGCAATGACACGCTTTCGGGCGGGTCGGGCTTTGACAACCTGTCCGGCGGCGACGGTGACGACATGCTTTCCGGCGGCGCGCAGGCCGACAACCTGTGGGGCGGCAACGGTGATGACATCCTGAACGCCGATGAAGGCCATGACCGCCTGTTCGGCGGGCATGGCGACGATACGCAGAACGGCGGCGCGGGCAACGATGCGCTTTACGGGATGACGGGCAGCGATGTTCTGAACGGCGGCGATGGCGACGACCGCCTGTATGGCGGCGCCGCCTATGACACCCTGATCGGGGGTGCCGGCAACGACATTCTGCAGGGTGACTTCAACTGGGATGTCTTCGTGTTCGCCGACGGTTTCGGCCAGGACGTGATCACCGATTTCGAAGCGCTGAACGTGTTCGAGAAGATCGACCTTTCGGCGGTTTCCGAGATCACCGATTTCGCCGACCTCACCGCCAGCCACATGGCGCAGGTGGGCGCGGATGTGGTGATCGACGCCCTGGGCGGCAACACCATCACCTTGCTGGGCGTCA
>JALSJM010000014.1 GCA_026989355.1 Paracoccaceae bacterium | reverse complement strand
ACAAAGGTCATGGAAGGGCGCATGGTGCGAATCCTCTCCTGGTATGACAACGAATGGGGGTTCTCGAACCGAATGGCAGATACCGCCGTCACAATCGGCAAGATGATCTGATGACCCCGCCGGCGCTTCACGACATTCCGGCGGCGGGCAGGCGCCTTGTGGTGCGCGCTGATCTCGACGTGCCTTTCGGCGGAAACGGCGCGGTGAGCGATGCCACCCGCATCACCCGCTTTGCCGATGGCATGAAGCCGCTTCTGGAAGCGGGCGCCCGGCTGGTGATTCTGGCCCACCTCGGGCACCCCGGCGGCAGGCCGGTGGACGGGCTTTCCACCAGAATCCTTGCCGCTCCCCTGCAAAAGGCGCTTGCAGGCAGGGTGCGCTTCTGCCCCGAGAGCAGCGGCCCGAAGGCCGAGGGCATGGCCTCGGCACTTGCCCCCGGCGAAGCCATGCTGTGCGAGAACATCCGCTTCGAACCCGGCGAGGAAAGGAACGACCCGGCCCTTGCCGCCCGCCTTGCCCGCCTTGGCGATATCTACGTGAACGATGCCTTTTCCTGCGCACATCGCGCCCATGCCAGCACCGAGGCCATCGCCCACATGCTGCCCGCGGTGGCCGGGCCTCTGATGCTGGCCGAGATCAGGGCGCTTTCGGCGGCACTGGAACACCCCGAGCGCCCGGCGGCTGCAATCATCGGCGGTGCCAGGGTTTCGTCGAAAACCGGAATCCTGAAGAACCTGGTGCGCAAGCTGGACACGCTGATCGTGGGCGGCGGCATGGCCAATACCTTCCTGTTTGCCGGGGGCGCGCCGATGGGGCGCTCGCTGCACGAAACCGACCAGGCCGAAACCGTGCGCGAGATCCGCGCCCTGGCGGCACGTTCGGGCTGCCGGATCCTGCTGCCGCGCGATGTGGTGGTCGCGCGCGAGTTCAGAGCCAATGCCCGCAAGCAGATCTGCGCCGCCGATGCCTGCCCCGAGGATGCGATGATCCTCGATGCCGGACCCGCCGCCCTGCGCGAATTCCAGACGGTGCTGGCAGATGCCAATACCATCCTGTGGAACGGACCGCTCGGCGCCTTCGAGATCCCGCCCTTCGACCACTCGACCAAGCTTCTGGCCGCCTGCGCGGCCGAGCTCACCCGCGAAGGCTGCTGCGTATCGGTGGCCGGCGGAAGCGATACCGTGGCCGCACTCAACCTGGCGGGCGCGGCAGACGACTTCACCCACGTGTCCTCCGCCGGAGGCGCGTTTCTGGAATGGCTGGAAGGCAAGACCCTTCCCGGAATCGGCGCTTTGATGCGCGCCAAGGCTGCCTGAGGAGAAAGAAAATGGCACTCATCACCCTTCGACAACTGCTCGACCACGCCGCCGAGAACGGCTATGGCGTGCCGGCCTTCAACATCAACAACATGGAACAGGGCCTGGCGATCATGCGCGCGGCGCAGAAATGCGATGCGCCGGTGATCATGCAGGCCAGCCGTGGCGCGCGCTCCTACGCCGGCGACATCATGCTGCGCCACATGATCCAGGCGCTGGCCGAGATGTTCCCCGACATCCCGATCTGCATGCATCAGGATCACGGCAACAACGAGGCCACCTGCCTGAGCGCAATCCGCCACGGCTTTACCAGCGTGATGATGGATGGCTCGCTGGAAGCCGACATGAAAACCCCGGCTTCCTACGAATACAACGTCGAGATCACCGAGCGCGTCGCGCGCATGGCCCACTGGGTCGGCGCATCCGTCGAGGGCGAGCTGGGCGTGCTCGGCAGCCTCGAGACCGGCGAAGCGGCCAAGGAAGACGGCTCGGGCGCCGAGGGCAAGCTCAGCCGCGAAGACCTGCTGACCGATCCCGACCAGGCCCGGGACTTCGTGGAAAAAACCAAAGTGGATGCGCTGGCCATCGCCTGCGGCACCAGCCACGGCGCCTACAAGTTCAGCCGCAAGCCCGATGGCGAAATCCTGGCGATGGACCGCATCGCCGAGATCCACGCCAAGATCCCCAACGTGCACCTGGTGATGCACGGCTCGTCCAGCGTGCCGCAGTATCTGCAGGATCTGATCAACGAATACGGCGGCGAGATGCCGCAAACCTACGGCGTGCCGGTCGAGGAAATCGAGAAGGGCATCAGGATGGGCGTGCGCAAGGTGAACATCGACACCGACAACCGCATGGCGATCACCGGTCAGTTCCGCAAGGTGGCCACCGAAAAGCCGACCGAATTCGACCCGCGCAAGTTCCTGATCCCGGCCATGGAAGAGATGGAAAAGCTCTGCCTCGACCGCTTCGAACGCTTCGGCACCGCCGGCAATGCCAGCAGGATCAAGGTGATCGACATGGACGAGATGGCCAGGCGCTACGCCGACGGCGCGCTTGATCCGAAAACGGCTTGACGAAATCCACGGGCGGGCAATAGTGCCCGCCCTGCCCCCAGTCACAAGGTGAACATCATGTCCTTCGACCGCTCCATCAAGATCGCGCCTTCCATCCTTTCCGCCGATTTCGCCAATTTCGGGGCCGAGATCCGCGCCATCGAGGCCCAGGGCGCCGACTGGGTGCATGTGGACGTGATGGACGGCCATTTCGTGCCCAATCTCACCTTCGGCCCCCCCGCCGTGAAGGCCTTCCGCCCGCATGTGAAAACCTTCATGGACGTGCATCTGATGATCACCCCCGTGGATCCCTATATCGAAGCCTATGCCAAGGCCGGAGCCGACATGATCGTGGCCCATGCCGAGGCCGGCCCCCACATTCACCGCACCATCCAGGCGATCAGGGCACAGGGGGTGAAGGCCGGCGTGTCGCTCAATCCCGGTACTCCGCCCGAATCCATCGAATACCTGCTCGACATGCTCGACATGGTGCTGGTGATGAGCGTCAACCCCGGTTTCGGCGGGCAGAAATTCATCCCCTCGGCGGTTGAAAAGGTGGCCCGCGTGCGCAGGATGATCGGCGATCGGCCAATCCATATCCAGGTCGATGGCGGAATCACCCCCGAAACCGCACCCCTGGTGGTGAAAGCCGGAGCCGATGTGCTGGTGGCCGGATCGGCGGTGTTCAAGGGGGGCTCGGTCGATACTCCCGAGGTTTACGGGCACAACATCCGCGCCATCCGCGAAGCGGCCGAAAGGGCGCGCGGCTGAGCACAGACCGGCCCGTCTGCCCTGCTGCCTCCGCGCCAGGCCGAAACGGGCTGGACGCAACCGCATGCGTCCTTCATATTCAAACATGAGGATGTTCCATACCCGGTTTCGCATGGCGCAGGCCTCCGCCCGCGCCGCGCCACCAACCAGCAGACGAGGATACAGTCATGAAGATTTCCCGCCGCCATTTCCTGACCGCCGCCGGCGCCGCCGCGCTTTCCGCCGGCCTGCCGGCGCGCATGTGGGCGCTCGGCACCATCGAGGCCGGCAATATCCGCATCGATACCCTGTCGGACGGTCACCTCACCCTGCCCGGCAGCTTCATCTTCGCTCCTGCCCCCCAGGACGAACTGGCCGAACTGCTGAAATCTCACGGCTTCGATGCGATCCCCGAGCAGATCACGCCCCCCTGCAATGTCACGCTCCTGCGCGACGGAACGAACACCGTGCTCTTCGATGTGGGCTCGGGCGCCGGCTTCCAGGATACCGTGGGCGAGCTGCCCGATGCGCTTGACGAAATTGGCGTGGCCCCGGAAGATGTCACCCATGTGGTGTTCACCCATGGCCACCCCGATCACCTGTGGGGCGTTCTGGACGATTTCGACGAACCCACATTCCATGGGGCCGAGCACATGATGGGCCGGGTCGAATTCGATTACTGGTCCGATCCCGAAACCCTGAACCGGATCGACCCGAACCGCGCCTCCTTCGCCTCGGGGGCGAAACGGCGGCTTGATACCCTGGGCGGCGATGCCTTCACCCTTTTCGATGGCGAAACCGAAATCCTGCCCGGCGTGCTGGCGGTGCCCAGCTTCGGCCACAGCCCCGGCCACTATGCCTTCGCCCTCGCCACCCCTGCCGGGCAGGTGATGGTGACGGGCGATGCAATCGGCAACGATCACATGGCCTTCGAGCGCCCCGAATGGCATTCGGGCAGCGATCAGGATCTGGAAGCCGGCGCCGCAACACGGCTGAAGCTGCTTGACCGCATCACCGCCGACGACATGACCCTGATCGGCTATCACATCACCCACCCCGGCATCGGCAAGGCCGAGAAGACCGGCGAGAACCGTTATCGTTTCATGCCCCTGCAGGGCTAGGACCCACCGGCCTGGCGGCCCCGCCGCCGCCGCCAGCCGTCCAACCACGCGCGAACAGGAAGGAGCAAGCCATGGCCGTCACACCACCCGTCTGCGATTTCGGCTGGAAAGCCCCCGATTTCACCCTGCCAGGCACCGATGGCCGCAGCTACGGACTTGACGATGTGAAGGGCGAAAAGGGCACGCTGGTGATGTTCATCTGCAACCACTGCCCCTATGTGCTGGCAGTGCTCGATCGCATCATCCGCGATGCCCGCGACCTGCAGGCGATCGGCATCGGCGTGGTGGCGATCTCGTCGAACGATCCGGTGGCCTATCCCCAGGACAGCTTCGAGAACATGAAGAAGATGGCCGAGGAACGGCAATTCCCCTTTCCCTATCTGTTCGACGAAAGCCAGGACGTGGCGCGCGCCTACGGCGCCGCATGCACCCCCGATTTCTTTGGCTTCAACGCGGATCTCGAACTGCAGTATCGCGGCCGCCTCGATGCCTCGCGCAAACAGGCCGGGCCGCCCGACCTGCGCCGCGATCTCCATGAAGCCATGAAGCAGGTGGCCGAAACCGGCCGGGGGCCGGCCGAACAGATCCCCTCGATGGGATGCTCGATCAAATGGAAGGAAACCACCTGATGGCCGCCATCGTCTTCGATCTCGACGGCACGCTGATCCACAGCGCACCCGATATTCACCACGCCGCCAACAGCCTGCTGGCCGAACATGGCAAGGGGCCGCTTTCGCTTGAAACCGTGACCGGATTCATCGGCAAGGGGGTGCCCTGGCTGGTCACCTGCCTGATCCGCGAAACCGGGCTTGATCCCGCCCTGCATCCCGAACTGGTGGCCGGATTCGGGGCCCGCTATGAAAGCGCCGTCACCCTGACCCGGCCCTATCCGGGCGTTGTCGCGGCGCTGGAAACCCTGAAAGACGCCGGCCACCGCATGGCGGTCTGCACCAACAAGCCCGTGGCCCCGGCCCTGGCGGTGCTCGAACATCTGAACCTTGCCGGATTCTTCGATCACGTGCAGGGGGGCGACATGCTGGGCGTGAAGAAACCCGATCCGGCGCCGGTTCGTGCCACCCTTGCAGCACTGGAGGTGCCAACGGCCATCTATGTGGGCGACAGCGAGACCGACGCCGAAACCGCACAGCGCGCCGGACTGCCCTTTGCCCTGTTTCTCGGAGGCTACCGCAAGACCCCGCCCGAAGAGCTTCCCCATGAGTTCGCCTTTGCCGATTTCGCCGAACTCGCCCCCTTCATCAGGGCGCACAGCGCCCCGGGCACCGGGTCGGAGCCGGTGACCTCTTCCCGAAGCTGACACCACAAGGGGGCGGATCCGTGAAACTCCGGGCGCTCATCTTCGACGTTGACGGAACCCTTGCCGAAACCGAAGAGGCACACCGGCAGGCCTTCAACGAAACCTTCGCCGGATGGAAGCTTGGCTGGCACTGGGGGCGCGATCTCTATCGCGAACTGCTGAAAACCACCGGTGGCAAGGAACGCATCTCGGCCTTTCAGGAAAGCCTTCCCGAAAGCTCCCGCCTGTCACCGGAAGAGATCGCCCGTCTGCACCGGGAAAAGACCGCCCGCTACAACGAAATCCTTGCCGAAGGCGGGCTTGCCCTGCGCCCCGGCGTGGCCGATCTGATCGCCGCGGCCCGCAGGGCCGGGCTGAAGATCGCCGTGGCCACCACCACCAACCTGCCCAATGTCGAGGCCCTGACGCAATGCTGCTGGGGCCTGCCGGCCGGGCACATATTCGACACCATCGCCGCGGGTGACATGGTGCAGGCCAAGAAACCCGCGCCCGATGTCTTCCTGCTTGCCCTCAGGCAGCTTTCCCTGCCCCCCGAGGCCTGTATCGCCTTCGAAGACAGCCGCCCCGGCCTGACTTCGGCAAAAGACGCCGGGCTGCGGGTGATTGTCACCCCTTCGGCCTATACCGATGGCGATGACTTCACCGGCGCCAGCCGGGTGATCCCCGCGCTCACTTCGCAGCACCTCCCGCCCGAACTGCGCCTGTTGTGAAACGCGGCCCCGTCATCGATCTGCGGAGATCCCTGCCGGAAGCTTCCCGCATGCCGCGGGCGAAACGGCGACGGCGCCCATGCGCCTTCATTCACCCACCGGTCATTCTTCCGCCCCGGTACCGAGCAGATCAAGGATAGCCCCTTCGTCACCCCCCTGAAGGGCCCCCGCCACCCGGCCCCGCACGCCGCTCAGGCGCGTGCGCGCATAGGCCTCGCTCACGATACCGGGCTGATGGCGCAGCAGCACCGAAGCCGTCAGCAGGCTTCCGGCGCTTTCGGCAAACCAGCGCGCATCGGCCTCTGGCGGCAGCCCCGGCCAGCGCGCGCGATGCGCCGCAAGCGCTGCATCATATGCATGGCTGAGCCCGCGCGCCGCCTCCATTTCGGCGCTCAGGACTTCGCCCGCCAGCGGCAGGCGCGCAAGCGTGCGCAGGATATCAAGGCAGATCACGTTGCCCGAACCCTCCCAGATCGAATTCAGAGGCGCCTCGCGATAAAGCAGCGGCAGCGGCGTGTCTTCCACATAGCCCATGCCGCCCAGCACCTCCATCGCCTCGCCCACCACGCCGATACAGGCCTTGTTCGACAGGAACTTCGCCAGTGCCACCCCGATGCGGGCAAAGGCACGATCTTCCCCGGAGGTTCCATCAAATGCCGCGGCCACCCGCAGCCCGAGCCAGAGCGCCCCCAGCCAGTCAAGCGTCAGGTCGGCCAGCACCCGGCGCATCAGCGGCTGATCGATCAGACGGCGCTGGAAGGCACTGCGGTGCAGGCACCAGTGGTGCGCCTCGTCCAGCGCCGCGCGCATCAGCCCGGCCGGTGCCATCGCCGTATCAAGGCGGGTATGATGCACCATCTCCAGAATGGCCCGCAGACCCTGCCCCTCTTCGCCGATCATCTCGGCCCGGGCGCCGTGATATTCGATCTCGGCCGAGGCATTGGCGCGGTTGCCGAGCTTGTCTTTCAATCGCTGGATCCGGATCGCATTACGCGTGCCGTCGGGCAGCCAGCGCGCCACCAGAAAACAGCTGAGCCCCCCGGGGGCCTGCGCCAGCGTGAGAAACGCATCCGACATCGGCGCCGAGCAGAACCACTTGTGTCCGTAAAGCCGCCAGCCCGCATCATCGGGGAGCGCACGGGTGACATTGGCGCGCACATCCGATCCGCCCTGCTTTTCCGTCATCGCCATGCCCAGTGTGAAACCCGCCTTTTCGGCCGCCGGTGCATCGGCAGGATCATAGGTGCGCGACATCAGCCCCGGCACCCAGAAATCCGCCAGCGCCGGCACCCCGTGCTTCCGCAGGGCGGGAATCGCCGCATGGGTCATGGTCATCGGGCAGCATGTGGAAGGCTCCACCTGGCTGTGCAGATAAACCATTGCCGCATGGTTCACATGCCCCCCGGGCGCATCTTCCCAGGCAATGGCGCTGTAACCCGCCCCGATTCCAAGGCGCAGCAGATCATGATAGGCCGGATGAAAGCGCACCCGGTCCAGCCGCCGCCCGGCGCGGTCGAACAGCTCCAGACGGGGCAGACAGCGATTGGCCTCGGCCCCCGCCGCGCGCATCTCGCCCCGCCCGAGCGCCGCCCCGTGGCCGGCCAGCACCCCGGCCCGCCCCCCGAAAGCGGCAATGGCAGCACGAAGAGGTGCATCCGCGGCCCAGAGATCGATATCGCCGCGTTCGGGCGGCTGGTTGGACGCAGCCGTCAGCACGTCAAGATCGGCGCCGGGTTTCATGTCGGATTCCATTTCGCGTTCCATGTCATGTATTCCTCCAGAGCCCTTTTCCCGCCCCTTCTGCCCTCGGCTCTTCCGCTGGAAGCTCACCATGGCACGACAGTCTAACCCTTTTTTCGCAAAAGGGGATTCACAAAGCGAATCACTTGTGCCATTCTTAGCGAAACGGCCCGCCAAGAGGCCAGGACACGAGGTGGTGAGTACGAATGGCACATAAGAAACCGGTTGTCGGTGCCCTGATCTATTTTTCCCTGATGTTCTGCGCAGCAGCCTATTTCACCTTCTCGGCAGTGCAAGGTGAATCCGGCCTGTTCCGGCGCGTACAGATCGAAGCCGAGCGCGAAGCCCTCCGGGCCGAGCTCGAACGCCTCGAGGCCGAGGTTGCCCGGATCCGGAACAAGACCCGCCGCCTGTCGGATGAATTCCTTGATCTCGACCTGCTCGACGATCAGGCCCGCAGCGTGCTGGGCCTGATCCGCAAGGACGAGATCGTGATCCGCTGAGCGCAGGCCCCGGCAAAGGCCCGCAATCGTCGCCCTGCGCCCCGTGCACATGCCGGCCAACCCTCCGACCCTGTCTCCGCTCCGCTGCAATTTTCCCTCTCGCCCCCGGGCACCTTATCCGCTAACATATAGTTTAACGCTAAACTATACCTGCGACCAAACCCGGAGCCGCGCCATGGCAAAAAAGAGAACCCGAGGAAAACCAAAGACATCCAGAAAAGAGCTGCTGAAGTTCTATCGGGACATGCTGCTGATCCGGCGATTCGAGGAAAAGGCCGGGCAGCTTTACGGCATGGGGCTGATCGGCGGGTTCTGTCATCTCTATATCGGTCAGGAAGCCGTGGTCGTGGGGCTCGAGGCGGTCGCCAGGGAAGGGGACCAGCGCATCACCTCGTACCGCGATCATGGCCACATGCTGGCCTGCGGCATGGATCCGGCCCGGGTGATGGCCGAACTCACCGGGCGGCGCGACGGCTATTCCCGGGGAAAGGGCGGCAGCATGCACATGTTTTCACAGGAAAAGGGGTTTTACGGCGGTCACGGGATCGTTGGCGCACAGGTGCCCCTTGGCACCGGGCTGGCCTTCGCCAACCGCTATCGCGGCAACGACAGCGTCTCCTTCACCTATTACGGCGACGGGGCGGCCAACCAGGGACAGGTTTACGAAAGCTTCAACATGGCCGAACTGTGGCAGCTGCCCGTTGTCTATGTGATCGAGAACAACCAGTATGCCATGGGCACCGCGCTCAGCCGCGCGTCCTCCTCTCCCGAGCTTCATACCCGTGGCGCCGCCTTCTGCATCCCGGGCGAGGCCGTGGATGGCATGGATGTGCTGGCCGTGAAAAAGGCCGGCGCCCGCGCCGCCGCCCATTGCCGCGCCGGCAAGGGGCCCTACATCCTTGAAATGAAAACATATCGCTATCGCGGCCATTCCATGTCGGATCCGGCCAAGTACCGCTCACGCGAAGAAGTGCAGAAAATGCGCGAAGAGCACGATCCGATCGACCATGTGCGCGCCCTGCTGCTCGGGGGCGGGATGGCCGGCGAAGATGACCTGAAGGCAATCGACAAGGAGGTGAAGGCAATCGTCAACGAAGCCGCCGAATTCGCCCGCCAGAGCCCCGAACCAGACCCGGCCGAACTGTGGTCCGACATCTATGCCGAAGCCGAAAGCGCCTGACAGGACGGAGAAGATCAATGCCCACGGAAATTCTGATGCCCGCGCTTTCGCCCACCATGGAGGAAGGCACCCTTGCCAGATGGCTGGTGAAGGAAGGCGATACGGTAAACGCCGGCGACGTGATCGCCGAAATCGAAACCGACAAGGCCACGATGGAGTTCGAGGCCGTCGATGAAGGCGTGATCGGCCGGATCCTGGTGCCCGAGGGCACGGCCGGAGTCAGGGTGAACACCCCGATCGCGGTGCTGCTGGAAGAGGGTGAAAGCGCCGATGACATCGCCGCCGCCCGGCCGCAGGGACAGCCGGACAACCCGCCGCAGCCCCCCGCGGCAGCCACGGCCCCGCCCGCGGCCCCCACCCCGGACACGCCGGCAGCATCCGCACCCGCCGCCCCCGAACTGCCCACTGCCCCGCAGGAACCGGAAATTCCCGAAGGCACACCGATGAAGCGCCAGACGGTGCGCGAAGCCCTGCGCGATGCCATGGCCGAAGAAATGCGCCGCGATGATCGCGTATTCCTGATGGGCGAGGAGGTGGCCCAGTATCAGGGGGCCTACAAGGTTTCCCAGGGGCTGCTCGATGAATTCGGCGAGCGCCGCGTGATCGATACGCCCATTACCGAACAGGGGTTTGCCGGCGTCGGCATCGGCGCGGCCTTCACCGGCCTCAGGCCCATTGTCGAATTCATGACCTTCAACTTCGCCATGCAGGCGATCGACCAGATCATCAATTCCGCCGCGAAAACGCTTTACATGTCGGGCGGACAGGTGAACGTGCCGATCGTGTTTCGCGGCCCCAATGGCGCGGCGGCGCGCGTGGCCGCGCAGCACAGCCAGGACTACGCCGCCTGGTATGCCCATATCCCCGGCCTCAGGGTGGTTGTCCCCTGGGCCGCCGATGATGCCAAGGGGCTGCTGAAAACCGCCATCCGCGATCCCAACCCGGTGATCTTCCTTGAAAACGAGATTCTCTATGGTCAGAGCTTCGATGTGCCCGAACTGGAAGATCACACGGTGCCCTTCGGCCGTGCCCGGATCTGGCGCACGGGCAGCGACGTGACCATGGTGAGTTTCGGTATCGGCATGAAACATGCGATGGAAGCCGCCGAACGTCTGGCCGGCGAAGGGATCGAGGCCGAGGTAATCGACCTGCGCACCCTGCGCCCGATGGATACCGACACCGTGGTCAGAAGCGTGATGAAAACCAACCGTTGCGTTACCGTCGAGGAAGGCTGGCCCGTCTGTTCGATCGGCAGCCATATCTCGTCGGTGCTGATGCAGCAGGCCTTCGACTGGCTCGATGCCCCGGTGATCACGCTTGCGGGCAAGGATGTGCCCATGCCCTATGCCGCCAATCTCGAACGGCTCGCGCTGGTTACCGTCGAAGAGGTGGTCGATGCTGTCCGCCGCGTTACCTATCGCTGAGGGAGAAGGCCCATGCCGATCGAAATTCTGATGCCCGCGCTTTCGCCCACCATGGAGGAAGGCACCCTTGCCAGATGGCTGGTGAAGGAAGGCGATACGGTAAACGCCGGCGACGTGATCGCCGAAATCGAAACCGACAAGGCCACGA
>JALSJM010000013.1 GCA_026989355.1 Paracoccaceae bacterium | reverse complement strand
GTTCATCATGCGGATTTCGGCGGCCGGGCTGATATCGGCGATGATGTCGTGCATCACCTTTACCTTGTCCTTGCCGATGGTGCTGGCCATGGCGCCATATTGGCGGTTGATGTTGTGCACATCGAACCGATCGAAATCCGCAATGGAAAACCTGCCGATACCGGTGCGCGCAAGGGTTGCGCCGTAAAGACCGCCCAAGCCCCCCATCCCGGGAATGGCAATGCGGGCCTTCTTCAGCTTCTGCTGTTCTTCCTCGCTGATCAGGCCACGATGACGGGAATGTGCACGGGAATAAAAGGCGTCCAGATTACCTTTACCCGCACCAGCTGGTGCAGTTTCTGTGTCCATTTGCGTCCCTTGGTTCCGTTTCCTGCAAAGGCATAGTGCAGCCTTTGCGGGATCATGTGTAGTGCCTGTTGTCCTGATCGAACGAACATAGAGATAAATTTGTCATAATTGTGACAGCGCGAAATGTCTTCTGCAGCACCGGGATGCCACAGAGTTCCATTCACCTGGGGCAGGAGCCCTTTGAACGAATCCCCAATCGGCGCAGGATCCATATTACGCATAATCAGTATTATGGTAATAATTGGCGCTGAAGAAAAAGCGGATGCATCGTGAAACTCACCGTATCTGCAATGGATTGCGGGATTTTCCTGCACTAGGGCCTGTCGCACATGATCGGATTCGGCGCGCAGGCGCCCCGAGCGAAGCAAGTGCGATCCGACGCGACAGGCCCTAGATCACGTTCAGTTCACGAAACGCGCGCCTTTCAAGAACACGCTCCACGGCAAGCTCCGAAAGATCGATCGTCTTGTACGCGCCATCCAGAACCAGTTCGGAAATGCCACGCCCCACGGCCGGCGCCTGTTGCAGCCCGTGGCCGCTGAAACCGTTTGCCAGATAAAGGTTGCACCAGTTCGGATGCACACCGATCAACGCGTTCTGGTCAAGGCGGTTGTAATCGTAATGCCCGGCCCAGGCCGACAGCACCTTGACGCTGTCGAAACACGGCGCGCGCCGGTAGAGGCGCGGCCAGATATGGCGTTCGAACAGATCGAGATCAGGCGCGAAATCCGCAGGATCTGCCGGGCCGTCTCCGACGGGAACGGCCCCGCAAAGCCAGTGCTTGCCCTCGGGGCGCAGATAAAAGCCGCTGTGGCAGACCAGAAGCGGTGCTTCGGTGCCATCCGCATTTGGTGCATCTATGATGAAAACCGTTCTTTTTCTGGGTTCTACAGGTATTTCTTCACCCAAGGACCGCAACAGTTCCGCCGCGCCGGTTCCGGCGGCGCAGATCACGATGCCCGCTTCTGTCGGGCCCCTGCGGGCCAGATGCACGCCACGCACCCGCCCGCCGGCACCGGGCAGAAGCTTCACGGCGCTGTCGGCAATCTGCACAACGCCCAGGGCCCGGGCAGCGCGGCGGAAGGCATGCAGAAGGCCCATGTTGTCGAACCAGCCCTCATCGCGGGTGCCAAGGCTTGCCAGCGCCACGTCGGCGGTATTCAGCCAGGGAAAACGGGTTGCCAGCGTGTCGCCCGTCAGCAGCAGGGTTGCGGCGCCAAGGCGATTCTGCAGGGCGGCGGCGGCCTCGAGCGCCTGTGCTCCCGCGGGCGTTCCGGAGAGAAGCAGATAGCCGTTTTCCTGGAAATGCAGCCCCCCGGGGCAGTGTTCCGCGCCAACATGCAGGTGGCAATTCCTTATGAAATCAATGCCGAACAGTGAAATCCTGATGTTGACCTCGGTAGTGAACTGCTGGCGGATCGAGGCTACGGAAAGCGCGGTGGCACTGTGCCGGTGGCCGGGATCCCGTTCGACAACAGCAATGCCCGCCCCGCCCCCTGCCCCCCGACCGGAACGGCGCGCCAGCCACCATGCCGCCGACCAGCCCATGATGCCGCCGCCGATGATCAGGATATCCACCTTGTTCTGCGTGTTCATTTTCCCTCATCCGCCATGCAATCGCTGGGCCGCTGGCCGCGGGGGCTTACGCTACGGCGGATTTTGGTCTAAGGCCAGAGTCCGACCACGAACGGAAAGCGCGCCGCCATGACCTCGATCCTGATTCTGAATGGTCCCAATCTGAACATGCTGGGCAAGCGTGAGCCGGATATCTACGGCGCCACCACCCTGCCCCGGATAGAAGCCGCGTGCAGTGCCCATGCCGAGGCCCGGGGCGTCCTGCTGTCGTTCCAGCAGTCGAACCACGAGGGCACCCTGATCGACGCCATCCAGGCCGCTCCGGAAAACCACCAGGGGATCATCCTGAACGCCGGGGCCTATACCCATACATCGGTGGCCTTGCGCGATGCGATTGCATCGGTCGATATACCGGTGGTAGAGTTGCACCTGTCCAATATCCACGCGCGCGAATCATTCCGTCACCACTCGATGATCGCGCCGGTTGTTGTCGGGCAGATCTGCGGTTTCGGAGCCGCGGGCTACATTCTTGCCATCGATGCGATGATCGCATCTCTGAACGAGAGCATGGCGTGATGGGGACATGCCGCATGCTGACCTTTCTGGAAAGGCTCGTCAGGGCCAAGACGATCGAAGAAGTCTGGAGCAACCTTACCCGGCAGATGGCCGGATACGGGTTTGACCGCCTGCTGTACGGCTGCACCACCTTCAAGACGGAAAGATCGATCGGGGATCCTGCCGATCACATGATGCTGAGCAACCATCCCCAGGAATACATCGAGCGCTTCATCAACGGCGGCATGTTCATAAACGGCCCCATGGTGCGCTGGGCGATCGACAACGAAGGAAGCTGCAGCTGGGACAGGATCCGCGAACTGGAAGCCCGCGGCGCGCTGAGCGATGCGGAAAAGGCGGTGGTTGCGTTCAACCGCCGGCATGGTGTCACCGCCGGATATTCTCTGAGCTTTCCCTCGCTTTCTTCCCGCACCAAGGGCGGCCTTGCGCTGGTTGCACGGCGGGGGATGACGCAGGAAGAGGTGAACGGCATATGGGAGCGCCACGGGCGCGGGATCGAGGTGATCTGCAATGTGGCCCATCTGAAGATCATGAGCCTGCCCTTCCGCGGGCTGCACCGCCAGCTTACCGATCGTCAGCGCGAGGTGCTGGAATGGGTGGGCGAGGGCAAGACGATACAGGATATCGCCACCATCATGGGGCTGACCCCGGCAACGGTGGAAAAGCACCTGCGGCTTGCCCGCAACACCCTTGATGTCGAGACCACCGCCCAGGCAGTTCTGAAAGCCTCTGTTCAGAAACAGCTTTTCGTGATTTCCGGCTGACCCTCGCAGGCCCCGGATCTGCGCCCCGGATCCTCCGGAAAAATGACGCATGGTAAGGAAAACCTGACTTTCGGGATTTTCAGGGAACGGGCATGATGAGCGCGTTCCGTGAGTGGTGGCTTTCAAAGCCAGGGAACGCAGGGCGGTCGGGTTCGTGTCATTTTAGGAACCCGGCCTGCCCGCCCGGGAAACCGGCGCCGGTTGTGTTGGTGCATATTTCGCCAAAGCATCCGGCATCCAAAGCGTCTAGTCCTCATTTCCCCAAGATGGACGCGGGGAACGGTGCAGAAAGCCCATGCTTCCTGCACCGTTCTTGTGTCCTGCACCTGTCGGCCGTCCGGGCTCAGCCCTGCGACATCTTCGCCACTTCGGCGGCGAAATCGTCTTCCTGCTTCTCGATTCCCTCGCCCACTTCCATGCGGGTGAACCCGGTGATTTCGGCGCCGGCCTCCTTCGCGGCCTCGGCCACCGTCTGATCGGGGTTGATCACGAAGGCCTGGCCCAGAAGCGTGACCTCGGAGAGGAACTTCTTCATTCGCCCGGCGATCATCTTCTCGATCACCTGCTCGGGCTTGCCCGATTCGCGGGCGATCTCGATCTGCACCTGACGTTCCTTTTCAAGCACCGCCGGATCGAGATCCTCTTCGGAAAGCGCGGCCGGGTTGGCGGCGGCAATATGCATGGCCAGCTGACGGCCAAAGCCTGTATCGCCGCCCTTCAGCGCCACCAGCACACCGATCCTGCCCATGCCCTCGGTTACCGCATTGTGAACATAGGAAACCACGGTTTCCCCCTCTACCACGGCCATGCGGCGCAGGGTCAGGTTTTCGCCGATCCTGGCGATCTTGTCGGTGATCACGTCGGCCACCGGCTTGCCACCCAGATCGGCGGCCTTCAGCGCCTCGAAATCATCCACCCCCTGGGCGGCTTCGGCGATCTGGCCGACCATTTCCTGGAACTCCGGGTTCTTGGCCACGAAATCGGTTTCCGAGTTCACCTCGACAGCCACGCCCCGACCGCCGTTCACCTTCACGGCGACAAGGCCCTCGGCGGCGGTGCGCCCGGCCTTCTTGGCGGCCTTGGCAAGGCCCTTGGTGCGCAGCCAGTCAACGGCGGCGTCCATGTCGCCCCCGGTTTCGGTCAGTGCCTTCTTGGCGTCCATCATGCCTGCGCCGGTCTTGTCGCGCAGCTCCTTCACCATTGCAGCGGTAATTGCCATTTTCGGCTCTCCTTCGGGAATTGCAGGTTGGCCGACCGCCCCGCGGCAGGGGCCGCCGGCATCAATTCATGCCTTCGTTTCAGCCGGCCTTGGCCGCTTCGGTCTTTTCCGCCGTTTCCCCGGCCTCTTCTCCCGCCTCGGCCGGAGCCTCTTCCCCGGCCGGAGCCGCTTCGGCCTTCTCTTCAGCGGGGTTTTCCCCTGCCGGGGCGGCGGCTTCGCTCAGGGCCTCTTCGGCGGGGGCTTCCGCCATCTCGCCAAGATCGACACCGGCGGCGCCAAGCTGGGCCGACATCCCTTCAAGCGCTGCCCGGGCTGCCAGATCGCAGTAAAGCTGGATCGCCCGGGCGGCATCGTCGTTGCCGGGAATGATATAGTCGATACCATCGGGCGAACAGTTGGTATCGACCACCGCCACCACCGGAATGCCAAGCTTGTTGGCCTCGGCCACGGCAAGCGCTTCCTTGTTCACATCGATCACGAACAGCAGGTCGGGGATGCCGCCCATGTCGCGGATGCCGCCAAGCGCCGCCTGCAGCTTTTCAAGCTCGCGGGTCATGCCCAGCAGTTCCTTCTTGGTCAGCCCCTCGGTGGCGCCTTCCAGCTGTTCCTCCAGCGCCTGCATCCGCCGGATCGAATTGGAGATGGTTTTCCAGTTGGTCAGCGTGCCGCCCAGCCAGCGGTGATTCATGTAGTATTGTGCGCTTTTCTCGGCCGCCTCGGCGACCGGCTGCTGCGCCTGGCGCTTGGTGCCCACGAAAAGCACCCGCCCGCCCTTGGCCACGGTATCGTGAATCGCGTTCAGGGCCAGGTCAAGCATCGGCACGGTCTGGGTCAGATCGATAATGTGGATGCCGTTGCGCTTGCCATAGATGAACGGTGCCATCTTGGGGTTCCAGCGCTGGGTCTGGTGGCCGAAATGCACACCGGCTTCCAGCAGCTGGCGCAAGGTGAACTCGGGAATCGCCATTGTCATCTTCCTTTCCGGTTTGATCCTCGGCGGGGCCGTTCAGGGCTGTTGCCCAACCGGCGGACCCTTGCAGGATTTCTCCCCGCAAGGGCCCAGAGCCCCGCCTGTGAAGTGTTCGCGCATGTAACGCAATGCCTCCGCCCCTGCAAGCCCTTTCGCATGCCCGGCCGGCTCTGCTGCCGAACCGCCGCACGATCCGCTTGCCTTGCCCCCCCTTTCGCGCGAAAACCGCCCCATGGCAGATGATCCGCCCCGACAAGACCGCAACAGCGCCCCCGCCGGCCGACGCGCCGACATCCTGTGCATCGGCGCGGTGCTGTGGGACGTGATCGGCCGCACTCCCGGCCCCATGCACCTGGGGGCCGATGTGCCGGGGCGGATCAGCCGCCAACCCGGGGGGGTGGCGCTGAACATCGCCATGACGCTCTGCCGCTTCGGTCTGACCCCTGCCCTTCTGACGGCAGTCGGCCGCGACGATGACGGGCGCGCGCTTCTGGCGGCCTGCGCGCGCATGGGAATGATGACCGAGCACGTATTCGTATCGGACCATCTGCCCACCGACCGCTACATGGCGGTCGAGGGGGCAAACGGTCTGATTGCGGCAATCGCCGATGCCCGCGGGCTCGAAGCCGCGGGCGAGCGGATCCTGACGCCACTGCGTGACGGCACCTTCGGCCAGCCCGAGCGCCCCCATGACGGGGTGATCGCGCTTGACGGCAACCTGACCGAATCCCTGCTGGCCGCCATTGCCCGCGATCCGGCCTTTGCCAGCGCCGATCTGCGCGTGGCACCGGCCTCGCCCGGCAAGGCGCGAAGGCTGCTTCCGCTGCTTGGCCATTCCCGTCTGACCCTCTATGTGAACCGCGAAGAGGCGGGCCTGCTCTGCGACAGCACCTTCGCCGGGGCCGAAGAGGCCGCCCGCGCGCTGCGTGCACGTGGCGTGCATCGGGTTCTGGTTACCGACGGCCCGCATCCCTGCGCCCTGGCCGATGCGGCAGGCCTTGCCATTCAGCTGCCGCCACCGACAAGGGCGGTGCAGGTTACCGGAGCGGGCGATACCTTCCTGGCGGCCCATGTGGCCGCCGAACTGCGCGGCGCCGGGCGCATGGCGGCACTGGCCGCAGCGTCGCAGGCCGCAGCCAGGCATGTTTCCGGAGAACCGCCATCATGACTTCCCCCCCCAGCCCCACCCCGCGCCCGGCCATTTCCGGTGACATGCATGCAGCTTCCCCCGGCGCCGCCTCCCCGGCGCTTCCGCTGCGCCTTTCCCCTGCGGTGGCCGAGGCCCTGGCCCGCGGCGCGCCGGTGGTGGCCCTGGAAAGCACGATCATCACCCACGGCATGCCCTGGCCGCAGAATGTGGAAACCGCCCGCCGGGTCGAAGCCGAGGTGCGCGGAGCCGGAGCCGTGCCGGCAACCATCGCGGTGATCGACGGCATGCTGACGGCAGGGCTGGAAGATGATGAACTGGACACCCTTGGCCGGGCCCGAAACGTGGCCAAGCTGTCGCGCGCCGACATCGCCGCCTGCATCGCCACCGGCGGCACCGGCGCCACCACGGTTGCCGCCACCATGATCGCCGCGCATCTGGCCGGCATCCGCACCTTCGCCACCGGCGGCATCGGTGGCGTGCACCGGGGCGCCGAGAACACATTCGACATCTCGGCCGACCTGCACGAACTGGCCCGCACCCCGGTAACGGTGGTGGCTGCCGGGGCCAAGGCGATCCTCGACATTCCCAAGACACTGGAAGTGCTGGAAACCCTGGGCGTGCCGGTGATCACCTTCGGCCAGGACGAATTTCCCGCCTTCTGGTCGCGCGGATCGGGGCTGAAAAGCCCGCTGCGCATGGACGATCCCGCGCAGATCGCCCGTTCCCAGCTGATACGCCAGGCGCTCGGTCTTGCCGGAGGGCAGCTTGTGGCCAATCCGATTCCGGCCGGGGCGGAAATTGCCCGCGAAACCCTGGCGCCGCTGATCCTCCGCGCCCAGGAGGAAGCCGCAGCCCAGGGCATCGCCGCCAAGGATGTCACCCCTTTCCTGCTTGAACGCATCTTTGCGATGACAGGCGGAGCCTCGCTTGCCGCAAATATCGAGCTGGTGCTGAACAATGCCCGCCTGGCGGCGCGAATCGCCGCGGCCCTTGCGCATCAGGCAAGCGGCGATCCTGCTCCGCCGTTCCCGTCCGGCCCGTCCGGCAGGGCTTCGCCCGGGCAGCACCGGACAGGGCGCTGAAAGGTCCGCCTGCCATCCGGCGCTTGCAGTCGGAGGGGGCTGTTACTACATTCGGCCGATGTTACGGTCGGGCTGGCGGAAGGGCCTGCCGGCGGTTTGCTCCGTGAAAGGGAATGCCCGTGCAGAACAAGGACCAACAGCACCCAAGACAGCGCCACCGGCGCCGCATGTTTGCCGGGCTGCGCGCCAGTTTCATCACGGGGCTGGTGGTGATCGCACCGATCGGACTGACCATCTGGCTGATGTGGAGCTTCGTCGGCTGGGTTGACGGGCTGGTGCTGCAATTCGTTCCCGAGAAATTTCAGCCGCGAAACTATATCGGCGTCGATGTGCGCGGCGTCGGCGCGGTAATCTTTCTGATCTTTACCGTGTTCGTCGGCTGGATGGCCAAGGGGATGATCGGCCGCTCGCTGATCCACATGGGCGAACGTTTCGTCGAGCGGATGCCGGTGGTGCGCTCTGTCTACAACGGGCTGAAGCAGATCGCCGAAACGGTTTTCGCGCAGTCCGAAACCTCGTTCGACAAGGCCTGCCTGGTGGAATATCCACGCAAGGGCATCTGGGCGATCGCCTTCATCTCGACCTCGGCCAAGGGCGAGATCCGCGCCCGCATCCCGCGCGACGAAGACATCGAAAGCGTATTCCTGCCGACCACGCCGAACCCGACCTCGGGCTTTCTGCTGTTCGTGCCCAGGAAAGATCTGATCCTGCTCGACATGTCCGTTGAGGATGCCGCCAAACTGGTGATCTCGGCCGGGCTTGTCTATCCGGGCAAACCGAACGACGATCAGCCGATGTTGCCCCTGCCCGGCGAGGAGGCCGCCCCAGGGCAGGGCCGCACCGCGCGGAGCGAGTGACAGCGGGGCGAGTGACAGGCCCGGGCTGTCTGCCGTCGGCCCTCTCCCCTTTCCTGGCGGAGCGGAGCTGCCGTTTCTGGCCCCTGCCGCCCTTCCTGTGCGCATGCGCGTCATGTCGGCAGTATATTGCCGGCGCCGCGCGAGAAACGCAGGCACACCCCATATCTTGTATAATTATCTTTGAATTTTACAGGATACGCCTATACTGCTACCATTCAATGTAATGTGGCTAACAGGGGTCTGTCTCATGAAACGATTTGCCGGAGTTCTGCTTGCCTGCGCACTTGCAACGCCCTCTTTCGCAGGAAGCGTCGGAGAACCGCTTATAGAACCGGAAGTGATTGCCGAAGATACCGCAGCCTCCAGCGGAGCGGGGCTTCTGGTGCCGATCTTCATGCTGCTGTTCCTGGCCGTTGCCGCCTCGGCAGGCGGCGGGGGCGGCAACACCGTACCGCCTGCGGTTCCGCCCGCCTCCTGAGACGGGCACACCAGACATGCGGGCAGAAACAGCCGGCCCGTGAAAGGCGCGGTTGTTCTGTTTGCATTGCCGTGCAGACGGCCGTTTCTGCATGAATCTCTGACTGATTACCTGCCCTTCCGTGTCTGGGCGGGCATGGATGCACTCCGCATGGCTCCGGGTGCGCAGGCCCCGGCCCGTGCGTGCAAGGCATGCATGACGGCGCGGGCCGCCAGAAAGCCATTCGCCTGCAAAAAAAACGCCCGCACAAGGCGGGCGTCAAGTTATTGAGGCAGGTTTCATACAGGCAAGAAACCTATCGAGCAGTGACCTCTTTATAAGCCTTTCGCCGCGCATCTCCAAGCTAAAAGTTTGAAAACGCTTCCAAGCCCCGCTAGCCTGAGCAACAATCAACCGTAAAAATCCAGGGATTGTCGCCGCCATGAAAACGAAGATCTTCCGCATTGCATTGCTTTTCCTTGCCGCATTCGGCCTTTCCGCCGGCAACGGAGTTGCCGGTGAAACAGCCCGGCATGGCATAGCTATGTATGGTGCCCCCGCCCTGCCACCGGATTTTGTGTCTTTGCCCTATGCGAATCCGGCTGCCCCGAAAGGCGGAAGAATCGTTTTCGGCGAAGCCGGAGGCTTTGATTCGCTCAACCCCTACATCCTGAAGGGACGCGCGCCCTGGGGGGTGCGGGCCCATGTGGTTGAAACACTCATGGGGCGAAACTGGGATGAACCCTTCTCGCTTTACGGGCTTCTGGCCGAATCGATCACCACCGGACCGAATCGCGAATGGGTTGAATTCACCCTGCGCCCCGAGGCCCGGTTTTCCGACGGCAGCCCGGTTACCATCGCCGATGTGATGTGGTCGTTCGAAACCCTCGGCACCCAGGGCCACCCGCGCTACCAGACCGCCTGGAAGAAGATCGGGAACATGGAACAGACCGGCCCGCGCTCGGTGCGCTTCACCTTCAACACCGAAGACCGCGAACTGCCGCTGATCCTGGGGCTGCGGCCGATCCTGAAGAAGGCCCAGTGGGAAGGCCGGGATTTCGCGAAAAGCGGTGTCGATCCGGTGCCGATCGGCTCGGGGCCCTATGTGGTGAGCGATTTCAAGCCCGGTGAATACATCGTGTTCCGGCGCAACCCCGATTACTGGGGCAAGGATCTGCCCTTCAACCGCGGGCGCCACAACCTTGATGAGATCCGTTATGACTATTACGCCGACGGCTCGGTTCTTTTTGAGGCCTTCCGGGCCGGCGAAACCAGTGTATTTCGTGAAGGAAGTGCATCCAAGTGGCTGAATTCATATGATTTTCCAGCCGTTCAGGCCGGCGATGTCGTCAAGAGCGGAATCCCCCATCAGCGCCCCACCGGCATCCGCGGGCTGGTCATGAATACCCGCCACGCCCTGTTTGCCGACTGGCGCGTTCGCGAGGCGATGATCACCGCCTTCAATTTCGAATTCATCAACAGGGCGATCAATGGCGTGGCGCTGCCGCGCATCCGTTCCTATTTTTCGAACTCGCCGCTGGGCATGCGCCCGGGGCCGGCAGAGGGGCGGGTGCGCGAACTGCTCGAACCCTTCGCCGACAGCCTGCCGCCCGGCGCGCTTGAAGGCTACAGCCTGCCCGAGGGTGACGGCAGCGAGCGCAACCGCAAGGGCATCCGCCGGGCTCTCAAGCTGTTCGAAGAGGCCGGCTGGACGGTGCAGGACGGGGTGATGAGGAATGCCGCGGGCGAACCCTTCGCCTTCGAGATCCTGCTGCGCTCGGGCGACACTCAGAATGGCGCGATCGTCGATCTCTATGTCGAATCGCTGAAACGGCTCGGGATCTTTCCCACCGTTACCGCCATCGACAGCGCCCAGTACAAGGAGCGCACCAATACCTATGATTTCGACATGACCTACTATCGCCGCGCCCTGTCGCTCAGCCCCGGCAACGAGCAGCGTCTCTACTGGGGCAGCCAGGGCGTGAACGAACCGGGCACGCGCAACTGGATGGGGGTTGCCTCGCCGGCGGTGGACGCGCTGATCGACGAGATCCTGAATGCCCCCTCGCAGGAAGATTTCCGCGCCGCGACCCGCGCGCTCGACCGCGTTCTGACCACCGGGCGCTACGTGATCCCCTTCTGGTATTCCGACATTTCGCGCCTTGCCCATGTCCGGCAACTGCATTATCCGGAAAAACTGCCGCTTTACGGAGACTGGATCGGCTTCCTGCCGGATGTCTGGTGGTATGAGGACTGAACGGAATGACACGGCGAATTCTGCTTCTTGCGGCCCTGCTCGCGGTTTCGGCCTGCAACACGGTCGAAGGGATCGGACGCGACATCTCGGCCGGGGCGCGCACGGTGAAGAACGCGATCTGAACCTTCCGCCCTGCGCGGGCCGCCGCCCGTTTTGCATATTGTCTTTGTTCACGGCGAAGCGTAGCACCGGCGCATGAACAAGGCTTCAGGCAGGGAATGCAACACCGCGACGGGGTTCAACATGGCCGCCCATGTGCTGGCGCATGCCCGGGCGCTTGGCAGCAAGCCCGCGCTTGAAATTGCCGCCCCCGATGCGACGCCTTGCGAATGTCTTTCCTTTGCGGAACTCGAAACCCGGGTGCGCGCCATTGCCACCGGGCTTTCGCGGGCGGGCCTGAAGCCGGGCGGGCGCGTGCTGTTGCGCATCGGCAATTCGGCCGCATTTCCGCTGGCCTTCCTTGCCGCGCTCACCCTTGGCGCAGTGCCGGTGCCGACGTCGGCCCAACTGACCGCAGCCGAGGTCGTCCGCATCATCGCCACGATTGCACCGGCGCTGATCATCCGCGCCGGGGAAGTTCCCTGTCCGGCCGATCCCCCCTGCCCCGTGCTGCCGGCGGAGGCTCTTGATGCTTTCGCCCCCCTGCCCCCGGCGCCCTTTCACATGGGTAATCCGGAACGCCCCGGCTACATCATCTTCACCTCGGGCACCTCGGGGCGGCCGCTGGCGGTGGTGCATGCCCACCGGGCAATTCTTGCACGCGCCATGATGCACGAGGGCTGGTATGGTGCCGGTGCCGGCGATCGCTTCCTTCACGCCGGTGCCTTCAACTGGACCTACACGCTCGGCACCGGCCTGCTTGATCCCTGGACCATTGGCGCCACCGCCGTGATCCCCGCGCCGGGCACCCCTCCCGAGTCACTGCCTGCGCTTGTCGCCGCGGGCGAGATCACCATTTTTGCCGCCGCACCGGGGGTTTATCGCCGGATGCTGCGCCACCACCCCCGCATTGCAGCCCCCAGCCTTCGGCACGGGCTTTCCGCGGGCGAGAAACTGCCCGAAACCATCCGTGCGCGCTGGTGCGAGGCCACCGGCACCGCGCTGCACGAGGCCTATGGGATGTCGGAATGCTCCACCTTCATCTCGGGCAGCCCCGCCCGTCCGGCGCCCGGGGGCACGCTCGGCTTTCCCCAGCCCGGGCGGCGGGTGGCGGTGCTGGGCAAGGACGGCCATCCCCTGCCGGCGGGCAAGGCGGGCGAAATCGCCGTGCACCGCTCTGATCCGGGCCTGTTTCTGGAATACCGGGGGAACCCCGGGGAAACCGCCGCGCGGTTCACCGGCCCCTGGTTTCGCACCGGAGACACGGGGGAATTCACCCCGGAAGGGGCGGTTCGCTATCTCGGCCGCAATGACGACATGCTCAACGCCGGCGGCTTTCGCGTTTCGCCGCTCGAAATCGAACAGGCGCTTGCCGCCCACCCCGATATCGGCGAGGCTGCGGTGGTGGAACTGGCCGTCAAGGCCGATGCCAGCATCATCGCAGCCTTCTATACCGCACCGGCCCCCCTTGACGAATCGGTTCTGCAGGCTCACATGGCGCGAAGGCTCGCGCGCTACAAGCAGCCGCGCCTCTATCGTCACATTCCCGAAATTCCCAGAGGCGCCAACGGCAAGATCCTGCGCCGCCGGCTGCGTCAGACATACGAGGCCCCGCAATGAACCCGGAAATCCCGCCTTCCGACGAAGCGGCGATGATCCCGCTCGAGATATATTCCGATCCGGTCTGCCCCTGGTGCCATATCGGCTGGACACGCCTTGCCCGCGCCCTTGAAGGCAGCCCTGATCATCCTTTCGCGATTACCTGGAAGCCCTTCATGCTCAATCTCGGCATGCCGAAATGCGGGATGGATCGTGCAGAGTATCTGGAAGCCAAATTCGGCGGACAGCTGGGCGCTGCAAAAGCCTACAAGCCGGTTCTTGAGGCTGCCGAACAGGAGGGGCTCGACATCGATTTCGCGGCGATCGAGCGCACGCCCAACACGCTTGATGCGCATCGCCTGATCCTCTGGGCCGGTCTCGAAGGCTGCCAGACGCCGGTGGCCAGCGCCCTGTTTCGCGCCTATTTCAACGAGGCACGCGACATTGGCAAGGCGGAGGTGCTGGCCGATGTGGGCGCGCGCGCCGGCATGACACGCCGCATGATCCTGCGGCTTCTGGCTTCCGACGCCGACAAGGATACCGTTCTGGCCCGGGACAAGGCCGCCCGCGACATGGGCATCACCGGTATTCCCACCTTCATCATCGCCGGCCGATATGCCTCCAGCGGGGCCCTGCCCAGCCGGGAGTGGCAGAAGATCATCCCGGAAATTTCCCTGATCTGCGCGCATGACGGTCGGGAGCCTCCCTCCTGATGGCCGCCCCCGGCAAACGCCTTCCCCAGGCCGAGTTCATCGCCCTCATGGCGATGCTGTTCTCGACCATCGCGTTTTCGATCGATGCGATGCTGCCCGCCCTGCCCGAGATCGCCGCCGATGTCAGCCCTTATGCTCCGAACCGCGCCCAGCTGGTACTGACAAGCTTCGTGCTGGGCATGGGTTTCGGCACGTTCGTTACCGGCCCGCTTTCGGATGCCTTCGGCCGCAAGCCGGTGCTTCTGGCCGGTGTCGGCCTTTATATCCTCGGAGCACTTTTCGGGGCGCTCGCGCAATCGCTCGAACTGCTGCTGGCCGCCCGCCTGCTGCAGGGAATCGGGGCCGCCGGGCCACGGATCGTGTCGCTGGCGATCATCCGCGATCTTTACGCGGGCCGGACAATGGCGCGGCTGATGTCGCTGGTAATGCTGATCTTTTCGCTCGTGCCGGTGTTTGCACCCGCGCTCGGCGCATTGATCAGCCATTTCGCGGGCTGGCGCGGGCTGTTCGCAAGCTTCGTGATCTTCGCGCTGATCTCGGCGCTCTGGGTCGGACTGCGCCAGCCCGAGACCCTGGCACCCGAAAACCGCCGCCCGCTGGCACCGGATACGCTTGCCTCCGCCCTCTGCGCGGTGCTTGCCCACCCGGTGGTGCGCAGGGCCATCCTCATCCAGTCGCTGATCTTCGGGGCGCTGTTCGCCATGCTCTCCTCGACCCAGCCGATCTTCGACATCACCTTCGGTCAGGGTGACAACTTTCCCTACTGGTTCGGAGGCATTTCCATGGTAACGGCCAGCGCCAATGTTCTGAACGCAAGGCTGGTGATGAGGCTTGGAATGCGGCGCATGGTGCACCGGGCGCTGATCGGTGGCCTGACGATAACGGGGCTGGTGCTGGCGCTCTTCGCCGCACGGCTGCTTGAAGGCGCACCGGCACTGGCTGCCTATGTGCTGTGGCAGGCATCGCTGTTCTTCATGATCGGCCTCACGCTGGGCAATGTCGGTGCCATTGCGATGGAGCCGATGGGGCATATCGCCGGCATGGCCGCCTCGGTGATCGGCGCGGTCTCGACCGTGGCCGCAGTGCTGATCGCCGCTCCCCTGGGGCTTGCCTTCGACGGCACGCCGGTGCCCCTGGCCACCGGTATCTTCATCTGCCTTGCCGGCGCCCTTCTGCTGATGCACCGCATCCGCCACGAACCGGACGGGGAAGCCTGAAAAACCCGCCCGTCAGCGGCCGCGGCAAGGCTCTGCCGGGTGGCCGGGCCGCACCCATGGCACACCGGATGGCGCGCCGGCAGCGGACGCCACGCGCCTATCGCCTTTTCGCGCGCTTTTCTTCCTCGGCCACCTTCTGCGCCAGATCGCGGGCAATGGCGAAAACGCCCTTCACCCGATCGGCCGCCGATTTCCAGTCGCGCCGCAGCACGATCCGGTTGTCACGCACCCTGGCAAGGCCGCGCTGACTTTCAATGAATTCCACCAGGCCGCGGGGCGAGGCGAATCTGTCGTTGTGGAACTGGATCGTTGCCCCTTTCGGACCCGCATCGAGCCGCGCGATGCCGGCACGCTTGCACATGGCCTTTACGCGCACCACCAGCAGGAGGGTGTTCACCTCGGGCGGCAGCTTGCCGAAACGATCGATCAGCTCGGCGGCGAAGCCTTCGAGCTCCACCTTGGTGGAAAGCCCCGAAAGACGGCGGTAAAGGCCAAGGCGCACATCGAGATCGGGCACGTAATCCTCGGGAATCAGCACCGTTACGCCGAGATTGATCCGGGGCGACCACTGGCCATCGAATTCGGCAAGCCCTTCGCCCTCGCCCGATTTCAGCCTGGCAATCGCCTCTTCCAGCATCTGCTGGTAAAGTTCGTGACCCACCTCGCGCACCTGGCCCGATTGCTCTTCACCCAGAATGTTGCCTGCGCCGCGTATCTCCAGATCCTGGCTGGCAAGCGTGAAACCGGCGCCAAGGCTGTCAAGCGCGCCCAGCACCCGCAGGCGCTTTTCGGCGGCCGGGGTCAGCGGCACGCGGGGCCTGGTTGTCAGATAGGCATAGGCGCGGGTTTTCGAGCGCCCCACCCGCCCGCGGATCTGATAGAGCTGGGCAAGGCCGAACCTGTCGGCACGGTGGATGATCATGGTGTTGGCAGTGGGAATGTCGAGCCCGCTTTCCACGATTGCGGTGGCCAGAAGCACATCGTGTTTGCCATCATAAAAGGCATTCATGCGCTGGTCCAGTTCGCCGGCGGGCATCTGCGCATGGGCCACCACGAAACTGACCTCGGGCACCTGTTCGCGCAGAAATTCCTCGATCTCGGCAATGTCGCTGACGCGCGGCACCACGTAGAAGCTCTGCCCGCCCCGGTAATGCTCGCGCAACAGCGCCTCGCGGATGGTGACGGCATCGAATTCACTGATATAGGTGCGGATCGCCAGCCGATCGACAGGCGGTGTGGCGATCACCGAAAGATCGCGCACCCCCGAAAGCGACATCTGCAGCGTGCGCGGAATCGGTGTGGCGGTAAGGGTCAGCACATGCACATCCGAACGCATTTCCTTCAGCCGTTCCTTGTGGGTCACGCCAAAGCGCTGCTCTTCGTCGATCACCAGCAGGCCGAGGTTACGAAACTGCACGGATTTCGCAAGCAGCGCATGGGTGCCGATCACGATATCCACCGTGCCGTCGGTCAGCCCGGCGCGGGTGGCGGCGGCCTCTTTTGCGCTCACGAAGCGGGAAAGCTGCCCCACCTTCAACGGAAAGCCGCGGAAACGCTCGGCGAAGCTCTTGTAATGCTGGCGGGCAAGCAGCGTGGTGGGCGCAATCACCGCCACCTGAAAACCGTTCATCGCGGCCACGAAGGCCGCGCGCATGGCAACTTCCGTCTTGCCGAAACCCACATCGCCGCAAATGAGGCGATCCATCGGATTCCCCGAGGCCAGATCGGCCAGAACGTCGTCGATCGCGTCCAGCTGATCCTCGGTTTCCTGCCAGGGGAAGCGGGCGGAAAACTCTTCCCACGCATGGGTCGGCGGCTCCAGCACCGGGGCCTTGCGCAGGGCGCGTTCGGCAGCCAGCCGGATCAGCCGTTCGGCGGTTTCGCGCAGCCGTTTCTTCAGCCGCGCCTTCCTGGCCTGCCAGGCACCCGATCCGAGACGGTCGAGCAGGCCTTCCTCATGGCCGTATCGCGACAGAAGCTCGATGTTCTCGACCGGCAGGAACAGGCGATCGCCGCCGGCATATTCGAGCGCCAGGCATTCATGAGCGGCCCCCATGGCGCGCACCGTTTCAAGCCCGCTGAAACGGCCCACCCCGTGCTCCACATGCACCACCAGATCGCCGGGGCTGAGGCTCTGAGCCTCGGTCAGAAAATTCTCGGCCCGCCGCCGCCGCCGTGCCGGGCGGACCAGCCGATCCCCCAGAACGTCCTGTTCCGAGATCACGCACAGCCCCTCCTCCGGCGCCTCGAAACCGCGTTCGAGCGGCCAGACCGCCAGATGCACCCCGCCGCGACGGTCTTTTTCGGGCGCCGGCACATCGCGCCAGTCGCCGATCGGACGGGCGTCGGTCAGACCCTCGTCGGCCAGCAGGCCCTGAAGGCGCTCGCGCGCGCCTTCGGAAAAGCTGGTAATGATCACCTCACCTGCTTCACGCTTTTCTTCAATATGATCGGAAAGCACCTTGAAAAGATTAATACTTTCATTCTGTCTTTCCGGCGCGAAATCACGCCCGATCCGCCCCCCGGCATCGATCACCCCCGGCCCCGTGGCCCGCGGCAAGGCCGTCAGCGAAAGCACCCGGAGCGGCGCGGTTGCCTTTTCCCAGGCGGCATTATCAAGATAGAGAAGCTCCGGTGGGCAAGGCTTGTAGACACTGTCGAGCCGGTTTTTTGCAGTCATCGCATCGCGGCGCACGGCATACTGATCGGCAATGCTTTCCCAACGGGCGCGCCGGGCCGCCTCGAACTGATCGTCAAGCAGAACCGGCGCCTGCGGAAGATAATCGAACAGGGTTTCCAGCCGCGGGTGGAAGAAGGGCAGCCAGTGCTCGGCTCCCTGATGCTTGCGCCCTTCGCTGATCGCCTCGTAAAGGGGGTCGTCACTTCCGGCGGCGCCGAATTCGATACGATAGTTCTGGCGAAAACGGCGGATCGCGGCCGCATCCAGGATGATTTCGCTGGCCGGCGCCAGTTCCACCCGATCAAGTTTTTCCACCGTCCTCTGGGTGACGGGATCGAACCGGCGCGCGCTGTCAAGCACATCGCCGAACAGGTCAAGGCGCACCGGCCCCGCCCCGCCGGGGGGGTAGATGTCGATGATGCCGCCGCGCACCGCGTAATCGCCGGGTTCGGAAACGGTGGAGGCCCGTGAAAACCCCATACGGGCCAGCCAGGCGCGCAGGGTTTCCTCATCGATCCGGCGGCCGGTTTCAGCGATGAAGGCGCTGTCGCGCAGCGTGTCGCGCGGCGGCAGATACTGGCCGGCGGCGGCAAGCGTGGTCAGCAGCGCGAAACGCCCTGGCACCTGCCCGAGCGCCAGCGCCGCCAGGGTGGCCATCCGCCGCGCCGAGATATCGGGATTGGGCGAAACCCGATCATAGGGCAGGCAATCCCAGGCCGGAAGATCAAGCACCGGCAGTTCCGGCGCAAAGAAGGCCAGTGCCGCGCGCATCATTTCAAGACGGCGGGCATCACGGGCAATGTGGATGACCGCACGCGGCCCGCCGCCGCCCCGGAGCGCCTTTTCGCCCTGTCCGAGCTCGCGCAACAGCACCCGCGCATCAAAGCCCTCGGGCGCACCGCTGACGGTAACCCGGGCTGCGCTATGGCCGACGGTGTCGCTCATCTCTTCCGGGCCGGCCGCCGGATGTGCCGTGCCAGCAGCCCTTGCGGAACCGGAGCGCTCATCCGAATACCCCGAGGCCATAATTCTGTGCCATCCCCCACATCGCGGTGACAAAGATCGAGATCATCCCCACCACCTGTGTCCAGAAGCGGTGCCGCGCCATGCCCCTGTAAAGCATTTCACCGCTGGCCTGTTCGGCGCGAATGCGGCGCGCGGTGCGCAGCGACATAAGCGCCACGATCGACATCGGAAAGGCCAGGAAGAACACCGCCTGCGCGAATTCGACCCAGTATGCGAATCCGAGGATTGCCAGCAAGGTCAGGACAAAACTTGCAAACCCCAGGATCCACACCCCCGAAATATCTGCGATGTAAAGGATCCGGTTGATGTTTATGCGCACCATGTCTTCAAGATCGGCCGCCGCCTGCCCGCCATGACGGCGCGCGCGCAGCACCATGTCGTAGGGCACCCCCAAAACCCAGTGGCTGACCGTGGACCACATCACCGCAAGCGCCATCCAATACCACAGATTCGAGAAAGACCGCATGTCGATCAGCTCGAATACAGCTTGATACAAGTCCAATTCCGGTTCCCCGATCTGTCTGATTTGCGGTATTCCGCGCTTGGTTGCGCGCCTGCGCCGTTCCCCGCACTTGAGCTTGGTCACGATCCATGCCACCCCTTAAATAAATGTTTCGCGAAAGGCAAATCATGCCGTCATCCTGCATTCAGGCACCACCGCCCTTCCCCGCCGCGCGGCTACGCCGCACCCGTCGCACGCCAGCCCTGCGCGCACTGGCCCGCGAAACCCGGCTTGCACCGTCCGACCTGATCTGGCCGATCTTTCTGATAGAGGGCGAAAATGCCGAAGAGCCCGTGGCCTCGATGCCCGGCGTCGCGCGCCTGTCGGTCGATCGCGCGGTGGCGGCGGCCAGAGAAGCCATGGCACTGGGCATTCCGGCGCTCTGCCTGTTCCCCCGCACCGACCCGAAGGCCAAGACGGCGGGCTGCGAAGAGGCCTGGAACCCGGACAACCTCACCAACCGGGCGATCCGCGCGATCAGGGAAGCGGCGCCCGGGATCGCGATAATGACGGATATCGCGCTTGATCCCTACAACCCCGACGGCCATGACGGCTTCGTGCGCGATGGCAAGATCGTGAATGACGAAACCGTCGAGGCGCTGGTCAGGATGGCGCTGGCCCAGGCCGAGGCGGGGGCCGATATCCTGGGGCCGTCGGACATGATGGACGGCCGCATCGGCGCCATACGCACGGCGCTCGAGAACGCCGGGCACGAGGATGTGCTGATCCTTTCCTATGCGGCCAAGTATGCCTCGGCCTTCTACGGGCCGTTCCGCGATGCCGTGGGGGCCGGTCAGGCCCTGGGGAAGACTGCCCTGTCCGGTGCCGCGCGCGGCGACAAATCGACCTACCAGATGGACCCGGCCAACACCGATGAAGCCCTGCGCCTGGTGGCGCGCGATCTTTCGGAAGGGGCCGACATGGTGATGATCAAGCCCGGCATGCCCTATCTGGACGTCTGCGCGCGGGTGAAGGAAAGCTTCGGCGTGCCCACCTTCGCCTATCAGGTTTCGGGCGAATATGCGATGATCGAAAGTGCCGCCGCACGGGGCTGGATCGATGGCGAAAAGGCGATGCTGGAAAGCCTGCTGGCCTTCAAGCGCGCCGGCTGCAACGGCATCCTCACCTATTTTGCCCCGCGCGTGGCGCGCCTGCTGGCCGGCTGACGGGGGGGCGCGGACCATGCGCAGGCCCCGATATCGGCGCAACAAACCGCCACATATCTACAACATGTAATGACAGCCGGCCGGCAATCCCCTATACTTGGTCTGTAACGGCCGCCACAAGGCCGGGGCATTTCAAGCAAGAGGCACGAGACGGATGAACAGAATTTCCCGACAACGGCCGCCGCAGGCCCTGTTTTCCTCCCGGCGGGCTTTCCTGCTGGGCGGGGTTGCGCTGGCTGCCACGACTGCCGCCTGCGGAAACGGCATCGGCACACGCGGAGCCGAGCGGATCGACGCACGCTGCGATGCAACCCTCGACTACATGTTCCGCAAATATCCCGGCACCCGCGACCTGGCCGAAAAGTCCGTCGGCATGCTGGTGATCCCGCTGGTCACCAAGGCCGGGCTCGGAATCGGCGGGGCCTACGGGCGCGGCTGCCTGCGCATAAACGGGGTGACCGTTGACTATTATTCCGTTGCTTCGGGCAGCTTCGGCCTGCAGATCGGCGCCCAGCAATATGCCCAGGTGCTGTTCTTCATGACGGAAGAAGCCCTGCGCGAGTTCCGCAGTTCCTCGGGCTGGGCCGTGGGGGGCGATGTGGAATATGTGGCGATCGACAAGGGCGGCAACGTGGGCGTGGAAACCACCACCGTGCTGGCTCCGGTGATCGCCATCATCTTCGGTCAGGCGGGGCTGGCTGTGGGGGCAACGCTGGAAGGCACCAAATACACCCGCATCATTCCCTGAGCCGGCTGCCGCTCCGGACGGCAGAGACAGGACAGGGCCGGCGGCCCGTGGCAAAGCGCAGGGAAAAACGCGGGAAAACGCCGGCGCAGCCCGTTCAGCCCCCTGCTGCCAGCCGGCGCAGGCGTTCGATCAGGCTGGAGGTGTCCCAGCGGCCGCCGCCCATGTTCTGCACATCCTTGTAGAACTGATCGACCAGCGCCGTCACCGGCAGGCTGGCACGGTTTTCTTCGGCCGCATCCAGGCAGATCCGCAGATCCTTGCGCATCCAGTCCACCGCGAAACCGTGGTCGAATTCACCGTCCAGCATGGTTTCATGGCGATTGAGCATCTGCCACGAGCCGGCAGCACCGCCGCCGATCACCTCGATCACCGCGCGCCCGTCAAGCCCGGCCTTCTCGGCGAAATGCAGCGCTTCGGAAAGCCCCTGCAGGAGCCCGGCAATGGCGATCTGATTGACCATCTTGGTCAGCTGTCCGGCGCCGCTTTCCCCCATCAGGCGACAGGTCTTGGCATAGGCGGAAATCACCGGCTCGGCGCGGGCGAATGCCTCGGGCGCACCGCCGCACATCACCACCAGCTGGCCGTTTTCGGCCCCCGCCTGACCACCCGAAACCGGCGCATCGACAAAGGCGATGCCGCATTCCGCCGCAAGCCCGTGCAATTCGCGCGTTACCGCCGCCGAAACCGTGGTGTGATCCACGAACACGCTGCCCGTCTCCATGCCGCAGAAGGCACCCTCATCGCCCAGACAGACGGCGCGCAGATCGTCATCGTTGCCCACGCAGGCCATCACGAATTCGGCACCTTCGGCGGCGGCGCGCGGCGTGGCGGCGGCATGCCCTCCATGTTCGGCCACCCAGGCTTCGGCCTTGCTGACGGTACGGTTGTAAACCGTCACCCTGTGCCCCTTTGCCGCCAGGTGACCGGCCATCGGATAGCCCATCACGCCAAGCCCCAGAAACGCCACTTTCGCCATCACATTTCCCTTTCGCTTCCTGCCCCTGTCACGCTAAACAATTCTTAGCTTCCCATCCGGGAGGAGCAAGCACAAAACCGGGGTTTCCCGAGCATGGCACGATTGTTCCGATGGCTGGCACGGATCTTCACCGCCGTTCTTGCGCTGGCACTGCTGGCGGGTTTCGTTGTCTATTATCTGGCCTCCCGCTCGCTGCCCGATTATGACGCCGATTACCGCCTTGCCGGGATCACGGCACCGGTGCGCATCGTGCGCGATCACGCCGCGGTGCCGCATATCTTCGGAAAGAACGACCACGACGTGTTCTTCGCCCTCGGTTTCGCCCATGCACAGGACCGGCTGTGGCAGATGACCATGCTCAGGCGCACGGCCCAGGGGCGGCTTTCCGAACTGTTCGGCAGGCGCACCCTGCCGATCGATGATCTTGTTCGCCGGCTTGACATCTATGAGCTGGCAATCCGATCGGTGGCGGTGCAGGACGAGCGGACAAAGGCGGCGCTGCAGGCCTATGCCGACGGGGTCAACGCCTGGCTGGCCGAAGTCAACCGTGGTGCACGGGGGCGTGGCGCGCCCGAACTCTTTCTGTTCTCGAACGAGATCGCGCCCTGGCAGCCGGCCGATTCCATCGCCATCATGAAGCTGATGGCGCTGCAACTGTCGGGCCATCTGGCCAACGAGGTGCTGCGCGCACGCACCGCATTGCTGGTGCCGCCCGAACGGCTGGCCGACATCCAGCCCGATTTCCCGGGGACGGGGCTTGCGGCCCTGCCGCCCTTCTCCAGCCTGTTTCCCGGGCTTGACCGCCGACGCGCGGCGCTGGTGCGTCCGGATCCGAAACGGGGAAACCCGCTTTCACCCTTCCCCGAGCCGGGGCTGGCCGGGGCCTCGAACGCCTGGGCTGCCGCGGCCGGGCGCTCGGCAGCCGGCGGGGCGCTTCTGGCCAATGATCCCCATCTCGGCTTTACCGCTCCGGCGATCTGGTATCTCGCCCGGCTCGAACTTGAGGACGGGGGCGTGATCGGCGGCACCATTCCCGGCATGCCCGTCATCCTGGTGGGGCGCAGCGATTACCTGGGCTGGGGGCTGACCTCGTCTTATCTTGACGATCAGGATGTCTATATCGAAAAGCTCAACCCGGAAAACCCCGGGGAATACCTGACTCCGAACGGCTATCGCCCCTTCGTCACGCGCCAGTCGATCATCAACATCAGCGGCGAAGCTCCCGTCACCATCACCATGCGCTGGACATCCAACGGCCCGGTTCTGCCCGGCAACCACTATGATCTGGCGGCAATCACTCCGCCCGGCCATGTGGCCTCGGTGGCCTGGACGGTGCTGACCCCGCGCGATACCTCGATGACATCGGCCATGCGGCTGATGCGCTCGAAATCGATCGACGAGGCGCTGCAGGCGGGCAGGCTGTTCGTTGCGCCTTCGCAGAACCTGACGCTGACCGACGGCAAGCGCATCGCCATGAAAACCCTGGGCGCCATGCCCCTGCGCGATCGGCGCCACCAGACGCAGGGGCGCCTGCCCAGCCCCGGATGGCTGCCGGAAAACCGCTGGCTGGGCCGGGCCGATTACGCCCGCAATCCCGGATTCATCGATCCCCCCGGCGGCATTCTGGGCAACACCAACAACAAGATGATCAGCCGCGCCTTTCCCTATCATGTCAGCTTCCTGTGGGGCGACAGCCAACGCATCTTCCGCTGGCGCAAGCTGATGATGAACCGCGAGGTCCACACCCGCGAGAGCTTCATCGAGGCACAGCTCGATACCGTCAGCTATACCGCCCGCAGCCTGTTGCCGCTGGTGGCGGCGAACCTCTGGTTCACCGGCAAGCCGGCCCCCGCGGGCACGCCCGAGCACCGGCGCCAGAAGGCGCTTCAGATGCTGGCTGCCTGGAATGGCGAAATGAACGAGCACATGCCCGAACCGCTGATCTATGCCGCCTGGATGCGGGCCCTGCAGAAACGCCTGATCCGTGATGAACTGGGCCCGCTTGCCGATGAATACAGGCACCTGCAACCGCTGTTCATCGAGCGCGTCTTCCGCAACACCGACGGGGCTGCCCGCTGGTGCGACATCCTCCAGTCGGCGGCCCGGGAAAGCTGCACCGACATCGCCCGCCTCGCACTTGACGACGCCCTGCTGTGGATCAGCGAAAACTACGGCAACGATCTGGAAAGCCTGAGATGGGGCGATGCCCATCAGGCCACCCACGATCACGCCGTGCTGGGAAAGCTGCCGGTGCTGAAGCATTTCGTCAACATCCGCCAGTCCACTTCCGGGGGCGACAACACGCTGCTGCGCGGCCGCACCAGGGGCGAAGGCCCCAATCCGTTTCTCAACGTGCACGGGGCGGGGTTTCGCGGAGTCTATGATTTTGCCGATCCCGATTCCTCGGTGTTCATCATATCCACCGGCCAGTCGGGCCATCCGCTCAGCCGTCATTACGACGATCTGGGCCAACTGTGGCGGCGGGGCGAATACATCCCCATGTCGCTGGATCCCGAACTGGCGCGCGCCGCCAGTGCCGGCATCAGCCGGCTGCTGCCGGACACGACGGCAACAGAGGAGGGCGGCTGACCCTCGCCGCACCGCCGATGCACGCCCGCCGTCGGGCCGGGATCAGGGCTGCTGCCCGGTGCTTGCCTGCAGCCGGAGAACCAGATCACCACTATCCTCCGAAACCACCCTGATGTGGTTTTCATCTGCCCGCTCGACATGTGAGAAGCTCCGGAATACATCCTGTATCCGGCTTTCTTCGGGTGGACGCATGAAGCAGAGAAGCCCGCTGTCCAGCTGCCAGATTTTCATGACGCCATCCTTGTCGGGAATGGTCAGAAAGGGCATGCAGGTCTGATCCACATGAATGGCCCCCGCAGTGAAGCGGATCACGATCGGAGAGCGGGTTTCGGGATAGGCGGTGCCATCTATTTCGATCACCTGCCAGCGGGTATCCGTCAGCCGGGCAAGCGGAACCGGAGAACCGGCCGGCGCGGCGCGGGTATCCGACAGAAGCACAAGCGCCAGCAACAGGGAAAGGACAAGAACATGCGGAAAACGGATGACTGACATGTGAAGGCTCCTGTAACTGTTTCAAACTGCATTCCACGCTATCTGACGTCTGCATCACCGGGATCCTTGGCCAGCGCAACAGAATTCTTCACGCAACTGCCGGGAATCCTGCCCGGAGCCCGGAGGCGCCATTCGGGGCGGCATGCGCCTTCAGCCGCGAAATCCGGTGGCGACCACGTATTTCTCCGAACTGTCGGCGCGGCTGGCGGGGGGCTTCACATTTGCCACCCTGGCGAATTTCTGCTTCAGCAGTTTCTGCAGGTCGCCCTCGGCACCGCCGGCCAGCACCTTGGCCACGAAGGTGCCGCCCTCGTCAAGCACGTCGAAAGCCAGATGCGCCGCCGCCTCGCACAGCGCCATGATGCGCAGGTGGTCGGTCTGTTTGTGCCCGGAGGCCGCGGCGGCCATGTCGCTCATCACCACATCGGCCTTGCCGCCGAGCCAGGCCTTCACCTGCTCGTCGGCGCCGTCTTCCATGAAATCGATCCGGTGGATCTCGGCACCGGGGATCGGTTCGACCTCCTGCAGGTCGATCCCGAGCACCCTGCCCTGCCGCCTGCCCTTCTTATCGCCAAGCGCATTGACGCGCGCCACCGCCACCTGACACCAGCCACCGGGCGCACAGCCCAGATCCACCACCCGGGCGCCAGGCAGCAGAAAGCGGTATCTGTCGTCAAGCTCGATGATCTTGAAGGCCGCGCGGCCGCGATAGCCTTCGGCCTTCGCGCGCTTCACGTAAGGATCGTTCAGTTGCCGTTCCAGCCAGCGGGTGGAACTGAGCTTGCGCCCGCGCGCCGTCCTTACCCGCGTGCGCAGATCACGCTGGCCGCGGCCGCTTGTTCTGCGCGGCCCGTCGCCGGAGCTGCCGGGAGGCTTCCTGGCCATGATCAGAACGGCCCGTCTTCCAGCACGCCGTCGGTGCTCATCTGGGCGTAAAGCAGCCCCTCGCGCAGGCCCCGGTCGGCAACCGAAAGGCGGTCGGTCGGCCACACCCGCATCAGCGCCTGCAGAATTGCCGCCCCCGACATGATCAGCGCCTGCCGGTCGCGTCCGATCCGCGGATCGCGGCGCCGCCCCTCAGGCCCAAGGCGCAGATAGCTCTCGATCACCCGGTCGATCTGGTCGGATGTCATGCGCAGCCCGTCCACCTTGTTGCGGTCATAGCGGCGCAGGCCCAGATGGCAGGCGGCCACGGTGGTTACGGTGCCCGAGGTGCCGATGATCTGGAAGCCCTCGCGTGTCTGCTCGTCGGCATAGGGGGCGAAACCGGCCAGCTGTTCCTCGAAATGGCAACTCATCAGCGCGAAACGGGCGGCGTCGCCTTCGACATCCATGAACTGGTCACGCAGGGTGGCCACGCCAAGCGGCACCGATATCCAGTCAACCACATGCGCCTTGGGAAAGGGCGAGGGGCCGCTTTCGAAGCCCACGTGCAGGCGCATGATGGCACGCGGACGCTCCAGCTTCGGCACCCGGGAAAGATCGATCCAGACAAGTTCGGTAGAGCCGCCACCGATATCCACCACCAGCAGCTGTTCGGTATTGACCGATACCAGCGGCGCGCAGCTGATTACCGCCAGGCGGGCTTCTTCCTCGGTGCCGATGATCTCCATCTCAAGGCCGGTCTCGCGCCGGACGAGGCGGAGCAGCTCACGCCGGTTCGATGCCCGCCGGCAGGCTTCGGTAGCCACCAGACGCATGCGCTGCACGCCGTGCTTGCGCAGCTTCTTCTGGCAGATCCGCAAGGCCTGCACGGTGCGGTTCATCGAGGCACGCGAGATCCGCCCCGTAGCCTCAAGCCCGGCTCCGAGCTGAACCGACTTCGAAAAGCTGTCCACCACATGAAACTGGCTGCCCTTGGGCTGGGCAATCAGCATGCGGCAGCTGTTGGTGCCCAGATCCAGCGCAGCGTAAAGCGCCGCCGGATCCGGCCTTTGCGGTGCGGGAGGCTCGACCGCCCTGGGGAACGCGCCCGCACCTTTCGAGCGCCTGGGCGCCATGGTTACGCCCTCCATCCTGAAGTTGCCCTCAATGTAACCGCGCCTTGTACGTCGCGCAAGGTGGCCGACCGCCGGACAGGGAGGTTTCAAGGCCCGTCCACCCGGGGGGCCAGTCTTGCGCAGCCCCGCTTCCACCCCGTTTCACTCGATCCCCCGGCCCCGGAATCTCCATTCATCATCATCATGAATATTTTTCCGCCCCGCGCCTCTGGTTGCAGAAGAGCAACTGAAGTAAATCATCCGCAGCGTCGCTTGACGGCGCGGGAATGTCGAAATCGGCACGCGCGAAGGCGACGTGCCTGCCTAGGGTCGGGAACGGAAAGGGAATCAGCAGATGCCTGATGTCACCATCGTCTACTGGCGCGACATTCCGGCCCAGGTGATCGTGGGGCGCGGGCGGCGGGCCGTCAAGATGCAGCTTGCCGAGCGCTTCGAGCAGGCGATCGACCGCGCCGCGATGAAATCGGGTGCCGCCGGCACCGATGCCTATCTGGCCGAGTGGCGCAAGGTGGCGGTCGGCGCGCGCGAAGGCGATCCGCGGGCGGTTGCCAGGGCCGAGGTCGCGCGCCTCGAAGCCGAACATGACGATACACGGCTGAAAGCGCTGATTGCCGGTTCGGGATGGGCCTGAAGGCCCCGACACCAGAGCGCAGGAAGATCCGGGAGACAGCCATGGCACTTCTGAAATTCAGACCGAAAGATGAAACAGCGGACACCAGGCCCGGAAACCGGGCGCTGGCCACCCTTCTGAAGGGCGCCTCGATCGAGGTGATGCCGCGCACCCTGGCGAAAATTCCCGATCTGGCCGCGCTGCTGCCGCGGGGCAGCCGCGTCTGTATCGCCCATATCGCGGGCACACCAGTCGCCGAGATGGTGCAGGCCGCTGCCCGCCTGCGCGCCGAAGGATTCGAGCCGATGCCCCATTTTCCGGCCCGTCTGATCACCGATCGCGCCATGCTGGCCGAGTGGATCGCCCGCTATCGGGGCGAAGCCGGCGTGCGCGAGGCGCTGGTTCTGGCCGGCGGGATGTCTGCCCCTGCGGGCATCTATGACAGTTCCATGCAATTGCTGGAAAGCGGCCTGTTCGAAGGATTCCGCCGCCTGCACGTGGCCGGCCACCCCGAGGGCAATCGCGACATCGATCCGCAGGGCGGCGATACACGGGCAATGGCGGCACTGCACCGGAAACAGGATTTCGCCCGCGAAAACGATGTCGCGATGGCGATCGTCACCCAGTTTGCCTTCGAGGCCGCCCCGGTGATCGCCTGGACCGGGCGCCTTGCCGATCAGGGAATCACCCTGCCCGTTCATCTGGGGGTGGCGGGGCCGGCGAAGCTGCAGACGCTGATCCGCTTCGCCATTGCCTGCGGTGTCGGCCCCTCGCTTGGCGTTCTGCAGCGCCGCGCAATGGACGTGACCCGCCTTGTCAGGCCCTACGCACCCACCGGATTCCTGACCGATATCGCCATCCACAAGGCCGCTCATCCCGAAAGCCTGATCGAGGCCGTGCATTTCTTCCCGCTTGGGGGTATAGCCGCCACGGCCGAATGGCTGAACGCGCATCGCAAACCAGAACAGGACGTTTCATGACCCGCACCGTTATCGAAAGCAAGACGAAAACCGCCGTCATCGGCTTCGAAGAGCCTTTCTGCGTGATCGGCGAGCGCATCAATCCGACCGGACGCAAGAAGCTTGCCGCCCAGCTCGAGGCGGGGGATTTCTCGACCGTCGAAAGGGATGCGGTCGAACAGGTGGCCTGCGGGGCAATGGTGCTCGATGTGAATGCGGGGGTGGTCTACAATTCCAACCCCGATCCCAATGAAACCGAACCCCCCCTGATGCGCCGGATGATCGAACTGGTGCAGGAGCTGGTGGACGTGCCGCTGTGCATCGACAGTTCGGTGCCCGCCGCGCTCGAGGCCGGGCTCGAAGCGGCCGAAGGGCGCCCGCTGCTCAATTCCGTTACCGGAGAGGAAGAGCGCCTTGAGCAGGTGCTGCCGCTGGTAAAGAAATACAACGTGCCCGTGGTGGCGATCAGCAATGACGATACCGGCATTTCGGAAGATCCGGACGTGCGCTTCGCGGTGGCGAGGAAGATTGTCGAGCGTGCCGCCGATTTCGGCATTCCCGCACATGACATCGTGGTGGATCCGCTGGTGATGCCGATCGGTGCCATGGCCAGCGCCGGTCAGCAGGTGTTCCAGCTGGTGCGCCGCCTGCGCGAGGAACTGGGCGTGAACACCACCTGCGGCGCCTCGAACATCAGCTTCGGCCTGCCGCACCGTCACGGCATCAACGCCGCCTTCCTGCCCATGGCCATTGCCGCAGGCATGACCAGCGCCATCATGAATCCCACCCGCCCGGTGGAAATGGAGGCTGTGCGCGCCGCCAACCTGCTGATGAACCACGATCCCCACGGCGCCGACTGGATCCGCTTTGCCCGGGTGCTCGATGCGGTCGGGGCGGGCACGCCCTTTGCCGAAGCGGCCGGCGCCTCGGCTGCGGCGCACGGGGCTGCAGGCGGGCGGCGCGGCGGAAGGCGCCGGAGGGGCTGAAACGGGCGCCGCCCCGCGGCCGGTTTCTTTTCGCTGGCATTTTTCCCGCCGTTGCGACTAGATTGCCAAAAGCCCGACCGAAGGAAGAAGCCAATGATCGTTCCGGCCCGCCGTCGTCTCCTGATGCTGATCGCCCTTCCCTTCCTGCTGGCCGCCTGTGCGGGCGGTGAATGGGAAACGAACTATGGCGATGTCGTCGATCCGCAAGAAGCCCGCAACTGGCGGGTTGTCGAGGTTGATGTGCAGGTGCCCGAAACCCTGACCGTTTCCGAGGCCAACACCTATGCGCCGGATGCCGATATCGTCTGGCGCGGGGATCCCCCCGGCAACCGTTATGCCCAGGTCGATGCGATCGTTACCACTGGGCTGCGGCGGGGGGCGGCGGGGCTGAAGGGGCGCCGGCCGGTCAGGCTGATCGCAACGGTCACCGAATTCCACGCCCTCACCGAAAAGACCCGTCGCACCCTCGGCAATGCCGGCGTGCACAACATTTCGTTCACCGCACAGGTGGTGGACGCACGCACCGGCAAGCCGCTGACCCCACCCGACCACATCAAGGCCGATCTGGTGGCCTACAGCGGCGCCCGCGCCATCGAGGCCGAGCGCGAGGGGCTGACCCAGAAGGTGCGGATCACCAACCACCTTGCCCGGGTGATCGCCGGCTGGCTTGGCACCGGCCCTGACGTGCGCGGAACTTTCCGGCGTTCCGGCCGCTGACAACCCCGGATCCGCCCGGACCCGGCGGCCGGCAATCCGGGGCCGGAACCCATTGATCCTGCCCCCGGAAAGACCCTAGAGATCGTCGCCGCGCAGCCGTTCGGCCGCCGCCAGACCGAGAGCAAGGGACAGGTCGTCGAACATGTCGCCGAAGGCCCGGAACAGCGCCGCATTCAGCTGCCGTCCCGCGGGCGTGCCGGAAAATTCGATATAGGCCTTCAGTTCCGCGTCATCCAGCGGCTGATAGGCCATGGCCATGTAGAGATAGAGCCACTCTTCGGTATCGCTGCGGATTTCCGGCTCCTGCGCCCAGACTTCGGCAAGCATCCGCTCTTCGCTCATCCCCTCGGGAAAGGCGCCGCCGCGTTCCAGGCCGCGATAGAAGGCAAGATTGGAATTGAGGGCGCCCGTCACGTTGTATTCGATCAGATCGTTGGTCTCGATGAACGCGGCCAGCAGATCCAGGCGCGGATCCCGCCCGGCGCGCATCTGCATCAGCGCCTCGCGGGCCGTTTCCTCGACAGCGTCGTCAAGCAGTGCGCGCCGGGCCGAGATTTCCAGACCGATCACCTTCCGGCCCAGAGGAGAGGCAAAGAATTCCACCATCGGGCCCATATCCCGCCCTTCCATTTCCGCCGCAAAGCGCCGGTGAAAGGATTCCCGCAGATTCTGGGGCGCATAAAGCATTGCCACGGTGGCCTGCCAGCGGTCACCTCCGCGGCCGGGGAAGAATTCGCTTTCAAGCTCGGTCGCATAGGTGATGCCCTCGATGCGCATCACCTTGATGATGTCATCGAGACGCAGGAGCTCCAGCAGGGGCGCCACCGCAGGGCGCGTCTCGGCCCGGGGCGCGGCAGCCACCAGCAATGCACCCAGAAACAGGGCCAGCCGCAGCAACGCGCCACCGGCAGACAGCGCGCCTTTCCTGTCCCTGACAAGAAGCCCGGCGCGGGCGGCGGAAGCGGTGACGGGATATGCGAACATGATACAAGCGCCTCATCCTGCAAGCCGTGTCGGCTGACGATAGCGCCCGCTCACGGCAAAGCCAAGCATGCTGTGCCCGATCCGGCGGTCTGCCGCCCGGTTTTGTGTCGGGGCATGATCGTGGCTGCGGCCCGCCCCGGAAACGCTTTCCTGTCCAGGCCTTCTCCCACACCCGCCGAAGGGCCATTCGTGGACAGCGGACACGTAAAGGCGTAAGGGAAACGCAGTAGGGAATGATCCCACAACACTGCCAGACCATCGGCAAAACCCTTGCAGGAGAAAGCTTCGCCCCGTGTCCAGATCCGATCACCCCTCCACCCCCGGACAGATCGCCACGCTTTACCAGAAGGCACTGGCCCTGCAGGATGCCGGTCGCCTGGAAGAGGCGCTGGCCCTCTATCGGCAACTGATCGCCGCCAACCCGAAACTGGCCGAGGTGCATTTTCAGGTGGCACGGATCTTTGCTTCGGCCGGCCACTTCGCCAAGGCCCTGCCCCACGTGCGCGCCGCACAGCGCATCAGGCCGAAGGAACCGGCCATCTGGGCGCTGTGGGCCGAGGTGCTGAACGGGCTGGGCGATGAGGCCGAACTCGGCAAGTTCGCAAATGCCCTGCGCCGCAGCGCACTGCCCGGCCCGGCCAAGGCCCGGATCCGCAGGATGCTGAACCCCGGAAGGACCAGAGCTGCCGCCGGCCTGCCCGAAGGGCTGGACAAGGAGATCGAAGCGCTGATCGGGAAGGGCAAGGCCGGCGAAGCCGAAACCCGGATCATGCAGACCCTGAAAAGGCAGCCGCGCTCGGCCGCCCTTCTGCACCTGCTGGCGCGTGCGCAGATGGCTGACGGACGGAACAGGGCCGCCCTTGCCAGCCTGGACAAGGCTCTGGCCATCGATCCGGGGCTGGCGCGGGCACATCTGGAGCGGGGCCGCCTGCTGCTCGGAACAGGCCATCCGATGCAGGCGGTGGAATCCCTGCGCCGGGCGGTGCATCTGGCCCCCGATCTGGCCGAGGCCTGGTCGGCACTCGGGCGGGGCCTGCTGCAGATCGATCAGCCCGCCGAAGCGGCAAGAGCGCTGGACAGGGCCGAGGAACTGAAGCCCGCGCTTGGCGAAACGCATTTCAACCGCGGCATGCTGCTGGTGCGCGAAGAACGCGACGACGCGGCGGTTGAAGCCTTCCGCAGGGCGATTGCCCTTGGCCATGACGATGCGCGCACCCATGCGATGCTGGCCCGTGCCCTCGGGGCGCTGCGCCGCGAAGACGAGGCTCTGGAACATTTCGACAAGGCCATCGCACGCGATCCGGAATATGCCTTTGCCCACGCCCGGCGCGCTGTCCTGCGCCAGGCCCGCGGAGAATTCGAAGCCGCCGAAGCCGATTTCCGCCGGGCAATGGAACTTGAGCCGGAAAACGGCGAAACCTACCGGGTGTTTTCGGCCTCGCACAAGTTTGCCCCCGATGACCCCCTGCTGACCCGCATGCAGGAAATCTGGGCACGCGACGATCTTTCCCCCAAAGACCGCAGCCATCTGGGCTTTGCCCTGGCCAAGGCGATGGAGGACATCGGCGCCCATGACCGGGTATTCACCTACCTGCGCCCCGCAAACGACCTGATGCACCAGCGCTTCCCCTATGATATCGCCACCCGTCGCCGCGAAATCGATGCCATCAAGGAAGCCTTCGAAGGATTTGATTTTTCTTCACCTTTCCCCGGAGGAGACGACAGTTTCGCGCCCATCTTCGTAACCGGAATGCCCCGTTCGGGAACCACGCTGGTGGAACAGATCCTGGCCAGCCACAGCACCGTTACCGGCGCCGGCGAGATCGGCGAATTCGCGCGCCGTTCCTACATGCTGCTGGCCGGCGGCGGAGAGGGCCGGAAGAACATCTCCGGCGAGGAAACCGGCCCGGCGCCGCGCCTGCGGCACATTGGCAGGATTCCCCCCGAAGAGATCACCGCCCTCGGCCGCCATTACACCCGCTACATGCGCGCCCGCTTTCCCGATGCCGAGCGGATCACCGACAAGTCCATCCAGACCTATCTGATGATGGGGCTGGTGCGCCTCGCCCTGCCCCGCGCACATGTGGTGGTGGTGCGCCGCGATCCGCGCGACAACCTGCTGTCGATCTACCGGAACGTGTTCCAGGAAGGCACGCACCGCTATGCCTATCGGCTGCGCGACCTGGGGCTCTATTACCGCATGTTCGAGGAGATGATCGACTGGTGGCGCGAGCGCCTGCCCGCCGGCTGGTTCCACGAGATCAGCTATGACGAACTGACCGCTGATCCCGAGGGCCAGTCGCGCGCACTGCTGGCGGCCTGCGGCCTTGAATGGGAAGACCGGTGCCTGGACTTTCACCAGAACCGCAACCGGGTGGACACGCTCAGCGTCTATCAGGTGCGCCAGCCGATCTATCGCAGCTCGGTGCACGCCTGGGAACGCTATCGCGACGAACTGGAAGAACTGTTCGAAGCTCTTGGCACAACCCCGTGAGGCACGGCGAATTTGCTCTTGCAAGGGGCGCCATTCGCGCTTAGATAGCCGGGCAGAATGGCCACCAGCCAACTGCGGAGAGGTGCCGGAGTGGTCGAACGGGACGGTCTCGAAAACCGTTGTGGGGGCAACCCCACCCAGGGTTCGAATCCCTGTCTCTCCGCCAGCGATCTCATGAAAAACGTTCCTTCGTCTGCTGCCGATGTCCCGTCTGCTGCCGCAGCCCGAAGCGCACCTGCCTGGCCTGGACCTCCTCCCGGCTTTCACCCGCCCTCATAGGTGATGCGGTAAAGCGCGCCGGCATGGTCGTCCGATACCAGCAGCGAACCGTCCGGCAGCACCGCCACATCCACAGGGCGCCCCAGATAGCTTCCATCCTCATCGATCCAGCCCTCGGCGAAGGGGCGGATGGTGGCGGTGCCGTCACTGCCGGGGAAGGTCACCATCACCCGCGCGCCCACCGGGGTGGTGCGATCCCAGGAGCCATGCTGCGCCGAAAAGATCGCACCGCGATAGCGCGCGGGAAACATGGAGCCGGTATAGAAGCGCATGCCCAGATCGGCCGCATGGGCCACGGTTTCCACCGCCGGAAACACCAGCTCTCCGGGCGGTTCCTCGCCGGCATATTCCCGGGTGCGGACATGACCGCCGCCATACCAGGGAAAGCCGAAATGCTGCCCCGGCGCCGTCTGGTGGTTGATCTCGCCCGGGGGAATGTCGTCGCCCATGCCGTCTACCTGGTTGTCGGTAAACCACAGGTCGCCGGTGGCCGGGTCGAAGTCATGGCCCACCGAATTGCGGATACCGCGGGAATAGACTTCGCGGTTGCTGCCGTCGGGATCCAGGCGGATGATGCCGCCGATCCCCCATTGATCGTAAAGCGCCAGCTTGTTGCGCGGCGGCACGTTGTAGGGTTGCCCGAGCGAGATATAGAGCCGCCCGTCAGGCCCCACCCGACAGACCCGGGCGCCGTGGTTGAAATGTTCCTCCGAACGGGGGATCAGCCGGCCGCGGGGCACCGGAGCATGGGCCGCAACGGGGTGGCCGGCAAAGAAATCCTCGGCCGACGGGAACATCAGCACCCGGTTCAGCTCGGCAACGTAAAGCCTGCCATCGGGAGCGAAACAGGGGCCATTGGGCATGACAAGCCCGAGGGACGATGCAAAATCGCGCACCACGTCCGCCCGCCCGTCTCCGTTGCTGTCGTGCACCGCCCAGATCCTGTCGCCCCGGGTGCCCACGAACACCCCCCATCCGCGCGGCCCCACGGCAATATGCCGCGCGCCGGGCACGATGGCGTAAAGCGAAATGCGAAACCCCGGCGGCAGGGCGATGCGGGCAAGGGTGCTGCGGATTTCCTCGGCATCGGGGCCGTCCTGGTCCACCCGTGCCCCGCTGTCCGGCGCGATCTCGGCCAGCATGGCCCCGGAGCCGGCCCCGGTCTGGGCAGAGCCGCAGGCGGCAAGCGGAAAAATCAGCACGAAGGAAAGAAGCAGGGTTTTCATGGTTGCCTCCTGTTGCCGCTTCTGCCGGGGAACGCCCGGGGAACACGGCCGCAGCATAACACCGATCATCCGTCGGCTCCACCGGCCCGCCCGGCCCTCGGCCGGCACCGCCATCGGCCCGACGCCCGGCGCGGCTTGCATTCCCCGCAGGCGGCAAATACCTTCCGTCGGAATTGCATTGCACAGGGTTCGTCGGTTTGATTCCTTTCCTGCTCAATCTTGCCGGTGCGGCAGCGCTGCTGCTGTGGGCGGTGCGGATCATCCGCACAGGGATCGAGCGCGCCTTCGCAGCCCAGTTGCGCAAATGGTTGCGGCGCAGCGCCGGCAAGCCCCTGCTGGCCGCCGGCACCGGAACCTTCACCGCCGTGCTCCTGCAAAGTTCGACGGCAGTAGCGCTTCTGGTTGCCGATTTCGTTGCCAAGGGCACGATCGGCACGGCGGTCGGCCTGGCCATCATCCTGGGGGCGGATGTGGGATCGGCCATCATCACCCAGATCCTGCTGTTGCGGGCCGAATGGCTGGTGCCGCTGCTGCTGGTGACCGGAGTTGCCATGTTCCTGCGCGGACGCCGCCGGCCGGTTCGTCAGGGGGGGCGGATCCTGACCGGGCTGGCGCTGGTGCTGATCTCGCTCGACATGATCCGCGCCGCGACCGCACCCCTGCGCAGCAATGATGCCATCGCCCCCCTCGCGGCCTATCTGGGGGATGATCTGATTTCGGCCTTCCTGCTGGGGGCCGTGCTGGCCTGGGCCATGCATTCCAGCGTGGCAGCGGTGCTGATGTTCGTTACCTTCGTGGCCGAGGGCGTGTTGTCCGCCCCTGCGGGCATGAGCCTGGTTCTGGGCGCCAACCTCGGCGGCGCGGTCATCCCCTTCCTTCTGACCCTGAGCGCCCCGCCTGCGGCCCGGACGGTGGTGCTGGCCAACCTGGTGCTGCGCGGCGGCGGAGCGCTGATCGCCCTTGCCCTGCTGTCCGGAATGATCGGATCTGCGCAGTGGGGCTTTCTCGGCGCCACCCCCGCGCGCCAGACCATCAACCTGCATCTGGCCTACAACCTGATCGTGGCGCTGGCCGGGTTGCCGCTGATCGGGCCGCTGACCAACCTTCTGGCACGGCTTCTGGAAAAGCCGGGCACGGCCTCGGTCACCATCGAACGGCTGAGCGCCCTTGATCCGGAAGTTCTTGACCAGCCTGCCCGCGCCCTGGCCTGTGCCAACCGCGAGGTGCTGCGCATCGGCGAAACCATCGAAACCATGCTGGCATCCGTCATGCCGCTCTACGACAATTGGGATGACGCCGTGGCCACCGCAATCCGGGAAAGGGAGCGCGAGGTCAACAGGATGTATTTCGATACCAAACTGTATCTGGCGCGCCTCAATCAGCAGGAACTGCCCGAAGATCAGGCACAGCGCAGCATGGAGCTTTCCTCGACCGCCGCCAGTTTCGAAAGCGCCGGCGACCTGATCGCCAAGAACCTTCTGAACATGGCCGGCAAGAGAAAGGAGCGCGGCATCAGCTTTTCCCCCGAAGGCTGGCGCGATCTGTGTGATTTTCACGACCGGGTTCTGTCGAACATGCAGCTTGCCCTCAATGTGCTGATGACCGGCAGTATCGAGGCCGCCCGCCAGCTGGTCGAGGAAAAGGATCTGATCCGGGATCTGGAACAGAAGCTGCAGCACCGCCATATGGAGCGGCTGCGCAGCGGACGCGCCGAAAGCATCGAAAGCAGCAACATCCATCAGGAAACCCTGCGCGCTCTGAAGCAGGTCAATGCCGCCTTCACCATCGTGGCCTATCCGATCCTGACCCGCGCCGGCGAACTTCTGACCACCCGCCTGGCCAACGATCCGGATGAAGAACACGGCTGAACCAACTGTTTTCAATAACTTTTCTTTCCTTTTTCTGCGAGGTTGCGGTATTTTTCTGCCAACGGCTTCGTCCAGCCGACCCGCAAACGATGCCCGCCCTCGCCCTGCTCTTCCTCAAGCACGATCCCCTGCTCATGCAGCCAGGCCCGCAACCGTGGGCGGCTGTAGGGCACTTCAAGCCATGTGTGCGTTGTTGCTCCGTGCAGCTTGCCGGAAATGGCCTGCAGCAGCGCATCAAGCCCTGCGCCGGTAGCGGCCGATGCTGCGATCACCCCGGGCTGATGCGCCGCACGCTGGCAGAGGGCGGCACGTTTCCCCGGGGAAAGCAGATCGATCTTGTTCCACAGCTCGATCATCGGCGCGTTCTCGGCCACCCCCAGTTCGGCAAGAACCGCCTGCACGTCGCGGGCCTGCGACGCGGTTTCGGGGTGCGACATATCACGCACATGCACGATCAGATCGGCATCCAGCACCTCTTCCAGGGTTGCACGGAAGGCCGCAACCAGCTGCGGCGGCAGATCCGAGATGAACCCCACCGTATCGGCAAGGATCACCTCATGCCCCCCGGGCAGCGCCGCCGCCCGCATGGTGGGATCAAGCGTGGCGAACAGCATGTCCTTCGCCATTACCCCGGCCCCGGTAAGCCGGTTGAACAGGGTGGATTTTCCGGCGTTGGTATAGCCCACCAGCGCCACCACCGGCCAGGGCACCTTCTGGCGGGCGCTGCGGTGCAGACTGCGGGTTTTCACCACCTTCGACAGCTGACGGCGAATGCGCTGGATGGCTTCGTCGATGGCACGGCGGTCAGCCTCGATCTGGGTTTCGCCGGGGCCGCCCACGAAACCCAGCCCGCCGCGCTGACGCTCAAGATGCGTCCAGGCGCGCACCAGACGGGTACGCTGGTAGGACAGCGCCGCCAGTTCCACCTGAAGCACCCCCTCCCTGGTCTGGGCACGGTCGGCAAAGATTTCCAGGATCAGCCCGGTGCGATCAAGGATCTTCACCCCCCACTCGCGTTCGAGATTGCGCTGCTGAACCGGCGTCACCGGCCCGTCGATCAGCACCAGTTCGATCTCTTCCGCAGCAAGCTGCCGGCCGAGCTCGGCAATCTTGCCCCTGCCGAACAGAAGCCCCGGGCGCGGTCTGTTCAGAACAACATTCTGCGCGCCGACGATCCTGACATCGGGCAACGCCCGGGCCAGTGCCGCCGCTTCTTCAAGCGCATGTCCGGGCGACCGGCGCCGCGGATGGCCGCGAATATCGGGATGAATCACCCAGGCACGGGTGGGCGCGCCCCGGCCCGGTGGTTTCCCGGTTGTTGCCAAGGCTATTCTTCGCCGTCATACAGGCTGATCGGCTGGCTTGGCATGATGGTGGAAATGGCGTGCTTGTACACCAGCTGCGACTGACCATCGCGGCGCAGGAGCACACAGAAATTGTCGAACCACGTTATGACCCCCTGCAGCTTTACGCCATTGATCAGGAAGATGGTAACGGGGATCTTTGTCTTGCGAACGTGATTGAGAAAGGCATCCTGCAAGTTCTGTCTGTCGGCAGCCATGGGGTTCTCACCTTTTCATCGTTTCTCTTGCACTGTCTGTTCATTCTGCCGACCGGTCGGCAGGCATTCCTTCATACGGGGGCGAGTATGGAACGCCTTGGCGCGATATTCCACCCCAAAAACAGTTTGTTGCCGATCCGCAAACAACCCTGTGAGCGTTCCGTCGCCCCGGGGCGGTGCGGCCTGCCTCATCGCCGCCAAAGATCGGGGTTGAGCAACGCGATCAGCGCCAGGGTTCCCAGCCGGCCCATCACCATCGCCAGGATCACGATCGCCTTGGCCCAGTCGCCCAGGGCGGTATAGGACAGGGGCATGTCTCCGGCCATCTGGGCCAGCGGCCCGGTGGTGGTATAGGCAGCGATGGCAAAGGCGCTCGCGCTTTCGAAATCAAGCCCGGCCAGCGCCAGCAGCACCATCAGCAGCGCCACCGACAACGCATAAAGCGAAAACACGACCCAGGCGATATAGGCGCCTTCGCTGCGGATGTGGCGCGAGCCCCGCACCGCGCCGCGCACCGAAGAGGGGTAGATCATGCGCTCGATCTCGCGCTGCGCATGAAAATAAAGCGCGATCACCCGCAGCAGCTTCACCCCCCCCGCCGTGGTGCCGACTCCGCCTCCGACCAGTGCCAGCCCTGCCAGCAGAAGGCCCGTGGTTTCCAGCCCCGACCAGCTGCGGGTGCTGCTCCAGTCGGCGGATTCGAAGCCGGTGGTGGTGAGGAACGACATCACGGTGAAGATCCCGCCCCACAGCGCCCGCAGGGCAGCGCTCAGGTTTTCCTGTTCATCCACCTCGAAGGCGGCGATCCAGTGACGCAGATTGAGCAGCAACGCCAGCACCAGCACCGCACCCATCCCCAGGCGGAATTCCGGATCGCACCACAACCCGGCCAGCGGCGAGCGGCCCGCCTCGAACAGGAAGCTGCGCCGGGTCAGCGCAAGGATCAGCATCAGGAAGATCAGCGCCTCGCCGGCAAGGCCCGCCTGGCCGTTCTGCACCCCCCCCACAGGCGAGATTCCGCTGGTGGCCAGGGCAGACATCGCATGACAGGCCGCCACGAAGGCGCGATCGCCCGCCAGCACCAGCCCGAGCCACAGGAGCAGGGTCAGCCCGATATAGATCGGCAGAAGCATCCGCGCATGACGCACCAGCCGCTCGGGGCGATCCCGTGCATCGCCGATCCGATCGTTTCCGCCCCGGTCGCTTCCCCCCTCCGAGGTGGTGAGTTCGAAACCGCCAAGTTCAAGCGGCGCCAGGAGCGAGATCGCCACCACCCACATGAGAAAACCGCCCAGCCAGCCGACCAGCGCCCGCCACAGATGCACCGCCTCGCTCAGGCGTCCGGGCTGATCGAACAGGGTGGCGCCGGTGGTGGTCAGGCTCGAAACCATTTCGAAATAGGCATTCAGGAAGCTGGTATCGCGCACCGCCTGATGAAAGGGCACCGCCAGCATCACCGGCAGCAGCACGAAAACCCCGGCCAGTGCCAGAAGATGGCTGCGCGATGAATCGCGCGACCGCGGCACCGCACTGGCGATGCCGATGATCGCGGTCAGCATCAGGAACAGCAGCGCGCCATAAAGGAACACCCGCGCGACATGCATGTCGCGCTGGCCGTAGGCGAAGGCTGCCGGCAGCAGCATGGCCAGGGCGCCGATCCCCATGAGGACCACCAGGAACGGAAGATCGGCCAGCCTGCGCATGATCAGAAGAAATCGACCGAAACCTGCAGCAGCCGTTCCACCTCGGCAACAGCCCCGGCAAGGGTGAACAGCATCACCACATCACCCTCGTCGATACGCGTACCGCCCCGTGGCCGGACAATCTCGTCTCCTTTCAGGATCGCACCGACCCGCACCCCTTCGGGAAAGTCGATATCGCGAATCGTGTGGCCTGCGATCGGCGAGGTGGAAAGCACCTGCGCCTCGATCACCTCTGCCTCGGCATCGCCGACCGAATACACGTTGCGCACCCGTCCGTGACGGATATGGCGCAAGATCGAGCTGACCGTGGTGGCCCGCGGGTTGATGTAGGCGTCGATGTCAAGGGGCTCCATCAGCGATACCAGGCTCGGGTCGTTGACCAGGGCAATGGCAAAGGGCACCCCCTCGGCCTTGGCCCGCACCGAGGCAAGCAGGTTGGTCTTGTCGTCGTCGGTCACCGCCAGGATCGCATCGGCGCTTGCAATGCCGGCCTCGTGCAGAAGCTCGATGCTGAGCCCGTCGCCATGCAGCACGATGGTGCGCTCCAGCGCCTCGGCCGCCTTTTCGGCGCAGGCGCGCTCCTTCTCGATCACCTTGATCCGCAGCCGGCGCGGCCCCTGCTCCAGCGATTCGGCCACGGTCAGCCCCACATTGCCGCCGCCGATGATCACCACCCGGTGCTGTTCGTGGCTGGTCTTGCCGAATACTTCCAGCGTGCGGGCCACATCCTCGGTGCGGGTGCAGACATAGATCTCGTCACCGGCGTAAAGCTGATCGTTGGGCTCGGGCGTGAACAGCGCCCCCCGGCGCCGCACCCCCACCACGATGGCGCTCAGGGTCGAAAACAGATCGGTCAGCTGGCGCAGCGGCGTATCGAGCACCGGGCAGTCTTCCTCGAGGCGGATGCCGAGCAGCTGCACCTTGCCGTCAAGAAAGCTTTCGGTATCGAAGGCCGCCGGCGCCGCCAGCCGCTGAAGCGCCGCCTCGGCAACCTCGCGTTCGGGGCTGATCACCACATCGATCGGCATGTGCTCGCGGCGGTAGAGGTCGGAATAGATCGCCGTCAGATAGCTCTGGGCGCGCAAGCGGGCGATCTTGCGCGGCACCGCGAAGATCGAATGCGCCACCTGGCAGGTGACCATGTTTACCTCGTCCGAATGGGTGGCGGCGATCAGCATGTCGGCATCTTCCGCCCCGGCCCGCTCAAGCACATCGGGATAGCTTGCGAATCCGGCCACCCCCCGGACATCCAGCAGATCGGTTGCCCGGCGCACCAGTTCGGGGTTCTTGTCAACAACGGTAACGTCGTTGCGCTCTCCGGCCAGGTGGCGGGCGATCTGCCAGCCCACCTGCCCTGCACCGCATATGATGACCTTCATCTGCCGTCCCCGTCTGCGCGCCCCTCCCGGGCGCGGTTGTGGCACCTATCCATGTCAGAAGCCGGGCAGACGGTCAATCGCGGCCCGCGCCCCCGCACGCCCGGCCATGCGGCGCATTGCGCACCGGGCCCGCCTGGGGAAGGATCGATGGGGCCTGATCTTAGGGGCCGCGGCTCGCATCTCCGGCCACCTGGGCCACCCGCACCCCGGCCTTGCTGGCGGTGGATATCCCCAGCGATTTCAGCTTGCGGTGCAGTGCCGAACGCTCCATGCCCACGAAACTGGCCGTGCGGCTGATGTTGCCGCCGAAACGGTTGATCTGGGTCATCAGATATTCGCGCTCGAACATTTCGCGCGCCTCGCGCAGTGGAAGCGTGGCCAGCGCCGGCGAAAGCACCACCGGGCCCTCGCTTTCCGATATCTCCTCGTTCACGGGCAGTTCCGAAGCCTCGATCGGCCCGCTGTCGGGGCCAAGGATCAGGATTCGCTCGATCACGTTCTTCAACTGGCGCACATTGCCCGGCCAGGACATGGCCTGCAGCAGTGCCGCGGCCTCTTCGCTCAGTTCCCGCAGCGGCAGTCCCTGGCTCTTGTTGAACTGCTCGATGAAATGGTGCGCAAGCTCGGGAATGTCCTCTCGCCGTTCGGCCAGCGGCAGAACCTCGATCGGCACCACATTGAGGCGATGATAAAGCTCTTCCCGGAAATTGCCCTTGCGGATTTCCTCGAGCAGGTCGCGGGTGGTGGAAGAGATCACCCGGATATCGACCCGCACCTTGTCGCTGCCGCCAACCCTCTGGAACTGCTGCTCCACCAGCACCCGCAGGATCTTGGACTGGGTGCCGCGCGGCATGTCGGCCACCTCGTCGAAATAGAGGATGCCGCCGTGGGCCTCGTCCAGAAGGCCGGGTTCCACCCCGCGGTCGGATGTGACGCGGCCGAACAGCACCTCTTCCATGCGGTCGGGTTCGATCGAAGCCGAGTTGACAGAAACGAAGGCGCCGCCGGCACGGTTCGAATTGGCATGAATGTAGCGCGCGGCCATTTCCTTGCCGCAACCGGGCGGACCGCTCAGCATCACCCGGCCGTTCGAGTTGGTTACCTTGTCGAGCTTGGCCTTGAGGGCACGGAAGGCGGAGCTTGATCCCACCATGACCGATGAGGTCACATCGCTGCGGCGCAACTGGGCGTTTTCGCGGCGCAGTTTCGAAGCCTCCATGGCGCGGCGGATCACCACCATCAGCTGATCGATGTTGAAGGGTTTCTCGATGAAATCATAGGCCCCCTGCTTGATCGCCGCCACGGCAATCTCGATATTGCCATGCCCCGAAATGATGACGATCGGTATGCCGGGATTGTCGCGCTTCACCGTTTTCAGGATGTCGATCCCGTCCATGCGGCTGTCCTTCAGCCAGATGTCGAGGATGATCAGCGCCGGCGGTTCGGCATTGATCGCGTTCATGCATTCGTCGGAATTGGCCGCCAGCCGCACCCCGTAGCCCTCGTCCTTCAGGATATCGCCGATCAGTTCGCGGATGTCGCGCTCGTCATCAACAATCAGAATATCACCCATGAGCTGCTGTCCTCATTCTGCTGCTTTCCTGTGCCCTGACGCACCGCCCGCCTGCTGCGCGGGGTCTTTCCTCACGTCTCCGGTCTTCCTTCGGCCGCCTTTCCGGCCATCGTCCTCCGCGGGTGCTTTCGGCAGACAGACGCGGGCGCGGGCGCCGGCGTGACGGCTGCCTTCGAAAATGTCGGCATCCTCCAGGCTCAGGGTGCCGCCGTGTTCCTCGATGATCTTGCGCACGATGGGCAGGCCAAGCCCGGTGCCCTTGGCGCGCGTGGTCACATAGGGTTCGAACAGTCTGCTGCGGTCTTCGGGCAGACCGGTGCCATTGTCCTCGATCAGGATTTCCACCCGCTCGCCCAGATCCCTCATCCGCACGCGGATGGCCGGGTGAAAATTCTTGTCCGCGTTTTTTTCCTGATAAGTTTCAATTGCTTCCGAGGCATTCTTGATCAGGTTCATGAAAACCTGAGACATCATCGTCTCGTCCACATCAGCCATCACCGGGTGATCGGGAAGGGCAAGATCGATCCGCATGCCGGGCAACGCGTTCTGCTGCAGCACCACCGCATCGTGCAGGATCTTGCCCAGGTCGTGCATCCGCCGCTCGGGTTCGGGCATGCGCGCAAATTTCGAAAACTCGTCAACGATCCGGCGCAGATCGTTCGTCTGCCGGATGATCACGTCGGTATATTGCTCCAGCGTTTCGGCCGCCTCGCCCACCCTGGGCCCGAACTTGCGCTTCAGCCGCTCGGCCGAAAGCTGGATCGGGGTGAGCGGGTTCTTGATTTCGTGGGCGATGCGCCGCGCCACGTCGCCCCAGGCGGCCATGCGCTGCGCCGCAACCAGATCGGTCACGTCATCGAAAGCGATCACATAGCCTTCAAGCGCGTCTTCCGCATTGCGCCGGGTGGCGATGCGCACCAGCAGGTTTTCAAGCTTGCCCGAGCGCGCAAGTTTCATTTCTTCCTGCAGGGTCTCGGCACCGGTTTCGCGCAGCTTGCCGAACAGGGTGGCGAATTCCGGCACCAGCGCACTCAGATCGCACCCGACCGCCCCTTCGGCGTCCAGGCTCAGCATGCGCTCGGCCGAACGGTTGACAAAGGCCACCCGCCCCTCGTCATCCAGCCCGATCACACCCGAGGTAACCGACCCCAGCACCGAATCGAACAGCCGCCGCCGGCTTTCGATCTGGTTGGTGTTTTCCAGAAGCGCCGCGCGCTGTGCCTTGAGCTGACGGGTCATCTGGTTGAAATACCGCCCGAGCATGGCGATTTCGTCATCCCCCTCGCCCTCGATCACCTGCACGTCAAGATTGCCCGATCCCACCTGCTGGGCGGCGCTCGTCAGCCGCCCGACCGGGCGCGACAGACGCTCGGCAAACCACAGGCCCAGCCAGATCGCGGCCAGGATCAGGATCAGCGCGAACCCCAGGTAGAGCAGGCCGAATTCGAATACCAGCTTGCCCCGATCCTGTTCGAGCTGATGATAAAGCTCGACCGTCTGGCGGGTTTCGTCAAGCAGGTTCAGGATGTTCCCGTCCACCGTGCGCGAAACATAAAGATAGCGATCGGGGAAGGATTCAAGATGAACAAGAGCCCGGAATTCGTTGTTGTCCCAGTCTTTTATGACAACAACCTCACCCTCCGCCGCACGCGCGATCTGCGCCGGTTCGGGCTGTTCGTAATCGAACAGGTAGGATCGTTCGCCACGGGCCCGGATCTGCCCCGATCCATCGATCACATAGGCTTCCTTCAGACCGCGCTGGATCTGGCTCTGGCCCTGGGTCAGAAGCTGGCGCAGTTCGCTGCCGCCAAGATACACGCGCGATTTGCGCGCCGCATCGAGAAAGGCCGCCAGAGCCTTGGCATCCAGCACCAGATCGTGGCGATGCTCGTTCTCATAGGCCTGTGCGGCCTCAAGCGAATTGCCCAGAACCTGCCGCACCCGATCGGAAAACCACCCCTCGAGCCCGACATTCACCGTAAGCACCGCGAACACAGCCACCAGCACCGTGGGAATGAGCGCAATCACCGCAAACACAACCGTCAGACGCATGTGCAGCCGCGAGCCGGCCGAGCGCGCCCGGCGCGCCGTGACCATCCGCGCCACCCGCTGCAGAACCAGCGCCGCGATCAGCAGCACGTAAACCAGATCGGCCAGCAGAACGATGCGCAAGAGCGGCGATGCGGCCCCCTTGTCGAGCGGACCGAGCACCATGTAGGTGACAAGCGCCATGACAGGCCCGAGCAGCACCAGCCCCAGTGTTGCAATGTTCTGCACACGCTTCTGGCGCTGCAACTTCCGGAGCTTTTCCCATGTTGCCGTGCGCTTTCGCGGCAACAGCCTGCGCACTGAGGTGCTTGTGTTACTCACAGCCCGAACCACCACATACTGAGCCTTTTCCTGCGGACAAGGCCATTTGCCATCCGCGGCCCCACCTGATGTTGCCTATTTACATCAACTTGCGCCCACGTGTCACGCGAATATCCAGATCGGCGATCTTTTTGCGCAGCGTATTGCGGTTGATGCCCAGCAGGGCCGCGCAGCGGGCCTGATTTCCGGTGGTGGCCTCTAGTGCAATCTCGATCAGCGGGCGCTCGACCTCACGCAGGATCCGGCCGTGCAGGCCGGGTGGCGGCAGGGCGCCCTGATGCAGGTCGAAATAGCGGCGCAGGTGTCGCGCAACAGCATCGGACAGCGGCTGCACATCGCCGCCTTCGGAGTGCTGCCTGTCATCCCCGGGCTGGCTGTGCAGCAACTGTTCGACATCGCCACACCCGATTTCAGGGCCGGCAACGGTGGCGGCCAGGCGGTTGATCGCGTGTTCCAGCTGGCGCACATTGCCGGGCCAGCTGTAGCGGCACAGTGCCTCGATGGCCGCCTCGCCCAGATGCAGCCGCGTGCCTCCGGGAACAGCCGTTGCCGCATGCGCCTGGGCGCGGGCCAGGAAATGCCGGGCCAGCAGCGGGATGTCCTCGATCCGGTCGCGCAGTTCCGGCACCCCGATTTCGACGCCGCAGAGCCGGTAATAGAGGTCTTCGCGAAAGCTGCCTTCCCTGATCCGGGCCGGCAGGTCGGCGCGGGTGGTGGAGAGAATGCGGATGCTGCCGGCCTCGGGGCGATCGAGCAGGCGTGCCAGCCTGCCCTGTTCGTTAAGCGGAATATCGCCGACCTCCTCGATCAGCAGGGTGCCGTTGCGGGCCTGCCCGAACAGGCGGCGCAGATCCTCGGGGCGGGCGAAATCCAGCATGTCAGCCACCACGAAGGCATGCTGGCGGCGGTTTCCGAAATCGTGAATGGCCCGGGCGATCAGGGATTTGCCGCTGCCGCTCGGACCGCGAACCAGAACCGGCAGGCTGGTATTGATGACCCCGGCCACCAACCGGTAAAGCGCCTGCATCCGCGGGGTGCGGCCGACCAGCGGCAGCCTGTCTTCTTCATCGGCAGGGCGGGAAGCGGCAGCACAATCACCACCGGTGACGGCCAAATCGCCATCCGGGCCTGCCGCCGGGGCTTCCCGCGGGGATGCCGCGCTGGCCGTGGCAGCAGGTCCCACGCGCCGGCGTTTCACGCGCAGCGCCCGGGCCGCGCGTTTCATCAGGTCGGGCAGATCGAAGGGCTTGGGCAGATAGTCATAGGCCCGGGCCTCGGTTGCGCGAATCGCGGTCATGATCGTGTTCTGGGCCGAGATCACGATCACCGGCAGGCCGGGGCGGATGCGGGCGATCTCGGGCAGCGCTTCAAGGCCGTTGCCGTCAGGCATCACCACATCGGAAATCACCAGATCCCCCATCCCTTCGCGGATCCACCGCATCAGCGTTTCGATCGAGGAGGTCGCATGCACCTTGCAGCCGGCCCTGGTCAGCGCCTGGGTCAGGACCGTGCGGATCGTGCGATCGTCGTCAGCAACCAGAACCGTGCCGTCCATGGTGTCAGCCTCCGTCTGCGTCGCCGTCCGGCAGCGGGGGTGCCTGCGGCAGGGAAATGCGAAATACCGTCCGGCCGGGGCGCGAGCGCACACCGATCAGCCCGCCGTGATCGGTGATGATCTTCGACACCAGCGCCAGCCCCAGGCCGGTACCGTTTTCGCGCCCCGAAACGAAGGGCTCGAAAATCTCGTCGGCGATCTCGGGCGGCAGACCGGGGCCGTCGTCGATGATCTCTACCTGCAGCGGCAGGGCACGCCCCTTGCCGCCGTGATCGCGCAGCCGCAGCGCCTGGTCGTAATAGCTGCGCAGGGTGATGGTTCCGCCGTCCTTGCCCGCGGCCTGGGCGGCGTTGGTGATCAGGTTCAGGAAAACCTGCTGAAGCTGATCGGGATCGGCCCAGGTGGACGGCAGCGAAGGATCGAAATCCTCGCGGAAGGTCATGCCCGCCGCCTGGCCGAGGGCCGCCGAGCGGCGGGCACGATCCAGTGCGTCGTGCAGGTTGACGGGGCGGCATTGGGGGGGGCTGAGATTGCCGAACTGCTCCACCCGTTCAAGCAGCAGGACGATGCGCCGGCATTCGCTGACGATGAGATCGGTGAGTTCGCGATCGTTGCCGGCAAGGTTCATTGCCAGAAGCTGTGCCGCTCCGGTGATCCCCGCCAGCGGGTTCTTGATCTCGTGGGCCAGCATTTCGGCCATGCCGATCGCTGATTTTGCCGCCTTGCGCGCCGGCCTGCCATGAGCCAGCGGCCCGCTGGTTTCCTGCGGAGAAACCAGCAGCAGAAGCCGCCCGTCGCGCTTCGGGCCTTCGCCATAGGGGGAAATCTGGATCGTGCAGCCGCGATCGCCAAGCCCGTCCGTGCCGGGGGTGCCGACATCATTGATGAACAGCGGCGCGCCGGTGCGCCGGACCCGCCCGAGGCCTTCTTCAAGCGGCGCCTCCATCGTCAGGCAGCTGCGGATGTGGCACCCCGACAAGGCCCGTGCCGAACGGTTCAGGAAACCTTCGGCAGCGGGGTTCGCGGCCTCGATCACGTCCTGCCCGTCAAGCACGAAGGCCGGCAGGGGCAGCGCCCCCCACAGATCGGGGGCCTTCATGCCGCGGCCTCGCGCTGCGGCGGCTGCCGGGGCGGGGCCGTGGAGGATGTCTCCGGGCGGAGCCGGAAACCGCCCAGTGCCTCGGGCAGGCGCGCCAGCACGGCAGCGGGCTGGCGGGCAGTCAGGATTTCGCGCCGCAGGGCAGGATCCGTGGCGGCGCGATCCATGTACCAGGCCAGATGCTTGCGTGCCACTCTCAGCCCGAGGGAGCGCCCATGGAACGACAGCATCTCTTCGTAATGCCGACCTGCCATTGCCGCAAAGGCGCGCCCCTCCGGTATCTCCGGCATCGCCCCATTCCGGAGCGCGGCGGCAACCAGGGCCGGCTGCCAGGGGGCACCCTGGGCGCCGCGCCCCATCATCACCCCGTCGGCCCCCGAAAGGCTGCGCGCGCGCCGCGCGGTTTCGGGATCGGTGATATCGCCATTGGCAATCACCGGAACATTCACCGCCGCCTTCACCCGGGCGATCGCGGCCCAGTCGGCCCGGCCCCTGTAGAACTGGCAGCGGGTGCGCCCGTGCACCGTGATCATCGCCACCCCCGCCGCCGCGGCGCGCCGGGCGATTTCGGGAGCATTCAGCTGCGTTTCATCCCAGCCAAGCCGCATCTTCAGCGTGACCGGCACCGAAACCGCATCCACCACCGCCCGGATCAGCGAAAGCGCATGATCGGGATCGCGCATCAGCGCCGAGCCCGAGCCGCCGCCGGCCACCTTGCGCGCCGGGCAGCCCATGTTGATGTCGATCAGGCGCGCGCCGCTGCCTTCGGCCATGCGCGCCGCCTCGGCCATCCAGCGCGCCTCGCGTCCGGCCAGCTGCACCGCCGTCGGGCAATGCGCCGCCGCCCCTTCCTCAAGACCAAGCGCCGCGCGCGCCCGCACGCCGGGCCTGGCCTGCACCATCTCCTGGCTGGCAACCATCTCGCTCACCACAAGCCCCGCACCGAAGGATGCCACCAGCCGGCGGAACGGCAGGTCGGTGATCCCCGCCATCGGCGCCAGAAACACAGGCGGCGAAAGGGCAAGACCCGGCAGACGCACTGCCGGTCTCTGCTCCGCTGCCGCCACATCCGAACGCCCCGGCCCTGCGGCGCACCCGACTGGTGCTGCGCCCCTGCCGCCGGTTCCGCTATCGGTTTCAGGGGGGTGTGCGCGCACACTTGCCTCATTCATGTGCAGATGCCCATATTTTAAGCGGTTCTGTCTCTGGATAGGCAAAACCGGCGCAAAAGGCAATTCCGCTTGCGGCGCTGCCCTCTCTCTCTCCGGGTCTCTCCGAACGTTCCGGGGCCGCAGCGCCCCCGATACTCAGCTGTCGCGGATCACCCGGGCAAAGCTGTCGAAGATCCGGTTGTTGGCGCAGATCACTTCGCCATCGGCCAGGATGTCGCCCCCGGGCTGCAGCGGCTCGGCCAGGCCGCCGGCCTCGCGCAGGATGACAAGCCCCGCGGCGATATCCCAGGCATGCAGGCGGCGTTCCCAGAAGCCGTCGTATCGCCCGGCCGCCACATAGGCCAGGTCAAGCGCCGCCGCCCCCCAGCGACGCACCCCTGCGCATTGCGGCAGCAGGCGGGCCAGATCCCTGAGCGTGTCGGGCAGATCATCGCGCCCGCCAAAGGGCAGACCGGTGGCGAAGATCGCCTCGATCATCCGGCTGCGCCCGGATACCCGCAGACGGCTTTCGTTCATCCACGCCCCCTGCCCCTTTTCGGCGAAGAACAGTTCGTCCTTGGAAGGATCATAGACCACCCCGGCCACGATCCGGCCCTTGTGTTCGAGCGCAATCGATACCGCCCAGTGGGGCAGCCCGTGCAGAAAGTTGGTGGTGCCGTCCAGCGGATCGACAATCCAGCGCCGGGTGGGATCCCTGCCCGCCTGTTCGGCGCTTTCCTCGCCGCACCAGCCATAGGTCGGCCGTGCGGCGGTCAGTTCCTCGCGGATGATCTCTTCGGCGGCCAGGTCGGCACGGCTGACGAAATCGCCCGCCCCCTTCATCGAAACCTGCAGGTTCTCGACTTCGCGAAAGTCGCGCACCAGCGAACGCCCCGCCTTGCGCGCGGCCTTGATCATCACGTTGAGATTGGCACTGCCCTGCATGTTCTCTGCTCTCCCGGTCCGAAGCTTCCTTTACGGCCATATGCCGGGGCTGCCAAGGGCAAAGCCGCGCGCGGGGCGCAGCTGCCGCCCCTTTCAACCCTTCTGCAGCTTCACCGGCTCGGAGCGGCACAGGCGCAGCATGTGCGCCATGTAGGGCTTGGCCAGATCCTCGCGACGGATCGCCGCATGAAGGCGCCGTGTCAGGCCCGCTTCGGTAAGCGGGCGGGTGATGTACTCGGCATCATAGCGCACTTCGCGCAATACCCAGTCGGGCAGCACCGAAACACCGCGGTTCGAGGCCACCAGCAGCAGGATCATCTCGGTCAGTTCCACCTGCCGCACCGCACGCGGCTCGATCCGCGCCGGGGCCAGAAGCTCTGAAAACACGTCAAGGCGGGTGCGCTCCATCGGATAGGTAATCAGCACCTGATCGGTGAAATCCTCCGCCTCGACAAAGGGCTTGCAGGCCAGCGGGCTGGTTGCCGAGGCCACGAACAGGGGTTCGTAATCGAACAGCGGCTGGAAATCGATACCCTCGATCTTCTCGGGATCCGACGAAATCACCAGATCCACCTGCTGACGGGCAAGCGCATCGAGCGCACCGAACGCCAGGCCGGGGCGAATATCGAGATCAACCTCGGGCCAGGCGCGGCGGAACAGATCCAGCACCGGCATCAGCCAGTCGAAGCAGGCATGGCACTCGATCGCGATATGCAGCCGTCCGGCCGACCCCTCGCGCAGGCCGAAGAACTCTTCTTCCACCGCCGCCACCTCGGGCAGCACCCGCTCGGCCAGCGCCAGCAGCCGCAGGCCCGCGGGCGACAGTCTCAGCGGTTTCGAACGACGCAGAAACAGTTCGACTCCGGCCTGTTCTTCAAGTGCCTTGATCTGATGGCTGAGCGCCGACTGGGTGATGCACAGCCGGTCGGCGGCGCGCGCCAGCCCGCCTTCTTCGTGAATGGCCCTGATGGTACGCAGATGGCGCAGTTCCAGATGCATGGCGCTTGCGATCCCGTTCCTGTTTCTGCCGGACCCCGGCTTCCTGCCGGAAAATTCATGATCGTCTTGAGAATTATGAATTTGCCTCATTCTCATGAACATGCAAGAAAGACGGAAATCAAGAGGACAGTTTGATGAAAGCCCCCCGCGTTTCGTTCGAATTCTTTCCGCCGCAGTCGCTTGATGCGTCGTTCCGCCTGTGGGAAACGGTGCGCACCCTGGCGCCGCTCGGCCCGGAATTCGTGTCGGTCACCTATGGGGCGGGAGGCACCACGCGCGGCCTGACGCACGAGGCGGTGGAAACCATTCACCGGCATTACGGGCTGAACGTGGCGGCGCATCTGACCTGCGTCAATGCCACCCGCGCCGAAACCCTGGAGATCGCCGAGAACTATCACCGGGTTGGCGTGCGCGAAATCGTGGCCCTCAGAGGCGATGCACCGAAGGGGCAGGAAAAATTCACGCCGCATCCCGAAGGGTTTGCCTCAAGCGTGGAGCTGATCGAGGCGCTGGCCGCCACCGGCCGGTTCCGAATCCGCGTCGGGGCCTATCCCGAAAAGCACCCCGAGGCCGAAAGCACCGCCGCCGACATCGCCTTTCTGAAGCGCAAGATCGATGCCGGCGCAAGCAGCGCCATCACCCAGTTCTTCTTCGAAGCGGAAACCTTCTTCCGCTTTCGCGATGCCTGCGTGAAGGCCGGAATCGATGCGCCGATCATTCCCGGCATCCTGCCCATCGAGAACTGGGCAGGCGCCCGCCGCTTCGCCGCCCGCTGCGGCACCGCGGTGCCCGCCTGGCTTGACGATGCCTATGCCAGGGCGGCGCGCGACGGGCGTGAAGAGCTGCTTTCGGTTTCGCTGGCCACCGAGCTGTGCTCGGAACTGATTGCAGGCGGTGTCGAGGATCTGCATTTCTATACCCTGAACCGGCCGCATCTGACCCGCACGATCTGCCACGCGCTTGGCGTGGAGCCGAAGGCAGGGCTTGAAAACGTGGCCTGACGCCCCGCAGAGAATTGCCCCGCAGATGCACCCCGGCCCGTTCTGCGGCCGTTTTCACCCATCCCGGCCCCATTGCATCCCGACAGCGGCCCGCAGAGGGCGGGCTGGCACGAAGGTCCGGCAAGGCCTGCGATGTCATCCCCCGGGATCGCCACCGGTTCCCTTGCCCGGCAGTCCGCCGGCAAGGGCACCGCCCCTGCCCCCTTCGGCCGCCATGCCGCCGCCCCTGCCGGTTTCGCCCCTGCAATGGCGACGCCCCGTGTCATCATCCTTGCGGCCGGCAAAAGACACCCGCAGAAAAGACCACGGAAGGCGTTCTGCGGCACCGCCCTCGGCACAGGCCGCCGGGGCACCGGCCCGCCGGCGGTTCGGAACAGAGAGATGGACAGAAGGGTGGATGCGCTCGCTGCGGTCCTGCCCGGGCTGGCGGCGGCAGCGCAGCAGAAAGATCTTTCCCCAGCCCCGCCAGCAGCCCAGCATTTCGGCCATCGGATCGCAGGGGAAGCGCGCGTGCCAGCCGGCGGGCAGCGGCAGGCCCAGCCCCTCTGCCTTTTCCAGCATCCATACCAGCGGAATATTGGCAAGCGGACGCGCGGCCTCGAACCCGCCCAGGTGGCCGCCCACATCGGCATGGCTGCCGCGAAACCACATCTGTTCCACCGTGCCGGGCCAGCCCTCGGGATATTCCCACAGCACCGGGGCAAAGGCCTGGCGCGTTTCATCAAGGGCCAGCGCGTGATAGCCATGGCGCACGCTGTGGCCCAGATGGTGGCTGTGAAAGGCATGCCGTCTTTCGCTCAGCCGCCACAGGAACGGCAGGCGCAGACCGAGCGATTTCACCGTGTCCCAGACACCGATCATCTCGATCGTCACTTCGCGGTGACAATGGGCGGCGGCAAAGGCCCGCGCGGCGGGGCTGTGGGGATCGTTCCGGTAATGACGCCACAACTGGCGGATGTTGCGTGGCGTGGCATGTTCGGCCCGCAACAGACCGACACGATCGATCATGCCGGCCAGCGAGCGCGCAGCGAAGGCCCCCCGCGAATAGCCGAACAGGAAGATCCTGTCGCCCGGACGATAGCGGCTGGCCAGCACCCCGTAGGCGCGGCGGATCTTGCGGTTGATGCCGCGCCCGGTGATCACCTCGCGCAGGCTGCGCCAGCTCTGCCACTGCACCCCGGCTTCGTAATAAAGCGAAAGGCGGCCACCGTTCGCGGCCTCGTTCAGCAGCTTGTAAAGGGTGCCCGCGTTGGTTTCGAGCCCCTCTTCGAGCGAAGACATGGTGCCATCAAGGATGATCACGTGATCGATCGGCGCACGCGCCCGGCGTGGCGGCGTGCGCCGGATCGCCCAGGGGCGAAAGCGCATGCAGCGCCGGATGAAGCGGCCGAGCCAGCCCCGGCGATGCGCCTTTCCCCTGCTCATCTCATGCCCTTCATCTCACGCCGTTCCGGTTGCAGGCCGCTGCCCTTCCCGAGCGATCCGTTTCCGGTGTTCCTGCGGCCAATGATGCGGCCTTACCATTGCGAAACCGTAACCAGGGCGGATTTTCCATAGCCATTGAACCCGGTGGCGGTAACGGCGCCATAGGCGCCCATGTCATGGAACAGGATATAATCCCCCTCGGCAAGGGTTTCCGGCAGGGCCAGCCGGATGGGCAGACGGTCGAGGCTGTCGCAGGTGGGTCCGAAAACCGGGCGCGGACGGGCGGTGCCGCGGCGGGGGCTGCCTTGCGCTGTCAGCACCGAAAAACGCGCCAGCGTTGGCGGCGCCGGGCGTTCGCCAAGGTTGCCATAAATCCCGTCATTCAGGAACACGCTGCCATCGGAGCGCAGCGCCTTGACGCGGGTCAGCAGCCGGAAGGCACCGGCCACCATGGCGCGCCCGGGTTCGCAGAACAGCCCCGGCAGCGGGGCGGGAAAGGCCCCGGCGCGGGCCGCGGCAATGGCGGCAAAGACGGCTTCCTGATCAGGCTCTCCCGCCCCGTCGGGTGCTGCAAAACCGCCCCCGGCATTCAGGCGGCACGGCCTGATTGCAGCGCAGCGTGCAATGTTTCCCGCCGCCGTCACATAGGCCCGCCATGCCTCCGGATCGCCGCATTGGGTGCCGGGATGAAAGCCGAGCGATACCCGGTAGCCAAGACTTCCGGCCCGTTGCATGATGACAGGCGCATCGGCGGCGGCGGCACCGAACTTTTCGCCGAAGTCATAGGCGGCGGCGGCGACCGGAAGCTTGAAACGCACCGCGATCTCGGTGCCTTGCGCAACGCCTTCGCAGGCCAGTTTTTCGAGCTCGGCAAGGCTGTCCACCGCCCATGACACGCACCCCATGGCCACCCCGGCGCGGATTTCCGCCCGGGCGCGCACCGGATTGTTGTAATGCAGGACGGCCCCGGGCAGCAGGGCACGCACCTGTTCCATTTCGGGCACCGAGGCCACATCGAAACAGTCGATTCCCGCCCGGGCAAGATTCTCGATCACCACCGGCGCGTCATTGGCCTTGAGCGCATAGGTGACACGTCCGGGAAAACCGGCCCGGAACCGCGCTGCCGTGGCCTGCAGCACATCGGGGCGGAACAGGAACACCGGATGATCAGGGGCTTGCCGGCGGATCAGGCTGGCGGTATCCGGGCTGATGGCCGGGATCGTGCTCATGGTCGGGCCTCGCGCTGCAAGGATGGCTGTTTTTCTGCTCCCGAAGATAAGCGCCGCTCCTGCCCGATTCACTTGTCAGATCCGTCGATCTGACATAAATTTTCGCCGGAAAGACGATATTTTTCGGCATTACGTCATATCCTGGAAGCAACATCCGATGGACGACACCGACAGGAAACTCCTGGCACTGATGCGGCGCAATGCACGCCTGAGCGTGGCCCTGCTGGCGCGGCGTCTGGGGCTGGCGCGCACCACCGTGCAGGCACGTATCGAGCGGCTCGAGCGCCGGGGGGTGATCGCTGGCTACACGATCGTTCCGGGGCCGGCCCTTTCCCCCGCCCGGCTGCGTGCCAGCGTTCTGCTGCGGATCGAGCCCCGGGCCAGTGCGCGGGTGCTGCCCAGGCTTGAAACCCTGCCCCAGGTGGAATGCGTTCATACCACCAGCGGGCGTTTCGACCTGATCGTGGAACTGGCCGCCGGCAGCACCGAAGAACTGGACCGGACCCTTGACCGGATCGGCGCGATTACCGGCGTGCTCGGCTCCGAAAGCCTGATCCATCTTTCCACCCGAATCGACCGCCGGGGCAGAGACTGATCGCCCGCCCGGCAGCTGTCTTTTTCCCATCCGCCTGCCGTTTTCTTTCCCGGACGGGAATCCGACACACGGCAATACCGCCGGCGACGGTATGAAAGGTGTTTGGCACAGCGCCAACCCCTGATAACAAGGGGCGAACCGCGATGACAGATGGCCCGGTACAATCGCCGGGCCAGTTCGAAGGGGCCGCGATGCGCACATACGAACAGGAGCTGGAGGCCTGCCTGCCCGATCTGTGGCGCTATGCCCTTGCGCTGACCCGCAACCCCGACCTGGCCGACGAACTGACCCAGGATTGCGCCGAGCGGGCGCTCAGAAAACGCCGGCTCTGGCGCCCGACCGGTCCGCTCAAGCCCTGGCTGATGAAGATGCTGCTCAACCTCTATCGCAACCGGATGCGCAGCCTGTCGCGCCACCCGCACCTGCTGGAAATCGGCCATGAAAGCGCAACCGCCGCCGATCCGCTGCCCGCCCGGCTGGCGCTGGCGGATGTGGCGCGCAGCCTTGGCAGGCTGCCGCAGGAACAGCGCGAGGCACTGCTGCTGGTCGTGCTTGGCGGGCTGAGTTATCGCGAAGCCGCCGAAGCGCTTGAAATTCCTCAGGGCACGCTGATGTCGCGCCTCGGCCGGGCCCGGCGCGCGCTGCGCGAAGCCACCGAAGGCAGCATGGGGGCAAGCACGGAAGACACCGTTGGCAGGAACGGCAGGAGCACCAGCCCCTCCCGCTCCCGGAACAGGGCCGGCCGGGGCAGGCAGACATGACGGAACAGCAGCAGCAACCCCCGGTCACCGAAGAGATGCTCCACGCCTATGTGGACGGACAGCTTGACGCCGCTGCGCGGGCCGCGGTCGAATCCTGGTTGGCCGAACGCCCCGAACAGGCCGCCAGGATTGGCGCCTGGCGCGAACAGAACGCAGCCCTGCGCACCCTCTTTCCGCATCCCGACAGGCTGCCCCTGCCTCCGGCACCGGGCACCTCCGCGCATCGCCCCCCCTGGCAGGCCCTTGCCGCCGGGGTATTCCTGCTGGGAATCGGCCTGGCCGGCGGCTGGTCTGCCCGCGCCATTCTGGCCGGGCACCCAGGCGATGAAACCTTTGCCGCCACGCTGATCGATGAAGCGCTTGCCGCACATGTGGTTTACGCGTCCGATCCGGTGCGACCGGTGGAAATTCCCGGCACCCAGGAAGATCTTCTGCTCCGGTGGCTTTCCAAGCGGCTGGGGCATGCGCTGGTGGTGCCCGATCTTTCCGCCCAGGGGTTCCGGCTGGTGGGCGGACGGCTGCTGCCCGCCGGCCGGGGCCCGGCAGCCCAGTTCATGTATGAAGACGATGCCGGACGGCGCATCACCCTGCTGGCGGTTCGCCAGCCCGGCGGGCAGCATGCCGCCTTCAGCTATCGTCGGCGGGGAAGCACCGGCAGCTTCTACTGGCAGGACGAAGAGCTTGCCTATGCGCTGGTCGGCGATGTGGAGCGCGAAACGCTTTCGGCGATCGCCACGGCGGTTTACCGGCAGCTTTCCTGAGCCCCTGTTTTCCCGAGCCCTGCTGCCGCGCACACCGCCGGTTCCGTTTCCGGGCAGGCAGCCGGGGGCGCCCCGGTCGGGGCACAGGCGCCTCAGCCTGCCTCGGCATCCGTCACGTCATGCCCATAGAGCCAGTCGAATTTCTTCAGCGCCAGAGCCGGCGCAACGCGGCTGCCGATCCACAGCGCCCCATGCGCGGCAAAACGCAGCGGGGTGGCCGCCATGTGGTAGTGACGGGCATTGCTGTTGGCGGTTTCGATTACCTTCACAACCCGATCGTACCGACGGGCCTGATAAGCAGCCAGGCCCTCGGCCGGATCTCCGGCACCGGTCAGGCAGGCGGCCAGAACCCAGGCGTCTTCAAGCGCCAGATTGGCCCCCTGCGCCAGAAACGGCAGCGTCGGATGCGCGGCATCGCCAAGCAGCGCCACCCGCCCCCCCTGCCAGCGCGCCGCCACCGGATGGCGGAACAGCCCCCACAGATACACATCCTCGACGGCTGCCAGCAGGCGCTGCACATCGGACACGAACCCCCGGAAGGCACGGCGCAGGTTGGCCGGGTCATCCTTGTGGAACCAGCCTTCATCGGCCCAGCTGTCGCGTTCCTGCACGGCAACGATGTTCATCACCCTGCCGCCGCGCAGCGGATAGGTTACCAGATGGTGCCCGGTGCCCATGTAGACACTGGCCTGCGGTTCCTGCCTGCCGGCAACAACCGGAACCAGCGCCCGCCATGCCACCTGGCGCGTGAAGAAGGGCTTGTCGGCCCCGTTCAGCGCCGCCCGAACGCGCGAGTGCAGCCCGTCGGCGCCGATCACCAGATCCGCTTCGAGCCATTCGCCATCGGTGCACAGCACCTGCGGACGGCTGGCGTGGGGCACCACCTCGGCCACCTCGCGGCCCGGCTCGATCTGCACCCCGGCGGCGCGTGCAGCGCCTTCCAGCAGTTGCAGCAGATCGGCACGGTGCACGAAACCATAACGCTGCGCCGCCGCCAGCCGCGCCAGATCAAGGCGGAACACCTCGCGCCCGTTCATGCCGTTGACCAGCCTGACCGCCCCGGCACGCAGCGCGATCTCGTCGAATTCCCGCTCAAGGCCGAGCGCCCGCAGAACCACATGCCCATTGGGGCTGATCTGGATACCGGCACCGACCTCGCGGATTTCGGGCGCGCGTTCCAGCACCCGCACCCGGGCACCACGGCCGGCCAGTGCCAGCGCCACGGCCAGCCCGCCGATGCCAGCGCCGATCACGCAGATTTCCCGCCCCTTCATCATGGCCCCTCGGTCATGCCACTTCTCACCAGCTTCACGGCACCTTCACAGTGCCCCGCCCCGCCCTTCCGGGCCGGGCGACCAGGATCGCCAACAGGCTTGCCTGCGGCCTTTGCTCATGCGCATGCGCCCGCTCGGGCAGGGCCTCAATCGTCGCGATAAACCTTTTCGCTTCGCTCGTGACGCGTCTGCGCCTCAAGCGTCATGGTGGCGATCGGGCGCGCATCGAGGCGCTTCAGGGAAATCGGCTCGCCCGTCACCTCGCAATAGCCGTATTCGCCTTCCTCGATACGACGCAGCGCGGCATCGATCTTCAGCACCAGCTTGCGTTGCCGGTCACGGGTTCTCAGTTCGATCACGCGGTTGGTTTCCTCGCTTGCACGATCCGCCACGTCGGGAATGTTGCGCGTGCCCTGCTGAAGATGCTCTATGGTTTCCCGGCTTTCGGCAAGGATTTCCTCTTTCCAGGCGATCAGCTTGCGGCGGAAATATTCGAGCTGACGCTCGTTCATGAACGGTTCGTCCTCGGCGGGGCGGTAGTCCTCGGGCAGGAATACTTCGGCCTTCATTGCGTCTCCCTCTTGCTTGCCGTTCATCCGCGACTCACTCATGACAGACAACGGGCTCCCTTCAGGCGCCCGTCTAATCCAAGTTGTCGCGCTTGTCACTAGATTATCTCCCGTGGTTGAGGCATGTAGCTGCTGCCGCTATCCTTGGGTGAAACAGACAGGACAGATCCCGCATGACCAACATGAAATTCGCCGGCACCGACAGCTATATCGCAACCGACGATCTGAAAGTGGCGGTAAATGCCGCCGTCACGCTGGAACGCCCGCTCCTGGTGAAGGGTGAGCCGGGAACCGGCAAGACGGAACTGGCCCGCCAGGTCGCCGCCGCGCTGGGGCTCGAAATGATCGAGTGGCACGTCAAGTCGACCACCAAGGCACAGCAGGGGCTTTACGAATACGATGCCGTAAGCCGCCTGCGCGACAGCCAGCTGGGCGATCCGCGCGTCAATGACGTGAAGAACTACATCCGCAAGGGCAAGCTGTGGCAGGCCTTCGAAGCGGAAGAAAGGGTGGTGCTGCTGATCGACGAGATCGACAAGGCCGACATCGAGTTCCCCAACGACCTGCTGCAGGAACTCGACCGGATGGAGTTCCACGTTTACGAAACCGGCGAAACCGTCCGCGCCCGCCAGCGCCCGGTGGTGATCATCACCTCGAACAACGAAAAGGAGCTGCCCGATGCCTTCCTGCGGCGCTGCTTCTTCCACTATATCCGCTTTCCCGACGCGGATACCATGAAGCGCATCGTCGAGGTTCACTTCCCCGGTATCCGCCAGGATCTGCTGCGCACGGCCCTGGAGCGGTTCTACGAGATTCGCGAAACGCCGGGGCTGAAGAAGAAACCCTCGACCAGCGAGGTGCTCGACTGGCTGAAGCTGCTGCTGGCCGAGGATCTGGAACCGGCCGATCTGCACAAGGACGCCACCAGCCTGCTGCCCCGCCTGCATGGTGCGTTGCTGAAGAACGAACAGGACGTTCAGCTGTTCGAACGCCTGGCCTTCATGGCGCGAAGGCAGAGGCAAGGGTAATGGCACCGGACATCCGCCCCCTTGAGGCCGCCGACAAGCCGCGCTGGCTGGAGTTGTGGACGGCCTATCTGGCCTTCTATGAAACGCAACTGCCCGATTCCGTGAAAGACACCGCCTTTGAACGGCTGCTCGACCCCGCACGCCCGGTTCACGGAATGCTGGCGATTCGCAAGGGCCGGCCGGTCGGGCTGGTGCATTACATCTACCATGATCACCTGTGGCGCCCGGAGGGGGTGTGCTACCTGCAGGATCTCTATGCCGATCCGACGGTGCGCGGCACCGGGGTCGGCCGGGCGCTGATCGAGGCGGTCTATGCCGCGGCCGATGCCGAAGGGGTGCCTTCGGTCTACTGGCTGACACAGGATTTCAACACCATCGCGCGGCGGCTTTACAACCGGGTCGGCACGCTGACCCCGTTCATCCGCTATTCGCGCCCGTGAGCGGGAAATGCGCAACCCGGATGGCGTCCACCGGCCGGCGGGAACGGCGGGCGGGCCGCTTCGGGGGCTTTCTGGCCGCATCTGTGCTGCTCGCCGCCTGCGCGGCACCGGCGCCGCCCGATGTGGCCCGCCTCGCCCCGTCCACGCTCGAATTGCCACCGATGCAGCTACCGGCAGGAGGGGCCGCAGAGCCGACAAGACGATCAAACCGCTCCATCGCGCGCGATTTCATGCAACTGGCCTTCGAGCTTGAAAACGGCCGCAACCTGCCGGTGTTCACCCGCTTCGAGGGCCCGATCACGCTGCGTGTGACGGGAAGCCGGATTCACCCGGCAAGCGTGCGTGATCTTGAAAGCCTGCTCGGCCGGCTGCGTAACGAGGCAGGCATCGACATCACCCTTGTCGGCGGCGGAACCCCCGCCAACATCACCATCGAGTTTCTGCCCCGCGCGATCCTGCACCGGGCCGCCCCGAATGCCGCATGCTTCATAAGCCCGGGCGTGTCGAGCTGGCAGGAGTCGCTGCGACGGGAAAATCCGGAAGGGCGGAACTGGACGCAACTGACCACCCGCACCCGCATGGCGATATTCGTTCCTGCCGACGTGGCGCCGCAGGAAATCCGCGACTGCCTGCACGAGGAACTGGCCCAGGCGCTCGGGCCGGTGAACGATCTCTATCGCCTTGCCGACAGCGTGTTCAACGATGACAACCTGCAATCGGTCCTGACCGGCTTCGACATGCTGATCCTGCGCGTCTTCTATGCGCCGGAACTGTCCAGCGGCATGCCGGCCGAAGCGGTGGCGCAGCGCCTGCCGGCGATACTTGCGCGGCTGAACCCGGCCGGGCGGCACCCGCCCGCGCGGCCCTGGCCCCGCCGCAGTCCGCAGCTCTGGATCCGGGCGATACGGACAGCTCATGGCGCACGGCCCGGAAGCGACCGGGGAAGCCGCCGTCAGGCGGCGCTGAAGGCAATCCGCCTGGCCCGCGCCGAGGGGCTTCTCGACAACCGGCTGGCGCTGTCGCTCTATGCTTACGGGCGGCTCGACCTGGCCCGCAACCCGCAAGCCGCGCTGGCCGCCCTGAACGAAGCGCTGGTTCTCTACAACCGCCTTCCCGAAGCCCGGATCCACGCCGCCCACGTGCTGTGGCAGCAGGCCGTTCGGGCGCTTTCGGCGGGCGAAGATGCGCGGGCGGCCATGCTGAGCGAACGCGCCCTTCCCGCCGCCCTCGAAAAGCGCAACGCGGCGCTCGCCGCCACCCTGCTGATGATCCGTGCCGAGGCGCTCGAACGCCTCGGGCGCGTTTCCGAAGCGCATCAGATCCGTCTCGACAGCCTCGGCTGGGCGCGTTATGGGTTCGGTTCCGAACGCAAGATCCGGCAGCAGCTGAGGAATATCCGGACGCTCGCCGCCGGCAGATACCGGCAGGGAAAATCATGATCGTCATCGCAGGCTTCATTCTTGGCGCAATCCTCGGAATTCTGTCTGCCCGCAGGCGAAAGGGCAATCGGCTGGACATGCTGCAATACGGCTTCATTCACGGCATGATCCTTGCCATCATTGCCCTGTTCCTTTCCATCGCCATCGACCGGGCGGCCGGCTGAGCGATGTTCCTGCGCTTCTTCGAAACCCTGCGCGAAACCGGCGTTCCGGTTTCGCTGCGCGAATATCTTGCCTTTCTGGAGGCCCTGAAGGCGGGCCTCGTGGATTACGATATCGAGGGGTTCTATCATCTGGCCCGCAGCGTGATGGTGAAGGACGAACGCCACCTCGACCGTTTCGACCGCGCCTTCGCCGCCAGTTTCTCGGGGCTGGAAGACATCAGCCTTGCCGAAATGATCGAAGCCGCCGACCTGCCTCGGGAATGGCTGGAAAAACTGGCCGAGAGGCACCTTTCGCCCGAGGAAATGGCGCAGGTCGGGGCGCTCGGCGATTTCGAGAAGCTGATGGAAACCCTGAAGAAGCGCCTCGCCGAACAGGAAAGGCGCCATCAGGGCGGCAGCAAGTGGATCGGCACCGCAGGCACCTCGCCCTTCGGGGCATATGGCTATAATCCCGAAGGGGTGCGCATCGGCCAGAGCAAAAGCCGCCACCGCCGCGCCGTCAAGGTGTGGGACAGGCGCGAATTCCGCAATCTGGATGACAGTATCGAGCTTGGCACCCGCAACATCAAGGTGGCCCTGAAACGCCTGCGCGCCTGGGTGCGCGAAGGCGCCGAGGAAGAGCTTGACCTGGAAGCCACCATCCGGGCCAGCGCCGAAGCCGGTTACATCGATGTGAAAACCCGCCCCGAACGCCGGAATGCCGTGAAGGTGCTGCTGTTTCTCGATGTGGGGGGATCGATGGATCCGCATGTCAGGGTGGTGGAAGAGCTGTTCTCGGCCGCACGGGCCGAATTCAGGCATCTCGAACACTTCTATTTCCACAACTGCCTTTACGAGGGCGTGTGGAAGGACAACCGCCGCCGCTGGCAGGAACAGATCCCCACCCGGGAGGTGCTGCATACCTTCGGCTCCGATTACAAGTGCATCTTCGTGGGCGATGCGGCGATGTCACCCTATGAAATCCTTTACCGGGGCGGCGCAAACGAGCACTGGAACGAAGAGCCCGGCGAAACCTGGCTGCGCCGCGCCCGCGCCCAATGGCCCGACAACCTGTGGATCAACCCCCTGCCCGAGGCGCAGTGGCAATACACGCAGTCGATCGCCATGATCCGCGAGATCTTCGAGGATCGCATGGTGCCGATGACCCTTGAAGGCATCAGCCGCGGCATGAAGATGCTGGGGCACTGAAGGCAGCCGGCATGGCGCGGGTGTGGCCGCACCGCCCGATGGGCCCGGTTTCCGCTTGCAATCGCCCGCGCGATCCTGTGACCTGCATCCATCCCCGCGCGCCAGCGCCGGCCGCGCACCGGCAGAACGGAAGGACCCATGCGCATGATGCGTGACAGGCTGATCCATATCTGGCAACACCAACGCGCCCTGCTCGCGGCCTTCGTGATCGCCGCGCTGCTGACCCTGTTCTTCGCGGTGCGGATGGTGGTGTTCAGCCTGTACTGGGCCGATCCCGCGCACCGTTTCCAGCCGCTCGAACCCTGGATGCCGCTGCGCTACGTGTCGCGCTCGTGGCAGATCCCGCCCGGCGAGATCGCCAGAGCCCTTTCCCTGCCCCCGGGCTCCAGCCGTCACCTGACCATGGAGGACATCGCCCGCCTGACGGGGCTCGGACTTGACCAGATCGAGGCCCGCCTGAAGGCCATGCGCGGCAGCGACAACGACACGAATGGCGGCGGTATCCCGGACGGGGGCGGCGGAGGATGAGCGATTTCCTTCTCGAACAGGTTGTCCATTACGGCACGCTGGTCCTGTTTCTTGCCACTTACCTGAGCTGCCTCGCGCTGCCGGTTCCTGCCTCTCTGCTGATGCTGGCCGGCGGAGCCTTCGTGGCTTCGGGCGATCTGGCAGCAACGGAAACCGCGCTGGCCTGCCTGGCCGGCGCGGTGGCCGGCGACCTTACCGGATACGGGGCCGCGCGAGCCTTTGCGCCACGGTTCCAGGGCTGGCTTGCCACCCGCCCCCGGCGGGCCGCGCTGATGGCCCGCGCCCGCGCCTTTTTTGCCCGCTGGGGCGGCAGCGCCGTCTATTTCAGCCGCTGGCTTCTCAGTCCGCTCGGCCCCTATGTGAACCTTGCCGCCGGCGCCACGGGCTTTTCCCTGCGCCGCTTCCTGATCTGGGAAATCCCCGGCGAGGCAACCTGGGTGGCGCTCTATCTGGGCCTGGGATTCCTGTTCTCGGAACACCTGACGGCAGTGGCCGATGTTCTGGGCAATCTCAGCGGTTTTCTGGCCGGGCTGGCGGTAACGGCGCTTCTGGGCTACCTGCTGCTGATGCGCCCGGCCCCGCCCCGCGCCGCTTCCGGTGCTGCCTCGCCCCCTGTTCCAGCACCTGTCACGAAGCCCTCCGCAGGACACGAAACGCAGCCCTGAACAGCATCCTGCCCGTCCCCTGCCCGCCTCCTCCCGGCGGCCTTGGCCGGGCGCACCCCATGCGACCGCCGCACACGGGCCTGCATGCTCCGGCGAGCAGCAGCGGCATGCGATTCCCGAACGCCCGCATCGTTGCCTGTCGCGAAATGGCGGTGCCGCAGATTTCCCGCCGTCTGCATGCCAGGACTTGCCAGCAGGCGCTGCAACCGCCATATCGGAAACATGCTGAAGTTCACCCCGATCCTGCTGGCCCTGCTCTATGCCTTTGCGCTTTATCATTTCTCGGCCTGGCGCACCCGGCGCGAGCTTGACGCCAATTCCACCGAACTGGCCGATCCCCGTCTGCGCGCCATTACCAACCGGCTGGCGCAGGCGCTTGATCTGCCGCGCATCCGGGTGCATGTCTATGAAATCGATCCGGTCAACGGCCTTGCCGCCCCCGACGGGCGCATCTTCATCACCCGCGGATTCTTCGAAAAATACCGCCAGGGCGAAGTGACGGGAGAGGAAATGGCCAGCGTGATCGCCCATGAACTGGGCCATGTGGCACTTGGGCACACGCGCCGGCGGATGATCGATTTCTCGGGGCAGAACGCGCTGCGCACGGCACTTGCCATGATGCTGGGGCGCTTCCTGCCCGGAATTGGACCGATGCTGGCCAACCTGGCAACCACCTTGCTGGCCGCACGGCTGTCGCGGCGCGACGAATATGAAGCCGACGCCTATGCGGCGGCGCTCCTGACCAAGGCCGGAATCGGCACCGCGCCCCAGAAATCACTGTTTCGCAAGCTTGAAAGCCTGACCCGCAGCCCCGGTGCGGTCATGCCCGCCTGGCTGCTGAGCCACCCGAAATGCGAAGAGCGCGTGCGCGCCATCGAGAAGCTTGAACGGGAATGGCGCGCCAGCCCGCGCCTGAACTGAAGACCGCCAGCTTGCCGCAGAGCCGCTCCCGGCATGTCTTGCACCCGGAGAACACCGGTTCGACGGATCCGCCCAGAGCCTGTCGCACATGATCGGATTCGGCGCGGCAGGCTGCTCAGGGCATGCGCGCCCTGGGCAAAGCAAGTGCGATCTGACGCGACATGCGCTAGCGCAGCAATACAAGCAGCCGGCGCGCCGAAAGGCGGCCGGGATGCAGGGAACGGCGCAAGGCTCTGCCAGCAGACGGATCGGGGGCAACCTCGAGCGTTGCGGCCCACTGGCTGCGCATTTCCTCCAGCATCCGTTCGGAGGGCGGCCCGGCCGGGTTTTCGTCCGCCCCGCCATCGAGCCGGCGCCGTCTGCGTTGGTCATTGCATGCCCTGCGCCGGCGTTCCTCTTCCTCGGCAATCAGCCGGAACAGGAATGCATGGCGCACGGCGCTTTCTGCCTTTTCGGGCCTGCTGCCCTGCATCCTTGCCATCTGCTTTCCCTTTCCAGATCCTCTGCGGCCCGGACGGAACCGGTGCAGTCCCGCTCCCTTGCCTTCCCCGGTTCTTTCCCGCTTCTTTCCCGGGCATCCGGCAGCAATCGTTCACGCCGAAGCGGCAAGAACATGGCGGAAGCAGTTCTTTTTCGCGTAAATCGGCACCCCGCCGGCCACCTTTCAGGCGCCGCGGATCTCCGATCGCTCGAGCAGCCTGCCAAGGCCCGGCAGCCGTGCCTTCTTCAGAAGCGCCCGCCGGCTGGGCGGCGCATCGGGAAAACCGCGGGCATCGGACCAGACACGCTCGGCCGCGGCCTGCACGCAGGCCGGATCGCGCGCGAAGAGTTCGCGCAGGAAACGATCGGGATCGCGCCGGATCATCCGGTGCCGGGCCAGGATGCGCGACGGGAAATCCTTCAGGTTCTGCGTCAGCAGCACCCCCGCCCGTCCGGCAATGGCCGCGGCCAGCACGTGGATGTCATCCGGGTCGGGCAGCGAAAGCCCGGCCTCAAGCCCCGGATCGGCATTAATCCCGGCGGCCGGCCAGCGATCACGCACAAGCGCGATCTCGGCGCGGGCAATGGCCGCCTGCTCTTCGCCAGCGCGCGCCGCCACATGCGCCCATTCCGCAAGAATGCGCTCGGACCACAGCGGTTCGAACAACCCGCCCCCGGCAACCCCGAGCACCACCTTGCGCATCACCGTGGGGTAAAGCACGTTGGAATCGATCAGAACCCGCATCGCAGCACCCCGGGGCACGGCCCCTTCAGACAGCGGCGCCCCACCGGCCCCGGCCCCGAATGGCGTGAAAAAGCGCAGCGGATGCACCCCCGGCCCCGGCCAGGGCCACGCCGGGCAGCCGTCTTCGGCAATCTCCCTGCCAAGCGGGTCAGCGGGCGGAGCCTCCCTGCCGAGGGACGGAGCGCAGCACCATTCCTGTCGTTCATCTTCCGGCCCTTCATGCGGCGGCAGCAACCCCCCGCGTGACAACGCGGAACCGTGAATGTGCCATCCATCGGGCGGCTCTGGCCCGGAATGATGACGACCAGAGCGGGAAGGGCATGCCGGGCGCTCCAAATATCCTGAAGTATTGCATTCATTATATGATCCAGTATCTTCATATAATTGATTTTCTGTTTAAGATGAACGCCCTGCATCACCCCTGCGTCTTGCGCCGGCACGGCCGCGGCCGCGCTCATTGCCGGCAGCCCCTGCCAGCCCCTGCTGAAGGATGCAGGTCATCGGGTGGTGCGGATGAGCGGCACCATGACGCGCCAGCAGCTTCGGGATCAGCGGGCCGGGGTCCTCGTCCCCCGGCAGAGACAGCACCCAGCCGAGAAAGATCGAACGGCATTCGGCCATACCGATCCCCTCGATCCGGTAGCTCTCGGCGATCAGCCCCTTCGGATCAGCCCTGTCGCTCTCTGTCGTCATCTGTTTTGCCTTGCACGTGCCCGCTGGCGCCTTCGCCAGTGCCATCCCCACTGACTGAAGGCAGGCGTTCAAGCAGCCCGGAAATGAGCCCTGCCGCCTCGCGGGCGGCGCTGTCAAGTCTTTCCACCAGACCGTCCAGATCCGGGACCCCGCAGCGCGCGAACAGAAAGGCCCGCCCCCCGGCCCCGATCGAATCGGGCACTGCAACCCGGTCGCTCAGAATGCGGCTTGCCATCTGCAGCGCCCAGAACAGATCATGCGCTGCCAGCAGCCGCTGACCTTCGTCGGGGCGAATCCAGCCGCTCCGGCAACCGGCCTGAATCTGGCCGGCCACGTCGCGCGCGGTTGCCCCGGCCAGCAAGGCGGTCGTCTGGGCGCAAAGCTCGATATCAAGCAGGTGGCCCTCGCCCAGCTTGGCATCGAGATGTCCCGCACCGGGCTTTGACTGGCGCAGGCGCGCGCGCATGTCGCGCACATCCGCCAGAACCCTTGCCGCGCGCCCGGCCCGGATTCCCTTTTCACGCAGAAGCCGGCCACGAAAGGCCTCGACCTTGGCACCAAGCGCCATGTTGCCCGCCACCGGCCGGGCACGGGTAAGCGCCAGGTGCTCCCAGGTCCAGGCCTTGTTGCGCTGGTAATCGGCAAAGGCGGCCCAGGACGTGGCCACCGGCCCCTGCCGCCCCGAAGGGCGCAACCGCATGTCGACCGCATAAAGCCTTCCTTCTGCCGTGGGGGCCCCCAGCGCCGCCACGAAGGCCTTGGCAAGGCGCGCATAATAGGGGCGCACGGCCAGCGGACGGCGGCCTTCGGAACAGGCATCGGCGGGGGCGTCGTAAATCACGATCAGATCGAGATCCGAAGCCGCATGCAGGCGCCCCGCACCGAGCGACCCCATCCCGAGCACCACCGCCCCCTGTCCCGGCGGCGGACCGTGGCGGGTGGCGAACTCATCCACCACCACCGGCCAGAGCGCGGCCAGCACCGCCCTGGCCAGATCACCGTATTGCCGTCCGGCCTCGGCGGCATCGATCAGCCCGCGCAGGTAATGCACGCCGATACGGAAATGCCATTCACGGGCCCACCGTCGGGCGGCATCGAGCTGACGTTCGTAATCGGGCGGACGGCCCTGCAGAGCTCCGCCCCCGGCTTCGGAGCCTGCCAGCAGATCCGCCATCTCCTTCTCAAGCGCCGCCGCCCCGGGCCATTGCGAAAAGAAGTCACCCGCCAGAACCGCATCAAGCACCCCGGGATTGCGCGCCAGATGGGCGGCCAGCGCGGGGGCTGTCGTCACGATGTCGAGGATCAGGTCGATCAGATGCGGATTGGCCTGGAACAGGGAAAACAGCTGCACCCCGGCGGGCAGACCGGCCAGGAACCGGTCGAACTGGGCCAGAGCATCGTCGGAGCGGGCGGCACGGGCCAGGCGGCGCAGTATCTCGGGGCGCAGCCGCTCGAATATCGCCGTGGCGCGCGGCGAACGCAGGGCCGGATAACCGGGCCAGCGGGCCATGATTTCCCGGGCTCTGCCCCCGAGATCGGGCGCTTGCGCGCCGGTTTCTTCAGGATGTGACGGTGCGAAGAAACCTTCGGTCAGCGCGTGCACCTCTTCCAGGCGCGCCTGCAGACGGGCGCGAAACGCCCCTTCATCGCCTTCGCTCATGAACCGGGCCAGCCGGGCAAAACCTTCCGGGGTTTTCGGCAGTCTGTGGGTCTGGGCATCGTTGAGCATCTGAAGGCGGTGCTCGATCTCGCGCAGGGCGCGGTAATCGCCGGCCAGAGATGTGCTGAGGGCCGAGGGCAGCCACCCCTGCTCCGACAGCCGTTCAAGCGCCTCGAGCGTGCCGCGCACGCGCAGGTGCTCATCGCGCCCGCCGGCAATCAGCTGGCGGGTCTGGGTGAAGAACTCGATCTCGCGGATGCCTCCCCGACCCAGTTTCAGATCATGCCCCGCAAGCGTGATCGGCCCATGAAGCCCCTTGTGGGCGCGGATGCGCAGGCGCATGTCATGGGCATCCTCGATCGCCGCGAAATCCAGATACCGGCGCCACACGAAAGGGCGCAGACGCTCCAGAAACGCCTGCCCCGCAGCAATATCGCCTGCACAGGCGCGCGCCTTTATGAAGGCGGCCCGTTCCCATGTGCGCCCCTGGCTTTCGTAATACTGTTCGGCGGCATCCATCCCCAGACAGACCGGCGTTACCGAAGGATCGGGGCGCAGGCGCAGATCGGTGCGAAACACATAGCCCTCGGCATCATTGGCGCCAAGCAGCCGCATCAGCCGGCGGGTGACGCGAATGAAGGTGCTGCGCGCCTCGTGATGGTCGGCGGCATCGAAACGCGATTCGTCGAACAGGCAGATCAGATCGATATCCGATGAATAGTTGAGCTCACCCGCCCCCATCTTGCCCATGGCCAGCACCGCCATGCCCGTCTGCGACGGATCGCTGCCGGAAGCGAAGCCGGGCAATCGGCCGCGGACGATTTCAGCCCCGAGCAATGCCCGCAGGCCGGCCTCGACGGCGGCATCGGCGAAGCGGGTAAGCGCCTGCGTCACCTGCATCAGGTCCCACACCCCGCCAAGATCGGTCAGCGCCGTCAGCAGCGCCACCCGGCGCTTGTCGCGCCGCAGCAGCGATCCCAGCCGGTCTGGCGGATGCTCAGCGGTATCGCGGATCAGCCGGTCAAGCGCCTGTTCCGGCGCTTCGACCGCCGCCTTCAGCCATGCGCCTTCCTTGCGCAGAAGGCTTTCAAGATAGGGGCTGCAGCCGGCCGCGCCGGCGATCAGATCGCGCAGGGGGGGCGACAGTTCGCCGAACCCCCCTGCCGCCTCCTTTCCGCGCGCGGGATCGTGGGCGATCGGACAGCGGGAGATGCGGCTTGCAAGATCCATGCGCCAAGGATGCGTTGCGGCGGTCGCGGGGTCAACCGGATTGCGCCGATGCTCCCCCGGCCTTTTCGCAGCATCGTTCCGACCGTCCCCCGGGAAATGTGAAAATATCTGCATTTCCTGAAGCATGGCGAGAACAAGGGGGAATCCCCCATGAGCACAATTGCAAGCTGGCTCACACAGGCCGAAACCTGGCTGGACGACCGCGACAAGCCTGCCTGGATCGTCGCCATGATCCCTGGCTTCGATCCCTGGCTTCGTGCGGTTCTGGCTGATTGGCCGGGCCATTCTGTTCTGCATGATCCGGAGCAAGCGGATATGCGGGGCAACCTGCGGGCGCGGCAACGGCGACAACGGTAACGGCAACGGGCACGGACAGCGCAAAATGCGCCCGCCACGGCATCCGCCCGAGCGGCAATACCGCCCCCGGCACGGAGGGTGAAGGCCGGTCGAGGCGGCCCTTCAGGGCCGTTTTCCGGGCCTCGTCACAGGCTTAACCATGACCAAATGCAGGGCTTGGCGGATCGGATTTCGGTTGCTAACCTGAATTCGACTAAAATTGAGGACAACTTCAGCGACCATGCATCACAGCCTGCCCATCTCGCCGCAGTTCTATGTCACGGCCCCTCAGCCCTGCCCCTACCTTGAGGGGCGGATGGAACGCAAGCTGTTCACCGCGCTGCATGGCGCAATGGCCGCGGAACTGAACGACAGCCTGTCGAAACAGGGCTTCCGGCGTTCGCAGAACGTGCTGTACCGGCCGTCCTGCACCGATTGCTCGGCCTGCCTGTCGGCCCGCATCCCGGTGGCCGCTTTCAAGCCCTCGAAAAACCAGCGTCGGATCCTGCGCCGCAATCGCCACCTGCTGCGCGAGGCCACCTCGCCCTGGGCGACCGACCGGCAATACGAACTGTTCCGGGAATATCTGGGCAGCCGCCACGCCGATGGCGGCATGGCCGACATGGATGTGTTCGAATTCTCGGCAATGATCGAGGAAACCCCGGTCAAGACCCGGGTCATCGAATATACCGATCCCGACGCCCCCGAAGACAGGCGCCTGGCAGCCGCCTGCCTGACGGATGTGCTCGATGACGGGCTGTCGATGGTTTACTCCTTCTATGATCCGTCCCGCGCCAGAAACAGCCTGGGAACCTACATCATCCTCGACCACATCGAAATTGCCCGCACCGCCGGGCTTCCCTATGTCTATCTGGGCTACTGGGTGCCCGGCAGCCCCAAGATGGACTACAAGGCGCGCTTCCGCCCGGTCGAGGTCTATCGCGATGGCAAATGGCAGGAACTGACGGATCCGGCGGAAGTAACCCCCGACACGCATCCGCTGTCTGTCGATCCGATCTCGGAGCAGGTGGCGCAGATCGCCCTGCCGGTGATTTCCGCGCAGAAGGGCTGACCGGCAGGCAGAAAGGCAGGCAAAGGCAGGCCCCGCCGCCCGCTCCGGCAACCCGGGCAAGATGCCCGGCTGCGGAAAGACGCCCCGCAGGGCGTCTTCGCGCTTCCTCCCGCACCGCTGACGAATCCGCCAGCCGCACATCTGCTGTTCAGTTCGGCAGCAGGTTCGGCACGATGGTGACGATCTGCGGGAAGAACCCGAGGATCAGAAGCCCCACCACCTGGATCAGCACGAAGGGGATGATGCCCCGATAGATGTGCCCGGTGGTCACCTCTTTCGGGGCGACTCCGCGCAGGTAGAACAGGGCAAAGCCGAAGGGCGGCGTCAGGAAGCTGGTCTGCAGGTTCACCGCGATCATGATCGTCACCCATTTCGGATCGAAGGTGCCGCCATAGATCACCGGCCCCACGATCGGAATCACGATATAGATGATTTCCAGGAAATCGAGCACGAACCCCAGGAAGAACAACACCACCATCACGATCAGGAAGATCGTGATCTCGTTATCGAAGCTCTTGAGGAAATCCTGAATGTAATCTTCGCCACCGAACGAGATGATCACCAGGTTCAGCACCTGCGAACCGATCAGGATGGTGAACACCATGCTGGTAACCTTGGCCGTTTCGCGCACGATCGGTGCCAGCACCCGCCCACGCAGCAACACCCAGAGGCTGAACAGGATGCCGAACATGGCAAACAGATAGGCACCGGCAGCCACCAGATAGGCGATCCATTCCTCGGGCTTCACGTTCTCGCGGTTCATGCGCAGATCGAAATTGATGCCGGCAAGGATCATGATCACCACGGCAAAGGCGGCCCAGATGATCAGTTTTGCCGGGCCGTTCTCTTCCCTGAGCCTGCGATAGGCAGCCAGCATCACCGCACCACCGGCGCCAAGCGCGGCGGCCGGCGTGGGATTGGTGATCCCCCCCAGGATCGAACCCAGCACCGCCACGATCAGCACCAGCGGCGGGAACACCACCCGCAGCAGATCGTTGCGGGACAGCAGAATCGCCGCATGACGGCAGCCGTATAGGGTCAGCGCCAGCGGCAGCGCCAGATACAGGAACATGACCCCGGGCGAGGTGGTCGGCGTGATGAAGACCACATCCACCAGAAGCCCCAGCAGAACCCCGAAACCGCCCGCATAAAGCGGGCGCGGATCGGCGCCCGGCGCGATGCCGCGCGCCAGCACCAGCGTCAGCGCCAGCAGCAGAAAGCCCGTGGCCACGCCGGTGCCGATCGGCGCCGCGGCGGCGATCCTGGCCTTGCGCGCCTCGGCATATTCCTCGATCGTCAGCTTCTTGCTTGCCTCGGCGCCACCGGCGGCGTCGATCTCGGCCTGCTGCGCCACCGCAAGATCCCATTTCTCCTGCCCGTGCAGCTCGATGATCGAGGCCTTGCACTGCTCGCTGACATTGGTGCGCAGAACCGCGGTTTTCGTGGTGTCGGAATAGCTGTCCACGGTGATGTCCTGCGAACCGACAAACCCGATCTGCATGGCCAGAACCAGCCCGCCGATCAGCAGCCCGGGAACTGCCAGGAACCAGGTCAGCGCATCACGGCGGGTGATCGTCTCGCCATCCGTGTCAGGTGCTGGCACCGGCGGTGCCTTCTCGGGGCGCACCAGCGCATAGCCGAAGGCATAGAGCCCGTAGAGAAAGGCCAGCATGATGCCGGGCAGGATCGCGGCCTGGAACAGGGTGCCCACCGAAACAACCGCCGCCTGCCCCAGATAGGTCAGCGCATCCGAACAGCCCGCAAGCTGGGCGCGCTGCTCCTGTGCCGCGGAATAGAGATCACCGGCCAGCGTGCCCAGCAGCACGATCACGATCGAAGGCGGAATGATCTGCCCCAGGGTTCCGGATGCCGCGATCACCCCGGTTGCGAGTTCGGGAGAATACTTGTGGCGCAGCATCGTGGGCAGGCTCAGGAGGCCCATCGTCACCACCGTGGCACCGACGATGCCGGTCGAGGCGGCCAGGAAGGCCCCCACCACCACGACCGAAACCGCAAGCCCCCCCGGCAGCGGACCGAAGACCCGCGCCATGGTGGTAAGAAGATCGTTGGCGATCTTCGAGCGCTCCAGCGTGATTCCCATCAGCACGAACATCAGCACCGCCAGCAGGGTCTCGATCGACTGCCCGGCCATCACCCGTTCGTTCATCCGGTTGACGATGAAGGAAACCTTGTGATCCAGGGCCTTTTCCCAGCCGTTTTCGAACACCGGCTGGGCGATCCGGGGCAGGTCCGGGTATCGGAATATGGATATCTTGTCGGGGTGAATGCCCGTGGCGACCAGGTTCCTGTAGGCCTGCGATCCGGTATCGATTGCCTGATGTATCAGCAGCCCCGCGCTGTCGAGTGCCGCAATGATGCCAAAGGAAATCAGCCCCGCGCCACCGATTGCAAAAGCCACCGGAAAGCCGGAAAGGATCCCGCCGAACAGGCAGAGAAAAACGATGATCAGGCCGATTTCGACGCCATCGAGTCCGAATATCATGACAAGCTGCCCCTTCGCTCAGTGCGTGCCTTCGTAGATTTCTTCGCCCTCGCCAAGCGTATCCTTGTCGAGGTATCTGCCTTCGCTTTCCGGGCCTTCGACGAATTCGAGCCAGGAGCGGTAGAAAAAGGCAATGGCATGCAGGAAAACCAGCCCCGCATAGAAAACCAGCAGAACCTTGAACAGGAAATAGGCGTTGAACCCGTTGGGCGAGAAGCCGATCGTCTCGACACTCCAGCGCGCGGCACGGGCCTTGAGCATCAGCCGCTCCAGCGTATCCGAGGCGGAAACCGGCGGGTTGATCAGGTGGCGCCACATGAAATACCAGCCATACATCCAGGTCAGCACCGCCACCGGCATCATGAAGAACAGGGCGCCGAACATGTCGATCAGCTTGCGCGCGCGATGGCTGACCCTGGAATAGATCAGGTCCACCCGCACATGCCCCCCCTGCACGAAGGTATAGGTGACGCAAAGCGCAACGATCATCGCGTTGTAGAACTTCAGCCCCTCGGCCCACCAGCTGATGTCCTTGGTCAGGGCAACATCAAGCCCCATCCCCACTCCGATCGTCAGATCGGCCTGCACGAAGATGCGCTGCACGAAGACAATGACGATCTGCTGCAGCACCATCAGCAATCCGGCCCAGGCGGCGAAGCGGCCGATGCCGTTGGCCAGCCCTTCAAGCCCCCTGACCGCGCCCCACATCACCGGCCGCTTCCACATGCCGATCGCCGTCAATACCAGAACGACGGTGAATACCACGAAGAAGAATTCCCTCGAACCGCCGTAATAGATGAAGCGCATCAGCGCCTGCTTGGCCTCGGTGCTTTCGAGCTTGCCCAGCTCCGAGACCCAGGCCAGCCACAATTCCGGCTGCGCGAGCGCATGAAAGAGGTTCACGAAGGCCGCCCCGATATTCCGAAGGACCCAGACAATCGCGTCCAGCATAGCCGCTCCCCGTTCCTGCAGGAAATACGTCCGCCCCCGCGCCGGACGCAACCCGGTATCCCGGGCCCGCCGCCTGACGCGGCGCGGGCCCGGGCATTCATGCTCTGCGTGCGGGCCTGATCAGCCCATCACGCGGTCACGCTGGATGCGATAGGCGCCCTCGCCCACGCTCAGCCAGCCGGAAGAAGCGCGCATCGAGGCCGAATAGTCGTCGAAGATCTCCTTGAAGAGATCGTCGCCCATGAATTCTTCATACACCTTGCGCGTGCCCTCGCCGAAGGCATCCCATACGCTGTCGGGGAATTCGAGCACCTTGACGCCGCCGGCCTTCAGGCGTTCGAGGGCCGAACCGTTGTTCATCAGGAACTGCGCCAGCGACCAGCTGTTCGAGAAGCCGGAAGCCGCCTCGATGATCTTCTGATGCGCCGGGCTCAGCTCGTTCCAGACATCCAGGTTGGTCGCCAGCGAAAGGCCGGCGCCCGGCTCATGGAAGCCGGCGGTGTAGAAGAACTTGGTGATCTCCTGGAAGCCGGCCTTCTCGTCGGCCCAGGGGCCGATCCACTCGGTGCCGTCGATGGCACCCGAGGCCAGCGCCTGATACACTTCCGCGCCGGGCAGGTTCTGCACGCTGGCGCCCAGGTAGCCAAGCGCCTTGCCGCCGAGGCCGGGCATGCGGAACTTCAGGCCGTTGAAGTCTTCGGGGCCCTTGATTTCCTTGCGGAACCAGCCGCCGGCCTGGGCGCCGGTGTTGCCCGCCAGGAAGGATTTCAGACCGAAGATCTCGCCCAGGGCGTCGTGATACTTGCGGCCGTTGCCGTGGTAATACCAGTTGAACAGCTCCTGCGCGGTCATCCCCATCGGCACCGAGGTGAAGAAGGCAAAGCCCGGATGCTGGCTGATGAAATAGTAATCGGCGGCATGATACATGTCGGCCTGGCCCGAAGTCACGGCATCGAACACCTCGAAGGCGCCCACAAGTTCACCTGCGGCCTTGATTTCCACCTCGAGCGTGCCGTCGGACATGGTGTTGATCGTGTCGGCCACATGCTGGGCGGCATCGAACACGCCCGCCAGGCCACGCCCCCAGGACGTGACCATGGTCAGCTTGCGCTTGCCCTGGGCATAGGCCGGGGCGGCCAGCGTGCCGGCAGCCGCGGCGGCGGCACCGCCAACAGCGGCATTCTTCAGAAATGAGCGACGATCCATAGAGTTACTCCTCCCATAGAGTTGCGCCCGCGCTTCGGCAGCGGGCCGATCGTTTCAGGTGGGGCCGAAGTTAGAACAACCGCACCCGTCAGAAAATACCAACTTTTACGCAGATGCGGAAAAGACGATCGTTTTTCGGTATATTCCGGCCCCTCCGGTGCCTTTTTTGCGCATCCGGCACCGACGATCCGGTTTTTTCCTTGCGCATCGCAACCGCAGATGTCTGATTCGGGGCATGTTCCGCAAAAGACCGCACCCCGGCACGCCAGCCCGCCCCCGGACAGCCGCGAGGCCCCACCAGCTTCCCCTGTCGCCCCGTCGGGACGGCAGGCTGAGCTATGGGCAGAAGATCTTCCTGCTGGCCACCGTCCCGCTGCTGCTCTCGGCCCTTGCCATCGCGCTTCTGGTGGCCGCCCAGTCGCGCCAGACCGCGCGCGAGGAAATCGCCTTTCTCGAAAACGAGCTTATCGCCGCCAAGAAGGCCGAGCTGAGGAACTACCTGTCGCTGGCGCGCACCGCCTTCATCAACATCTATGGCCGTGCCCTGCCCGATGACGACAGCGCCAAGCTTGCCGTCACCCAGACGCTTTCGGCCATGCTCTACGGGCAGGACGGGTATTTCTTCGTCTATGATTACGACGGCAACAACCTTGTCAGCCCCCGGCGCACCGAACTGATCGGCCGCAACTGGCTGGGCGTGGCCGGCCCCGATGGACAGAAGGTGGTGGACAAGATGATCGCCATCGCCCGCAAGGGCGGAGGCTACCTTTCCTATGAATGGCCCAGGCCCTCCAGCGGCAGGACGGAAAGGATGGTCAGTTACGTGATCGGCCTGCAGGACTGGCGCTGGGTGGTAGGCACCGGCGTTTTCATCGACGACGTCCTGGAAACCATCGCCGCCGAACGCGCCGAGGTAGAGGCCCGGGTGCGGCGCACCTTCGTCTATATCGGCGCCATCACCATGGGGGCGCTGCTGCTGGTATTCCTGTCGGGGCTGTTCATCACCCTGCGCGAACGCCGCCTGGCCGATGCCAAGCTGATGGCCCTGACACAGCGGATCGTCGATACCCAGGAAGAGGAGCGCTCGCGGGTCGCGCGCGAACTGCATGACGGCATCAGCCAGATCCTGGTGGGCGTGCGCTATGCGCTCGAGCTTGCGCAGCGGCGCCTCAGGGCCGGGGATGCACGAGCCGGCGAAAGCCTTTCCAGAGGCATCGAACACCTGAAGGGTGCCATCCGCGAGGTGCGCCGCATCAGCCACGCCCTGCGCCCCGGCGCGCTTGACGATCTGGGCCTCGGGCCGGCGCTGCAGTCGCTCACCGAAGATTTCGCGCACCGCACCGGGATCGACTGCAAGCTCGAAACGGTTGTCTTCCGAAACCGCCTTGACGAGGAAGCCCGCATCGCGCTTTACCGCATCGCCCAGGAAGCGCTGACCAATGTCGAGCGCCACGCCGGCGCCAGCCAGGTGCGCATCGAGCTTTACGGCCACAAGCGCGGCGCCACCCTGCGGATCAGCGACAACGGCTGCGGCATGGCGGGCGGCGCGGGCGAAGAAGGCGGCGGCGGCCTGGGCCTGCGCAACATGCAGGAACGTATCGAACAGATCGGCGGCACCCTGCGCATCCTTGCCAGCAGTTCGGGGCTGGTGATCGAGGCCACCGTGCCGCTCAGCCACATCCTGCCGCCCGAAGAAATCGGAAAGGAAAGCGCATGAAAAGGGCCGGCCCCCCGCCCCCTTCCGCCGCCGCTCCCGTTACCATCGTCATCGTCGATGACCACCCGATGGTGGCCGAGGGTATCGAGGCGATCCTGGAAATCCATGACGACATCCGCGTGCTTGCCACCCTGAGCAGCGGCGAGAAGGTCATCGAAAGGATCGAAGAGCTTGCCCCCGATGTGGTGCTGCTCGATCTCAACATGCCGGGAATGAACGGGCTTGCCGCAACCGAACTGCTGCTCGAACGCCGCCCCGAAACCCGGATCATCGTGCTGACCATGCACGACAGCGCCGAATACGTGAACACCGCGCTTTCCCACGGTGCCGTGGGCTATATCCTGAAGGACGTGCCCACCGACGAGATCAAGCATGCCATCGACACGGTGATGCAGGGGCGGCGCCATCTCTGCCCCGGCACCCGCGCCGTGCTCGAATCCACCCCTTCGCGCCTGACCACCAAGGACGGGCGCGAGCCCCTCACCTCGCGCGAGCAGACGATCCTGCTGCTGCTGGCCCAGGGCAAGACCAACAGGATGGTGGCACAGGAACTCGACATCTCGGTGCGCACCGTGGAAACGCATCGCCGCAACATCAAGAGCAAGCTCGGCATTTCATCCACCGCCGGCCTTACCCGCTATGCGCTTGAACATGGCGTATTGCAGGGCACCGGCCGCAGAGGCCTGCGCGACACATCTTGAGAAAAGTTGCTCACTCTGCCCGCCTGGCGCAACAAAACGTGCCTTGCTGCGGCATTCACGACAGTTTCCTTGCCGATTTCCCTGTTGACGCCCGGCAACGCCGCTTTTAAGGTTCCGCTCACGCATGAAGGAGTCCCCGGGATGAACGCTCTTGTCGTGATTATGGAGAACTGGCGCATGGGTCGGTAACGGCTTTCCATGACGGACCCGATGCGCCCCCGCCCCGACCGGGGGTTTTTTGTTGCGCGAACGATGTGAACGCGAACGATGTGAACGGAGCACAAGGAAGATGACACGTCAGATGACCGGAGCGAAAATGGTGGTCCAGGCCCTGAAGGATCAGGGTGTGGATGTTGTATTCGGCTATCCGGGCGGCGCCGTGCTTCCGATCTATGACGAAATCTTCCAGCAGAACGACATTCGCCACATCCTGGTGCGCCACGAACAGGGCGCCGTGCATGCTGCCGAAGGCTATGCCCGCGCCACCGGCAAGCCCGGCGTGGTGCTTGTCACTTCGGGGCCCGGCGCCACCAACGCGGTGACCGGTATCACCGACGCGCTGATGGATTCGATCCCGATCGTCGTCATCACCGGCCAGGTGCCCACCTTCATGATCGGTACCGATGCCTTCCAGGAGGCCGATACCGTGGGCATCACCCGCCCCTGCACAAAGCACAACTGGCTTGTGAAGGACACTGACGACCTGCCCCACAAGCTGCACCAGGCCTTTCATGTGGCCACGACCGGCCGCCCCGGCCCGGTGCTGATCGACATCCCGAAAGACGTGCAGTTCGCCACCGGCGATTACGTGCCCCCCCGAAAGGCGGATACCGGCCATTACCGGCCCCGTCTCAAGGCTTCCAGATCCGAGATCGAGGCCCTGGCCGTGATGATCGAACAGGCCGAACGCCCGGTGTTCTACACCGGCGGCGGGGTCATCAATTCGGGGCCTGCGGCCAGCCAGCTGCTGCGCGAACTGGTCGATGCCACCGGCTTTCCGATCACCTCTACCCTGATGGGCCTCGGCGCCTATCCGGCCTCGGGAAGGAACTGGATCGGCATGCTGGGCATGCACGGGCTCTACGAGGCAAACATGGCCATGCACGACTGCGACCTGATGATCGCTGTCGGCGCCCGCTTCGATGATCGCATCACCGGCCGGATCGACAGTTTCAGCCCCGGCTCGCAAAAGGCCCATATCGACATCGATCCGAGTTCACTCAACAAGGTGATCCAGGTGGATCTGCCGGTTCTGGGCGATGTGGGCCATGTGCTGGAAGATCTGCTGAAGATCTGGAAGTCGCGCGGCCGCAAGGTGAAGAAGGACGCCCTGAAGAAATGGTGGGAGCAGATCGGGAAATGGCGCAAGCGCAACTGCCTTGCCTATGCACCTTCCGACAAAGTGATCAAGCCGCAATATGCACTGCAGCGCCTTGAGGCGCTGACCAGAGAGCATGACCGCTACATCACCACCGAGGTGGGCCAGCATCAGATGTGGGCGGCCCAGTTCATGGGCTTCGAGGCGCCCAACCGCTTCATGACATCCGGCGGGCTGGGCACCATGGGCTATGGCTTCCCCGCCTCGATCGGCGTGCAGATCGCCCGCCCCGATGCGCTGGTGATCAATGTCGCGGGCGAAGCCAGCTGGCTGATGAACATGCAGGAACTCGGCACCGCCGCACAATACTGCCTGCCGGTCAAGCAGTTCATCCTGAACAACGAGCGCCTCGGCATGGTGCGCCAGTGGCAGCAGTTGCTGCATGGCGAACGCTATTCGCACAGCTGGAGCGAATCCCTGCCCGATTTCGTGAAGCTGGCCGAGGCCTTCGGCGCGAAAGGCATCCAGTGCTCGGACCCTGCCGATCTGGACGATGCAATCGCGGAAATGATCGGTCATGACGGCCCGGTGGTGTTTGACTGCCTTGTCGAAAAGCACGAAAACTGCTTTCCGATGATTCCCTCGGGCGCCCCGCACAACGAGATGCTCATGGGCGATGCCGCAGCAACCGACGCCATCGGCGCCAAAGGTGCGGTATTGGTTTAGGAAAGGAGTGCAAATGCCTGTTCTGCAAATAAAGAAAGGAGCGTCGAGGCGCTCGGCATACGACCTGCGAAATCCAAATGCCGACGGCGAAGAGCGCCATACCCTGGCGATCGTGGTGGATAACGAGGCGGGCGTGCTGGCGCGTGTCATCGGGTTGTTTTCGGGGCGTGGCTACAATATCGAAAGCCTTACCGTGGCCGAGGTCGATCATCAGGGGCACACCTCGCGCATCACCATCGTCACCACCGGCACGCCGGCGGTCATCGAGCAGATCAAGGCGCAGCTTGGTCGCATCATCCCGGTGCATGACGTGCATGACCTGACGGTCGAAGGCCCGACTGTCGAACGCGAACTGGGCCTGTTCAAGGTGGCCGGCACCGGCGACAAGCGCGTCGAAGCGCTGCGCCTGGCCGACATCTTCCGCGCCAATGTGGTGGACAGCACCCTTGAAAGCTTCACCTTCGAGATCACCGGCACGCCCGAAAAGATCGATGCCTTTGCCGATCTGATGCGCCCGCTGGGGCTGAACGAGGTGGCGCGCACCGGGGTGGCGGCACTGGCGCGTTCGCGCGTCGAGCCGCGCTGACGGCAGACCGGCGCCATGCTTGAAGCCTTCGATATTGTGGCCATCGCCGCGGGCATTGCCACTGCGCTTGTCACCGCCCTGCTGGCCGGCGCGGCACTCGGGATGGGTATCGCCAGCGATGCGATCAGCGCGGCCCGCAAGAACGGCCTTGATCTTGATGAATACGATCCCGATGAAATCGACGCACAGCTGGAAGAAGCCTTCGAGAAGGCCTCGGATGACCCGCTGCTCGGCTGGCAGATGCTGGCCATCAGCCTGACGGTTTCGGCCCTTTCGGGCGCGGTAACGGGCTGGCTCGCACCGCAATCGCCGCTGCTCAATGCCGCTGTTGTCGGGGGAACGGGCACGATCATCGGGATGGTCTCGGGGCAGGAGGAACTGCGCCGCCTGCCGTCGTTCCTGCGGATCGGCGCAACCCTTTCAACCCTTCCCGCCACGCTGTCTGGTGCCTGGATGGCCGCCTAGGGCATGTCGCGTCAGATCGCACTTGCTTCGCTCGGGGCGCGCAGGCGGCCCGGGTATGCGCCCCGCGGCCAGCGGGTGCAACACGACCCCCCCCGCGCCCGGTTGGAAACAGGACCGGTGAAACATGCGCGGGAGGGCGGGGAGCCCCTCGGGATCGTGTGAGTGAGTGTCGGGATCGGGAGAGGGCCCGGCACGCGCACCGTGCCATCCGGAGACGGGCGCGCGGAGCAACCTGCCGGGAAAGCCGGAAAGGCCTGCCCGGCAGGATCTCGCGTGGCAGTATCAGCCGCCGCTCGGCAGAACGCCGGCGTCCTGTGCGGCCTTCAGTTCGTCCGGATCCACCATGCCGTCTCCGTTGGCATCGATGGCGGTGAAGGTTTCTTCCGTGATTTCCGGGAAGGCCGCCTGCATTTCCGCAAGCGAATAGACACCATCGCCATCGGTATCGATTTCGGCGGCGCTGACTGCGGTTGCCGCGCCGGCAAGAAGCACTGCGGCCATGGTCGCGGTCATTCTGGTCTTGATGGTCATCCTGGATATCTCCTGATGTGTTCCTGTTGCGAAGGCTCTCTGCGGCCTTCACCAGACAAGAGTCCCCGGCGCAGGGGTTATTCCCGCCGTTGCACACCTTTCCCCGCGCCATCCGCAAACGGGCAAGCCGTTGCCGAGAGGCGCGGCGCAAAAAGGCAAGGATCAGCCGAAAAAGCCCGGCGCGGCAGTTTCGGCAAGAAACCCCGCCTTGCCGCGCCGCCATCGGCAAAGGCATCCTTGGCTGGGCGCCACGGCTGCGATCGCCACCGGGATCGCAATCACGGCCGGTAACAGTAGCGAGGGAACACGATGACACCTGCCAGGGCAGAAACCGAACTGATCAAGCTCATTCCCCAGCTGGAAAAGCTGGCGCGGATCATGGCCCCCACCCCCGACAGGGCCGAGGACCTGGCCCAGGAAGCGCTGCTCAGGGTCTGGGCGCGGCTTGAGGCGGGGGCCGAGATCGAGGATCTGAGACCCTATCTGATGACGGTGCTGCGCCATGCCTCGCACCGTACCCGCCCCGAGGGTGAGGAGCTGACCGAAAGCAATGCCGGCATCGCGCCCGAAGATCAGATGATCCGTCTGGCCTGCAAGGAGGTGCGCGCAGCCATCGAACGTCTGCCCGAACCCCAGGCCGAACTGCTGCGCCCGCTCTGCAACGAGGGCGCCACCTATCAGGAACTGGCCGAAAGATTCGATCTGCCGCCGGGCACGGTGATGTCGCGCATCTCGCGCGCCCGGGCGCGACTGTGCCGGGAACTGAACCTGCCCCGGGGACGGGCGGTTACGGCATTGCTCGACACGATCCCGCCCCCTTCTCATGCATCAGGCATCCCGTCGGCCGCTGCGCACCGCGACATCCCGGCCTGAAGCCCATCCGGTGCCGGCCGCCTCAGGCCTTCTTTTCCCACCGGCCGCTTTCGTCCGACCAGTATTGCGCGGCGCAGCCTGCTGCGGTCAGCGCCTTCCAGCAGGCTCGGGCCTGCTCCATCGCCGCCGGATCGGCTCCGTCGAACAGGACACAGACCCTCTGCATCCGCTTTACCTCGTCAGGGCCGAGCGGCGCCCCGGAAAGCACCATCAGGCAGGCCGGATCATTCGCGGCCGGGCCACTTTCGCAGGTCAGCAGAACGGGCTGATCGGCGTCCTGCGCCCCCCCGGCCAGCCCATGCGGCAGAAAGCTTTCTTCAGGGCCCAGCCACAGCTTGCGGTCGAGCCATTCCATCTGCTCCGCATCGCGGCCCCGCACCGCCACCCGCCAGCCCGCTGCCAGCGCCTTTTCCAGAAGCACCGGCAGGGCCGCCTCGAGCGGCTGGCGAATCAGGTGATAGAAATAGGCCTCGCCCATTCTTCCGATGCCCCTGCCCTGCCTCTGCTCTGCCCCTTGCGTCTCAGCCCTCGTAGTGGTCGCGGATCAGCCGATCAAGCGCCATGACCCCCCAACCCGTGGCCCCTTTCGGAGCCAGGTCGGCAGGTTTCTTCAGCTGGGCGGTGCCGGCGATGTCGAGATGCGCCCAGGGGGTGCCCCTGCGTATGAACCGTTGCAGGAACTGGGCTGCGGTGATGGCGCCCGCATCACGCCCGCCGACATTCTTCATGTCGGCCTTGTCGCTCTTCAGCGCCCTGTCCCAGGCTTCGCCGAGCGGCATCCGCCAGGCGCCTTCGCCTTCGGCTTCCGCAGCCTTCAGAAGGGCCTCGCAGAAGCTGTCGTCATTGCTGAACACGCCGGTCTTTTCATGACCGAGCGCAATGATGATGGCCCCGGTCAGGGTGGCCAGATCGATCACTCCGCAGGGGTTGAAACGCTTCTGGGCATACCAGAGCGCATCGGCCAGCACCAGGCGGCCTTCGGCATCGGTGTTGATCACCTCGATCGTGTCGCCCTTCATTGCGCGCACGATGTCGCCGGGGCGGGTGGCACGCCCGTCGGGCATGTTCTCGACAAGCCCGACGATCCCCACCACATCGGCCCGTGCCCGCCTCAGCGCCAGCGTGCGCATCACCCCGGCAACCACCGCCGCGCCGCCCATGTCCATGGTCATGTCTTCCATGCCCCGGGCGGGCTTCAGGGAAATGCCCCCGGTATCGAACACCACACCCTTGCCCACCAGCGCCAGCGGCGCATCGCCCCCTGCCCTGCCGCGCCACTGCATCACCACAAGCCTGGAAGGGCTTTGCGAGCCCTGTCCCACGGCCAGAAGGGCGCCCATGCCAAGCTTTTCAAGCTCGTCTTCCTCGAGGATCTCCACCGCCAGCCCCAGTTCCTGCATCGCGGCAAGCCGGGCGGCGAATTCGGTGGTGGTCAGGATGTTGGCGGGCTCGTTCACCAGATCGCGGGTAAAGAATATCCCCTCGGCAAGCGCCGCCAGCGGCGTGGCCGCTGCCGCCACCGCTTCGGGCTTCGAAACCATGATGGTGACAGGGCCGGGATCTTCTTTCGCACCGCTTCCGGCGCCCTTTTCCGATGCCGCATCCTTCCCGGTACCGGAAATTTCCGCCGGCGCGTCTTCTTCATCGTCCCTGCGGGTCCTGTGAACATCGAACCGGTAGGAGGCCAGCACGATCCCGAATGAAAGATCGGCCGCCCGCGCCAGATTGCCTGCCAGCACCAGCAGCCCGCCGCGGCCCGCGGCCCGGGCCACCGCGGCACCGGCCCGGCGCGCCGTCAGCGAATCGGCGCGCCGTTCGAGCCGCAGCACCAGAATCCCCTCGGCCGCAAGCCCGGCCGGATAGCTCAGCTCATGCACCGTGCCCTCTTTCTGCCGACGGAAGGCATCACTTTCCAGGTAGCGCGCCAGCGCACCCCTGGTCAGCCGGTTCACCCGCCGCGCCGCCTTGTCCATTCTGCCCTCGGCGCCGCTGATCACCACGATCCGCCCCCGTGCTGCGGCGATTGCGTCAAGATCCGTTTCCCTGAAATCCACGGCTCTGGGCTGGGTCATTGCTGTCCTCCGGTTGCTGATGGCCTTGCCTTGCCCGGCATTCCCGCGCGCTGCGCCGGCGGCAGTCCGACTGCCCCGTCCGGGCGGCGGCAACCCGCGGTCCGCAAGGCCGGTATCCGTCTGTCCGCACCTGTCTATCCGCTGCCTCCGGTTTTGGCCAGATAGCAGTTTTACCAGCCCGCGGAATGGGCTAGGTTCCGGCAGGATCAACCCGCCGCGGAGGAAGCAACCACATGGCCACGTTCGACAGATACTTCCTGTCGCAGCTGATGGTCCTGTTCGGGCTGTTTTCGCTGATCCTGGTGATGATCTACTGGATCAACCGTGCGGTTCTGCTTTTCGACCAGCTGATCGCCGACGGCCAGTCGGCGCTGGTATTCCTGGAATTCACCGCGCTTACCCTGCCCAACGTGATCCGCCTCGTGCTGCCGGTATCGGCCTTCGTGGCGGCGATCTATGCCTGCAACCGGCTCAGCACCGAAAGCGAACTGGTGGTCGTGCAGTCCACCGGCTTCAGCAACTTCCGGCTTGCCCGCCCGGTTCTGGTATTCGGGCTGATCGTGGCGCTGCTGGTTTCGCTGCTGGGTCATTTCCTGGTGCCGCTGGCCGCCAGCCGCATGGCCGACCGGCGCAGCGAGATCGCCGAAAACATTGCCGGCCGGTTCCTTGTCGAGGGGCGTTTTCTGCACCCCGCGCCCGGCATCACCTTCTACATCCGCGAGATCAGCCCCGAGGGCGAACTGAAGAACATCTTCTTTTCCGATGCCCGCAACCCGCAGCTGACCACCACCTATACCGCACAGCGCGCGCTTCTGCTGCGCGAAGAAGGCGGCCCGAGGCTGCTGATGTTCAACGGCATGGCCCAGACGCTGGAAGCGGGAAGCCGGCGCCTGTTCGTTACACGCTTCGGAGATTTCACCTTCGACATCGGTGCCCTGATCGGCCCGCAGCCAACCGCCGGGCGCAACGTCAGCGAACTTGCAACCGGCAAACTCCTGTTCCCCACACCCGAACTGCTGCGCGAAACGCGGGCCAGCGAAGCCGCTTTCCTGGCCAAGGCGCATGAGCGTTTCTCGCTGCCGCTGTTCGCCCTGATGGCACCGCTGCTGGGTTTCGCCGCATTGCTGCTTGGCGGTTTCAGCCGGTTCGGCGTCTGGCGCCAGATCATGCTGGCGGTGGCGATCGTCATCCTGCTGAAATCGCTCGACAATGCGGCAATGGGGGCAATCCGGCAGAACGCCCGGCTGTGGCCTCTGGCCTATGCGGCACCGCTGCTGGGGCTGGCAAGCGCGGGCGCATTCCTGTTCCTGGGGCAGAACCCGGCCCTGCTGCGCCATTTGCGGAGGCGCGTTCCGGCATGACCCTGTTCCTCTATTTCGCCCGCCGGTTCCTGTTCACCTTTCTTTCGGTTGCCGGACTGTTCCTGGTGATCCTGATACTGATCGACATGGTAGAGCAGATCAGACGCTTTTCGGGCACCGGGGCCAGCTTCGGGGAAATCCTAGAACTTACCGTTCTGAATGCACCGGACAGCCTGTACCGGATCCTGCCGCTGATCGTGGTGCTTGCCGTCATCACCCTGTTCATCAGCCTCTCGCGCAGTTCGGAACTGGTGGCGGCGCGCGCGGCCGGGGTTTCGGCACTCAGGATCCTGCTGGCGCCGATCTCGGTGGCGGTGCTGGTCGGGCTGTTCGCAATCAGCGTTCTCAACCCCCTGGTTGCCGCCACCGTCAAGCAATACGAGGTAAAGGCCGCCCGCCACACCCAGGGCACCGCCAGCGTGCTTTCGGTCTCGAACGAGGGGCTGTGGCTGCGTCAGGGCAGCGCGGAGGGGCAAACGGTGATCCGGGCCAGCGGCGCCAATTTCGATGCCACCCGGCTTGTCGGGGTCAGCTTCTTCGGCTTCGATCCCGAAGGAAACCCGGCGCGCCGCATCGAGGCCGAATCGGCAGTGCTGCGCGACGGGGCCTGGATCCTGACCGGGGCCAAGCTCTGGCCTCTGAAGAACAGCGACAATCCCGAGCGCGACGCCCAGATCTGGCAAAGCTTCGGCGTGCCCTCGGATCTGACCCCCGATCAGATTCGCGACAGTTTCGGCACCCCCCGCGCCATTCCGTTCTGGGAGCTTCCGGGCTTCATCGCCCGCCTGGAAAACGCCGGCTTTTCGGCGCGTGCGCACAAGGTCTGGTATCAGATGGAGCTGGCCAAGCCGCTGCTGTTTGCCGCGATGGTGCTTGTCGGCGCGGTATTCACCCTGCGCCCGGCCCGCTTCGGGCATACGGGGCTGATGGTGCTGCTGGCGGTGATCAGCGGTTTTGCCCTTTATTTCGTGCGCAACTTCATGCAGATCCTTGGCGAAAACGGGCAGATCCCTCTGCTGCTTGCGGCCTGGGCGCCGCCGGTGGCGGCGATCAGCCTTGCACTGGCCCTGCTGTTGCACCTGGAGGACGGATGACGCGGCGACAGGCAATACCGCCATTACGCAAGACTCTGACCGGCCTGCTGGCGGGGGCGGTTATGGGCCTTGGCCAGATGCCGGCCGGCGGCGGCGGCGGTGCGGCAAGGGCCCAAGGCGCGCCCTCCTCCTTGCCCGCCTCTTCGCCCCCTGCGGCCACCGCCGTGGCTGAAACCGGCTTTACCACCCTTCTGGCCGACCGCATCCGCATCGAGGGAAAGACCCGCCTGATCGCCGAGGGGCATGTCGAGATCCTGTTCGGCAAGCTGCGCCTCAAGGCGGAACGGGTGATCTACGACAAGCGTGAGGAACGCCTGCTGATCGGCGGCCCGATCGTTCTGGACGACGGCAGGGGCACGGTGCTTCTGGCCAGTGCGGCCGAACTGTCGCCCGACCTGCGCGAGGGGGTGCTGAAAAGCGCCCGTGTGGTGCTTGCGCAGCAGCTGCAGCTGGCTGCCGTCGAGATCAACCGCGTGGGCGGGCGCTATATCCAGCTGTACAAGACCGTTGCCTCGTCATGCCGGGTCTGTGCAAGGAACCCGGTGCCGCTGTGGCAGATCCGGGCGCGGCGGGTGATCCACGATCGCCTGCGCCGGCAGCTGTATTTCGAGGGCGCCCAGCTGCGTCTGCTCGACATCCCGGTATTTTACCTGCCACGCCTGCGCCTGCCCGATCCCACGCTGAAACGCGCCACCGGCTTTCTGGTGCCCAAGTTCAACAGCACCTCAGAGCTTGGATTCGGCCTCAAGGCCCCCTATTTCATCACCCTCGGCCCCCATGCCGATCTGCTGCTGACCCCGTATGTCTCGCCCGCCACCCGAACCCTGGAATACCGCCTGCGCAGGAAATTCGCGCATGGCGAACTGACGTTCCGGGGTGCGGTTTCACGCGATGACCTGCGCCCCGGAAACACCCGGGCCTATCTGTTCGGAACAGGCGGTTTCGATCTGCCGCGCGGATTCCGGCTGAATTTCAGCATCGAAACCGTCTCGGATCCGGCCTATCTGCTGGAATATCTCTATTCCGACAAGGACCGCCTGCAGAGCGGCGTTGTCATCCATCGCGCCAAGCGCGACAGCCTGATCAAGGGATCGTTCAGCCGGTTCCGGTCGCTGCGACCGGGCGAAGACAACGATACCCTGCCATCGCTGGTCAGCGACAGCCTCTACTGGCGCCGCTACACCCCGGCCCTGATCGGGGGGGCGCTCGATTTCCGCATTGCCAGCCACGGGCTGTTTCGCAGATCCGACACCCCGGGCGACGACGGGCGCGACATGTCGCGGCTGACGGTGGCGGCCGACTGGGAACGCAGCTGGATCCTGCGCAACGGAATGCTTGTCCGTGCCCTGGCCGGAGCCGGCAGCGATCTGTTCACCGTCCGCCAGGATCCGGCCTATCCCGGGCAAAGCAGCAGCTTCACACCCTATCTGGGGGCAGAACTGCGCTGGCCGATGCGCCGCATCACCGCGCGGGGGGCCACCCAGCTGTTCGAACCGGTGGTCCAGTTGCTGTGGAGCCGCGAGGAAAGCCCCGACCACCCCAATGAAGACAGCACCTTTGTCGAATTCGACGAGGGCAACCTGTTTGCGCTCTCGCGCTTTCCCGGCCACGACAGGCGCGAACAGGGCCTGCGGGCCAATATCGGCATGCGCTGGCAGCACGACGATCCGGCGGGCTGGTCGCTGGGGCTGACGGCGGGGCGTATCCTGCGCCAGCGCGACCTTGGCCAGTTTCCGGCCGAAAGCGGCCTTTCCGGCAGCGCGTCGGACTGGCTGCTGATGGCCGAGCTCGATCTTGCAGACGATCTTTCGCTCGCCAACCGCGCACTGTTCGACGACAGTTTCGGGTTCACCCTTAACGAAACCCGGGTCACCTGGCGCAACACGCGCTGGAAGCTGGCCTCAAGCTATATCTGGGTAGCCCAGGACAACACCTCGGAATGGACGATGGACGGCACCGTGAAGCTTTCGGACTACTGGACCGCGCGGGGCAGCTGGCGCTACGATTTCGATCTCGGCCGGGCGGCACGGGCGGCGGCCGGGCTGGAGTATCGCAACGAGTGCATCGCCATCGATTTTTCGGTCTCGCGTCACTTCACGTCCTCGTCTAGTGTAGGGCCGACGACAAGCTTCGACCTGACCGTCGCGCTGACCGGATTCGGCACCGGGCGCACCCCTGGGCCGGTATCGCGCGCCTGCCGCAGATAGGCGCCGGAAAAGCCCCGCCACGGGGGAAACGGGCCGGAGCGGACCGGCGCAAAGGAAAGGAAGCGAGAGGAAAATGAACCGACAGAACGGAAAAGAGCTTCACGAATGATTGCATCGCATATCCTGTTCCCGGCCCGCCCGATGCTGCCGAGCGTCCTGCTTGCAGCCCTTGCCGTTCTGGCCTTCCTGCTGCCGCCGGCTCCGGCGCCGGCCCAGAACCTGTTCAGCCCGGCCGCCCGGGTCAACGACCGTGTGATCAGCCAATACGAACTGGATCAGCGCATCCGCTTCGCACAGCTGCTGCGCGCGCCGGGCGATCCCCGCAAGGAATCCCTGAAGGCCCTGATCAACGAGCGCCTGCAGATGCAGGCCGCCGAAAGCATGGGTATCACCGCCAGCGACGAGATGATCCAGACCGGCATGGAGGAATTCGCGGCCCGCGCCAACCTGACGGCCGATCAGTTCACGCAAGCGCTGGCCGCCGGCGGGGTGGCACGCGAAACCTTCCGCGATTTCGTCAGGGCCGGGATCCTGTGGCGCGAGGTGGTGCGCACCCGATTCGGGCCGCGGGTGCAGGTGAGCGATGCCGAGGTGGACCGCGCGCTGGCCCTGTCTGCCAGCCGCACGGGCGGGCTGCGGGTGCTGCTGAGCGAAATCATCCTGCCGGCCCCGCCACAGCAGGCCGCCGAAGCACAGCGCCTGGCCGAACGCCTGAGCCGTATCACCGCCTTCGGCACCTTCGCAGCCGCCGCGCGGCAGTATTCCGCCTCGGCCTCGCGCGCCACCGGCGGGCGGCTGCCCTGGATGCCCCTGGCCAACCTGCCCCCCCGGATCCGCGGCCAGATCCTTGCCCTTTCCCCCGGCGAGGTGACCGCACCGATCCCGATTCCCAACGGGATTGCCCTGTTCCAGCTGCGCGCCATCGAGGAAACCGAACTGCCCGAGCCCACCAATGTCACCGTGGAATACGCGCGCTATCTGCTGAGCGGCAACACCCCCGAAGCCCTGCGCCGCGAAGCGGCCCGCGTTGCCGCGCGGGCCGATAGCTGCGACGATCTCTACGGCCTCAACAAGGGCCGCCCGGAAGCGGCTCTGGAGCGTATCGCACAACCGCTTTCCCAGGTGCCCGAAGACATCGCCATGGAACTGGCAAAACTGGACGAGAACGAGTTTTCGCCACCCCTGCAGCACAGGGGCGGCGGGGTGCTGCTGATGCTCTGCGCCCGCGTGCCCGAACTGCCGGAAGAGATCTCGCGCGACGACATCCGCAATCAGCTGCTGAATCAGGCTCTGGCCCAGTATGCCGACGGCTATCTGGCACAGCTGCGCGCCGATGCGGTGATCGAGGTGTTCGGCCAATGAAGCCCGCAGCCTCCGGCCCCGCGGTCGGAGCCGCCGGAACAGGGTCTTCCGCATCGGACAGGCCGCATAGGGCATCTGCCCGGCCGCACACCCGTCCCGTGGTTCTGACCTGCGGCGAACCCTCGGGCATCGGACCCGAGATCGCCGCCAGGGCATGGCAGGCGCTCGGAACCGATCTGCCCTTCTTCCTGATCGCCGATCCCCGCCACCTGTCTGCCGACATCCCGACGGTGCCGATCTGCGATCCGGCAGAAACAGCCGGGGCCGCACGACATGGGCTGCCGGTTCTGAGCCATGAATTCGCCGCCCCTGCCCCACCGGGGCGTCCGCGTGCGGAGAACGCCCGCGGCGTGATCGAGGTGATCGAGCGCGCGGTGAAACTGGTGCAGAGCGAACAGGCCCTGGCCCTGTGCACGGCACCGATTCACAAGAAGGCCCTGCAGGAGGGCGCCGGTTTCGCCTTTCCCGGACATACCGAATTTCTGGCGTATCTGGCCGGCGTGAAACGGGTGGTGATGATGCTGGCCTCGCCGCTGCTGCGGGTGGTGCCGGTTACCATCCACATCCCGCTGCGCGCGGTGCCCGCCACGCTTTCCCCGGATCTTCTGGAAACCACCCTGCGCATCACCCATGCCGCCCTGCAGGCCGATTTCGGCATCGAGGCCCCACGCCTTGCGGTAGCCGGCCTCAACCCGCACGCCGGCGAACAGGGCGCCATGGGCGATGAAGAACAGCAGCTGATCGCACCGGTGATCGAGCGCCTGTGCCGCGAAGGCATGGCCGTCAGCGGCCCCCTGCCTGCCGATACCCTGTTCCATCCGGCGGCCCGCGCCCGCCATGACGCCGCCCTGTGCATGTATCACGACCAGGCCCTGATACCGATCAAGACACTTGATTTCGACCGCGGCGTGAACATCACGCTGGGGTTGCCCTTCGTGCGCACCTCGCCCGATCACGGTACTGCCTTCGATATTGCCGGGCGGGGCATCGCCAGCCCCGCAAGCCTGATCGAAGCGCTGAAGATGGCACGGGCCATGGGCATGCGGCGGCAGCAGGCCGGCACGCCACCCCCGCCCGCCGCACCGGACCGGAGCCCGCAGGGATGACGGCGCTCGATACCCTGCCACCGCTGCGCGAGGTGATCCGCAGGCATGGCCTGCGCGCGCGCAGATCGCTGGGACAGAACTTTCTGCTCGATCTGAACCTGACCGCCAGGATCGCTCGTCAGGCAGGGGATCTTGGCGCCTGCGACGTGCTTGAAATCGGCCCCGGCCCCGGCGCCCTTACCCGCGGTCTTCTGGCCGAGGGGGCGCGGCGGGTGGTGGCCGTGGAAAAGGACAGGCGCTGCCTGCCCGCCCTCGAAGAAATCGCCGCCACCTGCCCCGGCCGGCTTGAGGTGGTGGCCGCAGACGCGCTTGCCTTCGATCCCGCAGGGCATCTGGCACCGCCGGTGCGGGTGGTGGCCAACCTGCCCTATAACGTGGGAACGGAACTGCTGCTGCGCTGGCTGACGCCGCCCGACTGGCCGCCGTTCTGGCAGTCGCTCACGCTGATGTTCCAGCGCGAGGTGGCAGAGCGGATCGTGGCCGCGCCGGGCACGAAGGCCTATGGCCGGTTGTCGATCCTGGCCCAGTGGCGCAGCAGCGCACGAATCGTGATGACGCTCTCGCCGCAGGCCTTTACCCCGCCCCCCAGGGTGCATTCCGCGGTGGTGCATTTCGAAGCCCTGCCCACAGCCCGCCATCCGGCCGATGCAGCGGTGTTGCAGAGGGTGGTCGCGGCGGCCTTCAACCAGCGGCGCAAGATGCTGCGCTCGGCCCTGAAGGGGCTTTCGCCCGATATCGAAGATCATCTGAAGGCGGCGAAGATCCCGACAGACGCGCGCGCCGAACAGCTGCCGCTCGAAGCCTTCTGCGCCCTTGCCCGCCGCCTTGAAGGGCAGATCTGAAGGGCCAGCCGGTCACGGTCAGATCCGGCCATCCGCGCAACACAGTCTGCGCCACAAAGGGCCTGCCCACAAAGGGCGTCCGGCCCCGCTCGGACAGCGTGCCGGTACTCCTCCGCCCGGCGCGGAACAGACCGGCGGCGGGCCTATTCGGCAGCCTCCGGTGCTTCGGGCTTTCCGGCCGGCTTCCCGGCATCCCTGCCGACCGGCCTTTCGGCGTCGCCCTCAAGCGGGCCGGCCGCGGCCTCTTCCTGCGAAGGGGCGGCCGGTTTGCGGCTGCGCGGCTTGCGGCCGCGCTTGGGGCGGGCTTCGGGTGTATCCACCACCAGGGCGTCATCGTCAACCAGAGGCGATACACCGATCACATCCGGCTGGGGCTGGGCGGCCGGATCGGCCACTGCCAGCGGATCTGCGGCAGCAGGCTGCTGCTGGTCGGGACGGCTGCGCTGATCGGCGGCGCGGGCATCGCCCCGGGGCTCGCGCGCGGCGCGGGTGTTTTCGCGTTGCTGGCGCTGCTGTGCTTCCTGCTGCTCGCGCCGGGCTTCGATCTCGCGCTGCGCTTCGCCCAGAAGGCGGGTGTAATGTTCGGCATGCTGGCGGAAGTTCTCGGCCGCCACGCGATCATTGGCCAGCTGCGCATCGCGCGCCAGCTGGTTGTATTTGTCGATGATCTGGGCAGGCGTGCCCCGCACCTTGCCCTCGGGGCCCGAGCTTTCAAAAACCCGATTGGTGATATTGCCCATCGAACGGTTGCGGTTCGACTTGTTGCGCGAGCGTGATTTTGATGATCTCATGGCTGCTTGTTTTTCTGTCCAGGGCCGCATGTTCCGACCCGGTCCGTTATGATTGATGATGTCTGTTCGGCTTTTGCCCGCCCGGCCCTTGCGTTGCGGCAGATCTGGCAGCAGATAATGTCGTGCCGGGTCGTTCCTGTCCCCAAGAAGATCATGTTCAGGCTTACCGTCGAGGGGGGACGCCACAGCGTCCTCGGCCCCGCATGTCTGATGAATATGCACGACATTGCCGCCGAAACAAGAGAAATCTGCCGTTCAAGGCCCGATTCGCAGCATTTTCCGGCCTGCATGGCAGATTTGCCGGCTGCCGGCCCGCAGCCGCGCAAGGCTCCGGCCTGCCCTCACGGCCGGCCGGCGGCAGAAGTCCGGGCACCAAGCACCCGTGCGCGACCATCAAGATCACGGACAGAGACAATCCCGCAAAAACCCGCATCACGGAAGATTTGCGCAACCGCCGCGCCCTGACCGGCGCCATGTTCAACGATCACCCGGCCGCCCGGGCGCAGATGCGCCGCGGCTCCGGCAGCGATCACGCGAAAGGCCGCCAGCCCGTCGCCCCGGCTGTCATTCCCGGGCGAAAGCGCCATGCGGGGTTCGTGATCGCGCACCTCGGGGGGCAACGCCGCCAGTTCGCTTGCGGGGATATAGGGTGGATTGGAAACGATCAGATCAAAGCGCCCGCGGACCGCCTCATACCAGTCCGACAGGATGAACTTCGCCCTGTCGATACCCATGATGGATGAGTTTTCCCGCGCAACGGACAGCGCGGCCGGCGAAATGTCGGTGCCCAGCCCCTCGGCCGTGGGGTTCTCGGCCAGCAGTGTCAGCAGGATCGCCCCCGATCCGGTGCCAAGATCGAGCACCCGCTCAAAGGGCCCGGACAGCGCGGCCTCTACCAGGGTTTCGGTTTCCGGGCGGGGATCGAGCACATCCGCCGTGACCCGGAAGCGCCGCCCGAAGAATTCGCGCCGGCCGATGATCTGGGAAACCGGACGACGGGCCAGACGGGCCATGACGAAATCGGCGAATCTTCCCGCAGTCTCCGGGCAAAGCGGCTCTTCAGCCAGAAAAACGAGGCGCCCCCGGTCCACCCCGAGGGCGGCGGCCATCAGCACCCGCACATCATTTTGCGCGCCAGCAATGCCAGCCGCCTTCAGCCGCGCCACGGCCCGCCGCATGGCCATGCCCACACTGGCGGGGCTGCTCATCCTTCTTCCATCTCCGCCAGGCGGCGGGCCTGCTCGTCGGCAACAAGCGCGTCGATCAGCTCGTCAAGATCGCCTTCCATAACGGAATCAAGGCGATACAATGTGAGATTGATGCGGTGATCAGTTACCCGCCCCTGCGGAAAATTGTAGGTGCGGATACGCTCGGAGCGATCGCCCGAGCCAACCTGACTGCGCCGGTCGGCCGAACGCGCATCGGCGGCGCGCTGACGCTCCAGATCGAAAAGCCGTGCCTTCAGCACATTCATGGCGATCTCGCGGTTGCGATGCTGGGACTTTTCGCTGCTGGTCACCACGATTCCGGTGGGAATGTGGGTGATGCGCACTGCGGAATCGGTGGTATTCACATGCTGCCCCCCCGCCCCCGAAGCACGCATCGTGTCGATTCGGATGTCTTCGGGCGCGATTCGCACATCCACATCCTCGGCCTCGGGCAGCACCGCCACGGTGGCCGCCGAAGTATGGATGCGCCCGCCCGATTCGGTGCTTGGCACCCGCTGCACCCGGTGCACGCCGCTTTCGAACTTGAGACGGGCAAACACGCCTTCGCCCTTCACATGGGCTACCGCCTCGCGGATACCGCCAAGCTCGGTGACATTATGGGAAAGCACCTCGAACCGCCAGCCGCGGTTTTCGGCATGGCGCTGATACATGCGCAGCAGATCGGCCGCGAAAAGGGCGGCCTCTTCGCCGCCGGTGCCGGGGCGGATTTCCAGGATTGCCGAACGCTGATCGGCGGCATCCTTCGGCAGAAGCGCAAGGCGCAGCGCCTTTTCGGCCTCGGGCAGGCGGGCACGCAGGACGGCCAGTTCCTCTTCGGCCAGGGCCTTCATCTCGGGATCGGCCAGCATGGCCTCGGCCTCGGCTATGCCTGCGGTGATCCGGCGCCAGGCGGCAATCTGCTCGACCACCGGCTTCAGCTCGGAATATTCGCGCGACAGCGCGGCGAAATCCGCCTTCCCGCCCCCTTCGGCCATCCGCGCCTCCAGATACTGGAAACGCTCGGCGATCTGCTGCAATCTTTCTGCCGGAACCATGCGCTTCTCTTGCCCGCAGGGGGCGGTTTGGTCAAGGGCGGCCGCTGTGATAGGATATGGCCATGAAACACCCCCTGCACATGGCGGTTGTCATTGCCGGTGCCGCTGCGGGCGGCGTTGCGGGGCCGGTGCCGGCAGATGTCGCCACACCCGGCGGCAAGGTGATCGACTGCTACTGCACCGATACCTCCGGCGCGCGGGTGGAACTGGGGCAGGAAATCTGCCTGGTGGTTGACGGGCGCGCCTTCATGGCGAAATGCCACATGTCTCTGAATGTGCCGATCTGGCGCGATACCGGGCGGCGTTGCGTATCCTCGCAGATGCGGCGCCCGGCGGCACCGCATCCCGTCATTCCCGTCCCCCCCGGCAGCCGGGGCTGAGTGGCGAACCTGCCGGCACTGATGCCGCTGCGATGCTGCGGTTCCGCCCGAGACAGCGCCGCGCCCTCTTCCGGCCTACTCCCGCGCCGGCAGCGCCGGACCGAGGCGCGCCAGCCAGCCCTGCACGCGCTTGCGATTCACGCCGAAATCCCCTTGCCCGTAACGCAGGCGGGCAAACAGCCGCAGCCGGCTGCCCCCCGCACCATCGGGCAGCACCTCGACCGTAGTGTAATCGGGAAATCCGAACACCAGGGAACGGGTGACATAGGTGGCCCGCCCGGAAACGCCTGACAGCCCGTGCCCCGCACCGCCGGAAGCCGGCAGATCACCCGCCAGCAGCCGGGTGCGCGGTGTTGCGGTGATGATCGGATGAAGCCGTGCCGCAAGATCCGGGGGCGGCAGGGCGAAGCGCTCTTCCATCAGATAGCCGCCGGGCAGCATGACCGGCCGCCCCGGCGCGGCCCCCTCGGGCACCGGCCGATGCACCATCGCCACCGGATCGGGCGCGATTCGGATATAGACCAGCACCGAAACCAGCGCCAGCAGCACCAGCACCAGCGTATTGATCACGAAGATACGCATCGTTTCTCCTGCAGGTTCTTCCTGAATTCTCCGTTTCTGCCCCCCGCCCGAGACCGCAGCCCCCGGGAAGGCATGTCAGCCGCCTCCCCGCCCCCCCCGAGGCCCACAGGCACATCAGCTCGACCGCCACATGAGCCCCCGCAATCGCCGTGGCACCGCCCGGATCGTAGGGCGGCGCCACCTCGACCACATCCATCCCCACCAGATCGATCCCGGCAAGCCCGCGCAGGATCGCGAAGGCCTGCGCGCTGGAAAGCCCGCCGGCCACGGGCGTGCCGGTGCCGGGCGCGAAGGCCGGATCGAGGCAGTCGATATCGAAGCTGAGATAACAGCGCGCATCGCCCACGATCCTGCGCACCTGCTCGGCCACCGCGGCCGGCCCCGCCGCATGCACCGCGGGTGCGTCGATGATGTGCACGCCAAGCGGATCGGGATTGGTGGTGCGAATGCCGATCTGAACCGAACGCGCCGGCTCTACCAGCCCCTCCTTCACCGCCTTGTAGAACATGGTGCCGTGATCGATCCTGCCCATGTCGTCATCGGGCCAGGTATCGGTGTGGGCATCGAACTGGATCAGCGAAAGGGGGCCGTATTTCGCCGCATGGGCCCGCAGGACGGGGAAGGTGATGTAATGATCCCCCCCAAGGCACAGCGCCGCCGCACCGGCCCCGACAATTTTTGCCACATGGGCCTGAAGCACGCCGGGAAAATCGGCAACGCGGGCATAATCGAAGGCCAGATCGCCGTAATCGACAATGTTCAGTTCGCTCATCGGATCCACCTGCCAGCCATAGGGCGGATCCGGGGCCAGCAGAGCGCTTGCCTCGCGGATCGCGCGCGGACCGAGGCGGGCACCCGGACGGTTTGTCACCGCGCAGTCGAAGGGGATGCCGGTCACCGCCAGATCGACACCCTCCAGATCCTTGGTCAGGCGGCGCCGCAGGAAGGAGGTCACGCCGCCGAAGGTGTTTTCGAAGGAAAGCCCTTTCAGCCCCTTGCGGGTGATCGCGCTGTCCACCTGATGTTTCGCATCCTCAAGCGCCATGTTCTGGACTCCCTGCCATGACTGTTGTGTAACCGAAGTCACCCTTCCGCAGAAAGGAGGCAAACGCAATGCTCAAGCCCGACGCCCCCCCCGGCAAGACCCCTGGCAGCCATCCGCAGGACGACGACGCCCTGATCCGCACCCCCGGCGGCGGCCTGCCCCGGCTGCTGGCAATCATGCAACGGCTGCGCGACCCCGAAACGGGGTGCCCCTGGGACATCGAACAGGATTTCGCCTCGATCGCCCCCTGCACGATCGAAGAGGCCTATGAGGTGGCCGATGCGATCGAGCGGGAAGACTGGCAGGATCTGAAGGGCGAACTGGGCGATCTGCTGTTGCAGGTGGTGTTCCATGCCCGGATCGGCGAAGAGCGGGGGCTGTTCGATTTTCACGTGATCGCCGATGCGATCGCCGAAAAGATGGTGGCACGCCATCCGCATGTGTTCGGCAATGAAAGCCGCAACAAGACCGCCGAACAGCAGACCCGTGACTGGGAAGCGGTAAAGGCCGCCGAACGCGCGGCACGAGCCGAAAGGGGCGTGCTTGACGGCGTGGCGAAGAACCTGCCGGCCCTGACCCGGGCCGAGAAGCTTCAGAAACGCGCCGCACGGGTGGGATTCGACTGGAACGAACCGAAAGCCGTGCTGGAGAAGCTGGCCGAAGAAGCAGCCGAGCTTGTGGAAGCCCGCGAAAGTCACAGCCCCGAGCAGATGGAAGAGGAAATGGGCGATCTGCTTTTCGTGATGGCCAATCTCGCCCGCCACATGAAGGTGGATCCGGAGCAGGCGCTGCGCAGGTCAAACGAAAAATTCGAACGCAGATTCAGAGAGATAGAGAATAAACTTGAAGCATCCGGGAAATCGGTGAAAACGGCCACGCTGGATGAAATGGACGCCATCTGGAATGAAGTGCGGGCGCGCGACAAAAAGACTTAGTAAAAAAATCAGTTATTGACCTGAGTAATTTTGTCGTCTTTATGGGTGCCGTCTGTCGCATCAAGATGGAGAGATTCGATGAAGATCTTACGCCATGTCGCCCTTTCTGCGGCGCTGCTTGCGCCGGCCACGGCGACCAGTGCCGAAGAGGTGGTCAACATCTATTCCACCCGCCAGCCCGAGCTGATCGCGCCGCTGCTTGACGCCTTCACCGAAAAGACCGGCATCAGGACGAATGTCTCCTTCCTGAAGAAGGGATTGCAGGAAAGGCTGAAGGCCGAAGGCACCCGCACCCCCGCCGATGTGGTGCTGACGGTTGACATTTCACGCCTGCACGCACTGTCCGAAGCCGGTCTGACACAGCCCGTTGCCTCGGAAGCGATCGCGGCGCATGTGCCCGCTGCCTATCGCGACCCGGAAGGCCGCTGGATCGGGCTTACCACCCGTGCCCGGGTTGTCTTTGCCGCGAAAGAGCGCGTGAAACCCGGCGAGATCACAACCTATGAAGATCTGGCCGATCCCGGGTGGAAGGGCCGCATCTGCATCCGCTCGGGGCTGCATCCCTATAACGTGGCGCTGGTGTCGGGCTATCTCTATCATCACGGCCCCGAAGCTGCCCGTGCATGGCTGAAGGGGCTGAAGGCCAATCTGGCGCGCAAGCCCCAGGGCAATGACCGCGCCCAGGTCAAGGCCGTCTGGGCCGGCGAATGCGATCTGGCCATCGGCAACACCTATTACCATGGCAAGATGCTGGCCAACCCCGAGCAAAGACCCTGGGCCGAGGCGGTGGATATCGTCTTCCCGAAATTCAGGGATACGGGCACCACACATGTGAATGTTTCCGGCATGGCAATGACGCGGAGCGCGCCCCACAGGGACGCGGCGCTCAAGCTGATGGAATTCCTTGCTTCGCCCGAGGCCCAGAAGATCTATGCCGAAGTGAATTACGAATATCCCGTCGCCCCCGGTGTGGAAGCCGATGAATTGGTGAAATCCTGGGGCCGTCTCATCCCCGACACGGTGAACCTTGAAGAACTGGCCAGGCTGCGCCCCGCAGCAGTGAGGCTGATCGAGGAAGTCGATTTCGACGGCTGACGCCGGATGAACCGCCACAATGACACCCCGCGTGTGCCCGGCGTCCTTTCCCGTCGGGCGCCTGCCGTTGCCGCACCGCTCCGCGCATATCAGACGCATGAAACGCTGCCCCTTCCATCCCGGGCCGCTCTGCACTAGGTGTTTGACAACGGATCAGCGGAAGGGCGGCGATGTCATTCTTCAAGAAACTGAAAAACCGGCTGTTCAAATCCTCGAAGAAGATCGAGGAGGGGCTGGAAGCGATCGTTGACGAAGGCTCCGAGGCGACCCCGCCGGAAGAAGATCTTCTGCCCGGGGATTCAGGGCCGGAAGAAACCGCCGGCGGCAGGGAAAGCGTCAAGGCGCCGCCGCCGGCAGACCCGCAGCTGGCCGACGACCTGCCCCCCCCGGCGCCGGAACCCGAACCTGAACCCGAACCTGAACCCGAACCTTCCACGGCCGAAGCCCCGGCCCCGGCGGCCCGGACCAGCCCCCCCGAACCAGCGCCCGAACCAGCCCCCGGGCCGCGCCAGACAACCGTTACACCGGATGCTTCCTCGCCCGGGGGCTCTTCGGCAGACCCTTCGGCCGGCAAACCCGGTTTTCTTGGCCGCCTGCTGCGCCGCGCCACGCCCGGAACTGCCCGCCGTCGGGCGCTTGATGACGAGATGCTCGAACAGCTCGAAGAACTGCTGATCTCGGCCGACATGGGCGTTGAAACGGCCATGCGTGTCACGGCCAGCATGGCCGAGGGACGCTTCGGCAGGAAGCTCTCGGTGGAAGAGATCAAGCGCCTGCTGGCCGCCGAGATCGCCCGCATCATGGCGCCGGTTGCCCGCCCCCTGCCCGTTTACGGCAGAAAACCGCAGGTGGTGCTGGTGGTGGGGGTGAACGGTTCGGGAAAGACCACCACCATCGGCAAGCTGGCCGCCCAGTTCCGCGAAGCGGGCAAGAAGGTGATCATCGCGGCCGGGGATACCTTCCGCGCGGCGGCGGTCGAACAGCTTCAGATCTGGGGAAACCGCGCCGGGGTGCCGGTTCTGACCGCCCCCGAGGGATCGGATCCGGCAAGCCTGGCCTTCGACGCGATGGCGCAGGCCCAGGAAGAGGGGGCCGATCTGTTGCTGATCGATACCGCCGGGCGCCTACAGAACCGCAGGGACCTGATGGAGGAACTGGCCAAGATCGTGCGCGTCATTCGCAAGAAGGATCCCGAAGCACCGCATAACACGCTGCTGGTGCTTGATGCCACCACCGGTCAGAATGCGCTTTCCCAGGTTGAGGTTTTCCGCGACATTTCAGATGTTTCCGGCCTGATCATGACCAAGCTCGACGGCACCGCGCGCGGCGGCGTTCTGGTGGCGCTCGCCGATCGCTTCGGCCTGCCGATCCATGCCATCGGCGTGGGCGAGCAGATCGATGATCTTGCCCCCTTCGATCCGGAGGAATTCGCCGCAGCCTTGACCGGGCTTGAAGAATAGGCGAAAAGGACCGACGAAACGGTGGGGGCGCCGTTGAACGAGCTTGCTCATGCCACCGAACAGCCCCCGCAGCCCATCTGCCTTCTCTGCCCCCGCCCTGCCGGCGTTTCTGCTTGCCGCAGCGTTGGCGCTGTTTCCGCAATCCGCCCCGGCCCAGAAGATCCTGCGCATGGACGGTGCACCCTGCCAGGGCGATCTGGCGGCACTCGGCCGTCTGACCGGCGGGGCGACAGTGCCCGAAAGTGACATACGCCGGCTGGCCGGCAGATGCGTTGCACGCGAACTGACCATCACGCCGCGGGCGATCCCCGCCATCCGGATAGGACGGCTTGAATGGACCCCCGGCGCGCTCGGATCCCTGGCCCGCGGACAGATGCCGCAGCACCTGCGCCTGAGGCTGGACGATGCGGTTCTGCTTCCGCCCCCGCAGGACAGCCGGCTGCAGACGATGCTGGCCGACGCCGGCGTTCTCGGCAATCCGTTCAACGGCACCCTCGCCCTGACACCCGGCAGCGCCAGCGGCACGCCCCGCACCGGAAGTCTCCGGCTTTCCTTCAGGAACGGGGCAAGGGTTTCGCTGCGGCTGGAAATGGCAGCTGCCGGCCCGCAGGCGCCGGGCGGGCTGAAGGCGCTGGAACTGCACCTTGCCCCCGGCCACCGCCAGCCCAATCCCGTTCTCGGGGCGATCATGGCGGCAGTGCAGGCAAACAACCCTGCACACGACACCCCGGCCCTGCAGGCGATTGCGCGTGATTTCATCAGGGCCAGGCTGGCCGGCCTGCTTGACTCTGACGGCCTGAGCCAGGCACTGGCGCTGATCGACGACCTGCCCCGCCCCATGCAGCCGCTGCACCTTGCCGTTGGCGCAACCGAAGCCCTTGCTCCGGTCAGATTGTTGGGGCTGGCCGGCAATGCCCCCCCGGAATCGCTGTTCGCCGATCTGGAGTTCACCTTCCGCTACGGGAACTGAACACCCCCGCCACACACCCTCGCCACGCGGCCGCCCCGGCCTGCTGCGAAAATACGGCATTGATCATGCCCCGGGCTGTGTTAGTTCAGACTGACGGAGCGAAAGGCAAGCGAGGCAGACAGTGGAAACGGAAAAGCGCAAGATCGGCTCCGGCCTGAAATTCGCACTGGAATACGGGCCGGTCATCGCCTTCTTCATCGCCTATACGCAGCTGAAGAACGAAACCTTCGTGTTCGGCGGCACCGAATACAGCGGCTTCATCGCCGTCACGGCCGGGTTCATCCCCCTGTTCCTGATCGCTACCGGACTGTTGTGGCGGCTGACGGGGCGGCTGTCGCGGATGCAGGTGGCCACCGTGGTGCTGGTGGTGCTGTTCGGCGGCCTCAGCATCTGGCTGAACGACGAGCGCTTCTTCAAGATGAAGCCGACGATGATCTACCTTCTGTTCGGCGGCCTTCTGGGATTCGGCCTGCTGCGCGGGCAGAGCTATCTGCAATACGTGATGGGAGAGGTCATGCCCCTGCGCCACGAGGGATGGATGATCCTGACCCGCCGCCTGATGCTGTTCTTCTTCGCACTGGCCGCCGCCAACGAGGCGGTCTGGCGGGGCTTCAGCACCGATGCCTGGGTGAATTTCAAGACATTCGGCCTGCCGCTGGCGATCTTCGCCTTCTTCATGTTCCAAGGTGGTCTGATGCAGAAATACGCCCATGACAAGGCCTCGGGCAAGGACAGCGGCACCCCCTAGCCCACACCCTTGCCACCATCAGGAACAACCGGGAGCACATCACATGACACACCCCTCAGGTTATGGTTTCGATACCCTTCAGGTTCACGCCGGCGCCCGACCCGACCCGGCCACCGGCGCCCGCCAGACGCCGATCTACCAGACCACTGCCTATGTGTTTCGCGATGCGGATCACGCCGCCGCGTTGTTCAACCTTCAGGAGTTCGGCTATATCTACTCGCGCCTCACCAACCCCACCGTTGCCGTCCTGCAGGAACGTATCGCCACCCTCGAGGGCGGTCAGGGTGCCGTGTGCTGTTCGTCGGGGCATGCGGCGCAGATCCTGGCGCTGTTTCCGCTGATGGCCCCGGGGCGCAACCTGGTGGCTTCGAACCGCCTTTACGGCGGCACCGTCACCCAGTTTTCCCATACCATCCGCCGCTTCGGCTGGCAGGCTGAATTCGTCGATTTCGATGATCCCGACGCCGTGCGCGGCGCGATCGACGAAGACACCCGCGCCATCTTCTGCGAAAGCATTGCCAACCCGGGCGGAGCGGTCAGCGATCTTGACGCGCTGGCGCGGGTGGCCGAAGAGGCCGGCCTGCCGCTGATCGTTGACAACACCACCGCCACCCCCTGGCTGTGCCGCCCGATCGAACATGGCGCCACGCTGGTGGTGCATTCGACCACCAAGTATCTGACCGGCAACGGCACGGTAACGGGTGGCGCGGTGGTGGACAGCGGCACCTTCGACTGGTCTGCCAGCCACAGGTTTCCCTCGCTCAGCGAGCCCGAGCCCGCCTATCACGGCCTGAAGTTCCATGAAACCTTCGGCCCCCTGGCCTTCACCCTGCACGGTATCGCCGTGGGCCTTCGCGACCTCGGCATGACGATGAACCCGCAGGCCGCCCATTACACGCTGCTGGGAATCGAGACCCTCAGCCTCAGGATGCAGAAACACGTGGAAAACACCCGCCGCATTGCCCAATGGCTGGAACGGGATCCGCGCGTGAAGGCCGTGACATGGGCCGGGCTGCCCTCTTCGCCCTGGCATGCCGTGGCCGAAAGGATCTGCCCCAGGGGCGCGGGGGCGTTGTTCACGGTTTCGCTCGAGGGGGGCTATGATGCCTGCGTAAGAATGGTGGAAGCGCTCGAAATCTTCAGCCATGTGGCCAACCTGGGCGACACCCGATCGCTGGTGATCCACCCGGCCTCGACCACGCACCGTCAGCTGACCCCCGAACAGCAGGAAGCCGCCGGGGCCGCCCCCGATACCCTGCGCCTGTCGATCGGCATCGAGGATGCCGAAGATCTGATCGGCGATCTTGATCAGGCGCTGACGAAGGCCGACGGCAAAACCGCCACCGGCTGAAGACCGGCGACAGGGCAAGAGGGCAGAGAGACAGGACAAGGGCGCGCACAGGGGAAGGCCCCCGCGAAGGCGGGCTCTGCGCGCGCCCTTCCCTTCGTAGGGCAGGATGCTGCGGCCTATTCGGCTGCAAGCAGCGCGAATTCTACCGTCACCGAGGCCCGGACCGAAACCTCGCCGGCCTCCACCGGAACCGCATCGGCCGCGGCCTCCATGCTGCGCATCGCCACCGGACGGGGAACCGCGGCGGCGGCCTCGCGGATCGCGATCACCGGGCCGAGGCGCAACCCTGCGGCCGCGGCCATTCCCCGCGCCTTGCGGATCGCATCCCGCACCGCGCTTTCGCGCGCCGCGTCGGCCAGCGGGGCCGGGTCGGAAACCGAAAGGCGCAACCCGCTGAAAGTGTTGGCGCCCTCCTGCACCACCGCGTCAAGGATCTGCCCCAGGGATTGAAGCGCGCGCACCCGAACGGTGATCGTGTTGCGCACCTGATAACCGATGATCCGCGGCGCCTCGGAAGGGGTTGCGTTCATGCGCTGATCCCACACCGGCGCAAGCGAAAGCCCCGATGTCTGCAGATCGCCGGGCGCGATGCCCGCCGCCTTCAGCCGCGACAGCACCGCCGCCACAGCCCTGCTGTTGGCCTGAAGCGCTGCGGCCGCCGTCTGGCCCCGGCTGGCCACGCCAAGGGTGATGACAGCCATGTCGGGCCGGGCCTTGACGGTACCCGTGCCCGTCACGGTGATCCGGGGGGGCGGCGAGCCGGGCGTGCCGGCCGGGGCCGGGGCGACAGGCGCCAGCACCACCAGCAGCAGTGCCAGCATCGGTGCGGCAATCGTTCTGACAATGGGCATGGTTTCCTCCATGATTTTCCTTCGGGATTTTCGCTCAGGCTCAGCCCTTTTGACGCAGGACGCAAGGAAATCCTTGGACGCGCTTCAATCTGCCCCCGGTTTCCTGCTATAGTCGCCGCGAAAGGGCCGGGGCCTGTCCCGGCGCAGCCGTTTTCTCTGCGGGATCAACCGGATGAAGCCGAACTTCGCCCTGCACCTTGATCCGAAAGGGATCACCCTGCTGCACCGCACCAATCAGGGCTGGCATCGGACAGGGGAAATCTCGTTCGACGATCCCGACTGGAGCGAAAAGCTGGGTTTTCTGCAAAAGACCGCATCCGCGCTGGCGCCGAACGGAATCACCACCAAGCTGCTGCTGCCCGATTCGCAGATTCTCTATACCAGCGTAACCGCCCCCGGCCCCGAGCCTGCCGCCCGCCGGGCCCGCATCGCCGAAGCCCTTGACGGGCTTACCCCCTATCGGATCGACGAACTGGTATTCGACTGGTGCGACAGCAGCGAACCGGGCGTGGTCCGGGTTGCGGCGGTTGCCCGCGAAACCCTGGACGAGGCCGAAACCTTCGCCCGCCAGCGCGGTTTCAACCCCCTGTATTTCGCGGCCCGCCCGTCCGAAGAAAAGTTCCCCGGCGAACCTTTCTTCGGCACCACCGCCATGGCCCGCACATTGATACCCGAGGACGAAACGCTTGAGCGCGACACGGAACCGACCCGCGAAACCCCGCCCCCCCGCGTCGTTCCCCATGCCGTGCCACCGCGCGATCAGCCGCCGGGCTCGCTCGATACGCTTCTGGCACTCAGCGAACGGCTGCACGCACGCAGCGCGCAGGACGAGACACAGGATCAGGCACAGAGGAACATTCCGGGCAAAACCGGCCCACCCCTCATGCCGGTTCGCAACAGGGACGGGGCCGAAGCGGAAACCGACCCGGCCAGCGCAGCAACGAAGCACGGGATGCCGCTGCCCCGCTCCGCCGTGCCGGCAGCCGGCATCACCGCCGGCAGCATCTCCGATCCTCTTGCGGCAACCGGACCCGCAGAGATGCAGGGCAACGCGCCCCCCGGCAACACGGCGGCAGGCGCCGCAGACGGGGACAACGGCCCCGGGGCCGTTCCCCGGCCCCTTCCCGCCCCGCAGGAGGCTCCGACGCTGGCGCCCCCCGGCACGGAGGATGCCCCCGAGGCCGTGGACAACCCGCCCGCGGACAACCCGCCGCCCGGCACCCTGCCTTTCAGGGCTGACAGGGCCGACGCGATTGACAGCATTGCCGGGGCTGAGGGTGCTTCCGAAACGCAAGATCATCAGACCGCGCCGGATGCGCCGCCCGGCAGCAGCCCCGAAACAGCGGAAGAGGCAGCGGAAGAAGATCTGACGGAAACATCCCTCCGCGCCCCCGAAGATTCCGGCAACACACACGCCGTCCCCTTGCAGGAACGCACACCCGAAGCCGTTTGCCCCCCCACGGATCAAGCGCCATCCCCCGGTGGCCCGGCAGATGCGGACACGCTCATGGCAGCGGAAGATCCGGAAAATCCGGCGCCCACATCCACGGCTCTTCGGGAAGCCCCGGCCGAAAGCCCCCCTTCTGCGCCTGCTGTCCCCGACCCGGCCGCTTCCGGTTCCGAAACGGCGCATGCCGTTACGCGCCTCGGCCCGGCGCGGACGGCAGATGAAACGATGGACAGCCTTCCCGCCCGGCCCGTGCCTGTCGTCCAGCCTGCCGCGGAACGGGTTCCTGCGCATTCTCCCGCCCCGGCAGCCGCGGCAAGCGGCACTGCCGCAACCATCATTGCCCTGGTCCGGGGCCTTGCCCCCCGCCACAGGCGCAAGGATGTTCCTCCCGGGCTGATGCTCGTGCTGCTGCTGGCCATCGGCACCTTTGCCGGCGCGCTCTGGCTGACGATATTTGCCGCGCCGGATGCAGAAGGCGGGTTTCGCCAGACAGTGCGGCAGGAAGGCCCCCCTCCGGCATCCGCCCCGGGTACGCAGGCCGGCAACCGGGCAGCCGGGCGGGCAACCGGACGCATCCCCCGGCCGGAAAGCCGCATGGCAGCTGCGCGCCCCGACGATGCCCCGCCCGCTGCCATGACCACAAGCCCCGAACTGGCCGGCCGCCCCCGGACTGCCGAAACCGCCCCCCCGAACGGGATCGGCCCCGGCGATACCGCCGCCATGGCAAGCGTGCCGCCCCGCACGGCACCGCGCCCCGACGCGCCATTGCCTCCTGTCCGGAAGCATGAGCCCGCCCCCTCCGAAACGGCTGCGCAAGCGGCAGAGTCCGCAGCTGCACCCCAATCCCGAACTCTGCCCGACCGGGAAGCCGAAAGGCTGTATGCGGCTACCGGGATCTGGCTGCGCGGGCCTGCCCCCCTGCCACAGCCCGCCGACGAACAGGCCGACGAAGCCTATATCGCCGCGATCGATCCCGGAATCCCCACACCCGATGCCGTGGCCCTGCCCCCGCTTGGCACCACGCCCGGGGATCTGTCACCGCCCCGCGTTGCGCCGCCCGTTTCCCCCGGCAGCCGCTTCACGCTTGACGGGCGCGGCCTGGTAACGCCAAGCCCCGAAGGCACCGAAACCCCGGACGGAATCCGGGTTTATGCCGGTGTGCCTCCGGTCCGCCCCCCTGCCCGTTCCGCCTCCGCCGCTGCCATGCCCGCCCCCGCCGCCGGCCCCGACCTGGCCGGGCTGCGACCGCGCCATCGCCCGGACGATCTGCGCGAGATCTCTGAAAAGGCCGCCCTCGGCGGGCGCTCCCGCGCAGAACTGTCCGCCATCCGGCCGCGGCCGCGCCCCGCGGCGCCACAGAATGCCCCGGGTGTGAACGAAGCACCCACGGCCCAGGCGGTGGCCGCCTCGCTGAAACCCGCGCACAGGCCGCGCGATTTCGCCAAGACGGTTGCGGTCATCCGCGCCGCGGCGCCTCCGCCCCCGTCTGCCCCGGCGGTCGTGGCGGACAGGAATGGCAACCGGGCCGTCGCACCCGCCGCCGCCGTCCCCCGCAGCCAGACCGTGGCACCGCGTCTGCCCACCCGGGCCTCGGTTGCCAGACAGGCCACGGTGGCCAATGCGATCAACCTGCGCCGGATCAACCTGATCGGAATCTACGGCTCTGCATCCAAGCGCCGCGCACTGGTGCGCCTGCGCAGCGGACGCTACGTGAAGGTGGCCGTGGGCGACCGGTTGAACGGCGGCAGGGTTGTGGCGATCGGCGAAAACAGCCTGCGCTATGTGAAGGGCGGGCGGAACATCGTGCTGCAGATGCCGAAAACCTGAGAACGACAGGCGCGGCAGGGCCTGAGCACACCGGCCCACCATGGCAGCCGCTGCCCGTTCGCCACGGAACCCTGCACCAGGCCGGATCCGGGGAAAAACGGAGACTGTGTGCTGTTGCAGCTTGCCGGGCGGCCCTCCTGGCCCCGGAGATCAGCCCTCGGCCACCCCGGCCTCGGCAAAGGTATGCATCCCCGAATGGCAGGCAACCGCCCCTTTCAGAACAGCGATCGCCAGCGCCGCGCCCGAACCTTCGCCAAGCCGCATCCCGAGATCGAGAAGCGGCACCTTGCCGAGCGCCTCGAGAAGCCGCCGGTGTGCGCCCTCGGCCGAGACATGCCCTGCCACCGCATGATCAAGCGCCCCCGGCGCGGCTGCCTCAAGCGTGGCGGCAGCGCTGGTACAGATGAAACCGTCGAGAATCACCGGTATGCGCAGGTGGCGAGCGCGCAGGATGGCACCGGCCATGGCCGCCAGTTCGCGTCCGCCCAGGCTGCGCAACACCTCAAGCGGATCGCGGGCCGGATTGGCAATCAGCCCCGCCTCGATCGCCGCGATCTTGCGGGCCAGCCCCGCACCATCCACTCCCGTGCCCCGGCCCGCCCAATCGGCCGGAGCACCGCCGAACAGCGCCGCCGCCACGGCGGCTGCGGCGGTGGTATTGCCGATGCCCATTTCGCCCGTTACCAGAAGATCGGCCGCCGGATCGACGGCACACCAGCCGGTTTCGAAGGCTGCAAGAAATGCGGACATCTCCATCGCCGGTCCGGTCGTGAAATCATTCGTGGGGTGTTCCAGATCAAGCGCATGCACATCGAGCCGTGCCCCGAAGGCCTGCGCCAGCTGGTTGATTGCGGCACCGCCGGCCCTGAAATTGGCCACCATCTGTGCGGTGACCTCTGCCGGAAAGGCCGAAACCCCCTGCGCGCAGACACCGTGATTGCCGGCAAACACGATCACCTGCGGCGCTGTCAGATCGGGGCGCGGATCGCCCCGCCAGGAAGCATACCAGAGCGCCAGATCCTCAAGCCGGCCAAGGGCGCCGGGGGGCTTGGTGAGCTCTCCGTTGCGCTCTGCCGCCATCGCACGGGCCCTGTCGTCGGGCGCAGGCAGCGACGACAGCTTCGCGCGAATCGCCTCCAGGCCGGTGAAGCCCGGCGGCCCGCCTTCCCTTCCCTTGCCTGCGGCCTGTTCTGCTGCTGTTCCTTCCGGCATCTGTGTCATGGGTATCGCCCGTTTCATGTCTGATCCGTTTTCCGGCTGTCGCTTCTGGCGGCGCCGTCGATGACGGTATAGTGAAGAAACCTGCAGCAAGGAAAGGCCCGGTGCATGCACGAAAACGACAGGATCGGAAAGCTGGCCGAAGAAATCCGCCTGGCCTTCGGTCTTCTGGGCCGGCTGCCGGTCGGGACAGGCCGGCCTTCGGCCGGCGAAACGGTGGCCGCCAGTGCCTGGGCCTGGCCCCTGGTGGGGGGGGTGCTGGCGGCGCTGGCAGGTGCTGCCGGCCTGCTGGCCACGGCCCTGAACCTGCCCGCACCCCTGGCCGCGGCGGTGGCGCTGAGCACGCTGATGCTTCTTACCGGCGCCCTCCACGAAGACGGGCTTGCCGATACGGCCGACGGGCTGTGGGGGGGAGCCACGCCCGAACGGCGCCTCGAGATCATGAAGGACAGCCGGATCGGCACCTATGGCATGCTTGCGCTGCTGCTGGTCGTGCTGTTGCGCTGGTCGGCCCTGGCGGCCCTGGCCGGCGCCGGTGGCGGTGCGCTGCCGGCGGCGATGGTCGTGGCGGGTGCCGTGTCGCGGGCACTGATGGCGGCCGCAATGGCGGGGCTTGCGAATGCGCGCTCAACGGGGCTTTCGGCCCTGGCGGGGCGCCCCCGCAGCCGCACCGCGCTGCACGCGCTGGCTCTTGCGCTGGCCCTTGCGCTGCTGCTGTCCGGAGCTGCCGGGCTGATCGCCTTTCTGCTGGCGGCATTGGCGGCGCTGGCTGTGGCGGCGCTGGCCAATGCCAGGATCGGCGGCCAGACCGGCGATATTCTGGGGGCCATCCAGCAGGTTGGCGAAACCGTTGTCCTGGTCGGCCTGACGGCCGCCTGGGCCACTGGATAGAAGCTTTCCCCTGCGGATCGCCCCCCGGAAGGAAACCGCTCAGCCCGGGCCGGCCGCCCCCTGCCCCTCAGCCGCCGGGGGATCGCCGCTGTCATCGATCCGGGCCAGGCCGAAATCGTCGAGAATGGCATAGATCGACGGCACGACCAGCAACACCAGAAAGGTGGCCGCCAGCAGGCCGAACGCCAGCGAACTGACCAGCGGCGTGAGGATCTGCGCCTGCAGGCTCTTTTCCGTGAGGATCGGCAGCAGGCCGACAAAGGTGGTCATGGAGGTGAGCAGGATGGCCCGGAAGCGGGCGCGCGCCGCCAGCGGCGCTGCCTCTTGAACGCTTGCCGTCTCGCCATGGTAATGCTTGATGAAATTGACCAGCAGGATGGAATTGTTCACCACCACCCCGGAAAGGGCCACCAGCCCCAGCAGGGAAGGCATCGAGAAGTTCAGCCCCATGACGAGATGCCCCGCGATCGCTCCGACGAAGGCGAACGGAATGATCGACATGACCACCACCGGTTCGACATAGCTGCGAAACTGGAAGGACAGCAGCAGGTAGATGCCGATGATCCCGATCACGAAACCCGACAGGATGGACTGCTGCGTCTTGCGCGCCTTGCGGTCGGCGCCTTCCAGCGAGATCCGCACACCCGGATATTTCTCCAGCAGCCCGGGCACGAAAGCGCTCATCGCATTGGTGACGATCTCGTTGGCGTTGGCGATCCGGGTATCCACGTCGCCGGTAACGGTGATGGCGCGCTGACCGTTGATCCGCGTGATGCGCGAATAGCCGCGATCCGCCGTGACTTCCGCCACGGCCTTCAGCGGAACCAGACGCCCGTCGGGGAGCGCGATGTCGAAATTGTCCAGATCGCCCACCGAATCGCGGCCGGTATCGGAAAGCTGCACGTCGATGTCGATGCTCGCGCCGTCGCGCTGGACGGTGTTCACCGTCATGTAATGAAAGGCGGCCCTCAGCTGATCGGCCACCAGCCGACCGTCGAGCCCCAGCATCCGCGCCCCCGGCTTCAGGCGGATGCGGAATTCCGGCTTGCCCGGGCGCAGATCGTCGGAAATGTCCACCGCACCCTCATAGCCCTTCAGCCAGGTCATCAGTTCATCCGAAGCGGCTTTCATCGCGTTCAGGTCATCCCCCTGAATGCGGATCTCGATATCCAGACCGGCCGGGCCGATCCGGGTTTCGGAAAAGCGGATCCACATGACATCCGGCAGATCCGCCGCCTTCCTGCGCCATCTCGAAAGAACTTCCTCGATGCGGATGGTGCGTATTTCGGCATCAAGCAGGTCGGCGGTGATGGTGGCCACATGCGCCCCCGCCTCACCCGCCGTATCGTTGCGATTGTATTCCACCGAGATGTTGCGCACCAGATCCTGCCCTTCGGGCTGCCGGGGGCTTTCTTCCCGGTTGATTTCGCGCAGGGCGGCAATGGCCCCGGTCACGGTGCGCTCGGTCAGTTCCAGAGGAGAGCCGGCCGGCAACAGGATCCGCGCCGCCACGGTATTGCCGTCGAGATCGGGGAAGGCCTCGAACTTGACCTTGCCGCCGGCCATGATGGCCACTGCCAGCAGGAACAGCATCGCTGCAAGGCCGAAGGTGAGATAGCGCCAGCTGACGGCAAGGCGCGCCACCGGCTCCACCACCCTGCGGCCGAAGGTTTCAAGCCTTTCGTTCAGCCACGCCTGGAAGCGGCCGCCCATTTCTGCCGTTTTCGCCTTTTCCATGGAGTGCAGCAGGTGATGAGGCAGGATGAGAAAGGCCTCGACAAGCGATACCGCCAGCACGAACAGCATGACGATGGGGATCACCCGCAGGATCTGTCCGAGATCGCCCTTGAGGAAGGCGAGCGATCCGAAGATCACGGCGGTGGTGATGAACGAGGCAAAGACCGAGGGCAGCACCTGGGTAACGCCATCAACCGCAGCCCGGACCGGCGCCTTGCCCCTGGCCCTGTGGGCGGCGATGTTTTCGGATATCACGATGGCATCGTCCATCAGCAGACCGATCACGATGAGCAGGCCGATCATGGTCATCATGTTGATGGTCATGCCGCCCCACACCATCAGCAGCCCGCCCCCGAGAAACGAAATGGGCAGGCCCAGAGCCACCCAGAACGAATAGCGCAGGCCGAAGAACAGCCACAGCGTGGCAAAGACAAGCAGCAGGCCCTGCACCGAGTTGCTCAGGATCAGATCCAGCCGGTCGCGCACCTGGGAAGCCTGATCATTGGTGATTTCCAGAACCACCCCCGCAGGCAGGCGCGCCTTTTCATCGGCGATGAAGGCTTTCACCGCATCCACCACCCCGAGCACGTCGTCCCGCGGGGTCTTGGTTATGTCAAGGATGGCCGCACGTCTGCCGTTGAAAAGGAATTTTTCCTCGTCCAGCCTGAAACGGTCGGTGATCCGCGCGATATCGCCAAGCAGCACCTCGCCGCCGGAAGCGCCGGCCGCGATCGGGATGGTCTCGTAATCGCGCGCCCTCCTGCCCTCGTCGGCATAACGGATCAGGATATCGCGCTGGCGCGTCTGAAGGGCTCCGGCGGGCAGGTCGAAACTGGTTCGCATGAGGGCACCGGCCACATCCTGCACGGAAAGGCCGAAGGCCCGCAAGCGCGCCGAATCAAGGGCGATGCGGATCTGATGCCCGGAAAAGCCGCGCACCGTGACCTTGGGAATCCTTCCGGTGCGCTCCATGCGATCCTTGATGTTCTCGGCCAGCATCTTCAGATCGACCGGCGAGGCAACCGGCGCCGAAAGCGCCACCGAAGTCACGAAATCGCGCGTGCCGAGCTGCCGGATGACCGGCTTTTCCACCAGATCGGGAAAGGTGTCGATCGCCTCCACTTCCGTCTTGATGTCCGAGGTGAACTTCTCGAAACCGGCGCCCTCCACCATTTCCACGGTGGTGCGCGCCACGTTTTCCATGGCCACGCAGGTGATTTCGTGCACGTTGTCCACGTTGTGCACGGCATCTTCGACACGCTGGCAGATCGCCTGCTCCACATTTTCGGGGCGCGCGCCCGGCCAGGCTATCGTGATTTCCACATTGCGCGGCGCGATGCGGGGAAAGGTTTCGCGCTGCATCTTCGGCAACGCCATCAGCCCCGCCGCAACGATCGCCAGCATCAGCAGGTTGGCAATTGTCGGATGGGTGACGAAATAGCGTATGGCCGTTTTCATCTGGCCGTGCCCCCTGCCGCCTCGCGGGTCACCATCCCGGCCGTTTCCTCATCGCGGACCGGCCTCAGAAGCTGACCCTCGAGCGCCGGCACGAGGTCGCTGAGGACGATGTGTTCGCCCGCCTCCAGACCTTCGCCGATGATCGCCAGATCGCGCATCCGCGCCACGATCCGCACCGGCCGGATGGCAAGCCGGCTGTCGCCGTCCACCACGAATACCTTGCCCTCATGCACCGCGGCACGGGGAATGACCAGGACGTTTTTCACCGGGCGGGCAAGGATGTCCATGCGTACGAACATGCCCTTTGTCAGAGGCGGTTCGCGCCCCGGTGAAACATGCGCGTAGGGGTCGTCGATCACCCCGATCACGCCCACGGTCCGCGTTTTCGGATCGAAGCTGTCGGACATGCGGTCGAAGCGCCCCTTCCGGATCAGGGGATCCTCGCCCTCTTCAATGAGGATCTCGACCGACAGGCCCAGTTCGCGGATCAGTTCCTGCATCCTGCGCGCATCAAGCGTCATCTCGGCGGGAATGTCGGCAGCCATCCGGATGATCGAACGCAGCCGCTGCAGCGGATACTGCGCCTCGACCTCGGCCTGGGCGATGCCATCGGCCGCGGCAAGCTGCATTCCCGCAGGGGCGAACTGCCCGACCTCGATCGCCACCAGCGAAATGCGCCCGTCGAACGGCATGCGGATATGGGTGCGTTCGAGGTTCAGATTCGCCGTGGCCAGCTGGCTGCGATAGATCGAAAGCTGTTCCTCCAGCGCCTTGCGCTGGGCCGGCAGCAGGCTGAGCGTGTTTTCCAGCGCCTGCACCTGCTTGCGCTGGGCGATCAGCGGGTTGAGGGCCTGCTCCAGAACGCTGGTGGGCACCGCCCCGCGTTCTTCCAGCTCCTTCTTGCGCTGGTAATCCCTGCGTGCAACCTCCAGCGCCTCGCGTTCCAGTTCCAGCAGACTGCGGGTATTCTCTTCGCCGACATCGATCTCGGCCAGCCTGGCTTCGGTGGCACGGATGTTGGCCTCGGCCTGGGCGATGGCAAGGCGATAATCGTCAGGGGCAATGGTGATGATCTCGGTGCCGGCGGCAATGATGGCACCCTTCTTCAACTCCGGGTGGACATGAATCACCTTGCCCCCGACCTGGGCAACGGCATTCCACACATGCGACGGACGCACCGTGCCGTATCCGGTGATGCGCGGCCGAAGCGCCACCGGCCTGACCTCCATGACGCGCACCACGCGGGCCTCTTCCACGGGTGCCTTGCGGGCCGGTGCCGGGCGGTTGCCCACGGTGAGCACGACCACCGCAATACCGATGGCCAGGGGAGGAATGAACAGAAACTTGCGCCACATGCCGAGAACTCCGAAAGAACATCGCCCGGACAGCCGGGAAACGGGAAGGGATACAGGCGATCAGGACTCTGCCTGCCCACGCCCCTTCCACCACCACAGCGCCGCAGTGACGCCAACCCAGAAACCGCTGCGAAGGATCATCGCGCCAAGGGTGCGCACCTCATGGGGAGCACCCGACATCACATGCAGGATGAACAGCACGAAAACCGCCAGCGTGGCGGCGGCCAGCAAGGCGGACATCGGGAATGCCACGGATGCCCCCCGCCAGATGGCCACGGCCGCCCCCACATAGAAAAAGCCGGCCAGAAAGTTGAACCACAGCACGAAAGGCACGTAGTTACCGGCCGCAAGCCGCGCTTCGGGCGGCCCGAAAAGCACCTTGCCACCCGAAACGATGGTCAGCAGGCCGAACAGCCCGGCCACCACGGCAAGCAGCTTCAGCCACGCAGGAGGGATGGGCGGGGGCAAGACTACCGTTCCTGTCATCACGCATTCCTGTCATGTTCCATTACGTCCCCTGCCGCGCATGGCACAGATAATATTCCGTTTCCTGAATGGCAAGATGCAAACCTGAAGCGGCCATGCGTCCATATCCCGTCGCAAAGGCGCATCCGGGGTTTCACCCGGCTGTCAGGTGCGCTGTCCCGTATCGAAAGGCTTGTCTGCCACGCCCCGCCACAAGGCGCACGATCCGCATCCTGGCCTCGGCGTTTTCGGACATGCGCTGCTGTAACATCCCCTCTTCCAGAGCCCGGCGCGTCCGCGCGCGCCATCCACCTTTTCGAACGCCCCCGCCAGAAACCCGACCGACGCCCTTTCGCGCTTTTCGACGATTTCGACCGGATTGCGATGGTGGCGGAAATGTCGTGGTCTGCACGGTGTCAGAAGGGATCGAACCGCCAGGTGATTTCACTGCAAATCCCGGCAGACAGCGTCAGCCGCAAAAATCCGTGCCCCTTTCCGGTATGCGCACGGATTTCCATTTAGGGCGTTTCAATGCATCCCGGACTCGTCTATCAATCTGGTATGATGACTGACTCGAAACCGATCCAGCGACGCAAGCTGTCCGACGAAATACAGGATCGGCTGCTGGAGCTGATCAAGAATGCAGACATGAAGCCGGGGGATGTGCTGCCTTCCGAACGGGAACTGATGGCACGTTACGGGGTGGGCAGACCTGCAATCCGGGAAGCCATGCAAAACCTTGAACGCATGGGGCTGATCAACATCAGACACGGTGGACGACCAAGAATTGCCGAGCCATCCCTCAATCAGATGGTGGGACAGCTCGGCGAAACCATGCGCCATGTCCTGAAGAACTCTGCCTCGACCATGGAACACCTCAAGGAAGCCCGGGTGACTTTCGAAGTCCAGATGGCTCGCATGGCCGCAGAAAACCGGAATCCGGCCTGCCTGGATGAAATGCACAGAAAACTGGCATGGCAGCAGGAAAACAAGGGCAATCCGGCACGTTTCATGACCCTGGACGGGGAATTCCATCAGGCAATCGCAGCGGCAAGCGGGAATCCGATATTCGAATCCCTTTCTTCAGCCATTTTCGGCTGGCTGGCCGAGTTTCATACGGAACAGGTGCGCAAACCGGGGCTGGAGAACCTTACACTGGCCGAACATGCGGAAATCCTGCGGGCAATTGAAGCAGGCGATCCCGATGCGGCCGGCGATGCGATGCGTGATCACCTGACCCGCGCCAATGCCCTGTATCACAGCGCAAGCAAGAAACCTCACCACGGCTGAGCGGCCGGATTTCCTCAACTTTCCAACGATTTTGCGGCAACTTGATTTCTCCCCCAAACTGGTATAATGAGTATAATACTTTGGGGGCGCCATGAACGAACCGGACAAGATCCTGCACCGATACGGAACGCTCGAGCGCCGTGCCCGGATGAACCGGCTGTCCGTGGGGCCCCTGTCCCTGACATACGGGCAGGAAGGTATCCGGAAGGTGATCTGGAAGGATGTCGAAATCCTGCGCGGAATTTCCGCACCTCTTCGGGATGAGAACTGGGGGACGATCTCGCCCGATCAAGTCACGGAGAACCTGCAGCAAACACCGACATCCTGCCAGCTTGAGCGCCAGTATTCCTATCTGGACAATGCACTGGGCGCGCGCCTTGAGTTTTCTGCGAGCTCATGCGGCAGGCTCGACTGCACCTTTCATCTCAAGGCCCGTGCGGATGTCATGCTCAACCGGGCCGGGTTCACGATCCTGCATCCGGTGAAAGGCGTTGCCGGTCATCATGTTGATGTGCGCCACGCCAGCGGAACGTGCGAAAGGCTGACCTTTCCCGACCTGATCAGCCCGGTTCAGCCCGTACTTTATATCGCAGGGCTTTCGCATCAGATCGGGCCGGCAAGGGTGTCGTTCGAATTCGAGGGCGATGTTTTCGAGATGGAAGACCAGCGCAACTGGTCGGATGCATCTTTCAAGACCTATTGCCGCCCCCTGAAAGAGCCGTTCCCGTTCAAGCTCTGCAAAGGCGAAACGATCCGGCAGGTCGTGCGGCTGCGCATGAGCGATGCAGACGGTGACCCGATTGATGCGAGCCGGACACATCACCGCCACGCCGCAAAGCCTTCCGGGGCTCGGACGCTTCCTGATATCCTGATCGCGGCACAGGCCGGCTGGCCCCGTTTCCGGGATCAGCCCGCCTCGGGCTATGTCGTGCGAATTGGCCAGGATCATGAATGCAGCAAGGAGTTCCTGCATGCCCTGGCGATGACCGCGCATCGGGTCGGAGCCTATATCGACGCCGAACTGATCCTCGAAAGCGGCCCGGGCGCTGCCCGACAGATGGCAGGGATCGCCGCGCTGCTGACGGAGGCGGGCATCGCGCCCCGACATGTCACCGCCCTTCCCCGGGCCTATCTCAAGAGCCATCAGCCGGATGGCCCCTGGCCCGATGGGTTGACGCCGGACGAAAGCGCCTCGCTCGCCGGGGATATCTTTCCGGATGCCGAAATCGGAACCGGCAGCCTGACGAATTTCACCGAGTTGAATCGGTGCCGTCCGTCCCCCGGCAGCGGAGATTACATCACCCACGGCAATGCCGCGATCGTACATGCCGCCGATGATCTTTCCGTTCTTGAAACGCTTGAAGCGCTGCCGTGGATCTTCGAAAGCGGGCGCGTGATTGCAGGCGGGCGTGCCCGCCGCCTGGGGCTCTTTTCCATAGGGATGCGCGGCAACCCATATGGGGAAAGCCTTGCGAAGAACCCGGAGAACATCCGCAAGACCATGACGGATGATGACCCCCGGCAAAAGGGCCTGTTTGCGGCAGCCTATGCCATAGGCGTTGTCACGCAGGCTCTGGAAGCCGGTGTCGAAGCGATCACCCTCGCCGGTCTGGGCGGACCTTTCGGCACCCATGATCGCAAGTCCCTGTTCCCCGTCTTTCATGTTGTCAAGGCCCTGTCAGCCCTGTCCGGCCGCAGGGCAGAGCCGCTGACCGCCGTGCCGGACGGTGTGTTCGGTTTCCGCTTCAAGGGTGGTCTGGTGGCGGCCAATTGCAGCCCGGTCCCGGTTTCCCTGAGCGGGATACCGACAGAATATGCCGTACTGGACACGGCGCAGTTCGAGGCCGCAGCCCATGATCCGGACTGGCTGGAAAATACGGCCGGGCAGCAAGGCACCAACCTTGCCCTGACACCATTTGCCTGCGTGTTCGCGGGAACGGAGGCAGACCAATGAGCGCTGCCCAGAGACGCGGAGCTTTGGTGGGATGCGGTTTTTTTGCCGAAAACCACATGCATGCCTGGGCCGGAATCGAGGGGATCGAGATCGTCGCGCTGTGCGACCTTGACCATGAGAAATCCAGGCGAATGGCCGCGCAATTCGATGTAGCGCGGGTTTACACGGATGTTGCCCGGATGCTGGCCGCGAACGATCTGGATTTCCTTGATGTGGCAACAACGGCACCTTCGCATCGCCCGATTGTGGAGCTGGCCTGCCAGCATGTGGATCTGGTCGTTTGCCAAAAGCCCTTTGCCGAAACCATGAAAGACGCGCAGGCCATGGTCGCCGCCGCCGACAACGCCGGCACGAAGTTGGTGGTTCACGAAAATTTCCGCTGGCAGAAGGCCTTCATGGTGATGAAAGACCTGGTTGACAACAACCGGATCGGCACACCGCATTTCGCGCGATTTTCGTTCCGCCACGGGTATGACAACTACAAGAATCAGCCCTACCTGGCCGAAATCGAGCGCTTTTCCCTGATGGATGTGGGGTTGCACCTGTTTGACCTGGCGCGCCATTTCATGGGCAATGTCACCCGAATTTCCTGTGCCACCCAGAGCGTCAATCCGATCGTTCGCGGCGAAGATGTTTTCACCGCGCTTCTGACACATGAAAGCGGCGCGACCTCGGTTTGCGACTGTTCGTTCTTTGCGAAACTCGACCCCGAGCCGTTTCCGCAGACCGCGGCCTGGATCGAAGGCAGCGAGGGCACGCTGGAACTGGGAACGGATTTCCGCCTTGCGCTGCACAGAAAGGGAAGCCGTGAAGTCTTCGATGTCGAACCTGCCGTGCCCCCCTGGGGGGGGTGCCCCTGGCACAATGTGCAGGACAGCGTGATCAACTTCCAGACCCATGTGGCAGCTATTCTGACCGGCGAGGCCGAACCCCGACCTTCCGGCAGGGACAACCTCGAAACGCTTGCCCTGGCCCTTGCCGCCTATGATTCCGCCGCGCGCGGGCAGACGGTTGAGATGCCCCGCTGGGTGGAGGAAAGGGCATGAGCCAGCGCATCGAAGCCGACTATCTGATTGAAACGGCACTTGACCCGCGTGCCGCCGCCGAAATCATGGCGGGCGAACAGTCTTCCGGAACCTTCACCGAGATACCCGGCGAAACCGCCGAACTGAAGGCTCGCAGTGCGGCACGGACAGAGGCGCTGGAGGTTGTCGAATACTGTTCGCATCCGTCTCTTCCCGGAGCGGACAGTGGCGGAGGCCAGGGCTATGCACGGGCCAGGGTCACGCTGTCCTGGCCGCTCGACAACATCGGGCCATCCTTGCCCAACCTGATGGCAACCGTTGCCGGTAACCTGTTCGAACTGCGTCAGTTTTCCGGTCTGAGGATCGAAGATATCCGTCTGCCCGCAGCCTTTGCCGATGCCTATCCCGGCCCGAAATTCGGCATCACCGGAACGCGGTGGCTGTGTGGCGTCGAAACCGGGCCGGTCATCGGCACGATCATCAAGCCAAGCGTGGGGTTCGGGCCCGATGAAACGGCTGCCCTGGTGCGGACGCTGGCACAATCGGGCATCGATTTCATCAAGGATGACGAATTGCAGTCCGATGGCCCTGCCTGCCCGTTCGAGGATCGCGTCCGGGCGGTCATGAGCGTCATCGAGGCCCATGCGGACAGGACCGGCAAGAAGGTGATGTTTGCCTTCAACCTCACGGGCGAGATTGACGAAATGCGGCGGCGGCACGACCTCGTTCTCGAACTCGGGGGAACGTGCGTGATGGCCAGCCTGAATTCGGCAGGGCTTGCCGGCATGATCGCGCTCGGGCGCCACAGTCAGCTGCCGGTCCATGCCCACCGTAACGGCTGGGGATACCTGTCGCGGGCACCGATGCTGGGCTGGTCCTACATTGCCTGGCAGAAGTTCTGGCGCCTGGCCGGGGCCGACCACATGCATGTGAACGGGTTGCAAAACAAGTTTTGCGAACCCGGTGAAAGCTCGATCGCGTCGGCCAGGGAATGCCTGACGCCGATGTTCAGGGACAAGCCCTGCATCTCGATGCCGGTTTTTTCTTCGGGCCAGACCGTTCGCCAGCCTCATGAAACGCTGAAGCGTCTGGGAACGGCCGATCTGATCTATGCTGCCGGAGGCGGCATCATGGGCCACCCCGATGGCCCTGCCGCCGGTGTGCAAAGCCTGCGCGACGCATGGGATGCGGCCATGAGAGATATTCCGCTTGAAACCCATGCCGTAGATCACCCCGCACTTGCCGGCGCATTGGGGGCGAAATCATGAACGCGCTTCCCGATGGCATTCTCGTGGGCTGGTATGGTGACGATTTCACCGGTGCGGCAGCCGTCATGGAAGTGCTGAGCTTTTCCGGGTTGCCATCGGTCTTGTTTCTGGATGTTCCGACCAGCGCGCAACTGGCCCGTTTCCCCGACATGCGCGGCATCGGCATTGCCGGAACCTCGCGCTCTCAACCCCCCGAGTGGATGCAGGAAAACCTGCCCGGAATATTTGCGTATCTGCGGTCTCTCGGTGCCCCGATTTCCCACTACAAGATATGTTCGACGCTGGATTCTTCCCCGGAAATCGGCTCGGTCGGGCGGGCGATCGACCTGGCCCAGCCGATTTTCGAAAGTGACTGGGTGCCGCTGCTGCTGGCGGCGCCCGCGATCAGGCGATACCAGGCCTTTGGTCACCTGTTTGCCGGGGCGGGCGACGGGGTTTACCGGCTGGATCGCCACCCCGTCATGTCCCGGCATCCGGTAACGCCCATGGCCGAATCCGATGTGGCGCGGCATCTGTCAAGGCAGACCGACAAGCCGATAAGGCTTCTTGATCTGGAAATGCTGGCGGCGGATCCGGCGCAAATGCCTGATCTGGTGCACGGCGGCGTGATTACGGCGCTTGATGCCATCACCACGGGCGATCTTGCGCGGCTTGGCCGGTTCATATGGGAAAACCGGGGGGATGGGCTGTTTGCTGTCGGCTCGCAGGGGCTGGAATATGCGCTGGTTGGTCATTGGCTGGACGCGGGCCTTGTCGCACCGCCGTGTCAGCCCGAAGACGCTGCCGGCAGTCAGCAGACCATTGTGGTTTCAGGTTCCGTTTCGTCTGTGACGGCAGCCCAGATCGACTGGGCATTGGCAAACGGGTTCGAGGCCGTTCGCCTTGATGCCTGCGCGCTGCTGTCGGGCAAAACCCGATCTGAATCCGAAATCGACCGGGTGCTGAATGTTGCCCGGAAGATCGTGAAGGCCGGTCGCGATCCGCTGATCTTTTCAGCGAAAGGGCCAGATGATCCCGCCGTCCCGGCATTCCGGGCTGCGGCTGAGGCATCCGATTGCCCCAGAGGGCAGGCGAACCATCTGATCGGCAGGACGCTCGGCATCGTTCTGGACAGGCTGCTGCGTCAGAGCGGGGTGCGCCGCGTGGTGATTTCAGGGGGCGATACTTCGGGCCATGCCACCCGCCAGATGGAAATTTTCGCCCTGACCGCATTGGCGCCCACCGTGCCGGGGGCGGCACTATTTCACGCACATTCGCAAGACCCGCAATATCAGGGTCTGCAACTGGCGCTCAAGGGCGGGCAGATGGGCACACCCGATTATTTCGGCTGGATAAGACATGGCGGTGGTACCGCCGGAAAAAGGAGAATCGAACCATGACGAAAGTAGCACTCATGGGGGCCGGCGGGAAGATGGGCGTCCGGCTTGCCACCAACCTGAAGGGGTCACGCTTCGATGTGGATCATGTCGAGGTTTCGGATGCGGGGCGCACCCGCCTGGAGGCCGAAGTCGGGGTAGAGGCGGTCGGGCAGGAAAACGCGCTGCGCGATGCGGATATCATCATTCTTGCGGTGCCGGACCGCCTCATCGGAACCATTTCCCATGACATCATCGATCAGCTCAAGCCGGGGGCGGCGCTGATCGTTCTGGATGCCGCAGCACCCTTTGCCGGCGAAATGCCCGACCGGGCCGATGTCAGTTACTTCTGCACGCATCCCTGTCATCCGACGCTTTTTCCCTTCACGCCCAGTGTGGAAGAACAGAAGGACTTCTTCGGTGGCATTACCGCGCCGCAAGCCATTGTCTGTGCGCTTATCCAGGGGCCGGAAGAGCATTATACGCTGTGTGAAGAAGTTGCGCGGGTCATTTACGGCCCCGTCACGAAGGCGCATCGCTGCGAACTGGAACATATCGCCATTCTGGAGCCCGCAATGTCGGAGACGGTGGGCGCAACCCTTGCCCTGGCATTGCGCGAGGCAACGGATGAGGCCATTCGCCGTGGCGTGCCGGAAGACGCAGCGATGGATTTCATGCTGGGCCATCTGAAAATCGAATTGGGCATCGCGTTTGGGGCATTCCCCGAAGGCAGGTTTTCAGACGGAGCCCTTCATGCGATCGAACAGGCCAGGCCATTGATTTTCAGGGATGGCTGGCTCGACAGGATTTTCAGTGCAGAGGCCGTGAGACAATCCGTCATCGACATCTGCAACCCCCGAGAAAGCTGAACCGCCGGATTCCGAATGCCTGTATCCGCAGGAAACCCCGTGGCGAAGCCACAAAATGTCAAACATGGAGGTCAAGATGACACAAGGAAAAGAAATGAACCGCAGGGCTTTTCTGCGATACTCGGCTGCGACGGGCGCTCTGGCGGCAGCGGGCTTTGCGGCGCCGGCAAGGGCGGAAATGTATAACGTGACATTGAACATCATGTCCCACCCCGGACAGATCCTGCCGATCTATACCCATCACACCGATTTCCTGAAGGAAACCTACGGCATCACGCTCAACCTTCTGGAAAGCCCTGACCCGACATCCTATCAGGACTCCCTCAAGGACCTGAATGCCGGGGGCGGGAAATATGACATGGTCATGCATTTCCCGCGCTACAACGGCGATCTGACATCGGCCGGTTATCTGAAACCGCTGGACGAGCTGATAGAAAAGCATGATGCCGGGGCGCTGTTCGACAACATCTCGGATGCCTACCGCAAGCTCTATTGCGAATGGGGCGGGGATACGATTGCCATACCTGTCGATGGCGACGTTGCCATGATGTATTATCGCAAGGATGCGTTCGACAACCCCGAGGCGCAGGCCAGATACCGGGAACAGTTCGGAACCGACCTGAAGCTGCCGCGCACATGGGACGATTTCAAGCAGATCGCGGCCTTCTTCACGGGCTGGGACTGGGCCGGATCCGGCAGGAACGGCTATGGTTTCCAGACCTCGACCTGGGATCGTGCATTCATCGAACAGCAATGGGCTCCGATGATGGCATCTGCCGGCGGCAACTGGTTTGACGATGAATGCAACCCTGCATTCAACAATGCGGCCGGCGTTCGCGCGGCGAATGATCTGAAGGCTCTGATTGCAACGGCCCCGCCGGGATCGGCATCGTTGTCATGGGGCCAGACGATGGAAACCATCTTTGCCGAAGATGTGGCGATGTCGCTGTGGTATATGGACCTTGGACGCCTTGGCTGGGCCGAAAATTCCTGGTTCGCATCCTCCGGCGGCCCGGAAACCATGGCCAAGTTCGGCTATGCGCAATGGCCGGGCTATGAAATTGACGGGATATACCGGAATTTCAACTCGATGTTCTATGGCCGCGTTGCCGCCGTGACCAATTTCACCGAGAATGAAGATGCCTGCATGGCGGTCATCAAGACGCTGCTGACACCGGAACGTCGTGTCTTGTCGATGGACGATGCCCAATCTGGGTCTGACATGTTCCTGAAAACAGACTACACAACCGATGCCTTCAAGGTTCTGACCCCGTCACAAGAGTTCCTGGATGCGGCAAAAGCCGTGATCAGCAACGGGTTTCCGGAAATGAACATGCCGGGCACGGGAGAATACATGGACGCGCTTCAGGGTGAATTGCATGGTTTCCTGACCGGCGACGGCGACTCGGCGGAGGCGGCGCTTGACCGCGCGGCAGACCGCTGGCAGTCCATTACGGACCGCTATGGTCGTGAAAACCAGATTGCAGCCTGGGCCAAGGTGCGGGCCTCCTACAAGGCCGCAGGCCTGAATATCGGCGGCTGAACCTGTTGCCCCCGCCGCGCCGGCATCCGGTCGGCGGGGGCATGAATTTTGCTGGGGTGAAACATGACGGCTCTGTCTTTGCGCGGTATCCGCAAAAGCTTTGGTGCTGTGGAAGTTATCAAGGGTATAGATCTTGATATAGACAGCGGAGAATTCGTGGTCTTTGTCGGCCCGTCCGGTTGCGGAAAATCGACGCTTCTGCGGATCATTTCCGGTCTGGAGCAGGCCACATCGGGCGATACGGTCTTTGATGAAGAAGTCGTCAATGACCACACGCCATTCGAGCGCGGGGTGGCGATGGTGTTTCAGTCCTATGCGCTCTACCCGCATATGACGGTTGCCGAGAACCTTGGCTTTCCCCTGAAGCTCGCCAAGGCAGACCCGCAAGAGATCGCGGCAAAGGTGAAAGCCGCCGCCGACATCCTGCAGCTCGGCCCGTTGCTGGACCGCAAGCCCGACCAGCTTTCCGGCGGTCAGAAACAGCGGGTTGCCATGGGACGCACGATCGTGCGCTCGCCGCGCATTTTCCTGTTTGACGAACCTCTGTCCAATCTTGACGCGGATCTGAGGATCGAGATGCGCCTGGAAATCGAAAAACTGCACAAGCGGCTTGATGCAACCATGATCTATGTGACCCATGATCAGGTCGAGGCGATGACACTGGCCGACAGGATCGTCGTTCTGCGCGATGGGTCGGTCGAACAGATGGGCCCGCCGCTTGATCTGTATGAAAATCCGGTGAATACCTTCGTGGCCAGTTTTCTGGGCTCCCCAAGGATCAATTTCCTGAATGTCGAACTGTTGGACAGCGACGCCAGCTCCTGCAAGCTGCTATTGGCGGATGGGTCGCATGTCACGGCGCCGTTTTCCGCCGGCACCGCATCCGTGGGGGAAAAAATGAAGCTGGGCGTGCGCCCCGAGGATCTGTCTGCATCCGGCGGTGATTTTTCCATTCCGTTCAGGATGGAAATTCACGAACGCCTCGGGCCGACATCCTATCTTTACGGCAGGTCCGGCGCTGACAGTATCGTGGCCGAATATCGCGAACGCGGGGCCGTGACACCGGCTACGCTGACAACCCTGGGCGTCAACAGCGCACATGCCCATCTGTTCGATGCGAACGGCCTTTCCGTTCGCAACCGGCAGGAGCGGGTGTCATGAGAAGGGCATCCTCCACCATGCGCAGACTGCGCAGGCATGTTGCCAACAGCTGGGCGTGGGCCGTGGTCGGGGCGTTTCTGGTCTTTGCCCTTTTTCCGGTCTACTGGATTGTCCTGATCGCGTTTCGCCCGCGGGATGACATTTTCCAGTATCCTGCCGCATTGATGCCAACCAACCTCAGCCTGGACAACATCAGGTTTATCTGGTTCGGAACCGAAACCAGCGAACCGATAATCGGGTTTCTGGGCAACAGCATGCTCATTTCCGTCATCTCCAGCCTCATCGCCCTGTCTCTTGGCGTTGCCTGCGCCTATGCGCTGGGCCGTTTCCGTATCGGGGGCGGTTTCTTGCCGATGTGGATCCTGTCTCAGCGTTTTCTGCCCCCCATCGCATTGGTGGTTCCGCTCTATCTCATGTACCGGCAATTCGGCCTGCTCGACACCTATTTCGGCCTTGTCATCCTTTACGCCACCTTTACGATTCCGATCGTGGTCTGGCTGATGATGGGCTATGTCGAAAGCTCGCCGCCAGAACTGGAAGAAGCGGCCTATATCGATGGGGCCGGATACTGGACCGCGTTCACCCGCATCGCTCTGCCGGTTCTGAAGCCCGGGCTGTCGGTTGCCGCGGTTTTCACCTTCATATTCATCTGGAACGAATATGTGCTGGCCTTCCAGCTGGCCGGCGACGATGTGGCGACCATCACCGTCTACCTGCCGCGCCTTCGCAGCGCTGTTGCCGAGCTCTATGGCGAAATTGCCGCGGCCTCACTGCTGTCGGTCATTCCGGCGATCGTCTTTGCCGGGGTGATGCAGCGCTTTCTGGTCCGCGGCCTCGCCTTTGGCGGTCTGAAATAGGATATGCAAGATGCGTGGACAAAAACGTTTTGCCTGGTTGATGGCGGCCCCCAGCATCCTTGCCATGGTGGCATTGGGCATCGTGCCGCTTGTCTGGATGGTGTGGACGGCATTCCAGTCGTTTTCGCCAAACCCGAGGATCCCCCCCCGCTTCAGCGGACTCGACAACCTCGGCAATCTGGTCGGCGATCCGCAGTTTGTCGGCTCGCTCAAGATCACCATCCTTGTCCTGATCGCTGCCCTGATCCTGCAACTGGTGCTCGGGTTCATTCTGGCATTGGCACTTTATTCGATCAAACGAGCCAGGGGCCTGGTCGTCAGCCTGATCCTGATTCCCACGGCGATTGCCCCGATAGTGGCCGGCATCGTGTGGTGGATGCTTTTCAATACACGCTTCGGGGCGATCAACTCCGTATTGTTCCAGTGGTTTGGCATCGATCCTGTCAATTGGACGATTGAAATGCCGACAGCCTATATCGCCATTGTTGTTGCCGTTGTCTGGCAATGGACACCGTTTGTTGCGGTCATTCTGCTGGGCGGGCTGACAACCATTCCCAGGGATACGCTGGATGCTGCCCGGATCGACGGTGCCACCGCATGGCAGCGATTGCGCTACATTGTCCTGCCGCTGATGCGCCCGTTCTTCCTGGTTGTCGGGTTGTTGATGATCATCGAGATCGTGCGCCTCTACGAACTTCCGTTCTATATCACCCAAGGCGGTCCGGGAAACCAGACTGTGGTCGCCGGTGTGTTCCTGTTCAAGCTCGCCTTCAGCTTCTTCGATCTTGGGCGGGCCTCGATGATGTCGGTGTTTCTGGTCATCGCCCTGTCCATGATTGCCGCGCTCTACATGCGCCTTGTGGCGGATCACAAGAACAAGGGGGCTTCAGGCTGATCCGGGATTGTGCACCGGCCGTCTGGACATCCGGATCTGGGTTAATCGGGAATCCCGGAATTTCCGTTTGATGCAGGCCTTGCCGGCATTCGCCGATTTCGGCCGGAACGGCACTGCGCAGTCCTCATGCAACGCAGCTGCGGCGGACCTGCGGGATCGCGGTCAGGCATTACGCCCGCTTCCTGAAACGCCAGCTTTCGTTTCCGGCCTCGACGATCTGGCAGTGGCGGGCGAGGCGGTCGGCGATCGACAGATCGCCATTCCTTGAACGGTGCCCGGAACATCAAACACCATCTGCCTTGCGTCTCGCGCGGACAAGCCCGAACGAATGGCATCCGGCTGTGGCAAAGGCGAACATGCACAACCTTGACGGCTCGGTCGCACCGTCGAGGAGAACAATCTCGTGACTCCAGCCGAATGGGCGTCGATTACCCCGATACAGGGGGCAGTTTTGCACGCCGGTTCACACCCATCGAACCGGGCACAACCTTCATTCCTTCGATGACACAAGACGCGGGGCCGGGCAGAAAATACAGACACGCCTTGAAAGCTGCATTTATAAAATGCAAACTAGATTAGCAGATCCGGGGCCGCCCAGGGGGCGTGCCGCCTGAACTATTGAGAACAAGATGCGCAACATTCAGACGATTCTTGTAAAATCCAACGACCCGGCGGTTTTCAGCACCGTTTCCCAGGCCCTGAGCGAAGTCGAGGGATTCAGGATAATCTTCTGCGAGGATGACAAGAGCGCCCTGCGCCGGCTGAACGAAGTGGATGTTGACCTGATCCTCTGCGATCTGGCCGCCAATGTTTCGGAAAAGGACAATGCGCTGATCCGCTCGCGGCTGACCCATGCCTCTTGCGCCCGGATCATCGCATTCGAGCGTGACGCAATGGACGAAGGCATCGCCATGTTCGAGCGCACCGCGTCTTTCATGTATCTGGTCAAGCCGTTCGATGCGAAACTGGTCAAGATCGTGGTGAAACGAGCGCTGGAACATACCGAGCTGGCGCGCCGGCACCGTATCCTGAGCCGTGAGCTGAAACTGTCGCTGGATGACAAGATCTTCGAGCGCGAGCCAGGCGGCTCCGTCGCCGGCGGCATTTCGCAGTTCGAACGCCTGGTCTATGCCAGCCCGAAAATGGCCGAACTGGTGGAAGAGGCGAAGATCGCCGCGCGCACCAACATGCCGATCCTGATCCAGGGGGAAACCGGCACCGGCAAGGAGCTGCTGGCGCGCGCGATCCACTTCAATTCCGCCCGGATGAATTCGCCGATGCACAGCCAGAACTGCGGTGGCGTGGCCGATGACGCGCTGCATTCGGAACTGTTCGGCCATGTGCGTGGCGGCTTTCCCGGCGCCATTTCCGACCGGCTGGGGCTGTTTCGAGCTGCCGACAAAGGCACGGTGTTCCTGGACGAGGTGTCGGAAATCTCGCCGCAGTTCCAGATCGCCCTGCTGCGGTTCCTGCAGGAGGGAGAGGTCAAGCCGCTGGGATCGGACAAGGTGCTGTCGAGCGATGTGCGCATCATCTCCGCCTCCAACAAGTCCCTGGAAAAGCTGGTCGAGCAAGGGCGCTTCCGCCGCGATCTGTATTACCGGCTACGCGGGTTCATGCTGGAAATCCCGCCCCTGCGCGAACGGCCCGAGGACATTCCGGTGCTGACCCAGTTCTTCGTGGAAAAATACGCCGGCGTGGTCGGGCGCCGGGTGCTGGGCGTGACCTCGGAGGTGTTGAAACAACTTGAGAGCTACCCCTTCTCCGGCAACGTGCGCGAACTGGAAACCGAGGTGCAGCGCATGGTGGCGGTGGCCGAACAGGGCGGCTATATCGCCCTGCGGCACCTGTCGGACAAGATCCGGCGGGTGACGGTCCCCGAAGACCGGCAGGCGGGCTGGATGCCGGAAGGGGCCACGCTGAAGGAAAAGGTCGAAAGCCTGGAAAAGATGCTGCTGAGCCGGGAACTGGCCGAACACCACTGGAACCAGAGCCGGGTAGCCGAGAAACTGGGCCTGTCGCGGGTTGGCCTGGCCAACAAGATCAGGCGCTACGGGCTGCGCCGGGATGCCAGCCATGCCTGAGCGGGGCGACAGGGGCAAGGGCAGCGAAAAGGTGGTGCCGTTTCCGTTCTCGCGCTCGGGCCTGGCCAGGACGAAAAACCCCGCGCGCAACCTGGGATTGACCGCGCTATCGGCAAAAGCGGACAGGTCCGGGCGCGGCGCCAAGGGACATTGGTGTGCCAACTGCAAGGGCATCTGGTATTCCTATTTCCTTGAATGCGAATGCCCGGTTTGCGGCCGTCGCGGCTAGGTGCACCGGCCGCAACCTGCAAACATGGTTTCGCAACGGAGTGCAAACCTGGTTTTCAGTTTGCACATTGTTGCAGATTATCCGGGGCAGTCTGGCAAAACGTGATTGGCCCGATGACCCGGAATCGCGGAACATGTGCATGGAAACCATGCGCAAAACAGGTTTTCCAGAAAGACATCCGGATGGCGGATGACGGGCCACCGAGAGGCGAAGCCTGTTACAGGGGCCGGGAAACAATTCACGGGAGGAATGAACATGGCAAATCTATTGTGGCTGCAGGGGGGGGCTTGCTCGGGCAACACCATGTCCTTCCTGAACGCCGAGGAACCCAGCGCCTGTGACCTGGTCACGGATTTCGGCATCAACGTTCTGTGGCAACCCTCGCTCGGGCTGGAGTTGGGCGACGAGGTGAAGGCCATCGTCGAAAAATGCATCTCCGGTGAAATCAAGCTCGACATCTTCGTGTTCGAAGGCACAGTGATCAATGCCCCCAACGGCACCGGCGAGTGGAACCGCTTCTGCGGCCGGCCGATGAAGGACTGGGTGAAGGAACTGTCGGCCGCAGCCGATTTCGTGGTCGCAATCGGCGACTGCGCCACCTGGGGCGGCATTCCGGCGACAGCGCCGAACCCGTCCGACAGCGAAGGGCTGCAGTTCCTCAAGCGCGAAAAGGGCGGCGCGCTGGGCGCCGGCTTTACCGCGAAATCCGGCCTGCCGGTGATCAACATTCCCGGCTGCCCCGCACATCCCGACTGGGTGACGCAGATCCTGGTCGCCGTGGCCACGGGCCGTGCCGGCGACCTGACGCTGGACGAATTCCAGCGCCCCAGAACCTTCTTTTCCTCGTTCACCCAGACCGGCTGCACGCGCAACATGCACTTTGCCTACAAGGTGTCAACCACGGCCTTCGGCCAGCGCAAGGGCTGCCTGTTCTATGACCTGGGCTGCCGCGGGCCGATGACCCACAGCCCCTGCAACCGGATCCTGTGGAACCGCCATTCCTCCAAGACACGCGCCGGAATGCCCTGCCTCGGCTGCACCGAGCCGGAATTCCCCTTCTACGATCTGGCGCCGGGAACGGTGTTCAAGACCCAGACCATGATGGGCGTGCCCAAGGACATGCCCGAAGGCGTGGACAAGAAGGGTTACATCAAGCTTACCGCCGCCGCCAAGGGCGCCGCCCCGGCCTGGGCCGAAGAAGACATTTTCGTCGTCTGACGAACGCGAACAGGAGAAAACATCATGTCTGCAGCAGTAGAAACCCTCGACATTTCACCGGTGGGGCGCGTCGAAGGCGACCTGGACGTGCGTGTCGAGATCGAAAACGGCGTAGTCACCAACGCCTGGACGCATGCGGAGATGTTCCGCGGCTTCGAGGTGATCCTGAAGGACAAAGATCCGCAGGCCGGCCTGGTGGTGACGCCGCGCGCCTGCGGCATCTGCGGTGCCTCGCACCTGACCTGCGCCGCCTGGGCGCTGGATACCGCCTGGGGCACCACGGTGCCGCGCAACGCGATTCTCGCCCGCAATCTCGGGCAGGTGGTGGAATCACTGCAGTCGCTGCCGCGCCACCACTACGGCCTGTTCATGATCGACTACACCAACGAGAACTACGCCGCGAGCCCCTTCTACGAGGAAGCGGTCAAGCGCTATGCGCCGTTCACCGGCACTTCCTACGAGGCCGGGGTGACGATTTCCGGCCGGCCGGTGGAAATCTATGCCCTGCTCGGCGGGCAGTGGCCGCATTCCTCCTTCATGGTGCCCGGCGGCGTGATGTGCTCGCCCACGCTCACCGATGTGACCCGCGCCTGGTCGATCCTCGAACATTTCCGCCAGAACTGGATCGAGCCGCTGTGGCTGGGCTGTTCGATGGAACGCTACGAGGAGATCCAGACGCTGGAGGATTTCGAAGCCTGGCTCGACGAAAAGCCCGAACACGCCAATTCCGACCTGGGCATGTTCTGGCGCATGTCCAAGGACATCGGGCTGGACAATTACGGCAAGGGCCACGGACGTTTCGTGACCTGGGGCTACCTGCCGCACGAGGACCGCTACCAGAACCCGACCATCGAGGGGCGCGCCGATGCGGTGATCATGAAATCGGGCATCTACGACGGTGCCACCGATACCTTCGGGCCGATGGACCAGTCCTTCGTGCGCGAGGACACGCAACACGCCTGGTATGACGAAGCCGGCGCCGTGCACCCGTTCGACCGGGTGACCAATCCGGTGGCCAGGAATGCCATCGACCCGGCGGGCAAGTATTCCTGGGCCACGGCGGTGGCGCATGCGGAAAGCGGCCGCCTGGAGGCCGGCCCGCTTGCGCGCCGGCTGATCGCCGGCAACGGCATGGGCCAGGACTTCCAGCATTCCGACGGGCTGGTGCTGGACATGTATCGCAAGATGGGCGGCGCCTCGACCATGCTGCGCCACTTCGCGCGGATGCACGAACTGTGCATCCTCTACCGCGAGGCCGAGCGCATCCTGCGCGAGTTCAGGCTGAACGACGAGTGGTATATCAAGCCCACCGAAAAGGACGGCCGGGGCTGGGGCGCCACCGAGGCGATCCGCGGCGCGCTGTGCCACTGGATCGACGTCAGGGACGGCAAGATCGCCAACTACCAGATCATCGCGCCAACCACCTGGAACGTCGGCCCGCGCACCTCGGACGGTGCCCGCGGCCCGATTGAGGAAGCACTGATCGGCACCCCGATCAGGAACAGCGCCGATCCGGTCGAGGTGGGCCATGTCTGCCGCTCCTACGACAGCTGCCTGGTGTGCACGGTGCATGCACATGACGCGAAAACCGGCACAGAACTGGCCCGCTTCCGCACGGCCTGAGCATCTGCGAACATCCGGCGGCGGCGACCCTTTCCGCCATCGGATCGCTTCCGGAACAACTGGGAGGTCGCAGGATGGCTGACAAGCGGAAAGAACCCCTGAGCGAGGCGCAGCGGCAGGCCTATCTGGATAGATACGGCCTGACCCCGGCAGAGGCCAGCTATGACATTCTGATCCGGATGATCGAGGACATGTTCGCCGACGGCCTGAAAACCGAGGTCGAGCCCCTCCCGGAAACCGACCGCGAATTCGGGCGGCTGCTGGACGAGCTTCGGCCGCTCTCTGCCGACCAGCTGCGCGAGAAACTGATCATTTCGGGCTGGCTTCTGGAACCTTACGGCGAAGAGCAGATGCGCTGTCAGGAATGCATGTATTACCTGGTGCACAAGCGCTGGTGCGACCTGCCGGAACTGGACCTGCCGGCAAAACCCGACTGGTGGTGCCGGCTCTGGAGGATCTAAGGGGACGACATGGATGACGACGCGCTGCGCCGCGAAATTGCGGAAAAGCTGAAATCCGGGCTGAAAACCGAGGTCTGGCCCCGCGCCGAGACCAGCGAACAGGTGAACGAGGTCGTCGCCAGGCTGCAGAGCGAGGCCGGCGACAACCTGGAGAAGAAGCTGGTGATCGCCGGCTTCACCGATCACGTGATCGAGGCGGACGGCATCGAGCAGCCCTGCGAAACCTGCATGTATTACAAGGTGCACGCCCGGTTCTGCGAACTGCCGGAACTGATGCTGCCGGTGGAACCCGACTGGTCCTGCCGGCTGTGGCGCATATGAACGCGCCCGCCGGCATCCGGGGCGCGGATATCGTGGTGATCGGCTGCGGCAATGCGAACCGCTCCGACGACGGGGTGGGCCCGCACGTGATTTCGCTGTTGCGCGATCCCCCCCTGCCCGCCGGGGTGCGGCTGTTCGATGCCGGCACCGACGGCATGGCAGTGCTCTACCGGGCGCGCGGCGCCACCCACCTGGTGATCGTCGATGCCCGCATCCCCGAGGGCAGCCCCGGCGCCATCCACGAGGTGCCCGGCGCGGTGCTTGAAAACCCGCCCGCCCCCAGCCTGAACCTGCATGATTTCCGCTGGGACAACGCGCTTTACGCCGGGCGGCGGATCTATGGCGACGATTTTCCGGCGCATGTCTCGGTGCTGCTGATCGAGGCCGAAAGCCTCGAGCTGGGCCTGTCGCTGAGCCCGCCGGTGGAGGCCGCCGCGCGCTCGGTCGCCGCGCGCATCCGCGAGATGGCCGGCGAATGGCTGAGCGGGGAGGCGGCGCGGTGAGCGGCATCTCGGTGCGCGCCGGTGCGGTCTATCTGCCGGCGGCGCTGGTGGACAAATACTTTCGCGGCATCGACGCGGTGGTAGTGCTGATCCGCGACGGCCGGCTGATGATCCTGCCGGTGCACCAGGCCACCGCCGGCGGCTGTCTGCTGAAGATCCGCAACGCCGCAGGCGACCGCGTCGCACAGGCGCACGACGTGTTTCAGGACATGGAACTGGTTGACCTGGAAGCAGAAAACCTTGCCGCGCGGTGGGACAGCCAGGCCGGGGCGCTCTGCGCCGACCTGCCCGCGGCGCTGCAAGTAAAGTTTACAAAACAACAAGAAAGTTGACTAAATTCCCCCCGGTGCTCTAAGTGGGTCAAAGGGTAAAGGCCGAGCCGATTCGGCATATCTGACGCAGGGGGAAATCGTGACCATCAGCAGCCGGGCAGATCAGCAGGTTCAGGCGGCCCTCAGGGCGGTCGAGGGCGAAGCCGGCGACGCGGCCGAAAAGGCCGAGATGCTGATGGAAATCGCCATGGGCCTGCAGCAGAAGCCCGAGCGCCCCGACGATCTGCGCGCCGCCGTCGATCTCTACCGCCGCGCCATCGCGCTGGCCCCGGAAGGAAACGCCCTGGGGGTGGCCCGCATCCGGGCCCGTATGGCCACGGCGCTGATGACCATGCCGGGAGACGATGCCGCCCCCCTGAAACAGGCCCGCGAGGAAATCGAGACCGCGCTGGCGACGCTCACCGCCGAGGGCACGGATGCCGAGATCGCCGAAGCCGAAATGAACCTCGGCCTGATCTGTCAGAGCCTGGCCGGGCTGGGGCTGATGCCGATCCAGAAGGCGATCAGCGCCTATCAGCGCGCCCTGCGCACCTTCGACAAGAAAAACTACCCGCAGGAATTCGCCATTCTGCAAAGCAACCTCGCCACAGCCTTCCTGTCGATCCCCTTCACCGATCAGACCGGCAAGCTGCGCGAGGCGCTGGCGGTTCAGTCCTTCCAGGAGGCGCTGAGCGTGATCAACATCGTCGATCACCCGGTGGAATACGCGATGCTGCAAAACAACCTGGGCAACGCGCTGCAGTATGTTTCCTCGTCGCACCGCATCGAAAACGGCTTTCGCGCGCTGGAAGCCTATGACGAGGCGCTGAAGGTGCGCACCCTGCATGACATGCCCGAGGAATATGCCAACACCATCGCCAACAAGGCCAACTGCCTGGCCAACCTGCCCGACGACCCGGAAAATCCCGAGGCCGGCAACCGCGACAACCTGCAAAAGGCGATCGCGCTGCTGGAGGAGGCCCGCCAGATCTTTCGTGAACGGCAGGTGACGGACAAGGCCGAAGCCGTGGAGGAGGCGATCCGCGAACTGCGCGAGGCGCTCGGCCCGTCCAGCGTCCTGGAACGCAGCGGGCTGCAATGAACAACAGGCACCAACAGAACGGGGAAACATACATGACGATCATCCTTGCATTGACTGGAGGCATCCTCGCGGCGCTGGTCGCGGGCGCGGCTTCGGGGCTGCGTATCGGAAAGGAAGCGCTGGGCGGTGAACTGGCCGCCTACATGGGGGCGCTCTACGGCCTGCTGGCCGGTGGCGCGGCGGCCGTGATCACTACCATCATCCTTGCCGGTATCGGCACTGCATAGGAGGAACACATGCTGGGCATGGCAATGAATTCCGCAAAACTCTTCTTTGCGGGCAAGCTTTTCAAAGAAAACAAGAAAGTCATCCGCCAGATGATCCTCGGGGTGTTCATCGGGCTCGTGGCCGGGATCGTCGTCGGCAAGCTGACGACGCTCTGGCTGGGCGCGATCGCCGCCGGCGCGGTGGCCGGGTTCATCCAGCCGATCCTGTTCAAAGACCTGAAATACGCCTGAGACCATGGCCGATGGAGGATCAGCCAAGCGCGCCGAAGCGCCCGATGCCGCAACCGCAGGGGCGGCGGCCGAGGACGCGCCGGATCTAGACCGCCTGCTCGGCGATCTGAAGGCGCTCGAAGCGCTGCCCGAGCAGTGGGACGAGGCCGCCCGCAGCGGCGCGCAGGCGCTGGTGGCGGCGGTGGATGCGCTCAACGCCGAGGCTTTCCGCCGGCTGATCCGCCACTTGCGCGAGGTGCCCGGCTTCGGCCCTGCCCTGCGCGAAGCCGCCGCCGACGAGGTGGTCTACGCGGTGCTGCGCCGCCACGGCATCCTCAAGCCATCGCTGTTCGAGCGCGTCGAGGCGGCGCTGGAAACCGTGCGCCCGATGCTGGCCAGCCACGGCGGCGACGCCGAGGTGGTCTCGGTTACGGGCGACAGCGCCGAGATCCGCTTTCTGGGCGCCTGCGACGGCTGCCCGGCCTCGCAGCTGACCTTTTACGCCGGGGTCAAGAAGGCGATCCAGGAGCATGTGCCGGAAATCACGAAAATCAGGCAGGCCAGGGGCCTGGGCGGCGGCGGAGCGGAGACGGTAAGCTTCACCTCGCCCTTTGCCAACTACAAGGACGACGAATGGCGCCGGGTGGCGACGCTTGCCGATCTCCAGGATGGCGAAACCCGCTTTGTCGAGGTGGACGGGCACTCGGTGATCCTGTCGCGCTTCGGCGACCGGATCAGCGCCTTCAGGAACGCCTGCGCCCACATGGGGCTGGAGCTGACCGGCGGCGAGATCGCGGATGCGATCATCACCTGCCCCTATCACGGCTTCCGCTACGCGCTGGAAAGCGGCGAATGCCTGACCGCGCCCGAGGTGCAGCTGCAGCCCCACGGGGTGCGGGTCAAGGGCCACAATATCGAGATCAGGATCGTCGAATGAGGGTATCGCTTTCGCCATCCTTCGCCCCGATCAAGGCGCCCGGCAGCGTCACGCAGGGGCGGCCGCTGCTGGAGCCCGCGGGCGCGCGGGTGATCCTGGGCAGCGATGGCGGGGCGCTGGTGGCGTCGATCTCGCCCGAGCCGCACCGCATGTTCGGGCCGCGCGGCGTGTGTCTGCACCCGGACGGCTCGCTCTGGGTGTCGGATACCGGGCATCACCGGGTGCTGGGCTGGAAGCGGGTGCCCGAGGCCGACGACACACCGGCCGACATCCTGCTGGGCCAGCCGGAGTTCGGCCGCGAGGGGCGCAACGCCAGGGGGCCGGTGGCCGGCAACACGCTGAACGTGCCCACCGGCATCTGCGCCTTTCGCGGCGGGCTGGCGGTGGCGGATGCCTGGAACCACCGGGTGCTGATCTGGCGCGAACTGCCCACCGGCCCGGAGCATGCGGCCGACATCGTGCTGGGCCAGGCCGACATGGGCGGCGGGCTGGCCAACCGCGGGCGCGATGCGCCGCGCGCCGACACCATGCACTGGCCCTACGGGGTGTCGGCCATCGGCGAACGGCTGGTGGTCTGCGACAGCGGCAACCGGCGGGTGCTGGTCTTCGACGATGTGCGGGAAAGCGGCCAGGGCGCCGATCTGGTGCTGGGCCAGCGCGGTTTCGACTGCCGCGACGAGAACGCCGGAGGGCCGGTCGGCGATTTCACCATGCGCTGGCCGCATATGGCGGTGGGCTGGCGCGGCGGGCTGGCGGTGGCCGATGCCGGCAACAACCGGGTGATGCTGTGGCATGAAATGCCGCGCGAAAACGGCGCTGCGGCCGACGCCCTGTTCGGCCAGACCGACATGGCGGGCTGCGATGCCAACCTGGGCGCCTACTACCCGACATCGCAGGCGGTGAACATGCCCTATGCGCTGGCGGTTCTCGGCCGCCGCCTGGTGGTGGGCGATACCGCCAATTCGCGCATCCTCGGGCTGGATGACAACGCCATGGCTGCCCATGCCGACCGGCTGAACGGCCAGCCGGATTTTGCCGCCAAGGGCGACAACGGCTGGGGCGTGGCCCGGCGCGACACGGTGTGCTGGCCCTACGGGCTGTCGGCGCGGGGCAGCACGCTGGCGGTGGCCGACAGCGGCAACAACCGCATCCTGATCTGGGGGGCGGCGCCATGAGCGGGGCACAGCTGACGGTGCGCGGCCAGGTGCAGGGGGTGGGGTTCCGCCCCACGGTCTGGCGGCTGGCCCGGGAACTGGGGCTGACGGGAGACGTGAAGAACACCGGCGAGGGCGTGGTCATCCGCATCTGGGGCGAGCGCATCGAGGTGTTTTCCGAAAAGCTGCAGAAGGCCCTGCCGCCGCTGGCGCGGATCGAGACCGTGAATGTCGAGCTGATCGACGCCCCCGCCCCAGACAGTTTCGGCATCGCGGCTTCGCAGGGTGGCGAGATGCGCGGCGCGGTGACCCCGGATGCAGCCACCTGCGCCGATTGCCTGGCCGAGATCAGCAACCCCTTCGAACACCGCTACCGCTACCCCTTCACCAACTGCACCAACTGCGGGCCGCGGTTTTCCATCGTCACCGCCGCCCCTTACGACCGGGCCAGCACCACCATGGCACCGTTCGATCTGTGCGAAATCTGCGAGGCAGAATACACCAACCCAGAAGATCGCCGTTTTCACGCCCAGCCGGTGGCCTGCGGGCGCTGCGGGCCGAAGATCTGGATCGAGAAACTGGGCCGCGGTGCGGTCGATCCGGAAGCCTTTTCGATGCTCGACGAGGTGGACGCCACCGGCGGCATGATCCTGAACGGCCATATCGTGGCGATCCGCGGGCTGGGCGGGGTGCACCTGGCCTGCGATGCCACCAATGCAGAGGCGGTGGCCGAACTGCGCCGGCGCAAGCGCCGCCCGACCAGGCCCTTTGCGCTCATGGCCCGCGACCTGGAGGTGGTGCGAAGCTATTGCGAGCTTTCCGACGCCGAGGCCGAGGCGCTGAGCAGCCCGCAGGCGCCCATCGTGCTGCTGAAGGCGAAACCGGGCGCCCTGCCCGAGGCCGTCGCCCCGGGGCTCGACCGGCTGGGGGTGATGCTGCCCTACACGCCCTTCTACCACCTGATCCTGCGCCGTATCGGACGGCCCGTGG
>JALSJM010000012.1 GCA_026989355.1 Paracoccaceae bacterium | reverse complement strand
AAAATACTTCGTGATCGCTGCCGTCAAGGTCGTCTTCCCATGGTCAACGTGACCAATCGTGCCAACGTTAACGTGCGGCTTCGTACGCTCAAACTTTTCCTTTGCCATGTCTCGCGGCGCCTCGTGTTCTGGGGGGCCAAAGCGGCCCGGTTCAACATCGCGCGCTCGTTACGGGTTTGGCGCGCAAAAATCAAGTGTCACTTGTCGCCCCCTCCGCCCGGCAGCGGTGCGGCGCCGGATTGCAGGCCGAACCATTCGGGATTTTTCAGAAGATACCCGTGTATCTTCGCAGCCATGTTGCGGGAAAGGTTGCGCATCTGGCGCTGCCTGTTCTGGGTCAGGCCCGAACCGATGAAGGTTTCGGGCGACAGGCGTTCCAGCACAACCAGCTGCTGCGGCCTGGCGGTGAGCTTTCCTTCTTTCGCATCATCCCAGACAGTCACCGAAACGATCAGCACCGATTTCGGATTGACCACCACCGGCACCCCGGGAATGGCCAGCACGTAGCCGTCAACCCTGATCCCGAGGTGATAGAGCTTCCCGCCCTTGTAGCGGCCAAGCTGCTTTCCGATCTCTTCGGTCAGAACCTCTTTCCAGGCTCCCGCCTCAGCCTTGCGCGAAAACGGGCCGATCTCGGCCTGATCGTCGATCACCACGACATGGCCAAGCCGGAAATCACCCATCGGAACAAGGGGGGCTTCCGGATCATGCCTGCTGCCGCAGGCGGCCATGAAAAACGAAAACGCCAGAACGAAAGAAACACGCGAAAACGAACGGGGAATCATGAAAAACTCCTTCCCGGCAACGCTGCGGGGATAACAACCCGCAAGCGCAGGCGCAATCCCTTCCCTGTTGCACGGGGTCGGCGATCAGGATTACCCTTCCGGGGAAGGAGACCGCCATGCCGTCCAGTGCACAGGTTGCTTCCGCACCGCCCGAACCGGTACGGGTTCCTCTGGTGAAGGAGCCGTGGGGAATCTGGAAAACCCTTGCCACCGCGCGCCGCAACCTGCTTGAAATCCTGCCCGAGATGGCTGTTACACAGCCCATCGTTTCGGGCAGAACGGGCAAGCGCTGGCACATGGTGATGGATCCGCCCAGCCTGCGCCGGATCCTGAAGGAACAGGTTGCTGATTATCCGAAATCGGTCGTGACAAAGAACATCCTGCGCCCGGCAATCGGCGACAGCCTGTTCGTGGCCGAAGGTCAGCACTGGCACTGGCAGCGCCGCGCGGCTGCACCCGTATTCTCGATGCGCAACATCGAAAATCTGGGCCCGGTCATGACCCACGCCGCCGAGCGTGCAAGCAAACGGCTGATGGCGGCCAGCGGTCGGGCGACCGACCTTTACGACGAAATGGTGACAACGACATTCGAAGTCATTTCCGATGTCACCTTTTCAGGCGACGAGGGCTTCGACCGCGATACCATCCACAGGGCAATCGACAACTACATCGACCAGACGGCGCGAATTTCGCTGCTCGACATCCTCGGCCTGCCGGGCTGGGTGCCGCGCCCGGCGCGGATCATGTCGTCGGGCGCACTCAGACAGATGAAACGGGTGGCCGATCAGGCCATCGAGGCACGCGCAGGATCCGGCAGGCCACCCAGCCGGGCGCCCGATCTGCTTGATCTGCTGCTGAAGGGCGAGGATCCGCAAACCGGACGCCGCATGACGACCCCCGAACTGCGCGACAACCTGCTGACCTTCATCGTCGCGGGCCATGAAACCACCGCCCTCACCCTGGCCTGGGCGCTCTACCTCTGCGCGCTGGACCAAACCGTCCAGCACCATGCCCGGCACGAGGCACAGTCCGTTCTGCAGGGCCGCGCGGCGATTGCCGACGACCTTGCCGCACTGCCGCTGGTGCGCCGGATCATCGATGAATCCCTGCGTCTCTATCCGCCGGCCGCGATGCTTTCACGCACGGCGATGCGCGCCGACAGGCTCTGCGGCCGCGAGATCCGCCCCGGCGATACGGTCATCCTGCCGATCTATGCGCTGCATCGCAACCGGCTGCTGTGGGAAGCACCCGATGCCTTTCGCCCCGAGCGCTTTGCCGATCCGGCTGCGATCGACCGCTTCGCCTGCCTGCCGTTCGGGGCCGGGCCACGGGTATGCATCGGCGCCGGCTTCGCGATTCAGGAAGCGGTGATCATCCTGGCCACGCTGCTGTCGCGGTTCCGCTTTTCTCTGGTGCCGGGGCGTCTGCCCAGACCCGTGATGATCCTGACCCTGCGTCCGCAGGGGGGCGTATGGCTTGAAGTCGAAGCGATTTGATCAACCGCCGTCTTCAGCACCGGGCTTGAAGCGTTCGAGGATATTCGACAGCCCGGCAAGGGGGGCGCATATCCCTTTCAGATCGGCCCATGCGGCGGCGTCAAGGATCGGCTCGGTTTCCACCCCGGCATTTCGGGCCGCACTTCTTGCGGCCCAGATCCGCTCTACCAGAGCGGGATGATTGGCAAAATGGGCCACGATGCCCTCGGCGTCTCCGTATCGTGCACGCAGCCGCTCGAACATGGTGGCCAGAGCCGCCGGAGATACGCGGCTGCGGATCAGGATATCGTGGGCAAACGCATCGGCAAGCGCCTCGGCCTCGCGCGTATAGCTTGCCTGCACCAGCCTTTCGGTAAGAAACAGCACCACCGTTCCGCCTGCGAAATCACCGAACAGCAGCCCGAGCACCCCCACGGATCCGGCAGTGCGCAGGGCTATGCGCGCGGGATCGCGATGTGCCACATGGCCAAGTTCATGGGCAAATACGGCGGCCACTTCCTCGGGCGTTTCGGCCTCATTGATCAGCCCGCGAAAGAACACGACATGCCCCCCTGGAAGGGCAAAGGCATTGACCATGGAATGATCCAGTACATGCACCTGCACCGGATAGGGCAGATCCATTCCCTCGACAAGGCGCGCCTGCATCCGGGCCAGTGCGGCCAGGCCTTTCTCCTGCGTGCAGGATCGGATCGGATTGACGCCGCTGCGATCAAGCCCGATGGTGATCTGTTCGAGCGTTGCATCCCCCAGTGCCTTTTCCGCATCGGGCGGCAGCAACGCGGCCAGCTGGTTGGCAAGCAACGGAATCAACACCATGATGATGAGAAAGACCGCCCCCACGGCTCCGATCCCCCAACCCAGCAACCGCCACATATGGCGGACAGGCTGACGTTTTCCAAGATGCGGGAAGAGCGCACGCAACCGCCCGGCCATATCCGGATTGCTGATGACAAGCCTCTCGGGCGAGGCCCCTGCCTGATGCAGGATCAGCCCTTCCTTGCCCGCCTGATCGGCCAGTGCTCGCAGCGTGTCAACGGGCCAGCACCACTGCCGGCCTTCGGCATCGGTGATCAGCAGGGCCCCGCGCCGGGGTGCCTTTTCCGACAGGACCACATGCACGCGCCTCACCCGGGGGCTTTCACCATCAAGAAGATCGGCAAACAGATCCTGAAGGGGCTGCCGCGCATCGCTCATATCGCGGCCCCCAGATCAAGCGCCTCGGCAAAGCCACCGGCCTCCTCGGCGTGATCACGCGCCCGCTGGCGAATACTCGAAAGGGCAAGCGGATTGCGGATGGTGAGGGTCTGGGCATAATGGCGGTGCAGCGGCAGAACCACGAACACCTGATGCAGCACGCTCCACAGGATGAAGATGCTGAAATAAAGGAAGATATAGGCACTCATCTGCACCCAGGTGGGCACACGCTGCTGCCAGGTGACAAGATCATGCGGGTTCACTTCGAAAAGCCATACCGCCCCGAACAACCCCGCAAGAACAACGGCCAAGGCAAACAGGAAAAGCAGCAGATAGGCAAGCGTGTAGCCCAGCAGATAGATCCCGAGCACCCGGGGCATGCGGGGGGCGGCGATCAGGGCCACTTCACCGGCGCTCTTGTGATTGGCCATGCTGCGCAGGGCATGTACCCGGAACCACAGAAAACCGAAGAGAAACCACATTCCGGCGGGAAACAGCCACAGGAGCCCCCTCTCGGGCAGGTATTCAAGATGAACAAGCGCCACAAGCACCGCGACGCTCCAGGCCGCGGCATACATGTGCCAGAAACCGGCGCCGCGCAGCATTCGCCAGCTGCCCCCCTGATGCAGGCGGGCAGAGCCATAGAATGTGCGATCGGTGCGGAATTTTTCCAGGTTGAACACCTGCCGGGGATAGAGATAACCGAGCGTCAGGAACGTAAGCAACCACTGCCCCATGGCGTAAAGACTGTAGGCCCAGGCCGCCGGCTCAAGCCCGAAACGTATACCCCGCCAGCGGGTGCGCGCAAGAATATACCGCCGGGCACGATAACGAGCAAAGAAGAGAAGCGGGATCACCCCGATGAAAGACGCGGCATAGGCCGCCAGATTGTCGTGCAGGAAGGTGAAGCTGAGGAACACCAGAATCAGGTTGACGACACCGATATAGAAGGCCAGCACAACCACCGCCATCAGGAATCCGAGCAGTTTCTCGATGGCATCGCCCGTGTATTCAAGTGGCATCCCGCCCGGCCGGATCGCCGACCAGAACCACCGCCGCAACCGTGTCTTCATCCAGAAACGGTAGAAACCGAGCGTCAGAAGGGTGAGCAGGCTGGTCTTGAGTGCAAGCCGGAAGAGGTTCCATTTGCCCCCGGTATATTCGGTGCGAATTTCGCTGGCCGACATCGTTCAGGTGAACCGGTTGTCTCGCGGGAAGCCCCGCGGCGCCATGCGCCCGGCCTGCGCCCGCTTGCCAAGCCATTCGGCCAGATCGGTTTCGGTGCGGGTGCGCCCGGCCGGATCCTTCCAGCTCAGCCCCTCGGCCAGGGTGAAGATGCGGGCATCCGAAAGGCCGCCATCCTTGTATTTCTGCAGCCGCACGCCCTTGCCCCGCGCCATCTCGGGCAGTTCGGAAAGCGGGAAGATCAGAACCTTGCGGTTTTCGCCCACACAGGCCACGTGATCGCCCTCGGCCGGGCGGCAGACCTGTGCCTTCACATCGCCTTTCACATTCAGCACCTGCTTGCCGGCGCGGGTCTGGGCTACGACATCATCCTCGTTCACCAGAAACCCGTCACCGGCCGACGAGGCCAGCAGCAGCTTGCGCCCCGGCCTGTGAATGAACAGCGCCACGATATCGGCCTCGTTGGGCAGATCCACCATCAGGCGGACCGGCTCCCCCATGCCTCGTCCGCCGGGCAGACTGGCGGCCGAAAGCGTGTAGAAACGCCCGTTCGAGCCCAGCAGCAACAGGCGATCGGTGGTTTCGGCATGGAAGATGAAGCGCGGGCCGTCACCATCCTTGAACTTCAGTTCACGCTCCAGATCGATATGCCCGGACATGGCCCGGATCCAGCCCATCTGCGAGCATACCACGGTGATCGGTTCGCGCTCGATCATCGCCTCAAGGGGCACATCCTCTGCCTCGCCGACCTCGGAGAATTCGGTGCGCCGGGCACCGCCTTCGGACTTGTAGCCGAATTTCCTTCTGGTTTCGCGCAGCTGGTCGGCGATGGCCTGCCATTGCCTTTCCCCGCTTTCCAGAAGATCCACAAGCCCTTCGCGTTCAAGCAGCAGGTTTTCATGCTCGCGCTTCAGTTCCATCTCCTCAAGCTTGCGCAGGCTGCGCAGGCGCATGTTGAGGATCGCCTCGGCCTGCACCTCGGAAAGCTCGAATTCGGCCATCATCACGGGCTTTGGTTCGTCTTCGGTGCGGATGATCTCGATCACCCGATCAAGATTGAGGAAGGCAACGATCTGGCCCTCGAGCACTTCGAGACGGTGATCGATCCTTTCCAGCCTGTGGCGCGAACGACGCAGCAACACATCGCGGCGGTGATCGAGGAAGGCGCGCAGCACGTCCTTCAGGCTGCACACCTTTGGCGTGAGCCCGTCGATCAGCACGTTCATGTTGAGGCTGAAGCGCACTTCCAGATCGGACTGGCGAAAGAGCATTCCCATCAGCATATCGGGATCCACGTTCTTGCTGCGCGGCTCGAGAATGATGCGGATGTCATCGGCACTTTCATCGCGCACATCGGCAAGAATCGGAAGTTTCTTCGTCTGGATCAGTTCGGCCAGTTTCTCGATCAGGCGTGATTTCTGCACCTGATAGGGAATTTCGGTCACGACGATCTGCCACTGTCCGCGACCGAGATCCTCCTTTTTCCACCTGCTGCGCAGGCGGAAGCTGCCCCGCCCCGTGCGATAGGCTTCGAGAATGCTCTCGCGCGGTTCGACGATGATCCCCCCGGTGGGAAAATCGGGGCCGGGGATGTAATCGATCAGGGTTTCATCGCGGGCATTGGGGGCCTTGATCAGATGCAGGCAGGCGTTGCACAGTTCCTCGATATTGTGCGGCGGAATATTGGTTGCCATCCCCACGGCAATCCCCGATGAGCCATTGGCCAGAAGATTGGGAAAGGATGCCGGCAACACTACGGGTTCGCTCAGCGTGCCATCGTAATTTTCGCGAAAATCAACGGCGTTTTCGGAAAGCCCGTCGAGAAGGGCCTCGGCCACTTCGGTCAGGCGGGCCTCGGTATAGCGGCTGGCGGCGGGATTGTCGCCGTCGATATTGCCGAAATTGCCCTGACCGTCCACCAGCGGATAGCGCACGTTGAAGTCCTGGGCCAGGCGCGCCATGGCATCATAGATCGCGGCATCGCCATGCGGGTGATAATTGCCCATCACGTCGCCCGAGATCTTGGCTGACTTTCGAAATCCGCCCGAAGAGGAAAGCCTGAGCTCGCGCATGGCATAGAGAATTCGCCGATGCACGGGTTTCAGCCCGTCACGCGCATCGGGCAGGGCACGATTCATGATGGTGGAAAGCGCATAGGTGAGGTAGCGCTCGCCAATGGCGCGGCGCAACGGCTCGGCCAGTTCATGGCCCTTTTCGGGCACGGTGTCGGAAATGTCGGTCATGGCCCAAGTGATAGCCAAGCGGACATTGCAGAACAAGCTGACTTCACCCGAAAACGATCCGTTTCTTCTCAATTTGCCCGCGCCTTCTGCTAGCATGCCGGGCGAATCGGGGCTGGCCGGTTCGGGTGTATGGTCATGATCTGCAGGGGTATATGGCATGGCTAGGGGTCTGACCGGCAAGGTATTCGTGCTTGGATTGGCCGTTTTCGGGGCAATGGCCCTTGCACCGCAGGGCAGCAGATCCGGAAAAGCAGCAGATGCACACACCCCGGTGCGGGAACATCCGGAAATCGCCGCGCCACCTGCGGCCCGGGGGGGCGCACCGCACAGGATGACTCCGACAGACGGCAGCGCGGCTTCGCAAACCGCTTTCCGCCACCCGGACAACCCCGGCAGGGCCACAGACCCGCAGATCACCCCGATCCTGTTTGCCCGCCCGGCTTTCGCACATGCGATGACCGGCGGCACCGGACAGGCACCCCGGGTATTCGGCACGCATGATGCACCGCCCGAATACCTTGCCCGGCAGAGATCTGAACCCGAGGCCCCGGGCACGATCCTGGTGGTAACCGGACGCGTTGTGAACCTGCGTGCGGCACCGACGACGAAAAGCACCGTCGTGAGCCGCTTCACCCATGGCACGAAAGCCCTCCTGCTCCGCACCACCGGCAACGGCTGGGCCGAGATCCTTGATCCTGAAACCGGCCGTCAGGGCTACATGTCGCTGAAATTCCTCTCGCCGCAGGCATCCTGATCGCAACATCCGGCCCCCGGAGCGCCATGACCGACAACAACAAGCCGCCGCACAACCACGATCTCTTGTGCCAGAGATGCTGCACACGTATTTATGAGACAGTCTGGTTACAGGAGTGGACGAAATGCTGAAAGGTCTGGGCGGGCTTGGCGACATGGCCAAGATGATGAAGGCCGCCAGGGAAATGCAGGAAAAGATGGCCGCCCTTCAGAAAGATCTGGAGACGATTACCGTCACGGGGGAATCCGGTGCCGGCCTTGTGCGCGCCACGGCCACCGCCAAGGGGGAGCTCACCGGACTCGAGATCGATCCTTCGATCTTCAGTCCCGAGGAAAAGGAGGTTGTCGAGGATCTGATCCTGGCGGCCATCAAGGATGCACAGGCAAAAGCCCGGGAACGACACCAGCAGGAGGTGCGCCGGCTGACGGAAAGCATGGGGCTTCCCACCGACATGAACCTGCCGATCTAGGCCATGCTGATGCTCGAATACGGACCAGAACAGGCGGGCGCGCTGGAACTTACACCGGCCAATGCCGCACTGGTGGTGGCGCGGGCCAGGCGGGCGATACTGCTGCGCATCCCCCTGTCACTGATGAGCGCGGGGGTGTTTTTCATCCTTGCCACACGCAGCAGCGGGGTGATCGTCATGCTCTGGCATCTGTTCCTTGCACTGTCGCTTTTTGCGGTCATGCTTTCGGTTTTTTCCTTCTTCCGCCACGCAAGAACCCTGAAGGAACTGCCCGAAGAACTGGAACGGGCACAGGCGATGAACATTCCTTCGCGCCGGTTCTGGGAGCAACACGCAGGGATCTTTCCCATGCGCCTGATCAGGAGCAGGAATGACTGATCCGCCCGGCGATCTTGAAAAACTGATCGAACTGATGGCCCGCCTGCCGGGGCTCGGGCCACGTTCGGCCCGGCGCGCGGTACTGCACATGGTGAAGAAGCGCAGCCTGCTGATGGCCCCTCTGGCCGAAGCCATGCAATCGGCCTGCGAAACCGTGCGCGAATGCCTGACCTGCGGCAATATCGACACCGGCGACAAATGCACGATCTGTGCCGATCCGGCCCGCGCCACGGGCGAAATCTGCGTTGTCGAAAACGTGGCCGATCTATGGGCAATGGAACGCAGCCATGCCTTCAGGGGGCGGTATCACGTTCTGGGCGGCACCCTTTCGGCGCTTGATGCCGTCGGGCCGGAAGACCTGCGGATTCCGCTTCTGGTAAAGCGGGTGGCCGACGAGGGCATCTCCGAGGTGATCCTGGCCCTCAATGCCACCGTAGACGGGCAGACCACCGCACACTACATTGCCGACGCGCTTGAAAGGCATGGCGTTTCCATCTCCCTGCTTGCCCAGGGCGTGCCGATCGGCGGCGAACTCGACTATCTTGACGAGGGCACCATCACTGCCGCCCTGCATGCCCGCAAGAGCCTCTGACTGCGGGTTCTTCAGAGACCGAGACGTTCTTTTACATCCTTCGCGAAATCCTCTCCGGCCTTCCTGGCACCAAGCGCGGCATCGGCTTCTTCCGCCCACACCGCGAAAAGCCCGTGCTGGCCCAGCTGGTGATCGTATTCAACCGTGAAATCAAGCTTGTAGAGCATTCCCGCCTCTCCCTTCAATCAATGTTCAATGATAGCGGCCGTAGCGTTGCAAGCACCTCGATCTGGTATCCGTCGGGATCCTGCACGAAGAAGAAACGCGCCAGCAGGGTTCCGTTGCGCTTGAATTCCACGATCTTCCGCGGCGCCAGTCCCTCGGCCTCGAAACGCGCGTGTTCGTCCTCAAGATCAGCCACGCCGAAGGCGATATGGCCATGGCCGTCACCCGGATCGTAAGGCACATCGCGGCCCTTGTTGATCGTCAGTTCCAGTTCGGAAACCGATCTCACCGTTCCGCAGATAGGCAAGCACGAAATCGTCAAATTCCAGTCGGTCTGCCACCCCGAGTCCGAAGGCCTTGCGATAAAAGGCCACCGAGCGCGCTTCGTCGAGAACCCGGATCATCATGTGAATGGCCCTGGCCATGCGCACTCTCCTCCGACATGCGAACCTCTCTGCCGGATCCATAACACGGCACAGCCAGCCCCGCACCCTTCCGGCCCCGCGGAATGAAAAACCCCGGCACATCCTGTGCCGGGGCCCGGATCATCAGCATGGCAAGGCGGCTCAGCCTTCCTTGTTGCCCTCCGCGTCCTCATCGCCGGGCAGGTTGAAGAAACTGTCGGCATCGGGTGTTTCTTCCCCGTCCTGCGCCCCACCGGAAAGACTGAATGTCTCAAGCCCTGCGATCGCCGCCGGCATCTTGGGCTCCGGGTCCATGGCCAGAGATTGTTCTGTGCTTACAAGCTTGCGGCGTTCCTCATCGCTCATCACCTCGCCCTCTTTCGCCTTCCTGGCATTGGCCTTCTGCACCGCCGCATCCAGTTCGGACTGCTTGCAAAGGCCCAGTGCCACCGGATCGATCGGCTGGATGTTGTTGATGTTCCAGTGGGTGCGCTCGCGGATCGCCTGGATCGTGGGCTTGGTGGTGCCGATCAGCTTGCCGATCTGGCCATCGGTCAGTTCGGGGTGAAACTTCACCAGCCACAGGATGGCCGCAGGGCGATCCTGACGCTTGGAAAGCGGAGTATAACGAGGGCCACGGCGCTTTTCCTCGCCAATGGCGGCCGGGTTGAACTTGAGCTGCAGCCTGTGCAGCGGATCCTTTTCGCCCTTGCCGATTTCTTCCTGGGTCAACTGGTTGTTGGCAATCGGATCGAACCCCTTGACCCCCGCGGCGACATCGCCATCGGCAATACCCTGCACCTCAAGCTCGTGCAGGCCACAGAAATCGGCGATCTGCTTGAATGTCAGGGTCGTGTTCTCCACCAGCCAGACGGCTGTTGCCTTCGGCATGAGCGGTCTGTTCGCCATGATCTTTCTCCTTCAATGCCTCTGCGACAACATCTTCCCCCTGCCCCGGACAGGGCGGCCCTTGTTCGGGCGGGTTCTCGTTGTCGGGGAACTTGAACGCTATATAGTGCCCACATCGAAAAGAGGAAAGAGCAAATGCGCGTGATCGCAACGGTCATCCTTCTGGTGCTTGCGCCTGCAACCGGCCTTGCCAAGGGCGAGCGCGGCGGCGATTTTGATTATTACGTGCTGGCACTCAGCTGGTCGCCGACATGGTGCGCACTGGAAGGCCGGATACGCAATGCGCCCCAGTGCGCGGCAGGCCGCAAGAGCGGCTGGATTCTTCACGGGCTCTGGCCTCAGAATGAACGCGGCTGGCCCAGCCATTGCCGCACCACGGCGCGCGATCCCTCACGCACCCAGACCCGCGCCATGGCCGACATCATGGGATCGGGCGGCTCGGCCTGGTATCAGTGGAAGAAGCACGGACGCTGCTCGGGGCTTGATCCCGGAAACTATTTCGAAATGGCCAGAAAAGCATATGAAACGATCAATCGCCCGCAGATCCTGCGTCGCCTGCGCCATCCGGTGCGGCTTCCCGCCCCGGTGATCGAGCAGGCATTCCTGGATGCCAATCCCGGGCTGCAACCCGACATGATCACCATCACCTGCAAGAAGGGGCGGATCCAGGAGGCCCGCATCTGTCTGACGAAAGACCTCGAACCACGCCGATGCGGCATGGATGTACGGCGGGATTGCCAGTTGCGCAAGGCATTGTTCGAGCCGGTCCGCTAGGGCGTAGACCTATAAATCAGAATGTGATTCAAGATATGAAACAGGGAGGGTTTCATGTCTGGGACATTTTGGTTAACGGAAGAACAATTCAGCAAAATCAAGCCACTATTGCCGAACAAGCCG
>JALSJM010000011.1 GCA_026989355.1 Paracoccaceae bacterium | reverse complement strand
GTTTCCTGTGTCGATATCCAGGCCGAGGCGCGCGAAACTGCCGATGAAGGCCGTATCACCTGTATCTCCCACCATGTCGGCCCGTCCGATCTGGCCAAAGACCGACAGGTTGCCATTCCCGGCGGGGGAAAACTGCCCCTCGACCCCCCACAGGGTACCGGTGACGTATCCGTTGGTATTTGACGCATCATTTCCCTGGAAGGAATTGCCGCCGAAAAACGCCCCTACATAAGCATCGCCAATCATCCGCCCGGCATGCACCCCGTAGGAGGCAACCCCCCAAGGCGCGTAATGGTCGAAATTGCCACTGGCATCGCGGAACTGGGCTGCATTCGCGTCCAGCGAGAACATCCAGTCGCCGGCAGCCATGCCGATATTGCCCTCGATACCGAGATCGGGAACGATTCCGCTATGATCGCCGTCGGTATGCGTATAGCCCATCATCCCGGCAGAGAGGCTTACGGAACCGCTGAGGGCAGACTGGGCGCCTGCCTGCGCCCCAAAGACCGCAATGGATGCACCAAGAGCCACGGCAGGCAGAAATCCGGTTTTCATCGTCTTTCTCCTTTTGGCGGGAAAAAGCGGGCTTTCACCAATACCCGGAGGATTTTTGCGAAAGGCCGCTTCTTCATGCAATTTATCAATATCTCAGGAAGAAGTATCAATATGATTCTTGCGGGCAAGTGGGCGGACGCGTCGTGCTTTCCCTAGCGTAAGGTTGTTGCGTGCAAAACACAGGGCGTGCCGGTTTTTACGCTTTCAGGTTGAAACTTCTTTCAGAGTGACACGTGTTGTGGTTGATTAAAGGATTCTGCGAATGCAGGATCAGCGCTGCTTGCGTGCCGCTTTCCGTTTCACCTTTTCCGCCTTGCGTCGGGATTTCGCCGGTTTGCGGCGTGGCGAAGTGGCGCGCCGGTTGCGGGGGCGGCGGGGAAGGGGCTTGTCATCTACCGAGAGCAGTTCGAGGATCAAGCCGCCGGTCACCGGCACCGCTTCGGCCAGCCGCACCGTGACACGCTGTCCCAGCCCGATCTCCAGCCCCGTCTCCTCGCCACGCAGGGTGCGGCTGCGTTCATTGAAGCGGAAGAACTCGCGCCCCAGGCTGCGCACCGGGATCAGCCCGTCGGCATGGGTTTCATCCAGCTTCACGAACAGGCCGAAGCGCGCCACGCCGCTGATTCGGCCGGTGAACTCGCTGCCCACGCGCTCGGCGAGATAGGCGGCGAGGTAGCGGTCGTTGGTGTCGCGCTCGGCGGCCATGGAGCGTCGCTCGGTCTGTGAAACATGCTCGGCCGTCTCGGGCAGGCGCGCCACCTCTTCGGGGCCGAGCCCGTCCTCGCCCCAGCCATGCGCCGAGATCAGCGCGCGGTGCACTATCAGGTCGGCGTAGCGGCGGATCGGCGAGGTGAAATGCGCATAGGCCTTCAGGGCAAGCCCGAAATGACCGAAATTCTCGGGGCTGTAATAGGCCTGGGTCATGGCGCGCAGGGTGGCGAGATTGATGAGTTCGTCAAACTCCGTGCCCCTGGCCCGGGCAAGCAGCGCATTGAGGTGGCGGGTGTGCAGCACCTGCCCCCTGGGCAGTGAAAAGCCCGAGGCCTCGGCCACTTCGCGCAGCGCTTCGAGCTTCTCGGCGGCGGGCTCCTCATGC
>JALSJM010000010.1 GCA_026989355.1 Paracoccaceae bacterium | reverse complement strand
ACTGGCGCTCGTTGTCGTTGCGAACCTTCCGATGCCCCGAAACCTTCCTCGCCGCCGCTCACCTCGCCGCAATCGTCATTTGGTATTTATGAGTGGTATTTATGAGTCTACGCCCTAAAAGGATTTTGTTCACCGCAACCCGAGGGATTCACGACATGGTCCGCATTGTCCGAAGTTATGGGCGACCGCGCTGACCATGTATCATTTTCCGCATGGGGTGTTTTTGGAGAACGGCATCTGGAGATGCTGCAAAGAGCATACCATTCTGAACAGAATCCCGTTTTCGATTCGCCTGATTTTGGCCTTGGTTTGCTATCCGAGGTGGTAGATGACAGCGTTCCCTGCATTGACCCTTCTTGCTTCACGGGTCCGTGAACTTCCGTCGGCGTTTCGTCATATCGTATCCCTCTCGATACTTCGGGGTATATCCTGGCCCAGCCGCCAGACTGGTCGGAAAATCAGGATTGCCCCTGAATGCAGGGCGGTCGGGGGCGGGTGGTATCTGCAACAGGCCTGACAGGCGCCGACCGGCAGGGCGCAAACCCGTCCGAAGGATTGCCAAGCCTCATCCGGACGGTTAGGCAGGCGCCATGCCCCGCTATGCCCTGAAGATCGAATATGATGGCGCGCCCTTCTGCGGATGGCAGCGCCAGAACGGCCTGCCCTCGGTGCAGCAGGCTCTGGAAGATGCCCTGCGTGCTCTTGAACCGGGGGCTGGCAGCGTTACCGGGGCCGGGCGCACCGATGCCGGTGTGCATGCGCTGGGGCAGGTGGCGCATGTGGATCTTGCCCGTGAATGGGCGCCTTTCCGCCTGATGGAGGCACTCAATTTCCATCTGAAGCCGGAACCGGTGGCGGTGTTGTCTGCTGCTCCGGTTCCGGGTGATTTCCACGCCCGTTTCGGGGCCGTACGGCGGCGCTATCTGTTTCGCCTTGTCAGCCGGCGCGCGCCGCTCACCCATGAGCGCGGACTGGTGTGGCAGGTGCGTCACCTGCTGGATATCATGGCCATGCGCAAGGCAGCGCGCGTTCTGATCGGGCGGCATGATTTCACCACCTTCCGCGCCAGCCAGTGCCAGGCGCAGTCGCCGGTGAAAACTCTGGATCGCCTTGATATCGAAGAGTTTTCCTTTCCGGGAGGGCGCGAATACCGTTTTCATATCGAGGCCCGCAGCTTCCTGCACAATCAGGTGCGCAGCTTCGTGGGCACGCTTGAGCGCGTAGGGGCCGGCGCCTGGTCTGCCGAGCGGGTGAAAGAGGCGCTCGAAGCCTGCGATCGCGCCGCCTGCGGGCCGGTCTCGCCGCCCCAGGGGCTTTATCTGGACGAGGTTGTCTATCCGCAGGATCCCTTCGGTCAGGCCGGGGCTGCTGATGCTTCGGCGTGATGGTGGTTACCAGTGCGGGGGTTTTTGATCGGCAAATGGTGCCGTTCCGCCGGCTTCGAGCTCGCGCTCGGCAGCACGCTGCATCAGCAGTTCAAGGCGGCGGGTGAGCATGGCGATTTCGCGTTCCTGGCGAATCACGGTTTCGGAAAGATCGTCAACCGCGCGTGAAAGATGCGCCACCTCTTCCTGCAGGCGGATGATTTCATCGGTGTCCATGTGGCCCTGTTGACACAACTCGGCCCGAAGCTCAATCGTGCATGTCTGCCCATGCCGCTTGCCCCCGCGCCCGTGCTTCGCTAAACGCGGGCGCGACAGTTGCGCAAGGAAATGCCCGATGGCCCAGCAGAAGAAACAGAAGAAACCGCCCCGCCCCAGGGCCCTGCCGCCCAAGGGGTTTCGCGATTACTTCGGTGACGAGGTGCGCGGGCGCAACGCGATGCTGGCCCGCATCGCCGAAGTTTACGAACTGCACGGCTTCGAGGCGCTGGAAACCCCGGCGGTGGAAACGGTTGAGGCGCTGGGCAAGTTCCTGCCCGATGTCGAGCGTCCCAACGAGGGCGTCTTCGCCTGGCAGGAAGAGGAAGACGGCAAGGCCGGAGACTGGCTGGCCCTGCGCTATGACATGACGGCGCCGCTTGCCCGTGTCTATGCGCAGTTCCGAAATGTTCTGCCAACGCCTTATCGGCGCTATGCCATGGGGCCGGTGTGGCGTAATGAAAAGCCGGGGCCGGGGCGGTTTCGCCAGTTCTATCAGTGTGATGCCGATACGGTTGGCGCGCCTTCGGTGGCGGCCGATGCCGAAATCTGCGCCCTGCTGGCCGACACGCTCGAGGCCGCCGGTATCGCGCGGGGCGATTGCATCGTGCGCATCAACAGCCGCAAGGTTCTGAATGGCGTGCTTGATGCCGTGGGGGTAGAGGATGCCATCACCCGCGAGGGCATCCTGCGCACGATCGACAAGTTCGACAAGGTGGGCGAACAGGGTGTACGCGAGCTTCTGGGCAAGGGGCGGCTTGATGCGTCTGGGGCCTTCATCGATGGTGTGGGCCTTTCTGCCGAACAGGCCGATCCGGTGATTGCCTTTCTCACCGCCCGTGGGCGCGATGGGGCGACAACCCTTGCCAACCTGCGCGCTGCCGTGGGCGCTTCTCGGGCCGGGGCCGAGGGGGTGAACGAACTTGAAACCATTGCCGAACTTCTGGTTGCGCGTGGTTACGGCCCCGATCGAATGACAATCGATCCCGGGGTAGTGCGCGGGCTTGGCTATTACACCGGCCCCGTGTTCGAGGCCGAACTGACCTTCGAGATCACCGACGAAAAGGGCCGGGTGCGCCGGTTCGGATCGGTGGCCGGCGGTGGGCGTTATGATGATCTGGTCAGACGGTTCACTGGTCAGGCGGTGCCAGCCACCGGGGTCAGCATCGGGGTGGATCGCCTGCTTGCCGCGCTGCGTATGAAGGGGCGGATCGGCGGCTCGGGCGCGCGCGGCCCGGTGGTGGTTACGGTCATGGATCGCACCCGCATGGCCGATTACATGGCGATGGCCGACGAACTGCGCGCCGGGGGCATCCGTGCCGAAGTCTATCTCGGAAACCCGCGCAATTTCGGCAATCAGCTGAAATATGCCGATCGCCGCGGCGCTCCGGTGGCGGTGATCCAGGGTGAGAGTGAAGACGCCCGCGGCGTGGTGCAGCTGAAGGATCTGGTGCTGGGGGCAAAGATTGCCGAAAGCGCCAGCCACGAGGAATGGAAGGCCCAGCCTGCCCAGCAGGAAGTGGCGCGCGGCGATCTTGTGGCCGGGGTGCGCGCCATTCTGGAGCGCCAGGGGCAGGAGGGATGATCACCAAGGCCGCAATCCGGGCCGAAGCCGCGCGGCTGATGGATTTTTTCCGCGCGGCGGGGGCCGTGCCGACAGAGGCCGACATCCTGCAGCCCGCGCAGACGCTTCTCGATCTTTATGGCGAGGATATCCGCGCCCGCGCCTATGTCACGCAGGATCCGCTGAAGGGCGAGATGATGCTGCGCCCCGATTTCACCGTGCCGGTTGTGCTGGCGCATCTGGAAAGCGGTTGCGATGGTGCCCGTTATACCTATGCGGGCGAGGTGTTTCGCCAGCAGGAAGAGGGTGCCGGGCGGGCCAGTGAATATATTCAGGTGGGATACGAACTGTTTTCGGCCGATGATCCGGCGGCGGCCGATGCCGAGGTGTTCGCGCTGTTCCAGCAGGTGCTCCTGCCGCTTGGTCTGCGCGCCGCCACCGGAGATATCGGAATCCTGATGGCAGCGGTGCAGGGGCTGGCCACCAGCGCGCCGCGCAAGGCGGCGCTGCTGCGTCATATCTGGCGTCCGCACCGGTTTCGTGCACTGATCGAGCGCTACAGCGGTCGTGCGCCGGTGCCATCTGCGCGGGCCTGTCTGCTTGAAGAAATGGCGGCCGGGCGAAAGGCGGACGATCTGATCGCTGCCGCCGGGACGCTGATCGGCCAGCGCGGGGCAGACGAGATCAGGGAGCGGATCGCCGCGCTTGTGGCCGATGCTGCCGAGCCGCCCCTTTCCGAAGGCGAGAGCGCGCTGCTTGACGAGATCCTGGAACTGCGTGAAACCCTGCCGATGGTGCTGGAACGTCTGCGCGATCTCGAGGTGGACATGCCCGCCCTCGGGCCCGCCGTGGCCCGTTTCGCGGCGCGCATCGAGGCGCTGGATGCGGCGGGGGTGGATGTTGACGAGCTTGCCTTCGAAGGATCCTACGGGCGCAGCACGATGGAATATTACGATGGCTTCATATTCGGCTTCTATGCGCCCGCCGTTCCGGACAGGGCCCCGGTGGCTTCGGGAGGGCGCTACGATGCGCTGACACGCGCACTTGGGAAGGGGCGGGAGCATCCGGCCGTAGGCGGGGTGATCCGGCCGGAACTCATGCTGGAGATACGAAAGGAGGGCGCATGAGCATCAAGCTTGGCGTGCCCTCCAAGGGCCGGTTGATGGACAAGACCTTCGCGTGGTTTGCCCGCCGCGGCATCACGCTGGCGCGCACGGGATCGGCACGCGAATACGCGGGGGCCGTCGAGGGGGTCGAGGGGGTGGAACTGGTGCTGCTCTCGGCTGGAGAAATCCCGCGCGAACTGGCCGCCGGACGCATCCATCTTGGTGTTACCGGCACCGATCTGGTGCGTGAAAGACTGCCCCGCTGGGAGGCAGCGGTGGAAGAAGTGCGGCCGATGGGGTTTGGCCATGCGGATCTGGTGCTTGCCGTGCCCGCGGCCTGGGTGGATGTGAACACCCTTGACGATCTTGATGCGGTGGCCGCGCAGTTTCGTGCGCGTCATGGTTTGCGGTTGCGTATCGCCACCAAGTATCACCGGCTGGTGCGGGATTTCCTGCGCACGGCGGGGGTGGCCGATTACCAGCTGGTTGACAGCCAGGGTGCCACCGAGGGAACGATAAAGAACGAAACCGCCGAAGCCATTGCCGACATCACTTCGACCGGAGAAACCCTGCGGGCCAACCATCTGAAGGTGCTTGACGACGGGCTGGTGCTGCGCTCGCAGGCCACGCTGTGGAAAAGCCGTGTGGCATCGGGAAACGGAGCGGTATTGGCGGCTCTGCTCGACAGGCTGGAAACCCCGTCGCCGGCGGGCTGATCCGGCCACGGCCGGCAGGGGCTGGCCGGATATCCACGCCTGGAAGCGTCATTTCAGCCCGATATCGGCAAGTGCATTTGCAAGCATCGGCGGCAGGGCCTTTTCCGTATCCCGTTCCGGCGGCAGATCGGGCGGTGCATCGCCGGCGGCCAGATAGCGCCAACCCTGAAAGGCGCGCCGGGGCACAGGAGCGGTGCGGATGATTTCCTGATCCATCACGATGGCACAGCGGCGGATACCGTCTTCGCCGATCGCCTCTTCAAGGCGCAGAATGCGCTGACGTGCCTGGATCAGCCCGCGGATCACCCAGTAAAGCGAACCGCCCTGCAGCAGTTCGTCTGCGCGTCGTGGCCACATGCGCGTGATGTGGCGCGGGGGGGAAGGGGCGCCGCGGGCCTGCATCCGGGCACGATAGTCTTGCAGATGTTCGACAGAATCGATACCGACGCAGAGTTTTACCAGATGCAGGGTTGCGGATGCCATTTTTCACCAGATGTGCTATGATGCTGATTGCTTTCAGCATACGCTCCTTGTCGGCAAAGGCAATCGATTGCCTGATTGACCGGGCAGGCGGCAGGGCGTATTCAGATGATCCTCTGCCAACATGGGATACCCGCCATGAGCCGATTCACCGCGCCGATCGCCGAACAGATCTGGGACATGAAATACCGCCTCAAGGATCAGGGCAAGCCTGTTGACCGGACGGTGGAAGACACCTGGCGGCGGGTGGCACAGGCACTGGCCGCGGCCGAGGAAAACCCCGGGAAATGGGAAGGAAAATTCTTCGCCGCTCTCGAAGATTTCCGCTTTCTGCCCGCCGGGCGGATCATTGCCGGGGCCGGCACCGCCCGCAGCGTGACGCTGTTCAACTGCTTCGTGATGGGCACCATACCTGATGACATGGGCGGCATCTTCGAGAACCTCAAGGAAGCCGCGCTTACCATGCAGCAGGGCGGCGGCGTGGGGTTCGATTTTTCCACCATTCGCCCGCGTGGGGCCGATGTGAAGGGCGTGGGGGCCGATGCTTCGGGGCCGCTTTCCTTCATGGATGTGTGGGATGCCATGTGCCGCACCATCATGAGCGCGGGCGCGCGCCGGGGCGCGATGATGGCCACCATGCGCTGTGACCACCCCGATATCGAGGATTTCATCGCCGCCAAGCGCGATCCGGCGCGGCTTCGGATGTTCAACATGAGCGTGCTGGTAACGGATGATTTCATGGCTGCCGTAAAGGCGGGTCGCTCCTGGGATCTGGTGTTCGGCGGCAAGGTCTATCGCACGCTCGAAGCCCGGGATCTGTGGAACCGCATCATGCGTTCCACCTATGATTACGCCGAGCCGGGGGTGATCTTCATCGATCGCATCAACGCGATGAACAACCTCGGCTATTGCGAAACCATCGCAGCCACCAACCCCTGCGGAGAACAGCCCCTGCCGCCTTATGGCGCCTGTCTGCTGGGATCGGTCAATCTGGCAAGGCTGGTGAAGGCCCCCTTCGAAAAGGAAGCCCGGCTCGACAGTGCAGCGCTTTGCGATCTTGTGGGCACTGCCGTTCGGATGATGGACAACGTGATCGATGTCAGCCGTTTTCCCCTGCCTCAGCAGCGGGAAGAAGCGAAGAACAAGCGACGCATCGGCCTGGGCGTCACCGGGCTTGCCGATGCGCTTCTGATGCTCGGTCTGCACTATGGTTCGGACCGGGCCGTGGCACAGACCGAAGCCTGGATGAAGGAAATTGCCCGCGCCGCCTATCAGGCCAGCGCCGATCTGGCGCGTGAAAAGGGCGCCTTTCCGCTGTTCGATGCCGAAAGATATCTGGATGCCCCCTTCCTGCGGAAGCTGGACGACGATCTGCGCGCGGCCATTGCCGAACACGGTATCCGCAATGCGCTTCTGACCTCGATCGCGCCGACCGGCACCATCAGCCTGCTGGCGGGCAATGTTTCAAGCGGGATCGAGCCGGTCTTCGCCTACAGCTATACCCGCAAGGTGCTGCAGCCCGACGGCACCCGTACCGAGGAAGAAGTGGTGGATTACGCCGTGGCGCTCTGGCGCAGGAAATTCGGCGATCGTCCGTTGCCCGAACATTTCGCAAGCGCGCAGACGCTTTCGCCGGCGGATCACGTGAAGATGCAGGCGGCGGCCCAGAAATGGGTGGATTCGAGCATTTCGAAAACCATCAACTGCCCCGAAGACATCGGTTTCGAGGATTTCAAGAACATCTATCTGGAAGCCTATGAAAGCGGATGCAAGGGATGCACCACCTACCGTCCGAACGAGATCACCGGCTCGGTGCTTTCGGTCGAGGAAGGTTCGGACAAGGCCCCCGAAGCCGATCAGGGGGCCGATGTGGTTTATCTTTCCGAACCGCTCGACCGCCCGCAGGCGCTTGAGGGGCAGACCTACAAGCTGAGATGGCCGGGCAGCGAGCATGCGATCTACATCACCGTCAACGATGTGGTGATCAACGGTCACCGCCGCCCCTTCGAGGTGTTCATCAACTCGAAGAACATGGAGCATTTTGCCTGGACGGTGGCGCTGACGCGGATGATCAGCGCCGTGTTCCGCCGTGGAGGTGACGTGAGCTTCGTGGTAGAAGAACTGAAGGCGGTGTTCGATCCGCGCGGCGGCGCCTGGATGGAGGGGCGTTATGTGCCCTCGATCCTGGCCGCCATCGGCGGGGTGATCGAGCGGCACCTGATCAGCATCGGATTCATCGAGGGCGAGGGCCTGGGCCTGAAGAGCGATCCCAAGGCCAAGGCCGAGGCGCTGGCCGTGGGCGGGGCGCCACGCGGGCCGGCCTGTCCGTCCTGCGGACAGTTCGGCATGCAGATGATCGAGGGCTGCATGACCTGTCCGAACTGCGGCCACAGCAAATGCGGCTGACCGGGCCCTGTCGGAAGCGGGCCCGGCGCCGCGCGGGGCCGCCTTCCTTTTCTTGCGGGCCTGTATCTGCCGCCTTCCGGTGATAGAAACCGGGACCGCAGAACAGGCAAACGGCAGGCGGCGGAATGCAGGCGTGGAAACGGGCTGTCGCGGCACGTTTGCCATTGCGTGGAGGCCGGCGGAACCGGATGGCGTGAAGACACCGCCAATGACGGGCTGCGGCCCCCCGTGTTGACTCTGTCGGATACCGCTGTATAAGCGGCCCCGTTCCGGCCCCGTGCGGGCCGGTTCTTCATTGGTGTTGGTGGCCCCCGCAAGGGGATGCCTGTCGGGTGCCGGTGAAGCGGGATGCAACGCGCCCCCGTGCGACCGGGTAAATCCAGAGGACAACGCCCTTCAGAAATCGCCCGCTTGCGCGGGCACATGAAGGAGATCAGCCGTGACCAAACGCACGTCTGCCAAGTACAAGATCGATCGCCGCATGGGCGAAAACATCTGGGGGCGCCCCAAGTCGCCCGTCAACCGCCGCGAATACGGCCCCGGCCAGCACGGGCAGCGCCGCAAGGGCAAGCTTTCCGATTTCGGCATCCAGCTGCGTGCCAAGCAGAAGCTCAAGGGCTATTACGGCGACATCACCGAAAAGCAGTTTCGCCGCATTTATGCCGAGGCCGAGCGCCAGAGGGGCGATACCGGTGAAAACCTGATCGGTCTGCTCGAGCGCCGCCTCGACGCGGTGGTCTATCGCGCGAAATTCGTGCCCACGATCTTTGCCGCCCGCCAGTTCGTGAACCACGGTCATGTCAAGGTGAACGGCCGGCGCGTCAACATCCCCTCGTACCGGGTGAAGGAAGGCGACGTTATCGAAGTGCGCGACCGTTCCAGACAGCTGGCCATCGTGCTTGAGGCGGTGCAGTTGCCCGAGCGCGACGTGCCCGAATACATCGAGGTGGATCACTCGAAGATGACCGCGAAATTCCTGCGCACTCCGGCCCTTTCGGATGTGCCCTATCCGGTGATCATGGAGCCCAACCTGGTGGTGGAATTCTACGCGAAGAACTGATCTTTCGGAAATTCGCAGCAGAAAGGCCGCACCGGGTGTCCGGCGCGGCCTTTTTCGTGGCGCCCGGCTTGCGGGGGGAGGCGCGGCTCGCGTATCAGGAGGGGACAAGGAGACCCGGCATGAACGGAAAGAACCCGTTGGAAGTGAAATTCGAACAGCTGCTCTTCGCATCCCGCTGGCTGCTGGCGCCGATCTATCTGGGGCTGGTGGTGGCGCTCATGGTGCTGCTGGGCGTGTTCCTTCATGAATTGTGGCTTTATATCCCCAAGGCCTTCTCGATGGATGCCGACAAGGTGGTGGTGATGCTGCTTACCCTGATCGATATGGCGCTGGCCGGCAATCTGCTGCTGATCGTGATTTTCTCGGGGTATGAGAATTTCGTTTCCAAATTCGATGTGGAAAAGGGCGATGACCGGCCTGACTGGATGGGAAAGATCGATTTTTCCGGCCTCAAGATCAAGCTGATCGCCTCGATCGTGGCCATTTCGGCGATCCAGCTTCTGAAGCAATTCATGGAGATCGGCAAGGGCGAGGTGGATGCTGCCCAGGCCGCGCATGACATGCGCTGGATGGTGATCCTGCACCTTACCTTCGTGATTTCGGGGGTGCTGATGGCGCTGATGGACTGGCTGAAGGCGCGCAGCAGGAATTGTGAATGAACAGGCCCGGGGATGACGGAATGAGCGATCGGATACGCCCGCAGCCGGGCATCATGGAAATCGTGCCCTATGCAGGCGGTGAAAGCCGGATCGAGGGGATGGGCGAAGTGCTCAAGCTTTCTTCCAACGAGAATCCCTTCGGGCCGTCTGCAGGCGCGGTAAGGGCCTATCGAGATGCCGCTCATCGGCTGCACCGCTATCCTTCGGAGGATCATGCCGCCCTGCGCGCGGCCATCGGCGCGGTCCACGGGCTTGATGCTGCCCGCATGATCTGTGGCGCGGGCTCCGACGAAATCCTCGGGCTTCTCTGTCAGGCCTATGCCGGCCCCGGGGATGAGGTGATCCACACCGAACACGGCTTTGCCATGTATCCGATTCTGGCACGTGCCGCAGGCGCAACGCCTGTATGCGTGCCCGAGCGGGCGCGGGTGGTGGATGTCGGGGCGATCCTCGGCGCCTGTACCGCGCGCACCCGCCTTGTGTTCATTGCCAATCCGGCCAACCCCACCGGCACCATGATCGGAGGACAGGAAATCGTTCGCCTTGCCGATGGTCTGCCGCCGCAGGCGCTTCTGGTGCTCGATGGCGCCTATGCCGAATATGTGGAAGGGTTCGATGGTGGCGCATCCCTGGTGGAAATGCGCGAAAACGTGGTGATGACGCGCACCTTTTCCAAGATCCACGGCCTTGGGGGGCTCAGGATCGGCTGGGGTTACGGTCCGGCGCATGTGATCGACGTTCTGAACCGCATCCGTGCGCCCTTCAACCTTTCGCAGGCTCAGCAGGATGCCGCCGAGGCCGCGGTGCGCGATCTTGAACATGTGACGCGCTGCCGCAAGGAAAATACGCGCCTGCGCGCCTGGCTCAGCGATGCGCTGCGCGCGCTTGGCGTGGATGTGGACGATTCCAGCGCCAATTTCATCCTTGCGCGCTTTGCATCGCGTGAAGAGGCCGAAGCCTGTGATGCGCATCTGAAATCCGAAGGGATCATCGTGCGCCGGGTGGCGGGCTATGGTCTGCCCGAAGCGCTGCGCATCACCATAGGCGACGAAGCCGCCTGCCGCCGCGTGGCCCATGCGGTAACGGAATTCCGGCGCGCGGCAACGGAGGGCGGGGCATGAGCGGGCCGCATGAAGGAACCGAAACGGGGCAGGGGCCGGTCTATGAGCGTGTGGCGCTGATCGGTTTGGGGCTGATTGCCTCTTCCATGTACTGGGCGATGCAGCGGGCGGGGCTTGCCGGTGAGGTTATGGGCTATGCGCGCTCGGCCGAAACCCGGCAGACCGCGCGTGAAATCGGCCTTTGCGATCGGGTCTGCGAAAGCATGTCCGAGGCCGTGGAAGGGGCGGATCTCGTGATGCTTTGCGTGCCTGTTGGGGGCATGGGGCAGGTGGCGGAAGAAATCGCTCCGCATCTGAAACCCGGCGCTACCGTTTCCGATGTGGGCTCGGTGAAGCGCGCGGTGATCAGGGCGGTAAAGCCCCATATCCCCGACGGCGTGCATTTCATCCCTGCCCATCCGCTTGCGGGCACCGAACAATCGGGGCCGAGGGCCGGCTTTGCCACGCTTTTCGAAAACCGCTGGTGCATCCTGGTGCCGCTCGAAGAGACCGACCCCGAGGCGCTTTCCCGTCTGCGCGCGCTGTGGGAAGGCATGGGCGCGCATGTTGATGAAATGGATGCCGATCACCACGATCTGGTGCTTGCCGTCACCAGCCACGCGCCGCATCTGATTGCCTATACGATGGTGGGCGTGGCCGATGACCTGGGCCGGGTGACAGACAGCGAAGTGGTAAAATATTCGGCCGCCGGCTTTCGCGATTTTACCCGCATCGCCGCCTCCGATCCCACCATGTGGCGCGACGTATTCCTTTCCAACAAGGATGCGACGCTTGAAATCCTCGGCCGCTTCACCGAAGAGCTTTTCGCCCTGCAACGTGCCATACGGCAGGGCGACGGCGATCATCTGCATGAATATTTCACGCGCACCCGTGCGATCCGGCGCGGCATCATCGAGGCCGGTCAGGATACGCCCGCCCCCGATTTCGGCCGGGCGGGAAAGAGCAAATGAACGCGTGCCGGATGATCGCCGCGCTTTCGGCGCTGCTGCTGGCGGGCCTGCCGGCTCTGGCCGGAGCACCGCTCTCTTCGCCGCGCCCGGAGCCCCGCCCTCTGACAGGTGCTGCTTCGGATCATGCCGTTGCCGCAGATCCCTTGCCCGAACGGGTGGTCATCATGACTTCGGCGCCGGGCGTGAAGCATTCGCCCCGCCCCCGGAACCGGCCACCACACAGGATCGAGCAGGGCATTTCCGTGGCGCGCCTGCCCGCCGCCCGGCCCGATCGGGCAATCCTCGTGACACTGGCCCCCGGGGTCAGGCGTTCGCCCCGCCCCCGTATTCGCCCCCATATCCGCGCCGAAGATCCGTTGCCCCGGCGCGGCCGCGCCGCGAATGTAACGGCCACCGCCCTTGCGCCGTCGATTCCCGCGCCGGGTGTTGCAACCGGGCGCCAGGGTGCTGTCTGTGGTGATCGTGCAATCCGCGGTCAGCGTCTTTCTCCCATTCGCGGCCGTCTTGGCGGCTGCCGCATTGCGAATCCCGTGCGCATTACCGAGATCGACGGCATCCGTTTCAGCCAGCCCGCGGTGCTTCAGTGTTCTGCCGCAAAGGCGCTCAGGCGCTGGATCCGCAAGGGCGCACGACCGGCGGTCGGGCGGCTTGGTGGCGGGATCGTCTCGATGCGGATCATGGCAAGCTATGCCTGCCGAACCCGCAACAGCCAGCCCGGGGCCAAGCTCAGCGAACATGCCAGGGGCAAGGCGATCGACATCGGCGCCATCACCCTGAAGAACGGGATGACGCTTTCCGTGCGCAGGGGCTGGCGTGATCCGGTTCAGGGAAAGATCCTGCGGCAGATGCACAAGGCCGCCTGCGGTCCCTTCGGCACTGTTCTCGGCCCCGATGCCAACCGTTTTCATCGCGATCACTTCCACTTCGACGTGGCGCGTTATCGTCGCGGAAGCTATTGCCGCTGAGCCTTGCCCCGGCTTGCCGGTTTTTCCCAAGGACGGCGTTCCGCCCCATGGGCGCAGCGGCCGCATGCCCGGACCGCTTGCGCGCCCCGGACGAAGCAAGTGCGATCTGACACGACATGCATTAGCGCAACCGGATGCGCGGCGCCGGGCCGATCGGCAGCGGGCCGATCCAGGCCCGCCGGCTGGCAAAGCGGATGGTGGTATCGATCGATTTCGGATTGCCCGTCACCCTGGCCAGCAGTGAAAGGCCCTTTTCGATATCGCCTGCCGTCCGGGGGGGCAGCCAGCCCGACGCAATGGCGATTTCCAGCACTTCGCGCCAGTTCTTCACCTTGAGCGAAACCTGACCGGTGGGCCATCCTTCTTCGTCGATTTTCAGCTTTCCGGCGGCCCAGATATCAAGGATTCCCCATTTCGCCTTCAGGATCTCAAGCCGGATCGCGCGTGGCTGGGGGCGGCGCTGTGTGATCGCGTGTATGTCCCACGGGGCATCGAACACGAGGCGACTTTTCAGGGTGAAGCTTTCGAAGGCATCGGGCAGAAGGCCGGCGGGATCCTTCACCTGAAACAGTTCCAGCGCCGGTGAAAGAGCCCTTGCATCAAGGTTCACGTCATAGGTTGGTCGTGGCTCGGAGGTGCGCAGGATGGAAAGCCGTCCGCCCTGCATTTCAAGGGTCCAGCCCCTGCTGGAGCGGATCGAAAGATCGCCAAGGTCGATTTCGGCCCGGCGCAGCGGTAGCGAGAGCCAGGCATCGAAGCCGAGCACCCCCTGCATGGTGCGGCTGTTCACGACAATCTTGCCCTCGGGGGTGGCAAACAGTTGTTCGGGCGGCCAGCTGGCCCTGACATGCGCCGGCCGCCAGCTTTGCGAAACGAAACGGAACCACGGAGCGTTCCAGGCCAGACCAGAGCGGGTATCGACCAGTTCAAGCCCGGTGATCCGGGTGTCAAAGCGAAAGGGGAAGCCGCGCACCGAGATATCTTCGTATTCCGCCACCCAGCCTTCGGTGCGGCGCGCTTCAAACCATTTCTGCAGGCCGGCCTGATGTATCGTGGCCATGACGTACCAGTAGCCACTGTAGAGAACGGCCAGAACCACCAGTGCCATCACAAGCCTGCGCATTGGCAAAGCCCTTTCCTGTTTGTCCGATCTGGTGTTTACAGGCTTGCGGAAGAAAGGACCAGCATGGCCAGAACAACACCGCTCTGGGTTTTTGGCTACGGATCGCTGATGTGGGATCCGGGGTTTGAACATCTGTCGTGCCGGATTGCCGACCTGGCGGGCTATCGTCGCGGTTTTTCGATGTGGTCGCTCCACTACCGTGGCACGCCCGGGGCACCGGGCCTTGTGCTGGCCCTCGAACCTGCGCCGGGGGCCAGTTGCCGGGGGGTGGCTTTCGAGGTGGCGGAAGATGCCACCGATACCACGATTGCCTATCTGCGTGCACGCGAACTGATTTCCTATGCCTATCGCGAAGTTACCGTGCCCGTGATGCTGGAGGACGGCCGGCGGGTCAGAGCGCTTGCCTTCGTGGTCGATAGAGAACATCCGCAATACAGCGGCGCTCTTTCCCCCGGAGAACAGGCGGCGATCATTGCCCGCGCCGGCGGACAGCGTGGCACCAATGCCGAATATCTGGCCAACACCGCCCGCCAGCTGCGCGAACTGGGGATAGATGATCCGGAGATCTTCGCGCTGGAACGCCAAGTGGCCGGCCTGTGCCGTGACCTGAAGCAGGAGGCGGGGCACGGTCGGGCGGATGGGCCTGTCTGACAGGGGCGGGGGCAAAAGCCTGTTGGCTTGGTCGTCGGGGACGGCTATCGTTGGCTGAACGGTAACAGGGTCGGGAAACGCCCAGGATGGACAAGCCGGATCGCGAGGCCGAGCCGCATTTTTCGCAACCATGGAACCAGATCCTGCTGATGCTGGTGGTGCTCGGGCTGGTGGGTTTTGGTGCCTGGCTGGCCCTGCCGGTTCTCTATCCGGTATTTGCTGCCAATCCGTGGCTGAACGGCGTGATCATGGGGGTGTTCGTGATCGGGGTTCTGGCCTGTTTCGGGCAGCTCTATCAGCTTGTCACTTCGATCAGCTGGATCAAGCGGGTGACGCGCCTGCGCGCCGAAAGCGATCTGCGCAGCCCGCCGCGCCTGATGGCGCCGCTTGCCGCACTGCTGCGCATGCGGGGCGACCGGATGCAGATCGATGCCACATCGGCGCGCAGCATTCTTGATTCTGTCGGCATGCGTATCGACGAACTGCGCGAGATCACCCGCTACATCACCAACCTGCTGATCTTCCTTGGCCTGCTCGGTACCTTCTATGGCCTTGCCACCACGGTGCCGGCGCTGGTCGATACCATCCGCTCGCTGGCACCGCAGGAAGGTGAGGGCGGGGTCGAGGTGTTCACCCGTCTGATGGCCGGGCTCGAAACCCAGCTTGGCGGCATGGGAACGGCGTTTTCCTCGTCGCTTCTTGGGCTGGCCGGATCGCTGGTGGTGGGGCTGCTCGAAATCTTCGCAGGGCATGGCCAGAACCGCTTCTATCGCGAGCTTGAGGAATGGCTGTCCTCGATCACCCGCTTCGGCTTTACCCACGGTGATGCCGCCATGCCGGCGGGCGCAGGCGGGACACCCGGGGCGATGGGGGCGATCATGCCGGCCGTGGATGCCGGTATCGGTGCCGCACCGGCCGAAGCGCTGGCCCTTGTGGCGCAGCACATGGGGGCGTTGCAGGAGCAACTGGCAAGATCGGAGGCCGAGCGGGGGGCGCTGGCCGAGCGGCTGGATGCGCTGACCGCTTCGCTTGAGTCGCTTGCCGGAAGGATCGGACGTGAAGCCGATACCGGGGCGCGGCTGGCCCAGTTGCTGGAGCAGCTGGGGCAGGGGCAGGCCGGGCTGCTGGAACAGCTGTCGAAGCTGCAGGAGGAAAGCGCGCATGTGGATGCCGAAAGCCGGATGCGCCTGCGCTCGATCGATGTACAGCTGCTGCGCATTCTCGAGGAAATCTCGGCCGGGCGGCAGGAATCGATGATCGAACTGCGCGGGGATATTGCGGGGCTGACGCGCGCAATCCGCCACCTGGCTACCGGTGACCCCGACCACGGTGATCATCTCCTGCCTGGAAGCGAGGGTTGATCATGGCCCTGTCGCGGCGCACAGGCCAACGGTTCCAGGCCTCGATCTGGCCCGGCTTTGTCGATGCGATGACGGCGTTGCTGCTGGTGCTGATGTTCGTTCTTACCATCTTCATGGTGGTGCAAAGCATGCTGCGCGATACCATTACCGGACAGGACAAGGCGCTTGAACGCCTGCATGGCGAGATCGCCGAACTGGCCGATGCACTGGGCCTTGAACAACAGCGAGCCTTTCGTCTTGAGCAGCAGGCAGGCGTGCTTGCCGCTTCGCTTGAGCAGGCACAAAGCGACAACGCCACCAAGGAAGCCCTGATCGCCACCCTGACGGCACAGGTGGGCCGGCAGGAGCGCGCGCTGCGTGAAGCGGCGACACGGATCGATGATTTCGAGGCTCGCGTTGCCGCGCTTCTGGCCGAGCGCGACAGTGCCCGCACCGCCGGCAGGGCCCTGGCCGGAGAACTGGATACGCTGAAAGCCGCACAGGCCGATCTGATGAGCCGGAAAGAGGCTCTTGAACTGGCCCTTGCCACTGCGCGCAAGGAAATCAGCGCTGAACAGGAGGCCGCACGCCTGGCCGCGGCCCGGCGCGCGGCGCTTGAGGCGCTGATTGCGGATCTGCGCCGCCGTTCTGCACAGCAGAAGGAACAGTTGAACGCAGTTGAAACGGCAAGGGCCGCGCTGGCCACCGAGCTTTCCGAGGCGGAAAAGGCCCGCCTGACCGAAGCGGCGGCGGCCGAGGCTCTGCGCGAAAAGCTGAAGAATGCCGATGCGGAACTGACGGCAATGACCCTGGCACTCGAGGAAGAGCGCCGTCGGGCGGAGGAAACCCTGACGTTGCTGGCCGCCGCCGAGGCCGCACAGGAGAAGCTGAACGAAAAGCTTGCCGCGGCGGTGGCGGCTGCGGCGGCGGCGCGCAGCGATCTGGACGAGGCGGGCGCGCGGGCGGGCAGCCTGGAAGACCAGCTGGCCGATACCCGGGCGAAGCTGGCAAAGGCACAGGCGGAACTGGCGGCCCTTGGCGATGTGGCGGTTGACCGGGAAAAGGTGCGCGAACAGCTGGCCGCCGCGCTGGCCGCACAGCAGGTGGCCGAGCAGCGCGCCGAACAGAGCCTTGGAGAGGCCAGGAAACAGGCCGCCCTTCTGTCTGCCGCCCGCGAGGCGCTGACCGAGGAACAGGCGCAGTCGGCCGAAAGTAGGCGCCGGATTGCGCTGTTGAACCAGCAGATCGCGGCCTTGCGCCGTCAGCTCGGCGCGTTGCAGGCAGTGCTTGACGAGGCCGAGGCCCGCGATGCGGCGGCAAGGGTGCAGATCGAGGCTTTGGGGAGTCGGCTGAATGCGGCACTGGCTCGGGCAGCATCGGAGACCAGGCGCCGCCTGGCCCTTGAAGAGGCCGAGCGCAAGCGGCTTGAGGAAGAGGCGCGCCGTCTGGCTGCGGAAAAGCAGGATCTCGAAAGATACCGGTCGGAATTCTTCGGTCGGCTGCGCGATGTGCTTGGCAATCAGGAGGGAGTCCGCATCGAGGGCGACCGTTTCGTGTTTTCATCCGAAGTGCTGTTCGAGCCCGCCTCGGTGGAACTGTCCGAGGCGGGGAAACGCGAGATCGCCAAGGTGGCGGCCATCCTGCGCAAGATTGCCGACAGGATCCCTCCCGAGATCGACTGGATCATCCGGGTGGATGGTCACACCGACAACACGCCCCTTTCCGGCTCCGGGCGCTATCGTGACAACTGGGAGCTCAGTCAGGGCCGTGCGCTTTCGGTGGTGCGCTACATGATCTCGGAATTCGGCATCCCTCCCGAACGTCTTGCCGCAAGCGGGTTCGGCGAATACCAGCCGGTCGATCCTGCAGATACCCCCGAGGCACGGGCGAAAAACCGGCGGATCGAACTCAAGCTGACCGAAAGATGAGTGGCAGGCACAACACCTGACCGTTGTCCGGCCAGCCGACCGGAGCACATGCCTGATAACGGCACATGGCCTTTTGCCGTCAGTCCGCGGCCAGCAGTGGCGGTTTGTTGCGAGTCAGGCGTGCGTTTTCCGGGCTCATCAGCTTCAGGTCCAGCGCTCCGTCCTTCACGCTTACCTTGACAATACCGCCCTTGGCGAGTTTGCCGAACAGCAGTTCCTCGGCCAGAGGCTTCTTGATATGTTCCTGGATCACCCGGCCCAGCGGACGGGCACCCATCTTGTCGTCATATCCCTTGTCGGCCAGCCATTCGGCGGCATTCCGGGTAAGCTCGATCGTCACGCCGCGATCCATCAGCTGAGCTTCAAGCTGCAGGACGAATTTCTCGACCACCTGCAGGATCACGTCTTTCGAAAGTGGCGCAAAGCTGATGATCGCATCAAGCCGGTTGCGGAATTCCGGAGTGAAGGTGCGCTCGATGGCGGCGGTATCCTCGCCTTCGCGCCGCTCGCGGCCAAAGCCGATCGCCGCCTTCGCCTGCTCGGCTGCACCGGCATTCGTCGTCATGATCAGGATCACGTTGCGGAAATCGACGGTGCGACCGTTGTGATCGGTCAGCTTGCCATGGTCCATTACCTGCAGAAGGATGTTGTAGACATCCGGGTGTGCCTTTTCGATTTCGTCGAGCAGCAGCACGCAGTGGGGATGCTGATCGACGCTGTCGGTCAGCATGCCACCCTGATCGAAGCCCACATAGCCCGGTGGTGCGCCGATCAGACGGGAAACGGCGTGCTTTTCCATGTATTCCGACATGTCGAAGCGCAGAAGCTCTACTCCGAGCGTATCGGCCAACTGGCGGGCCACTTCGGTTTTCCCGACGCCCGTGGGACCGGCGAACAGATAGTTGCCGATCGGTTTTTCGGGTTCGCGCAGCCCCGCGCGGGCCAGCTTGATGGCCGAGGAGAGGGCCTCGATCGCCGGATCCTGGCCGAACACCACGCGCTTCAGCGAACGCTGCAGATCCTTCAGCACCGCCACATCGTCTTTCGAAACGTTCTTGGGGGGGATGCGGGCGATCTTGGCGACCACGGCCTCGATCTCGCGCACGCCGATCGTCTTGCGCCGCTTGCTGTCGGCCAGCAGATGCTGGGCCGCGCCGGCCTCATCGATAATGTCGATGGCCTTGTCGGGCAGCTTGCGATCGGTGATGTAGCGCGCCGAAAGCTCGACTGCGGCCTTGATCGCATCGGTGGTATACCGGATGCCGTGATGTTCCTCGAAATAGGGTTTCAGGCCCTTGAGAATCTTCACGCTGTCTTCCACCGAAGGCTCGTTCACGTCGATCTTCTGGAAGCGGCGGGAAAGGGCGCGGTCCTTTTCGAAATGCTGGCGGAATTCCTTGTAGGTGGTCGAGCCCATGCATCTGAGCTTGCCACCCTGCAGGGCCGGTTTCAGCAGGTTCGAGGCGTCCAGCGCCCCGCCCGATGTGGCGCCGGCGCCGATCACCGTGTGAATTTCGTCGATGAACAGCACCGCGTCGGGGTGTTCCTCGAGCTCCTTCATCACTGCCTTCAGGCGCTCTTCGAAATCGCCGCGATAGCGGGTGCCGGCCAGCAGTGCCCCGAGATCAAGTGCGAATATGGTGGCCTTTGACAGCACCTCGGGCGTTTCGCCAAGCGTGATCTTGCGGGCCAGACCTTCGGCGATCGCCGTCTTGCCAACGCCGGGATCCCCCACCAGAAGCGGGTTGTTCTTGCGCCGGCGGCACAGCACCTGGATACACCGCTCCACCTCGTGCTCGCGCCCGATCAGCGGATCGACATCGCCCTTGGCGGCCTTGGCATTGAGATCGACGCAGAATTTGGACAGCGCCGTTTCCTTGTCTTCCTCGTCCAGCTGCAGGATCTCCTTGGCATCGTCCTGGGTGCCCTTGACGGGACGCGATTCGCCGAAATTAGGATCCTTGGCCACGCCGTGGGCGATGAAATTGACTGCGTCATAGCGGGTCATGTCCTGCTCCTGCAGGAAATAGGCGGCGTTCGACTCGCGTTCGGCGAAGATGGCCACCAGCACGTTGGCGCCTGTCACCTCGGTGCGTCCCGAGCTTTGCACATGGATCGCCGCGCGCTGGATCACCCGCTGGAAGGCGGCGGTGGGCACAGCTTCGTTGCCTTCGACAGTGGTTTCGAGCGTGGCAAGCTCTCCGTCGATGAAACTGTGGAGGATCAGGCGCAGTTCTTCGAGATTGACCCCACAGGCGCGCATGACCTTCGATGCGTCCGGTTCGTCCAGCAGCGCCAGCAGCAGATGTTCGAGAGTCGCCAGTTCATGTCGCTTGGAATTGGCGATGGCCAATGCAGAGTGAATGGCTTGTTCCAGTGTGTTCGAAAACGACGGCACGTTTCGTGCTCCTTCCTTCATGGCAGGCAGGATCGGCGACCCTTCCATACCGTGGCCTCATATCCTTAAAGTTCGGTGTTCTCGCCGTGTCTTCAAGTGTTTTCTTTTCAAATCGCCTCACATTTTGCGTGACTGCGTGAAACATGCAGGCGTTTTGCGCTTCCGGGGGCGATTCGCGGTATGCGGCAGCATATCACACCCCCATGTGGTCAGGCGGGCGTGGTGCCCCGCCCCCGAGCGGAGGACCTTCGCTCAGAAGGTATCCTTGCGGCGCCGGATTTCGGCGAATACCGCGGCTGCCGGCGCATCTTCCATGCCGAGACAAGCCCTGACCGCGGGTTCGTCTGCCCGCAGAAAGGGATTGGTGGCCAGTTCCTCGGAAAGCCGCGAGGGCACCGTGGGCTGCCCCCGGGCACGTTTGGCGAGCACCTCTTCGGCGCGGGCCTGCAGGGCGGGGCTCTCGGGCTCGACGGTCAGCGCGAAACGGGCGTTGGCCTCGGTGTATTCATGTCCCGAGCACACCAGCGTTTCGGGGGGCAGGGCGGCCAGTTTCGACAGGCTGTTCCACATCTGTTCGGCGGTGCCCTCGAACAGGCGGCCGCAGCCAAGTGCCATCAGGCTGTCGGCGGTAAAGACGGCGCGACTTTCGGGAAAATGAAAGGCAATGTGGCCGAGCGTATGCCCCGGCACGTCAATCACCCGGCCGCTCTGCGAACCGATGACGACGCCATCGCCTTCGCGAAGCGCCTCGTCGAGCGGTGGCAGACGGTGAGCGTCGCATGCCGCGCCCCAGACCCGCGCGCCGGTGGCCTTGCGCAACTCTTCCACGGCGTCCACGTGATCCGGGTGATGGTGGGTGATCAGGATGTGATCAAGCTTCCAGCCCCGCCGGGCCAGCACCTTCCCGATCGGTCCGGCCTCGGGCGCATCGACCAGCGCCGTTTCGGCGGTTTCGGGATCATGCAGAAGATAGGCATAGTTGTCGGCAAGACATGGGATGGTGACAATTTCGAACGGCATGGTATTTCACCGTGGTTTGTGTGGCACTGCGCGGATATTGTGCCGGGCAAGTCTCGCTCATTGCGGAGCCGGAAGCAATGCATGTCGATGTGCGCGATCTGAAGAAGTTCTATGATCGCTGCGCGCTGGGGCGCGCGGCGCAGCGGGCGGTGCGCCAGCAGCTGCTTCAGATGTGGCCCGATGCGCAGGCGCAGGTGATGGCGGGCTTCGGATTTGCATCCCCCCTGCTCGGGCCCTATCTGGCCAGTGCCGAGCGGGTGATAAACCTGATGCCGGGGCCGCAGGGGGTGATGCCCTGGCCGGTTTCGGGGCCCAATGTTTCGGTGCTGTGCGAGGAAACCCTCTGGCCGCTTGCCAATCAGGCCGTTGACAGGCTGGTGCTGATGCACGGTCTCGAGACCAGCGCCCATCCGGCGGCGGTGCTCAATGAATGCTATCGGGTGCTGACGCCGGGCGGGCGGGTGATGTTCATCGTGCCGAACCGGGGCGGGCTGTGGTCGCGGCGTGACCGCACGCCGTTCGGTTTTGGCCATCCCTATTCGCTGTCGCAGCTTGAAAGACAGTTGCGCGATCACGGTTTCGTGCCCGAACGCTACCGCGCGGCGCTTTACTTCCCGCCGACCAGCCGGCGCTTCTGGCTGCGCACCGGCAATTTCTGGGAAACCGTCGGACGGCGGCTGCCGTCTTATCTGGCGGGGGGGGTGTTGATGGTGGAGGCAAGCAAGCAGGTGCTGGCGCCACGCCGTCCCGGTCTGCCCGAGGCGGTGCGCAGGCCGCTCAGGGTTCTGGAAGGTGTTTCGTCTCCCGAGGCCAAGCCGGTCTGATCCGCACGGATTTCCTCGGGTGCCGGCTGGCTCTGCCCGTGGGGGCGGCGATGGTGACGGGATTCGCCGGAGTGCATCAAAAATATACCCGCGACAGCCAGTTTTTTTTGGTGCACAGGGTCGCACCGAGGCCAAAGCACTGTATTTTATGGGGCAGCGGGAAAGGGAAACTGCGCCTTGGCAGTTGCGACACCAGATTTCGTCTGCTACACCGCCAACGATTTCGGTGCATGCGCCTTGCGCGTGTGCATTTTTGATTGCCGGAAGCCGCCGCCGGCGAGGCAGGGCGGCAGGAATTCGAAAGGGTGGACGTGTCGGAACCAGCATCGATATCAAGCGGCATCGCCGCACGCTATGCCAAGGCGGTTTTCGATCTTGCCCGGGAAGGCAAGAAGCTGAAGGCGCTCGAGGGTGATATCGCGAAGCTTGAGAGCGCACTTGAGGAAAGCGCCGATCTGCGTGACCTGATCGCCTCGCCGATCTATTCCCGCGAGGATCAGGAAAAGGCGATGCTTGCGGTTGCCACGAAGCTCGGGCTTTCGCCGATCATGCGGAATGCCCTTGCTCTGATCGCGCGGAAGGGGCGGCTTTATCTGCTGCCGCAGCTTCTTGATGCGCTGAAGAAGGCCATCGCCGAGGCAAAGGGCGAGATCACCGCCGATGTGATCGCCGCCAAGGCTCTGACCAAGGCCCAGGCCGACAAGCTTGCCAGGGCGCTCAAGGCCAGCACCGGCAAGACCGTGAAGCTGAACATGTCCGTGGATCAGGATCTGATCGGCGGTCTCGTCATCAAGCTGGGCTCGAAGATGATCGACACCACGATCGCCTCGAAGCTCGACTCCCTCCAGAATGCAATGAAAGAGGTCGGATAAATGGGGATCCAAGCAGCCGAGATATCTGCCGTCCTGAAGGAGCAGATCAAGAACTTTGGCAAGGACGCCGAAGTTGCCGAAGTGGGACGCGTGCTGAGTGTGGGTGACGGCATCGCCCGCGTTTACGGCCTCGACAACATCCAGGCCGGCGAGATGGTTGAATTCCCGGGCGGGATCCGCGGCATGGCGCTCAACCTCGAGGCCGACAACGTGGGGATCGTGATCTTCGGATCCGACCAGGACATCAGCGAAGGCGATGTGGTGAAGCGCACCAAGGCCATCGTTGAGGTTCCGGTGGGTGATGCCATGCTTGGCCGCGTGGTCGATGGTCTTGGCAACCCGATCGATGGCAAGGGGCCGATCAAGACAAGGGAAACCCGCGTGGCCGACGTGAAGGCACCGGGTATCATCCCGCGCAAGTCGGTGCACGAGCCGATGTTCACGGGCCTGAAGTCGGTCGATGCGATGATCCCGATCGGCCGCGGCCAGCGCGAGCTTATCATCGGCGACCGCCAGACCGGCAAGACGGCGGTGGCGCTTGATGCCATGCTGAACCAGAAAGTCTATAACGAAGCTGCCGGCGATGACGAATCGAAGAAGCTCTACTGCGTCTATGTGGCCGTGGGGCAGAAGCGTTCGACCGTGGCGCAACTGGTGAAGAAGCTTGAGGAATCCGGTGCGATGGAATATTCCATCGTGGTTGCCGCCACGGCTTCGGAGCCGGCGCCGCTTCAGTATCTGGCTCCCTATTCGGCCACCGCGATCGCCGAGTATTTTCGTGACAACGGCCGCCATGCGCTGATCGTCTATGACGATCTGTCCAAGCAGGCCGTGGCCTATCGCCAGATGTCATTGCTGCTGCGCCGTCCGCCGGGGCGCGAGGCCTATCCGGGCGATGTGTTCTATCTGCATTCGCGGCTGCTGGAGCGTTCGTGCAAGTTGAACGAGGATTACGGCGCCGGTTCGCTGACCGCGCTGCCCATCGTGGAAACCCAGGCAGGCGATGTTTCGGCCTATATCCCGACCAACGTGATCTCGATCACCGATGGCCAGATCTTCCTGGAAACCGAGTTGTTCTATCAGGGCATCCGTCCCGCCGTGAACACGGGCCTTTCGGTTTCGCGGGTGGGTTCGGCAGCCCAGACCAAGGCCATGAAATCGGTGGCCGGCAAGGTGAAGCTGGAGCTTGCGCAATACCGCGAGATGGCCGCCTTCGCGCAGTTCGGCTCGGATCTCGATGCGGCCACCCAGGCGCTGCTGAACCGCGGTGCCCGTCTGACCGAGCTGATGAAGCAGCCGCAATATGCGCCGCTCACCAATGCCGAGATCGTCTGCGTGATCTATGCCGGCACCAACGGCTATCTCGATCCGGTTGACGTGAAGGATGTGACCCGCTTCGAGGCCGGCCTGCTGACCCATCTGCGCCAGAAGCACAAGGAGCTTCTGGATGACATCACCAACAACGACCGTGCGGTGAAGGGCGAGCTGGAAGAGAAGGTGCGCGCCGCCATCGAGGAATTCGCCAAGACCTTCGCCTGATCGCCTGACGTGGCTCACAGAACAGGATTGGACATATGCCAAGCCTCAAGGACCTGAAGAACAGGATCGAGAGCGTCAAGAACACGCGCAAGATCACAAAGGCCATGCAGATGGTGGCCGCGGCCAAGCTGCGTCGCGCTCAGGAGGCAGCCGAGGCCGGCCGCCCCTATGCCGAAGGCATGAACAAGGTGGTTGGCAGCCTGGCCGCTGCCGCGGCCAACGGCGAAGGGCCGAAGCTTCTGGCGGGCAGCGGATCGGATCAGATCCATCTGCTGGTGGTGATGACGGCCGAGCGCGGCCTTTGCGGCGGGTTCAACAGCTCGATCGTGAAGCTTGCACGCCAGAAGATCGAGGATCTGCGCGCCGCCGGCAAGGCGGTAAAGATCCTCACCGTCGGCAAGAAGGGCCGCGAGCAGATGAAGCGCGAGTTCGAAGACATCATGGTGGGCCATGTGGACCTGTCGGAGGTAAAGCGCGTGGGCTACGAAAACGCGGCCGCCATCGCCCGCGATATCCTGGCACGCTTCGACAATGGGGAATTCGACGTGGCGACGATCTTCTACAATCGTTTCCAGTCGGTGATCAGCCAGGTGCCGACCGAACAGCAGATCGTTCCCGTATCGCCGGCACCGTCCGAGTCTGGCGCGGATGGCGAAGAAGGCGATACGGGCAGTGTCGTTTATGAATTCGAGCCCGGCGAGGAAGAAATCCTGACCGAACTGCTGCCACGTGCGGTGGCCACGCAGATCTTCTCGGCGCTGCTGGAAAACGGCGCTTCCGAGCAGGGCGCGCGGATGTCGGCCATGGACAACGCCACCAGGAATGCCGGCGAGATGATCGACAAGCTGACGATCCAGTACAACCGCTCGCGTCAGGCGGCGATCACCACCGAGCTCATCGAAATCATTGCGGGTGCCGAGGCACTCTAGGAACGGAACGCGGAGAAACGAAATGGCAAAAGCGAAAGCAGCTGCAACCGGCAAGATCACCCAGGTGATCGGCGCCGTTGTCGATGTTCAGTTCGAGGGCGAACTGCCCCATATCCTGAACGCGCTGGAAACCGAGAACAACGGCAAGAAGCTGATCCTCGAGGTAGCTCAGCACCTGGGCGAGGGCGTGGTGCGCACGATCGCCATGGATGCCACCGAGGGCCTGGTGCGCGGCGACGAGGTGCGCGATACCGGAAAGCCGATCTCGGTGCCGGTGGGCAAGGAAACGCTGGGGCGCATCCTCAACGTGATCGGCGAACCTGTGGATGAGAAGGGCCCGGTGAAGGCTGCGGAATACCGCGCCATCCACCAACCCGCCCCCGAGTTCGAGGAGCAGGCCACGGAGACCGAAATTCTCGTTACCGGCATCAAGGTGATCGATCTGCTGGCCCCCTATTCCAAGGGCGGCAAGGTGGGTCTGTTCGGCGGCGCCGGCGTGGGCAAGACGGTTCTGATCATGGAGCTGATCAACAACATCGCCAAGGTGCACTCGGGCTATTCGGTGTTTGCCGGCGTGGGCGAACGCACCCGCGAGGGCAACGACCTCTACTACGAGATGATCGAATCGGGCGTCATCAAGCCCGACAATCTGGAAGACAGCCAGGTGGCACTGGTCTATGGCCAGATGAACGAGCCTCCGGGGGCGCGGGCCCGCGTGGCGCTGACGGGCCTCACGCTGGCCGAGCAGTTCCGCGATGAGTCGGGGACCGACGTGCTGTTCTTCGTGGACAACATCTTCCGCTTTACCCAGGCCGGTTCGGAAGTGTCGGCGCTCCTGGGCCGGATTCCCTCGGCCGTGGGTTACCAGCCCACGCTGGCCACCGACATGGGCGCCCTGCAGGAGCGCATCACTTCAACCAAGGCCGGGGCCATCACCTCGGTGCAGGCGATCTACGTGCCCGCCGATGACCTGACCGACCCGGCGCCGGCCACCTCGTTTGCCCACCTTGATGCCACCACCGTGCTTTCGCGCGCGATTTCCGAGCTTGGCATCTATCCGGCGGTGGATCCGCTCGATTCCACCTCGCGGATCCTTGATCCGCTGATCGTGGGCGAAGAGCACTATCAGGTGGCGCGCGATGTGCAGGCGATCCTGCAGCGCTACAAGGCGCTTCAGGACATCATTGCAATTCTCGGCATGGACGAACTGTCCGAGGAAGACAAGCTGACCGTGGCCCGGGCCCGCAAGATCCAGCGCTTCCTCAGCCAGCCTTTCGATGTGGCCAAGGTGTTCACCGGCTCCGACGGTGTGCAGGTGCCGCTCGAGGATACGATCAAATCGTTCAAGGCGGTTGTGGCCGGCGAATACGATCACCTTCCCGAAGCGGCCTTCTACATGGTCGGCGGCATCGATGACGTGATTGCCAAGGCCGAAAAAATGGCGGCTGAAGCCGCCTGAGGAGGGGCCTGATGGCTGACACAATGCAATTCGATCTGGTGAGCCCGGAAAAACGCCTGGCGTCATTCGCGGCTAGCGAGGTTCTGGTGCCGGGCTCCGAGGGCGAGATGACGGTGATGCCCGAACATGCACCGGTGATCACCACCTTGCGCCCCGGCATCGTGCGGGCAAAGGGTGAGAAGGGCGAAGAGGAATTCATCGTCACCCGGGGGATTGCCGAGATCTCGTCCGGTTCGGTGGCCATCATCGCCGAACAGGCCTTTCCGCGCGCGGACATGAGCAGGGACGACATGCAGGCCCTGCTGGAAGAGGCCCGGAAGGCTGCGGAAACGGCGAGTGAGCAGGAAAGGGTCAGCGCCGGGAAATTCGTGGAAGAACTGGCCCATTTCGTTGAAAACATGGCGTGAGACGGGTTGCCCGCCCGTTTTCCGGAAACAGGCAGAGCCCCGCCGGCAGGCGGGGTTTTCCTTTTCGCATGCAGGGGGCGGTTGCCGGGCTGGTATCAGGCGGCGCTGTACAGCCCTTCGTAGATCGGTTCAAGCGTGTGCGTGTCGAACAGCGATGATACGCTGGTGCCGTTCCAGATGTTCAGGATCGCCTGTGCGAACATCGGTGCAGTCGGCACGATGCGGATATTGGGGGCGGCCCTGGTTTCGTCCGAAGGTGCGATGGTGTCGGTGATCACCAGGCTTTTCATCACCGAGTTGCTGATCCGCTCCACGGCCGGATGCGACATCACCCCGTGGGTGATATAGGCGTGAACTTCGCTGGCGCCGGCATTCTTGATCACTTCGGCCGCCTTGCACAGCGTGCCGGCGGTATCGCAGATGTCATCGATGATCAGGCACCTGCGCCCTTCCACTTCGCCGATCACCGTCATTCCCTCGATTTCGCCGGGTTTCGAGCGCCGCTTGTCAACAATCGCCAGGCGGGCGCCGATGCGCTTGGCCAGTTCCCGTGCCCGGGCGACCCCGCCCACATCGGGCGAAACAACGGTAATTTCGTTCATGCAGTTCTTGAAGTGATGGGCGATATCAAGGGCAAAGATCGGCGAGGCATAGAGATTGTCCACCGGGATGTCGAAGAAACCCTGTATCTGCGCTGCGTGCAGGTCCATCGTCAGCACCCGTTCGATGCCGGCTTCGGTAATCAGGTTGGCCACCAGCTTGGCCGAAATCGGCGTGCGTGCCTTGGTGCGCCGATCTTGCCGGGCATAGCCGAAATAGGGGATTACTGCGGTTATCCGGGCCGCCGAAGAGCGGCGGAGCGCATCGGTGATGATGAGAAGTTCCATCAGGTTGTCGTTTGCCGGCCGCGAGGTGGGCTGAATGATGAACATGTCTTCGCCGCGCACGTTTTCATAGACTTCGACAAAGATTTCCTGATCGTTGAAGCGTTCGACCCGCGCATCAACGAGCGAGATGTTCATCCCCCGGTGCATCGACATGCGCCGGGCCACCGATTTTGCAAGCGGCAGGTTGGCATTGCCCGAAATGAGTTTGGGTTCCGAGGTGAAATGCATGGCGGCAGGTCTCCGGCTGGCAGCGTTGATCACGGATTCGCGGCGTTGACACCGCTTAGCACCCCTCTAGCATGTTGCAAAGAAATCCGGCGTGCAGGATCTGGAAATGGCGGCACAGGATTACCATTTTACCACGCTTCGTGCCCATGCATGCCGAAGCGGAGAGCGTGCCTGGGGGCGGGATATCCGGCCGGCGGGGAGTGCGGCATCTTGCCCTGCTGCGGGCTGCTGTCCGGAGGGTGTCTGAATGCCGGTTGCCATGCGTGCGGGACATCTTGTTCACTGGCAGGATCACGAAAGCGGAGGGGCGCCGGAACGGGCGCTGGCGATTCATCCCGTTCTGGCCGGGGCGGGGGCCTTTGCTCCACTTGCCGGGGCATTGGAGGATGTGCGCTTGCTGACCGCCTTCGATCTGCCGGGCCATGGCAAGAGCGCGGGGTGGGATGGCAGGGGCGATTATCACGCACTGGCTACGGCGATAGCTGCGGATTTCTGTAATCCGCCCTGCGACGTGATCGGCCATTCGCTGGGTGCGACAATCGCACTGCGCCTGGCGCTGGAAAGGCCGGACAGGGTGAAACGGTTGGTTCTGATCGAGCCGGTGCTGTTTGCGGCGGCCCGCGGAACGGCGGCTTTAGAGGCTGAGGAAAGGAGCGCGCGGACCTTTGCGGCGGCGTTGGAGCTGGGTGATTTCGAGGCGGCGGCGCGTGCCTTCATCGGCCGCTGGGGGCTTGGCGATACGCCCTGGAATGCCATTCCCGGGGGGCGGCGGGCGCGGATCGTGGCGCGGATGGCGATCGTTGCGGCCACCCGGCCGGTGCTGCATGACGACAGCGCGGAGATGCTTGCGCAAGGGCGCCTTGAGGGGCTCGCATGCCCGGTATTGTTGCTGGAGGGGGCAGAATCTCCGTCGGTGATCGGCGCCATCAACGCGGCGCTTGGCGAGCGTATCCCCCATTGCCGTCGGGTGGTGCTTGAAGGGGCGGGGCACATGCTGCCGATTACTCATGCAGATGCGGTGGCGCGGGAAATCCGTGCCTTCGTTTCCGTCTGAGGGGCATGGAACGTGGGCTGCCCGCCCTCATGCCTCCGGGGGTATCTGCAGATCGATGATGGATCAGCTTCCTTGTGCAAGGGTCAGAAAGCGGGTGATGTCCTCATCGCGCACGGACCAGTCGCATACCAGGCGGGCGGTAAGCATTTCCTGCGGATCCTCGCCTTCGAGGCTGCCTTCCCAGACATAATACTGCGCACCGGCCGCGTGCAGGCGTTGGTGGGTGGCGCGGGGGAATTTGGCAAAGATCATGTTGGCCTCGGGTTCGAACAGCAGCGAGACGTCCGTGATCTGCTTCAGCCCGCGGGCAAGGCGGGCCGCGGCGGAATTGGCTTGCCGGGCGCATTCCAGCCAGAGGCCGTTTTCAAGATGGGCAAGCATCTGGACGGCGAGGTAGCGGTTCTTCGAGGGCAGATGCCCGGCGCGTTTGCGCCGGAGTTCGAATTCCCATGAGTTTGCGGGGTCGAAGAAGATCACCGCCTCGGCACCGAGGAGGCCGTTCTTGGTGCCGCCGAGACTGACCGCATCGATCCCGGATTTCCAGGTGATTTCGGCCGGGGTGCAGTTCAGGCGGGCGATGGCATTGGCAAGGCGGGCGCCGTCAAGATGTACGGGCAGGTCATACCGGCGGGCGGTGTCGGCCAGCGCTTTCTGCTCGTCCGGGGAATAGATGGTGCCGCGTTCGGTGATGTTGGTGATCGAGACGGGCCCGCGCTGGGGGCCGTGCACGCCGCGGGTTTCTTCGGCTTCGATGGCCCTGTGCAGCGCATCGGGCTGCATTTTCGCGTTCAGGCCTGGCACCAGCGTCAGCTTGGCGCCGCCGGTGAAGAATTCGGGCGCGTTGCATTCGTCTTCGTGGATATGGGCCTCGGGGGTGCAGAAGACCGTTTGCCAGGGGGTGGCGAGAGTGGCGAGGATCAGAGAATTGGCCGCGGTGCCGGTGGTGACCATGTGCACCACTGCTTCGGGGGCTTCGAATACTTCGCGGATGCGGGCGGCAAGGGCTTTCATGATCGCGTCATCGCCATAGGGCATGGCATGGCCTTCATTGGCCCTTGTCAGCGCTTCGATCACGCGGGGATGGGCGGGGCCGGTGTTGTCGGAGGCGAAAAACATCAGATTTCTTCCTCTATTATGTGATTTTCCCATTCTTCTTCGGGCACTTCGAATTCGGGCAGGGTGCGGCCCCGTACCGAGTGTCCGCCCCGGTGAGTGCTGTCGGCCTGCCCCGAGAGCAGCGGGTGCCAGTCGGGCAGGGGATGACCCTGATACACCAGCTTGTAGGCACAGCTGGCCGGCATCCAGTGGGCGGTCTTGCCGATGTTTTCGGGCGTCAGCACCACGCATTCGGGCACGATCTGCTTGCGGATGCGGTATTGCGTACAGCGGCAGGTTTCATCATCGAACAGGCGGCAGGCGATGCGGGTAAAGGCGATTTCACCGGTTTCGGCGTCTTCAAGCTTGTTGAGACAGCATTTTCCGCAGCCGTCGCACAGGGCTTCCCATTCGGCGGGGGTAAGTTCGTCAAGGCGGAAGCGTTCCCAGAAGCGCGGGCGCAGGGCGGTGCGTGGCGGGGCGCCCGGGGCCCGGGGCTTCCGGCGTCCGTTTTCAGACATCGCTCAGGATCTCGCGGGCCTGACGGCAGTCGGCTTCGATCTGCCGGCTCAGTGCGTCGAGGCTTTCGAATTTCGCCTCGGGGCGCAGATATTCGATCAGCGCAACCGAAAGCGGCGTGCCGTAAAGATCGCCGCTGAAATCGAACAGGTGGCTTTCAAGGTTCGGATGATCGTCTTCGAACATCGGGCGGATACCGATCGAGGCGGCGCCGCCATATTCGCCCCTGTGGGGGCCTTCCAGCACGGCGACCTTCACGGCATAGATGCCGAAACGCGGCGGGTGGAGGCCATCGATCGACATGTTCGCGGTGGGAAAGCCCAGCTGGCGACCGCGCTGATCGCCGCCGATCACCCGCCCCTCGATGCGGTGCCAGTGGCCAAGCATGCGGGCCGCATCGCGCGGGCGCCCTTCGGAAAGGGCCGCGCGGATGGCGGTGGAGGAAACCTCACCGATGCCGGGGATTTCCACCAGATCGGTGATGGTAACGCCAAAACCCATTTCGCGCCCGAAAGCGGCCAGATCTTCGGCGCTCCCGGTTCGCCCCCGGCCAAAGCGGAAATCGGCTCCCACCACGGCATGGGAAAGGCCAAGGCCCCGTTTCAGCACATCTTGTGCAAATTCGCGCGGGCAGAGCGCGGAAAGGGCGGCGTTGAAATTGAGTTCGTGCAGGATTTCAACGCCCAGCGTTTCAAGCCGGTGGGCGCGGGCACGCGCGTTCATCAGGCGAAAGGGGGGGGCATCGGGTGCGAAATATTCGCGCGGGTGTGGCTCGAAGGTGATAACGCCAAGCGGTGCGCCGCTTTCACCGGCTTTCCGGCGGGCGATGTCGAGCACTGCCTGATGGCCCAGATGCACACCGTCGAAATTTCCGATGGCGGCGCTGGCGCCTTTCGCGCTTTCGGGAACAAACTGGTAATCGCGGACGATCTGCATGATCGCCCTCTATCGTCAGGCGCGGCTTGGTGCAAGCACTGTCGCTTCGCCGGTGATCACCACGGTTTCGCCGACGCGGGCTTCGCAGTGCAGGACGACGCGGCGTTTTTCGGGGATGATCCGCTCGACGGTGACGGTGGCAACAACGCGATCGCCGATCCTCACTGGCGCGGTAAAGCGCAGGTTCTGACCAAGATAGATGCTGCCGTGCCCCGGCAGGCGTTCGCCGATCAGTGCGGAAAACAGGCTGGCCGAGAGCATGCCATGCGCAATCCGCGTGCCGAATACGGAGCGGCTTCCCGTTTCTTCGCACAGGTGGAGGGGATTACGGTCTTCGCTGAGCTCGGCGAAAAGCCTGATCTCGCGTTCGCTGATGGTTTTCGAGAGCGAGCGCGACATGCCGGGCTTCATGTCTTCCAGATAGACGGTGCCGATTTCGGGGGAATTCATTTCATGCTTTCCGTGGTGGCCTCTTGCAAGATTATTGCTTTGCGGCCGCAGAAAGACAAGAGGTGTCCTTTGCGGGTGCGGCAGTGCCGTGGTTGTCACATCCGTGGTTGTCGCGCTAGCGCAAATAGCCCATGGCGAAGGTCGGAGACAGGTTTGCCGCTTGCAGCAGCGCGGTCAGCCGTTCGGGATCTGGGTTGCCATCGGGTGGCGGAGGCGTGGCCGTGCCTTCGGCTTCAAGGCCGCCGGTGATGAACAGCGTGTCATAGCCTTCGCCCATGCCGCCGCGGATATCGGTATCAAGCCCGTCGCCGATGGCCAGAATGCCGGCCTCGGGGATGTTGTGTCCGAGGGCATCCAGCCTGTTCAGGGCCAGTTGGTAAACCGGGGGATAGGGCTTTCCGAAATAGAGCACCTCGCCGCCCATTTCCCGGTAAACCCGGGCCAGTGCTCCGGCGCACCACAGTTCCCGGTTGCCGTAATGCACCACGATATCGGGATTGGCGCAGAGCATCTTCAGCCCCAGTTGTCTGGCCATCAGAAGGGTGGGGCGGTAATCCTCGGGGGTTTCGTTCAGGTCGTCCACCAGGCCGGTGCAGATGATGCCCTCGGCCTTGTCCAGCGACACACGGCGAATGACGGCGGGTTTCTCCACCTCGGGCGGCGGGGTGAACAGGCCCAGATCCTTGTCGGGGCCGATGTGATGCACCTTTTCGCCGATCATGCCGCGATAAAGCGCAATACGGGTAGCATCGCCCGAGGTGGAGATATCGTCCCAGGTGTCGGCGGGCACTCCGAGGCGGGCCAGCTGGGCCTCGACATCTGCCTTCGGACGGGGCGCATTTGTCAGCAGGGTTACCACACCGCCTTTCCCGCGGAATGCCCGAAGCGCCGCCACCGCTGCCGGATAGGCGGCAACGCCGTTGTGCAGGCACCCCCAGAGATCACAGAACAGCGCATCATAGCGCGGCAGGATTTCGGACAGGCGGGTGAGAATCTGCATGAGGGGCCTTTCCTGCGCGGCGCGGCTTTCAGATCTTCAGGTTGGGAATGATCTGCTTCTTGCGGCTGACCACGCCGGGCAGCACCACGGTATCGCCTTCGGGGGTTGCGCCAAAGCTGTTTTCGGCCAGCTTGCGCACCAGATCGTTGGGCACCAGCAGGGTGGAGCGCTCGTTGAGGATATCGACGATGAACAGCAGCACCTGGTCCACGCCATCCTCGGATGCCACCGTCTCCATGGCGGCGAGCAGCCCCGCCTTGCGCGCCAGCACCACTTCGGGCGCGGTGGTTTCCAGCACCGAGACGCGGAACTTCCTGCCGTCCAGTTCGTATGCCTTGCTGTCCATGCGCAGCAGTTCGGCATCGGAAAAGGCCGAGACATCGGATTTCGCGGCAAACATCTCGGCCGCGTATTCCGGGATCGAGATGCCCAGATCGGCGGCCAGGGCGTTGGCCACGGCACGGTCATGATCGGTTGTGGTGGGCGAACGGAATTCCAGCGTGTCGGACAGGATGCAGGACAGCATCAGCCCCTTCACCCCTTCGGGCATCCGGGCCAGCGCCTCGGCGCCCATCAGATCGTGCATCACCGTGGCGGTGCAGGCCAGCGGGCGGATGGTGACATTGATCGGCCCCTTCGTGCACAGCCCCCCTGCCAGCAGATGGTGATCGATGATCTCGATCACTTCGGCCTCGTTGATCGAGGGAGGCAGTTCGGCAGGGTTGTTGGTATCGACCACAACGCATCTGTCGCCTGTGGTCACGTCATCAAGAATTTCGGGTTGTGCAAACCCCCAGCGTTCGAGCACGAATTTCGCCTCGGTGTTGGGTTCGCCCAGAAGCCTGGCCTCGGCTGCGGTGTTCCTGATCTGGTTCAGATACCAGGCCCATACCAGAGGTGAGCCGGTGGAATCGGTATCGGGTGACTTGTGGCCGAAAACGATGATTGTCATGGGGTTCCCGTGGCTTGAATCGGTGAATGTTCCGCGCCCTTATAGGAGGGCATGCGAAGCTTGTCAGCCCTGATCGCTGCCGCGGGGCGGCATGCTCAGAACCGAGGCTGACGGACAAGCTCGTAGCCGGCATTTTCAAGCAGCCGCAGAATGCCCGTGTCGCCCGAAAGGTGCCCCGCGCCCACCACTACGGCAATCTCGCGCTCCTCGGCAGCGGGCAGGATCACATCCATCCAGTTCAGATTGCGCCCGGCAAGCAGATCGACCTCCATGCTTTCCTTCATGGCGTTCAGATCTTCGGGGGCGATCCCTTCCGCAAGCGCCATGTGATACGAGATTTCAATGATCATGCGATGCCGGCCCGCCAGATAAAGTGCCATCATCGTGGCCAGTGCGTCTTCGCTTTTCCGGGGATTGCCCATCGTGACCAGGGCAAGGCGCAACTGTTTCAGGTTTTCTTCGGGTGTACCCTTGTTCATCAGCCGGAACAGCGTGTCGAAGGGCTCGAGCTCGCGCATGGCAAGGCCTTCCGCCTCGGCCCGCTGCATGATCAGAGCATCGACACCTTCCGGCGGCATTCCGCCCGGGGTTTGCATGCAGGGCGGAATCGAAAGCAGTGTCATTGCGAACCACGGCTGCAGCTTGGCCGCCATGATCGGGGGAATGCCCCGCGCCGCCAGTGCCCGGGAAAGGGCTTGCCATTCGTTCTCTTCCATCTGTTCCAGCAGGGTGGGGCCCTGCTGGATGAACAGGAATCCGGGATCGCGCGCCATGGCTTCCTTCAGCCTGCGGATGGTATCGGGCGTGGCCTCCAGCAGGATTTCGTCAACCCCGGAGACCAGGGGCCAGAGCCGGTCCACCCGCTCTTCAAGGCGCGGATCGGGCAGGTGAATGGTGCCGATCACATGGATCACGTTGCCGTTCTTTTCCGCACGCCAGTAGTTGCCTTCGTGATAGGGGTGGCGGGCGGCGGCGGTTTCGAGCCTGGCGCGCTCCTCGGCGGTGAGCTCGGGCAGCAGGTTCCGGCCGGTGCATGTGTTGCCGGTTGGTGCCGGGGTTTTCGCTTCCAGCCGGTCGGGAAACAGCAGAACCGGCAGGCAAAGCAGAAGCGGGATGATACGGAGGATGCGAAACATGTGACCCTCGATGTTACTGGATGATGCCGCGATCGGAACAGCAGGAGGCGCGCGTCCGCAGCATGCAGGAAATCCGGGACCCGGGAAAGAACAATTTTCGCTGCATGGCTTCTTGACAGTGCTGAAGGGGCTCCCTATTTCCGTGCTGCTGGCACTCGGACATGAAGAGTGCTAGCAACATGGAACGACAGAAACGGAACTTTGAGCCAAGGAGCTTCGAAGATGGCATTCAAACCGCTGCATGACCGCGTGCTTGTTCGGCGCGTGGAGAGCGAAGAGAAAACCGCAGGCGGGCTGATCATCCCCGATACCGCCAAGGAAAAACCTGCCGAAGGCATCGTCGTTGCCGTTGGCGAAGGGGCCCGCAAGGATTCGGGCGAGCTCATTCCCATGGCCGTCAAGGAAGGTGACAAGATCCTGTTCGGCAAGTGGTCCGGCACGGAAGTCATCCTTGATGGCGAAGAACTGCTGATCATGAAGGAAAGCGACATTCTCGGGATCATCGGCTGACGGGTCTGAATCCCGAAACCGCAGACAAATGAAATCCAGGAAATCAGGAGCAACGGAAAATGGCGAAGGAAGTCAAGTTTGACACCGATGCACGCAGCCGCATGCTGAACGGCGTCAACGTTCTGGCGGATGCCGTGAAGGTTACCCTCGGGCCCAAGGGCCGCAATGTGGTGCTCGACAAGTCCTTCGGCTCGCCGCGCATCACCAAGGATGGTGTGACGGTGGCCAAGGAGATCGAGCTTGAGGACAAGTTCGAAAACATGGGCGCGCAGATGGTCAAGGAAGTCGCCTCGCGCACCAATGACGAAGCCGGCGACGGCACCACCACCGCAACCGTTCTGGCCCAGGCCATCGTGCGTGAAGGCCTGAAGCAGGTTGCCGCCGGCCTCAACCCGATGGATCTGAAGCGCGGCATCGATCTGGCAACCAGCAAGGTGGTTGAAAGCGTCAAGGCTGCCGCACGCGAGGTGAAGGACAGTGACGAGGTTGCCCAGGTTGGCACCATTTCGGCCAATGGTGAAGAGCAGATCGGCAAGATGATTGCCGAAGCCATGCAGAAGGTTGGCAACGAGGGCGTGATCACCGTCGAGGAAAACAAGGGCCTCGAAACCGAGGTGGAAGTTGTGGAAGGGATGCAGTTCGACCGCGGCTATCTTTCGCCCTATTTCATCACCAACCCCGACAAGATGGTGACTGAGCTGGAAGACGTGATGATCCTGCTGCACGAGAAGAAGCTTTCTTCGCTGCAGCCGATGGTGCCGCTTCTGGAAAGCGTGATCCAGTCGGGCAAGCCGTTGCTGATCATTGCCGAGGATGTGGAAGGTGAAGCCCTTGCCACGCTGGTAGTGAACAAGCTGCGCGGCGGCCTGAAGGTGGCGGCCGTCAAGGCACCGGGCTTCGGGGATCGCCGCAAGGCCATGCTGCAGGATATCGCCATTCTGACCGGTGGTCAGGTGATCTCGGAAGAGCTTGGCATGAAGCTTGAAAACGTGACCATCGACATGCTGGGCGGCGCCAAGAAGGTAACCATCACCAAGGACGAGACCACCATCGTTGACGGCCATGGCGACAAGAAGGAGATCGAGGCACGCATCGCCCAGATCAAGCAGCAGATCGAGGAAACCACCTCGGATTATGATCGCGAGAAGCTGCAGGAACGCCTTGCCAAGCTTGCCGGTGGCGTTGCGGTGATCCGCGTGGGCGGCATGACCGAAACCGAGGTGAAAGAGCGCAAGGATCGCGTGGACGATGCGCTGAACGCCACCCGTGCGGCGGTTCAGGAAGGCATCGTCGTGGGCGGCGGCGTGGCCCTGATCCAGGCGGGCAAGGGGCTTGCCGATCTGAAGGGTGTCAACGCCGACCAGAACGCCGGTATTGCCATCGTGCGCCGTGCAATCGAAGCGCCGCTGCGCCAGATCGCCGAAAACGCCGGTGTCGATGGGGCCGTGGTTGCCGGCAAGGTGCGTGAATCCGATGACAGCACTTTCGGCTTCAACGCCCAGACCGAAGAATATGGTGACATGTTCAAGTTCGGTGTGATCGACCCGGCCAAGGTGGTGCGCACCGCGCTGGAAGACGCCGCTTCGGTTGCCGGCCTTCTGATCACCACCGAAGCGATGGTGGCCGACAAGCCCGAGCCCAAGCAGGCTGCTGGCGGCGGCGGTATGCCCGACATGGGCGGCATGGGCGGCATGATGTAAGCTTCTGGCAACGCGAATATCACGAAAGGGGCCGCGCGATGCGGCCCCTTTTTCGTGGGGGTGCCAGACGGCAGGCAAGCTGTTTCCGTTTTCTCTGCCCGTCCGGACAGGCCTGAACGGGGTGGCTGGTAGCTTTCAGACTCGCAACTGCGCTGATTTGCACCTATCCTGTATGCCATGCGATGGATCTGGTTCATACTGCTGTTTCCGGTTCTTGCACCCGTTCCTGCACGGGCCGACTGCGTGGTGCTTGTACACGGGCTGGCCCGCAGCAGCCATTCTCTGGCGGTGATGGCATATGCCCTTGAGGCAGAGGGATACAGGGTGGTCAACCTTTCCTACCCCTCAACCCGCGCGCCAGTCGGAGAACTGGAACGCAAGATCTTGCCCCGGGCCGTGACGCAATGCGCGGGGACCGGGCGTATTCATTTCGTTACCCATTCCATGGGCGGGATTCTGGTGCGCCGGTATCTGGCCCGTCCCCACCCTGAAAATCTGGGCCGCGTCGTGATGCTGGCACCGCCCAATCACGGCTCGGAACTGGTGGACAGGCTGGGCCATATCGCCCTGTTCCGTCTGATCAATGGCCCGGCCGGCATGCAGCTTGGCACCGGCCCCGACAGCCTGCCGCACCGCCTGCCGCCGCCCGATCTGGAAACGGGAATCATCGCCGGCAATCGTTCGGTGAATCCGTTCTATTCACTCATCATTCCGGGGCCCGATGATGGCAAGGTTTCGGTTGCTTCGACTCGGCTCGAGGGTGCGCGCGATCATGTGGTGCTGCCGGTCAGTCATACCTTCATGATGAACAACCCGATGGTGATCGAGCAGGTCAAGCATTTTCTGAAAACCGGCCGTTTCGAGCAGAACCTGGGCTATGGTCAGGCCATCGGGCGAGAGCTTGGTCTGGAATGATCCGCGCCTTCGCGAAGCTGCCCGCCGCAGCCTGCGTCAGGTGCCGATGATGCGGTTCACATGCCCCATCTTGCGGCCCGGACGGGCCTGGGCCTTGCCATAGAGGTGGATTGCCGCCCCCGGTTCGCGGGCAATCTCGGGAACCTGGGCGATATCATCGCCGATCAGATTTTCCATCTGAACATCAGCATGGCGGCGACCGTCGCCAAGAGGCCAGCCGGCAACGGCGCGCATGTGCTGTTCGAACTGGTCGATCACGCATCCCTGCTGGGTCCAGTGGCCGGAATTGTGTACCCGGGGGGCGATCTCGTTAACGATCAGGCCGCTCCGGGTGACGAAAAGCTCGATCCCCATCACCCCCACGTAATCAAGCGCATTCAGTATCCGCCCGGCCAGCAGCACTGCATCGCTGCGGATTGCGGGGCTGATCGGTGCGGGCACGGTGGTGGTGCGCAGGATGCCGTTCTGATGCACATTGTGGCCCGGATCGTAACAGGCCACTGCTCCGGAAAGGCTGCGTGCAGCGATCACGGAGATTTCAAGAGAGAAATCGACAAGTCCTTCAAGGATTGCAGGCGTTCCCTTGAGCGCGGCCAGCGCATCCGGGGCTGCGTCGGGCGTGTCCATGCGCATCTGCCCCTTGCCATCATAGCCGAAGCGGCGGGTTTTCAGGATTGCCGGGGCACCGATGGCGGCAAGGGCGGCGTCCAGATCGCCGGAGTTGTCCACCCTTGCGAAGGGTGCGGTGGTCAGGCCGATGCTGCGCAGGAATTCCTTTTCCTCAAGCCGGTCCTGCGAGACCGCCAGCGCGCGCCGGGCGGGGCGGATCGGACGGATGGCTTCAAGTTCGTCAAGCGCCGCAGTGGGGATGTTTTCGAATTCATAGGTGATCACGTCCACGCTTTCTGCAAATTCCACAAGCGCGCCCGGATCGTCATAGGCTGCGGTGAAGCAGGCCGCTGCCACCTGTGCTGCGGGGCAATCGGGGGAAGGTTCGAAGATGTGGCAGCGAAAACCCAGCCGTGCTGCGGCAACCGCCAGCATGCGGCCCAGCTGTCCGCCGCCGAGAATGCCGATCGTGGCTCCGGGGGAAAGGGGATCAGCCGGCATCTTCGGGAGCCTCGGGGATGGATGCGCAAAGGTTTTTTCGCCAGTTTTCCAGGCGTTTTGCCAGCGCCGGATCGCCAAGCGCCAGGATCCCGGCCGCCATCAGCCCGGCATTGGCCGCCCCCGCCGCACCGATCGCCATGGTGGCCACGGGAAAGCCGCGTGGCATCTGGACGATGGAATAAAGGCTGTCAAGTCCGCCAAGGGCCCGGGTCTCGACAGGTACGCCGATCACCGGCAGGCATGTCTTGCTGGCGATCATGCCGGGCAGATGTGCGGCCCCGCCGGCGCCGGCGATGATCACCCGAAGCCCGCGCCCGGCAGCGTCCTGGCCATAGTTCCACAGACGGTCGGGGGTGCGATGCGCGGAAACGATCCTGACTTCATGCGCAACGCCCAGCTGATCAAGAATGTCTGCCGCTTCGCGCATTGTCGGCCAGTCGGACTGGCTGCCCATGATGATGCCGACCTTCGTCTGTGCCGCTGCCTGGGTCATGCTGCCTTCCTTGTGCCCTTGTGCCTCGGGAGCGCGCAATATAGCGATTGCGCCGTCTCACGCAATGATATCCGGTGTCAGTTCGTTCTCGATCGCGACAATGCGATCTTTCAGCAGCAGCTTCTGGCGTTTCAGCCGCTTGATGGTGAAGGGATCGCCGCGTCGGGTGTCTTCCAGCGCGTGAATCGCCTGATCGAGATCGCGGTGCTCGCGTTTCAGAACCTCGAGTTTCACGCGCAGCACATCTTCGTGCGACATCCTTTCCGGCGTTGTCATCGCTGTCGGGCCTTTCCGAGGGGGATTTCTTCTGCCTTTTCATCTGTACCCGAAAAACCGGCCGCACAACAGATGCGCCGAGGGTGTCTGTTGCGGACATGTCTTGCAGAAAGTCCGGAGAATTCCCATGTTTCCTGCAGGAATGTTGTGTGGCTGCCGCTGACGGGGCCCGCAGGAACAGGAAATGTCGCTCGTGGAAAGAGGACAGGAACGATGAAATATGCATTGGGCGCGCGCCCCGTGATCCTTGGTTTCCAGCTGCAAGGCCAGGCGGGGGGCAAAACTGCGGGTGTCGGCAAGGACGGCTATCCGCCCTATAATGTGGAACGGATCAGCGACAACCGCTATCGCGTCAGCCTGGCAGTTGCGGGCTTTGCGGAAGAAGATCTGTCGGTGGTGGCGAAAAACGGCGAACTGGTGATCGCTGGTGCCCGCAGCACCGATGAGCAGGCAGATGCAAAGCGGGTTTTCCTGCACCGCGGGATCGCGGCGCGTCAGTTCCGAAAGGTATTCGGGCTTGGCGAGAACGTCGAGGTAACGGGTGCCCGTCTGGAAAACGGGCTGCTGCATGTGGATCTCGAGCGTCACGAGCCGGAGAGGGTGAGCAGGCGGATCAAGATCACCAGAGGGTGACAGGTTTCAGAGGAAGGAGACACATGAAAACGAAATACGATTTCGGGAAGGATCGGGAAGACAGGCCGGAAGAGCGCATTGTTTACGTGCGCAAGGTTTCCGTTGCCGATCTGCCCCAGGAGGTGCAGGCACAGGTGCCCGGCACCGATACGCTTTATGCGGTGCACAGTGCTGATGGCGAACGGCTGGCACTGGTGCGCGATCGCAACCTGGCTTTTGTTCTGGCGCGCCAGAATGATCTGACCCCGGTGACCGTTCACTGAGACCCCGAGGCCCGGCCGCAGGGGCCTGGGCCGGACGCGGGTCAGGCGAGCCCGCAGCGGTGGCCGTGAAAGGCAAGAAGTCAAGAGAGGCCGCGGCCCGGTTTTTACCCGGCACGCGGCCTTTCACGGGTTTGCGCCCATCTCAGGTGCGGAATACCCGATAGATCGCCGGGATCACCAGCACCGTGAAAACGGTTGAGGTGAAAAGCCCGAACAGCAGCGAGATCGCCAGCCCCTGGAAGATCGGATCGGCCAGGATCACCGCGGCGCCGATCATCGCGGCAAGCGCTGTCAGAAAAATCGGCTTGAAGCGGGTGGCGCCGGCCCTGACGAGGGTGGGGATGTCCACATGGCCGTCGTCATTGGCGTGGCGGATGAAATCCACCAGCAGGATCGAGTTGCGCACGATGATCCCCGCCAGCGCGATGAAGCCGATCATCGAGGTGGCAGAGAAGGGTGCGCCGAACAGCCAGTGCCCGAACATGATTCCGAGGAAGGTGAGCGGCACGGGAGTCAGGATCACCAGCGGCAGCCTGAACGATCCGAACTGCGCCACCACCAGGATATAGATTCCCAGAAGCGCCACCATGAATGCCGCACCCATGTCGCGGAAGGTCACCCAGGTGACTTCCCACTCTCCATCCCACAAGAGGGTGGTGTGGCTTTCATCCTGGGGTTGGCCGTGATAGCGGATCACCGGCCTTTCAAGTTTGCCCCAGTCCATCTGGTCAAGCTTTTCGGCTACGGCGAGCATGCCATAGAGAGGGGCTTCGAACTGTCCGGCAAGCTCACCCATCACCATTTCGGCATAGCGGCCGTTGTGGCGGAAGATCGGGTATGAGGCATATTCTTCACGGATATTCACCACATCGCCCAGTTCAACCACTCCACGATCTCCGGGCAGCACGTTGGCGGGCACGGGGGTGGCGAGCATGCGCTCGTCGATCACCTGTTCGCTGCGATCGCGTCCCACCACGATGGGGATCGGCTGGCGGCCCCCGCCGCGGTGCGAATAGCCCACCGTGATCTGCGAATTAAGCATCCTGAGCGTATCGAGAACATCGCGTTCCTGCACCCGGAAGAACTCCAGATCATTGGGCGAAAGCTCGGCGCGGAACTGACGCGGCTGCCGGCCGAAGCTGTCGTCCACGTCCACCACGAAGGGCACGCTTTCGAAGGCTTCGCGGATGCGTCGCGCGGTTTCGCGGCGGGTTTGCGCATCGGGGCCATAGACCTCGGCCAGAAGGGTGGCGATCACCGGTGGCCCCGGAGGGGGTTCGACGGTTTTCATCACGGTGCCTTCGGGCAGGTCGGTGATGCCGCTCTTCAGCCGTTCGCGCAGATCAAGCGCGATTTCGTGGCTGGTGCGCTCGCGTTCCGTCTTGGGCAGAAGGTTGATCTGCACCTGACCGAGCTCGGGCAACTGGCGCAGGAAATAGTGGCGCACCAGGCCGTTGAAGTCGAAGGGCGCGGCGGTTCCGGCATAAGTCTGGGCCGAAATCACCTCGGGCATCTCCAGTGCGATCCGGGCAACCTGCTGAAGGATGGCGTCGGTCATCTCGACCGAAGCCCCTTCGGGCAGATCGACAACTACCGAAAGTTCGGACTTGTTGTCGAACGGCAGCAGCTTGACGGTGACATCCCTGGTATAAAGTGCCACGAGCGAGCCGAAGGAAAGCACCACCACCACCAGAAGGAACAGCAGGCTGCGCGCCTTGGTTTTCAGCACCGGACGGGCAAAAGCGGCATAGATGCGCCCGATCCGGCCGCCGTCGGCGCCGCCTTCCTCATGCGCCACGGGGGCGTTGGCAGCAATCTTCATCATCAGCCAGGGGGTGATGGTGACGGCGATGAAGAAGGAAAAGATCATCGCTGCCGAAGCATTGGCGGGGATGGGGCTCATGTAGGGGCCCATCAGTCCCGAAACGAACATCATCGGCAGCAGCGCCACCACCACCGTGAGCGTGGCCACGATGGTGGGGTTGCCCACTTCGGCCACTGCGGCTACCGCGGCTCCGAAATGGCTTTGCTCGCGCCGCTTGCCGGCCCAGTGGCGGGCGATATTCTCGATCACCACGATGGCATCATCCACCAGGATCCCGATCGAGAAGATCAGTGCGAACAGCGAAACCCGGTTGATCGTGTAACCCATGATCCAGCTGGCGAACAGCGTGATCAGGATGGTGACAGGGATGACCACCGCCACCACCGCCGCTTCGCGCCAGCCGATCGCCAGCCAGATCAGGATCACGATCGAAACCGTGGCCAGTCCGAGGTGAAACAGCAGTTCGTTGGCCTTTTCATCGGCAGTTTCGCCATAGTTGCGGGTGATTTCCACCTCGAGGCTTTCGGGGATCAGGGAGCCTTCCAGCCGATGCAGCTTTTCTTCGATCGCCTGGGCGACCACCACCGCGTTGGCTCCGGCGCGCTTGGCTATTGCCAGGGTTACCGCCGGGCGGCGGGTGATTTCGCCGTCCTGTTCCTTGCGCAGGGTGGCCACGTGATGTTCATCGAGATCGCGTACGAAGCGCACCTCGGCGACATCGCGCACATAGACGGGGCGGCCGTCGCGGGTGGTGAGCAGCAGGTTGGCGATCTCTTCGGGGCTTTCCAGCGTTTTGCCCAGGATCAGCCCCACCTGTTCGCCATTGTCGCGCACCAGCCCTGCGGGGGCCGAGCGGTTGGCCCCTTCGATCTTGCCGGCAAGCTGCTGCAGCGTCACACCGTAGAGCGCCAGCCTTTCCGGATCGGGATCGATCCTGAGCGCCTCGGCCTCGTCGCCAACGATATAGGTATAGCCTACATCCTCGATCTTGGTGATTTCCTTCTCGACCTCGTGCACGATGCGGCTGACATCGGCACCCGAAAGCGCCCGTTCCTGCCCCTCGGCCGGTGCAAAGGTGAGGGTTACGATCGCCACGTCATTGATGCCGCGGCCAACCACCAGGGGCTGGGGAATGCCTACCGGGATGCGATCGAGATTGGCCAGCAGCTTGTCGCGCAGGCGCAGGATGGCGGTATCGGCCGAAAGCCCCACCTTGAAGCGGGCCGTCACCATCACCTGGTTATCGCGGGTCTGGGAATAGACGTGCTCGACATCATCAATGCCCTTGATGATGTTTTCCAGGGGCTCGGTGACAAGTTTTACTGCATCCTCGGCCTTCAGGCCGTCGGCGCGCACATGCACGTCAACCAGTGGCACCGAGATCTGCGGTTCTTCCTCGCGCGGAAGCGCCATCAGGGCAATCAGCCCCATGGCCACGGCAGCCATCAGGAACAACGGGGTCAGCGGCGACAGGATGAATTGTCGTGTCAGCCGCCCTGCGATGCCAAGGGCACCGGTTTCGCCAAGGTCACTCATCGCCGATCACCACCTTGTCGCCGGGCACCAGGCCGGACAGGATTTCAACCCATTCCCGGCCATCGAGGGCAATCCTGCGGCCGGGCACGACAGCGCGGCGCAGGGTACGTTCCCCCGTCAGCACCCTTACGAAATCGATGCCACCGGTCATTTCCAGTGCCTCGGCCGGTGCCAGAAGGGCCTGGCGTTCGCTTACCGGCAGACGCACCAGAACCCGTTTGCCCACGAAACGGGTTTCAAGGCCGGGCACCTCGACATCGGCCTGCACGCGCCCGCCGGCAATCTGCGGATAGACCTTTACCAGCCGGCCCGTTTGCGCCTTGCCGTCATCACCGGAGCCGATCTCGATTGCGTCACCCTCTATCAGCCTGGGTGCGTGGCGCTCGGGCACCGAAAGACGCAGGAACATGCCGCCGCTGCCGATGATCGCCACCGGTTCGCCCGGGTTGATCACCGAGCCCTTCGACACCGGCACATCAAGCACGATACCGTCGCCAGGGGCCAGAACCGCACCTTCGTTCACCTGTTGCTCGACCACCCGGCGTTCGGCCTCGACGCTGCGTATCTGGCCTTTCAGCACGTTTACCTCGGTGGTCAGCTGGTCCAGCCGCTGAGTGGTGATCACGCCGCGCTTGATCAGCTCCTGGCCGCGCTTCAGCTCGGTTTCAGCCGTATCCAGACGCGCCTGCAGCGCTTCAAGCTGGGCATCGATCGCGCGCAGGCGGAATTCAAGCTTGTCGTCCTTTACCACCGCCAGCCGCTGCCCGGCCTTCACGCGGTCGCCCTCGGTGGTTTCAAGGCTTTCGATGGTGCCGCCGATTCGCGCGCGTGCCGGCACGTTTTCGCGGGCCTCGATCACACCGTGGATCGCCTTCCATTCGATGATGGTGCGGGGCTCAAGGGTGATGGTCTCGCCCTGTCCGGAAGTCGGTGAAAGAAGCGCTCCGCTCAGCAGGACGGCCATCAGGATCATGGGAAAACGTTTCATGGCTGGCTTCCTCTCTGAAATCCGGGCAGGTGCAATCTGCCCCTCTGCGCTGTTTTCTGTGTAGATACTGGTGAAGGGCCTTTCAACTGCTCCTGCATCGGTGTTCCCTTTTATTTCCCGGCATCCTAGCATGATCGCGGTTGCGGGGGTTAAAATCCTCTTGGCGGGTCATATATATTCAAAATCACGAATGTGAATAGCAGAGGCAAAAAAATGAGTAAACCCCTGAAACTGACATGCCTTTCATGCGGGGCAGTGAACCGTGTGCCCTCTGACAAGCTGGCTGCCGGCCCGAAATGTGGCATTTGCGGTGCGCGACTGATGGGCGGCAAGGTGCACGAGATCGATTTCACGACCCTGAAAAAAGCCGCAAAGAATGACGATGTGCCGCTGGTGATCGATTTCTGGGCCCCGTGGTGCGGGCCTTGCCGGATGATGGCGCCGGAGTTTTCAAAGGCAGCGGCGGCAATGCGTGATCGAGTGCGCTTTGCCAAGATCAATACCGAGGATTTTCCGCAGGCGTCGGCCAGCTACAACATCCGAGGCATTCCCACCATGGCGCTGTTCCGGGGCGGGCGCGAGATCGCGCGCCAGTCCGGTGCCATGCCGGCCAGTGCGATCGAATCCTGGGTGAACGGCCACGCAGGCTGATGCCGCCTGGATACCGGTTCCGCCCGCGTGTCAGGGCGCGGGTTCAGCGGCGAGATGATGCGGCGATCATTCGATGCGACGGCTTTCCAGTGCGCGATAGATTTCGCGGCGCACCAGCTTGCGCACGTTGCGTGTGATCCGCTGGCCCAGTTCGCCCTTGAGTTCCTGGCGCACGATTTCGGCCACCAGAGCCCGCAGCATTTCCGAATCGGGCAGGGAATCCTGCACAGGCTCGGGAGAGAGATCGTTTCGTTCCGGCGCTCCGGAGGTGCCTTCCCCGGCATCCGCTGCGAAAGATGCGCCTGCGGCGGAAAGCGGGGCGGCGGGCGCGGGCCTTGTCGCGCTTTCCGCCTCTGTTTCCGGTACGGCGGGGGCAGTGCCTGCCGTCATCCGGTGCCGGGAAGAAGTGAATTCATTCCCCGTATGGCCCGCGTCTGCTGCGGGCTGTGCTTCCTGCGGGGTGCGGGGCTTGCCGGATGCGCTGAGCGCGCGATAGAGGTGCGGCAGGGGGATGGTTGCGGCGGCTTCCTCGTCCGGTTCTTCGCTGCCGTCCGGTTCCCAGTCGGCACCTGTTTCGCTGATTGCGGATTCAAGCTCCAGAACGGTTCTTTCCAGTTCCTGCAGGCTGCTGGTCACTTCGGCCCTGGCGGGGCTGGATTGCGGGGGAGTGTCCTCGGCAACCGCTCCGCCCGCGCGGCGGTCCGAGGCATCTGTCGCGGGTGCATTCGCCGGGTTTTCCGGATCGCCGATACGGTAATCGGGTGTCAGCAGGAACATCCCGAGTGGCTCGGCAGGGGGGGCGGCAGATGCACCGGAGGTGCTCCCCCCTTCTCTGGAAAGGGTGGCGCCGCCATTCTGGGATACCAGACGTCTGATCGAGGACAGGACGTCTTCTATTTCCGCATTCGATACCGTTTCTTGCATGGCTGTTCCTGCTCGTCATTTTCCCGGGATCATATCCCGTGGATCACGATTGCACAATATCGTGGTCGGAATGTGTTGGCGGAACAGACGGAAAAGGACGGTACCGCAATCTGTTCCGGCCCCGTCTGCAGCCGGGCCGTCTGGCCTGCCATCCGGGATGGCGGCCGAAAAACCCTGCGGTGTTGCAGTTACTTTCCGAGCGCCTTCATTACCGCGTCAAGCCGCTTGCCGCGCGCGCCGGTGGCCGGAGCGCCCTGCACCGCGTTGTAATAGGCTGCCGGATCATAGGTGGGCACGCCCAGTTTCAGGTGATCGGCGGTAAGCAATCCCATGGCCGAAAGCAGTTGATAGGCCGCGATATACTGGCTTGTCACGGCCGAGACACGGCTGGCCCGGGCGTCAAGAAGCTCTTGTTCGGCATCAAGCACGTCAAGCGTGGTGCGCGCCCCGAGCGTGGCTTCTTCCTTGACCCCGCGGAAGGCCACCTGAGCGGCACGAATCTGCTGATCGGATGCGGTGATCTGGGCGCGCGCCACCTCAAGCTGCGACCACGCATTGCCCACCCCCTGCGCCACGTTCAGCCCCACCAGGTGCAGCCCGGCCCGCGCCGCATCGCGCTGCGCCAGCGCCTTGCGGTAAAGGGCGCTCAACTGCCCCCCCTGATAGATCGGGCCACCGAAGGTAAGGCCGATCGAGCTGGAATCGTTGCCGTCCTTGTCAACCGCCACCTGGGCTGTTGCCTTCAGTTGCGGCTTCATCCTCGATGCCGCGCGTTTCACGTTCAGTTCGGCGGCGGCGACCTCGTGCTGAACCTTCTTTACCTGCGGATGCGCGCTCAGCGCGATGCCGCGGGCTTCTTCAAGCGAACGGGCAGTGCCCGGCAGGCCGCGGGGGGGGGCAAGTGTCTTCGGATAGTGACCGATGGCGGCCTTGTATTCCTCGCGCGAGGCGGCAAGCGCGCCCTTCGCGGCAGCAAGCCCCGCCCGGGCCTGCGCCAGGCGCGAGCGGGCCAGAGCCACGTCGGTTCTGGTAACCTCGCCCACGTCAAAGCGATCTTGCGCGGCGCGCAGCTGCTCGCTGATGACCCGCACGTTGTTTTGCCGCAGGGCCACGATTTCGCTGTCGCGACGCATGTTCATATAGGCGGTAACGGCACGCAGCAGCACCTGTTGTTCGATGTCGAGCAGGCCGGCGCGGGTGGCAAGCACGGTTTCCCTGGCCGCAGCGATTGCATGGCGCGAGGCTCCGCCGTCGTAAAGCAGCAGTTTGCCCTGCAGCCCGATACTGGCCGAAAGGCGGTCGGTACCCGGCTGGCGGGCCGGCTCGGAATAGGTGGCGCTGGCAGAATAGCTGAGCATCGGGCGCAGGGCCGAAACAGCTGTGGCCACGTCTTCATCGGCGGCCCGCAGCAGCGCCCGGTTCTGTTCGATCAGTCCGCTGTTCCTGTAGGCCGAAACCAGGGCATCGGCCAGCGTTTCGGCTCGTACAGCTGCAGGCACCGGAATGGCGAGCAACGCCAGAATCCAGACCGCGAATATCCGCTTCAATACCATCTGCATGAGTTCATCCTTGTTTTCCTGCCTCGTGCCCGTTCGTGCGGGCTTTGCAAAGGCTTACCAGAAACCGGTTGGAAACCCAAGCCTTACAGGGCAAATTCCCGCTGTCTGACGAACCCCGGCATGACAGGCGCCGTGGCATTGAAAGCATGGCGCCAGGTGATTTCTCCCTCAGCCTTCATGCCGATGCGCGCTTCGCCCAGATCGCCTTCCATGAAGATGGCGCCGATGCGCCCGCCTTCCTTCAGCTGATCCGTGATCGCCTGCGGCACGCACTCTACCCCGCCACCGATGGTGATCACGTCATAAGGCCCGTGTTTCGCGGCCCCCTCGGCCAGCCGGCCCTCGATCACGGCGGCATTGTCGATTCCGAGGCCCGACAGCAGCGCCTGCGCTTCTTCGGCCATGCCCTCGATTTCCTCGACGGCCACCACCGTATCGGCCATGCGCGCGATCACCGCAGCCGAATAGCCCAGCCCGCAGCCCAGATCGAGCACGATGTCATGGGGTTCGATGTCAAGTTCGTTCAGCAGCTTGGCAAAGCTGCGCGGGGCCAGCAGAACCCGCCCCTCGGCGATCTCGATGTTTTCCTCGGCATAGGCCACGGTGCGTCTGGCATCCGGAACGAAGGCTTCGCGCGGCACCGCGAGCATCGCCGCGATGATCGGGTAGCGGGTCACATCCGAGGGGCGCACCTGGCTGTCAACCATCATCTCTCGCTGGGTTGCAAAATCTGTCATCTCTGGTTCCCGTCGTTTGCGGTGGTCGGCCCGGTTCCCTCTTGCCACAGGCCGCTGGCCACGGCAACAGGCCGCGGCGCCGCACAAGCGGCTTGCGCTGCAAAATGGCTTGGGTTACTACGCCCGTGGCTTCGGCGAGTTGGCGGAGTGGTTACGCAGCGGATTGCAAATCCGTGTACACCGGTTCGATTCCGGTACTCGCCTCCAGATTTCCGGGATTGCAGGGGCGGCGAGCGGACGGCATCCGGTCGCGCTGTTCAGGCGCTGCGGGCACGCTGCCCCGGCAGGACATCAGGCCTTTGCCGCTCCAGCGTCCGCACTGCGCGGTGCATCCACACAAGCGTGCCCCCGACCACCGCGAACAGCAGCAGGAACGGCACCGTCCAGATGCCGGTGGCATCAAGCAGGACGCCGAAGGCGATCGGCAGGAAAAAGCCGCCGAGCCCGCCGATCATGCCCACAAGTCCGCCCACGGGCCCCACATGCGCGGGGTAATAGGCCGCTACATGCTTGAACACGGCGGCCGAGCCAAGGCTCATCACGAAGCCCAGAAGGATCGTCAGCCCCACGAACAGCCACAGCGGCATCGAAAGATCAAGCCGCAGGGGGCCATTCATGCCGGGGATCACGAACTGCCCGCCCGGATGAGCCATCAGCAAGAGCAGCACGAGCGCTGCGCCGAATACCCGGTAGAGCAGGTAGCGCGCGCCCCATCTGTCGGACATCCAGCCGCCGAGCGCCCGGAAGGCCGCGCCGGGAAGGGAATAGAGCGTTGCCAGCATGCCGGCAGTGGTGATCTCCAGCCCGTAGGCCCCCTGGTAGAACCGCGGCAGGAACGAGGCCAGCGCCACGAAACCGCCGAACACGAAGAAGTAATAGGCCGAAAAACGCCAGACCTGCGGATTGGAGAGCGGCGCGAGCTGGGCACGCAGCGAGGGGGCGCGGCCTGCCTGCCCGGCGCGCGCGGCGTGCACGGGATCGGTGTGTGCCAGCAGCCAGAACAGCACTGCGGTAGCTGCCAGCAGCAGGGCATAAAGCCGGGCCGTGCCTTCCCAGCCGAAGGCTACCACCAGGAAGGGGGCGGCAAAGTTGGTGGCCGCGGCACCGATGTTGCCCACCCCGAATATGCCGAGCGCCGTGCCCTGCCGGCCGGCAGGATACCAGCGCGAGACATAGGAAACACCAATGATGAAGGATCCTCCCGCAAGCCCCAGCCCGAGCGCTGCCAGCAGGAACATCGGATAGGTCTCGGCCCAGGTCAGCATCCATACGGCGCCGGCCGTTACCAGCATCTGCAGGGCGAAGGCAAGGCGTCCGCCCACGCGCTCGGCCCAGATCCCGAGGAACAGCCGGCTGACCGATCCGGTCAGCACCGGGGTGGCCACCAGCAGGCCGAACTGGGTGTCGCTGAGGTCGAGTTCCTTCTTGATCGAGATACCGATGATCGAGAACAGCGTCCAGACCGCAAAGCATGTGGCGAAGGCGAATGTTGCAAGCGCAAGCGCGCGGGTCTGGTCGTTGCGGGTGGGTGAGGGGGCAGTCTGCATTCCTGTCTCCGTGTTCATCTTTCACGCTGTGGTGTTTTCGGGGGCTGTGTCATGGCATCTGCCTGCATGCCGGTTCCGTTCGTTTTCATTCGGCGGCCGCGCGAAGGCGGGCGTTCGCGATCAGGGTTTCGAGCTCGGGCTTGCAGGCGCCGCAGTTGGTGCCGGCAGCGGTGGCGCGCCCCAGGGCGGCGGCATCGGTGGCACCGGCGCGGATCGCGGCACAGATGGTATTGAGTCCGACATTGAAGCAGGCGCAGACGGTGCGGCCCGGATCGGGAAGATCAGCCGGCGCGCGTCCTGCCAGGATCTGCGCCGCGGCGATGCGCCGGCCGATCTGACCGGCGGCAAAGCCGCGGGCCAGGCGCACCGGGTGAGGGGCGGCAAAGAACAGGCCCTGCAGGCGTTCCGCATCATCATGGAAGGCCACCCGGACAAGGCCGCGGGCCGGATCTTCGGCGATGCTGGCCGTGCCGGCGGGCATGTCTGCGGAGGCCTCTCCGGAGGCGTTCCCGGACATGCCCAGCAGGGCGCGGGCAGTGGCGATCCAGTCCTGCGGGATTTCGCGGCCGGCGCATTCAAGGCTCCAGCCGGTGGGGGTGCGGATCACCGCGCCATAGGCGTAGGTCGCTTCGGGAGGCGGCGCCAGCGGCGTGGCGGCGGCGGCAAAGCCGAACCAGGCGGCCTCAAGGCGTTCGAGCCGCGCGGTGCCGTGTTTCAGCGCCGGCTGGCCGGACACCGGATCGGTCGGCCCCGGCACCAGCGGGTTGATCCGTCCGGCGGTGGCCGTGCGCCCGCTCCAGTGCATCGGCGCGAAGATTTCTCCGGGTCTGACGCGATCGGTGATCAGCACCCTGAGTGCTGCAGTGCTTTCTCCGGCACTCAGGCGCACCACATCGCCCGGTTCCAGCGACAGCGCAGTGGCATCCTGCGGGTGCATTTCCACGAAGGGTTCGGCCAGGTGCTGACCCAGGCGCGGAGATCTGCCGGTGCGGGTCATGGTGTGCCACTGGTCGCGGATCCGGCCGGTGTTGAGGTGAAACCGCCCCGGAGCGGCCGGGCGCGGTGCGGGGGGGGTGATGGCCAGCATCCGCGCCTGCCCGTCGGGATGATAGAAGCCACCCTCCGCAAAGAACCGCCCTGCGGTGAGTGGGCTTTGCCCGCTGGCGGGCCGGGGCCAGCAGAAGGGTTTCATCGCCTCGTATTCGCCATCGGAAATCCGGGCCAGGGCCGAGATGTCGAAATCGCGTCCCAGGGCGCCGGCGAGGCCGGAAAGTGCGGCATGTTCGCGAAAGATGTCGGCCGGGCCGTCATATGAGAACGCCTTGCCCCAGCCCATCCGCGCCGCCACATCGCTCAGGATGCGCCAGTCGGCGCGCGCTTCGCCGGGGGCGGGCAGAAAGGCGCGCATGCGCGAGATTCGGCGCTCGGAATTGGTGACGGTGCCGGATTTCTCGCCCCAGGCAAGCGCCGGCAGAAGCACGTCGGCCAGCGCGGTGGTATCGGTGCGGGTGATGTCGGAAACCACCGTGAAGGGCACGGCGGCGATGGCCCTGGCCACCGCATCGGCGCGGGGCAGGGAAACCGCCGGGTTGGTGCAGATTACCCACAGCGCCCTGATCTTTCCCTCGGTGCAGGCCCTGAACAGATCGACTGCCTTCAGCCCCGGCCGGGTGCAGATCGTCGGGGATTGCCAGAAATTGCGCACCGCATCGCGATGCGCCCCGTTTTCGATGTCAAGGTGGCAGGCCAGCATGTTGGCAAGCCCGCCCACCTCGCGCCCGCCCATGGCGTTGTGCTGTCCGGTTACCGAGAAGGGGCCCATGCCGGGGCGTCCGATACGGCCGGTAGCCAGGTGACAGTTGATGATCGCGTTCACCTTGTCGGTGCCGTGCGCCGACTGGTTGACGCCCTGCGAATACAGGGTGACCACGCGCCTGGTGCCGATCCACATGTTGCAGAAGGCGGCGATTTCCTCGGCCGAAAGGCCGCTTGCTGCCGGATCCGAGGCACGGGCGGCGGCCAGCGCGTCATCGAACCCCTGCACGTGGCGGCGCAGGTATCCTTCGTCAAGCGCGCCGCGCCGGGCGATCTCGGCCAGAAGCGCGTTCCACAGGGCGGCATCGCCATCGGGGCGGATGGCAAGATGCAGATCGGCGCCTTCGGCGCTGGCGCTGCGGCGCGGATCGATCACCACCAGCTTCATTTCCGGCCGCGCCTTGCGGGCCTCGTCAAGCCGCTGGAACAGGACCGGATGGCACCAGGCCAGGTTCGAACCCGCCAGCACCACCAGATCGGCCAACTCGATATCCTCATAGGTGCCGGGCACGGTATCGGCACCGAAGGCGCGCTTGTGCCCGGCAACCGAGGAGGCCATGCACAGGCGAGAATTGGTATCGATGTTGGCGCTGCCGATGAAACCCTTCATCAGCTTGTTGGCAACATAGTAATCCTCGGTCAGAAGCTGGCCGGAAACATAGAATGCCACACTGTCGGGGCCATGAGTGCGGATTGCCTCATCAAAGCGCGCGGCCACCAGATCGAGCGCTGCATCCCAGCTGGCGCGGCGGGAGCCGACCTCGGGGTGCAGCAGGCGCTCTTCAAGGCCGATGGTTTCGCCAAGTGCCGCACCCTTGGAGCAGAGCCGGCCGAAATTCGCCGGATGATCGGGGTCGCCGCGCACCTCGCCCGTCGTCGTGGCCAGCACCCCGCAACCGACGCCGCAATAGGGGCAGCTTGTGCAGACCGCGTCCGTCATGCCGCGGCCGGGCGTGTCAGAAGGCGGGTTGCGTCAAGCAGGATGCGCCCGGCCTTCAGCTTCACTTCATGGGTGGCGACCTGTCCTTCGTCGGGGCCCTGGACAAGACCGGTGGACAGGCTGATCACCCAGCCGTGCAGCGGGCAGGTGACGGCCTGATCGTGCACGATGCCCTCCGAAAGGGGGCCCTTGCGGTGTGGGCAGGCGTCGTCAAGCGCGAACACCCGGTCGTCATGGGTGCGGAAGATCGCCACGCAGCCATGGGGTGTTTTCACCACGCGGGCGCCGCGGCGGGGAATGTCGTCAAGGGCGGCGATGTCGATCCAGCGGCTCATTCCGCGGCCTCCTGTGCAAGATCTGCAAGTGGGCGCCATTTCAGTGCCTTGTGGCGTTCGGTGGCCTGTGCGGCCCAGGGATCCTTGCGATAGACCGATTGCGAGATCTCGAAGCGTTCGCACAGGGCGGCGCGGTTTTCGGCATCCTCCACCACCTGTTCGCGCACCCAGTCCATGCCCACGCCGGCCACCCATTTGTAGGGGCGGTCGAGATAGGCGGCGTTTTCACGGTAAAGCTGGATGAAGGCCACCACATGAGCGATCACCTCTTCCTCGGTTTCGACCTTGGCCAGGGGCTCGGTCTTCTTCAGATCCATGCCCGCGGCACCGGCCACGCCGATCTCGTAACCGGAATCCACACAGACGATGCCAACGTCCTTGCAGGTGGCCTCGGCGCAGTTGCGCGGACAGCCCGAAACCCCGAGCTTCACCTTGTGCGGTGTCCAGCTGCCCCAGAGGATCTTTTCCAGCCGGATGCCAAGGCCGGTGCTGTCCTGGGTGCCGAAGCGGCAGAAATCGGTTCCGACGCAGGTTTTCACCGTGCGCAGGCCCTTGGAATAGGCATGGCCCGAAACCATGCCCGCAGCGTTGAGATCGGCCCAGATGTCAGGCAGATCCTCTTTCCTGACACCCAGCAGGTCGATCCGCTGTCCGCCGGTTACCTTCACCGCCGGCACGTTGTATTTTTCAGCCGCATCGGCAATGGCGCGCAGCTCCGCGGGGGTTGTCATGCCACCCCACATGCGCGGCATAACGCTGTAGGTGCCATCCTTCTGGATGTTGGCGTGGTTGCGCTCGTTCACGAAACGGCTCTGCTCGTCATCCTCGTATTCCAGCGGCCATTCGGCCAGCAGGTAGAAATTCAGTGCCGGGCGGCATTTCGCGCAACCGCAGGAGGTTTTCCAGCCCCCTTCCTGCATCACCGCCGGGATCGACTTCAGCCCGGCAGCGCGGATCAGCCGGCGCACGTCCTGGTGCGAGAGATCGGTGCATTCGCACATGCCGGCCCGGGCCTGGGCCTTGAAGTCATCGCCGAGCGTGGCGGCAAGAAGCTGCTCGACCAGCCCGGTGCAGGTGCCGCAGGAGGCCGAGGCCTTGGTGGTGGCGCGGATTGCCGCCAGATCGGTGGCGCCGCCCTCGATCGCGGCGGTGATGGTGCCCTTGCAGACGCCGTTGCAGCCGCAGATTTCCGCCTCAGGCGGCAAGGCTGCAACGGCTGCCAGAGGGTCCGCGGTGGCGCCCCCCTGAAACGCCGGGCCGAAGATCAGCGTGTCGCGGATCTCCGAGATGTCCTCGCCCGATTTCAGCTTGGCGAAGAACCAGCTGCTGTCGTCGGTATCTCCATACATGACGATGCCGATGATACGGTTGTCCTCTATCACCAGGCGCTTGTAGATGCCCCGGCCCGGATCGCGGAACACGATTTCCTCGCGGCCCTCGGTTTCGGCGAAATCACCGGCCGAGAACAGATCGATCCCGGTCACCTTCAGCCGGGTGGAAACGGCCGGGGGCTCGAAGGCGGCCGTTTCGTCGCCGGCAAGGCGGCGGGCCAGCACGCCGGCCATGTCGTAAAGCGGGGCGACCAGGCCGTAGACGATTCCCCGGTGTTCGACGCATTCGCCAAGCGCAAGGATGTGGGGGTCAGTGGTCTGCATGGCGTCATCCACCCAGATGCCGCGCTCGACCCGCAGCCCGGCATCCACCGCAAGGCGTGTTTCGGGGCGGATGCCGGCGGCCATCACCACGATGTCGGCCTCGTGCAGAGAGCCGTCTTCCAGCAGCACCGCCTCGGCCCGCTCGCGGCCCAGGATGGCCGTGGTATGGGCCTTGCAGATCACCCGGATGCCGCGGGCCTCCAGCGCCTTCTGCAGAAGATATCCGGCCGCCGGATCAAGCTGGCGCTCCATCAGGTGGCCCATCAGGTGCAGCACCGTCACATCCATGCCCCGGGCCTTCAGCGCCGCCGCCGCTTCGAGCCCCAGCAGCCCGCCGCCGATGATCACCGCCCTGCCGCCCGGTTTCCTGGCCGCGTCCAGCATGGTTTCCACATCATCCATGTCGCGAAAGCCGATCACCCCGGGCAGATCATTACCCTGAACGGGGATGAAGAATGCCGCCGATCCGGTGGCGATCACCAGCTTGTCATAGGCGGTTTCGCCGCCGGGGCTGATCACCGTCTTGCGTTTGCGGTCGATCTTCACCACCGCTTCGCCGAAGCGGGTGGTCACGCCGTGGCGGCGATACCATTCGCCGTCATGGGTGACGATCTCGTCATAGCTCTTTTCGCCGGCCAGCACCGGCGACAGCATGATGCGGTTGTAATTTCCCCGGGGCTCGGCGCCGAACAGGGTCACGTCATGGGCGCCGGGGGCGCGTTCGAACAGTTCTTCCAGAAACCGCCCCGATGCCATTCCGGCTCCGATAACAACAAGCTTCTCTGCCATGCAGCATGATTCCTTCCGGTTGGGTGAATCGACCGGCTTTCTCATAACCCTTGCGGGCGTTGCTGTCTGTTGCTAAGAAATCAGGAATATGTTGCAAAAAACGCAACACATGGGTCCTGTCGCCATGCGTCATCTGCAAACTCTCAGATATATTGAGAAAATCGCCCGCACCGGCTCGCTTCGCAGTGCGGCGGAAGAACTGGGGATCACCCCTTCCGCGCTCAACCGTCGCATTCTGGCGGTGGAAGAAGAGCTTGGCGTCGAGATCTTCGAGCGCCATCCCTCGGGCCTGCGCCCCAATATCGCCGGCGAGATCCTGCTCAAGCATATCCGCGATCAGCTGGCCGACATGGAGCGGGTGAAGTCACGCATCGCCGATCTTTCGGGCATGCGCGCGGGGCACGTCAACATCGCCACCACGCGTGAGGCGGTGCAGTATTTCCTGCCCGATCTTCTCAAGCGGCATCTGGCCGAGTTTCCCGCCGTGACCTTCAGCGTGAACCTGCACGAGCGGGGCGAGGCCGAGCATTCGCTCACCGATCTTTCCAATGACATCGCCATCGTTTTCGAGCCGGTGCACATGCGTGACCTGCAGATCGTCTATTCCGGTCCCCAGCCGGTGTACTGCATCATGTCGGAGGGCCACGCCCTGGCCGGGCGCAAGCAGCTTCGGATCTATGATTGCGCCGAATATCCGCTGTTGCTGCCGAAGCGGCCGGAGGGCATCCGGCTGGTGCTTGATGCGGCAGCCGAGCGGCTGGGCATTGCGCTGGAACCGGCGCTGGAATCGAACAGCCTCGACCTGTTGCGCCTGATGTCGCAGGGCGGCGAGGCACTGAGCTTCAGCCTGGCGATCAACCTGCGCCCTCATCTTTCGCGTGACGGGCTTGTGGCGGTGCCGCTCGATCTGCGCGGCGCACCGGCCGGGCGGTTGATCGCGGGCTGCCTGCGCGGCCGCACCTTGCCGGTTGCCGCGGCGCGCTTCCTGGAGATGACGAACCGGGAACTGACGTTGCGCTTTTCGTGAGGCAGGCCTGCGCGGCGGGGCGATCACGCTGACGGGAAGGAAACGGCCCCGGCTGCCGCTGGCCTGGCGGCGATTCCGAGGATGGCGTCAAGATCCAGATGCTCTTCCATATGACAGGCAAGCGCGTCGAGGGTTTCCTCGATACGGGCCTCATGGGCGGTGGCTTCGCTTTCGGCATGGCCGAGGCGGGCCAGAAAGGCATGGCGGAAGGAATCGCTGGCGAATATTCCGTGCAGGTAGCAGCCAAGCACCCTTTCCCCGGGCGTGGCGGCGGAACTGCCGGCCGGTGCCGCTGCGGGCGCAAGCCAGGGGTTCATGCAGTCAGGGCCAAAGGTGGTGCCGATGTGAATTTCATAGCCCGAAACCCCGCAGCCGGTCAGGCGACAGCGGGCCGTGGCAAGGCCCAGGTGCTTTTCGGGCCGCATCTCGGTGATCACATCCAGCAGCCCGAGGCCCTGATGGGTGCCGGGGCGACCCTCGATGCCGTGGGGATCACGAATTTCGCGTCCAAGCATCTGATAGCCTCCGCAGATTCCCAGCACATGCCCGCCGCGGCGCAGATGGGCGGCCAGGTCGATGTCCCAGCCTTCGGCGCGAAAGGCTTCGAGATCGGCGATGGTTGCCTTGCTGCCGGGGATCAGCACCAGGTCGGCATTGCCGGGCAGGGGGTGCCCCGGCGCGATGATCTCGACGCAGACCCCCGGCTCGCCGATGAGGGGATCGAGATCGTCGAAATTGGCGATCCGGGGCAGGCGGGGCACGGCAATCCTGATGGGGCGGTCCGGATCCTGACGGCCCTGCCGGGGCAGCGTGCCGTCGGTGCGGGAAGGGATGTCCATCACGTCTTCGGCGGGCAGGCGCCAGGCATCGGGAAACCACGGCACCAGGCCAAGCGCCTGCCAGCCGGTGCGCTGCGCGATTTCCGCCATGCCCTCGGCGAACAGGCCCGGATCGCCGCGGAACTTGTTGACGGCAAAGCCGCGGATGCGTGCGGCATCGGCTGCTTCAAGCACTGCGCGGGTGCCGACCATCTGGGCAATCACCCCGCCGCGATCGATATCGCCCAGCAGGATTACCGGCACGCCGGCAGCTTCGGCAAAGCCCATGTTGGCGATGTCGCCGGAGCGCAGGTTGATCTCGGCCGGGCTTCCGGCCCCCTCGATCAGCACCAGATCGGCTTCTTCGCAGATGCGGGCGAAGCTTTCCAGCACTCTGGGCAGCAGCCGTTTCTTCAGTTTTCCGTAATCGCGCGCCCTTGCGGTGGTCAGACGTTGCCCCTGCACCACCACCTGTGCGCCGGTTTCGCTTTCGGGCTTCAGAAGCACCGGGTTCATGTGCACGCTGGGGGCTGCCCTGCAGGCTCGTGCCTGCAGGGCCTGGGCGCGGCCGATCTCGCCCCCGTCGGCGGTGACACCGGCGTTGTTCGACATGTTCTGCGGCTTGAAGGGTCGCACCCGCAGGCCACGCCGCACAAAGGCACGACCCAGCCCCGCCACGAACAGCGACTTGCCCACGTTGGAGCCTGCGCCCTGTACCATCACGGCTTTTGCCATTGCTTGCCTCATGTCTTGCGCTGCCCTCACCAATAGCGGTGCCCCAGGTGATGCGAAAGGGCGGGGATGAACTTCCCCGCCCCATGTTGCCCGGTGTTGCCCCGGTCGGCCGGGCGGCGCTTCCGGGTGTCTGGCACGGATGGCGGGTTCGGACCGCCTTTGCCGGTGCCGGCATTCTGCATGTGTTGCAGATTTCCCGTTGCATCATGATGATGCCCGCCCGCATTTCTGGCCGCTGTCGGGCTGGCTATCGAAAAGCCCCGTCAGCTTATTGGCACAGCCGCTGTCGGATCAATATGGTGATGCCGCTCGAAATGCTGCGGGTGCTCGACCTTTGCATGATCCTGTGGCAGTGGCGCCGGGGCAGTTCGCGCACGCTGATTCTGCGGGTTCCGGGGCCGGCCGGGTATCGGGACAGGGGAAGGTAGGAATGCACTTCACGATGTGAAGCACATGAAATGCGTTCCCTTCCTTGCATGTCCGTTGTATTTTTGCCCGGTGCCTGTCCGGGAAGCGGCGGGAAGCCGGTCAGGCGGCTTCTGCCTTGGCCAGCGCCTGCTGGCGGCGTTCGCTTTCCTCGCGTGAAAGCGCGACCGAGGTGCGTACCCCGCGGCGGACGAATTCCATCAGGCCACGAACCACGCGTTCGTTGGGATCGATACCGGCGCAGGTCAGCACTTCGCGGCCATCGCGCGAGCGCGCCCAGCGGGCGATCTGCTCGGGACCGTTGCCGTATTTCTTGTCATCAGCGATGGCATCGTCGAGTGCAGCCAGAACAACTGCCGCAAACAGCTTGCGTGCACGGTTTCCCTGCTCGTGGTTGAAGGCTGTACCGTCAACGAAATCTCTCATCTCGTCGTCCTTTATTGTTCTTGCTCTTGCGCATGCCGGCGTACCGTTGTTTATGACGGCTCGCGGGTGATTCTGGTATGCGTTTTGAGAATGGCAGCCATGCGTGCCAGGCATGGCTATCCTGCCCCCGAAACTTTGCCCCAAATATCTGCCCGCCAACCCCTTGCGGTTGGCTTGCCAGCGCCAGTGCACCTATATATAGGGAGGCCGACCCTTCGATCAACCTGTTCCTTGAGGTTCCGCAATCATGCCCAAGATCAATGGAAACGAAATCCGCCCCGGTAACGTTCTTGAACACAATGGCGGGCTGTGGGTCGTGGTCAAGGTTGACCATGTGAAACCGGGCAAGGGCGGCGCCTTTGCTCAGACCGAACTGCGCAACCTGCGCAATGGTTCCAAGCTCAACGAACGCTTCCGTTCGGCCGACAAGGTGGAACGGGTGCGCCTTGAGCAGAAGGACCAGCAGTTTCTTTATGAAAACGATGGCATGCTGGTGTTCATGGACATGGAGACCTTCGACCAGATCGAGCTGCCGGCCGGGATACTGGGCGACCGTCGCCCCTTCCTGCAGGACGGCATGACGGTACAGATCGAATATTACGAGAACGAGGCGCTGAATGCCACCCTGCCGCAGAAGGTGGTGTGCAAGGTTGTCGAGACCGAGCCGGTAGTGAAGGGACAGACCGCCGCCAACAGCTTCAAGCCCGCCCTGCTTGACAATGGCGTGCGGGTGATGGTGCCTCCCTTCATCGGTCAGGACGAGGAAATCGTCGTCAATACCGAAACCATGGAATACGCCGAACGCGCCTGAAGACATGCCCCGGCAAGGGGCGGGCGGCCTCGTCAGCGGGCATTTTCGGGCCGTGCAGGCGGCGTTGCCGTCCGGTTCTCCGGCTTTCCCAATGAAAACTTTCCCAATGAAAATCCCGCCCGGCCGGTGCCGCGCGGGGGTCTGTCTGGCATGGGCGCGGGCCTGAACCCGCGCCTGTTCCGAAATCAGTCGGTAACCTTCAGGTCGCCCGCCGACTGACGGCCGTCGCGTCCTTCGACAAGCTCGAATTCCACTTTCTGGTTGTCGGCCAGGCCAGTAAGGCCCGCCTGTTCGACGGCGGAAATGTGAACGAACACATCCTTGCCGCCATCCTCAGGGGCGATGAAGCCGTAACCCTTGGTAGTGTTGAACCATTTCACGGTGCCGGTAGCCATCCGCTCTCTCCTTCTTCAATATTCCCCGGCGCGTCATTGCGGCGGGGTCGTGCAGCCAGGTCTTCGGTAGTGCGGCTGCCTCGTTGAAGGAGGCGGTCGGCTAGAAAATCTGTTGTCACAAGACATCAGATGAGGGCAAAGCGGGGAAATAGCAAGAGAAAAGATCGAAAAGATGGCATTTGGGCGGCAAATCGCCCGGAAAGGCAGAAATGACACCGGAAGGAGCATATCGATGGGCAGAGAAATCGTTGTGATCGGTCTGAAGAACTGCGATGGCACCCGCAAGGCGCGCCGCGCTCTCGAGGCAGCGGGGCTGACGCCCCGTTTCCGGGATATCCGCGAAAAGCCCCTGACACGGGAGGAGATGACCGCCCTGCATGCGGTTCTTGGCGATGCACTGGTCAACCGCCGTTCGGCCACATGGCGCGGGCTTGATGCGGCTGTGCGCAATGCCGATCCAGCAACCCTGCTTGCTGCTCATCCAACGTTGATGAAGCGGCCGGTGATCATGGTTGACGGGCGGCCGTATCTCGGCTGGAGCCCCGAAACCCGTGCCGCCCTTCTTGGCAATGCCCGCTGAAGCGCGTATTCCCGGGAAAACGCAAAGGAGGCATTTCATGCGCAACGCGGCTCTGGTGCTGGGGATCATCGGCGGTATCGTCGGCATGGTCATCGGGTTCTTCAGCTACGGTTATACCGAATTCGTCGATTGGGCCGGGCGCGAGCTTGGCAATGATGCGCCCGATGTCCTGAAACAGGTTGACAACCCGCTGCTGATCCGGGTGGTCAGCCTGCTGGCGCCGTTGCTGGCCATTGCCGGCGGGGCGATGGCCCATGCCCGCCCGATGATTGCCGGGATGCTGCTGATCGTTTCTGTCGGCGGGATGTATTACGCCTTCGGCTTCAATGTGTTCACCATGTTTCCGATCGCCATGAGTGCACTGGCCGGAATTCTGGCGCTGGCGGCAAGGGCACCCGATCCGCGCTGAGGGCTTCGCCCCGGGGCGGACAGCAGGGGTGAAGGTTGCGGCGCGGCAGGGCTTTGCGTCTCTGCCCCTCCTGATGTCCTCGGGCTGCATGGCATGGTTTGTCCCATTGCAAAGAAGCCGCCGGGCTGCTTCTATCGGCGCGTCCGGCAAGAGAGGTTTCATGCGATATTCGGGCTGGCAGCTGTTGCGGCAGGCGTTTCAGGGCAACCGGGGATGGAAGGCACACTGGCGCCGCCCGGATCCGCGTCCGGAATATGACGTTGTGATCGTCGGTGGCGGCGGTCATGGTCTGGCCACGGCCTATTACCTGGCCAGGCAACATGATGTGGGCCGCATCGCGGTGCTTGAAAAGGGGGCGCTCGGGCTTGGTAATGTGGGCCGCAATACCACTGTGGTGCGTTCTACCTACATGTTGCCCGGCAATGGCGCGTTCTATTCCTTTTCGCTGGGGTTGTGGAAGGGGCTGGCGCAGGAACTGAACTATAACGTCATGTTTTCGCCTCGCGGGGTGATCAGTCTGTTCCATTCCGACGGCCAGCGCGATGCCTTTGCACGCATGGGCAATGCCATGGCGATCCGGGGCGATCAGGCGGTGCTGCTGGGGCGGGCCGAACTGCGCCGTCTCGTGCCCTGGCTTGATTACGACAACACCCGCTTTCCCATATTCGGCGCCCTGCTGCAGCCCGATGCCGGTACCGCGCGCCACGATGCGGTGGTCTGGGGTTACGCGCGCGCAGCCGATCGTCTGGGCGTGGACCTGATAGAGAACTGCGAGGTCACCGGGTTTGACATCGCGGGTGGCCGCGTGTGTGCGGTAGAGACGACCCGCGGACGCATTGCCGCCGGGCGGGTGGGGATCGCCGTGGCTGGCCATTCCTCGCGCCTTGCGGCCATGGCCGGTTTCCGTTTGCCGATTGAAAGCCATGTGCTGCAGGCCTTCGTGACCGAAGGATTGAAGCCGGTGATGGATCACGTGATCAGCTATGGCATGGGGCATTTCTACATCAGCCAGTCCGACAAGGGGGGGCTGGTGTTCGGTGGCGATCTTGACGGCTATGCCTCTTATGCGCAGCGGGGCAACCTGCCGCTTGTCGAGCATGTGATGGAGGCGGGAATGACGCTGATGCCGATGCTCGGGCGTGCGCGCGTGCTGCGCAGCTGGGGCGGGGTGATGGACATGAGCGCCGACGGCAGCCCGATCATCGACCGTGCGCCGGTCGGGGGGCTCTACCTGAATGCCGGCTGGTGCTATGGCGGGTTCAAGGCGATACCGGGATCGGGCGTGGCCTTCGCACATCTTCTGGCCCGGGACGAGCCCCACCCGGTAGCGGCATGTTACCGGCTGGATCGCTTCGCCACCGGCCACCTGATCGACGAGGAAGGCACCGGCGCCTTCCACAACAGGCATTGACGGGGAAGGAGAGAGCACATGCGAATCCCATGCCCTTTCTGTGGAGACCGCGATCTGCGCGAGTTTCACGTGATGGGCGGGGCCGAATGGCTGGCCCGCCCCGCCCCGAATGCCGGTGCGGCCGCCTGGGACGCCTATCTGCATCAGCGCGCCAACCCGGCGGGGCGCACACGCGAACTGTGGCTGCACGAAGCAGGTTGCGGAGCCTGGCTGATGGTTGAACGCGATACCGTTACCCACGCCGTGCATGCGGTGGTGCCTGCGCGCGGGGCGGCCTCATGAGGGTCGAGGGGAAGGGACGGATCCGCAACACGGTTTCGGTGCCGTTCTCTTTCGACGGGCGGCGTTGCTGCGGACGGGCCGGCGATACCCTGGCCTCGGCGCTGATCGCCAATGACATCCGCGTGGTGGGGCGCAGTTTCAAGTATCACCGTCCGCGCGGCATCATGACCGCAGGCAGCGAAGAACCCAATGCACTGGTAACGATCCTGCGGCGCGGGGGGGCGCTGCCCAACCAGCGGGCCACCACGCAGGAGCTGTTCGAAGGGCTCGAGGCCACGAGTCAGAACGCCTGGCCATCGCCGGGCTTCGATCTGCTGGCGGTGAACGATCTGGCCGCACGGCTGATGCCGGCGGGTTTCTATTACAAGACCTTCATGTGGCCTCGCGGGGCCTGGGCGCGGTTCTACGAACCCCTGATCCGCCGTGCCGCCGGGCTTGGCCGCCTGCCGCGCATTGCCGACGATACCCCTTACGACCGCGCCTTCGCCCATTGCGATGTTCTGGTGATCGGTGCAGGGCCGGCGGGGCTGATGGCGGCACTGGCCGCGGCACGGGCGGGGGCCGACGTGATCCTTGCCGAGAGCGACCGGCGCTGCGGCGGCCGTCTGCTGGGCGAAGAAGAAGAGATCGGCGGGCGGGCGGGCCATGAATGGGCGGCGGCGCTCGAGGCCGAACTGCGCGGTATGGAAAACGTGCGGGTGATGACCCGCGCCACCGTGGTCGGCGCCCATGACGGGGGCGTGTTCGCGGTGGTCGAGAAACTGGCCCATCACCTGCCGGATCAGCCCGGCGGGGTGCCGCTTGAATGTTTCTGGCGGATCGTGGCCCGGCGTTCGGTGCTGTGCGCGGGAGCTGTCGAAAGGTCGGTGGCCTTTGCCGGCAACGACAGACCGGGCGTGATGATGGCGGGGGCGGTGCGCAGCTATCTCAACCGTTTCGGTGTGGTTGCCGGGCGGCGGGTGGCGATATTTGCAAACAATGACGATGCCCATCGGACGGCACGCGATCTGGCCGCTGCGGGGGTGGAGGTGGTGGCGCTTGTCGATCCGCGCGAAGAGGTTGGAATATCAGGAGATTACCCCGTTCTGACCGGGGCGCGGGTAATGGCAACGCAGGGGCGCAAGGGGCTTGTGGGATTCACTGTGGCCACGGCTTCGGGGCGGCAGCGGATCGAAGCCGATTGCCTGGCCGTATCGGGTGGCTGGAACCCGGTATTGCACCTTTCCTGCCACCTTGGTGCGCGGCCGCGCTGGCGCGACGATATTGCCGCCTTCGTGCCCGCCCCGGCCGATGCGCCGGGCATGGTGCCGGGCATGCGGGTGGCAGGGGCGGCAGGTGGCAGCTTCTCGACCGCCGCCTGCCTGCGGGAAGGGGCAGCGGCGGGCATGGCCGCGGCCAGGGCGCTGGGGCTGAAAGCGCAGAGGCCCGAGATCCCCGCCGCCCAGGACGACGCAGGCACCCTTTCGCCCCTCTGGCTGGTGGGCGAGGGGCGGGGGAAGGCGTTTCTTGATCTGCAGAACGATGTCACGGCAGGCGATATCGGGCTGGCCGTGCGCGAAGGATTTGCGGTCAGCGAGCACATGAAGCGCTATACCACGCTGGGCATGGGCCCCGATCAGGGCAGGAGCAGCGGCGTGAATGCACTTGCGGTGCTGGCCGGGATTGCCGGGCGCAGTATCGCCGAAACCGGCACCACCACCTTCCGCCCCCCTTTCGAGCCGGTCTCGATCGGCGTGATGGGGGGGGCCGGACGGGGGCAGGGATTTGCGCCCCGTCGCCGGATTCCTTCGCATGATTTCTGCACCAGACAAGGGGCGCCGCTGGCCGATACCGGCCTGTGGCAGCGCCCGCTCTTCTTTCCGCGGGCGGGCGAAGGCAACTGGCGCCAGTCCTGTGATCGCGAAGTGATGATGGTGCGCCGGGCCGTTGGCCTGTGCGATGTCTCGTCATTGAGCAAGTTCGATATCCAGGGGAGAGATGCGGCCCGGTTCCTGGATTTCGTGCTGGCCACGCGAGTGTCGTCGCTGCGGGTGGGGCGGATGCGATACGGGCTGGTTCTGCGCGACGACGGCCATGTGCTGGATGACGGGATCGTGGCACGCCTCGGGCGGGGCCGCTTCGTGATGAGCACCAGCACCGCCGCGGCTGCCGAGATGCGCCGCCATCTGGAATTCGTGCGGCAGTGCCTGCAGCCGCAATGGGATGTACATGTGACCGACGTTACCGATCACTGGGCCCAGTTCGCATTGGCAGGCCCCGGCGCGCGCGAGGTGCTTGCGGGCCTGCTGCCCCAGGGCGCCAGAGCGGCAGGGCTGCCGCCGATGGGGGTGGCCGAAGTGCGGATCGGCGCTGTCGGAGCACGGCTTTTCGGGGTTTCGTTCCCGGGTGGCCCGGGCTGCGAGATCGCAGTACCTGCCCGGTTCGGCCCGGCGCTTTTTGATGAGCTCGCGGCCCGGGCCGAGATGCGCGGTGGCGGAGCGTTCGGAATCGAGGCGCTCAACGTGCTGCGTCTTGAGCGGGGCCGTATCACCCACGCCGAGATCGACGGCCGGGTGACGCCGGGGGATCTTGGCCTTGGCCATCTCACCGGGCGGCCGGGCGATTTCATCGGCAAGGCGGCACTGAAGCGCCCGGGACTTCGCGACGAGGAGCGCGGACAACTGGTGGGCCTGCGTCCGGCGGGAGCGGTGAAGATGCTGAGCGCGGGCGCACATCTGTTCCCGTCCGACGTGCCGGCCACGCCTGCCGATTATCAGGGCCATGTCAGCAGCGCGGCCTGGTCGCCGACGCTCGGTTCCATGATCGCGCTGGCTTTCGTCAGGAACGGCCGGGCACGGCTGGGCGAGCGGCTGCGCGCCGTTGATCACATGCGCGGGATGGAAACCGCCTGCGTGATCTGCGCCCCCTATTTTCTTGGCGCCGAAGGAGAGATGCACGATGGCTGATCTGGCTGCGGTTTCTGTTTTCGAAACGCTGTTGCCGATTGAGCGGGGCGGGTTGCGCCTGACTGATGTCGCCCCCCGCCGCATCACCCGGATAAGCCCCCGCAGGGGCCGTGAAGCGGCGGTGGAGACGGCGCTGAAGAAGGCGTTTTCGGTGTCGCTGCCGGGGCCGGGGCAGGCTTTTGCATCGGGTGCGGTACGGCTGTGGTGGCATGACGAAGGCGGGGTGCTTCTGATCGGCCCCGACGCGCCCCCTCTGGCTGCTGCTGACGCCATTGCGGTTGATGTCAGCGATGCCTGGGGGCTGATCCGGCTTGCGGGGCCTGCGGGCAACAGGGAGGACGGGGGCAACGGCAGAGGCAACGGAAGTGAATACAGGGACGGTGCCCGTGCCGTTCAGGCGGTGCTTTCTCGCCTCGCCCCGCTTGATCTGCGCCCGCACGCCTTTGCGCCCGGCCATACGGCGCGCAGCCTGCTGCACAATATTCCGGCACAGTTCACCCGCTGTGCGGATGGCGCGTTCGAGATCCTTGTGCCCCGAAGCATGGCCGGCTCTGCTGTGGCGGCGCTTTCGGATGCGATCGGGCGCTGGCTGGCACGTATGGAGATGGGAAGCACTTCTTTCTGAGCGCCTCTCCGGGCCGTATGCAGCCTTCACGACCCGCTCCGCACCGGCAGATTGCCCGCGGTGCCCTGCTGTTTCCGCCGGTTTGCGCTGGACAGGCCGCGCCGTGGTGCCGATAATCCGGCCATGAGTCTGCCCCCCGGTTTCCTTGATGAATTGCGCGACCGCATCTCGCTTGCCCAGGTGGTAGGGCGCAAGGTGGTGTGGGATCAGCGCCGTTCGAACCAGGGCAAGGGCGACATGTGGGCGCCATGCCCCTTTCACCGGGAAAAGACCGCCAGCTTCCATGTGGATGACCGCAAGGGTTTCTATTACTGCTTCGGGTGCCATGCCAAGGGCGATGCGATCAGCTTTGTTCGTGAAACCGAAAATGTGGGTTTCATGGAAGCGGTGGAAATCCTGGCGCGGGATGCCGGCCTGCCGGTGCCGCGGCGTGATCCGAAGGCGCAGGAGAAGGCCGACCGGCGGACCCGGCTTGCCGAGGTGATGGAGCAGGCGGTGCAATATTTCCGCCTGCAGTTGAAAACGGCGGTGGCGGCGGGCGCACGCGACTATCTGGCCGGGCGCGGCCTGTCGCAGGCGGCGATCGACCGCTGGGAAATCGGCTTTGCTCCCGACAATCGCCGGGGTCTGCTCGGCCATCTTGCCGACAAGGGCGTTGATGCGGATCTGATCGTTGAAGCGGGGCTGGCTGCCAGGCCCGAGGGCGGCGGCGCGCCCTATGACCGCTTTCGTCATCGCATCATCTTTCCGATCCGCGATGTGCGCGGCCGGGCCATTGCGCTTGGCGGGCGGGCGATGGATCCGAATGCACGGGCGAAGTATCTGAATTCACCCGAAACGCCGCTGTTCGACAAGGGCCGGTCGCTTTACAATCACGGGCCGGCGCGTGCCGCTGCCGGCAAGGGCCAGCCGCTGATCGTGGCCGAGGGCTACATGGATGTGATCGCCCTTTGCGAGGCCGGGTTTGCAGCCACCGTTGCTCCGCTTGGTACGGCGATCAGCGAAAGCCAGCTGCAGATGTTGTGGCGCATCGCCCCCGAGCCGATCATCGCGCTTGACGGCGATCCGGCCGGACTGCGCGCCGCGCAACGGCTTGTCGATCTGGCCCTGCCGTTGATAGAGGCCGGACAGTCATTGCGCTTTGCCCTGTTGCCCCAGGGAATGGACCCCGACGACCTGATCCGCGCCCGGGGGCCGGCGGCGATGCAGGCGGTGATCGAGGGTGCGCGGCCCATGATCAGCCTGCTGTGGCAGCGCGAAACCGAGGGCAGGCAGTTCGACAGCCCCGAGCGTCGCGCGGCGCTCGACAAGCGCTTGCGCAGCGTGATTCGCACGATCCGCGACAAGGAGGTGCGCCGCCATTACGGTGCCGAGCTCAACCGGCTGCGCCGCCGGCTTTTCGGCATGGAAAAGCCGGAGCGCCGGGGCGGGGGCCGGGAATGGCAATATGGACGGGGTCGGGACGGGCGCCGGTTCGGTGCGCCGCTGCTGCGCACGAGCACCCGCAATTCACTGCTGGCCTCGGCCGGGGGCGGGGTTGAGGATTATCTGCGCGAAGCGGCCATTCTGGTAACGCTGATTGCCACCCCCGAGGTATCCGAGGATTTCGTTTCCGAGCTTGAAAGGCTGGAACTTTCCACCCCGGAACACCGTGCCCTGCTGGCGCTGATCCTGGAGCATGGCGGCCAGCCCGGGCTGCGCGAACGGATCGTGTCCGAGCTGGGCGCCGGTGCCCTTGAAAAACTGTTTGCGCCTCGCCATGTGCAGATCGTGCCTGCGGTGCGGGCGCCGGGCGATCGGAAGCTTGCGGCGCTGTGCCTTGCCGAGGAACTGGCAAAACTGGCGGCAAAGCGTGGCGCCGAGCGCGAGATTGCCGATGCGATGCAGGACATGAGCGGCGTCAGCGACGAGGGCCTGACCTGGCGTCTGGCCCAGGCCGCCGAGGCCCGCAACCGTGCCGTGCGCTGCGAAACCGATGATGATACCGCCTATGACGTGGGGCCGAACGGTGCACGGCTGAACCGGGAGGAGAAGCGAGCTTTCGAGCAGCTTCTGGAGCAGATCGGCTACACTAGGGGGAAACATCCGTCGCGATGAACGGATTGGTGAGGAAGATACAGGAAAAACGGGTTAAACGGGTGTGCGAATCGGTGATTCGCAGCTATTGATTCGCAATCCATTCCGGGCGAATCACCGATATCAGAGCTTTTGCGAGGAACATACGACATGGCCGCCAAGGACAGCAGCGAGCGCAAACAGGACGATTCCGCGACCGAGCCGATGGTGGACACCAGTCAGGCCGCGGTCAAGAAGATGATCGCCGAGGCCCGCGAGAGGGGCTACATCACATATGACCAGCTCAATCAGGTTCTGCCGCCGGATCAGGTATCGAGCGAGCAGATCGAGGATGTGATGTCTCTGCTTTCCGAGATGGGGATCAACATCATCGAGGAAGAGGATGTCGAGGAAGAGGAAAAGACCGGCGGCGAGGTGGTCGAGGTGTCTTCTTCGCGCGAGGTGGCGGTTTCCACCACAACTACCGAAAAGCTTGATCGCACTGATGATCCGGTGCGCATGTATCTGCGCGAAATGGGCTCGGTCGAACTTCTGTCGCGCGAAGGCGAGATCGCCATCGCCAAACGCATCGAGGCCGGGCGCAACACGATGATTGCCGGCTTGTGCGAAAGCCCGCTGACCTTTCAGGCTATCACCATCTGGCGCGACGAGCTTGTGAATGAAGACATCCTTCTGCGCGACGTGATCGATCTTGAGACCACCTTCGGAAACTCGATGGATGACGACGCGGATGACGAGCCGGTGGTCGCTCCGGCTCCCGCGGATACCTCCGCCGCGCCCGTGGCCAAGAAGGACAGCACGCCCGAGCTTGATGCCGACGGCAACCCGATCGCCCGCGATGATAATGATGACGAGGACGATCAGGCCAATGTGTCGCTGGCCTCGATGGAGGCGGCGCTGAAGCCCCGGGTGCTGGAAATCCTTGGGCGTATTGCCGACGATTATGCCAAACTGTCCGACATGCAGGATCAGCGCATTTCCGCTACTCTTAACGAGGATACGAGCTTTTCCACAAAGTCCGAGGAAAGATACCAGAAGCTTCGTGCCGAGATCGTCGAACTGGTCAACAGCCTGCATCTGCACAACAACCGTATCGAGGCGCTGGTTGATCAGCTTTACGGTATCAACAAGCGCATCATGTCGATCGACAGCCAGATGGTGAAACTGGCCGATCAGGCCCGGATCAACCGCCGCGAGTTCATCGAGGCCTACAAGGGCAGCGAGCTTGATCCCACCTGGCTTGAACGGATGGCCGAAAAACCCGGCCGCGGCTGGCAGGCCTTTATCGAGCGTTCGCGCGACAGGGTCGAGGAGCTGCGCGCCGAAATGGCCCAGATCGGTCAGTATATCGGCCTTGATATCCCTGAATTCCGCCGCATCGTGCAACAGGTGCAGAAGGGCGAAAAGGAGGCCCGCCAGGCGAAGAAGGAGATGGTCGAGGCCAATCTGCGCCTGGTGATTTCCATTGCCAAGAAATACACCAACCGCGGCTTGCAGTTCCTCGACCTGATCCAGGAAGGCAACATCGGCCTGATGAAGGCGGTGGACAAGTTCGAATACCGCCGCGGCTACAAGTTCTCCACCTACGCCACCTGGTGGATCCGTCAGGCAATCACCCGCTCGATTGCCGACCAGGCCCGCACCATCCGTATTCCGGTGCACATGATCGAGACCATCAACAAGCTGGTGCGCACCGGCCGCCAGATGCTGCACGAAATCGGCCGCGAACCGACGCCCGAGGAACTGGCCGAAAAGCTTCAGATGCCGCTGGAGAAGGTGCGCAAGGTGATGAAGATCGCCAAGGAGCCGATCAGCCTGGAAACCCCGATCGGCGACGAGGAAGATTCGCAGCTTGGCGATTTCATCGAGGACAAGAACGCGGTGCTGCCGCTCGACAGCGCCATCCAGGAAAACCTGAAGGAAACCACCACGCGGGTTCTGGCCTCGCTCACCCCGCGCGAGGAACGGGTGCTCAGGATGCGTTTCGGCATCGGCATGAACACCGACCACACGCTTGAGGAGGTGGGCCAGCAGTTTTCCGTCACCCGTGAGCGCATCCGCCAGATCGAGGCCAAGGCGCTGCGCAAGCTGAAACATCCGAGCCGAAGCCGGAAGCTGCGGAGTTTCCTGGATCAGTGAGGGTGTTGCGGCAAGTCCGGGGCATGGTCCGTGCCCTCCGCCGGCAACATTCGCATAGTGAAACGAGGGCCACCCCCGACCGCGGGCGGGCAGCGAAGCGGCCGCCGTTGCGCTGGAAGCGCACCAGAGGTGCGACGGACGGTCGGCGCTGCCCGGCGGTGCCGTCGGGCGGGGCGGCGAGAATTCCGGACGGAACGGGCGAGGTTCTGGCGGGTTTGCCGGGCGGGTGGCGAGAGCCGCGCTCCGCATGTCACGCGATTGCCGCCTGCCGCTTGCCAGCGCGCCGCGATTGACGCAACATCACCCCATGCACACCACCTTCGCCATCGCCACCAACGGCCCCGGCCTCTATGAATTTACCCGCGATGTTGCCGCCTGGCTGGCAGGGGTTGCGGCCGGGCGCGAGGGCCTGCTCACCCTGTTCGTGCGCCATACCTCCTGCTCGCTCGTGATTCAGGAAAACGCCGATCCAGACGTGCAGGGCGATCTTCTGGCCTTCCTTCATCGTCTCGTGCCTCCTTCGGATGATCCTTCCATGGTCTATCTTCGCCACACATACGAAGGCCCCGACGACATGCCCGCCCATATCAAGGCTGCCTTGTTGCCCGTCAGCCTTTCGATCCCCGTTTCAGGCGGGCGCGCCGTGCTTGGCACCTGGCAGGGAATTTACCTTTTCGAACACCGCGTTCGTCCCCACAAGCGTGAAGTGGTGGCACGATTTTCCTGATTCTTCATTCTGGCCCGCATATGCCTGCAAGATATCCCGTGACAATCCCCGGGGTTCGGGTCAGTCGTCAAGTACGAAGGTTACCATCATGTTGACGCGATAATGCGCGATCTTTCCGTTTTCCACCTTCACGTTCATGTCCTTCACCCAGGCGCTTTTGATGTTGCGCAGGGTCTTTGCCGCGCGGGCAATGCCCTGTGCCACGGCATCGTCGAAACTTTTTCCCGATGTGGCGGAAATTTCCGAAACACGTGCAACGCTCATTTCTGCATCCTCCCTTTTCACTGAATGAAGGGATGATAGCACGAAAGGGAGCCATTTTCTCCGACTGTTTGCGCCCGAAGCGCCGCAGGGCCGGTTACCGTCCTTCAGTGCAGCAATTCTGCGCCGTTGGCGGCGTCCCAGATCAGCTTCAGATTGAGCCCGACGACGATCACCGTGATCACCCAGGCAGAAACGGTAAGCCAGCGCGGTGCCGGAAGGCCGTTCATCTTTGCTGCGTCAGAGGTGAACATGACCAGCGGCACCATGGCGAAGGGAAGCTGCATGGAAAGAACCACCTGGCTCAGCACCAGAAGCTGCGCAGTGCCGCTTTCGCCATAAACCACGGCCGCTACAAGTGCCGGCAGAATGGCGATGGCGCGGGTTATCAGGCGGCGCTTCCAGGGCTTCATGCGGAAGCGGATGAAACCTTCCATGACGATCTGGCCCGCGAGCGTGGCCGTTACCGTGGAATTCAGCCCCGATGCCAGCAGCGCCACGGCAAAGAGCGTGGCCGCCAGCGCGGTGCCCAGAAGAGGCCCGAGAAGCTTGTGTGCTTCCTGGATTTCGGCCACTTCCGTGCGCCCGCTGGTATGGAATACCGCTGCGGCAAGGATCAGGATCGCGGCATTGATGAACAGGGCAAACACAAGCGCCACGGTGCTGTCGATCGTGCCCATGCGGATTGCATCGCGCTTTTCGGCACGCGAAGGGCCGATGGCGCGAGTCTGTATGATGGCGCTGTGCAGATATAGGTTGTGGGGCATCACGGTGGCGCCGATGATCCCCATGGCCAGATAGAGCATGGCCGGGTTGGTGGCGATGTCGCGGCGGGGGATGAAACCTTCAAGCACTTCGCCCCACACCGGATCGGCATAGGCCATCTCGATCGCGAAACAGGCGAAGATCACCGCCATCAGCGCGATGACCACGGATTCGAGCAGGCGAAAGCCCCGGTTCTGCAGCCACAGGATCAGGAACACGTCAAGCGCCGTCAGAACCACTCCGATTTCAAGCGGAATGCCGAAAAGCAGGTTCAGGCCGATCGCGGTGCCGATCACCTCGGCCAGATCTGTGGCGATGATCGCCGCCTCGGCCAGTAGCCACAGGACAACGGCCACCGGTCGGGGGAAGGATTTCCGGCAGGCCTGGGCCAGGTCGCGCCCCGAGGCCACCCCCAGGCGCAGGGCCAGGGCCTGCAGCAGAATTGCCATCACGTTGGAAATGAGAATCACCGAAAGCAGCGTGTAGCCGAAGGCCGATCCGGCGGCGAGCGAGGTGGCCCAGTTGCCCGGATCCATATAGCCCACGGCCACCATGTAGCCCGGTCCCAGAAAGGAAAGGAGCCGGCGGAAGAAGCGCCCGCCGTTTACCGGCACGGAGGCATGGGATTCAGGCAGGGAAGGCCGTGTGCCGGCCTCTTTCCAGGCGCCTTCCTGTTGCATCTGCATGCTCCTGACCGGTTGTGTGTGGTTGCGGAGAACTCGCAATTGATAATTATTCTCAGTTGCAGATAGGCATACTACATTCCGGCGTCAAGCGGATTTTCCCGCAGCATCTTGCGGGGGTAAATGCCCCCTACCCAAGCCTTCGTGTTGGGCCTATAGTGCCTGTGGAAAAGTGGCTCACTGGAACAAGGGGGAGGCGATGCGCTGTCCGTTTTGCGGAAGTCTGGAAACCCAGGTGAAGGATTCACGCCCCGCAGAGGAAAACGCTGCCATCCGGCGCCGCCGGCTGTGCCCGGCCTGTGGCGGGCGATTTACCACCTATGAGCGTGTGCAGCTTCGCGATCTGGTGGTCCTGAAATCCAACGGACGGCGCGAGACCTTTGACCGCGACAAGCTTGAACGCTCGATCCGCATCGCGCTGCAAAAGCGTCCGATCGAACCCGAACGCATAGATCAGATGATCTCGGGTATCGTGCGCCGGCTCGAAAGCCTTGGCGAAACCAACATTCCCTCGAAAACCATCGGCGAGATCGTGATGGAGAGCCTTGCGCGGATCGATACCGTGGCCTATGTGCGCTTTGCGAGTGTTTACAAGAATTTCCAGGCAGCGGATGATTTCGACAAGTTCGTCAGCGAACTGCGCCCCCCCGCCGACCGGGAAGAGTGAGCCCTCCCGCCGACACGACACGTTACATGCGCCATGCGCTTGCGCTTGCCGCGCGGGGGCTGGGGCAGGTGTGGCCCAATCCGGCGGTGGGCTGCGTGATCACGGATGGCGCAGGCCGCGTGGTGGGCCGGGGCCATACGCAGCCCGGCGGTCGCCCTCATGCCGAAACAGTGGCACTGGCTCAGGCCGGTGAGGCTGCGCGCGGGGGAACGGTTCATGTCACGCTCGAGCCCTGCGCCCACCACGGACGCACTCCCCCTTGCGCCGAGGCCCTGGCGAAGGCAGGGGTGGTGCGGGTGATTTCGGCGCTCGAAGACCCCGATCCGCGTGTGGCAGGGCAGGGCCATGCGCATTTGCGTGCCGCGGGGATCAGGGTGGAAACGGGGCTGTGCGCCGATCAGGCGGCGGCGCTCAACAAGGGCTTCCTGATGCGTCTGCGTGCAGGGCGCCCGATGCTGACACTGAAACTTGCAGCCAGCCTTGACGGGCGGATCGCCACCGCCAGCGGCGAGAGTCGCTGGATCACCGGGGCCGGAGCCCGCCGCCATGTGCACATGATGCGCGCCCGTCACGATGCGGTGATGGTAGGCGGCGGCACCGCGCGTGCCGATGATCCCATGCTCACCGTGCGCGGCCTCGGAATTGCCCGACAGCCGGTGCGGGTGGTGGTGAGCCGCATGCTTGATCTGCCGGTTTCGGGGCGGCTTGCGGCTTCGGCGGGCGAGGTGCCGCTGTGGCTGTGCCACGGCCCCGGCGCGCCGGATGAATCTTGTCGCATCTGGGAAAGTCTCGGGGCGCGATTGATCGCGGTGCCGGCGCTGCCGGGGGGGATGCTCGACATGGCAGCGCTGATGCAGGTATTGGGCAAGGCGGGGCTGACGCGCATCCTGTGCGAAGGTGGCGGAGGGCTTGCGGCTTCGCTTCTGCGCGCGGATGCGGTGGACGATCTGGTGGTTTTTTCCGCCGGCGTGGTGTTGGGTGGCGACGGGCTTGCGGCCCTGGCGCCGCTTGGATTTTCCCGCCTTGCCGCGGCGCCGCGCTTTCGTCTGGTCGATATGCGCGCCTTTGGCAATGATGTGATGCACCGCTGGGAACGGGAATGGCCGGAAAACGAGGGCTGAGCGGGGGCGGTTCCGGCGCGCGGTCCGATGGCTCCGGCGACCGCGGGTCAGGTGCCATAGGAAGCGGCGCGCGATTTCACCGCATCGGCGGCAGAGATCAGGGCCTCGGCGATGAAATCCTGTTCGGCGCGGGTGAGGCGTGCGGGCAGGCGCACATCGCAGGCGCGCATCAACATGGCGCGGGTTCCGGGAAGTTCGGGGATTTCGTCGATGAACTGCCAGTTCCAGAAGGCACGGGCATTGTCCTGCGACATCCCGAACACCTGCACCTCTACGCCGCGCACTCTGGCCGCCTCCATGTAGGCGAGCGTTTCCTCATCATCGAAGTTCACCAGGTTGAACTGGATGGAATCGGGTGCGCGTTCTTCAGGCGGAAGCGGCGGCGGCACAGCCATCCAGGGCGAGCTGTTCAGCCGTGCCGCCACATGATCGTGCCCCGCGCGGCCGTCACGCACCCGGCGCGCCACCTCGGGCAGTTGCGGGCGGATTACCGCGGCCGACAGGTTGTGCATGCGCATGTTGTAAAGCGGCAGCCGGTTCTGCCAGTGTGCGAAACGGTCCTGCACCACCGGATGTTTCTTCCAGTTGTGCTCATAGGCTCCTGACATGATGATCATCTTCGCGATCAGATCGGGATCGTCGGTGATTGCCATGCCGCCTTCACCGCCATTGACCAGCTTGTAGGACTGGAACGAGAAACAGCCGATCTTTCCGAGGGTGCCGATGTTCTGCCCGTGCCATTTCGTGCCCAGCGAATGAGCGGCGTCTTCGATCACCGGAATGCTGCGGGCAGAGCAGAGGTTCATGATCGCATCCATGTCCGAGGTATGGCCGCGCATGTGGCTGATCAGAACCGCATCGGCACCCTGATCAAGCCGGGCGGCGAAATCGGCCATGTTGATACGGAAATCATCACCCACCTCGACCAGCACCGGCTGGCAACCTGCATGAACCACTGCTGAAGGCACCGCGGCGAATGTAAAGGCCGGAATCAGCACCCTGGCGCTGTGTGGCAGGTCAAGCGCCTTCAGCGCCAGGAACAATGCGTTTGAACAGGATGATACCGCCAGTGCGAAACGCGCGCCCAGCAGTTCTGCGAACTCGGCTTCAAGCAGTGAAACCGGACTGTTGGCCGGCGCGGTATAGCGAAACAGATCGCCACTTTGCAGAAGGTGCCTGATCTCGGCCCGTGCTGCCTTCGGAATCGGTTCGGCCTGACGGACATCGGGGGCTTTTCCGGGACGTTCTGTGTTGACTGACATGTCCGGCTTCTTGCCGGAAAGCCGTTGTGCGGTGCTCGACATATTCGATTTTCCCGAATGTTATTTTCGGAAAAACTGTAGACTATATGGTCAGAAACGCCAGTGAATTTTTCCCAGACAGCGGTTCCGTGCCGGTCAGATACCGAGGCGGTCGCGCATGGCATACCAGCGCATGGCAAGGGCAAGCACGGGTTGCGACAACAGCCGTCCGCCGGGGAAGTGCGGCACGGGAAGGCGGGCAAGCAGATCGAAACGCGCGGTATCGCCGCCGATAGCCTCGGCAAGGATTGGTCCGGCCATGGTGGCAAGGGCCACGCCATGACCGGAATAGCCCGAGGCATTCCAGACATTGGGGGCAGGGCGCATGAAACAGGGCAGGCGGCTGACGGTGATTGCCAGGGTTCCGCCCCAAGCGTACTCGATACGCGCATCGGCCAGCTGGGGAAAGACTTCGAGCATCGGCTTTCGAACCTTGGCCGCAATGTCGCGGGGAAAGCGCGTGCCATAGCTTTCGCCACCGCCGAACAGCAATCGCCCGTCTTCCGACAGGCGGAAATAGTTGATCACGAAGCGGCTGTCGGCAACCGCGATATCGGCTGAAAGCACCTCTTTCGCGCGAGGGCCAAGGGGTTCGGTGGCGATGATGTAATTGTTGATCGGCATCACCCGGCCGGCCACCTTGCGCTCAAGCCCCGCAAGATAGCCGTTGCAGGCCAGCACCACATGATCGGCCTTCACCCGGCCGCGATCGCTGCGCAGGATCACCGGGCTGCCGTGGCGCAGATGATGCACGGGTGTGCCCTCGAAGATCCGCACCCCGGCCTTGACGGCCGCACGCGTCAGCCCGAGCGCATAGCGCAGCGGGTGCAGGTGCCCTGCGCCGCGGTCCAGCAACCCGCCCTGATAGACCTGGGTTCCCACCAGTTCGCGCATCCTGTTGCGATCAAGCGGTTCAAGCTGATCGTAGCCGTATTCGCGGGCCAGATGCTCGGCCTCGCGCAGGGCTGCGGGCATGTCACGCCGGTGCCACTTGGCCAGCAGAACGCCGGGGCGATAGTGGGCATCGGGTGCGTGTTCGACCACAAGGCTGCGGGTCAGGGCCTTGGCCTCTTCGGCGATCTGCCACAATGCGCGGGCATCCTCGCGCCCCAGCTTGCGTTCAAGCGCCGACTGGGGCTGGTTGTAGCCGCCACTGACCTGGCCCCCGTTGCGCCCCGACGCCCCAAAGCCCACTCGCTGGGCTTCGAGCAGCACCACGTCATGCCCTGCCCGGGCCAGGTGCAGAGCCGCCGAAAGCCCGGTATAGCCACCGCCGATCACGCATATATCGGCGCGGGTTTCGCCTTCGAGCCGGGCGAATGGGGCCAGCAAGGGCGCGGTGGCGGCATACCAGCTTTGCGGATATTCGCCGCGTCTGTCGTTTTTCCACAGAAGGCTCGTCATGATCCCACCCTGCCGGCTGCTCGCTCACACGTTCATCAGCAGATGTTCGCGTTCCCAGGGGCTGATCACCTGCAGGAATTCTGCATGTTCCACCTCTTTCACCGTTTCATAGACCCGGCAGAATTCGGTGCCCAGGATCTTGCGTATCCTTTCCGCTGCGGCGAACAGTTCCAGCGCCTCGCCCAGATCGCGGGGGATATCGCTTTCGCCGCTGTAGGCATCCCCGCGGTGCTGGGCGTCAGGGCGTTTTTCTTCGAGCAGGCCCAGATAGCCACAGGCCAGGCTGGCCGCGATGCCCAGATAGGGGTTGCAGTCCATGCCGGCAATGCGGTTTTCGACACGTCGGCTTTCGGGCCCCGAGATCGGGATGCGGATGCCGGCGGTGCGGTTGTCGCGCGACCAGACCAGGTTGATCGGCGCAGCCTGATCCTTCACATAGCGGCGGTAGCTGTTCACATAGGGAGCCATGACCGCAATTACCGATGGCAGGTGGGTCTGCAGCCCGGCAATGAAGTGGAAGAACGCATCGGTTTCGCCGCCCTGAGGGCCAGAGAAGATGTTCTTCCCGGTTTCACGATCGACCACCGAATGGTGAACGTGCATGGCGCTACCGGGCTCGCCCTCGATCGGCTTGGCCATGAAGGTGGCAAAACAATCGTGGCGCAGGGCAGCTTCGCGGATCAGACGCTTGAAATAGAACACTTCGTCTGCCAGCTTCACCGGATCGCCGTGGCGCAGGTTGATTTCGATCTGGCCGGCGCCGCCTTCCTGGGTGATGCCGTCGATCTCAAGGCCCATGGCTTCGGCGAAATCGTATATGTCATCGATGACGGGGCCATATTCATCGACGGCAGAGATCGAATAGGCCTGACGCGCTGCTGCCTTGCGCCCCGAACGGCCCATGGGGGGCTCGATCGGCTGGGTCGGATCAGTATTGCGGGCCACAAGATAGAATTCCATCTCGGGGGCAACGATCGGTTCCCACCCCTTGCGGCGGTAAAGATCGACAACCCGTTTCAGCACGTTGCGCGGGGCCAGGGGCACGGGTTTGCCCTGCTGGTCGGTGGCATCGTGAATGACCTGAAGCGTCCAGTCGCCTGTCCAGGGAGCGGCGGCGGCGGTATCGAAATCAGGGACCAGGATCATGTCGGGTTCGGTGAAGCCATCGGAAACCGCATCCACCACCCAATCGCCGGTGATCGTCTGGAAAAAGATCGAGTTGGGCAGATAGAACCGTTTCTGCGTGGCGAACTTGGTGGCCGGCATGGCCTTGCCCCGGGCGATTCCCGGCAGATCGGAGATGATGCATTCGACCTCGTCCAGCCGGTGACCTTCGAGATATGCGCATGCCGTATCGGGAAGTTTTTCTTTCCAGTCAGCCATTCGGGGCCTCGTCATTGTGCTTGCGGTCATGTTTCAGGAAGAAATGGGCGATCTCGGTGCCGAGTCTGGCGTTGTCGGTGGGCTCGCCAAGATGACGCGCAGCCTCGTCCATCACATCGTCCGGGAAGCCCGGCTGGCCGCGGCGCAGATGCAGGTATTTGCCGATCAGCGGACTTGAAAATTCGGGATGAGGCTGAACGGTCAGGATGTGATCGCCATAGGCCAGCGCTGCGTGACGGCAGAAATCACTGCTGGCGATGGTGCGTGCGCCGGCGGGCGGTTCGATCACCTGATCCTGGTGCCAGGCATTGATGGCAAGTTTGCCGAGCCCGTCGAAATCGTAAACATGCCGCCCGATTGCCCAGCCGCCGGAAAATTTCCCGACCTGGCCGCCAAGGGCGCGGGCAATGATCTGGTGGCCGAAGCACACCCCCACCATCGGCATCCGTGCTGCATGGGCGGCGCGGATGAAATCTTCGAGCGGGGGGATGAATGGGTGATCTTCGTAAACCCCGTGACGCGAGCCGGACAACAGCCAGCCGTCAGCGGCATCGGGGGCGGGGGGAAATTCCATGTCGACCACATTCCAGGTCTTGAAATCAAACCCGTGCCCGGCAAGCAGGCGGGCAAACATGCTGTCGTAATCTCCGTGTTCGGCGATCACCTCGGGCGCGGCATGGCCGCATTGCAGGATACCGATTTTCATCAATCACCTGAGTGGTTTTGTCGCGACACTAGCCGAGGTGTCAGACCCGGACAAGGGGGATGGGGCGGATGTTTCAGACACGTTCGAGATAGAGCATCCGTTGTTCTTCGAAAGGCATTTCGCCGATCGCCCGCAGTTCCTGCTGTTTGGTGAGCACCAGATTTCGGATCAGTTCGCGCGGCAGGATTCGGGCCATCAGATCGCTTTCGCCGAAGGTGCGGATCGCAGCGTTCCAGCTGGCCGGAAGCTGCGGCACGTCGGCTTCGTAGAGGTTGCCGGCAAGCGGCGCGGGGGGCTCGTGGGCATCCTCGAGGCCGGTGAGCGCGGCGCCAAGGATTGTTGCCAGCAGCAGATAGGGATTGGCATCCGCCCCCGCCACGCGGTGTTCGATGCGCCGGGCGGCCGGGGCGCCGCCCGGCACGCGTATGGCGGCAGTGCGGTTTTCGTAAGCCCAGGCAATACCGGTGGGGGCGTGTGATCCGGGGCGGAATCGTTCGTAGCTGCTGGCATGGGGCGCGAAGACAAGCGTGCTTGCCTTCATGGCTTCGAGGCAGCCGGCAATGGCGTGGCGCAGGGCGGGCGTGCCTTCGGGGCCGCCGTCATCGAAGATGTTGCGTCCTGCCGCATCCAGCACCGAGAAATGCACATGCATGCCGTTGCCCGCGTCCTGCGGCCAGGGCTTGGCCATGAAGGTGGCGCACAGCCCGTGCCGGCGCGCCAGCCCCCGGATCAGGATCCTGAACAGCCATGTATCGTCAGCGGCACGCATGGCTTCCCTGTGGGCGAGGTTGATCTCGAACTGGCCTATGCCGCTTTCGCTGATTGCCGCCTGGGCGGGAATGTCCATGGCTTCGGCTGCTGCGTAAAGTTCGGAGAAAAAGCCGTCGAAAGCATCAAGCGCATCAAGCGAAACCACATCGCCCGCGTGCAGCCGGTGGCCGGTGCGTGGATCACGGGGGGGCATGGGCGTTCTGTTGCTGTCGTCAATCAGGGTGAATTCGAGTTCGGTTGCGGCAAGCACCGTGAGCCCGCGTGCGCAAAAGCCCTCGAGCACCCGGGCAAGCGCATGGCGCGGGTCTCCGGCGAAGGGGGTGCCGTCATCGTGATGAAGGCTTGCCGGGTGCAGCATGGAAGGGTGCTCAAGCCAGGGCATGGGCACCGGCCCGCGGTTCGTGGGCAGCAGCTTGCCGTCGGCATCGCCGCTGTCGAACAGCAGGGGGCTGTTTTCGATATCCGTACCGCGGATATCGACGTTGAGGGCTGAAAAGGGCAGGCGGACCGCGCCGGTTGCAAGCTTGTCGGCATGATCGGCCGGCAGGCGCTTGCCGCGCATCTGGCCGTTCAGATCGCAGGCGGCAACGCGGATCGAGGGAGGAGGGACAAGGCCGGTCATCTGCGCACCTCAGCGGATGAATCTGGGGCGGATCTTCAGCGGCCGGCGGCCCCCCTGGGGAAGATGGCGATTGAGCCGGCGGTTGATGCGCCCGAAGATGAAGGTGATCATCAGTGTGATGATGATGAAGTAAAGCGCGAAGATCGGATAGGGTATGAAGGGGTTGAATGTCTTGTCGGCGAAATAAGTGGCGTAATAGAGGGCATCGCCTTCCTGCCGCCAGGCGGGGAAGGAGGCGAAGAATACCAGCGCCGTAGCGTGCAGCATGAAGATTGCCTCGTTGGTATAGGCGGGCCAGGCCAGACGCAGCATGCTGGGCCAGATGATGCGGCGGAAGCGCTTCCATCCCGACAGCCCATAGGCGTCGGCGGCCTCGATCTCGCCCGGCGGGATCGACCTCAGGGCGCCGAAGAAGATTTCTCCCGAATAGGCGGCAGTGTTGAGGATCAGAACGATCAGCGCCCCGAGCCATGCGCGGGTGAGCCAGCGGGTTTCCACCGTGATTTCGGTGAAGCCCAGGTTGATGTTCCAGCCCATCTTGGGCAGAAGGACAAAGGCTTCGTAGAACAGGAAGAACTGGATGAACAGGGGCGAGCCGCGGAAGACGAAGATGAACAGTTCGGAAGGTTTTCTGATCCACCAGCGCCGCGCTGCCTTGCCGAGCCCCACGGCAGTGGCCAGGAAGAAGCCGAAGAACAGGGCAAAAACGGCAAAGTAGAGATTCCACAACAGCCCCGAGCCGATCAGCACGAACTGCTGGCAGAGATCGAAATCGCTGCGCGGCAGCAGGCGTTCGCCAATGCCGATTGCGCGCAGCCCGTAGGCCTGAAGCGTTTCCCAGCAGGTCATGCGCCCGCTCCGTTGCCCGCGATGCCGCCCAGGGTTGCCTGGCCGCGGGCAAGGCGCGTCATCAGGCGGTCAAGCACGATCTGGCTTGCCCTGGTGAAGGCAAGATAGAATACGAGCAGCGCCAGGAAATACCACAGGCGCCAGTCGGGGTGGGGATAGTCAAAGGCCTGGGTCTTCATGCCGCCCAGTTCCTTGGCGTAATAGACGATATCGCGGATGCCGAGCAGAAACAGCAGCGGCGTGGCCTTGATCAGGATCATCCACAGGTTGCCAAGCCCCGGCAACGCGTAAACCCACATCTGCGGTACCACGATGCGCCAGAAGGCCTGGCGGCGGCTCAGGCCATAGGCTTCGGCGGTTTCGATCTGGGCGCGCGGCACGGCGCGCATGGCCCCGAACAGCACATTGGCTGCAAAGGCGCCGAAGACGATCGCAAAGGTGAAGACGGCAAGCGAAAAGCCGTAGGCATCATGCACCCATTGCGGCGCTGAGGAAAGCGGCATCTTGGCCGCCGGACAGACCACGAAATCATTGCCCCGATAGACAGGCCCTTCCCATTCGGTGCAGAGGATCCTGTGGCGGATCCATTCGATCGCCTGATCGAGCGCAATCACGAAAAACAGGAAGAAGGCGATATCGGGAACACCGCGCACCACCGCCATGTAGCCCTTGCCAAACCAGCGCAGGGGCGCCACATGGGCGCGGGCGGCCATGGCCGCCAGGAAGCCGAACAGCAGCGCCATCGGCGCGGTGACGGACAGCAGCAGCAGCACAGTGCCGAACGAGCGATAGAAATCCATGTGCTTGCCTGTGGTCAGGTAACAGGCAAACCATTTGGCGCCCTCAAGGCTTTGGGGGTCGGTGCAGAAGGAAAACATGGATGTATCCGGTCACCGGCCCTGTGGTGGCAGGGCCGGAGATTGGGTTTCGGGATCAGAAGCTGTTGGCGTCTTCTCCGAACCATTTCTTGGTGAGTGCGGTCAGGCTGCCATCCTCCTTCATCGAGGAAATGGCGGCGTCGAATTTCTCCTTCAGATCGGTATCGGATTCGCGGATGCCCATGCCGACACCTCCGCCGATCGGCACTTCGTCCACGATTACCAGCTCGCCGTTCGATTCCGCAACGATCGGCGCCAGATAGGACTTGTCGGCCAGCACGGCATCGGCCTCACCGTTCTTCACGGCAGCAACGGTTTCATCGGGCGTGGCGAATTCGACAATCGTTGCGCCGGACTGGGCCACGTAATTGGCCTGGATGGTGCCCGTCTGCGCGGCGATGACGCCGTTTTTCACGTCCACATCCTTCGAAAGCGCCACATAGGCGGAAGGATCGGGTGGCAGGTAGGGCTGGGTGAAATCGATCACCTCGTCACGTTCTGGAGTGATCGACATTCCGGCGATGATGGTGTCGTAGTTGCCGCTGACCAGATTGGGGATGATCGAATCCCAGTCGTTCGTAACCCAGGTGCAGGTCAGGCCGGCACGTTTGCAAAGCTCATCGCCAAGCTCGCGCTCGAAGCCGTCAACCTCGCCCGCGTCATTGATGAAGTTGTAGGGTGGGTAGGCGCCTTCGGTGCCCATGCGGATGGTTTTTCCATGGCCGTCGGCCAGGGCAAGGCCGGCGGAAAGGGCCAGAGCCGCGGTGGCAAGCATGAGTGTCTTCATGGTCTTTCTCCCTTGTTGCAGCGCTTGTCGTTTCAGGCCGCGGCAGTCGCGCTCAGGAACTGCCGCAGGCGTTCGGTTCGGGGATGCTTGAACATCTGATCGGGCGGGCCTTCCTCGCCGATTCTTCCCTGGTGCAGGAATACCACATGATCCGAGACATCGGCTGCAAGGCGCATGTCGTGGGTGACAAGCAGCATGGTGCGCCCCTCGGCGGCGAGATCCTTGATAACCTTCACCACTTCCTGTTCGAGCTCGGGGTCAAGAGCCGAAGTCGGCTCGTCGAACAGAAGCGCGCGCGGGCGCATGGCAAGTGCGCGGGCGATGGCGGCGCGCTGCTGCTGTCCGCCTGAAAGCTGGGCGGGCCAGGCATCGCACTTGTCGCCGATGCCCACCTTGACCAGAAGGGCGCGGGCGCGTTCCTCGACCTCGGCGGGATCCTCCTTCAGAACGGTAATGGGGGCCTCCATGACATTCTGCAGGATCGTCATGTGGGCCCAGAGATTGAACTGCTGGAACACCATGGAAAGATTGGTCCGGATACGGATCACCTGCTGGCGATCGGCGGGGTGGCGGTTCGTGCCGTGGCCGGCCCACTTCACCGGCTCGCCCTCGAAGATCACATCACCCTGCTGGCTGTTTTCCAGCAGGTTGGCGCAGCGCAGGAGGGTGGATTTCCCCGACCCGGAGGAGCCGATCAGGGAAACCACATCACCCTTGCGGGCGGTTACGTCCACCCCCTTCAGAACCTCGAGGTTGCCGAAGCTCTTGTGCAGGTCGCGCAGTTCGATGACGGGTGGCTTTTCTTCCACGGTCGGTTTGATCAGATGTTCGGGCACGGCAGCAGTTTCCCCTGATGGTCGGAACACTATAGGGCGGAAAAAGGTGCTGAATGCAATGGGGGAATTCGGCTCTGGGGGCGGGGAACAGAGCGGGAAAGGCCGGCTACCTTCCAAGCCGTGCGGCAACCTGTTGGCGGGCGATGGCACTGTCGCGGTCATTGATGCCCAGAAGATTGGCCAGAAGGCGCAGAAGGTTGTTTTCCTCGTTGTCGCGCACGCCGTCGGCCAGCACCACTTCCCACAGTGCCTCGATCACCCCGAGGCGCTCTTCATAAGCCACCGCATCCTTGATGGCGCGGGTGAAGCGCACGGTATCGGGGGCTTCGGATTCAAGCTGTTCGGCTTCCGTCCTGAGGGCGAGGGCCTGATCGGACGAAAGGCCATAGCGGCGGGCAAGCAAGGCTTCGATGACGTTCTTTTCGGCCGGGGCGTAATCGCCGTCGGCACGGGCGATGCGCACCATAAGCGCAGCAAGGGCGAGGCGGGAATCAGGACCCGAGAGCGGAGCCGGGGCGGGGGCCATCAGGCCCTTGAGGAAATTCGCGAACATGGGCGTTTCTATAGGCCGGCAGAGCAAGCTTGCCAAGAGGCGCCCATCAGGCGTGGGGCGCCGTTCCTGCGCCCGGGCGCGTGTTGCAGCCGGAACGCAGGGTCGGATTATTCCTTCCAGCCTTCGACAATGACAAGATCGGCGCGGCTGACAGGATCGCGCAGGGCCCTGGCGCGCTGGTATTCGGGGCTTTCGTAGCAGGCGACCGCGGTTTCGTAATCGGGAAACTCGATCACCACCGTGCGCGGGCGAACCCTGCCCTCGGGGGTTGTCTGGCGTCCGCCGCGCACCAGAAAGCGGGCACCGTATCTGGCGAAGGCTTCGGCATTGGCCCGGCGGTATTTCTCGTAAGCTTCGGGATCATCGATCTCGACATGGCCGATCCAGTAGCCCTTGGGCATGGGTGTTCTCCTTCAGACGAGGCGCGAGGTTTCGATCGCAGCACGGATGAAATCGCGAAACAGCGGATGCGGATCGAAGGGCTTGGACTTCAGTTCGGGGTGGAACTGTACGCCGATGAACCAGGGATGGTCCTGCCACTCCACGATTTCGGGCAGGCGTCCGTCGGGCGACATGCCCGAGAAGATCAGGCCCTTTTCCTCAAGCGTTTCTCGATATTTCGTATCCACCTCATAGCGGTGGCGGTGGCGCTCCTCGATCTCGGTGGCACCGTAGATCCCGGCAACCTTCGAGCCTTCCTTCAGCACGGCCGTATAGGCGCCAAGGCGCATGGTTCCGCCCTTGGCGTCATCGGCGCGGCGTGTGACCGTCTTGTTGCCCTGCACCCATTCCTTGAGGTGATAGACCACCGGTTCGAAGCGTTTCCTGCCGGCCTCGTGATCGAATTCCTCGCTGCCCGCAGCCGTGATGCCGGCCACATTGCGCGCGGCCTCGATCACCGCCATCTGCATGCCCAGGCAGATGCCCAGATAGGGGATGTTCTTTTCGCGGGCAAAACATGCGGCGCGGATCTTGCCTTCGGTGCCGCGTTCGCCGAAACCGCCGGGCACGAGGATGGCATGGAAGCCTTCCAGGTGAGGGGCCGGGTCTTCGGCCTCGAACAGTTCGGAATCGACCCATTCCACCCTGACCTGCACCCGGTTGGCGATGCCGCCGTGGGTGAGGGCTTCCTTGATCGACTTGTAGGCATCTTCAAGCTGGGTGTATTTGCCGACGATCGCCACCCTGACTTCACCCTCGGGGTGCTCGATGCGCTCGGCCACGTCTTCCCAGCGGGACAGGTCGGGCCGTGGCGCGGGGGCGATCGCGAAGGCGTCGAGGATGGCCTGATCAAGCCCCTCGCGGTGAAGCGCAAGGGGGGCCTCGTAGATCGATTTCAGATCGTAGGCGGGAATCACGTTTTCGGGGCGCACGTTGCAGAACAGCGCGATCTTCTCGCGTTCCTTGCGGGGGATCGGGTGTTCGGAGCGGCATACCAGAACATCGGGTGCGATGCCGATGGTGCGCAGTTCCTTCACGCTGTGCTGGGTGGGTTTTGTCTTGAGCTCGCCGGCCGCCGCCAGATAGGGGATCAGCGTGAGGTGCATGAACAGGCACTGCCCGCGCGGTTTTTCCTGGCTGAACTGGCGGATCGCCTCGAAGAAGGGCAATGCTTCGATATCGCCCACGGTGCCACCGATTTCGCACAGCATGAAATCCACCTCATCTTCTCCGGTTCGGATGAAGTCCTTGATTTCATTTGTAACATGGGGGATCACCTGTATCGTTTTTCCCAGGTAGTCACCCCGGCGCTCCTTTTCGAGCACGTTCGAATAGATGCGCCCTGACGAGACGCTGTCGGTTGCACGGGCGGCAACCCCGGTGAACCGTTCGTAATGGCCCAGATCAAGATCGGTTTCGGCACCGTCATCGGTAACGAATACCTCGCCGTGTTCGAAGGGGCTCATGGTGCCGGGATCCACATTGAGATAGGGATCAAGTTTTCTGAGCCGCACTGAAAAGCCCCGCGCCTGCAGCAGCGCGCCCAAAGCTGCGGATGTCAGCCCCTTGCCAAGGCTGGATACGACTCCGCCGGTGATGAAGATGAAACGTGCCATACGGATGGCTTCCCCCGTGGTTGGTATTCCTGCCGCGCGATCTGGCCCGCAATAAGAGGCGGCACCACGGGATTCAAGCTATAGAAGATTCGCGCTCGCTTAGCAAGAATACCGCAACATGATGTTGGGGAAGAGCGCGAAAAGCCCAGTTGTTGTGGGTGATCAGTTGTTTGGTATGGGAGGGGTGGCCGGCCCCGCAGGGGCCGTGGGCGGCACCTGTGGGGCAGTTTGCGGGGCGCTGTTGTCAGCGCCCGAGCCCGGCGGCAGCAAATCGTCCCCCGCCGGGGGCAGGGGAATGGAGGGTGCAGCGGGTTCGCCGCTTTCCGCGGCCGGAGGGGGGGCCACGCGATCGAGCACGGAATTCTCGGCCGCCTTGCGCGCCGCGATCACCGTCATGGCGAGCGAAGCCGCAAAGAAGGCCGCACCCAGGATCCAGGTCAGCCTGGTCAGCGCGTTTGCCGCCGCGCGGCCGCTCATCACGCTGCCGCCACCTCCGCCGCCGCCAAGCCCCAACCCGCCCCCTTCGGAGCGTTGCAGCAGCACGACGCCGACCAGGGCCACGGCAATGATCAGAAGGATGACGAGGATGACGTTTTCCATGGGGCCAGTCCGTTTTTTCCTGTTGCGCCTGTCTAGGCGGTTGCTGACCTCCCTGCAAGGCCTTTCCTGCCTTCATGCAGCCCTGCTTGCGGCAAAATAAGAGGTTTCATGCGCCTCTGCGCGGGGCTATACCGGCACGGGTCTGAAACCGGACAGAACGGGGAATCGCATGGCCAATGTCGTGGTGGTTGGTGCCCAGTGGGGCGACGAGGGCAAGGGCAAGATCGTGGACTGGCTTTCGGAGCGTGCCGATGTGATCGTCCGCTTTCAGGGCGGGCACAATGCCGGCCATACGCTGGTGATCGAGGGCAAGATCTACAAGCTGCACGCGCTGCCCTCGGGGGTGGTGCGCGGCGGCAAGCTTTCGGTGATCGGCAATGGCGTGGTGCTCGACCCCTGGCACCTTGTGCAAGAGATCGAAACCCTGCGTGCCCAAGGCGTGAAGATCACCCCCGAAACCCTGATGATCGCCGAAAACACCCCTCTGATCATGCCCTTCCACGGCGAGCTGGATCGCGCCCGCGAAGAGCAGGCGAAGGTGGGGCGGATCGGCACCACCGGGCGTGGCATCGGCCCCTGCTACGAAGACAAGGTGGGCCGGCGGGTGATCCGGGTGGCCGATCTTGGCGATGAACGCACGCTGGAGCTCAGGGTTGATCGGGCCCTGGTGCATCACAATGCCCTGCGCAGGGGGCTGGGGCTTGATGGAATCGACCGTGCCGCACTGGTCGGCGCACTGAGGGAAATCGCGCCCGAGATCCTGAGATATGCAGCGCCTGCGTGGAAGGTTCTGAACGAAAGGCGAAAGGCCGGGAAACGCATCCTGTTCGAAGGCGCGCAGGGCGCGCTTCTCGACATCGACTTCGGCACATATCCCTATGTGACATCGTCAAACGTGATCGCCGGGCAGGCCGCCACCGGCAGCGGCATCGGCCCCGGTGCCATCGATTTCGTGCTGGGGATCGTGAAGGCCTATACCACACGGGTGGGCGAGGGGCCCTTCCCTACCGAACTTGACGATGCCGACGGCCGGCGGCTGGGTGAGCGGGGGCATGAGTTTGGCACCACCACCGGGCGCAAGCGGCGTTGCGGATGGTTTGATGCGGTGCTGGTGCGCCAGAACTGCGCCATCAGCGGTGTGAACGGCATTGCGCTGACCAAGCTTGACGTGCTCGACGGTTTCGAGCGCCTGAAGATCTGCGTGGGCTACGAACTTGACGGCACGCGCCTCGATCACCTGCCCACGGCAGCGGATGCGCAGGCGCGCTGCATGCCTGTATATGAAGAGATGGAGGGCTGGAGCGAAAGCACCGAAGGCGCGCGCAGCTGGGCCGATCTGCCGGCGGCGGCGGTGAAATACGTGCGTCGGGTGGAAGAGCTTATCGGATGCCCGGTGGCGCTGCTTTCCACCAGCCCCGAACGCGAGGATACGATCCTCGTCACCGATCCCTTCGCCGACTGATGACGCTTTCCCGCAAGACACGCAAGCGCCTGGCGCTGTTGATCCTGCTGGTCGGACTGCCGGCCTATGTGGTGGCCGCGGTGACGGTGGTCGGCCTGTTCGAGCGTCCGCCGTTCCTGCTGGAACTGGCGGTCTATGTCGGGTTGGGCATCCTGTGGGTGCTGCCACTGAAGCCGGTGTTTCTCGGGGTCGGTGCGGCCGGTTCCGAGGCCCCCGAGGCCTCCCGCTCCTGCCCTGCAAGGCCCGCGCCGTCTGCAGCCCGAAAACGGGAAAAGGTGCAGGAAGAGAACGAAGAGAACGGCAACGGAAAGGGCCGGGCGGAGTGAACCCGGCCCGGCCCTGTGTAATCTGCTGATGTTCTTTTCCTATTCCCCGGCGATCCGCGATTGCGGCTTGAAGCGGGTGGTTTCCGAAACCATGAACTGGCCGCGGCGGATCTTCACGATCTTCCCCTCGCGCAGCAACTGGCCGAAATAGCGCAGCTGGTCTTCCCGGTCGAATTCCGCCGAGATTTCGCTTTGCTGTACCCGGCGCAGGATGTCGGGGCGCGAAAAATGCGGCTGTCCTTCGACATATGCGGTATAGGCCGCGGCGGCTTCCAGAAGATCGGGCAGTTCGGTGGCGCCCACCCGTCTGGCAAAGTCGCTGAAGCTCGTGCTTTCTTCCAGCACCTTCTGTTCGTCCGCCTGCGGATGCATTTCGCTGCCGTTCTCGCCGGGGGCGGGGGGGGTTACGTCCTGTGCCGCGGGATCCTTCCGGCGCACGCGGCGCGGACGCACCGGGGCGACCGGCCTGACGCTGGCGGCCTCTTCGGCTGCGCTGTCATCTTCTTCGATACGCTGCTCCGACACCAGAACGAGAGGCGCCTGACGGGCGGGGCGGCTGCTGCCCTTCTCCGAGCGCCGCTTCGGGCGGCTCGGGCGGATGACCTTGGACAGATCTTCGCGATAGGCTTCGGCTTCCGCTTCTTCGTCGTTCTGCCCGGCTTTCGGCTTGCTCCCTTTCAGCAGGCGCTCGGCCACGGTGGCGGCCACCGCCGCGCGCAGATGCGAGATTGCCGAGCGGCGGCGTGTATTTTCGGGGGCTTCGAACTGCTGGTTGGTTTCATCCAGGATGCGGTCGGCTTCCTCGTCAACCTCTTCGTTTTCCAGCAGTGTCCGGCGGATATGATCGCGTTCCTCACCGTGGTGGGGTGCGTCATCATCGATCTCGGCATATTCGGCCGCGGGATCGGAGACATCTTCCGAAAGCCGCTCCTCCGGCGCGTCGCTCAGGGCTGCGCCCTCTTCGTCATCCTCGATATCGCCTTCGACCCCGAGGGTTTCTTTCAGAGAGCGGATCAGTTCCTCGGCGGGGATGTCGTCATCGTCGTCGAAGACATTTTCGCCCTCGGCTTCTGCCTCGTCGATCGCAACATCCTCGAACAGGGGCTCGTCTGCGAAGAGGGTTTCCCCTTCGTCCCTTTCAGAGGCCTCTTCGGCAAGCGCCTCGCCAAGCTTGAGCACATCGGGTTCGTCCGTGTCGCGGGCTTTTTCGGTCAGTTCTTCCGTATTGTCAGCCGTATCCCCGGCCGTATCGCCGACGGTTTCTGCAAAGACGTTTTCATCCTCTTCATGCTCTTCATGAAGGTCGGCGGCCGGCCTGTCGCCGGTTTCTGCAGCAGTGCCGGCGGCGGGCATGCCGAGCACCAGAAGATCGGGGCGGTCTGCCGCCGCTTCCTCTTCGGTTTCGGAGGGGCCTTCCTCAAGCGCGGCATGGGGGGCATTTTCCGCGCTTCCGGGTTCTTCCGTTTCTGCTTCTACTGCGCCTTCCGCGGCGGCCGCTTCGTCGGCAAGGTCGGCCGGTTCCCCGGATTCCGGGGCAGGAATCTCCTCCACGTTTCTTTCGGCGGAGATTGCTCCGGTTTCCTCGGGGGCGCCGATGGCCCTGTCATCTTCTTCCGGGGCGGCGGCAGCCTGTTCGAGTTCGGCCAGTTCCATGGCCAGTTCGTCGTCTTCCACGGCCTCGTCATCGGTGGAAATGTCCGTGGCGAAGCCTTCTGTGCCAAACTCTTCTGTCGCCTCTTCGTCTTCGAGGCTTTCCTCAAACGTCTCGCTTGCGGGTTCTTCGGCAGCATCTTCCGAAAGCGGCGTGTCTTCTGCGGCATCCTCTGCGGTTGTCCTGTCGGTGTGTTCCGCTTCCGTTTCGCGGGCTTCGTCACCGGCATCGACAGCAAGGGGGATTTCAATGGCGTTTTCTGCTGCGGATTTTCGTTCGCCACCTTCGGCACCCTCGGTATCTTCGCCAACCGGCTCGGGGGCAGTTTCCCGGGCAGTTTCGGGGGCGGCCTCGGGGGCTGTTTCGGACACGGGCCTTCCGGTCTGTCCGCTTACCTCTGCATCTTCGATCGTTTCGGCCGCGGCTGCGCCGGCAAGGCCGGTTTCGGCGGCCCGGGCACGCGAAACCACGGCACGGATGCGTTGCAGCCTGGCGGCAACGCTTTCGCTTTCGGGGGCATCGCCTGCGGGGAACAGGGCTGCCTCTTCCACATCGGTCACATCATCCTCTGCGACAGGCGCAGATGTGCCGGCAACCGGGGCAGGCGCCGCGGCTTCAGGAGCAACTTCGGGAACGGGCGGTTCTGCGGGAGCGGCGATTCCGGGTGCCGGCTGATCGGCATGGGCACGCAGCACGACATTGTTGTCCTGCATGCGGGCCTCGACGCGGGCCTTGATTTCCTTCTCGGCGATCCGGGCCAGCATCTCCGCATCGGGCTGCGGCGGTTCGGCACCGAAGTAACGGTCGTCCGCGGCCAGATCGCGGAAATACTCCGCAATGGCCTTCATTGTCTCGAAGGAATCCTCGAAACCTTCGAGAGTGCAGGAAAACGTTCCGTAAGAAACGGTGAGTATTTTACTCGCACCTACCATTGGTTGCTCGCTTTCGTTATCTTGATGCAAACTTGCTTGATCATAGAATGGTTCCCGATCCGGAACAAAAGTGAGAATTTATAGGTATTATTTCATGGCAATATTGTGGCGGGGCATTCGGGGCGGCATAAGGGCTGCATGACACCACATATTGTCGAATCTTCCAGGCCTGTAACGCTTCTTGGTAGCGGTATGCTCGGTTCGGATGATCTGACGGAGGCCCTGGGCCTCGCGCCGGTTCTGGTGGCGGCCGATGGCGGAGCGAATCTGGCGCTGCAAATCGGGCAGATGCCGGCGGCAGTCATCGGCGACATGGATTCGATTGATTCGGAGGCCCGGAGGCGGATTCCGGCCGACAGGCTGCACCATCTGCCCGAACAGGAGACCACGGATTTCGACAAGTGCCTGCGCAGCATCCGGGCGCCGCTGGTGCTGGGGGTGGGGTTCATGGGGGCGCGGCTTGATCATCAGCTTGCGGCATTTCACAGCCTGCTGTGCCACCCCGGACGCCGCTGCATCCTGCTCGGGGCTGAAGATATCGCATTCCTGCTGCCGATGCGGCTTGGGCTGGTGTTGCCGGAAGGTACGCGGCTTTCGCTGTTTCCGCTGGCGCCGGGAAGGGTCAGTGGCCGCGGCCTGCGCTGGCCGCTTGACGGGCTTGAACTGCGCGCCGGCGCACGGATCGGCACGTCGAACGAGGTTGCCGGCGGAGCGGTGGACCTGGCGGTCGATGCACCCGGGGTCCTGGCCCTGCTGCCCCGTCCGGTACTTGGTGCGGCAATCGATGGCCTGCTGGCAAGCGAACCGCACCCCGTCTGAGCGCTTCGGCCGCGGGCAAGGATTCGTGTTGTTGCGGGCGGGGGCGGGTTCAGCAGTTCGGCACGTTCACCGCCAGCCCGCCAAGTGCGGTTTCCTTGTATTTGCGGCTCATGTCGGCACCGGTCTGGCGCATGGTTTCGATGGCGCTGTCAAGCGGCACCACATGCGCGCCGTTACCCCTGAGCGCCAGTGATGCCGCCGCCACCGCCTTGACCGCGCCCATGCCGTTGCGTTCGATACAGGGCACCTGCACCAGGCCGCGCACCGGATCGCAGGTCATTCCCAGGTGGTGTTCAAGGGCGATCTCGGCGGCGTTTTCCACCTGTTCGGGCGTGCCTCCCATCACCGCGCAGAACCCCGCAGCGGCCATTGCCGAAGCGCTGCCGATTTCCGCCTGGCATCCGCATTCGGCCCCCGAGATCGAGGCATTGTGCTTGATCAGCCCGCCGATTGCCGCTGCCGTCAGCAGGAAATCACTGATCAGGGCCGGGCGGGCTGACGGCACGTGATCGAGCCAGTAGCGGATGGTGGCCGGCAGCACCCCGGCGGCGCCGTTTGTGGGGGCTGTCACCACCTGGCCACCGGCGGCATTTTCCTCGTTCACGGCCATTGCATGAACGATCAGCCAGTCATTGGTGGTGTGCGGTGCGTGCAGGTTCATGCCGTGTTCGGCGGTGAGGGCGCGATGGATTTCTCCGGCCCGGCGCCGCACACCAAGGCCACCGGGCAGGGTGCCTTCGGCAGCAAGGCCGCGTTCGATGCAGGCGTTCATGGCCGTCCAGATACGGGCAAGGCCGGTGTCAAGCGCGGACGCACTGCAATGCTTCAGTTCGTTGGCGCGCTTCATGGCGGCGATGCTGCGTCCGCTCTTGCGTGCCATTTCAAGCATTTCCGCTGCGGTTTCGAATGGATAGGGATGAATGGTTTCGGAGCGGGCCGGCTCTTTTGGCGGGGATTGCAGTTCGGCCTCGGTCAGAACGAAGCCGCCGCCGATCGAATAGTAGGTTTCCTTCACGATCACATCGCCCTGGGCATCGGTGGCCATCAGAATCATGCCATTGGCATGGCCGGGCAGGGGGTGATCGTAATCGAATATCAGATCCTGCTGCGGATCGAAACGCAGGCGCGGCAGCCCTTCGGGCGCCACGGCCTTTTCGCGGCGGATCGCGGCCAGTGCCGCTTCGCCCGCCTGGGCATCATGGGTTTCCGGGCGGAAGCCCGCCAGCCCCAGGATGGTGGCCCGGTCGGTGCCGTGACCGACGCCGGTAAAGGCCAGCGATCCATGCAGCGAGGCACGCAGCCCTCTGGCCTCGAAGGGACTGTTGCGCAGCAGGTCAAGAAATCGCCCCGCGGCCACCATGGGCCCCATGGTGTGAGACGACGAAGGCCCGATGCCGATCTTGAACATGTCGAAGACGCTGAGGAACATGGCGTTCCGAATCCTGATCCTGCCACTTTTCGTGTCGGCTATCAGAGCATGTTTTGCCGGTCGGGGCAGCCGGAAAGCGACATGTTCGGGTGTATTTCTGCCGAACCGCCCGCCCCGATCATGCGGCAGGACAGCAGGCCGGAACGCCTGGACGGATGGCCCCGCGGGGCTGTGACGGGGGTGTGAAGGGGCTGGCTCCGGCGGCAGGATTCGAACCTGCGACCAATTGATTAACAGTCAACTGCTCTACCACTGAGCTACGCCGGAACACGGACGGGCGTATAGCAACAGCCTTGGTGCTCGTCCAGAGGGTTTGACATGAAACATGAAAGAATTTCGCGCCGGCTTTTCAAGCCCGGCAGGTTTTCCGGGGTGCGTGATTCCGGGATGGCCTGCGGGATCTGTTCAGGGCGTTTCCGGATCGCAGGGCGAAAAGCGGCTGTCGGGGGCAAGCGGCTGCGTGCATCGGGCGCGGCCCTGACGGACAAGTTCGATCAGATGCGCAAGCACGTTGCGCGTGGCGGCCGGCAGCAACGGTGCAGGGGTGTCGGCATAAAGTCGGGCGGCCAGTTCCCCGGCACTTGCGGGGCCCTGGTCAAGGATTTCGGCAATCTGGCGCGCACGCATTTCCCTGTGTGCAATCAGTTCGTCCAGCCGGGCGCGGGGCGCGGTGACCGGAGCACCGTGGGCGGGATAGAATATCCGGTCCCGACGTGCCAGCAGACGGCGGCACGAGGCCATGAACTGCCCCAGATCGCCGTCGGGCGGCGAAATCAGCGAACTGGCCCAGCCCATCACATGATCGCCCGTGAACAGGGCGCCATTCCAGGCAAAGCACATGTGGTTGCCGAAATGCCCCGGAGTCCAGAGTGCGGTGAGCCGCCAGCCCGTGCCCGAAACGACCGCGCCGTCGTGCAGCGTGGCGTCGGGGCAGAAATCGCTGTCCACCCCTTCGCCTCCACCGATATTGCCGTTCTCGGCCAGGGCCTGCATTTCGGGGCTGCGGCCGGCGGCGCTGTCTCCGAAGGCCAGCACCGGGGCGCCGGTTGTGCGGGCCATTCGCGGTGCCAGACGCGAGTGGTCCACATGGCTGTGGGTGATCAGGATGGCTTCGATCGGGCGCCGGCCCACGGCGTTCAGGATGGCCGACAGATGAGCCGGATCATCGGGGCCGGGGTCGATCACCGCCAGTCCGCGCGTGCCGATCAGATAGGTATTGGTGCCCCGGAATGTCATGGGTGAAGGGTTGGGTGCCAGAATGCGCACCAGCCCCGGTTCCAGCTGTTGCACCGTATCCGGGTTCGGATCGTGATTCCGGCCCTGATCCCGGCCATGGTCGTCCGTTTGCATAATCCTGCTTTCTATCGCTGGCGGTTGGCCATAATCTTCTGCCATGAATTTCGGATGGCTGAAACGATATATGCCACGCAGCCTTTACGGGCGTGCCGCGCTGATCCTGCTGGTGCCGGTGGTGACGATCCAGCTTGTGGTCTCGGTGGTATTCATCCAGCGCCTTTACGAAGGCGTCACCCGGCAGATGACGCAGAACGTGCTGCTGGAGCTGCGTTTCATCCTGAGCGAGATCGAAAAAAGCCCCGACCGTGCTGCTGCGCAGCAGGTAATCACGCGTCTTGCGGCGCCGCTTGCGTTGCAGATGCAGTTGCCGGCCGACAGGGAGGTTGCCGATGATCGCCGGTTCTATGATCTGTCGGGGCGGGTGATGTTGGAAACCCTGAAACAGGGGTTGCCCGGCGTCCGGGCTGTGGATCTGGTGCAGTCTCCCCGGTTGGTGCACATGCTGGTGACAACCCCCTACGGGGATCTTTCGATCGTCTTTCCGCGCCGCCGCGTATCGGCTGCCAATCCGCATCAGCTGCTGGTTCTGATGGTTTTCACCAGTATCCTGATGACGGTGATCGCCTATCTGTTCCTGCGCAACCAGTTGCGGCCTATCAAGAAGCTGGGCGAGGCCTCCGAAGCCTTCGGAAAGGGGCAGGTGGTGCCCTATCAGCCCTCGGGCGCGATCGAGGTGCGCGCGGCGGGCACCTCGTTCCTGGCGATGCGGGCACGCATCGAACGCCAGATCGAACAGCGCACGATGATGCTTTCCGGGGTCAGCCATGATCTGCGCACGCCGCTCACCCGTCTGCGGCTTGGGCTTTCGATGCTCGACAACAGCCCCGAGATCGGAGAACTGATGCGCGATGTCGATGACATGGAACGCCTGATCGACGGTTTCCTCGATTTCGCCCGCAGTCAGGCCGATGACGAAATGAGCGAGGTTGATCCTGTGGCACTGGCCCGTGAGGTGGTGGCCAAGGCGCAGCGGGCCGGAGGGAACATCTTGCTTGGCGATGTCAGGGGGATGGAAAACCGGCAGAAGGTGCGCCTGCGCGCTGCCGCTGTTGAACGGGCGCTTGAAAACCTTGTCAACAATGCCCTGCGCTACGGAAGCCGGGCCGAGCTTGGCGTTGCGCTGCAGGGCCGCAGCCTGCGTTATACCGTCGAGGACGACGGCCCCGGCATTCCGCCCGACCGGCGGGAAGAGGCCCTGAAACCTTTTTCGCGCCTTGAGCCGGCCCGCAATCAGAACAAGGGAACGGGCGTGGGGCTGGGGTTGGCCATTGCCGCCGATATTGCCCGTGCGCACGGGGGCATCCTGTGCCTTGGATCAAGCGAACGCCTCGGCGGATTGCGGGCCGATCTGGTGCTGGCCCGCTAGGATCGGGATCAATCGGCCCTGGCCCGGGGGCGCTGCTTGCAAAGCCGGAGCCACCGCCACGGGCAATGGGGCAGACAGAGGTGGTAGGCCCGGAGGGACTCGAACCCCCAACCAAAGCGTTATGAGCGCTCTGCTCTGACCAATTGAGCTACGGGCCCGGCCTTGTGCCGCATATGTTGATATCAGCCCTGTGCCGTCAAGGGGTTTGCGATGGCGGGGGTTATTCGCTAGTTTCTCCGAAAACGGAGATCGGCATGGTATCGCAATCCCTGCGCGCAAGTTTCCTGCGCTTCACCATCGTGTTCGTTCTGGGAACGGCGGCGGCAATGGCTGCCACATATGTGCTCCTGCGCTATACCGATCTTGGGCGTTCAAGCATCTTCGCATTCATCCCGGTGATGCTGGCATCTCTTGATGCGGGGGTGCAGTTTCATCGCCGCACGGGGCGGCGGCCCGAAGCCGCGGAAATGTGGGAGATGGCCCTGGGGTTCACGCTGATCGGGCTGGCGATCGGCCTGTTGCTGGCCGCGATCCTGATCGGACGCGGATTCGTGCATGTGTTTTCGAACCCCTACGTTCTGCTGATGATCTCGGTGATGATGGTGATCACGGCTGTTGCCTCGTGGCTGTTCATCCGCCTTGGCGCGAAGGGAGCTGCGAAGGCCCGGAGATGAAACCTTCGGAACCGTGCCGGGCTTTCGGTCTTGCCGGCGGAGCCGGGGCAAAGCGGTGGACAGGAGGCGCCTTGCTTGGTAGCTGGGCCACAAATTCAGGCCTTGCCGAAGCAGGAGCGCCCATGACCAGCAAGAAAGCCGGCCGCAATGACGGCCTGACCTATGCCGATGCGGGGGTTGATATCGACGCGGGCAATGCGCTGGTCGAGCGGATAGCCCCGGCCGCCGCGCGCACCCGCAGGCCCGGCGTGATGGCGGGGCTCGGAGGATTTGGCGCGCTGTTCGATCCACGGGCGGCGGGATATGAGGATCCGGTGCTGGTGGCCGCAACCGATGGCGTGGGCACCAAGCTCAGGATTGCCATAGATACCGGCGCGGTGGATGGCATCGGCATCGATCTGGTGGCGATGTGTGTCAACGATCTGGTCTGCCAGGGGGGCGAGCCGCTGTTCTTTCTCGATTATTTCGCTACCGGCAAGCTTGATCCCGGGCGGGCCGCGCGGATCATCGAAGGCATCGCCGAGGGCTGCGCGCGGGCCGGCTGCGCGCTGATTGGCGGCGAAACGGCGGAAATGCCCGGCATGTATCCGCCGGGCGATTTCGATCTTGCAGGCTTTGCCGTAGGCGCGCTTGAGCGCGGCGATGAGCTGCCGGCCGGGGTAGCCGAAGGCGACGTTCTGCTGGGGCTGAGCGCGGACGGGGTGCATTCCAACGGCTATTCTCTGGTGCGCCGGATCGTCGAGCGCACCGGGCTTTCCTGGGGGGATCGCGCGCCCTTTGCCGATGTGCCCCTGGGGGCGGCATTTCTGACGCCCACCCGGCTTTATGCAAAGCCCGCCCTGGCGGCGATTCGCGCAGGGGGCGTGCATGCGCTTGTTCATGTCACCGGGGGCGGCCTGACCGAAAACCTGCCGCGCGTTCTGCCGCCGGGCCTCGGTGCCGGGATCGATCTTTCCGCCTGGCAGCTGCCACCGGTGTTCGACTGGCTTGCAAGCGAAGGGGGGCTTTCGGAAGCCGAACTGCTCAAGACCTTCAACGCCGGCATCGGCATGGTGCTTTGCGTTGCGCCCGGCAGAGCCGGGGCGCTTGAACGTCTGCTGGCGGATATGGGCGAAACGGTGCATCGCATCGGCCATATTACCAGGGGTGGAGGGGTGCGCTACGCAGGGAAGCTGTTGTGAAGAAACGTGTTGCGATCCTGATCTCCGGGGGAGGGTCGAACATGGTAGCGCTGGTCAACAGCATGACCGGCGATCATCCGGCACGGCCCGTGCTGGTGCTGTCGAACAATCCCGGGGCCGGCGGGCTCGACAAGGCCCGTGATCTGGGGGTTGCGGCGGATGCGATCGACCATCGCGCTTTCGGCCGCGATCGCACCGCCTTCGAGGCAGCCATGCATGCCCGGCTTTTCGAGGCGCGGCCCGATATCCTGTGTCTTGCGGGTTTCATGCGCGTGCTCACACCCTGGTTCGTGGAGCAATGGCAGGGGCGGATGCTGAACATTCACCCTTCTCTGCTGCCCGCCTACAAGGGGCTTGACACCCATGCCCGCGCCATTGCCGCTGGCGACAGGGAGGCCGGCTGCTCGGTGCATGAGGTCACCGCCGATCTTGACGGTGGACCGGTGCTGGGGCAGGCACGGGTGCCGGTGCGCCCCGATGACACCCCCGAGACGCTGGCCGCGCGGGTGCTGGTGATGGAACACCGGCTTTATCCGCTGGTGCTGCGCCGCTTCGCCGCGGGGAAGCGGACACGGATAGATCTGCCCTGAGGCTTTTCTTTCCCGGCGCGATTGCCTATGAGAAGCGCGGACCCCGCGAGGCTTGGGAACACTAACACATGAAAACCCTGACCAAGACGAGCGAGCTTGAGGATTTCTGCCGGCAGGCCCGCGAACACGCCTATGTGACCGTTGATACGGAATTCCTGCGCGAGCGCACCTATTATTCGAAGCTCTGCCTGGTGCAGATGGCCATGCCGGGCGAGGGTGACGAAGGCGCGGCGCTGATCGATCCGCTGGCCGGGGAAATGTCGCTGGCTCCGCTTTACGAACTGTTTCGTGATGAAGACGTGGTCAAGGTATTCCACGCGGCGCGCCAGGATCTCGAGATCTTCTGTCACGAGGGCGGCGTGCTGCCGCAGCCGCTGTTCGATACCCAGGTTGCGGCGATGGTCTGCGGCTTCGGAGATCAGGCCGGTTATGAAACGCTGGTGCGCAAGATCGTGCGCAAGCAGGTGGACAAGGGCTCGCGTTTTACCGACTGGGCCCGCCGCCCCCTCAGCGAGGCCCAGAAAGCCTATGCGCTGGCCGATGTGACCCATCTGCGCCAGGTCTATGAATTTCTTGCCGCCCGCCTTGAGGAAAGCGGCCGTACCGGATGGGTCGAGGAGGAAATCGACGCGCTGCTCGATCCTGAAACCTATGTCGTGCGCCCCGAAGAAGCCTGGAAACGGGTGAAGACCCGCACCAGTTCACCCCGGTTTCTGGCAATGGTGCGCGAGCTGGCACGTTTCCGTGAAGAATATGCCCAGGCGCACAACGTGCCCCGCAACCGGGTGTTCAAGGACGAGGCGCTGCTCGAACTGGCCTCGACCAGGCCGAAGAACATCCAGGAACTGGGCCGCACCCGCCTTTTGATGCGCGAGGCCCGCAAGGGGCCGATCGCCGAGGGCATCCTGCAGGCGGTTCGGGCGGGGCTGGAAGCCGATCCCGATACGCTTGTGATGCCCGAACGCAGGCGTGACAGGGCACAGGTGAATCCGGCACTGGCCGATCTGCTGCGGGTGCTCCTGAAGGCACGGACCGAAAGCTCGGGCGTGGCTTCGAAGCTGATTGCCTCGGCAGCTGATCTTGACGCCATCGCCGCGGGTGAGCGCGATCTGCCCGCGCTCAGGGGCTGGCGGCGCGAAGTGTTCGGTGAAGAGGCGCTGAAACTGTGCAACGGGGAAATCGGCATCAGGGTCGAGGGGCATCGGGTGGTGACGGTTTCCCTTGGGGGCTGAGCCGCAGCTGCCCGGAACCGGTGGCTGCCGGATGGTGTCGGGCATTCAACGGCAATTTCGGTGGCTTCGGTCGGGGCGGTGCCGGCTGTTTTCAGCGGCGGCTGGTCATCCGGTTGCCGGCGCTCAACACCATGATTCGCGATACGCTTTCCAGCTTCTTGGCGGAAATGAAACGGGCCACGATCACCTCGCGCGACCGGGGTGTCGAGACCGGCTCGAACCCCGGCGGGGGGGCAATCACGAAGCGATAGACAAGAACGCCATTCACCGGCTGTTCACCGTTTTCCGGGATCAGCTCGCCATTCCAGTAGCCCTGGGTGGGCGGCAGGCCGGTGGCACGCAGGATCACGCCGCCGGGCGCCCGCTCCGTCCGTACATTCGAGAGCCGCTCGATCAGGCGGCGCGGATCGGCCCGCAGTTCTGACGGGTTTTGCGGGGCAAGGGTCCTGTTCTGGGGCTGGGTACGGAACCAGCCGAAGGGATTGAGAGAGCCGATCGACCCGTTCCCGCCCCCGGCACAGCCGGTGAGGAAAAATGCGCTCAGCGCAGCTGCGGCAATGGATGTTCTCATGTTTCAGGGCCCTTCGCTCATGCCCTTCCGGAATTATCTCAAACCGCGGGGCTTGAAAAGGCTTGTTGCAGGAGCGATCTGTTTCAGGTGGGCGGGCGATGGCCCGGCCAGGAGTCCGTGTGCGGTAAGATACCGGAAAATGCACGGCAACCTGCAACAGGAACGGAGTGATCGGATGGCCGGAAAGTTCAGCACGGATGTAACGGTAAAGGGATCTATGGACGCGGTGATCGAACGGGTCACGGCGGTGCTGGCCGAGCAGAAATTCGGCATTCTTACGCGAATTGACGTTGACGAGACGCTGAAAAGGAAGATCGGCGCCGATTTTCGCCCTTATGTCATTCTGGGGGCCTGCAACCCGGAGCTTGCACATCGGGCGCTTGAGGCGATGCCCGAGATCGGCTTGCTGCTGCCCTGCAATGTTACGGTCGAGGAAACCGCGCCGGGGGAATGCCGTGTGCGTTTTATCGATCCGCGGGCGATGATGTCGTTCCAGGATCTCGGGCAGAACGAGACGCTGCAGCGCGTCGGGGCCGAGGCGGCCGAAGGCATGGCACGCGCGGCTGCAGCACTGGCCGGGTAAGTGCTGCCGGCCTTTCGGAGCCGCGGCGCGGTGCGCCGTGGTCAGGGGTTTTCAAGGGGGCGAATGGGCGTTAGTTAGCATAGCGCCCTTGCGGGCGGATTGCGCAGAAACCGGGGAACCCTCTGCATGGCCAGTGAGGCTTTCGAGAACATTGTGGAAAATTTCGAATTCCTGGACGATTGGGAGGATCGGTATCGTTTTGTCATAGATCTGGGAAAGGCCATGCCGCCGCTGGAAGAGGCACTGCGCGTGCCGGCAACCAGGGTTGAGGGATGTGCCAGTCAGGTGTGGATCATGCCCGAAATTTCGGGCCGGGGGCCTGGCGCGGTGTTCGGCTTTCGCGGCGATAGTGACGCGATGATCGTGCGCGGTCTGATTGCCGTTCTCGGGGCGCTCTACAACGGCCTGACGGTGACTGAGGTGCAGCAGGTGGATGCCCGGGCAGAGCTGGCACGCCTTGGCCTGCATGAACATCTTTCGGCGCAGCGTTCGAACGGCCTGCGCGCGATGGTGGAACGGATCCGCGAACTGGCTGCCGAGGTGGCGTCAGCCTGTGGCGAAGAGCATCAGTGAGCGCTCCAGATCGCCATAGCCGGTGAAGCGCCGTTCATAGGCCAGCCCAAGGCGTTCGGCACATGCGCGGGCCCTTGCGTCAAGCGCGGGATTATCGGTCTGGGCCTGATAGACAAGCTTTTCGTAATTGCCGAAATAGGTGTCGCGCAGCCCGGGGTGGCGGTCAAGGCCAAGGGGTTTCCACACGAAGGCATCGAACTGGCGCACCAGGAAATCGGTCAGATAGAATGCCGCGATTTCCTCGTCGCCATGGGCGGCAAAGGTCTCGATCCCTTCGTAGAAGGCATAGCAATGGGGGCCCTCCAGCATCTGCACACCCATTTCCGCACAGAGTTTCCGCAGGCCTCCGCCGGTGCCGCAATCGGCATAAAGCACGAAGATCCTGTCATACCCGGTGCGTTTTTCCTCGATCAGCCGGCGCACCGCATCGGGGATCCTGTCGGGGGTGTTGTGCAGGATCGCGGGCAGGCATGTCAGATCCATGTGCTGCCAGCCGTTACGGCGGACGATGGTCAGGATCTCATGGGCCAGGGCTCCGCAGCCGATCAGCAACAGGCGTTCGGTTGCGGCGGCATCGGTAGCGGCGGTCTGCACCTCGCAGCCGGTGGTGGTCAGGATGTCGTCATCGGGCCTCATGTCCTGATCTCCGCAGGTGCCGCCGCCACCGGCTAAGGCCGGGCCCCGGCCTTAGCCGGTGGCGGCCGCGTTGTGCTTGCGCTGCATGAATTTCTTGGCCGTCTCAACCGCCACGGCGGCATCGCGGCAATAGGCATCGGCGCCGATCGCGCGGCCGAATTCCTCGTTCAGGGGGGCGCCGCCCACCAGCACGATGTAATCGTCGCGGATGCCCTTTTCCTTCATCGTGTCGATCACCACCTTCATGTAGGGCATGGTGGTGGTCAGCAGGGCCGACATGCCCAGGATATCGGCCTTTTCGCGCTCCAGCGCCTCGAGATAGTCCTCGACCGGGTTGTTGATTCCGAGGTCGATGATTTCGAAGCCCGCGCCCTCCATCATCATGCCAACCAGATTCTTGCCGATGTCGTGGATATCGCCCTTGACTGTGCCGATCACCATCTTGCCCATCTTGGGGGCGCCGGTTTCCACCAGAAGAGGTTTGAGGATAGCCATGCCGCCCTTCATCGCATTGGCCGCAAGCAGCACCTCGGGCACGAACAGGATCCCGTCGCGAAAATCGTCGCCAACGATCTGCATGCCGCCCACCAGGGCCTCGGTCAGGATGCGGTAGGGTTCCCAGCCGCGCTCCAGCAGAATGCGCACGCCTTCCTCGATTTCTTCCTTGAGGCCGTCGTAAAGATCATCGTGCATCTGCAGCACGAGTTCTTCGTCGGACAGTTCCGAGAGGACGATTTCTTCTTCTGGTTCCTGATCAGACATGGTTCGGATCCTGTTTGAAGGGTGTGCCTGGCATCTTCGCGGCCCGTGCCCTGCCGAGGGTGCGGTGCCGGTGCTTCATCGAGAAGCCTGCCTTGCATGCATCCGGCCCGATTGACGGATTGCGACATCACCCGCTTCGCCACCGACACCTGGGCGCCTTGCTCTTTCGCTCCTTATGCTATCGACATGCTATCGCCGTTCCCGGCCGCGGCGCCGGCTGCGACGGGGGGCGGGGGCGTTGCCGTCGGTACCGTCAGAGGCCGAGGAAAATCCCCCGAGTGCCGCGGCGATATCTTCCAGCGAGGGGCGTGAAGAATTCCCGGGGCGGGTTTCGAGCGCTTCGCGCATGGCGCGCAGGTGATCCGGGGTCGTGCCGCAGCAGCCTCCGATGATCGTCGCGCCGCAGTCGCGCGCCAGAACCGCATAGTCGGCCATCAGTTCGGGGGTGCCGTCATAGTGGATGTGGCCGTGCACGTATTTCGGGATGCCGGCGTTTCCCTTGGCGATGATCGGTCGTTCCGAGCCCTGGGCTGCAAATCCCAGCACCGTGCGCAGCAGGTCGGCCGCACCGACGCCGCAATTGGCGCCATAGGCCAGTGGTGGATGGGGCAGCCCTTCCACAAGATCCACCATTGCCGCCGAGGTTACACCCATCATGGTGCGTCCGGCTGTATCAAAGCTCATGGTGCCGCACCAGGGCATGTCGGCCAGCGCAAAGGCTTCGGCGGCGGCGCGAAACTCTTCGGGTGCCGAAATGGTTTCGAGCCACAGCACATCAGTTCCGCCTTCCTTCAGACCCTCAGCCTGTTCGTGGAACATCTCGACGGCCAGCGCATGGGTAAGGGTGCCCATCGGCTCCATGATATCACCCGTGGGGCCGACCGAGCCGGCCACCACTACCGGCCGCCCGGCGCCATCGGCGATCTCGCGGGCCAGTTCGGCCCCGGCCCGGGACAGTTCGCGCACCCGCTTCTCGGCCCCGTGAAGTTTCAGGCGGGAAGCATTGCCGCCGAAGGTATTGGTCAGGAACAGATCACTCCCCGCCTCGACCGCGCCGCGGTAGAGCGCGCGGATCTTGTCAGGGGCCTCGACATTCCACAGCTCCGGAGCATCGCCGGAACTCAGGCCCATGTTGAACAGGTTGGTTCCGGTGGCACCATCAGCGAGAATCCAGTCTCGTTCGGCCAGCATTCTGGCGAGGGCATTCGGCATGAGTCGGCCTCTCGGGGCAAATGATCACGGCAGCCTCCCCGGCAGGGGCGGCCCTTGGCGCAGGGAATGCCACGATGCGCGGAGCAACGCAAACCCATATTCATCATGATGATCATGAAGACGGTGCATCGGCCTGACCGGAACAAGAGTACAAGGCGGGTGTTTTGTGCCGGGCATGTGCCGCTGCGGGTTCGGTGCCCGCTTGCGTGCTTTCGGAGGCCCGGTTGTCTTTCTTGCGGTTGCCGGTGCGCAGAAGCCTGCCAATGCATTGTTGCGGTTGCCACCACAGGGCCCCGGACCGGTGCCCTGCCGGACTGCGTGCAGTGCGCGTGTGTGCCGGTCGATCGCTTGTCCGCCCCCTTCCCGCTTCGCCCGCCGCCGGTTCCGCAGTTTCCGGGTGTATCACCGCATGGCGGATATCGATTGCCGCCAGCAGCAGGGCGCTTCGTGAGGGAGCCGCCATGTAGAGGGTTTGCCAGTGTGGCCCGAAAGCGGATTTGAACTGGCCAAGGCCGCGCCCGCCCGAGATGCTGTTGTACAAGCGGTCGAGAAAGACAGTCAGGCTGCGCACCCCCTTGCGGCCGGCAATCCGCTCGGGAAGCAGCGGAACTGCTGCAAGGGAAAACCGGGTGCAGCCGCAGACGGCCGCATCGCGGATGGCGGCGGTGACAAGAGCATGCGTGAGCCCTTCCGGCGCATCCGCGGCCTGACGCATCAGGTCGAGAGACCGTTCCCGGTTTACCTGATTGACAGTGATGAATCCTTCCAGCCTGCCTCCTGCATAGGCGAGATATACGCGCTGTGACTGTATCAGGGTCGGACAGAAATACCCCATGGAAAAACCGCGTTCGCCGCCCTGCCTGGCTGTCCATTCCGCATTGATACGCGCCATGTCGGCAAGCGGCAGGGGGCCGGTCGAACACAGGATGGCAACATCGCCGGCGCGCGCCTTGCGCAGCTTGCGCCGCAGTTGACGCAGGCCGGGCGCGCTCTCGTCGAAGCTGCGGGGATCGAGCCAGGTTTCCCGGGCGATGGGGCGAACGAAGAACCCGGCACGCCGCGCAGCCACCGCCTGCCGGGCGCTGCATTTGTAGAAGGCGGCAATCCGCAAGGAACGGCAGGCCGCCTGACGAAGAATGGCGACCGCCTCGTCATGGTTGCCGGCCAGCGGGTCGCGCAGCGCCACGATCGATTGCCCGGGACGTGCAACCATCAGGGCTGTCGGGCCACCGCTGCGCGACAGCAGGGCTTTTCCGCCCTGGCGCAGAAGGTTCGCTTCGGCCATCGGGGCGTTGGCGATCAGGTTCTCGATTTTCGGAGAGAGCACGGGACGGGCAGGGATTTTCCGGAAATTCAGTGCCTTTGCGCTTGGCCACGTGCGTGGCGCGGCGCCTTTTGCAAGGACCGGAACCGCCAGTATCGCGGGCAGGGCGTAGTAGACCGCGCGATAGCCGATTGCGGCGCTCATCAGGGATTCAGCCGGCACCTGGGGCAGCAGTGCGATCAGCGCGATTTCGAACGGCCCCATGCCGCCTGGCGTGCCCGAGACAAGCCCGGCCCCGAAGGCCAGCAGAAAGGCAGGGAAGAACAGTGCGAAATCAAGACCGGTCTGCGCGGGCAGCAGGGCATAGAACACCATCGCCGCCGCGAAGGTGTCGAGTGCGGCCAGTCGGGTGACTTCGCGGATCATCGGCAGACGCGGCAGATGCAGGCCCCGCAATGACAGTTGCGGATACAGAATCCGCAGCAGCATCAGCAGGATGCAGACGGTCAGAACCGTGCCACCCAGAAGCCTGGCCTGCGGCAGGGCAGAAGGCAGGACAAGCAGCACTACGCTGCCGATCAGAGCCCAGGCCGCCATGAATGACAGGGCAACCAGTGCCGAAAGCTGCACCGCCTGCCAGAATCCGAGCCCCGGCAGCAGCCGCCAGCGCACCAGCGCGCCGCTCAGCACCCCGAAACCGATGGTTTGCGACAGGGCGATGGCGGTGATGCCGGCCCGGCGCGCCTGCCGTTCGCCGATTCCGGTATCAAGTGCCCGGTGCAGCACTGCATCATAGTGCCCCACGGCCCAGAAGCTGACCATGGTTGCCACCATCGCCGCGGCCCATTGCGCCGGGCTTGTCTGGTGCAGCCCTGTCCAGACGGTCGGCATGTCGAGCGCCAGCAGACGTTCGCGGAACAGAACGACAAGGGCAACCGCCCCGAACAGCATGAAGCCCTGTTTCAGGATCTGCCTGCGGGCAAGCCCGGACGGCGCCGCACGAGATGCAATCGGTATTCGGTTCGGCACGAAACCCCCTTCCGCCTGGCGTGGCGATCAGATGTGATCCTGCCGGGAAGGGGTATCAGGCCGTGGTTTCGGCCTGGTTAATCATTAGATTTCGAAACAATGGCTGCAATCCCCCTTTGCAGGGGGCGGGAGCCGGCCTGGTGCTGTCAGTCTTTTTCTTCCAGCAGTTCCGCCTTGGCCTTTCCGAGGCATTCGCGGTGTTTCCGGCGCACCTCGTCGGTGGATCTGATTCCCTCCAGATCTCCGGCAACCTTTCCGATCACATCTTCGGGGCCGGCTTCCTCGAGATCGGCGCGGATCACCTCCTGCGTATAGGAGCCGATCTCGTCATCCTTCTTGCCCAGCAATTCCGCCGCCCAGGCAGCCAGGCATCTGGCGGCACGCACCTCGGCCTTGAACTGCATTTCCTGGTCGTGGGCGAACTTGGCTTCGAATGCGGTTTCCCGTTCGTCGAAAATATCCATCGTGTCCTCTTCTGGGCTGCTGTGGCGTCATGCCAGATATGACCGTCCCGCCCCGGTTCTTCAAGCCCCGGCAGCGATTGCCGCGTTTCGCATGCATCCGTGCCCGCTTCGGCGCTGTTTGCGTGGCGGTGTGCCGCAGGACCGGCACCAGCCCGTTCTTGCGGTGTTCCGGGGCTTCGCTTATAGGCTCGGAAAGGAAACCGCAGGCGGGAACGGGGGCGGTCCTGCATGATGATCGGATAGGGCATGTCACGGCGCAAGATACTTTACGAAGGCAAGGCGAAAATCCTTTACGAGGGCCCCGAGCCGGGAACCCTCGTGCAGTATTTCAAGGATGATGCTACCGCCTATAATGCGGAAAAGAAGGCGGTGATCGACGGCAAGGGCGCCCTCAACAACCGTCTCAGCGAATTTTTCATGCGCGGACTGACCGCGATCGGCGTTCCCAATCATTTCATCAAGCGCCTGAACATGCGCGAACAGTTGATCCGCCAGGTCGAGATCATTCCGCTCGAGGTGATCGTGCGCAATTTCGCCGCCGGTTCGCTTGGCAAGCGGCTGGGGATCGAGGAGGGCACTCAGCTGCCGCGTCCGATCGTGGAATTCTGCTACAAGGACGACAGCCTGGGCGATCCGCTGGTGAGCGAGGAACATATCATCGCCTTTGGCTGGGCCAGCCAGCAGGATCTTGACGACATGGTGGCGCTGGCACTCAGGGTCAACGATTTTCTTTCCGGCGTGATGCTGGCCGTTGGCATCCGTCTGGTCGATTTCAAGATCGAGATCGGCCGTGTCTGGGATGGCGACTATCAGCGCCTGATCGTGGCCGACGAGATCAGCCCCGACAGTTGTCGCCTGTGGGATATCGAGACCGGGCGGAAACTGGACAAGGATGTGTTTCGCCGCGATCTTGGCGATCTGGCCGATGCCTATACCGAGGTTGCACGCCGTCTTGGCGTTCTGCCCAAGGGGGGGAACGGCGAAAATCCAAGGCCGCGGCTGGTGAACTGAGGCACCGGCCGCCCGGGGCCGGAAATGGGGGACAGGCGATGAAGGTTGTGGTGAAGGTCATGCTGCGGCAGGGGGTGCTTGATCCGCAGGGGGAAGCGATCCGCCACGCGCTGGGCACACTTGGGTTCGAAGGGGTCGAAACTGTTCGTCAGGGCAAGCTGATCGTGCTTGACCTGGCCGAAACCGACCCCGAAGCCGCCCGCGCCGCCGCTGCGGAAATGTGCGAGAGGCTGCTCGCCAACACGGTAATCGAAAGCTACGAGATCGAGGTGGAATGATGCGGGCCGGCGTGATCGAATTTCCCGGTTCGAACTGCGACCGCGATCTGGCGGTGGCCTTCGCGGCGGCGGGGGCAAGGGTCACGCGTGTCTGGCACAAGGAAACCGGCCTGCCGAAGGGGCTTGACGTGATCGGCATTCCCGGCGGTTTTTCCTTTGGCGATTACCTGCGCTGCGGGGCCATTGCGGCGCGTTCGCCGGTCATGCGGGCGGTTGTGGATTTTGCCGGGGCGGGCGGCCATGTGCTCGGAATCTGCAATGGCTTTCAGGTGCTGACCGAAACCGGCCTGCTGCCGGGAGCACTGATGCGCAACGCGGGGCTGAAGTTCCTGTGCCGTTCCGAACGGCTGCGGGTGGCCACCACTGACAGCGCCTTTACCCGCCTTTATGCGCCGGGCGAGGAGATCACCGTGCCGATCGCGCACCACGACGGCAACTATACCGCCGATCCCGGAACCCTGGCCCGGCTGCAGGACGAGGACCGCATCGCCTTCACCTATGCCGACAACCCGAACGGTTCGCTGGCCGACATCGCCGGGGTGCTGAGTGCAAACCGCCGGGTGCTGGGGATGATGCCCCATCCCGAGCGCTGCAGTGATCCCCGCCTGGGGGGTGAAGACGGGCTGCGCCTGTTTCGCGCCGTTGCCGGGATTCTGGAGAGCGCCTGAATCCTGCTCATTCCCGGCATGGGGCCATGGGGTGCGTGATATGCGCCTTTCGGTGTTGTCGTCAGCCTGTGCTTGAGCGCAGGGGATATCCGGCGTAGATTCGGAGCATGGTTGTCGAGCAGACGGAAAAGGCCGGTGCCGCCGCTTCGCCAGACGGCAGGAACAACCGGCGCTGGCTGGCGCGGCTGGTGGTGGGAGGCCTGTGCGTGCTGGCCGTGGTGGTCATCTACATTTCGAACCTGTGGCTTACCGAGCGGTTCAACGAAACCACCAGGAACCGTGCCAATCTGCGGCTTGCGCTCTATTCCGGCAACCTGCTGAGCGAACTCAAGCGCAGTTCGATCGTGCCCAAGCTGCTGGCCCGCGATCCGGTGCTGATCGGGGCGTTGAACTCGGGAGATTTTTCGCAGAGTTCGGGCCGGCTGATCTCCTATCTCGAGGAGATAGGCGTCAAGTCTCTGATGCTGCTTGATCAGAGCGGCCGGGTAGTGGCAGCGAGCGATCGCAACCTCCTGGGCTCGGTGCATCGCTCGGCCCCCTATTTCATCGAGGCCCTGCGCAACAACGATACCGTGTTCACCACCAGCCGCAACGAAAGCGGCGGCATCGATTTCACCTATTCGCGCAAGATGGAAGTGGTGGGCAGCAGTATCGGCGTGATCGTGGTGCATGTGGATCTCGGGCAGTTCGAAAGCAGCTGGGCAGGGATTTCGGATGCGGTAATGGTCACCGACAGTGAAGGCCGTATCATCCTTTCGACCGAGCCGAAATGGCGTGGGCTGAAAGAGGAAGAGGCATTGCAGCTGCGTTCGCCCCCCTCGGCCATCGCGCGGGCCTTCCAGGTCACGACCGACTGGGCAATGCCGCCGGCCGATGCCTATATCAGCGGCAAGGCGGTGATGCGGCAGGGAAAGCGGATTCCGTTCCAGGGCTGGACGATCACTTCGTTCACCAATCATGCGTCGGTGCGCGAGCGGGTGAATGCGGTTCTGGCGCTCGAGATCATGGGATTCGCGGTGCTTCTGGCGCTGGCCTTTTACCTGATGTCGCGGCGCGCGGTTCTGCGCTCGCGCCTGTTTCAGAAGGAATCGGCGGAACTTCGCCTTCTGAACCAACGCCTACAGCGGGAAATCGCCGAGCGAAAAAAGGCCGAAAAACACCTGGAAGTAGCCGAGCAGACCCTTGCCCAAAGTTCGAAACTGGCAGCTCTGGGTGAAATGTCGGCTGCCGTCAGCCACGAACTGAATCAGCCGCTGGCCGCGATGAAAACCTATCTTGCGGGGGCGCGGCTGCTGCTCAGGCGCAAGCGCAATGAAGAGGCCGTTGCCGCCTTCCAGCGGATCGACGACCTGATCAACCGGATGGGGGCGATCACGCGTCAGCTGAAAAGCTATGCGCGCAAGGGGAAAGACGCGCTCGAAGCCCTGGATGCAAGGGCTGCAGTGGATTCTTCGGTGTCGATGATGGAGCCGCAACTGAAGCAGCGGCAGGTGAAGATCACCAAGACGCTGCCGCCCGATCCGGTGATGGTGATGGCCGATCAGGTGCGTCTGGAACAGGTGATCGTGAATCTCCTGCGCAATGCGATCGATGCCACCAAGGGGGTGCAGGATCCCCAGGTGGACATCCTGCTGACCGCCGGAGACATGGCCACGCTCACGGTGCGCGACAACGGAACCGGCATCGAGAATCTGGAAAACCTGTTCGAGCCGTTCTACACTACCAAGCAGCCCGGCGACGGGGTGGGGTTGGGGCTTGCCATTTCATCGGGGATCGTGAACGACTTCGGCGGGCGACTCACGGCGCGAAATGCATCGGGCGGCGGTGCCGTGTTCGAGGTGCAGCTGCCGCTGGCCGGTCGCCGGGGCGGCCAGGCAAAGGATGTCGGGGCAGGGGCCGGCGGTCCGGGGAAGGGTGCGGACAAGGGAATGGAAGCAGCTGAATGAGGGCGGGAATGGCACAGGCCATGAAGATCGCGATCGTGGACGATGAACAGGACATGCGCCAGTCGATCAGCCAGTGGCTGGCGCTGTCGGGATTCGAAACCGAAACATTCGCCAGCGCCGAAGAGGCGCTCAAGGCGCTGGGGCCGGATTATCCCGGCGCGGTCGTGAGCGACATCAAGATGCCGGGCATGGACGGCATGATGTTCCTCAAGCGCCTCATGGGAATCGACCGCAACCTGCCGGTGATCATGATCACCGGCCACGGCGACGTGCCGATGGCGGTCGAGGCGATGCGCGTGGGAGCCTTCGACTTCCTGGAAAAGCCCTTCAACCCCGATCAGATGACCGAACTGGCCAGGAAGGCCACCCAGGCGCGGCGGCTGACGCTTGACAGCCGGGCGCTGCGTCGCGAACTGGGCGACGGCAGCGTGATGATGAAGAAGCTGATCGGCTCGTCGCCGGTGATGGAGCGCCTGCGCGAGGATATCCTGGATCTTGGCCAGGCCGACGGGCATGTGCTGATCGACGGCGAGACCGGCACCGGCAAGACGCTGGTCGCCCATGCGCTGCACGCCGCAGGAGCGCGTGCCGGCAAGCCTTTTGCGTTGATTTCCTGCGCGGCCTACGAGGAAGACGAACTGGCCCGCCGGTTGTTCGGCCCGGTGCTCGACGGCGCCTATATCCCGATGGTCGAAGAGGCCCGCGGCGGCACCCTGGTGCTTGAGGATGTCGATGCCCTGCCGGCTCAGCTGCAGGCTCGCCTGCTGACCTGGATCAACGAACAGGGAACACCGGCAGAAACCCGGATCGTGGCCATCTGCAACCTGCAGTCGGCCGACAGGACATGCGAGCAATGCCTGCGCCCCGATCTCTATTACCGGCTTGCGGCACTCAAGATCACCCTGCCGCCGTTGCGCCAGCGCGGCGAGGACATCCTGACCCTGTTCACCCGCTACAGCGAGCAGTTCGCCGAGGAATACGGCTGTGACGTGCCCGAGATATCGGCCCAGGAGGCCGCGCAGCTGCTCCAGGCGCCCTGGGCGGGCAATGTGCGTCAGCTGATCAACCTGGCCGAACGGGCAGTGCTGCAGAACAGGCGTGGCAGCGGCACGATCTCCTCGTTGCTGATGGCCGATAACGAGGAATTCGAACCGGTGATGACCACCGAGGGCAAGCCGCTGAAGGAATATGTCGAGGCTTTCGAACGGATGCTGATCGACAACACCATGCGCCGCCACAAGGGTTCGATCGTGAAGGTAATGGAAGAGCTGCGCCTGCCCCGCCGCACCCTGAACGAAAAGATGGCGAAATACGGGCTTCAGCGGTCCGACTATCTCTAGCCGCCTTTCCGGGCCTTCAAAGCCGCACAAGACCGCCGGGTTGCGCCCGGTGGGGCAGGGAAGCCTTCTGCCGTTTCCGCTGCCAGTGGCAACGTGCCGGCCCTTGCGCCGGCACGCAGCGCCCGGGCCGGCAGGACAGGCACGGGAAGGAACAGGCTTTTCCGGCCGGTGCAGGGGGTGGAAACCCATTGTTTGCGGTGCACCGAAATTTCCCCATTGTAATTGCCCTCGTATCCCCCTTATGTTCATCGGAAGGTGGATCGCGCGCTCCGGCGCGGATACGCCACCGCAAAAAGGTTTCGCTGTTTCTGAGGCAAGGCAGAGCACTATCACTGCATATCAGAACAGACCGATATGGCCGCAAGGCCGGAAGTTTGCCCGCAATGCCAATCAAGGCCGGGCGCAGGAGTTGACGCCTGGAAACGGCGTCGGAGACAGAACCGCGATGAGACGCAAGAGAGAAACCGGACATGCCCGCCAGCCCGAAAGAGCCGGCATGCAATGTTCCGAAGCGTCCGCATTCGCCCAGACAAGCCACACCGCAGATGCCGCCGCCCCGCCAGGGGCCGGAAGAAATGCGCTGTGCAAAGAGAAAACATGGCCAAGAAAATGCTCATCGACGCCACGCATGCGGAAGAGACCCGCGTTGTCGTGGTTGACGGAACCAAGGTTGAAGAATTCGATTTCGAATCCGACAACAAGCGCCAGCTCGCTGGCAATATCTATCTCGCAAAGGTAACCCGGGTCGAACCGTCTCTGCAGGCGGCATTCGTGGATTATGGCGGCAACCGCCACGGGTTTCTGGCCTTTTCCGAAATTCATCCCGATTATTACCAGATCCCGGTGGCCGACCGCGAGGCCCTGCTGGCCGAGGAGAAGGCACTTGCCGAAGCCCAGCAGGCGGCGCAGGACGCAGAAGACAGCACCCCGGCGCCCAGGCGGCGGCGGCGCGCGCGCGGCAAGGCGGCCCGGGTGGAGGCCGAAGATGCCGTTGCCACGCAGGAAAGCGCAGCCGGGCAGGAAGAGATTTCGAGCCTCGATGTGATCGATCTCGGCGAGGCGGACGGCGACCCCGCGATCGAAGGCAGCTCGCCGATGGAACTGGTGGGTGAAACCCCTGTCGAAACACCGGCTGCCGGTGAGGAAAACACCGGCGAAGAAGGCAGGGCCCCGGCAGAGGTCCCGGATGTTCCGGCCGCGGGAGACAGTGCGGAGAGCGCCGCAAGGGAGGGGGCAGCCCGGGGCACGGACGCATCCGGGGAAGCCGTCGGGGATGTTCCGGACAGCGACGAGATCGAGGCAGTCGCCGATGATGACACGCCCGAGGAAATCCGCCCGCCGCGCCGGGTGCGCCCGCGCAAATACAAGATTCAGGAAGTAATCAAGGTGCGCCAGATCATGCTGGTGCAGGTGGTCAAGGAAGAGCGCGGCAACAAGGGTGCGGCCCTCACCACCTATCTTTCGCTTGCCGGGCGCTACTGTGTGCTGATGCCCAACACCGCCCGCGGCGGCGGGATCAGCCGCAAGATCACCAACCCGGCCGACCGCAAGAAGCTCAAGCAGATCGCGAGCGAGATCAAGGTGCCCGAAGGTGCCGGGCTGATCATCCGCACGGCCGGCGCCAAGCGCACCAAGGCCGAGATCAAGCGCGATTACGAATACCTTCAGCGCCTGTGGGAACAGATCCGCGAGCTTACGCTGAAATCCATTGCGCCGGCCAAGATCTATGAGGAGGGAAACCTGATCAAGCGCTCGATCCGCGATCTTTACAACCGCGAGATCGACGAGGTTCTGGTCGAGGGTGAAGAGGGCTATCGCACGGCGAAGGACTTCATGAAGATGATCATGCCCTCGCATGCGCGGAAGGTGGTGCATTATGACGATCCGATGCCGCTTTTCGCCCGCTATCAGGTGGAAAGCTATCTGGCCGGCATGTTCAACCCCACCGTGCAGCTGAAATCGGGCGGCTACATCGTGATCGGCGTGACGGAAGCGCTGGTGGCGATCGATGTGAACTCGGGCCGGGCCACCAAGGAAGGGTCGATCGAGGAAACCGCGCTCAAGACCAATCTCGAGGCGGCCGAGGAAGTGGCGCGTCAATTGCGGTTGCGCGATCTGGCCGGTCTGATCGTGATCGATTTCATCGACATGGACGAGCGGCGCAACAACGCTGCCGTGGAAAAGCGGCTGAAGGAATGTCTGAAGCATGACCGCGCCCGCATCCAGGTGGGCCGGATCTCGGGTTTCGGGCTTCTGGAAATGAGCCGCCAGCGCCTGCGCCCCGGCATGATCGAGACCACCACCCAGTTGTGCAGCCATTGCCATGGCACCGGCCTGATCCGCTCGGACGACAACATGGCGCTGTCGATCCTGCGCCAGATCGAAGAGGAAGGCGTGCGCGGCCGTTCGCGAGAAGTGTTGCTGAAGGCGCCGGTGGGAATCATCAACTTCCTTGTCAACAGCAAGCGCGAGCACATCAAGCAGATCGAGGAGCGCTATGGCCTGTCGGTGCGGCTCGAGGCGGATCCGCATCTGGTCAGCCCCGATTTCACGCTTGAGAAGTTCAGGACCGCAAGTCGCAGCGTTGCAGCACCGGCGACGCAGGTCATCTCGATCGATGATTCGATGCCGGAGCCGTCCGGAGAAGAAGAAACGGCGACTGCCGTTCCCGAAGAGGGCGAGGCCGGGGCGCGGCAACCGAAGAAACGCCGCCGCAGGCGCCGCCGCCGCCGTGGCGGAGGGGCCGGCGCAGAAGAGGCAAACGGTGCTCTCCAGGCAGCCGGAGATCAGGAAGATGATGGCGGCCAGGGGCCCGAGGAACAGGCCGGGCAGACTGCCGAGAGCACGGCCGCGGGAGCAGATTCGCGAGCCGAAGCAAGCGATGCCGGCGAGGCGGCGCAAGCCGAGGCGGTGCAATCTGAAGAGCAGCCGGAGGAAAAGCCGTCCAGACGCAGGTCGTCGCGCCGCCGCCGCAAGCCGGCGGCTGCCGCCGAAGAATCTTCGGCCGGGAGCGCCCCGCAAACGGGCGATGCCGACGGGGATGTATCCGAAACCGCCGGTAACGAAACGCCCGCGGCCAGAGCTTCCGGAGCCGAGAACGCCGAAGAGGACGCCAATCCGAAGAAGAAACCGGCCACCCGCAAGAGAGCGGCCCGAAAAGCGGTTTCGAAGGCCGGGGCGGGAACCGCGGAGCAGGAGAAGGCCGGCGACAAGAAGGCCGAGGAAAGCTCTGGCGGGAAAGAACCGGTTGGAGCCGCTGCTGCACAGGGCGATGCGGATGCCGTCAGTGCCGAGGAGGCCAAAGCCGGCAGAAAGAAGGCCCCGGCGCGCAAGCGCAGCCGCAAGAAAGCTTCTGCAGGGTCTGCAGCCTCCGCGCCGCAGGCTGAGACTGCGGCCGCCGAAGGGCCGGCTGCGGCAGAGGCAGAACCTGCGGAATCCCTTGCAGACACGGCTCCGGTGGCTGAAAGCACCAGCGAATCGGGCAATGCGGAAAGCAAGCCCAGAAAGCGCGGCTGGTGGGCGTTCGGGGGGTAGGGCTGCCCCCCCTCCGCACCCCGACGGGCGGGCATGAGCGCGCCTGCTCTCTGCTGCTCTGGTGACCCGATCGGATCGGGCGTGCCATGCGCTAGCGCCTGCGGATCAGGAATATCCCGAGATCGTCCTCGCCGCCGCCTTCCGCCGTCAGCAGCACATGGCCGCTTTCGGCGCAGAAATGCGGCACGTCGATCACGGCCGCCGGATCATCGGCCACAAGGCGCAGCACCTCGCCGCTCTGCATCTCCGAAAGCCGCTTGCGGGCCTTCAGAACCGGTAGCGGGCAGAGCAGCCCGCGCGCGTCCAGTTCCTGATCCCAGACAATGCCGTTTTCGGTTCGGTTGCTCATGGGGCGGGCAATATTGTCTGATGCCGAGTTTGTCCACGCAAATGTGACACCGAATACCGGTGACCCCGCCACGGATCTGGCCTAAGAGAAGGAAAACCGAGGAAAACCATGTTCGGAATCGATCTCATAGACGCCGCGCTTCTGCCGGGAATGCTGGTGGCCCTGCTGGCCGGGGTGTTTTCGTTCATCAGCCCCTGCGTGCTGCCCATCGTACCGCCCTATCTGGCCTACATGGCCGGCATAAGCATGAATGAAATGACCGAGGGCCGCCGGGGAAACCGTGCCATCCTGCCCGCCGTTTTCTTTGTGCTGGGGCTTTCCACCGTATTCCTGTTCCTCGGTTTCTCGGCTTCGGCCTTTGGTGCCTTTTTCCTGCAGAATCAGGTTTTTTTCTCGAAGATATCCGGCATTGTGGTGATCATCTTCGCATTGCATTTCCTTTCGATCTTGCGCATCCCGCTGCTGGATCGCGAGATGCGCATCGATGCCGGAGACCGCGGTGGCTCTACCTTCGGCGCCTATGTGCTGGGCCTGGCTTTCGCCTTCGGCTGGACCCCTTGCATCGGGCCGCAGCTTGGCACCATCATTACCCTTGCGGCCTCCGAGGCCTCGATCGGGCGGGGCATGGTGCTGATGGGTGTCTATGCGGCGGGGCTTGGCATCCCGTTCATCCTGGCGGCGGTGTTCATCCGCCGCTCGATGGGGCTGATGAACTGGATGAAGCGCCACATGGCCCAGATCGAACGGATCATGGGTTTGCTGCTTTATACCGTCGGCCTGCTGATGCTGACCGGCGGGTTTTCCGAACTTTCCCGCTGGCTGATCGAGAAATTCCCGGCTCTTGCAGCGGTCGGTTGATTTGCCGTCCTCCTTCGATGCGCTAGAGTGCCGGTGAAAGGCAAGCCAGGGCAGCCGGTGACGGATCGCAACCACAGACAGGACAGACAGGTGCGCAGGCGGCGGGTGTTCTACATCCCCGGCTACGATCCCTTTCCCGCGCGCCGTTATCGCGAACTTTATCGCACCGAAGCTGCGCGCCAGGGCCGGATTTCCGGTTATCTCGTGAAAATCGTGCCGCGCCGACGGTCCGGCAACTATAGCTGGCGGGTGCGCGCGCGGATCGGGGGTGCGGAGGGCGAAACCGAATTCGAGGTTCTGGAATGGGCGGATCTGGTGCGCCATTCGATGAAGCGTTCCATTCCCGCCACTTACGGGATGCTGCTGCGCACGGCGCTTGTCTATCTGCGCAGCGGCGCGTTGCGCGCGCTGATGGGGTTGCGCAAGGGGCCGGTGATCGCGGCGGCCTATCCGGTTGTGATGCTGACGGCCCAGCTTCTGGTGGCCCTTGCCCTTGCGGCGGGGGCAGGGGGGTGGGCAGGGCGGCAGGTATCCCCCTGGCTCGGGTGGCCGCTTGCGGTGGTGCTGCTGGTGCTGCTGCTCAGGGGGTTCCGACGGCTCGATCGCCACCTTTATGCCCATTACCTGATGCATGACTATGCCTGGAGCGCCGCGCGAAGCGGAGCCTGGCCCTCGGCGATGGAAGAGCGCATTGCCGCCTTTGCCGCCGATATCTCCGAAGCCCTGGGGGTGGCGGATGTGGACGAGGTTCTGGTCGTGGGGCACAGTTCGGGTGCGCATGTGGCGGTTTCGGCAGTGGCGCGGCTGGTGCGTGGCGGGGGCGTGCCGGCGGATGGCCCCGCGCTTTCGCTTCTGACGCTTGGCCATGTTGTGCCCATGGTATCATTTCTGCCCCGGGCGCATGGCCTGCGGCGCGATCTGCACGATCTTTCACGCGTCGCGGATCTGTTCTGGCTCGATGTTACCGCGCCGGGCGACGGGTGCTGCTTTGCACTGTGCGATCCGGTGGCCGTGACCGGCGTTGCGCCGCCCGACAAGCGCTGGCCGCTGGTGATATCGGCCGCCTTTACCCAGACCATCGAGCCCGCGCGCTGGCGGCGTCTTCGCTGGCGGTTCTTCCGGTTGCACTTCCAGTATCTCTGCGCCTTCGATCGTCCGGGTGCCTATGATTACTTCCGCATCACCGCCGGGCCGCGCACTCTGGCGGCACGCTTTGGCGGGCGTGCGCCTTCGAAATCCCGGATCGCGGTGCCCGCTTCGCCCCACCGGGAGATGGCACCATGAGCCGCGCCCGCCCGCCGTTGCCGCCCAAGCCCCCGGCGCGCCCTGATCGGGTTTCGCTCTGGCGCCATCTGCAGCTGTTTCGTCGCGATATCCTGTCATCCCAGCCGGCGCGCCTGTATCGGGCCTGGATGGCCGAATTCCGCACGCCGTTCTTTCGTTCGTACCTGGTGAACCAGCCCGATCTGCTGCGCCTGATACTGCGTGAACGGCCCCGGGATTTCCCGAAATCGAATCGTATCCGCGAAGGTCTGGCGCCGCTTCTGGGCAATTCGGTGTTTGTCACGAATGGCACCGAATGGGAACGCCAGCGCCGCATCATCGATCCGGCCCTCGAAGGAACGGCACGTTTGCGGGCGGTGTTCCCGCAGATGCGGGCGGCGGGGCTTGCTGCCAGTGCGCGGCTTTTTGCAGAGGCACGGCAGGGCGATGCGCAGGGCTGCCGCCCGGTCGAGATCGAGGCCCATACCGCCCATGCGGCGGCCGACGTGATCTTCCGCACGCTGTTCTCGATCCCGATCACGGATCGGACGGCAGCCGCCGTGTTCAAGGCCTTTCGCGATCACCAGCGCGCCCAGCCGTTGCTGAACCTTGCCGCCTTTCTGCCGCTGCCGCGCTGGATGCCGCGATTTCATGGCCGCCGCACCAGACAGACGGCCCGTGTCATCCGGGGGCTGATCGCCGGTCTGGTCGAAGAGCGCCGGCGCGTGATCGCGGCCGGCTGCGCGCCCGATGATCTGGCCACCCGGATCATGACAACCCCCGATCCCGAAACCGGCAGTCTGTTCAGCCCGGAGGAAATGGTTGATCAGGTGGCGATCTTCTTTCTGGCCGGCCATGAAACCAGCGCTTCGGCCCTGGCCTGGGCGCTGTATCTGGTGGCGCTCTACCCCGAATGGCAGGAGCGCCTGGCCGAAGAGGCGCGCGCGGTGCTGGGCCAGGATGAAGATTTCGGCTTTGCCGCGGCAACGCGCCTGAAGCTTTCACGCGACGTGTTCCGCGAAGCCCTGCGCCTTTATCCGCCGGTGCCGATGATGGTGCGCGAAAACATCCGCCCCGAGCGTTTCCGCAACCGTGATATCGCGCCCGGTGCACAGATCGTACTCAGCCCATGGCACCTGCACCGTCACGAACGCCTGTGGGAACGGCCCGATGTCTTTGATCCCGCGCGGTTCGAAACCGAGAACGGTCGCGCCTGTCTGCGCGAGGCCTGGCTGCCGTTTTCGGCCGGCCCGCGGGTATGCCCCGGCGCCGGATTTGCAATGCTCGAAGGGCCGCTGATTCTGTCGATCCTGCTGCGAGATCTGCGTTTCCAGCCGGTCGAAAACCGCTCTGCAAGGCCGGTGGCGCAATTGACGGTGCGCGCGCAGAGCGGCCTGTGGTTGTTTGTTACGCCACGTTACAACTGAAAAGGAATTCATGCAAATCAGTATCTTGCACAGGAATATTTCAGAAATGACAAGAGTGATGCAGTTTTCCCCCGCGGTATCCGTTGTGATTAAGCGATTTTTTGCCTATTTCTGTCTGGCGCAGAATCGGGGGACACAATGTCTGTATCGGATCAGGACACTTTCGAAGGATCAGAATGGCGCGGTGCGAAACGGCGCAGCCTGCTTCGGCTGGCTGTTCCCGTATGGGCCTTCAGCCGCGCCCGGCGTCAGGACTTCAGGAAACGCGGGTTCCATACCTCGCGCGAAGAGATCCTCAGCCTTTTCGGCGAGGAACTGCGCCGCCCTGTCGATCCCCTGTTGCGGCTGACCACACGCGAACGGCGCGAGCGCGACAGTGCCGTGAAGTTGCGCGGCGCGCTTTACGACTGATCGTTTCCCCTCCGGGTTCCGCTTGTATACTGCGGGCCTGGTGCATTGCGGTACCACCGCAGAACATGCAGCCGGATTGCCGAGGCCAGACCGCAACCCATGCCGCGTGCAGCGTCGATTTCGGTGGCCAGTGCATTGAGCGCGATCCCGCGCGCACGAGCGATTTCACGGAAGGCTTCCCAGAATTCGGGTTCAAGCGAAACGCTGGTGCGGTGCCCGCGCAGGGTGAGCGAGTGCTTGCGTGGCCGGGCCGAAGGATTTTCAGTCATTTTTGTCGTCATCCGCCACGTCTTCGCACTGGTGCAGATCAAGCATCCGGTGGGCCTTTTCGTTTTGCGCAGCCGCAAGCAGGCGCTCGGCCTTCGAGCGGCCGAATTTCACGGCATTCGCATCGGCACGCCAGCGTGCCTCGGCCCGAGCACGGGCCTTTCGCGCGCGGTTCAGGTTGATCGGGCTTCCGGTCATTTCAGCCCTCCTTCGGGCCGATCATCTTTTCGGGGCGCACCACGCGATCGAAGGTTTCCGCATCAACAAAACCAAGGCGGATGGCTTCGTCCCTGAGGGTGGTGCCGTTCCTGTGGGCCGCCTTGGCCACCTGCGTGGCATTGTCATAGCCGATCTCGGGGGCCAGCGCCGTGACCAGCATCAGGCTTTCGCGCATCAACCGGGTGATGCGCTCTTCGTTGGCCCTGAGGCCGGCAAGACAGCGCTCGGCAAAGCTGTCGGCCGCATCGCCCAGAAGCTGCATGGACTGCAGCACGTTATAGGCGATCATCGGCTTGAACACGTTCAGTTCGAAATGCCCCTGGCTGCCGGCAAATCCCACGGCGGCATCATTGCCCATCACATGGGCGCAGACCTGCGTCAGAGCTTCGGCCTGGGTGGGGTTCACCTTGCCGGGCATGATCGACGAGCCGGGTTCGTTTTCCGGCAGGATCAGTTCGCCCAGCCCGCAGCGCGGCCCCGAGCCGAGCAGGCGGATATCATTGGCAATCTTGAACAGGCTCGTGGCCACGGTTTTCAGAGTGCCGGCCATCTGCACCATTGCATCATGAGCGGCCAGGGCCTCGAACTTGTTGGGGGCACTCACGAAGGGGTGTCCGGTGATACGGGCGATGTTTTCGGCCACCATGTCTGCCCAGCCTTTTGTCGTGTTCAGCCCGGTGCCCACCGCCGTGCCGCCCTGGGCCAGTTCGTAAAGGTGCTTCATTGCGCCTTCGGCACGCACGATTCCCATTGCGACCTGATGCCGGTAACCCGAGAATTCCTGCCCCAGCGTCAGCGGGGTGGCATCCATTGCATGGGTGCGTCCGATCTTGATGATATCCTTGAATTCATCCGATTTTTCCGCAAGCGCCGCGTGCATCTTCCTGAGCCCCGGAAGCAGCACATCATGGGCGTGGGTTATGGCGGCAACATGCATGGCGGTGGGAAAGGTATCGTTGCTGCTCTGGCCCATGTTGACGTGATCATTGGGGTGCACCGGATCCTTCGAGCCGATTTCGCCACCCAGGATTTCGATTGCGCGGTTGGCGATCACCTCATTGGCATTCATGTTGGATTGGGTGCCCGAACCTGTCTGCCACACGACCAGGGGGAAATGCGCGTCAAGCTTGCCCTCGTAAACCTCGCGCGCGGCCTGCACGATCGCCTTGCCGCGCCGTTCGTCAAGCCGCCCCAGCTTCATGTTGGCCTCGGCGCAGGCCCATTTGATGGCCCCCAGGGCGCGGATGATCGGCCGTGGCTGTTTTTCCCAGCCGATCGGAAAGTTCATCAGGCTGCGCTGGGTCTGGGCACCCCAGTATCTGTCGGCCGGCACTTCGAGCGCACCGAAACTGTCGGTTTCGGTGCGGGTGGCGGGATTTTCGGAATGGTTCATGGAGGCAATTCCTCTTTCGCGGTGCTCGCTTCTCTCTTAGCGTGCCGGCAGGCTGCGTCAATCGGCAGCAGTGCTGGTCGGGATCATTTGCGGAAAGAGTCGAGGCTTACCACTTCGGCCGCCGCGCTGTCCTTTTCCGCCGGAGGGGCATCGTCACCGCGTGCGGGCGTTTCGGGCATGTCATTGCCTTCGGTTCCGGCTGCGGCGCTTCCGGTTTTGCCTTCCGTGCCGTCCTGCTGTGTTTCGAAGCGCAGGCCGAATTCCACCGATGGATCCACGAAGGTGCGGATCGCGTCGTAAGGGATGTAGAGCGGCTCGGGGACATTGCCGAAATTCAGCGTGATGGCAAAGCCTTCGTCATCAACCGTCAGGTTTTCATACCAGTGCTGGATGACGATGGTCATTTCGTCGGGATAGCGTTCGCGCAGCCAATCGGCCAGGGCCGCACCCTCGTGCCGGGTGTCGAAGGTGATGAAGAAATGGTGCTGCCCGGGCAGGCCGTTCCGTGCCACGTCGGAAAGCACCTGGTGGATCAGGCCGCGCATCGCGCGGTGCATCAGATTGCCATAGTCGATGGTCTCGCGGTCGGACATGTTCGCATTCCCGGGCTGCCACTGGCCCAAGCATAGGCAAATTGGCGGCGAAGGGAAGAGGCGACAGCTGCGTTCTGCGGGCCGATCCCCGCAAGGGATGCCGGTGGCGGGAAAAATGAAAAGTGCAGGCTTCTGTTGCCAGGTGCCTGCGAACCCCGCCTTGCGCTGCTGGCGCAAGGGCTTCAGTTTTTCGGCTTTTCGCACTGCTTACGCAGCGAGAGCAACCGGAGCTTTGTTGTCATTTGCAACTAGCTTGGGTGAACCGATAACGGTGGTTCGCACCGGGACAAAGCTAACCCCTTTACACGGCCGTCGATCCTGTTTCGGCCCCATGATCCCCAGATGAAGGATAATGGTGGAGCCGCCGGGTACCGCCCCCGGGTCCGGTCCGCTTATTACGGGCGCCTTTATGTCCATAGTTCCCGAAGGAACAACCGATATATAAGCGCGGCGGGCGGGTTTGCAAAGGGGGTGGAGCAAGAAAACGAGCGGGGCGGCGCCCCCTCGGCCCTGCCGGGGGGATCATCAGATGCGTCTGCGGCGTTCCATCACGTTACGGGCAAGGGTGATCGTGTAGTCGCCAAGCGCGGCAAGGGCGCTGTCAGCACCTTCCGGATTGCCGCCTTCGATCGCATCGGCGATGCGGTCGTGCAGGGCAACGATGCGCTCGCGCGAGCGTGCGGTGAAGGTGATCATGTTCATCAGGGGTTCGATCGCCTCGATGGCGCCGGCCAGCTGATAGGAAAGCACCGGGTTGCCGGCACCATCCACAAGCGCGCGGTGAAAGGCCACGTCCGAGGCGCAGAAATCCTCGTCGGAAAGGGCAGGGCGGGCCTGGCGGGCGATCTCGGCGCGCATCCTGGCAAGATGCGCCGCCTTGCGCCGCAGCGCGGCCAGCGGCACACAGGCCCGTTCAAGGGCAAAGCGCGCCTCGCAGGCGGTTTCGAAATCCACGTCGTTCATCGAAAGCAGCAGGGTCGAGGTGGTGATCTGCTGGCCATGCGCCTGTTCGAAGGTGATACGGTTGACGAAAGCCCCCCCGCTGGCGCCTCTCTGGGTGCGGATCAGGTTCTGCGCTGCCAGCCGCTTCAATGCCTCGCGCACCGTGGGCCGCGAAACACCGAATTTCGCCGCAAGCTCGGCTTCGCTGGGCAGGCGTTCGTCCACGATCAGCGTGCCGCTGATGATGGCATCGCGGATTGCCTCGGCGATCTGCACCGAAAGCGCGCGGCTGGTTTCAAGATCGGTCTTCATCAGATTTCATTTGTCAGACAATTGCGGCTGTGGCAACACTGCCTCAAATATAAGACATTTGGCGATTCCGCAAAACCGGGAAGACGGAAACCGCAAGGACGGGGGGGCATCATGGCCGATATCGAAAAGATCCTGAAACACGCACGCCAGCACACCGATACGGTGATCCGGCCCGAGGTGGATACCTGGAACGAGACGGGAAAATGGCCACGGGCGGCTTCGGACAGCGCCGGGGCACTGGGGCTGACGGGGCTTTATGCGCCCGAGGAATGGGGAGGGCAGGGGCTGCCGCTTGCCGAGGGCATCCGCGTTTACGAAGAGCTTGGCAAGGGCGATGGTGCCTATGCCTTTGCCCTTTCCATGCACAACATCTGCACCTATGCGGTGTGTGGGTTCGGCACCGAATCCTTCAGGGAAAAATGGGCGCGCGATCTGACGGCAGGCCGCAGGCTGGCCAATTTTTCACTGACCGAGCCGCAGTCGGGTTCGGATGCGGCCAACATGCGCACCCGCGCCCGGATCAACGGCGACGGTACCTGGACGATCTCGGGCAAGAAGGCCTGGGTCAGCCTTGCGGCCGAGGCCGATGTCTATCTGACCGTGGTCAAGACCTCCGACCGGCCCGGCCACAAGGACATGGCAATGATCGCCATACCGAAGGATACGCCGGGTCTTTCCTTCGGGCCGCGTTATGAAACGCCTTCATACGCTTTCCTGCCGCTGGCCGACATGCATCTTGATCGGGTGACGGTGCCCGAGGAAAACATCATCCTGCCGCCCGGGCAGGGGCTGCAGGGGGCGTTGATGGCGATCGACATCGCCCGCGTTTCAATTGCCGCGGGGTGCTGCGGACTGATGGAAACGGCACTTGATACGGCGCTTTCCTATGCCGCGCGGCGGCGGATGTTCGGCGGGGTGAACCTTGATCTCGAGGGCATCCAGTGGATGCTCGGGGATGTGGCCACCAATCTTGAAGCTTCGCGCCTGCTCTACCGGGCTGCCGCGGAGGCTCTCGGAGGCGAGAACGGCCCGCTGATGGCGGCCCATGCCAAGCGCTTCGTGCCCGATGCGGCGCTGGCGGCGGTGGAAAGCTGCACCCAGGTGCTGGGCGGTTCGGGGCTGCTGAAGCAATATGGCATGGATCGCCTGTCGCGCCTGGCCCAGATGCTGCGGATCGTTGACGGCACTACCGAAATCAGCCGGGTGGTGATTGGCCGCGCGTTGCAGAAGCGGGCGCGGGAGCTGCCCGATCTGCCGATTCCGAAAGGATATGAAGAGGAGTGAAAGCCATGACATTCAGGGCCCTGGTCGTTGAGAAGGACAGCGATGAAGAGGTTTCGGTCGCCGTGAAGGAGCTGCGCGAGGATCAGCTTCCCGAAGGCGATGTCACCGTGGCGGTGGAATATTCCACCCTCAATTACAAGGACGGCCTGTGCATGCGAGCCGACGGCGGCCGGCTGGTAAAGAGCTGGCCGCATGTGCCGGGGGTGGATTTCGCCGGCACCGTCGAGGAAAGCGCCGATCCGCGCTACAGGCCGGGCGCCAAGGTGCTGCTCGGCGGCTGGCGTGTGGGCGAGATCCATTGGGGAGGCTTCGCCCAGAAGGCGCGCGTGAAGGCCGATTGGCTGGTGCCTGTGCCCGAGGGGATGAGCACCCGCAACGCGATGGCGGTGGGAACGGCGGGGCTCAGTGCCATGCTGGCGATCCTCGCGCTTGAGGATCACGGGCTGAAGCCGGGGCAGGGCCCGGTGCTGGTAACCGGTGCCGCGGGTGGCGTGGGCTCGGTGGCAACGGCGATCCTGGCCAGCCTCGGGCACGAGGTGGCGGCCGTCACCGGGCGCCCGGAAACCGCCGACTATCTGAAGGGGCTCGGTGCCAGCACCATCGTGGCGCGCGAAGAACTGAACGCGCCTTCGAGGCGGCCGCTCGAACGCGAAACCTGGGCGGGATGCGTCGATGCCGTGGGCGGCGTGATGCTGGCCCGTGTGCTGGCACAGCTGAAATACGGCTGTTCGGCCGCGGCTGTCGGCCTGGCGGGGGGGGCGGAGCTTCACACCACCGTCATTCCCTTCCTGCTGCGCGGCGTCAATCTTCTGGGGATCGACAGCGTGCATGCCCCCTATGAGGCCCGCCTGCGCGCCTGGGAACGCATCGCTCGCGATCTGCCCATGGAAAAGCTGGAATCCATGATCCGGCCGGCCACTCTGGCCGACCTGCCCGAGCTTGGCCGCGATATCCTGAAGGGCAGGGTCAGGGGCCGGGTGGTGGTTGACGTGAATGCCTGAGCCCTGCCACCCCCCCCGCCTGCCGCTTGTCTTCCGGGGGTGGGCAATGGGGCGGACATGGCCGGTAATGGCGTGGTGTCTTTTCCGGCTTCCGCCCGCTCGTCCGCTGGGGTGGCCTGCGGCCGTGGGGTCGGAGCGCGACAGGCGCTCTGCGTGATTTGGGGCGCCTTGCCGCCGGGCCGAGCCGAGGAGAAGAAATGATGCAACCCCAGCTGGATACGAAATTCGTTCGCAGCCACTTTCCCGCCTTTGCCGAGCCTTCGCTGGCGGGGCAGGCCTTTTTCGAGAACGCCGGCGGCAGCTATGCCTGCGCTCCGGTGATCGAACGCCTTTGCCGCTTCTACCGCAGTCGCAAGGTGCAGCCCCATGCGCCCTATGCGGCCAGCCGCCTTGCCGGAGAAGAGATGGACGAGGCCCGCACCCGCCTGGCGGCGCTTCTGGGGGTTGAAGAGGACGAGCTTTCCTTCGGCCCCTCAACCACTCAGAACACCTATGTTCTGGCCCAGGCCTTCCGCCGCCATCTGAAGCCCGGTGATGCGATCATCGTCACTAACCAGGATCACGAGGCCAATTCCGGTCCATGGCGGCGGCTTGGCCACGAGGGGTTCGATATCCGCGAATGGCGGATGGACCCGGAAACCGGCCACCTCGACATTGCCGATCTCGAACGCCTGCTCGATACGCGGGTCAGGCTGGTGTGCTTCCCCCATTGCTCGAACGTGGTGGGCGAGATCAACGACGTGGCGACGATCTGCGCGCGGGTGCGCGCCGCCGGGGCGTGGTCTTGTGTTGACGGGGTGTCATATGTGCCTCACGGCCTGCCCGATGTAGGGGCGCTCGGGGCCGATATATACCTGTTTTCGGCCTACAAGACATACGGCCCCCATCAGGGGCTGATGGTGATCCGTCGTGCCCTGGCCGGGGTGCTGCCTGCCCAGGGCCACTGGTTCAACGCCGGCGATCCCGCCAAGCGCTTCACCCCTGCCGGCCCCGATCATGCCCAGGTGGCGGCCGCGGCCGGCATGGCCGATTACCTGGACGAGCTTTACGTTCACCATTTTGCCGCCAAAGGCGGGCCGGTCATGTCTTCCGCCGCACCGCCCGCGGCCCGGGCGCGGGCAGTGCATGATCTGATGCGCGCTCATGAAATCCGCCTCATGGCGCCGCTGCTCAATTTTCTTCAGGGCCGTAACGATCTGCGCCTGCTTGGCCCCGCACAGGCCACTGGTCGTGCGCCCACCATCGCCATCGAGGCCGCCGCTCCGGGCGAGGAACTGGCCGCCCGCCTTGCCCCTCTCGGGATCATGGCGGGAGGCGGTGACTTCTATGCGGTGCGGGCGCTTGAAGGCGTGGGGATCGATCCGGCAAAGGGTGTGCTCAGGCTCAGCTTCGTGCATTACACCACGCCCGAGGAGATTGCCAAACTGATCGGGGCGCTTGACCGGGTTCTCTGACAGGCATTCGCTGATCCGGTCCCCGTCCGTGCTCGCCCCCGTGATTCCCCCCGGCCCCCTCCTGCAGTCGTTGGCAGCTGTTTCCTGTCAACCAACGATTAACCGGGCGTTCCCGCATTGTTCGCGTTCAGGGTCAAGACTGGGGTGCAAACAGCACAGAACACCGCAAAACCGTCTTCGGCAGGCCGGAAATGATGATTTTGCAGGCATGTTCTGGCATGAAAGGGGACAGCAATCACAGGATTGCATGACACATTGCACGACACGGAGACAGCGTGCACCCCAGACAGGAGTTTCCGATGCCCACTGCTGCAAAATTGATAGGCGGTCTGTTCTTTGCGGCGCTTGCCTGGTTTACCTCGGGGCTGATCATACCGTTGCTGCCCGAAGGCACGCCAACGAAATTGTTTGCGGAAGGAAATCTGCTGATCGGCCTTGTTGCGGGCTGGACAGTGATGGGACCGCGTGCCGGAGAAGGGCTGCGCACCGCCATTGGCGGAGGGCTGACCACCGCGGCGAGCATGGTTTTCTGGGCGCTTCTGGTCTACTCGATCATGCAGATGGTGAAGCTGTCGATGCGCAAGTCATATGACGATCCTTTCCAGGCGGTGGTCGGCGTGTTCGAGATCGCGCTTGACTACGGACAACTGATCGTGGTCCCGTCGGTGATCGGCACGCTGGTGGTGGGCGGAATCCTGGGTGGCTGGCTGACCGAGCTTGCGGCGCGCCGCTGGCCGTGATTCCATGCAGGCATGAAAAACCTGTTCTGTTACGGGCCCCTGGGCTGGGTGCCGCTTCTTGAAAGGGTGCTTGGTCGTTCGGCAGACGGGCTCGATCTGGGCCCCGCGGTGGTGCCCGATCACGTCATCGGTGCCGGCCCGGGGCCGTTTGCGGCATGTCTCGTTTCGCGGCCGGGCAGCGGGGCCGCAGGGCTTTTGCTGCGTGTCGATGACGCCCTTGGCGCGCGGATCGAGTTTCTGACCGGCGGCCTGGGGTTCGAGACAATGATGGTGCAGGCCTACCCTGCCGGAGTTGCCACGACAGGAAACGGGGGGGCGGTTACGGCGCAAAGCTGGTCGGCGCCGCAAGGCGTGGCAGAAGATACCCGACCGTGGCACTCCGAAAGGTGGCTGGCGGCCTGGGGTGTGCTGGCCCGCCATGCGGTGGACGAGGCCATGGCCGGTTATCCCGCGACCGACGGCCCCACGCTTGCCCGCCGGATGCCGATGATCCTGAACCGCGCTGCGGCCTTCCAGCGCGGTTGGCGACAGGGCCGGAAGCCGACTCTGGGCCGCGAGATGACGCGCAGCGACGTGAAGGTGCTTGCCCGTTCCTGGCCCTACAGCAATTTCTTTGCCATGCAGGAGCATCGGCTGCAGTTTCGCCGCTTTGAGGGCGGGTTCAGCGGTATCGTCGAACGGGCGGTCTTTGCCGGCTTCGACGCGGTGATCGTGCTGCCCTATGATCCGAAGCGCGATCGGGTGGTTCTGGTAGAGCAGTTCCGCCCGGGGCCCCATGCGCGTGGCGCGCGGTACCCGTGGTCGCTCGAGCCGGTGGCGGGCCATGTCGATCTGGGTGAAACGCCGCCCGAGGCGGCGCGCCGGGAAACCGCCGAGGAAACCGGCCTGGCGCTTGAGCGGCTGCTTCCGATCTCGCAGAGCTATCCCTCGCCGGGCTGTTCGAGCGAGTATCATTACATCTATCTCGGATTGTGTGACAGCGCCGGGCTGCACCGGAACACCGGCGGGGTCGCCGCCGAACACGAGGATATCCGCCGTCACGTCATCCCGTTTGCCCGTCTGATGGAACTGATCGACAGTTTCGAGATCGACAACAGCCCGCTGGTGCTGGCCGCGCATTGGCTGGCCCGCCACCGCGATGCCCTGCGCACAGAAGCCGATTGAGGTTTCATCGCCAAGAACCTAGACAGGGAGAGAGGACAGGAAAGGAAAGCCGATGTCTGCCGCGCCCGATCTTGCCGCCCTTGTGGGCAACACGCCGCTTGTGCGCCTGCGCCGTGCCAGCGAGGAAACCGGCTGTGAAATTCTCGGCAAGGCCGAATTCATGAACCCCGGCCAGTCGGTCAAGGATCGCGCGGCGCTGTGGATCATTCGCGATGCGGTGGCGCGCGGTGCTCTTGGCCCTGGCGGCACGATTGTCGAGGGCACCGCAGGCAATACCGGCATAGGGCTGGCGCTGGTGGGGGCGTCGATGGGCTTTCGCTCGGTGATCGTGATCCCCGAGACCCAGAGCCGGGAAAAGAAGGACATGCTTCGCCTTGCGGGGGCCGAGCTTGTCCAGGTGCCGGCCGTGCCCTATCGCAACCCCGACAATTTCGTGCATTACTCGCGCCGGCTGGCCGAGCGGCTGGCGCAGTCCGAACCCGCCGGTGCGGTCTGGGCCAACCAGTTCGACAATACCGCCAACCGGCAAGCCCATATCGACAGTACCGCCCCCGAGATCTGGGAGCAGACCGGCGGACGGGTGGACGGTTTCGTCTGTGCGGTCGGCACCGGCGGCACGCTGGCGGGTGTGGCCATGGGCCTGAGGGATCGCAAGCCGGATGTGAAGATCGGTCTGGCCGACCCGGAAGGCGCTGCGCTTTACAGCCATTACACCAGGGGGACGCTGCAATCCGAAGGAAGCTCGATCACGGAAGGCATCGGCCAGGTGCGCATCACCGGCAATCTGGAAGGGCTGGCGGTGGACATGGCCTGGTGCGTTCCCGATACCGAGGCGCTGCCGGTTCTTTTTGATCTGGCCGAGCACGAAGGCATGGTGCTGGGCGGCTCGTCGGGCATCAACATCGCCGGGGCCATCCGCATGGCGCGTGAAATGGGGCCGGGTCATACCATTGTTACCGTGCTGGCCGATTACGGCACGCGCTATCAGTCGAAGCTCTACAACCCCGCCTTCCTGCGCGAAAGGGGTTTGCCGGTGCCGCAGTGGCTGATGCGCCCGCCACGCGCTCTGCCCGAGGTATTCGAGGGATGAGCGGGCCGCGTCACTTCGCCCTGCGCGCCATCTTCTGCCGTCTGGCTCTGATCCTGTGCCTGGTTCTGAGCCCGGGCATCGGGCCATCGGTCACCACCGGACCGGCCGGCGCGGCCCTGGCCCAGCAGGAAGCCGGTCTTCCGCTGCCCGATTACGAGGAATGGGAAAAAGTCGCCATTCGGGCCGAAGAGGCGGTGGATGCGGGGCGGGCCTCGACAATGGCGCTTGAGGTGCTGCGCAGCGAACTGGTGCAATGGCGCGGGCGTTTCGAACAGGCGCAGGAAATCAACAAGGCTGCGATCGCCACCGTGCGTTCGCAGCTTGATGCCCTGGGGCCGGCACCGGAAACCGGCGATGAACCCGCCGAGATTGCTGCACAGCGCAAGGCTCTTGAAGATCGCCTGCTGCAGCTCGAAGCGCCGGTGCGCGCGGCGAAGGTGGCGCGCAGCCGGGCCGATGCGCTGATCCGCGGGATCGACAAGATCATCCGGGAACGTCAGGCCAGCGCGCTTCTGGAGCTCGGGCCGTCGCCGCTCAATCCCATCCACTGGGGCGCGGCATTCGGCAATCTTGCGGTTTTCGCCGGCACCGTTGCCTCTGAATTCGTTACCGCCTGGAACAGCCAGGTACAACGCAGCGAACTGCAGAAGAACCTGCCGGCGGTTCTGGTTTTCCTGGTGATTGCAATGGTGCTGCTGTTGCGCGGGCGACGCTGGATGGAACGCCTGGCGGCGCGCGTCAGCGGCATGAAGGGTGGTGCGGCGCGCTGGTTTCTGGCGCTGGTCCTGTCGATCGCACAGTTCCTGTTGCCGTTTCTGGGGCTGGTTGCCTTCGTGGCCGCCGCCTACGCAACGGGGATCGTGGGGCTGCGCACGGATCTGGTGCTGTCCTCGATCCTGGTCATAGGCATGATCTTCTTTGTGGCCCGCTGGCTGGGTTTGCGGGCCTTTCCCAAGATACCCGATCAGTTTGCACCGCTGCAACTGGACGCGGTTCAAAGGCGCGCCGGCCGCCTTTACAGCGGTGCGCTCGGTCTGGCGCTCGGGGTGAACCTGCTGCTTGAAGACATTGCCTCATACGAGGGCTGGGATGCGGCCACGCTCAATGTTCTGTTGTTTCCGCTGATCGTTCTGAGCGGGGTCGGCCTGTTTCGGATCGGGCGGATCCTGCTGGAGCACAGCAGTGCCGGGGAAGAAGGCGAGGAAGCAGCCGAGGGCGGCTATCGCGATACCCTGATCCGTTTCCTTGGCCGGGTGGTGATGGTTGTAGGGGTGGTGGGCGTGGCGGCTTCGGCAGTGGGCTATGTGCGGGCGGGCGAGGCCCTGGTCTATCCGACCATCGTTTCGCTGGCGCTGCTGGTGTTCCTGCTGGTCCTGCAACGCGTGGCGGCCGAGCTTTACGGGCTGATCGTCGGCGACGAGAAGGCCGCGCGGGAGTCGCTGGTAACGGTGCTGATCGGCTTTGCCCTGATGCTGGCCTCTCTCCCTCTGTTCGCGCTGATCTGGGGAGCGCGGGTGGCCGATCTTACCGAACTGTGGCAGCAGTTCCGGGAAGGGTTTTCGGTCGGGGGGGCACGTATTTCGCCCGGCAGCTTCCTGACCTTCGCCATCCTGTTCGCAATCGGCTACATGCTGACGCGCCTCGTGCAGGGAATGCTGAAATCCTCGGTGCTGCCGAAGACAAGGATCGATCCCGGTGGGCAGAACGCCATCGTTTCGGGGGTGGGGTATCTGGGCATCTTCCTGGCGGCGGTGGTTGCGATCTCGGCCGCGGGGATCGATCTTTCCTCGCTTGCCATCGTGGCCGGGGCGCTTTCGGTGGGGATCGGTTTCGGCCTGCAGAACATCGTTTCCAATTTCGTCTCGGGCATCATTCTGCTGATCGAACGCCCCATTGCCGAGGGCGACTGGATCGAGGTAGGCGGAAAGATGGGCTATGTGCGCGACATTTCCGTGCGCTCGACCCGCATCGAAACCTTTGACCGAACCGATGTGATCGTGCCCAATTCCGATCTGGTTTCGGGCATGGTAACGAACTGGACGCGCGGCAATTCCGTGGGCCGGATCATCGTGCCTGTCGGGGTGGCCTATGGCACCGATACGCGCCGGGTGGAAAGGATCCTGCGCGAAATCGCCGAAGCCCACCCCATGGTGCTGGTCAACCCGCCGCCGGGGGTGATCTTTCAGGGCTTCGGGGCGGATTCGCTCGATTTCGAGATCCGCGCCATCCTGCGCGACGTGAATTTCAGCCTCAGCGTCAGGTCCGATCTCAATCACGAAATCGCCCGACGCTTCGCCGAAGAGGGGATCGAGATCCCCTTCGCGCAGCGCGATATCTGGCTGCGCAATCCAGAGAGCCTGAAGGGCGCCTGCGATCCCGCGGAGCGTTCGTGTGGGCGGACGGGCGGGGAAGAAACCGGAACCGGAGGGGCGGATCCGGCGCGGCTGACGGGGGATGAGACATGAAGAAACTGCTTGCCAGCCGGGTTTTTCTTCTGGCCCTGATCCTGCTCACGTCATTCGCAAGTTACCTGACATTTCGTTATCTCTATGGGGTTGCCGGGGATTTTCCGTTTTCTCAGGAGATCATCCTGGTGTTCATCGGGGCCGTTGCCACGGTGCTGATCACCGCGCTGCTGCTCAATCAGCAGACTGAACTCGAACTGCGCAAGGAAGGGCAGGTGCTGCTGCTTGACCACAAGAGCGCCACCTACACCGCGTTGATCGAACATATCGGCGAAATCGTTGAAACGGGCCGGATGGAGGATACCCAGCTGGCCGAACTTCGGGTGCTCAATCACCGGCTGGCAATGATCGCAAGCGCCGATGTGATCCGTCATTTCCGGGAGGTTCTGAAGCGCCTCGATGATGCAGTTGCGGATGATCGCATCCTGCAGCCCGAACAGGCGCGCATCATGCGGGCAGTGGCGGTTCTGACCTATCACATGCGGCGCGATCTGCTGGGCCGGATCGAGGGAGAGGACAGTGAAACCGTTCTTGCCGACATAAAGGCCAACAGCGAGGGTCTGGAAGACGACGAAGGCGCCGGCAGGGGCTGACGGCGCCTTTTCCGAGCCCTGTAGCCTTCTTCATCGGGACATCAGCTTGCGGCGTTGCCAGAGATATGGTGCGCAGTCCGCGCAGGGTGAACGCCAGCGCGATTTCAAAGCGCGCCGTGGACAAGCGCATGAAAGCCGATCAGCCAGCCCATGGTCAGGATGCCGGCGGCCGGGTTTGTCCACAGCACGATCGGGATCGCAACCCCGAGTGCCAGGTTGACAAGGCCTGCAAGCCCGAGCATCCACCGAGTATTTGTTGTTGTCAAAGCGGACAAGGCAAGGTCTTGGACGCCGAGGCCGGAACCGCATGGAAGCCATCGAACGGGCCAACGTAGGGGGCCAGGCTCGGCCGCTCGTCTTCGAACATGTCCCGGATTGTCCTGTCGCGGCCCTCCGGGTGCTTGTTTGCCTTGGCGCAGGCCAGGCTCCGATCCTCAAGCCAGGCGTTCAACCCGGCATCCCGTTGCATGGGTCGCTCGCGCGGCGGGCTGACCACCAAAATCCATGCCTTGGTCGATGCTGTGGGCCGTCCGATCCTGCTGAAACTGACCGAAGGCCAGGCCCATGACGGGCGATCTGCGGCAGATATGTTTGCGCGATCGAGGCGGGCCAGACCCTGCCCGCCGACCGCGCCCATGACAGTGATGCCCTGCATGAAAGCCTCGCCGCGCGCGGGGCGATCGCCAACATCCGGCTGATGCCGGGGCGTGTGAAGACGTTTCCCTTCAACCCCGAACTTTACAAGAAACGCAACTGTGCTGAGAGGTTATTCAACAAACTCAAACACTTCCGGACAGTGGTAACCAGATATGACAAACGCGATGACAACTATCTCGCATCTGTCCGGCTCGCTTCAATCAGGATCTGGCTGCGATCTTATGAGTCGGTGACCAAGGTCACATCTGGAGGAAAAATCCCGTGGCAGGTCACGTGCCGCCACATCCCGAACCGTTGCCCCTCGGCCAGGGTCTCGGCAACGGTCCGCGCCTTCAGCGCATCCGACCACCACCGATGACCCCGAGGGCCGACGACTACGTCGCCACCTGTGAGAAACTCCGTTGAGCGCTCCATGGAGAGAATCCCTGCTAAACTACACCACGCAGGGACTCGCAGATCACGACCTCACAAGGAAGGTAGGGGCAAAACAACGCTTACAATGAAATATATTGCGATCGCTGTTTAAGCAGAAAGTTTCCTTGATCAGCCAGGCCAGAGAACATTCGGTTCCGGTTCCGCCTCCCGAAGGGCGGACACCAGGGAAATGCCTTCCGAACGGGCCTTGAAAAGCTGGAGCAAATGACTATACGAAACACCGCAAGGAGAGGTGGCCGAGTGGTCGAAGGCGCACGCCTGGAACGCGTGTAGGCGGGAAACCGTCTCCAGGGTTCGAATCCCTGTCTCTCCGCCACCTGCTTTCGAGGAATGTTTCTCCGCCTGCGCAGTCCCAAAATTTTCCCGTTGTTTTCAAGGGTTAAGCGGGCCGGCCATTCACCTTCGACCGCGCAAAAAGGCCGAAATTCGTCTCTCTAGGCCATTTTTCTCTGAACCTCATGACTGCCGTGATTTGGTGAATTTTTCGTAATGCGCTGAAATCACATCATTATTTTGTAACGCAACCTAAACACTTCGATGTCGGTGGCGTTTGGTGAGATGGAACAAAACCCAACTGGCAGCGACACGCGGTTATGAGACAAGACTGAAGGGCTCAGGGCTGGAAGGCTGATGACAGAATCTGCCGGCACTTCAGACCGGCGGCAAGCGTCGATGCATCCCGCGTTGACAGCAGAGATCAGCGGTGCACAAGGGAATGAAAAGCCCTCTCTCAGGGGCCTCGCGAGACAATGGTTGGCAAGAAAGGTCCCTATTCACCTCATCCGCCGTGCCAAAACCAACCTTCGCTTGTTGTGGAAGGGCCGCGGGTCGGGCTGAACGCCAAACCGGAGTTTCTCTAGTCGGCTGTCTTACGATTTAGCTCATCTGGTTCTTGTCTTACGAAAATGCCTGAGCTAGAGATGTGTCGTGATCAGAAAAAAGGAACTGAGGCAGTGGCACGTCCCCGAGCAGAGCACCCCCGCACCAAGGTCACCAATCTCCGTCTTACCGAGCAGGAGCGCGAGGAGTTTGAAGCCAAGACCGAGGAACTTGGGCTCAAGAGTATAAGTGAATACATCCGATTCCTGCACGACGTCTTTGCAGAAAAAGAAGAAGCCGAAGAAGTCACCCTGGCGGGCTATCGCAAAGCATACCCTGCTTCCCAGATCCGTAATTTTCACTCGACTAAGCACGGCGAAATCCTGTGGGGCGATGCGCGCTCGTTCCTGTTCAACAAGGCGAAGCCCGAGAGCGTGGATTTGATCATGACCAGTCCGCCCTTTGGGCTGGTACGCAAGAAGAGTTACGGTAATGAGGATGCCGATCAGTATTGCGACTGGTTCCGCCCGTTCGCCGAGGGTTTCAAACGTGTCCTCAAAGACAGTGGCAGCCTTGTCATTGATATTGGCGGGGCTTGGGTGCCCGGCCAGCCCACGCGCAGTCTCTATCACTTCAAACTCTTGATTATGCTTGTCGAGGAATACGGGTTCCATCTTTGCCAGGAGCACTACTGGTGGAATCCCTCCAAGCTCCCAACACCAGCTGAATGGGTTAATGTCAGACGCGTGCGGGTAAAGGATGCTGTTAATTGCGTATGGTGGCTTTCGAAAACGCCTTTTCCCAAGGCAAACAATAAACGGGTGCTCCAGCCGTACAGCAAATCCATGAGGCATTTGCTCAAGAACGGTTATGTGGCCAAACTGCGCCCTTCAGGGCACGATATTTCCGAGAAATTCTCAAAGGACAATGGCGGCTCCGTTCCACCGAACCTTTTAGCCATCGCCAACACCGAGTCCAACGGACGGTATCAGGAACATTGCCGCAACGAGAACATAGCGATCCACCCCGCGCGTTTTCCTGCCGCATTGCCGGAATACTTCATGCGCTTCCTGACCGATCCGGGTGACTACGTGGTCGATCCGTTTGGCGGATCTTGCGTCACGGGCGCGGTGGCTGAGGCCCTTGAGCGCAAGTGGACATGTTGCGAGCTTTCGGAAGAATATCTCTTGGGCGGAAAGGCGCGCTTTGTTCCCGAAGTCCAGCCGCTCGACAAGAAGCGGGGCGTCACCTACGATATCTCCCCGCCTTGCTCATTGCCCTTGAACGAGGCGGAAATTCCCTTGATTAAGGATGGCGGCGCAAAGCGCCCCGCGAGCCTTACGAAGAAGCCAAAAGCCGGGAGCGAACCCACAGCAAAAGGCCGTCTTTCTGCATCGTAGGAAAATCCGTAGCCATTGGTGCCGGAGCGCTCTTATCGAGAAGCTCCGGGGCTTCGCGGCTCACCGCAATTAACGAGCGGCGGATAATTCCATCAACTTCGCCAGCGCTGCCATACCCTCGCGCATAGCGGACGATTTGACCCATAGCCTCTCGAAAGCGCGTATTCGCCGTATCGCCTTCCAGATACTTAACTTCGACAACGGCGAGGGCACGGCCCGCCTGCATATCCACCACGACCAGATCGGGCCGGTCTGTAGATTGTCCCTTTCCGTAGGCCGCAAGTGCGCTCTCCGCCCGGACTTCCGAGGGTTCCGGCGGTGGCTTGGCGTAGTGGCTTGTTGTGCTCTGCCAAAAAATACCGTAGCGCCCGCACTCCACAATGGGGGTGACCGACCCGTCGGCCACGATGTTGAGCCGCATCGGCGCGCCAGTTTTTTCGGAAACAGCTTCGCCAATTCCAACTGCCACGGCCAGCTCAAAACGCCGCCAGACATCTACCGGTGCAATCAGCGTGCTCTGGACAATCTCCAAGAGTGCGTCGTCATCACCTGCTTCAAGCTTGCAAAGCGAGCGATAGGCTGCCACCGCGTAGCGATAGAGCCCGCGGCGTGATCTCGAAGCATCCCTGATTGCGCCTACGCCAGGACGCCGCGCGACGCTGGCTGATTTTAACGGCTCTCGCAACGCATCAAGCCGTTTCACTGCGGAAAGCTCTGCCATCGCCGTTTCCACAAGGCTGCGATATCCGGACTCCGGCGGTTGCTCGTCCAGCAACCTCGACGCGTGAAGCGTGGCATTTCTAACGACCCAGGCCACAAGCTGGTTGGGGCCTGTATCGAATGAACGGACAGGCTCATCGGCCACGACCGCCGAGGGTAAACCGCTGGTCAAGCGTAGCATGGCCGTAGCCCGCGCGTCGATCCGGCCGCGCGCAACGGCATCATCGATCCGCCTTCTGAACATCAGGAGGCTCTGCGCCTCATGGGGATGGGACAACACATACCCTAAGAATTCACGCACAGGTCTGGAGACCGCCCACTGGCTTCGCAGAAGATCAAGATCCTGCTGCAGATCAAATGCGGGGGCTTCGGCGCCTGCCAATGTTCCTTTGCGGAAATACCTCAAGAACAGACTAGCTGCATAATCCGTGATAGCCTGCGCATCGCCTGGCATCACACCGCGACCGATTTCATGCGCTCGGTGATACGTGCCTCATCATTGCTGTCCAAATGGAAGGCTTTGATCGCCGCTTTGGCAAGCGCGTCCGCTTCGCGCTGAATGATCCCATCCAGCATCGGCAGCAGCACCATATCGATCGAATCCAGAAGCGCCGTGCGCATCGCGGGTGTTGGCGCGGCGAAGAAATCAGGGGAGCCATCCATCGATTGGATGGCCCTGATCGCATCGATGATCGGGGCGGGTCCGATTTCGCGCACTTCATTGATCGCAGACCAAAACTCTCCGAGCTGACATGGTGCTCCCGCCGCAGGCGGCGTCCGCGACGGATCAGCCTTCTTGAAATACTCTTGGATGAAACCGGTTGGGTCACGGGGGACATCGACATATACCCATCCGAAACGCCGCGAGAGGGCATAGGACATTTGGTAGAGCGAGGCCTTGTCGATGGAGTTGATCGTCGCGATCAACCGCCAAGCCCGTCCTGGGGCAAACTCATGATCCTGCGGATCGGCTTTGGGCTGGGGCAAAATTGTGAACTGCGCACTCTCGGGATTCTCTGCGTCGATCCTGTACGGCAAGGTG
>JALSJM010000009.1 GCA_026989355.1 Paracoccaceae bacterium | reverse complement strand
AGAGCGCATCGAGAAACCGCCGATACATGGTGTTCGACTTGCCGGGGATCAGATGCGCTTCGTCGATCATCACCAGATCGGTGTGGCCAATCTCGGCGGCGCGGGCATGAACGGACTGGATGCCCGCAAAAAGGATGCGCGCCTGCGCCTCACGCTTGCCGAGGCCCGCAGAATAGATGCCGGCGGGCGCCTCGGGCCAGAGCCCGATCATTTCGGCATGGTTCTGGGCGATCAGCTCGCGCACATGGGTGACAACAAGGATGCGCTGATCGGGCCAGGCCTTCAGCACGCCCTCGATGTTAGCGCCGATGTAACACTGACCCGGGTCGCCGGTTAAAAACCGACCCACCTGTTACCGTGCTCTTCCGATTTGAGGGAGGGCAGATGCTGACAGGAGAAGAGGTCTTGGAGATCAGGATTTTGCACAGGCAGGGCAGGAGCATCCGCGCGATTGCCCGGGATTTGAAGGTAAGCCGATGGACGGTTCGCAAGTATCTGCGCGAGCCGGACCGGGAGCCGGGTTACGGGCCGCGCGCGCCGCGCCCGTCGAAGCTGGACCCGTTCAAGGACTACATCCGGATGCGGATCCGGGAAGCGGCACCGCGGCGGTTGCCGGCGACGGTGTATTTGCGGGAGATCCGGGCGCTTGGCTATGAGGGCGGGATTTCCATATTGAAGGACTGGCTGGCCGGCGAATATCCGCAACTGCCCGCGCCGGTGATCAAACGCTTCGAGACGCCGCCGGGGAGACAGGCCCAGGCGGACTGGACTGCGATCCGGCGCGGCAAGGACAAGCTGTCGGCCTTTGTCGGCACGCTGGGCTTCAGCCGGTTCAGTTTCGTATGGTTTGCCGACAATGAACGCTTCGAGACGCTGATCGAAGCGCATGAGCGGCTTTTCGACGCGATCGGCGGGGTGCCGCAGACGGTCTTGTACGACAACATGAAGACGGTGCTGATCGACCGTAATGCCTATGGCCCCGGCCGGCACCGGTTCCATGCCGGGTTCCGCGAGTTTGCCAAGCATCACGGGTTCAGTCCGCGCATGTGCGCCCCCTACCGGGCGCAGACCAAAGGCAAGGTCGAACGCTTCAACCGCTATCTCAAGGAAAGCTTCGTCTGGCCGCTGGAGAGCCGCCTCAAGGGACAGGGGTTGATCCTCGATGCCGATACCGCCAATGCCCATGTCGGCCAGTGGCTGCGGGATGTGGCGAACCCACGTATCCATGCCGAGACGAAGGAGCGCCCGGTAGATCGGTTTGCGCAGGAAGCCGGGCACCTTCTGCCGCGCGGGCCGGCCTGGACCGGGATCGCACCGTCGATCCCGGACGATCTGCGGGACATCGCCGTGCCCCAGCACGACCTCTCGGTCTATGACGCGATCGGGAGGCTGGCATGAGTACCCTCTCCCATGACCGCCTGATCCAGCTCTGCGAAGAGCTCAAGCTGCCGGGGATCGCCGAAAGCTATCCCGCACTCGCCAGCGCCGCCAGTGACGGGAACCAGAGCTTCACCGATTTTCTGGAACATGTGCTCGTCGCCGAGCGTGACTTCCGCCGGGCCCGGTCGGCGGCCACCCTGGTGCGCATGGCCGGCTTCCCGGTGGTAAAGACGCTGGAGGAATACGACTTCAGGTTCGCCAGCTCCGCGCCCAGGCGCCAGATCGAGCAGCTGGCCTCGCTGGCCTTCGTCTCGCGAAAGGAAAACGCGGTGTTCCTCGGCCCTTCGGGCGTCGGCAAGACCCACCTGGCCATCGCCATCG
>JALSJM010000008.1 GCA_026989355.1 Paracoccaceae bacterium | reverse complement strand
GGCGTTCGCCCATGTAGGAAAGCGTGCGCGAAAGCGCCTCCTGGGCACCGCCAAGCGAACAGGCCGAGATGTTGAGGCGCCCGCCATCAAGCCCCGCCATCGCATAGCGAAAGCCCCTGCCTTCTTCGCCGATCAGATTTTCGGCCGGTGTTGCGCAATCATCGAACTGCACCTGGCGGGTTTCCTGGGACTTCCAGCCCATCTTTTCCTCGAGCCCGCCAAAGGAAAGGCCCGCGGCTCCGGCATCGACGATCATCGCCGAGATGCCGCCTGCGCCTTCTCCCCCGGTGCGGACCATCACGACATAGGCATCCGAATAGCCCCCGCCCGAGATGAAGGCCTTGGTGCCGTTCAGCACATAGGCGCCATCGCGTTTTTCGGCACGGGTGCGCAGGGCGGCGGCATCCGAGCCGCAGGAAGGTTCGGTCAGGCAGTAGGATAACACCTTCCGCATGGCCAGCGCATCGGGGAGGTAGCGCGCACGCAGATCGTCCGAGCCGAACTTGTCGATCATTGCGGCGCACATGTTGTGGATCGACAGGAATGCCGCCACCGAAGGGCAGGCCATGGACAGCGCTTCGAATACAAGCGTGGCATCAAGCCGCGAAAGGCCGGTGCCGCCGCTTTCCTCGCGCACGTAAAGCCCGCCGAAGCCAAGCTCGGCCAGGCGTGGCCACAGATCGCGTGGGATGGTGCCCGCGGCTTCCCACTCTGCCGCATGGGGCGCGATGTGCTCCTGCCCGAAGGCATGGGCCATGTCGAAGATTGCCTGCTGTTCCTCGCTCAGGGCGAAATCCATGAGGGCCTCCCTGTTGCCTGCTGCCGTTCCGGGGCTGCTTACGGTGCAACTGTTGCACAAATTTTGCACCGGCGGAAATCGGTTTTCGCCAGAGGGGCCGGGGATTGTCTTTGTGATGGAAACGGATTGTCGCCCGTTTCCGGGCGCATGGCCGCGCTTCCGGGATTGTGGCGGAAATATGGAAATGCTAGGGCGGTATCCGGGCGAAGGCTTCGCCCGCCTGCCCGCGTTTTCCGGCTTCGTGGGGGCGGCCGGAAAGCACGGGCAGGGTGGGGGACGAAGGGTAAACGGAGAACGGAACATGAGTAAACGCAATCTTCTGCTTGCGTCGGCGGCCTACGCGGCGCTGGCAACCGCAGGCTCGGCGGCCACGGTAACCGCCACATTCGATTTCACGGCATCCGGTCCGACGGGCTGGGATTCGAGCTATGCCTTCAGCGAAGCGGGCGCCGCGCTTGTGGTGACGGCACACAACTACAATTCCTCGAAAGAGATATACCGCGATGTACAGGTCGGCCGCTGGACGGGCTGGGGCCTTGGGATCGGCAGCTATTCGGGCGACAATCACCGGGTTGACGGTTACTGCCGCGACGAGGTGCTGAGTTTCAGCTTCGATCGCGAGGTCAAGATCCTTTCGGTCGAGTTCGGCGCCTTCTGGGGCAGCCACAACAAGTTCGATCTTTTTGTCGGCGATGCCGGCGAACTGGTTTTCGACAGCTGGGATTACGTGGACGATACCGTGGCCCTTGGCGGGGCGACCGGAACCTGGTTCGGAATCGGGGCCTCGGCCTGGAATTCGGCTTTCAAGGTGCGTTCGATCACCGTTTCCTGGGATGACGGCATCAACAACAATCCGGCACCGATACCGCTGCCGGCGGGCGGCGCGCTGATGCTGACCGGGCTTGCGGGCCTTGCCGCGCTGCGCCGCAAACGCCGCAGAACCGACCGCTGAGAAAGAGCATCCCGTGACAGACACGGAAAAGGGGGCGGGTTTCCGCCCCTTTTTCTCGGGGGTGCGACCGGCCTTCGTCATCGGTCCGCAAATATCCCCGCCGGAGGCAGGCGGTCGTTCCGGTTCCGTCTGGAGGCGGGGCGGGCGGCCCGGCGCCACGAAGAAGGATGTGGCAGGATGTGAAAGGCGTGTCCGGCGCCGCGGTTCAGAGATCGGCGTGGAATTCCTCGATCAGGTGGCGGGTGACCGCATGCAGGGCGGCTTCGTGGCTGTTGCCGGCCCGGATCGCATCCTGATAGACGGCGCGCTGGCGGATACTGCTGGTGCCTCCGGCGAGGATGTCGCGTGCGGCGGCAACCTCGTCCGTGCAGCCAAGAACCTCGGCATCGCGGGCGATCAGGGCGATCAGCTCGTCCAGAAGTTCATCCATCGGCACCACCTGCCGCCGGCCGAAATCGATCAGCCCCTCGCTGGTGCCATAGCGCTGCGCGCGCCAGCGGTTTTCGGCGATGAGGAAGCGGTCGTAGATGCGCCAGCGCTGGTTTTTCGTGGAAAGGCGCCAAAGCATGCGGGTGATGCACTGGGTCAGGGCAGCGAGCGACAGCGCGTGTTCGAGCCGGGGCGATACATCCATGATCCGTGATTCCAGCGTGGGGAAGCGGGCCGAGGGGCGCAGATCCCACCAGATCTTCGATGTGTCTTCGATCAGACCGAGATCGATCAGCACCTGCACCATGCGTTCGTATTCCGCCCATGAAGCGGGGCGCGGGGGCAGGCCGGTGCGCGGCAGGTTGTCGAACACCGTCAGGCGATAGCTGGCAAGGCCGGTGTCGTCGCCCTGCCAGAAGGGCGATGAGGTGGACAGTGCCAGCAGATGCGGCAGGAAATAGGAAAGCTGGTTCATGATGTCGATGCGCTGTTCGGGATTCGGTATCCCCACATGCACATGCATTCCGCAGATCAGCATGCGGCGCACCACGCCGGCCAGATCCTGGCGCAGGGCGTTGTAGCGTTCCTTGTTGGTGTGGTGCTGCTGCTTCCAGTCGGCAAAGGGGTGGCAGGATGCGGCGATCGGTGCCAGCCCGTGAACGGCGGCATGGCGGGCAACCGAGCTGCGCAGGCGCTTCAGGTCTTCGCGCGCCTCGCTTATGTTGCGGCACACGCGGGTGCCTGTCTCGATCTGGCATTGCAGGAATTCGGGACCGACCTGCCCCTCGAGATCGGCCGCACAGGCATCCATCAGCGCCTGCGGTGCCGCTGCAAGTTCAAGCGTTTCGAGATCGACGAGCAGGTATTCCTCTTCGACCCCAAGGGTGAAATCCGGCGTCTGCGGTGTTACTGCCGCCATGGGGGCTCTCCGGTTTTCCGCCCAGAAAAGCAGAGCATGGGGCGTGTGGCAACGAAAAGGTTGTGCGGGCGGCCTGCGGCGCGCGGGCATGTATCCGCATCAGCCGGAGGCAAGCGGTTTTCCGGTTCGTGTTTCTCGCTTCCGGAAAGCGGGCAGGATTTCCCGCATGAAGAGACCACGCGGCGCACTACCGGGGGTGTCGGGGCGGTGCCATCGGCGCACCGGCCGGAACTGCCGAAGAGTTCCGGAAGGCGGACGAAAGATCGACATGCGCGTCAGCACGTTGCCGATCGGCAGATGCAAACACCCGCCCCCGGCCCGGGGGCGGGTTTCATTCCGGCTGGCGGTCGGGTCAGTCGATCGCCTTGAAGTGGAACTCGCCCCCTTCCTTCAGCCCCGAAGGCCAGCGCGAGGTGACCGTCTTGGTGCGGGTGTAGAAGCGGAAGCTGTCGGGGCCGTGCTGGTTGAGATCGCCGAACATCGAACGCTTCCAGCCGCCGAAGGTGTGATAGGCCAGCGGCACCGGGATCGGCACGTTTATCCCCACCATGCCGATGTTTACCCGGTGGGCAAAATCGCGGGCGGTGTCGCCGTCGCGGGTGAAGATGGCGGTGCCGTTGCCGTATTCGTGGTCCATCGCCAGTTTCAGAGCCTCTTCATAGGAACCCGCGCGCACCGTGGACAGGACGGGGCCGAAGATCTCGGTCTTGTAGATGTCCATGTCCGGCGTCACGTGGTCGAACAGGTGCGGCCCCACGAAGAAGCCGTTTTCATAGCCCTGCAGCCTGAAATCGCGGTTGTCCACCGCCAGTTTCGCGCCCTGTTTCACACCGCTTTCGATCAGCGAAAGGATGCGGTCGCGCGCGGCGGCGGTGACGACGGGGCCGAAATCCACGTCGTCGCCGTCGGTATAGGGCGCTACCCGCAGTTTCTCGATGCGCGGCACCAGCTTCTCGATCAGCCGGTCGGCGGTTTCGTCGCCCACCGGCACGGCCACCGAAATTGCCATGCAGCGCTCGCCCGCGGCGCCGAACCCCGCCCCTACCAGCGCGTCGGCCGCCTGGTCCATGTCGGCGTCGGGCATCACGATCATGTGGTTCTTGGCGCCGCCGAAGCACTGGGCGCGCTTGCCGTTGGCGGTGGCTCGGGCATAGATGTATTGCGCAACCGGCGTCGAGCCCACGAAGGACACGCCCTGGATGGTTTCGTTGTCAAGCAGCGTGTCCACCGCTTCCCTGTCGCCGTTCACCACCTGGAAAACGCCCTTCGGCAGCCCCGCCTCGACAAACAGTTCGGCCAGCATCAGCGGCACCGAGGGATCAAGTTCGGACGGCTTCAGCACCACCGCGTTGCCGCAGGCCAGCGCCGGGCCGATGTGCCACAGCGGCATCATGGCGGGAAAATTGAACGGCATCACCGCCGCAACCACCCCAAGCGGCTGGCGCATGGAATACATGTCGATTCCGGTGCCGGCATTGTCGGTGAATTCGCCCTTCAGAAGCTGCGGCGCGCCGATACAGTATTCGATCACCTCAAGGCCGCGCTGCACGTCGCCGCGGGCATCGGGCAGTGTCTTGCCATGTTCGCGTGAAAGTGCCCCGGCCAGCTTGTCCATGTCGCGGTTCAGCAGCCGGACCATTTCCATCATCACCCGTGCGCGTCGCTGGGGGTTGGTTTCACCCCAGGCAGGCTGGGCCTCGGCCGCGGCGGCCACGGCGGCGTTCACCTCGTCGGGGCTGGCCATGGGCACGCGCGCGATCACCTCGCCGGTGGCGGGATTGTGCACATCGCCGAAGCGGCCCGATGTGCCCCTGGTGCGCTTGCCGTTGATGAAATGTGCAAGATCTTCCATGACATCTCTCCCTGATTTCTGCTGTCGGGACACCCGCGGCCCTGCCCCGGGGCCATGTACCTGGCAGACAGGGGGGCGGGCGGGTTCCGGGGGCAAGGATACTCTTGCAATTTTGCATGAAAAAGGGGCAGTTTCACAAAAGCATTTTGCGGTATTGCACGGATGGACGGCATGAACTGGGATGACATGCGGGTGTTTCTGGCGGTGGCACGGGCCGAGGGCCTGACCGGCGCCGCCAAGGCCCTGCGGATGGATCCGGCCACGGTGGGGCGGCGTGTGCGCCGGCTTGAAGAGGCCACGGGCGTGCGGCTGTTCGCCAGATCGCCGCAGGGCTATGCCCTGACCAACGAGGGCGAGCGGCTGCTTGCCGAGGGGATGCAGGCCGAGCAGGCCATGGCGCGGGCCGTCGAGCAGGTGCAGGGCGAGGCCGGGCGACTGACGGGCACGATCCGTATCGGTGCGCCCGACGGGGCGGCGAATTTCCTGCTGCCGCAGGTCTGCGCCGCGATCTGCGATGAAAACCCGGGGCTTGACGTTCAGATCGTGGCCCTGCCGCGCATCTTCAACCTGTCGCGTCGCGAAGCCGACATGGCGGTAACCGTCTCGCCCCCCAGCGGCGGGCGGCTTCTGGTGCAGAAGATGACCGGTTATCACCTGCATCTGGCGGCTTCGCGGGAGTACCTTGAAAGCCATCCGCCGATTACCTGCCTTGACGATCTGAAGCATCACCGGCTGATCGGCTATATCCCCGACATGATCTTTGACAAGGAACTGGACTATCTGAAGGAAATGCAGGCCGAAAAGGTGGCGCTTTCATCGAATTCCTTTGCCGTCCAGTTCAGTTTCGTACGCCAGGGGGCGGGGGTGGCGATCGTGCATGACTTCGCCATTCCGTCAGCCGGCGGGCAGGTGCGGCGCATCCTTGCCGATCAGCTTTCCCTGAAGCGCAGCTTTCATCTGGTGCGCCATGCCGATGACGCGCGGCTCGAGCGGCTGAACCGCTTTGCCGATCAGCTTGTCCACCGGCTGCGCCGCGAGGTGGCGCGGCTGGAAGCCCTGGTCTGCCCCCCGGAGGCGACAGGGGAAAGCCATGCCGGGGCCGCGCATCCAGTGCGAGCTTGACAGATTGTCGCAGGGGGGAGACCCTGAACCTGCAGCACAGGAGGAGGAAAGAGAGAGAAGATGCAGGTTCATCAGATACTGAAAACGAAGCAAAGCGGCGATGTCGTCACCATATCGCCGGAAGCGCCCGTTGCCGAGGCGGCCGGGCTGCTCGAACGTCATCGGATCGGATCCGTCGTTGTCGTTGACGGCAACACGCGCCCGGTGGGAATTCTTTCGGAACGCGACATCGTCTATGCGCTGGCGCGGCGGGGTGACCCCTGTCTGGAGATGACCGTGGGCGAACTGATGACGCGCAACCCCGAGACATGCCATCTGGAAGACCGCGCCGACGAGATCCTTCACCGGATGACCGAGGGGCGTTTCCGCCACATTCCGGTGGTGGATGAAGAGGGGCGGATGATCGGCCTGATCACCCAGGGCGATGTGGTGAAGGCGCGCCTGTCCGAACTTTCGATGGAAAAGGAAGCGCTGGAGGGCATGATCATGGGGCTCTAGGAGGCCGCCCCCGGGCTCCGGCATCCGGATCTCGCGCCTTGCCCGGCCATTGGCGCTGCGATGCAGCAATAATGCTTGCAATGCATGGCGCGATATAGTTGCGTGTTGCCAACGCGAACCACTGGCGCAAGGGGAAGCAGCATGCGCATAGGTCTTTATCCGGGCACGTTCGATCCGATCACGCTTGGCCATGTGGATATCATCGGCCGTGCCGTGGCGCTGGTTGACCGTCTGGTGATCGGCGTGGCCATCAACCGCGACAAGAACCCCCTGTTCACCCTGGAAGAGCGGGTGGCGATGATCAAGGACGAATGCCACAGGCTTTCCCGCGAAACCGGCACCGAGATCGTTGTGCATCCTTTCGAGAACCTGCTGATCGACTGTGCCCAGGAGGTGGGCGCGCAAACCATCATCCGTGGCCTGCGCGCGGTGGCCGATTTCGAATACGAATACCAGATGGTGGGCATGAACCGGATGCTCGACAGCTCGATCGAAACCGTCTTTCTGATGGCCGAGGCGCGCTATCAGGCGATTGCCAGCCGGCTGGTAAAGGAAATCGCCCGCCTCAAGGGCGATGTCAGCAGCTTCGTGCCGCCGGCGGTGAATGCCAGGCTGACCGAGAAATTCACCTGAAGGATGCGCCTCTGGCGGGGGCTTCCCCGGTGCCGGCGCCCGGTGCGGTTGCGGCTCTTTCCCCTGCGGTTGCTGCCCGCTGTTGCGGATGCGGCTTTTGCCCGAAATCCGCCGGGGCCCGGATATCGGCCCAGACGGGCAGATGATCCGAGGCCCGTCTTGCCTGCGGTGTCTGCACCACGCCGGCATCGCGCAGTTCGATGCCGGGGCCAAGGGCAAAGCGGTCAAGTGGTGCAAGGGGGGCGGCGGAATGATAGCTGAGCCCCGGCGCATGCAGGCGAAAATCACCGGTGATCGGCTCGAACCCCTGGCGCGCAGACCATTCGTTGAAATCGCCCAGAATGACGGTGGGTCTTGTCTCCAGCCCGGCCAGCATATCGGCGATGGCGGCCAGCTGTTCGCGCCGGTGGCGGCGCATCAGCCCCAGATGCAGGCCGATCACCCTGAGGCCGCCGATGGTGGCCATCACGGCGCCGCGCGGTTCCAGGCCGGGCAGGTCGAGGCAGCGGATATCGCCCGCCTCAAGCCCCTTGCGCAGCAGGATCGCATTGCCGTGCCAGCCCAGTGAGGCACTGTTCGCCCCCAGTTCGAGGGGCACGAAATCGCTGCCGCGTTCGATCATCTCGCGGGGCAGGGCGGCAGGGCGGTGGCCCAGGCGGCGGTCGGCTTCCTGCAGGGCGATGATATCGGCACCGATACTGTTGAGCACATCAAGGGAACGGCCGGGATCGCGCCTGCGGTCAAGCCCGATGCACTTGCGCAGATTATAGGAAGCCAGACGCAGGTCACGATCCTTGTCTTTCATGCTTTCCATATAATCTTTCGGCCCGTGCGATTGAAGAAGCCCGCTGCATGACCTACACTCGGGACATGACATTCAGGCGACCCCGCTTCAGCATATATCAGATCGTGATCTACGTGATCTGGGCCATCCTGGCGGTGGAACTGGTGATCGCGCTGGTGGACGGCCGCTATTCGCTGAGCTTCATCGCGCTGGCAACGCTGGCGCTTTCCGTTGCGCCGATGGTGGCGGCCAGCCGTCTGGGAATTCGTCTGCCGCTGTCGTTTCTGGCGGGCATCGTGTTCTTCATCTTCGGGACGCTCTATCTGGGCGAGGTGTTCGATTTCTACGAAAGATACTGGTGGTGGGACGTGCTGATGCATTTCGGTTCGGCCATGGGGTTCGGGCTTGTCGGCTTCGTCATCGTGTTTCTGCTGTTCGAGGGCGAGCGCTATCGCGCCCCCCATGCCGCCCTTGCCTTCATCGCGTTCTGCATCTCGATCACCATCGGTGCGCTGTGGGAAATCTTCGAATTCGCGATGGATCAGATATTCGGCCTCAACATGCAGAAATCGGGCCTGCCCGACACGATGGGCGATCTGATCGTCGATACCATCGGTGCGGCGATCGGGGCGGGTGCCGGATATGCCTATCTGGAAGGACGCAGCCGGCGGGGCCTGCCCGGCGTGGTGGCCGAGTTCATCGCCCAGAACCGCCGCCTGTTCCAGCGCAGGCTGGGGCGTCATGCCGGCCGTCGCAATCCGCGCTGATGCACCCCGCCGGGCACCGGCCGGCACCGCCCGGGGCGCGGGGCTTGCAATGACGCAGCGGCCGGTTCTGCCGGGGTTTCGGGCGGCGGCTCCTTGCCGGACGGGCCGACTTTTGGCTTGCCCCGCCCCGGCCGTCGGCCTAGGCAGGGCGCATGAGAATCCTGTTTCTTGGCGATGTGATGGGGCGGGCCGGGCGGCGCGCGGTTATCGAGCGGCTGCCGGCACTGCGCGAAAGCTGGCGCCTTGATTTCGTGGTGGTCAATGGCGAAAATGCCACCAATGGCGCGGGGCTCAACGCCGATCATGCGCGCCGGCTGCTGGCTGCTGGGGCCGATTGCATCACGCTGGGCGATCATGCCTTCGATCAGCGCGAGATGCTGTCTTTCATCGAAACCGAACCGCGCATCATCCGCCCCCTCAATTTCGCAAAGGATGCGCCGGGGCGCGGTGCGGCAGTCTTCGAGGCCGGGCGCGGGCGGCGGATCCTGGTGGCGCAGGTGCTGGGGCAGGTATTCATGAAACGCCCGTTTGCCAATCCGTTTTCGGCCATCGACCCGGTGTTGAAGGCACATCCGCCCGGCGGTGCGGTGCAGGCGCTGGTCGTTGACATGCATTGCGAGGCCACCAGCGAAAAGATGGCCATGGGCCACTGGTGCGACGGGCGCGCCAGTGCCGTTGTCGGCACCCATACCCACGTGCCTACGGCCGATGCGCATATCCTGCCCCGCGCCACCGCCTATCAGACCGACGCCGGCATGTGCGGCGATTACAACAGCGTGATCGGCATGGACAAGGCCGAGCCCATGCGCCGCTTCGTGACCGGCATGGGCAAGGAACGTTTCGCCCCCGCCAGGGGCGAGGTCACGCTTTGCGGACTGCTGATCGAAACCGATGACCGCAGCGGCCTGGCAAGAACCGTGCAGATGGTGCGCCAGGGCGGGGTGCTGTCCGCTGCCGGGCCGCCGGGGGTGGCAGGCTGTGCGGACGGGAGAGCGGACGCCGGCACGGGCCCCCGATCATGAGCACGCGTCTGCCGTGTGGCAGTGCCCCTGGGCTGTTTGCGGTGCTGATCCTGATGGGCGCGGCCTGGGGGGCGGTTTTTCCGATCGTCAAGATCGCGGTATCCACCGGCTATGGTCCTTATGGGATCATGGTCTGGCAGATGATGATCGGTCTTGCTCTGGCAGGGGCGATCCTGCTGGCGCGCGGCCGCCGGCCGGTGCTTGCGCCACGCTTTTTCGGGGTGTTCCTGGGCATGGCGCTGCTTGGCACGGTGGTGCCCAACCATTTCAGCTATACGGCGGCGGCGCATCTGCCGGCGGGGATCCTTTCGATCGTCATCGCGCTGGTGCCGTTGTTTGCATTGCCGATCAGCCTGGCCCTCGGGTTCGAGAAACCGGCGCTTCTGCGCTTTCTGGGCCTGGGGCTGGGGGCAGTGGCCGTCGGCCTGCTGATCGGCCCGGGTGCGCGCTTGCCCGGCAGCGAAAGCGCCTGGTATGTGATCCTGGCCGCGGGTGCCGCGCTGGCCTATGCCGGCGAGGGAAATTTCCTGACATGGTATGGCGCACGCGGGCTTGATGCCTTCCAGATCCTGTTCGGGGCCTCGCTCGTTTCCCTGGTGATCGCCTTGCCGGTGGCAGTGGCAACGGGGCAGTTCGTTTCCCCTTTTCGTCCCTGGCAGGCAGCCGACTGGGCGGTTCTGGCCAGCTCGGTGATCAACATGCTGACCTATGCCGCCTATGTCTGGACGATCGGGCGCGCGGGGCCGGTGTTTGCCGCGCAGGTGGCCTATCTCATCACCGGTTTCGGCGTGATCTGGTCGATCCTGTTTCTGGGCGAGCACTATGCGCCCGGTGTCTGGGCGGCGATGGGGCTGATGCTGGCGGGGGTATTCCTGGTGCAGCCGCGTCGGGCCACGGTTGCGGGGCGAAAGCTTGTGCCGCCGGGCGGGATGGGCAAGGATGCGCTCTGAACCGGGCTTCATCACGGGGCTTCACGGGGCTTGCGGAGCGTGAGCCGGACAACCAGGGGCAAGGACAGCGCGGCACATGATGGCATGGCTCGACATATCTGCCACTTCTCAGGCGGTCATGATGCTGCTGATCGTGGTAGGCATGTTCGCACTGTTCCTGAGCGAACTCTACCCGACCGAGGTGGTGGCGATTTCGGGTGCGGCGCTGGTGATGGCGCTGGGCCTTCTGCCCTATGACCGGGCGCTGGAGGTGCTGGCCAATCCCGCCCCCTGGACGATCGGGGCGATGTTCATCGTGATGGGGGCCCTGGTGCGCACCGGGGCGCTCGACTGGTTTACCAGAAAGGCCGAGAAACATGTGGCCGTGCGGCCGCGTTTCGCGATCGTGCTGCTGATGGGATTCGTGGTGCTGGCCTCGGCCTTCGTTTCGAACACGCCGGTGGTGCTGGTGATGATCCCGGTTTTCGTGCAGCTGGCGCGCAAGCTTGGAGTGGGGGCCAGCAGGCTGCTGATCCCGCTGTCCTATGCGGCGATTCTTGGCGGCACGCTGACGCTGATCGGCACCTCGACCAACCTGCTGGTGGATGGCGTGGCACGGGTTCATGGCCTGGCGCCCTTCACGATCTTCGAGGTCACGCCCCTGGGGCTGATCCTGGTTGCCTGGGGGATGCTCTATCTGCTGCTGTTCGGCCCCCGCCTGCTGCCGGACCGCGCCAGCATGGCCACGCTGCTTTCCGACAAGTCGCGCATGAAATTCTTCACCGAGGCGGTGATTCCTCCCGACAGCAACCTGATCGGCCGAGAGGTGACCGGCGTGCAGCTGTTCAAGCGCGACGGGGTGCGGCTGATCGACGTGATCCGCGGCGACACTTCGCTCAGGCGCAATCTGGAAGGGGTGAGGCTGCAGGTGGGCGATCGCGTGGTGCTGCGCTCGGCGGTCAGCGAACTGCTCAGTCTGCAACGCAACAAGAGCCTGCGCCGTGTCGATCAGATTTCGGCGGTAGAGACGACCACGGTCGAGGTGCTGATCTCGCCCGGCTGCAAGATGATCGGCCGTTCGCTGGGTTCGCTGCGGCTGCGGCGGCGCTATGGCGTCTATCCGCTGGCGGTGCACCGGCGCAACCAGAACATCGGCCGCCAGCTTGATGATCTGGTGGTGCGGGTGGGCGACACGCTGCTGCTGGAGGGCGCCCCCGAGGATATTCGCCGCCTTGCACAGGACATGGATCTTGTGGACATCACCCACCCCTCGGGCCGTGCCTTTCGCCGCAGCCATGCGCCGGTTGCCATCGCGGCGCTGACGGGCATCGTGGCGCTGGCGGCACTCGGGGTGGCGCCGGTCTTCCTGTTGTCGGTGGTGGCGGTGGCGGTGGTGCTTCTCAGCCGCTGCATCGATGCGGATGAGGCCTTTACCTATATCGACGGCCGGCTGCTGGTGATGATCTTTTCCATGCTGGCCATCGGGGCGGGGCTGGAGAGCACCGGGGCGGTCGATCTGATCGTGCAGGCGATTGCGCCGCAGCTTTCGGCATTGCCGCCGTTTCTGGTGGTCTGGGCGATCTATCTGCTGACCTCGGTGCTGACCGAGCTTGTTTCGAACAATGCGGTGGCGGTGGTGGTAACGCCGGTGGCGATCGGCGTGGCCCAGGCGCTGGGGGTCGATCCGCGGCCGCTGGTGGTGGCGGTGATGGTTGCGGCTTCGGCCAGTTTCGCTACGCCGGTGGGCTATCAGACCAACATGATGGTCTATGGCCCCGGCGGCTATCGGTTCGGCGATTTCCTGCGGGTGGGCATTCCGCTCAACCTGTCGATCGGCCTGTTGGCCAGCGCCATCATTCCGTTGTTCTGGCCCCTGTAGGACAGAGGCAATCCCGCGGCCCGGCGGGTGACTTCGAGCTTTCGGTCTTTCCCTCTTTTTCCCGGCTTTCTCTTGCGGGCCTTGCAAGCGCCCCCCGCGATTCATAGCTGTGGATCGGGCATATTGCCAGGAACCGGAACAAGGAAAGATCATGGACGTAATCCTGCATAACGATGATGTCATCAAGGGGGTCGAGGAAGCCCGAATCTTTGCCGAAGAGGCGCTGAGGGGCGCCCTGCACGGCAAGGTCGAACGGCTGACGCGGGTCGAGGTCTGGGTGGCCGATGAAAACGGCCCCAGGGCCGGGCCCGATGACAAGCGCTGCGCGATGGAGGCGCATCCGCGCGGACGCCGCCCGGTGGGGGTGCGCCATCATGCGGACGATGTGAAGGCCGCAATCAAGGGGGCGGCAAGAAAGCTGGCCCGGGCGCTTGAGCGCGAACTGCGCTGACGGGGGCCGATACGGGGTGCTGCCGAGGGGGCTGCGATCGCGGGGCGCATGCGCCGGGCGCCAGGGCCGGCAGATGTGGGGCCGGAAGGCCGGAAAACCGGCCGGGAATCAGAACAGTTCGAGATCGCGGATCTCGGCTCTGATCCGCCCGGCAGTGTCATCGCTGTCGGCCGAGATAGCCACCCCCACCAGAACCCCGGGTTCCTGGCCGAAGGCGCGTCTGTAATCGGCGATCAGATCAACGCTTTCGCGGAAACTTCCCGTTCCCGCCGGCCGTTGCACCACCGTTTTCAGGCGTCCTTTGCCATAGGGGCTGGGCAGGATGGTGCCGGGCGGCTCGCTTCCGCCCCATACATAGATCAGCGCCCGGGTGCCCTTGTGGCGCATCAGCCGTGCGGCCGAAGCCCGCGACAGCCGCCGGGCCACGGCTTCATCGGCAAACACGAAATAGACGGCAAGGTTGCGGTCGTCACCGCCCTTGCGGGCAAGGTCCGTGGCAATTACCGATTGCTCCACCATCCATTGCCAGCGCGCCTTTTTCGCCTGCCAGAGCGTCCGGGGCATGGCGCGATAGAACAGTGAAACCGTGCCGTCCGACGTGATCCGAAGCCGGGTGCCATCGGGGGCATAGTCATTCGTCCACAGGCGCAGGAAGCCCTGCTCCTTCCAGCCCTCGTCAAAGCTGAGCGGTGCGGCGCCCGCCGGAGAAGCGGCCAGAGCGGTCAGGAATGCGGCTGCAAGACAGGCATTCCGGGCGGCAGCCGGATCGGGGACGAGAAGGGTGAGGTGCCGGAGAAATCTTTTGTGGATGGGAATTATCATCAACCAACCCGTTACCCTGACCATTCAGTCCTGAAATTCCGGCACCTCACCCGGGATAGTAGCACGTTGCCCCGGAGGGCAGGGGTCACGTCTGTGTGAGAACGGGTTTTGGCATTCTGTTTCCTCCAGTCAGCTGCAATCTGCCCACACGGTTGCATTTTCGGCACGCATCGCGCCCTTGGCGCGGTCGAATCTCAGATAGGCGATTCCCCGCCCTTCGGCCTGGCTGTAGAGCGTGCCGGCCTGCCGGCCTGCCACCATGATCGGTGTGCCCACCGGAGCGTGCCCCTCGACACGCACCGTGCAGAGCCCCTTGCGAAGCCGGGTCTTGTGCTTCATGCGCGCGGTTACCTCCTGCCCCACGTAACAGCCCTTTCGGAAATCGACGCCGTTCAGACGTTCGAACCCGGCTTCGAGGATATAGGTTTCGCCCGGGATCAGCTCTGTCCCGCTTTCGGGTGCGCAATGCGCGATCCTGAGCGCCAGGCGGGCGGCAAGCGCTTCGGGCGTGGGGGGCGGGGCGGGGGTGGTGTCATAGCGCCGCCAGCCGAGCTCGGGCAGGCGCGGATCGGCAAAGGCGCCATCGGGGGGAGGGCCAAGGCCCTGGTGCACATGCCGCTCATCGGGCGCAATCTCCACATCGGCACGCAGCCGATACATCTGAAGACGGCGGATCAGATCATCGGCCAGGGGTGCGGCAACGTCGATCAGCACATGGTCGCCCCCGTCGCTCAGGAAGAAATCGGCCAGATATTTCCCCTGCGGGGTCAGCAGCGCGGCATAAAGGGGGCCTGTGGGCAGGCGGTTGACATCGTTGGTGACAAGCCCTTGCAGAAATGTCATCCGATCCCTGCCGCTGATCCTGATCAGCCGGCGGGGGGGCGGGGCGGCCGGTTGTCCGGCAGGAAGAGTGCCTGGTGCCCCGTTTTCTGCTCCGCTTTCTGTCGTGGCCATGTCCTGTCCGCTTCCTTTCGCCATTTTCTGGCTTCGTGTCCGGCTTGCGATTATAACAGTCTGACAGAAGAACGGCAGCGGAAAACACCGGCAGGGCCCTTGCGAAGATCTCATGCGCGCACCCCTCAGCATCATCATTCCCACCCTGAACGCGGCGGATGATCTGCCCGCCACGCTGGGCAGTCTTGTCGAGGGGCTCGAGGCTGCGATCCTGCGCGAAGTGATCGTTTCCGACGGGGGCTCGGCCGACGAGACCCGCGCCCTGGCCGAGGCAGCGGGCTGCGTATGGGCCAGTGGCCCGGCCGGGCGCGGGGGGCAACTGGCGCGCGGGGCGGTGGTGGCGGGGGGCGAATGGCTTCTGTTCCTGCATGCCGACAGCTGCCCGCAGCCCGGCTGGACGGTGGCGGTTGCAGAGCACATGCGCAACCACCCCGCCCGGGCCGGCTGGTTCCGCCTGCGTTTCGATACCGGCGGTTGCGCCCCCCGCCTGGTGGCCGGCTGGGCCAATTTCCGGGCCCGCGCCCTGGGGCTGCCCTATGGCGATCAGGGCCTGCTGATTCCGCGCGCGCTTTACCGGCAGGCCGGCGGTTTCCGCGACATTCCGCTGATGGAGGACATGGCCATGGCACGGGCGCTGCGCGGCCGGCTGGCGGGGCTGGATGCTAGCGTGCGAACCAGCGCCCGAAGATACCGCCAAGAAGGCTGGCTGCGCCGTGGCGCTTCGAACCTTGCGCTTCAGATCCGCTTTCTTTGCGGCGCCGATCCAGCCGTTCTTGCGCAAGCCTATCGGCCGAGGGGCCCTCGGTTCTGAACTGCAGGGCGTGCAGCCGTGCATAAAGGCCGCCGCGGGCCAGCAGTTCCTCATGGGTGCCCTGATCAACCACGCATCCCCTGTCCATCACCACGATCCTGTCGGCGTTGCGGATGGTTGACAGACGGTGTGCGATCACCAGCGTGGTGCGCCCCTTGCTGAGCCGTTCCAGAGCCTTCTGCACCACGGCTTCGGATTCGGCGTCCAGCGCCGAGGTTGCCTCGTCCAGCAGCAGGATCGGCGTATCGCGCAGCAGGGCGCGGGCAATGGCGATGCGCTGGCGCTGTCCGCCCGAAAGGTTGGCGCCGCGCGGCCCGGCCGGCGCATCGAGCCCGCCGGGCAGCTGATCGAGGAAATCGCTTACATGGGCTGCGTCCAGCACTTCCTGCAGGCGTGTCCCGGAAATGTCGGTGCGCCCCAGAAGGATGTTTTCGCGGATGGTTTCGTCGAACAGCGCGGCATCCTGCGTGACCACCGAAAACAGGCCGCGCAGGGCACCGAGATCGAGGTTTGTGATCGGCACCCCGCCCACGCAGACGCGCCCGGACTGCGGTTCGACAAGGCGTGTGAGAATGTGAAACACGGTGCTTTTCCCGGCTCCCGAGGCGCCCACAAGGGCAGTGGTGTGCCCGTCTTTGACGTGAAGATCGAGCCCCTGCAGAACCGGCAGGTCCTCGTAAGCGAAGGTGACATTCTCGAAGCTCAGGTCGTGGCGGGCCGGGAGCGGCGCGGCCCTTGCCGGCGACAGGATCGTGGGCTGCTCGTCGAAGATCCGGTAAAGCCGTTCGAGCGAGGCCGCGGCCACCTGCCAGGCGCCGGCGATGCTGCCCAGCCGGCGGAGCGGCTGGAAGGCCAGGGTCATGGCGGTGAAGAAGCTCATGAATTCGCCTACGGTCTTTTCGCCCGATATGATGTCCTGTCCGCCCAGCACCAGAACGCCGAAGAAGCCGACGCCGGTGACGATATCGATCAGCGCCGGCAGCATGGCCTGGCCGGCGGCGGTCTTGATCTGGGCGCGCACGATGCGCGCGATGATCGCCTCGAAGCGCGTCATCTGATAGCTTTCCATGCGGTTCAGCTTGATCGGGTTGATGCCGTGGAACATTTCGTCAAGCCGGGTCGAGCGCAGGCCCGCCTGTTCGCGCATGTGGCTTGTCTTGCGCCGGATGTAGCGTTGCAGGACAAGCGTGGGCACGATCAGCAGCGGCGCGCCGATCAGGGCGATCAGGGTCCAGAGCCAGTCGATCGAAAGGGCCACCGCGAAAAGCGAAACCAGCGCCACCACATCGCGCCCCACACCGGTGATGAACACCTGCCACACCCCCTGAACCGCCTTGGTATCGCCCTGCAGGCGTTCCATCAGCGCGCCGGGCGGGTTCTTGTGGAAGAAATCGCTGTCGAGCGTCAGCAGATGGCGCAGCAGGTCCGCCTGCATTTCGGTCGAACTGCGCACGGCAACGCGGGTCAGGATGATCCGGTTGGTCACCGAGGTCAGCGCGCGCAGCACGAACAGCCCCAGCACCGTGCCGCCAACCCACCACAGCGCCGCCGCATCGCGCCCCACGAAAACCTGATCGAACATCGGTTTCAGGATATAGCTGAGCGCGCCGAGCGAGCCGCCCTCGATCATCATCAGCAGCATTGCCAGCAGCATCCAGCCGGTGTGGCGGCGCAGATAGTCGCGCCACAGCCGTGCCAACAGGCGGCCCGAACCATAGGGGTTGTCGGCTGGTTTTCCGTTCACGTCAACGGGCCTTTACAAGCTGCTGCATCGGTTTGCGGTCTAACCGGTTGCGCCTTCATGCGCAAGCAGGGGCACCTGCGCGAGCGCAGGGCGGAAGAAGATGGCATGCCGCTTCGGTCCCGGACAGCGATTGACGGCATCTGTGGGCGTCTCTAAGCCTGTCGGGGAGGAATGACAGGAGAGTCTGATGAGTCTTGCCCACGGTCGCCATTACCTGGCGATACCCGGCCCCTCGGTGATCCCCGACCGGGTGCTGGCCGCGATGCACCGCCCGGCGCCCGATATCTATTCCGGCGCGCTGGCCGAGATGGTGCGGGGGGTGCTGCGCGACCTCGGGACGGTGGCGCGCACCCGGCACCAGGCGGCGATCTATATTGCCAACGGCCACGGTGCCTGGGAGGCAGCGCTTGCCAACCCCCTTGCCCGGGGTGACCGGGTTCTGGTGCTGGCAAACGGGCTGTTCGGCCACGGCTGGGCCGAAATGGGGCGCCGGCTGGGGCTTGCGGTCGAGGTGATCGACTGCGGCAAGCGCAATGCCGTGGACCCTGCCCGCCTGGCGCGGGCGCTGGCCGAGGATGCGCATCGCGAACTGCGGGCGGTTCTGGTGGTTCATGTGGATACATCAACCGGTGTTCGCAATGATATCAGGGCATTGCGGGATGTTCTCGATGCTTCCGGGCATCCGGCGCTGCTGATGGTGGACTGCATCGCTTCGCTTGGCTGCGAGCGCTTCGAGATGGATGACTGGGGGGTTGACGTGATGGTGGCCGCCAGCCAGAAGGGGCTGATGACGCCGCCGGGCCTGGGCTTCGTGTTCTTCAATGAAAGGGCTGCGGACGCGCGCGACGCGGCAGGCGATGTCAGCGCCTACTGGGACTGGAAACCCCGTGTGGCGCCCGAGGATTTCTATCAGTATTTCGCCGGCACCGCGCCCACGCATCACCTGTTTGCCCTGCGCGAAGCCCTTGACATGCTGGTGCATGAAGAGGGGATCGAAAATGCCTGGATACGCCATGAAAAGCTTGCCCGGGCGATCTGGGCGGCTTTCGATGCCTGGGGGGCGTGCGGGGAAATCGCCCTCAATATCGGCGAGGAAACCCGCCGCAGTCACGCGGTGACCGCGGCGCAGGCCGGAACTCCGAACGGCACGGCCCTGCGCGACTGGCTGACGCGCAGGGCCGGTGTTACGCTGGGGATCGGGCTTGGCATGGCGCCGCCCGGTGATCCGGCCTGGCACGGCTTCTTCCGCATCGGCCACATGGGCCATGTGAACGCGCATATGGTGATGGGTGTGCTTGGCAGCATCGAGGCCGGCCTTCAGGCGCTTGGCGTGGCGCATGGGGAGGGTGCCCTTGAGGCCGCTGCGCGGGTAATCGCCACGGCCTGAGCGCGGGCTTGCGGGCATGAGGTTTCCGCAAGGTATCCCCTCTTTCATTCATGTTTCATTCATGTTTCATTCATGCCTTGCGGCCGGCAGCGCCCTGTGCCTGCTGTTTATTCCGGGCGGGGCTCCTGTTCTTGCCGGCGCGCGGCGGCCAGGGCCTCGGGCAGGGCTTCGGCGAACAGCTCCAGGGCCCGGTCGGGGCCGCAGCTGACCCGGATGCAGCGATCCTGCGGAGCCGCGAAGGGCATGCGCACGAAAACCCCGCGCCGGTCCAGTTCGTTTACCACTGCGCGGGCGAAAGCGCCGTTGCCGCCACAATCCATGGCCACGAAATTGGCGGCCGAGGGAATGGGCGCAAGGCCGTTGCGCCGCGCGGTTTCGGTCAGGTTTTCGCGTGCCCTTGCCACATGCGCGATGTTGCTCTGCAACCAGTCCTGATCGGCAAGTGCGGCCAGCGCGCCGGCCTGGCTGATCCGGCCCACCCCGAAATGGTTGCGCAGCTTGTCGAAACCGGCAATCAGTTCTGCCGTGGCGATCGCGTATCCTACCCGGGCGCCGGCCAGCGCGTGCGCCTTGGAAAAGGTGCGCATGCGGATCAGGCGCGGATCGTCCGGATCGATCGGCGGGGCGGTGCCTTCGGGGGCGAATTCCACATAGGCTTCGTCCAGAACCAGCAGACAGTCTTCGGGCAAGGTGCCGATCAGCCTTGCAACCGTTGCGGCATCGTGCCAGGTGCCCATCGGGTTGTCGGGGTTGGCAAGATAGACCAGCCTTGCCCGCGCTTCATGCGCGGCGGCGGCCAGGGCCTCGGGGTCTTCGCGGTCGTCCCGATAGGGCACGCTGAGCAGCCTGCCCCCTGCTCCGGCCACGTGATAGGCAAAGGTGGGATAGCCGCCGGCCGAGGTAACCACCCGGTCGCCCGGCGCAACCATGAGCCGCACCAGACAGCCCAGAAGCCCGTCGATCCCTTCGCCCACCATCACGTTTGCGGGGGCGATGGCAAGATGGCGCGCCAGTGCCGCGCGCAGATCGTGGTTTTCCGGATCGCCATACATCCAGGCTTCGGCGGCCGCTTCCTGCATGGCGCGGATTGCACGGGGCGAGGGGCCGAAGCCGTTCTCGTTGGCACCGATCCGGGCACGGAAGGGGCGCCCGCGCTGCCGTTCCAGTGTTTCGGGGCCGACAAAGGGCACCGAAGCGGGCAGGGCGGTGACGATTCGGGTGAAGCCGGGTGTCTTCATGGCCCCCATGAAGCGCATCCGCGCGCTTCTGGCAAGGGCGTGCCGGCAGGACGGGAGCGGAAAACGCCATGCCAGACCCCGACAGGAGCCCGGAGGAACGCTGCAGGACACCCCCTGAAGGGCCGGTGGCGCGGGATTGATCGGCCCTGAGCCCGAGCCGGAGCAAACCGCGTATCGGCCGGATTGGTGCCGGGGCGGGCGTCACAATGCCCCTCGCGGCGCGGTTGCCAATCCCCTATAACGCTTTCATCAACAGGGGAGTCGCGTGATGATGACAAAGGATCTCTCGCCCATGGACAAGGCCAAGTTCGTGGCTGCCAGACGGGCTGTGGATTTCATTGAAAGCGGGATGACCATCGGGCTGGGCACCGGATCCACCGCGGCCTGGATGGTGCGCTGCCTGGGCGAACGGATGCGCGAGGAAGGCCTGAGGATCAGGGGCGTTCCCACATCGGTGCGCACTGCCCGGCTGGCGCGTGAGGCGGGAATCGAGGTGATTACCCTGGACGAGGCCAGGTGGCTTGACCTGACGATCGACGGCACCGACGAGTTCGACGCCGGCTTCAGCCTGATCAAGGGCGGCGGCGGGGCGCTGCTGCACGAAAAGATCGTTGCCACGGCCAGTGACCGGATGATCGTGATTGCCGATGTGTCGAAGCAGGTTGAAACCCTGGGCGCCTTTCCGCTGCCGGTCGAGGTGATTCCCTTCGGCTGGCAGACCACCAGGGCACTGATCGAGGAAACCCTTGTCAGCATGGACGTGCTGGGGCGCGAAACCGCATTACGCCTGGACGGCGACAAGCCCTTCGTGACCGACGAGGGCAACCGCATCATCGATCTGCACCTGAAGCGGATCGGTAATCCGCGGCGCCTTTCACTGGTGCTCAACCAGATTCCGGGGGTTGTGGAAAACGGCCTGTTCATCGACATCTGTGATGCGGTGGTGACCGGTTATGGCGATGGCCGGGTGGAAGTGCGCGACATTGCCGAAGGTCTGGTCGAGGAAGGCCGGATCGAGATTCCGGAGGGAGACAACCTGTTTTCCGATCTCTCGGACTGAGCGGGCTGCGGGCCACATGTTCTGCTGCCCCCCTGGGCGGCCGGGCAGCAACATGCGGGCGGGCAGGTGAAGCCGGGGGTGGCATGCCTCCCGAATGATGAGGAAACACATGACATTCGACTATGATCTTTTCGTGATCGGTGGCGGCTCGGGCGGGGTGCGCGCGGCGCGGCTGGCCAGCGGCGAGGCGGGCGCGAAGGTTGCCCTTGCCGAGGAAGACCGCATGGGCGGTACCTGCGTGATCCGCGGCTGCGTGCCCAAGAAGCTGATGGTCTTTGCGTCGGGATACGGCGGCCAGATCGCCGATGCACGCGCCTTCGGCTGGCGGCAGGCCCGTTCCGGGCGGTTCGACTGGCCGCATTTCCACGGCAGACTGGTGGCCGAGCTCGATCGCCTGGAAGGGCTCTATCGCGATACGCTGAAGAACGCCGGAGTCGCAGTGTTCGACGCGCGCGCGCGCCTTCGCGACCCTCACACCGTGGAACTGGCCGACGGGCGCCGCTTCACGGCCAGGCATATCCTGATCGCTACCGGAGGGCGACCCTTCAAGCCCGACATGCCCGGCACCGGGCACGCGCTGACTTCGAACGAGATATTCCACCTCGGGAATCTGCCCGAAACCATGATGATCGTGGGCGGGGGATATATCGCCTGCGAATTCGCCTGCATCATGAACGGGCTTGGGGTTCAGGTAACGCAGATCTATCGCGGGGCCCAGATCCTGCGCGGCTTCGATGGAGAGGCGCGCGGCCATGTGGCCGAACTGATGCGGGGGCGGGGTGTCGATCTGCATGTGGGCACCGACATCCTGGAAATTCACGAGAACGGCGGTCATTTCCGGATCAAGACCACCGGCGCGGGCAGCGGCGAATACGATCAGGTTCTGTTTGCCACCGGTCGGCGCCCCAATACCGAGGACCTCGGGCTTGAAGACATCGGCATCGAAACCGGCCGGCGGGGCGAGATTCCGGTGGACGAATACAGCCAGACGGTGGTGCCTTCCGTTTATGCGGTGGGGGATGTGACCGACCGCGTGAACCTGACACCGGTGGCGATCCGCGAGGCCGCGGCCTTTGTGGAAACGGTGTTCCACGGCCGCCCCGCGGCGGTTGATCACCGGCTGGTGGCCAGTGCCGTATTCACCCAGCCCGAGATGGGCACCGTGGGTCTGAGCGAGGAAGCGGCGCGCGAGCGCGGCCCGATCGAGGTTTACAGCAATTCCTTCCGTGCCATGCACACCGGATTTGCCGGGCGTGACGAACGGGCGCTGATGAAGCTTGTCGTCTGTGCCGATACCCGCCGGGTGCTGGGCTGTCATCTTGTCTGCGATCAGGCGGGCGAGCTGATCCAGCTGGCGGCGGTGGCCATCGGGATGGGCGCCACCAAGGAGGATTTCGATCGCACCATGGCCGTGCACCCGACCATGGCCGAGGAACTGGTGACGATGAAAAAACCGGTGCGCACGGCCTGAAAACCGTGCGCTCGGCTTGAAAATGGGCTATCAGGCCACAACTGATGAACACAGGCAGAGCAAAAAGGAATTCCGATGGCTGGCAACAATGGTGGACCATGGGGCAGCGGCGGCAACCGTGGCGGCAACCGCGGGGGTGGCCGCGGCGGCGGCGGGCGGCCGGGCGATGACGGCCCGCACCTTCCCGAGATAGAGGAGATCGTCAAGAAGGGCCAGGAGCACCTGCGGGTGCTGATGGGTGGCCGCGGCGGGCGCGGCGGCGGCCGTGGATCCGGACAGGGTGACGGCCCCATGCTGACCCGGGGCACCATCGGGTTCGGCCTGCTGGTGCTGTTCGGTGTCTGGCTGTTTGCCTCTTTCTATTCGGTGAAGCCCGAGGAGCAGTCGGTCGAACTGTTTCTGGGCAAGTATCATCAGACCGGCCAGCCCGGCCTGAACTTTGCCCCCTGGCCGCTGGTCACCAAGCAGATCGTCATCGTCACGCGCGAGCAGACGGTGGAAATCGGCACCGGCACCCGGGGCGGCGATGCGGGGCTGATGCTGACCGGAGACGAGAATATCGTCGATATCGATTTCCAGGTGGTCTGGAACATCAACGATCCGGTGAAATACCTGTTCACGCTGGAAAATCCGGTGCAGACCATCGAGGCGGTGTCGGAATCGGCGATGCGCGAGATCGTTGCGCAGTCGGAGCTGGCGCCGATCCTGAACCGTGATCGGGGCATTATCGCCAACCGCCTTCAGGAACTGATCCAGAAGACGCTTGACAGCTATGGCAGCGGCATCAACATCGTGCGCGTGAACTTCGACAAGGCCGACCCGCCAACCGAGGTGATTGCGGCCTTCCGCGATGTGCAGGCGGCCGAGCAGGAACGCGACCGCCTCGAGAAGGAAGCCGATGCCTATGCCAACAAGATCCTTGCCGAGGCCCGCGGTCAGTCGGCCCAGATCCTCGAGGAAGCCGAAGCTTACCGCGCCCGGGTGGTGAACGAGGCCGAGGGCGAGGCCAGCCGCTTCAGCGCGGTGCTGAAGGAATATCAGAAGGCTCCGGAAGTGACACGCAAGCGGCTTTACATCGAAACCATGGAAGAGGTGCTCGGCGGGGTGGACAAGATCATCCTTGACGAGGGCGAAAACGCAGGCACCCAGGGCATCGTGCCCTATCTTCCGCTCAACGAGCTTCGCAAGGGAGGCAGCAAGTGATGCGCAAGAGAACCCTGATCCTGCCGGTGATCGCCCTGCTGGCCATTGCCGGACTTTCGTCGATCTTCGTGGTGCGCGAGGCCGAAAAGGCGCTGGTGCTCCAGTTCGGCCGTGTCGTGAAGGTGCAGGAAGAGCCGGGCCTTGGATTCAAGATTCCGCTCATCCAGGACGTGGTGAAATACGATGCGCGCATCCAGTCGCTTGATACTGCCGAACTCGAGATCACGCCGCTTGACGATCGCCGGCTTCTGGTCGATGCCTTTGCCCGCTGGCGTATTACCGATGTGCAGCAGTTCCGCCAGGCGGTTGGTGCCGGTGGTCTCCAGACCGCGCAGAGCCGGCTTGATTCCATCCTGCGGGCCCAGACCCGCGAGGTGCTGGGCTCGGTGACATCGAACGACATTCTCAGTGCCGATCGCGCCACGCTGATGCTGCGCATCCGCAACGGGGCGATCCGCCAGTCCGAGAGCCTGGGGATCGAGGTGATCGACGTGCGTCTCAAGCGCACCGATCTGCCGCGCGAGAATCTGGAGGCCACCTTCGGACGGATGCGGGCAGAGCGTCAGCGCGAGGCCACCGACGAGCGCGCCCGGGGCGCAGAGGCCGCGCAGCGCGTGCGTGCCCAGGCCGATCGCACCGTGGTGGAGCTGGTATCGGATGCCAGGCGCAAGGCCGAGATCATCCGCGGTGAGGCCGATGCCACCCGCAACGCGATCTTTGCCAGGGCCTATGGTGCGGATCAGGAGTTCTTCCGCTTCTACCGCTCGCTCAATGCCTACAGGCGGGCGTTGCAGGGCAGGAACACCTCGATGGTGCTCTCGCCCGACAACGAATTCTTCGATTACCTGAAAACCGAGAATCCCGATGCAGCGCGCGCTGCCGCCGCCCGGGATGGCGCCGGCAGCGGCGGCGCCCTGGAATAGGGGCAGGCCGTGGGCTGGTTTCTGCTGGCCATTGGTCTGGTGCTTTTCGTCGAGGGGCTGGTGTTCGCACTGGCCCCCGTGCGTCTTGAAGACATGCTCGAGGCGCTGCGGCGCATCCCGCCCGAACGCCGCCGGATGATCGGCCTTGGGGTGATGGCGACGGGCATCGTGCTGATCTGGATCGCACGCGCTGCCATGTCGGGCCGGGCCGCCGTGCCTGTCACGGGTTTTTGACCCGGTTCATGCAGGCGGGTCTTGCGCGGCAGGGAAGGGATGCGAATAGTGGACGTGGGAACACGGGAAAGAAGCTGCCGCCGCCGAGGTTCCCGGTCGTTTCGGGCGGGGCGGGGACAGGCAAGGCAAAGAGGAGGGTGAATATCGTGAATGCAAGGGCAGGTGCCGCGGTGCGGCTGATGTATCCGGCGATGCAGTCGATCACGCAGGCGTTCTGGCTGGCCATGGCCGTGATGGCCCTGGTGCTGGGGCAGGGCATGGCTTCGCAGGCGCGGGGTGCTCCGGAAAGTTTTGCCGATCTGGCCGAAAGGGTCAGCCCCGCGGTCGTGGACATAACCACCACGACCCTTGTCGCGACGCCGACCAGCCCGTTTCCCGGTCTGCCGCCCGGCTCTCCCTTCGAGGATTTCTTCGATGATTTCATGAACCGCGACGGCAACGGCGCGCCGCGCCCGCGTCGGGCGCAGGCACTGGGTTCGGGCTTCGTGATTTCGGAAGACGGCTATATCGTTACCAACAACCACGTGATCGCCGAGGCCGACGAGATCCGGGTCGAATTCTTCTCGGGCAAGACGCTTCCGGCCACGATCGTGGGAACCGACCCCAAGACCGACATCGCGCTTCTGAAGGTGGACAGCGACAAGCCGCTGCCCTTCGTCAGATTCGGCGACAGCGATCTGGCGCGGGTGGGTGACTGGGTGCTGGCGGTGGGCAATCCGCTGGGGCAGGGCTTCTCGGTTTCGGCCGGGATCATCTCGGCGCGCAAACGCGAGCTTTCCGGTGTTTATGACGATTTCATCCAGACCGATGCGGCCATCAACCGCGGCAATTCGGGCGGGCCGCTGTTCAACATGGATGGCGAGGTGATCGGCGTGAACACGGCGATTCTGAGCCCTACCGGCGGTTCGATCGGGATCGGTTTTGCGATGGCTTCGAACGTGGTCGGCAAGGTGGTCGATCAGCTGCGTCGGTTCGGAGAAACCCGCCGCGGCTGGCTGGGGGTGCGGATTCAGGACGTGACCGAAGACATGGCCGAGGCGATGGCGCTTGAAACGGCCCGCGGCGCTCTGGTGACCGATGTGCCCGACGGCCCCGCAAGGGCGGCCGGCATGCAGCAGGGCGACGTGATCCTTTCCTTCGACGGGCGCGAGGTGAAGAGCACCCGCGATCTGGTGCGGATGGTCGGCGATACCGCCGTGGGCAAGGTGGTGCGCGTGGTGGTGTGGCGCGATGGCCGGACCGAGACGCTGAAGGTCACGCTGGGGCGGCGTGAAACGGCAGAGGCCGGACCGGCAGGCGCTGCTCCGGGTGCCGGGCCGCCGGCTCCGGAAAAGAAGGAACTGCTTGGCCTGAAGCTTGCGGAACTCACCGATTCCCGACGCGACGAACTGGGCCTGCCGCCCGGCACCGGGGGGATTCTGATCGAAGCGGTGGACGAGGCCTCCGCAGCCTATGAAAAGGGCCTGCGTGCCGGTGACGTGATCGTCGAGGCCGGACAGCAGAAGATCGCCACCATCCGCGATTTCGAGAAACGGCTCGACGCGGTGCGTGCGGCGGGCCGTCAGTCGGTTCTGCTGCTGGTGCGCCGGGGTGGTGCGCCGCGTTTCGTGGCGCTTCCGCTGAAGTGAGCTCCGGCACCGTGTCGTGGTCCCGTCACGCGGGCGGAGCTCCGGGTGTGCCCGGCCGTTTTCCGACTTGTTCCGGTCCGTGCAGTTACTGCCAGCGGTATCCGCGTGGTCTGTCCGCTTTCCCTGCGGCGCCCTTGTGGGGGCGCGAAGAACGGGCTGGAATACGGCTCGCTCCTTGTCTAGAGAAGGGCGGTCCGAACCGCTGATGACATTGCCGAGACATGGGGAACGTGCATGCCAAGGATAATCTATATCGAAGCGAACGGCACCCGCCACGAGGTTGACGTTCCGGTGGGGCTGACCGTCATGGAAGGCGCCCGCGACAACAACATTCCCGGCATTGATGCCGATTGCGGCGGGGCCTGCGCCTGTTCGACCTGCCATGCCTATATCGATCCCGAATGGGTGGACCGCCTGCCTCCGAAGGAAGCAATGGAGGAAGACATGCTGGATTTCGCCTGGCAGCCCGACGAGGCACGTTCGCGCCTGACCTGTCAGCTGAAGGTGACGGAGGATGTCGATGGGCTGATCGTGCATCTGCCCGAAAAGCAGATCTGATGATTCGCAGCGGGCGGCAGCTGCTGTTGCGGCCGATGCCGGCCGTTTCCGAAGAAAGGGTCTGCTCCGGGATGAACGGGTGGCCGGGAAAGCGGAAAGGAATGGAACGGAAAGCGAACATTTCCTTTCCCTCCGGTGCGCTTCGCGCTAGATTGTCGGCATGAGCAATCCTGACCTGCCCCTTTCCGCCCGTGCCATGGCGGCGCCGAAGGCGCCCTATCTTGAAGGGCTGAATCCTGCGCAGCGCGCGGCTGTCGAGGCACCTGAGGGGCCGGTTCTGGTGCTGGCCGGCGCCGGCACCGGCAAGACACGGGTGCTGACGGTGCGCATCGTGCACCTGCTGGCCACGGGCCGGGCGCGGCCCGGCGAGATCCTGGCCGTGACCTTCACCAACAAGGCCGCCCGCGAGATGAAGGAGCGGGTGCAGGAAATGCTCGGGCGCACCATCGAGGGAATGCCTTGGCTGGGAACCTTTCATTCGGTCTGTGTGAAGATCCTGCGCCGCCACGGCGAGCTTGCGGGGCTGAAGGGCAATTTCACCATTCTCGATACCGACGATCAGCTGCGCCTGATGAAACAGCTGATCGCCGCGGCGAACATCGATGAAAAGCGCTGGCCGGCCCGCGCCCTTGCCGCCCTGATCGACGGCTGGAAGAACCGTGCGTTCACCCCTGAAAACCTGCCATCGGGCGAAGCGGGGGCCTTCAATGGCGCGGGCCCCGCCCTTTATGCGGCCTATCAGGCGCGGCTTGCGGCCCTGAACGCGGCGGATTTCGGTGATCTGCTGCTGCATGTGGTGACGATCTTTCAGAAGCACCCCGACGTTCTTGCGCAATACCAGCGCCGCTTTCGCCATGTTCTGGTGGATGAGTATCAGGATACCAACGTGGCCCAGTATCTGTGGCTGAGGCTGCTGGCTGCCGGGCATCGCAATATCTGCTGCGTGGGCGACGACGATCAGTCGGTCTATGGCTGGCGGGGGGCCGAAGTGGGCAACATCCTGCGTTTCGAAAAGGATTTTTCCGGTGCCAGGGTGATCCGGCTCGAGCAGAATTACCGCTCTGGCCCCCATATCCTTGGTGCGGCCTCGGGGCTTATCGCTGCCAATGAGGGCCGCCTTGGCAAGACCCTGTGGACCGAAGCCTCCGAGGGCGAGAAACTGCGTCTCGTCGGCCATTGGGATGGCGAGGAGGAGGCACGCTGGATCGGCGATGAGATCGAAGCGCTGCAGCGGGGCACCCGCGGTATGCTCCCCCGGCCGCTTGATGAAATTGCCATTCTCGTGCGTGCCGGCCATCAGATGCGCGCCTTCGAGGATCGCTTTCTTGCCATCGGTCTGCCCTACCGGGTGATCGGTGGTCCGCGTTTTTACGAACGGCGCGAGATCCGCGATGCCATGGCCTATTTCCGCCTGGTCGTCAGCCCGGCCGACGATCTGGCCTTCGAGCGTATCGTCAACACGCCGAAGCGCGGCCTTGGCGAGGCGGCGCAGGCAAGGATCCGCGCCACGGCGCAGGCGAATGGCCTGCCGCTTGCCGAGGGGGCGCGGCTGCTGCTCGAACAGGGCGGGCTTGGGGGCAGGGGCGCAGGCGAGTTGCGCAGGCTGCTTGACAATCTTGCTCGCTGGCGGGCAGAGGCGCGGCGCGGCGATCTCGCGCATACCGAGCTTGCCGAAATCATCCTTGATGAAAGCGGCTATACCGCCATGTGGCAGAACGATACGTCGCCCGATGCGCCGGGGCGGCTTGAAAACCTCAGGGAACTGGTAAAGGCGCTGGACGGGTTCGAAAATCTCGAAGGCTTCCTGGAGCATGTGGCTCTTGTGCTGGACAATGAAACCGGCACCGGCGAAGACGCGGTCACGATCATGACGCTTCATGCGGCAAAGGGCCTTGAGTTTCCCGTTGTGTTCCTGCCGGGCTGGGAGGACGGCCTGTTTCCCAGCCAGCGCAGCATGGATGAAAACGGCCTGAGGGGGCTTGAGGAAGAACGCCGCCTTGCCCATGTGGGCATCACCCGGGCCGAGGAACTGTGCACCATATCCTTTGCCGCCAGCCGGTTCGTTCACGGTCAGTGGAAATCGCAGATGCCTTCGCGCTTCATAGACGAACTGCCGGAGGATCATGTCGAAGTCCTGACCTCTCCCGGCCTTTATGGCGGGGGGCATGGCGCGGCAGCTGCGTTCGGGGGGCAGAAGATGGACCAGGCCGCGGCGCGGGCCGATCGCTGCAATACCCCCGGCTGGCAGCGGATGCAGGCCGGTGCGGCCGCCCGCCGCCCGGCGTCTTCCCGCGGCAGCCCGCCACTGATCGAGGCCACCGCTGCCCCGGGTTTCGGCAAGGGTGAGCGCGTATTCCACCAGAAATTCGGCTATGGGGCGGTAACAGGCGTCGAGGGCGACAAGCTCGAGATCGATTTCGAGAAGGCGGGCGTGAAGAAGGTTCTTGCCCGGTATCTCGAAGCGGCCGACAAGGCCGGTGACATCCCCTTCTGACGCCGGCCCCGTCACCGGTCTGCAAATGTCTCCACCGCAGGCATCCTCTGTCGGCCACGGGCGCGGGGCGGGGCAAGAAGAAACGGCAGCGCCCAGGGAGGAGGAGGCGCTGCCGTTCTTGTCTGCGTCGGGCTCACAGGGAGGAGGAGAAAGCCCTTCGCAACCGGTCCGGGGTCAGGCCCGGAATTCGCCGCGGAAGCGCCGGGAGGAGAAGCGCCACCGCAGGGATCGGAAGGCCACGAGGAGGACGGAGGACGCGGGACCTGCCGAAACTCTTCTGCCGTTTCAGTCCTGATGGCCGTAGACCGTCTCGCGCGCCGCGCTCCTGATGGCCGAGCGATTGAGGCCGAGGTCGGCCAGTGTGCGTGCATCAAGCGCCTGCAGTTCGCGGATGGTGCGGTGATACATGTAATGGTCGGAAGCGCGCCGGAAGGCGCCCCGTGCTGCCGCGCGCAGCCGATCGCTCAGGCTGCGTTTCGGGCTGATGCTGTCGATCACGAATGCCATTGTTCTGTCTTTCCTGCGGGGGGCCGTGTGGCCCGGTGTTTCATCTGTGATGCTGTCTGACGTCTGCCTGTACGAGAGGCGCGCCCTCGACATGGCAACAAATAGGTATTTTCTGCGTTTGCACAATTGCCGAGAGGGCAATGCCGCCATGCAGAAATCGCATGGATGGCAGTGCGGGGCGCATGGCATGCCGGTTGCCCCTTGCTCTTCCCGGCGAAATGCACACTTCTGTTGCAGGGTTCTGTCGCGCGTGCGGCCGTGCTGCTCCCGGTTCTGCCGGGGCGCCCGAGGAAACCGCCGGAAAAAGGGGAAACTGCCATGCCTGTCACCCGTGCCGAAGTGCTTGAGGCCCTGCGCAAGCTGAAACTGCCTGACGGGGGTGATCCCGTGTCGCGCGACATGGTGCGCGCCGTGACCGTCGAGAATGGCCGGGTGCGTTTCGTGCTTGAAGCCGAAAGCCCCGGGCATGCCCGGGCCATCGAACCGCTGCGGCATGCCGCCGAAGCCGCCGTTGCGGCGCTGCCGGGGGTTGAGGATGTTTCGGTCGTTCTGACTGCGCATCAGGCAGCCTCGGCCGCCGGGAAACCGCAGGGGACGGGAGGCGCGCCGCGGCTGAAGCTTGGCCGCCATCCGGTGCCGCAAAAAGGCAAGACAAGGCCCGAGGGTGTGGAGCATGTGCTGGTGATCGGCTCGGGCAAGGGAGGGGTGGGCAAGTCCACCGTGTCTTCCAATCTTGCCGTGGCGCTGGCGCGCGCCGGGCGCAGGGTGGGGCTGCTTGATGCCGATATCCACGGCCCCAGCCAGCCCCGCATGATGGGGCTCAGTCAACGCCCCGCCTCGCCCGACGGGCAGACGATCATCCCCTTGCGCGCGCATGGGGTGACGGTGATGTCGCTGGGGCTGATGCTGGAACCCGACCAGGCGGTGATCTGGCGCGGGCCGATGCTGATGGGCGCGCTGCAGCAGATGCTGGGGCAGGTGGCCTGGGGGGCGCTCGACGTGCTGCTGATCGACCTGCCCCCCGGCACCGGCGACGTGCAGCTGACCCTTGGCCAGAAAACCGAGCTTGACGGTGCGCTGGTGGTGTCCACCCCGCAGGATGTGGCGCTTCTGGATGCCCGCCGCGCGATCGACATGTTCGAGCGGCTTGATGTGCCGATCCTCGGGCTGATCGAAAACATGTCGGTTTTCGTCTGCCCTCATTGCGGAGGCGAAAGCCACGTGTTCGGTGCCGGCGGAGTGCGGGCCGAAGCCGAACGGCTGGGGCTGCCCTTTCTGGGGGATCTGCCGCTGGCCCTTGAGGTGCGCGAGGCAGGCGATTCCGGCACGCCGGTGGCGGCGGGCGGGGGGCCGCTGGCCGAAAGCTATGACCGGCTGGCGCGGGCTCTTGTGGAAAGGGGCGTTGCCTGAAAACCGCCCGCACGGCCCCGCACACCCTTGCGGGCCTGCCCGGGTTCCGGTGCATTCCGCCTGTCTTCCGGTTTTCTCCGGGCACGGGATTTCACGGCACCCGGCTGACGGGATCGGCAGGGCAGGGGGATGATTTGCCTTCAATTCGGATGTTCCCGGGGTGATTCGCGCCCTGCAATGGCACAGGGGCCCCTGTCTGTGGTGATGGATCTGAAGTGTCGCAAAAAATATGGGATTTCATGGGATATTTTTTGGAGCACCTTTTCTATCTATATATAGTGTGTGATTTCAAATCATATGCTATTTCTTGCACATATCTTTCAAAAATGATAAGGTAACGTATCTCTTTTTGAGGCAGGAAAGTCAGAATGCGGGATTTTATGGCTATTTTTTAGTTGATTCCCATGAATTCCCATGTCAAACATGCTGACAGATGAAAACGGGTAGCAACAGGGGCACGCAAAGAACCCCGAACAGGCACCAAGTCAGGTTTCATACAGGCTCCGCTTTCATCTGAGGCAGATCCGGCGCGCGAGCGAGCAGACATCCCCCCAGGTGGCGCGCGCAGTCGGACATCCCAGAGATGGGACGAGGGCGGCGGATTGGGCAGTGGCAGCAGCTCGATCCGCCGTTGCTCGTTTCAGGGGCGGATGCGCAGGCCGGGGGAAGGGACAGGAGCCGGAAGGCCGTGACGGGAACGTTCAGAGGCGACGGCATTCACAAGGTGGATGCAAAGGGGCGGGTGTCGATCCCGGCCCTGTTTCGCCGCGTTCTCGAGGCCGGCGATCCGAAGTGGGGGCCCGGCCAGAATCCGAACCTGGTGATCGTCTATGGCGATCACCGCCGCAAGCAGCTTGAATGTTTCACCATGGAGGCGATCGCGGAGGTTGATCGAAAGATCGCGAAGATGCCGCGCGGCTCGAAGAGGCGGCGCGCATTGCAGCGGCTCTATCACGGGCAGGCCTATCCCACATCGGTGGATGAAACCGGCCGCCTGGTGCTGCCCGCGCGCCTTCGCGAAAAGATCGGACTCGGGAAAGAGGCCTATTTCATCGGTAACGGCGACACGTTCGAAATCTGGAACCCCGAAACATACGAGGCCGAGATGAACGCGGGCCTCGAGGCCGACGATGATTTCGATCCCGATCTCGATCCGTCCGTCTATCTGGATGGCGAAGAAGCGGAGGTCTGAGCGATGTCTGCCGCCGAACGCTCCGCTCCGCCGCCGTTTCCGCCGCCGTCTCCGCCCCTGTCGCAAGATCTTCATGTTCCCGTGCTTCTTGGTCCGCTGCTGCAGGCGGTGGCGCCGGTGCGTGGCGTGTGGCTTGACGGCACGCTCGGGGCGGGGGGCTATGCGCGGGCGCTGCTCGAGGCGGGGGCTGAGCGGGTGATCGGGGTTGACTGCGACCCTCTGGCGCTGGAGCTGGCGCGCGAGTGGGGTGCGCCCTGCGGTGATCGTCTCGAACTGGTGCAGGGCAATTTCCGCGATCTCGATGTGCATGTCCGCCAGCCGCTGGCCGGGGTGGTGCTTGATCTCGGCGTATCGTCGATGCAGCTTGATCGCCCCGAGCGCGGCTTTTCCTTCATGCAGGACGGGCCGCTTGACATGCGGATGAGCCAGTCGGGGCCTTCGGCGGCCGATCTTGTCAATTCCGCCGACGAGGCAACGCTTTGCGACATTCTCTATCACTATGGCGAAGAGCGTTCGGCCCGGCATATCGCCCGCGCCATCGTGGCCGAGAGGGCCCGCGCGCCGATAACGACAACAGGCCGCCTGGCCTCAATCGTCGAGCGGTGCCTGCCGCGGCGCAAGCCCGGTCGGTCGCATCCGGCAACCCGCAGCTTCCAGGCCATACGCATTGCCGTGAACAACGAATTCGGAGCCCTGATAGAGGGGCTGGAAGCAGCCGAGCGGGCGCTGGCGCCGGGGGGGCGGCTGGCGGTTGTCACCTTCCATTCGCTGGAAGATCGGATAGTGAAGCGGTTCCTGCAACTGCGCAGCGGCGGCGGCGGAGGGGGTAGCCGCCACGCACCCGAGGCCGCGCACACGCCGCCGCGCTTCCGGCTTGTTTCCCGCAAGGCGATCATTGCCGACGCGGCCGAAGTCGGGCACAACCCGCGCGCCCGCTCGGCCCGTCTGCGGGTGGCCGAGCGCACCGAAGAGCCGCCCGGTTCGTCGGATCGTGCCGCGCTCGGGATACCCATGTTCCAGACATTCTCGGGCAAGAGGGGCAAGGAGAATGCGTAACCTGTTCTATGTGTTGACGGCGCTGGCGGTAATGGGGTTGGCCTTCTGGGCCTATGGCGAAAGCTATCGCACCCGTGCGGTGGTGAAAGAGGTTTCGGAACTGCAGCGCAAGATCAGCCGCAACCGAGAGGCGCTGAACGTGCTGCGCGCCGAATGGGCCTATCTGAACCGGCCCGACCGTCTGCGCGAACTGGCCGACCTCAATTTCGACCGTCTGGGCCTGCTGCCTCTCAGTGCCGATCAGTTCGCGCCCATCGACCGGGTGCTCTTTCCTTCGGAAACGCTGCTGCCACTGACCAATCCCGTCGAAGTGGTGGCCCCGCTGGAGGGCGGCCGATGATCCGCATGCCGCTGCGCCCGCTGGCCCGTGTTCTGGATGCCCGCGCCCGGGGCGAAAACCCCGATGCGATCGAGCGCGAGAACATCCGCCGCCGCCATTACGAGATGCATGATCGTTTCCGCCGTCGCTCCGAGGGGCGCATTCTGTTGCTGGGGGCATTCTTCCTTGCGGCCTTTGCGGCGGTCGGGGCACGGCTCGGAGCGCTGGCGCTTTCCGAACCGCGCGAACCCCGCACGGCATCGGCCGCCGGGGTCGGCATTGTCGCGCAGCGGGCCGATATCGTTGATCGCAGGGGGCGGATCCTGGCCACCAACATCGGCACCTACAGCCTTTATGCCCAGCCGCCGCTGATGGTTGACAAGGCCGCGGCGGCGCAGGCGCTGGCCGGGATATTCCCCGATCTTGACGAGCGGGACCTGCTCTCGAAGTTCTCCGGCAAGCGCAAGTTCCTGTGGGTCAGGAAGAAGCTTTCGCCCGAGCAGATGCAGGCGGTGCACGATATCGGCGACCCCGGACTTCTGTTCGGCCCGCGCGAGATGCGCCTTTATCCCAACGGCCGGCTGGCGGCGCATGTTCTGGGCGGGGCAAGCTTCGGGCGCGAGGGGGTCAGCGCTGCCGAGGTGATCGGCGTGGCCGGAGTGGAAAGGGCCCTGGACGACACGCTGCGCGATCCGGCCAATGGCGGGCGTCCGCTGGCGCTTTCGCTTGACCTGACGGTTCAGGCCGCCACCCGGAGGGTGCTTGAGGGGGGGATGAAGCTGATGAATGCGCGGGGCGCGACGGCGGTTCTGATGGATGTGCACACCGGTGAGGTGATCGCGCTGGTATCGCTGCCGGATTTCGATCCGAACGATCGCCCGCGCCGTTCCCTCGGGGGTGATCCGGCCGACAACCCCCTGTTCAATCGCGCGGTGCAGGGAGTGTACGAACTGGGTTCGACCTACAAGATCTTCGCCGCCGCCCAGGCGCTTGACCTTGGCCTGGCCAGTCCCGACACGATGATCGACACCAGGGGGCCCCTGCGCTGGGGCCGGTACAGGATCCGCGATTTCCATGATTACGGCGACCGGCTTTCGCTGACCGACGTGATCGTGAAATCCTCGAATGTGGGCATTGCCCGGGTTGCCCAGCAGATCGGTGCAGGGCGGCAGCAGGCATTCCTGAAATCCCTTGGCCTGTTCGAACCGCTGCCGCTTGAAATGGTCGAAGCGAAGGGATCCCGCCCCCTGTTGCCGGCGAAATGGAGCGAAATCTCGACCATGACCGTTTCCTACGGACACGGCATTTCGGCCAGCCCCGTGCATCTGGCAGCGGCCTATGCCACGCTTGTGAATGGCGGAACGCGGGTGCGCCCGACTCTGCTGAGGCAGGATGGTCCGCAGCAGGGCGAACGGGTGGTCACGCCCGAAACCAGCCGCCAGATCCGCCACATGCTGCGTCAGGTGGTGGTGCGCGGCACTGCCAGCTTCGGCGAAGTGGCAGGCTATGAGGTCGGCGGCAAGACCGGCACCGCCGACAAGCCGAAGCCTACCGGCGGCTATTACGATGACAAGGTGATCGCCACCTTCGCCAGCATCTTCCCGGCTTCCGATCCGCGCTACGTGCTGGTGGTGACACTGGACGAGCCGGTGGAAACCTCGGGGCCGAAACCCCGCCGCACCGCCGGCTGGACGGCAGTGCCGGTGGCGGCCGAGATCATCCGCCGGGTGGCACCGCTTCTCGATCTGAGGCCGCGCATTGAACCTTTGCGCCCACCTGCGGTAACACTCACCGGAAATTGACAAAGGCAAGGGGCCGGCATCATGACAACAGGGCAGGGCAGCAGCGGCAGGCTCAAGGCCCTTTCCGCCCTTGGCCTGCGGGCCAGCGGCGGGCGCGATGTGCGCGTTACCGGGCTTTCGGTTGACAGCCGCGCAGTCGGGCACGGCCACCTGTTTGCGGCGCTGCCGGGCAGCCGTGTGCACGGGGGGGAATTCATCGAATATGCGCTGCGGATGGGGGCGGTTGCCGTGCTCACGGACCGCCGGGGCGCCGAGATCGCCGCTGCGGCACTGGCCGCAAGTGATGCGGCGCTGGTGATTGCCGAAGATCCCCGTCAGGCGCTGGCCGGGGCGGCGGCGCTGTGGTTCGGTGTCCAGCCCGAAACAGCAGTGGCCGTCACCGGCACCAATGGCAAGACAAGCGTTGCCGCCTTTACCCGTCAGCTGTGGGAACAGGCCGGCCTTTTGGCCTGCAATTTCGGAACCACCGGAGCAGAGGGGGCCTTTACCGCCCCCCTTTCGCACACGACTCCCGAGCCGATCACCCTGCATCGCCTGCTGGCCGAGATGGCGGATGCCGGCGTTACCCATGTGGCGATGGAGGCTTCGTCGCACGGGCTTGATCAGCGGCGCCTTGACGGCGTGTGCCTCCGGGCCGGGGCTTTCACCAATTTCAGCCGCGATCACCTTGATTACCACGAAAGTTTCGCCGCCTATTTCGCTGCCAAGGCGGGGCTGTTCTCGCGGGTGCTGCCGGAAGGGGCGGGGGCGGTGATCAATCTTGATGACCCGAAGGGCGAGGAAATCGCCCGGATCGCCCGGGCGCGTGGTCTGTGTCTGCTCACGGTCGGTTGCCACGCCGGGGCCGATCTTCGCCTGCTGGCTCAGCGCTTCGATGCTACCGGGCAGGATATCCGTTTCGTCTGGCAGGGCAGCGTCCGCCAGGCACGCCTCGGGCTGATCGGCGGGTTTCAGGCGCTGAACGCGCTCTCTGCCGCCGCTCTGGTAATCGCCGCGGGGAGGGGTGCGCCCGATGCCGGAGCGGTCCTTGACAGCCTGCCGGCGCTCACAACCGTGCGCGGGCGTATGCAGCTGGCTGCCACGCGGGAAAACGGCGCTGCGGTATTCGTCGATTACGCCCACACCCCCGATGCGGTGGCCACGGCGCTGCAGGCGCTGCGCCCCCATGTGATGGGCCGTATCGTGGTGGTGCTGGGCGCCGGCGGCGACCGCGATCGCGAAAAACGCCCGCTCATGGGGCGCGCGGCGGCAGCGCATGCCGATCAGGTGATCGTGACCGACGACAACCCCCGCTCGGAAGAGCCGGCCGCGATTCGCGCGATGGTGCTCGAAGGCGCTCCCGAAGCGGCCGAAGTGGCCGACCGGGCCGAGGCGATCCTGCGGGGGGTCGATGCGCTGGGGCCGGGCGATGCGTTGCTGATCGCCGGCAAGGGCCATGAAACCGGGCAGATCATCGGAGATCAGGTGCTGCCCTTCGACGATGCCGAACAGGCCAGTGTGGCGGTGGCGGCCCTTGAAGGGCGGCCGGCATGAGCGCTCTGTGGACATCCGTCACCGCGGCCGCGGCCACCGGCGGCGAGGCCCGCGGGCCGGCCTGGGCGGCCAGCGGCGTTTCGATCGATACCCGCACGCTGGTGCCCGGCGATCTGTTTGTGGCGCTTGCCGATCGCCGGGATGGTCATGATTTCGTGGCCGATGCCCTGGCGAAGGGCGCGGCGGCGGCGCTGGTATCGCGCCGGCCCCGGGGGCTGAGCGCCGACGCACCGCTTCTGGTGACGCCGGATGTGCTGACGGCGCTGCGGGATCTGGGGCGCGCGGGCCGTGCGCGCACGCGGGCGCGGGTAATTGCGGTAACCGGATCGGTGGGCAAGACCTCGACCAAGGAAATGCTGCGCGCAGCCCTTGCCGGGCAGGGTGCGGTGCATGCCGCCGAAGCCAGCTACAACAATCACTGGGGCGTTCCGCTGACATTGGCGCGGATGCCGGCCGATGCCGGATATGCGGTGATCGAGATCGGTATGAACGCCCCCGGCGAGATTGCGCCGCTCGCCCGTCTTGCGCGGCCTCATGTGGCGCTGATCACTGCCGTTGCGCCGGCGCATCTGGAAGCCTTCGCCGATGTTGCGGCGATCGCCCGCGAAAAGGCGGCGATTGTCGAAGGGTTCGGCCCCGGGGGTGCCGTGATCGTGAATGGCGACCTTGACACGACTTCCATACTGACCGGAGCCGCAGCCGCGGCGGGGGTGGCCTGCGAAACCTTCGGCCGCAGCGCGGACTGCACCCACCGGCTGCTTGAGGTCGGGCTTGGTGAAGGGGTTACCGTGGTGCGTGCCGACATTGCGGGCAGTCCGGTGATGTTCCGGCTGATGGCGGCAGGGCGCCATATGGCGATGAACGGGCTGGCGGCGCTTGCCGGTGTGCGGGCGCTTGGCGGCGATCTGGCACAGGCCGCCTGCGCCCTTGGCCAGTGGCGGCCTCCGGCCGGGCGCGGCACCCGTCAGCACCTGCTTCTGGATCCGGCCGATCCCGACGCTGCCTTCATCCTGATCGACGATGCCTTCAACGCCAATCCTGCCTCGGTTTCGGCCGCGCTTGAAGTGCTGGCCGCCACCCGCCCGACCGATGGCGTGGGCCGGCGTGAAAAGGGCCGGCGTATTGCCATTCTGGGCGACATGCTGGAGCTTGGCCCGCAGGAAGAGGAAATGCATGCGGCGCTGGCCGCTCTGCCGGCGATGGCGGCGGTGGATGTGGTGCATTGCGTCGGTCCCCGCATGCGCAGCCTGCACGGAGCGCTGCCCGTGGAAAAGCGCGGGCAATGGGTGGAAACGGCCGGGGAATTGTGCCAACAGGCGTCTCGACTGATCGACGCGGGGGATGTGGTGCTGGTCAAGGGCTCGAAGGGGATCGCGGTATCGCGGGTGGCCGAAGCCCTGCGCCGGCTTGCGCATCCGGCCGGGGAAGAACAAGGGAAGATGTGATGTTTTACTGGTTGGCCAGCCTGTCGGACGGCGGCGATTTCTTCAATCTCTTCCGCTATATCACCTTTCGCGCGGGGGGGGCCTTTTTCACGGCGCTGCTGTTCGGTTTCCTGTTCGGCAAGCCGCTGATCAACCTGTTGCGCCGGCGCCAGTCGAATGGCCAGCCGATCCGCGAGGATGGCCCCGAGAGCCATATTCTGACAAAGGCCGGCACCCCCACCATGGGCGGCGTGCTGATCTTGGGGGCGCTGATCGTTTCCACCCTTCTGTGGGCGCGTCTCGACAACCCCAATATCTGGATCGTGCTGCTTGTCACTGTCGGGTTCGGGCTGATCGGATTTGCCGATGACTACCGCAAGGTGAGCCGCAACAATGTCAAGGGAATTTCGGGGAAGATCCGCCTGGGGATCGGATTCCTGATCGCGCTGGCCGCCGCCTGGTGGGCTGCCCAGGTGCAGCCCGAGGCGCTTTCCCGCAATCTGGCGCTGCCGGTCTTCAAGGACGCGTTGCTTGATCTGGGGCTGATCTACTATCCTTTCGCGATGATCGTGATCGTGGGGGCGGCGAATGCGGTGAATCTGACCGATGGTCTTGACGGCCTTGCCATCATGCCGGTGATGATCGCAGGCGGGACGCTCGGGGTGATCGCCTATTTCGTGGGCAACAAGGTATTTGCCGAATATCTGGGTGTGCACTACATCCCCGGCACCGGGGAAATCCTGATCTTCGCTGCGGCGCTGATCGGGGGGGGGCTTGGCTTTCTGTGGTACAATGCACCGCCCGCGGCGGTGTTCATGGGCGATACGGGATCTCTGGCGCTTGGCGGGGCACTCGGGGCGATCGCCGTTGTCACCAAGCATGAAATCGTTCTGGCGATCGTGGGCGGGCTGTTCGTTCTCGAGGCGCTTTCGGTGATCATCCAGGTGCTTTACTACAAGCGCACCGGCAAGCGGGTGTTCCTGATGGCGCCGATCCACCACCATTTCGAAAAGAAGGGGTGGTCGGAACCCCAGATCGTGATCCGATTCTGGATCATTTCCCTGATCCTGGCGCTGATCGGGCTGGCCACGCTGAAGGTGCGCTAGATGATCCCGGTGCGCGGATACGAAGGGCTGCGCGTCGGAGTGCTGGGGCTCGGGCGCTCGGGGCTTGCGACCGCCCGCGCGCTGGCCGCGGGCGGTGCACGGGTGATCGCCTGGGACGATGGCGAAGAGGCCCGTGCCCGTGCCGAGGCCGAGGGGTTCGGGATAGCCGATCTTTCCCGTCCTGCCATGCATGAAGGGCTGGCGGCGCTGATCGTCTCGCCCGGTATTCCCCACCTCTATCCGGCGCCTCACCCGGCGGTGGCTGCAGCAGAGGCGGCCGGCGTGCCGCTTGACAACGACATTGGCCTGTTCTTCCGGTCCTGGGCCACGCAGGGCTGGAGCCGCTTCGAAACCACGCCCCGGGTGATCGCGGTGACAGGTTCGAACGGCAAGTCCACCACCGTGGCGCTTATCTGTCACATCCTGCATGCGGCCGGCCGGCCCTGCCAGATGGCGGGCAATATCGGGCGCGGGGCGCTTGATGCCGAACCGCCCCGCGATGGCGAGGTGCTGGTTCTGGAGCTTTCAAGCTATCAGTGCGAGCTTGCCCGCACGCTGACTCCCGACATCGCCGTGTTTACCAACCTTGCCGACGATCACCTTGATCGCCACGGAGGGCGCGGCGGCTATTTCGCCGCCAAGCGCCGCCTTTTCGCCGAGGGCAGCCCGGATCGCTCGGTGATCGGGGTGGATGAGCCCGAGGGCCGTTTTCTTGCCGACCGGATGGCCGAAGGGGCGCTTGACGCACAGGTGATCCGGGTGTCGGTGGGGCAGAAGCTTGCGGGATTCGGATGGTCGGTTTCGGTGCGCAAGGGGTTTCTTTCGGAATGGCGCAAGGGGCGGCAGATGGCCGCGATCGACCTGCGCATGATGCAGGGGCTGCCCGGCGCCCACAACCATCAGAATGCCTGCTGCGCCTATGCGGCGCTGCGGGCGCTGGGGGTGGGACCGAAGCAGATCGAACCGGCGCTTGCTTCATTCACCGGCCTGCCGCATCGCTGTCAGAAGATCGCCGAGATCGGCGGGGTTTCCTATGTGAACGACAGCAAGGCGACCAATGCCGAAAGCGCCGCACGCGCCCTGCGAGCCTTTCCCCGCATCCGCTGGATTGCCGGGGGGCAGGCCAAGGAAGGGGGACTTGCGTCGCTGCGGGACGGGCTTGGCAATGTTGTCAAGGTTTATCTGATCGGAGAATCGGCCAGGGAATTCGCCGCCGAACTGGGCGAACTGCCGCATGAGCTCTGTATCACTCTTGATGCTGCCCTTGCCCGCGCCGCGGCCGAGGCCGAGGCCGGTGAGACCGTGCTGCTGGCCCCGGCGGCCGCCAGCTTTGATCACTATGCCAGTTTCGAAGAGCGCGGCATGCATTTCGAGCGGCTGGTGCGGGAACTGGGCGGCTGATCGCGCCCCAGGCTGACGGCGCGCTGACAGCACGGAGATCAGCCGGAAGAAAGCCCGCCGTTTCCGGCGGGCTTTCCAGGTTTCGGTGTGAGTGGTGGCTTGCCCGTTTCCAGGGTGGATCAGGCCTTTTTCTTCTTTGTCTGATCAACCATTTCGGCGATTTCCTGCTCGACCTCGGGATCTATGGCGAGCGCCTCGTCGGGATCGAGCATGCCGGCCTCGGGATCGTCATAAACGGCCCGGTCGAGCTTGCCCTCGCTCTTGGCCACGACACACGAAACCGTGGCATCGCCCGAGACATTGACGGCAGTGCGGATCATGTCCATCAGCCGGTCAACCCCGAGGATCAGGCCGATGCCTTCCACCGGCAGACCCACCTGGGTGAACACCATCGACAGCATGATCAGCCCCACACCGGGCACCCCCGCGGTGCCGATCGAGGCCAGCACCGACATCAGGATCACCGTCAGATAGCCCGTCAGCCCCAGCTCGACCCCGTAGATATTGGCGATGAACACCGTGGCCACGCCCTGCATGATCGCGGTGCCGTCCATGTTGATGGTTGCGCCGAAGGGCACGGTGAACGAGGCCACCGAATTGTTGACTCCGAAGCGCTCGGTTACCGTGCGCATGGTCACGGGGATGGTGGCATTGGAGCTTGCCGTCGAGAAGGCAAAGATCTGTGCCGCGCGGATCTTGCGGATGAAGATTATCGGGTTGAGGCCCGAGAACACTTTCAGCACGATCATCAGCATGACGAACAGATGGAACATCAGCGCCCCCACCAGCACCAGCACATAGCCCGCCAGCGATTGCAGAAGCTCAAGCCCGAGATTGGCCACCGCCCGGGCAATCAGCGCGAACACCGCATAGGGGGCCACTGCCATGATGATGGTGACCATCTTCATCATCACCTCGTTGGCGATCTCGGCTCCTTCGATGAAGCTTGCGGCCTTCTTGCCGACCATCAGGATCGAGATCCCGACCAGGATCGAGAAGAAGATGATCGGCAGCATGTCGCCATCGGCCATGGCGGCGATCGGGTTGGTGGGGATGATGTCGATCAGCACCTGGCTGAGGGGCGGGGCTTCCTTGCCGGTGAATTCCCCGTCGCTGACAAGGTTCATGCCCTGACCGATTCCCAGGCCTGCGGCAATGACGATCGCGGTGGCGATGGCGATGGCCGTGGTCAGCATGTAGAGGGCGAACGATTTGGTGCCGATGCGCCCCAGAAGCCGCACGTCGCCGATGCCACAGACCCCGCAGATAAGCGAGAAGAACACCAGCGGCACCACCAGCATCTTGAGCGCATTCACGAACATCTTGCCAATGATCAGGAACAGCCCGTTCACGATGTAGTCGCTGATGAAATTGCCCGGCTCGTTCCAGCCGGTCAGGTTGATGACAAGTCCGGTGGCGATCCCCAGCGCCATTCCGACGAGCACCATTGTCGTCAGGCTTCGTTTCTTGCGTTCCGCCATTTCTGGCCTCCCTGTCCTTGCTTCTTGTGTTCCCGGTTTTTGCGGGTTTTCCGGGGCTTGCGGGTTCCCCTGGGTAAGCGTATGCGGGAAAGGCGATTCAGCCAAACCGGGCCGGATTAACAATATTGCACTTGTTGCTGGCGCCGCAGCAGGAAACACGCTCAACCACTGGCAAAGAAAGGAAAACGACAGCTCCTCTGGGTTGTAATATTTGAAGCATTGCCGGTCATGCCCCGGAAGATTGACCGCATCAGACGGCGCGGCGGTGGCGCCCCGTGTGTTCTGCAGGTTCCTGGTGGACGGGGGGCGGGGGATGTTTCGGGTTGTCAGGTTTGGCCGGATGCGCCGATTTCGCTCTGGCATGGTGCCCGATTTCGCGTTAGACTGCATCCAGATCCGGAACAACCGGGCCCCGGCAACGGGATGTGAGAGAGGCAGTAGCAGGTGTATCCATGACAGAGATGGTCTATGGCACGCTTTCCGTGCGCGAGAACGAGCCGATCCTCCCGCGCTGGTGGCGGACGGTGGATGGCTGGGCGCTGAGCAGCGTGTTTCTGCTGTTCGCGATCGGCCTGCTGCTCGGGCTGGCGGCCTCGCCGCCGCTGGCGGCGCGCAACGGGCTTGAGCCGTTCCACTATGTCCAGCGGCAGGCGATATTCGGGGGGATGGCGCTGGTGGCGATGCTGGTGCTGTCGATGATGTCGCCCAGGGCGGTGCGCCGGATCGGGGTGTTCGGCTTCGTGCTGGCCTTCGCCGCGCTGGCCCTGCTGCCCGCCTTCGGCACCGATTTCGGCAAGGGGGCGGTGCGCTGGTTCAGCCTGGGGTTCGCGGCGGTGCAGCCTTCCGAGTTTCTCAAGCCCGGCTTCGTGATCATGGCCGCCTGGCTGCTGGCTGCGGGGCTCGAGATCAACGGCCCGCCCGGCAGGACCTGGTCGCTGATCCTGACGCTGGTGATCGTCGGTCTGCTGGCGATACAGCCCGATTTCGGACAGGCCACGCTGTTTCTGTTCGGCTGGGGGGTGATGTATTTCGTGGCCGGTGCGCCTTTCCTGCTGCTGACGGGGCTGGCCGGGCTTGTGCTGTTCGGAGGCATGTTCGCCTATGAGAATTCCGAACATTTCGCCCGCCGGATCGACGGTTTTCTTTCCGCCGAGGTCGATCCGACCACCCAGATCGGCTATGCCGCCAACGCGATCCGTGAAGGGGGGCTGTTCGGCGTCGGTGTGGGCGAAGGGCAGGTGAAGTGGTCGCTGCCCGATGCGCATACGGATTTCATCATTGCCGTGGCCGCCGAGGAATACGGGATGGTGCTGATCGTTCTGATCATTGCGCTTTACGCGGTGATCGTGCTGAGTTCGCTCTGGCGGCTGATCCGCGAGCGCGATCCCTTCATCCGCCTGGCCGGCACCGGGCTGGTCACGGTGTTCGGCGTGCAGGCGCTGGTCAACATGGGGGTGGCGGTGCGGCTGCTGCCGGCCAAGGGAATGACGCTGCCCTTCGTCAGCTATGGCGGCTCGTCGCTGATCGCGATGGGGATTGTCATGGGGATGCTGTTTGCCCTGACGCGCAGTCGCCCGCAGGGAGAGCTCGGAGACCATTTTCGGCCAGTCGGCGCGGGGCGCTAGGCGATGGCCGGGAAACCGCTTCTGCTGATCGCCGCCGGCGGCACCGGCGGGCATATGTTTCCGGCCCAGGCGCTGGCCGAGGCGATGCTGCGCCGGGGCTGGCGGGTGAAGCTTGCAACCGATGCGCGCGGCGCCCGCTATGCCGGCGGCTTCCCGCATGTGGTCGAGATCGAGAAGCTTCCCTCGGCCACCTTTGCGCGCGGCGGGGCGGTGGCACGGATGCTGGTGCCCCTGCGGATCGCCGCCGGCGCCGTGAAGGCCGCGGCGGGAATGCTGCGTGACAGGCCCCGGGTGGTGGTGGGCTTTGGCGGTTATCCGACAATTCCGGCACTGGCTGCCGCCTGGCTTTTGCGCCTGCCGCGCATGATTCACGAACAGAACGGCGTTCTCGGCCGCGTCAACCGGCTGTTTGCGCGCCGGGTTCAGGTGGTGGCCTGCGGCAGCTGGCCCGTCGATCTGCCGCAGGGTGCACGGGGGATGTTTACCGGAAATCCGGTGCGTGCGGCGATTCTGGCCCGGGCCGGTGCGGCCTATATCCCGCCCGGTGATTATCCCATGTCGATACTGGTAATGGGGGGATCGCAGGGCGCGCGTATCCTGTCGGATGTGGTGCCCGAGGCTCTGGGGCAACTGCCCGCTCCGGTGCGTGCGCAGCTGAATGTGTCGCATCAGGCACGTGCCGAGGATGTCGGGCGGGTCGCCGCCTGCTATGGCGAACACGGTATCACGGCCGAGGTGAAGCCCTTCTTTCACGATGTGCCCCGCCGCATGAGCGAAGCGCAGCTGGTGATCAGCCGTGCCGGTGCCTCGTCGGTGGCGGATATTTCGGTGATCGGGCGGCCGGCGATCCTGATCCCCTTTGCCGCCGCCACCGCCGATCACCAGACGGCAAATGCCCGTCGTCTGGTCGAGGCGAACGCGGCGATCCTGATCCCCGAGAGCCGGCTGAACGCCCGCAGCCTGGCCGAGCAGGTGGCGGCGGTGCTGGGCAATCCGGATGCGGCCCGCCAGATGGCGGCAGCGGCCCTGAGCCGCGGAGTGCCGGATGCGACCGGGCGGCTGGTCGGTCTGGTCGAGGATCTGGCCGCGGGGCGGGCGGCAGCACAGGCGCAGGACCGGAAGGGAGAAGGGGGAGAAGACAGATGAACCCGGCAACCAAGCTGCCCCTCGAAATGGGGCCTGTCCATTTCGTGGGAATCGGCGGGATCGGCATGTCGGGGATCGCCGAGGTGTTGATGGAGCACGGCTATGGGGTGCAGGGCTCGGACCTGAAACAGAGCCCGATCACGCGCCGCCTGGAAAAGCTGGGCGCGAGGGTGTTCATCGGCCAGCGTGCCGAAAATCTGGAAGGGGCCGAGGTGGTGGTGATCTCGTCGGCGATCAAGCCCGGCAATGCCGAACTGGACGCGGCGCGCGCCCGGGGTCTGCCGGTGGTGCGCCGGGCCGAGATGCTGGCCGAACTGATGCGCCTCAAGTCCAATATTGCGGTGGCCGGAACCCATGGCAAGACCACCACCACCACCCTGGTTGCCACGCTGCTTGACGGCGGTGGACTCGATCCCACGGTGATCAACGGCGGCATCATCCACGCCTATGGATCGAATGCGCGGATGGGACGCGGCGAATGGATGGTGGTTGAGGCCGACGAAAGCGACGGCACCTTCATCCGCCTGCCTGCAACCATCGCCATTGTCACCAACATCGATCCCGAGCATCTTGACCACTGGGGCGATTTCGATGCCCTGCGCGAAGGCTTCCACCAGTTCGTTTCCAACATCCCCTTCTACGGGCTGGCGATCTGCAATACCGACCATCCCGAGGTGCAGGCGCTGGTGGGCCGCATAACCGATCGCCGGGTGGTGACCTACGGTTTCAATGCCCAGGCCGATGTCAGGGCCGGTAATCTGGTTTGCGAAAATGGCACCGCCCGTTTCGATATCGCCCTGCAGGGGGAAGGCGCGTGCATCGAAGGCTGCACCTTGCCGATGCCCGGTGCGCACAATGTTTCAAACGCCCTGGCGGCGGTGGCAGCGGCGCTGCACCTGGGCATTCCGCATGATGCGATCCGAAAGGCGCTGGCGGCTTTCGGTGGCGTCAATCGCCGCTTTACCCGGGTGGGCACGGTAAACGGTGTTACCATCATCGATGATTATGGCCACCACCCGGTGGAAATCGCCGCGGTTCTGAAGGCTGCCCGCCAGGCTGCCGTGGGCCGGGTGATCGCGGTGCATCAGCCGCACCGCTATTCGCGTCTGCATTCGCTGTTCGAGGATTTCTGCGCCGCCTTCAACGATGCCGATGTGGTGGGCATCGCCGATGTCTATGCCGCCGGGGAAGAGCCGATCGAAGGGGCCGGACGCGACGATCTGGTGGCCGGGCTGATCCGCCACGGTCATCGCCATGCGGTTGCAGTGGAAAGCGAAGATGCCCTGCGCGACCTGGTGCGCGCCGAGGCCCGGCCGGGCGACATGGTGGTTTGTCTCGGTGCGGGCACCATTTCGGCCTGGGCCAATGCCCTGCCGGAACGGCTTCATGAAAAGGGCTGAGGGCGGGGCTGCAAGGACAAGCCCCCTGTCATTGCCGGGCGAAAACGGGCTCAGCCGCAGGCTTGGCCTCGGCCTGATGGTGCTTTACGGCATCGGGGTGATGATCGGGGCCGGCGTTTATGTGCTGATGGGCGCGGTGGCGGCCCATGCCGGTCCGTGGACACCGCTGGCCTTCGTCCTGGCCGGAGCCGTCGCGGCTCCGACGGCACTCGGCTATGCCGAGCTGTCTTCGCGCATTCCCGAAACCGCCGGTGTGGCGGCCTATGTGGAACGGGGCCTTGGCCTGCGGCGTCTGGCTCTGGCGGTCGGGCTGGCCATCGTGGTCAGCGGCGTGATTTCGGCTGCGGCGGTGCTGCGCGGTGGCGTGGGCTATCTGCTGCGTCTGGCCGACGTGCCCGAAGCGGCGGCCATTGCCTGCCTTGGTGTGGCGCTGGTGCTGGTGGCGGGAGCCGGCGTGGTAAAGAGCCTGGCGATGGCGGGACTGTTCACCCTGATCGAGGTGACCGGCCTGATGATGGTGGTCGGAGCCGGTTTCGCGGCTCCGCCGGCAATCGATCTTGCCGGACTGCCCCCGCCCCACTGGCCGGGCCTTGCCATGGCCGTGATGCTGGCCTTTTTTGCCTATCTCGGTTTTGAGGACATGGTGAACATGGCCGAGGAAACCCGGCGCCCCGAGCGAACCATGCCGCGGGCCATCCTGCTGGCGCTGACGGTGACCGCGGCGATCTATGCCCTGGTGGCCGTGGCCTCCCTGCGCGCCGTTCCGGTGGCAGATCTGGCTTCCAGCAGCAGCCCGCTGGTGCTGGTCTGGCAGGCGGGGTTTGGCGGTTCGGGCGGGATTCTGGCCGCGATTGCGGTGGTTGCGGCGCTGAACGGCGTTCTGGCGCAGATCCTGATGGCCTCGCGCATGCTGTTCGGGCTGGGCAGGCGCAGTGCGGGGCTTGGCTTCCTTCATCATGTATCTCCGCGCTGGCACACACCGCTGCGCGCCACCCTTCTTGTGGGGGGTGCGCTGATCGCGGCCGCGTTGACATTGCCGGTCGCGCATCTCGCTTTCTGGGCGACTCAGGTGTTACTCACATCCTTTGTGGTTGTAAACATTTCTCTGATCTGGTTAAAACGGAAAGAGCCGGAGGCGCCGTTCAGCGTGCCCGTTTTCGTTCCGTGGCTCGGGGCGGTGATGTCGCTGATGGTTCTGGCCGCTTCGTGGGGAGGCGCAGGATGACATTGTCGTTGATACTGGCCTGTCTGTGGGTGCTGGCCGCGGCGCTGGTGGCGCTGCTGCCGATCCGCATGCAGTATGCGCCGGGGATCGTGCTGCTGGCGCTGGCGCCGCTGCTGCTCACATATCTTTCCCTGCAGCATGGGCCCTGGCCGGTGCTGGTGGGGCTGGCGGTGCTGATTTCGATGTTCCGCCGGCCGCTGATGGTGCTGCTGCGCCATCTGCGTGTCCGCCGGCAGGCCGGGCGGAGGGCACGACCATGACGGCATCGCTGCTTCTGGCCTTCCTCTGGGTGATCGCCGCCAACATTTCGGCCATGCTGCCTTCGCGCGACAATTACTGGACCCGCGCCTATGTGCTGATTGCCGTGGGGGTGCCGCTTCTGGGCTATGTCACCTATCAGAACGGCCCCTGGTGGGGGATGGCGTTTCTGGTGGCCGGTGCCTCGATGCTGCGTTGGCCGCTGATCTACCTGGGGCGCTGGATGAAGCGGAAGATCGACCACGGCGAAGGCTGAGCCACGGGGCTTGCCAGTGCCAGAGGCGGATATGTCGCCTCTGGCATCTTCGTGGTCCGCTGGCCCATGGTGCGGGCGACATATCCGATTCACATTTCCACCGGGATGGCCTAAACCCGGCATCATGAAACACGAACTTCCCCCCGTGCGCGGCACGCTCACCGAACACCGGCCGCTGGCCGATCTGACCTGGCTGCGGGTCGGCGGGCCAGCCGATGTGCTGTTTCAGCCGGCCGACGAGGCCGATCTTGCCGCCTTTCTGCGCGCCCTGCCGGAGGATGTCGCAGTGTTTCCCATGGGAGTGGGCAGCAATCTGATCGTGCGCGACGGGGGCTTGCGCGGCGTGGTGGTCCGCCTCGGGCGCGGCTTCAACGCGATCCGTACCGAGGGCGACCGGGTGATCGCCGGCGCGGCGGCGCTTGACGGGCATGTGGCGCGGCGTGCGGCGGCGGCGGGGCGCGATCTGACATTCCTGCGCACCATTCCAGGCGCCATCGGCGGGGCGGTGCGGATGAATGCGGGCTGCTATGGCACCTATGTGGCGGACCGTTTCGAAAGCGCCCGTGCCGTTACCCGTGCGGGCAGGATCGCGATCCTCGGCGCGGATGATCTGGGCTTCCGCTATCGCCAGACCGACCTGCCCGAGGGCTGGGTGATCACCGAAGCGACATTCCGCGCGCCGGCCGACGATCCGGCTGTGCTTGCCGCGCGCATGGAGGAACAGATTGCCCGGCGCGATGCCACCCAACCCACCCGTGAACGCTCGGCCGGATCGACCTTCCGCAACCCGGCCGGTTTCAGCTCTACCGGGCGGGCCGACGACTGCCATGATCTGAAGGCCTGGAAGCTGATCGATGCAGCCGGGCTGCGCGGCTTTTCCCTGGGTGGCGCCCGGATGAGCGAGAAACATCCCAACTTTCTGATCAATACCGGCGGCGCCAGCGCCCGCGAACTGGAAGAATTGGGCGAGCTGGTGCGAAAAAGGGTTTATCAACACAGTGGAATCCAGTTAGAATGGGAAATCATGCGGGTCGGTGAAACGGCTCCGTAACACTGCAGACCCTGAGGCGGGCCGGCGTTGCGGAACGGGCGCCGGGATCAGTGGCAGTCAGGGCCGGCCACAGGGCGCCGGCGATGAAACGAGGGCCGTCAAACGGCCCCAGGCAAGGACACGAGGCGGGTATGTCGAGCAGGACAACCCGTAAAGTGGCGGTACTGATGGGCGGACTCTCGGCCGAACGCGAGGTTTCGCTTTCATCCGGGTTCGAGTGCGCGCGCGCTTTGCGGGAAAAGGGCCATGAGGTGATCGAGGTGGATGCCGGGGCGGACCTTTCCGCCCGGCTGTCCGGGATCGCGCCCGATGTGGCCTTCAATGCCCTGCATGGACGCTTCGGAGAAGACGGCACTGTTCAGGGCATGCTTGAATGGATGCGCATCCCCTATACCCATTCCGGGGTTCTGGCCTCGGCGCTTGCCATGGACAAGGCGCGCAGCAAGGCCCTGTTTCGCACGGCCGGCCTGCCGGTGGCCGAAAGCCTGCTGGCCCCGGTCGAAGAGGTGCGCAACCGTCACGTGATGGCGCCGCCCTATGTGGTAAAGCCGAACAATGAGGGCTCGAGCGTCGGTGTCTATCTGGTCTGCGAAGGTGCCGGTGATCCGCCCCGCCTTGGCCCGGAGATGCCCGGAACGGTGATGGTCGAGGCCTTTGTGCCCGGGCGCGAACTGACTGTCTCGGTGCTGGGCACACGTGCCCTGACGGTGACCGACATCGTTACCGACGGCTGGTATGATTACGACGCCAAGTACAGGCCCGGCGGCTCGCACCATGTGGTGCCGGCGGATCTGCCCGATGACGTGTTTGCCGCCTGTCTGGAGCACGCTCTTGCCGCACACCGGCTGCTGGGGTGCCGTGGCCTCAGCCGCACCGATTTCCGCTGGGACGAATCGCGCGGTCTGGCCGGGCTGATCGTGCTTGAAACCAACACCCAGCCGGGCATGACGCCCACATCCCTTTCGCCCGAGCAGGCCGCTCATTGCGGCATTTCCTTCGCGGATCTCTGCGAATGGCTGCTGGAGGACGCCTCATGCGACCGCTGAATGCCAGAGATTCCGCCGCCCCTCCGCGCCGCGATCCGGCCCCGAGCCGCCTTGCCTATCGGCTGCACCGGCTGTGGCTGACGCCGCTGTTCCGCGCGTTGCTGCGGGTGGGGCTGCCGATCGTGGCGCTGGCACTGGCTGCCGGTTTCTATCTTTCCGATCAGGCGCGGCGTGAAAACCTGCAGGCCTGGCTGGCCGAGCAGCGGCGTGCCTTCGAGCAGCGCCCCGAGTTCATGGTCAGGCTGATGGCCATTGACGGAGCCTCTCCGGGGCTGGATGCCGATATCCGTGCCGCGGTGCCCCTCGATTTTCCGCTCAGCTCCTTCGATCTCGATCTTGATGCGATCCGTAGCGCCATCGCCGAGATCGATGCCGTGGCCGCGGTCAGCGTGCGGGTGCGTCCGGGCGGGGTGCTGCAGGTTGCGGTAAGCGAACGCAAGCCGGCGGTGGTCTGGCGGGGACAGGAAGAGATCCTGCTTCTTGACGGCACCGGCCACCGGGTGACGGCGCTGATGGCACGCGCCGAGCGTCCCGACCTGCCGCTGATAACCGGGCGGGGCGCCGATCGCGCGGTGCCCGAGGCGCTGGCCCTGCTCGAAGCCCTGGCCCCTGTCGGCCAGCGGGTGCGCGGACTGGTGCGTATGGGTGAGCGGCGCTGGGATGTGGCGCTGGATCGCAATCAGCGGATCCTGCTGCCGGAAGATGATCCGGTAACGGCGCTCGAACGGGTGCTGGTGCTTGACGGGAGCACCGAAATGCTGGCGCGGGACATTTCGGTGATCGACATGCGCAACCCCGAGCGCCCCACGGTGCGGCTGGGGCCCGGGGCGCTTGAGGGATTGCGGATGATCAACATGATCGAACTGGAAGAGGGAACGGCGAACCAATGACGGAACTTTATTCCAGACAGCGCGCCATGCGCAACATGCGCAAGGCAGCCCTGCAGCGGGGCGTGATAGCGGTTCTCGATGTGGGCACATCGAAGATCGCCTGCCTGGTTCTGCGTTTCGACGGCCCCGAACGGCTGGCGGGCGAAGATGGTGTGGGGTCGCTGGCCGGGCAATCCACCTTTCGGGTGATCGGAGCCGCCACCACCCGTTCGCGCGGGATGCGTTTCGGGGAAGTGGATACCATGAGCGAAACCGAGCGCGCCATCCGCACCGCCCTGCAGGCGGCGCAGAAGATGGCCGATCAGCGGGTTGACCACGTGATCGTCGGCTTTGCCGGAGCCCGGGTGCGCTCCTATGGTCTGGCGGGCAGCATCGATCTGGAAGGCGCGGCGGTTTCCGAGCAGGATGTGGCACAGGTTCTGGCGGCCTGCGACATGCCCGATATCGGCGAGGGCCGCGACGTGCTGCATGCCCAGCCGGTCAATTTCGCGCTCGATCACCGCACCGGCCTTCTGGATCCGCGGGGGCAGATCGGCAACCGGCTGTCGGTTGACATGCACATGCTTACCGTTGATGGCACGGCAGTGCAGAATCTGCTGCGCTGCATCAAGCGTTGCGATCTCGAGGTGGCGGGCCTGGCCAGCGCTGCCTATGTTGCGGGGATCTCGACCCTGGTCGAGGACGAGCAGGAACTGGGTGCCGCCTGCATCGACATGGGCGGCAGCATTACCAGCATCTCGATCTTCATGAAGAAGCACATGATCTATGCCGACAGCGTGCGTCTGGGCGGCGATCACATCACGCTTGACATCTCGAAAGGGCTGCAGGTGCCGATGAGCGTGGCCGAGCGACTGAAAACCCTGAACGGCGGTGCGGTGGCCACCGGCATGGACGATCGTGAGATCATCGAACTGGGCGGCAATACCGGCGACTGGGAACATGACCGCCGCACTGCCAGCCGGGCCGAGCTGATCGGCATCATGAGGCCGCGAATCGAAGAGATTCTCGAAGAGGTGCGGCTGCGTCTTGATGCTGCCGGTTTCGAGTGTCTGCCAAGCCAGCAGATCGTGCTGACCGGCGGGGGCAGCCAGATTCCCGGCCTTGACGGGCTGGCGGCACGGATCCTGGGAAATTCGGTGCGTCTGGGGCGCCCCCTGCGGGTGCAGGGCCTGCCCCAGGCCACCACCGGGGCGGCATTTTCCGGCGTTGTGGGGCTGGCACTGTTTGCCGCGCACCCGCAAGACGAGTGGTGGGACTTCCGGATTCCCGCTGAAAGATACCCGGCGCGTTCTTTGCGGAGGGCCGTGAAATGGTTTAGGGATAACTGGTAAGACGCAACATGTGGACAGGTTGGCAAGATCCCGCCGAAGCACAAATCGGCCCCCCCATATTTTGGGGTAAAACAGTGTTTTTTTGGTGACGTATGGTGGTTTCGGCGGTAGGATTGCCGCAGGAACAGGTAACGAAACGGCCCCCAGGGGCGGAGCACAGACAGGCGGAACGATCAATGGCATTGCATCTCATGGAAACCGGCGGGACGACAGATCTCAAACCACGCATCACCGTGTTCGGGGTGGGCGGCGCAGGCGGTAACGCGGTCAACAACATGATCGAGAAGAAGCTCGATGGTGTCGAGTTCGTGGTTGCCAACACCGATGCGCAGGCATTGCAGCAATGCCTGGCGCCGAGCAAGATACAGATGGGCGTGAAGGTAACCGAGGGCCTTGGTGCCGGCGCGCGGCCCAGCGTGGGTTCGGCGGCAGCCGAGGAAAGCCTCGAACAGATCATCGATCACCTTGCCGGTGCGCATATGTGCTTCATCACCGCCGGCATGGGCGGCGGCACCGGCACGGGCGCGGCGCCGATCATCGCCCATGCGGCCCGCGAGCTTGGCGTGCTCACGGTGGGGGTCGTCACCAAGCCCTTCCAGTTCGAGGGCGCCAAGCGCATGCGTCAGGCCGAAGAAGGTGTCGATGCGCTGCAGAAGGTGGTGGATACGCTGATCATCATCCCCAACCAGAACCTGTTCCGTCTGGCCAATGAAAAGACGACCTTCACCGAGGCGTTTTCGATGGCCGATGATGTGCTTTATCAGGGCGTCAAGGGGGTGACCGACCTGATGGTCCGGCCGGGCCTGATCAATCTCGACTTCGCCGATGTGCGTTCGGTGATGGACGAGATGGGCAAGGCGATGATGGGCACCGGCGAGGCCGACGGCGAGGATCGTGCCGTCCAGGCTGCCGAGAAGGCCATTGCCAACCCGCTGCTCGACGAGATCAGCCTGAAGGGCGCCAAGGGCGTGCTGATCAACATCACCGGCGGCTATGACCTGACCCTGTTCGAGCTGGACGAGGCCGCCAATCGCATCCGCGAAGAGGTGGACCCGGATGCCAACATCATCGTCGGCTCCACACTGGATGCCGAAATGGAAGGTGTCATGCGGGTTTCGGTCGTGGCAACGGGGATCGACGCGCTGGAGTCTTCCGATACCCCCCAGCCGCGCCGCAGCATGGCCGAACCGCTGGTAAGCGCCACCCGGCAGATGGCAGAGGTTGCCGCTGCCGAAGAGGCTGAGGAAACGCCTGCTGTCGCAGCGGCTGCCGAAACGACCGAGACCGGGAAAGCGGCAGAGCTCCGGACGGAGGCGGCCCCGGCCGCCTCGGCGGGCCTGTTCGATGACATGCCTCCTGCTGCCGCCGAGCCGGGCGGTTTTGATCCGCAAGCCGCCGGGCAGGATGACCTGCCTCCGCCGGCTTATCGGCCCGACGCCGCAGCCGAGGAGGCCGCGCAATATGTGGCCCCCAAGGCGGATGCCGCGCCGCCGCCGCCCGGAACACCGACACCCGAGGCAATCGCCCGGCTGCGGGCGGCTGTCGGCAAGGCATCTGCCGCGGCTCCGGCCGAACAGGCCCCGGCACAGGAGCCCGTCACCGAACGTACGCGCTTCGGAATCAAGCCGCTGCTGAACCGGATGACAGGGCATGGTGGCGAAACCGCCGAGCGGCCTCGGCGCGAACAGCCGCCGCTGGGTAATCCCGCGGCTTCGCGCCCCGTGCCCGAAACGCCCCGATCCCCCGAGGCCGCCCCCGATCCCGAGGAGGAGCGCATCGAGATCCCTGCCTTCCTGCGGCGTCAGGCCAACTGATCCGGCTCAAGACACCCGGGAAAGGGCGCGATGCAAGTCGCGCCTTTTTTCTTTCTGTTTCAGTATGATACACCTCGGCCGATGATTGATCCGGCAGGTTTTCGCCGATTCTCCGAGGGCATGTTTCAGACCGTTACAAAGATTGAATTGTATTTGTCGGCATGGCGCACTAGGTCGGGATGGTGACAACCCGCCCGGTCCGTTTCCGGCCCGGAGTGCGCGCGCCCCGGACGGAAATCCGTCGGCAGTCCGGCAGAAATCCGGCAAGGGGAGTGGCAGGGGGACGGAATTCCGGGAAAAACCGGAGCAATACCAACCGTGGCAACACCGAGGGAAGCCAGTGCAGACAACCTTGCGATCGGAGATCAGGTTCGAAGGCGTCGGCCTGCATACGGGGGTTCCCGTGCGGATGAGGCTGCTGCCTGCCTCGGCCCATTACGGTATCTGGTTCCGCCGCATCGATCAGGCCGGAGACAATCTGATTCCCGCGCTCTGGCATGCGGTCGAGGATGCCACCTTGTGCACCCGGATCGTGAACGGGGCCGGCGCCGAGGTGCAGACCATCGAACATGTCATGGCAGCGCTTGCCGGTTGTGGCGTGCATAATGCGCTGATCGAGATCGACGGCCCCGAAGTGCCGGTGATGGACGGCAGTTCGGCGCTGTTTGTCGCGGAAATCCTGCGAATCGGCCTGCGCCGGCTGGATGCGCCGGTGAAGACGCTGCGTATCCTGGAGCCGGTCGAGGTGCGCAACGGTCAGGCCTGGGCCCGATTCGAGCCGTCGGACATGCTCAGCATCGAATTCCATATCGAATTCGAGGATGCGGCGATCGGCCGCCAGACAAAGGTGCTTGAGATGGCCAACGGCACCTTCGTGCGCGAACTCTGCGACAGCCGCACTTTCTGCCTGCACCGCGATGTCGAAACCATGCGTGCCCGTGGTCTGGCGCTTGGCGGAACCCTTGAAAACGCAGTGGTGGTTGATGGCGAGCGCGTGCTTTCCCCCGGCGGCCTGCGCCATGTGGACGAGGCCGTGCGCCACAAGATGCTGGATGCCATGGGGGATCTGGCCCTGGCGGGTGCGCCGGTGATCGGCCGCTATATCGGCCATCGCGCGGGGCACGCGCTGACCAACCGCCTGTTGCGCGCGCTGTTCGCGCGCCCTTCGGCCGCCCGTCTGGTCGAATGTCCGGATGATCTGGCTGCCCGGTTGCCCGGCGCGGGAACCGGCCCGGCCGAGATGCGCCTGCGCGCCTGATCCCGCAGATCCACCGAATTCGTGCCAAAGGCGTTTTGCACCGGATTTTTCTGTGCTAGGAGATCACCTGACACGACCAAGTGACAAACGGCGCGGGGGCGCACAGGATGATCCCGGGCAAACCGGCAGATGGGGTGAGCGGTTGATGAAAAGCGGCAGGTCTCGGATGAAACTGGTCGGCCTGGTGGTGGCTCTGGCCCTGCTTTCGGCATGCGCCGGAGGCAACCGCGAACGCGCCAGACCCATCGAGAGCTATTCGGCGCACGAGATTTACCAGCAGGCCGAGCAGCGCCTTTCGTCCCTGCCGCCGCGCAAGGCCGGCAAGGCGGCCGAACTGTTTGCCGAAGTCGAGCGCCTTTATCCCTATTCGGAATGGGCAAAGCGGGCGCTGATCATGCAGGCCTTTGCCTATCACAAGGCCAAGGATTATGAAAACGCCCGGGCGGCGGCGCAGCGGTTCCTTGATTTCTATCCGGCCGACGAAGATGCCGCCTATGCCCAGTATCTGCTGGCGCTCAGCTATTACGATCAGATCGATCTGGTGGGGCGCGATCAGGGCCTGACCTTTCAGGCCCTGCAGGCGCTGCGCGCGGTGATCGAGCGTTACCCCGACAGCGATTACGCCCGCTCGGCCATTTTGAAATTCGATCTGGCCTTCGATCACCTGGCGGCCAAGGAAATGGAGATCGGCCGCTATTATCTGAAGCGTGGCCATCATGCTGCGGCGATCAATCGCTTCCGGGTGGTCGTCGAGCAGTTTCAGACCACAACGCACACCCCTGAGGCCCTGCACCGGCTGGTCGAGGCCTATCTGTCGCTCGGGCTTGACGCCGAAGCCCAGACGGCAGCCGCAATCCTCGGGCACAATTTCCGCTCGTCAGTGTGGTATCGCGACAGCTACAACCTGCTCAGGGGCAGGGGGCTGAAGCCCCAGGCACGGGGCGGTGGATGGCTCGCGAAGATCTATCGTCAGATGATCAGGGGCGAATGGCTCTGAGGCGATCTGGTTAGGAGGCCGCGTGCTTCGGGGGCTCGACATCCGCGACGTGCTGATCATCGACCGGCTGGAGCTTGCCTTTCAGCCGGGGCTGAACGTTCTGACCGGAGAGACCGGCGCCGGAAAATCGATTCTGCTCGATGCGCTCGGTTTCGTGCTGGGTTGGCGGGGACGCGCCGATCTGGTGCGCGCCGGGGCCGGGCAGGGCGAGGTAACCGCGTGGTTCGATCTTGCCCCGGAACATGCGGCGCGCGCTGTTCTGGAAAAGGCCGGGCTGCCGGTGTCCGACGAACTGGTATTGCGCCGGATCAATACGCGGGACGGGCGCAAGACCGCCTGGGTGAACGACAGGCGCGTTTCCGGCGACGTGCTGCGCGCGCTTTCGGCCACTCTTGTCGAACTGCATGGCCAGAACGATGACCGGGGTCTTCTGAAGCCACGCATTCACCGCGATCTGCTGGACCAGTTCGCGGGGCTTGATGAAGAACGCGCGGCAACCCGCGCCGCCTGGCAAGCCCGGGCCGAGGCCGCGCGGCGCCTGCAACAGGCCGAGGCGGCGTTGCAGGACGTGCGGGCCGAAGAGGAATATCTGCGCCATGCGCTTGCGGAACTCGACACGCTGGCGCCCGAGGCGGGCGAAGAAGCCCGCCTCGACAGCCGGCGCCGGCTGATGCAGGCCAGCGCACGGATCGGCGAAGATATTTCCCGGGCTGCCGCGGCACTTGGCTGCGAGGGGGCGGAACGGTTGATCAGCGATGCGATCCGCTGGCTCGAAGGGGCGGCCGAAGGGGCCGGCGGACGCCTTGACGGAGCGCTTGACGCTCTGTCGCGTGCCCTTGCGGAACTGGGCGAAGCCGGGCAGGATGTTGCGCGTTGTCTGGACGATCTCAGCTTCGATCCGCAGGAACTGGAACAGGTCGAGGAACGGCTGTTCGCGCTGCGCGGGCTTGCGCGCAAGCACGGCGTGCCGGCCGATGATCTGGGCGCGGTGGCCGATGACCTGCGTGCCCGGCTGGCGGCGCTGGAGCGGAGCGAGGGCGAGATCGGCGCGCTGCGCGCGGCGCTGGAGCAGGCCGAGAGCGCCCATGCGGAGGCGGCGGCCCGGCTTGGTGCTGCGCGGGCTCGGGCAGCGCGGGCACTTGACAAGGCAATGGCCGGCGAACTGGCCCCGCTGAAACTGGAACGTGCGGTATTCCGTACCGAAATCGGCCCCGCTTCCCCCGGCCCGGATGGTGCAGACGAGGTAACCTTCACCGCGGCCACCAATCCGGGTGCACCCTTCGGCCCTTTGAACCGGGTGGCTTCGGGGGGCGAGCTTTCACGTTTCCTGCTGGCGCTGAAGGTGTGCCTTGTGCGGGGCGGGGCGGGGCTGACCCTGATCTTCGATGAAATCGATCGCGGCGTGGGCGGTGCCACGGCCGATGCGGTCGGGCGGCGTCTGGCGCGCCTGGCGCAGGGGGGGCAGGTGCTGGTGGTTACCCATTCGCCGCAGGTTGCCGCGCGGGCCGCACATCACTGGCGGGTGGAAAAGACCCAGGGAGCGGACGAAACGCTGTCGCGGGTGGTGGCGCTTGACGATGCCGCGCGCATTGACGAGATCGCGCGGATGCTCTCGGGCGAGCGGATCACCGAGGAAGCCCGCGCCGCCGCCCGCGCGCTGATGCAGGGCAAGGGCGGATAGGATCCCCGCCCGCCTGCCCGGGCGGAAGCCGGCGAACCGGAACAGAACCGCAGGCACAACCGATGCGGGAAACGGGCGACCTGGAAAGGAAGGCAGGGTTTTCAGGAAACGGAAAAAGAAGGGGACAGGAATGTCCCCTTCCCCTTCTTGAAAAGACTTCGATGAAATCCGAAGCAACCGCTGTGGCGTTTACCGCTGAATACAATGCGGCATTGCCGCCATGCCAGTCACCCCGCTATCCGGCCGAAGCCGGTAAAATCACTTCTGGTACCGAACCGACCTCTTGCGGAAACCTGCTGCCTGTCGAGAAACGCTTGCAGCAGCCAGATCGGAAGCGATCGTCTCGAACAGCTTCACCATGCCCGATTCTCCGGCATCCTGTCATACTCCAGATGGGGTATCGAGAAGGAACGGGAAGGCGGCCGGCCTGCTTTCAGACAAGATGTTCTTCGGCCAGTTCCAGCGCCTCGTGCCATTTCAGGAAAAAGATCAGCTGCCCCGCGTCTTCGTGGATGTGGAACGTTACCCAGGGGCAGATACGCCTGAATTCGAACAGGGTTTCCTTCGGAACCTGCGGATCCTGCAGTCCGCTTATGTAATGCACCGGCAAACTGCCTTCAAGCGCCGAAAACAACGGCCACCAGTCCGTGGTTTCCTGTTCAATGACTTCGCGGGCAAAGGCATTGTGGGCGCTGTGGGTTTCGGAAAGGCACACTTCCGAACCACAGACCATGGCCTCGAATACCTCGGGTTTTTCGAAGGTGGCTACATCAGCTGGCGAGTTTCCGTAAACCGCATTGATGAAGCCGCGCTTGCCAAGGCGCCGGGCCAGCGAAAATCCCGCCTTCACCATGAATGGCAGCAGATGCGGCGTATAGCGCGCGCTGGCCAGGATGAAGCGATGCCATTTGCCCATGCGTTCGTATTGCTGGGGCCGGGTCAGGGGAAAGGTGCCCGCGCAGGCGATGATCGCGCTCATCCGGTTGCCGTTCAGCTGGTTGAGATGGCACAGGTAATAGATATCGGAACCAAGCGAGATCACCGGGCAGCGTGTCACGTTCAGCGTTTCCAGCAGGAAATCGATATCCTGTGCGATGGTGCGTCCGAGATGCGCCCCGGCGGGCAGGGGGGTTGCGTTTCCGTAACCGGCACGTACCGGCACGATCACCCTGATGCCGCGCCGTGCGGCTGCATTTTCGGCGCTGGCCGGCCAGCGCACCAGCCCATAATCAAGCGGCATGAAAAGACAGGGCCTTCCCTTCGGATCGCCAAGGAGCAGATATTCCATCCGGCGTCCGTCGGGCAGGTTCAGTTGGTGAAAACGACGGGGCGTGAGCCTGGCAAAACCTTTGCTGAGCGGGCGCGCCCGTGCGGCTTCGCGCTCGGTATGGGTGGTGATGTCCATCATCGACATGGCAAGGCGCACCAGTTCGGTCTGCGAACGGGTCTCGGTTTTCGACAGGATCGAGCGCAGTTGCGCGCGTACCGTTTCCACGGAACGCCCGCGCGCCGCGGCGATTTCCCGAAGGTTCAGGCACTCTGTCAGCCCGCGCAGGATACCGATCTCTGCCGGCGTAAGGCCGAAGGCGGATTGCAGGGTTTCCTCGAAGCCTTTCGGCCAGGCCAGTTCCGATACCGCGGCAATGACAATCGGTTTGCCGTTCTTCGGATGCAGGCTGCGCAGCTGGAATATCATGATCCGCCCGCTGTCTGCGGCGCGGGCGCGAAAGAAGCAGCTGATATCGGCATTTCCAGCCAGCATCTGCTGCAGCCGTTCGTGCAGAACCGGAAGATCTTCGGGCTCGAGCGGCAGCTCGGCAAGCGGATCGCCCCTGTGGATGCCAAGGGTTCTTTCGGCGGCCCGGTTGGTGTCCAGAAATGTCATTTCGCGGTCGGTCAGGAAAGCGGCGACCTTTTCGTATTGCGCCAGAAGGCCGGGCTTGTCGTTGCCGTCGTCCTGTTGTCCGATCCGGTCCAGAAACTTGCTGGCACGGTCGAAATGTGCCGCGAATTCCGGGTTGAGCCGGCCTTCGATCGGCCTGCTGATCGCCTGGCTGCGTATGGGGGCGATCATGCTTTCCCAGTGATCCAGAAGCTCTTCATAGCGCATCGGATCCATCGCCACCTCATAGAGACGGTCGATCACCTGGCTGCGCAAGCTGCCTGCCGTGTCCTTGTCGGACACGGTTCCGGGGTTGCTGTTTTTTTCCTCCCACGACATTTCTGCACCCACCAGAATGTGCTTTCTCGATCTGTTTTCGTGCACGCAACCTTTCTTGCCATGATCTTTCCGGAATCCGTGAAAGGCAGTTGGAAAACCATGTATCCGGAAAAGGCCCTGATCAACCCGAAACGCCCGTGCCGCGCATCATACGTCCGGAAAGGAGGTTTTTCCATGGTTCATTCATGGTCATGTTGCGGTATCACCCCGGGGCTCTTTGCGTCGGGAATCCGGAACAAGCTTGCCGGGGTTGAGGATGCCCTGATCATCGAGCGCATGCTTAAGCGCGGCCATCACGCCCCAGCCCGGGCCATGTTCCTTCTGCATGAAATGCAGCTTGCCCATGCCGATTCCGTGCTCGCCGGTGATGGTGCCCCCCAAGGCAATGGCGCGTTCGGCCATGCGCGCGGCAAGGGCGCGCGCGGTGTCCATTTCGGCCGCATTTCCGGGCTCTATCAGCAGGATGGCATGAAAGTTTCCGTCACCCACATGGCCCAGGATCGGCCCCGGCAGGGGGCTTGCGTCGATATCGGCGCGGGTTTCGCGCACCGCCTGGGCCAGACGCGAAATCGGCACGCAGACATCGGTGACCAGCGCCTGCGCGCCCTTTCTGAGCGCAAGGCAGGCGTAATAGGCCTTGTGGCGCATGTTCCACAGTGCGCGGCGCTCTTCGGAGCGGGTGGCCCAGCGAAAGCCGCTGCCCCCGGCATCGGCTGCGATTTCGCCAAAGCGTTCGGCCTGTTCGGCCACGCCGGCGGGCGAGCCGTGAAATTCAAGCAGAAGGTGGGGTTTTTCCGGCAGACCGGCTTTCGAATGGCGATTGACGGCGCGCACGCTTGCCTGATCAAGGAATTCGATCCGCGCCATGGGGATGCCGGTCTGAATGGTGGCGATTACCGTATCCACCGCGGGCCCGATGTCTTCGAAGGCGCAGACCGCGGCCGAGATCGCCTCGGGCTGGCCGTGCAGGCGCAGGGCAAGTTCGGTGATGATCCCGAGCGTGCCTTCGCTGCCCAGGAACAGGGCGGTCAGATCATAGCCGCTGCTTGATTTGCGCGCCCGGCTGCCGGTGCGGATCACGCGACCGTCGGCCAGCACCACCTCAAGCGCCAGCACGTTGTCGCGCATGGTGCCATAGCGCACGGCCGTGGTGCCGCTGGCGCGGGTGGCGGCCATGCCGCCAAGGCTTGCGTTGGCGCCGGGGTCGATCGGAAAGAACAGCCCGGTGGCGCGCAGTTCGCGATTCAGTTCCTCGCGGGTCAGGCCGGGCTGCACCACGCAGTCCATGTCTTCGGGGTGCACGGCGAGCAGCCGGTTCATCCGGCTCATGTCCAGCGAAAGGCCGCCCTTCGGGGCAAGCGTGTGGCCTTCGAGCGCGGTGCCGGTGCCAAAGGGAATCACCGGGCATTCGTGGGTTGCGCAGATCCGCATGATCGCGCTGACTTCAGCAGTATCGCGTGGCCAGGCCACCGCATCGGGGGGCATGGGGGCGAAATGGGTTTCGCTCTGGCCGTGCGCTTCGCGTTCGGCCTTGGCAGTTGTCAGCAGATCGCCTAGGAGTGGGGAAAGTTCGGCGAGAGCGCTTCCGATGCTCATGGTGTGCCTCCGTAAACCTGTCTGGCGGGCACAGTAGGGTAAGCGGCCTTGCAGGAAAAGCCCGGGTGAGCCTGGGTGCGGCAGGGCAGAAAAGGATCGGGAAACAATTGGGCAGGAAAGGAAATACGGCGATCCGGGGCGGTCTTGGCAGGGCCGGGAAGGAAATGCGCCGCGCCTTTCATGCGGTGCGCCACAAGGGGCCGGGGCAGGTTCAGTTCTGGTTTCTGGCGCTTCTGATAGGCGTTGCCTCGGGGGCGGTGGCCGTGCTGTTTCGCAAGGCCATCCTGTGGCTTGAGCGTTTTTTCTATGGCGCTGACGATGTGCATCAGCTGCACAGCCTGCTCGGCCAGATGGAATGGTATCGGGTGCTGGCGGTTCCGGTATTCGGTGGTCTGGCGGTGGGGCTGATTCTGCACCGGTTCACACCCGATGGCCGGGTGCGTTCGGTGGCCGATGTGATCGAAGGTGCGGCGTTGCGTGACGGGCGGGTGGAAAGGCGCGCCGGGCTGGCCTCGGCACTGGCGTCGCTGATCACGCTGTCCACCGGCGGTTCCAGTGGACGCGAGGGGCCGGTGGTGCACATGGCCGGCCTCATCTCGACCTGGGTTTCGGATCGTATCCACGCCAGCCCGATCACCGCGCGCGATCTTCTGGGCTGTGGCGTGGCGGCGGCGGTTTCGGCCAGCTTCAACGCGCCGATTGCCGGCACGATTTTTGCGCTTGAGGTGATCCTGCGCCATTTCGCCGTGCACGCCTTCGCGCCGATCGTGATCGCTTCGGTGGCCGGCACGGTGGTCAGCCGGGCCAGCTTTGGCGACATCACCGAATTCACCCTGCCCACCGAACGTCTGATTTCTTTCTATGTCGAACTGCCCGCCTTCATGCTGCTCGGGCTGTTTTGCGGGGGTGTGGCTGTGGCGATGATGCGCGGGGTTTTCTGGGCTGTGGATCTGGGCGATGCCGTTCAGGCGCGCACTCGGATGCCGGGCTGGCTGCGTCCGGCGGTTGCCGGTCTTCTGCTGGGCCTTGTCGCACTGCGCTTTCCCCATATCATCGGGGTGGGATACGAAACCACCACGCTGGCGCTGACGGGGCAGCTCGGGCTTTCGCAGGCGATCGTTTTCACCATCGTCAAGGTGATTGCCCTGGCCATTACCATGGCCGGCATGATGGGGGGCGGTATATTTTCTCCCTCGCTGATGGTGGGGGCGCTGGCGGGCCTCGCCTTCGGACAGGTGGCGACCGGTCTGTTTCCCGATTTCTCGGGATCGGAAACCATGTATGCGCTGGCCGGCATGGGGGCAGTGGCGGCGGCAGTTCTGGGGGCGCCGATCTCGACCACGCTGATCGTGTTCGAACTGACCGGAAACTGGGAAACCGGCCTTGCGGTGATGGTGGCGGTTTCGCTTTCGGTGGCACTGGCCAGCCGGATCATTGATCGTTCGTTCTTTCTGACGCTGCTGGAGCGGCGCAACATCCACCTTGCCGCGGGTCCGCAGGCCTATCTGCTGCAGATGTTCTCGGTAGCCAGGGTGATGCGCCCGCTTGGCGAAGCCGGCCTGCCATCCGAGAACGAGATCTGGGAACGTGTCGGACAGGGCATCTATGTGGACGGCAATGCAACGCTTGAAGCGGCCATGCCGATCTTCGAGAAATCGAACCTCGCCTATATCCCGGTTGTTACCCTTTCAGGCGAGGGCGAGGCGCCCGAGCTTCGCGGCGTGCTTTACCAGGTGGACGCGCTCAGGGCCTATAACCGCGCCCTCGCGGAAACCGCCGCCGAAGAGCATTCCTGAGACGGCGGGGATCACGCAGCGGCGCAGAAAGGCCGGAAGGCCGCCATTATCCCGCCGGAACCGGATGTTTCAGAGCCGTTCCACAGTGACCTGCAGCAGGTCAAAGGCAAGGTGGTCGCGCAGGGGTGCGATTTCAGAGGTCGGCTCTTCGTAGGACCACGCCGCGTTCTCCAGCACCGTGCTCTTGGTATGGATCGAATAGTAGCGCGCGCGGCCCTTGTGCGGGCATGTGGTTTCCTGACCGCTGGGTTCGAGAAAGGCCATCGCCACATCCCGGCGCGGGAAATAGATCACCGGCTTCAGGTCGCCTTCGCTCAGTTCCAGCGCGCAGGAGGTTTCGCCCAGCACCGCGCCCCCGGCACGCAACACCCATTTCCCTTCGGCACTGCTGATGCGAATGCTTCTTTCCGGCATTGCCGTCCCTCCTTTTCTTCTTGTTATACGGCCTGCCTAGCAGGTTTTTTCCGGTTGTGCACTGTTACACAGCCGCGCAGGGCAGGGGGGCGCAGGCACGGGCCAGCCAGTTGCGTTCCGGGGGGGGCAGCAGCGGGGCCAGTTCCTCGAGAACCCTTGCGTGATAGGAATTCAGCCAGTCGCGCTCTTCCTTCGTCAGCAGTTCGGGCAGCAGAAGCCGCGTGTCGATCGGGGCAAGGGTGAGGGTTTCGAATTCGAGCATCTCGCGCCGATCGGCGTTTTCGGGAAGCACGGCCTCGCGCACCACCAGAAGGTTTTCGATACGGATTCCGTATTTGCCTTCGCGGTAATGGCCGGGTTCGTCGGAAAGGATCATCCCGGGGGCAAGAGGCACGGTGCCGGTGCGTGAAATCCGCTGGGGGCCTTCGTGGACGCTCAGATAATGGCCCACGCCGTGGCCGGTGCCGTGATCGTAATCGAGGCCGTCGCGCCACAGGGGGGCGCGGGCCAGAGGATCAAGATCGCGTCCGGCAAGCCCCCGCGGCCAGCGCGCGCGGGCCAGTGCGATCATGCCCTGAAGCACACGGGTATAGGCGCGGCGGAGGCCCCGGTCCTGCGGCGCCCGGCCGATGGGCAGGGTGCGGGTGATGTCGGTGGTGCCGTCGCGATACTGGCCGCCGCTGTCAAGCAACAGCAGTTCTCCGGGTTGCAGGCGGCGGTTGCTGGCGTGCGTCACCCGGTAATGCACGATGGCGCCATGGGGGCCGCTGCCGGCGATGGTATCGAAGCTGATGTCGCGCAGGGCGCCGGTGGCGCGGCGGCAGGATTCGAGCCTTTTCACCACGTCGATCTCGGTCAGTGTGCCGGATGCGGCCGCGCTGTCGAACCAGGCGAGGAAGGACACCACCGCCGCGCCGTCGCGCTGGTGGGCGGTGCGGGCGCCGGCGATCTCGGCTTCCGTCTTGCAGGCCTTGGGCAGAAGACAGGGATCGTCTTGCCGGGCAACCCCGATTCCCGCGTCTTCAAGGGCGTGCAGCACCGCAAGGGGGGCGGTTGCCGGATCGAGGCGCGCCGTTCCTCCGAGGCGGATCAGTGCCGGCAGGAATTCATCCCATTCCGCAATCTGCGCCACGCGCCCTTCGGGCAATGTGGCGCCCTTGGCCGGATCGGTGAAAAGCTGCACCGCACCTGTGGCATCGATGATCGCAAAGGCCTGCACCACCGGCACGCGGGGGATATCGGCCCCACGGATGTTGAGCAGCCACGAAATGCTGTCGGGCAGGGTCAGCACCGCAGCGCTCTGGCCGGATTCCTGCAGTGCGGCGGCGATCAGGCGGCATTTCTCTTCGGCGCTGCGCCCGGCCAGATCGGTCGGGTAATCCTCGACCGGGGCCGCCGGACGGGGGGGGCGATCGTGCCAGAGCCGGTCGATCAGGTTGTCGGTGGGCACCAGCCTGACCGAGCTGCCTTCCAGTGCCTGTTCAAGCTCTTCGATTTCAACAGGCGTGTGCAGCCAGGGATCGAATCCCACACGTCCGCCTTCGGGAAGTGCCTCGCGCAGCCAGTCGCCGGGCTTCACTTCGGGCCAGTTCAGCGGGGTGAAGGCCGCGGTATCGACCTGCGCGCGCAGTTGCGTGCGATAGCGCCCGTCAACGAACACCCCTGCCCGCGTCGGGGCGATGGCAGCAAAGCCGGCCGAACCGGTGAAACCGGTCAGCCAGGCAAGGCGTTCGTCGCAGGGGGCCACATATTCGCCGCGAAACATGTCGGCGCGCGGCACCAGCCAGCCCTGCAGCCCCTGCGCGCCCATTGCGGCCCGCAGGGCGCGCAGACGCTCGGGGCCCTTTTCCCTTTCGCTTCTGTCTTCGAAAGTCTGAAACATCGCCCCTTTCCCTTTCCCCGTACCGAAGCTTCCGGGACAGGAAGAGCCGTTGCGTATTGCCGGCCTTCGAATATCCCTGCCGGGCATTCTGCCCGTGTCGCTAACCGGTCATTGCCCGCCCGATCCCCATGACCCGGGCACGGGCGCGGGGATCCTTGTCGAACAGGGCGGCCAGCTGCTCTGTCATCGCGCCGGCCAGCTGTTCGACATCGGTGATGGTGACGGCGCGTTCGTAGTAGCGGGTCACGTCATGGCCGATTCCGATTGCCAGAAGCTCTACCTGGCGGCGCTTCTCGATCATTCCGATCACGTCGCGCAGGTGTTTTTCCAGATAATTTGCGGGGTTGACGGAAAGCGTGCTGTCATCCACCGGGGCGCCATCGGAAATCACCATCAGGATCTTGCGCGCCTCGGGGCGCAGCAGCATCCGCCGGTGTGCCCATTCCAGGGCCTCGCCGTCGATGTTTTCCTTCAGAAGGCCCTCTTTCATCATCAGCCCGAGATTCTGCTTGGTGCGCCGCCAGGGAGCATCGGCGCCCTTGTAGATGATGTGGCGCAGATCGTTGAGCCGGCCGGGCTGCTGGGGGCGCCCCTCGGAGAGCCAGCGTTCACGCGATTGGCCGCCCTTCCAGGCGCGGGTCGTGAATCCCAGGATCTCGACCTTGACGTTGCAGCGTTCGAGCGTGCGCGCCAGCACATCGGCCGAGATCGCCGCGATCGAGATTGGCCGGCCGCGCATCGAGCCCGAATTGTCGAGCAGCAGCGTTACTGCCGTGTCCTTGAAATCGGTGTCCTTTTCCACCTTGAAGCTGAGCGGTGTCGTGGGATTGGCCACGACCCGTGCCAGTCGTCCGGCATCAAGGATGCCTTCTTCGCGGTCGAATTCCCAGCTTCGGTTCTGCTGGGCCTGCAGGCGGCGCATCAGCTTGTTGGCAAGTCGGCTGACGGCCCCCTTCAGCGGCTCCAGCTGCTGATCGAGATAGGCGCGCAGGCGTTCCAGTTCGGCCGGCTCGGCCAGATCCTCGGCGCGGATCTCCTCGTCGTAATCGGCGGTGAATACCCGGTAATCCGGGTCGGCCTCGCTGACAGGGGGCGCAGGGGGTTCGGCGGGTTCTTCGCCCTCGGGGTTTTCCTGCTCTTCGGCCTCTTCCACATCGGCCATGTCTTCGGTGCTGACATGGGCCTGGGATTCTTCGCGGGTTTCTTCCTGGGTCTGTTCGGGCGCGGCGTCGCATTCATCGTCGCTCTCGTCCTCGTTGCCGTCGCTTTCGGCGTTTTCCTCTTCCTCCCCGGCAGCGTCTTCTTCCGACTGATCGTCTTCGCTGTCGGGATCTTCGCCCAGTTCGTCTCCATAGCCGAGATCGCGGATCACCTGGCGGGCAAGGCGGGCGAAGGCGGCCTGATCGGCAAGCACCTCTTCAATCCGTGCCAGCCTGCCGCCGGCGGCTGTCTCGATGAAATCGCGCCACAGGTCCATGGCATGGGCGGCATCGGCGGGCAGTGGCCGTCCGGTGGCCAGGTGGCGCACCAGATAACCGGCCGCGACCGCCAGAGGCACGTCCTCGCGCCGTTCGGCATCGCCATAGGCCCGCGTGCATGCCTCTTCGGCGATGGTGGCATCGATGTTCGAGAGCGCGCCGGGCATGTCGCGCGCTCCCAGGGCTTCGCAGCGGGCGTTTTCCAGCGCCTCGTAGATCGCGCGGGCCGTGCCCCCTTCAGGAGCATAGCGGGCGCCGGTGGCCTCGTCATGGTGCCTGCGGCGCAGCGCCAGGCGATCGGCGGTACCGCGGGCGCGCAGCACCTCTTCCCGGGTCATCCGACGGCTGACCTGCGGCAGGCGCATGCTGTTGCCCTGAAGACCCGCCGGATCCACCGTGTAGGAAACCTTCAGTTCGGCATCATCGGACATCACGCGGGCGGTTTCGGCCAGCGCCTTCTTGAAGGGATCGGCAGGATTGTCGGTGGAGCCGGCGATCGGTTTTCTCCTTTACATTCCGTCTGCAAGGGGGATGAACAGAAACCCGTGCGCCCAGAACGCGACCCCGCCTTTTCGGATTTCGGGCGTGCCCTTGAAGCTGTTCACGAATTCCCACAGCCTGTCGGCCGCTTCGGGTGCCGATTTCACCTTTGTGGCCTGAATGATGTATTTGCCGGCCGCAATTCTTGCAAGCTGCCGTTCCTTCCGTATCTGACCGGCCGATGACGGGTAGTCGGCCGCCAGATCGAGGCCGCGCCTGAGTGCCAGGGCAATATGGCGCCGACCGCCGAGAGCCTTCGCAGAGAGAGGATACAGCACCGTGCCGAAGCAGATGTCACGGGGGCCGATCCCGCCGAAGGGCAGATCCGGCTTCTTGATCACCTGTCCGGGTTTCTGACGTGCCATATGATTTTTGGGCAGGGTGATGAGGGAAAGCATGGTGATGGCCGGCAGGGAAACGACCTTGTATTCCCTGCCGGAAATGCGGATATCTCCGTGGGGTCTGGGCAGGGAGCATCCGGCCTTGCGGCGTGCTTCTTCCTGTTTTGTCAGTTGCCGCTGCGACTGGGCGGCCTTTTCGGCTTCGGTCTGCTGGGCCATGGCGCCGGTGGCAGGGAGCGCAAGGAAAAATGCGACAAGCAGTTTCGCAAGGAGATCCTTGCGCAGCATTACAGAAGAACTCATGATTATTTCCTTTCTCGGTTTGTCGCCTTTCCCTGCAGTCAGAGAGAGAAAAAAGCGGTTACGGGGGGGAAGCAGAATGATGTACGGATCCCCCTTTCATCTCCGGACATCCGTTTCGGGCGTGCATGCGTCATCACAGGCTCACCCTGGCGGCACTTTCGGGCAGTTCCTCGTCGAAGCAGCGCTGATAGAATTCGGATACCGTCTGGCGTTCGAGTTCGTCGCATTTGTTGAGGAAGCTTACCCGGAAGGCATAGCCCACGTTGCGGAAGATCGTGGCATTCTGGGCCCAGTTGATCACCGTGCGCGGGCTCATCACGGTGGAAAGCTCGCCGCTCATGAATGCGGTGCGGGTGAGATCGGCCACGGTGACCATCTGGCTGATCGTCTTGCGGCCCGTCTCGGTGTTGTAGACGGGATTCTTCGAAAGCACGATCGCCACTTCGGCATCGTGACTGAGGTAATTCAGCGTGGCTACCAGTGACCAGCGGTCCATCTGCGCCTGGTTGATCTGCTGCACCCCGTGGTAAAGCCCGGTGGTATCGCCAAGGCCCACCGTGTTGGCGGTGGCAAAAAGGCGGAAACAGGGGTGGGGGGTGATGATCTCGTTCTGGTCCATCAGGGTAAGCTTGCCGTCGTGCTCCAGAACCCGCTGGATCACGAACATCACGTCGGCGCGCCCGGCATCGTATTCGTCGAACACGATCGCTACCGGATTGCGCAGCGCCCAGGGCAGGATGCCTTCGTGAAACTCGGTTACCTGCTTGCCGTCGCGCAGCTTGATCGCATCCTTGCCGATCAGGTCGATCCGGCTGATGTGGCTGTCGAGGTTGACCCGCACGCAGGGCCAGTTCAGCCGCGCGGCCACCTGCTCGATATGGGTGGACTTTCCGGTGCCGTGATAACCCTGGATCATCACCCGGCGATTGTGACTGAAGCCGGCCAGGATGGCCAGCGTGGTATCGGGATCGAACTTGTAGGTGGGGTCGATCTCGGGCACCCGCTCGCTTTTTTCGTCAAACCCCTTCACCACCATGTCGGTGTCGATTCCGAATACCTCGCGAACGGAGATTTCCTCGGTGGGTCTGATGATCTTTTCCTGTGTTCCGTCCGCCATGTCGGGCTCTTCCCTGATGTTCATCGCTGCGCGTTCACGGCTTGCGATCGCGAATGCTGATGTTGTCGTCGAAATCGGGCGGAAGGGCAAGAGGGTTGGGGCGGTCTCCATCGCCCGTGCAAACCGGTTGCATGGGGGCCGGGAAACATGGGTGCGCATCTGCGCGACCCCTTGCTCGGAACCGTGAACTGCCGTGCGTTGCCCCTGGCCGGGCACACAGGGATGATCGGGCAGGCCGGACAAGGACAGGACGCATGACGAGACAACGACATTTTCTGCAGACCGCGCTGGCCAGGGGGGCTGGCCAGGGGCCTGTTTTGCTTGGCGGCGGGCCTCTGATGGCGGAAAGCGGGCGATTCGCCTTCACCCTGAGCGATGCGGAATGGAAGCGCCGCCTTTTGCGCCTGGCCTGCAGGATGCTGCGCCACGAGGCCCCCGAACGTTCCTTTTCAAGCCCGCTCGATGGTGAAAGACGAAAGGGAATCCATGTCTGCGCGGGCTGCGATCTGCTGCCGTTACGGTGGACATCTGGGGCATGTGCCCGGTGACGGCCCGCCCCCACGGGCCCGCGGTATTGTCTGAACGGGGTGGTGCTGAAACCCGGTCCCGCCCGCGGGCCTGCCCTGTTTCCACTTCCTGCGTGGCGCGGCCTGCCGCGCGAAGGGCTCCGGAAAATGCCTGCCGGGGTCTGCTGCCGCCATGGTTGCCGGCCTCAGAAACGGAACCCTGCCGAAACATCCAGGGCCGGTCCGTCGATATTCCGGCCGCCCAGGATGCTGCCCCTGATGTAACCGTTTTCGTTGAATTCATATGCAGCACCAAGGCCATAGAAACTGGTGCCAGTGCCGCCGGAGCGGCTGTGCGCGAGGCCGAGGTTGAGCGAGACCCGCTCCGACATCAGATATTCGAACCGGCCTTCGTACAGATGCGTATCCGGTCCGAGCACCGTCTTGCGATAGCGGAACATGCCGCGGTATCTGTCGCGCTGCAACTGTGCCCCGAAGATGAATCCGAGCCGTCGGCTGTCGCCCCTGATCCGCCGTTCTGCACCGCCGAACATCGACAGGCCCTGTTCGATGGTGCTGCCGGTTATCGGCAGGCTGAAGGCAAAGGCATATTCGGTGGCCCTGCTGCCGGCAATCCTGATCCGGTGCACCGAAGCACCGATCACCGCATTGCCAAGCCCGCCGTCATAGCGCAGGCCGATGCTGTCGTGATCGGCCAGCGTGGCCGCATTGACCAGCGAGCCGAAGGCCAGATCGGTCAGCACTTCGGCAGTTGTGGAATGGGCGAAGGGGATGTCGGGGCCATAGCCTGCATCAACCACCGAGCGGGGGTTGCCCACCGAGAAGGAGCCGAGAAAGCTGCGATAGGTGAGGGCGGGATAGAAACCGCTCAGGTCAAGGCCGGCGTTGTTGAAATCATACAGCTCGATTCCGAGCGTCGCGCCCAGCCCTTCGCCGCCGGTGGGGCGGATGCCCATGTTGAAACTGCCGCGGAAATAACGATCATCGCTGCCGGAATCGTGGATGGCGCCGGCTTCGGCGAAGCCGTCCAGAAAGAAACCGCCGGGATCGTTTTCCGTTGCACTGCCGCCGGAAACCTGTGCATTGGCCTCGGAGGGGAGCATTCCGGCCGGAAACAGCCCGAACAGAAAAACGGCAAGACAGATTCGCAACCGTGGCATGAGCGCCTGTTCCTCAACAGTATCCCCGAAGCCTTGTATAGCGTGTTAGTGCGGCAATATTAACAGGAAGGAAATGCGTGGGAGGATTTCCCGGTCCCATGTTGCCCGGGGGGAACATGGGGCCAAGGCCCGGGCAGGGCCGGGGCAGGATCAGCCCTCGGCCCGATCTTTCGTGAAACGGACCCTGCCGATATGGGGAAGATTCCTGTTTCTTTGTGCAAAATCAATGCCATATCCAACGACGAATTCATCGGGAATCTCGAAGCCGATCCAGTCGGCCCCGATTTCCACCTCGCGGCGCGAGGGCTTGTCGAGCAGGGCGATCGTCTTCAGGGTGCGGGGCTTGCGGGTTTTCAGAAGATCGACCACATGGCGAAGCGTGTGGCCGGTATCGACGATATCCTCGACCACCAGCACGTCGCGCCCGGCGATTTCGCCCCTCAGATCCTTGAGGATACGCACTTCGCGGCTTGATTCCATGCTGTCGCCATAAGAGGATACCTCAAGGAAATCCACCTCGACCGGCAGATCGAGTTCGCGCACCAGATCGGCGATGAACACGAACGAACCGCGCAGCAGGCCGACGACAACCAGCTTGTCGGTTCCTGCGAAGGTGGTCTGGATCTCGCGGGCCAGATCCTCGACCCGGGCGGCGATCGCCTTGGCCGAGATCATCCGCTCGATCACATAAGGGCATGTCGGCATGGTTTTCCCCTTGAACTTGCGTTCCCGGCATAAGAAATAGCGCGCACAGGCCATATGAGGGAAGGGTGACATGCCGACACACCGCGAAAAGCGCAGGCTGCCCTGGCCGGCACGTCAGATGTATGATCTGGTGGCCGATGTGGCGCGCTATCCCGAATTCCTGCCCTGGACGGCGGCGGCGCGGGTGCGTTCGCGAAAGCCCCTGCCCGGCGGCGGGCCGCATGACGAGGTGATGGAAGCCGATCTGGTGATCAGCTTCCGGGTATTTCGCGAGAGTTTCGCCAGCCGGGTGGTGCTGAGGCCCGACACATACCGGATCGACACCGAATATCTGGATGGGCCCTTCCGCTATCTGAAATCCTGGTGGCAGTTCCGCGATCTGCCCGAGGGGGGGTGCGAGGCAGAGTTCTTCGTGGATTTCGAATTCCGCAATGCGGTGCTTCAGAAGGTGATCGGCGTGGTGTTCAATCAGGCGATGCAGCGGGTGGTGCGCGCCTTCGAGGAGCGCGCCCGTGCGCTGTATGGCCCGGGAGAGGGCTGAATTTCCGCCTCCGGCGGGGATGTCCGGGGACCGGTGACAAGAGACGGCGGGCAGATTCAGCGTTCCGGGGCGGGCAGGGTGGAAATCAGAAGATCCAGCGCATGATCGCAGGCCATGGCGCGCACCTTTTCACGCCCTTTCGGGCCGAAGTCGATCTGGCCGGCGTGGAGCGCATCCTGCATCAGGGGGCGGTGGGTTTCGGGATCGGTCAGCCCCTTGCCGCCGCGCAGCGCCAGTCCGAAGCATACCCGCCCTTCCGGCTTGGCGCCGCTGCCGCCCGGCCCCGCAATGCCGCTGATGGAAACGGCGAGATCGGCGTCAAGCCGGCGCAGGACCCCGGCCGCCATTTCGCCGGCAACTTCGCGCGAAACGGCGCCATGGGCGTTGAGCGTGGCAAGGCGAACGCCGAGAAGCTCGCGCTTGGCCTGATTGGAATAGGTGATGACGCCGCCTTCGTAGAAGTGGGACGAGCCGGGGATGCGGGTGATGATTTCGCCCAGCATGCCGCCGGTGCAGCTTTCGGCGGTGGCCATGCGCACGCCGGCAGCGCGGGCACGCAAGAGGAGCGTTTCGCTCAGTATGTCGGCCCGTATCACAGCCCCAGCACTCCATGTGCAAACCCGGCGCCGAGCAACACCACGTTGCCCGCCAGAACGCCGGCCACGACATCATCGAGCATCACGCCAAGCGGCGTGTGCAGCCGGTCGGCCCGGCCAACCGGACCCGGCTTCCATATATCAAACAGGCGGAACATCAGGAAGGCCGTTACCCAGCCGGGCCAGGGGAACAGCCAGGGATCGACGCCCGCGTGCCACAATCCGGCCGATACCGGCAGCAGTGCCACCCATTGACCGGTGACCTCGTCGATCACGATTTCGGAAGGGTCGTGATCGGCGGAGCCGCGGGTGGTGACGGCGGTGGCCCACCAGCCGATCGCAAACACGGCAACGGTGGCCGCGAGCAGCCCCGGAAAGCCGAGCGTGGCGTGCAGAAGCCAGGCCGGCGCTATGGCCGCGGCCGAACCCCAGCTGCCCGGAGCGGGGCGCAGCAGGCCGATCCCGAAGACGGTGGCGATGAGCCGCGCGGCGTTCACGGGCGCACCAGGGTTGCGGTGGCAAGCGCGGCGATGCCCTCGCCCCGGCCGGTGAAGCCCAGGCGCTCGCTGGTGGTGGCCTTGACACTGATGCGGCTTTCGTCGGCGCGCATGATTTCGGCGAGGCGGGCGCGCATGGTATCCGCGTGGGGGCTGATCTTCGGGATTTCGCAGACAAGCGTCACGTCGCAGCTGGCCATGCGATAGCCCCGTTTCCCTGCCAGCCCGATCGCGTGGAGCAGGAAGATATCGCTTGCCGCGCCCTTCCAGCGGGGATCCGAGGGCGGAAAATGGCGGCCGATATCGCCTTCGGCGAGGGCGCCATAGATGGCATCGGTCAGGGCGTGCATGCCCACATCGGCGTCGGAGTGGCCGGCAAGGCCCCTTTCGTGGGGAATCCGCACGCCGCACAGCGTCACGTGATCGCCCGGCGCAAAGGCGTGCACGTCGAACCCGTTGCCGGTGCGGATGTCCATTTCAGCCCTCATCAGCTGTTCGGCGCGCCGGAAATCGGCGGGGAAGGTGATCTTGAGATTGTTTTCATCGCCTTCGGTGATCGCCACGTCAAGACCGGCGGCCAGCGCCACCTCGACATCATCGGCCGCATCGGGAGGGGCGTTTTCGTGGGCTGCCAGGATTGCCGGAAGGCGAAAGCCCTGGGGTGTCTGGGCGCGAAACAGCCCCGCTCGGGGGTGAGGCGCCTGCACCCGGCCGTTGGTGCCGCGCCACAGCGCATCGGTGACCGGCAGGGCGGGGGCGGCGGCAGGGTTTTCGCCGAGCGCCGCGATCACCTCCGAGATCAGCGCCTGCGCAACCAGGGGGCGGGCGCCATCATGGATCAGCACCCGCGCCGAACCGTCGGCTGCGGCCAGCCCGGCCCGCACCGAAGCGCCCCGGGTGGCGCCGCCCGCAACCCGACGCAGCGGAAAATCGCAATGCGGTGCGATCCGTTCGTCGAACAGGGCCTGATCGGCGGGGTTCAGCACCACGATCAGCCGATCAACGGCCGGATGACGGGCAAAGGCGCGCAATGTGTGCACCAGCACCGGCAGGCCGGCCAGATCCCGGTATTGCTTGGGCAGGCTGCCGCCGGCGCGCATGCCCCGCCCGGCAGCCACGATGATGGCGGCGGTTCCGCCCCGGTTCCTGTCCGTGGCGCTCATTTCTCGGGGATCAGCCCGCGTGGGCTGAAGCGCAGCACCAGAAGCAGGATCAGCCCCATGGTGAACAGCCGCATATGTGCGACGGATTCCAGCAGATGCGCCTTGAGCGCGCCATCGGGAAGGGGCGCGGTGACGAGATCCATCAGCATCTTGCCGAGCGGTTCCACCTGCACCCAGAGGAACCAGATCAGGAAACCGCCGAGGATTGCGCCCCAGTTGTTGCCCGATCCCCCCACGATCACCATCACCCAGATCAGGAAGGTAAAGCGCAGCGGCTGATAGGCGCCCGGGGTCAGCTGGCCGTCCAGTGTTGTCATCATCGCGCCGGCGATCCCGACCACGGCGCTGCCGAGGATGAAGATCTGCAGGTGGCGGGCCACCACATCCTTGCCCATGGCCTCGGCGGCTACCTCGTTGTCGCGGATGGCGCGCATCATCCGCCCCCAGGGCGAATTCAGCGCCATCTGTGCCAGCCACAGAACCACCAGCAACACCAGTGCGAACATTACCCCGTAGCCAAGCTTGACGAACAGCGTCGATGCCGTCACCGGATCAAGCCCGAGCGCTGCCGCCCCTTCCACGAATCCGGGATCGCGCTGCAGGTCGATTTCATAGGGCAGGGGGCGGGGAATGCCGACCACGTTCTTCACGCCGCGATCCAGCCAGTCTTCGTTTTTCATCATGGCCACGATGATCTCGGCAATGCCGAGGGTGGCGATGGCCAGATAGTCGGCGCGCAGGCCAAGGGCCGTCTTGCCGATCACCCAGGCCACGCCGGCGGCCATCAGCCCGCCAAGGGGCCAGGCCAGCAGCACCGGCAGGCCGGCACCTCCCAGGTATCCGGTCGAGGCCGGGTTGACCGCCTCGATTGCCATGGCCGCCGGATCGAACAGCTGTCGGTAGAGCACGAATCCCGCAATCAGCCAGGCCACCAGCGCCAGCATGCGCCGCCGTCCCGGCACCATCTTCCGATGGATCCGGACGGCCCCGGCAATGGCTGCCGCGCCTGCGGCGAGTGCCAGCATCATGCGCAGTCCCCCGGCCGCCCAGGCCTCTTTCACGGGGGGCATGGCTGTCAGCACCGTGGCCAGCCCGCCGATGGCCACGAACCCCATGATGCCGATGTTGAACAGCCCGGCATAGCCCCACTGCATGTTGACCCCGATCGCCATGATGGCGCTGATCAGCCCCATGTTGAGGATCAGCAGCGCGGTGTTCCAGCTCTGCATGAATCCGGTGCCGAGGATCAGCACCGCTACCAGGGCGAAAAGGGCGATGTTCTTCCAGTTGATGTTCATGCCGTTTTCCCCCTGAAAAGGCCCGTGGGCCTGAACAGCAGCACCATGATCAGCAACGCAAAGCTGACGGCGAACTTGTAGTCGGTTGACAGCAGCTGTGCGAGGCCCGCAGGCTCAAGATCTTCGGGCAGCAGATATACCAGAACCTTCTTCCAGGCATAGGTGATGGTGACTTCCGAGAAGGCCACCACGAAGCCCCCGGCGATGGCTCCGATCGGATTGCCCAGCCCTCCGACCACGGCGCTGGCGAAGATCGGCAGAAGAAGCTGGAAATAGGTGAAGGGCTTGAAGCTCTTGTCAAGCCCGTAGAGCACACCGGCAACGGTGGCCAGCGCGGCCACGATCAGCCAGGTGATCATCACCACCCGCTCGGGGCTGATGCCCGAAAGCAGCGCCAGATCCTCGTTGTCGGAATAGGCGCGCATGCTTTTTCCGGTGCGCGTCTTCATCAGGAACCAGAACAGAAGCGCGACCACCACCACCGCGGTAACCACCGTGATCGCCTGGCTGGTGCGGATCGCGAGGCCCTCGGAAAGGCCTGTCCACTGCTTGAACTCGCGCGCCTTTATCAGGAAACGCGCGCCATCGGCGAAACGCTGATCGTCGGGGCCGATGATGAAGCGCACAAGCCCGTTCATCATGAACATCACCCCCATCGAGACGATCACCAGAATGACGGGTGCCGCCCGCCGGGCGCGGTAGAAGCGGTAAACCACGCGATCGGTGCCCAGCACCAGAAGAGCGGTAAGGACAATGCCGAAGGGCAATGCCAGCAGCGCCGTGGGCAGCGGGGCGATCGATATTCCGATGCTCTGGAACCACCAGGTGAACAGGATGGTCACCATTGTGCCAAAGGCCATGGTATCGCCATGGGCGAAGTTCGAAAATCTCAGGATGCCATAGATCAGCGTTACCCCGAGCGCGCCAAGCGAGAGCTGGCTGCCATAGGCCAGGCCGGGGATCAGCACATAGTTGGCAATGGCCACGATGGCGTTCAGCAGATCCGTCATTTCTTCTCCTCGCAACGGGCCGCGGCGACGGGTGCGCGAATGGCCGTGTTCATGGTGTGACCTCGCAGGCGCCGAGATAGGAAACCGACATGGGCCCCTTCATGTGCACGCTGTAGCGCGCGGCGCCGCCAGGTTCGATGGTCAGCATGTGATAGGCGGTGTCCGTCGCGCCGATCAGCGCGCTTGTGGCATCGGGAAGGTAGTTGTCGAAGGCCATCCCGGGAATATCTTCGGCATCGGTCCGGATCACGAATCCATGCGCATCGTCCCGGCTGACGGAAAAGGAAAAATCCGTTTCCGCGCAGGGCTCTGCCTCGAAACACTCGGTGGCGAAACGGCAGGTGGCAAATATATCCCGGGTCTGGGCGGAAGCCGGCAGGGCCGACAGCAGGATGACAAGACCTCCCAGGGTCTTCATTGCACTATCCTCCCAGAAAGCTGCGGCGCACTTCGGGATCGTTCAGCAGATCCCTGCCGCTGCCGGTATGGGCGTTGCGCCCCTGCACCAGCACATAGCCCTTGTCGGCAATGGCCAGCGCCTGGCGGGCGTTCTGCTCGACCATCAGGATCGAAATGCCGGTGCGCGCCACCTCGATGATGCGGTCGAAGAGTTCGTCCATCACGATCGGGCTGACTCCGGCAGTGGGCTCGTCCAGCATCAGCACCGTGGGTTCCGTCATCAGTGCACGCCCCACGGCAACCTGCTGGCGCTGCCCGCCCGAAAGCTCGCCCGCCGCCTGATGGCGCTTTTCGTGCAGGATCGGGAACAGCGTATAAACCTGCTCCATGGTGGCGGAAATGTCGTCGTGCCGCAGAAAGGCGCCCATTTCCAGGTTTTCCTCGACCGTGAGCGAGGTGAAGATGTTGGAAGTCTGGGGCACGAAGGCCATGCCCCTTGCCACTCGCGCCTGCGGGCTCAGCCGGGTGATGTCCTTGCCTGCGAGGCGCACCGCGCCGCCGCGCAGGTTCAGCATGCCGAACACCGCCTTCATGGCGGTGGACTTGCCCGCACCGTTCGGGCCCACGATCACGGCGATCTCACCCTTTTCAACCGCAATGGTGCACTCGTGCAGGATATCGGGGCCCTTGCCATAGCCGCCGGTCATCCGTTCGCCGATCAGGAACGGTTCAGCCATCCTGCCCCCCTGCGCGCCCCGCGCTGCCGCCTTCTGCATTCACCCGGCGGAAACATGCCCGCCGGAGACATGAAATCCCGCTGGTGCTCACGAGTCCGCTCCCGCAACCATCTTGTTCTTCAGTCCGGTGCCGAGATAGGCCTCGATCACCTGTTCGTTGGCCTTGATCTCGTCAAGCGAGCCCTTGGCCAGCACCTTGCCCTCGGCCATGCAGATCACCGGATCGCAGAGCCGGCCGATGAAATCCATGTCGTGCTCGATCACCACGAAGGTATAGCCGCGTTCCCTGTTCAGGCGCCGGATCGCGTCGGCAATGGTGTTGAGCAGCGTGCGGTTGACGCCGGCGCCCACCTCGTCAAGGAAGACCACCCGCGCATCCACCATCATGGTGCGGCCGAGTTCCAGCAGTTTCTTCTGACCGCCGGAAAGGTTGCCGGCCTTTTCGTTCTTCAGGTGATCGATGGTCAGGAATTCAAGAACCTCGTCGGCCTTTCTGCGCAGCCGGGCTTCTTCTTCGGCAATCAGGCCGCGGCGGAACCAGGCATTCCAGATCCGTTCGCCCGACTGATCCCCCGGCACCATCATCAGGTTCTCGCGCACCGTCATGGTGGGAAATTCATGGGCAATCTGGAAGGTGCGCAGAAGCCCCTTGTGAAACAGTTCGTGCGGGGGCAGGCCGGTGATCTCTTCGCCTTCCATGAACACCCGCCCCGAAGTGGGCCTCAGAACCCCGGCGATCACGTTGAAAAGGGTTGTCTTGCCGGCGCCGTTGGGGCCGATCAACCCGGTGACCGATCCTTTCGCGATTTCCAGCGTGGCCCCGTCAACGGCCCGGAACCCGCCGAAATGGCGGTGCAGATCCTCGACCCGGATCATCGCCTTGCGTTCAGCCATGGCACCGCATCCCCCTTCGTCACACGGCCCGTTTGCACATGGAAAGCAGCCCGGCCTTCAACCGGGCTGCCCTGTTCTTCGTTTCGGGGGCAGATCAGCGATAGCGTGCCGTGGTGATCTTGCCGTCCCTGATCTCGATCTCGCGATAGTTGCCGGCCGATTCCCCGGGGCCGATCAGCTCTACCGCCGAGGCGCCCACGTAATCGACATCGCCGCCATTGGCAAGAATTTCAAGCGCCTTGGCCAGTTCGCCGGGATAGATCTTTTCACCGGGGGCGTTGGCCACCTCCATCACCTTGTCCTTGTAGGCCGCCGGATCGGACGAGCCCGCTGCCTGCATGGCCAGCAGGATCAGCGCCGCCGCGTCATAGGATTCGGGGGCAAAGGGCGAGGTGGCATCGAACTTGCCGGCCACCATTTCGCCGAACCTGGCCACGCCGGGGCTGTCGGTGCCCGGATGCTGGCCGAATGAGCCGTCGATTTCGGTGCCGAAGTTTTCGGTCAGCTTGTCCGAGATCATCCCGTCGGGGAAGACGAAGGTATCAAAGGCGCCGGCATCAAGGGCTGCGCGCACGATTCCCGAGCCGCCCTGATCGACATAGCCGGCAACGACGAGCGCCTCGCCCCCGGCCGAGGCCAGTGCGCCCACTTCAGCCGCATAGTCGGCCTTGCCGTCTTCATGTGCGGCCGAGATGGTGACGGTGCCGCCGGCTGCCTCGAAGGCCGACTTGAAGCTGTCGGCCAGGCCCTTGCCATAGTCGTTGTTGGTATAGGTCACGGCAACCGACTTCAGACCGCGATCCAGAATCACCTGGGTCATCACCTCGCCCTGACGGGCATCCGAGGGGGCGGTGCGGAAGAACAGCCCGTTGTCCTCGGCAGTGGAAAGGCCGGGGCTGGTGGCCGAGGGCGAAATCATCACGATGCCGTTGGGCACTGCGACATTCGACAGGATCGCGCCGGTCACGCCCGAGCAGTCGGCCCCCATGATCCCCTTGACACCGTCCGAGGTGATCAGCCGTTCGGCGGCGGCGGTGGCGGCGGCGGCATCGATGCAGGTGGAATCGGCGCGCACGGGCGTGACCGTGGCACCGCCCAGCAGCTTGCCGCTGTCCGAAACCTCCCTGATCGCCAGTTCCGCGCCGTCGGCCATCTGCGGCGTCAGCGATTCGATCGGCCCGGTGAACCCGAGGATGATCCCGATCTTGATTTCCTCGCCCTGAGCGGCGCCCGCCGCCATCAGCGCGGTGGTGGCCGTGGCCATCAGCAGCTTTTTCATGTCTTCTCTCCCTAAGTGGCGTTGTCCGGCGCCCAATCTAGGCGCTGGACAGGACAAGGACAACAGTTTGTTGCCCTTGCCCCGGGATCGGGCAAGGGTGTGCCGGTGCGGGGCCGGATGCCTCAGGCCGGGGCGATTGTCCCATGGGCGCCGCGTTCGCGATAGGGGGTGATGTCGTATTGCGCGCGGTAGCATTTCGAGAAATGCGAGGGCGAGGTGAAGCCGCAGGCCAGCGCCACGTTGATCACGCTCATGTCGGTTTGCATCAGCAGGTTGCGCGCCCGCTGCAGACGCAGCTCCATGTAATAGCGTTTGGGGCTGCGGTTCAGATAGCGGCGGAACAGCCGTTCGAGCTGACGGGTGGAAAGCCCCACGTCGCGGGCCAGCACCGACGGGCTCATCGGTTCCTCGATGTTTTCTTCCATGGTGCGGATCACGGCGGCCAGCTTGGGGTGGCGCACGCCGATGCGTGAGGGCACCGAAAGGCGCTGGCTGTCGCGGTCGCAGCGCAGCTGATTGTAGATCAGCTGGTCGGCCACGTCATTGGCCAGTGCCTCGCCGTGTTCGGAGGCGATCAGGCTCAGCATCAGATCAAGCGAGGCAACGCCGCCTGCCGTGGTCAGGCGGTTGCCGTCGGTCACGAAAACCGAGCGGGTCAGTTCCACATCGGGAAAATGCTCGCGGAAGCTGTCCTGGTTTTCCCAGTGGATGGTGGCGCGCCGCCCGTCGAGCAGACCGCTGCGCGCCAGCACATGCGCCCCGGTGCACAGTGCCGCGATGGTGAGGCCGCGCCGCGCCTCGCGCCTGAGCCAGTTCAGCAGGGATTTCGAGGCCGCGCGGTGCACGTCAAGCCCGCCGCACAGCACGATCACGTCATGGCGGTTGCATTCGCGCAGGGGGTGGTCAAGGGTGATCTCGAGCCCGGCCGAAGAGGTGACACATCCGGGGGCATCGTCGGAGCTGTCACCGGTGAAGGACCATTCGTAAAGCGTGCGCCCGGCCATGCGGTTGGCGATCCTGAGTGCCTCGACCGCAGCCGAGAAGGCCAGCAGCGAAAAGCGGTCGAGCAGCACGAACACGAAGCGCCGCGGCCCTTCGTTGCCGCCACCGGGGCGAGAGGGGCTGCCGGGCATTTCACGGAAACCGCCATCAGCGTCCCTGCAAGGTGATTCCATTGCCAATGCCTCCCTTGTTCACGGTTCGAACCAATCAGCTTTGCCCCCCTGGATCAAGTGGATCAATGGGGTTGGTGGCTGCGTGCCGGGCCTTCTCCGCCTGGGGCGGGGGCCGTGCCGCCGGGGTGCGGCGCCGGCTTTCTTCTATTGGCAGGGCATGACCAGAGGCGTATAAGCAGCCGGTATCCCTTTGTTTCGGAGCAAGGACAATGACGGACTGGAGCAAGAGCGACTGGCGCAGCAAGCCCCGGGTGCAGATGCCTGACTATTCCGACAAGGCAGCCCTGGCCGAGGTCGAGGCACGGCTTGCGAAATATCCGCCGCTTGTCTTTGCCGGCGAAGTGCGCCGCCTGAAATCGGCTCTGGCCGATGCCGCCGAAGGCCGTGCCTTTCTGCTGCAGGGGGGAGACTGCGCCGAAAGCTTTGCCGAGTTCTCGGCCGACAACATCCGCGATACCTTCAAGGTGATGCTGCAGATGGCGATGGTGCTGACCTATGGCGCCAAGGTGCCGGTGATCAAGGTGGGGCGCATGGCCGGCCAGTTCGCCAAGCCCCGCTCGGCCCCCACCGAAAGGCGTGGCGATCAGGAATTGCCAAGCTATCGTGGCGATATCATCAACGAGCTTGATTTCACGCCCGAGGCCCGGATCCCCGACCCGAAGAGGATGCTGCAGGCCTATACCCAGGCTGCGGCCACGCTGAACCTTCTGCGCGCCTTTTCCACCGGCGGTTATGCCGATGTGCATCAGGTCCACAGCTGGACCCTGGGATTCACCCGCGGCGAGAACGCCGCGCGCTACCGCGACATGGCCGCGCGTATCTCCGACACGCTCGACTTCATGCGCGCCGCAGGGGTTGACAGTTCGCGTGCCCATACCCTGCAGACGGTGGATTTCTACACCAGCCACGAAGCCCTGTTGCTGGAATACGAAGAGGCGCTCTGCCGGATCGACAGCACCACCGGCCTGCCGGTGGCCGGCTCGGGGCACCTGCTGTGGATCGGCGATCGCACCCGTCAGCCCGATGGCGCTCATGTGGAGTTCCTGCGCGGGGTGCAGAATCCGATCGGCGTCAAATGCGGCCCCTCGATGACGACCGAAGACCTGAAGATCCTGCTTTCCCGCCTGAACCCCGACAACGAACCGGGGCGTCTTGCCCTGATCACCCGGTTCGGTGCCGGCAGCGTGGGCGAACACCTGCCACGCCTGATCCGCACCGTGCGCGAAGAGGGGGCCAATGTGCTGTGGTCCTGCGATCCGATGCACGGCAACACGATCAAGTCGTCCTCGGGTTTCAAGACCCGCCCGTTCGACAGCGTGCTGCGCGAGGTGCGCGAGTTTTTCGCCATTCACAAGGCTGAAGGCACCGTCCCCGGCGGCGTGCATTTCGAGATGACGGGCCAGGACGTGACCGAATGCACCGGCGGCGTGCGCGCGGTCACGGAGGAGGATCTGTCCGCGCGCTATCACACCGCCTGTGATCCGCGCCTCAATGCCAGCCAGTCGCTGGAGCTGGCGTTCCTTGTGGCCGAAGAGCTTTCCGCCCTGCGCGAAGAGCGCGCGGCCGAGGCCGTATGAAATCCGGCTTCCCGCCCTTTCCGCCATGCGTGGCAAGGGGTGGGGCACGCGCGGGTCACCTTCCGGCTGGTGCAGGCGAGATCACCCCTTTTCACCGTGCCCGCCCTTGGCAAGACAAGGCATCAAGACAAGGCATGGAGCTCATCCCCCTGCAATGTCTTGGGCCAGGTCGAAATGCTCTCGGGGGTGAATTGCCCGCCCGGGCAGGAGGGGGCGGAAAGTCGTCTTTCGATCAGATATCCAGTTCCACCCAGATCGGCACGTGATCGGAGGGTTTTTCACGGGCGCGCATGTCTTTCTCCACCTGGCAGTCATTCAGCCTGTCGGCACATTGCGGGGTCAGCAGGTGGTGATCGATGCGGATGCCGTTGTTGCGCCGCCAGGCGCCGGCCTGGTAATCCCAGAAGGTATAGATGCCGGGCGCATCGGTGATTGCGCGCAGCGCATCGGTATAGCCGAGGTTCAGGATCTCGCGAAAGCGGGCCCGGGTTTCGGGCAGAAACAGCGCATCCTTCACCCAGAGCTGCGGGTTGGCGGCATCTTCCCGTGCGGGGATCACGTTCCAGTCGCCCCCCATCAGCGCGCATTCCTCGGCTTTCAGGAATTCGCGGGCATGGGCCTTGAGGCGATCCATCCAGGCAAGCTTGTAATCGTATTTCGGCCCCGGTGCCGGGTTGCCGTTCGGGGCATAGAGGCAGCAGACCCGAAGCGCCGTTCGGCCTGTCACGGTGGCCTCGATCCAGCGGGCCTGTTCATCGGCGGGGTCGCCGGGCAGGCCGCGCGTCACGTCTTCAAGCGGCAGTTTCGAAAGGATCGCCACGCCGTTGAAGCCCTTCTGCCCGTGGGTTTCCAGATTATAGCCGAGATCCTCGATCGGGGCGCGGGGAAAGGCTTCGTCGGTTGATTTCAGCTCCTGCAGCAGCGCCACATCCGGGGCCTCGTCGCTCAGCCACTCCAGCAGAAGGGGCAGGCGGGCCTTGATGCCGTTTATGTTCCAGCTTGCGATTTTCATGCCTTGTCGGGCCCTCCTGCCTGCGCGCGCGCCACATCCAGCCACAGATAGAGGCTGAGAACAAGAATGATCATCAGATCGGCGGCGAACAGCACGTCGCTGAGGAAATGGCGCCCGGCCATCACCCGCATCAGGCTGCCCCAGAGAGCAACGGCGCCAAGCGCCAGGCCAAGTGTCAGGCGCCCCCGGAGAGCAAGATGCGGTACCAGCAGCAGCCAGGCTGTCAGCGCCAGGGTTACCGCGCCCGCCGCTTCGCCGGAAACGAAGCTGCAGTTCTGCAGACACTGATCCGCGGGCAGGACGGGGGGCGTGAATTCGGCAGTGCCGCCAAAGGCTTCCACGGCCTGCGGCCGCGCCCTTCCCCAGTGGTTCTTCAGCATGCCGTTCACCAGCAGGCCCGGGCCAAGCGCAAAGGAGAGGGTGACAAAGCCCCACAGGCGTGTTCGTGCGCGATCGCGGCGCAAGAGCGCGATCACGAGGGCAGCAAGGCCGGCGAGGGCAGCGATCACGGTCAGATTCCAGATTGCCATGCGCATCAGGTGCCACAGGCCGTCGCGGTAGGCGAAATTTCCCTGCATGTCGGTGAAAAGACGCGAAAAGGCGATGTCGGTTTCGGGCCAGAGCAGAAAAAAGGCCGTCAGCGGCGCCAGGGCTGCAAGGGCAAGGTTGCGCCACAGGCGGATGCGGGGGGTGAATTCTTCGGGAGTCATTGCAGGCCCTCGCGCAAAAGCATCTTCAGACAGTCGGGGGCGACAAGAGAGGCAAGGATCACGCGGCCGGCGAGGGCGCCGTCTTGCGGGGTCCATCGTGCCAGCACGCGCGTGGCGCAGGCCGGGGGGCGGTTCAGGGAAGCCAGAAGAACCGGTCTGTCCGTGTCGGGTGGCACCGGGAAGCGCTGTTCGTAGTAGCTGGCAGGAAAGCCGGGGCGTGGCAGGGCGTAAAGCTTCAGTTCCCTGCGCTCACGCAGGGTATAATGCAGATCGGCCGCCAGATCGCGGCTTGCCGACACGATGATGTCGAGCCCGTTCTCGCGGGCGGTCCGGGCCAGGGTCTGGCTTGTCTCGGCGCGCCCCAGATAACGGTGCAGCCACTGGCGCCCGTCATCCCGGCGCAGATCAGGGGCCAGTGCGGTCAGTATCGGCAGCGCCAGCGCCAGCAGGAGGTGCAGTCCCTGGCCGAGCCACAGCAGCGCCCGTGCCCGCGCCAGCAGCCAGGCCGTGACAAGCACGCTCGCCCCCGTGTAGGCGGCCACCCCCCAGTTGGCATTGGCACTGCCCAGCGTCCCCTGTGCCGCCATCAGCATGGTAACCGGTGCCGAGAGCCACAGCAGAAGGCCGGCATGGGGCAGGCGCAGGCCGAAAGGCGTCCGCAGGATCAGCAGCAGATAGGCGGCAAACATGATCGGGCCGAACACGACGAACTGCTCGGCCAGGAAGCGCAGCGCACCGGCCAGGCCCGGTGCCGCGCCGGCGGCGTGCCATTCGGCATTGTAAAGCATATGTTCGATCGTGATGCCCCCTGTCCGGATGTTCCACCAGATGTTGGGGGCGATCACCGCAAGTGCCACTGCGGCGGCGATCAGGGCTGCGGGGCGCGGAATGCGCGCTGCTGGGATGAAGAGGCCCGCAAGCCCGGCCCCCAGCACGAAATAGATCATTGCGTATTTCGCCATCAGCCCCAGCCCTACGGCAAACCCGAGAGCCGCAGCCAGCGGCACGGTGGTTCGCTGTTGCAGCTTCAGCCACAGCAGGATCGCCAGGGCATGGAAGAACAGCATCGGCGTATCGGTGGAAAACAGCGCCGCGCCCACGCTGACCATCGGCAGCGTCACATAGACCGGCCCCGCCCACGCCGCGGCGCGCAGGCCGTAAAGCCGCCGCGCCACCGCCATCAGCACAAGCGCAGTGCCCATGTGAAAGAGCGGCGCAGGCAGGCGCACCCAGAAGGGGCTGTCGGAGCCGGCGAGATCGGTCACCGCGCGGATGATCCAGGCAATCAGGGGGGGTTTGGAATAATATCCGAAATCGAGGTTCTGCCCCCAGAACCAGTATTGCGCCTCGTCCACGAAAAGCTCGGTGCGGTCGAAGATCAGCAGGATGACGCGCCAGAGTGTCAGCCCCAGCACGAAAAGGATGCCGCGCCTCAGGGCGGTGCGTTCATTTGTGCGGAGTGACACAGTAGATGAACCACAGGTTGCGCAGATAGATGAAGATGCCGATCGATTGCCCGAGAATGATCACCGGTTCGCCGCGCTGAATGCCATAGGCCAGCAGCAGCAGCCCGCCGAACAGCGAAAACCACCAGAAGGCGGTGGGCACCACCGATTTGCGCTGCCGCTCGGAGCTGATCCACTGGATGATGAAGCGCATCGAGAACATGAGCTGCGCAAACAGCCCCACCATAAGCCAGATCAGATCGATGGTGGATTCGATGCGGAAATATTCGAGAAGCTGCTGGATCATCGTCAACCGTCTTCCTCGGGGCGCACCTTCTTGGCGCGCTTGATCAGCCAGGCCACGCCGATCAGATCGTGGATGCCGGCCAGCGCGCGGCCGAAATTGGTGTAGTTCGAGCGCCCGGCGTGGCGTTCGGCGTGGCTTACGTCAACATGCGCCACCTCCCAGCCATAGGCAGAGAAAAGGGCGGGCAGGTAGCGGTGCATGTTGTTGAAATAGGGCAGCTCCAGGAAGGCCGCGCGGCGGAAGGCCTTGAGCCCGCAGCCGGTGTCACGGGTGTTGTCCTTCAGGATGGCGGCGCGCAGGCGGTTGGCGAACCGCGAGGCAAGGCGCTTGGAAAGCGTATCATGCCGTTTCACCCGCTGTCCGGCCACCAGACCGAGGCGCGCGGGGGCATCGGCAGACAGGAGGGGGGCCACCAGGCGGGGCACTTCGGCGGGAGGATTCTGACCATCGCCATCAAGCGTGCAGATCACGGGCGCACGCGCGGCCAGAACGCCCGAATGCACTGCCGCCGACTGTCCGCCCGAACGCGGGTGGCGGATCAGACGCACGGCGGGGTTTTGGGCGCGCCGTGCGCGGACGGTTTCGGCGGTGGCGTCGGTGGAGCCGTCGTCCACCACGATGATTTCGTGGGAAAACCCGGCACAGGCTTCGGCCAGCCCGTCAAGCAGCAGGCATACGTTGCCCTCCTCGTTCTTCATCGGGATCACCACCGAAATTTCGGGGCTATGCGCGGTCTGCCTGGCCATCGGCCACCCTGATCTGTTGATTTCCGTCGCCTGTCCGCGTTCCCTAGCACTCCGGAAGGGGGATGGAAAGTGAACTGCGCGTTCTTCGCGGATATTGGCACAAACCGCCTCTGGACAAACGGGCCGGCGGGCGCAACAACCGGTTCTGCAAGGGAGGGCACATGAAAAAGGCACTGATCACCGGTTCGGCGGGCTTCATCGGCTATCATCTGGCACGGCGGCTTCTGGACGCAGGTTGGCAGGTGATGGGGATCGACAACCTCAGCCCCTATTACGACGTGACGCTCAAGAAGCGCCGCCATGCGATGCTTGCCGAAAGCCCGGCATTCTCGGCCGAGATCGGCGCCATCGAGACGCCGGGGCGGCTGAAGGAGCTGTTTGCACGCGAAAGACCCGAACTGGTGGTGCATCTGGCCGCTCAGGCCGGGGTGCGCTACAGCATCGAGGCGCCACGAAGCTATCTTGATGCCAATCTGGCCGGCAGTTTCGAACTGCTCGAAGCCGCCCGCGCCCATCCGCCGGCGCACATGCTGATGGCGTCCACCTCGTCGGTCTATGGCGCCAACACGAAGATGCCCTATTGCGAGGGCGACCGGGCCGACTGGCAGATGTCGTTCTATGCTGCCACCAAGAAGGCCAGTGAAGCGATGGCCCATTCCTATGCCCATCTCTATGATCTGCCGATCACCATGTTCCGCTTCTTCACGGTTTACGGCCCCTGGGGACGGCCCGACATGGCGCTGTTCAGGTTTACCCGTGCGATTCTGGAGGGGAAGCCGATCGATGTATACAACCACGGCCGGATGAAGCGCGACTTCACCTATGTGGATGATCTGACAGAGGCTGTCACCCTTCTGGCCGCGGCCGCACCCCGCCGCCCCGCCACATCCGATGAAATTGCCGCAGACGACAGCCTTTCGCCGGTGGCGCCGTTTCGGGTTGTCAACATCGGCAACGGGGCGCCGGTGGAACTGATGGATTTCATCGCCGCGATCGAAGAGGCCACGGGGGTCAGGGCGCAGAAGAACATGCTGCCGATGCAGCCGGGCGACGTGCCCGCCACCTGGGCCGACACCGCGCTGTTGCGCCGGCTTACGGGCTTTGCCCCGAAAACGGATGTGCGTGCGGGGGTGCGGGCCTTTGTGGACTGGTATCGCGTGTATTACGGGATCTGACCGGTGAGGGCAGACGGGGTGCGGCCGGCGGGGATATCTGCAGACCGGTGATGGGCGCGGGGTCTGCTGGATGGCGGTTCGGCGGGGTTCGGGCGGCTGGCAGTCCTCAGATCGAGAACGAGGTGCCGCAGCCGCAGCTTGCGGTGGCGTTGGGGTTGTCGATGGTGAAGCGCGCACCGATCAGTTCTTCGGTGAAATCGATGGTGGCACCCTGCAGAAAGGGAAGCGACACCGGATCGATCACGATCTTCTCGCCTCCGCCTTCGAGCACCAGGTCGTCGGGTGCGGGGGTGCCGAGCTCGATCACGTATTCGAATCCCGAGCAGCCGCCGCCCTTCACGGCGATGCGCAGTGCCTTTCCTTCGGCTCCTGCGCCCACTTCGGCAAGGCGGGCAAAGGCGCGTTCGGTGGCTTTCGGAGGCAGGTTCATGGTTTCGTCCCGTTTTCAAGCGCATCTGCCTTTCATATAAGGGGCGTGGACAGATGCGACAACAGGCGAAGCGATGACATCCGCCCTTGCCCCCCATGCGGCCGATCCGGCGCACAGCCGTGGCCGGCTGCACCCGGAAGGCGAAAGCGCCTTCCGCTCTCCTTTCCAGCGCGACCGTGACCGCATCATCCATTCCTCGGCCTTCCGCCGCCTGCAATACAAGACACAGGTATTCGTGGTGCATGAGGGGGATCATTTCCGCACCCGCCTGACCCATTCCATCGAGGTGGCGCAAGTGGCACGCACCATCGCCGGGGTTCTGGGGCTCAGCCAGGAACTGGCCGAGGCGGTGGCTCTGGCCCATGATCTGGGGCATACGCCCTTCGGTCATACCGGAGAGGATGCGCTTTCCGAACAGATGGCGCCCTATGGCGGCTTTGATCACAACGCGCAGGCGATCCGCATCGTCACCCGCCTCGAGCAGCATTATGCCGGTTGGGACGGGTTGAACCTGACCTGGGAGACGCTGGAGGGGCTGGCCAAGCACAACGGCCCGGTAACGGGTGAGATCCCCTGGGCGCTGGCCGAATACAACGCCCGCCACGATCTGGAACTGGCCACCCATGCCAGTGCCGAGGCCCAGGTGGCAGCGCTGGCCGATGACATTGCCTACAACAATCACGATCTGCATGACGGCCTGCGCGCCGGGCTGTTCACGGACGAGGAGGTCGCCGCGCTGCCGATCGTGGAAGAATGCTATGATGCGGTGGACCGCCTTCATCCGGGGCTTGATCCGGTGCGCCGGCGCCATGAGGCGCTGCGCCGGGTCTTCGGGGTGATGGTGGAAGACGTGATCGCCGAAAGCCGCCGGCGCATCGCCGCACTGGCACCGCGCAACGTGGAGGAACTGCGCGCGGCCGGGGGGGCGGTAATCCGGTTTTCCGCAGCCCTGTGGCAGGATCTGAAGGCGATCCGCGCCTTTCTGTTCGCCCGCATGTATCGTGCCCCCAGCGTGGTCGAGATGCGCAAACGGGTCACGCAGGTGGTGCGTGACCTGTTCCCGATCTACATGCAGTGCCCGGATCTTCTGCCCAGGGGCTGGCGTGCGCAGATCGGCGCCGACAGCCCGGAAACCGCGCGCGCCCGCCTGGTGGCCGACTACATTGCCGGCATGACCGACCGTTTCGCCCTGCAGGAACACGAGCGCCATCTGGAAAGCCCGGCAAGGAAGGCAGTGCGGGCCGGGCGGAAGAAGGCGGGCAGTTTCCCCGGACGTTGACCTTGCCCCGGCCATTGGATACATCCGCGCCACGCAACCCCGGGAAGTGACGCAGATGAACCTGTTCTCCGATATCCGTACGCTGGTGCTCGACAAGCTTGCCGAAATGCAGGCCGCGGGGGGCTTGCCCGAGGGGCTTGATTTCGCCAATGTCTCGGTCGAGCCGCCGCGCGATGCGGCACATGGCGACATGGCCACCAATGCGGCGATGGTGCTGGCCAGGGCCGCCGGGAAGAAGCCGCGCGACATTGCCCGGGCCCTGGCCCCGCGGCTTGCGGAAGATGCCCGCATCATGACCGCCGATGTGGCCGGCCCGGGCTTCATAAACCTGCGCCTAGCGCCCCCGGTATGGCAGGGGGTGGCGCGGGCGGTGCTTGCCGCAGGGCGGGATTTCGGCCGTTCCCGTATGGGCGCAGGGCAGAAGGTGAACGTGGAATTCGTTTCGGCCAACCCCACCGGCCCCCTGCATGTGGGCCATGCGCGCGGCGCCGTCTTCGGTGATGCGCTGGCGGCGCTTCTGGAATATTCCGGCCACGAGGTGACGCGCGAATACTACATCAACGACGGCGGCGCGCAGGTGGATGTGCTGGCGCGTTCGGTCTATCTGCGCTATCTCGAAGCGCATGGGCAGCAGGTGGCCTTCGAAGAGGGCACCTATCCCGGTGATTACCTGGTCCCGGTGGGCGAGGCGCTGAAGGAAAAGGTGGGCGATGCCTATGTCGGCCAGCCCGAAGAGCTGTGGCTTGACGAGGTGCGCGCATTCGCCATCGAAAGGATGATGGAGATGATCCGCGCCGACCTGGCGTTGCTCGGCGTCAGGATGAACGTGTTCTTCAGCGAGAAATCGCTTTACGGCACCGGCCGGATCGAAGCCGCGCTCAAGGCGCTGCGCCGGCGCGGGCTGATCTACGAGGGGGTGCTCGACCCCCCCAAGGGGCGCAGGCCCGAAGACTGGGAGCCGCGCGAGCAGACGCTCTTCAGGTCCACCGAATTCGGTGATGATGTGGATCGGCCGGTCAGGAAATCTGACGGCAGCTGGACCTATTTCGCCCCCGATATCGCCTATCACCACGACAAGATCGAGCGCGGCTATGACCAGCTGATCGACGTGCTGGGCGCCGATCATGCGGGTTATGTGAAGCGGATGAAGGCGGCGGTGGCAGCCCTGTCGGATGGCAGGGTGCCGCTTGACATCAAGATCGTTCAGCTGGTGCGCCTGTTCAAGGGGGGAGCGCCGTTCAAGATGTCGAAACGGGCAGGCACCTTCGTTTCGCTGCGCGATGTGGTCAAGCAGGCGGGGGCGGATGTCACCCGCTTCGTGATGCTGACGCGCAAGAATGACGCACCGCTCGACTTCGACTTCGACAAGGTGCTGGAGCAGAGCCGCGACAACCCTGTATTCTATGTGCAATATGCCCATGCCCGGGTGTGTTCGGTGTTGCGCAAGGCGCGCGCGGCGGGGATTGCGGTGGATGATGAAACATTGTCCCGTGCCGAGACGGGCCGGCTGGCGCACGAGGCCGAACTTGACCTTGCCCGCAAGATCGCCGAATGGCCGCGCCTTGTGGAAATCGCCGCGCGCACCCACGAGCCGCACCGCATTGCCTTCTACCTCTATGACCTGGCCTCCGAACTGCACGGCCTGTGGAACAGGGGCAACGAACTGCCTGAACTGCGCTTCATCCAGGAGGGCGACACGGCCACATCACAGGCGAAAATCGCGCTGATCCGCGCCGCTGCCGTTGTCATTTCCGCGGGGCTTGCTATTCTTGGCGTGACCCCGGCCGAAGAAATGCGCTAGAAAAGGCGCCCCGCCGGGTTCGCAAACAGGCAAGAAGGCGCCACCGCACGGGCGGGGGCGGATGAGGCAGAGCATGGCGAGTATTGACATCGACAGAACCGGTGCGCGCGGCGCATCCCCTGCGGCAAGGCGACAGCCCTTTCACCGTCCTGACCCCGGGTTGCGCAGGACGCATTTCGCGGAAGGCGGGCCCCATGCCGGGGCTGCCAGCCCCGTGGCGGCCGGACCGGGGATCCCCGAATCCGGCACCAGGGCACCAGGGCGGGCGGCGCGTCTTGTGCAGACGGCGGGCGCGCTTACCTCTCTGGCGCTGATCGGCGGGCTGGCCTGGTGGGGGTATGAGCTTGCCATGCGCGATGTGCGCGGCATTCCGGTGGTGCGGGCGCTCGAAGGGCCGCTGCGCATCCAGCCCGACGATCCGGGTGGCCAGCTGGCCGAATACGAGGGGCTTGCCGTCAACCGTATCCAGGCCGAGGGCAGCGCCGCGCCTGCACCCGACCGGCTGGTGCTGGCACCACGTCCGGTGGATGTTCTCGAAAGCGATCCGCCGGGCGTATCGCCGCGCCCGCGCGCGGCCCCGCTGGCAGCCGACGGCAACCGGGTTTCGGGAAGCAACGGCCTTTCGGGTGATGCGACAACCGGCAGAACAACCGACGTGGCGGCCAGCGGGGCCGCGGCGAACACTGCGGGCCTTGCCGGAGGCGTGGTGCCGGCAGCCGGTGACCCGGTTGCCCTTGCGGATGCCCCCGCGGGCGATGCCGGCTCCGACCCCACGGCCGTTGCTGTGGCCGCCGCGGCCCGGGCCGTGGCCGAACAGGTGGCGCGCGATGGTGCGGCGCTGTCCGGGGCAGGGTTGCCCGATCGGCCAGGCGATCAGGCCGGGCCTGCGCAGATCAAGGCGATCCCCGCCTCGGTGCCGGGGGTGACAAGGGCGCCGCGTCCGCCGCTGCGGCCGGCCCGCGTGGTGCAGGCGGCAGCGCTGATCCAGGCCGCGGCCCGCCCGGCGCCGCCCCCCGCCGAAGCCGCCGAGATCGATCCCGCCAGCCTGCCGCCGGGCACAAGCCTTGCCCAGCTCGGTGCCTTCGACAGTGCCGAGGTGGCGCAACGGGAATGGCAGGATCTGACGGCACGTTTCCCGGAATATTTCACGGGCAAGGCGCGGATCATCCAGGAAGCCGACACCGGCGGGCGGCGTTTCTATCGTCTCCGGGTGCATGGCTTCAAGAACCACGCGGCCGCGCGCCGGTTCTGCTCGGCGCTGCTGGCGGAAAACGCTGTCTGCGTTCCGATCACCACCCGCTGAGCGCGGCGCGGCGGGGCAGCGGGCGGCATCATGGGGCAGGGAGCTTTCATCGCGGGGCTGCGCGGGGCCGTGCTGCTGCCGGAGGAAGCGGCCTTCTTCGCCGACAGCCAGCCCTGGGGGTTCATCCTGTTCGCCCGCAATATCGAACATCCCGATCAGCTGCGCCGCCTGACCGATGCTCTGCGTGCAAGCGTCGGCCGCGCAGCGCCGGTGCTGATCGATCAGGAAGGTGGCCGGGTGCAGCGCATGGGGCCGCCACACTGGCGCAGCTGGATGCCGCCTCTCGAACAGGCCGCGCGGGCCGGGCGCCGGGCGCCCGACAGTTTCCGCCTGCGCTATCGCATCATTGCCCATGAGCTGCGCGCCGTCGGGATCGATACCAACTGCGCGCCCTGCGCCGACATAGCCACCCCCCGAACGCATCCGGTGCTGCGCAACCGCTGCATGGGCAGCGATCCGGCCACGGTGTCTGCCAATGCCCGCGCCGCGGCCGCCGGCCTGCTTGCAGGCGGGGTTCTGCCGGTGCTGAAACATGTGCCCGGCCATGGCCGCGCCACGCGTGACAGCCATGTGGAACTGCCCCGGGTCGATGCTCCCCGCCCGGAGCTTGAGCCAAGTGACTTCGCCCCGTTCCGTGCGCTTGCCGATCTGCCGCTTGCGATGAGCGCTCATGTGGTGTTTTCGGCTCTCGATCCGCAGGCGCCGGCCACAACCTCGCCGCTGATGGGGCAGCTGATTCGACACGATATCGGCTTTGACGGCCTGCTGCTCAGCGATGATATCTCGATGCAGGCGCTTTCCGGCAGCATTGCCGCGCGCACCCGGGCGGCGTTGGCGGCGGGTATGGATCTGGTGCTGCATTGCAATGGCGATCTGGACGAGATGATCGCGCTGGCCGAAGCCGCCGGAGAGATGTCCCCCCAGGCCTGCCGCCGTGCCGATGCTGCGCTATCCTGGCGCAAACCGCCCGACAAGGTTGACATCGCCGTCCTTGAGGGCGAGCTTCGGGCCTTGTTGAATGAGCGCCCGGATGACTGACCAGTTCGAAACCGATAACGTGACCGATCTCCAGGCCCGGCTTGGCGCCGAGGCGCTGATCGTGGATGTTGACGGCTTCGAGGGGCCGCTTGACCTTCTGCTGACACTGTCGCGCACCCAGAAGGTCGATCTGCGCCGCATTTCGGTGCTGCAGCTGGCCCAGCAATATCTGGCATTCGTCGAACAGGCCAAGAAACTGCGCCTTGAACTGGCGGCTGACTATCTGGTGATGGCGGCCTGGCTGGCTTTCCTCAAGTCGCGGCTTCTGCTGCCCCCCGACCCCGAGGACGAAGGCCCCTCGGGCGAGGAACTGGCGGCGCATCTGGCCTTTCAGCTTGAGCGCCTGCAGGCCATGCGCGATGCCGCCGCGCGGCTTATGGCCCGCGATCAGAAAGGGCGCGATTTCTTTCCCCGGGGCCTGCCCGAGGATGTCTCGCGCATCCGTCGGGTGCGCTATACGGCCACCCTTCTGGATCTGATGCAGGCCTATGCCCGGCTGCGCACCCGCGATGAATTCCGCCCCTTCACGATGGATCGCGATGCGGTGATGACGATGGAGCAGGCGCTTGAGCGCATGCGCCGCCTGATCGGCTATGCAGGCGAATGGGCAACGCTTGAAAGCTACCTGCCCGAGGGCTGGGAAAGCGATCCGCTGCGTCGGCGCAGTGCTACCGCGGCCAGTTTTGCCGCCGCGCTCGAGCTTGCCAAGCTCGGTCAGATCGAGATACGTCAGGGCGAAATCTTCGCCCCCATCGAAATCAGAAGAAAGGCCGGCCCGGATGGCTGAGAGCAAGGTGCAGAAGCCGCAGGAAGAAAGCCTGTTCGAAGCGCCGCCAATGGGCGAGCAGGAACGCATGGTAGAGGCGATCCTGTTTGCGTCAGCCGATCCGGTAAGCCTGCGCGAACTGGAAGACCGCATGCCCCATGGCTCGGACCCGGCCGAGGCCCTGCAGCAGCTGAAGAAACGCTATGAGGGCCGGGGCGTGCGCCTGGTGCGGGTGGGCGATGCCTGGGCGATGCGCACGGCGCCCGATCTCGGCTTTCTGATGCAGAAGGAAACGGTGGAAACACGCAAGCTTTCGCGTGCCGCCATCGAAACCCTGGCGATCATCGCCTATCACCAGCCCTGCACCCGCGCCGAAATCGAGGAAATCCGCGGCGTTTCGGTTTCGCGTGGCACCATCGACCAGCTGCTGGAGATGGAGTGGATCCGCTTCGGGCGGCGGCGGATGACGCCGGGACGCCCCGTCACCTATGTGGTCACGCAGGAATTCCTCGATCACTTCGGCCTCGAGAACGCCCGGGATCTGCCCGGGCTGAAGGAACTGCGTGCCGCAGGCCTGCTTGACAGCCGCCCGCTCTCCGGCCAGATTCCGGGGCTGCCGGAAGGCGATGATGAGGAAGCGGGCGAGGGTGACGTCCCCGCCGGGCAGAGCGAGCTTTTCAACGAATAGAAGGCCCTTGCCCCTGCGCCCGGAGCCGCGCTGCAAAAAGGGAGACCGGCCATGAACGCAGGCAGGATCGTGAACATGCTGCTGCGGATGGTTCTGCGCAAGGCGATGAACAGGGGGATCGATCTGGTCGTTCGCCGGGGCAGCCCGCAGAGGGCATCACGACCAGAAGAACATCAACAGGCGAAACAGACCCGGCAGGCGGCCCGCCTCTTGCGCCGTTTCTGGAGGTTCTGAAAAACAGCTGCCTGCCGTGCCGGCAGCCCCCGGTTCCCCGTGTCCTGCTGCCGGACGCATGGCAATCCGTGATGTGCATCAGAAGCACATACCGGAAGCACCGGGCAGGCAGATGCCCGCCCGGTGGGGTGGGGCATCTGCCGCTTGCGGGGAGGACGGATCGGAAATTCGTGCCCTCGGACGGTTTGAAGCCATGGGCCGGCACATTGTAATCATATACAGCTTCTGCTGTTCCCCCGCCTTGCCGACAGGGAACCGGCGGCATGCCAGCCCCGGCCGCTCCGGCGCGGTTTTCAGCCCGGCTGGCGGAAATGCTTGCTCAGCTTCAGCCCCTGGCCCTGATAGTTCGAGCGGATCCCGGCCCCGTAAAGCCGCGCCGGCACCTCCGCCATCCGCTCGTAAACCAGCCGGCCCACGGTCTGCCCGTGTTCCAGCACGAAGGGGGCCTCATGACAGCGCACCTCAAGCACCCCGCGCGAGCCCGCACCACCCGCTGCGTCATGGCCGAAGCCCGGATCGAAGAAACCGGCGTAATGCACCCGGAATTCTCCGACCAGGGCCAGATAGGGTGCCATTTCGGCGGCGCAGTCGGGGGGGATGTGCACCGCTTCTCGACTGACCAGGATATAGAAGGCACCGGGATCCAGGATGATGCGGCCTGCGCGGGTGCGGATTTCCTCCCAGAAATCGGCCGGATCGTAATGGGCGATCCTGTCGAGATCGATCAGCCCGGTATGCGGTTTGGCGCGATAGCCCACCAGGTCATCCCTCTCGGGGCAGAGATCGACCGAAAACCCGAGCCCCTGATCCACATGCGCCCGGCCCGAGACCAGCCGGGTTCTTTCATGCAGTTCGCGCAGCGCGTCATCGTCCAGCACCGCCTGCCCCTGGCGGAAGCGGATCTGGTTCAGCCGCATTCCCGGGCGCACCAGAACCGAAAACGAGCGCGGGCAGATCTCGGCAAAAAGCGGCCCCGCATAGCCCGGGGGAATCCGGTCGAATTCGGTGCCGCTGTCGGTGACGGTGCGGGTCAGAAGATCAAGCCGCCCGGTCGAGGACTTGGCATTGGCTACCGCGCTGATGCCCTCGGGCAGGGCAAGGCGTTCCATCAGCGGCACCAGATAGACGGCGCCCTTTTCAAGCACCGCGCCATCGGCCAGATCGATGCGGTGCATCTCGAAATCGCCCAGCCGGTCGGCCACGGTGCTGTTTGCTCCGGGCAGGAACGAGGCCCGCACCCGATAGGCGGTATCGCCAAGGCGCAGATCAAGCGAGGCGGGTTGCACCTGCTCCGGCAGGATCGGGCGGGCGGCGGCAATCATCTTCTTGCCGATCAGCGCTTCGATGCGCTGGCAGGGAAGCACCCCCGGTCTGTCATGCCCTGTCGTCATGCTGTGATCGTCATCCTGAAAACGGCAGACCCGTCCGGGCACGGCGCCTGCGGACGGGTCTTGCGTTGGTCGGGCTAGCAGGACTTGAACCTGCGACCTTCCGTCCCCCAGACGGACGCGCTACCAGACTGCGCCATAGCCCGACACGGGCTCCTTCATACTGTTTTTCGGCGCGGGGGCAAGCGGCAATCGGCATCTTTTGCCTCAGCCGGGGGGGCTTTCGCGGCCCGGATCGCCCATTCTGGCATGCAGGGCGACAAGGCGCTCGCGGATGGCGGTGATCCGGGCCTGCTCGGGGGGCGGAGCGCCGGCCGGGCGGTTGCGCAGCAGGGCAAGCACGGTGGCGAAATCGGGTTCGGGCAGGGGGCTGGTGGCCAAGGGGCGGGGTGCGTTTTCCTCCGCATCGCCGCGGGCTCTTTCCCCGGGTTCTGCCGCCTCATCCGGTTCGGCGGGGCGGGCGGTTTCACCGGGGGCGGGTGTTTCCGCAGACGGGGGGGGCTCGGCTTCTGGCGCGGGAGATTCCGGCGCAGCCCGTGGCGGGGTTTCCGGGCTGACGGGGGCCTCGGCGGGGGGGGCATCCGCGGCCATCAGCCCCTCGGATTCGCGCGGCTGCGGTTCCGGAAGGGGCTGCGCTGCCTCTGCCGGCTCGGCCGTGGTTCCGGGCAAGGGTGCTTCGGGCGGGACGGTTTCCGCGGGTGCATGGCCGGATTCCCGTGTGACCTCCGGTGAAATTTCCCGCGTATCCGGTGCAGCTGGCGAGTCGGGCGTGCTTTCAAGGGCATCCATGTTTTCAGGTGCCGGCGCGGGATCGGGCTTTGTTTCCGAAGGTTCGGCGCCACGGGGCGATGCTTCCGGGTCGGCCGCGGCTTCCGGCTGCGGTTCGATCCGGGGCGAGGCTCCGGGGGCTGGCTGCGGAACGGGCCGGGCTTCGATGGTCACGTCGCTGATTCCGGGCAGGTCGCGCAGCGGCGTATCAAGCGGGCGCGACAGGCCGGCCACATATTTCACGCCCTTTTCCCTGAGGATCTTGCGCGCGCCCTTGATCGTCATCCCGTCTTCGTGCAGCAGCTTCTTGATGCCGCCGATCAGCAGCATGTCGCCCGGGCGGTAATAGCGCCGCCCGCCGGCCCGTTTCACCGGCTTGATCTGCGGAAACCTGCTTTCCCAGAAGCGCAGGACATGGGCCGGCGTGTCCAGCCAGTCGGCCACTTCGCTGATCGTTCGGAAGGCATCGGGCGATTTGGCCATGGATCAGGTGGCCTTCAGCGCTTGTTCCGGGCCGCCACGCGATCTTTCATGAGATGCGAGGGGCGGAAGCTCAGAACCCGGCGGGGCGAGATCGGCACTTCTTCGCCGGTCTTGGGATTGCGGCCGATACGGGCCCCTTTCTGGCGCACGGTGAAGGTGCCGAAGGAAGAAATCTTCACCTGTTCGCCGGCCACCAGGGCATCGGCCATGTACTGAAGCACCTCTTCCACAAGTTGCGCGCTTTCATTGCGGCTGAGGCCGACTTCCCGGAAAACGGCCTCGCTCAGATCCATTCGCGTCAATGTCTTGTTGGTCATGAAATTCCCCCGTTGGCTGGCGGAAGCATAGGGGCGAAGGAAATTCCGAGTCAATATCAATGGCTTGGATTGCGGCGTTTATGCCCGTTACCAGCGTAAAACCACCGATCCCCAGGTCAGTCCGCCGCCGATCGCTTCGAGAAGCAGCAGATTGCCCCTGCGGATCTGGCCGCGCGCCTTGCCGATCGACAGCGCCAGCGGAATCGAGGCGGCCGAGGTATTGCCGTGATCCTGCACGGTGAGAATCACCCGTTCGAGCGGAATGCCCATCTTCTGGGCGGTGGCCCTGATGATGCGCAGGTTGGCCTGGTGGGGCACGATCCGGTCGATGTCGCCGCTCGAAAGGCCGAGTTCCGCAAGCGTGGTTTCCGCGGTTTCGGCCAGTTTCTCGACCGCATGGCGGAATACCTCGCGCCCCTGCATGCGCAGGTGGCCGCTTCTGCCGGTGGTCGAAACCCCGCCATCCACATAGAGAAGCTCGCGAAAGCGGCCGTCGGAATGCAGATCGGTGGCCAGGATGCCGCGATCGGCCGTGGTGCCGGTGCCTTCCTGCGCCTCAAGCACCACCGCGCCGGCGCCATCGCCGAACAGAACGCAGGTGCTGCGGTCTTTCCAGTCCATGATGCGGCTGAAGGTTTCGGTGCCGATCACCAGGATGCGGCGGGCCTGACCGGCAAGGATCAGCGCATTGGCATTGGCAAGCGCATAGACGAAACCGGTGCAGACCGCCTGGATGTCGAAGGCATAGCCGCCGGTCATCCCCAGTTCGGCCTGGATCATGGTGGCGGTCGAGGGAAAGGTCAGATCCGGGGTCGAGGTGGCCACGAGGATTGCGTCGATGTCGTCGGCAGAACGGCCGGCGTCGGCAAGTGCCGCTTCGGCCGCCTTCGTGCCCAGTATCGAACTGGTTTCGCCTTCGGCCGCGAAATGGCGCCGTTCGATGCCCGAACGGCTGCGAATCCAGGCATCGCTGGTATCAAGCATGGCTTCGAATTCGGCATTCGCAACAACCCGTTCGGGCAGGTGATGCCCGACACCGGTGACCACAGCACGTGTTGTCATCCGCCTGCCCCGCCCTTGTTTTCGCCTTTCGTATCTTTGCCCTGAGCGGCTGCGGATGCAACCCGGGCGGCAAGTTTTTCGGAAAACCCCGATCTGGCCAGTTGCAGCGCCAGACCGAGCGCCGCCGAAACGCCGGTGGCATCGGCGCTGCCGTGGGATTTCACCACCGTGCCGTTCAGCCCGAGAAACACCCCGCCGTTTACCCGGCGCGGATCGATCCGGCGGTTGAGCCGGCGCAGGCTTGTCATGGCCAGAAGCGCGGCGATGCGCGAAAGGGGGGTGGCTTCGAAGGCTTCGCGCAGGAATGCGCGGATCAGAGAGGCGGTGCCTTCGCCGGTCTTGAGCGCCACATTGCCGGTAAAACCGTCGGTGACGATCACATCGACACGCGCCGAGGGGATGTCGCCTCCTTCGATGAAACCCACATATTCGAAATCCGCCCGGGGCGCGTTGGCGGCAATCAGATCGCCGGCCCTCTTCAATTCGGGCCGGCCCTTGAATTCTTCGGTGCCCACGTTCAGCAGGCCGATCCGCGGGCGGGCGATGCCAAGGCCGTTGCGGGCGTAGGAAGCCCCCATCAGCGCATATTGCAGAAGATCACGTTCATCGGCGCGGATATCGGCACCCACATCAAGCATGACGTTGAAGCCGCCAGGGTTGCGCGATGGCCACAGACAGGCAATGGCCGGGCGGTTCACGCCGGGCAGCTTGCGCAGCCGCAGCATGGAAATGGCCATCAGCGCACCGGTGTTGCCGCAGGAAACGGCGGTTGCGGCTTCGCCGGCGCGCACCGCATCGATGGCGGCCCACATCGAGGTTTCCTGGCCGTTGCGCATCACCTGGCTCGGCTTGTCGTCCATGCTGACCACATCGCGCGCATGACGGATCCGGCAGCGCCCGTTCAGAACCTGCTTCCTGCCGATCAGCGGCTTCAGCAGGGCGCTGTCGCCATGCACGATGAAATCCATCTCGGGGTGGTGGGCGGCGGAATCCGCCATTCCGGCAACCACGGCGGCGGGGCCGCGATCTCCGCCCATGGCGTCAACCGAAATGGTGAAACGGCCCGCCGGGGCCCGTTCGGCAGCATTTTTAGGGTGCGCGCGCATTCCTGATGGCGGGCCGCGGGCTTATGCGGCGTCGTCTTCGTCCAGGTCGATCTCGTCAACCATCGAGACGATTTCGCGCTCGTCATAGTGGCCGCAGGCGGCACAGACATGATGCGGGCGCTTCAACTCGCCGCAATTGGGGCATTCCGCCGGGTTGGCGGCGACCAGCGCATCATGCGAGCGGCGGTTGTTGCGGCGCGAGCGCGTCACTTTGTTCTGAGGGACAGCCATGTCTCAACCTCGGATATGTGGGGCGGCGCCCCGTTGACGGTTCTGGGGCCCGGGGCCCCGGTTTGCAGTTTCCTGGCAGCGGTCTTACGCTTTTGGCAGGCCGCTGTCCAACCCTGATGCAAGCGAGGGCCGGAACATACTGCGAATCGCGCGTGGCGCAAGCGTTTTCTTGCCCGCTCCCGGGGGTGGCGGGGCGCGATCGCGTGCCGCTCCTTCGTGCCTGCCCCCCCGGCCGGGCGTCTGCCCCGGCACCGGGGTGGTGAATGGGATCGTGGGCGGGATCAGTCGCCGTTTTCAAGCTTGTCGCGCAGGGCCGAGAGGGCGGCAAACGGGTGTTCCGGCCTTTCCTCTTTTGTCTCGGTCGCAGTTTCGCCCGGGGGGGCGAAGCTGCGCGTGCCAAGGGTTTCGCCGGCAGCGCGGGGCCAGACGGGCAGTGCGAGGGCCAGCGATTCGAGCATCACTTCCCACAAGTCGATTTCGCGTCCCAGGGGCTCGATGCTGTCGTCCCCGGGGATCTCGACGCCGCCCTCGGGCGTGTCCCCGGCCGGGGCGGAGGCGGGCATTTCGGCCAGAAAACGGCGGGTCACGGTTTCGTCGATGCGCGTGGTTACCGGCGCAAGGCTGACCACCGAAGGCTGCACCACCGTTGCGCCAAGCGTTGCGTCAAGGCGCCAGTCGGCATCGCCCTCCGGGGCGATGGTGCCGGTGAAGGCAAGCCGGCGCAGTGCCGTGAGGCCGAGCGCGGCGGCGATCTCGTGCCGTTCCCCGGCCGGGGGCTCCAGCCGGAACGGGGTGGGCTGCTCGGCGCTCAGGGCCGAAACCCGGAGACGTCGGGCGGGGGCGCTTCCGTTGGCCGGGCCGGTTTCGGGATGTTTCGTCATGGTGCTTCCATTCTTGAACCCGGGGCGATCATTCTGTAAGCCGATACGAGGCGATCATGCGCCTTGCAAGGCAGGGGGATATCTGAGGTGAACTGTTTCAGGGCGGGAACGCTCGGGTTGTTGCTGCTGGCGGTGGCCGGGTGCTCTTCGGTTTACCGCAATCACGGCTATGTGCCCAGTGATTCGGACCTGGAGGGTATCGTCGTCGGGGTCAGCACCCGAGAAAGCGTGGCCGAGCAGATCGGCCGTCCTTCGGTGGCCGGCGTGCTCGGGGGCGGCGGCTGGTATTACGTGCAAAGCCGCTGGCGCCATTTCGGCATGAATGAACCCCGCGAGGTGGATCGCCAGCTGGTGGCGATCACCTTCGACAGGAACGGGGTTGTCGAGAATGTCGAGCGTTTCACCCTGACCGATGGCCGCGTGGTGCCGATTTCGCGCCGGGTGACCGACAGCAACATCAAGGGCGTCAGCTTCATTCGCCAGCTTCTGGGCAATATCGGCAACATCCGTGCCGGCGACATCCTGGGCAACAACTGATCCTTTGCTGATCCTTTGCGCCCTGCCGGAATGCGGATGTGAAGGGTGCGCCCGGGGCGGTGTTACTGCCCGAACGGTTCGAATTTCAGTGCAACGCCGTTGATGCAGTAGCGCAGGCCGGTGGGTGGCGGGCCGTCGGGAAAGACATGGCCCAGATGCGCATCGCAGCGCGCGCAGTGCACCTCGGTGCGTTTCACGAGCAGGCGGCGGTCCTCGCTTTCGCCCACGGCTTCGGGGGTGAGCGGCCGAAAGAAGCTGGGCCAGCCGGTGCCGCTGTCGTATTTCGCCGCCGCGTCGAACAGGGGCTGATCGCAGCAGATGCAGCGGAACACGCCCGGTTCCTTCGGAAAGTCATCATGGCTGAAGGCGCGCTCGGTGCCGTGCCTGCGGGTAACCTTGTAGGCCGGTTCGGAAAGCAGGGCACGCCATTCGGCGTCGGATTTCCTGATCTTTTCCACGGTTTTCGTCCTGTTGCTGATGGATCGCCGTTCTTGTGTGCCACAGGCGTTCGGACATATGAAGGGCCAGGCGATCACATCGGAGCGAGCGGTCCGGCCCGTCCGGTCGCGTCGGTTCCGGGGGCGGCCCGGATTGCGGGCAGGGCCACGACAGGAAGACAGGATGCCGGAACGGGGAACGGAACGGACAGCAGAAGGGGGGGAGGCGCAGGTTCTGGTCACCGGGCGCTACCGGGCCCGGCTGGCTGCCTGCGACAATGATCTGCGCCGCGCGCAGGTCCTGCGCTATCGCGCCTTCATCGCAGCTCCGGCGGCCGGCAGGAGGGGCGGAAAATCCGAGGCGCCGTCCGTTCCCCCCGCGCGGGAAGGTGATGCCCATGATGCCATCTGCCGGCATGTCCTGATCGAGGAAAGCCGCACCGGGCGGCTGGTTTCCTGTTTTCGGGTGCTGCCGCTGGCGGGGGGGCATGCGGTGGCGCGCAGCTATTCGGCCCGCCATTATGATCTTTCGCCGCTTTCCGGCCATGAGGGGCCGATGCTGGAAATCGGGCGGTTCTGCGTTACACCGCATGAGCGCGACCCCGATATCCTGCGCGTTGCCCTGGGGGCGCTTGCGAAATTCGCACAACGACATCGGGCGGGGCTGCTGTTCGGATGCGCTTCGTTTCGCGGCGCCGATGCGGCGGCCCATGCGGAGGCCCTGGCACTGATCGCGGCCCGCCACCTGGCGCCGCGCCGCTGGCGGGTAGGGGTGCGTGCGCCCGAGGTCGTCCGTTTTGCCGGATGGCCGGCACCGGCCGATCCGAAGCGCGCCTTCCGGGGGCTGCCGCCGATGCTGCGCAGCTATCTGGCGCTTGGCGGCTGGGTGTCGGATCATGCAGTGATCGACCGTCAAATGGATACGTTGCACCTGTTTGCCGTGCTCGAGGTGCAGGCCCTGCCGGCGGCCCGCCGACGCCGCCTGCTGGCGCTGGCCGGCTGAGCGGTTCGGGCTTCTGGTCCGGCCCGCTCCGATCCGGCCGGCGCGCCCCGCGCCCGGACGGTTGACCTTGGCGCGGCGGTTGCGTAGCCCGGGCGCATGGCACAGGCACCGCTTCTTCAGCTTTCCGACATCGCCCTCTCCTTCGGCGGTGCGCCCGTGTTCGATGGCCTGTCGCTGGTCATCCACCCGGGCGACAGGGTGGCGCTTGTGGGGCGCAACGGTTCGGGAAAATCGACGTTGCTGAAGGTGATGGCGGGGCTGATCGAGCCTGACCGCGGCAGGCGGATGGTTCCGGCCGGGGTTTCGGTCGGCTACATGGAGCAGCACCCCGACATGTCGGCCTTTTCCACCCTGGGCGATTACGCGGCGGCCGGGCCTGGCCCGGGCGAGGCCTGGCGCGTGGCACAGGCCGCCGAAGGGCTGAAATTTGCTCCCGAAACCCCGGTGGCCACCGCATCGGGCGGCGAGCGCCGCCGGGCGGCGCTGGCCCGGGTGCTGGCGGAAGATGCCGATCTGCTGCTGCTTGACGAGCCGACCAACCATCTTGACATCGAGGCAATCCGGTGGCTTGAGCGGCGCCTTGGCGAAACCCGCACCGGTTTCGTGCTGATCAGTCACGATCGCGCTTTCCTGACGGCGCTGACGCGCAGCACGCTCTGGATCGACAGGGGGATCGTGCGCCGGCGCGAAAGGGGCTTCGCTGATTTCGAATCCTGGCGCGACAGGGTCTGGGCGGAAGAGGACACGGCACGCCACAAGCTTGACCGCAGGATCCGCGCCGAGGCCCGCTGGGCGGTCGAGGGAATCAGTGCACGCCGCAAGCGCAACCAGGGCCGGTTGCGGGCGCTGGAAAGCCTGCGCGCCGAGCGCCGGACCATGGTCCGCCGGCAGGGCCGGGCGGCAATGGCGCTTGAGGGTGGTGCGAAATCGGGGCGCAAGGTGATCGAGGCGATCGGCATTTCGAAAACCTACGGCGGCAAGCCGATCGTCAGAGATTTTTCGCTGCGCGTCCTGCGGGGGGACCGGGTGGCTCTTGTCGGCCCGAACGGGGCGGGCAAGACCACGCTGCTGAAGATGCTGACCGGCGAGATCTCCCCGGACAGCGGCCGGGTGGTTCTGGGCAGCAATCTTGAAATCGCCGTGTTCGATCAGAATCGCGACAGCCTCGACCCCGAGGCCAGCCTGTGGGAAAACCTCGCCGGTGATCCCGCCATCGGCATTTCGGGGCGCGCGGATCAGGTCATGGTGCGGGGCAGGCCCCGCCATGTGGCCGGTTATCTGAAGGATTTCCTGTTCGACGAGAGCCAGATGAGATCCCCCGTGAAGGTGCTTTCAGGGGGCGAGAAGGCTCGCCTGATGCTGGCCCGGATCATGGCGCGTCCGAGCAATCTTCTGGTGCTTGACGAGCCGACCAATGACCTTGACATCGAAACCCTCGACCTGCTGCAGGAGGTGCTGGCCGATTACGATGGCACGGTGCTGATGGTCAGCCACGACCGCGATTTTCTTGACCGCGTGGCAACTGCCACCATTGTCATGGAAGGTGGGGGCAGGGCCACCGCCTATGCAGGAGGGTGGAGCGATTATCAGGCGCAGAAGCGGCTGTCGGGCGGGCAGGGGGGCGAAAAGAAGCAGGGTGCCGTGAAACCGAAGGCGGGTGCCCGGGTGTCGGGCGGCGGTCGGTCAGCGTCTGCTGCGAAATCCCCCCCGAAATCTGCTGCGAAATCCGCGGTGCCGGGCGGGCTCACATTTACCGAACGCCACCGGCTGAAGGAGCTGCCTGGCGAGATCGCGCGTCTCGAGGCCGAGATCGCGAAGCTTTCCGAACTGCTGGCGGATGCCGAACTCTATACGCGCGAACCGGCGAAATTCGCAAAGGCCAGCGAAATGCTGACGGCCCGCCAGGCGGCGCTGTCGGCGGCCGAGGAGGAATGGCTGGCGCTTGAGGAAAAGGCCGAGGCCGCCGCTCGGTCGGACGGCTGAGACCGCAGGCGGTGCGGGGGGGCGCGCCTCTGGCATCACTGCATTCGCAATGCCCCGTCGATGCGGATCACCTCGCCGTTCAGGTAATCGTTTTCAAGGATGAAACGCACAAGGGCGGCGAACTCTGCCGGATCGCCAAGACGCTTTGGAAAGGTGACATCCTTTGCAAGCCCTTCGACCACCTCGCTGCCGAGGCCGGTCAGCATCGGTGTCAGGAATATCCCCGGCGCGATCGCCATCACGCGGATGCCGAGGCTGGCCAGATCGCGCGCCAGCGGCAGGGTCATGCCTGCGATGCCGGCCTTCGAAGCCGCATAGGCAGCCTGGCCCTTCTGCCCGTCGAAGGCGGCAATCGAGGCGGTATTGACGATCACCCCGCGCTGGCCCTGTGCGTCGGGCGTGTTACGGGCCATGGCGGCGGCGGCCAGGCGCAGCACGTTGAAGCTGCCGGCAAGGTTGACGTCGATGGTGCGGCGGAAGCTTTCCAGACCATGCGGCCCCTTGCGCCCGAGCGTGCGCTCGGCGGTGGCGATGCCGGCACAGTTGATGCAGGCGGTGATGCCGCCCATCGTTTCCTGCGCGGCGGCGATGGCTTGGCTGGCCGAGGCTTCGTCTGCCACGTCAACCCTGAAGAAGCCGGCGCCGATCTCGCGCGCCACCATCTTGCCGCGTGCCGCATCGCGATCGAGGATCGTCACCTGGGCACCGCCTTCTCTCAGTGCGCGCGCCGCAGCTTCTCCGAGTCCCGAGGCGGCGCCGGTAATGATGGCGCGGGTTTCGCTGATCTGCATGGCTGGCCTCCCGGCATGAACTGAACGGGCGTTCAGATAATCCGGGAAAGGCCGGAGTGTAAAGAGGCGGCTCAGCCTGCGCGGGTGAGATCGGTCAGCACTTCGGGAACGCTCATCACATCGGCGCGAGTGCAGTCGAACTGGCCCACCTGCATGCGAATCACGAATTTTCCCCGGTGGCTGGTCTGCGTAAGGTAGATGCGCCCGTCATCGTTGATGCGCCGCAGAAGGGCTTCGGTGGCCGTGTCGCTGTTGCGGTAGCGGAAGGTGAAAAGCGAAAGCACCGGCGCGGTGACGATGGTGAAGCCGGGCAGGCGGGCGATGGCGTCATGGGCTTCGCCGGCCCATTTCACGTGATTGCGGATGCGCGCACGCAGCCCCTCAAGCCCATAGGCGCGCAGCACGAACCACAGCTTCAGCGCGCGGAAGCGGCGGCCGAGCGGGATCGTCCATTCGTTGTAATTGGTGATCTCGTTCTGACCGAGGGATTGCAGGTAATCGGGTCTGAGGCCCAGCGTGTTGATCTGGGGGGCGGGGTCGGCCAGGAACTGCACCGCGCAGTCGAACTGCGCGCCCAGCCATTTGTGCGGATTGAAGACAATGCTGTCGGCGCCTTCCACCCCTTTCCAGAGGCGGCGGAATTCGGGGGCGATCATGGCGCTGCCGGCCCAGGCCGCATCGACATGGGTGTAAAGGCCGTGGCTGCGGGCCACTTCGAGCGTGGCGGCGATGTCGTCGAAGGCGCCGACCGAGGTGCCCCCGGCGCAGGCGATCACGCCGGCCGGCAGGTGGCCGGCGGTGCGGTCGGCGCGGATGGCGGCATCAAGGGCTTCGGTATCCATGGCCAGGCTGGCGCGGGTGGGGATCTTCACCAGGTTTTCCTGGCCGATGCCGGCGATGCGGATGCCCTTGTCGATGCTGGAATGGGTCTGGTCCGAGGCATAGATGCGGATGCGGGGCGCGGCAGAAAGTCCGGCGCGGTTGCCGCGCCATTCAAGGGCGCGTTCGCGCATGGTGAGGATGGCGCAGAGTGTGGCGGTGGTGGCGCTGTCATGAATGGTGCCGGCAAAACGTGCGGGCAGGCCAAGGGCGGCGGCAAGCCAGCGGATCATCACGGTTTCGATCTCGTTTGCGGCGGGGGCGGTTTCCCACAGCATGGCCTGCCCGGCGATGGCATTGGCCAGCTGCTCGGCCAGCATCGAGGCCGGCGCGGCATTGGCGGGGAAATAGGCGAAGAAACGCGGATGCTGCCAGTGGGTGGTGGCATCGGGCACGAGGGCTTCGAAATCGGCGAAGATATCCTCCATCGGCTCGGGCTGCTCGGGCGGGGCCCCGGGCAGACGGGCGGCCAGCTGGCCCGGTGTCACGGGTGGCCGCACGGGGCGCTTGCGCAGATTTGCGTGATAGTCGCGCGCCCAGTCGGCGGCTCGGCGCGACCATTTTGCGAGGTCATCGTGGTTCATGGCGGCTCTTGTGCTTGTGGCTGCAGGCGGGACGTGGTGCCTCCGGCGGGGGTATTTGCGGACCGGCGATGCAAGCGGTACGGAAAAGCCGGCTCATTCCTGCCAGTCGGGGGGGCGTTTTTCGAGGAAGGCGGTAATGCCTTCGTCGGTATCGCGCTCAAGCATGTTTTCCACCATCACCTGACCGGCATATTCATAGGCGGATTCCGTCGGCATCCCGATCTGTTCGTAAAAGGCGCGCTTGCCGATCTTCACGGCGGTATCGAGCTTGGCGGCGATGGTGGTGGCAAGGCTTTCGGTTTCCGCGGCCAGCAGCGCTTCGGGAACCGCCTTGTTGATCAGCCCCAGTCCGGCGGCGCGTTCCGCGCTGATGAAGTGGCCGGTGGTAAGCATCTCGAAGGCTGCCTTGCGGGGGATGTTGCGGGTGAGCGCTACCATGGGGGTGGAACAGAACAGCCCGATATTGACACCATTGACGCCGAAGCGCGTGTCGTCGGCGGCCACTGCAAGATCGCAACTGGCCACCATCTGGCAGCCGGCGGCGGTGGCGATTCCGTGCACCTGGGCAATCACCGGCTGGGGCAGGGATTGCAGGCGCAGCATCATCGCCGAGCAGCGCTTGAAGAGATCAAGGAAATATTCCCGCCCTCCGTCGGGGGCCTGGCGTGCGGCCTGCATTTCCTTCAGATCATGCCCCGCGCAGAAGGCCTTGCCCGCGCCGCGGATCACCACCGCGCGGATATTCGCATCGCTTTCCAGCCTGTCGAACGCGGCCATCAGCGCCGCCAGCATCGTATCGGAGAGGGCATTCAGGTTCTTCGGGGAATTCATGGTGAGAAAGGCGACATGGCCGATGTCTTCACGCAGCAGGATATCTTCGCTCATGTTGTCATCTCCCTGATGTTCGGTCAGAGTGTAGGCAGGAACGCAGGGGAGCGAAAGCATGGATTTGCAGATGGATGGTGCTGCGCTCGAAGCCTTCATGGCCACGCATTTTCCGCAGGTTTCCGATGATTTCCGGGTGCGTTCGGTGTCTTCCGGCGGGCTTGTGCTTGAAATGAGGGTGCGCGACGCGCATCTGCGCCCGGGCGGCACGGTTTCGGGGCCGGCCATGTTCGCGCTGGCCGATGTGGCCGTCTATCTGGCGATCCTCGCCCAGATCGGGCCGGTGGCGCTGGCGGTCACCACGAATTGCGGCATCGATTTCCTGCGGCGGCCGCCGGCGGGGCAGGGGCTGCGCGCCGAGGCGCGGATCCTGAAGCTTGGCCGGGTGCTGGCGGTGGGCGATGTGCTGATCTTTTCGCAAGGTCTGGAAGCGCCGGTGGCGCGGGCCAGCCTTACCTATTCGATTCCGCCGGGGGCACGGCGCGGGCCGGGCATGGGGTAATATAATACCTTATTTCCATCGCATTGTTTTCGCATGGGAAAATTCCCCATATGGCGCTTGACTTGGGGCGCGGAATCATTAGAACCACGCCATCCGAGAAGGCCGGGCGCCCTGTTGCGCCCTGTCATGCGAATCCGAGCACCCAAACACAGGGCAAAACCGATGAAAACCTTTTCTGCAACGCCGGCAGACATCGAGAAGAAGTGGATCCTGATCGACGCCGAAGGCGTCGTTCTCGGCCGCCTTGCCTCGATCGTTGCGGCGCGTCTTCGTGGCAAACACAAGGCCACCTTCACGCCCAACATGGACATGGGCGACAACGTGATCATCATCAATGCCGACAAGGTGCAGCTGACCGGCAACAAGCGTGATGCCAAGATCTATTACCGTCACACCGGATATCCGGGGGGGATCCGTTCGCGCACCGCGCGCCAGATCCTTGAGGGCAGGCATCCCGAGCGTGTGGTGGAAAAGGCGGTGCAGCGCATGCTGCCGAAGAACCGCCTGTCGCGCAAGCTGATGACAAATCTGCGCATCTATGCCGGCGCCGAGCACCCGCACGCGGCTCAGAACCCTGAAGTGCTGGATGTGAAATCCCTCAATCCCAAGAACACGCGGAGCTGATCATGACCGAAGAAATCAAGACACTTGATGATCTGGGCGCCGCGGTGGAAGGTGAAGCGGCTGCGGCGGCCGCGGCGGAAGCGCCTGCGCGCGAACCGGTGCGCGATGAGCTGGGCCGCGCCTATGCCACCGGCAAGCGCAAGGATGCGGTGGCGCGGGTCTGGATCCGCCCCGGTTCGGGAAAGGTAACGATCAATGGTCGTGATATGAGCACCTATTTCGCGCGTCCGGTCCTGCAGATGATCCTGCGCCAGCCCTTCGAGGTGGCCGGTGTCGTCGATCAGTTCGACGTGATGGCCACCGTCAAGGGCGGCGGGCTTTCGGGGCAGGCCGGTGCGGTGAAGCACGGGATCTCGAAGGCATTGCAGCTTTACGATCCGGCACTGCGCCCGGCGCTGAAGGCGGCGGGTTTCCTGACCCGCGATGCCCGCGTGGTGGAGCGCAAGAAATACGGCAAGCGCAAGGCGCGCCGCAGCTTCCAGTTCTCCAAGCGCTGAGTTGCGACAGACGCGATCACCGGAAAGGTGGGGCCGGGTGCTCCGCCTTTTCCGTGTCCGGGGCTTTCGGGGGTGGATTTCGGGGGGATCGCGGTTTTCTGCCCGGTGCCTGCGCCGGGGCGCGGCATGTCAGGTGATGCTGGCCGCAAGACTGGTGCGATAGATGTGGCGCAGTTCCGGAAGCGGAGCGGAGGCTCCGCCCAGGATCACGTCATTGCCGACGAAACGGCCCACCGTTTCCAATGGAACGCCGGCCTTTCCGGCTGCCACCATCAGCGCTTCGGCGGCGTCGAAATTGCAGGCGATCAGATAACGCGCCTGATCTTCGCCAAACAGGGCCGCCGTGTCGGTGGCGTCGATCGCAATGCCGGTTCCCGCCGCTTCGGCCATCTCGAAGGCGGCAAGGGCAAGGCCGCCATCGGAAATGTCGGTGCAGGCGGCGATCAGGGCATGATGGGCGCGGATGAATTCTCCGTGCCGGCGTTCGGCCGCCAGGTCCACCGGCGGCGGCGGCCCTTCTTCGCGGCCCCGGATTTCGGCCAGCAGCGCCGATTGCCCCAGATGCGTGCCCGGCCCGCCCAGCAGCAGCAGCACGTCGCCCGGGCTGGCCTGGCCGATGATCGCCTGATCGAGGTCCGCGATCAGCCCGACCGCGCCGATGGTAGGGGTGGGCAGGATTGCCTGGCCGTCGGTTTCGTTGTAAAGGCTGACGTTGCCCGAGACGATCGGCATGTCGAGTGCGCGGCAGGCTTCGCCGATGCCCTCGATTGCCTTCACGAACTGGCCCATGATCTCGGGTTTTTCGGGGTTTCCGAAATTCAGGTTGTCGGTGGTGGCAAGGGGCCGTGCGCCCACGGCCGAAAGATTTCGGAAAGCCTCGGCCACCGCCTGTTTTCCACCCTCGCGGGGATCAGCTGCCACATAGCGCGGGGTAACATCCGAAGTGAAAGCCAGGGCTTTCCGCGTGCCATGCACCCGCACGATACCCGCGCCAAGCCCCGGGGGGCGGACGGTATCGGCCATCACCTGGCTGTCATATTGCTGATAAACCCATTGTCTGGAAGCGTAATTCGGCGATGAGATCAGTGCCTTCAGCCCTTCGATCGGGTCAACCCTGTCTACAGGGCCGAGCGGGGCCGGGGGCGGGGGGGAGATCCAGGGGCGATCATACTCGGGCGCGCTGCCCGAAAGCGCCCTGAGCGGCAGATCGGCCTTCACCCTGCCGTTCTGCATGATCAGGAAGCGATCTTCGGCGATGGTTTCGCCGACGATGGCGAAGTCGAGATCCCATTTCTCGAACACGGCGCGGGCCTCGGCCTCCTTTTCGGGGCGCAGCACCATCAGCATCCGTTCCTGGGATTCCGAGAGCATCATCTCGTAGGCGCTCATGCCTTCTTCGCGCACCGGCACATGTTCGAGATCAAGCCTGATGCCAAGGCCGCCCTTGTCGCCCATCTCGACGGCCGAGCAGGTCAGCCCGGCCGCGCCCATGTCCTGGATCGAGATCACCGCGCCGGTGGCCATCAGTTCCAGGCAGGCCTCCATCAGGCGTTTTTCGGTGAACGGGTCACCCACCTGCACGGTGGGGCGCTTTTCCTCGATCGTGTCGTCGAACTCGGCACTGGCCATGGTGGCCCCGCCGACGCCATCGCGCCCGGTTTTCGCGCCGAGATAGACCACCGGCATGCCGACACCGCTGGCGGCCGAGTAGAAGATTGCATCCGCATCGGCCAGCCCGGCGGCAAAGGCATTGACCAGACAGTTGCCGTTGTAGGCGGCATGAAAGCGCAGCTCGCCGCCCACGGTGGGCACGCCGAAGCAGTTGCCGTAACCGCCGATCCCCTCGACCACGCCATGCACCAGGCGGCTGGTGCGGGGATGATCGGGGCTGCCGAAGGAAAGGCTGTTCATCGCGGCGATGGGGCGTGCGCCCATGGTGAACACGTCGCGCAGGATACCGCCCACGCCGGTGGCCGCGCCCTGGTAGGGCTCGATATAGGAGGGGTGGTTGTGGCTTTCCATCTTGAACACCACCGCCTGCCCGTCGCCGATATCCACCACGCCCGCGTTTTCCCCGGGGCCGCAGATCACCTGCGGGCCTTCCGTGGGCAGGGTGCGCAGCCATTTCTTTGACGACTTGTAGGAACAGTGCTCGTTCCACATGGCCGAGAAGATGCCGAGTTCGGTGAAGGTGGGCGCGCGGTTCAGAAGCCGCAGGATCTCGGCGTATTCCTGTGCGCTCAGCCCGTGGGCCGCGATCAGTTCTTCGGTGATTTCCGGTTCCTGATCGGTGGCGGCCCGGGTCCTGGTGGTGGTGCTCATCTGCTTGCGGGTTCCCTCAGGCGGTATCCTGTGGCACTTCATAAGGCCTTGTGCGTCGGCGGGAAAGAGCCAAAGCGGCGCAGGGGCATGGCCCGCAGAAGCAGGCGGCAGCAGGAGAACAGGGGAAGCGCACGAAAAAAAAAAGGCCGAGCGCGGAAGCTCGGCCGAAGTCCAACAGGGAGGTATGAAAGCATAAGTGCTGCCTTCATGCCCCTATTTAGGTGGGGGGGGATTGCCGGATCAAGGGCAAAAATGCCGCACAGCAGCATGGCGGCCATGCATTCACGTCATGGCTGTGTCTTTCGTATCACGCCGCTTGCGGCGGTGGGTCACGATTTCCTCGATCACGAAATCCCGGAAAACCTTGATACGGCGTGATTTTCGCAGTTCTTCCGGGTAGGCGAGGAAAACCGGCACCTCGTTCGATTGAAGTGCGGGCAGCACGCGGATCAGGTTCGGAAAATCCTCGGTGAGGTAATCGGGCAACACGCCGATGCCAAGCCCGGCACGGACGGCCTGAAGAACGCCGAAATAGCTGTTTACGGTCAGCAGCGAGCGCACCTCGTGGGTGAGCAGGGACTGGACGAACATTGCCCCCGCGCTTACCTGCTGCGCCTTGATGCTCTGCGAGATCAGGCGGTGTGCGCCCAGATCTTCCAGGCGTTCGGGCGTGCCGCTGCGATTCAGATACTCGCGAGAGGCATAAAGGCGCATGTGCACGCCCATCAGTTTCTTGCGGATCAGGTCGGCCTGGCTCGGTTCCTTCATGCGAATGGCCACGTCGGCCTCGCGCATGGGCAGATCAAGCACCCGCTCCTCAAGCATCAGGTCGATCTTCAGTTCGGGATATTTCGCATAGAGATGCGGCAGGCGGGGGGCCAGCCAGAGCGATCCGAAGCCGGTTGTCGTGGTTACGCGCAGATGTCCGAATACTTCTTCCTTGCTGTCGCGGATGCGGGCGATGGCCGCAGCCAGCCGGTGGTTCATGGATTGTGTCGCCTCGAACAGGAATTCGCCCTGTTCGGTGAGAATCAGCCCCCTTGCATGACGGTGGAAGAGGGTGACGTTCAGGCTGTCTTCAAGCGCCTGAATCTGCCGGCTGACAGCCGATTGCGACAGATGCAGGATCTCGCCCGCATGGGTGAAACTTCCGGCTTCGGCCACGGTATGAAATATTCTTAGCTTGTCCCAGTCCATTTTATGCGAACCATTCATTGCAAAGCCGGTTTCGTTGCGCAGAATTACCCGAAAAAGACAGCCATGTGCAATCGTTTGTGGTGCAAAGATTTTTCTTTGTAGGTCAGCAGGAATGACCTAGTATCGTGCTATAATGTCGCAAGGGAGGCCTGCGATGAAACTGGCGGATGTCAGCCTGGCAGATCGCTTCGATCTGGGAAAAAGCCCCGTGTTGCTGAACGGCACCCAGGCACTGGTGCGCCTGATGCTGATGCAGAAGGCGCGCGATCGTGCAGCGGGGCTGAACACGGCGGGTTTCGTCAGCGGTTATCGGGGCTCGCCGCTCGGGGCTGTCGACATGTGGATGAGCCGGGCAGAGAAACAGCTTGCGGCCGCCGACGTGCTGTTCCAGCCCGGCCTGAACGAGGATCTCGCTGCAACCGCCATCTGGGGCACCCAGCAGGCGGAATTACGCGGCGAGGGCCGCTATGACGGCGTGTTCGCGCTGTGGTATGGCAAGGGGCCGGGGGTGGATCGCTCGGGTGATGTGATGCGCCACGCCAACATGGCCGGCACCAGCCCACATGGCGGTGTGCTGATGGCCATGGGCGATGATCACACCGGCGAAAGCTCGACCACCCTGCATCAGAGCGACTGGGCGATGGTCGATGCCTACATGCCGGTGCTGTCGCCCGCCGGGGTGCAGGAAATCCTCGATTACGGGCTTTACGGCTGGGCGCTCAGCCGCTTCGCCGGCGTCTGGTGCGGGCTGAAGGTGATGAAGGACACCATCGAGGCGACCGCCGTGGTCGATGGTCGCCCCGACAGGATGCAGTTTGTCACCCCCGAATTCGAGAGGCCCGAGGGCGGGCTGAACATCCGCCTTGTCGATACCCCTGTGGCGCAGGAAGCGCGGATGATCGACTACAAGCGCTTCGCCGCCGAAGCCTTTGCCCGCGCCAACCGGATCGATCGTCGGGTCTGGGGGCGACCGGGGGCGAAGATCGGCTTCGTGGCGGCAGGCAAGAACTGGCTCGATCTCACCCATGCGCTCGATCTTCTGGGGATCGATGCGCCCGAGGCCGAGCGCCTCGGAATAACCACCTACAAGGTGGGTCAGACCTGGCCGCTTGACATGCAGAGCTTTCACGAATGGGCCGAGGGGCTGGAGCTGATCGTGGTGGTCGAGGAAAAGCGCAAGCTGATCGAAGTGCAGGCGAAGGAAGCGATCTTCGAGGATCGCCGCGGCCGCCGCATCTATGGCTGGCACAAGGGCGACAGCTGGGAAAACGGCCGCCGGGTGGAGTTGTTCCCCACTCGCTACGCGCTTGATCCGGTCTTCATCGCCGAAAGGATCGGGGCTGTCCTGATCGAGGAAGGCCGTGGTACGGACCGCATCAAGTCAGGCCTTCAGGATATTGAAGAAGCAAGAAAATCAGATAATGCGGAAGAGATTGCCACCCGCCTGCCATGGTTCTGCTCGGGCTGTCCGCACAATACTTCCACGAAGATCCCCGAGGGCAGCCGTGCCTATGCGGGAATCGGCTGTCACTACATGGTGCAGTGGATGGATCGCGGCACCATCGGGTTCACCCATATGGGGGGCGAGGGTGCGAACTGGATCGGCGAGGCGCCGTTTTCGAAGCGCGATCACGTATTCCAGAACCTGGGCGACGGCACCTACAACCATTCCGGCGTGCAGGCAATCCGTGCGGCGCTCGCGGCGGGCACCAGAATCACCTACAAGATCCTCTACAATGATGCGGTGGCGATGACCGGCGGTCAGGCGAATGAAGGCGGCCTTGATGCCCCGCGCATTGCCCGTGAAGTCATGGCCATGGGTGCGCGCCATGTGGCGGTCGTCCATGACGAAAAGGAAGAGATCGACAGGTCTGCCTTCCCGTCTGGTCTTACCTTCCATCCCCGTGAAGAGCTGATGGATGTTCAGAAGAAGTTTCGTGATATCAAGGGCGTATCTGTCATAATTTATGTTCAGACCTGCGCCGCCGAGAAGCGCCGCCGGCGCAAGCGCGGCCTGTTTCCGGATCCTGACGAACGCATCTTCATCAATCCCGATATCTGCGAAGGCTGCGGCGATTGCGGGGTGCAGTCCAATTGTGTGTCGATCGTGCCTCTGGAAACGGAATTCGGCCGCAAGCGCGCCATCGATCAGTCGGGCTGCAACAAGGACTATACCTGCGTGCGCGGCTTCTGCCCGAGCTTCGTGAGCGTGAAGGGCGGGCGTATCCGCAAGGCGGCCACCACCGCGCTTGATCTGCCCGATCTGCCTGCTCCTGATCTGCCCGGGATCAGCGGTACCTGGAACGTGGTGATCACCGGGGTGGGCGGCACCGGCGTGGTAACGATCGGGGCGATCATGGCCATGGCCGCCCGGCTTGATGGAAAGGGCGCCGGCATGATGGAGATGGCCGGCCTGGCCCAGAAGGGCGGTGCGGTGCACATTCATTGCCGAATCGCCAATGCCCCCGAAGACATCAGCGCCATCCGTGTGGCCACCGGCGAGGCCGATGCAGTGATCGGCGGTGATCTGGTGGTGACGGCGGGCGCCAGGACCATCGGCCTGATGAAGCGCGGACGCACTGGTGCGGTCGTGAATGCGCACGAGATCATCACCGGGGATTTCACCCGCAACCGTGATTTCGTGCTGCCGGCCGACCGGCTGAAGCTGCAGCTCGAGGCCCGCCTCGGTGCGCGTTTGCGCATGTTCGATGCCACGGCCCTGGCCCGCGCCCTGCTGGGCGACAGCATCTATTCCAACATGATGATGCTGGGGGCCGCCTGGCAGGCGGGGCTGGTGCCGCTCGGTCAGGCGGCGATCCTGCGCGCGATCGAGCTCAACGGTGCGAAGGTGGCGGAAAACGGGCGTGCCTTCCAGATCGGACGCTGGGCATTCCTGCACCCCGAGGAAGCCGCGCGCATGGCCGCTCCGAAAGCGGCGGAAGGGCCGAAGACCCTTGAAGAACGGATCGCCCTGCGAGCCGATCACCTGGAGAAATACCAGAACAGGGCATTGAAACGGCGCTATCTGGCGCGGCTCGCCCGGATAGGGGACGAGCGCCTGAAGGAAGCCGTGGCGCTCGGATGGCACAAGCTTCTGGCATACAAGGATGAATACGAGGTGGCCCGCCTGCACCTTGAAACCGCGGAAAGGGTGCGCACCGAATTCGAGGGAGATTTCACCCTTGAATATCACCTTGCGCCTCCGCTTCTTTCGCGCAAGGGGGGCGACGGGCGCCCGAAAAAGCGCCGTTTCGGACCATGGATGCGCCACGGCTTCCGTTTGCTGGCGCGGCTGAAGGGTCTGCGGGGTACGGTTCTTGATCCTTTCGGTTACAGCGCCGAGCGACGGGCCGAGCGCGCCCTTATCGCCCGGTATGAGGCCGACATGGATGCGATCCTGCCCTGCGTCACCCCCGAAACCCGCGATATTGCCGTCGAAATCTTCGAACTGCCGCTTTCGATCCTGGGCTTCGGTCCGGTGAAGGCGGCGGCGATGGAAAAGGCGGCAAAACGGCGCGCCGAGTTGCTGGAAGCTCTGGAAAAGGGCGGCGAGGCGGTGCCGATGGCCGCGCAATAGGGTCGCGGAAGGCCCCGGGGCCATTGCGCCACGCGCCCCTTGGGTGTAAGGCCCGCTCCAGGTGAAACGCGCGCAGATAGGCTGGGAAAATGGCTGTCGGCATATTCGATTCGGGGCTTGGGGGGCTGACGGTGTGGGACGCGGTTCACAGGCGTCTGCCCGATCTGCCGCTGGTCTATTTTGCCGACAGCGCCCATGCGCCCTATGGGGTGCGCGATGGCGAGGATGTTCATCGCCTGACCCGGGCGGCGGTCGAACGCATCTGGGAAGAGGGCGTGGATCTGGTGATCCTGGCCTGCAATACCGCCAGCGCGGTGGCGTTGCGCCGCATCCAGGAAGAGGGGCTGCCGCCGGGCAAGCGCGTGCTTGGCGTGTTCGTGCCGCTGATCGAGGCGCTGACCGAGCGCAAGTGGGGCGACAATTCCCCTCCCCGAGAGGTTGCCGTGAAACATGTGGCACTGTTCGCCACACCCGCCACGGTGGCCAGCCGTGCCTTTCAGCGCGAGCTTGCCTTCCGGGCCATCGGTGTGGACGTGGAGGCCCAGGCCTGCGGCGGCGTGGTGGACGCGATCGAGGAAGGCGACGAGATCCTCGCCGAGGCCCTTGTGCGCAGCCATGTAGAGGCGTTGAAGCGCAAGATGCCGCATCCTCAGGCAGCGGTTCTGGGATGCACCCACTACCCGTTGCTGGCCGATGTGTTCCAGGAGGCCCTGGGCAGGGATGTGAAGGTGTTCAGCCAGGCCAGTCTGGTGGCCGAAAGCCTTGCGGATTATCTTCGCCGCCATCCCGACATGCTGGGTGCGGGAGACGAAAGCCGGTTTCTCTCCACGGGGGATGCGGCGCGTGTCGGTGATCGTGCCACGCAGTTCCTGCGACGAAAGATCACCTTTCAGCCGGCCTGATTGCAGAACGGGGCCAAACGCCCTAGATAACATGACGAACAGTGAGGTCTTGCCATGACCGTATCCATCGCCATTCTCGGTGCCAGCGGCTATACGGGTGCCGAGCTGGTGCGCCTGATTTCGGGCCACCCGGGCATGCGGATCGCCGCTCTCAGCGCCGACCGCAAGGCGGGCCGGCCCATGGGTGCGGTATTCCCTCATCTTGGCCATCTGGATCTGCCCGATCTGGCAAGGATCGATGCGATCGATTTCACCGGCATCGATCTGGCCTTCCTGGCGCTGCCGCACGGGGTCGGCCACGATCTGGTGCGCAAGCTGCCCGAACGGGTGAAGGTGGTGGATCTGTCTGCCGATTTCCGCTTGCGCGACGGGGCCGAATACGAAAAGTGGTATGGGCGGCCTCATCGTGCGCTCGACATCCAGCCCGAGGTGGCCTTCGGCATTCCCGAGATTCATCGCGAAGCGATCGCGGCGGCCCGCATCACCGCCAACAGCGGCTGCTACGTGGCGACCGCGCTTCTGCCTCTGGTGCCGCTGCTGCAGGCAGGGGCAATTGCGCCCGAAGGTATCGTGATCGATGCGAAATCGGGTGTTTCGGGGGCTGGGCGGGCGCTGCGCGAGACCAGCCTTTTCGCCGAGGCGAACGAAGGCCTTGCCGCCTATGGCGTAGCCGGGCACCGGCACATGGGCGAGCTCGACCAGGAGCTTTCCGCCGCCGCCGGGCGGCCGGTGCTGGCCGGCTTCACGCCCCACCTGGTGCCGATGAACCGGGGCATGATGGCCACGATCCATGTGGCGGGAGATGCGGCGCGCGTGCATGAGGTTCTGGCCGAAAGATATGCCGATGAACCCTTCCTGCGCGTGCTGCCTGCGGGCCAGGTGCCCGCCACCCAGCATGTGCGGGGATCGAACCGTTGCCACATCGGTGTTGTGGCCGGTCGGGAAAAGGGCCGTGTCATCATCATTTCGGTGCTTGACAACCTGATGAAGGGGGCCTCGGGGCAGGCGCTGCAATGCGCCAACATCATGCTCGGGCTCGATGAAACCGCGGGGCTGCTTGCGGCGCCGCTCTTTCCGTGAGGACGCGATGAAGAACCTGAAGAAGAAACGCAGGAAGCGGCTGATCCTGCTGTCGTTCCTGTTCCTGTTCACCTCGGTCGGGCTGATCGGCTATGCCATGCGCGACGGGATCAATTTCTTCCGCACCCCCAGCCAGGTGGTGGAAAGCCCGCCTGACCCCAGCGAGGTATTCCGCATCGGCGGGCTGGTGGAGGAGGGCTCGCTGGTGCGCGGCGAAGGGGAAACCATTACCTTCCGGGTGACCGACACCAATGTTTCGGTGCCGGTGCGCTATACCGGAGTGCTGCCCGACCTGTTCAAGGAGGGCGATGGCATGGTCGGCACCGGGCGGCTGGTGGACGGCACTTTCGTTGCCTCCGAAATCCTGGCCAAGCATGACGAGGACTACATGCCCAAGGAGGTGGTGGACGCGCTGAAGGATCAGGGCGTTTATGTGGACCCCCGGGAGCAGGAGGGGGCGAACGGTAGCTAAGGGCGGAATTAACCGTCCGGCAAGCATTCTTTCCCGCGCAATCCGTCAGAGCGTGGGAATGGGATGAAACAGACCGAAAGACATGCAGTCGAGGCGCTTGCCGCCGAAATCGTTGCCCGCGAGGGGGGCTGGGTGGATGATCCGGATGATCCCGGCGGGGCCACCAATCACGGGGTCACGCTGGCAACCCTGACCCGCCTCGGAATGGATCTGGATGGTGACGGACATGTCACGCGCGCCGATCTGCGGGCATTGTCGCCGGCGCATGCGCGCGACATCTTCATGGCGCATTATTTCCGCCGCCCCGGCATCTATCGCCTGCCGAAGGAACTGCATGCCACGGTGTTCGACATGTATGTGAATGCCGGCGCCAATGCGGTGCGCCTGCTGCAGCGGTTGCTGAACGAGATGGGCCATGCGATCGCGGTGGACGGGGTGATCGGACCGCAGACCATCGAGGCAGCGCGCCTTGCTGCGGCACGTGCGCCCCGTCACCTGGCCGATGCCTACGGAATCGCGCGGCGCAACTACTATTATCGCCTTGGCGACATGCGTCCGCCCCTGCGCAAGTTTGCCCGCCGGCGCGATGGCGGCAAGGGGGGCTGGATCCGCCGGGCCGAGGAATTCATCTCGCCGAAATATCATCTGAGCGATGCCGAGCACCGCCGGAGGGTATCGGCATGGGACTGATCGACCGTCTTTTCGCCCTGCTGTTCGGGAATGGCAGCAATGTGGTGCGCGACACGGTAGAGGTGTTTCGCGAAAACGCCGAAGCAGGCGCAGCGCGCGAAATGGCGCTGCGGAAGCAGGCGCTGGCCCAGATGGGGGCCGAATTCGCCACCCCCCGCAAGGGGCTGTTCGATCGTTTCATGGATGCGGTGAACCGCATTCCCCGCCCGGCGATGGCGCTTGGCACGCTGGGGCTGTTCGTGGCGGCAATGGTGGATCCGGTGTGGTTCGCCGCCCGCATGCAGGGGCTGGTGCTGGTGCCCGAGCCGCTGTGGTGGCTGATGGGGGCGGTGGTTTCGTTCTATTTCGGGGCGCGCTATCAGGCCAAGGGGCAGGAATTCCAGCGCTCGATCGCCGAAACCATGCTGCGCGCGCCGCAGGTGACGGCTGGTATTGCCCGCCTGAAGGCAGTGGAAGAGGCCGCGCTGTGGCAGGTGCTGGCCGAGGCTCCGGATCAGGCCGCCAATCCGGCACTTGACGCCTGGAAGAAGCTCGAGGCGCGGCGCGCTGCGCATGACGGGTGAACAAGCGCCGGATGCGGCCGGTCTTCCCCTGATGCCGGTCGCTGAACGGATGCTGTTGAACGGATTGTGACAATCCGTCCGCGAATTCCCCGCAAAATACCATTGGCGCCGGGAAGGGGCTGCCCTATTGTGCGGCCATGTTTGTCGAACTCGGTCACTTCACCCTGATTCTCGCCCTGGCCTGCGCCGTCGTGCAGTCTGTATTGCCGCTTGTCGGCGCTGCCCGGGGCTGGCGAAGCTGGATGAGGGTGGCCGAGCCGGCGGCGACCACGCAGTTCCTGCTGCTGGTCTTTTCCTTCGCCGCGCTTACCTATGCCTTTGTCACCTCGGATTTCTCGCTGCGCCTCGTGGTGCTGAATTCGCATACCGCGAAACCGATGCTCTACAAGATCACCGGGGTCTGGGGGAACCATGAAGGATCGCTGCTGCTGTGGGTGCTGATCCTGGCGGCCTTCGGCGCCGCGGTGGCCTGGTTCGGCCGCCAGTTGCCGGCGGGTCTGCGGGCGCGCGTGCTGGCGGTGCAGGGGATGATCGGGGTGGCCTTCCTCGGGTTCATCATCTTCACCTCCAATCCGTTCCTGCGTCTTGCCCAGCCGCCGTTTGACGGTCAGGGGCTGAACCCGCTGCTGCAGGATCCGGGCCTGGCCTTCCATCCGCCGTTTCTCTATCTGGGCTATGTGGGGCTTTCCATGGCCTTCAGCTTTGCGGTGGCCGCGCTGATCGAGGGGCGGGTCGATGCCGCCTGGGCACGCTGGGTGCGCCCCTGGACGCTGGCGGCCTGGGTTTTCCTCAGCATCGGTATCGCGCTTGGCTCCTGGTGGGCCTATTACGAGCTGGGCTGGGGCGGGTTCTGGTTCTGGGATCCGGTCGAGAATGCCTCGTTCATCCCATGGCTGGTGGCCACCGCGCTTCTGCACAGCGCCATCGTGGTGGAAAAGCGCGAGGTGATGAAGGCCTGGACGATCCTTCTGGCGATCATTGCCTTCGGTTTTTCCCTGAGCGGCACCTTCATCGTGCGCTCGGGCCTGCTGACAAGCGTTCACGCCTTTGCCTCGGATCCCACCCGCGGGCTTTACGTTCTGGGGATTCTTGCCGTGTTCATGGGCGGGGCGCTGACATTGTTTGCAGCGCGTGCCGGGGCGATGGAGGCACGCGGGGTGTTTGCCCCCGTAAGCCGCGAATCGGCATTGCTGATCAACAATATCCTGCTGGCGGTTTCGGCCTTCGTGGTTTTCGTGGGCACGCTCTGGCCGCTGGTGGCCGAACTGGCCTTCGGGCGCAAGCTGTCGGTGGGGGCCCCCTTCTTCAACGTGGCCTTCCCGCCCTTCATGGTGGTGCTGGCGATCCTGCTGCCCATCGGGGCCATACTGCCCTGGAAGCGCGGCCGCCTGGGGCCGGTTCTGTACAAGCTGCGCGGGGTGCTTGCCCTTGCCGTTGCATTCGGGTTGCTGGCCTATGCGATTCAGACGGGCAAGGGCAATCTCGGCCCGATCGGCCTGGCGCTCGGCGTCTGGGTGCTGGCCGGATCGGCCGTGGATCTCTGGCAGCGCAGCGGGCGTGGCCTCTTCGGCCAGCGTCTGTGCCGCCTTGCCCGTCTGCCACGGGCCGACTGGGGGCGGGTGCTGGCCCATGGCGGGCTGGGGATCGTCATCATCGGCATCACCGGGCTGCTTGCCTGGCAGATCGAAGACATCCGGGTTGCCCGCGAGGGAGAGCCCTTTGCCGTGGGCGATTACGAGATCACGCTCGACAAGGTGGAGGAGGTCGAGGGGCCGAACTACATTTCCACCATGGCCACGCTGACGGCGCGTCGGGATGGCCGGGTGGTATCGGTGCTGCATCCCGAAAAACGGGTTTATCCGGTGGAGGCCATGCCGACAACCGAGGCAGCGATCGACAACGGCGTCTGGCGTGATCTCTATCTTGTGATCGGAGATCCCCAGCAGGGCGGGGGATGGGCCGTGCGCACCTATGTGAAGCCCCTTGCCAACTGGATCTGGGGGGGGGCGATCCTGATGGCGTTCGGCGGGTTGCTCAGCCTGACGGACAGGCGTTACCGCGTGGCTGCCGGTGCCCGCCGCCGGCGCGAAAATCTGGCCGCCAATGCAACTCCGGCGGAGTAGCCCGGCGATGAGGCGTGTGATTGCGCTGTTACTTGCCCTTCTGCTGAGCGGGCCGGCACTGGCTGTTCAGCCCGATGAGGTGCTGGACGATCCGGCGCTTGAATCCCGCGCCCGGGAACTCAGCCAGGAACTGCGTTGCGTGGTTTGCCGGGGCGAGAACATCGACGAATCGAATGCGGATATCGCGCGTGATATCCGCATTCTTCTGCGTGAACGGCTGAAGGCGGGCGACAGTGATCAGGAAGTGCTTGATTTCATGGTCGAACGCTATGGCGAATATGTTCTGATGCGTCCCACCACCGAGGGGGCCAACAAGCTTTTGTGGATGGCGGGGCCGCTGATGCTGCTGCTGGCACTGACGATCGGGCTGCTCTACATTCGCGGTCGCAGCCGTGCCGCCGTGGCGCCGGGCGCGCCCGATGCCTCGCTCAGCGAGGAGGAAGCCAGGCGGCTGCGGGAACTGCTCGAAGACTGACGCGCGGTTTCCCTTTTCTTCACCGACGGGCAGGCTATTGTGCCGCAAGATCAGCAAGGAGGCACGAGCGCAATGCCCTATGAAACCATTCGCCTTGAGGAAAAAGACGATATCGCGGTCATCACCCTGAACCGGCCCGAGGTGATGAATGCGCTGAACACCCGGATGCGGGCCGAAATACATGATGCACTGCGCCACGCCGGACAGGGGGCGCGGGTGGTGGTGTTGACCGGCGCAGGGCGGGCCTTCTGCTCGGGGCAGGATCTGGGAGACCGCGCCAGCGCTGCCGATATCGATCTTGAGCGGGTGCTGCGCGACGAATACCTGCCGATGCTGAATGCGATCCAGGAGTGCCCGGTGCCGACGATCGCCGCGGTGAATGGCGCTGCGGCGGGGGCCGGGGCCAATCTGGCGCTGGCTGCGGATGTGGTGATCGCGTCCGAAAAGGCCATTTTCCTGCAGGCATTCACCCGTATCGGGCTGATTCCCGATGCCGGGGGCACCTACTGGCTGCCGCGCCAGATCGGGGCGGCACGCGCCATGGGCGCAGCGTTGTTTGCCGAGCCGGTCGATGCCCGCACGGCTGCCGACTGGGGAATGATCTGGGAAGCCGTGCCCGAGGCGGATTTCGCCAGTCACTGGCGGGCACGGGCCGAACATCTGGCCAAGGGGCCGACGGCGGCCTATCGCGCGGTCAAGCAGGCTATCCGGGGGTCGTTCGAGAATTCGCTTGAAGCACAGCTTGAACTTGAGGCCCGCCTGCAGGGGGTCTGTGGCCGCACCCGCGATTTCAAGGAAGGTGTTTTGGCCTTTCTCGAAAAGCGTCCGCCGCGTTTCGAGGGGCGGTAGGCCGGCAGGGCGGGGCCGCCGGCCCGGGCATCCCCGGGGGATATCTTCCGACCGGCGATGACGGGCAGGGAAGGCCCCCTGCGGCGAGGCCTTTGCGCATTGCCGCCGGCTGGCGCCGTTTTCAGCGGTCTTCCACGTTCACGTAGTCGCGCTTGGGGGCCCCCACATACAGCTGGCGCGGGCGGCCGATCTTCTGTTCGGGATCGCCGATCATTTCCTTCCACTGGGCGATCCAGCCCACCGTGCGGCTGACCGCGAAGATCGGCGTGAACATCGAGGTGGGAAAACCCATCGCCTCAAGGATGATGCCCGAGTAGAAATCGACATTGGGGAAGAGTTTCTTTTCCTGGAAATACTCGTCTTCCAGGGCGATGCGTTCCAGTTCCTTGGCCACCTTCAGCGTTTCGTTGTTTTCGATTCCAAGCAGATCGAGCACCTCGTCGGCCGATTGCTTCATCACCTTCGCGCGCGGGTCGAAATTCTTGTAGACCCGGTGGCCGAAACCCATCAGGCGGAAGGGATCGGACTTGTCTTTCGCGCGGGCGATATATTCGGGGATGCGATCGACAGAGCCGATTTCCTTCAGCATTTCCAGAGCCGCCTGGTTGGCCCCCCCATGTGCCGGCCCCCAGAGGCAGGCGATGCCGGCGGCGATGCAGGCAAACGGGTTTGCCCCCGACGAGCCCGAAAGCCGCACGGTTGATGTCGAGGCGTTCTGCTCGTGGTCGGCATGCAGGGTGAAGATACGGTCCATTGCCCGGCTGAGGATCGGGTTCACTTCGTAATCCTCGGCCGGGATCGAAAAACACATGCGCAGGAAGTTCGCGGCATAATCCAGATCGTTGCGCGGATAGACGAAGGGCTGTCCCAGGGAGTACTTATAGGCCATTGCCGCGATGGTGGGCATCTTGGCGATCATGCGGATCGAAGCGATTTCGCGCTGGCGGGGATCGTTCACATCGGTGGAATCGGGATAGAAGGCCGACATTGCCCCCACGACACCCACCATGATCGCCATCGGGTGCGCATCGCGGCGGAAGCCGCGGAAGAAATAGTTCATCTGCTCGTGCACCATGGTGTGGCGCGTGATGCGGGCTTCGAAATCCTCAAGCTCGCCGGCCGTTGGCAGTTCGCCATAGAGCAGCAGGTAGCATACTTCCAGGTAATGCGACTTTTCGGCCAGTTGTTCGATCGGATAACCGCGATACAGAAGCTCGCCCTTCAGCCCGTCGATATAGGTGATGGTGGATTTGCAGGAAGCTGTCGAGGTGAACCCCGGATCATAGGTGAAGATGCCGCCATCGGCATAGAGGCGGCGGATATCGGCTGCGTCGGGCCCGATCGCGGGCGAGAGCAGCGGCAGTTCGAGGGAGGTATCGTTGAATTCGATCTTGGCGGTTTTTCCGGATTTGTTCATTTTCTTCCCTCTTGCTTGCCCTGTCGCACGATGCACGATGCGAAGGTCGGTTTCGTGCCGGTGCAACGGGACAGCAAGCGGAGGAGGACCGTCAATCCCTTTCCGTCACGTCCTTCAGCCGGGCGATGGTTTCATCGCGGCCAAGCACCAGCATCATGTCAAACACGCTGGGTGTTGCGCTGCGTCCGGCCAGAGCGGCCCTGAGAGGCGCTGCAAGCCTGCCGAACTTCATCCCCTTCTCTTCGGCAAGGCGGGTGGCGGCTCCCTCCAGCGCTTCCCGGTTCCAGCTAGCATTTTGCAGATGCGGCGTCAATTGCTTCAGTATACCACGGGATACATCATCGAGTGCCGCCGACGCCTTCTGATCGGGGATGATGGGGCGCGTCGCCAGAACGAAATGCGCCTTGTCGATCAGATCGGGAAATTTCTTTGCGCGCTCCTTGAGAAAGGGCATTGCCTTGCGCAGGCCTTCTTCCTGTTCCGGGGTGAAGGGCGCTTCGCCAATCGCGGCACGCCATTCCTTCAGTTCGCGCAGCAGCGCGGCATCGTTCATGGTGCGGATGTGCTGGCCTGACAGATTGTCGAGCTTGCGGGCATCGAAACGTGCCGGAGCCTTGTTGATGCCGGTCAGATCGAACCATTCCAGCGCCTGGGCGGTGGTGAAGAATTCATCGTCGCCGTGGCTCCAGCCGAGACGGGCCAGATAGTTGCGCATCGCCTCGGCCGGGTAGCCCAAGGCGCGATATTCCGCAACGCCGAGCGCCCCGTGGCGCTTGGAAAGCTTCCTGCCGTCGGGGCCATGGATCAGCGGAATATGGGCGAATTGCGGCACATCCCAGCCCAGGGCGCGGTAAATCAATATCTGGCGGGCGGCGTTGTTCAGGTGATCGTCGCCGCGGATCACATGGGTAATGCCCATGTCGTGATCGTCCACCACCACGGCCAGCATGTAGGTGGGCGTGCCGTCGGAACGCAGAAGGATCATGTCGTCCAGCGTTTCGTTGCGGAATCTGACCGTGCCCTGCACCGCGTCTTCGATCACCGTTTCGCCCTGACGCGGAGCCCGGAGGCGAATGGCAAAGGGGGCCTCGGGGTGGTTTTCGGAGGGGGCATCGCGCCAGGGGCTCTGAAACAGGATCGGCCTGCCTGCGGCGCGCGCGGCTTCACGCGCGGCGGCGATTTCATCGGGGGTGGCGAAGCATTTGTAGGCTGCGCCGCGTGCCAGAAGCTCATGCGCCACTGACCGGTGACGCTCGGCGCGGGCGAACTGGCTGATCGCTTCGCCATCGTGGTCGAGGCCCAGCCATTGCATGCCTTCGAGGATCGCTTCGGTGGCCTCGGGGGTAGAGCGGGCGCGGTCGGTATCCTCGATCCTGAGCAGGAATTTCCCGCCCCGTCCACGCGCGTAAAGCCAGTTGAACAGTGCCGTGCGTGCACCTCCGATATGCAGATAGCCGGTGGGCGAGGGGGCAAATCTGGTGACGACGGGGCCTTGGCTGCTCATCTTGCGTTAACCTTTCGGAAACCATGCTGGGCGAGGATCGAACCCGTGTTCTAATGAGGCGGGGAGGCAAGAACAAGAGTGCGCATCGCTGGCCCGGCTCTCGAAGCGCTGCAGGCGCAGCGGGGGCATCTGTTTCCCTGGGTGCCGGTATGCCTGGCCATCGGCATCGGGGGGTATTTCCTCATGCCGTCCGAGCCGGGTGCAGGTGAGCTTGCGCTTTGTGCGGCGGGGGTCGTATCATGCGCCTTTCTGGCGCGCCGGAAGGATATGCCGTTGTCACCGCTGGCGATTGCGCTGGCACTGGTGCTTGCCGGGGTGCTGCTTGCCGGGGTGCGCGCCCGGATGGTGGCAGCGCCGCAACTGGAATACCGCTATTACGGCCCGATCGAGGGGCGGATTGTTGCCATCGACCGTTCGCAGAGCGACAGGCTTCGCCTGACACTTGATCAGGTGACGCTGGGCCGGATTCCGGCGGCGCGCACGCCTTTCCGGGTGCGGATCTCGTTGCACGGGGATCAGTCGCATCTGGTTCCGCTGTCCGGTCTGCGGGTGATGATGACGGGGCATCTTTCCCCGCCGCGCGGGCCGGTCGAGCCGGGCGGCTTCGATTTTCAGAGGATGAGCTGGTTTCAGGGGCTGGGCGCTGTCGGCTATACCCGCACGCCGGTGCTGGCGCTGGCGCCGCCGGATACCCGGGGCCTGTGGCTTCATGGCATGCGGATGCGGCTTTCGGCCGGGTTGCAGGCGGCACTTCCGGGGGATGCCGGGGCTTTTGCCGCGGCCATTCTCACCGGTGACAGATCGGGGATGGGGAAGCCCATGCTGGAGGCCCTGCGGGCTGCCAATCTGGCGCATCTTCTGGCGATATCGGGTTTGCACATGGGATTGCTGAGCGGGCTGATGTTTGCTGCGGTGCGGTTGGGGCTGGCGCTGGTGCCTCCCCTTGCCCTGCGCTGGCCGGTGCGCAAGATCGCCGCCGCGGTGGCGCTGGTGGCGGGGGCGGGATATCTGGGGCTGTCGGGCGGCAATGTGGCAACCGAGCGCGCCTTCGTCATGGTGTCGGTGATGCTGGGCGCTGTGCTGCTGGGGCGGCGCGCCCTTACCCTGCGCGCCGTTGCCATTGCCGCAGTGATCGTTCTGATGCGCCGGCCCGAAACGCTGACCGGCCCCGGGTTTCAGATGTCGTTCGCAGCCACGGTGGCACTGGTGGCGGCCTTTTCGGCCCTGCGAGACTGGCGGGGCTGGCGTCTTCCCGGGCCGTTGCGGCCGCTGGTGGCGGTGGTGATCTCGTCGGCGGTGGCAGGGGCGGCAACGGCACCTTTCGCGGCGGCCCATTTCAACCAGATTGCCCATTACGGGCTGATTGCCAATCTGCTTTCGGTGCCGGTGATGGGGCTGGTGGTCATGCCGGCGGCGATCGCGGTAGTGCTGCTGTATCCGTTCGGGCTGGCATGGATGGGGCTTGAGGTGATGCGCCTCGGGATTTCGTGGATTCTCGGGGTTGCAAGCTGGGTTGCGGCGGCAGAAGGCGCGCTTTCGCATGTGATCTCGCCGCCGTGGTGGGTGCTGCCGGTGCTCAGCCTTGGCGGTCTGTGGCTGGTGCTGTGGCGGGGGCGGGCACGGCTGTTCGGGGTACCGGTGCTGCTGGGAGCGCTGCTGCTGTGGGGCAGCGGCCAGCGCCCGGCACTGCTGATCAGCGAAAGCGGCGGGCTGGTGGGGCTGATGGGCCCCGAGGGGCGGGCGCTGTCGAAACCGCGCGGCGAAGGGTTCTCTGCCCGCAGCTGGCTGGAAAACGACGGCGATCCGGCAAGCCAGAAAGAGGCGGCCCGGCGCCCGGGGCTGACACGGCAGCGGGGCGAGACACGCTTTGTGCTGGCCGGCCGGCGTTTCGTGCAGCTCTATGGCCGCGGTGCCGCCGCGCGCCTGCCCGGTGTCTGCCGGGGCGGGGGCTGGGTGATCCTTTCGGCCAGAATCGAGGAAGAGCCGGGCGCCGTGACAGCTGCCGCCCGGCCAGGCAACAGGGTGGCAGATTCTGCAATGGATGCAGTGGCAGGCTGCCGGGTGATCGATCGCCGATTCCTGGAGCGAAACGGCCCGCTTGCCGTCTATCCACCGGCCCGTGCGGGCGAGGAACTTCGGGTTGTGACAACGCATGCCCTGGCCGGGCAGCGGCTGTGGAATACGCGTGCCCTGCAGGAAAAGGTGCCGCCGTGGCATGTTCTGGCTGCATGGGTGAAACAGGCGGGCGGCTGAGCCCGGCAGTCCGGAGAGCCTGTTCCTGCCGTTCCTGCCGTTCTGGCAACCTGCGGGAAAAGGCCTGGCATCGACGCCGCCCGGCCGGTGCCCTGCAATGCTGCATGGCGGATTTTCAGTAGGTGCGGATCAGCCCCACCAGACGCCCCTGCACCTTGACCTGCCCCTCGGGCAGGACGCGGGTTTCATGGGCCGGGTTGGCAGCTTCGAGCGCGATCATGTTGCCGCGGCGATAGAAGCGCTTCAATGTGGCTTCATACCCCTCGACCAGTGCCACCACGATATCGCCGTTTTCGGCCTGCGCACCTTCCCGGATCACCACCACATCACCATCGTTGATACCGGCTTCGATCATCGAATCGCCCTTGACCTCAAGCGCATAGTGGCGGGCATTGCCGCCCAGCATCTGACCGGGCACCGCCACCGACTGCGCACCGTCGGTGATCGCCTCGATCGGACTTCCGGCGGCGATGCGCCCCATCAGCGGCAGTTCGATCGCCCCGCTGCCTTCTACGGGCAGCGCTCCGGGCGGGGGATCGGTGCGTTCGCCCCGGATCAGACGGAGCGAAAGGCCGGCGCCCCCCTCCGCCTTGCCTTCCTGCCTGCCGCCTGCCGTGTTCCCGACTGCGCCACCCGCGGCCGAATCCGGCAGACGCAGGATCTCGATCGCGCGGGCCTTGTGGGGCAGGCGGCGGATGAAACCGCGTTCCTCAAGCGCCGTGATCAGCCTGTGTATCCCCGATTTCGAGCGCAGATCCAGCGCCTCCTTCATCTCGTCGAACGAGGGCGGCACCCCGTCGCGCTGCAGGCGCTTGTGGATGAAATTCAGCAGATCACGCTGTTTTTTCGTGAGCATGGGGCCCCTCCCTGATGGCCGGTTTGCATGGACTGCAGGAATGTTCTACGGATGTTCACGTTTTGTGTCAAGTCGCTCCGTCCTTCCCGGCAAGGGGCGGCGGTGCGATGGCTAAAGGGGGATGTAGTCAACCATTTCGCCGGCCCGGCGCGGGCCTTCTTCGGGGGGGCGCACCAGCAGGGCCTTGGCATTGGCCAGAACGCTCAGCAGCGAACTGTCCTGATGTGGCATCGGGGCGATCGTGCCATTGGCGGCGAAGGTGGCGCGCATGTAATGTTCGCGTGGACCGTTGGCCGGCAGATCCACCCCGAGCGGCGCCCTGCGCCGCATCCGGGGGCGCGTGCCAAGGCCCAGCATGGCCTCGATTGCCGGCAGCAGGAATACATGTCCGCAGACCATTGATGAAACCGGATTCCCCGGCAGACCGATCATCGGCATTCCGCCCAGCCGCCCGGCGATCAGCGGTTTTCCGGGGCGCATCCTGACCTTGTAGAAGGCGCGCTCCAGCCCCATGTCGCCGGCCACCTGGCCCACGAGATCATGATCGCCCACCGAGGCTCCGCCGATGGTTACCAGAAGATCGGCACCCGCTGCAGACGCGAAGGCCGCTTCAAGGGCGGCGCGGCTGTCATGGGCGATCGGCAGCATGCGCACCCGGGCCCCGGCACCTTCCAGAAGCGCCTTCAGGCCGAAGTTGTTGGAGGCGATGATCTGGTCGGGGCCGGGTTCCTGCCCCGGCATCACCAGTTCATCGCCCGTGGCCAGCAGTGCCACCTCGGGGCAGCGGCTGACGGTGACTTCGGGCAGGTTCATGGCGGCAAGCAGGGCAATGTCGGCCGGTGTCAGGCGGCGCGGCGCGCGAAGCGCATCGCCGGCGGCGAAATCACAGCCGGCAGGGCGGATGAAATCGCTGTCGGCCGGATCGGGCCCGATGGTGATGACATCGCCCCGCCGGCTTACATCTTCCTGGATCACCACGCGGCCGGCGCCCTCGGGCACCGGGGCACCGGTGAAGATGCGCACTGCCTGTCCGGGGCCGACATGTCCGGCAAAGCGGTGCCCCGCTGCCGATTCCCCGATCACCCGGAACATGGCGCCGGGCTCGGCCTCTTCGGCAGGAACCGCATAGCCGTCCATCGCGGAAGAAGGAAAGGGCGGCTGGCTGCGCCGGGCCACGGCATCCTTGCGCAGAATCCGCCCGGCGGCATCGGCCAGCGCCACCTGCTCGCCCGGCAGGGGGCTGAGCAGCGCAAGGATCTTTTCAATCGCTTCCGAAACCGGGATCATGGCTCATTCCGCCTCATAGCGCCCCGATTTCCCGCCTTCCTTCATTGCCAGCCGGATATCGGTGATCGTCATCCCCTTTTCCACCGCTTTCAGCATGTCATAGACGGTAAGGGCTGCGGTGGTGACGGCGGTGAGCGCTTCCATTTCGACCCCCGTCTTGCCGGTGGTTCTGACCGTGGCCTCGATCCGCACGCCGGGAAGCGCCGGATCGGGGGTGAGGGCAAGGGCAACCTTCGTGATCGGCAGGGGATGGCACAGGGGGATCAGATCGCTGCATTTCTTGGCTCCCATGATGCCGGCCAGCCTTGCAACGCCCAGAACATCGCCTTTTCCCACGCCGCCTTCCGACATGATTTCAAAGGTTTCGCGGGCCATCTTCACGCAACCCCGCGCCACGGCGATGCGCGCCGTTTCGGGTTTTTCCGAAACATCCACCATATGCGCCCGGCCGGTTTCGTCGAAATGGGAAAGCTTGCTGCCTGTCATCCTGAGGGCTTTCGTTTCAGAGCCCGCCGCCGTCGGGCAGATAGGGGCTGGCCAGCAGGGCGCGGGTGGCGGATTCGACATCCCGCTGGCGCATCAGTGCCTCGCCAATGAGGAAGCAGCGCACGCCATAGCGCGCCAGATCGGCCAGATCTTCGGGGGTGGAGAGGCCGGATTCCGAAATGATCGTGCGCTCGGGGGGCACCTGCTTGGCCAGGCGTCTGGTGGTGTCGAGCGTGGTTTCGAAGCTGCGCAGATCGCGGTTGTTGATGCCGATGAGGCGCGAGGAAAGAGCCGCGGCGCGTTCAAGCTCGGTTTCGTCATGAACTTCGATCAGCGCGTTCATGCCCCAGGATTTCGCGGCCTCTTCCAGGGCGCGGGCCTCGTCATCGCTGACCATCGCCATGATGATCAGGATGCAGTCGGCCCCGAGCGCGCGGGCCTCGGTTACCTGGATGGGGTCGATCATGAAATCCTTGCGCAGCACCGGCAGCGATGTGGCGTTGCGGGCTTCGGCCAGGTATTCGCCCGCGCCCTGAAAGCTCGGGCCATCCGTCAGCACCGAAAGGCAGGTGGCGCCACCCCGCTCATAGGCGCGGGCCAGTTCGGCCGGGTTGAAATCGGCGCGGATCAGCCCTTTCGAAGGGCTGGCCTTCTTGATTTCCGCGACAAGGCCATAGCCATCATGGCTGGCGCGGATCAGCGCATCCGTAAATGAGCGCACCGGAGGGGCGCCCCTGGCTGCGGCCTCCAGATCGGCGTCGGGCCGTGCGGCCCGGAGCGCGGCGATTTCTTCAAGCTTGTAGGCCCGGATCCTGTCGAGAATGCTCATGGAGATTGTTTAACGCGGCTTGACGGTGGCGACAATCGTTATCCGCCGTTATCCGCGCGTCATTCGGGCCCGTCTGCGCGGGAGGTTGCGCTGGCGGTTCGCTGGCGGTGTGGAATGCCTTCGGCGGGGATGTTTGCAGGTGGGTCTTGCGGCGGGGGGGGGCGGAGAGGCGGAGGGGTGCCGGTCCAGAAGGTGGTCAGCCGGCGGCTGCGGTGATCCGGGCGAGGGCCTCGATCTTTTCGCGGGCCTTGCCGCTGTCGATGCTTTCGGCGGCCATTTCCGCGCCTTCGGGCAGGCTGGCGGCCCTGCCGGCCACCAGCAGGGCAGCGGCGGCATTGAGCAGCACCGCATCGCGATAAGCGGATTTCTCGCCCGCCAGGAGGGCCGCGAAGGCGCGGCCGTTTTCTTCGGGTGTGCCGCCGAGGATGGCTTCGAACGGGTGCATCGGCAGGCCGGCATCCTCGGGGGCGATCTCGAATTCGCGGATGGCGCCGTTTCCTTCGAGCGCGGCCACCCGGCTTGGGGCGGCAATCGAAATCTCGTCGGTGCCGTCGCCCCCGTGCACCAGCCAGGCGGCTTCGCTGCCGAGCGCGGCAAGGGTTTCGGCCATGGGGCGGATCAGGTCGGGCGAGAAGGCCCCGGTCAGCTGGCGCTTCACGCCTGCCGGGTTGGTGAGCGGGCCAAGGATGTTGAAGATGGTGCGGGTGCCCAGATCGGCCCGGGTGGGCATTACATGGGCGATTGCCGGGTGATGCATGGGGGCCATCATGAAGGCGATACCTGCCTCGTCCAGTGCGCGCTCCACCACCGCGGGGCCGACCATCACGTTGACCCCCATCTGCCCGAGCGCGTCGGCGGCGCCGGATTTCGAGGAAAGGTTGCGGTTGCCGTGCTTGGCCACCGGCACCCCGGCACCGGCCACGACGAAGGCGGCGGCGGTCGAGATGTTGAGGGTGCCCTTGCCGTCGCCCCCGGTGCCGACGATGTCGATCGCGTCTGCAGGAGCCTTCACCGCCTTGCACCGCGCGCGCATCGCGGCGGCGGCGGCGGCGTATTCATCTACCGTTTCGCCCCGGGTGCGCAGCGCCATCAGGAAGCCGCCGATCTGGCTGGGCGTGGCCTCGCCCTCGAACAGGATGTCGAAAGCCTGTGCGGCCTGGGCACGCGAAAGCGGCCCTTCGGCGGCGGCATGGATCAGGGGCTTGAGGGCTTCGCTCATACGGGTTCCTTCGCATTCACCATGTCGAGAAAATTCTTCAGCAGGTCATGGCCGTGCTGCGAGGCGATGCTTTCGGGATGGAACTGCACGCCGTGGATCGGCAGGCTGCGATGGCGCAGGCCCATGATCGTGCCGTCGGGCAATCCGGCGTTCACCTCAAGACAGTCGGGCAGGCTTTCCCGCTCGACCACCAGCGAATGATAGCGGGTGGCACGCAGGGGGGCGGGCAGGCCGGCGAACAGGCCGCTGCCGTCATGGGTGATTTCATGCACCTTGCCGTGCACGATCTCATCTGCCTGCACCACGCGTCCGCCGAAGGCCTCGCCGATGGTCTGATGGCCGAGGCAGACACCAAGCAGCGGCATGCGCGCCTCGGCTGCCGCCCGGGTGAGCGCCAGACAGATGCCGGCGCGTGCCGGATCGCAGGGGCCGGGCGAAAGCACGAAACCCGTGGCGCCCGCGCCCATGGCCTGCTGCACGTCGATCGCATCGTTGCGCACCACTTTCACCCGGGCGCCGAGCTCGCCCAGGAAATGAACCAGATTCCAGGTGAAACTGTCATAGTTGTCGATCAGCAGCAGCATGTCGTTCGCTTTCCTGAACATTTGGGGTGAACCCGGATGCCGTTCGGGTTATACATGCCCCAAACCGCCAACCAAGGGCAAGGCCCGGCAGTTTCACAGGCAAGACAGGCGATCAAGACAGGCGATCAAGACGGAGAGAGTAGTGCTGAGAGGGTTCATATCGGGAGTGATCTGGGGCGGTATTCTTGCGGCGCTGGTGGGGGCCGTGGTGTCGTTGCTGCTGCCTCTGCCCCAGCGGATGGTGGCGGATGGCGCCGCTGCAGTGACGCAGGCCGCAGAAGACGAAGGCGCGCAAGAGAGCGTCGGAACGGTTGCGGCGGATCAGGCCGGGGCCGCTGCGGAAGGTGCCGCAGAAGATGCCGCGGAAGGCAATGTGAAGGGCGCGGGAGCCGGCGATCCCGGCCGCGGCCCGCAGGAAGGGCGCTCCGGCGAACAATCGGACAGCGCCGCCGATGGCACGCCGCCCGTGGCTGCCGGTTTTGGCAGCGAGGCCGAGCTCGAGGCGATCCGCCCCGGCGATGCGGTTGATCCCGAAACAGGACGGGGCCCAGGCGGCCCGGGGGCCGCTTCTCCGGCGGCGGAAGGCCCGGGGGATGATGAATCGTCCAGGGCTGTGCCCGAAGCCGGGCCGATGCCGGGCGCAATCGATGAGACCGCTGAAACCGCCGCAAGCGCCGCAGAAGGCCTGGCCGGAGAGGGCGCACAGGAGATCGCAGAGGCGGCTGTTGCGCCGGATGCGGGGCTGCCACCCGCGGCCCTGCAGAACGCACCGCAAACCGGCATGGCGCCGGAAATACGCCCTGCTCCGGTGGCGGATGGGGCTTCGGGTGGGGCGGCGGCGGTTGTGGTGCCGCCCGCGCCGGCCAGGGCCGGGCAGCTGCCCGAAACGGATGTGACACCGGCCCCGCCGCCCCCGGCGGATGACGGGATCGCTGCGATCCGGGCCCCGGACGGCGGCAGGATTTCCGACGGCGCAGGAGATGCGCTGTCTGAAATCGCGCCGAGCGACCGGCCCGACCCTGCTGTTTCGAAAGGATCTGTTGTCCCGGCTGCGGTGCCGGCCGCCGACATGCCGGCCGACACGCCCCCCGAGGCCGCGGTGACAGCCCCTGCACGGCCCCCGTCGCCGGAGGGCACGCAGCAGGAGACCGCGCAGGAGAAGGCTGCGGCCCGCGAACCCGCCGGTGTCGTTCCGCGCGCCGCTGCGCCGGAAGGCCCGGAAGATGATGCAGGCCCGGCTACCACCGCTGCGGGCGGCAAGCCGCGGCGCATCCAGGTGGGCGGAAGCAACCTGATCACGAAGGCGGCCGTTCCCGCCGACAGCCGTCTGCCCCAGGTCAGGCGGGGCAACGGAACGGCGGGCACGGATGCAGACACCTCGCCGGCGCCTGACGCCGTGCCCGGCGATCAGGCTGCCCCGCAGACTGCAGAGGGGGGCGGCGGCGTGCCGGCCATGCGGGCCAATGCGGTGCCGTTCGACAATTCCGGCGAACATCCGCTGATGGCGGTTGTGCTGATCGATGATCCCGCCCGCCCGCTGGACGATGCGGTTCTTGCCGGGCTTTCCTTTCCCGTGACCTTCGCGATAGATGCTGGCCGCAAGGATGCGCAGCAGGTTGCAAGGCGCTATCGCGAGGCGGGGTTCGAGGTGGTGATCCTGACCGATCTGCCGAAAGGCGCCGCGCCGCAGGATCTAGAGGTGGCCTTCCAGGCATACAAGGCTGAAATCCCGGTTGCGGTTGCGTTGATGGGGCGCTCGGGAGATGGTTTCCAGGCCAGTCTCGGCCTGGTGAAGCAGGCGGTTCGCAACCTTGCCGAAAGCGGCCACGGCCTGCTGGTTCATGACAGGGGGCTGAATACCGCCATGCAGCTGGCCGGATCGCTCGGAGTGCCGGCGGGGCTCGTGTTCCGGATGCTTGACGACAAGGGCGAAAATGCCCACACCATGCGCCGCTATCTCGATCGGGCGGCATTCAGGGCCGGACAGGAAGGACAGGTGATCGTGCTCGGCCACACCCGGCCCGAAACCCTGCAGACGCTGCTGTTGTGGATGCTGCGCAATGACACCGTGCAGCCGGCGCCGCTGTCGGCGGTGCTGGGGCGCGAGTGATGCGGCCGGGCAGGCTGTAGGCAGGCCGGGGGATGAGCCACGCCGGAGCGGGGCACGGAAATGCCCCGGAGATCCCCGGCGGCCCCTGCCGACAACACCGCCCTTCCCGGATCCTGCAGAATGCAGCGCGAAATCACGCGAGAGAGGCCCGAACTCATGAAGAAACCCGAATGGGTGATCAGAAAGGAACAGGCCCGCCGTGCGGCGCGCCCGGAAACGGTGTGGCTGTTTGGCCTGCATGCGGTGCGTGATGCGCTGCGCAATCCGGCGCGCCAGCGGTTGCGGCTGGTGGTCACCAAGAACGCCGCCGACAGGCTGTCCGATGCCATCGCCGTCAGCGGCATGACTCCCGAGATTGCCGATCCGCGCAGGTTTCCCGTGCCGCTTGATCCGCAATCGGTGCATCAGGGGGCGGCGCTCGAGGTGCGGCCGCTTGACTGGGGCACGCTGGAAGAGCGCTGCCGGCCCGGTGCGGGCGAGGCTCCGGTGGTGGTGCTGCTCGACCGGGTGTCGGATCCCCGCAACGTGGGGGCCATCCTGCGTTCGGCCGAGGTGTTCGGTGCCCGCGCGGTGATCGCCCCCCTGCGCCATTCGGCACCTGAAACCGGGGCGCTGGCCAAGGCGGCTTCGGGGGCGCTCGAGCGCCAGCCCTATCTGCGGGTGCGCAATCTTGCGGCGGCGATCGGGGCGCTGCGGGAAATGGGCTATGCGGTGCTCGGGCTTGACGGCGCCGCCGAAGCCACGCTTGACGAAGCGGTGCGGGCAGAGGGCGGCAGCCGGCCGCTGGCTTTCGTTCTGGGCGCCGAGGGGCCGGGCCTGCGCCTCAGAAGCCGCGAAAACTGTGACAGGCTGATGCGGATTCCGGCGGCGGGCGATTTCGGCTCGCTCAATGTTTCGAATGCCGCCGCCGTCACCCTTTACGCGGCGTTTCGGGCGCTGGACTAGGCCCGTCTTTCAACCATTTGTTCACAAAGGGTTTACCCCCTCTGGATATCCTGAGGCGTGTCCCCATTTATGAGTTGAAACATGGGTATGGAACACCCCGTGTTTCATTTCACTGTCCCTCGTTCCGTAACTGGCGCCCGGATTTCTTCCGGGCGCTTTTTTCCTTGCCTGCCCTGTGTTAACGGGGGGCATGAGCTATTCATTCGACTATCTGCGCACCATTCTGAACGAAACCCGAACGATCGCCTGCGTCGGAATTTCGCCCGATCCGGTGCGCCCCAGCCATTTTGTGGGGCGTTACCTGTCGATGAAGGGGTTCACGATCCTTCCCGTCAATCCGGTGCATGCCGGGAAGGAACTGTTCGGCCGCAGGATCGTGCCCGATCTTGCCGCGATTCGCGAGCCGGTGGACATGGTTGACATCTTCCGCCGCTCGGAGCATGTGCCGCCGATCGTTGATGAGGCGCTGGCCTGCCTTCCCGGTCTGAAGACGATCTGGATGCAGATCGGGGTCAGGCATCCCGAGGCGGCGGCGAAGGCCGAGGAGCGCGGCGTGAAGGTTGTCATGAACCGCTGTCCGAAGATAGAGTATCAGCGCCTTTTCGGCGAGCTCAGGATCGGGGGCTTCAATACCGGCGTGATCAGTTCGAAACTGTAGGTGAGCTGCCTTCCGCGTCGGGCCCGGCCGGGGCTTCGGATTCCCGACCTTTCCCGGCGACCAGGGCGTGTTCGGCAATCAGCCGGGCCGCTTCGTCATGCGGGTCGGCAAGATCCCTGCGCTTTTCGCCGGGGAAGAAGCGGGCACGCAGGGCAGTGGGCATCGGGCGCGGCGTGACAATGAGAACCCGCGGCCCCAGGCGTTTGCTTTCGGCCTGCCATGCGCACGCCAGCGCCATCTGTGCCGCCTTCGAGGCCGCGTAATCGGCAAAGAACTTCCTTCCGGCAGGCAGGGGGTCGTCGAAGAACACGGCGGTGCCCTCTTCGCCCAGAAGCGGTGCCACATAGGAAATCAGCCGGCCGGTTGCATGGATGTTGGTTGCAACCGATCTTTCCCAGTCGCTCATGTCCATGTGCGAAGCGGGAGAGAGGGGCACGGCATGGATCGCCGCATGCAGCCACAGATCAAGCCGCCCCCAGCGTTCGAAGATCGACCGGCAGAGTTGCTGCATGGCGGCATCTATGGTGATGTCCATCGGCGCCAGCGTGGCCGAACCGCCCCTGGCCTTGATGCGGTCGTCCAGATCTTCAAGCCCACCCACGGTGCGTGCCACGGCGACCACGTGACAGGCAGGCGCCAGGGCTTCGGCCAGGGCAAAACCCAGCCCCCGCGAAGCGCCGGTAACAAGGGCGACGGGCTGTTCGCTCATTGCGCAGCTTCCTTTCCCGCCGTGGTGAAGCCCTGTGCGATCATGTCGCTGGGTTCTATCGGATACTGCCCCGAAAAACAGGCATCGCAATACTGCGGACACCTGTTGTTGCGGCCCTTTGCCTGGCCCACGGCGCGGTAAAGGCCATCGAGCGAGATGAAGCGCAGAGAGTTCACGCCCAGATGGGTGCGCATTTCTTCTTCGTTCATTCGCGCGGCCAGCAGCTTTTCACGCTCGGGCGTATCGACACCATAGAAGCAGGGCCACATGGTTGGCGGTGAAGCGATGCGAAAATGCACCTCTTTCGCCCCGGCATCCAGGATCATTTCCTTGATCTTGCGCGAGGTGGTGCCGCGCACCACGCTGTCATCCACCAGCACCACGCGCTTGCCCCTGATCAGGGCGCGGTTCACGTTCAGCTTCAGGCGCACACCCATGTTGCGGATCTGTTCCGTAGGTTCGATGAAGGTGCGGCCCACATACTGGTTGCGGATGATGCCCATGCCGTAGGGAATGCCGCTTTCATGGGAAAAGCCGATTGCGGCGGGGGTGCCACTGTCGGGCACGGGGCAGACCAGATCGGCTCTGACCGATGCCTCGCGCGCCAGCTCGATGCCGATCTGGCGGCGGGTTTCATAAACGCTGCGCCCGCCCAGAATGCTGTCGGGGCGCGAGAAATAGACATGTTCGAAGATGCAGAAGCGGGGGTTTTTCGGCTCGAAGGGGCGCATGCTGTCGATCTTCCCGCCGGCATTGATCACCACCATTTCGCCCGGGGCCACCTCGCGAATGAATTCGGCGCCGATGATGTCAAGCGCGCAGGTTTCGCTGGAAAGCACGAAGGCCGCGCCTTCGCCCTTGCCAAGGCGCCCCAGCACCAGCGGGCGCACTCCGAGCGCATCGCGCACCCCGATCAGCTTGGTGCGCGTCATCGCCACGATCGAAAATGCACCCTCGATCCGGCGCAGGGCATCCTTCATGCGCTCGGGGATGGTGCGCTGATAGCTGCGCGCCATCAGGTGGATGATGCATTCGCTGTCGGAGCGCGACTGGAAGATCGAGCCGTGCTCGATCAGTTCGCGGCGCAGCGTCACCGCATTGGTGATATTGCCGTTGTGGGCCACTGCCGCGCCGCCCATCGAGAATTCGCCGAAGAAGGGCTGCACGTCGCGGATCGCGGTATTGCCCTTGGAACCGGCGGTGGAATAGCGCACGTGCCCGATGGCGATCGGGCCGGGTAGCGTGTCCATCAGGCTTTTCTTGGTGAAGTTGTCGCGCACATATCCGAAACGGTGGGCCGAGTTGAAGCCGTGATCGGGATGGTGGGCCACGATGCCGCCGGCTTCCTGACCGCGGTGCTGAAGGGCGTGCAGGCCGAGCGCCACGAAACTGGCGGCATCTTCGGTGCCGATCACGCCGAACACGCCGCATTCCTCGCGAAGCTTGTCGTCATCGAAAGGATGACCGGGGGGCAGGTGCGGTTGCATGGGAAAGCTCCGAATCCCTGGGTGGCGCTGCTGCTCCTTCTCATAAAGTGAAGGGGGCGGGGTGTCATCACCGGAAGTGATGCCAGGGATGCGGCGAAAGGGCCGGGGCTGGCGGGCCGGGCGATTGCGCTTCCGGCCGGCCTGCCTGGCGGATCAGTTCCCGTTCTGGGCGGGGGCTGTGCCGGCTTCGGGCGCAGCGGCCTCGGGCGCTGCCGGGGCCGCCGTGCCGCCGCATTGCCCGACCAGCTGCTCATACTGGGCGGTGATCCAGCCCATGGCCTGCTCCGGCTTGCGCTCTTCGATCTTGTCGATCATCGTTGCGAAGATCGCCTTCGAGCGGCTGTCGTCCACCATCGGCACCGGAGCACTGGTGATCACGCGATCGTAGATGAAAAAGGCTATGGCCACCAGGATCATGCCGCGCAGCACTCCGAACAGGAATCCCAGCCCCTGATCGACACCGCCAAGCGCGGAACGCTGCACAAGGCTGGAAAACAGCGGCGTGAAGATCGAGACCACGATCAGCGTCAATGCGAAGACCCCGGCGAAGGCAGCGATCATCGACAGCTCGCAGCTGTTGCCGACAAGCTGGTTGATGACCGGAACCTCCTTGACCATCGGAGCGACCTGAGGCGCGAAGATGAAGGCAACGATGGCGGCTGCCACCCAGCCCGCAATTGCCATGGCCTCGCGCACGAAGCCACGCGAATAGGCGAGTATCGCCGACAGGATGATGACGACAGCAACAATGCCGTCAACGATGGTGAAACCTTCCATGGGTCACACTCCATATTGTTCAGCGGGGCTTTCTGGCCCCGAAAAAACGCCCCACAACGCCCGCAAGATCCGGAATTGCGTTCAATTCCGGCCCTGCCTGCGCTCCCGTTCTGGTGCCTGCCGGCACGATGGCCCTGGAAAACCCGAGCTTCTGCGCCTCTTTCAGACGGCTTTCTGCCTGGGAAACGGGCCTCAGTGCTCCTGATAGACTGATTTCTCCGAAAACCACAGCATCAGACGGCAGGGCGCTGCTTTCGCGCGCCGATAGTAGCGCCGCGGCCACAGCCAGATCGGCCGCGGGTTCGCTGATCTTCATGCCGCCGGCAACGTTCAGATAGACATCGAACCCCGCGAAGGGCACCGCGCAGCGGGCTTCGAGCACAGCCAGGATCATTGCCAGGCGCCCGCCGTCCCAGCCGACCACGCTGCGCCGGGCCTGGGCATGGGGCGAAGGGGCGACAAGGGCCTGGAATTCGCACAGCACCGGCCGGGTGCCCTCGATTCCGGCGAAGACGACCGAGCCGGGCGCCGGAGTATCGCGTTCGCTCAGAAACAGCGCCGAGGGGTTGTGAACCTGGGCCAGCCCCTTTCCCGTCATCTCGAACACGCCGATCTCGTCGGCCGGGCCGAAGCGGTTCTTCACCGCGCGCAGGATGCGGAACTGATGGCCGCGTTCGCCTTCGAAATACAGCACCGTATCGACCATGTGCTCGATCACCCGGGGGCCGGCGATCTGGCCTTCCTTGGTGACATGGCCCACCAGAACCACCGACAGCCCGCGCCGCTTGGCGAAGGTGGTCAGTTCATGGGCAGCTGCGCGCACCTGGGCCACCGAACCCGGTGCGCTGTCCACATTGTCGGCCCACATGGTCTGGATCGAATCGATGATCGCGATGTCGGGGCGCTCCTCTTCGAGCGTGGTCAGGATGTTGCGCAGGTTGGTTTCGGCGGCCAGCCGCACCGGAGCCTTGCCCAGCCCCAGGCGACGGGCGCGCATGCGCACCTGGGCGCTGGCCTCTTCGCCCGAAACATATATCGCCTTCAGCCCGGCCTGCGCGAAACTGGCTGCCGCCTGCAGCAGCAGGGTGGATTTGCCGATTCCCGGATCGCCGCCCACCAGAATGGCGCTGGCCGGCACCAGACCGCCGCCGAGCACGCGGTCAAGCTCGTCGATCCCCGACCGGGTGCGCGGTGGCGGGGCTTCCTCGGTGGCGAGATCGCCAAGCGGAATACGCACCCCGCGCCGCGCGCCAAGCGCGGTTTTCGCCGGCCCTGGTGAAAGGGGGGCTTCTTCCGTGATGGTATTCCAGGCGCCGCAGGCATCGCAGCGCCCCGACCACTTGCCATGGCCGGCGCCGCAGGCGGTGCAGGAGAAGGAGAGGGATCTGGCCATTCTTTCGCGATTTGCTGCAGGGCCGGATCGCCCTTCGCTTCCGTCAGATTGAATAGGAAAAGGATGAGAACATCAACACCCCGGTCAGCAGCAGGCCCGGCAGGGTCAGGTCCGACCAGATCAGGATTCTGGAAGGAGAGGCCAGATCTGCCTTCAGCAGGCTCGCCACCACAACCAGCAGCCCCGCCGATGCGGCCAGCATCAGCGTCATGCTCAGGTTTTCCTCGGAAAACAGCAGCACGCCGCCGGCCCCTTCGATTGCCGCGCCCAGCAGGATCAGAACGGCGCGCCAGTGGTATGTGCCAAGCACTTCCAGCGCGATCATGGCCGACAATGCGGCCACCAGGAACGGGCCGCCAATGACCGCAACGAACATGAAAACCATGGGATGCACCTTTTTGTCAGTCGTGTCGCAGGCTATATCATCGGGGCGGCAGGCACAAACCGAACCTCCGGTGCTAGCTGCCATCCCGCCGGCGGGCTGTCAGATGGCCGATCAGGATCGATGCCAGAATGCAGCCGGTGAACAGGTAAAGCCCCCAGGCGGTTTCCACCTTGCCATAGCCGATGCCCTTGGCCACCACGATGTAAAGCGCAATCAGGAACACATCGGCCATCGCCAGCCTGCCCAGCACATGCAGCGCCGGCAGTGCGCGGCGGTCGAGCAGTTCAAGATGAACGAGGGCGAGCCCGATGGTTTTCAGGTAGGGGGCGAATATTGCCAGGCCCGTGACCAGCAGGGCCAGTGCCACATCCGATTTCCACAGGGATTGCAGGCCCGAGATCACGGATATCTCCGAAAGCCCAAACAGAGGTAACAAACCCGCGCGCAGCAGCGGGGCGAACCAGGCCAGCGGGAAGGCCACGAGCAGGGACAGGTTCAGGATTTTCAGCCAGAGCATGGCCGACAGTTGGCATCCTGCGCATGATTTGACAACCGTAATCACGCGTCCTGCCGGAGGCGCGCCGGTAAAGCGGGCTGTGGCGCAGGGTTGCCGTCAGCAGCAGGGCCAGCCCCCATATCGGCAGGGCCAGCGCCGCAAGGGCAAGGTCGGTCGGGTTGAGGCGGGGGGCGAACAGCACGCCGGGCAGGGCCATCAGCGCGATCGCCCCCGCGGTGAGCCCGGCGACCAGATAGATGCGCCGGTTGCAGCTGGCCGAGCGGCGGGCGCGCCGCAGGGCAAGGAAGGCGACGACAAGCGGAATATCGGTAAACACGATGCGGATGGCCAGTTCGCCAAGGGGGATATCGAAGGGCATGACGTTGCTCCGTCAGCGGCATGACCCCACCTGCCGGCATCAGGAATAACGAAAGGATTCCTAACGGGAGGTTAATTTCCGAAAGACAATCCCAGATTGTTTCTTCGCAGCCCGCGTCGGAGATCCCGAAATCCGGCCGGAATCCCGGGGCCCGCTTTCGCCGGGCAGTTTCAATGCACGCCTTCGAGTGTGGCCGCGCTTCGGCTGCTGATGAAACGGGGCAGGTTCCGGCGGCTGACGAAACGGGGCATCATGTTCTGGCTGCCGTCGCTTTCGTTGCCGTCGGTCAGATCATCCCTGCACATGCCATGCCTGAAGCCGCTGTAACGCGCCTTGTCGGGGCGGCACCGGTAGAGAGGGCTTTTGCGGATTGCCGCGGCAAGGGCCAGCCCGGCCATCCAGAGGGGAAGGGTTGCTCCGGCCAGCAGCAGCATGAGCGGATCGGGCGCCGGCGCGAAGATGATCTGCGGGAAGGTCAGTGCGGCGATTGCTCCGCTGACCAGCGCCACCGCAAGATAGATATAGGAGTTGTAGCTGATCGAGCGGCGGGCGCGGCGCAGGGAAAGCAGCGTTACCGCAAGGGGGATATCGGCAAGAAGGATGCGCAGTGCCATGTCTGCGAGGGGGCTTTCGAAGGCCATCATCTGCTTGCTCCGTTCTGTTTCGTTCGGGTGCCTTGTTCCGGCCTTTTCCTGCGTTGCGGCCCCGGGTTCTGCGGGTGGCCCGAGCAGATGCCGGATCGCTTGAGCTTCGGTATGGCGGCTGCGGACGGCCTTTTGACGGAAAATTTGTGGAGAAATCATGACAAATTCTTCCCGTCTGGCCGTCTGGCCCGCCCCGGGCCGCATCGCCCCCGGTTTCGGGGCCGGGTTTCGGGGCCGGGCTGCGGAGCCGGGCGGGCGTGCCGGTGCGGGGCGCTTCAGCGCAGGGCGGCGATCGGCCCGTCGGGGCGTCCGTGGATGAACTGATCGACATAAGGGTTGCCGCTGTCTTCCAGAGTCTCCACCGGGCCGCACCAGCGGATTACCCCTTCATGCAGCATGGCAACCTTGTCGGCAATCGCGCGCACGCTGGTCATGTCATGGGTGATGGTCATCGCCGTGGCACCCATTTCGGAAACGATCTCGCGTATGAGATCGTTGATCACCCCGGCCATGATCGGATCGAGTCCGGTTGTCGGCTCGTCAAAGAAGATCACCTGCGGATCGGTAGCAATGGCGCGCGCCAGCCCCACGCGCTTTTGCATGCCGCCCGAAAGTTCGGCCGGATAGAGATCGGCCACCTCGGCTTTCAGCCCCACCCGGCGCAGCTTTCCGATGGCGATATCGCGCGCTTCCTCGCCTGGCCGCTTTTCGCGGCCGTGCAGCATGCGGAAGGATACATTCTGCCACACGGTGAGGCTGTCGAACAGCGCGCCGCCCTGAAACAGCATGCCGAAGCGGGTCAGGAAGGTTTCACGCCTGTCCGCAGAGAGTGGCGCGCCATCGATCAGGATCTCGCCGCGGTCAGGCGTGACAAGGCCGAGGATGCACTTCAGCAGCACCGATTTGCCGGTGCCCGAACCGCCGATGATCACCATGCTTTCGCCGGTGCCTACCGTCAGGTTGACACCGCGCAGCACCTGGTTGTCGCCAAAGGCCTTGTGAATGTCGCGCAGCTCGATCATGCGGAGAAGAACAGTTCTGTCAGGATGTAGTTGGCGGCCAGGATCAGCACCGAGGCGGCCACCACCGCCGCCTTGGTGGCGCGGCCCACACCCTGGGCGCCGCGGCCCGAGTTCATGCCGAAATAGCAACCCATCAGCGCGATCAGAAAGCCGAATACGGCGCCCTTTATCAGCCCCGACACAACATCCCAGTTTTCCAGGAAATTCACCGTGTTGTGGAGGTATGTTGATGCATTGAACCCCAGCCGTCCGGTGCCCACCAGATAGCCGCCGAAGATGCCGATGGAATCGCCCGCCGCCACCAGGGCCGGCAGCGCAAGCGTGGCCGCCAGCACACGCGGCACGGTGAGGTATTTCATCGGATCGGTGGACAGGGTCACCAGCGCGTCGATCTGTTCGGTCACCTTCATCGTCCCGATTTCGGCGGCAATCGAACTGGCTACCCGCGCCGCCACCATCAGCCCGCCGAGCACGGGGCCAAGTTCGCGGGTCATGCCGATGGCCACGATCTGCGGCACCACGGCTTCGGCGCTGAAGCGCGCCCCGCCGGCATAGATCTGAAGCGCCAGGGCGCCGCCGGTGAACAGGGCTGTCATGCCGACCACGGGAAGGCTGAAATATCCTATGTTCATAAGGGACTGAAGGAATTCCCTGAAGTAGAATGGCGGCGTGGCGAGATGGCGCAGGGTGGCCAGCGCGAACAGCGCCACCCGGCCGACGGCGGCCAGAAGGGCCAGCGTCTGCCGGCCGATCGCCGCGACCGGGACCAGAAGGATTCCGGCGCCGTTCATGCGCCGCTGCCGGCGGTGTTACCGGCTTCCATGCTGCCGCTGCCGTTGCTGCCGACATAGCGGCGTGCATAGCGGGGGCCAAGGGCGGTCAGGATTTCGTAGCCGATGGTCCCGGCCGCTTCGGCCAGATCGTCAACCCCCTGGTGTTCGCACAGGATATCAAGCGCATCCGGTGCGTTTCCGGCCTTGTCAAGCCCGGTGATGTCGGCGGTGATCAGATCCATCGATACCCGTCCGACCACGGGGCAGGCCGCATCGCCGCTCCACAGCCGGGCCTTGCCGCCCATGGCACGGATCAGCCCGTCGGCATAGCCGCCCGAAACAGTGGCGATCCGGCGGGGCTCTTCTGCTGTCCAGCTGTTGCCGTAGCCTACGCTTTCACCGGCCAGAACGGGGCGGCTTTGCACCACCGGCAGGGAAAGCCTTGCCACCGGCCGGGCATCGGCGAAGGGCAGGCCGCCGTAAAGCCCGATGCCAGGGCGTGTGAGATTGAAGTGATATTCCGCCCCGAGCAGGATTCCGCCGGTTGCGGAAAGTGAGAGCGGAACATCAACTCCTTCCGTCATTTCCTTGAAAATACGCAGTTGTTCTGCATTCATGGGGTGTCCGGGATGATCGGCGCAGGCCAGATGGCTCATCACCAGAACCGGGCGCATTGCCAGGGCCGGTTCGCGCACGGCCTGCCATTCGCCCGGCTCCATGCCCAGCCGGTTCATGCCGGTATCAAGCTGGATGCCGAAGGGATGGCCGGGCAGGGCTTCGAGGTGGCGGGTAAGCTGTTCGGTGCTGTTCAGCATGGGCGTCAGGGCAAGGTCGGCGATCATGTCGGTATCGCCCCGCATGTGGCCCGAGAATATCAGCACCTCGACATTCGGCCCGAGGGCCTCGCGCAGTTGCGCGCCCTCTTCGGCCACGGCCACGAAGAATCGACGCACGCCGGCCCGCGCCAGTGCCCGCGCCACCGGACCGACGCCCAGGCCATAGGCATCGGCCTTGACCACGGCGGCGGTTTCCACGTTGTCGCCCGACAGGGCGTCAAGCGCCCTCCAGTTTGCCACCAGGGCATCAAGATCGATTGTCAGCGTGCCACTTGCCATGGGGTGGGTTTTTGACGGGGCGGGGCGCGAGGTCAAGGAAAAAGCACGGTTCGCCTGCGTCCGGGCCGCATGGCCGGGCCATGCTCAGGGCTTCCAGCGCAGGAAATTGGCGATCATGCGCAGGCCGGTGGCCTGACTCTTTTCCGGGTGGAACTGGGTGCCGACAAGGTTGTCCCGTCCCACGATGGCGGTAATCGCGCCGCCGTAGTCGGCATGCGCCAGGCGATCCGCCTCGTTCGCCACCCGGAAATGCCACGCGTGCACGAAATAGGCGTGCCGGCCGCTTTCCACGCCCGCGAGCACCGGGTGAGGGCGGGTGATCACCAGATCGTTCCAGCCCATGTGCGGAACCTTGAGGGCGCGATCTGCGGGCGTGATCCTGACCACCTCGCCGCCGATCCAGCCGAAGCCCGGCGTCTGGCCGTATCTGTCGGCGTATTCATGGCCGGTGGTGGCCAGCATCTGCATGCCGATGCAGATTCCGAAGAAGGGGCGCGCGCGCGCGATCACGGCCTCTTCCAGCGCCTCGAACAGGCCCGAGTGCTCCATCAGCGCCTGTCGGCAGGCCGGAAAGGCGCCGTCGCCCGGCAGAACCACGCGGTCGGCGTCTGCCACGTCTTCGGGGCGGGCGGAAACGATCACCTCGCCGGCGTCCACCTCGCGGGCCATGCGTTGAAAGGCCTTTTCGGCCGAATGCAGGTTTCCGCTTTCGTAATCGATCAGAACGGTGCGCATGGGCCTAGAGCGCACCCTTTGTCGAGGGGATCGCGCCGGCCATGCGCGGATCGGGCTCGACGGCCATCCGCAGGGCACGCGCCACCGCCTTGAAGGCGGCTTCGGCAATATGGTGGCTGTTGAAGCCGTGCAGGCAATCGACATGCAGGGTGATGCCGCCGTGGGTGCTGAAGGCCTGGAAGAATTCGCGCACCAGTTCGGTATCGAAACCGCCGATCCTTGCCGTGGGCATGTCGATGTTCCATCCCAGCCAGGGCCGCCCTGAAAGATCGAGCGCAGCGCGCACCAGGGCGTCATCCATCGGCAGGTGACATTCGCCGTAGCGGCGGATGCCCTTCTTGTCGCCGAGTGCTCTGGCCAGTGCCTGGCCCAGCACGATGCCGCAATCCTCGACCGTGTGGTGATCGTCGACATGCAGGTCGCCTCTTGCCTTCACGGCAAGGTCGATCAGCGCGTGGCGCGAAAGCTGATCCAGCATGTGGTCGAAGAAACCGATGCCGGTTTCGTTGGCGTAAGCGCCGGTGCCGTCAAGATCAAGAGTGACGGAGATCTCGGTTTCGGCCGTTCTGCGGGTCATGCTTGCCTTGCGCATCTGGGCATCTCCTTGTTGCCTGCCCGCCTTATAGGACTGCCCTGCGCCCTTTCCAAGGGGGTGGTTTTAGCCTCTATGCCTTGCCGGCCGGCTGTGGCAAAAGAGGAGCAGAAGGAGGCCGGGAAAGATGATCGCCTGCGTATCCGTGCGGCCGGGCTGCAAGCCTGGCAGGATCTGTGCCGTTGCCGAAGGCGACGTGCGCCATGCGCCGCTTTCTGAGCCCTGCATGCCCCGGGGGCTTTGCCGTTCGCGCCCTGCGCCGGACCGCAGGGCGTTCTGAGGGCGGGGTGCGGGCGCGTGGAAATTCTTGCCGTTACCTGCATGCGCGACGAGGGGCCGCATCTTGCCGAGTGGATTGCCCATCATCTGGCTGCCGGGGTGGATCATTTCCTGATCTTTTCCGACCGCTGCACCGACGGCACCGACCTGATGCTTGACGAACTGGCCGGTGTGGGGATTGTCACCCATGTGCGCCTGGGCCCGGGTGAGGGGCCGGATGCCGCACGTCCGGTGCAGTGGCGGGCGTTGAAGGCGGCCGCCACGCATCCGCGCTACAGGGCGGCAGGCTGGGTGCTGGTCAGCGATTGCGACGAGTTCATCAACCTGCACGGGCCTCTTGCGGATCTGCGTGATCTGATTGCATCGCTGCCCCGGGGAAGCGATGCGCTGGCCATGAGGTGGCGCCTGTTCGGCAGCGCCGGCCGGGTGGCGCCGGGTGCAGGGATGACGATCGAGCGTTTCACCCGTGCCGCGCCCGAAGACATCGCCCTGCCGCTGGCCCATTTCATGAAAGCCCTGTTCCGCCCCGCGGCCTTCCGCGCGCCCGGTGTGCACCGCCCCAGGGCGCGCGGGGGCAGGCTTTCCCGCTGGGTGGACGGCAGCGGCCGCCCGCTGCCCGAAAGCTTTGCGCGAAGCGACGGGCGGATCAACCTGTGGGGGATCGGGGCAGGGTGCGATCTGGTGCAGCTCAATCATTATGCGCTGCGTTCGGCCGATGAATTCATGGCCAAGCGGCGGCGCGGCCTGCCCAACCATACTGCGCGGCCGGTGGATCTGGGCTATTGGACCGAGCGCAACTTCAATCAGGTGGAAGACACCGGCATCGCCCGCATGATCCCGGCCACCCGGGCGCGCATGACGGCGCTGCTGGAGATCGGCCGGCTGGCCGAACTGCAGGAGGCGGCGCTGACCCGTCACCGCGCGGAACTGGCGCGCCAGCTTGGCGACAGCGGCGAGAACCGGCTTTACCTGCAGCTTGCGCTTGCCGCGGGCAGCACCCCGCCCGCGCCCGAATTCATGCGCCACCACCTGGCCCGCCTTGCAGCTGCGGAGCACCGGAATGGCTGAGGGGAAAGAGCGGGGAAGAGGGGCAGGGAAAGCGGGCCTTCTCATCCGCAGTCTGCGCAGCCGCGAACATGGGGGGATCTGCCTGCTTGAAGCGGTGCGTGAGGGGGGCGGGGCCCGGTTCTTCTTTGCCTCGGGCACGCCTGCCGAAAAGATTGCGCCCGGGGCCGGCTGGAAGATCGGCGCGTTGCAGGGTATCGGCGGAGCGCCGGTTGTGCAGCTTTTGCCGGCCGCCGAGGCCGGAGCGGGAGAGGCTGCGCAAGCCGTGGAAACGGCGGCGGAATACCCTCTTGTCGTGGGAGGGCAGAAGCTGCTGTCCGCCGCCACCTCCCCGGAAACCGGGCTGTTCGCCGGGCTGGATACCGGCTTTGCCGAGCGTAACGGCCAGCCTGCGGAAATCGTGCTCGACTGGTTGCGCTATCACGTGGAGACGCATGGGATGAATGCGGCGCTGATCCTTGATCGCGCCCGCCCCGGAAGCGATCCGCGCTTCGCAGAGTTCCTGCGCCATGGTGCGGCCGGGATCGCGGGGCTGAAGCGGCTGGTGCTGCTTGATGCGCCGGTTCCCCTGGGGCGAAACGGGCTGCCGGGTGAATCGCACCCGTTCTGTGCTCCCGATGCACCGGGCAAGGGCCGGATGGAAATTCCGCCCTCCGATCCCTGGGCTGCCCCGCTTGGTGAAACGGTGATCTACGAACTGGTGCGCAGCCGGTTCCTGGCGCTGGCGCGAACGGTGATGAACATCGACGTGAGCGATATCCTGGCTCCGCCCGAAGCAGGTGGCAGGACGCTTTTCGAGCGCGTCTGCGAAAGCCCCGGCGGGGTGATCGCGCTTGAGGGGCGCCATGCCTATCCCTGGCGTCTGCGCAAGGGGCGGGCGGCGGCATTCGGGGATCATCACCTGGTGCGTTTCGATTCCCGGAGCACGCGCCGGCGCTGGTGCATCGCACCCGCACGCCTGCCCGAAGGCGCGATCTGGCGGATGCTGCGTGTTACCGGCGCGCCGGCGCCGGGCGCGGCGATTCGATTCTGGCGCTGCATGGCGCTGCGTCATCCCGGCGTGCCGGTATCGAGGATCGTTCCGAAGTCAAGCCTTGTCGAGGATCCGGAACTGCTTTCCCTGATGCAGCAGCGCCTGAATGCCCGCCCGGTGCGCATGCCGGCCAGGGCGCTGCGCGATACGCATGCAAGGGATCGGGCAAGGGATCGAACCGGGGATCAGGGCGGTGCGGATGACGGAAGCCGGACGCCGGCCTGCGAGGCGGCCCAGAAGGCGGAGCATGCAGGGGCCGCGGGAGGGTATCGTGTCACCATCGTCACCACCATGAAGAACGAGGGCCCCTTCATTCTGGAGTGGTTGGCCTTTCACCGGATGATCGGGGTTTCCGATTTCCTGATCTATACCAATGACTGCACCGACGGCACCGATACCATGCTGGACCTGCTTCAGAAGAAGGGCCTTGTGCAGCACCGTGAAAACCCGTTTCGCAGAACCACGGGCCTGAGGCCCCAGCACGCCGCGCTTCAGGCGGCCGGGCGTGAGGCGCTGGTGCAGGAGTCCGACTGGCTCATCTGCATGGATGTGGATGAATTCATCAACATCAGATGCGGCAGCGGACGCCTTGCCGATCTGTTTGACGCCGTGGAGGACGCCAACATGATTTCGCTCACCTGGCGGCTGTTCGGCAACAATGATATTCATGCCTATTCGGATGCGCCGGTGACGGCCCAGTTCACCCGCTGTGCCCCCGAACTGGCCCGCAAGCCGCATCAGGCCTGGGGCTTCAAGACGCTTTACCGCAATCTCGGAATATTCCGGAAGCTCGGGGTGCACCGGCCCAAGGGGCTGCACCCGCAGCTGGCCGGACGCATCCGCTGGGTGAATGGTTCGGGCCGGTCGCTGCCCGAGCGCATGTATCGCAACGGCTGGCGTTCGACGGTCGATACCTTCGGCTATGATCTTGTGCAGCTCAACCATTATGCGGTGCGTTCGGCCGAAAGCTTTCTGGTGAAGCGCGACCGCGGCCGCGTCAACCACGTGATGCGCGATCAGGGCCTGGCCTACTGGTTCCGCATGAACAACAACGCCGAGGAAGAGCATTCCATCATCCGCCTGCTGCCAGCCCTGCGCAAGGAACTGGCAGGCCTGATGGCGGATCCCGAAATCGCCGCGGCGCATGCGCATGCGGTGCGCTGCCATCGGCGGAAGATTGCCGAACTGAAGGCCTGCCCGGAACATGCCGCCTTCTATCGCGAGATTACCGGCCCGCGCCTTGAGAAGCTTTCGCGCATGCACAGCCGTTTCGGCGCCAACGTGTTTCTGGTCGGGCCTGATTGCATTCCCGACGAGATCGTCGGGAAGGATCCGGCCGAGCCGTTCTTCTTTACGGTCGATCGGGTTTCGGGGGCCGCCCGCTGAGCCGGGGCATTCGCCCCTGTGCGGGTGCGGACCTGATTTGACAAACCCCGCCCCCGGGGCCATCATCGGCAGGCGGGTGTCCGGTGTCAGCGGGTTGCCGCAGGGCGGGGTTGTGCCACGCTGTCTGCCCGTGCCGTTGCCGCGGATCACGTTCAGAGGATATGACAGGACATATGCAGGCCCCTTCGACAGGCGTGCGCGCAAGCGCCGACAGGCGGTGCCGGGCCGCACGCCCCGGCCGGCAGATGCCATGCGGGCATGTTTCCGCCGGAGGGTGCGGCTTTGCCTGGCCCTCGGCCCCTTGCGGCCGGCTGGTGAAGGGGCAGGCCGATGCGTGAAAGGGATATTGCGGCCGTGCTTGACGCGCTTGACGGGCGGAAGCCGGGCACGGTGGCCGACATCAACGGCGCGGCCCCTGATCTGGCGATCGCGCTGCATCGGCGTTTCGGGGTGCATATTGCCCTGATCGGGCTTGACGATGGCGGCCGGATCACGCCGCTGCCACTGGATGCACGAGAGGAATATGTGGCCCGCCTTGCCGCGGCCGGGGTGCCGCCGGAAAGGATTGGTCATCTCGCGCGCAGCAGCGGCGGAAAGTTTGATCTTGTCATTTCGGTTGACGGATTCGGATATCGTTCTGATATCAACAGGATGAAAGACTTTCTTGAGGAACGCCTTGCCCCCGGGGGGCGACTGCTGATCGAACTTTCGGCCACGGCGCCGCCCTGTGCGTTCCTGAAGATCGAGGCCGACGGGCCCCTGCGCCCGCCCACGGCTGCCGCGGCCGGGCTTGCGCTGATGGTAGCGGCAGAAGAGCCGCTCTGCCCCGGCGGGAAGACAGCAACCGGGAACGGGCGCGACAGAGGCACCGGCGGCAACGTTTTCTTCAGGGATCGGAGCGAAGATGACGGTGGCCTCCTGATGCAGGGGAAGGGGGCCGCGGTGCAGTCCGGCCATGGGAAAGCCGTTCTGCGCGGTCGGCCGCCGGGCGAACCGGGGCGTCTGGCCAGGCTCTGGCGGCGGGTGATGACATGGGCCGGCATGCAGGGGCCGGGGGCATGAGCATTCCCGGAGATTCCCGCCGGGGCCCGGACGGGGCAGAATTCGGCCGGCCGGTGCCAAAGTCTGTGGACAGCCCTGCGGAAAAGCCTGTGGAGGAACCTGTGGAAAAATCATCCGGACAGGCGCGCGCCGAGGCGGCGGCGCGATCTGGGGAAAACACCGGGGAAAACACCGGGGAAAGATCCGGGGCATTGCCCCCGTCCGGCGCGGCGACGATCGTCTTTCATCTGGGGGCTCCCTGCACCAACGAGGGGCTGCTGGCCCGTTCGTTGCGCCGCGAGGGGCGGGCGCTGTTCGAGCGCGGGGTTTTTGCGCTGCGCCCCGGCGTTTACATGGAGAGGCTGACCGAAACGCTTGAAAGGCTCGACGGAGCCCCGGCGATGCCCGAGGATCAGGAGGCGCTTCTGCAACTGATGGCAGGTAACCGCCCGGCGCGGCGGGTGCTGTTTTCCAACAGCAGGTTTCTGGGCATTCCGGCCTGGATGTTCCACAAGGGAATCTTCTATCACAATGCGGCCCGCAGGGCGGTGGGGCTGCGCAACCTGTTTCCCGAAAATGATTGCGAGTTCTGTCTGGCGATCAGCAACCCGGCACGGTTCATTCCCGAGGTGTTTGCCACCCAGAGCCGCAAGGGATACGAGGAATTCATGGCCGGTGTCGATCCTTTGTCGGTGCGGTGGTCAAGCGTGATCGCACGCCTGCGCGAAGCCTGTCCGGATGTGCCGGTGATCGTCTGGTGCGACGAGGATACGCCGGTGATCTGGGGCGAGGTTCTGGCCAGGGTATCGGGCCTTGCCACCGGGATTTCCCCCGGCGCGTTCGATGTGTTTGAACAGGTGGTGACGGAGCGGGGCATGCAGGTTCTGCGGGCCTTTCTGAAGAAGAACCCCGGTCTGTCTTTGCAGGGTCGCCATCGGGCGATCTACAAGGTGCTGGAAAGGCATGCCCGCCCGGGGGCGCTGGAGGTCGAGATCGATCTGCCCGGATGGAATCACGTGATGGTGGCCCGGATGCAGGAAATCTATGATGAAGACATCGGCCGCATCGCCGCCATCGAGGGGGTGCAGCTGATCGCGCCATGACGGGTGCGGGCGGGTGTGCAGCCCCGGAGCGGCCTGCCCGCTGCGGCGGGCTGTTCGTCAGCGCATCAGCAGGTCGTGCCGCGTATGGGCCCCTGCGGGTTGTCTTCGGACGGGTATTTCCTCATTGTCCGCGTTGATCCAGCTTTTTCCGGGGCCGTTTCACGATTATACCCTTCGGCATCGGGATACGGGAGGTGCAGGGGGAGATGCGGGGCGGATCCGGCATGGCAGCAGGAGACAGGGGCGCGAAGCGGTTCAACCTGTTCATCATCGGTCAGAGCGGCCGGCTGCAGCACGAGGCGGTGATCCTTGCCGCCAGCCTGCGCAGGAGCAATCCGGATTTCGCCGGCACGCTTTACGTGGGCGAGCCGCAGCCTGGCCCCCTGTGGCCCGGAGATCCGCGCATGTCGGCACCGGCGCGTGATCTGCTCGAAGATCTGGGTGCCAGGATCCTGCCCTTCGAAAGCCGCCATTTCGGCGCCGCCTATCCGCAGGGCAACAAGATCGAGGGGCTTCTGGCCCTGCCCGAGGGCGAACCTTTCGTATTCTTCGATTCCGATACGCTGATCACCGGGCGGCTTGACCGGGTGGAGTTCGATTTCGCGCGTCCCTCGGCTTCGATGCGGCGCAGCGGCACCTGGCCCAGGCCCGAGCTTTACGGCCCCGGCTACACGGAAATCTGGAAATCGCTCTATGACCGCTTCGGGCTTGATTTCGAAAGTTCGCTCGATCCCGGCCAGCCCGATGAATACTGGCAGCGGTATCTTTATTTCAATGCCGGCTGGTTCTTCTATCGCTGCCCGCACGTTTTTGGTGCGCGATTCATCGAATATGCCACCGCCATTCGCGATGCGCCTCCCCCCGAACTGGTATGTCAGCCTCTTTACCCGTGGCTTGACCAGATCGCGCTGCCGCTTGTCATCCATTCCTTCGGAGGCGGGCGGCCGGGGCCCGGTCTTGCGGGGCTTGATGGCGATATCAGCTGTCACTGGAGGGTGCTGCCGCTGCTTTATGCCCGCGAAAGCGATGCGGTGGTTGCCTTTCTGGAAGAAATCACTGCCCCCAACCGGATCAAGAAGGTGATCAAGCAGCACGAGGCGATCCGGCGGATGATCTATCAGGGCCGCGGGCGCAGGGTGCGGGCCCTGTTCGACCGCAACAACCTGCCGCCGCGTGAGCAGATGATCCGCAACCGCATCAGGCGCGAAGGGCTCTGGATGCGCTGAGGGCGCCGCAACGAAAGCGGGAAGCCGTCGCGGGCGGGACCGGCCATCACTCTGCCCCCGGAACGGTGCCGGAGGAACCGGCGGGATGGCCGGTGCCGCTTCTGCCTTCCGGTTCTTCGGCCATGCCGTTCCGCCCGCTGTTGCCGTTTTCGCCTGTGTTTCCTGCGTCGGAGCGGGCCAGCAGCGAGATCCCGACCCGGACCTCGACGCCAAGGATGTCTTCATCGGGCAGGTTGCTGCCGATTCCGAAGTCGAGCCGGTCAAGGGTGACCTCGCCTTGCATCCGGGCATTGTTGCCATCGATGCTGAGCCAGAAGGGCATGATCACCGGGTGGGTCTGCCCCTTGAGGGTGAGGGTGCCGCGGGCTTCCTGCCCGTCGATCAGTGGCAGGATGTCGGCTTCGAAAAGGGCCGTGGGGTGGTTTTCGGCATCGAAGAAATCGGGGCCGAGCGCCTGTTGCGTGAAAGGGCCGATGTCAAGGCTCGGGATATTGATCCTGGCTTTGACGAGACCGGCCCTGTCGTGCATCGGCGGGGCCGGCCGATAGGCGATCTCGGCCGACCATTCGCGAAATTCCCCCGTGATTTCCCTGCCCAGTTGCCGGATGGTGAACTTCAGGGTGCCGCGATGCACGATCCAGCGGGTTTGCGCCGGGATTTCGGCTGTTGTTTCTTCATCGGCAAGGGGCGTTGCGGAGCCGGGGGGCGGCTGGAAAGTATCGTGCCCCGGGGGGGCGGCCGTTCCGGCCGTTCCGGCTGTTGCCCGGACGGGATCGGCAGACGGCAGCAGTATCGCTGCGATCACGAATGCCGCGCCGGCCAGAGTGCGCGAAAGAGGGGGGGCGGGGGCAGGAGCACCGGGAAGGCAGGCGTTTGCGTGGGGGGGCGGGGGCGGCTGTTGCGAAGGCAGGCCGCAACCGGGCGACCGAAACCCTTGCAGGGCGGCAGGATCACGGCGGCGGTGGGCATCGTGGGCGGGCATGCGCGGCCTTCGGCTGTTGCTGCGGGCAGGATAGGAACGGGAGGGAGGAAACGCAATGCCCGGCCGAAAACGGCGGATGGCGTTGCAGTCCTGTCGTTGCCGCGCTATTCGGTGACGCATGCAAGGAGGAGCAAGATGAGCCGAGCATTCGTGTTTCCGGGCCAGGGGGCCCAGACGATTGGGATGGGCAAGGCCCTGGCCGAATCCTGCCCGGCCGCCAAAGCCGTGTTCGAAGAGGTGGACGAGGCGCTTGGCGAAAGGCTGAGTGCTCTGATCTGGGAGGGTGACCCGGAAACCCTGACCCTGACCGAAAATGCCCAGCCGGCGCTGATGGCCACGGCCCTGGCCGCCTTCCGGGCGCTTGAAAGCGAAGGGGTGACGGCCGGGGATGCGGTTTTCGTGGCCGGCCACAGCCTGGGTGAATATTCGGCGCTGGCGGCGGCGGGTGCGCTTTCGGTTGCCGATACCGCCCGCCTGCTGCGCATCCGCGGACGCGCCATGCAGGAGGCGGTACCGGTGGGCGTGGGGGCGATGGCGGCAATCCTGGGGCTTGATCTGGAGACCGTCGAGACGGTTGCCGCATCGGCCGCCTCGCAGATTGCAAGCGAGAAGGGCGACAATCCGGTGTGCGAGGTGGCCAATGACAATGATCCCGGCCAGGTAGTGGTTTCGGGGCACAAGGCGGCGGTGGAGCGCGCCTGCGTGATTGCCGGGGAACGGGGCGCGAAACGGGCGGTGATGCTGCCGGTTTCGGCACCGTTTCACTGTTCGCTGATGAAACCGGCTGCATCGGTGATGGCGCAGGCCCTGGCCGAAGTGGACATGAGCGCGCCGACGGTGCCGCTGGTGGCCAACTATACCGCCCGGCCGGTGCGCGATCCGGCCACGATCCGCTGTCTGCTGGTGGAACAGGTGACAGGCCGGGTGCGCTGGCGGGAATCGGTGCAGCTGATGATCGCGGATGGCGTTGAGGAATTCTGGGAAATCGGCCCCGGCAAGGCGCTGTGCGGCATGATCCGTCGGATCGACCGCAGCGTTGCCTGTCGTGCGATCGGCACGCCGGAGGATGTGACAGAGGCAGCTGAAGGCATGAAGGGATAGGTGCAGATGTTTGATCTTTCAGGAAAGACGGCGCTGATTACCGGCGCGTCGGGGGGCATTGGCGGTGCCGTTGCCCGCGCCTTGCACGGGGCCGGTGCGGTGGTGGGGCTTTCGGGCACACGGATCGCGCCGCTCGAGGCGCTGGCCGGCGAACTGGGTGCGCGCGCGCATGTGCTGCCCTGCAACCTGGCCGACCGCGAGGCGGTCGAGGCGCTGCCGAAGCGTGCCGTCGAGGTCATGGGCGGGCTCGACATCCTGGTGAACAACGCCGGCATCACCCGCGACAACATATTCATGCGCATGAAGGACGAGGAATGGGAGACGGTGCTTGATGTCAATCTGACCGCTGCCATGCGTCTGTGCCGGGGGGTGATGCGGCCGATGATGAAGGCCCGCTGGGGGCGGATCATCAACATCGGTTCGGTGGTGGGCAGCACCGGCAATGCCGGTCAGGCCAATTACGCCGCCGCCAAGGCGGGGCTGACAGGGCTGACGAAATCGGTTGCCCAGGAAGTGGCCAGCCGCGGCATTACCGCCAATGTGGTGGCGCCGGGTTTCATTGCCACCGCAATGACCGACAAGCTGAGCGACGAGCAGAAGGAAAGGATCAACGCCCAGATTCCGGCGGCGCGGATGGGCACGCCCGAAGAGATCGCCGCGGCAGTTCTGTATCTGGCAAGCCCCGAGGCGGCCTATGTGACCGGCGCCACGCTGCATGTGAACGGCGGCATGGCAATGATCTGAAGCCGGGCCGCAGGGCGCCGGCCCAGCCTTCATCGGCATGTTTTGCGCGAAACGCGGCAGGCACAAAGCATTTGCCTTGGGGAAATGATGTGCTATAGGCGGCGCAGATTCATCGGGGGCGCTCCTGCGCTTGCCGGTTTCCCCGCTGCGGCGGGACGTGAGTGGCCTTCGGGCATTACGCAAGCAAGACGGGACCAACCCCAAGACGGGAAGCTGCCCGGAAACCTGAAAGAGGAAAAGACATGAGCGACATCGCTGATCGCGTGAAAAAGATCGTTGTCGAGCACCTGGGCGTCGAGGAGGACAAGGTGACGGACAACGCGTCCTTCATCGACGATCTGGGCGCCGACAGCCTGGACACCGTGGAACTGGTCATGGCGTTCGAGGAGGAATTCGGCATCGAGATTCCCGATGACGCGGCCGAAACCATCCAGACCTTCGGCGATGCGGTGAAGTTCATCTCGGAAGCGGGCTGAAACCACTGGAACGTGAAATTCCGGAAAATTCCGGCTGGCGGCGCTCACCCCGGGTGCCGCCTTTTTCCTGTGTGCCGGGGGTGGCAGGTCGGAGCCGATCGGCTGCCATCGGGGTTGCCGATCACGGGGCGGGCAGGCTAAACAGCGTCGGACAGGCAGAAGATGCGAAAGATAACAAGGGGGCACGGGGATGCGCCGAGTTGTGATAACGGGCATGGGGATGGTCACGCCGCTGGCCTGCGGAGTGGAGGAAACCTGGAAACGCCTGCTGGAAGGCAGTTCGGGTGCAGGCCCCATCAGCCGTTTCGATGCCGCGCATCTGGCCACCACATATGCCTGCGAGATCCCGCGCGGTGACGGCAGCGGCGGCAGCTTCAATCCCGATGACTGGATGCCCCCCAAGGAGCGGCGCAAGGTGGACGAGTTCATCCTTTACGCGATGGCCGCGGCCGACATGGCAGTGCAGGATGCCGGCTGGCAGCCCGCGGCCGAGGAAGAGCGTCTGCGCACCGGGGTGATGATCGGTTCGGGAATCGGCGGGCTGCAATCGATCGCCGATACGTCGGTTGCGCTGAAGGAGCGGGGCCCGCGGCGCGTTTCGCCCTTCTTCATTCCCGGTTCCCTGATCAATCTCGCTTCGGGGCAGGTTTCGATCCGCTACGGTTTCAAGGGGCCGAACCATGCAGTTGTTACCGCCTGCTCGACCGGAGCGCATGCGATCGGCGATGCGGCGCGGCTGATCCAGTGGGGCGATGCCGATGTGATGCTGGCCGGTGGCGCGGAAAGCCCGATCTGCGAACTGGGTATCGCGGGCTTCAATGCCTGCAAGGCGCTTTCCACCCGTTTCGCCAACGATCCGAAGGCCGCGAGCCGCCCCTATGATGCCGATCGAGACGGTTTCGTGATGGGCGAGGGGGCCGGCGTGGTGGTGCTTGAGGAATACGAGCATGCAAAGGCCCGCGGCGCCACGATATATGCCGAGGTTCTGGGCTACGGGCTTTCGGGCGATGCCTATCACATTACCGCCCCGGCCGAGGATGGCGATGGTGCATTCCGCTCGATGAGTGCGGCTCTGAAACGTGCCGGGATCGCACCCGCAGATGTGGATTACATCAATGCGCATGGCACCTCGACCATGGCCGACACGATCGAGCTTGCGGCGGTGGAACGGCTTCTGGGCAAGGCGGCGGGAAAGGCCACGATGTCGTCCACCAAATCCTCGATCGGGCATCTTCTGGGGGCGGCGGGGGCCGTCGAGGCGATCTTCTGCGCACTGGCGCTGCGTGATCAGGTGGCGCCGCCCACGCTGAACCTTGACAATCCGGCGGTGGAGACCCCGCTTGATCTTGCCCCCCGGGCGGCCCGCGCACGCGAAATCAACGTGGCCCTTTCCAACAGTTTCGGCTTCGGGGGCACCAATGCCTCGCTTGTGCTGGGGCGGGTGTAGCGCGTGATGTGGCGAAATCTTGCTTCCAATGCGCTGACGTTCTTCGTGGTGCTGCTGTTCGTCATCGGTGGCGTGATCATCTGGGGAAAGCAGCAATATGATTCGCCAGGGCCGCTGGCGCAGGCGATCTGCCTGAAGGTGGAGCGGGGCTCCAACATGGCCCGGGTTTCGCGCGAGCTCGAGGCGCGCGGCGCCGTTTCCAGCGGCACGCTTTTTCGCATGGGGGCGAATTACGAGAACAAGGCGTCCGACCTGAAGGCGGGCAGTTTCCTGATTCGCCCCGGATCGTCGATGCGCGAGATCGTCGAGGCCATCACGCAGGGTGGAAAGTCTACCTGCGGCACCGAGGTGGTGTATCGCATCGGTGTGCGCGGCAGCGAAATCCGTCTGCGCCAGCTTGATCCGGCGTCCAACCGGTACGTGGAAACGCTGAGTTTTGATCCCCTTGCCGGAGAAATCCCCGCAGCCTATCGCAAGGCCCGCGAAGAAGGCGATCTGCGGTATCGGATTGCGCTGGCCGAGGGGGTGACCAGCTGGCAGGTGGCCGAAGCGCTGAAGGCCGCCGATTTTCTGGAGGGTGAGATTGCCGAAATCCCGCCCGAGGGATGGCTGGCGCCCGACAGCTATGAGGTGAAGGCGGGCAGCAGCCGCACCGATCTGATCGCCCGGATGCGTGCGGCGCAGGAAAGGATCCTGGCCGAAGCCTGGGAAAACCGCGCCGAAGGGTTGCCGCTGACCACCCCGGAAGAGGCTCTGATTCTTGCGTCGCTGATCGAGAAGGAAACCGGCGTATCCGAAGAACGCCGCCAGGTGGCCAGCGTATTCATCAACCGTCTGAAAAAGGGCATGCGTCTGCAGACCGATCCGGCGGTGATCTATGGTATCACCAGGGGGCAGGGGGTACTTGGCCGGGGATTGCGCCAGAGCGAACTGCGCCGTCAGACCCCCTACAACACCTATCTGATCGATGGCCTGCCGCCTACGCCGATCGCCAATCCGGGGCGCGCCTCGATCGAGGCGGCGATAAATCCGGATGACACCGATTTCCTGTTTTTCGTGGCTGATGGCACCGGCGGACACGCCTTTGCACGCACCCTGAGGGAGCACAACCGGAATGTTGCGCGCTGGCGCAAGATCGAGGCCGAGCGCAGCGGAAACTGAGCCGCCTGTTGCGGTCGGGCCGGATTTCATTAATGATTGATCAAGGTTGGCGTGCGGTGGCCTGGCACAACCTGGGCGATTTTTCTTGACTTTGCGAACGCCCCGAAGTATAACTTGTGCCAAGCTGGAAGAAGTGGGCAAGCGGCCCGGGGCACCCCCCGAGGCCGCTTTTTGCGTCCCCGCCTTCACGATCGGACGGAGCCAACCGTCATGAAAGGCAGAGCAGAACATAGATGACATTGATCATTCCCTCGGGAGGCGAGGAGGCGGCGGAAGAGATCCTTCTGGTCGCGGAGCGGCATTTTTCGCGAATGCTGCTGCAAATCGATACGGTGATCGGCGAATTGCAGGGTGCAAGGAAGCCGCCATCGCGCGAGGCGCAAGCCGCAATCCGGGAGCTTTCCAAGGCGATCCAGACCATCTTTGACGAAAGGGCGAAACTTGAAAAACTCCGCAAGCACAAGGCCGGTGTTGTTCACGACCACGCGCTTGACTTCGACGCCGCACGCGCTGAGATCGGGCGCCGAATGGCTCGCCTGCGCGCCGCGCGAGGTTCAGGAGAAGTTCCTGAATGAACTGAGCGAAGAGGCGCTGCTGGCGTTGCCATGGATGTTCGAGTTCTGGGCGATGGAGCATCAGCTGCCGCCCGAGGGCGACTGGCGCACATGGGTGATCATGGGCGGGCGCGGCGCGGGAAAGACGCGCGCCGGAGCCGAATGGGTGCGCGCCGAGGTCGAGGGCGCGCGGCCGCTTGATCCGGGGCGTTCGCGCCGAGTGGCGCTGATTGGCGAAACCCTCGATCAGGTGCGCGACGTGATGATTTTCGGCGACAGCGGCATCATGGCCTGCTCTCCCCCCGACCGGCGCCCCGAATGGCAGGCCACCCGCCGCCGGCTGGTGTGGCCGAACGGTGCCGAGGCGCAGGTTTTTTCGGCTCATGAGCCCGAAAGCCTGCGAGGGCCGCAGTTCGATGCCGCCTGGGTGGACGAACTGGCCAAGTGGAAGAAGGCCGAAGAAGCCTGGGACATGCTGCAGTTCGCCCTGCGTCTGGGCACCCATCCGCGCCAGTGCGTGACGACCACGCCCCGCAATGTAGCGGTTCTGAAAGGAATTCTCTCAAATCCCAGCACGGTGGTGACGCGCGCCCCCACCGAGGCCAATCGGGCCTGGCTGGCAGCCAGTTTTCTTGAGGAAATGCGGGCGCGCTATGGCGGCACGCGTCTGGGGCGGCAGGAGCTTGAGGGCGAGTTGCTGGAGGATGCCGAGGGCGCGCTGTGGACATCGGCGATGCTTGAGGGTCTGCGCCGGGAGGATGCGGGCGCGCTAAGCCGGGTGGTGGTGGCGGTTGACCCGCCTGTGACCGGTCACAAGGGCAGTGACGAATGTGGTATCGTGGTGGTGGGTGTACGGGCCGAGGGTGATCCGGGGGACTGGTGCGCAGTGGTGCTGGAGGATGCCAGCCTTTCCGCTGCTTCGCCCCAGGAGTGGGCCAGAGCGGCCATTGCCGCCATGGAACGCCACGGCGCCGAGAGGCTGGTGGCGGAAGTCAACCAGGGCGGGGACCTGGTGGAAAGCGTGATTCGGCAGGTGGACCGTCTGGTGCCGTTCAAGGCGGTGCGTGCCGCGCGCGGCAAGACGGCCCGGGCCGAGCCGGTGGCGGCCCTTTACGAGCAGGGGCGGGTATATCATCTGCGCGGCCTTGGCCGGCTTGAGGATCAGATGTGCCGGATGACGGTGCAGGGCTATGAGGGCAAGGGCAGCCCCGACCGGGTGGATGCGCTGGTGTGGGCGCTGCACGAACTGATGATCGAACCGGCCCGGAAATGGCGCCGCCCGCGGGTGCGGCTGCTTTAGGAGCGGTGTTGAAACGGGCGCCGGTGCCCGGGCTTCGGCCGGTGGCGAGGGCAGGTGCCTCTGCCGGGGATATTTTCAGACCAGTGATGAAAGGATGCCGGGCCTTTGGCCGCGGCCGGAGAACCTGCGGCCGGCGGGCGCGCGAAACGAGATGAGGAGCTTTCCAGATGGTATTTCGATTTCTGAAGCGTGGCGCAGAACAGGCGCCCGGGCAGAAGGCTTCGGCGGCGGGCCGGGTAATGGCCTGGGGCGGGGCCGGGCGGGTGGCGTGGTCGCCCCGCGATGCGGTTTCGCTGACCAAGAACGGGTTTCTCGGCAACCCGATCGGGTTTCGCGCGGTGAAGCTGATTGCCGAGGCGGCGGCCGCCTTGCCGCTGGTGCTGCAGGATCGGGAGCGGCGCTATGAAGCGCATCCGCTGAGCGATCTGATGCGCCGCCCCAATCCGGCCCAGGGGCGGGCCGAGTTGCTGGAGGCGCTTTATGGTCAGTTGCTGCTGACGGGAAATGCCTATGTGGAAGCGGTGGCCGCGGGGCTGCCGGGAGAAATGCCGCAGGAGCTTTACGTTCTGAGAAGCGACCGCATGCGCCTGGTGCCCGGTTCCGACGGCTGGCCGGTGGCCTATGAATACAGCGTGGGCGGGCGCAAGCACCGTTTCGACATGACGGGAGAGATGCCGCCGATCTGCCATGTGAGAAGCTTCCATCCGCAGGACGATCACTATGGTTTCACGCCGATGCGTGCCGCCGCCGGCGCGGTTGACGTGCACAATGCGGCGAGCCGATGGAGCAAGGCGCTGCTTGACAATGCGGCACGGCCTTCGGGGGCCATTGTCTATCGCGGTTCTGACGGCAATGCGACGCTGACTCAGGAGCAGTATGACCGCCTGCTTGACGAGATGGTGAGCCAGCACCAGGGCGCGGCCAATGCGGGGCGGCCGATGTTGCTGGAAGGGGGGCTTGACTGGAAGCCCATGGGCTTTTCCCCTTCGGACATGGAATTTCAGAAAACCAAGGAGGCAGCCGCGCGCGAGATCGCGGTGGCCTTCGGGGTGCCGCCGATGCTGCTGGGTATTCCGGGCGATGCGACTTACGCCAATTACCAGGAAGCCAACCGCGCCTTCTATCGTCTGACCGTGCTGCCACTGGCACAACGGGTGCTGGCATCGCTTTCCGAGTGGCTGGCGCGCTACAGCGGCGAGCCGGTCGGTCTGCGCCCCGATCTTGATCAGGTGCCGGCGCTGGCGGCCGAGCGCGATCAGCAGTGGCGGCGCATCAGCGCGGCGGATTTCCTGACTGATGCCGAAAAGCGCATGCTTCTGGGCCTGCCGAAATTCGCGGAGGAGGAATGAGCGGCGGGGAACGCTCGTCCGGCTCGGGTTCGCGCTTTCTTTACGACAGTTTCGACGTGGCCACGGCGCGCATCGAGGCCAACGAGCGTCTGGCGCAGCTGCAGTTCGACGCGCTGGACGAGCGGCTGAAGCGCATCGAGGCGATGATCGAACGGCTGGAGCGGCGGCTGTGGCTGGCGGTTTACGGCGTGGTCGGGGTGATCCTGGCCCAGGGTGTGGCGGGCCTGATCGAAGCGGCTCCGAAATGAGGGATATGCAATGATGACGATGCAGGAAAATGTTGCCGGGCTCGAACACAAATTCTGCCGGCTCGGCGACCAGGTGAAGATTACCGATGGAACGGGGATCGAGGGCTATGCCTCGCTTTTCGGGGTTCCCGATCAGGGTGGTGACATCGTGGAACCGGGGGCCTATCGGGCATCGCTGAAGGCGCTGCGCGAAAGCGGCCGGCGGGTGAAGATGCTCTGGCAGCACGACCCCGCCCAGCCGATCGGCATCTGGGACGAGGTGCGCGAAACCGAGCGCGGCCTTTACGTGAAGGGGCGCATCCTGACCGATGTGGAGCGGGGCCGCGAGGCAGCGGCACTGATCGGGGCGGGCGCCATCGACGGGCTTTCGATCGGTTATCGCACGAAGAAGGCACACAAGGATGGCAAGGGCCGGCGGCTCTTGGCAGAGCTGGAGCTCTGGGAGGTGTCGCTTGTCACCTTTCCGATGCTCCCCCAAGCGCGGGTAGGCGCCAAGGGGGATACCCCCGAGGTCGAAGCCCTGCGTGAACTGGCCGGGGTTTTCGAAACCGCGCGCCGCATGCTGGCCCGCGATTGAGCCAGTGATCCGAACCTCACAGGAACAGGACGATCCATGAGCAAGACCGAGACCAAGTCCAGGGGGCGGGGCTACCTGCCCGATGGTGCTTCGCCGGCCACTGAGGTGAAAGCCGCGATGGCCGGTTTCCTGAGCGAATTCAAGAGCTTTCAGGATGACATCAAGACCAGACTTCAGAAACAGGAAGAACGCATGACCATGATGGAACGCAAGAATTTCGCCCCCAAGCGCCCGGTTCTTTCGGCCGCGGCCGAAGGGGAAACCCCGCATCAGAAGGCCTTTCAGGCCTATCTGCGCACCGGCGATGACGAGGCCCTGCGCGGGCTTGAACTGGAGGGCAAGGCGCTTTCCACGGCCGTGGCGGCCGATGGCGGCTACCTGGTGGATCCCGAAACCGCGGCCAGCATTCAGTCGGTGCTGTCGTCCACCGCCAGCCTGCGCTCGGTGGCCAATGTGGTGAATGTCGAGGCCACATCCTATGATGTGCTGATCGATCATACCGACGTGGGCGCCGGCTGGGCCAGCGAAACGGCTGCCACCGCCGAAACCGCCACGCCGCAGATCGATCGCATCACCATTCCGCTTCACGAGCTTTCGGCTCTGCCCAAGGCCAGTCAGCGGCTGCTTGACGACAGTGCCTTCGACATCGAGGGCTGGCTGGCCAGACGGATTGCCGACAAGTTTGCCCGCGCCGAGGCCGCAGCCTTCATCAATGGCGACGGGGTGGACAAGCCGCGTGGCTTCCTCAGCCATCCGGCGGTGGACGATGCCGCCTGGAGCTGGACCAACATCGGTTATATCGCCACCGGCGTTGACGGCGATTTCGACAGCACCAAACCTTCGGATGCGATCGTTGATCTGGTTTATGCGCTGGGTGCCGAATACCGTGCCAACGCGACCTTCATCATGAATTCGAAAACCGCCGGTGCGGTGCGCAAGATGAAGGATGCCGATGGCCGCTTCCTGTGGTCTGACGGTCTGGCCGCCGGCGAGCCTGCACGCCTGATGGGCTATCCGGTGCTGATCGCCGAAGACATGCCCGACATCGCCTCGGGCGCGACCGCCATCGCCTTTGGCGATTTTGCAGCCGGCTATACGGTGGCCGAGCGCCCGGATCTGCGCATTCTGCGCGACCCCTTCTCGGCCAAGCCGCACGTGTTGTTCTATGCCACCAAGCGGGTGGGCGGCGATGTCAGCGATTTCGCGGCGATCAAGCTGCTGAAATTCTCGGTCAGCTGAGGCTGAGCGGGAAGGCCCCGGCCCGGGTGGCCGGGGCGGAATGCTTCGGTTCCGGTGGGGCCGGGGCAGGCGGGTGCGCGCCGGGGTTGCCGGGTTGTCCAGCTGCTCCCTCCGTCCGAGCAATGCGGCAGGGCGCGCGCCCGTTCCCTCGGATGCCGGCGGTTCGCCCCGCGCGCCGGGATCCGGCATGGCAACGGATATTTTCGGAGAACACACATGATTCTGACCGAGCAGACCACGGTGCCGGCGGCGGCGCTGCCGATACCCGAATTCAAGGAACACCTGCGGCTGGGCACCGGGTTTGCCGATGACGGGGTGCAGGACAGCCTTCTGGAGGCACTGCTGCGCGCGGCCATTGCCCAGATCGAGAGCCGCACCGGCAAGGTGACGATTGCCCGCAGCTTCCTGTGGCGGATCGGGGTATGGCGCGATCTTGCTTCTCAGGCCCTGCCGGTGGCGCCGGTGGGCGCAGTGAGCGCATTCAATATCGTTGATCGCGACGGCGCCCCCACGCTGATCGATCCGGCGCGTTATCTTCTGGTGCCCGATACGCACCGGCCGCGGATCGAGGCCACCGGCGCCTGCCTGCCCTCGATCCCCGCCGGCGGACATGCGGAGATTGCCTTTGATGCGGGCTTCGGCCCGGACTGGGGCGCGTTGCCCGCAGATCTTGGCCAGGCGATCCTGATGCTGGCGGCGCATCATTACGAGCATCGCCATGCGACAGGGCCGAAGGTGGAAGCCGAGATGCCCTTTGGCGTCAGCAGCCTGATCGAACGCTATCGCACCGTGCGGATCCTTGGCGGAGGTTCGGCATGAGGCAGGAACCCCGACTGAATCGCAAGCTGGTGCTTGAAGAAACCGTGCGCACCCCCGACGGGGCCGGTGGCTGGAACGAGACCTGGGTGGCGCTTGGCATTCACTGGGCCGAAATGCAGGCGCGCACCGGCAACGAGAAGGGCGATGACGTTCAGGTGCTTTCGGGAGCGAACTATCGCTTCATCCTGCGCGCCATGCCTTACGGTGCTCCTTCGCGTCCGCGCCCCGAACAGCGCTTTCGCGCCGGGGCGCGGCTGTTCCGCATTCTGGCGGTCAGCGATCACGATCCTGCGGGCCGCTACATCGCCTGCCATGTACGCGAGGAGGTGGTGACATGAGCTATGGCGTATCGGCGGCGCTGCAGGCGGCTGTCTATCAGCACCTTGCGAATGATGCGTCGGTCACCGCGCTGGTGGGCAGCAACATTCATGATGATGTGCCCCCCGGCCCATTGTCCGGCACTTTCGTGAGCCTTGGAATCGAAGACGTGCGTGACCGCTCCGACAAGACGGCCCGCGGCGCGCTGCACATCCTGACGGTAAGTGTGATCACCGATGCCGCGGGGTTTCGCACCGCCAAGGAAATTGCAGTGGCGATCAGCGATTCCCTTTCGGATGCGGCGCTTGCGCTTGGCCGGGGCAGCCTTGTCTATATCCGCTTCGATCGCGCCCGTGCCCGGCGCCTGGGCAACAGCGACACCAGGCGCATCGATCTTCGCTTCCACGCCCGTGTGGATGACACCTGACCCTTACCAGATTGGAGAACACTCATGGTTGCCCAGAAAGGCAAAGATCTGCTCATCAAGCTCGACATCACCGGTTCGGGCAGTTTTACCACCATCGCCGGCCTGCGCGCCACCCGTATCAGCTTCAATGCCGAAAGCGTGGACGTGACCAGCCTTGAAAGTCAGGGGGGCTGGCGCGAACTGCTGGGCGGGGCAGGCGTGAAATCGGCCACCATCTCGGGCAGCGGCGTATTCCGGGATGATGCTACCGACGAGCGGGCCCGCCAGATATTCTTTGATGGAGAAACCCCGGATTTCCAGGTGATCATCCCCGATTTCGGTGTGGTTGAGGGGCCGTTCCAGATTACCGCCATCGAATATGCCGGCAATCACGATGGCGAGGCGACCTATGAGATCAGCCTTGCCTCGGCCGGGGCGCTTACCTTTACCCCGGTGCCGTGATGGCAGAGGACGGAGCCAATCCCTGGGCGGGCGAAGTGCGCCTTGTACTGGATGGCCGGGCCTATCGCTGCAAGCTGACCCTGGGCGCACTGGCCGAACTGGAAGCCGCCCTTGACAGCGGCACGCTGGTGGAACTGGTGACGCGCTTCGAAGAGGGGCGCTTCACTTCCCGCGACGTGCTGGCACTGGTCGTGGCGGGTCTGCGTGGCGGGGGCTGGGAAGGGGAGGCATGCGATCTGGTGACGGCCGAGATCGAGGGCGGCCCGCTTGAGGCCGCGCGAGTGGCGGCCCGGCTTCTGACGCGTGCCTTCGCGGTTGGGGGGGAAACGCAATGAATCGCCCCTGTGCCCCGGATAGCGGAAGTCCCTTCCCTTCGGGGCTGGACTGGTCGGCCATGCTGCGTACCGCCCTTCAGGGGCTCGGGCTGCGCCCCGAAGAATTCTGGCGTCTGACCCCGGCCGAATTCCTGCTGCTGCTGGGGCAGGGCGATGGCGAAGAGGGCGTTGCGCCGATGGGGCGGCGGCGGCTTGACGAACTGCTGCGCGCCTTTCCCGACCACAGGCAACAATCACCGGAGTAGAAGACGATGGCACTGGAACCGGACGATCTGGCCGATCTGGAAGAACAGCTTGCGGCGCTTGAGGGAACGATGGGCGGAGCAAGCGCCATGGCCGCAGCCTTCGAGGGCGAGCTTGCGCGCATGCGTGATGCGCTCGGCACCACGGGGCGCAGCGTGGACACCATGGCGCGTGGCATGAGCCGCGGCCTGAAACGCGCCTTCGACGGCATCGTTCTGGATGGCATGAAGCTTTCGGATGCGCTTGATACGATCGCCAGGTCGATGGTCAACACGGCCTATAATGCGGCCATTCGCCCGGTTGCCAACCATTTCGGCGGGCTGATCGCGGGCGGGGTTGACAGCCTTGTGCAGGGGCTTCTGCCCTTTGCCAGGGGCGGTGCGATCAGCCAGGGGCGGGTGATGCCCTTTGCCCGCGGCGGTATCGTGAGCGCCCCCACGGCCTTTGCGCTGCGCGGGGGCACGGGCCTGATGGGCGAGGCCGGCCCCGAAGCGATCATGCCGCTTGCCCGCGGTCCCGACGGGCGCCTTGGCGTGCAGGCGGCCGGCGCCGCCGCGCGCCCTGTGACGGTGGTGATGAACATTTCCACACCCGATATCGAGGGCTTTCGCCGCAGCGAAAGCCAGATCGCCGCGCAGATGAGCCGCATTCTGGCCCGCGGCCAGCGCAACCGATGAGTGATGACATGAGGAGGCAAGGCCGATGGGTTTTCACGAAGTGAGATTCCCCGCCAATCTGAGCTTCGGCTCGCTCGGTGGCCCCGAGCGGCGCACCGAGGTGGTGACGCTGGCCAACGGGTTCGAGGAGCGCAACAGCCCCTGGGCCCATTCGCGCCGCCGCTACAACGCCGGCATGGGTCTGCGCTCGCTTGACGACATCGCGGCTCTGGTGGCCTTCTTCGAGGCCCGTCAGGGGCAGATGTTCGGTTTTCGCTGGAAGGACTGGTCGGACTACAAGTCCTGCAAGCCCTCGGAACAGGTTCATTTCCAGGATCAGCACATCGCCACCGGCGACGGCACCAGCACCGGTTTCCGGTTGCGCAAGCACTATGCCTCGGGCAGCGCGGCCTACGTGCGCCCGATCACCAAGCCGGTGGCGGGCACGGTGCGGATCGGCGTGGCGGGCACCGAGCTGCAGGAAGCGGTGCATTACACGGTGGATACCGCCACCGGCATCGTCAGCTTTGCCAGCCCCCCCGATGTGGGTGCCGAGATCACCGCGGGTTTCGAATTCGATGTGCCGGTGCGTTTCGATACCGACAGCATCCAGACATCGGTGGCCAGTTTCCAGGCCGGGGAAGTGCCCGATGTTCCGGTGGTGGAGGTGCGGGTCTGATGGCGTTTTCTCCTGAATTCGAAGCCCATCTCGAAAGCGGTATCACCACGCTGGCCCGGGCATGGGCCGTGGAACGCCGTGATGGCACCGTCCTTGGCTTTACCGATCATGATCGCGACCTTTCCTTCGAGGGCATAACCTTTCGGGCCGATACCGGCCTGACTGCCCGGGCCCTGGTGCAGACCACAGGCCTTGCGGTGGACAACAGCGAGACGCTGGGGGTGCTTTCGGATGCAGCGGTGACCGAGGATGACATTGCCGCCGGCCGGTTCGATGGCGCCATCGTGCGTGCCTGGCTGGTGAACTGGCAGGATGTGAGCCAGCGCGTGTTGCGCTTTACCGGCACGATCGGCGAGATCCGCCGCAAGGCGGGGGCCTTCGAGGCCGAGTTGCGCGGCCTTGCCGAGGCGCTGAACCAGCCCCAGGGGCGGATCTACCAGAAGCCCTGCACCGCGGTGCTGGGCGATGCCGATTGCCGATTTGACCTTTCCGCCCCCGGCTATCGCGCCGATCTGCCGGCTGAAGATGTGGAGGATGCGAGGCTTTTCCGTTTCTCCGCGCTTTCGGGTTTTGACGAGCGCTGGTTCGAGCGTGGCCGCCTTTCGGTGCTTTCCGGTGCCGGTGCCGGATTGTCCGGGTTGATCAAGAATGACCGGCTGACGAATGACGGCCGCGAGATCGAGTTGTGGGAGGTGTTGCGCCTTCCGGTGCAGGCAGGCGACCTGCTGCGTCTCGAGGCCGGTTGCGACAAGCGCCCTGAAACCTGCCGCCTGAAGTTTCAGAACTTCCTGAACTTCCGGGGTTTTCCGCATATTCCCGGGGATGACTGGCTGATGAGCTATCCCGCCCGGGGGGGTATCAATGACGGGGGGAGTCTGAAGGGATGAGCAGGACCGGTGTGCGCGTGCTGGCCGAAGCAAGGGCCTGGATCGGCACGCCCTATCGCCATCAGGCCTCGGCCCGGGGTGCGGGTTGCGATTGTCTGGGGCTGTTGCGCGGGGTGTGGCGTGCGTTTCATGGCTGCGAGCCCGAGCCCGTGCCGCCCTATACGCCCGACTGGAGCGAGCCTGAAGGAGCAGAACGTCTGTGGCAGGCGGCCCTGCGTCACCTTGATGCGAAACCGCTGGAAGCGGCCGCGCCGGGCGATGTCCTGCTCTTTCGGATGCGTGCGGGCGGTGTGGCCAAGCACCTGGGAATTCAGGGAAGAATTTCCCCCGAGCCCAGTTTCGTCCACGCCTATTCGGGGCATGGGGTGCTGGAAAGCCCCCTCAGCGCCCCCTGGCAGCGCCGGATCGTGGCGCGGTTTCAATTTCCCGGGGAGGGATCCTGAATGGCTACACTCGTTCTTTCGGCTGTCGGCGCGGCGGTGGGTGCTTCGGTTGGCGGCTCGGTGCTTGGGCTTTCGAGCGTGATCATCGGGCGCGCGGTGGGGGCGACTGTGGGCCGGGTGCTTGACCAGAGCCTGCTGGGTGTGGGCTCGGATGTTGTGGAGAGCGGACGTGTCGAGCGTTTTCGCCTGACCGGGGCCAGCGAAGGGGCCCCCGTTGCGCAGGTTTACGGCCAGTGGCGGGTGGCCGGGCAGGTGATCTGGGCCACCCGCTTCAAGGAACATGTGACCACTTCGGGCGGTGGTGGCAAGGGAGCGCCGAAGCGACCGAAGACCACCAGTTACAGCTATTCGATCAGCCTGGCGATTGCCCTTTGCGAGGGCGAAATTACCCGTGTCGGGAGAATCTGGGCGGATGGGGTGGAGATTGCGCGTGACGATCTGAACCTGCGCATTTACAAGGGAACCGGGGATCAGATGCCCGATCCGAAGATCGAGGCGGTGGAGGGCCCCGGTCAGACCCCGGCCTATCGCGGCATTGCCTATGTGGTGATCGAGGATCTGGAGCTTGGCCCCTTCGGCAACCGGGTACCGCAGTTCACCTTCGAGGTGCTGCGCCCCGCCCAGCCCGGACAGGCGCCCGAGATCGCACAGGGTGTGCGGGGTGTGGCGCTCATTCCCGGCACCGGCGAATATGGCCTTGCCACCACTCCGGTGCATTACGAAGAGGCCCCGGGACAGCTGCGCAGCGCCAATGTGAGCAGCCCCAGCGGCAAGACGGATTTCGTTACCTCCTTCGAGACCCTTTCGGAAGAACTGCCGAACTGTGGTTCGGTTGCCCTGGTGGTGTCGTGGTTCGGCGACGATCTGCGCTGTGGCCAGTGCACGATCCGCCCCAAGGTGGAGCAGAAGATCACCGATGGCACACCGATGCCCTGGGTGGTGAACGGGATCGGCCGCGCCGCGGCCGATCAGGTGCCGCAGCTTGACGGGCGTTCGGTCTATGGCGGCACACCGGCCGACGGGGCAGTGATCGAGGCGATCGCCCATATCCGTTCTGCCGGCAAGGCGGTGGTCTATTACCCCTTCATCCTGATGGAACAACTGGCCGGCAACGGTCTGCCTGATCCCTGGTCGGATGCCACCGAGCAACCGGCGCTTCCCTGGCGCGGCCGGATCACCCTTTCGAAGGCGCCAGGCCAGCCCGGTTCGCCCGATGGCACGGCGCAGGCCGAGGCCGAGGTGGCCGCCTTTTTCGGCACGGCGCAGGCCGGCGATTTCGCCATTAGCGGCACCACGGTGATCTACGCCGGTCCGGCGGAATTTTCCTATCGTCGCTACATCCTGCATCAGGCTTATCTGTGCAGGGCCGCGGGCGGGGTCGAGGCCTTTCTGATCGGATCCGAACTGCGCGGTCTCACGCGCATTCGCGGCGCCTCGGGAAACTTTCCCGTTGTTGATGCACTGATCCAGCTTGCTGCCGACGTGCGCGCAGTGCTGGGGCCTGGCACGAAGATTTCCTATGCCGCCGACTGGAGCGAATATTTCGGCTATCACCCGCAGGATGGTTCGGGCGATGTCTTCTTCAACCTCGATCCTCTGTGGGCCGACACCAATATCGATTTCATCGGCATCGACAACTACATGCCCATTTCCGACTGGCGCGAGGGCACCGATCACCTTGATGCCCACTGGGGCGATATCCACGATATCGAGTATCTCAAGGCCAATATCGCGGGCGGCGAAGGCCATGACTGGTATTACCATTCCCCCGAGGCCGAGGCGGCGCAGATCCGCACCCCGATCATCGATACCAGCCACGGTGAGGACTGGGTATTCCGCTACAAGGATCTGCGGGGCTGGTGGAGCAACCCCCACCACGAGCGCATCGGCGGTGTCCGCCAGGCGGTTCCGACGCCCTGGGTTCCGGGATCGAAACCGATCTGGTTTACCGAGATCGGTTGCGCGGCGGTGGACAAGGGCACCAACGAGCCCAACAGGTTCGTTGATCCGAAATCGTCTGAATCGGCCCTGCCGCGCCATTCCGACGGGACCCGCGACGATCTGATCCAGATGCAGTATCTGCGGGCGATGTTCGGCTTCTGGGAGGACCCGGCCAACAATCCGGTGGACCCGGACAGCGGGGTGCGGATGGTGGATACAGCCCGCACCCATGTCTGGGCCTGGGATGCGCGGCCTTTCCCCTTTTTCCCGAACAACACGGCGCTGTGGAGCGATGGCGAGGCCTATGAGCGGGGACACTGGATTTCCGGGCGGACGGGCGCGCGTTCGCTGGCTTCCGTGGTGGAAGAGATCTGCGCGCGTTCCGGGATGAGCAGCACCGATACCTCGGGCCTTTACGGGATCGTGCGCGGCTATGGTGTGCGCGGAGGCGAAAGCGCCCGGGCGGCGCTGCAGCCGCTGCTGCTGGCATTCGGCTTTGACGCGGTGGAGCGCGAGGGCCGCCTGATGTTCCGCAACCGCACCGGTATTGCTGCGGGACGGATCGAGCCGGAGCGTCTTGCGGTGGTGGCCGAATTCGATGGTCTGCTCGAGCGCATCCGCAGCCCCGAGGCGGAAACCGCCGGCAAGGTGCGCCTGTCTTACGTGGAGGCGGGGGGCGACTACGACATCCGGGCCGCCGAGGCAATTTTCCCCGATGAGCGTGCCCAGGGTGTGGCGCAGTCCGAGGTTTCTCTGGCGCTGACCGCCGCCGAGGCCCGGGCCATTGTCGAACGCTGGCTGGCCGAGGCGCGGATCGCGCGAGACCGCGCCCGTTTTGCGCTGCCGCCTTCGGCGCTGAAATACGGCGCCGGAGATGTGCTGCGGATTGCGTCCGAGGGAGGCGGCGAGGAGCTTTATCGCCTCGATCACGTGGAGGAGGGCGGTGGCCAGCTGATCGAGGCGGTGCGCATCGAGCCCGATGTCTATCGCCCGAGCGACGAGGTTTCGGAACGTGCCCCCCTGCGCCCTTTCGTTCCGCCGGTGCCGGTCTATCCGCTGTTTCTCGACCTGCCGCTGATGAGCGGGGCAGAGGTGTCCCATGCCCCCCATGTGGCCGTTACGGCCACACCCTGGCCGGGAAGCGTGGCACTTTATTCTGCGCCTTCCGACAACGGTTATCAGCTGAACCGGCTGATCGGTGCGGCCAGCACCATCGGCACTACGGAAACCTCTCTGGCCGCGGCCCGTGCGGGGTTGCGCGATCGGGGTGCGCCGCTCAGGGTGAAGCTCATGGGCGGCGCGCTTTCCTCGGTGTCGTGGGAAGATGTGCTGAACGGAGCCAATCTGGCGGCGATCGGCGATGGCACGCCGGGCAACTGGGAGCTGTTCCAGTTCGCCGGTGCGACGCTGGTGGCGCCCGATACCTGGGAGCTGACCGACCGCCTGCGCGGTCAGGCCGGAAGCGATGCGCTGATGCCGGCCGCATGGCCCGCGGGCAGTATCTTCGTGCTGCTTGACGGAGTGCCCGAACAGATCGACCTGGCGCTTTCGGCGCGTGGACTCTCGCGCCACTACCGTATCGGCCCGGCCGGGCGGCCCTATGACGATCCGAGCTATCGCCACCTGACCGAATCCTTCCGGGGCAACGGTCTGCGCCCCTATGCTCCGGTGCATCTGCGTGGCGCGCGCGACGGAGCGGGGGGGCTGCACATCGCCTGGATCCGCCGGACCCGGATCGACGGTGACAGCTGGCAGTCGGTTGATGTGCCGCTTGGCGAGGAAGGCGAGAGCTATCTTGTGCGGGTGGTTGCCGCGGGCGGCGCGTTGTTGCGCGAAACCATCGTGAGCCAGCCACAATGGACTTACGGGGCCGCCGAGCAGAGCGCCGACGGTGCCGTCCTGCCCTTCAGCATCGATATTGCCCAGATTTCCCAGAGCTATGGCCCCGGGCCCTTCAGGAGGATCATCATCAATGACTGACACATCCCAACTTCATCTGCCGCTGTTGCAGCCGGCACAGGCCCAGAAGCACGTGACGGTAAACGAGGCTCTTGTGCGCCTTGACGGGCTGGTGCAGCTGGTAATGCAATCGCGCAGCATCGCCACCCCGCCCGCAAACGCGCCCGACGGCACGGTTTACATGCTGCCTTCCGGTGCGGTGAATGGCTGGGCGGGGCAGGACGGCAAGCTTGCCATTGCCAGCAACGGTGGCTGGGTGTTCCTTGCCCCGCAGGCGGGCTGGCGGGGCTACGTGGCCGACGAAGCGCTGCGGGTGTTCCATGACGGCGCCGTCTGGCAGCCCGAAGGAAGCCCCCAGAGCGCGAATGGCGCGAAAACCGAGGCACGGATCATCGAGGCCGATCATGTGATCGTTCCCGGAGCCACCAGCACCACCGCGCTGCTGATTCCGCAATATGCCTCGGTGACTGCCGTGACGGGCCGGATCCTTGCCGATATCACCGGAACCCTTGCCGACTGGAGTCTCGGGGTGAGCGCGGACCCGCAGCGCTATGCCAGCGGGCTTGGCCTTGCCGCGGGAAGCTGGGTGGTCGGCATGTCGGGGTCGCCCCTTACCTATTACGCCGACACGCCTCTGCTGCTGACCGCCAATGGTGGCGATTTTGCGGGCGGCACCGTGCGTCTGGCCATCCATTATGATGCGATCATCCCGCCGGCGGTGTGAGCCGACGCTGGTGGTCGGGGCATCCTGCGGGCATTTCCGGCCTTCCTTGCCGGCGGTTCGTCCGAAACGGAAACGAAACGGGCGCCCCGCACCGGGCGCCCGCGGGTTGCCGTGGCCGGGAAAAGCGATCAGTTCTTTTCCCTGTCCACCATCTTGCCGGCGGTGATCCAGGGCATCATGTCACGCAGGCGCCGGCCCACCTCCTCGATCTGGTGGGCGTCGTTGTTGCGCCGGATGGCCTTGAAGCTGGGCTGGCCCACGGCGCATTCGGTCATCCAGTCGCGCACGAAGCGGCCCTGCTGGATGTCCTCCAGAACCGCCTTCATCCGCGCCTTGGTTTCCTCGCGCGGCAGGATGCGCGGCCCCGAGACGTATTCGCCGTATTCGGCCGTGTTCGAGATCGAGTAGTTCATGTTGGCGATGCCGCCCTCATAGATCAGATCGACGATCAGCTTGACCTCGTGGAGACACTCGAAATAGGCCATCTCGGGCGCATAGCCGGCCTCGACCAGGGTTTCGAAGCCCATGCGGATCAGTTCCACAAGGCCGCCGCACAGCACTGCCTGCTCGCCGAACAGGTCGGTTTCGCATTCTTCCTTGAAGTCGGTCTCGATGATGCCCGAACGCCCGCCGCCGATGGCCGAGCAGTAGGACAGCGCCAGCTCCAGCGCCTTGCCGGAGGCATCCTGGTGCACCGCCACCAGGCAGGGCACGCCGCCGCCCTTGAGATATTCGCCGCGCACCGTGTGGCCGGGGCCCTTTGGCGCCATCATGATGACATCGACGCCCGGTTTCGGCTCGATCAGGCCGAAATGCACGTTCAGCCCGTGGGCAAAGGCGATGGCGGCGCCGTCGCGCAGGTTGTCATGGACGTATTTGCGATAGGTTTCGGCCTGCAGCTCGTCGGGCATGGTGAACATGATCAGATCACACCAGGCGGCGGCCTCGGCAATGCCCATCACCTTGAGGCCCTCGGCCTCGGCCTTCTTCGCGCTGGGGCTGCCCTCGCGCAGGGCGACGACCACGTTCTTCGCCCCCGAATCGCGCAGGTTCAGCGCGTGCGCATGCCCCTGGCTGCCATAGCCCAGGATGGCCACCTTCCTGTCCTTGATGAGATTGATGTCGCAATCGCGATCGTAATAGACACGCATGTTCGTGTTCCCTCTTGCTGGTATTTCAGATGCAAAATAGCCAGATCTGGCGAAATCATGGTGCAGAATTGACAATTATTACCGTTTTATGCACTATCTCAATTCGAGAAAATCCATATTTCTGCAATAATCATGCTTGACGATACCGATCGCCGTATCCTCCGGCAGCTTCAGGCCGGGCCGGGCCTTGCCGCCAGCGCTCTGGCCGAGCGTGCTGGCACCACCGCCGCAACCTGCATTCGCCGTATCGAGCGCCTGCGCGCCCGCGGCATCATCCGCGGGCAGCACATGCGCATCTGCTGGCCGGCACTTGGTTATGCGGTCGAGGTAAGCTTGCGCATCACCCTTGACAAGACGGCACGCAACGCCTTTGACGATTTCCTTGCCGAGGCGCGGCGTGTTCCGGAAGTTATCGAAATGCAGACATTTCTGGGGCGGGTGGATGTGCGTTTGTCGCTCATTGCCCGCGACATGACCCATTATCAGCATATCTATCGCCACCGCATCCTGACCCTTCCGCACATAAACGATATCGAGGCACTGATGCATCTTTCCTCTGTCAAGACCGATCCGGTACTGCCGCTGTGATCGCGCCGGCGGAACTTGACGCGCAGGATTGCGCCATCCTTGCGGTTCTTCAGGAAGATGCCCGCCTTTCGACCGGTGCCATCGCGCGGCGTATCGGTCTCAGCCAGCCCGCCACCTGGCGGCGCATCCGCCGGCTTGCCGAAGCGGGGGTGCTGGCGGGGCAGCGGCTTGATCTTGATCTTGAGGCGCTCGGCTTCACGGTCACCGTTTTTCTCGGGATCAAGCTTGCCACCCGCGGGCGCGTCAGTCTTGAGGATTTCGAACGTGCGATCAGTGCCATTCCCGAGGTGCAGGGCGTGCAGCATGTGCTGGGGCTTTACGATTACCGGGTGCGGGTGGTGGCGCGCGACCTTGCCGATTTCGAACGCATCCTGCGCCGGCGGATCATGACGCTTCCCGGCGTTGGCGATGTCGAGGCCAATGTGCTTCTGAGCGAGGAGCGCCTGCCGGGCCCCCTGGGATAGCCGGCATCTCCTGATTTGCCCTTGCGGCAGCCCGGACTTTCGGGGAGAGTCGCGCCGAAACAGCCACAGGAGAAGCCCGATGCCCGGCCTCAATCCCGAAATCGACCCCGACGGCCTGCTGGAATATTCGGTGGTGTTCACTGATCGCTCGCTCAATCACATGTCGAAGCGCTTCCAGCAGGTGATGCGCGATATCTCGGGCACGCTGAAAGAGGTTTACAACGCGGCATCGGTGGCCCTGGTGCCCGGGGGCGGAACCTGTGCAATGGAAGCCGTGGCGCGCCAGTTTGCCACCGATCGCAAGGTGATGGTGATCCGAAACGGGTTCTTCAGCTATCGCTGGAGCCAGATATTCGAGCTGGGGCAGATTCCAGCGGATGAAACCGTGCTGATGGCGCGCCCCGCCGGCAACGGTCCGCAGGCCCCCTTTTCGCCGCCACCGATCGATGAGGTGCTGGCCGAGATCGCCGTGCAAAGGCCCGATATGCTTTTCGCGCCCCATGTGGAAACCGCTTCGGGCATGATCCTGCCCGATGACTACCTGGCCGCGCTTGGCCGCGCGATGCATGACGTCGGCGGCCTTTTCGTGCTGGATTGCATCGCTTCCGGCACGATCTGGGTGGACATGGAAAAAGCCGGGGTGGATGTGCTGATTTCGGCGCCCCAGAAGGGGTGGTCGGGTTCGCCTTCGGCCGGCATGGTGATGCTGAATGCCGCCGCCCGCACCCGTCTCGACGAAAGCCGCTCCACAAGTTTCGCACTCGATCTTGCCAGATGGGTGGCCATCATGGAGGCCTACGAATCGGGTGCCCATGCCTATCACGCCACCATGCCCACCGATGCGCTGGCACGCTTGCGCGACATCATGAACGAGATGCGCGCGATCGGTTTCGACACTTTGTGCGAAGCGCAATGGGAGCAGGGCCGAAGGGTGCGTGCAGCGCTGGCGTCCCGTGGTGTGAAATCGGTGGCTGCCCCCGGTTTCGAGGCACCCGGCGTGGTTGTCAGCCATACCGATGATCCGGATCTCCATAATGGCAGCAAATTCGCCGCACAGGGCCTTCAGGTCGCCGCCGGGGTGCCACTCATGGTGGACGAGGGCCGGGATTTCCGGAGCTTCCGGATCGGCCTTTTCGGACTCGACAAGCTGAAGGACGTGGACGCCACGCTTGCCCGCCTCGAACCCGCGTTCGACAGGCTCTTCGGTCCTGCCCGATAGTGTCTTCCGTTTCCTGTTACCGGTCTGCAGGTCCCCGCCTGCGTATCCGGAGCGGGCCGGCTGCGCAGGCGGATGCCTTTCAGCGCATGCCGAGCCCCGCACGCATCAGCGCTCTGCGCACCGGAGCTGTGGCACAGAGTGCATTCAGCGCTGCAGCGCGCAGATCACGCAAGGGGCGGGCCGCAATCATCGAGGTGCGGTTCAGCATGTCGATCCCCGCCAGGCGCAGACGCACTTCGGGATAGCGACGGCGGTGATAGGTATCCAGCATGGCCCGTTCGCCCAGTTCGTCGGGGTGCGCGCGCGCCAGTTCCAGCAACACCCGCAAATCGCCGAGGCTCATGTTCAGCCCCTGCGCTCCGATCGGCGGCACCACATGCGCCGCTTCGGCCATCAGCGCCGTGCGTTCGCCCGTCATGCGCGCCGCGTGCTGGCTGATGATCGGCCAGAGGCTGCGGCGCGTTACCAGTTCGAGCGGCCCCAGCACATGCGCCGAACGGGCGCTCATCGCGGCCTCGAATTCCGCATGCGGCAGCTTCTGCAGCCGCAGCGCCTCGGGGCCCCGCTCCATCCATACCACGGCCGAGCAGGGCCGGCCGTTGCGGTCGGGCAGGGGCACCAGGGTAAAGGGGCCGCCCGAACGGTGGATCTCGATCGAAACATTCTCGTGCGGGATCGGATGGGTAACGGCAAAGGCCAGCGCCTTCTGGCCATAGCGGATGGTGGTTGCCGGAATGCCGAGCGCCGCGCGCACGGGCGAATCGCGCCCGTCGGCGGCGATCAGCAGCCGGGCCGAGACACGGGTGCCGTCGGAAAGGGTGACAACGGCCTCGCTCAGGCGGGGCAGCACGCCGACAGTGGCGGTTCCGGGGCGGAAATCAACGGTTTCCAGTTCACCGATCCGGGCGGTCATCTCGCGTCTGAGCAGCCAGTTCGGAAGGTTCCAGCCGAAGGGCTGATCGGAAATTTCGGCGGCATCGAAATCGCGGATCACCCGGGGTTCGGGCGTTTTTCCGCCGGCATCGATGATGCGCATGATCTGCAGCGGCGCGGCATGAGGGGCAAGGCGTGTCCACAGGCCGGCTTCGTCAAGCAGGGCGCGGGCGGGTTGCAGAAAGGCAGTGGTGCGCAGATCGGCCTGCGGATCGGCTTCGCTGGTGATCGGCGGCGCGGGATCGACGCAGATCACCCGAAACCCCGCCGCGCCGAAAACGGCCGCCGCCGTCAGCCCGGCAACGCCGCCGCCGGAGATCAGGATATCGGTTTTGATTCGGCTCATCTGGTGGCTCCTCCATCACCAGAGTAGCGTGGTTGTGCCGGAAGGCCCATAGGCATGCGCAAGATGGCGCAGGGAGCAGGGGAAAAGGCCCCCGCCGGTCGGGCGGTGCCGAGCGGGCCTTTCTCTCGGGCGCCTGCGGTATTGCAGGGGCCCCGTTACTTGGTCAGGATGACCAGCGTGATCAGCGAGAGGATTGCCAGAGCGACCGCAACCATCGCCGTGCCTGCCGGGCCAAAGGCGATGCCCGCGCCCACCAGTGCCCCCACCAGCACCAGCGCCAGCAGATAGGCCCCTCGTTCCAGGCCCGGTGTGTCTTCCTCGCCATGGTGCTCCTGAGCAACAGCTTCGGCCATTTCATTCACGGTTTTCTGGTCATGTGCGGTCATATTCGCCCTCCTGAATGCAATTTGCCACTATATGGCTTTTCGTGGCCCCTATTGCCATGCGATGCACTGCCGCAGGATTGATGCGGGCTTTCAGCGAACGAGTTTTTCCAGAAACGCCCGCAGATCGGCGGTGTGGTGATGCACATGCGGGCTCCGGGCCGGGCGGGGGGCCACGTGGATGCAACGCAACCCCATTGCGTGGGGGGCTTCCAGATTGCGTGCGTCATCCTCGAACATTGCCGCGCGGGAAGGCTCAACCCGCCCGCGGACGAACACCACCTCGAAGGCACGGGCTTCGGGCTTGGGGTGGAAATCGGCGTGTTCGATGCCGAAGCAAGCGTCGAACACGTGTGCCAGCCCCCGTGCCGCCAGCACCCTTTCAGCATGCGCGGCCGAGCCGTTGGTGTGTACGATCTTCCGTCCCGGAAGGGCGGCGATCACCTTGGCCAGCCCCGGATCGGGGGCGAGGTGTTCAAGCGATATTTCATGCACATCAGCAAGATAGGGCGCGGGATCGACACCATGTTCGCGCATCAGCCCGGCAAGCGTTGTGCCGTATTTCTGCCAGTAGTGGCGACGGAGGCGATCGGCTTCGCGGTGCGTCACGCCGAGCGCCTGCATCACGAATTCGGTCATCCTGACCTCGATCTGGTCGAACAGCCGTGCCTCGGGTGGGTAAAGCGTGTTGTCAAGATCAAACACCCAGTGGCGCACATGGGCCAGCGATCGGTTGGGCATGGCGGTTTCCCTGCTGTTCCGGCGGTGTGGCCCGTGCACCCCGGATCCGGCGGCGGCGCATCGGGCTGGGGCTTTGCACTTTGTCCGGCAATGTGGCAAAGCATGAGCATACAAGGAGCAACCATGACCGGCAACAGGCAGAACGGCAGGGATGCCTATGAACTGATACTCGAAGCGATCGACATCGGAGTCTATCAGCCGGGCGACCGGCTGGTTGAATCCGAACTTGCCGAGCGTTTCGGCGTATCGCGCACCCCGGTCCGCGAGGCATTGCAGCGGCTTGAAACCCAGTCGCTGTTGCGGCGCGAGGGACGCAGCCTGATCGTTGCCTCGCTGGATCACAACCAGCTGGCCGAGCTTTACGTGGTGCGTGCCGAACTCGAGGGGCTTGCCGCCCGCCTTGCCGCCCGGCATGCCACCCCGGAAGAGGTGCGCGTGCTGCGCCGCATGGTCGAGGAGGATCGCACGCTGGTCGGGGAGCCGGCGGCGCTGGCGCGCACCAATCGCCGCTTTCACCGGCAGATCCACCTGGCTTCGCACAACCGCTATCTGGTGCAGCAGCTTGATCTGGTGCATCGCACCATGGCGCTGATGGCAACCACATCTCTGGCCGTCGAGGGCCGCTCGCAGGGGGCGATCGGCGAACATGACGCCATAGTCAGGGCGATCGAGGCGGGAGACGGCGATGCAGCCTATGCGGCCCTGAAGGAGCACATTTCGAAGGCCTTCGAAACGCGTCTTGAACTGGACGCAAGACAGGAGGAGCGGCTGGCCGGATCATAGGCACGGGGGCAGGGGGCGCGGCCGGATGTGCCGCAGGGGGCCTGTCCGGGGTCCGGGGCGGTGGTGCAGCCGGAACGGGGCTGGTTTGCCCAGGCTGGCCGCGATGGCGGAATACCGGGCCTGCCGCTGCCGGCTGGTCGGGCTGGGCCGGGCGCTGCTTTCGGGAAGGGCTCCCCAGTTTTGCGGATTTGCCGGAGTGCCCGGTGCCGGAATCTTCCGGAACGGCTCCGGTGTGGTCGTTGCTTGCGGCAGCATGGCAACGGTCATCCGCCTGTTGTGCGGCGATCCCTGACCCGGGCATTGAAAACCGGCCATGTGCCGTCTTGTCCCAGTAGAAGGGGCGGGTGAGGATTTCCCACAAGGCCTTCCAGGCGGCCAGGGTCGCCAGCGGGTAATAGAAATGCAGCGTCGGCACCCAGGGCAGAAGATGCCGGTGCGCCGGCCCCGAGACGGCCAGCATTCCGATGGCGATGGTGCCGGCCTCGCACAGCAGGAACAATGTGCCGAACGATGCCACCACCGGCCAGGGCAGCAGAACCGCCAGCGGATGGGAAATCCCCAGCGGAATCACCCAGAACGACCACAGCAGAGGCGCCAGAAGGAACTGCGAGAAGGTGCCGAGAAACAGGATCTGCATGCCGAGGAAACTGCGCCAGCCCAGGTCGCGCAGGCTCTGGCGCGGGTTTCTCATGTGCACGGCCCAGGTGATCGCAAAGCCCTTCAACCAGCGCGACCGCTGCCGGATCCAGGGCAGGGGGCGGCAGTTGGCTTCCTCCCGGGTAACGGTGGGCACTACCTCGGTGCGATAGCCGTGCCGGGCAAGGCGGATGCCAAGGTCGGCGTCTTCGGTGACATTGTGGGCGTCCCACCCCCCGAGCGCTTCAAGCGCCTTGCGGCGGAAGAACAGGGTGGTGCCGCCGAGCGGGATCGCAAGGCCCAGCCGGCTGATACCCGGCAGCACCACCCGGAACCAGCTGGCGTATTCTATGGTGAAGCAGCGTGCCAGCCAGTTGCGGCCGGGGTTGTAGAAGTCAAGGATCCCCTGAAGGCAGGCCACTTCGGGGCCGCGATCGTGAAAGCGGCGCACGATCTCGTGGATCTGATCGGGGTGGGGGGCATCTTCGGCATCATAGACGCCGATGATCGAACCGCGGCAGAAGTCGAGCGCATAGTTGAGCGCGCGCGGCTTGGTGCGCACCCGGCCGCGGGGCACCACGATCACCCGCATCCAGTGCGGCAGAGCGGTTCGGGCCAGGGTTTCGCGGGTGAGCGTGTCGTCTTCTTCGACGACCAGCAGGATATCGAGCAGTTCGCGCGGATAGTTGAGCCGTTGCAGACGGCGGACCAGCAGGCCGGCGATCTCGCGTTCGCGAAACAGCGGCACCATCACCGAAACCGTGGGCAGGCGCGCGATCACCGGGCGGTTGCGGCGGCTCAGAAAGGGGTGGCCGCGCCGGCGCATCGCGCGCAGCTGCACCATGGCGGCCGACAGTTTCAGCACCATGCCAAGGCACAGGGCCAGAACTACCCACAGGGTGAGTGCCGCAAATAGCATCAGCGGATCTGTCGCCATCAGGGCCATCGCGATCAGCCCCCCGGCCAGGGCCGCGCGGAGCAGCCGCCCCCGGTTCCAGCGGCGCGAGCTTTCATGCGCGGCAACCCGCGTTTCGGCGGCTTCGGCAAGCAGGCGCAGCCGGGCGTTCATCAGTGCCCGGTGAATATCACCCAGCGGGGCGACAGCCATCAGAACGGGGCCGAAGTTCCCGGGCAGAGTGGCGCGGAACCGCTCGAATTCGTCCGGGCGCGCGGTGGCGATCACCGTTGCCCCGCCGATCCGTTTCCAGGGCACCAGCCCCTGGGCGATACAGCGTTTGACCCCCAGAACATCGATCAGCCGCGGGTCCGGGGGAGTGGCCACAAGATCGGCCAGCCGCACCCCGTGCTGGCGGCACATGGCGCCGTAAAGCTCGGCTTCGCCGACCATCAGGTTGTGCAGCAGGATGTCTTCCAGGCGGGCATCTTCGCGCAGCATCAGTGCCTGGGCCTTGGCCAGATCGCCGGGTGCAAGCACTCCGTTTTCCACCAGCACCTGCCCGAGCGAGCGACGCTGCGCGCGCCTCTTGCATGTTCCGCGCGGCGTGATGGTTGTCAGTTCCGGCTGACGCATGAATACCCCTCGGCAAGACACCGGTTTCGCTAAGATTTTAACGATCCGGGTTAAGAGGGGGTTAACAGTGCCGGAAATCGCCGCGCCGGATCAGCCCTGCCGGGCCATTGCCGCGGCGAAACGCTCGAACAGGTAATAGCTGTCCTGCGGGCCGGGGCTTGCCTCGGGGTGGTGCTGCACCGAAAATACCGGGGCATGGGGCGGGCGCCCGGTCATGCGGATGCCGCAGTTCGATCCGTCGAACAACGAGACATGGGTTTCGATCACGCCTTCGGGCAGGCTCTGGGCATCGACGGTGAAGCCGTGATTCATGCTGGTGATCTCGACCTTGCCGGTTTCCAGATCCTTCACCGGATGGTTGGCACCGTGGTGGCCGTGATTCATCTTGACGGTTTGCGCGCCAAGGGCCAGTGCCAGCATCTGGTGGCCAAGACAGATGCCGAACACCGGAATGTCGGCCTTCAGCACCTCGCGGATCATCGGAACCGCATAGGCGCCGGTGGCAGCCGGATCACCCGGCCCGTTCGACAGGAACACCCCCTGCGGATCATGGGCCAGAACCTCTTCGGCGGTGGCGGTGGCGGGCAGCACGATGACATCGCACCCGGCGCTGGCCAGACAGCGCAGGATATTGCGCTTGGCGCCGTAATCAAGCGCCACCACCCGATGCCCCGGCCCTTCGCGCCGCCCGAACCCCCGGGGCCAGGCCCAGCGGGTTTCGTTCCAGCGATAGCTTTGCGCGCAGGTCACGTCGCGGGCCAGATCCAGCCCTTCAAGCCCCCGAAACCCCTGTGCCTTCTGCACGAGATCGGCAATATCGAAATTGCCCGCGGGCTCATGTGCCAGCGCCACATGCGGTGCGCCCTGATGGCGGATCGTGCGGGTCAGGCGGCGGGTGTCGATCCCGCCGATGGCGATGCGCCCGTGCCGTGCAAGCCAGTCCGACAGGCCGCCCTGCGCACGCCAGTTGGAAGGTGCGGTCGGATCCCATCTCACCACCATGCCGGCCGCTACCGGGCCGGCGCTTTCACCATCTTCTTCGGTTACCCCCACATTGCCCACATGGGGGAAGGTGAAGGTTACGACCTGTCCGGCATAGGAGGGGTCTGTCATGATTTCCTGATAGCCGGTCATGGCGGTATTGAAGCACAGTTCGGCGGTGGTGGTTCCGGTGGCGCCGAATCCCTGCCCGAAGAACACGGTTCCATCGGCCAGGGCAAGGCAGGCTGTTGGTTTCGCTTGCAATTCCGGGATCGGGGCAAAGGGCATGGCAGAACTTTCGAAGGCAGCGGACAGCATCGGTCTGGCCGGAACCTAGGGGTTGGGCCTGTGAGGGTCAAGGGGCAAAGGGGTTGGCCTTAATTCGTTTTAAATCAGGCTGTTAGCCTGTGCCCGGCTTACGGCGGCGCTCTTGCCAGACAGTTCCGGAAAGGGTAAGGTGGACACTTCGAAATATTCGCCAGTCTTGGGATGAGGACATCGAATGGATATGCGAAGCCGGCTGAACGCCGCTCTGAAAGAGGCCATGAAGAGCAAGGATGCCACCCGGCTTTCCACGCTCCGCCTGATCATGGCTGCCATCAAGGATCGCGATATCGCGATGCGCAGCGAGGGCAGGGAGGAAGGCGTGGGCGATGATGAAATCCTCGGGATTCTCGGCAGGATGGTCAAGCAGCGCCAGGAAAGCGCGAATGCCTATGAAGAGGCGGGGCGCCTGGAACTGGCCGAAGGGGAACGGGCCGAGATCGGAGTGATCGAGGATTTCCTGCCGCGCCAGCTGAGCGACGAAGAAATCACCGAAGCGATTGACAGGGCGCTGGCTGATACCGGGGCGCAGTCGATCCGTGACATGGGCCGGGTGATGGCGGAACTGAAGGCGAAATACACCGGGCAGATGGATTTCGGAAAGGTCGGTCCGATGGTCAAGGACCGGTTGGGGTAAGCCGTTACGGGCCGTGCGGTCGGTGATTTGCCCGGCTTGGGGCGGCGCAAGAGCCATGACAGTGCAGCCGGCCACGCCGCCGCCATGATGATCATGTTGCGGCATATCCTTCAGAGTGCAGTGCGGGTTCCGCAGGGTGTGGGGCTGCCCTGAGGAGCAGGGGGCCAGGCCCTTCCTGTCGCAGCTGGCCGGCACTGACCGCCGCTGTCAGGGCAGCAGGGGCAATCATGCGGGTGGGGGTTCATGCGCGAACCTTCCTTTCCGGCTTCACTTTCGGGGAGCGGGCACGGGGCAAGGGCTGCAGGCGCGGGTATCAAAATCGATGGGGCGTGCGCAGCTGCACCAGCAGGCGTTCCAGCTGATCGTACAGCTCCTTGCGTTCGTCGGGCGTGAGGAAGGCGCCAAGTTCCACCTCTCGACCGCCCCCCTTCAGGGTGAGATAGTTCTCGACCGGACCGCCGGTGCGGTGCAGATGCACCGAAACCCAGTGGGGATTGGCTTCCCAGTTCCTGGCGGGGCCGCGCGGTTCGTGGCGGCGCAGGGTGATGCGGTCGGGGTGGATGTCGAGCTCTTCCAGCACGGTGCCGTCCTTGTAGCTGCGCTCAAGGAAATACCACATGGCCGCCACTGCCAGTGCCAGAAACGGCAGAAGCCCCCACAGAGCCATGGTGCCGATCACCGCCAGAACGGGCAGGCTGATCAGAGCGACGGTGCCGCCGATGAACCATACGAAACCGCGCCGGGTGAGCGAACGGTAGGGCCACAGCGACAGCCGTGCCAGCGGTGGCGTATCGATGTCTGCTTCCGTCCGCTGCCGGTCGGGGCTTGTGCCGGAAGAAGAACAACCAAAGGAAGAGGCCCCGGAAAGATCCGGGGCCTGCCTTGTGCCGTCTTGCCATTCATAGGGCATCAAGGGCCTCTGTCAGTGCGCCTTCTGCTTGTCCCACACCTCGGGTTCCACCAGAGTTTCGAAGGTATGTTCCGGGGGCGGAGAGGGCAGGGTCCATTCCAGCGTATCGGCATAGGGGTTCCAGTAGTTGTTCTCGGTTACCCGGCGCCCGGCAAGAAGCGTATAGGCGATGATGCCGATGAACAGCAGGAACGAGGCGAAGCTGAGGAATGCGCCATAGCTTGAAAGCTGGTTCCAGAAGGCGAAGGCCTCGGGATAGTCGATATAGCGGCGTGGCATCCCCTGACGGCCCAGGAAGTGCTGGGGGAAGAAAGTCAGGTTGGCGCCGATGAAGAACAGCCAGAAGTGCAGCTTTCCGGCCCATTCCGGGTATTGGCGGCCGCTCATCTTGCCGATCCAGTAATACATGCCCGCAAAGATCGCGAACACCGCGCCGAGGCTCATCACATAGTGGAAGTGGGCCACCACGTAATAGGTATCATGATAGATCCGGTCCAGCGGTGCCTGGCTCAGCACCAGCCCCGTCACGCCACCGATGGTGAACAGGAACAGGAAACCCATGGCGAAGAGCATCGGCGTCTTGAAGTCGATCGAGCCGCCCCACAGGGTTGCGATCCAGCTGAACACCTTGATGCCGGTGGGCACCGCGATCACCATGGTGGCCAGCATGAAATAGCTCTGCTGGCTGAGGCTGAGACCTACCGTATACATGTGATGGGCCCAGACCACGAAGCCCAGCACCCCGATTGCCACCATCGCATAGACCATCGGCAGATAGCCGAACACCGGCTTCTTCGAGAAGGTTGCAATCACGTGGCTGATGATGCCGAAGCCCGGCAGGATGATCATGTAGACTTCGGGATGACCGAAGAACCACAGTATGTGCTGATAGAGCACCGGATCGCCGCCGCCGGCAGGGTCGAAGAAGGTGGTGCCGAAATTGCGGTCGGTCAGCAGCATGGTGATGCCGCCAGCCAGAACTGGCAGGCTGAGCAGGATCAGCCAGGCGGTGATGAAGATCGACCAGGCAAACAGCGGTGCCTTGTGCAATGTCATGCCCGGAGTGCGCATGTTCAGGAAGGTGGTGATCATGTTGATCGCCCCCAGGATCGAACTGGCCCCCGAAAGGTGCACCGCGAAGATCGCCAGATCCATCGACATGCCTGCCTCGGTGGTGGAAAGCGGCGGGTAAAGCACCCAGCCCACACCCGAGCCGAACTGATCGTTGCCGCCCGGGGCGAACATCGAGGCCACGCCAAGGCTGGCCCCGGCCACGAACAGCCAGTAGCTGAGGTTGTTCATTCGCGGAAAGGCCATGTCGGGGGCGCCGATCATCAGTGGCATGAAGTAGTTGCCGAAGCCGCCGAACAGGGCCGGAATCACCACGAAGAACATCATCAGGATGCCGTGATAGGTGATCATCACGTTCCACAGATGTCCGTCCGGGGTGCATTCGGCCGCCGGATCGGCAATCAGGCGGGCACCTTCCATGCACATGTACTGAACGCCCGGCTCCATCAGCTCAAGGCGCATGTAAACGGTGAACAGCACCGACACGAATCCCAGTGCGCCGGCCGTCCAGAGATAGAGAATGCCGATATCCTTGTGGTTGGTCGACATGAACCACCGGGTGAAGAACCCCGGCTTTCCATGCTCGTCATGGGCATGGGTCGCTGCGTCCGCCATGTACTGTCTCCCCTGCATCCGTTTCTGCGGCGGCCGCCGTTCGGACGGCCGGATTCCTTGGTGACTTTATCACCTTAACATGCGCAGGTGGAAGGCATTTTTTCAGATATTGCGATGCCGCGATCGCGACAAAAAGACACCCGCCGCAGAAGATGCGCGGCGGGTGCGGTATCCGGTCTCAGATGCGGCGGCAGGCCGCGGGCTGCAAGCGGAAAGGTTTCGGGCTTATTGCGAAACCGAGGCCAGATAGGCGGCCACGTCTGCGGCGCCTTTCTTCAGCTTGAAGGTCATCTTCGTCTTTGGCGTCACCCCGTGCTCCTTGAGGAAGCCCTTGGGATCCTCGATCCATGCGGCAAGGTTGGCCTCATCCCAGACCATGCCCTGTTCGCCCAGCTCCGTCAGGCCCTTGCCGAACTTGAAACCTTCGACATCGGCCACCTTCTGGCCAATGATGCCGAAAAGATTGGGGCCGGTCTTGCCGCCCTTGAAGATCACCTCGTCGCCATTGGCAATCATGTGGCAGGCCTTGCATTTCTTGAAGAGCTTCTCGCCCTTGGCGGGATCACCCTCGGCAAAGGCAGGCGTGGCTGCAAGAGCAGCAAGAACGAGAGCGGTGGGGAGCTTTTTCATGGTTTTCCTCATCGACTGTGGAATCGCGCTTACGCATGGTATTTAGTGGAATCGCGCTTACGCAGTATTTAACGGATGGCGGTGCGGGAAGGAAGGCCGGCACCGGAAGATGGCGGTGATTTTCCGGGAATCGCGGCAAAATTACGCATCAGCGCGGCGTCCACATCCGCCATCGCGACGTCCACCCCGAGATCGGCCAGGCTGGTGATGCCGTGCCCGCTGATGCCGCAGGGCACGATGCCTTCGTAATGCGAAAGGTCGGGATCAACATTGATCGACAGCCCGTGGAAGCTGACCCACCGGCGCAGGCGCAGGCCGATGGCGGCGATCTTGTCCTCGCGCGGGGTGCCGTCGGGCAGGGGGGGGCTGTCGGGGCGTGCCACCCAGATTCCGACTCGCCCCCTGCGCCGCTCGCCCCGCACTCCGAGATCGGCCAGTGCGGCGATCACCCAGGCTTCGAGCGCGGCGACGAAGGCCCGCAGGTCGCGCCCGCGGGCACTTACGTCCAGCAGCACATAGGCGATGCGCTGGCCGGGTCCGTGATAGGTATATTGCCCGCCACGCCGGCTTTCGAACACCGGAAAGCGGGCGGGGGTGGCCAGATCCCGGGGGCTGGCGCTGGTGCCGGCGGTATAAAGGGGGGGATGCTCCAGCAGCCATACGGCCTCGTCCGCGCGCCCCGCGGCGATGGCGGCAGCACGCGCCTCCATCCATTCCACGGCTTCCGTGTATCCGGTCAGCCCCGGCGAGGTGATCCATTCGACCATGTTCCTGCACCCCTGCTTGTCCGGGTTCTGTGGCACCACAATGCGGTTTTGGCAAGAGGGCGAAACGCAGGAAGCGGTGTGGCAACGGGCCCTCAGAACCGCAGCGAAAGGCAGGACATGCCGCCATCGAGCAGCGCGAATTCATCGTTGCGCAGAGGCTCCACCTGATAGCCCGCATCCGAAAGCATCTCGGCGGTGCGTGCGAAGCCGGCGGGCATGAGCACCCGGTCGTTGACGCGAATCACGTTGGCTGCGGCTTCCTCGCCCTCGGGGGTGTGCAGAACCCTGTAGCCCGCGAAACAGCCTGTCTTGGCCAGGCGGGGAGTGGCAAGGATGGTTTCTTCGTCCAGCAGGCCGCTTGCCGTCTTGAAATGCAGAACGTCTTCGGGCGTCTGGCAGATGCGCAGGCCATAGCCCCAGTCGGCCACGATCCGCGCCAGTTCCTTGGCCCCTTCGCGGGTGGTGCGTGCCGAAAGCCCGACCATGATTTCGCGCGGGGTGAACAGGATGTCGCCGCCCTCGATGGTGCCGGGGCCGGCGATGGCGCGGATTTCCCCGAAATGCGATTCAAGCGCGGGTTGCATCGCCGCCACCTCGCCGGTGCGGGAAGGGGCGCCGGGTTTCAGCATCACCGCGCCTTCGGGCAGGCACAGCGCCACATCCTCGACAAAGACCGAATCCGGGAAATCTTCCAGGGGGGGCAGCACGCTGACGCGCATGCCCGCCCTTTCGAGCGCTTCCGCATAGGCGGTGTGGTCCCGGCACATGCGGGCGTGATCGGGGGCACCGCGGTCTTCGGCCCGAAGCCCGCGAAGGGCCGACGGTGGCGGGTGGCGGATGATGGCCCGGCTGAAGGTGATGGCGGGGTGGGGCATTGCCTGTTTCCCTTCCTGTCCGACGGTTTTCCTTGTGCATTTCTCATATCAAGAAAGGCGGATACCCGTTCGTCAATACCCGGCTTGCAGGCCGGAGGCGCTTTGCGCGGAAAAAAATTCCGCGCCCTCTTCACATCATCGGGCCGACCCGCTATATCGCCCGGGCTTGCTGCCTGATCACGTGCGGTCGTGGCGGAATTGGTAGACGCGCAGCGTTGAGGTCGCTGTGGGGTAACACCCGTGGAGGTTCGAGTCCTCTCGACCGCACCAGGCTCCGGCTGGGGCCGACAGGCAGTTTCCGGACAATGGAAGGCAGCCGGGGGAAGGCAGCCGGGAAAGCGATCGGGAAAGCGGCCGGCGGGGCGCAATGGAGCGTTGCGGGCAAAACCGGAAGACGGGGCGGAGGCGCAGCGGTCCGGTCCGGGAAACGGCAGTGGAATGAACATGCACAGGCATATCGCCGCGGCGCTTGTTGCTGCCGCCCTTCCGGCAGCAGCCGTGATGGCGGAAACCTATGTCTGCCGGGTCAGGCCCGATGCCCGTGGCGCCTGGATCCCCGCTACCCTGATCATCACCTACCAGGACGAGACGGGCGAGGGGCTGGTCTATGACGAGATCATCAAGACCTTCTTCGACAAGCCCCTGCCGGCAAGGGTGAAGGTTGACAACGACAAGCGCATCACCTTTGTCTGGACACTTCCCGAATTCAAGGTGCCCGATGGCGCCACCGTGCTGCGCTTCGATTTCCGCGCGACCCTGCTGAAGAAATCGCGCAGGATCGTGGTGCATTCGAGCCCCGCGGGCTTTGACAACGAGTTCTCGGGCCGCGGGCGCTGTCGCCTGCAGGGCTGATCCCGGCTGCGCGGTTTCCCGTCATCGCCCTGCGCCCATCAGCCCCTTTCCGTGCCCTTCCCGGCAGTTTCCCGCCGTTCTTGCCCCTTGACCTTGCCCCCCCGTGCGCCACATGTAGGACAATCACAAACGCACGAACAATCAGGACAAGGGGGCTCAAATGGCTTTTACACTTCCCGACCTTCCCTACAAGTACAATGCCCTTCAGGATCAGGGCATGTCGATGGAAACACTCACCCTTCACCATGATCGCCACCACAAGGCCTATGTGGATAATCTGAACAAGCTTGTGCAGGGCACCGAATGGGAAGGCAAGTCGCTTGAGGAAATCGTCAGGGGCACCTTCGATCCCGACAAGTGCGAGCAGAGCGGTATCTTCAACAACGCCAGCCAGCACTGGAATCACATCCAGTTCTGGACATGGATGAAGCCGCGCAGGGCCGATCCTGTCGGCGCCGTCGAGATGCCCGCCGAGCTTGAAAAGAAGATCGCGAAGGACATGGGCTCGCTCGAAGAGTTCTACAACGAATTCTATGCCCAGGGCGCGGGCCAGTTCGGTTCGGGCTGGGTATGGCTGGTGCTGGATACCGATGGCAAGGTGAAGGTGACGCGCACTCCGAACGGCGTCAATCCGCTGTGCTTCGGGCAGACGGCGCTTCTGGGCTGTGACGTGTGGGAGCATTCCTATTATGTCGATTTCCAGAACGCGCGGCCGAAATATCTGATCAATTTCATCGAAAACCTGGTGGATTGGGAAAACGTGGCCGAGCGGCTGGAAAACGCCTGACCGGCGGACCATCCGCAGGATCAGCCAGGTGGAAGGCGCCCCTTGCGGGCGCCTTTCTGCATTCGGAAGGGGGGGTTTGGACAGGCATGCCGGGGGATGGTAGTGTTGCGTGCAGAGATGCAGCAGGAGGATGCCCCGTGTTCGTATCCGTGTGCGTATCCATGCGTGCCGCAAGGGTCCTGCTGGCGCTGGCGATGCTCTGGGCCTGCATTCCGGTGCTGGCGGGCGGCGCTGCGGCGCAGCAGGCGCCGGGCCGTGTGCGGGTGCTGGTCAAGCCGGTTGCGCCCTTCGTGATCGTGCGGGACGATGGCGCGGTGGCCGGGTTCAGCATCGAACTGTGGCAGGCGCTGGCCCGCCGGATGGGGCTGGAAAGCGAAATCGTCATGGTCGGGGGTGTCAGCGATCTTCTGGCAGGGGTCGAGAGCGGCCGGGCCGATCTGGGCATTGCGGCGGTCAGTATCACTGCCGCGCGCGAGGCGCGGGTGGATTTCTCGCATCCCTATTTCCGTTCCGGGCTCCAGATCATGGTGCCGGCGGGGGATGCCGGGCTGATCGCCCGGATGCGCGGGGTGATCGGCGGGCTTGCCGGTTCGCACAGCTTTCGCCTGGCGCTTGGCGCGCTGCTGGTGCTGGTGCTGGCAACGGCGCATGTGGTCTGGCTGGCCGAGCGGCGCCGCAATCCGCAGTTTGCCCGCCGCTATCCGCTGGGGCTGTGGGATGGCATATATTGGACGATGGTCACCATCTCGACCGTGGGCTATGGCGACAAGACCCCGAAAACCCACCCCGGCCGGGTGATCGCGCTGGTGCTGATGGTGTTCGGCTATCTGGCCTTCGCCTGGTTCACGGCGACGATTGCCTCGTCGATGACGGTTTCGCGCCTCGAGGGCGCGATTTCCGGCCCCGGCGATCTGCCCGGCAAGACGGTGGCCACGGTCAGCGGCTCGACGGGCGAGGCCTATCTGCGCCGCCTGCCGGGGGTGAGGATCCTGTCGCTGGAGCGGGTCGAGGAAACCTTTCGCGCGATCGAGAACGGCCGGGCGGATGCGGTGGTTTACGATTTCCCGGTGCTGGGCCATTACCTGCTGGGGGCGGGTCGCGGGCGGGTGCGGCTGGCCGGACCGGTCTTTCAGCCCGAACCCTATGGCATCGTCCTGCCCGAAGGCTCGCCCTTGCGCAACGCGCTCAACCGCGCCCTGCTTGAAATGATGGAAAGCGGCGAATACGAGCATCTGCGCCGCAAGTGGTTTCCTGCTGCCGAAGGCTGAACGGACAACCGGCCGCCCGGCGGCGGGCCGTTGCCTTTGCCGGTTCGGTCATTGCCCCTGCCACCCCTTCTGCCGTTCGCCCCGGAATGTCTGCCCTTCATGCTTCCCGTGCTCCCGGCCCGTGCCGGAGGGCAGGGGCGGTTGCAGGGTCGCCAGCGTTGCGGCAAGGGCGGGCACGTTGTCGCTCATCGTGACGAAACCGCGCAGCGAGGGATCGGCGAAACCTTCCTCGATCACGTGGTCGATCAGCCCGATCAGCGGATCCCAGTAGCCCGCCACGTTGAGCAGGAAGATCGGTTTTTCATGCAGGCCGATCTGGCGCCAGGTCAGCACCTCGAAGAATTCGTCCAGCGAACCGGCGCCGCCGGGCAGCACCACGATCGCGTCGGAATTCATGAACATCACCTTCTTGCGCTCGTGCATGTTGTCGGTAACGATGCAGTCTGCGGGAATGCGCCCGCGGCGCTCGCGCCCCACCAGATGCGCGGGGATGACCCCGAGCGTCCTGCCGCCCGCCTGCCTGGCGGCGGTGGCCGCCGCGCCCATCAGCCCCACGTCACCAGCGCCGTAAACCAGCCGCCAGCCGGCCCTGGCAATCCTGTGCCCCAGGCTTTCGGCCGCAGCCATCCAGGCCGGGTTGCGCCCGGAGCGTGCCCCGCAGAACACGCAGACGGAAAGGCCGCCGGCCTGTGCGCAGCTGTGGTTTTCCGGGGTCATGTCCTGCTTTCGTTGCATGCGTCTTGCCCGCGTGATAGCGAAAGGCGCACAGGCTGACAACAGCGCTCTGCCGGTTGGCGCGGCATGATGCCGGGCCGCGTGCGGGGCTCCGCAAGGGGCACGCGGGGCAGGGCCCGATGCAGGGGCGAATGAACATGTCCGGGAAGAATGACGGAGCGGCCGGGCTGACCCCGCCGACGAAAGAGCTTCTGGTGGGGGCGGCGCTGGCGGCGCTTCTGGTGGCGGGCTATGTCTGGATGCGCGATGGCGGTTCGGGGCGGAGTGGCAGCGAAACCGGAAAGGATGCCGCGGAAACGGTTGCGGACGGCCGGTCTCCGGTTTCGGGTGCGCGTACGGATGCCACCCCGGCCGCAGGCATGGATTCGCCCCCGGCCACGGGCGCGGCAGAGGGCGCGGCAGAGGGCAGGAGCGAAGGGGCCGGCGCTTCCCCGGTCGCGGAGGGGGGCGATGCCCCGGACACGGCGCCGTCGGGGGCAGAAGCCGCGATTCCCCTTGAAGAGGGCGGTGCGGCAGGGCGGGATGACGCAGAGCTCGGCTCACCACCCGCCGCCGACGCCGACGCGGCGGCCGTTGCCGCGCCTGCCGCTGCGCCCGAAGCCGAAGAAGCAGCCGGGGCCGCGCAGCCGCAACCGCCGGCGTTCGATGTGGTGCGGGTCGATGCCGCGGGGGCGGTCGTGGTTGCCGGCCGGGCCCGGCCGGGAGCCCTGGTGCATGTGCTGCTGGATGGAAGCGAAGTGGCACAGGTCAGGGCCGACGGGCGCGGGGGATTCGTTGCGCTGTTCGATCTTGCGCCTTCCGAGGCGGCACGCAGCCTGTCTCTGATGGCCGATTTCGGCGATGGCAGGACTCTGGTTTCCGAGGCCGAGATCCTGATTGCGCCGGTGCGCTCCCGGTCTTCCGAAACGGTTGAAGCCGCATCACCCGCCAGCGAAGCGGTTGGCGCGTCGGAGGCGGCGGAAGAGACGGCGGAAGAGACGGCGGAAGAGACGGCGGAAGAGACGGCGGGAAAAGCCGATGGCGAAACGGTCGTTGCCGAAGGCGGTGCCCGTGCCGGGCAGGCCCCCCCGGTGGTGATGCAGCTTGATCGCTCGGGGGTGACGCTTCTGCAGCCGGCTGCGCCCGGCGATGCCCGGGGGGTGGTGCTTGATGCAATCAGCTATGATACTGCCGGCGAGGTGCACCTGGCCGGACGCGGCCTGCCCGGGGCGCATGTGCGCATCTATCTTGACAACGCATTGGCCGAAACCGTTGCGATCGCTGCCGACGGTCGCTGGCAGACCCCGCTTGCCGGGGTGGCCGCCGGTGTCTATCGGCTGCGTATCGATCAGGTGGACGGAGCCGGCAAGGTGACAAGCCGGCTGGAAACCCCTTTCAAGCGCGAATCTGCCGATGTTCTGGCGCGGGCCGAGGCTGCCCGGACAGAGGCCGAAGCGGAGAGGAGGAATGCAGCGGAGCAGGGTGGGGCTTCGGAACGGCAGGGTGCGGAACAGGAGGCTGTGGCACAAGGCGGATCCGAAACCGGTGCAACGCGGGAAGCTGCCCGGCAAACCGCCCCGCGATCTTCCGCCCAGGGCAAGGCCCCGCCGCGCCGCGCCGCGGATGGCGGACCGCTGCCCGCTGCCGCTTCGGCCGGGGGGGATTCCGGCTCCGGGCGTGCAATGCAATCCGCCGATTCCGGGTTAGCCGGGCCGGTGCCTGTCACGGCGCCTGCGGCGGATGCGGAACCGGCCGTGCCTGCCGAAGCGGCCAGCCGGCCGGTCGGGGAATACACCGCCACCGCCGCCGCGCCGGTTTCTCCCGCTCCCGGACCCGGAGCAACCGCCGAAAAGGCGCCCGGGCGGCCGAAGGTGGCGGTGGTCACGGTGCAGCCGGGCTTCACGCTCTGGCAGATCGCGCGGGAAAACTATGGCAAGGGCATCCTTTACGTGCGGGTTTACGAGGCCAACCGCGATCTGATCCGCGATCCCGACCTGATCTACCCGGGGCAGGTCTTTACCGTGCCAGAACCCGCCGCTGCGGCCGGATCGGAAGCTTCCGGAGAGGGGGACAACTGACAGTTGCGGCCCGGTCCTGTGCTGCAGGCGGTGCGGAGAGGCGGGCAGGATGTGCTGCCTCCTTCCACATCCGTATCCGTATCCGTATCGGCGCCCTCGCCGGTGGTTTCCAGGCACAGTCCGATCGCCGGGTGCCCCCGGCAGCAATCATTCATCAGATAGCAGAACAGATCGCCCAGATGCCGGTAGCTTACCGAATAATGGCAATGTCGTCCGATGCGGCGGGCCCGGATCAGCCCGGCCTGCTCCATGATCGCCAGGTGAAACGACAGCCGCGAGGCACTTGCGCCAAGTGCCTTGGCGATCTTGCCCGCGCAGATACCTTCCTCACCCGCCGGGACCAGAAGGCGCAGGATATCGAGCCGGGTTTCGTTGGCCAGCGCGGCAAGGGCGGCAAGGGCTGGACTCTTCTCCATGGCTTTACTATTCAAGCATTCTTGAAATGAAAGCTACCCCAATCGTTGCCCTGCTGCAAGCTTGCAGGGGGGCAGGGGAAAGCGCAGGAAGGATCGCCCAGGATGCGCACCACCGTCACCAAGGCCGAATTCACCGCCGATGATCGCCGCCGTGCCCTGCGCACCATACGCCGCATGATTCCCTATCTGTGGCCGAAAGAGCAGCCCTGGATCCGCCGTCGGGTGATGTTTGCGCTGCTGCTGCTGGTGGTGGCCAAGGTGGTGACGGTAATCACCCCGTTCTTCTATCGTGCTGCCGTCAACGCCCTTGCCGGCGATGCGCCTTCGGCGGGCTGGGCGCTTGGGGCGGGGGCCGTGGGGCTGACGGTGGCCTATGGCATGGCACGGGTGATGGCGGCGGGCATGCAGCAGCTGCGCGATGCGGTATTCGCCCGTGTGGCGCAGCGCGCCCTGCGCCAGCTGGCGCTGGAAACCTTCCGCCATATCCACCGTCTGAGTTTGCGCTATCACATCACCCGCAAGACCGGCAGCCTCAGCCGGGTGATCGAACGCGGCGTCAAGGGGGTGGAATTCCTGTTGCGCTTCCTGCTGTTCAGCCTTGGTCCGCTGATCCTCGAACTGATCATGGTGGCGGCGATCTTCTTCACGCTCTTCGGGTTTTCCTACCTGCTGGTGGTGGTGATCACCATCTGGGCCTATGTCTGGTTCACCTTCCGTATCACCGAATGGCGGGTGCGCATCCGCAAGCAGATGAACGATCAGGATGCCGATGCCAACCAGAAGGCGATCGACAGCCTGCTCAATTTCGAAACCGTCAAGTATTTCGCCGCCGAAGAGCGCGAGGCGATGCGCTATGACGGAGCCATGGCGGGCTATGAGCAGGCGGCGCTCAAGACATCCTATTCGCTGGCGATCCTCAATTTCGGTCAGGCCCTGTTCATCACTGCGGGGCTTGTGGCGGTGATGGTCCTGGCGGCGATCGAGGTCGGGCGCGGCACCCTTACGGTGGGCGATTTCGTGATGGTCAACGCCTACATGATCCAGATCACCCTGCCGCTCAACTTCCTGGGTACCGTCTATCGCGAGATCCGCCAGGCGCTGGTGGACATGTCCGACATGTTCGAACTGCTCGAACAGCCCCCCGAGGTGGTGGACAAGCCCGGTGCAAGGCCGCTTGTGGTGAACGAAGGACGGGTTGCCTTTGACGATGTGCATTTCGGCTATGATCCCGCGCGCCCGATCCTGAAAGGGATAGGTTTCGACGTGCCGGGCGGGGGATCGCTGGCCATTGTCGGGCCTTCAGGCAGTGGCAAGTCCACCATCGGGCGGCTGCTGTTCCGCTTCTATGATGTCACTGGCGGCGCCATCCGGATCGACGGTCAGGACATCCGCGATGTTACCCAGAAAAGTCTGCACGCGGCGATCGGTATCGTGCCGCAGGATACGGTGCTGTTCAACGACACGATCTATTACAACATCGCCTATGGTCACCCCGATGCCAGCCGCGAAGAGGTTGAGGCAGCGGCGAAGGCGGCGCGGATCCACGATTTCGTCATGAGTCTGCCCGAGGGATATGCCACCCAGGTGGGCGAGCGGGGGCTGAAGCTTTCGGGCGGCGAAAAGCAGCGGGTGGGCATTGCGCGCACGCTGCTGAAGAACCCGCCGATCCTGCTGCTGGATGAGGCCACCTCGGCGCTGGACAGCGAGACCGAGCGCGAGATCCAGGAAAGCCTGCGCCGCCTGGGCGAAGGGCGCACGGTTCTGACCATCGCGCACAGGCTTTCCACCATCGTGGATGCCGACGAGATCATCGTGCTCGAGGCAGGCCGGGTGGCAGAGCGGGGCACCCACAAGGCGTTGCTGGCGAAAGAGGGGCGCTATGCGCGGATGTGGCAGCGTCAGCAGGCCGAAGAGGAAAAACGCCGCCGGACCGTGCGGGAGACAGGTGGAGACGCGCCTGCGGGCTGACCTGCGCGGCGCGAGTGCCGGCCGGCCCGCTCTGTTGCGCCCGGTTTTCTTCCGGCGGCGTTTTCCGTGATCTTCCGGTGGCTTGCACGATTTATTCGGCTTATTCGGCGGCCTTCACCGGGCCCGGGCGGGGCTTGTCGCCATCTCCGTCATCTCCGCCATCGCGGCTCTCGTGCGGTTTTCTTTCCGGGGTTCGCCCGGTCCCCGACAATACCCGGCGCAGATCGCTCAGCCGCACCACGTCATCATCCATGTCCTCGTTGGTGGGCGGGGTTTCGGTATTGCCTGCGGCCTTTGCCGCGGGTTTCCGGTGTCCGGTGAAAACCCTGCGCAGCTCATCAAGCTGCACCACCTCATCGCCGGGCCTGCCGGCGGGCGGTTTCCCGGGCCTGTCGGCGGGGGCTTCGCCGGGGAGGGGGGGGCCGTGTTCTTCGGCCCGGGTATTGCGGCGCAGCGGGCTTGCCGGTGCAGCGGCGACCGGCTGGTCAAGCCTGAGCACCGGCAGGCGGGCATCCCACAGCAGATCGCCCCCCCGGATGCGTGCCACGGCCCGGGTCAGTGCGCCGTCACGCGCCAGCCGGCTGCCGGGGCCGCCCAGGGCCGCGCCAAGGCGGGTGAACAGCCCGTAGGCACCCTTTGCCAGCCAGACCCGCAGCGCCAGCATCGCCGGCGTGAAGATCAGCGTCAGCACGGTGGCGATACCAAGGCCGAACACCACGGCGGTGGCCAGCGGTTTCCACCACAGGGCGGTGGGGCTGTCGATCGTATAGCCGCCGTTGGCGAAATCGAGCGACAGCCCGAACATCATCGGCGCCAGGCCGGCCATGGTGGTGATGGTGGTCAGCAGCACCGGGCGGATGCGATCTTCGGCGGTGCGGATGATCGCCTCGAGGCGGGGCATGTAGCGGGAATATTCCTGATAGGTGTCGATCAGCACGATGTTGTTGTTGACCACGATTCCGGCCAGCGCCACCACGCCGGTGCCTGTCATGATCATCGAGAACTTCTGCCCCATGACCAGCATTCCCACCAGAACGCCGGCGGTGGAAAGCACCACCGCGAGCAGCACCAGAACCGTGTCGAACAGGTTGTTGAACTGGGCCAGCAGAATGATGAACATCAGTCCGAGCGCCGCCAGGAAGGCCTTGCCCAGGAAGGCACCGGTCTTCTTCTGTTCCTCCATGTCGCCGGTCCATTCCCAGGTGATTCCGGGGGGCAGGGGGCGGGCCTGTTCGAGCCAGCCGGTCAGCTGTGCGATGCGCTCGTTGGCGTTGACGGGAATCATCACCGGATTGCCTTCGGCATCAAGCACCGGCTGGCCGCGGAGATCGCGTTTCGGTATCGGGCCGCTGGTGACATTCGCCTTGATGTCGAAGGAACGCTTGCGGCCCACGCGGTCGATCTGCTCTCTCTGCTGCACCGGGGTGCGAGTGATGAAGTTCGACAGCGGTACCTGGCCGATGGCAGTCGGCAGCTTCAGGGAATCGAGGGTCGAGAGCACCCGGTCATTTTCGGGCAGGCGCACCCGGATCTCGATCTCTTCATCCGAGCTGTCAACCCGCATGGTGTCAAGCAGGATGCCGCGCGTCACCAGCTGCACCATGGCCCCGGCCATTGCCGCATTGGCGCCGTAACGGCCGGCCTTTTCGGGATCGACGCGGATTTCCCAGTCGATCCCCGGCAGGGGCAGGGTATCTTCGATGTCGATCAGGCCGGGGGTTTCCTCGAACTTGCGGCGCACGATCCGGGCGGCCTCGGCAAGGGCTTCGGAATCGTCGCCGCGCAGACGCAGATGCACCGGCTTCGCAGCGGCCGGGCCGCGGTTGGGCACCAGCATGTCATAGCGGATGCCGGGCAGGGTGGCGAGGCGCTGGCGCAGGTTCTCGATCACCCGCTTGCCACCGATTTCGGGCTGACCGATGCGTTCTTCCCAGGGGATCAATTCAAGCTGGATCTGGCCGATCGCATCGCGCGGGGGCTGGGCGCCGCCGGTATTCTGGTTGAGCCCCCCTTCACCGGCGAAGGCAAAGGCGGTCTTCACACCGGGGGTGGTCAGCACGATTTCTTCGGCCTGGCGCAGCAGCGCGTCCTTCTCGGCCAGCGAAAGGTTGCCGCGCTGACGCACATAGACGATGGCGATTTCGGGTTCGCCATCCACGAAGAATTCGGTGCCGTTGTTGTGCTTGCCGTAATAGGCGAATACCGCCACCACCATGCCCAGCACCAGAGCAATGGCAACCACCGGCATGACCGGGTTGGAAATGATCATCCGGATGAACCGGCCGAAGGCGCCGCGGCGGCGCTGGCCGGTAACCGGCCCGCTGCGCGGTGCGGGCCTGACGGCACCGATGGTGATCGAGCTGGCAATCGTCGAAACCACGAACAGCAATGCACCGGGCAGCAGTCCTGCCAGGCCCGGCTGCGGCGGTTTTCCGGCAAACAGGAACCCGGGGTTCAGGGATTGCATCAGCGCTACGAACAGCAGCGCCAGAGATACCGCAACCAGCCCCAGGCGCAGCGCCAGCGGCAGCGGGCGCAGCGCCGCCGAAGCGCGGGCGAAGGTGCGTGACATGCGCCCCGAGACGCCGCCCATTACCGGCAGGTAAACCAGAGCCACCAGCAGGCTGGCCGACAGCACGAAGATCAGCGTTACCGGCAGCATGCCCATGAATTGCCCTGCCACCCCGGGCCAGAACAGCATCGGCAGGAAGGCACAAAGCGTGGTGGCGGTGGATGAGACGATCGGCCAGAACATGCGCTTGGCGGCCTCGACATAGGCATGCATCGGCCCCACGCCCTGGCTGATCCGCTTGTCGGCGTATTCCACCACCACGATGGCGCCGTCCACCAGCATGCCCACGGCCAGGATCAGGCCGAACATCACGATGTTGGAGATGGTGATACCCATCACCGCCAGCAGTGCGAATGTCAGCAGGAACGAGGTGGGGATGGCAAAGCCGACCAGCAGCGCCGATCGGGTGCCGAGGCTGGCCAGCACCACGATCATCACCAGCGCGATCGCCGTCAGCACCGAACCTTCGAGCTGGCGGATCATGCTGCCGACGATACGCGACTGATCGTTCGAGGTGCCCAGATGCACCGTTGCCTTCAGTTCTTCGGGCCATTCGGCGCGCGCCTTCTCGACCTCGGCGCGCACCAGCGCGGTGGTATCGAGCAGGTTGTAGCCCTTGCGCTTGACCACCTGCAGCGCCAGCGTCGGATTGCCGTTGAAGCGCGCGGTGCCCTTGCGGTCTTCGAAGGTCAGGCGGATGTCGGCCAGATCGCCGAGCGTGACCACCCGGTCGCCGTTGGTCTTGACCGGCAGCGCCATCACGTCGCCTGGCCCGTCGAATGACGAGGGCAGCTTGAGCGAAAACGCCCCGCCCGGGGTTTCCACCTCGCCGGCGGGCACCAGCAGGTTGTTCTGGGTCACCACCTCGATCAGCCGGGCCGCGGTCACGTTGTAGGCCTCGAGGCGCAGCGGATCGATCACCACTTCGACCATCTCGTCGCGTGCGCCGGCAAGCCCGGCTTCGAGCACCGGTTCCAGCGCTTCGAGCCGGTCCTGAAGCTGGCGCGCCACGCGCAGCAGGGTGCGTTCGGGCACGTCGCCGGCCAGATCGACGATGATGACCGGAAAGGCAGAGAAGTTGATCTCGTTCAGCGAATATTTCTCGGCCCCGTCGGGAAATCTGGCCTCGGCCTTGGTCATCCGGTCGCGAACGTCCGAGATGATCTTGCTCTTGTTCCAGTCGTAATCGAACTCCAGCACCACGCCGGCATAGTTTTCGGCGGCGGTGCTGCTGATCTTCTTCAGCCCGTCGAGATCGGAAAGCTCGGCCTCCATGGGCTTGACCAGGAGCTTCTCGGAATCTTCGGCCGAGATGCCCGGGAAGGGCACCGAGATGAACAGCGCGGCCACCTCGATGTCGGGTTCGCCCTCCTTGGGCAGGGTGGCGTAGGCATAGGCGCCCGCCATCAGCGACAGCACGATGAAGGCAATCACCATCCGCGCCCGGGCGGCGGCCCAGTCGATGATACCGGTCATGCGCCGTTCTCCCGATAGGTGACGGCCACCCTGACGCCCTCGACCACATATTCCTGGCCGACCACGATCACCTCGGCCCGTTCGGGAAGCCCCGCCAGCCAGACCCCTTCCGAGCTGTCGCGCAGGATGGTTGCCGGTCTGAAGCGGACGATGCGGTCTTCATCGACGATGCGCACCCCGAGAATGCCCGCATCGTTCAGCGTCAGGACCGATTGCGGCAGCAGGTGGGCCTTGCGGTTGCCGGTGCGGATCAGGATTTCCACCGTCTGCCCGGCGCGCAGCGTCAGATCGGGATTGGGGGACTCCACTTCCACCCGGAAGGTGCGGGTCAGCGGATCGGCGCGTTTCGCTACAAAGCTCACGCGGCCGCGCACCCTGGTGCCGTCGGTCATGCGCCCGCCCGCTTCGGCTCCGGGAGTGATCCTGTCCACCTGGGTTTCGGGCACATGGCCGACCAGCCGCACCGGATCGAGCTGCAGCACGGTGGCACAGGGCGCGCCCGGCTGCAGCAAGCTGCCCAGTTCGGCGGTGTCGGCTTCGAGCACCCCGTCGAAGGGGGCGCGGATGCGGGTGCGCTCAAGTTCGGCCTCGGCCGTGGTTACCGCGGCCCTTGCCGCCTCGAGCGCCGCCGCCATTGCCGAGGCGCGGGTTTGCGAGGCAAAGCCCTTGTCCTTCAGGCGGTTGGCAGCTTCGAAATTGATCCGGGCCTCGGCAAGCCGCGCCCGCGCCTCGGCCAGACGGGCGGGGCGCACGTCCTCGTCGATCCGGCACAGGATCTGCCCCTGCGAAACCCGCGCGCCCTTCTGCATGGGCTGGCTGATCACCCGTCCCGAGGTTTCGGCCTTGACCTGGACCATGCGCGAAGCCTCGGTCTGGCCGTGCAGCAGCACCGTATCGGCCAGGTTGCGCGCTTCGGAGCGCAGGACAACCACGCTTGCCAGCACTGCGTCGTCGTGGCCCTCCGGCTGCGCTGCCGCCTGTGTCGGGGCCTGTGCCGGGGGGAGCGGGCGGGGGGAGTCGGCCTGTGCCTGGGGCTGTGATGGCGCGCGCCCGGCCATGCTCATCAGCGTGTCGCGTTCGAACATGAGCACGTAGAGAAACGCCGTAACCAGGGCTGCCGTCAGCATCGGGAATGGTTTCATGCAATCAGTCCTGTCCGGTCGTTGCCTTTGCTGTCTGTCTTCATCCGCCCGCGCGGGGCCTTCCTTCCGTTTCCGGGACACGGGCGCATCGGGGTAGCCGGCGCTTCGTTTTCGGCGCCAGTCCTGAACCGTTCAGTTCAGTTTAGGCGATGGTTCCGACATATGCAAGGGGGATGTGTCAACAATGGTGCGGATTGATGGCCGCCCCTTGGCAAGCGGGCTGGCTTCGGGGTATGAGGAAGCCTGACATGCGCCGGAGACGGAGCGGCGAGGGGGCCCTCTTCAGCGAAATCACAAGGTGTGTACATATGCGTGCGGGCGGAGGCGACGGGTGAGCAACAGCGACAGTTTCATCGATGAAGTCACGGAAGAGGTGCGGCGCGACAGGCTTTTTGCGCTGATGCGCCGCTATGGCTGGATCGTCATTCTTGCCGTTGTGCTGCTGGTGGCGGGAGCGGCATGGAACGAATACCGCAAGGCTCAGGCACGCGCCGCGGCCGAGGCCCTGGGCGATTCCCTTCTGTCGGCGTTTCGGCAAACCGACCCGGCGGCCCGTGCCAGGGCCCTTGCAGAGATCGGGGCCGAAGGCGATGCGCGGGCGGTGGTGGCCATGCTGCGCGCCGATGCCGAGGCGGCTGCGGGCAATCGCGAGGGTGCCGCGCAGATGCTGCTGGCGATCGCCGGAGATGAGCGCATCGCACCGCTTTATCGCGATATGGCCCGTCTCAAGCGGGTGATCCTGCTTGGCCCGGGCATGGATCGCGACGAGCGGATCGCGGCGCTTCGGGCGCTGGCCAGGCCTGGTGCGCCCTATCGCCTGCTGGCCGAAGAGCAGCTGGCGGTGATCGACATGGAAAACGGCGATACCGAGGCGGCGATCGCCCGCCTGAAGGATATCGAGGCCGACAGCGAGACGCCGACCGGCATGCGTCAGCGTGCGCGCCAGACGATCATCGTTCTCGGGGGGGAACCGGAGGAACCGGAGGACAGGTGAATTTCGATTGTCGGCCTGCGCGCGCAGGCGGGGCCCCGTGGCCGATATGCGCCACGGATGTCATCTGGCAGGGTGGAAAGAGCATGACAGTGGGAACGGGGAACGGGGCCGGAAACATGGCAGGGATGGCTGAAATGATGGCTGTGGACCGCGATCGGGGAAGGCCGGTCGGACCGGAGGGCCGGTCGGCAGGCCGGCGGCGCGCGGCGCTGGCGTCGGCGGTGCTGATGGCCGTGCTGCTGGCCGGCTGCAGCGAGCGGGAACGGATCCTGCCGGGAGAACGCCTGGACCTTCGCGCATCGCTTGACGAAGGGGGTGCAGACAGAACCGGAGCCGGCGCCACCGACGCCGACGCGGCCGATCGGGTGGTGGCGATCCGGCTGCCGCAACCGCTGCGCAACAAGGACTGGCCGCAGCGCCACGGCGGCCCCACCCACAATCTGCAGCACCTTGCGCTGTCTGCGGCGCCGGCGCCCCTGTGGTCGGCCCCGGTTGGCGCGGGAAATTCGCGCAAGCACCGGATCACTGCCGATCCGGTGGTGGCGGGCGGGCGCGTCTTCACACTGGATTCCCGGGCCACGGTGATGGCCCACTCCACCGCCGGCAGGCGCCTGTGGACGCGCGATGTCACGCCGCCGGGGGAACGGGCGGGCGATGCCTCGGGGGGCGGGCTGGCGATAGCCGGCGGCACCCTTTTCGTGACTTCGGGTTTCGGCGAGCTGCTGGCGCTCGATGCGCTGAGCGGCGATCTGCTCTGGCGTCAGCGGCTTGATGCACCGGTAACCGGTGCTCCGGCGGTGCGCGGGGATCTTGTCTATGTGGTGACGCGCGACAACCGGGCCTGGGCAATCGGCGTGAAGCATGGCCGCATTCGCTGGGAACTTCCGGGTGTGCCGGCCGATGCGGTGATGAGCAATGCCGCCGCTCCGGCAGTAACCGAGCGGTTCGTCATCTTTCCCTTCGGAACCGGCGAGGTAACGGCCGCCTTCCGCAAGGGGGGCGTGCGCATCTGGCGCACCCCGGTTGCAGGCCGGCGCAAGGGACAGGCCTATGCGATGATCCGCGACATTACCAGCGATCCCGTGGTGGCGGGTGATGTGGTTTACGCGGGCAATGCGGCGGGGCGCGTGGTGGCGCTGGAACTGGGCAGCGGTGAACGGATCTGGACAGCCAGCGAAGGCGCCTACAGCCCGGTCTGGCCGGTTGGCGGCTCGGTGTTCCTGGTGTCCGATCAGGACGAACTGGTGCGCCTCGATGCGGCTACCGGAAAACGGATCTGGGGGGTGCAGTTGCCTTATTTCACCAAGGACAAGCCGCACAAGCGCAAGGCAATCCATGCCCATTACGGCCCGGTTCTGGCAGGGGGGCGGCTGCTTGTGGCTTCGTCTGACGGGGTGATCCGTGCCTTCAGCCCGCAGGACGGCAGCCTGCTTGCCTCCGTTCCGCTGCCCGGCGGTGCCGCCAGCCATCCGGTGATCGCGGATGGTGTTCTTTACGTGGTGACACAGAAGGGCCGGCTGCACGCTTTCCGGTAAGTTCCGGCAAGACCGCGGCAACATGCGGGCCCGGCCGGCCGCGTGCGCGAAAGGGCGGCACCGGTCGGGGCTCCGGCCGGGCGGCATTCGCCTTTGCGCAGCCGCGCCCTTTGGTATATGCGGTCGGCCTGATCCGCAGCAGGAGTCTTTTCGATGAGTTTCACCCTCGCCATCGTCGGGCGGCCGAACGTGGGAAAATCCACCCTGTTCAACCGGCTCGTGGGCAGGCGCCTGGCGCTGGTCGATGATCAGCCCGGCGTTACGCGCGATCTGCGCGAGGGCGAAGCGCGCCTTGGCGATCTGAAATTCACGGTGATCGATACCGCGGGCCTTGAAGAGGCCGCCGACGACAGCCTGCAGGGCCGCATGCGCCGGCTGACCGAACGCGCGGTGGAAATGGCCGATGCCTGTCTGTTCGTGATCGATGCACGCACCGGCGTGACCCCCGCCGACGAGGTATTCGCCGGTATCCTGCGGCGCCGTAACGCCCGTGTGCTGCTGGCCGCCAACAAGGCCGAGGGGCGGGCCGCCGAGGCGGGGCTGATCGAGGCCTATGGTCTTGGCCTTGGCGATCCGATCGCGCTTTCGGCCGAGCATGGCGAGGGGCTGGAGGCGCTTTATGCAGCCCTGCAGCCGATCGCCGACGAACATGTCGAACGGGCCCGCGGCATGGCCGATCACATGCCGGAAACCGATGTTGACGTGCATGATGGAGAAGAGGACGGAACCGGGGAGGCAGACGGGGAGGGCTCCGACAAGGGTGCCGTCGGGGCTGTTCGCATGCCGACCCCGGAAAAGCCGCTTCAGGTGGCCGTGGTGGGCCGGCCCAATGCGGGAAAATCGACGCTGATCAACAAGCTGCTTGGCGAAGAGCGCCTGCTGACCGGCCCCGAGGCGGGGATCACCCGCGATGCGATCGCGCTAGGGCTTGACTGGAATGGACTGCCGGTGCGCATCTTCGACACCGCCGGCATGCGCAGGAAGGCCCGCGTGCAGGACAGGCTCGAGAAGCTTTCGGTTTCCGACGGGCTGCGGGCAGTGCGTTTTGCCGAAGTGGTGATCGTGCTGCTGGATGCCGCGCGCCCCTTCGAGCAGCAGGATCTGCGTATCGCCGATCTGGCGGCGCGCGAAGGGCGGGCGGTGGTGATTGCGGTCAACAAATGGGATGCCGAGCCCGAGCGCCAGCAGAAGCTGAAGGCCCTGCGCGCGCAGTGCGAGCGCCTGCTGCCGCAGCTCAGGGGCGTGCCTCTGGTGACGGTTTCGGCAAAAACGGGCAGGGGGCTTGACCGCCTGCGCGATGCGGTGCTGCGCGCTTGCGAGGTATGGAACCGCCGGGTGCCTACGGCGGCGCTCAACCGCTGGCTGCGCGAAGTGGTAGAGGCCCATCCGCCCCCGGCGCCTTCCGGTCGGCGCATCAAGCTGCGCTACATGACCCAGGCCAAGACGCGCCCGCCCGGTTTCGTGGTGATGTGCTCGCAGCCCGACAAGATGCCCGAAAGCTATTCGCGCTATCTGATCAACGCCCTGCGCGATGATTTCGACATGCCCGGCACGCCGGTCAGGCTGTGGATGCGCAGCCAGGCCGAGAAGAACCCCTACAGGAACCGCAGGAAAACCACCCCGAGCCGCCTGCGCAAGCACCTCGAGCGGGGGCAAAGGGAAGAATGATCTCTCAGGGAACAGGGATCAGGAAAGCTTTCCCTCGGGGGTGATCCGTGTCTTGCCGCCAAGGAAGGGATGCAGGGCCTGGGGAAGCTCCACCGAGCCGTCTTCCTGCTGGCCGTTTTCCAGCACCGCGATCAGGCTGCGCCCCACGGCAAGGCCCGAACCGTTCAGCGTATGCAGAAATTCCGGGCGGGCGCCGGCTTCGGGGCGGAAGCGGGCGTTCATCCGCCGTGCCTGAAAATCGCCGCAGGTGGAAACCGAGCTGATCTCACGGTATTTTCCCTGCCCCGGCAGCCAGACTTCGATATCGTGGGTGCGGCGCGCGCCGAAGCCCATGTCGCCGGTGCACAGGATCACGGTGCGATAGGGAAGCCCGAGGCGTTCGAGGACGGTTTCGGCGCGCCGGGTCATCGCCGCGTGTTCGTCATCACTTTCTTCCGGGCGGGTGATCGATACCATCTCGACCTTTTCGAACTGGTGCTGGCGCAGCATGCCGGCAGTGTCACGCCCCGCGCTGCCGGCCTCGGAGCGGAAGCACTGGGTATCGGCCACATAGCGGCGCGGCAGGCTTTCGCCCGGCACGATCCGGTCGTTCACGAGGTTGGTCAGCGTCACTTCGGCGGTGGGAATCAGCCACCAGCCCTCGCGGGTCTGATAGCTGTCTTCGCCGAACTTCGGCAGCTGGCCGGTGCCATACATCATTTCTTCGCGCACCAGCACCGGGGTCCAGACTTCTTCGAGCCCGTGTTCATCGGCATGAACCTGCAGCATGAACTGCGCCAGCGCCCGGTGAAGGCGCGCCATTGCCCCCTTCATCACCACGAAGCGCGCGCCGGAAAGCTTCGCCGCTGTCTCGAAATCGAGCCCCGCCCTTGCGGCCGGAATCTGGTAATGCTCGCGCGGGATGAAGCTGAACTCGCGCGGGGTGCCCCAGCGGCGGATTTCGACATTGTCGCTTTCATCAACCCCTTCGGGCACGTCGGGGGCGGGGATGTTGGGCAGACCCATCAGCAGTTCGCGCAGCGCATCGTCAAGGCGGCGGGATTCTTCTTCGAGGCGGGCGAGTTCGGCCTTCTTCCTGGCCACCAGGGCGCGCAGGCGCTCGAATTCGCCTTCATCTCCGCGGGCCTTTGCGGCGCCGATTTCCCTGCTGGCGCGATTGCGTTCGGCCAGGGCATCCTCGGCAGCCCTGATGGCGGCGCGGCGCTTGTCGTCAAGGGCAAGGATTTCGGCGGCAACCGGTGCCAGACCACGCCTGGCCATGGCGGCATCGAAGGCTTCGGGGGTTTCGCGGATCATCCTGATATCATGCATCGGTGCGTTCCTTGCTTTCGCTTGTCCTGCCGCGGGTTGACTGTGGGTTGACTGTGGCCTCGTGCACCCCATATGCCCCAGACAGGCGCCGGTTTGAACCCCGGATTTGGCCTGGCAGCCGGTGGCGCACGGGTGCGCCGCTGCTGCCTTGCCAAGGTGATGGGGCGGCTGTAGGGTGCGCGCGGATTGCGGCTCGCAGGCCGGCAGAGACAGGCCGGAACATGCAGGCCAGGACGGACCAGAACGGACAGGCCGGCAGAGACAGGCCGGCAGAGACAGGAAAGAGAACATCAATGGACGGCCCCAGCGCATTCGGACAGCTCATCCCCCTTCTTCTCATCATCGCGATCATGTATTTCCTGCTGATCCGACCCCAGCAGAAGAAGCTGAAACAGCACCAGGCAATGGTGGCGGCGCTGCGGCGCGGCGACCAGGTGATTACCCAGGGCGGTATCGTCGGCAAGGTGACCAAGGTCAGGGAAGGCAACGAGATCGAGGTCGAGATCGCGCCCGATGTCAGGGTGCGGGTGGTGCGTTCGACCATCCAGCAGGTTCTGAACAAGACGGAACCGGTCGGGGACGACGGCAAGGCATGAGGTGCCTTGATCTCCGGCCCCGGAGCCTTTTCTTCTTCATTCCACGGATCGGGCGGTTCTGATGCTACATTTTCCTCTCTGGAAGCGGATCGTGATCTGGGGGCTCGTGGCTCTCGGGCTGTTCTATGCGCTGCCCAATGCCTTCTATCCCCGGGTCGAGCGCCATAACGATGCCACGGCGGCGATCGAGGCGGGCTTCGACACCCCCGAGAACCGCGCGGCGGCCGAAGCCTGGCCCGACTGGATGCCCGCTGGGCTTGTCAATCTCGGGCTTGACCTGAGGGGCGGCGCGCATCTTCTGGTCGAGGTGCAGACCGAAGATGTCTATGACAGCCGGGTCAAGGCCATGTGGCCCGATATCCGCGATGCGCTCAAGGTCGAGCGCGAGGCGCTTGGCGGGATTCGCCGGGTGGATGCGCCCAAGGGCGAACTTCGGGTGCGCATCCAGAAGCCCGAAGGCATGGCGCGGGCGCTTGAAATCGTTCGGAACCTGGCGCGCCCGGTGGTTACGCTGACCGGGATCGGTGCGCAGGACATCGAGGTGCGCGCCGAGGGCGATGTGCTGGTGGTTACCCTGTCGGAAGAGGAAAAGGCCGCCACCGACGAACGCACCCTGCAGCAGTCTCTGGAAATCATCCGCCGCCGGATCGACGAGGTGGGCACCCGCGAACCCACGATCCAGCGTCAGGGCGAGAAGCGCATCCTGATCGAGGTTCCGGGCCTTGGCAGCGCCGCCGAACTGAAGGCGCTTCTGGGCAAGACGGCCAAGCTCGAATTCCTGCCGGTGGTGGGGCGCGGCAGCAATCCCGATGTCAGTCATCCGCCCGGCACGGTGGTGCTGCCCTCGCTTGATGATCCCGGGGTCTATTACATCCTCGAGGATACCCCCGTGGTGACCGGCGAGGAACTGGTCGATGCGCAGCCCTCGTTCGATCAGAACGGCCGGCCGGCGGTTTCCTTCCGGTTCGATCCCACGGGGGCACGCAAGTTCGGTGACTATACCGCCGAACATGTGGGCGAACCCTTTGCCATCGCGCTTGACGGCGAGGTGATCTCGGCCCCCGTGATCCAGACCGCGATCCGGGGCGGATCGGGGATCATCACCGGCCGGTTCACCCTTGACGAAACCACCCGTCTTGCGGTGTTGCTGCGCGCGGGTGCGCTGCCGGCCGAACTCGAGGTGATCGAAGAACGCACCATCGGCCCCGAGCTTGGCCATGACAGCATCGAGGCGGGCAAGCTGGCCTCGGTGGTGGCGCTTGTGGCGGTGCTGGTGTACATGCTGCTCAGCTATGGTCTGTTCGGGATGATCGCCAATGTGGCGCTGATACTGAACGTGGCGATCATCTTCGGCCTGCTGTCGGCGATCGGAGCCACGCTGACCCTGCCGGGCATAGCCGGAATCGTGCTGACGATCGGTATGGCGGTGGATGCCAATGTGCTGATCTTCGAACGCATTCGCGAGGAACTGAAGGCCGGGCGCGGGCCTGCGCGGGCGGTGGAGCTTGGCTATGAAAAGGCACTTTCGGCGATCATCGACGCCAACATCACCACTTTCATCACTGCTGTCATCCTGTTCCTGATGGGGGCCGGGCCGGTGCGCGGCTTTGCCGTCACCCTCGGGCTCGGGATCGTGACATCGGTATTCACGGCAATCTATGTCACGCGGCTGATCATCGTCATGTGGTTCGAGCGTCGCCGCCCCAAGACCATCGAGGTATGAGAAGATGCGCCTGAGACTCGTTCCCGCGCAAACCAGCTGGGATTTCTTCCGCTACGCACGTTTCGCCTTCGGGGCCTCGGTGGTGGCGATGCTGCTGTCGCTGGTGCTGTTCTTCAGCATGGGGCTGAATTTCGGCATCGATTTCCGCGGCGGCACCACGATCCGCACCGAATCGGTGAATCCGGTGGATGTGGGGGGGTTCCGCAAGGCGCTGCGGCCGCTTGATCTGGGCGATGTCACCATCACCCAGGTGTTCGATCCTGCTTTCGGCCCCGACAAGAACGTGGCCTCGGTGCGCATTCAGGCGCAGGAAGGGGTTGAAAGCATCACCCCCGAAACCATTGCCAGGGTGGAAGCGGCGCTGAAATCCGTCGACCCCGAGGTTCGCTTCACGGCGGTGGAATCCGTTGGTCCCAAGGTTTCGGGCGAACTGATCCGAAGCGCCGTTCTGGCCGTGGTTTCGGCGATTGCCGCGGTGCTGGTCTATATCTGGCTGAGGTTCGAATGGCAGTTCTCGGTGGGGGCGGTGGCGGCGCTGATCCATGACGTGGTACTTACCATCGGCATCTTTTCGTTCCTTCAGATCAAGTTCGACCTGTCGATCATCGCCGCACTTCTGACCATCGTGGGCTATTCGCTGAACGATACCGTGGTGGTGTTCGACCGGGTGCGCGAAAACCTGCGCAAGTTCAAGCAGAAGCCCCTGAAAGAGCTGCTGAACCTTTCGATCAACGAAACCCTGAGCCGCACGGTGATGACATCCGTGACCACCCTGATCGCGCTGATCGCGCTTTTTGTGCTGGGCGGCGACGTGATTCGCGGCTTCGTGTTCGCGATGATCTGGGGCGTGGTGGTGGGCACCTACAGCTCGATTTTCGTGGCCTCGACGATCCTGCTGTGGCTGGGCGTCAAGCGCGACTGGTCGAAACCCGACGCCACCGCCGGGACCCGGTTCGCCAATATCGATGCCTGAGATGGATGCCCTTGCCCCGGACCTGGCGGGCGGGGAACTTGCGCTGCTGGCGCTGGCGGTGTTCGTGGCGGGAATGGTGCGCGGGTTTTCGGGCTTTGGCACGGCGATGGTCTATCTGCCGGTGGCCGGACAGGTGCTGCCGCCTTTCGAGGCGCTGACCACCCTGATCGTGATGGATCTGATCGGCCCCCTGCCCAACATTCCGGCAGCGCTGCGCCAGGGGGCAACAGGGGATCTTGCATGGCTTCTTGCCGGCACGCTTGCCGGTCTGCCGCTGGGGGTGTGGGGGTTGTCCCTGGTGCCGCCCGAGGTTTTCCGCTATGGGGTCTCTCTTGTTTCGCTGGTATTGCTGGTGCTGCTGGTTGCAGGGGTGCGCTATCGTGGTGCGACAGGGCCGGGGCTGCTGGCGGGCACCGGTCTGATCTCGGGCGGGCTTGCCGGCGCAGTCGGGTTGCCGGGGCCGCCGGTGATTCTGTTCTACATGGCCAGCCCGTATCCGGCACGGGTGATCCGGGCCACCATCATGCTGTTCCTGATCGCCAGCGATGTTCTTATGCTCGGGGTGCTGGGGGCGAAGGGCTTTCTGGTGGCGCAGGCCGTGGTGCTGGGGCTGGTTCTGGCGGTGCCATACATGCTGGGCAACCTTGCCGGCGCGGGGATCTTCCGCCCCGGTGCCGAAGCGGCCTATCGCCGGCTGGCCCTGCTGATCATTGCCGTTTCGGCGCTGAGCGGCCTGCCGCTGTTCGACTGATCTCCGGTCTGGCGAACCGGCCTTGTGCAGGTTATGATCAGGGCCCTGATCCCGGGGAAGTGAGGGAACCGGCTCATGCGTTTCAGCGAAGTGACATTCGGCGATCTCACCCCGGTTGACGGGTATGGCCCCGGCTTCTTCCGTATCGGCGGAGCGGTGTTCGAGGGGGCTCTGCTGCTGCTGCCCGAAGGTGTGCGGCCGTGGGGCGGGCCCGACGACCCGGCGCCGCTGGTGGCAGCTGCCGGTGCCGTTGATCTGCTGTTCATCGGCACCGGCGATGCGCTTTCGCATCTGCCTTCGGCGCTGAGGGCAGTGCTTGACGGGGCCGGGGTGATGGCCGAGCCCATGCCCACCCCTGCCGCCTGCCGCAGCTACAACGTGCTGCTGGGCGAGGGGCGAAGGGTCGGGGCGGCGCTGGTGCCGGTTTCGGCACCCGGCGCGGAGGGAAACCGGCCGGATTCCGGTGCCTGACGGCGCGTTTCGCAGCAGACCTGCATCTTTCCCGGCATCTTTTCGGCATGGCCGGTGGCGGTCCGATTTTGTGCCTTTTCGCCTGCGCCGCGATCCGCTATGCGTGCGCCATGGAACTGAAAGTTTCCGATCTTTCCTGCGCGCGTGGCGGCATGCCGGTGCTTGAAGGGGTGGATTTCACCCTGTCCGGGGGCGAGATGCTGTTGCTGCGCGGGCCGAACGGCATCGGCAAGACAACCCTTCTGCGCACCCTTGCCGGTCTGCAGCCGGCGCTTGGCGGCACCATCATCATGCCGCCCGAATCACTGGCCTATGGCGCCCATGCCGATGGTCTGAAGGCCATGCTGACGGTGCGCGAGAACCTGGCGTTCTGGGCGCGGGTGCATGGTGTGCCGGACATGGAGCGGGAGGTTGTCAGGGCGCTGGACGAGTTCAATCTGAACGATCTGGCCGACCGACCCGCCCGCAGTCTTTCGGCCGGGCAGAAGCGCCGGCTGGGGCTGGCGCGGCTGTTGCTGACGGGGCGGCCGATCTGGGCACTTGACGAGCCGACGGTGTCGCTTGATACGGAAAGTGTCGCATTGTTCGCCGAGACGGTCAGGCGCCATTGCGCGGCCGGTGGCATGGCCATCATGGCCACCCATATCGGGCTGGGGCTGGAAGCCCGCGCGCTTGACCTGTCCGCGTTTCGTGCCGATCCCGACAGTTGCCGCGCGGGGGGGGGCAGTGTTCCGGCGGATGCCTTTTTCGGCGACGAGGACCTTGCATGATTGCCCTGTTGCTGCGTGACCTGCGCCTTGCGGTGCGGGCCGGCGGGGGGTTCGGCCTCGGGCTGGTGTTCTTTCTGATCGTCACCGTTCTCGTGCCCTTCGGTGTCGGGCCCGAAGGCGCACTGCTGGCACAGATCGCGCCGGGCATCCTGTGGGTGGCGGCATTGCTGGCCTGTCTGCTGTCGCTCGACCGCATCTTCGCGCTCGATTACGAAGACGGCACGATCGATCTTCTGGCAACCTCGCCATTGCCGCTTGAAGGGGTGGCGGCGATGAAGGGGCTGGCCCACTGGCTGACCACCGGCCTGCCGCTGACGCTGGTGGCGCCGGGGCTTGCGGTGCTGCTGAACATGCCCGCCGGGGCCTATTCATGGCTGCTGCTGACGCTGCTGATCGGCACACCGGCGCTCAGCTTCATCGGCACCTTCGGGGCGGCGCTGACCGTGGGGGTGAAGCGGGGGGGGTTGCTGCTGTCGCTGCTGGTGCTGCCGCTTTACATGCCCACCCTGCTGTTCGGCGCCGAGGCGCTGCGCCGCGGGGCGGAGGGGGCCGACAACACGGTGCCGCTTCTGATGCTGGCCGGAATCACCCTTGGCACCATCGGTCTGCTTCCATTTGTAGCGGCCCAGGTGCTGCGCATTAATTTGCGTTGAGAGCGTGGCTGAGGCATTGTATCGCGCGGAACACGGCGAAGGGAAAGAGCGCATGTCGATCTGGGAATATGCCAACCCGAAGAAATTCATGGAAACCACGGAAAAGGTTCTGCCATGGCTGGTGGGGCTGACGGCAGTCACCATCCTCCCCGGCCTTCTGTGGGGGTTCTACCTGACCCCCGAGGCCGAGAATTTCGGAAGTTCGGTCAAGATCATCTATATCCATGTGCCCAGTGCCTTCATTGCCATAAACGCCTGGCTGATGATGCTGGTGGCCTCGCTGATCTGGCTGGTGCGACGCCATCACGTTTCGGTGCTGGCGGCCAAGGCGGCGGCGGCAATCGGCACGGTGATGACATTGATCGCGCTGATTTCGGGCGCGGTCTGGGGGCAGCCCATGTGGGGCACCTGGTGGGCCTGGGATCCGCGGCTGACCTCGTTTCTGGTGCTGTTCATCTTCTATCTGGGCTACATGGCCCTTTGGGAAGCGATCGAAAGCCCCGATACCGCGGCTGATCTTACCTCGATCCTGTGCATCGTGGGTTCGGTGTTCGCGCTGCTCAGCCGCTATGCCGTCAACTTCTGGCCCCAGGGGCTGCATCAGGATGCTTCGCTTTCGGTCGACAAGGCCGAGCATGTGGCCGATGTCTATTACTGGCCGCTGATCCTGTGCATCGCCGGCTTCGTTCTGCTGTTCGTGACCCTGGTTCTCTATCGCACCCGTACCGAGGTGCGGGCCCGCCGTCTGAAGGCGCTCGAGGCACGGGAGCGCATGGCGTGATACCCGACCTCGGAAAATACGAAACCGTGATCCTGTCGGCCTATGGCGCAACGATTCTGCTGGTTGCCGGGCTGATCCTGCTCAGCTGGCTCAGGGCACGGAATGTGCATCACCAGTTGCGACAGATGGAAGAACGCCGCCGGCAGAAAGCGCAGGGTTCCGGAAAGGAGCAGGGATGAGTGGCGCACAGAAACGGAAGCTATCGCCGCTGATGTTCCTGCCGCCACTGCTGTTTGCGGGATTGGCGTTGATGTTCTATCTCGGGCTCGACACGGCGGGGGATACCAGCCTGCCCTCGACCCGCGAAGGCAAGCCCGCGCCGCCGGTTGCCGAGGCGCCGCTTGGCGATTACCCTGCCTTCGATGATGCCGCGCTGCGCGCGCCCGGGGTCAAGCTGGTCAATTTCTGGGCCAGCTGGTGCGCGCCCTGCCGGGCCGAGCACCCTCTGCTCGAGCGCCTTGCCCGCGAACGGGGAATCACCATCTATGGCATCAATTACAAGGACAAGCCCGACGCCGCATTGCGTTTTCTGGAAGAGCTGGGCAATCCCTTTGCCGCGATCATTGCCGATCAGACCGGCCGCACGGCGATCGAGTGGGGCGTTTATGGCGTGCCGGAAACCTATGTGATCGACAGCAGCGGCACGATACTTCTGCGCTATGCCGGGCCGATGACGGAGCAGATATTTCTGGAGCGTATCAAGCCGGTGATGGATGCGGCCCGATAAGGACCGTATCCGGACAGTTCCGCCCGGCCGGGAAGGGTGACACCGGATTCATGGCCCGGGGGGCATTCCTTTCCGGGGAAGGACGGCCGCGAAAGAAGAACCCGACCGGACATGCGACCGGGCGCATATGATGCGCGCGGGCACCGGTTTCGGTGGTCAGAATTGCAGAGTTCCCACCAGTGCCAGAAGCAGCATGGCGAGCACCTCAAGCGTCATCATGTTGATACGGCGACGCGGTGTGATGTGTTTCGTGTTCATGTTCATGCGCGGCATGATGCACCAAATGAGTTAATGAAAAAAGAGTCCCATGATCGTGATCGGTGGTTTTTTGCCGAAACAATCCGTTTTCGATGCTGCAACTGCGAAATGAGCCTGCAACTGGTTGAAAACACGCCAGGAATACGGCAACCGCCCGGCAGCCCTGTGGCCAGCCGGGCGATTTCGGGGCTTCTTTCGGGCCTCAGCCGCGTGCCAGGTTGCGCAGCACGTAATGCAGCACCCCGCCGTTCTTCACGTAATCGATTTCCACTTCGGTATCGATTCGGCACCTGAGGGCAATCTCGCGCCTGCTGCCATCGGCATATTCGATGCTGCAGGGCACCTCCGAAAGCGGCGTCATCTCATCCGAGAGGCCGGTGATGGTGAAGGTTTCGTCGCCCTTGAGGGAAAGCGATTTGCGGTTGTCGTCGCCGGTGAATTCGAAGGGGATCACCCCCATGCCCACAAGGTTCGAGCGGTGAATGCGCTCGAAGCTTTCGGCGATTACCGCCTTCACTCCCAGCAAGGCGGTTCCCTTGGCGGCCCAGTCGCGGCTTGAGCCGGCGCCGTAAAGCGCGCCAGCCACCACCACCAGCGGCACGCCCCTTTCCTTCCAGGCCATGGCGGCATCGAAGATCGACACCACCTCGCCATCGGGTGATCTCGTGTAGCCGCCTTCGACACCCGGAACCATTTCGTTGCGGATGCGGATATTGGCAAAGGTGCCGCGCATCATCACCTCGTGATTGCCGCGGCGCGAGCCGTAGGAATTGAACTCGCGCGGGGGCACCTGATGGGCGATCAGATACTGCCCGGCCGGGCTTTTCGACGGGATGGCACCGGCGGGAGAAATGTGATCGGTGGTGACCATGTCGCCCAGGATCGCCAGCGCCCGTGCGCCTTCGATATTGCCGATCGAGCCGGGCTCGGGGCTCATGTCCTGGAAATAGGGAGGATTGCGGATATAGGTCGAGGTGGGGGGCCAGTCGTAAACCTCGCTGTCGGTGGTTTCGACCGATTGCCATTTTTCATCGCCCTTGAACACATCGGCGTATTTGGTCTGGAAGGCCTCGCGCGTTACCGTCTGGTGCACCAGATCGGCGATCTCCTGCTGACTTGGCCAGATATCCTTCAGGAATACCGGATTGCCTTCGCGGTCATGGCCCAGCGGATCGCGGGTGAGATCCACGTTCATGTCGCCGGCAATGGCGTAGGCCACCACCAGCGGGGGTGATGCCAGATAGTTGGCGCGCACATCGGCATGGATGCGGCCCTCGAAGTTGCGGTTGCCCGACAGCACCGAGGTGGCGACAAGATCGTTGTCGTTGATGCATTTCGAGATTTCTTCGGACAGGGGGCCCGAGTTGCCGATGCAGGTTGTGCAGCCATAACCCACCAGGTTGAAGCCGAGCGCATCGAGATCTTCCTGAAGGCCGGCAGCTTCCAGATATTCGCTTACCACCTTGCTGCCGGGCGCCAGCGAGGTTTTCACCCAGGGGGCGCTGTTCAGCCCCTTTTCGCGGGCCTTGCGGGCCAGCAGCCCCGCGCCGATCATCACGTAAGGGTTCGAGGTGTTGGTGCAGCTGGTGATCGAGGCGATTACCACCGAACCGTCGCGCAGTTCGAAATCACGCCCCTGCACCGGGGCCGAGCGGCGCGGGTCGGTCAGCGGGTCGAAGGCCGGCCCCTCGGCCAGCATGTCTTCGCTTTCCGGGGTTTCGTCTTCGCCCCGGTATTCGGCCACCACATCAAGGAAGGATTGGGCAGCGCGGTCAAGCGGGGTGTGGTCCTGCGGGCGCTTGGGCCCCGAGATCGCGGGCACCACGCTGCCCATGTCGAGGCACAGGGTTTCGGTATAGACCGGGGCGTAATCGGGGCCGCGCCACAGGCCGTTTTCCTTTGCATAGGCCTCGACCAGGGCGATGCGGGTTTCGTCCCGGCCGGTCTGGCGCAGATAGCGCAGGGTTTCGTCGTCAACGGGGAAGAAGCCGCAGGTGGCGCCATATTCAGGAGCCATGTTGGCGATGGTGGCGCGATCGGCCAGCGGCAGGCGGTTCAGCCCCTCGCCGTGGAATTCGACGAACTTGCCCACCACGCCGTGTTCGCGCAGCATGGCCACGATCTTCAGCACCAGATCGGTGCCGGTGATTCCTTCGGCCATGTTGCCGGTCAGCTCGAAGCCCACCACTTCGGGGATCAGCATCGAGATCGGCTGGCCCAGCATGCCTGCCTCGGCCTCGATTCCGCCCACGCCCCAGCCCAGAACGCCCAGCCCGTTGACCATGGTGGTGTGGCTGTCGGTGCCCACCAGCGTATCGGGATAGGCCACGGTGCGGCCTTGCTGGTCGGTGTCGGTCCAGACGGTCTGGGCCAGGTATTCCAGGTTCACCTGGTGGCAGATCCCGGTGCCCGGCGGCACCACGCGGAAGTTGTCGAACGCCTGCTGCCCCCATTTCAGGAAGGTATAGCGTTCGATGTTGCGCTGGTATTCGCGTTCGACATTCATGCGAAAGGCGCGCGGGTTGCCGAATTCGTCGATCATCACGCTGTGATCGATCACCAGATCCACGGGATTGAGCGGATTGATCTTCTGCGCATCGCCGCCAAGGCCGAGGATGCCGTCGCGCATGGCGGCAAGATCCACTACCGCGGGCACGCCGGTGAAATCCTGCATCAGAACGCGCGCAGGGCGATAGGCGATTTCGCGCGGGTTTCTGCCGCCCGCCTTCGCCCATTCGCCGAAGGCGCGGATGTCGTCTGTGGTGACGCTCCTGCCGTCTTCGAAGCGCAGCATGTTTTCAAGCACCACCTTCAGCACCGCGGGCAGGCGGGAAAACTCGCCAAGCCCCGCGGCCTCGGCCGCGGGGATCGAGAAATAGTCAACCTGCTGGCCGGCAGCGGTGAGGGTCGCACGGGTTCTGGCGGTGTCTTGTCCGACTGTGATCGGCATGTGGCTGCTCTCCCTGGGTTGGAATGGTGGCTTTGCCTGCGGGTTGTGGCGCAAGCGGGTGAGGGGTTCAAGGGGGTTGCGATACAATGTATGCTGTTGCATACCGAAAAGCCAGATTTTTTGCATGCCGGCTGGCGATGATGTTACCGGCAGGGCGGGAGTTCTCGCAAAACCTTGATTGGATTCATCCCGCGCGTTTCCCTAGAAAGGGCGGGAACCCGTTTCCAGGCAGAAGAACAGACGAATCATGCGGCAATTCCAGGCTTTGGCCCTTGGCCTTTCGATCCTTCTCGGCAGTGGTTTTCCGCAGGATGCGGCGCTGGCGGATGAACCGGTGGTGATCGAGCTCTACACTTCTCAGGGGTGCTCGTCCTGCCCGCCGGCCGATGCGCTGCTGCGCGAACTGTCGGTGCGCGACGACGTGATCCCCCTGGCCCTGCACGTGGATTACTGGGATTACATCGGCTGGGAAGATACCTTCGGGCAGGCGCAGTTTACCAGGCGCCAGAAGGGCTATGCCCGTGCTGCGGGCAAGCGGATGGTCTATACGCCGCAGATGGTGATCGAGGGTCAGGATCACCTGGTCGGCAGCAAGCCGCAGGAAGTGGAGCGGCTGATCCGCCGGCACAAGGCCAATGACAGCGGAATCGATCTTTCGGTTTCGCGCGAGGGCGATCAGCTGACCATCCGTGCCAGTGCCGACAGGCCCCGTGACAAGCCCCTCTGGGTGCAGCTGGTCCGGGTGCGGGATTCCCAGCCTGTCGAGATCCGCCGCGGGGAGAATGCGGGCAAGAGGATCATCTACAGCAACATCGTTTCCGAGTGGATGCATCTGGAGCCCTGGGACAGTCGAACCCCCCTGACGATGCGCCGCAGCATCAAGGGAGACGAGGGTGTGGTGGTGATCGTCCAGAAGCCCGGATTCGGCCCGATTCTTGCTGCCGCGCGGGTGCGCTGAGTCGTCTTCATCCAGCGCGGAAACGCAGTGCGGCGCCGATCTCGAGAAGCCGGGAATCCGGGAAGGCATTCGTCCGGATCCGCTGCCCCCGCGAGCGGGCATGTGAAGCGGTCATGCGTCAGCCAGGACCGGCCCTGCCGGGGCAACCCCCATCCTGCCGGAAAACGGAAAGGGACCCTGCCTCAGCCGGTGGCGGCCGGCAGGCCTTTCCAGCGGCGGTGGATCCAGAACCATTGCCCCATGTGCTCGCGCACCAGCCTTTCAAGCGAATCGTTCAGCGCCTGGGTCATGGTTTCGGGGTCGGTATGGGGAACCGGCGTATCCACGATGATGCGGAAATCAAGGCCGTTGGGCTGACGAACCCCATAGATCGGGATCAGCAGGGCGTTGTATTTCAGCGCCATTTCCGCGGCCGACAGCGCAGTGCGCGCGGTCTTGCCGAAAAAGGTGAGCGGTGCGCCATGGGCCATGTGCTGATCCACCAGGAACCCCGTCATGCCGCCGCTGCGCAGAAATTTCAGCATCTGCGCCAGCCCCTTGCGCCCGCGCGCGAACAGCGGTTGTCCGATGCGCGAGATTGCGCGTTCGTAATGGGCGTTGAAATAGGGGTTCGACATCGGCATGTAGATCGCCCCGACCGGATAGCCGCGTGCGATCAGCGCTGCGCGCGGCACGTCGTAATTGCCGAAATGGCCGGTTACCAGGATGACCGGGCGTTTCTGGCGCGCGGCTTCTTCCAGTGCTGCCGCGCCGGGGCCGTCCAGCGGCAGATCCTTCACCCGGTCGGTGAATTCCCGGCCCGAGTAGATCTCGATCAGGGTGCGCCCGGCATTATCGGGAACCGCGCGCAGCAGTTCCTTCAGCTCCGATTGCGAAAGCTCGGGCGCAACCAGTGCCAGATTGTCGCGAATGCGGCGGCGATATCCGGCAAGCGGCGCCACCACCCGGGCCGTCAGGGCGCCGAAAAGCGGCACTCGCCAGCGATAGGGCAGCATCAATGCCAGGCCGAATACCCCCTTGAGCATGAGGTTGACGAGGAAATCCCCGATCCCCCCTTTCCTGTGCCGTCGGCCGGCTTTGCCTCTGGCCATCGTCATGTCCTGTTCCGCCGTCGTCCGCAACGGGGGCGTCCCCGCAGGGGCAGACATATGCCGCATCCGCCCCGACCTCAACCCGGAGGGGGTGGTGTTGCCGGCGATGGTTCCGTCGGCCGGAATGCTCATGGCAATATTCCGCGTTTCATCCCGTGTTTCATCCTGTGCTTTACCCTCGTGTTTTCCGCGGGATCGGACGGGATGCTGGCAGGCAAAGGTTGATATCCGGTTAGGGGCCGCGATCCGGCCCGGTGCGGGCCGCTCCGGCAACGCTCAGAGCGCGTCGGCGATCTGTCGGAACATGGCGATGTTCTGTTCTGCAACGCCCTCTTCGCGAAAGCCCCGGTCGGCCGCGTTGACGGCGATCACCACTCCTCTGGGCCGGTTCACATAGACATACTGGCCATAGATGCCGCGGGCGAAGAATTCGCCCTCGGCGGCATCGGCGGGCAGCCACCACTGATAGCCGTATTGTTCGGCGCCGGGTTCGGTCGGGGCGCTTGGCGCGGTCGAGGCGGCCACCCAGGCGCGCGGCACGATCCGGCGGCCGTTCAGTTCGCCGTCCTGCAGGAACATCAGCCCCAGGCGCGCATAGTCGCGGGTGGTCATGTTGAGCCCGCCAAGCACGAAGGCCACGCCCTTGCCGTCGGTGATGTAATAGGGGGCCTTTTCAAGCCCCATTGGCACGATCAGTTTCTCTTCCATCAGTTCGGGAATCGAGCGCCCGGTCGCGCCGCGGATCACCATGCCGATCACATGGGTGTCGATCGAGACATAAAGCCACGAGCGGCCGGGTTCGTCGCGCCTGCGGTTCTGGCCGGTGGCAAAGGCATCCATCGAACCACCGAGGGCCAGCACCCGGCCCATGCGGTTTATGTCGGAATGATAATCCAGATAGTCTTCGTTGAAGGCGATGCCGCTGGCCATGTTCAGCACATTGCGGATGGTGGCGCCCTCATAGGCGCTGCCGCGCAGCTCGGGAACGTATCCGGTGACCGGATCGTCGAGGGATCCTATCGCCCCTTCTTCCAGCAGGATGCCGAACAGGGCGGAAAGCCAGCTTTTCGCGACCGACCACGAGATGCGCAGATCATCCGGCCCGGTGCCAAGGAAATAGTCATCGGCCACGATCCTGCCGTCCTTCAGAACCACCAGCGCGGTAACGTTGCGGGCCCTGATCCAGTTGTCCACCGCATCGGGCAGACGGACAGGGGTGCCCCGGGGCAGGGGGCTCGGGGGGGCATCCCCCCGCTGCATCCGCCGGTTCGGGAAGATGCTGTCCATGCTGCTGAAATTGACGACGATCCTGTTTTCGGAAAACAGGCTGTTGACAGCCAGAAGGCGGGCGATTTCCTGGCGTTTCCACAAGGCGAGGGCAGCGGCGGCAAGGGCCAGGAACATGAGCGCGCGCCAACCGAACCACATCAGGCGTTTCATGGCGGTTTCCCCTTCGCTGTTCCCGTGGTGCATGCAAGCACGGAGGGCCGTGTGTTGCAAGGGCGGCCGTTGTTGCCGCGTTTTGCGGGGTGCGCGTGCGGTTCAGCGCGCCAGCAGGCCGCGCAGGCGCTGCAGCAGCGAAAGCACGCGCCCCGTGGTGCCCTGTCTGCCGGTTTCGCCGCTGGCCAGGCGTTCGACGATCACCTCGACAGGGCAGGGCAGGCCGGTCAGCGGGTCCAGATAGCGCGGATAGTCGATCAGGGCCGCATGGGCGAGACCGGCCAGGCCGACCTTCGCCGCGCCGTGCCGCCCCCCGCGCCGCGCCGGCACCGCGCCCAGATCGCGGGTCAGCCCCCAACCGGCATAGAAGGGTGCGCCGAGACAGGTTACCGGACAGCCGCGCAGAAGTGCCTCGAAGCCAAGCAGCGAGGTCAGGGTCCAGACCTCGTCAACCCGCCCGATCAGCGCCACCGGATCGGCATTGACCAGCACCGCGTCGGCATGGCGCAGCGCATCGGCCGTAGCGACAGCCCCCCGGCGCAGGCCGGCCTCCACATCGGGATGCGGCTTGTAGAGGATCAGCGCTTCGGGGTTTTCGGCCCGGCAGCGTGCCAGCAGACCAAGGTTGACGCCGTCGTCTTCCTGCCGGTCTTCCGTTTCGCCTCTGGCGGCGCCTGCTGTCCGGCAGCCATGCAGCACCGAGGCATCGTCTTCCACCTGTCCGGGCACCAGAATCACCCGGCGGCCTTCCGATGCGGGCCAGTCAGCCGGAAGATCGGAGGGCGGGGCAGCGGCGTGCAGGTTGTATTTGCCAAGGCCGAGCGTTTTCAGCCGTTCGATCAGCGTTTCCGCCCGCCGGAGAGATGCCGCAGGCAGATCGGTGCTTTCGGCGATCAGGCGTTCAAGGCGGCTCGGGCGGGTGGGATCGTAATGGATTCCGGTGTCGTCAAGGACAAGCGACAGCGGCGGCACCAGCCGAGCCCCCAGCCCGCGCGAACGCAGGAAGCCGTCTTCCACCCGGCGCAGGCGCAGCCCCGCGGCCGTGGCCGCCGGTTCCAGATCGGGGCTTTCGCGGCTGGCCCAGACCAGAAGATCCCGGCCTTCGGCGCGCGCCAGCGCCACTGCCCTTCCGGTGTCGTCTTCATGAACCAGCGGCCTGACATGGCCGTGAAAGCGCTCGAGACATGCGTGTTTCCAGCGCCGCATGCCGATGGCCACGTGGCCCCGGTGATCGTCGCGCCAGGCGCGGGCCTCGGCTTCGAGCTGGGCCAGCGCGTCTTCCAGTTCGCACAGCCGGTCGCGGCAGGGATCATACCAGACGGGATAGAGGATCATCGCCGCCGCGAACAGCTGGGCGCGGGTCAGGCGGCGGTGGCGGCGCGAAACCGGATTGCGGTCTTCGGTCAGGCCCCATCCGGCATAGAAGGGCTGGCCGAACACATGCGGGCGATGGCCGGCCATGATCGCCTCGAAGCCCATCTGCGACGACACCGTATAGACGGCGGTTGCGCATTCGAACAGCCGCCAGGGCGAAACCGGGGTGTCGATCAGCGATACCCGGCGGTTTTCGTCGGGTTTTCCGAAATGGCCGGGGCGCAGGCCGGCGGCGGTTTCCGGGTGGGTCTTGATCACGATCCGGTTGCCCGGGTGTTCGACCTGGGCACAGACCAGCATGTCGCGGAAGGTGGCGGCCCCGGCCCCGCCATGGGTGATCGATGCGTCGTCGCGGGTCTGGTCGATCACCAGCACATAGGGTGCGTCGGGGGTGGGGATCCCGGGATCGAAATTGTTGTATTTCGACAGATGCGCATCACGGATCCGCCGGGTGGCATCGCGGGCGCGGTCGAGGAGAACCGTGTCGTCAAGCGGCGCCGTGGCCAGCAGCAGCTCCAGGTCGGAAGGGGCGGAACTGTCGAAGTGGACGCCCCTTCGGTCGAGCAGCAGCCCGAGCGGCGGGCTGCCGGCCCGCCCCCCGGTGCCGGCCCCGATCCGCCCCGGCAGCACCGAGCGCAGAAAGGCATCCTCGATCCGCAGAACCGGCGCCCCGCGCCGGTGCGCGATCCGTTCGCCGCGGGGCGCCGTGGGGCTGCGCCCCCAGATGCCGATCATGTCTTCCGGCCCCGGCAGGCCGATCCGCACATCGTAACCGGCCAGATCAAGGATCCGGCGGATGCGCTTCTGGGTCAGGAAACCGCCGTTGTAAACGCAGAGCCGCCGGCGCCCGGAGGGGCCGGCGGCGTCTTCGGGAATCGGGGCTCTCCCCGTCATCGGGGTTTCATTTCCGTCAGTTTCCGACCAGATTGTCGGCCGCCGTGCCGAGCGCATTGGCCGAGGAGAGCGATCCGGTCAGGGCCGAAATCGTCTTGTTCCACTGCACGAAGGGCGCTTCGGTCACGTAAACCGTATCGCCGTCGCGGATCACGAAATCGCGCGCCAGGAACATGCCGGTGGGTTCGGTGAGATCCAGCACATAGGCAATGCGCTGCGGGCCCTGGATGTCGTCGCGGCCAAGCACCGTGCGGGCGATGTTTTCGGGTTCGTTGCGGAACACGAACACGCCGGTGGGATCGGCCACGTTCGAGCGCAGCCCGCCCACCTGGGCGATCGCCTCGAGCGCCGAAAGCGTCTGGGTGCGGAAGGGGATGCGGCTCTGGGCACCGGTCGCGCCGAGCGCGGTGAAGGCGCGGGTATCTTCCTGCACAAGGATGCGGTCGCCGGCACGCAGGGCGATGTCAAGCTCGGGGTGGGTGAACAGGTCCTGGAACCAGATCGTGCCGCGCCGGCTGCCGCGGATCACGGTGATCTGGGCCACCTCGGGTTCGATCACCACGCCGCCGGCCTTCGCCAGCATCGCCGAAAGGGTGCGGGTGGGGCGTTCGATCGGGAATACCCCCTGAGCGCCCACGCCGCCGACAACCGAAACCGTGGCCCCGTCGCCCGCCAGGCGGGTGACCAGAACCTGCGGATCCGGGGTCTGGGCATCAAGCTTTTCGGTGATGATCCGGCGCAGCGCCTCGGGAGAGTTGCCCGCGGCGCGGATGCGGCCGGCATAGGGGATGAAGATCATGCCATTGCTGTCAACCTGCACGTTCTGCAGCCCGGCCGGCACACCGCCGGTGGTGAGAATGCCGTTATCGACATTTTCCCAGACCGAGATCCCCAGCGTGTCGCCCGGGCGGATGATGTCGGAGCCGAGCGCACCGGCGTTCTTGAATTCGCTGGAAAACCCGAGTGCCGGCACCAGAGACGTGGCGCGTGTGACATGATCGTTGACGGTAACGACGAAGGCGTCGCCCTTCTTCTGGACCGACCCCGCGAAGATTTCGCGCTTGGTTGGTCCCGAGCGGGGCAGTCCGCAGCCCGCCACCATGGCCAGAACGGCCACAAGGGCCAGCCCTCTGGCCCATCGTGTCCCTGAATGATTCACTTGTCTTTTCCTAACTCGCTGCCTCGGTTTCGTTTTTTGCCAACGTAACGAAGTGCCGGGGGAAAATCCAGCATTGTCATGGGATTGTTCAGGAAATGGCAAATAACTGTTGCCGAGGTGCCGCGTTGCCGTTTTTCAGTGCCTCGTAGGGATCGTCTGCCGCCAGCATCAGATCCACCACATGGCGCAGCAGCTGGCGGCGCCCGCGGGCCGAGTAGTAACCGCCCGGAACCTGAGAGGTTTCCAGCAGGAAACGGCGGAAATCCACATATGCGGCGCTGTCGGGGCGGCGCGGCGCGGCGAAGAATTCATGCAGAGGCTGAGACGAGGTGAAGGCGTTCTTGCCATAGATCGCTTTGCCGAATGCCCTGAGCGGCAGCCCGCGCCACAGGGCCTGATGCGCGGCGGTCGAATTGATGGTGACGGCGCTGCGCGCGTGATCCAGAAGCGCTGCCAGCTTGCCGCCGCCGATATAGTGCACCCGCCCGGTCACGTCATGGCGGGCGGCCAGGTCACGGATCCGGCGGCGCAGCGGCACCTGCCCGCTTTCCAGCGGGTGGGCCTTGAACACCAGGTGATGATGGCGGGGTGCGCCGCGGGCAAAGCCGGCGACCACCAGTTCCAGAAAATCGTTCATGCCGGCGAAGGGGCTGTGGTCGCGCACGCTGGTATCGTGATCGAGCTGCAGCAGCACCAGATGATAGGGATGGCCGCTGCGGATCAGGCGGCGGGTGCGGAAGGCGCGTTCGGCCCGGTGCGCGGGCATCAGCAGCAGCCGGCGCAGATAGAGGCGGAATTCCTGGGTGACGGTCAGCCGGCGGTGCGGACGAAAGCCGGGATAGCCGCGGTTCAGGAACATCACGAACCAGTGGTAGAGCGCACCATAGAACACGTGCTGGCGCAGGTCGCCCCAATGGGCCGGGGCCTCTGGCATGTCGCAGGGCAGGCCCTCGAGCGCGGTGCGCATCTCGTCGATGGTGATATTCATCAGCCGCGAATTTCCGTTGGCGCCGTCGCGTTCGTAAGTGATCCAGTAAGGGCGCAGATAGCCCTCTTCGAACACATGCACCCGCAGGCCGCGGGCGCGGGCGATCCTGATGGCGTGGGCGTGCACCGGACGGGTATCGCCGTAGAGCACGATGTCGGAGATGTTCCTTTCGCCGATCAGGGTTTCAAGATGGTCTGGCCATTCCCGGGGGCTGGCGCGGTGGGGGATGTAACTGGCACGGTCGGGCCAGAAGGCCCTGTCGCCGGCGTTGAATCCGACCCGGCACACCCGGGCGCCGGTTTCGCGCAGCATCCGGCCCAGCTGATGAAAGAAGGGCCCGTGCGGCCCCTGAAGGAACAGGAAGGCCCTGTCGCATCCGGGATGGCTGACGCCGCCGGGGCCGGGGGGCGGGCTCGGCAAGATGGGGGGCGGGCTCGGCAAGATGCCGTTCTGCGAGAGGGGCTTCCCGGCCAGGGTGAGGGTTCGTTCGTCCGGTTCCATTGCAGCTGTTCCTGCCCTTGGGTGTCCGCGGGGGGTGGTGTGCTTTTCCTGTCTTGCTCCAATATGGGCCAGAACGCGGGCCACATGAAGAGCCTGCCGGCACATGGTTAACAATTTCTGAAGGCCGCCGCGCCCGATGCCGGCACGAGGCGTGGCGCGACAGGGCACACCTTGCGTCCGGCGCCGCCAGCGGCTACCTGAGAACAAAAGGAGCTGCTCCATGTTCACGGGGATCATCACCGATATCGGTCGGGTTCTTGAAACCGAACAGCGCGGCGACATGCGCGCGCGCATCGCCACCGCCCATGATCCCGCCGGTATCGACATCGGCGCCTCGATCGCCTGCGATGGCGTCTGCCTCACGGTTGTGGCGCTCGGGCGCGAGCCGGAAAACTGGTTCGCGGTGGAAATCTCGGCCGAGACCCTGAGCAGAACGAATCTTTCGCAATGGGGGGCGGGATGGCGTGTCAATCTCGAACGTGCCCTGCGGGTGGGGGACGAGCTTGGCGGGCATATCGTTTCGGGGCATGTGGACGGGCTGGCCGAGGTGATTGCCATGCGCGACGAGGGCGACAGTTGCCGCGTCACATTGCGCGCCCCCGCCGATCTGGCCCGCTTCATCGCGCCCAAGGGATCGGTGGCGCTGAATGGCACATCACTGACGGTGAACGAGGTGGCAGGCCGCGAATTCGGCATCAATCTCATCCCTCACACCCGGGCCGTTACCACCTGGGGGGATGTGACAGTGGGAAATCTGGTGAACCTCGAGATCGATACGCTGGCGCGCTATGTGGCCCGGCTGCAGGAATGGCAGAAGGCGCAGGGATGAGGTGCTGCAGGAATGATCGGCGCCGGGGCATCTGGCCAAGCCGCGCCGCCTGGGCTATTGGGTCGGCGTATTCCCGTCGGCTGTCGGCCGGCGGCGGCGAAAGGCAGGGCTGATGACAGGACGGAATCCGGAAGACCTGAACCACTATGAAAAGGCCATCTCGCCCCCCGAGGAGGTGATCGAGGATGCGCGCAACGGGCGCATGTTCATCCTTGTCGATCACGAAGACCGCGAAAACGAGGGTGATCTGGTCATCCCCGCCCAGATGACCACCCCCGAGGCGATCAATTTCATGGCCAAGCATGGGCGCGGCCTGATCTGTCTGGCGCTCACCAGCGAGCGGATCGATGCGCTCGGCCTGCCGCTGATGAGCCAGAACAACGCCTCGCGCCACGAAACCGCCTTTACCGTTTCGATCGAGGCGCGCGAAGGCGTGACCACCGGCATTTCCGCCCATGACCGCGCCCATACCGTGGCGATTGCGATCGATCCCACCAAGACCGCCGCCGATATCGCCACCCCCGGGCATGTCTTTCCGTTGCGCGCACGCGACGGGGGGGTTCTGGTGCGCGCCGGTCATACCGAGGCGGCGGTGGATATCGCGCGCCTCGCGGGGCTCAATCCCTCGGGGGTGATCTGCGAGATCATGAACGAGGACGGCACCATGGCGCGGCTGCCCGATCTGGTGGCCTTCGCGCAGCGCCACGGGCTGAAGATCGGCACGATTTCCGATCTCATCGCCTATCGTCTGCGCCACGACAACCTGGTGAACGAAACCCTGGTGAAACCCGTCACCAGCGAATTCGGCGGCGACTGGCTGATGCGCATCTTCACCGATGAAACCCGGGGTGCCGAACATGTGGTGCTTTCGAAGGGCGATATCACCGGTGATGCCCCGGTGCTGGTGCGCATGCATGCGCTCAATCCGCTGGAAGACGTGCTTGGCCTCGGCCCCGGCCCGGCCCGCGAACTGCCCGCGGCGATGAAGATGATCGCCGCTGAAGGGCGCGGCGTGGTGGTGCTTCTGCGCGATATCGAGATGAAGCTCGATACCGAAGGCGCGGGTTCGCCGGAAAAGTTGCGCCAGTACGGGCTTGGCGCCCAGATTCTGGCGGCGCTCGGATTGCACCGGCTGATCCTTGCCACCAATTCGCCGCCGCCCCGGCTGGTGGGGCTCGAAGCCTACGGGCTGTCGATCGAAGCTACCCGCCCGATCCCGGCACTGTCTGCAAAGGAGCAATGAGATGGCAGCGAACGAACAGCACCATACCCCGCCCCTGCCACCCCTTGACCGTCCGGTGAAGATGCTGATCGTGGTGGCGCCCTATTACCGCGAGATCGCCGATCAGCTGGTGACGGGGGCGCGCGCGGCGCTTGGCGAACACGGTGCGGCGCACGATCTGATCGAAGTGCCCGGCGCGCTCGAAATTCCGCCCGCCATCGCAATTGCCGACCGCACGAGCAACTTTGACGGCTACGTGGCCCTTGGCTGCGTGATTCGCGGCGAAACCACCCATTACGAAACCGTTGCCAATGACAGTTCCTCGGGCCTGATGCAGCTTGGCCTGCGGGGGCTGGCGATCGGAAACGGCATTCTGACGGTGGAAAACCGCGAACAGGCGATGATTCGTGCCGAAGCGGCCGGCCAGAACAAGGGCGGTGGTGCGGCGCTGGCCGCCCTGCATCTGGTGGCCCTTTCGCGCCGATGGAGCGGCGGCAGGTCGGATGTGGGTTTCAGGCCCGCCCCCGGCAGCTTTCAGATCGCCGGTGGACCGGGCAGCCGGGACGGCGGCAATCAGGACAACCGCGGTCAGGATGGCGGGCAGGAAACCGCATGACAACCACCGACCGCAGGAACGCCCGGCGTCAGATGAAATCCGCCGCCCGGCTCTATGCCGTGCAGGCGCTGTTTCAGATGGAACAATCCGATCAGCCGCTCGACAAGGTGCGGGTGGAATTCGAAAACCACCGTTTCGGCGCCCGCCTTGAAGACGGCACCGAAATGGCCGAAGGTGACACGGGCCTTTTCCGGGCGCTTCTGGAAGAAGCGGTTGGCGATCAGGCCCGCATCGACCAGATGACCGATCGCGCGCTGGTCGAGACATGGCCGCTGGGGCGGATCGATCCCACCCTGCGTGCGCTGTTTCGTGCCGCCGGTGCGGAACTGCTCCTCGGGCAGACCCCGCCAAAGGTGGTGATCAGCGAATTCGTCGATGTGGCCAGGGCTTTCTTTCCCGAGGGGAGGGAGGCGAAATTCGTCAATGCGGTGCTCGATCACATGGCCCGGGAGGCCCGACCCGAGGCGTTCTGAGGCGGCGCTGGCGGCGCGGCAAGGGGCCGATCCTCATCCGGCGGGGCGTTCCCGATGCAGCTTCTGCGGCGAATTGGGGCTTGGAAATGTGGCCCGGCTTGCTACATTCGGACCATGGGAACGCGCCAGTCGAGGAGTCGGAAAAAGATGCCCAAGCTTGTTCGCATGTATATTCGCCATGTTCTGATCGGCTATGCGCTTTCGGGTGTTTTCGTGAGCGCGCTCCTGTGGTTCAACGTGGCAAATCTCTGGCATCTGGTTTCCATGTCCGACAAGGGCTGGATCGCGGTGCTGATGCTGTTCGTGTTCAATGGCATCGTCTTTGCCGGGGTGCAGATGGGAATCGCGGTGATGAACATGGCTGAACACGACGACGGGCCGATAGGCGGGAAGGGCGCGCGCGAGCCGGTGCCCGACATGGTGCCGGTAACAGTGCCCGCGGGAAGCGAGCCGCGATAGGGCAGGCGTTTCCCGCGGCCTTTCGCCCGGCCACGCCCACGTGGCGCCGCCGGGATATGCCGGGATATGCGGTGTGGCCGTCGGCATTGCCGATCTGCACATATCTCTGCCGGGGGTGTCCCCCGGGCATTTCGCCGGGCAGGAGAGGCAGGGCCTTTGCCGGAAAGAATGGCTGCCGGAAAGAATGGCGGGACCGCCGCAACCGTGCGGGCGGTGCATTCCCGAGGACCTGTTCATACAGGTGGGCGCCAGGTAACCGGACCACGATCCGGACAGAGCCGGCTCCCTCGGATTTGCTTAAGGCCACCGGAATGGGGCCCGTCACGGGAAGGGCAGAGCCCGCCGGCTCCCTATGTGGGCGCGGCGGCGGGGGATGTCAACCGCGCGTTGTCCTGCCGGCGGGGCGCCGTTCGGGCGCAGTTGCAGGGGCGGGGCCATCTGCGCGCGGCGCGGCGGAATCCGCATGGGCTTCAAGCGCGGCAAGGGCGTTTTCGGCCGTCATGCAGCCGCTTGCCGTGCCGTTCATTCCACCGTCACGGATTTGGCGAGGTTGCGTGGCTGATCCACGTCGGTGCCCTTGGCCACCGCCGTGTGATAGGCCAGCATCTGTGCCGGCACCGCGTAAAGGATCGGTGCGGTGAGCCGGCCCGCCTCGGGCATGCGCAGGCTTTCCCACAGGCCGTCGCCGGCCTGGGCCAGCCCCTTGCCATCCGAGATCAGCAGCACCCGGCCGCCGCGGGCCATGACCTCCTGCATGTTCGATATGGTCTTGTCGAACAGGCTGTCACGGGGGGCCATCACCACCACCGGCATATGTTCGTCGATCAGGGCGATGGGGCCGTGCTTGAGCTCTCCTGACGCATAACCTTCAGCATGTATATAGCTGATTTCCTTTAGTTTCAGCGCGCCCTCAAGGGCCAGGGGAAACAGCGCGCCGCGCCCCAGGAACAGCACGTCGTCGGCTTCCGAAAGCCTGCGCGCCACGTTTTCGGCGGCGGGGCCGATGGTCAGCGCGTGGCCGATCAGTCCCGGCAGTGCCGCGAGATCGTCCAGATGCGCCGCGCGCTCCGTCTCGCTCAGCTCTCCGCGGGCTTCGGCCGCCTTCAGCGCCATCATCAGCAGCACCGTCAACTGGCAGGTGAAGGCCTTGGTCGAGGCCACCCCGACCTCGACCCCGGCGAGGATCGGCAGGACCACGTCGCTTTCGCGGGCGATGGTGCTTTCGGCCACGTTCACCACCGAAACGATGCGTTCCGCACGTCCGGCGCAGTAACGCAGGGCGGCCAGCGTATCGGCGGTTTCGCCTGACTGGCTGACGAACACTGCCAGGGTGCGTGGCGGGATCGGTGGTTCGCGATAGCGGAATTCGCTGGCCACATCGACTTCGACGGGGAGACGGGCGATCTGTTCGAACCAGTATTTTGCCGTCAGACAGGCATAGTGAGCGGTGCCGCAGGCCACCATGATGATTCTATCGAACGCATTGAAATCAATGTCTTCCGGGTTGATATTGATGTTTCCGTCAGCAATGTAATGGGCCAGCGCCGCCTGCAGAACGGCAGGTTGCTCGGCAATCTCCTTGGCCATGAAATGCTTGTGGCCGGCCTTGTCGATGCGCGCCGCATCGGCGCGCACGGTTTTCACCGGCCGGTTGACGCGCCGTCCGGCGGCATCGGTGATGGTGGCCCCGGCACGGGTGATCAGGGCCATGTCGCCTTCTTCCAGATAGGTGATCCGCGGGGTGAGCGGCGCAAGGGCGATGGCGTCGGAGCCCACGAACATTTCGCCTTCGCCATGGCCGATTGCCAGTGGCGATCCCTTGCGCGCCGCGATCATCAGGTCGGGTTCGCCCGCGAACAGGAAACACAGGGCAAAGGCGCCTTCAAGCCGGGCAAGGGTGGCGCGCACGGCCGTGTCCGGGGGCATGCCCTGGTCCATGAAATGACGGGCCAGAAGGGCTATGGTTTCGGTATCGGTTTCGGTTTCGCAGGCCAGGCCGGACTCGGCCAGTTCCTCGCGCAGAAGGCGGAAGTTCTCGATGATGCCATTGTGCACCACGGCCACCGGCCCGGCGCGGTGGGGGTGGGCGTTCCGTGCCGTGGGGGCGCCGTGGGTGGCCCATCGGGTGTGGCCGATCCCGGATTTTCCGGGCAGGGGGTCATGCACCAGCAGATCGGAAAGATTGACCAGCTTGCCCACGGCGCGGCGCCGGTCAAGCAGGCCGGCGTCGTTCACGGTGGCGATACCGGCGCTGTCATAGCCGCGGTATTCCAGCCGCTTCAGCGCCTCGACGATCAGCGGCGCCACCTCGTGACGTCCGAGCACTCCGACAATGCCGCACATGGCGTTACCTCTTGCTTGCTGCGCTGCTCACTCAGTACTTCCGGTCTGCCTGTCGAGCCGGGCCCTTGCGGTGCGCAGCTTCTGCATCAGGCGGCGGGCGAAGCCGGGTTTCACCTGCTGGCGGGTGCGGGCAATTGCCAGCGCACCGTCGGGCACGTCGTCGGTGATCACCGAACCGCTGGCGGTCATCGCCTCGCTGCCCACCCGCACCGGTGCTACCAGCATGGTGTCCGACCCGATGAAGGCCCGCGCGCCGATCACGGTGCGGTGTTTCATCACGCCGTCATAGTTGCAGGTAACGGTGCCGGCCCCGATGTTGGCGGCCTCGCCCACCTGTGCATCGCCGATATAGGAGAGGTGATTCACCTTGGCCCCGTCCCCGATCCCGGCGTTCTTGACTTCAACGAAATTGCCGATCCGGGCGTTTTCGGCGATCTCGGTGCCGGGGCGCAGGCGGGCGTAGGGCCCCACCACCGCTCCGCGCGACACATGGCAGCCCTCAAGGTGGCTGAAGGCGCGCACATGGGCGCCGCTTTCCACCGTGACGCCGGGCCCGAACACCACATGGGGTTCGATCAGCGCATCGCGGCCAATCATCGTGTCAAGGGTAAAGAACACGGTTTCGGGCGCGGTCAGCGTCACCCCGTTGTCAAGGGCATCGCGCCGCCGCCGTTCCTGGAACAGGGCTTCGGCGCGGGCCAGTTCACGCCGGGTGTTGATGCCCAGTGTTTCGGCCTCGTCGCAGGTGACAACCCCTACCGAACGCCCTTCGCCCCGGGCCAGCGCGACGGTATCGGTCAGATAGTATTCGCCGCTGGAATTATAGGGCTCCAGGCGTTCGAGAAGTGGCATGATAACTTTTGCATCAGCGATCATGACGCCGCTGTTGCAAAGGCTTATGGCGCGTTCTTCAGGTGTTGCATCCTTGGCTTCGACAATTCTTTCCAGTTGATCCCCGGTCATCACCAGGCGCCCGTATCGCCCCGGTTCACGGGCGTTGAAGCCAAGCACCACCATGTCGTGGCCGCTCTGCCGCGCGTTTTGCATGCGGGCAATGGTTTCGGCGCGGATGAAGGGGGTATCACCATACAGGATCAGGATGTCACCCGCAAATCCGGCCAGCGCTTCCGCGGCCTGGGCCACGGCGTGACCGGTGCCCAGCTGCTGAGCCTGGTGCACGATCTCGGCTCCGGGTTCGAGGGTGTGGATCTCACTGGCCACGGCCTCGGCGCCATGGCCGGTGACGATGAGGGTCCGCTCGGGCCGGGCCGCCCGGCCGCTGGCCAGCGCATGGGCCAGAAGCGGCACGCCGCCAAGCGGGTGCAGCACCTTGGGAAGATCCGAGTTCATGCGTGTTCCCTGGCCTGCAGCCAGGATGATCAGGGCGGTCGGCATGGATTTGCTGGGCCTCGTTACCGGAGTGATTTTCATTGCAGCCCGTTTTATCGCGCCATATGCAAAGGGCAAGGCGAATGGCCATCACATTGGCTTTCAAAAGGTTGCAGGGGCGGCAGAGGCCGGCGGAAAACCGCCCGAACGGGGCAGGGGCATCGGAATCGGAAGGGGCATTGATGAAGGTGACGGGCAACACGGCGATCTTCGATCTTGACGGAACCCTGGCCGATACCAGCGCCGATCTGATCGCTGCCGCCAATGCCTGCTTTGCCGATGAGGGCGCGTCGCCGCCGCTGTGCCCCGAGGCCGATGCCGCCACCGCGTTTCGGGGCGGACGGGCAATGCTGCGGCTGGGGTTCGAGCGCCTCGAAGGCCGGGCCGACCCGGTGCGGGTCGAGGCGGCCTTCCCGCGTTTTCTGGCCCATTACGAGGCCGGGATCGACCGCCACACCAGGCTTTACGATGGTGTCGAAGAGGCACTTGCCCTTCTTTCCCGGGGCGGCTGGCGGCTGGGAATCTGCACCAACAAGCCCGAACGCCTGGCCGAGATGCTGATGCGCCGGCTGGGGATGCGCGCGCCCTTTGCCACGCTGATCGGGGCCGGCACGCTGCCCACCCGCAAACCCGATCCGGCGCCGCTTCTGGCGGCGATCGAGGGGGCCGGAGGGGTGCGCCGACGGGCCGTGCTGATCGGAGATACGGAAACTGACCGTGCCACCGCCCGCAATGCCGGGGTGCCCTGCGTTCTGGTCACCTTCGGGCCTGCGGGGCGGGCTGCCGCGGCATTGGAGCCCGAGGCGCTTCTGGATCATTACGATGCGCTGCCGGGCCTTCTGGCCGGGCTTGTGGAAGGCCCGGGGCGCCGGGCCGGGCCGGGAGCATGAGCGATACCGGGCGCGACAGCCCCGGCAAGGGGCCCGGCGGCGGCGTGGAACAGGCCGTCTTTACCGGCAGTTTCACCCAGCAGGAGCCGCTGAGCAACGCGGCGATCGGGGCGGCGCTGGCAGTAATGCGCCACGGACGGCTGCACCGCTACAACCTGGCGCCGGGCGAAGCCGGTGAAGTGGCGCTTTTCGAGCAGGAATTCGCCGCCTTCACGGGCGCGCGCCATTGCCTGGCGGTGGCTTCCGGGGGCTATGCGCTGGCCACCGCCCTGCGTGCGCTTGGCGTCGGTGCGGGCGCGCCCGTGCTGACCAATGCCTTTACCCTGGCTCCGGTGCCGGGGGCCATTGCCAGCCTCGGCGCGCGGCCGGTCTTCGTGGAAACCACCGATGCCCTGACCATCGATTTTGCCGATCTGGCCCGCAAGGCGGTGCAGTCGGGGGCGCGGGTGCTGCTGCTCAGCCACATGCGCGGCCATGTCTGCGACATGGACCGCCTGATGGCGCTGGCGGCCGATACGGGGCTGGCGGTGATCGAGGACTGCGCTCACACGATGGGCGCAACATGGGGCGGCGTGCCTTCGGGGCGTCACGGGATCGTGGCCTGTTACTCGACACAGACCTACAAGCATCTCAATTCGGGCGAGGGGGGGCTGCTGATCTCGGATGATCCGGATCTGATGGCGCGCGCCGTTCTGTTGTCGGGCAGCTACATGTTCCATGATCGCCACCTGGCCGCGCCGCCCCCCGCAGTCCTTGCCCGCCATGTGGCCGGAACGCCCAACATTTCGGGGCGGATGGACAATCTGCGCGCCGCCATCCTGCGCCCCCAGCTGGCCGATCTCGGCCGCCGCATCGCCGCCTGGAACGAACGCTACCGGACGGTCGAGGCGGGCTTGCGCAGCACGCCGGGGCTGGCGCTGATCGAGCGGCCGGCGAACGAGGGGTTCGTGGGATCCTCGATCCAGTTCCGTCTGCCCGGCTGGCCGGCCGCCGCGATCGAGGCCGTGGTTGCCGGCTGTGCCCGGCGCGGGGTCGAGCTCAAGTGGTTCGGAGCGCCCCGCCCGCATGGCTTTACCGCGCGCTATGCGCACTGGGCCTGGGCCGACCCGGCTCCGCTGCCGCAGACCGATCGCATCCTGTCCGGGCTGCTCGACATGCGCCTGCCGCTGAGCTTCAGCCTTGAGGACTGTCGCCTGATCGCCCGGATCATCGACGAGGAGGTCCGTGCCGCGGACGGGGAGAGGGCGCAGGGCGCGCGGAGCGGGAAAGTCTGACAGCCCCCCGCCTGCTTCCGGCCCCGGAAGCTCTGGCGGCAACCGGATCCTGCGGGGGATGATGATACAGAGATTGACGGGGCGCGGGGTTTTGGTTAGCTTATTGAACGATCGTTCAATAAATCTGCCCGCTTCCACCTGCAAGGAGCACCCTCCATGTTTCATGCCGCGATGAATTTCGATCTGGGCGAGGACGTGAACGCCCTGCGCGAGATGGTGCACCGCTGGGCCCGGGAGCGGCTGAAACCGATGGCCGACAGGATCGACCGCAGCAACGCCTTTCCGAACGAACTGTGGCCCGAGATGGGCGAACTCGGTCTGCTCGGGATCACCGTTCCCGAGGAATGGGACGGGGCGGGCATGGGCTATCTGGCGCATGTGGTGGCGGTGGAGGAGATTGCGCGCGCCTCCGCCTCGGTCAGCCTGTCCTACGGGGCGCATTCGAACCTGTGCGTGAACCAGATCAGGCTGAACGGCACCGCAGGGCAGAAGCGGAAATACCTGCCGCCTCTGGTTGCGGGCGAACATGTCGGGGCGCTTGCCATGAGCGAGGCGGGGGCGGGCAGCGATGTGGTATCGATGCAACTGCGCGCCGAAAGGAAGGGCGATCGCTACATCCTGAACGGCACCAAATACTGGATCACCAACGGCCCCGATGCCGATACGCTTGTGGTCTATGCCAAGACCGCCCCGGAGGCCGGCCCCAGGGGCATCACCGCCTTCATCGTGGAAAGCCGCTGGAAAGGCTTTTCCACCAGCCCGCATTTCGACAAGCTGGGCATGCGCGGCAGCAATACCGCCGAACTGATCTTCGAGGATGTGGAGGTGCCCTTCGAAAACGTTCTGGGCGAGGAAAACCGCGGCGTGGCCGTGCTGATGAGCGGGCTCGACTACGAACGCGTGGTGCTGTCGGGGATCGGGCTGGGCATCATGGCCGCCTGCATGGACGAGGTGATGCCCCATGTGGCCGAGCGGCGCCAGTTCGGCCGGCCGGTCGGGGCGTTCCAGCTGATGCAGGGCAAGATCGCCGACATGTATACGGCAATGAATTCGGCGCGCGCCTATGTCTATGAGGTGGCGCGCGCCTGCGATCGCGGCGAGGTTACCCGTCAGGATGCGGCGGCCTGCGTTCTTTATGCTTCCGAAGAGGCAATGAAGCAGGCACATCAGGCGGTGCAGGCGCTTGGCGGCACCGGCTACATGAACGAAAGCCCCGTCAGCCGCATCTTCCGCGATGCCAAGCTGATGGAAATCGGTGCGGGCACCAGCGAAATCCGGCGCATGCTGATCGGACGCGAACTGATGAAGGCGATGCAATGAGCACAGGCAAGGCAGCCCGTTCCTGTTTCGCCGGCATGTGGCGGGGCGCTTCCCGCCGCTCCGTGGCCGCCCTGACGGCACTTCTTCTGGCGGTGGTGATGTTGGCCGCCGCTTCCCGCAGCGCACAGGCACAGGCACAGGCACGGGAGACAGCGCAGGAGCTGGTGTTCTCGATGAATGCCACCGATGACTGCATCGCCGATGTCGGCCACCCCGGCACGGTCGGGCAATGCATCGGCCAGTCGGCCGCGCTGTGCATGGAACAGAATGCGGGGGGCGAAACCACCATCGGCATGACCGCCTGCCTCGGGCGGGAACTTGCAGTCTGGGACGAGCGCCTGAACGCGGCCCATGCGGTGCTGATGAAGCAGGCCCGTGCCGCGGACCGCGAGCTTGACGAACCGGGGGCTTCCGCGCCGCGCGCGGTGCCGGCCCTCAGGGCGATGCAACGTTCCTGGATCGCCTTCCGCGATGCCCGCTGCAGCTTCGAGGCTGCGCTCTGGAGTGGCGGCACCGGTGCCGGCCCGGCTTTCCTGCAATGCCGGATGGAGGAAACCGGACGTCAGACCCTCTATCTGCAGAAGATGGGCGAGGATCGCTGAAAGGAAACCGGTCTTGCGCCGGAGCAGGGCTGCGGGAAAGGCCGGAAAGAAGGATGCCATGAAACCGATCGGAAAGATGCCATGAGCCGCCTGCACAGCCGGGTCAGCCCCGGATCGGAAAGTTTCCGTGCCAATCGCAAGGCCCATCTGGCGGCGCTGGCAGAGATCCGCGCCGCGGCCGAACTGGCGGCGGCGGGGGGAGGTGAAAAAGCGTGCGCGCGCCACCTCGAGCGCGGCAAGATGCTGCCGCGCGCGCGGGTGGCCAGCCTGCTTGATCCGGGCAGCCCGTTCCTGGAGATCGGCGCCACGGCGGCCCATGGCATGTATGACGGTGCGGCGCCCGGCGCGGGGGTGATCGCCGGGGTGGGGCGGGTGCACGGGCACGAGGTGATGGTGATCGCCAATGACGCCACCGTGAAGGGCGGAACCTATTACCCGATGAGCGTGAAGAAGCACCTGCGCGCCCAGGAAATCGCCGAGGAATGCGCACTGCCCTGCATCTATCTGGTGGATTCCGGCGGTGCCAACCTGCCCAACCAGGACGAGGTCTTCCCAGACCGCGATCATTTCGGCCGCATCTTCTACAATCAGGCCCGGATGAGCGCGAAGGGCATCGCCCAGATCGCGGTGGTGATGGGCAGTTGCACCGCCGGCGGGGCCTATGTTCCGGCAATGTCGGACGTCTCGATCATCGTGCGCGATCAGGGCACCATTTTCCTGGCCGGCCCGCCGCTGGTGAAGGCGGCCACGGGCGAGGAAGTCACCGCCGAGGATCTGGGCGGAGGCGATGTGCACACGCGGCTTTCCGGCGTGGCCGACTATCTGGCCGAAGATGACGCCCACGCGCTGGCACTGGCCCGCCGGGCGGTGGCGGGGCTCAACCGGGCCCGCCCCGAAACGGTGCAGTGGCAATCCCCCGAGGCGCCGCTTTACGATCCGGAAGAAATCCTGGGAATCGTGCCGGCCGATCTGCGCACCCCCTATGACGTTCGCGAGGTGATCGCCCGCCTTGTGGACGGCTCGCGTCTTGACGAATTCAAGGCCCGCTTCGGCGAAACCCTGGTAACGGGCTTCGCCCATGTCCGGGGCTGCCCGGTGGGCATCATCGCCAACAACGGGGTGCTGTTTTCGGAAAGCGCCCAGAAGGGGGCGCATTTCGTGGAACTGTGCAGCCAGCGGCGCATCCCGCTGGTTTTTCTTCAGAACATCACCGGCTTCATGGTCGGCAGGAAATACGAAAACGAAGGCATCGCCCGCCATGGTGCCAAGATGGTTACTGCCGTGGCCACCACTGCCGTGCCCAAGATCACCATGATCGTGGGCGGCTCCTTCGGGGCCGGCAACTACGGCATGGCCGGGCGCGCCTATTCGCCCCGCTTCCTGTGGTCGTGGCCCAATTCGCGCATTGCCGTGATGGGTGGCGAGCAGGCGGCGGGTGTGCTCGCCACCGTCAGGCGCGCCGCCATCGAACGCTCGGGGGGCAGCTGGTCGGCCGAGGAAGAGGCCGCCTTCAAGCGCCCCACCATCGAGATGTTCGAGCGCCAGTCCCACCCGCTCTACGCTTCGGCCCGGTTGTGGGACGATGGCATCATAGATCCGCGCAAGAGCCGCGATGTGCTGGCGCTTTCCCTTTCTGCGGCCCTCAATGCGCCCGTCGGCGAAACCCGCTTCGGCCTGTTCAGGATGTGAGGGGTACGAGGATGCGCCCCGCTCGCCCATATCGCTTTCGCCCCCGCTACCGCCGCCGCCCGCGTCGCGGCTTCGGCCTGCGTCTCGGACGGGTTCTTCTGGCCGCCTTTCTGGCGCTGGTCCTGCTGCCCCCGGTGGGTGATGCGGCCAACGGCATGCTCAAACCCGCCGAAGGTTGCCGGGTGGTTGCGGTGATCGATGGCGATACGGTGCGCATCTGGTGTCACGACGGCCTGCACCGGGCCCGCATCCTGGCCTATGACACGCCCGAGCTTTCGGCCCGCTGCACCTCGGAACTGGTAAAGGCGGTTGCCGCCACATGGTATCTGCGCTGGCAGCTCTGGCGCGCCGGAAAGATCACCGTCAGGATCGACGGCAACGACCGCTATGGCCGCAAGCTGATCCTGCTGCTCGTGGATGGCGAAGGCGTGGCCCGGCGGATGGTGAATGCGGGGCTTGCCCGCTGGTATGACGGCGGGCGGCGCGCCGGCTGGTGTGACGCCGCCCCGCCCACCGTCCTTTCCGCCCCGCCCGCCCGACCGGAGGATAACGGATGATTCTTCTCTCTGCCGCCTGCGCCCGTCATCGGGAGGACGCCGAATGTTCGAAAGGATACTGATCGCCAACCGCGGCGAGATCGCCTGCCGCATCGTCAGGACGGCCCGGCGCATGGGGGTTTCCACCGTTGCCGTCTTTTCCGATGCCGATGCCGGCGCCCTGCATGTGGAAATGGCCGATGAGGCGGTGCACATCGGTGCGCCGCCCCCGGCCGAAAGCTATCTTTGCGCTGCGCGCATCATCGAGGCGGCGCTGGAAACCGGGGCACAGGCGATCCACCCGGGCTACGGGTTTCTCAGCGAAAATCCCGATTTCGTGGAAAAGGCCGAACAGGCGGGCCTCACCTTCATCGGCCCCTCGGCGGATGCGATCCGGGCGATGGGGCTGAAGGATGCGGCCAAGCGGGTGATGGAGCAGGCCGGGGTGCCGGTGGTGCCGGGCTGGCACGGCGACAACCAGGACCCGGAGCATCTCGCGGCCGCGGCCGCGGCCATCGGCTGGCCGGTGCTGATCAAGGCGGTGGCCGGCGGCGGCGGCAAGGGCATGCGGCTGGTGGACGGGCCCGACGCTTTTGCCGGGGCACTTGAAGGCGCGCGCCGCGAAGCGCGCGGCGCCTTCGGCAATGATGCGGTATTGGTCGAGAAATACATCGAGAAACCCCGCCATATCGAGGTGCAGATCTTCGGCGACGGCACCCGCGCCGTGCACCTGTTCGAACGCGACTGCTCGCTCCAGCGTCGCCACCAGAAGGTGATCGAGGAAGCCCCCGCCCCGGGCATGACCGACGAGATGCGCACCGCCATGGGGCAGGCGGCGGTGCGCGCGGCCGAGGCCATCGGCTACAGGGGTGCCGGTACGGTGGAGTTCATCGTCGATGCCTCCGAAGGGCTGCGTCCCGATCGCTTCTGGTTCATGGAGATGAACACCCGCCTGCAGGTGGAGCACCCGGTGACCGAGGCAGTGACCGGTATTGATCTGGTGGAATGGCAGCTCAGGGTTGCCGCCGGAGAGCCGCTGCCCGCCACCCAGGATGACATTTCTCTTTCCGGCCATGCTTTCGAGGCCCGCCTCTATGCAGAAGACGTATCTGCCGGATTTCTGCCCGCCACCGGGCGGCTTGATCATCTGGTCTTTCCGCAGGAGGCGCGCATCGATACCGGCGTGCGCGCGGGAGACGAGATCAGCCCCTGGTATGATCCGATGATCGCCAAGATCACCACCTGCGGCCCCACCCGCGATATTGCGCTTTCACGCCTGAGGCGAGCTCTTGCGCATACCGAGGTGGCCGGCACCACGACCAATCTGGATTTCCTTGCGACCCTGACCCGCCAGCCCGATTTCGGGTGCGGAGATGTGGATACGGGGCTGATCGCACGCAGGATCGATACCCTTGCCCGCCTGCCGGCGCCGCCGCCCTTCGTGCCGTTTCTGGCCGCGCTCGGGGCTGCGGGTCTGGCCGGGGCTTCGGCGGCGGGGCAGGGTGCTGCATGGAGCGAGGGGTTTGCCCTCTGGCAGCCGCTCGAACGGGAAGTCCGGCTTGAGGGTGGCGGGGAAGAGATCACCGCCCGCATCACCGTGATCGCACCGGGGCGGTATCGGGTGAAGATCGGAACCGCAGAATCCGGGATTTCCACCGTGCCGGGGGGGTATGCGATCGACGGGTGCAGGGTGGCGGCGCGGGTTGTGCGCCATGGCGGGCGGGCAAGCGTCTTTGCCGGCCATGGCTGGCATTTCGATCTGCCCGATCCGCTGGCCCGTGCGCAGGAAGCCGGAGAAGGAAGCGAAAACGGTATCAGGGCCCCCATGCCGGGGCTGGTGCAGGCGGTGTTTGCCGCGCCGGGGCAGGCGGTGTCGGCGGGCGATCGCCTTGCCGTGCTCGAAGCGATGAAGATGGCGCATGAGCTGGTAGCACCGCGCGATTGCATGGTGACCGGGGTTTTCGTGCGGCCGGGCCAGCAGGTCGAGGCCGGGGCACTTCTGATCGGTTTCGGGACAGATGATGACGAGACAGGGAGCGGAGCCGCCGAATGAGGGCACCTTGCGGGGCCTTGGCCGCGGCGTGCGCATGAGATCCGGAATGGGGAAGAAGGGCTGCGAGGAATGACGATCAGGCTGCATCACGTGGCACAGGCGCGCAGCTTCCGCGTTCTCTGGTTGCTCGAGGAACTGGGCCTTGATTACGAATTGCGCCACTGGAGCTTTTTCGACAGGTCGATGCGCGGAGAAGAATTCCGCGCCCTCTCGCCTGCTGCCCGGGTGCCGGCGCTCGAGATCGACGGGCGGGTGTTGTTCGAATCCGGCGCGATCAGCGAATATCTTCTGGAAACGCGCCCCCACCGGGGGCTGCTTCGCCCGCCGGGCGATGCGGAACGGGCCGACTGGCTGCAATGGCTGCATTTTGCCGAAACCATCGCCCAGCATATTGCCAACCTCACCCAGCACCATATCGTGCTGCGCGAACCCTGGATGCGCTCGCCCACGGTGATGCGGCTCGAGGCGAAGCGGCTCGAGAAGGTGCTCGAGGTGGTGGATGCTGCGGTAGAGCGGCACGACTGGCTGTTGCCTTCGGGCTTCACGGCGGTGGATGTGGCCGTGGGCTATGGGGCGGTGATTGCGCGCCGCTTCGTGCCGGTTGGGCTGCTGCCGGCGCTTGATGGCTGGCGCCGACGGCTGGAAATGCGCCCGGCCTACCGGCGCGCCGCGGCGCGTGACGGTGTGGCACAGATCTACCGGAAGGATTTCTATCCGCCGCCACAGGAGGACGGGCATGGCTGAAGGAAAACGCGAACATGTCGAGATCTTCGAGGTGGGCCCGCGTGACGGGCTGCAGAACGAGAGCAGGATGATTCCCACGGTCGAGAAGATCGCGCTGGTCGACTGCCTGTCGCGCGCCGGTTTCCGCCATGTGGAATGCGCAAGCTTCGTTTCCCCGAAATGGGTGCCGCAGATGGCCGACAGCGGGGCGGTGCTGGCCGGCATCGCCCGCGTGCCGGGCGTGTCCTATGCGGCGCTTGTGCCCAACATGAAGGGCTATGAGGCGGCCATCGCGGCCGGGGCAGACGAAGTGGCGGTGTTCGCCTCGGCCTCGGAAGGGTTCAGCCGCCGCAATATCAATTGCTCGATCGCCGAAAGCCTCACGCGGTTTGCCCCGATTCTGGCTGCGGCGCGCCATGCCGATGTGCCGGTGCGGGGCTATGTTTCCTGTGTTACCGACTGTCCTTTTGACGGCCCCGTGGTGCCCGGAGCGGTGGCGCGGGTGGCAGGGGCACTTTTCGCCGCGGGATGTTATGCGGTTTCGCTGGGTGATACCATCGGCAGGGCCACCCCCGACAGCACCGCGCGGATGCTGCTTGCGGTGCGCAACGAGGTTCCGGCACATCGACTGGCAGGCCATTTCCATGATACCGAGGGGCGTGCCCTTGCCAATATCGATGCGGCGCTGGCGCTTGGCGTACGGGTGTTCGATGCCGCGGTGGGGGGGCTTGGCGGTTGCCCCCATGCGCCGGGAGCGGCGGGCAATGTGGCTACCGAGGCGGTGCAGGCCCACCTTGAGCGTCTGGGATTCGAAACCGGGCTTGACGCGACGGTGATCCGCGAGGCGGCGGCGCTGGCGCAGACGATGCGTGGCGGAGAAAGGCAGGCGGCTGAAAACCGGAGGGAGATACCGGATGAGCGATGAACCGATCATCATCGAAACCGATGCGCGCGGGGTGGCGCGCCTTACCCTGAACCGGCCTGAGCGGCGCAACTGCCTGTCTCCGGAGATGATGGACGCCCTTGCGGCATCCGCACACCGCCTTGGTGCCGATGCGGGGGTGCGCGTGGTGGTGCTGACCGGAGCGGGCGATACCTTCTGCGCCGGTGGCGATCTGAAGTGGATGCTGGCGGCGATGAAATCCGATGCGGCCACTAGGCGGCGCGAAGCCCGCCGCCTGGCCGAGATGCTGCAGGCGCTGAATACCATGCCAAAGCCCCTGATCGGGCGCATCCAGGGGCAGGCTTTCGGGGGCGGTCTCGGGCTGATGAGCGTCTGCGACGTGGCGATCGGGGCCAAGGAGGCGCGTTTCGGGCTGACCGAAACGAAGCTCGGGGTGATCCCTGCCACCATTGCGCCCTATGTGGTGGCGCGCATGGGCGAGGGAAAGGCGCGCCGCGTGTTCATGTCGTCGCGTCTGTTCGGCGCCGACGAGGCGGTGGCGCTCGACCTGCTGGCGCGGGCGGTCGCCTCCGAATCGCTCGATGCGGCGGTCGAGGCGGAGGTGGTCCCCTATCTGGCCTGTGCCCCGGGGGCGGTGGCCGATGCCAAGGCCCTGGCGCGCCGGCTCGGCCCCCCGATCGACGATTGCGTGATCGATGCCACGGTGGATGCGCTGGTGAAACGCTGGGAAAGTGACGAGATCGCGGAAGGCATTGCCGCCTTTTTCGAAAAGCGCAGGGCGGCCTGGGTGATCTGAGCGACCCGGGGCATGCCCATGCGGCGCCTGCGGAGCGGAAAAAGGCCGGAAAAGCGGTTTCCGCCCGCCGGCCGCCTTGCCGGAATCACCCCACCGCTCACCCTCTTTGCGGGCTCTGTGCTCTGCCTTCGCGACCATCGGTCGCGTCATTTTGGGCGCAGGCGGGGGCTGCTGCGTCAATCTGGAACGAAATCCGGCACACCACCGCATACATTTTTTTGCTATTAACGCGGCAAACCCGGGTTTTGCCCCCTGCGTCATGTTGACCCCCCCTTGAGGCAGGAGTAAACCCCAAGCAGGGCGGTGCGCGGCTGGCCGGCCCGGGCGTTTTACAAGAAGCGCCGCGCCATGACGAGGGAAGGAGAATGCCATGGACGAGCTTCTCAGGGAATATCTTCCGATCCTGATCTTCTCGGGCATGGCCGTGGCGCTTGGTCTGGTGTTGATCCTGGCGGCGGTGCTGGTGGCGCCCTCATCGCCCGATCCGGAAAAGCTTTCGGCCTATGAATGCGGTTTCAATGCCTTTGACGATGCGCGCATGCGCTTTGACGTGCGCTTCTATCTCGTGTCGATCCTGTTCATCATCTTCGATCTTGAAATCGCCTTCCTGTTTCCCTGGGCGGTGGCCTTCAGGGATATCGGCGATGCGGGGTTCTGGTCGATGATGGTGTTCCTTGCCGTGCTGACCGTCGGCTTTGCCTATGAATGGAAGAAGGGGGCGCTGGAATGGGAGTGATGACAGGCAGGCAGCAGGCCGGAGCCGATCCCGAATATGCCACCCAGGAACTGAACCGCGAGCTGCAGGACAAGGGCTTTCTTCTGACCTCGGTGGAAGACGTGATCAACTGGGCGCGCACCGGCAGCCTGCACTGGATGACCTTCGGTCTTGCCTGCTGCGCGGTCGAGATGATGCACAGTTCCATGCCGCGCTATGATCTGGAGCGCTACGGCACCGCGCCGCGCGCCTCGCCCCGCCAGAGCGATCTGATGATCGTTGCCGGCACGCTTACCAACAAGATGGCCCCGGCGCTGCGGAAGGTCTATGATCAGATGCCCGATCCGCGCTATGTGATCTCGATGGGATCCTGCGCCAACGGGGGCGGCTATTATCACTACAGCTATTCCGTGGTGCGTGGCTGTGATCGCATCGTGCCGGTCGATGTCTATGTGCCCGGCTGTCCGCCCACGGCCGAAGCGCTGATGTATGGCATCCTGCAATTGCAGCGCCGTATCCGGCGCACCGGAACCCTGAGGAGATAGGCCGTCATGTCCGCCCCCGCTGCCTCTGCATCCGTTCCCGCTCATGTCCAGGGCCATGATCGCAGCGCGGATCTGCGCGATCTCGGCGTCCTGATCGAGGCCCGCCGCCCCGACTGCGTGCTGCAGTGGCAGGTGCGTCATGGCGAGCTGACAGTCGAAATTCCGCCGGCCGCGCTGCACGGGTTCACCGAATTCCTGCAGTCCGATACCAACTGCCGTTTCACGACCCTGATCGACGTCACTGCGGTGGACTGGCCCGCGCGCGAGAAGCGTTTCGATGTGGTCTATCATTACCTGTCGATGCGCCAGAACCTGCGAATCCGGGTGAAATGCGCGATCCGCGAAGACGAAATCCTGCCCTCGATCACCGATCTGCACCCCGGTGCCGGCTGGTTCGAGCGCGAGGTATTCGACATGTTCGGCATCCTGTTCCGGGGCAATCCCGATCTGCGCCGGATCCTGACCGATTACGGTTTCCGGGGCCATCCGCTGCGCAAGGATTTTCCCACCACCGGCCATGTGGAACTGCGCTATGACGAAACCGAGAAACGTTGCGTCTATGAGCCGGTGAAACTGGTGCAGCAATACCGGCAGTTCGATTTCATGAGCCCCTGGGAAGGCGCGCAATACATCCTGCCGGGCGATGAGAAGGGCAGCGGCAAAGACGGGGACGAGGCGGAATGATGGACGGCGGCAAAGGCTTCGAGGATACCCTGCCGGGCGAGCAGAAGATCCGCAACTTCAACATAAACTTCGGCCCGCAGCACCCTGCTGCGCATGGGGTTCTTCGTCTGGTGCTTGAGCTTGACGGCGAGATCGTCGAGCGTGCCGATCCGCATATCGGACTGCTTCACCGCGGCACCGAGAAGCTGATGGAAAGCCGCACCTATCTGCAGAATCTGCCCTATTTCGATCGCCTCGATTATGTGGCGCCGATGAACCAGGAACATGCCTGGTGCCTGGCCATCGAAAAGCTCTGCGGGGTCGATGTGCCGCGCCGGGCCCAGCTGATCCGGGTGCTCTATTCCGAGATCGGCCGCATTCTGAACCATCTGCTGAATGTTACAACCCAGGCCATGGACGTGGGCGCGCTCACCCCGCCGCTGTGGGGGTTCGAAGAGCGCGAAAAGCTGATGGTGTTCTACGAACGCGCCTGCGGGGCGCGCCTGCACGCCGCCTATTTCCGCCCCGGCGGCGTGCATCAGGATCTGCCCCCCGATCTGATCGACGACATCGAGGAATGGAACGGGCAGTTCACCCGGGCACTTGACGACATCGACAACCTTCTGACCGAAAACCGAATCTTCAAGCAGCGTAACGTGGATATCGCGGTGGTCAGCGAGCAGGAGGCGCTTGACTGGGGATTCTCGGGCGTGATGGTGCGCGGCTCGGGGCTGGCCTGGGATCTGCGCCGCGCCCAGCCCTATGAATGCTATGATGAATTCGATTTCCGGATCCCGGTGGGGAAGAACGGCGATTGCTATGACCGCTATCTGGTGCGGATGCAGGAAATGCGCGAAAGCCAGAAGATCATCGCCCAGGCCTGCGAGAAGCTGCGCGCCGAGCCGGGTGACGTGCTGGCGCGCGGCAAGCTGACGCCGCCGCGCCGCGCCGAGATGAAAACCAGCATGGAAGCGCTGATTCACCACTTCAAGCTTTATACCGAGGGCTTCCGGGTGTCCGAGGGCGAGGTTTACGCCGCGGTCGAGGCCCCCAAGGGCGAGTTCGGCGTCTATCTGGTATCGGACGGCTCCAACAGGCCCTACCGCGCCAAGATCCGCGCGCCGGGCTATGCCCATCTTCAGGCCATGGACCACCTGGCCCGTGGTCACCAGCTGGCCGATGTGGCCGCGATCATCGGATCGCTGGATGTCGTGTTCGGGGAGATTGACCGCTGATGCTGCGCCGTCTTTACCATGACCAGCCCGAAAGCTTTGCCTTCACGCCCGCCAATCTGGAATGGGCGAAGCTGCAGATCGGCAAATACCCGGAAGGCCGCCAGGCCAGTGCAGTGATCGCGCTTCTGTGGCGCGCTCAGGAGCAGGAGGGCTGGCTGACCCGACCGGCGATCGAATATGTGGCCGACATGCTGGGCATGGATTACATCCGGGCGCTCGAAGTGGCCACTTTCTATTTCATGTTTCAGCTTCAACCCGTTGGTTCCGTTGCGCATGTTCAGGTATGCGGCACCACCAGCTGCATGATCTGCGGTGCCGAAGACCTGATCGCTGTCTGCCGCCAGAAGATAGCGTCCGAGCCGCACCGGCTTTCGTCCGACGGGAAGTTCAGCTGGGAAGAGGTGGAATGTCTGGGCGCCTGTGCCAATGCGCCGATGGTGCAGATCGGCAAGGATTATTACGAGGATCTGACCGCCGCGCGCCTTGCCGAGATCCTTGACGAACTGGCCGCCGGCAAGGTGCCGGTGCCGGGTCCGCAGAACGGCCGTTATGCGGCCGAGCCGCAGGGTGGCCCGACCACCCTGAAAGCCCATGAAAAGGGGCGCGCGCCGCATAATGCAAGCGTTGCGCGGGCGGTGGAACTGGGCGATACCGTCAAGCGCATCGACGGCAGCGAAGTGCCGCTTTCGGCCCCCTGGTCGGGTGGTGCCAGGGGGCGCAAGGTGCCTGGCGCGGCAGCAAGTGCCGGGCCGAAGGCCGGCGCAGGGGCGGCAGCGCGCAAGCCTGCCGCGAAGGCGACCGTGAAAACTGCCGGGAAAGCCACCGGAAAGGCGGCTGCGAAAGCCGCGGCAGGAAAACCGGCGCGCCGCCCGGTGGCGCCCGACGGCAAGCCCGAGCTTCTGAAGGCGCCGCGCGGCGGCAAGGCCGATGATCTGAAGATGATCAAGGGCGTGGGGCCGAAGCTCGAGAAGCTGCTGAACGAGCTGGGCGTCTGGCATTTCGATCAGATTGCCGGCTGGCGCAAGAGAGAGGTGCAATGGGTGGACGAACATCTTGAGGGCTTCAGGGGCCGGATCGTGCGTGACGAGTGGATCAGGCAGGCCAGGGTGCTGGCGAAAGGCGGTGAAACCGAATTCGCCAGCCGCGTGAAGAAGGGTGATGTCTATTGATCCGCCGTCCCGGGGCCGACAGCCGCGGGCAGCAGCAGGATATTTCGAGGTCGAGCACATGGTGGCACGAGAAAACGAAAAGAACCGGCCGGGCCTTTCCCCAGGGAAGGGGCGCGGCCTGATGCCGCCATCATCGAAGCAACGAAACGGCAACAGGGATTGATGATATGAGTAATGAAAGCAAGGGTGGTCTGTTCTCGTGCACCAATGTCTGCTGGATCGTCGGCGCGCTGTTCGCGCTGGCAACCTGGCTGGTTCTCGCGCGGCGTTACGAGGTCGGGACCGTTACGGCGGTCATCGTGGCGCTGGTGGTGCTGTTTGCGCTGGTCTGGCTTCTGCAGAAGCTGTTCTGCAGCTATGTGCCCGGGGAGCGGCATGCCGGTATCGGCGGGGACGAGCCCGTCAGGGTTGCCCCCGAGCATCTGAAGGAAATCGACCGGATCGAGGAAGAAGCTCTGGCCCGGAAGCCCGAGTTCAACATTGCCGAAGAAATGCGCGGCGAGGATGTGCCGAGCGGCACGGAAAGGGGCGGGGCGGAACCCGAACCGGTGCCCGAACCGGCGCCCGAACCCGAGCCGGCCGCAAAACCGGTCCCGGCCGTGCAGGAGAAGGGCAGCGTGGCGAAAGCGAAGAAAACCGCCGCGAAGAAACCGGCGCGCCGCCCGGTGGCGCCCGACGGCAAGCCCGAGCTTCTGAAGGCGCCGCGCGGCGGCAAGGCCGATGATCTGAAGATGATCAAGGGCGTGGGGACGAAGCTCGAGAAGCTGCTGAACGAGCTGGGCGTCTGGCATTTCGATCAGATTGCCGGCTGGCGCAAGAGAGAGGTGCAATGGGTGGACGAACATCTTGAGGGCTTCAGGGGCCGGATCGTGCGTGACGAATGGATCAGGCAGGCCAGGATGCTGGCGAAAGGCGGTGAAACCGAATTCGCCAGCCGCGTGAAGAAGGGCAAGGTCTACAAGGGCTGATCGGAAAGGGCCGAGCGGACAATGCAACGGAAAGCCCCCGGCAGGGGAACGGTCAGCAAGGGTGAAATGGCACTGGCGCGGCGCGCGCGGCTGGTGGCGGGCGTGATCATCGTCACCATGCTGCTGTGGCTGGCGGCGCAGTGGCTGGGCGGGCATTTCGGCCTGGCGCCGCGCTATGCCTTCCTGTTCGATCTTGCCGCGCTGGCCGCCTTCGTCTGGGCAATGGCCGTAACCTATCAGATCCGCCGCCGGCAGGGTGAACTGGCCGGAACACGGGAGAATGACCGCAATGCTCGATGACAAGGACCGGATATTCACCAATCTCTATGGCATGCATGACCGCAGCCTGGCCGGCGCCCGCGCGCGCGGTCACTGGGACGGCACCGCCGATCTGGTGAAGAAGGGGGCCGACTGGATCATCCAGGAGGTGAAGGACAGCGGCCTGCGCGGGCGCGGCGGCGCGGGGTTTCCGACCGGGCTGAAATGGAGCTTCATGCCGAAGGAAAGCGATGGCCGCCCTTCCTATCTGGTAATCAACGCCGATGAATCCGAGCCCGGCACCTGCAAGGACCGCGAGATCATGCGCCATGATCCCCACACCCTGATCGAGGGAGCGCTGCTGGCGGGTTTTGCCATGGGGGCGCATGTGGCGCATATCTATATCCGCGGTGAGTTCGTCCGCGAGCGCGAGGTGCTTCAGGCGGCGATCGACGAGGCCTATGAGGCGGGGCTTCTGGGGCGCAATGCGGCCGGCTCGGGCTGGGATTTCGATCTTTTCCTCAGCCACGGCGCGGGGGCCTATATCTGTGGCGAGGAAACGGCGCTTCTGGAAAGCCTCGAGGGCAAGAAGGGGATGCCGCGCATGAAGCCGCCGTTTCCGGCCGGAGCGGGGCTTTACGGCTGTCCGACCACGGTGAACAACGTGGAATCGATCGCCGTGGTGCCCACCATCCTGCGCCGCGGCGGGGCCTGGTTTGCCTCGATCGGGCGGCCCAACAACACCGGCACCAAGCTGTTTGCGATCTCGGGCCATGTGAATGCCCCCTGCGTGGTGGAAGAGGCAATGTCGATCCCGCTGAAAGAGCTGATCGACCGTCACTGCGGCGGCATCCGCGGCGGCTGGGAAAATCTCAAGGCGGTGATTCCGGGGGGATCTTCGGTGCCTTTGCTGCCTGCCGATATCGCCGAAGAGGCGATCATGGATTTCGACTGGCTGCGCGAGCAGCATTCGGGGCTCGGTACCGCGGCGGTGATCGTGATGGACAAGTCCACGGATGTGATCAGGGCAATCTGGCGGCTGTCGAAATTCTACAAGCACGAAAGCTGCGGCCAGTGCACCCCCTGCCGCGAGGGCACCGGCTGGATGATGCGGGTGATGGAACGCCTGGTGCGCGGCGAGGCCGGGATCGAGGAAATCGACATGCTGCTTGATGTCAGCAGGCAGGTCGAGGGGCACACGATCTGTGCGCTCGGCGATGCGGCCGCCTGGCCGGTCCAGGGGCTGATCCGCCATTTCCGCGACGAGATCGAGGACAGGATCCGCGCACAGCAGAAGGGCCGCGCCGGCGCGGTCGCGGCAGAGTAGGGGGCGGGGTGAGGCACCCGGGGGCACATATCGCCGGTGGCGCCGCCAGGCGGCAGTGCGCAATGCGCGGTTATCCGATAACCGCCGGCTTCGGCGCGCCGTTATTGCATAACGGGCCTTGCGGCGCCCATCTCCTTTCGGATGAAAGGAGATTTGCCATGACAAGCCTGAAAATCCGTGTTTTCGCAGTGTTCGTGCTTCTGGCCGGGCCGGCGGTTCCGGCGATCGCCAAGGTGCCGCTGCCCGAGGAACGGCACATCAACCTGTCGCTGATGGCGGGGGTCGTGGGCGACGAGATCCGCAAGAACTGCCCCACGATCTCGCCGCGCTATTTCGTGGTGTGGCAGAAGCTCGAGGCGCTGAAGCAATATGCGATCCGTCAGGGTTATGAGCGCGACGAGGTGAAGGCCTTCCTGAAGGATCCGCAGGAAAAGGCGCGGGTGAGGAAGATGGCTGCCGACTACATGGCCGCCCGCGGCGTGAAACCGGGCGATGCACAGAGCTATTGCCGCCTGGGCGAAGAGGAAATCGCGAAGAAAAGCCTGATCGGCCAGTTGCTGAGGAGCCGGAGATGAAGATTTCTGCAGTCATGTTCCTGCCTGCCGCGGCCGGCGCGCACGCAACGGTCGCCGCGGATGCGCACCACCCCCCCGGCCTGACCGGAGACGCCTGGAAAGTGGATGGAACCTGCTCATGACCGACACGAGAAAGATCATCATCGATGGCCGCGAAATCGAGGTGGACGGGGCCATGACCCTGATCCAGGCGGCCGAAGTGGCGGGAATCGAGATCCCGCGCTTCTGCTATCACGAGCGGCTTTCGATCGCGGGCAACTGCCGGATGTGCCTTGTCGAGGTGGTGGGCGGCCCTCCGAAACCGGCCGCCAGCTGTGCCATGCAGGTGCGCGATCTGCGCCCCGGCCCCGAGGGGCAGCCGCCCGAGGTGCGCACCAATTCGCCGATGGTGAAGAAGGCGCGCGAGGGGGTGATGGAATTCCTGCTGATCAACCACCCGCTTGATTGCCCGATCTGCGATCAGGGCGGCGAATGCGATCTGCAGGACCAGGCCATGGCCTATGGGGTTGATTTCTCGCGCTATCGCGAGCCCAAGCGCGCGGTCGAGGATCTCGATCTCGGACCGCTGGTGGACACCTGCATGACGCGCTGCATCTCCTGCACCCGCTGCGTGCGCTTTACCACCGAAGTGGCCGGCATCACCGTGATGGGCCAGACGGGGCGCGGGGAAGATGCCGAGATCACCACCTATCTCGGCGCCACGCTCGACAGCAACCTGCAGGGCAATATCATCGATCTGTGCCCCGTGGGCGCGCTGACCAACAAGCCCTATGCGTTCTCGGCCCGCCCGTGGGAGTTGCGAAAGACCGAAACCATCGACGTGATGGATGCGCTCGGCTCGAACATCCGGGCCGATGTGCGCGGCCGGCAGGTGATGCGCATCCTGCCGCGCGAGCACGCCGGGGTGAACGAGGAATGGATTTCCGACAAGGCCCGCTTTGCCTGGGACGGGCTGAAACGCCAGCGGCTTGACCGGCCCTATCTGCGCAGGGCGGGCAAGCTGGTTCCGGTGGGCTGGCCCGAGGCGCTTGCCGCCGCCGCGAAGGCGCTGAAAGGCGCGCAGAAGGCGGCGGGGCTGGTGGGCGATCTGGTGCCTGTCGAGGCGGCGTTTTCCCTGAAGGAGCTGATCGAAGGGCTCGGCGGAAGCGTGGAATGCCGGGTGGATGGTGCGAAGCTGCCGGCAGGGAACCGCTCGGCCTATGTGGGCACGGCAGGCATCGAGGATATCGACAGCGCGCGGATGATACTGCTGATCGGCACCAATCCGCGGCTCGAGGCGCCGGTGCTGAATGCGCGAATCCGCAAGGCCTGGCTGAACGGCGCCGAGATCAGGCTGATCGGCACGGCAGCGGATCTGACCTATGACTGCAGCCACCTGGGCGACGACCGCGCGGCGCTGGTACAGGCACTGAAGGGCAGGCCCGGAAAGGTGCCGCAGCCTTCTGTGGTGATCGTCGGGCAAGGGGCGCTTCGCGGCGCTGACGGCGCGGCAGTGCTGGGCCATGCGATGCAGCTTGCCGAGGCGTATGGCGCGAAGTTCCTGGTGTTGCACACCGCGGCCGGGCGGGTGGGCGCGCTGGACGTGGGGGCCACCTGCACGGGCGGCCTGGAGGCGGCGCTTGAGGGGGCGGATGTGATCTGGAATCTCGGCGCCGATGAAACCGACCTGCCGGAAGGCCCCTTCGTGATCTATCAGGGCAGTCATGGCGATCGTGGTGCGCACCGGGCCGACCTGATCCTGCCTGCGGCGGCCTGGACGGAGGAGGACGGTCTTTTCGTCAATACCGAAGGCCGTCCGCAACTGGCGCTGCGCGCCGCCTTTCCCCCGGGCGAGGCCAAGGAAAACTGGGCCATCATTCGCGCGGTTTCGGGGGAAACGGGCGCGGTCCTGCCCCATGACAGTCTGGCCGCGCTGCGCCACCGGCTGCTGGAAGCGGTGCCCCATCTGGCCGAGATCGACTGTCTTGCGGAAAACGAATGGCAGCCGCTGCCCGCAGGGCGGCTCGGCAAGGGGCGTTTCGCCGCTGCGATCGATGACTACTGGCTTGCCAATCCGATCGCACGGGCCAGCCGGGTTCTTGCGGAATGCTCGGCGCTTTCGCTGGCGCGGGCCGGATCGAATCTGGCGGCGGAATAGCCATGATGCAGGGCGCTCTTCATATCGCGGCGATTGCTCCGGTGCTTGTGATGGCGGCGGGGGTGGGGGGCTGTGCGCCGCCGCCCGAACTGGCCGAGAACCCCGATCTGGTGCCGGTGTATCAGGGGGCGGACGTGCTTATACTCGACGAGGGTCTGGTCAATGTGCAGGTTACCGTTCAGGATGCGCGCCGCGCTGTGGATGTCACCGATTACGCGCGCTGCGTGATGGCCGGACATGCGCGCCGGCACGGATACCGCTATGCCCGGCATCTGCGCACCAACCTTGAGGTGGACAAGACACGCCAGTGGCTGGGCGATGCGATCTATGCGCTGTCGCGGGCGCGCCCCGACGGGCTTGAGATCATGAAGACCGCCGAAGTGGTGCGGGAATGCAGGAACAACGGGATACCTTTGGTGTGAGGGCACATGGCTGAATTTCTTCAAACCCCGCTCGGCATCGCGCTTCTGATCCTCGCGCAGGGGCTTGCAATCATCGCCTTCGTGATGATCTCGCTCCTGTTCCTGGTTTACGGTGACCGCAAGATATGGGCCGCGGTGCAGATGCGCCGGGGGCCCAATATCGTGGGCGCCTTCGGGCTGCTGCAATCGGTGGCGGACGCGCTGAAATACGTGGTGAAGGAAGTGGTGATCCCGGCCGGCGCCGACAAGACGGTGTTCGTGCTGGCGCCGCTGGTGGCCTTCGTGATGTCGATGGTGGCCTGGGCGGTAATTCCCTTCAACGAAGGCTGGGTGCTGGCCGACCTGAACGTGGCGATCCTTTACGTGTTTGCGGTATCCTCGCTCGAGGTTTACGGCATCATCATGGGGGGCTGGGCCTCGAACTCGAAATATCCCTTTCTGGGCTCCCTGCGCTCGGCGGCGCAGATGATTTCCTATGAGGTGTCGATCGGGCTGATCATCATCGGCGTGGTGCTGTCCACCGGCTCGCTCAACCTTACCGATATCGTGCGCGCCCAGGACGGCAGCTATGGATTCTTCTCGTGGTACTGGCTGCCGCATCTGCCGATGGTAGTGCTGTTCTTCGTTTCGGCGCTGGCCGAAACCAACCGTCCGCCCTTCGATCTGCCCGAGGCCGAAAGCGAACTGGTGGCGGGCTATCAGGTGGAATATTCCTCGACCATGTTCCTGCTGTTCATGGCCGGCGAATACATCGCCATCTTCCTGATGTGCGCGCTGATCACGCTGCTGTTCTTCGGCGGCTGGCTGTCGCCTGTTCCCGGCCTGCCCGACGGCGTGCTGTGGATGGTGGGCAAGATGGCCTTCTTCTTCTTCATCTTTGCAATGGTCAAGGCGATAACGCCGCGCTACCGCTACGATCAGCTGATGCGGATCGGATGGAAGGTGTTCCTGCCGCTGTCGCTGGCCTGGGTGGTGATCGTGGCGTTCCTGGCGAAATACGAGGCTTTCGGCGGCGCCTGGGCCCGCTGGACGACTGGAGGATAGGCGCATGGCATTCGATTACCTCCGCGCGACGAAATACTTTCTGCTGACGGATTTCATCAAGGGCTTCGGGCTGGGGCTGAAATATTTCTTCGCGCCCAAGGCCACGCTGAACTATCCGCAGGAAAAGGGGCCGCTTTCTCCGCGCTTTCGCGGCGAGCATGCGCTGCGCCGCTATCCGAACGGCGAGGAACGCTGCATCGCCTGCAAGCTGTGCGAAGCGATCTGCCCGGCCCAGGCCATCACCATCGAGGCCGAGCCGCGCGCCGACGGTTCGCGCCGCACCACCCGCTATGACATCGACATGACCAAGTGCATCTACTGCGGATTCTGCCAGGAGGCCTGCCCGGTGGATGCGATCGTCGAGGGGCCGAATTTCGAGTTTTCCACCGAGACCCGCGAAGAGCTGATGTATGACAAGCAGCGGCTGCTTGACAACGGCGAACGCTGGGAAGCCGAGATCGCCCGCAATCTTGAACTGGATGCGCCCTACCGCTGAGGCGGATCGGGCTGGAAGGGCCGCAGGCCCGGGAAGAGAGGGACAGAAAATGGGTGTCGCAGGACTGGCATTTTACCTGTTTGCCATCACCTCGCTGGTGGGGGCCGCGATGACGGTGGTCTCGAAGAACCCCGTTCATTCGGTGCTCTGGCTGATCTCGGCCTTCCTCAGTGCGGCGGGGCTGTTCATCCTGCTCGGGGCCGAATTCGTGGCGATGCTTCTGGTGATCGTCTATGTGGGGGCGGTGATGGTGCTGTTCCTGTTCGTGGTGATGATGCTCGATGTGGATTACGAGGAACTGCGCGGTCAGATGGCGAAATACGTGCCGCTTGCGCTGTTCATCGGCATCATCTTCCTGATGAATCTGGGGCTGGCCTTCGGGCCGTGGGAATTTTCCGAAACAGCCGGCAACCTGCGTGCCGCGCCCGCTCCGGATCCGGGCGAGGTGCACAATACCGCGGCGCTCGGGCGGCTGATCTACGACGACTACATCTATCTGTTTCAGGCAGCGGGGCTGATCCTGCTGGTGGCGATGATCGGCGCGATCGTGCTGACCCTGCGCCACCGCAAGGACGTGAAGCGCCAGAACGTGGTTGAACAGATGCACCGCGATCCGGCGAAAGCCATGGAACTGAAGGACGTGAAACCGGGGCAGGGGCTTTGAACATGATCGGACTTGAACATTACCTTTCGCTGGCCGCCGGTCTGTTCGTGATCGGCATCTTCGGCATCTTCCTGAACCGCAAGAACGTGATCATCATCCTGATGTCGATCGAACTGATGCTGCTTGCCGTCAACATCAACCTGGTGGCGTTCTCGCATTTCCTCGGCGATCTGGTGGGCCAGGTATTCACCATGTTCGTGCTGACCGTGGCCGCGGCCGAGGCCTCGATCGGGCTGGCCATTCTGGTGGCCTTCTACCGCAATCGCGGCTCGATCGAGGTTGAAGACGTCAACGTGATGAAAGGTTAGGGGCCATGGCTACGATCCTTCTTTTCGCCCCGCTGGCGGGCGCTCTGATCGCGGGGTTCGGCTGGCGCCTGATCGGCGAGGCCGCGGCCCAGTATGTCAGCACCGGGCTCCTGTTCCTTTCGGCCGTGCTGGCCTGGATCCTGTTCCTCGGACTTGAACCGGGCACGCAGCACATTGCCCTTTTCCGCTGGGTGGAAAGCGGCACCCTCAGCGTTGACTGGGGCATCCGCATGGACCGTCTGACCGCCATCATGCTGATCGTGGTCACCACCGTATCGGCGCTGGTGCATCTCTATTCCATCGGCTACATGGCCGATGACCCCGAATGGAAGCCGGGCGAAAGCTACAAGCCGCGCTTCTTCGCCTATCTTTCCTTCTTCACCTTCGCCATGCTGATGCTGGTGACATCCGACAACCTGCTGCAGCTGTTCTTCGGCTGGGAAGGTGTGGGCGTGGCCTCGTATCTTCTGATCGGCTTCTATTACCGCAAGCCAAGCGCCAATGCGGCCGCGATCAAGGCTTTCGTGGTGAACCGGGTAGGCGATTTCGGTTTTGCGCTCGGCATCTTCGCCCTTTACTGGCTGACCGACAGCATCGTTCTTGACGACGTGTTCGCCGCCGCTCCCGCGCTGGCCGATCAGAACCTTGCCTTCCTGTGGCGCGACTGGAACGCCGCCAATCTGGTGGGGGTGCTGCTGTTCATCGGCGCCATGGGGAAATCGGCGCAGTTCTTCCTGCATACCTGGCTGCCTGATGCGATGGAGGGCCCGACACCGGTTTCGGCGCTGATCCATGCCGCAACCATGGTGACGGCGGGGGTGTTCCTGGTGGTGCGCATGTCGCCGCTTTACGAATATGCTCCGGCGGCCACCGACATGATCGTGGTGACCGGCGCCGTCACCGCCTTTTTCGCCGCGACCGTGGGTCTGGTGCAGAACGACATCAAGCGCGTGATCGCCTATTCCACCTGTTCGCAGCTGGGCTACATGTTCGCCGCGGCGGGGGTGGGCGTCTATTCGGTGGCCATGTTCCACCTGCTGACCCATGCCTTCTTCAAGGCGCTGCTGTTCCTGTGTGCGGGCGCGGTGATCCACGCCATGCACCACGAACAGGACATGCGACGCTATGGCGGGCTGCGCCACAAGATCCCGCAGACCTTCTGGCTGATGGTGATCGGCACGCTGGCGATCACCGGGGTGGGGATACCGGGCACCCAGATCGGTTTTGCGGGGTTCCTGTCCAAGGATGCGATCATCGAATCCACCTGGGGGGCAGGCACGTCGGTGGCCGAGTTTGCCTTCTGGCTGCTGGTGATCGCCGCCGCCTTCACCAGCTTCTACAGCTGGCGGCTGATCTTCATGACATTTTTCGGACAACCGCGCGACAGCCATGCCCATGAACATGCCCACGAGGCGCCACTGGTGATGCGGGTGCCGCTTTATGCGCTGGCCCTGGGCGCGGTGGTTTCGGGGATGCTGTGGTATGGCAGCTTCTTCGGCAAGCATGAGCAGGTGAACGAATTCTTCGCCATTCCCGCGCATGAGGAAACCGCCGCCGGGGCCGCCACCGCCGAAGGTTCGGGCGGTGCTGCCGGGGCAGGCCACGGGGCGGTGCCGGCAGGCGGCAGCCACATGACAGCCGCGCCCGGCGTGGCGCCCGAGGGAGCGATCTTCATGCTGCGCGGCGGCGAGGTGATGGACCGCGCTCACCACGCGCCCAAATGGGTGAAATTCGCGCCCTTCCTTGCCATGCTCGGAGGGCTGGCGCTGGCCTGGCTGTTCTACATACGCAACACGGCGCTGCCGCAGCGGCTGGCCGCCACCTTCCGTCCGCTCTACCTGTTCCTGCTGAACAAGTGGTATTTCGACGAGCTTTACGACGCCCTCTTCGTGAAGAACGCCTTCCGTCTCGGACGGCTGTTCTGGAAGGGTGGCGACGAGCGGCTCATCGACGGCACGATCAATGGCGTGGCCATGGGGCTGGTGCCGCGGATGACGCGTTTTGCCCGCGCCGTGCAGACCGGCTACGTGTTCACCTATGCCCTTGCGATGGTGGTGGGGATCGTGGTGCTTCTGACCTGGATGGCGATCAGCGGGGGAGCCGAGTAATGGACAATCTTCTTTCCATCGTCACCTTCATTCCGCTTCTGGGCGCGGCGATCCTGGCCCTGTTCCTGCGAGGAGACGACCCGGCCGCACGCGGCAATGCGAAATGGGTGGCCCTGATCACCACCCTGACCACCTTCGTCTTTTCGCTGTTCATCCTGACCGGATTCGATCCTTCCGACACGGGCTTCCAGTTCGTCGAGGAAAAGGAATGGATCCTGGGCCTGAAATACAAGATGGGGGTGGACGGGATCAGCGTGCTGTTCGTGATGCTCACCACCTTCCTGATGCCGCTGGTGATCCTGTCGTGCTGGAACGTGAAAACCCGCGTGAAGGATTACATGATCGCCTTCCTGGTGCTTGAAACGCTGATGATCGGCGTGTTCACGGCGCTTGATCTGGTGCTGTTCTACCTGTTCTTCGAGGCGGGGCTGATCCCGATGTTCCTGATCATCGGCATCTGGGGCGGGCAGAACCGGATCTATGCGGCGTTCAAGTTCTTCCTCTACACGCTGCTCGGTTCGGTTCTGATGCTGGTGGCGATGGTGGCCATGTACATGGATGCCGGCACTACCGACATCCCGGCGCTGCTCGATCATCAGTTCGCCAGCGCGCCGCTGCAGGTGCTGGGCCTGACGGTGACGGGGGGGATGCAGGCGCTTCTGTGGTTGGCCTTCTTTGCCTCTTTCGCGGTGAAGATGCCCATGTGGCCGGTGCACACCTGGCTGCCCGATGCCCATGTGCAGGCGCCCACCGGGGGATCGGTTGTGCTGGCGGCGATCCTGCTGAAGATGGGCGGCTATGGATTCCTGCGTTTCAGCCTTCCCATGTTCCCGGTTGCCAGCGATCTGTTCACGCCGCTGATCATGTGGCTTTCCGTGATCGCCATCGTCTATACCTCGCTGGTGGCTCTGGTCCAGGAAGATATGAAGAAGCTCATCGCCTACAGTTCGGTTGCCCACATGGGCTATGTGACGATGGGCACCTTCGCCGCCAACCAGCAGGGGGTGGACGGGGCGATCTTCCAGATGTTGAGCCATGGTTTCATCTCGGGGGCGCTGTTTTTGTGCGTGGGCGTGATCTATGATCGCATGCACACCCGTGAAATTGCCGCCTATGGCGGGCTGGTGAACCGGATGCCGGCCTATGCGCTTGTGTTCATGTTCTTCACCATGGCCAATGTGGGGCTGCCGGGCACTTCGGGTTTCGTGGGCGAGTTTCTGACCCTTCTGGGCACCTTCCGCGCCAACACCTGGGCGGCGGCGGTGGCCACCACCGGGGTGATCCTTTCGGCGGCCTATGCGCTGTGGCTCTATCGTCGGGTGGTGTTCGGCGATCTGGTTCGCGAGGCCCTGCGCACCATTGGCGATCTTACCCCGCGCGAAAGGCTGATCTTTGCGCCGCTGGTGGCGATGACGCTGCTGCTCGGGGTCTATCCGGGGCTGGTGACCGACATCACCGGTCCGTCGGTGCAGGCGCTGGTCGAAAACTATCACCAGGCGGTCGGGGCGGCCGCCGAGGGCGGCGCCGGGGCCGAACCCCGTGCCGCAGCGGAGCATTGAGGATGGAACAGACGATGACGAGCGATATCCCCACCGGACTGGCAATCCTCGCCCCGGAAATCACCCTGGCGGTCTATGCAATGGCGGCGCTGATCTTCGCCGTCTATACCGGGAAGGACAGGCTCAGCGGTGCCCTTACCTGGCTTACCGCGCTGGTGATGGCGGCGATCGCGCTGTGGATCGGGATGCGCGCCCCGGCCGCGCGCGAGGCCTTCAACGGGGCCTTCATCGACGATGGGTTTTCGCGCTTTGCCCGCATCACGATCCTGCTGGCGGTGGCCGCGGTGCTGCTGACGGGGAAAGACTATCTGGATCGCGGGCGGCTTGCCCGGTTCGAATATCCGATCATTGCGGCGCTGGCCGCGGTGGGCATGATGATGATGGTTTCGGCCGGTGACCTGATGGCGCTTTACATGGGGCTCGAACTGCAGTCCCTGGCGCTTTATGTGCTGGCGGCGATGAACCGCGACAACGTGAAATCCACAGAGGCCGGGCTCAAGTATTTCGTGCTGGGGGCGCTGTCATCGGGGCTTCTGCTCTATGGGGCCTCGCTGGCCTACGGCTTTGCCGGCTCGACCCGCTTCGACGTGCTGATCACCACGCTCAGCGATGGCCGCGTGCCGATCGGTCTGCTGTTCGGGCTGGTGTTCATCCTTGTCGGTCTGGCCTTCAAGGTTTCCGCCGTGCCTTTCCACATGTGGACACCCGATGTCTATGAAGGCGCGCCCACGCCGGTAACCGCCCTTTTCGCCACCGCTCCCAAGATGGCGGCCATGGCGCTGATGGCGCGGGTGCTGCACGATGCTTTCGGTCTGGCGGTTGGTGACTGGAGCCAGATCCTGGTTCTGCTGTCGGTGCTTTCGATGCTGCTTGGCGCCATTGCGGCCATCGGCCAGACCAACATCAAGCGGCTGATGGCCTATTCCTCGATCTCGCACATGGGCTTTGCGCTGATGGGGCTGGCAGCGGGGGGCAGCTTCGGGGTGCAGGCAATGCTGATCTACATGGTGATCTACGTGATGATGAACGTGGGCACCTTCGCCTTCATCCTGTCGATGAAGCGCGATGGCCGCCCGCTTGCCGATATCGCGGCGCTCAATCTCTATTCGCTCCATGCACCTGGCAAGGCGCTGGCAATGCTGATCCTGCTGTTCAGCCTGGCGGGCATTCCGCCGCTGCTGGGCTTCTTCGGCAAGTTCTATGTGCTGAAGGCTGCGGTGGATGCGGGGCTGGTGTGGCTTGCAGGGGTGGGGATGATCGCTTCGGTGATCGGTGCCTTCTATTATCTGCGCATCGTCTATTACATGTATTTCGGCGAAGAGGGCGAGGCGATCGACACCTCGATGCCCCCGGTGCAGTGGCTGTTCCTGATGGCGACGGCGGCGGTGATGCTGCTTGGGGTGGTCAACCTTCTGGGGCTCGAACCCCTTGCCGAGGCAGCGGCGGCGGCCCTTGTCAGATAGGCCCGACAAGTGGTCCGACTGGCCGGCCGGCACCGGCCGGCTGGTTCTGGCGGAATGCGACAGCACCATGGATGAAACGCTCCGGCGCGCGGGTGATCTGGCCGCACCCGCCTGGATCATGGCGCTGCGTCAGACGACGGGGCGCGGACGGCGCGGACGCCGCTGGCATGATCCCGAAGGCAATTTCGCGGCCACCCTGCTGCTGCGCCCCGGAATGCCGCCCCCGGAGCGTGCGTTGCACTCCTTCATCGCCGCGCTCGCGCTTCACGATGCTCTGGCCCGGGCAACGGGCATGTCTGCGCGCTTCACCCTCAAATGGCCCAATGACGTGCTGCTCGACGGGCGGAAGCTTGCCGGCATCCTGCTGGAAAGCCGTGGCGATCTGCTGCTGATCGGCATTGGCGTGAACCTGTCCGGGGCGCCCGATCCGGCGGCCCTTCCCGCCGGCGCCCTTGCGCCGGTGGCGCTGGCTCCGGCTACCGGCTGCCGGATCGGGCCCGGGGAATTCCTTGATCTTCTGGCCCCTGCCTTCGCCCGCCACGCGGCCGGTTTTGCCGCGCATGGTTTTGCTCCGATCCGCCGTGCCTGGCTGGCGCGCGCCGCGCATCTTGGCGGCGAAGTTGCCGTGCAGGCCGGGAATGCACGCCTCACCGGGCGTTTCGAGACGCTGGACGAGCACGGCGCCCTTGTTCTAGACACGGGAGCAGGGCTTCGCCGCATCGCAGCAGGCGAGGTGTTCTTCACCGGCAGGGAGGGCAGCTGATGCTTCTTGCGATCGATTGCGGCAACACCAACACCGTTTTTGCATTGTGGGACGGGAAAAGGTTCCTCTGCACCCTGCGCACCAGCACCGAGCATCGGCGCACCGCCGACCAGTATTTCGTCTGGCTCGACACGCTGCTGCGGCACCACGGCATTCCGTTCGATGTGGATGCGGTGGTGATTTCCTCTACCGTGCCGCGGGTGGTGTGGAACCTGCGGGTGTTTGCCGATCGCTATTGCGGATGCCGCCCCCTGGTGGTGGGGCGGCCCGATTGCCTGCTGCCGGTCGAGGTGCGGGTGGATGCGGGCACCCAGGTGGGCCCCGACCGTCTGGTGAATACGGTGGCCGGTTTCGACCGCCATGGCGGTGATCTGATCATCGTCGATTTCGGCACGGCCACCACCTTCGATGTGGTTGATACCGACGGCGCCTATGTGGGCGGGGTGATCGCGCCCGGCGTCAACCTCAGCCTGCGCGCCCTGCACGAAGCCGCTGCGGCCCTGCCGCATGTGGATGTGACGAAGCCCGGGCACGTGATCGGAACCAATACCGTGGCCTGCATGCAGTCGGGGGTGTTCTGGGGATATGTGGGGCTGGTCGAGGGGATCTGTGCGCGTATCCGGGCTGAGAGGGGCCGAAACATGAAAATCATATCCACCGGGGGGCTTGCCCCCCTGTTCCAGCAGGGCCAGGCCCTGTTTGATGCATTCGAGGACGACCTGACGATGCACGGGCTGACCGTCATCCATCAATACAACAAGGACCAGATCGGAAGATGAGCGAAAACCAGAGCAGCAGGCCGGACAAGGGCCGGACCGCATCGCGCCGGGGCAGGCACAACGGAGGCGGCAGGCGTGGCCGCGGCAAGGGCGGCGGCGAGAAGGGGAATGGCAACGAACGCCTGATCTTCCTGCCGCTGGGCGGCGCCGGCGAGATCGGCATGAACTGCTATGTCTATGGTTATGGCGCCCCGGGGCGCGAACGGCTGATCGTGGTCGATCTGGGGGTCACCTTTCCCAACATGGATTCCACCCCCGGCGTCAACCTGATCTTTGCCGATATCGCCTGGCTGGTCGAGAACCGGGAGCGGATCGAGGCGATCTTCATCACCCATGCGCACGAGGATCACGTGGGGGCCGTCAGCCTGCTGTGGGACAGGCTGCGCGTGCCGGTGCATGCCCGCCCCTTCACCGCCCATATTGCCCGGCGCAAGATGGAAGAGCGCGGCCTTGATCCGAAAGAGGTGCTGACCGCCGAACCCTGGCCCGCGGTGGTCAGGGCGGGGCCGTTCGATGTATCCTTCGTGCCGATCTCGCACTCGATTCCCGAAAGCTCGGGGCTGGCGATCGATACGCCGGCCGGACGGGTGGTGCATACCGGCGATTTCAAGCTTGACGAAACCCCTGTCGAGGGCGAGCCGTTCGATCCGCAGCTCTGGGCCGAGATCGCGAAACCGGGGGTGCAGGCGCTGGTCTGCGATTCCACCAATGTGTTTACCGAACGCCCCAACCGTTCGGAGGCCACCGTCGGCCCCGAGATCCGCAGGCTGGTGGCTGGTGCCGAGGGCATGATGGTGGCCACCACTTTCGCCTCGAACATCGCCCGGCTGAAGACGCTGGCCGATGCCGGCATTGCCGCGGGGCGCTCGGTGTGCATGCTCGGACGCTCGATGCAGCGGATGATCGAGGCGGCGCGGGAAACCGGCGTTGTCACCGATTTCCCGCCTGTGATCAGCCCCGAAGAGGCCGTGCAGATCCCGTGCGAAAACCTGATGCTGATCGTTACCGGCAGCCAGGGCGAGCGGCGAGCGGCCTCGGCACAGCTGGCGCGCGGCAAATACATGGGCCTGCAGCTGAAGGAGGGCGACATGTTCCTGTTCTCCTCCAAGACCATCCCCGGCAACGAGCGCGGAGTGATCGCCATCATGAACGCCTTCTCGCGCATGGGGGTGGATGTGGTGTCCGAAGACATGAGCCTGTTTCATGTTTCGGGCCATGCCAACCGCCCCGATCTCGAGCGCATGCACGAGATCGTGCAACCCCGGATGGTGATCCCGATGCATGGAGAGCACCGCCACCTGCGCGCCCACATGAAACTGGCCCGCGCCAGGGGGATTGCCTCGGAGATCGTCGAAAACGGGATGATGGCGGATCTGACGGGCGAGGTGCCGAAGATCGCTGAACATGTGGAGGCGGGCCGGACCTATCTGGATGGTGCCGTGATGATCGGTGCGATGGACGGTATCGTGCGCGACCGTATCCGCATGGCCCTGAACGGCCATGTGCTGGCCACCGTTCTGGTCGAGGACGGGGTGCTGCTTGGGGATGCCTGGGTCGAGCTTTCGGGGCTGGCCGAAACCGGCGTTTCCGGGGCGCCGCTGGCCGAGACCATCGAGGATGATCTGAACCGCTTCCTGGCCCGCGCCGAGCCCGGCATGCTGGCCGACGATGACCGTCTGGAAGAGGCGATGATCCGCATCGTACGGCGTTCGTGCAGCGACGCAAGCGGCAAGAAGCCCGAAGTGACTGTGGTGATCAGCCGCCTGGAATAGGCGGGAGAAATCCCTGGCGAGAAACGGCCCCGCAGGGCCGCTTCCGGTGGTTTCCCGCACGGTCGGACTGTCGGATCAGTGCCTTTCCAGAGCCTGTCGCACATGATCGGATTCGGCGCGGCAGGCTGCTCAGGGCATGCGACTGCCATGGGGCGGGCGCGTGCCCGGACCGCCTGCGCGCCCCGGGCGAAGCAAGTGCGATCTGACGCGACATGCACTAGGCGGCGGGCAGTCTTGCCCCCACATAAAGCGGCATGCCCTGGCGGATGATGCGCAGCAGCACCGCCGGCCTGTCGCCTGCCTGTTTCAGCGCTGCGGCCAGTTCGCCCGGAGTCTGCACCGGAGCGTTGTTCACCGCCTCGATCACGTCGCCGGGGCGCAGCGCTTCGGCGTTCGGGCCCTGGGGATCGACCGATATGACAACGACCCCGGCGGCGTCCGGCGGCAGGCCGTGACGGGCGGCAAGTTCCGGGGTCAGCGGTTCGACCTCGATCCCCAGTTTCGAGGGCGACAGCCCGCTGCCCCCGCTGCCCCGGGGGGGCATTGCCTGTTTTTCGGGGGAAAGCGTGCCGATGGTTACATCGCGTTCGATCTTCCTGCCGTCGCGGAGAATCACGAAGCGCACCGTTTCGCCGGGATCGAGCGCCGCCACCAGGGAGGGCAGTTCCTGCATGGTCTTCACCCTTTCGCCGCCCACTTCGAGGATCACGTCGCCGGCCCGCAGCCCTGCCTGTCTGGCCGGGCCGTCGGGCCGGACACCGGAAACCAGCGCGCCCTCGGGGGCCTCAAGCCCCAGGGCCTCGGCGATTTCGGGGGTGATCTCCTGGATGCGAACCCCCAGCCATCCCCGGGTAACGGTGCCGTTTTCGCGCAGTTCGCTTACCACCTTGCGGATCGTGTCGGACGGGATCGAGAAACCGATACCCACCGAGCCGCCCGAGGGGCTGAAGATCGCGGTGTTCATGCCCACGACTTCGCCCTTCGTGTTGAACAGCGGTCCACCCGAATTGCCGCGGTTGATGGCGGCGTCGGTCTGGATGTAGCTGTCATAGGGGCCGGCGTCGATATCGCGGCCAAGCGCCGAGATGATCCCCGCCGTCACCGTGCCGCCCAGGCCGAACGGGTTGCCGACGGCGATCACCGCATCCCCCACCCGAAGCCTGCCGGAATCGGCAAACCTGACGGTGGGCAGATCCTTCACGCTGCCGTCCTCGATCTTCAGCAGGGCGATGTCGGTCAGGGGATCGGTGCCCAGAACGCGGGCCTTGAACCTGCGCCCGTCCTCAAGCCTGACGGTGATGGTTCCCGCGCCGTCAATCACGTGGTTGTTGGTGACGATCTCGCCATCCGGGCTGATGATATAGCCCGATCCCACACCGGTTGTCGGCTGCGGCGGATGGGAGGGCAGGCCGGGAACGGGCGGAAAGCCGGGCGGCAGTTCAAGGCCCGGCGGCATCCTGAACCCCGGTGCGCGGCCGGCGGGTTGGCGGGGATCTTTCCCCTTGACCTCGATGAAGACCACCGCGGGCGTGACCTGTTCCACCAGATCGGCATAGCCCTCTGGGGGGGCATAGGCCCGGGCAACCGGGGCTGTCGCCACCGCGGCAGTGCCCAGTGCGGCGGTCAGCGCAAGGGTCTGCACCGAGGTTGCGGCGGTTGTTGCGGCGATGCCGGCCAGCCTGCCAAGACGTGGTAGCATGTTTTTTCCTCCGTATGATGGTTCGGTATGATGGTCCAGTATGCCGGTGCTTCCCGGGTTGTCTTTCCAGGAGCGCTTCGTTCCGGCTCCGATCCTTTCCATGCAGGGCCGGCCCGATTGCCGTCTCCGGTCGTGATTCCGGCCATGCGGTGCGACGGCCGGGGCGGCCTCGCGGAACAGGCCGGGCTCCTGTCGCGGCCCGGGGTCTGTCCGGGGCGTGGCAGATACGGCGCGCACAGGGGGGACATGCAAGGCGCGCCGCGTCCGGGAACCGGGCCAGGTGGAGAAGCCCGTGCGGGCCCGGTGTGAGTGGTGGCCTGCGCGCCCCGGGTGCCCGCGCATTCAAGCTCGTCCGCTCCGCAGGAACCTCCCGACCGTCGCAGGCCATATCTGGGCATTGCTTCTTGCGGCAACCTGACGGGAGGATTACCATTTCGTAATTTGTAATTTACCGTGTCGTTTCTTCCGGGGCGGAGGAAGCAGTGTGCAATCGGGGGTTTTCCTGCCGGCTGCGGCCGGATTTTCGTTCTTCCTCCGCTCTTCCGTTGCCGGGGCAATTCCCTTTCCGCCGTGTCTGCGCCTGCGCCGAACCTTGCGAAACCGTAAGGTTCTTCCCATCTTGCGGTAAGGCAGGGGTGCGGAAATGGGGCGCCTTCCGCGAAAGGCCGGAAGCCCTCGCGGGCGGTGGCGCGCCCTGTCCTTTCATCATTGCGCACCACCGGCAATGGCAGGCAGGAGGCAGGCAGAGACACATGAAGATCCTGATCGCCGAGGACGATACCCAGACCGCGGAATATCTGCGCAAGGGGCTTGAGGCCGAGGGTCATGTGGTGGACCATGTGGACGACGGGCGCGAAGCGCTGATGCAGGCCACCATGCAGCCCTATGACATGTTCGTGGTTGATCGCATGATGCCGGGGCTTGATGGCCTGGCGCTGGTCAAGGCGATGCGGGCGGCGAAGATCACCGTGCCGGTTCTGTTCCTGACGGCGCTTGACGGGGTGGATGACCGGGTCGAGGGGCTGAACGCGGGAGCCGATGACTATCTGGTGAAACCCTTTGCCTTTGCCGAGCTTTCGGCCCGCATCCAGGCGCTGGCCCGCCGCCCGGCGATGCAGGGCGAAACCACGGTGCTGAAGGCCGGGGATCTGGAAATGGACCTGGTGCGTCGCGAGGTGCGCCGTGCCGGCCGCCGGATCGAACTGCAGCCGCGTGAATTCCGGCTGCTCGAACATCTGCTGCGCACCCGGGGCCGGGTGCAGACACGCACCATGCTGCTCGAAGCCGTCTGGGGCATCCATTTCGATCCCAATACCAGCATCGTCGAAACCCATGTCAGCCGCTTGCGCGCCAAGATCGACAAGCCCTTCGACAAGCCCCTGCTGCAAACCGTGCGCGGTGCGGGCTACATGCTGTCGCCATGAGCGCGCCGGACCGTTCCCGCGGGGGTCGCCGGATGCGCCGGGGGTGGCTGTCGGGATTGCGGCGGCTGAGGGCGAGCCTTGCGCATGTGTTTCCGGCAGCGTCAGCCAGACCACCCCGGAAGCCTTCGCCCTCTGCCAGCGCACAGGCGTCTGCTCCCGGGTGGAGAAGGCGGCTTCGGCATCCGGCAAGGCCGCTGGCGGCACTTGCCTCATCGGCATCGTTGCGGCTGGCGGCGATGGTTTCGGCGATCTTCGTGGTGGCCACCCTGGCGGCCGCGCTGATCGGCTATTTCGTTCTGGCCGGAGAACTGCACGCCAAGCTGCAGCGCGATGCCCGCCAGATGGCGGAAAACCTGGCCGCCACCTATCAGGTGGCCGGTCTGCCCGAACTGCATGCCCAGATTGCCACCAATGTTGCCACGACCCGTGGCGGCGAAAACCTTTACCTGTTCATCGACACCAGGGGCAAGCCGCGTTTCGGCAACTTTCTGATCAAGCGGCCCTTTACCGGCCCGCGCGATCTGTCGGGCGGAACCGATATCGTGCTGCCCGCGATGGAAAACCGGGGGCGGGGCCTGCGTTTTGTCGGCTACGGGCTCAGAATTCCGGCCGGCTGGGTGATCGTGGCCCGCGACACGCGCGCGATCGGCGAGATGCAGCGTATCCTGATGGGGGCGATCGGCTGGGGGCTTGGTTCGGCGATGCTGATGTCGGTGGCGCTGGCCTTCGTGCTGGCGCGGCGCAGCGAGCGGCGTATCGCCCGGCTGAACCGGGTGCTTGATGCGGTGGCGCGCGGCGATCTCGCGGCCCGTTTCGATGAACCCCGCCCGCGCCATGATGATATCGGCCGGGTCGCCGCGAAGCTCAACGAAATGCTGGAGCGGCTTTCGGTGACGGTGGAAAGCCTGCGCCAGGTTTCCAACGACGTGGCCCATGATCTGCGCACGCCGCTGGCGCGGCTGCGCAACCGGATCGAGCCCCTGCAGGCCCGCAGCGACCTGCCCGAAAGCGCGTTGCGCGAACTTGACCGGGCAGTGGCCGAGGTTGATGCCGTGGTCAAGACCTTCAATGCCGTGCTGCGCATAGCCCAGATCGAGGGCGGCAATGCCCGTCCGCGCGAACAGACGCTCGATCTGAACGATCTTGCTGCCACGGTGCACGAGATGCTCGATCCGGTGGCCGAGGAGATGGGCCATGCCCTGTCCTTCACCCCCTGGCCCGATCCGGTGCCGGTGAAGGGGGATCGCGACATGCTTGCCCAGGCGCTGGTCAACCTGGTCGAGAACGCGATGCGCCATGTGCCGCCTCCGGCCCGGATCGGCCTGACGGTTGCCCGCAAGGGGGCAACGGCACGTCTTGCCGTTGCCGACAACGGTCCGGGCATACCGCCCGAGGAACGCGAAAAGGTACTGCGCCGCTTCTATCGCCTTGACAAGGACCGGGCCCGGGCGGGCAGCGGGCTTGGCCTCAGTCTTGTCGCGGCTATCGTGCGGCTGCACGGCGGGCAGGTACGGCTGTCCGACAACAAGCCGGGCCTGCTGGCGGAAATCACCCTTGAAACAACGGGATAGCCGAAAGATCCGCCCGGCTTCGGGCGCCCGGTGCCGGCGGCGCCGCATGAAAATCGGCCGGTTTAAACGAATCTTCACGGCTTTTCCCTTTCCTGACGGAGATACAGGCGCGGAATGCCCCGCGCCGGCATGGCATCCTGCATGAGCTGCTCGGAGGCATGGGATGAAATTGTTGAACGATGTGAATATCTCGGTGAAACTGCCGCTGATCATGGGGGTGGTCGGGGGGCTGATGCTGGCCATCGTTGGCGCGGTTTCCTATACAAGCGCCCGTGATGCGCTGATCGAGGATGCGCAGGACAAGCTAGAACTGGCCTTCGAAGCCAGCCATTCCCACCTTGAATCGCGGTTCGCCATCCTTGGCAATACCCTTGTCAGCCAGGCCACCAGCCCGCTGGTGCGCCGCGCGGTGGTGGAACTCAGGGATGCCTGGTTTGCACTGCCGGGCGACAAGTCCGCCTATCTGGTGAATGCCTACATAACCAGGAACCCGAACCCGCCCGACAAGCGTTACCTGATGGGATTTTCCCGCGACAATTCTAGCTACAGTCGGGTGCACCGCAAGTATCACCCCTATTTCCGTTCGCTGATGGAGATGAACAGGCTTGGCGATCTCTATCTGATCGACGGTGACGGAAATGTTCTTTATTCGGTGCGCAAGCATGGCGACTTCGCAACTTCCCTGGCAGGCGAGGGCGCGCGTGCCAGCGCGCTTGCAGCGCTTTTTGCCGAACTCGGCCAGCGTTCCCAGGATCAGCTGTTCGACGACGATATCCTGTTCAGCGATCTCGCCCCTTACGAAGCTTCGGGCAGCCCGGCCAGCAGTTTCATGGCAGTGCCGGTCCTGTCGTCGAACGGGGCGCTTCTCGGGGTGCTTGCGGTCGAGATTCCGGGGGCGCTGATCAGCAGCATGGTTTCCCATACGGCCGGCATGGGCAAAACCGGCGAAAACCTTCTGGTGGGCAGTGATTTCCTGATGCGCAACCAGTCGCGCCTGACGGATGAGCCCACCCAACTGATCAAGAAGGTGGAAACCGAGTCCGTGCAACGCGCGCTCGGGGGCGAAACCGGTGTCATCCGGGGCACCGGGCCGTTCGGGAGAGAGGTGATGTCGGCCTATGGTCCGTTCGAATTCGGCGGTGTGAAATGGGCCGTGGTCTCGCAACAGGACATCAGCGAACTGTTGGCGCCGGCACATGCCCTGCTGCGCAAGATGCTGTGGCAGGGCGGAGGACTTCTGGCGCTGATGGCGGTGGCGGCCGTGGGGATCGCACGTGGGGTTTCGCGCCCGATCCGGGCGCTGATCGGCGCGATGTCGCGGATCGCCCGCAAGGATTATGAAACCGGAATTCCCCATGCCGATCGCCAGGACGAGATCGGGGAAATGGCTGGCGCCCTGCGCGATTTCCGTGACGACCTGAAGGCTGCCGACGAGGCCGCGGCCGAAACCCTGTTCAAGGGGGCAGCCTTCGAAAGCTGCTCGGCCGGGTTGATGATGGTCGATCGGGATTTCAACATCCGTTACGTCAATTCCTCGATCATGCGCCTGTTCCGGCTGTATCACGACGATTTCCGCACGATCCGCGAAGATTTCGATCCGGAACAGGTTGTCGGCAGGAGCATGGATATCTTCCACGGCAGGCCGGCACGGGTGCGCAGGGTTCTTTCGAACCCGGAAAACCTGCCCTATTCCACCGATATCAGGATTGGTGAGGCGCGTTTTTCCCTCGATATCAATCCGATCACCGACCGGGACGGCAACCAGACGGGCTTCGTGATCGAATGGCAGGATGTTACCGATGCGCGCATGAACAGCGCCATCCTTGCGGCAATCGACATGCACCAGATCCGGCTTGAATTCGATCTGGCGGGCAAGCTGACGTCGGCAAATGAAAACTTTCTGGAGGCGGCAGCCGTTTCGCTCGGTGAAATTCGCGGAATCGATCTTGACGAGATGTTCGATTTCGACCCGCAGAAGGCCCGCGAGCGTGGCCCCGTGGCAGAGCGCCTTGCGCGCGGCGAGGCGATCTATGGCCGTTTCGCAGTGGGGGCAACGGGAGGCGATCCGCTGCTTCTGGAGGGGGCCTTCACGCCGGTTCTTGACCGGAGCGGCATTCCCATGCGTTTCGTGCTGATCGCCAAGGATATCACTCAGGTGAATCGCCAGATGGAAGAGGCCAGGCGGCTGCGCGAAGAAATGGAACGGGCGCAGACGGATGTCGTGGAGGCACTTCGCGTGGGCCTCAGTCAACTGTCGGAGGGCGATCTGACAGCGCAGATCACCGAGCCGTTTTCCGAAGAATACGAACAGCTCAGGACGGATTTCAACGCTGCGGTGAAAACCTTGAATGATGCCATGCTGAGAGTCATCGAGAACGCCGAATCGATCCGCAACGAGGCCCGGGAGATCAGCAGTGCGGCCGATGATCTGTCGCGCCGCACCGAACGGCAGGCCGCCACGCTGGAAGAAACGGCGGCCGCGCTCGACGGGATGACGGCAAGTGTGCGCACATCGGCCGAAGGGGCGGGGCGTGCGAATCGGGTTGTCACGGAAGCCAGGGCGAATGCCGAAGCCAGCGGCGCCGTGGTCAGCGAAGCGGTCGAGGCGATGGGCAAGATAGAGGATTCTTCGAACCGGATATCGAAGATCATCAGCGTCATCGACGACATAGCCTTCCAGACCAATCTGCTTGCGCTGAATGCGGGGGTGGAGGCGGCGCGCGCCGGTGATGCAGGCCGGGGCTTTGCCGTGGTCGCATCAGAAGTACGGGCCCTTGCGCAACGCTCTTCGGAAGCGGCACGCGAAATCAACGAACTGATCTCGGCCAGTGGCCAGCATGTGAAACAGGGGGTTGAACTGGTTGGGGAAGCGGGCGAGGCGCTGCGCAGCATCGTTGCCTCGGTATCGGATATTTCGCGACATGTTTCGGAGATCGCGGCTTCGGCCGAGGAGCAGTCGGGGGGGCTTGCCGAGATCAATGCCGCAGTCAATCAGCTTGATCAGGTAACGCAGCAGAATGCGGCAATGTTCGAGGAAACCACGGCGGCAAGCCATGCGCTGACCCAGGAGGCGGAAATGCTGACCCGGACCATGGCACGCTTCAGGACCGGGGCATCCGGGAAAGCGGTTGAACCCGCCGGTCCGCCGGATGGCGATATGTTTCGTGAAGATGGGCGGCAGGGGCGGAGGGCACCGGCCGCGGAACCGCTTCCGGCGGTCGAAGGCAATATGGCGCTGATGATAGAGGCAGAACCGCAGGACGAGAATGACTGGAAGGATTTCTGAAATGCGGGATATGAAAGCGGTGCGGATGCCGCCAGGCTGTTTTCTCCGGCCGGCAGCGGGGCTGTTGCCGGGTGCGGATTTCGCTTCTGGGAAATTCAGCGGAACGCCTGCACGAATCGTGCTGCCCGGGGCTGCAAGCGTGGATGAGCAGCAGGGCGGGGCATGAGCGGAAGAGGGATCATCCATATTTCTCAGGGGGAACACGCGGTTTGCGACAATGGCGAAACATGCATTGCCACCATTCTCGGGTCATGCGTCGCGGCCTGTCTTTGGGACAGTATCGCGGGAGTTGGCGGCATGAACCACATTCTGATACCCGAACGCATGACGACCATTGGTGATTTCGAAAGCCATGGGGTCAATGCCATGGAGATCCTGATCAACGACATCGTCAAGCGGGGAGGAGACCGTTTCCGGTTGCAGGCAAAGCTGTTCGGCGGTGCCACGATGAATGCGCGCCTCGGGGATCTGGGACAACGGAATGCCGGTTTTGCCCTGGAGTTCCTGCGGGCCGAGAACATTCCCTGTGTTGCAAGCTGTCTGGGCGGCAGCCGGGCGCGCCGCATCGAATTCTGGCCGGCAAGCGGGCGTGCGCGGCAAAGATTTGTGAAACGTTGCCGGGAAGAACTTCCGCACCCGCAGCGGGCAGGCGCGCAGCGGCTGGATTCGGAAGCGGGGAGAGGTGCAGGGCCGGGCGGGGTTTCCGACGTGGAATTGTTCTGACGGGGGCGGCTGCAGCGCGCAGCAAACCGCGGAAGGCCGTCTTCAGCGCAGCGCTGCCTCGATGTTGCCGCCATCCACTGTCATCACATGGGCAGTGGTGCGTTCGGAGCAGGCCAGTGCCACGAAGGCCGCAGCCACGTGACGGGCTTCCACCTCGCGGCGCAGAAGGTTGCCGGCCATGTAGCTTTCTTCGCTGACCCCGCGGGCCCGGGCTCGTTCGGCGATGAAGGCATCATCGAGCAGCCCCGATCGTATGCGATCGGCGTTGACACCGTTGACGCGCACGCCTTTGGGGCCCAGTTCCAGTGCCAGCTGACGCAGCAGGAACATGGTTGCGGCCTTGGGGATGCCATAGGCGCCAAAGCCCCGACCGGGATTGACCGCCTGTTTCGAGACATTGAACAGGATCTGCCCGCCGCGCCCCTGTTCGCACAGCAGTCGCGCGGCGGCGGTGGCGAAATTGCGATGCGCAAAGAAATTGAGATCGAAGCTTTCGCGCAGGGTTTCATCGGGCAGCGTCAGCATTTCGCCGCTCCAGGCTGCGCCGGCGTTGGAGATCAGGATGTCGAGCCCGCCGAAGGCGCGGATGCAGGCCGCCATCGCGGCCTCTGCGGCCCCTTCGGCCGTGATGTCGAGGGCAAGAGTCCGGTGGAAGCCGTCAAGGGCCTTGCCCGCGTCTGCAAGGGCCCGGGAGTCGCGGTCGATCAGAAAGATGTCGGCGCCGAGATCGGCGAAGGCCTGCGCCGTGGCCTGGCCGATTGCGCCGGCGGCGCCGGTGATCATCACCACGCGCCCTTGCATCGGCGGAGGGGTTCCCTTGCCAAGCTTGGCCTGTTCGAGCGACCAGTATTCCATGTCGAACAGGCGGGTTTCATCCACCGGAAAATAGCCGCCGGCGGCCTGGGCGTTCACCATCACGCCGATCGCCTGGGCGGCAAGATCGGAAGCCGCGCCTGCCGCCCTTGCATCGGCGCCGATCCCGACAATGCCGACCCCTTCTATCCAGGCCAGCCGCGGGCCGGGATCGAGCAGCTTTTTCGCACCGCCGAAACGCTTGTTGTTTTCATCGAAATAGGCCTTGTAGCGGGTGATGTAGCCGTTGACGGCTTCTTCCACCGCCCGGCGCCCCCCGCTCAGGATTTCACGGGTCAGATACAGGGGGCGGTTCTTGGTGCGGATCACGTGATCGGGGGTAGGAACGCCGCGGGTGGCAAGCAGGGCCAGATCATCGCGGGCGAAGAATTCCTGGACGTTCCTGCCATTGCGCAGATCCATCACCGGCATCGGCTGATCGGGATTGCCAGCATGTTCGGCGCTGCATTTGCCGAGGTGACCGCGCAGCATCGGCAGGATTTCGGCGGCACGGGCGCTCCACTGCACGTTTTCCCCCGTGGCGGGGGCGGGCACGGCACCGGTCTTGCGCGCCAGCCAACTTTCGGCCGCGGCGGTTTGTTCGATCAACCTGTCATAGCTTTCGCGTGCGCTGTCGCCAAAGGCGAAATGGCCGTGTTTCAGCAGCAGCAGGCCTTCGACGTCCGGATTGCTCTCATAGACATCGGCTGCAACCCGGGCAAGCTCGAACCCCGGCATGATGAAGGGCACGCAGGCAACCCGCCCTTCGAAGATTTCCTGCACGACGGTTTCGGCATCGGGCAGATCGGCAAGCGCCAGCATGGCCGAGGCATGAGTGTGATCGATGAACCGGTGCGGCAGGAAGGCATGCAGCAGGGTTTCTACCGAGGGATTGGGCGCCTTGCTGTCAAGCAGGGCGGCGCGCTGCAGGTTGACCATGTCTTCATCCGAAAGGGCTTCGAGCGCGCGCAGTTCGCGCAAGGGGGCAAGGCGCACCCCCGGCAGGCCGGCTGCCTCGATCGTGGCCAGATCCCAACCCGATCCCTTGATGTGCAACACGTCGATCCTGCGGCCGAAGATATCGCGCCGCACTACCTTGCAGGAGGTGTTGCCCCCTCCGTGCAGGACAAGATCGCGATCCGCGCCGATCAGCCGTGATGTATAGACCCGCAGCGCCAGCTGGCGGTCGGCCTCGTCGGGGCCCGCTTTTCCCATCAGCCGTTCGGCCTCGTTGTCGTTCCATCTGTTGCGGATCATGCCTGCACCCTCCTTGCAAGACGGTCAGCTTGCGGTTTCAGTCCTGGATTGCGGTTTCTGCACCTTCCTGCTGCTGTCCGGGGCGGCGGATCAGGCCGCGCATTCGGGGAAGAGGGCGGCAAGCCCTTCGGAAGAGGCCCGGCAGACGCCGCGCTCGGTGATCAGCCCCGTCACCAGCCGTGCCGGGGTGACATCGAAGGCCGGGTTGCCGGCTTCGGTGCCTTCGGGGCTGATTTGCACCGCGGCGATGCGGCCGTCATCAAGGCGGCCCTGAACATGCGTCACTTCGCGTTCGTGGCGCTCTTCGATGGGAATTTCGGCGATGCCGTCGTGCACGCTCCAGTCAATGGTGGGCGAAGGCAGGGCCACATAGAAGGGCACGCCGTTGTCATGCGCAGCGAGAGCTTTCAGATAGGTGCCGATCTTGTTGCACACATCGCCCCGTGCGGTGGTGCGATCGGTGCCGACGATCACCATGTCCACCTGCCCGCGCTGCATGAGGTGCCCGCCGGCATTGTCCACGACAAGGCGGTGGGGAATGCCGTGAGCGCCGAGTTCCCATGCGGTGAGCTGTGCCCCCTGATTGCGCGGCCGGGTCTCATCCACCCAGACATGGATCGCGATGCCTGCCTCATGGGCGTGATACATCGGGCTTGTGGCGGTGCCCCAGTCTACCGTGGCAATCCAGCCGGCATTGCAGTGCGTGAGGATGTTCACGGCCTCTCCCGGTTTTTTCCGAGAGGCGATCCTGCGAATTGTTTCAAGGCCGTGAAGGCCGATATTGCGGTTGATTTCCACGTCGTCATCGCAGATCTCCAGGGCGCGCCGGTGGGCGGCTGCGGCGCGTTCGGCCTCGGGCAGGGGCCGCAGGAGGGCACGCATCCCGTCAAGCGCCCAGCGCAGGTTGATCGCGGTGGGGCGGGTGGCGTGCAGTTCTTCCCAGGCGGCATCCAGGTTGGAATCCGAAGGATCACGCTTCATGTCTTCGGCGATCGCATGGGCGGCGGTGGCGCCGATCAGGGGGGCGCCGCGCACCCACATGTCGGCAATGGCGGTAACGAAATCGCTGCGTGTCACCAGATCGGCGATCCTGAATTCATGGGGCAGCCAGCGCTGATCGATGATCCGCACGCGCCGGGTTTCGGTATCGAACCAGATTGATCGGTAATGCTTTCTGCCAACCTTCATGCGCCGTTGCCCCCCTGACACTTGCCTGACCGCGATATGCGCCGGGCCCGTTCTTCCCGTGGTTGAGCGCAGATCATCCGCATGGGCGGGCTGCTGTCAACCGTCCTTCTGCGCCGAAGACGCGGTTCTGCGGCCATGGAAAAAGGCGCCCGGGGGCGCCTGTCCGCGTGTTTTCCTCTTGTATCGGATTGCGTCGCAAATCGTGGCGCGCAGAGGGGATCAACTGCCCCAGGTGCGTATCTGTCCGCAGTCCATGTGAACGAAGTTCGAGCGCGAATACTTGCCTACCCCCCCGGCCCGGCAGGCCACGGCGGCGCGATAGATCTGGCTGACCGAGCGGGTTTTCAGGCGCACATCGTTGGCTTCGCCTTTCACATGCAGCGAATTTCTTGCCACCCGGCGCGAGCGCGCGCGCAGCATTGCATTGGTGCGCGCGGTGCGATAGCCCGAAAGCAGCATGTATGGCTCGGTGACATCGAGCAGCGCGTGAGTGGCTGCGATGATGTCGATGGTGCGGGTGTCGATTGCCCTTACCGCGTCCTCGCGCCAGTCGCGCATGAAATAGTTGATCTCCTTCAGCGCGTCCCGGATATACTGGCCCTCGATCCAGTAGATCGTGTCGATCGATTCACCGGTGCGCCCGGAATACATGCGGATGCGGCGAATGTCTCCGGCACCGCGCAGGAAGCCTGCGGCCCTGGAATAGGTCGGAGCCGCGATCAGGGTGGTTGCCGCAAAGGCACGCAGCAGTCCGCGCCGTGTCAGAAGCGAAGCATTCGAGGTTGTCATGGGTCAGCGCCTGTTCCAGTTGCCCTTGTTGCGCCGCATCTTGATCCTGCGTGCGGTGCTTTCATCATCTCATGCCCCCAGATGTGCGATTTTTATTGCACAGGAGGATTCATGCGCCAAGGCCGAAATTGTTGCCGGATGCTCACCAATCGCAAATCGGCAAAATGTTGCTCAGATGCCTCGGGCGCTGCCATTTTTCCGCCATTTTTGCCGGGTGTTGCCATGGGGATACAGGCGACCGCCATCTGCTTTCGTTCCGGGCCGCTGATGCAAAAGTGAGTGGACTTGCCGCCTGCATGGCCTAAGTGTCGTCGTGGCGGATTGATCCGGATCAACGGCACGCCTCATTGCAAGGAAGATTGCAAGGAAGATTGTCACACAGGAATTCAGGGGTTGCCATGACATTTGCCCGAACCAGCCTGCCGTATCTGCACGGCCGTTCCGCCCTGATTGCGCTGGTTGGCGTGTGTCTTCTGCTGGCCACGGGCGCATGGGGCGTGGAAACCCGGATCACCGTTTATCAACAGGCTGTCGCGGCCGAGGCGGCGAAGGATCCGGCGCTGGCCGCCTTCTACCGTGAGCGCGGCTACAAGGGAATCTGGACAGGGCGGGGGGGCAGGGATGCTTCGCGCCGGCGGGCCTTCCTGGCTGCTCTGGGCAAGGCAGGCAGCCATGCCTTGCCGCTGAAACGCTATGATCCCGAGATGGTCAGGGCAGCCCTGCGCTCGGCCCGCACGCCGGCCGAGCGGGGCCGGCTCGAAGTGCGGATGAGCCGCCTGTTCCTGCAATATGCGCAGGATGTCCAGTCAGGCATCATCCGCGAGCCGCGCCGGATCGACAGCGGTATCGTGCGCAAGACGCCCCGGCGCGACCGGCTGAAGCTGCTGCAGGCCTTTGCCGGCAGCTCGCCCGCCGGGTTCCTCAAGGCGCTGCCGCCGAAAAGCCCGGAATATGTGCGCCTGATGAAGGCCGGGCTGCAGCTTGAACGGAAGATCGCGCGTGGCGGTTTCGGCCCGCAGGTGCCGGCAAGGTCGTTGAAGCCCGGCCAGAGCGGCGGGGCCGTGGTGGCGCTGAGGAACCGGCTGACGGCCATGGGCTACATGCGGCGCAGCCGTTCGGGCACCTATGATGCAAGGCTTCAGAAGGCGGTGCAGCTGTTCCAGCACGAACACGGGCTGCCGGCCAACGGCATCGCCGACAGGGCCACCATTGCCGAGATCAACCGTCCGGCCCGTTACCGCCTGCAACAGGTCGTGGTGGCGATGGAGCGCGAACGCTGGCTGAACTTCCGGCGCGGCAAGCGGCATGTGCTTGTCAACATCACGGATTTCACCGCGAAGATCATCGATGACGGCAAGATCACCTTCGAAACCCGCGCCGTGGTGGGGGCCACCGAGGACGACCGCCGCACGCCCGAGTTTTCCGATGTGATGGAATTCATGGTGGTCAATCCCACCTGGAACGTGCCGCGCTCGATCACGGTCAAGGAATATCTGCCGCTTCTGAAACGCAATCCGAATGCGGTAAGCCACCTGCAGCTGGTGGATGCACAGGGGCGCCGGGTGGGGCGAAGCGGTGTGGATTTCACCCGGTATGACGAGCGCAGCTTCCCCTTCAACATGAAAGAGCCGCCAAGCCGGAGCAATGCCCTGGGGCTGGTCAAGTTCATGTTCCCCAACCCCTACAACATCTACCTGCACGATACGCCTGCCAAGAAGCTTTTCGGCCATTCCGTGCGTGCCTACAGCCACGGCTGCATCCGCCTGCAGCGGCCCTTCGATTTTGCCTATGCGCTGCTGCGCCCGCAGATGTCCAATCCCGAGGACCATTTCCAGAAGGTGCTGGCCACCGGCAGGGAAACCACCATTCCCCTGAAGGATCCGGTGCCGGTTCACCTGATCTATCGCACCGCCTTCACCACCGCCAAGGGGCGGGTCCAGTTCCGGCGCGATATCTACGGGCGGGACGCGAAGATTTTCCGCGCCCTTTCTCGGGCCGGGGTGGCATTGCCCGAGGTTCGCGGTTAAATCTTGCGCCAGGGCGGCAGCTGGCCGCCGTGATACTGGTGCGACAAGGGCACGAAACGGGCGCGCGACACGGGGCAGGGGATGAGCCACAGCATTGCAGAGATCGCCAGGGCACTGGGGGCAAGGGCCTATGGTGCGCTTGACCTGCGGGTTACCGGTGCCGCCGAACCCGCGGCCGCGGGGCGGTCGGAACTGGCGCTGGCAATGAGCGAGGAATACGCCGGGGGGCTGTCGCAGGGGGCGGCACGGGCGGCCATCCTGTGGCCGGGGGCCGACTGGCAGGCGCTGGGGCTTGAGGCGGCGATCATCGTGCCGCGTCCGCGCTATGCCATGGCCGGGCTTACCCGGCTGATGGACAGCGGGCCCGGGATTGCCCCGGGCATCCATCCCTCGGCGGTGATCGACGACAGCGCCCGGATCGGAGATGACCCGGCGATCGGCCCCCTCGTGGTGATCGGACCCGGGGTGCGGATCGGTCCGCGCGCGCGCATTGCCGCGCATGTCAGCATCGGGGCCGGCGCGGAAATCGGCGCCGATGCGCTGCTTCATCCGGGAGTGCGGATCGGCCACGGGGTGCGGATCGGGGCGCGCTTCATCGCGCAGCCCGGCGCCGTGGTGGGGGCTGACGGCTTTTCCTTCGTGACCCCCGAGAAATCCGCTGTCGAACAGGTGCGCGAAAGCCTGGGCCGCGCGGTGCCGCAGGATGGTGGACAGCACTGGACGCGCATCCATTCCCTGGGCGCGGTCGAGATCGGCGACGATGTCGAGATCGGCGCCAACACCGCGATCGACCGGGGCACGATCCGCAGCACCCGCATCGGGCGTGGCACCAAGCTCGACAATCTCGTGCACATCGGCCACAATGTCGAGGTGGGCGAGGATTGCCTCTTGTGCGGCCAGGTCGGCATTGCGGGATCGTCACGGATCGGTGATCGCGTGGTGATGGCCGGACAGTGCGGTGTCAGCGACAACATCTTCGTGGGCGATGATGTGGTCGCCGGCGGCGCCACCAAGATCTTTACCAATGCACCGGCGGGGCGGGTGCTGCTGGGCAGCCCGGCGGTGAAGATGGAAACCCAGATCGAGATCCAGAAGGCCTGGCGCCGCCTGCCGCGGCTGATGCGCCAGGTGGCCGAACTGAGAAAGGCGGTGCAGGGCGGCAAGGGCCCCGCCGCCCCCGGAAGAGAACCCGGAAGGGAAAAGGGCGGTAATGACGGTGCAGGTTGAGCGGAAGGTGATAGCCATCCTGGCCGAGCGGGCGGGGCTTGATGCGGCCGACATCACCCCCGATGCCAGCCCTGAAAGCCTGGGGATCGACAGCATGGCGCTGGTCGATGCGATTTTCGCGATCGAGGAAACCTTCGGCATAGAGGTGCCCTTCAATGCCAGCGCTCCCGAAGAGGGCCGTTTCGACATTTCATCGATCGGCGCGATCGTGAGAGCGGTCGAGGAACTGATTGCCGAACAGGCGGCATGAGGCGGGTTGTCATCACCGGGCAGGGCACGGTCAATCCGCTGGGGCGGAATGTGCCCGAAACGCTTGCGGCCTTGCAGGCCGGGCGCTGTGGCATCGGGCCGCTGGAATTCCGGGATGCAGAGCGCCTTTCGGTGCGGATCGGCGCGCAGGTGCGTGATTTCGCGCCCGAAGCGCATTTCACCCGCCGGCAGCTTGCCCTGTGCGATCGTTTCACCTGCTTTGCCCTGCTGGCCGCGCGCGAGGCGGTGGCGCAGTCGGGCATCGTGTTCGGTGAGGAACTGGCCCTGCAGACCGGCGTGGTGCTGGGTGCGGCCGGGGGCGGGGTGGCTACCTGGGACGAAAGCAGCCGCGCGGTTTACGAGGCGGGAAAGAACCGGGTAAATCCCTTCGTTGTGCCCCGCCTGATGAACAATGCTGCCGTGGCGCATGTCTCGATGGAGATGGGGCTTCGGGGGCCGAGTTTCAGTGTGGCGACTGCCTGCGCCTCGTCGAACCATGCCATGGGGCAGGCCTTTCAGATGGTGCGTGGCGGCATGAGTCCGGTGATGCTGACGGGCGGGGCCGAATCGATGCTGTGTTTCGGCGGCGTCAAGGCATGGGAAGGGCTGAGGGTGATGAGCTCCGACGGCTGCCGCCCCTTCTGCGCCACCCGTAACGGCATGGTGCTGGGCGAGGGGGCGGCGGTATTCGTGTTCGAGGATCTCGAACATGCCCGGGCCCGCGGCGCCACGATCCTGGCCGAGGTGGCGGGATTCTCGATGACATCCGACGCGGCCGACATCGTGCAGCCTTCGCAGGAAGGGGCGGCGCGGGCCATGGCCGGGGCGCTGGCCGATGCCGGCCTGGCCCCCGATCAGGTGGGCTATGTGAATGCGCATGGCACCGGCACGGCGGCCAACGACCGGACCGAATGCGCGGCGCTTGCCCGGGTGTTCGGCCCGCATGCGCGGCGGCTGATGGTGTCGTCCGGCAAATCCATGCACGGGCATCTGATCGGTGCTGCCGGGGCGGTGGAACTGCTGGCCTGCATCATGGCTCTGCGCGAAGGGGTGATCGCGCCCACCGTGGGTTTTCGCCGGTTCGATCCGGACTGTCCGCTGGATGTCGTTCCCAACGAGGCGCGCAGGGCCGATGTGAGGGCGGTGCTGTCGAATGCCTTTGCATTCGGGGGCATGAACGCGGTGCTGGCGCTGCGGAAATTCGTCTGAGGAGTGGCGGGGCTGAAACCGCCGACGCCGTATCGGAGCCGTATCGGGCATGGCTCGGGCGTGGTGCCGGCAATGGCGCCATTGCCTGATCCCGGCCGCCTTTCCGGTTGTTCATTCCCCCGGCGGCTCAGGGTGTCAGCAGCTTGTCGAACAGGGTTTCCAGATAGCGCTCGGCTTCAGGAAAGGGATCGCTTTCGCGATCTTCCAGGATCAGCCGCACCTGCACGTCGAAATCGGCGTAATGCTGGGTGAGCGCCCAGATCGAGAAGATCAGGTGATGAGGGTTGACCCGCGCAATCGCCCCCCGGGCGCTCCAGCCGCGGATCACCTCGGCCTTCTCGTCCACCAGATCCTTCAGTTCGCCCCGGATCGCCTTGCGGATGCGCGGCGCGCCTTGCAGGATCTCGTTGGCGAACAGGCGGCTCTCGCGCGGATAGTCGCGGCTCATCCCGAGCTTGCGCCGCACGTAGGACAGGATTTCCCGTTTCGGCTCGCCCGCGGGGTCGAGGGCGCGCAGCGGATCAAGCCAGGTATCCATCAGGCAGGACAGCAGTTCGACATGAATTGCTTCCTTCGAAGGAAAATAATACAGCAGGTTCGGCTTCGACAGCCCCGCGGCCCGGGCGATCTGGTCAAGTGTCGAGCCGCGAAAGCCGTTTTGCGAAAACACGTCGAGTGCCGCATCAAGGATGGTCTTGCGGTTCTTCTTCTGAATGCGGGTCCGGGGCTTTTTCGCAGCGGGTGGAGAGGCATTCATGCGCGCTTCCTCATGCAACTGGCAACCGACTGGCAACAACTTGCGTTCGTGCCGTTCTTTTTAACCCGGACGGCGCTTCTGGCTACATGAAAAATCGTTGCCGGCGCTTTTTCCTTCTGACTTGCGCCCATTCGCCCTAACATGCGGCGGGAAGGGCTTGACTGGAAAAACGACTCTGCTAGCGTCTTTCTGACCAATTGGTAAAACTCCTTTCCGGCCGATTGGCGAAACGATGGTAACGGTTTTTCCGGCGGTTGCTGCCTGCCCGCCGGACAGGTGCCCGGGACGCCCGCAACGGGGAGCATGGGAATAGGGGGAGTATGATACATGGCTTCTGATCGCAAGGTTGCTCCGAATGATCTTTCGGCCTTCTGGATGCCGTTTACCGCCAACCGCCAGTTCAAGAAGGCGCCGCGCATGTTCGTGGCTGCCGACGGCCTGTATTACACCACTGCCGACGGCCGGCAGGTGCTTGACGGCACGGCGGGCCTGTGGTGCTGCAATGCCGGGCACAACCGGCCGAAGATTACCGAAGCGGTGCGCGCTCAGGTGGGCCAGCTCGACTATGCGCCGGCCTTCCAGATGGGGCACCCCAAGGCTTTCGAACTGGCCACGGCCCTGCGCGAAATGGCACCGGCCCCCTTCGAGCATGTGTTCTTCACCAATTCGGGATCGGAGGCGGTGGAGACCGCGCTCAAGATCGCCCTTGCCTGGCACCGGGCGCGCGGCGAGGGCAGCCGCACCCGGCTGATCGGACGCGAGCGGGGCTATCACGGGGTCAACTTCGGCGGTATTTCCGTGGGCGGGATCGTCAACAACCGCCGCTTCTTCGGCAGCCTGCTGACGGGGGTGGATCACCTGCCTCATACCCACCTGCCGGAGAAAAACGCCTTCACCCGCGGTCAGCCCGAACACGGGGCCGAACTTGCCGATGCGCTGGAAGACATCGTGGCGCTGCACGGCGCCGAAACCATCGCCGCGGTGATCGTCGAGCCGATGGCCGGGTCCACCGGCGTGCTGCTGCCGCCGAAAGGCTATCTCGAGCGGCTGCGCGAGATCACCGCGCGCCACGGAATCCTGCTGATCTTCGACGAGGTGATCACCGGATTCGGCCGGCTCGGCTCAAGCTTCGCGGCCGAACATTTCAACGTGATGCCCGACATGATCACCTGTGCCAAGGGGCTGACCAACGGCGTCATTCCCATGGGGGCGGTGCTTGTTACCGACGCCATTCACGATGCCTTCATGCAGGGCCCCGAACACATGATCGAACTGTTCCACGGCTATACCTATTCGGGCAATCCGGTGGCTTCGGCGGCGGGGCTGGCAACGCTTGAAACCTATCGCGAGGAAGGTCTGTTCGAAAACGCCGCCGCGCTTGCGCCCTGCTGGGAGGATGCGCTGCATGCGCTGAAGGGGTTGCCTCACGTGATCGATATCCGCAACATGGGCCTGATCGGCGCGATCGAACTCGAGCCGATCCCCGGCGCCCCCACCAAGCGCGCCTTCCAGGCTTTTCTCGATGCCTATGAAAGGGATCTGCTGATCCGCACCACCGGCGACATCATCGCGCTTTCTCCGCCGCTGATGATCGACAGGCCCCGGATTGAGGAACTGTTCGGCAAGCTTGCGGAGGTTCTGAAGAACCTCGACTGAGCCAGTCGGCCGTTGCCGGAACCGGAAATACAAGGGAGGAAGACACCATGCCAGCACCCGGCGAAAACATGAAGGTGAATGCCGATCGGCTGTGGGATTCAATCATGGAAATGGCAAGGATCGGCCCCGGCGTGGCGGGCGGCAGCAACCGCCAGACGCTGACCGACGAGGATGCCGAGGGCCGTGCGCTGTTCCGCAAATGGTGCGAGGCAGCGGGCTGCACCATGGGCGTCGATCAGATGGGCAACATGTTCGCCCGCCGCGAAGGCACCGACCCGGACGCGCTGCCGGTCTATGTGGGCAGCCATCTCGACACCCAGCCCACGGGGGGCAGGTATGACGGGGTGCTGGGGGTGCTGGGCGGGCTGGAACTGATCCGCACGCTGAACGATCTGGGAATCAGGACGAAGCACCCCATCGTGGTCACCAACTGGACCAACGAGGAGGGCACGCGCTTTGCGCCGGCGATGCTGGCCTCGGGCGTCTTTGCCGGGGTGCACGACCAGGACTGGGCCTATGCGCGCGAGGATGCCGAGGGCAAGCGCTTCGGCGACGAGCTGGAGCGGATCGGCTGGAAGGGCGACGAGGAGGTCGGCGCGCGGAAGATGAAGGCCTTCTTCGAACTTCACATCGAGCAGGGTCCGATCCTCGAGGCCGAGGGCAGGGATATCGGCGTGGTCACCCACGGCCAGGGGTTGAGCTGGACCGAGGTGACGGTGACCGGCAAGGAGGCGCATACCGGCTCGACCCCGATGCCGATGCGCAGGAACGCGGGCCTCGGCATGGCGCGGATGCTGGAACTGGTGGACGAGATCGCCTGGAGCCACAAGCCGCATGCCGTGGGCGCGGCGGGGCATATCGACGTCTATCCCAATTCCCGCAACGTGATCCCCGGCCGCGCGGTGTTCACCGTGGATTTCCGCAGCCCCGAGCTGGCGGTAATCGAGGACATGGAGCAGCGGTTTCGCGAAGGTGCGCGGAAGATCGCCGCCGACATGGGGCTTGAGGTTGCCTTCGAGAAGGTGGGCGGCTTCGACCCGGTGAAGTTCGACGAGGGCTGCGTGTCGGCGGTGCGGCGGGCGGCCGAGCGGCTGGGCTATTCGCACATGGACATCATCTCGGGCGCCGGCCACGATGCCTGCTGGATCAACCGGGTGGCGCCCACGGCGATGGTGATGTGCCCCTGCGTCGATGGCCTCAGCCACAACGAGGCCGAGGAGATCACGAAGGAATGGGCCGAGGCCGGCGCGAATGTGCTGATGCATGCGGTGGTGGAAACCGCGGAGATCGTGGAATGAGAGCCACAGGCCGGGCCGGCGTCCCGAGCATTCCTCTTGTGGCCTTTCTGGCGGCCTGCTCGGTTTCGACGCCCGCACCGGCGCCCCCCGCGCTCCCTGTCAGGGTGCTGGCGGCGCTGCCGCCGGATCTTGGCCCCGAGGTGCTGAAACGCCGAAGCGATGGTTGCTGGTTCATCGTGATCGAGGATGGCCTGAGCGGGGTAATGCGGCCGCTGAAGGACAGGAACGGAAAACTGGTCTGCGATGGTTCTGAAGGATCGTGATCCGCAGGCGGGCGGTCGGGTCTGCATGGGCTGGGCAGCGCCTGCGGATACACCGGAACAGGGAGGAAGATGAGACATGGCAAGCAAGGTGATCAAGGGCGGCACCATCGTTACCGCCGATCTGACATATGAAGCCGATGTGAAGATCGAAGACGGGAAGATCACCGAGATCGGCCCGGATCTGAGCGGTGACGAGGTGCTTGATGCCTCGGGCTGTTACGTGATGCCGGGGGGGATTGATCCGCATACCCATCTGGAAATGCCCTTCATGGGCACCTATTCGTCGGACGATTTCGAAAGCGGCACTCGTGCGGCGCTGGCCGGTGGCACCACGATGGTGGTGGATTTCGCGCTGCCCTCTCCCGAGCAGGGGCTGCTTGATGCGCTGCGGATGTGGGACAACAAGTCAACCCGCGCCAACTGCGATTATTCCTTCCACATGGCGATCACCTGGTGGGGCGAGCAGGTGTTCGACGAGATGCCCGAGGTGGTGAAGCGGGGCATCAACACTTTCAAGCATTTCATGGCCTACAAGGGCGCGCTGATGGTGAACGATGATGAGCTTTTCGCCTCGTTCAAGCGCTGTGCCGAGCTGGGCGCGCTGCCGCTGGTGCATGCCGAAAACGGCGATGTGGTGGCCGAACTCACCGCCAAGCTGCTGGCCGAGGGCAACACCGGCCCCGAGGCGCATGCCTACAGCCGGCCGCCCCAGGTTGAGGGCGAGGCGGCCAATCGCGCCATCATGATTGCCGACATGGCCGGTGTGCCGCTCTACATCGTGCATGTCTCCTGCGAAGAGGCGCATGAGGCGATCCGCCGGGCCCGTGCTCAGGGCAAGCGGGTGTGGGGCGAGCCGCTGATCCAGCATCTGACGCTGGACGAAAGCGAGTATTTCGACAAGGACTGGGACCACGCCGCGCGCCGGGTGATGAGCCCGCCGTTCCGCAACAGGCAGCACCAGGACAGCCTGTGGGCGGGCCTGCAGGCGGGTTCGCTTTCGGTGGTGGCCACCGATCACTGCGCCTTCACCACCGAGCAGAAGCGCTTCGGCCTGGGCGATTTCTCGAAGATCCCCAACGGCACCGGCGGGCTTGAGGATCGCATGCCGATGCTGTGGACGCATGGGGTGAATACCGGCCGTCTGACGCCCCAGGAGTTCGTGGCGGTAACTTCAACAAATATCGCCAAGATACTGAATATATATCCGAAAAAGGGTGCAATCATGGTCGGGTCCGATGCCGATATCGTGATCTGGGATCCCGGGAAGGAAAAGGTGATCAGCGCCGAGAACCAGCAGTCGGCCATCGATTACAACGTGTTCGAGGGCTGCCGGGTGAAGGGACTGCCGCGCTTCACGCTGACGCGCGGTCATGTGGCCGTGCATGATGGCGAAATCCGCACCGAAGAGGGCCATGGACAATTCGTGGCGCGTCCGGCGAACGGCCCGGTCAATCGCGCCCTTTCCACCTGGAAGGAGCTGACCGCGCCGCGCCCGGTGCAGCGCAGCGGCATTCCGGCAACCGGCGTATGATGCTTCAGGATCGACAGACAGGAACATGAAAGCAAAAGAAGAAAAGCTTCGGCAGGACGCGTCGGAATGCCCCCGGGAAACGGTGATACTGGCGCGGAACCTTGATCTGGTGTTCCAGACCGCCGATGGTCCGGTCCAGGCGCTGAAGGATGTCTCGCTCGACATCGCCCGGGGTGATTTCGTCAGCTTCATCGGCCCCTCGGGCTGTGGCAAGACAACCTTCCTGAGGGTGATCGCCGGGCTTGAGGAGCCCACCGGCGGAGAGATCACCGTCAACGATCTGACGCCCGATGAGGCACGGCGCCTGCGCGCCTATGGTTATGTGTTCCAGGCGGCAGGTCTTTACCCGTGGCGCACCATTGCCGGCAATGTGAAACTGCCACTCGAGATCATCGGGTTCACCCGTGCAGAGCAGGATGAAAGGGTGAAGAAGGTGCTCGAACTTGTTGATCTTTCAGGATTCGAGCGCAAGTTTCCCTGGCAGCTTTCGGGCGGGATGCAGCAGCGCGCCAGCATCGCCCGCGCGCTTGCCTTCGATGCCGACATCCTGTTGATGGACGAACCTTTCGGCGCGCTCGACGAGATCGTGCGCGATCACCTGAACGAGCAGTTGCTGAAGCTGTGGGAGCGCACCGGAAAGACGATCTGCTTCGTTACCCACTCGATTCCCGAGGCGGTATATCTTTCCACACGCATCGTGGTGATGAGTCCGCGCCCCGGGCGCATTCACGAGGTGATCGAAAGCCCGCTGCCGCGCGAGCGGCCGCTCGAAATCCGCGATACGCCGGAATTTCTCGAGGTGGCGCACCAGGTGCGCGAAGGGTTGAAGGCGGGGCATGGCTATGACGAATGATGCCGGTCTGCTGAAAGGGCGGATCATGCCCGTTCTGACCGTTGTCGCGGCGATCCTGGCGCTGTGGTATGCGGCCGCGGCATGGATGAACGCGCCCTGGACACTGGCGCAGGCCGAACGCGCGGGCAAGACGCTGACCCTGAGCGAGATCGTGAAGGATACCATGCGCCAGTCGCGCCCCAGGTTGCCGGCACCCCACCAGATTGCCGCCGAGATCTGGAAGACCACGGTGCAGAAGAAGATCACCAGCAAGCGCAGTCTGATCTTTCATGGCTGGATCACCCTGCAGGCCACCCTTGCGGGATTCGCCCTGGGCGCGGCTGCCGGCATCGTGATGGCCATCCTCATCACCTACAGCCGGACCATGGAACTGGGCCTCATGCCCTGGGCGATCATCAGCCAGACCATCCCTATCGTGGCGCTGGCGCCGATGATCATCGTGGTTCTGGCAACGCTCGGAGTCGAGGGGCGGCTGGTGCCCAAGGCGATCATCTCGGCCTATCTGTGCTATTTCCCGGTTCTGGTGGGCATGGTGAAGGGGCTGCGCTCGCCGCATCGCGAGCAGCTTGATCTGATGAAGACCTACAACGCCAGCGGTATCCAGACCTTCTTCAAGCTGCGCCTGCCGGCTTCGGTGCCCTATCTGTTCACTTCGCTGAAGATCGGCATCGCGGCGGCGCTGGTGGGGGCGATCGTGGGCGAATTGCCCACCGGCGCGGTGCGCGGGCTTGGCGCGCGTATCCTGATCGGCGATCAGTTCGGCCAGCCGATCCAGATCTGGGCGGCGCTTTCGGCGGCGGCGATCCTGGCCGGAGCGCTGATCGCCATCGTCGGCCTGCTGCAACGGCTGACCCTGAAGCGAATGGGAATGGCGCAATGACGTGGCTGATCGGATCCCTTGTCTTCTGGGTTGCGGCATGGTTGCTCAATGTCTGGCTGGCCAACGGCCCCTGGCGAGGCCGCCGTGCGGTGCGTATTGCGGTTCCGGTGATCTTCGGGATCAGCCTGCTGGTGCTGTGGGAAGGCGTGGTACGCGGCCTGCAGGTTTCGCCGGTGGTGCTGCCCGCGCCCTCGGCGATCTGGGCACGGATCGTGCAGTCGTTCCCGATCCTGTGGCAGGATTTCGTGCAGACGGCGGTGAAGGGCGCGGTTTCGGGCTATGTGATCGGCTGCATGGCTGCCTTTCTTGTGGCGATCCTGGTGGATCGAAAGCCCTTTCTGAAGCGCGGACTGCTGCCGATCGGCAGTTTCGTGGCCGCCCTGCCGATCGTGGGCATCGCCCCGATCATGGTCAACTGGTTCGGTTTCGGCTGGGAATCGAAGGCCGCGGTGGTGGTGGTGATGGTGTTCTTTCCGGTGCTGGTGAACACCGTGCAGGGCCTTGACGAGGCCTCGGCCATGCAGCGGGATCTCATGCGTACCTATGGCGCCGGCTACTGGCAGGAGCTTGCCAGGCTGCGCCTGCCTGCCGCCATGCCCTTCGTGTTCAACGGGCTGAAGGTGGCGACCACCCTGGCGCTGATCGGCGCCATCGTGGCCGAATATTTCGGCTCGCCCACCTATGGCATGGGCTTTCGCATCTCGACCGAGGTGGGCCGTCTTGCCATCGACATGGTCTGGGCCGAAATCGCCATGGCGGCGCTGGCCGGTTCGGCTTTCTATGGCCTGGTTGTCCTGTTCGAGAAATGGGTGACTTTCTGGCACCCTTCGCAGCGCAACCGGGCCGGCGATTGACGAGAGGGGGGCAATCACGGTTAATCACAGCCACGCGACAGGTGCGGGGCGCCGGTGCAGACGATGAAGAAGACAGTTCAACAAGGAGGAAAAGAAACCATGAAGAAATTGCTGACAGCCACAACCCTGGCCCTTGGGCTGGCCCTGGGAACGGCGCCTGCGACCGAGGCCGCCGATGATCTGACACTGCAACTGAAATGGGTGACCCAGGCCCAGTTTGCCGGCTATTACGTGGCGCTCGAAAAGGGCTTTTACGAGGAAGAGGGGCTGAATGTCACCATCAAGCCCGGAGGCCCCGATATCGCCCCTGCCCAGGTGATCGCCGGTGGCGGCGCCGATGTGGTGATCGACTGGATGCCCAGTGCGCTGGCCTCGCGCGAAAAGGGGCTGCCGCTTGTCAATATCGCCCAGCCGTTCAAGCGTTCGGGCATGATGCTGACCTGCCGCGCCGACAGCGGCATCAAGACGCCGCAGGATTTTCCCGGTCATACCCTTGGCGTCTGGTTTTTCGGCAATGAATATCCGTTCCTGGCCTGGATGAGCATCCTCGGCATTCCGACCGACGGATCGCCCCAGGGCGTGACCGTGCTGAAACAGGGTTTCAATGTGGATCCGATCCTGAACGGTCAGGCCGATTGCGTTTCCACCATGACCTATAACGAATACTGGCAGATCATCGATGCCGGCCTGAAGCCCGAGGATCTGGTGACCTTCAAGTATGAGGATCAGGGCGTGGCCACGCTTGAGGACGGGCTTTACGTGCTGGAAGACCGCCTGAAGGATCCGGCCTTCGAGGATCAGCTGGTGCGTTTCGTGCGCGCCTCGATGAAGGGCTGGAAATGGGCCGAGGAAAACCCCGACGAGGCAGCCATGATCGTGCTTGAGTACGACGAGACCGGCGCCCAGACCGAGCAGCACCAGAAGCGCATGATGGGCGAGATTGCCAAGCTGACGGCCGGCTCCGAGGGGGCGCTGGATCCGGCGGATTACGAGCGCACGGTCAAGATCCTGATGGCCGGCGGATCCGATCCGGTGATCACGAAGAAGCCCGAGGGCGCCTGGACCCACCAGATCACCGACAAGGCGCTGAAATAGTCCTTGAAGCCCTGCCTCTTGCCCCGGGGCAAGAGGCAAGGAGGCGCGGTGCCGGTTTCACTGCGAAATCTGCACTGACGACAACGCGGCATCCGCAAGGGTGCCGCGTTCGTGACAGACGGGTATCTACCCGGGTCGAGACTCGATCAAGTCCACCACGGGACAAAGGCAGCGACAGCAACAGCTGGCAGAACGTTTCGAGCCGGTTTGTCATGGCGGGTGGCAACGTGTCGGAAATCCTTGAGGCCGCAGAAGGCGCGTTCGGTCATGTTTCGCGCGCGATACGCCTGCACATCATGGGGGATGGGCGTTTCCGGGATCGGGAGGATGGGATGACAGCCCCTGTTCCGGCCCGGGCATGCGCCCGCCCGGGCAGTCGCATGCCCTGAGCAGCCTGTCGCGCCGAATCCGATCATGTGCGACAGGCCCCAGGGAAACGCCGGGGCAGGGCGAAGCGAGGGGGGGAAGGCATGCGATCCTTCCCCCCTTCCTTGCCCCGCTTTCGCCCGCGGCCTGCCCGTTCAGCCCCGGTTCATGCGGTTTTCGATCAGGTCGTCCACCACCGCCGGTTCGGCCAGGGTGGAGGTATCACCGAGATTCGAGAAATCGTTTTCGGCGATCTTGCGCAGGATGCGCCGCATGATCTTGCCCGAGCGGGTCTTGGGCAGGCCGGGGGCCCACTGGATCAGGTCGGGCCTGGCGATCGGGCCGATTTCCTTGCGCACCCATTGCTCGAGATCCTTGCGCAGCGCGTCCGAAGGCGCGACCCCTGCCATCAGCGTGACATAGGCATAGATTCCCTGGCCCTTGATCTCGTGCGGATAGCCGACCACCGCGGCCTCGGCCACCTGGGGATGGGCGACCAGCGCGCTTTCGATCTCGGCCGTGCCCATGCGGTGGCCGGAGACATTGAGCACATCGTCCACCCGTCCGGTGATCCAGTAATCGCCGTCCTCGTCGCGCCGGCAGCCGTCACCGGCGAAGTAATAGCCGGGGTAATCGGCGAAATAGGTTTTCTCGAAACGCGCGTGATCGCCGAAGATGGTGCGCATCTGGCCGGGCCAGCTGTCCTTGATGGCCAGAACGCCTTCGGCCGGGTTGCCCTCGATCTCGGCGCCCGACTGTGCATCGAGCACCACCGGCTGCACGCCGAAGAAGGGCTTCATCGCCGCGCCCGGCTTCAGCGCGTGGGCACCGGGCAGGGGGGTGATCATGTGGCCGCCGGTTTCGGTCTGCCACCAGGTATCGACAATCGGGCAGCGCCCCTTGCCGACAACATTGTAATACCATTCCCAGGCCTCGGGGTTGATCGGCTCGCCCACGGTGCCCAGAAGCTTCAGCGATGACAGATCGCATTTCTCGACCCATTCGTTGCCCAGCCCCATCAGGGCGCGGATCGCGGTGGGGGCGGTATAGAACTGGTTGACCTGGTGCTTCTCGACCACCTGCCAGAAACGCGAGGCATCGGGATATGTGGGCACGCCCTCGAACATCAGGGTGGTGGCACCGTTGGCCAGCGGACCATAGACGATGTAGCTGTGCCCCGTCACCCAGCCCACATCGGCGGTGCACCAGTAGATGTCGCCGTCGTGGTAGTCGAAGGTCAGTTCGTGGGTGAGCGACGCATAGACAAGATACCCCCCCGTGGTGTGCAGCACCCCCTTGGGCTTGCCGGTCGAGCCCGAGGTATAGAGGATGAACAGCGGATCCTCGGCGTTCATCTCCTCGGGGGGGCAATCGGGGCTGGCCTCCTTCATCTCGGCCAGCAGATCCACGTCGCGGCTCTCGGTCCAGGGCACGGTCGTTCCCATGTGCCGCACGACAAGGCAGGTCACATCCGCCGCGCATTGCGCCAGCGCCAGATCGGCGTTGGCCTTCAGCGGCGTCACCCGACCGCCGCGCGGGGCTTCGTCGGCGGTGATCAGCACCCGTGCGCCGCAATCGTTTATGCGGCTGGCCAGCGCATCGGGGCTGAAGCCCGCGAACACCACCGAATGGATGGCGCCGATGCGCGCGCAGGCGAGCATGGCGAAGGCAGCCTCGGGAATCATCGGCATGTAGATCACCACCCGATCGCCTTTCTGCACGCCCTGCGCCTTCAGCACATTGGCCATGCGGCTTACCTGTTCGTGCAGTTCGCGATAGGTGATGTTGCGCACCGGGTCGCCGGGCTCGTCGGGCTCCCAGATGATCGCCACCTGATCGCCCCGGGTTTCCAGGTGGCGGTCGATGCAGTTCTGCGCCACGTTCAGGCTGCCGTCCTCGAACCACCTGATCGAGATGTTGCCGGGGGCAAAGCTGGTGTTCTTGATCTTCGAGAAGGGCCTGATCCAGTCGATCCGCCTTGCCTTATCGCCCCAGAAACCTTCGGGGTCCTCGACCGAGCGGGCATACATTTCGGCGTATTGTTCGGCATTCACATGCGCCTGTTTCACGAATTCCGGGCTGGGGGGATGAATTTTCACGTCCATGGCATCTTCCTTCCTGCTGGGCGGTTCCGAGCCGGTTCGATCATCGGAAAGGCCGGGTATCCGGCCGGGTATTCTAGATGGCCAGATATTCCGCGCGCAGCGCTTCGTTATCAAGCACTTCCTGCGCCAACCCGTCAAACACCACCTGGCCGGTATCCAGGATCACCGCGCGGTCGGCGATCTTCAGTGCGGCGATGGCGTTCTGCTCGACGATCACCGTGGTAATGCCCTGTTCCTTGATCAGTTGCAGGGTCTTTTCGATTTCCTGCACGATCACCGGGGCCAGGCCCTCATAGGGTTCGTCAAGCAGCAGCACCTTGATGTCGCGGGCCAGTGCCCGGGCGATGGCCAGCATCTGCTGCTCGCCCCCCGAAAGGGTGGTGCCTTCCTGGCGGCGGCGTTCGCGCAGGCGCGGGAACAGGTCATAGATCCGCTCGGCCGACCAGCCCGTGGGCGCGGCGATCTGCGCCAGTTTCAGATTTTCCTCGACGGTGAGGCCGGGGATGATACGACGGTCCTCGGGAACCAGTTGACAGCCCGCGCGCGCCGCCTCGAAGGATCGCATTTCGTGCAGCTTCTGGTGATCAAGCCAGATCTCGCCATGGGTCAGCACCGGATCGGCAAGGCGGGCGATGGTGCGCAGCGTGCTTGTCTTGCCGGCGCCGTTCCGGCCCAGAAGCGCCAGGATCTCGCCTTCGTGCACGGTGAAGCTCACGCCCTGAACGATGTAGCTTTCGCCGTAATAGGCGTGAATGTCCCAGACCGAGAAGAAGGCGGGTTCGGCATGGGGGGCGGGTCTGGTTGCGGTGGCTGTCATCGTTTCATACCTCTGCGGTGCCGAGATAGGCCTCGCGCACTTTCGGATTGCCCTTGATGTTTTCCGGTGTGTCCTCGACCAGCGGCGTGCCCTGGGCCAGCACGGTGATGCGCTGGGCAAGGCTGAAAACCACGTGCATGTCGTGTTCGATGATCACCATGGTGATGGCGCGCTTCTCATGGATTTCCTGCAGAAGATCGATGGTGCGGTTGGTATTGGCCCGCGCCATGCCGGCGGTGGGCTCGTCAAGCAGCAGAAGCTTCGGCTCCTGCACCAGGCACATGGCCATTTCAAGCCGGCGCTTGTCACCCCGCGAGAGGGCCGCTGCATGTATGTGGCACTTGTCGGCCATGTTCACATCCTCAAGGATATGCCTGGCCATGTCGATCATTTCGGCCTCGGCCTCGACGGTTTCGAAGGCATGAATGCGGAACGCGCCGTCGCGATGCGCGAAACAGGGGATCAGAACGTTTTCAAGCACCGTCAGATCGCCGAAGATCTCGGGGGTCTGGAACACCCGTGAAATCCCCATCTGGTTGATCTCGTGCGGTTTGCGCCCCAGCACCGAGCGGCCGTTGAACATCACGCTGCCGGTATCGGGGATGAGCTTGCCCACCAGCACGTTCAGCAGGGTCGATTTTCCGGCCCCGTTCGGGCCGATGATCGCATGCACGCTGTTTTCCTGCACGCTCAGGTTCACGTCTTTCAGTGCCTTCAGGCCACCGAAGTTCTTGTTGACGTTCTTGACTTCGAGAATTCCCATGCCTGCCTCCTCACTCGGCCACATGCGGGGAGCGGGCGGGGCGGTGGAGCTCATCGCCGTCTGCGCCGCCATCGCCTCCGTGCCGCCGCTTGCGCCACAGCCGTGCAATGCGCCTGCCCCCTTCGACCAGCCCGCCGGGCATGAAGAAGACGACCAGCATGAACATCAGCCCCAGCGTCAGTGCCCAGCCTTCGCCGGTGAAATGCGCGATGAGCCATACCACCATGTTCTCAAGCCCGTCGGGCAGGAATGCGAACCATTGGTGCAGCACGTTTTCGTTGATCTTCGAGAAGATGTTCTCGAGATACTTGATCGTGCCGGCGCCAAGCACCGGCCCCATCAGCGTGCCGGCGCCGCCGAGGATCGTCATGATCACCACTTCGCCGCCCACGGTCCACTGCATGCGCTCGGCGCCGGCCAGAGGGTCCATCGCGGCCATCAGCCCGCCGGCCAGCCCCGCATACATGCCCGAGATGACGAAGGCCGCCAGCGTGTAGGGGCGGGGGCTGAGCCCGGTATAGTTCATGCGCTGCTGATTGGCCTTCACCGCACGCAGCATCAGCCCGAAGGGCGAACGGAAGATGCGCAGCGAGACGTAGAAGGCGAGAATCGCGAAGGCCGCACAGAAATAGTAGCCCACGTTGAAGGTGAACACGTGATCCCCCAGGCGCAGAAAGTAGGAATCGTTCAGTTCCAGGCCGAACAGGTTGGGATATTGCGGCGCCCCCGGCCCGTCCAGCACCCGCGGATCGTGCGGGCGCAGCTGCAGCCCGGTTTCGCCATTGGTGATCGGGGTCAGCACCGAATAGGCCAGCCGATAGGCCATCTCGGCCATCGCCAGCGTCAGGATCGAGAAATAGATTCCAGAGCGGCGCAGGCTGATCCAGCCGATCACGAGCGCCAGCAGCCCCGACATGATCACCGCCAGGATCACCGCGGGAAAGACGTTGAGCGTCAGCAGCTTGAACATCCATACCGCCGCATAGGATCCGACGCCCAGGAAGGCGGCATGGCCGAAGGAAAGATAGCCGGTGAGGCCGAACAGGATGTTGAAGCCGATGGCGAAGATGCCGAAGATCGCCACCTTGGCCATCAGGTCGGGGTAGCCGCCGTTGAACTGCGCCAGCGGGCTTGTTTCGGCAAAGGGCTGCATCAGGAAGGGGGTGAACAGCGTCAGCAGCACCACGATGATCAGGAACCGGGTATCTTTCTTGTTCAGTCCGAACAACATGGGTCAGTCCTCCATCACGCCGCGCCTGCCCAGCAGGCCGCGCGGGCGCACCAGCAGCACCACGATTGCCGTCAGGTATATGATGACCTGATCGATACCGGGCAGGGCATCCTTGACCGTGTTCATCGAGGCAAAGCTTTCGAGCACGCCCAGCAGATAGCCCGCCAGCACGGCGCCGGCGAGGCTGCCCATGCCGCCCACCACCACCACCACGAAGGACAGTACCAGGAAATCCATGCCCATGTGATAATTGGGCGAATTGATGGGCGCATACATCGCCCCCGCCACGCCGGCGACGATCGCGGCAATGGCGAACATGATGGTGAAACGCCTGTCGATATTGATGCCCAGCAGGCCGACGGTTTCGCGGTCGGCCATGCCGGCACGCACCACCATGCCGAAGGTGGTGTAGCGCAGGAAGGCGAACACGGCGAGCAGGATCACGCTGGAAAACAGGAAATAGATCAGCCGCCAGTAGGGATAGACGATGACATTCGGATCGAACCCCAGCAGCACGCCGAAGTCGAGCGATCCGGCAAAGCTCTGCGGCGCCGGCACCGGGATCGGATTGGCGCCGAATATTTCCTTCATGATCTCCTGGATCACGATGGCAAGGCCGAAGGTTGCCAGGATCTGATCGGCATGGGGGCGCTTGTAGAAGTGCTTGATGATGCCCCGCTCCATGACCCAGCCCACCAGCGCCATGAAGGGCACCGCAAGCAGAAGGGAAAGCGGAACCGACCAGTTGACGATCACCTGTCCGATTTCAGGCCCGAACCACAGTTCCGCATAGGGCGTCTTCACCTCGAGCGGGCGCCCCAGGAAATCCTTCTGCGTCTCGTCGATGGTCACCGCCGAAATGTTGAGTATGCGCTGCATCACCACGGCGCAGAAGGCGCCCAGCATGAACAGCATGCCATGTGCGAAATTCACCACCCCGAGAGTGCCGAAGATCAGCGTCAGGCCCAGTGCGATCAGCGCATAGGCGCTGCCCTTGTCGAGCCCGTTGATGAATTGCAGGATGATATCGTCCATCTTCCCCGCCCGATGCTTCCCCTGTCAGCAACCGGCCGCGCAGCCTGCGCGACCGGAAATCTTTCAGCAATATCCAGGCCTTACGCCCCGGAGTTGCACTTTCCGAGATCGCCACCGGCGAACATCGGGTGATCGGGGGCGTATTCCACCTGGGCGCGCGGGGTCAGCTCGACGATTTCCAGGATGTCGAACTGGTTGGTGGGGTTCTCGTTGCCCTTCATCACCAGCACGTCCTTGAAACACTGGTGATCGGCGCCGCGATAGAGGGTGGGGCCGTTGCCCATGCCGTCGAATTCGAAGTCTTCCAGCGCCTCGACCACCGCACAGGGGTTGAACGAGCCCGCACGCGCCACCGCATCGGCATAAAGCAGCGTCTGCACATAGCATGTATGCGCCGAGTTCGAGGGCGGGCGGCCGTATTTTTCGCCGAACGACTTGACGAAGGCCTTGGTGCCCGGGTTGTCGAGCTGCCAGTTCCAGTTCATCGAACCATAGACGCCCTTGATCGCCTCGCCGGCGCCTTCGGCCATCAGTTCGGAATAGAGCGGCACGACGATCTCGAAGTTCTTGCCGTTCACCACCTTGTCGCGCAGGCCGAACTGCACCGCCTGGTTGATCGAGTTCACCATGTTGCCGCCATAGTGATTGAGGATCAGCACATCGGCGCCCGAGTTCAGGACCGGAGCGATGTAGGACGAGAAATCGGTCGTGGAAAGCGGCGTGCGCACGGTTTCCACCGTTTCCCAGCCCAGGGCCTCGGTGGCCGCCCGGATCGACTCCTCCTGGGTCCAGCCCCAGTTGTAGTCGGCGGTCAGGTGATAGGCGCGCCGGTCGGTGCCATAGGCCTTGGCCAGCACCGGCGCCAGCGCCGCGCCCGACATGTAGGCGTTGAAGAAATGGCGGAAGCCGTTGGCCTTGCGGTCCTTGCCGGTGGTATCGTTCGAGTGGGTCAGGCCGGCCATGAAGATGATCCCGGCCTCCTGGCACAGGCTCTGGACGGCAACCGCCACGCCCGAGCTGGAGCCGCCGTTGATCATGATGGCGCCGTCCTTCTCGATCATCGATTTGGCCGAGGCCCGCGCCGCATCGGATTTGGTCTGGGTGTCGCCCGTGACATAGACCACCTTCTTGCCAAGCACCCCCGAGCCGTCGAGCGCGCTCTTGAAGGTGTTCAGCATGCCGCCGTCACCTTCACCGTTGATATGCTCCACGGCCAGCTGCTGGGCGCGCAGCTCGTCCATGCCTTCATCGGCATAGGGCCCCGACTGCGGCACGTTGAAGCCGAAGGTGACGGTAGCGCCGGTGGGTTCGTTGGTGAAGGCCGAAGCCGAGCCGGCGGTGAAGATGGTGGGCAGGGCAACGCCTGCGCCGGCCACTGCGCCGCTCTTGAGCACGCCGCGGCGTGTGAATCTGGATCTGGACATCTTGTTCCTCCCTCTGGGTGTTTCCGTCCCGAAACTGCCGCGCGCCTCCTCTGCGCGCGACGGCCTTGCAAGGCTGATCCATTATTGTGCGCTATGCGAAAATTTCGCAACAATACCTTTTTGATGTTGAAAAAATTTGTAAAAAAATAAACGATATGATCTGAAAATATGTAAACTACTTTACGATCACGCTGCGGGGCGGATGTGGTTTTTCATGTAACGTGATGAAATGCCGGGGAAAGGAAGGCCATGCACGGGCTGACGGGAGGACGCATTCGCCAGCAACGGCTTGATCGCGGGATGAAACAATGCGATCTGGCCCGGATATGCGGCATCTCGGCGGCTTACCTGAACCTGATCGAGCATAACCGGCGGCGGATCGGCGGCAAGCTTCTGCAGGATATCGCCCGCGCGCTCGATGTCGATCCGGTCTCGCTGAGCGGTGAGGCCGACACCCGCCTGCTGCAGCAGCTCGAGGCTGCCGCGCGGCGCTGGCAGGCGCGGGATGTGGCTCCGGAAGAGGCGCGCGATCTGGCCGCCCGGTTTGCCGGCTGGGCCGGGATCGTCGTCCGCCAGCAGCAGCGGATCGGCGAGCTCGAACATGTGGTCGAAACGCTGAGCGACCGGCTGTCTCACGATCCCTTCCTTTTCGAAACCCTGCATGCGATCCTGTCAAGCGCCACCGCGATCCGGGCCACCGCGTCGATTCTGACCGAGGCCGATGACATAGATCCCGCCTGGCAGGCGCGCTTTCAGCGCAACCTGAGGGAAGATGCCGAAAAGCTTGCCGGGCAGGCCCGGGGGCTGGTGCGCCATCTTGACGGGGCGGCGCGCGCCGAGGTGGCGCAGGTTTCGCCGCTTGACGAGGTTGAATCCCTTTTCGCCGCGCGTGGCTGGCGGTTTCCCGAGTTCGAGCCTTCGCTGGCGGATGCTGCGGGCGGGGGCGGTTCGGGCGGGGGCGGTTCGGGCGGAGAAGATGCCACAGGGCGGGCCGAACGGATCGCCCGCCGGATGGCCGCGCGTGCGCCGCAGCTTTCGGGGCCGGCGGCGCGGGAAATGGCCGAGCGCTGGCTGCTGTGCCTTGCCCGTGATGCGCAGGCCCTGCCGGGCCACGCGATCGCCCGCGCCGAGGCCGCTGTCGGCCGTGATCCGATAGCGCTGGCCCGGCATCTGGGCTGTTCGCCGGCGCGGATGCTGCGGCGCCTGGCCTGCCTGCCCGATTTCGCCGGAGGCGCGGGGGCGGCCTTCGGGCTGGTAATCTGCGACGGGGCGGGGGCGGCGCTGTTGCGCAAGCCGGTCCGCGATTTCCAGCAGCCTCGCTTCGGCCCCGCCTGTCCGCGCTGGCCGCTGTTTGCGGCGCTGGCGCGCCCGGCACAGCCGCTTGTGCGGCTGATCGAACAACCCGGCCCGCTGGCATCCCGCTTTCTGGTTTTTGCCATTGCCGAGCCGCAGGCGCCCGGCAGCATGGACGACATGCCGGTGATCGAGGCGACAATGCTGGTGGTGCCGCTGGCCACGGCGCAGGATATCGGACTTGTGGAAGAAGGGCCTGTCGCTCCGCTCCTGCCGGTTGGTGCCAGTTGCCGGATCTGCCCCCGTCAGGGATGTCAGGCCCGGCGCGAGGCCTCGGTTCTGACATGAGCCTTCCCGCCATGAACGGAAGCCGCGCCCCGCGGCGAAACCTTTGACAGGCGGGGGCAATGGGGGGATATTGAAAACAGGGGCCTCGGGGCTCTGCCGTCGGAGGAGAGTAGGGTGGGCAGACGGGTTCTTCTGATCGAGGACGAGCCGAACATCATCGAGGCGATCAGCTTTGTTCTGGGGCGCGATGGCTGGGATGTGCATACCCATGCCAACGGCGCCACCGCCACCGAGGCGGTGCTGCGGGTGATGCCCGATGTTCTGGTGCTTGACGTGATGCTGCCGGGCAAGAGCGGCTATGACATCCTGCGCGAACTGCGTGCCGCGCCCCGGACCCGCGACCTGCCGATCCTGCTTCTGACGGCGCGCGGGCAGAGCCGGGATCGGGACTTGGCCGAAGAACTGGGCGCCAGCCGCTTCATGGCCAAGCCGTTCTCGAACGCGGAGGTTCTGGAAAGCATTCGTGAACTGGCCGGGCTGCCCCCGGGCGAGGCCCCGTGAGACGCCCCGCCTCGCCCCTGTTCCTGGAGCGGGAAAGCTATCGCCGCCGCCGGCTGATCGACGCGGTGCGCCTGCTGCCGGTTCTGGGGCTTGTGCTGTTCCTGATGCCGATGTTGTGGACCCGGTCGGCAACGGCAACCGGGCTGGTCTACCTGTTCATGGTCTGGAGCCTGCTCGTGGCGATCAGTTTCTGGCTGTCGCGCCGCATCGATCTGCGCGACCCGGCCGAAAGCGCCGAACTGCCACCGGCGGGTGGTTCTCGGGCCGGTTCCGATGGCGATGGTGCCACCGGTACCGATGGCGCAACGGGCGGGCCCTCTGCGCTGGCGCAGGAAATTGACAACGGGGGGCGCTGATGGTGTCCTTCGATCTGCTGATCGCGGTCTGTCTGGCCTATGTGGCCTTCCTGTTCCTGATCGCCTTCGTGGCCGACAGCCGGGCCCGGCAGGGGCGGTTCGGCTGGCTGCGCTCGCCGCTGATCTATACGCTCAGCCTGTCGATCTACTGCACCGCCTGGACCTTCTACGGCGCGGTCGGATATGCGGCGCGCTCGGGGCTGGAGTTCATCACCATCTATCTGGGTCCGACGCTGGTGATGGCGGGCTGGTGGGTGGTATTGCGCAAGCTGGTGCACATCGGCCGCAGCCAGCGCATTACCTCGATTGCCGATCTGATTTCGTCGCGCTACGGGAAGTCGAATCTGCTGGGGGTGATCGTTACCCTGATGGCAGTGATCGGCACCACCCCCTATATCGCGTTGCAGCTGCAGTCAGTCACCCTGTCTTTCGCGGTGTTCTCGGAGCCCGCCCCGGCGGGTGCGCCGCCCGACATCAATGCCACCGCGATCTGGGTGGCGGCGGGGCTGGCGCTGTTCACCATCCTGTTCGGCACCCGCAATCTTGATGCGAACGAGCGCCACCACGGCGTTGTCATCGCGATTGCCGTCGAGGCGGTGGTGAAGCTGGTCGCGCTGGTGGCGGTCGGGGTTTTCGTGATCTGGGGCCTGGGTGGCGGCGCGGGTGACATCCTGGCGCGGATCGATGCTTCGCCGATTTCGGCATGGGAACTGCAGCCGGGGCGATGGTTCAGCCTGATCTTCCTGTCGGCGGCTGCCTTCCTGACGCTGCCGCGGATGTTCCAAGTGATGGTGGTGGAAAATGGCGACGAGCGCCACCTGATTACCGCCAGCTGGGCCTTTCCGCTTTATCTGCTGCTGATGAGCCTGTTCGTGGTGCCGATTGCGGCAATGGGGCTGACCTTGCTGCCGGCGGAGAGCAACCCCGATCTTTTTGTCCTGACCCTGCCGCTTTCGCAGGGGCGCGAGGGGTTGGCAATGTTTGCCTTTCTCGGGGGGTTCAGTTCGGCTACCTCGATGGTGATCGTGGCGGCGATCGCGCTTTCCACGATGGTGTCGAACCATGTGGTGATGCCGATCTGGCTGGCCACCGCGGGCCATGGGGCCACGAAATCGGGCGATGTGCGCAAGATGGTGCTGCGCGCCCGGCGGCTTTCGATCGCTGCCATCCTGGGGCTTGGCTATGCCTATTTCCGTTTTTCCGGGGGCGGCGCGGCACTGGCCGCGATCGGGCTGATCTCGTTTGCCGGTGTGGCGCAGGTGCTGCCGGCCATGCTGGGCGGTCTGTTCTGGCGGGGTGCCACCCGGCGCGGGGCGCTGGCCGGCCTGATCGCGGGCTTTGCGGTCTGGGCCTACACGCTGTTCCTGCCAAGTTTCGGCGGCGGCGTGATCCTGCCCCAGGGGGTTCTTGACAACGGCCCCTGGGGCATCGGCTGGCTGCGCCCGCAGGCGCTGTTCGGCATCGAGGGGATTGATCCGGTGATACATGCAGTGCTGTGGAGCATGCTGCTCAACGTGGTTTCCTTCTGCCTGGTTTCCCTGCTCAGCTTTCCCGGACCGCTGGAGCGTCTGCAGGGGGCGCAGTTCGTCAATGTGTTCGAGCACAGCCCCCAGGCCCGGGGCTGGCAGGCCGGTGGTTCCGAGGCCGAGGATCTGCTGGTCATGGCACAGCGGATCATGGGGCCCGAACAGGCGCAGGCGCTGTTTCGCGCCGAGGCAAGCGCCCAGGGAAAGGCCGGCTATCTGCCTGATCCTTCGCCCGAATTCCTGCAGTGCCTGGAACGGGAACTGGCCGGTTCGGTCGGCAGTGCCACGGCCCATGCGATGGTGGGGCAGATCGTGGGCGGGGCTTCGGTTTCGGTGCCGGACCTGATGGCGGTGGCCAACGAGACCGCCCAGATGATGGAATATTCGAGCCAGCTTGAAGCCAGGTCGCGCCAGCTGGCGCGCACCGCCCGCCAGCTGCGCGAGGCGAACCGGAAACTGACCGAACTGAGCATCCAGAAGGATGCCTTCCTCAGTCAGATCAGCCACGAACTGCGTACGCCGATGACCTCGATCCGCGCCTTCAGCGAAATCCTGCGCGAGGGGCGCGAGCTTGCGCCTGAAACACGCGAGCGCTATTGCGCGATCATCCACGATGAAACCCTGCGCCTGACCCGCTTGCTTGACGATCTTCTTGATCTCGGGGTGTTGCAGAACGGCCAGGTGGAGCTCAGTCTCGAACCGGTCGAACTGGCCGCGGTGCTTGATCGGGCATTGGCCGCTACCGGCGTTCAGCAGGGCGGAGAACACCTGCGGATCGTCCGCGATCCGGCGGCCGAGCGGGTGATCGTCGAAACCGATGGCGACAGGCTGGCGCAGGTGTTCATCAACCTGATCTCGAATGCCGCGAAATACTGCGACAGCACAGCGCCGGAACTGCGTATCAAGGTGCAACGAAGGGCTGGCGAGGTGGAAATCGATTTCATCGACAACGGCCCCGGCATTTCCGAACGCGATCAGGCGGTGATCTTCGAGAAATTCGCCCGTCTCGGGGATTACCGGTCGGCGGGTGGCGCAGGGCTGGGGCTGGCGATCTGCCGCGAGATCATGGCCCGTCTGGGGGGCAGCATCGTCTATCTTCCGGGGCAGGGCGGAGCGGCTTTTCGGGTATCGCTGACATTGCCGGGGGAGCGGGGCGAGAAACGAAGCGGGCAGAAGGCCGTTTCCAGCAGGCGCAGGCCGCGGCGGAAACAGGCAGCCGGATAAACCAATCCGTAACCATCTTTCTGCAATCTGCCGACAACGAAGCAGCGAAAGCGGGAAATGGCAGGCGAAAGCAGCATCAACGGCAGCGGTGGGGCCGGCAATGGCGCGTTGCGTCGCAAGCTCGGGGCGATGCGCCCGCCGGGATTGGGGGAGATGACCCCGGCCAAGGCCTTGCGCCAGCTGTTGCCCAGGGTGGCGGAAGAACGGTTCGGTCTGGCCGTATCTGTTGTCGAGGCGGGGGAAGACAGGCGCGTTGCCGCCGAACACCTGCCCGCGCGGCTGTGCGCGGAAGCCGAAGAGGCGGGCGGCGGCGCCGACGGATCCGACGGGGGCGGTGCTGACAGGGCCGCCGAGTCCGGATCGCTGCTGCTGGCCCTTGACCGGGAAGGTGGCGCGCGCGCCTTCGCCGTGCCCGATGCGCAGTTGCTGGCGGCGCTGATCGAAGTTCAGACACTGGGACGGGTGCTGCCCGTTGCCGCTCTGCCCCGTCCGCCGACACCGACCGATGCAGCCATGTGCCGTGATTTCATCGATCTTCTGCTGCAGCGCCTCGAAGGCGCGCTGGCCCGGCCGGATCCGCCCTTCTGGGTAACGGGCTACGGCGCCGGTCCGCAGATCGAGAACCTGCGTCTGCTGGAGATGATGCTGGGGGAAATCCCCTATCGGCTGTTTTCTCTGGTGATCGATATTGACGGCGGCGCCAAGACGGGGCGCCTGCAGCTGGCCTTTCCGGCGCTTTCCCCCCCGGGGGCGCAGGCCGGGTGCACTGTGCCGGACAGGAGCTGGCGTGATATCTTCACGGAGCAGGTCATGCACAGTCGGGCCCGCCTGGATGCGGTGCTGCACCGTCTGCACCTGCCGCTGGCTGAGCTGCGCGGTCTGAAGGCCGGTGATCTGCTGCCGGTGCCGCTGTCGGCGGTCGGGAATGTGGTGCTGGAATGCGGCGCGCGGCAAGACGTGGCGCTGGCGCGGCTTGGCCAGAAAGGCGGTTTGCGGGCCGTGCGCCTGAAATCGGAAATAGCCGCCGAAGCGGCGGCGGCCGGCGCATGGCCGGAAACTTCCCCGGCCGCAGCTTCGCCGCCGGCCGGGGCACCGGGCCCGTCGGACGACATGGGCGACATGATAGCGGCCCGTGCGGGGAAGGGTGCTTCGCCGCCCGGCGGCAACATGCCGGGGGGGGCGACAGGCATGCCGGCCGCTCCGGGAATGGCGACAGGCCCCTCGGAGCCCGGAGCGGACGATCTGCCCGCCCCGTCACCTTTGCCTGCCGCGTCACCTTTGCCTGACCCGTTGCCCTTGTCCGACGGGGGCGCGCCGGCCATGCCTGCGACCGAAACGAAGGGCTCTCTTCCGCCCCTGCCGCCCCTGGCGGATGCTGGTGCGGCCATGCACACCGGCGATCTTCCTGCCGGCCGGTGACGGGATGCCGAGCGCTGCCTTTCTGTCCGTTCGTTCCGGCGGTGTGGCCGGGAAGGAGGGTTGACTTGCGTCAAGGTGTTACCCGGCGCGCTTTGCCAGCATGGCCATGAAGCGTATCGAAGGTGGTATCAAAGGCGGTGTGGAGGGCAGCGTGACAAGATCTGCAGATCGGCGGGCGGAACTGGAAGCGCGCCTTGACGAGTTGCGCAGGCGGCGCGGGGCGATCCGCGACGAATTGCTGTCGCATGATGCCGCGGGCCGGGAAGCCGGGAAGATCGTGCGACCGAACGCGAGGAGGACGAGGTTCTTGAAGACATGGGCAATGCCGCCAATATCGGGATGAGGATGATACTGGCGGCCCTGAAGCGCATGGACGAGGGTGGATGCGGCTATTGCGTCGGCTGTGGCGATGCGATTGGCAAGGGGCGCCTCGCTATCCTGCCGGCTACACCGCTTTGCGCTGCCTGCGCCGGCCGGCATTCCTGAAGTGGCGCCAGATCCGGAAGGAGGCCGAAATGGCATTCGAATCCCTGAAGGCGGGTATCTACCTGCTGCTCGACGAAATCGAGAATCGGCCCGGGGATCGGCTGGAACTCGAAGAGGAGTTGCGCGAACAGCTGGCCGAACTGGAAGGTTTTGGCCTGCCGCTGCCCGAAGATCTGGTGCAGCTGCGCGAAAGGCTGGCCGGTGAGGGGGATACCCTCCTCCCTGACGGTGCCTCTCCTGCTGCGGCCGATACCGGCGATGACAAGGGTAACGGCTCCGACGGAGGGGGGCTTCCGGTCTGAGCTCCGGCCCGCAGGGTGGCTCTTTTTGCCGCGCGCCCGGTCCGCAGCGCCGCGCGGGGGCTTTTCTTTTGTTCTTTCTGCCGTCATTCTGGGGCTGAAGGGGGCGGGTCTTGCAGCCGCCCGGCATGAGGCAGGATGGGACGAAAGCAGGATGACTGACATCGTTGGCTACGATCTGGACGGGGATATCGGCATCATCACGCTCGACAATCCTCCGGTAAATGCGCTTGGCCATGAACTGCGGGCCGGGATCGTTGCGGCGCTAGATACCGCTCTTGCCGACAAGGGGGCCGAAGCAATCGTGATCCGGGCCGCCGGGCGCACCTTTCCGGCGGGGGCGGATATCCGCGAATTCGGCCGGCCACCGCAGGATCCGTGGCTGCCCGAGGTCTGCAACCGGATCGAGGCCGCCACCAAGCCGGTGGTGGCGGCATTGCATGGCACGGCCCTTGGCGGGGGGTTCGAACTGGCGCTTGCGGCGCATTTCCGGATCGCCGCTGCCGATGCGGTGGTGGGGCTGCCCGAGGTGAAGCTGGGCCTGCTGCCCGGGGCGGGGGGCACGCAGCGCGCACCGCGGCTGTGCGGAGGGCGCCATGCGCTTGACCTGATGCTGTCGGCCCGGCCGGTGCCGGCGCGCAAGGCACTGGAAATCGGGCTGCTTGACGAGGTGGCCGAAGACGATCTCTACCATGCCGCACTGGCCCTTGCACGCAAGGCCGCCAATGGCGGCCTGCCGCCGCGCCCCACCCGGGAAAGGCGCCGAGGCTTTGCCGATCCCGTGGCCTATGAACAGGCGGTGCGCGAATGGCGGGAAAAGCTGGCGAACAGCCCGCTGCCGGCGCCGGGAAGGATTGTCGATTGCGTCGAGGCGGCGCTGCTGCTGCCCTTCGAGGCGGGGCTCGAATTCGAACGCGCGGCCTTCGAGGAGCTCATGAACTCGCCGCAATCGGCGGCATTGCGCCACGTGTTCCTGGCCGAGCGGCGTGCTGCCAAGCAGCCCGAACTGAAACAGGCCGAACCGCGCCCGATCAACAGGGTGGGGGTGATCGGCAGCGGGCTGATGGGATCGGGGATCGCGGTCACGATGCTTGATGCGGGGCTGCCGGTAACATTGATCGAGCGCGATCAGGAAAGCCTGCAGGCAGGGATATCGCGGATCGAGACGATCTATGCCCGCGCCGCTGCCCGCGGCCGGCTTGACGAACAGGAAGCCGGGCTCAGGCTGGCGCGGCTTTCGGGTGCGCCTGACCCTGGCGCGCTTGGCGATGCTGATCTGGTGATCGAGGCGGTGCCCGAGGACATGGAGATGAAGAAGGCCGTGCTTGCAGCGGCCGGTCGGGCAACGCGGCCCGGCACGATCCTGGCCACCAATACCTCCTACCTCGACGTGAATGCGCTGCAGGTTTCCGTGCCGCGCCCCGAAAACCTGATCGGCCTGCATTTCTTTTCGCCTGCCCATGTGATGAAGCTTCTCGAAATCGTGGTGGCGCGCCAGACCGCGCCCGATGTTGTGGCCACCGCCTTTGCGCTGGCGCGGCGGATCGGCAAGGTGCCGGTGCGCGCCGGGGTGGGCGACGGGTTCATCGGCAACCGGGTTCTGACCGCCTGGCGCCAGGCTGCCGACGAAATGCTGGAAGAGGGCGCCACCCCCTGTCAGATTGATGCCGCCATGCGTGAATTCGGCTTCCGGCTCGGGCCCTATCAGGTGCTTGATCTGGCGGGGCTCGATATTTCATGGGCCCGGCGCAAGCGCCTGGCATCCACCCGCGATCCGGAAGAGCGCTATGTCGAGATCGGCGACATGATGTGCGAACTGGGCTGGTTCGGGCAGAAGGCGGGCAAGGGGTATTATCTTTACGATTCCGGTGATCGCCGCGGACGGGAAAACCCCGACATGCTGGCCCTGCTTGACGAGCTGCGCGCTGCCAGGGGAATCAGCCCGCGCCATTTTCCGGCCGACGAGATCCGCAACCGCTGTCTGGCGGCGATGGCCAACCAGGGTGCGCGGCTTGTGGAAGAGGAAATCGCCCGCTGTCCAGGGGATGTCGATGTGGTGATGGTTCATGGTTTCGGCTTTCCGCGCTGGCGCGGCGGCCCGATGCAGGCGGCCGATGCATGGGGGCTGCTGCAGGTAAGGAAACAGCTGCAGGAGATGGCCGAGGGCAACCCGAAGTTCTGGACGCCGGCGCCGCTTCTGAACGAGTTGATCAAGAACGGCATGAAATTCGCTTCGCTGAATGGCTAGAGCCTGTCGCACATGACCGGACTCGGCGCGACAGGCTGCTCAGGGCGTGCGACTCCCGGGCGGGCGGGCGCATGCCCGGACCGTTTGCGCGCCCCGGCCCGGACAGGCACCGGCCGCCTAGCGGCGCAGAACCAGTTCGCCCCGGTTGAAGGAAACATCCTCGAAGCGGCGCAGATAGCTCATCCCCAGCAGCGAACCGGGCATTTCGCCGCCGTTGACAGAGGCCGGCAGGTCACGATCGGTGAAGGGGCCGAGCCTGACTTCCTTCAGCCGCACGGGGGCAGTGGGGACCTCGCCATTGGCGGTGCGGGCAATGCCGGTATAGCGCAGCGCATCGGGATCAAGGCCGATGCGGCGCGCGTCTTCGCGTGTCAGCACGATTTCCGAGGCCCCGGTATCCACGGCAAAGCGCAGCGGCGTGCCGTTGATTTCGAGCGTCACGTAGAAATGACCGTTGGGCGACATCGGCACCCGCAGCTCGCCGTTTTCGGAATCGTATATCTGCTGCAGGCGGGTGCGGGTGGTGATGTCGCTCCACAGGCCGTAGGCGGCCGCCACCCCGAGAAACAGAAAGCCCCAGATCATCGCCTGCTGCATGGTCTTGCCGATGGCCGCGCGCCCCTGGGCGAAGAACCAGCCGCCCACGGCCACCAGCAGCAGGACAAGATAGGCAAGGCGCATGTAATCATCGGTTGTCATGCGGGGAAGATAGGCATGAAGGCCGGCGATTGCGAGCCCCTTCAGCCCGCGCCCCGCACAAGGGTGGAGATGCCGTCCACCACGAACTGCACCGAAAGGGCGGCCAGCAGCATGCCCAGAAGGCGCGTCACCACATTGGTGCCGGTTTCTCCGAGCGCGCGTTCCAGCAGCCCGGCCATCTGGAAGGCCAGGAATACCAGCGCGATCACCGCCAGCAGAACCGCAAACACCAGCGCCTGCGCGGCCCAGTCGCCGGAGGTGTTGCCGGTCAGCAGGATGATCGTGGCAATCGCGCCGGGGCCGGCGATCAGGGGGGTGGCAAGGGGAAAGACCGAAGGGTCATCTTCGGCGCTGGCCTGATCGCGGCGGCGCTTGCTGCGGCGTTCGAACAGCATGTCGAGCGCGGTCAGGAACAGCAGGATGCCGCCGGCGATGCGGAAGGCGGGCATCGAGATGCCAAGGAAGCCCAGCAGGGATTCTCCGAACAGGCCGAACAGCAGCAGAAGCCCGAAGGCGATGCCGAGGGCCCGCAGTGCGATGGCCCGCCGGCGGGCTGGCGACATGCCCGTGGTCAGGGCCACGAACAGCGGGGCCAGGCCGATCGGATCGATGATCACGAACAGCGTCACGAAACTGGTGATGATCGATCCCTGATCCATCAGCCCGCGTCCCTTTCCGCCTTCTCAAGCCGCTCGGCCGCCGCCATCCACAGTGCTTCGGCGCGTTCGATCGCGTCCATCACCTCGGCATATTTGCGCTGCCACGGTTCGGCGGCATTGCCGCTTTCCGCAGCATAGATTGCCGGGTCGGCCAGCCTTTGGGAAAGCTTGTCGCGCATCTGCGCAAGCTTGTCCAGCCGGGCCTCGCATCTGCGCAGGTCGGCTCGCAGGGCCTGCATGCGTTCGCGCGAGGGTCGGACTGGGGTGCCGGATGGCCGGGGGGTGACGGCGGAGCGGGATTTGCGTGTTCCTGCCTTCCTTTGCGGAGAGGCGTTCAGCAGGTGGCGGCGATAGGTTTCGAGATCATCGCGCCATTCGCGCACCCGGCCGCCTTCGACCAGCCACAGCCTGTCGGCCAGAAGATTGAGCAGGTGCATGTCGTGGCTGACAAGGATCACCGCGCCCTTCCAGGGGGTCAGCGCCTCGACCAGCGCCTCGCGGCTTTCGATGTCAAGGTGGTTGGTGGGCTCGTCGAGGATCAGCAGGTGGGGGGCATGCAGAGTGGCCAGCAGCAGCGTGAGGCGTGCCCTCTGGCCGCCCGAAAGCCGTGCCACCGGGGTTTCGGCCTGCTCGGCGCCAAGACCGAAACCGGCAAGCCGCGCCCGCAGGGCGGGGGGCGCGGCGTCGGGCAGGGCGCGGCGCAGATGAGCAAGCGGAGTTTCGCCGGCGGTCAGTTCCTCGCTCTGATGCTGGGCGAAGAACCCCACCCGCAGCTTGCGCGCCCGTGTCACACTGCCCGCCATGGGCGGCAGCCGACCGGCGATCAGTTTTGCCAGCGTGCTCTTGCCTTCGCCGTTGCGGCCCAGAAGCGCGATGCGGTCGTCGTGGTCGATCCCGAGATCGAGGTTGCGCAGGACGGGCCTGTTGTCATAGCCGACCGATGCCCCCTCCATGCAGATGATCGGCGGTGACAGAGCGTCTTCGGGATCGGGAAAGGTGAAGCGGTGGCGCGTGGCCTGTTCGGGGGTGGCGACCGGCTGCATCTTCGCCAGCATCTTCAGCCGTGACTGGGCCTGTTTCGCCTTGCTGGCCTTGTAGCGGAACCGATCGACGAAGCCCTGTATCCGGGCTCGCTGCGCGGCCTGCCTGCGCGCTTCGGCCTCCTGCAGGGTGCGCTGCTCGGCCCGGGTGCGGGCGAAGCTGTCGTAATTGCCCTGGTAAAGGGCAAGGCGGCGGTTTTCGAGATGCAGGATCGATCCTGAAACACGGTTCAGAAGCCCGCGATCGTGGCTGATCACCAGCACCGTGTGCGGATAGCGCGCAAGATAGCTTTCAAGCCACAGCGCGCCTTCCAGATCGAGATAGTTCGTGGGCTCGTCCAGCAGCAGCAGATCTGGTGCCGAGAACAGCACGCCCGCCAGCGCCACCCGCATCCGCCAGCCTCCTGAAAAGGTGGCGCAGGGGCGCAGCTGCTCTTCATGGCTGAAGCCGAGCCCCCTGAGAATGGCGCTGGCACGCGCTTCGGCGCTCCAGGCATCGATTTCGGCCAGGCGGGTCTGGATTTCGGCAATGCGGGCAGGGGCGCTTGCGGTTTCGGCCTCGACCATCAGCGCGGCGCGCTCGTGGTCGGCGGCAAGCACGGTTTCAAGCAGCGAGGTTTCGCTGGCCGGAACCTCCTGATCGACACCGCCGGTGCGGGTGCGGACGGGCAGGGTGATGGTGCCGCTTTCGGGCTCGATCTCGCCGCGGATCAGGCGGAACAGGGTTGTCTTGCCGCTGCCGTTCGCGCCCACGATCCCCACCTTGTGGCCGGCGGGAATGCGCGCGCTGGCGCCCGCGAACAGGGGGCGCCCGGCAATGCTGCAGCTGATGTTGTCGATCACGAGCATGAGCGGGGTTTGACGCATGGGGCGGCATGCGTCAATCGCCCTGTCGTCCGCCAGTTGCCCGCATCCCTGCCGACCGGCAGCCTCCCGCCGCCGATCCGCCCGCCGGTTCGCCCGCGTGCGATCCCGGCGCTTTCCGCCAATCACCGCTTTTCAACCATCCGGCGCCGTGCTAGAGGGCGGCGGATTTCATTTCACGCGCGCGGGTTTCCGCGTCATGCAAGGCAAACAGCAAGGAAAGAGGCAATCATGGCCATCCAACGCACATTCTCGATCATCAAGCCCGATGCCACCAAGCGCAATCTGACCGGTGCCATTGTCAAGAAGCTGGAGGATGCCGGCTTGCGGGTGGTGGCGCAGAAGCGCATTCGCCTGACGAAAGAGCAGGCCGGGCAGTTCTATGCCGTGCACAGGGAACGCCCTTTCTATGACGAACTGTGCGAGTTCATGGCCAGCGGGCCGATCGTGGTGCAGGTTCTCGAAGGCGAGGATGCCATCGCGAAGAACCGCGAAGTGATGGGCGCCACCAACCCGGCGGAAGCGGAGGATGGCACCATCCGCAAGGAATTTGCGCTGTCGATCGGCGAAAACTCGGTGCATGGTTCTGATGGCCCCGATACCGCGAAACAGGAAATCGCCTTCTTCTTTTCCGAGCTTGAAATCGTCGGCTGAGGAAGGCCGCCGCGGGCCGGTTGCCGCGGTTCCCGTTTTTCAGCAGTTCTTCTTCTGCGAGGCGATCACGCCGATCCTGTCAAGGGCCGCGTCCAGCCGGGCGCGGCCTGCCGCATCCGGATCCCTCTTGTCACCAGCGCTTTTCAGCGCCTCGAAACGTTTGCGCAATGCGGTCTTTTCAGCCCCCCGGCAATCATTCCAGGGGCGCCCCTGCAGGCCCATCACCAGCGCGTAATAGCCGATGAAATGGGGTTTCGTGCCGGCTGCAAGCAGGCGCGCATAGGCCGTATCGGGCCCCATGGCGCGCAGGCTTTCGGCACTGGTAATACCGGCACGGGCGAAAGCCCGATCGGCAGCGGGGCCGAGATTGCGGATGGATGAAACCGGCTTGGACATGGCGAACGGGACAATACATTCTGCGCCTGCCGTCGGGCGGACGGCAATTTGCGGTTCCATCCTGACACCCGGATGCCTTCGCGTCAACCGGCGATACCGTCAGAGGCTGGCCCAGTCGGTGAATACGAAAGGCCTTTCCCCTGCGTCGCCGCGGCTTGAGGTCTGCCGGGAGGTATCCGGCGCCGGGGCATTGGCTGTTGCGGTGCCGTTCCGGGCGGCGTTCCGGTTGCCGGGCGGTTCGCTTTGCGTATCCTGCGTGCCGTCTTCCCCCAGCAGGCGGTTTACCGCTGCGCAGGCGTCTCGGGGGCTCTCACCATATGCCATTTTCCGTTTCCCTGTATGGCCAGCGGGCGCGGACTGGCCAAACACAAACAACATGCGCCCTGCAGTCAGGGAAACACGTAATCTGGTTGTGGAAAAGTCAATTCCGCGTTCATTTGGAGGCATCTCCGGCGGATTGTGGCAGATATGCGCCATTCTGTTGTGGCCGCAGGGGGGGGGACATCTTACGATCGTCGGGAGCGCTCCGGGCTCCCGCCATGCGGGTGGCGGGGGATTGCGAAGTGCGGGAATTTCGCTAGGCTGGAATCGGGTATGCTCGGCAGCCCCGCCGGGCCGGGGCGGCCGGGCGGAACGATAACCGGAAGAGAGTTGTGCCATGCCCCATGATCACGACCGCGTTTCCGGTGCCCCTGCCGGGCCGGATCGGGCCGATCTGACACCGGCGTTCCGCCTGGCGGTGATTCTGAACGTGGTTTACGTCGTGTTCGAGGCGGCCGCCGGATTCTGGACCGGTTCGCTGGCCCTGCTGGCCGATGCGGCGCACAATCTGACCGATGTGGCGGGGCTGCTGCTGGCCTGGGCGGCGGCGGTGCTGGCCGGGCGGGCGGCAACGGCGAAATTCACCTATGGTTTCGGGCGTGCCACCATCCTGGCGGCGCTGACCAACGCGGTGCTGATCCTGATCGGTGCGGGGATGGTGATCTGGGAGGCCCTGCAGCGCTTCGAGGCCCCGCCCGAGGTGCCGGGTGGCACGGTGATGATGGTGGCGCTGGCGGGCATTGCCGTCAATGCGGGATCGGCACTTCTGTTTCGCAGCCATGCGCATGGGGGGGCGCATGGTCATGCCCATGCGCAAGGGGGGGATCTCAATGCGCGAGGGGCCTATCTGCATCTGGTGGCGGATGCCGCGGTGTCGCTGGCTGTGGTGCTGGCGGCGGCGGGGATCATGGCCACCGGCTGGCAATGGCTTGATCCTGTGGTGGCGATACTGGTCAGCGTGCTCATTGCCTATACCGCATGGGATCTGTTGCGCCGGGCGCTTGATGCGGTGATGGATGCGGTGCCCGAGGGGATCAATCGGGAAGCGGCTGCGGAATTTCTGGCCGCCCAGCCCGGTGTTGTCGATGTGCACGATCTTCATATCTGGCCACTTGGCACCACCGAAGTGGCGATGACGGCTCATCTCGTCATGCCCGAAGGCGAGGGGGACGACGGATTTCTGCCGGCTCTGCGCACCGAGTTGCGCCGGCGCTTTTCCATCGATCACGCCACCATCCAGATCGAGCGTGCCCGCCAGCCCGATTGCCCCGATCACTGATTTCCGTTCCGGGGCTGCTGCCGGCCTTCCGCTTCGTTGTTGTCATGGGCGGTGCGGTGCCGGAAAGGGGTTTGCCGTGTTCGCCACCTGCTTCGCTTCGGCCCAGCCCCGCCGTGCCTGCCAGAGCGCCAGTTCCAGGGCATCCAGATCGCCCGCGCCCTGTGCCCGGCTGGAGAGCGCCAGCGCCACGCCCGCATCGCCCGCCATGCGGCATTGGGTATCGTCAAGCCCCAGGCGACCGGGCTGCTGGCAGACTTCGGCCAGGTGGCCGCCCTGTGCGGCGGCGGCCAGAATCTCTCCGAGATCAGGAGCGCAGCCCCGCACGGGCTGTCCGGTGTCGGGGGAAATCCGGCGGTTGGCAAGGCCTCCGAGCACAAGGCGCAGCCCGGCCCTGTCGGCGGCCCCGATGGCCGCACGCCAGCGCCCGGTGAGGGATGCGGCGGTTTCGCCCCTTGCGGCGGGGGCTTCGGCCAGCACCAGATCGGGGCCGAGAGCGGCAAGGGGGGCAAGATCGGGTTCGTTGCCGGAGGTGGCGGCAGGGGGGATTTCAAGACGCGCGACCTTCAGCAGGCGAAAGCCGGGGGTGGCGGCATTGTGCCGGTCGATTGCCCGAAAGATTTCCGCAGGGCTTCCGGAATCGGGCGCCAGCACGCCGGCCCAGCACAGCCCGCGCCCCCGCGCCGCCTGAACCAACGCTGCCAGATCAGCAGGGCCGGCCCGCCACAGGACATCGCCGCACAGATCGTCCGCTTCCACCAGACGGGGCAGGGCTTCCCTGCGCGCGGCTTCCATCTCGCCACGCATCTCGCGCAGTTCGGGGGGGATCCAGCGCATCCCGAAAGCGGCATAAACTTCGCTTTCGCGGGCGCCGGCCATCACCTTGCCGGTTTCATCGAACAGGCCGTATTCGTTAAGTTTCCAGCCCTGCTTCACCGCCATCTTCCGCAGTGCGATGGTGTGGCTGCGCGCGCCGGTGAAATAGGCCAGCGTGGTGCCGCAGCTTTCGGCGGGCACCACCCGCAGATCCACCTGCAGGCCCGACTTCAGAACGATGGTGCTGCGGGTGATGCCCTTCAGCAGCACCTCGCCACATTCCGGGAATGCGGTGAAATGGCGGATCAGCGCCGGCCCCGAGCGGGCCACGGCCACCATGTCGAGATCGCCGACGGTTTCCCTGCGGCGGCGGAATGAACCGGCGATTTCGGCGAAGCTGCAGCCCGGAAGGCTGCGCAGATGATCGCGCAACCGGCGGGCCACGTTGCGCACCGCGCCGATCGGCCAGCGGCGCTCGGGGCCTTTCCGGCGCAGTTTCCCGATTTCGCGCAGAAGCCGCGCCTCGGTTCTTGCACCGAAGCCCGGCAGGCGGCGCAGGTGTCCGGCCTTCAGCACCGCCTCCAGATCCTCGAGAGTCTCGATGCCAAGTGCTTCGTGGATCTGTTCCACACGCCGCGGTCCCAGACCCGGCACCTGCAGCAGGTCGCCCAGCGCCGGCGGGGTGCGGCGCATCACCCTGTCAAGCAGCGGCAGGTGGCCGGTTTCAACGATGGTGCGGATCTTCTGCGCCAGATCGGCGCCGATCCGGGGCAGGCGGGTCAGGTCTTCACCCCGCGCCACCATCCCGGCTACCGGCTCGGGCAGGGTGTCGATCACCAGTGCCGCCTGGCGATAGGCGCGCACGCGGAAGGGGTTTGCCCCTTCGATTGCCAGCAGATCGGCAAGCTTTCGGAAGATCGCGGCGATCTCTGCATTGGTGATGTTCCGGACCATCTCTGCCCCTTCTGCGGTGATGCCTGCTGGTGAAGTCATGCTGTCCGTTTCGGCAGCCCGGCGCGGCTTTCGGGATATGTCAGCACCAGAAAGCCCCGTCGCGCAAGGGCAGCGGCGAGCATGACGGCATTGATGTCCTCATGTGTCTGCCAGCTTTCGTTCTGACGGGCGCGGGGATCGCGCCAGGTTGCGATCACATCCTCGCGCAGGGGCGCAAGGCGTGCAAGAGACACGATCGCGGCCACCAGGGGCGTGTGGCGGGCTGCTTCCCGCGGAATTTCGCCGCCGATGGCCAGACAGGCAGGCAGCAACAGCCCGATCGCGAGGCCCGGTTCGCGGCAGGCAGGCCGGCGGGAGGGCGGACCGGCAAGGGTGTCGGTCTGCATGATCCGCGCGATCCCGGATTCGGCGCCGGCAATGATGCGCAGGCCGAGATCATGGGGCAGAAAGAAGTTGTCGGGTGTCATCCGTGCGATGCAGGAGCCCCTTCGGGCATGGGGGGCTGGCAAGGGTTTTCATGCTTCACACCCCGAACGGATAGAGATCGGGCAGACCGGGCATCTCTTCCGTTTTCAGAGGCTGCACGGCGCTGGTTTCGTCAATCCAGATGTATTCGTCGAACTGGCGCGACAGACGGGCCTCGAAATAGTGGCTGGCAAGCTCGGTTTCGGGTCGGTAGATCACGCCGATCGCCCGTTCGAGCCGCGGTTTCGCCAGGAATTCGCGCAGGGCGCTATCGCCCTGTGTCATCGGCAGGATCAGCCCCGGCACGCCGCTTCGGTGAAAGAGGCGTTCGAAGCTCTGTGGGTGGCTCGGGCGCACGGCCTTGATTTCCAGCGGCCCTTCCCAGGTGCTGGCCGCGGCCACCGTGCCGCGGTCGGTGCCGAAGCCGATGGCGCGGGTCTGACCGGGGTAGCCTTCGCGTATCAGCTGACCGATGTTCAGTTCGCCGCGGGCCGACATTTCCGTGTGGCGGGCATCGCCGATGTGGGAATTATGCGCCCAGATCACCGCCTTCGACTGCGGGCCGCGGAAATCGAGCAGGGTGACGAGCGTATCGAACATGTGCCGGTCGCGCAGGTTCCACGAGGCGCGTGAGCCGTAATACATCACGCGATAGTATTTTTCGGCATCCGCCACCAGCCTGGCGTTGAGCGCCGCATCAAGGAATTTCTCGCCGTCGTGGGCGGCAAGCTTCTGCCGGTTGCGGAGCAGATCGACAAGCATCGCCACCACCTCGTCTTCGCAGGCGCGGTAACGTCCGGCAAGGGCTGCGTGGCCATAGGCAGCCGGATCGCTTTCCCATGGGGAAAGGCAGCCATAGCGTTCGCGTGCGACCTTCGCCAGAGCCGGATCGATGCCTTCGAGATATTCGATCACCCGGGCGGCGGAATTGTAGAGCGAATACATGTCGAGCCCGTAGAAACCGGCGCGCCTGCTTTCGGGCAGCTGGCGGTTGTGTTCATGCAGCCAGTCCACAAAGGCCTTCACCTCTTCGTTGCGCCACATCCAGGCGGGAAAGCGGGCAAAGGCCTGCCAGGTGGAAGGAGGCACGTCTGCATGGCGCACGTAATCGTCGATCCGCGCGGCATCCGGCCAGTCGGCCTCGACGGCGACGATATCGAACCCTTTTTCGGCAATCAGGCGGCGGGTGATCAGGTCGCGCATGCGATAGAATTCGGAAGTGCCGTGGCTGGCCTCGCCCAGCAGCACGATACGGGCATCGCCCGCGCCTGCGATCAGCCGATCAAGATCCGCCTCTTCCACATTTTCGAAATGCACGGCATTACGGGCGATCAGCGCGGAAATTTCTTCGGTCTGACGGGGGCGGTGCCCGGTTGTCCGGGGCTTGCCGGCCCCTGTCAGGCCCGCCCCGTCATCCTCCTTTTCCGGCCAGCCTTCCTTGCCGACAAGCGGCACGAAGCGCACATCGGCAAGCTCTTCGCGATCAAGGCTGCCGTCCGCGCGCCTGGTGAGGCGGACGAGCTCCTGTGCGATCGGGTCTCTGCCGACCGGCATCACGAGCCGCCCGCCGACCTTCAGCTGCTCCTTAAGCGATGGCGGGATTGCGGGTGATCCGGCGGAAACGAGAATCGCATCGTATGGTGCGGCCGCAGGCCAGCCCCCGGTACCGTCGGCATGGATCACATGCACGTTTTCCACCCCGGCCTTCTTCAGGTTTTCGCTGGCAATCTTCGCCAGGGCCCCGATCCGCTCCACCGCCCAGACCTCATCGGCAATCCGGGCCAGCACTGCGGCCGCATAACCGCTGCCGGCACCGATTTCGAGCACCTTTTCGCCGCCCTGCAGGGCCAGGGCCTCGATCATGAAGGCCACGATATAGGGCTGGCTGATGGTCTGCCCCGCGACGATCGGCAGGGGGCGGTCGTCATAGGCATGGGGGCGCATCTCGTCGGGCACGAACAGCTCGCGCTTCACGGAGCCCATGGCCTGAAGCACACGCCCGTCGCGCACGCCCCGGCCGCGGATCTGCTCCTGCACCATGCGTTCGCGCTGCACGGAGAACGGATCGGTCATGGCAATTCCTCCTTCTTTCAAGGGGCTGCCGTTTCCCTTCCTGAAACGATGTGCTTTCAGGATCCTGTTCGTTTCACAGATAGGAACGATATGCCGGTTTGGAAGGGGGCGTCGAGGCACGCCGCGCCCGCGCAGGGCCCAAAAGGACACCGCAAGGGGTGCCCGCGCGGACGCCCCGGAAAGGTGCCTGTCTGCCGGGCCGGTGCCCTTGAAAGCTTTCCGGTCAGAATTCCCAGGTCAGACCGAGTTCCCACTGCGTATTTGCAGAACTGTCGGAGCCGAGCATGCTGGCGTGCAGGCTGATGTTTTCGCGCGGCGTGTATTTCAGGCCGATCCCGTAATAGGTGTCGTTAATGGGTGGTGATATACGCAACAGGGAAAGCCGCGTGGAAAACCTGTCGGAAAAGGCATAGTCGGCCCATGTTTCGATGGTGGATATTTCGGGGACCACCAGCCCCGTTATCTTCGCCTTCGTATAGTTCAGCCCGCCTGCAAGACGCTCGCCCGAGGCTTCGGCGCCGATCATGTAGGACGTGACACGGTTGCTGGAGTCTAAGTCGAGATGTTCGATCGCGAGATAGACGCGGGCTTCGGGCAGGCTGCCGGGGCCGGTGACGCTGCGGCTGAGGGCAAGGGCATAGGCATTCTCACGATCGCCGCTGTCGGGGACAAGGTGATGATAGGAAACCGCATAGGAAAGAGCCCCCGCATCCCCGTCATAGCGCAGGCCGTATATATCGGTGGATGAGTTGAGATATACGGCGGCCGTAATGGACTGACGAAACAGGATGGATAGCGGCGTGATATCCAGCTGACGCGAATAGGCAAAGGTGTTGTCCGGCAGAAGGCGGCCATCGCGATCCGAAGCAGAGCGGGGAATGCCGAAGGAAAGACGCCCGCCATTGCCGAAGCCATAGCTGGCCGCCGGATAGAGTGCAGCGCGGCCTGAGGTTACTCCGGAAACGTAACGCACCGCATCGATCCCGAGCGAGAACCTGAGGCCCTGATCGCGGGGGGTGAAGAGATCGATACTGCCAAACGCGTAACTGATATCGAAGCTGTCCGAGCGGGCATGTGCACCGGTGATTTCTCCGGTTATCCGGATGCCCCCCTCGGGGATCGCCTGGGCCTGCGCTACGCTTGGCAAGAGAAGGGCTGAAAGGATCAGCAGGGCCGACAGTTTCATCTTTTGTTACCTCCCTTTATCGGATTGACGCTACGTCAGCCTAGCAGTTCCGGGGCCGGTCGTGAAGATCGCACGACGGAACGGGGCGAAAGGGCACACGGGGGTGTGTCCTTTCTGCTCCATGCCGGATTGGCATGCACCGGCAGGCCCGGGCGGGCTGTCAGATCAGCTCTTCGTAAAGCGCGCGCACGTTTTCTTCGGTCAGCTTCACCGGGTTGCCGCCACAGGTGGGATCGGCCAGTGCCTTTTTCACCAGTTCGTCGATCCGATCGCGCTCCACCCCCATTTCCGACAGGTGGCGGGGAATGCCGAGGCGCTGGTTCAGATCCTGCACGAAGGCCTGAAAGCCTGCAAACCCGCCTTCGATCCCCATATAGGCGGCGGCGGCATCGAAACGTTCGGCGATTTCGGGGGCATTCAGGCGCAGCACCGCGGGCATGCACACCGCGTTGGTGGTGCCGTGGTGGGTGTTGTAAAGCGCGCCCACCGGGTGCGACAGCGCATGGATCGCCCCAAGACCCTTCTGGAAGGCCACCGCGCCCATCATGGCGGCACTCATCATCTGGGCCCGGGCCTCGATATCTTCCGGGGTCTCGTAGGCGCGCGGCAGGTATTCCTTTACCAGCCGCATGCCTTCGAGCGCGATTCCCTGGCTCATCGGGTGATAGAAGGGGCTTGAATAGGCCTCGACACAATGGGCGAAGGCATCCAGCCCGGTGCCGGCGGTGATGAATTTCGGCATGCCGGTGGTCAGCTCCGGATCGGCGATCACCACGCCGGGCAGCACTTTGGGGTGGAAGATGATCTTCTTCTCGTGGGTTTCGCTGTTGGTGATGACGCTGGCGCGCCCCACCTCCGAGCCCGTGCCTGCGGTGGTCGGCACGGCGACGATGGGGGCGATGGCATCGGTATCGGCTTCGCGCCACAGCGGGCTGCCGTCTTCGAAATCCCAGATCGGGCGGCTCTGGCCGTGCATGAAGGCCACCATCTTGGCCAGATCCAGCCCCGAGCCGCCGCCAAAGGCGATCACCCCGTCATGGCCGCCCGCCTTGTAGGCCGTGATGCCGGCGGCCAGGTTTTCATCGGTGGGGTTGGGATCGACATCGGCAAAAAGCGCCCGCCCCAGGCCGGCTTTCTCCATCAGGTCAAGGGTGCGGGCGGTGAGCGGCAGTTCGGCCAGTCCGCGGTCGGTGATCAGCAGGGGCCTGCGGATCCCGACCTGCGCACAGGCGTCGCCGATTTCCTTGATACGCCCCGCGCCGAATCGGATCAGTGTGGGGTAAGACCAGTTGGCTTTCAGTTCCATACGAAACTTCCTTGATTTTCAGGTTTCTGTCAGATCATCTTCATGTGATATGATTTCGGGCGGGTCAGGTTGTGATACCCGATCACCGACAGGCCGCCGCCGCGCCCGGTGTTTTTGCAGCCGGTCCAGCACAAGGCCGGATCAAGATAATCGGCGCGGTTCATGAACACGGTACCGGTTTCGAGGCGCCGGCCGATGCGCTCGGCCCGTGCGATATCCTGCGTCCACAGGGATGCAGTCAGGCCGAATTCGGAATCATTCATGAGTTCAATGGCTTCCTCGTCGTTCCTGACCTTCATGATGCCGACCACCGGGCCAAAGCTTTCCTCGCGCATCACCCGCATCGAATGATCCACATCCACCAGGATCTGCGGCATCAGGTAAGCGCCGCCGTCATCCTGGGGGAAAAGCGCCGGATCGATCAGGGCGCGGGCACCCTTTTCAATCGCTTCGGCGATCTGGGCGCGCACCGCATTGGCGAAACGCACGCTGGCCATGGGGCCAAGGGTGGTTTCCGGGTCAAGCGGATTGCCAAGCCTGTAGGCGCTGACGATCTTCACCGCGCGCTCCACGAAATCGTCGAACAGGCTTTCGGCAACATAGATGCGCTCGATCCCGCAGCAGCACTGGCCCGAATTGAACATGGCGCCGTCGATCAGCGTTTCCGCCGCCCGATCAAGCACGGCGTCTTCCATCACATAGCCGGGATCCTTGCCACCCAGTTCAAGCCCCACGGGGGTGAAGGTGCCGGCGGCTGCGCGCTCGATTGCCCGGCCGCCACCCACCGACCCGGTGAAATTGATGAAACCGAAGGCCTTGTCCGCGATCAGCCCGGAGGTGGTGTCGTGATCGAGGAACACGTTTGCGAACACGTCTTCGGGGATGCCGGCCTCGTGAAAGGCGCGGGCCATGCGCTCGCCCACCAGAGGGGTCTGGCTGGCGTGTTTCAGCATCACCGCGTTACCGGCAATCAGGGCCGGGGCCACGGTATTGATCGCCGTCATGTAGGGATAGTTCCAGGGCGCGATCACCAGCACCAGGCCGTGGGGTTCGCGGGCGATGTAGCGCCTGAAATTGCCGCTGTCCTCGATCCGGATCGGCGCCAGGGCCTCTTCGGCGATTTCGGCCATGTAGCCGGCCCGTTCGCGAAAGCCTGCGAATTCACCACCATAGCGCACCGGGCGGCCCATCTGCCAGGCCAGTTCCGGCACGATTTCGTCATTCATCTTTCCAACATTTTCAACCCCTTGAAGAACGAGGTCAATGCGTTCCGCAAGCGGCCTTGCAGCCCATTCGGCCTGTGCTCCGCGGGCGCGGGCAACAGCCGCCTCAGCCTGCTTCCGCGTCAGCAGGGGGCGCTCGGCCACCAGCGATCCGTCAACCGGCGAAATACATTTCAGCGTTCTTGCGTTGCTCATGTCAGGCCCTCTCGAATCCGCGTGCGATTTCGTGATCGGTAACCACACGATCGAATTCCTCGATCTCCCAGGTGGCGGCGCGGGTATAGTGATCGATCACCGCGTCGCCCATGGCGCGGCGCAGCATCTGCGAACCCGAAAGCAGCGTTGCCGCCTCGCGCAGGGTGCCGGGAATATGCTCGACATCTTCTGCCCTGTAGGCATCGCCGCGCAGGGGCGGGCCGGGTTCGAGCGCCTCCTCGATGCCGGCCATGCCGGCAGCCAGCATGGCGGCGATGGCCAGATAGGGGTTGAGGTCGGCTCCGCCGATCCGGCATTCGATGCGCACCGCCTTCGTGCCTTCGCCGCACAGGCGGAAACCGGCGGTGCGGTTGTCAACCGACCATGCGGTGCCCGTAGGGGCGAAGCTGCCCTTCTGGAAGCGCTTGTAGCTGTTGATATAGGGCGCAAGGAAATACGTGTAGTCCGGGGCGTATCGGATGAGGCCGGCCAGACAGTGGCGCATCAGTTCCGACATGCCGTATTCGCCCTTCGGATCGAAGAAGGCCGGGGTGCCGCCCTTCCACAGCGACAGGTGCACATGGCTGGAACTGCCCACGCGGCGATGATCCCACTTGGCCATGAAGGTGGCGGCGTGGCCCCGGCTCCAGGCGATTTCCTTTACCGCATGCTTGGCGATGCTGTGGTGATCGGCGCAGGCCAGAGCGGGAGCATAGCGGATGTTCAGTTCTTCCTGGCCGGCTTCGGCCTCGCCCTTGGTGTTTTCCACCGGGATGCCGGCCGCGGCCAGGTGATTGCGGATCGGCCGCATCACGTGTTCTTCCTTGGTGGTCTGCAGGATGTGATAATCTTCGTTGTAGCCGCTGATCGGGGTCAGCCGGCGCCAGCCGCGCCGGCGCAGCGCATCGTAGCTTTTTTCGAACAGGAAGAATTCGAGTTCGGTCGCCGTCATTGCGACAAGCCCCGTTTCGGCCAGCCGTTCGATCTGGCGCTTCAGCACCGCCCGGGGGGAATGGGGCACCTCGGCATGGGTGTGGTGATCGAGCACGTCGCACAGCACCATCGCCGTGCCTTCCAGCCAGGGCACGGGGCGGATGGTGGAAAGATCGGGCTTCATCACGTAATCGCCATAGCCCGTTTCCCAGCTGGTGGCGGCATAGCCGTCGGGGGTGGCCATTTCCAGATCGGTGGCCAGCAGATAGTTGCAGCAGTGGGTTTCCTCGAAGGCGCTTTCGGTGAAATGTCTGGCCAGGAAGCGCTTGCCCATCAGGCGGCCCTGCATGTCGACCATGACCGCAAGCACGGTATCGATCCGGCCATCGGCCACCTGCTTCTTCAGTTCCTCGAAAGTAAGGGGGGCGGTCATGTGTCACTCAGCTCCTGTCATTCAGCTTGCCGTTCGGGTGGCGGCGGGCGGCCCCCCGCGGCGGGCGGAGGGCCGGTTTCCGTATTCGGGAAGGCGGGGCGCCTTCAGCCATAGCGATAGGGCGGGCCGGCCTTTTCCATCACGTCGTTGTATTCGCGTATCTTGGCCACGACCTTTGCCTTCACTTCGGATTCGGAGGCGATCTCGTCCCAGAATTTCTTGGCCTCGGCCTCGACCGTGGCCCATTCCTCGGCCGGGATGGTTGTGAGCTTCAGCTTGTCGCCGTTGACGCGCAGCGCCGCCTCGCCGCCCCAGTACCACCACTGGCGATAGTAATGCGAGGCATCGGTGCAGGCGCGGAACAGATCCTTCAGGTGATCGGGCAGTTCGTTCCAGCGTTCCTGGTTGGCGAAGAAATGGCCGATCCAGGCGCCCGAGATGTTGTTGGTCAGGAAATATTCCGTCACATCCGCCCAGCCGACGGTGTAATCCTCGGTGATGCCCGACCAGGCGATGGCGTCAAGCTCGCCGGTCTGCAGCGCCACCTCGACATCTTCCCAGGGCAGGGTGACGGGGATGATCCCGAAGCGCGACATGAAGCGCCCCGCCGTGGGGAAGGTGAATACTTTCAGCCCTTCGAGATCCTTCAGCGATGTCACCGGTTTCTTGGTGGCGAAATGGCACGGATCCCAGGAACCGGCCGAGATGTGCTGCACGCCCACCTTTGCGTATTCCTCTTTCCAGATCTCGTCCAGACCATACTGGTTGAACAGCACCGGCACATCGAGCGAATAGCGCAGGGCAAAGGGGAAGTAGCCGCCGAACACGGTCACTTCCGTGGGGCTGGCCATGCTGTCGTCGTCTGACTGCACGGCATCGATGGTGCCTTTCTGCATGGCGCGGAACAGTTCGCCCGTGGGCACCAGCTGATCGGCGAAGTAGAGCTCGATCTCCATCTCGTCGCGGGCGATGCGGTTGAACATCTCGATCTGGGGCTTGATCACGTGCTCGGCCAGCGCCGGGCCGGCATAGGTCTGCAGGCGCCACTTGATCTTGGTCTGGCCGCGCACGGCCGGCGCGGCCAGAGCCGAGGCCGCCACGCCGACCCCGGCGGTTTTCAGGAACTTGCGTCTTGTGGTCGTCATCGTCTTTCTCCTTGCTGGTTCGTCTTCAGGGTTCTTGCCCCTTGTTGTTGCCCCCTTGCCGGGGGTCTGCTTGTGAATTGCGCAACCGGTCACTTGTCATATATCAGATGCGGCAGCCACAGGGCCAATTCAGGCACCAGCATGATGATGGTCAGCGCCAGCACCATGATCAGCACGAAGGGCCAGATCGAGGCATAGATATCGCGCAGGGTGATCTGCTTCGGCGCCATGGCCCGCATCAGGAACAGGTTGTATCCGAAGGGTGGCGTCATGTAGGCGATCTGGGTGGTGATCGTGTAGAGCACGCCATACCAGATCAGATCGAAGCCGAGGGCGTGCACCAGCGGGATGTAGAGCGGCGCCACGATCACCAGCATGGCGGTATCGTCAAGAAAGGTGCCCATCAGCAGGAAGGACAGCTGCATCAGGATCAGGATCACCCAGGGGTCGAGGCCCAGTTGTTCGGTAAACAGGTTGTCGATGGCGCGCACCGCGCCCAGCCCGTCGAACACCGCGCCGAATCCCATGGCGGCTACGATGATCCACATGAACATGCAGGTGATGCCGAGCGTCTTGCGCACCGCGTTCTCGAACACCTCGCGTGTCATGCGCCCTTTCATCACCGCAGCGGCAAGGGCCACCACCGCACCGAGGGCCGAGCTTTCGGTCAGCGATGTCCAGCCGTTCACGAAGGGGATCATCATCGAGAAGAAGATCACCAGCGGCAGCAGGCCGGCCAGCAGAAGGTGGTATTTCTCGGCCATGTGAACGGTAATGCGCCAGCCGATGCGCCGCCGCCAGCGCCAGACCAGCGCGCCGGCGCCGACCAGCGCCAGCAGCAGCAGCAGTCCGGCTGCCTGGCCATCGGGCAGGGCGATGGCATCGCGTTTCAACAGCACCAGAAACGCGACCGCCCCCGCCACGAAGGCCCAGACTGCAAGATCGATCTCGAGCGGCCTGTCGCGATCATATTGCCGGCGTTCCTCGGGGCCGAGCGTGGGGCCGAGAAACGGATTGATGCGGCAGCGCAGCCAGATATAGAGCATGAACATGCCCGCCATCATCAGCCCCGGAATCACCCCGGCCAGCCACAGCTGGCCCACCGGCTGACGCGCGATCATCGCGTAAAGCACCAGCACCACCGAGGGGGGCACCAGAATGCCCAGCGAACTGCCCGCCTGGATCACTCCGGTGACCATGCGCTTGTCATAGCCGCGTTTCAGCAGTTCGGGCAGGGCGATGGTGGCGCCGATCGCCATGCCGGCCACCGAAAGCCCGTTCATCGCGCTGATCAGCACCATCAGCCCGATGGTGCCGATTGCCAGCCCTCCGGAAACGCTGCCCATCCATACATGGAACATGCGGTAAAGATCGTCGGCGATGCGGCTTTCGGACAGCACGTAGCCCATGAAGATGAACATCGGCAGGGTCAGCAGCGGATACCATTTCATCAGTTTCATGGCGGCAGAAAAGGGAATGTCGCTGCCGCCGGTGCCCCACAGCATCAGTGCTGCGGCCGCCGCCACCGCACCGATCGCGCCGAACACCCGCTGGCCGGTGAACAGCATCAGCATCATGCTGGCGAACATGAACAGGGCAATGGCTTCGTACGACATCAGGCGTCCTCCGCCCCGTGCCGCGCCGCAGGCGCATCGCTGCGCAGATCAATGCCGCGCAGCGTGGCGATATCCTTGATCAGTTCGGAAAGCGCCTGCAGAAGCATCAGGAATATGCCGAGCGTCATGATCACCTTGACCGGCCACAGATAGGGCCGCCAGGCCGTGGGCGAACGCTCGAGATGTCCGAGCATCTCCGATGCCCCCTCCGGCCCGCCCGAAAGGAAGGCCCAGGCCAGTTCGCGCCAGAAGCGGAAGGGTTCGTCACCGAAATAGCCAAGCGCGTAAGCGGTCGAGGTGAGCGCCCCGTAGAGCATTACCCCGAGATAGAAGACCAGGAACAGCACCGTGAAGGAATCGACCGCAGCCCTGGTGCGGCTGCTCCAGCGGTGATGGAAAAGATCCATGCGCACGTTGGCGCCGAGCTGGATCGAATAGGGACCGCCCAGCATGTAATAGGCCACCAGTGCGAACTGGGCGATCTCCAGCGTCCATTGCGAGGGACGGAAGAAGGTTTTCGAAACCGACGACCACAGCAGCACTCCGATCATCACGAAGATGCCATACATCACGATCCGCCCGAGGCGGTGGTTGAAGCGGTCGATCGCCCGCACATAGAGGATGGCCAGCTTCATCATCCTGCCTCTGCCCCCCTGCGAAGGGTGCCGGCGGCCGCGCCTTCCCGCGCTCTGTCATCCTTCCCGATGTCTTTCTCCGCCCCGTCGGTTCGCGTCAGCGCCTCGGACAGCCAGGTGGCCAGCATCCGGGCGATATCGGCCTGCTGTCGGGGGGTGGCGATCAGATCGTTGCGGATCTCGATCATCACGTTGGGCAGGCCGAGCGGCAGCGCGTGGCGCTTCAGCGTGTGCGTCACGCCGTCTTCGGGGCCATAGGGGGCATTGCGGGCCACCTTCAGGGGAGTATGGGCGCTGGTGGTTGTCAGCATGGCATCGGCCAGGCGGCTGTCGGCATCGTGCAGGATGCCGATCTCGACGCTGCGCGGCCTTGCATCATAGATCGGGGTGAAGCTGTGAATGGTGACCAGTGCCGGCGCATTGGCACGCCGGCACCGCTGCCGTGCGGCGGCAATGGTTTCGGCCAGCAGCGCATGGAAGGGCTGGTAAACCTCGCGCGCGCGCCTTGCGCGTTCGGCTTCGCTCAGGTTGCGGTTGCCGGGGATCTCGTGGATTTCGCTTTTTTCCGGCATGGCTTCCGCCGATGCGGCCGGGCGGTTGCAGTCGTGCACCAGGCGCGAAACGGTGCTTTCGACAAGCGGCGCGTCGAGCGCCTCGGCCAGGTGGCGGGCCACCGCCGCGGCCCCGGGATCCCAGGCCACGTGGCTCTGGCGCACCGCATCGCCGATCCCGAGGCCGGCATGGCGCTCCGGTATCCGGTTGGCGGCGTGTTCGCACGACAGGACCACGGGCGCGTGCCCCCCCGCCCGCACAAGCCGGGCCGGGGCATCTTCGCTGGCGGTCTGACGTGACGGCATCATCATCCCCCGTTTTCCGCTTCTTTCCGGGGGGCGAAGGGGGCGTGCCAGCCAGCGCCCTGTTGCGGCGCTTTTTCCGGCCTCCCCCCGGCCTTCCCCCGGCAGTTCTGCATCTGCCTGCATCCGGCGCCCGGATATGCGAATCCGTTCGCATGCGAACCGTTCCTGAAAAGAATTCTTCATGTTCGGGCATCCTGTCAATCCGGTTCTGAAATAATTTCTTCAACACCGGAGCGCTTGACGGTATATATTCCAGAACCGGATGCCCGGTGCCGGTATCGCCTGCCGGGCCGGCCCCCGGATGTTCCGTTCCATGCAGGGCGTGCAGGGCGTGTGTGAAAGAGATCCGCAAAAGACCATTGCCGAAAGGCTGCAGCAGCGGTTTGACGAACTGACCCGCGCCGAGCGTCAGCTTGCCGGCTCGCTGCTTGAAAACTATCCGGTATCAGGGCTTTCCAGCATTACCGCGGTGGCCGCGCAGGCCGGGGTTTCGACGCCGACCGTGGTGCGCATGGTGCAGAAACTGGGCTTTCGCGGTTTCCCCGAGTTCCAGGCCGAACTGCGCCGCGAACTCGGGGAAAGGATCTCGAATCCGATCGACAAGCACGATACCTGGGCCGCGAAAGCCCCCGATCAGCATATCCTGAACCGCTTCACCGAGGCGGTGATCGGCAATATCCGCCAGACGCTTGCACAGGTGGACACGGCAAGTTTCGATGCGGTGGCCGATCTGCTGGCCGATACCGCGCACGGGGTGCATGTGGTGGGCGGGCGCATTACCCGGGCGCTGGCAGATTACCTGTTCCTGCACATGCAGGTGGTGCGCCCGGGGGTTTCGCTGATTCAGTCGCTGGCCAATGCCTGGCCGCATGATCTGCTGAACATGGCGCCGGGCGATGTGCTGGTGGTGTTCGATGTGCGCCGCTATGAAAACGCCACGCTGAAGCTGGCGGAAATGGCACGGGGGCAGGGGGCGCGGATCGTGCTGTTTACCGATCAGTGGGGGTCGCCGGTGGCAGCGCATGCCGACCATGTGCTGAGCTGTCGCATCGCGGTGCCCTCGGCCTGGGACAGCAACGTGGTGCTGATGCTGTTGCTGGAAACGGTGCTGGCGGCGGTGCAGGAGCGCACCTGGGCGCAGACCCGCGAACGCATGGAGCGCCTTGAAAGCATGTTCGACAAGACCCGCCTGTTCCGCAAGTTCACCTGAACCCGGCGGCGCCGGGCGCGCCCGGGTGATCGCCGGACCGTCGGGCAAGGCGCACCTTTTCGGTGAACCAGGTGCAGCGTCCGCAGCTTTCGCGGATGTGCACCGGGCCGTATACGGGCGCGGGTTCAACCCTGCGGCGCGTTACCGGGCCGCCGCAGCGCGGACAGGACGGGGCCTCTTCCTTTCCCCGCCCGCCGGCGGCGATGGCGCTGCTGCGGGGGATGCTGCGGGCTATGCCTCGCCGTTCGGGGGACAGGCCCTTCTGCCAGGCGTTGCCGCCGGCGCCCACGGAAGGCCCGGCGCCAGCGGACAGGGCACCCGCGGACGGATCCCGGGTGGATGCGGGGCGGGCAGGGATGCTGTGTCTCCGGTTGCGGTGCCGCTCCAGCAGCCGGATCGCCCCATAGCCGGCAATGGCCAGCAGAAGCACCCAGCTCCAGGGCATCAGAAGCTGATCGCCCGCCAGCCATTCGCGAAGCGCGCCCTGGATCCAGTGGCGCAACCAGCCCTGCATGCCCCCCGTCGGCATGTCCGTTGCTGTCATGTCTCCTGCCGATTCAAACACGTTCCGGCGATGCTCCCTGCAAGCCTCATCATGCGAACGGCGCTTCTTCAGTGTCGGGGCCCGCCCCGTTTCGCCGTTTCCATTTCCGGTGAATAGCACGCGCACGGCATGGAAAGAAAGAAGGGCGGGAATGCAGCCTGCATTGCCGGCGCCCTTCCCGGCAGGGACCATGACGCTTTCCGTGGGGGCGGTTGCGCCGGTTCCGGCTGTCCAGAGCCACCGTTCGGGGCTTGCCTTCTGCGGCGCGGATGCTAGGATCGCGCCATGAACAGGCAAGGGGCGATCCGCATCTGCTGCATCTGCATGACCGGCTGACAATCGTCACCCGGGCCCTTCCTTCCGTTTCCGATCAACCGCGAAACCGACAAGCCCGGGCGGCACGGCCCTCCCGAGGATGAACCATGGTCGAAATCAGGTTTCACAACACGAAAACCCGCCGCCGGGAGCTTTTCAGGCCCCTCGATCCGGCCAATGTGCGGATGTATGTCTGCGGGCCCACGGTGTATGACCGGGCACATCTGGGCAATGCGCGCCCGGTGCTGGTGTTCGATGTGCTCTATCGCCTGCTGCGTCATGTCTATGGCGCGGGCCGCGTGACCTATGTGCGCAATTTCACCGATGTGGATGACAAGATCATCGCCCGTGCCGCAGAAACCGGGCGTGCGATCGGCGGGATCACCGCGGAAACGACACAGTGGTTTCTTGACGACATGGCAGCGCTTGGTGCGCTGAAGCCCGATGCGATGCCGCGCGCCACGGATTACATCCCCGCCATGCTGCGCATGATCGAGACGCTGATCGCGCGCGGCCATGCCTATGCGGCCGAGGGGCATGTGCTGTTCGCGGTGGAAAGCTATCCGCAATACGGCGCGCTTTCGGGGCGTTCGGTGGATGACATGATCGCCGGCGCGCGGGTAGAGGTTGCGCCCTACAAGCGGAACCCGATGGATTTCGTGCTCTGGAAGCCCTCGACACCGGATCAGCCGGGCTGGGAAAGCCCCTGGGGGCGGGGGCGTCCGGGCTGGCATATCGAGTGTTCGGCCATGTCATACGAACTGCTGGGAGATCGCTTCGACATACACGGTGGCGGGAATGACCTGATATTCCCCCATCATGAAAACGAGATTGCGCAAAGCTGCTGTGCGCACCCGGCCAGAAAAGGTGAAGAATGTTTTGCAAGATACTGGCTGCACAATGAAATGTTGCAGGTTGAGGGGAAGAAGATGTCAAAGAGCCTGGGCAATTTCTTCACCGTGCGTGATCTGCTCGATCAGGGAATTCCGGGCGAGGTGATCCGCTTCGTGATGCTTTCGACGCATTATCGAAAGCCGATGGACTGGACCGCGAAGAAGGCGCGCGAGGCAGAGTCTGTCTTGCGCCGATGGCGCGGGCTTGCCGGAGAAATGGCAGAGGCAAGGGCAGAGGGAAAGCCGCCGCAAGAGGTGGATCCGGGCGTGCTGGAAGCGCTTGCGGATGATCTCAATACCCCCGGTGCGCTGGCACGGCTGCATGAGCTTGCCGGAGCGGGAAACGGACCGGCCCTGCGGGCCTCGGCCGGGCTGCTGGGCCTTCTGAACAAGGGGATGGGCGGCTGGGCCGGTGCGCCGCGGGCCGATGCGGATGTGGCGGAGCGGATCGAGCGGCTGCTTCGGGCCCGCGCCGAGGCCCGTGCCGCGCGCGATTTTGCCCGCGCCGATCGCCTGCGCGATGGTTTTGCCGCCGCCGGCGTGATCGTCAGGGATACGGCCGAGGGGGCCAGGTGGGAGCTCGCCCCCGGTTTCGATCCGGCGCGGCTGGAGGAAATGGAGTGAGCGCCCGGCAGGCAGAGGGCCGGCGCGGCAGGGGGTTGGCCGACTTCCGTTCGGGGTGGGCCGCCTTTTCCTTTCCGGAAGCGTTTCTGCCAGATGAAAGGGCATGAAGATGGGGCGTGAGCGGATTTACATCTATGATACCACGCTGCGCGATGGTCAGCAGACTTGGGGCGTGCGCTTTTCGCTTGGCGAGAAGCGGCGAATCGCGCGCATGCTCGATGCGCTCGGGGTCGATTACATCGAGGGCGGCTGGCCCGGGGCCAATCCCACCGACAGCGCCTTTTTCGCCGCAGCCCCCGAGACCCGTGCGCGCATGGTGGCCTTCGGGATGACAAAACGCGCCGGGCGCTCGGCCGAAAACGACGATGTGCTGGCCGAAGTGCTGAATGCGGGCACCGGGGCGGTGTGTCTGGTGGGCAAGACGCATGATTTCCATGTGAAAAGGGCGCTCGGCATTTCCCTTGAGGAAAACATCGGGAACATCCGCGCATCGGTGGCGCATGTGGTGGCCGCGGGGCGCGAGGCGCTGTTCGATGCCGAGCATTTCTTCGATGGCTGGAAGGCCGATCCGGATTACGCGATTGCCTGCTGCCGGGCTGCCTGCGAGGCCGGTGCCCGCTGGGTGGTGCTGTGCGATACCAACGGCGGCACCCTGCCGGGCGAGATAGGCCGTATCACCGCCGAGGTGATTGCGGCAGGCATTCCGGGAAGCCATCTGGGCATTCACACCCATGACGACACCGGCAATGCAGTGGCCAATACGCTGGCTGCGGTGGATGCGGGGGCGCGCCAGATACAGGGAACGCTGAACGGGCTTGGCGAGCGTTGCGGAAATGCCGATCTGGTCAGCCTGATCCCGACGCTTCTGCTGAAAGAGCCCTATGCCGGGCGTTTCGAAACCGGCGTTTCGCGCGAAGCCCTTGCCGGGCTCACCCGGACCTCCCGCATGCTTGACGAGATCCTGAACCGCGTGCCGGAGAAATCGGCCCCCTATGTGGGGGCCAGTGCCTTTGCCCACAAGGCGGGGCTGCATGCCAGCGCGATCCTCAAGGATCCGGCAACCTATGAACATGTCGATCCTGCCCTTGTGGGCAATGCACGCATCATCCCGATGAGCAATCAGGCCGGGCAGTCCAACCTGCGCCGCCGTCTGGCCGAGGCGGGAATCGAGGTGAAGAAGGACGATCCGGCGCTGGCGCGCATCCTCGAGTCCGTGAAGCAGCGCGAATCGCAGGGCTACTCCTATGACGGGGCACAGGCCAGCTTCGAGCTTCTGGCGCGGCGCGAACTGGGCCTGCTGCCGGTATTCTTCGAGGTCAAGCGCTACAAGGTCACCGTGGAGCGGCGCAAGAACCGGCACGACCGGATGCGCAGCTTTTCCGAAGCGGTGGTGGTGGTGAAGGTGGCGGGCGAAAAGAAGCTGTCGGTTTCCGAAAGCCTGGACGCGCAGGGCAACGATTGCGGCCCGGTCAATGCGCTGGCCCGCGCGCTGGCCAAGGATCTCGGGCCCTACCAGTGCTATATCGATGACATGCGCCTTGTCGATTTCAAGGTGCGTATCACCGATGGCGGAACCGATGCGGTCACATGTGTCACCATCGACAGCGAGGACGGGCAGGGCCGGGTGTGGTCCACCGTCGGGGTTTCGGCCAATATCGTTGATGCCAGCTTCGAGGCGCTGCTTGATGCGATCAACTGGAAGCTGCTGCGCGACGGCGCCCCGGAACCATGAGCCTTGACGCCTGTGCCGAACGGGTAAGGCGCGCCGACCCGGAGCGCTTCATGGCCACCCTGGCGCTTGCCCCCGAAGAGCGGGCCCGCCTGTGGCCGCTTTTTGCCTTCAACCTTGAAATTGCCCGTGCCCCCTGGGCCAGCCCCGAACCGATGATCGCCGAGATGCGGTTGCAGTTCTGGCATGACGTTCTGGACCGGATTGCCGACGGCGCTGCCCATTACCCGCATGAAATCGCGGCACCCCTGCGCGGGGTGATCGAAGAGCAGAACCTTGACATCGTCTCCCTGCAGGAAATGGTGGCCGCACGACGCCGGGATCTGGAGCACGCGCCCTTTGCCGATGAAACCGTCCTGTGGCGCTATCTTGATCGCACCGCCGGAAACCTGATGTGGCTTGCGGGCCGGGCGCTTGGCGCCCATGGCGATGACGCAGCCCCCCTGCGCGCGGCCGGTCAGGCGCAGGGCATGGCCAACTGGCTGCGCGCGGTGCCGGTGCTGGCGGCACGCGGCCGTCAGCCGCTTCCCGACGCGCGCCCCGAAGCGGTGGTCCGGCTGGCGGGGCAGGGGCTGGAAAGGCTTGCCCGCATCGGCCCGGTCTCTGTTGCGGCGCGCCGGGCGATGCTTGCGGGCTTCATGGCGCGGCCGATGCTGGTTCGTGCCGCGCGCCGGCCGGAGCGGGTATGGGAAGGGCGGCTTGCGCCATCGCCGTTCCGCTCCCGCCTGCGCCTGCTGCGCCTTGCCTTCCTGGGGGGGCGGACATGATCTTTTCACCCCGGCCGAAATGCTTCCGGGAATGGGGATGTGAAGACAGGCAGCCCCCGCTTCAGCCGCGCCGCCTGTGCCCGATGCCAACGGTTCAGGCCTTCCCCCGGTAGATCTCCACCAGCCTGGCCAGCATCGCCAGCGCTTCCTTGCGCGGCCGCTGGAAGGTGTTGCGCCCGATGATCGAGCCGTTGCCGCCGCCATCGCGGATTGCGCGGGCATCGTCGAATACCCCTTCGATCCCCTTTTTCGAGCCCCCCGAGAACACGACCAGCCGCCGCCCGCCCAGGGCGGCCTGCATGCAGTGGCGCACCCGCGCGGCCTGTGTGGCGATATCGATTCCCTCCGCCTCGTACACCTTCCTTGCGGCGGGCAGCGAAAGATGATCGGTGGAAAGCTTGATCTTGATGACATGGGCCCCCAGAAGCGCCGCAATCTGGGCCGCATAGGCCGCGATGTCCACCGCCGTTTCGCCAGCCGCATCAAGCGCTTCGCCCCGGGGGTATGACCAGATCACCGTGGCGATGCCCTTCGCGGCGGCCTCTTCGCGCATGGCCGAGATTTCCTCGAACATCTCGAGCCCCTGCGAAGAGCCGGGATAGATGGTAAAGCCGATGGCCGAGGCGCCAAGGCGCAGCGCATCGTCCACGCTGGCGGTGATCGCCTGATCCCTGGGGGCCTCGGCCGGGATCAGCGAATTGGCGGAATTGGCCTTCAGGATCAGCGGGATCTGTCCGGCGAACGTATCGGCCCCGGCTTCCAGCATGGCAAGCGGCGCGGCATAGGCGTTCAGCCCGGCGTCGATCGCCAGCTGAAAGTGGTAATGGGGATCATAGGCCGGGGGGTTGGCTGCGAAAGAGCGCGCCGGGCCGTGCTCGAACCCCTGATCCACCGGCAGGATGATCAGCCTGCCGGTGCCGCCCAGCTTGCCGTGCATCAGGATGCGGCAGAGATTGGCCTTCACGCCGGGGCAGTCGGCTTCGTAATTGGCAAGGATCTTCTGGACAATGCGGGTGGCTTTCATCGGGATATTCCTTTTGCAGCGGCAATCAATGCCGCTGCTTTTATCCCGCCCGGGCCACCGCGCAAGACTGGTGGCGCTAACGGGGTGCGGATTTCTTCGCACCCCGCCGCCATGCCCGCCAGCCCGGCCGGCTGCCCGTCAGCCGGTCAGCGCCTTGACGCCGGGCAGATCCTTGCCTTCCATCCATTCCAGAAAGGCACCGCCGGCGGTGGAGACATAGGAAAAATCATTTACCACGCCCGCCTTTTTCAGCGCGGCCACCGTATCACCGCCGCCGGCCACCGATGTCAGCCTGCCGGCTTTCGTGAGTTCGGCCGCCTTTTGCGCACAGGCGGTGGTGGCGGTGTCGAAGGGGGCAATCTCGAAGGCGCCAAGCGGGCCGTTCCACACCAGGGTGTGGCAGTTTTCGAAAGTGTCGCAGATGCGCTGCACCGCGCGCGGGCCGGCGTCCAGGATCATCGCGTCGGCGGGGCAGTTGCCGGCGGCCACCACCTTGTGTTCGGCGCCGGCCTCGAATTTCCAGGCCACCACCACGTCCTGGGGCAGGATGATCTCGCAACCCGCCTCGAGCGCCTTCGTCAGGATCTTGCGCGCCAGCGGCGCCAGTTCGTGTTCGCACAGCGACTTGCCCACGTCGATGCCCTCTGCAGCCAGGAAGGTATTGGCCATGCCCCCGCCGATCACCAGGTGGTCCACCTTGCCCACAAGGTTTTCCAGCAGTTCGATCTTGGTCGAGACCTTGGCCCCGCCCACCACCGCCACCACCGGACGCCGGGGGGTTCCGAGGGCGGTTTCAAGGGCGCTCAGTTCCGCCTCCATCAGGCGACCGGCGCAGGCCGGCAGCAGGCGGGCCAGGGCTTCGGTCGAGGCATGGGCGCGATGTGCGGTTGAAAACGCGTCGTTGCAGTAGATATCGCCCAGAGCGGCAAGGGCGGCGGCGAAATCCCTGTCGTTGGCCTCTTCGCCGGGATTGAAGCGCAGGTTTTCCAGAAGCAGCACCTCGCCCGGTTGCAGGGCCGCCGCCATTTCCCGGCCGGCGGCCATGTCGGAGGCGAATTGCACCGGCTGGCCCAGGGCCTTTTCAAGCGCCGGCAGCACCGTCTTCAGGCTCATTTCCGGCACCACCTTGCCCTTGGGGCGGCCGAAATGGGCCATCAGCACCGGTTTGCCGCCCTGTGCGGCGATATCCTTGATGGTGGGCACGATACGCTCGATGCGCGAAGCATCCGTTACCCGGCCATCCTCGACCGGCACATTGATGTCCACCCGCACCAGCACCACCTTGCCGGCAAGGTCCATATCGTCGATGGTTTTCCAGGTCATGTGTTCCTCCGCATGTTCCGCAGCACCTTGTTGCATGCACGTTCCGCGCCGCACCCGAAACGGATGCGCGTTCCCTGCCAGCAGACGCGATCGCCTTGCTCGCGTCAATGCGGCGATTGACGCAGCCGGACAGCGTGACTGCGGCCGGTTTCCGGCGCCGCCGAGAGCGACCGCGGGCTTCCGGCCTTGCCGGCCGGCGCCGGAATGCGCTGGAAACACCGGCTGTGCAGGGGGTGCGGTTTTCCGGGAAGAATTCATGGTGGGCGACCCTGGAATCGAACCAGGCATGGGTCTCCCCGGCGGAGTTACAGTCCGCTGCCGCACCTTGCAGCACGTCGCCCGTCAGGGGTGGGGGATAGCGCCGCAGGGCAGGGGCGTCAACCGAAAAAACCGGGCCGGAATGGGCGGGAAACGGGGCGGGTCCGGGCCGGCCGTTCCGGTGGGGCGGCGCCGCGGTCGGCCCGTGCCCCGGATCTGCGTGCCCCGGATCTGCGGGACGGGCCGCCCGGAGCATGGCTGCCGGTTCCGGCGCCGGGTGGCCCTGCTCCCTGCGCCTTTCTTTCATTACCTGCCTCAGAGCAGCGATTTCACCCTTTCGGCCACGGCCTGTGGCGTGATGCCGAATTTTCCGAACAGGATTTCCGCAGGAGCCGAGGCCCCGAAACCGTCCATTCCCACGAAGCCTGCCCTTGCCGCCTTGCCCCGTTCGCCGCACAGCCAGCGATCCCAGCCGGTGCGAACCCCGGCCTCGACCGCCACCCGCACCGGCCCGCCGGGCAGCACACGGCGGCGGTAGCGTTCATCCTGTTCCGCGAACAGTTCCCAGCAGGGCATCGAGACCACCCTGGTGCCGACTCCTTCCTTCTGCAGCAGATCGCGCGCCGCCAGTGCCACATGCACTTCCGAGCCGGTGGCCAGGACGATCGCCTGACGCCTGCCCTCGGCCTCGGCCAGAACATAGGCGCCAAGGGCGGTCAGGTTCTTCGTCTTGTGGGTGGTGCGTACCGTGGGCAGGGGCTGACGCGAAAGCGCCAGCACCGAGGGAACATCTTTCGCGGCAAGGGCTATTTCCCAGGCTTCGGCGGTTTCCACCGTATCGGCCGGGCGCAGCAGGCGGGTGTTCGGGGTGGCGCGGTGCATGGCCAGATGTTCCACCGGCTGGTGGGTGGGGCCGTCCTCGCCAAGGCCGATGCTGTCATGGGTCATCACGAAGACCGTGGGAATACGCATCAGGGCGGCCAGCCGGATTGCCGGGCGGGCGTAATCGGTAAAGGCCATGAAGGTGCCGCCATAGGCACGCAGCCCGCCGTGCAGAACAAGGCCGTTCATCGCTGCGGCCATGGCATGTTCGCGCACGCCGTAATGGATATAGCGACCGGTGCGATTATCGGTATCGAATACGCCAAGATCGTCGGTCCGGGTGTTGTTCGAGCCGGTCAGGTCGGCCGAGCCGCCCACGGTTTCGGGCATGATCGGATTGACCGCAGCCAGCACCCGCTGGCTGGATTGCCGGGTGGCCAGGGTGGGTTGCTCTTCGCTGGCGGCCCGTTTCAGAGCCTTGATGACGGCCGAGAGCCGTTTCGGAACCTCCAGCGTCTGGCGACGGGCGAATTCGCGCTGCCTGCTGGCGGGGATGGTGGCAAGGCGCTTTTCCCAGGCCATGCGCTCGGCCCGCCCGCGTGCGCCGGTGGCCTCCCATTCGGCCTTGATGTCGGCCGGGATATCGAAGGGCGCGGCCGTCCAGCCATGGGCCTTCCTGGTGGCGGCGATCTGTTCGGGATCGGTCAGTGCGCCATGGGCCTTTGGCGTATCCTGGACGGGCGAGCCGAAACCGATATGCGTGCGGCAGGCGATCAGCGCGGGCTTTTGCGCGCGTTTCGCCCGGGTGATGGCGTGGTCGATGTCGTCGGGATCGTGGCCATCACAGTCGGACACGGCCCAGCCGGCCGCGCGGAAGCGGGCGATCTGGTCGGTGCGGTCGGCCAGTTCCACGGTGCCGTCGATGGTGATGTCGTTGTTGTCCCACAGCACTACGAGACGCGACAGGCCGTGCCGTCCGGCCAGTGCGATGGCTTCCTGGCTGATGCCTTCCATCAGGCAGCCGTCGCCGGCGATCACCCAGGTGCGATGATCCGCCACCTTCCTTCCGAAGCGGGCGCGCAGCATTTCCTCGGCCATCGCGAAACCGACGGCACTGGCAATGCCCTGCCCGAGCGGGCCGGTGGTGATCTCGATCCCTTCGGCATGGCCGTATTCCGGGTGGCCGGCGGTGCGTGCGCCCCATTGGCGGAAGTTGCGGATCTCGTCGATCGTCATGTCGCGATAACCGGTCAGATACAGCAGCGCGTAAAGCAGCATCGAGCCATGCCCCGCCGACAGGATGAAACGGTCGCGGTCGGGCCAGTGCGGCGCGGCGGCGTCGAATTTCAGGTGGCGCTCGAACAGCACGGTGGCAACATCGGCCATGCCCAGGGGCATGCCGGAATGGCCGGAACCGGCCGCAGCAACCGCATCAAGGGTGAGGGCGCGAATGGCGGCGGCACGGCGGAAATGGGCGGGGTGCGTCTTGCGCAATGTCTGAAGGTCCAAGGGTCTGATCCTTTGCTGGCAGCGAAAACCTGCCTCGTGATAGCAGCCGCGCCGGCAGTATCAAGCGCAGGATCAACTGCGCAGGACAAACCCCTGATCGAAAAGGGGCGCAAATCTCTGCAGGTTTGGTTAAACTCGGCCATACATGAAACCGGGCGGCGATTCGCCGGGCCGCGCAGGAGCATCCGGGCAATGAGCCGCGGCGCCAGGCGGCCGACAGGGAAGCCGGCAAGGAAGCGGATAGGGAATGAGCGAAATCACGGAACTGGAGCGTCGGATCAATGCCGCGCTTGAACGGATCGGAGCGGGGGTTGAAAGGCTGTCGTCGGCCCCGGTGGCGGATGACCGGGGCGATGCCGAGGCGCTTCAGGTGGCTCTTGACGAGGAGCGCGCGATGACGGCGCAGCTGCAGGAACGTGTGGCGGCGATCAAGGAACGGCAGGAAACCCATGTGCGCGAGCTTGAAAACCGGATCGCCGACATGACCCGGCAGATACGCGACCACGAAAGGCAGATGAAACAGATGACCCAGGTGATGGAGCAGCTGCGCGAAAGCGTCGGGGCGCTGCGCGCGGCGAATGGCGCCGGCCAGGGCGATGCGAATCTGGTCAACAAGGCGATGATGGCCGAGCTCGAGGCCCTGCGCGCCCTGCGCGAGGCCGAGCGCGGCGAACTTGGTGCGCTGATCGAGGAACTGAAGCCGCTGGTCGGGGAGGGTGCGTAATGCCGGAAGTCACCATTACCATCGGAGGGCGCCAGTTCGAGGTGGCCTGCCAGGATGGCGAGGAACATTATCTCGAGGCGGCCGCCCGTCTGCTGGATGCCGAGGCAACGGAACTGACCAACCAGATCGGGCGGATTCCCGAGGCGCGGATGCTGCTGATGGCCGGGCTGATGCTGGCCGACAAGACGGCAGGGCTTGAGGAAAAGCTGCGCGGCCTGGAAGACAAGCTGGCCGCCCAGGAGGCACTGATCGAAGAAATGCGCGCCCGCCCGGCGCCCGAGCCCGAGCGTATCGAGGTGCCGGTGATTCCGCCGATCGTGACCGACACCATGGCCGAGATCGCGGCCCGGGCCGAGGCCCTGGCCGATCAGATCGAGGCAAAGGCGGCGGCCCCCGCCCCCGCCTGAGCGGCCCCCGCCCCCGCCTGATCGGCCGACCCCATGGGGGGCTTCCGGCAATCCGTTCCGGGAAGTGCTCCGGGGTGCCTGTCTGGCGCGTTTGCCCCGGTTTCACCGATTGCCGTTTCGCGCCTGCCGTCTTGCTGCGCCCGTCGCGTCCGGCGAGGGCGGGGCGCTTGCGGCCGGATGGCTGCTATCCGGCCGGCGCGGCCGGGGGCTGCGGGGAGGGTCAGGCGTTGGCTTCCCGGATCTTGTCGGCGGCTTCCTTGCTGTAGGAAACGCCCTTGGCCTCAAGCATCTGGTCAAGCTCGCCCGAGAGCACCATTTCGGTGACGATATCGCATCCGCCGACGAATTCACCCTTTATGTACAGCTGCGGGATGGTGGGCCAGTCGGAGAAATCCTTGATTCCCTGGCGGATGTCTTCGTCTGCAAGCACGTTCACGTCTTCGAAATCGACTCCCATGTAGCTCAGCACCCCGGCCACCCGGCTGGAAAAGCCGCATTGGGGCATTTCCTTGGTGCCTTTCATGAACAGCACCACGTCGTTGTTGTCGATCATGTCCTTGATGCGGGTATCGATATCGTGCATCGGTCTTCTCCATCTGTGCCGGCCGGTTGCCGGCCGGATTTCATCCTGTGTCTTTGCTCGGCGAGTGCTCGGGCCCCTGACGCTGGTGGCGGAAGCGCGTGTCTTGCTTGCCGGCCCTTTTCCCTGGTTCTTTCCCTGGTTCAGGATCCCCCGGCTTCCGGCCGCTGCGGCGCAGGGCCCGTTGCATCTGGCGGCTCCAGAAGGGAATGTCGCGTGCGCCAAGCTGTGATGCGTGCAGGTTCCGCCGTTCGCTTTCGCGCAGCACGTCGAAATTCACCGCTTCCATGCCGAGCGGGGGGGGCATGGCGTCTGCGTCGCCGTCATCGGCGGGCTGCTCTTCGATGAACTTTTCGGCCAGGGGGCGGCGTGGCCGGTTGCGCTTGAGCCATGCCTCGATTCCGATCGCCAGGGCAAGGGCGCCCAGGATCAGCGCAAGGGTGATCTGCCATGCGGCCATGTCAGCCGGGCACCCGGGTGGTGAGGGCAAGAGCGTGCAGCTCGCCCCGGGCGCCGTCCATCTTGCCTTTCAGAGCCGCATAGACGGCGCGTTGCTGCTGCACCCGGTTCATGCCGCGGAAACTTTCGTCGATCACCTCGGCGGCATAGTGGTTGCCGTCGCCGGCAAGGTCGGTGATGGTGATCTTCGCCTCCGGGAAGGCCGCGCGGATCAGGTCTTCGATTTCCTGAGCGGATATGGGCATGGGTCGCGTCTCCGGTGTTTCATCCGCAGATGTAGGCCAGCGGCACGGCAGGCGCAAGGGGTGAGCCATGCGATCGGGGCGGGGCGGCAGAAGCGACCGGGGCGCTCAGGGGGGCAGGCGCCGGGCGCGCGCATGGCGGAGATTCATTCCTCGCTGTCGCCTTCGGCACCTTCTGCCGCGTTTTTCAGACGTTCGTGCAGAAAGAGCCGCCCGCGGTGCAGTGCGGTGCGATAGCGCACGGCGGTCAGGAATGCCTCTTCGGTGGTGGTCGAGGACGAGCCGATCACCTGGCCCACCTTCTTGGCCAGATCGAGATCGCCAAGCCGTTCGGCGGCTTCGACGACCTCTTTCGCCAGTTCGTCGGCAAGTTCTTCCATGATCCCCATGTCGGTTCTCCCGGCCTGGTTCTATCGCGTGTTTTCGGTAAGGCGGCGCAGCACGTAGGCTTTTACCGTTTCCAGCAGCCTGTCCATATGCGCGTTCTCGAAGAAATGTCCGGCGCCTTCCACCTCTTCGTGGGTGATGGTGATGCCCTTCTGCTCGTGCAGCTTCTCGACCAGGACACGGGTATCCTGCGGCGAGGCCACGCGATCGGCCAGGCCGTTGATGATCAGCCCCGAAGCCGGACAGGGGGCGAGGAACGAGAAATCATACATGTCGGCTGGCGGGCTGACCGAAACGAAGCCGGTGATCTCGGGGCGGCGCATCAGCAGCTGCATGCCGATCCAGGCGCCGAAGCTGAACCCGGCCACCCAGCAATGCTTGGCATTGGGGTTCAAGGATTGCAGGTAATCGAGCGCTGCCGCGGCATCCGACAATTCGCCGGTGCCCTGATCGTATTCGCCCTGGCTGCGCCCGACACCGCGGAAGTTGAAGCGCAGCACGGTGAATCCGATCTCGTGCAGGGCGTAATGCAGGTTGTAGACAACGCGGTTGTTCATCGTGCCCCCGAACTGCGGATGCGGGTGCAGAATGATCGCGATCGGTGCGTCCTTGTCCTTTTGCGGGTGATAGCGGCCTTCGAGCCGGCCTTCCGGCCCCGGAAAGAATACCTCGGGCATATGCGTCCTCGTGAGAGCCGTTCATTCTTGACGAATTTGCTCGGCCATCTTAGAAAGATTCCAAATCGCCGGTAGCGGCGCAGCGGTCAGTAGGGAATTAAGCGCCCTTGGGCTGTTGGTCAATGGTTTTGCGTTTCGCGGTGCGGGCAAGGCCGTGTCGGCACCGCGGGCGGGGCAGGTGATGCCGGGGAGAGAGCGATGAAACTCAGCACCAAGGGGCGCTATGCCATGGTTGCACTGGCCGATCTGGCGTTGCAGGCGGATGAAGGCGTCAGGGAAGGCGCCGGCGCGGCAGCGGGCGGCGATGTGCTGGTATCGCTGGCCGAGCTTTCCCAGCGGCAGGACATCTCGCTGACCTATCTCGAACAGCTGTTCGTGAAGCTGCGCCAGGCCGGCCTGGTGGAGAGCGTGCGCGGGCCGGGGGGCGGCTACCGGCTGGCCCGGTCGCCTGCCGAAATCCGGATATCGGAAATACTCGAAGCGGTGGACGAAACGGTTTCGGCGCTTGAGACGGGGGCCGGGGCGAAGGGGGCGGTGTCGGGCACCAAGGCACAATCCCTGTGCAACCGTCTGTGGGAGGGGCTCAGCGCCCATGTCTATGTATTCCTGCACCAGACCCGGCTTTCGGATGTGGTGCAGAACCAGCTGACCCCCTGTCCGGCGGTTCCGGGGCTGTTCGAGGTGGTGGACGAATGAGGGCTGACCGGACAGAAGATTCATGCCTCCGGCGGGGATGTTCCCTGGCCGGTGATGGCTGCCGGAAAAGGGTGTGAGCATGGCTTCCGGGCGTGCATATCTTGACTGGAATGCATCGGCGCCGCTGCGCCCCGAGGCACGGGCGGCGATGTGCGCGGCAATGGATGTGGTGGGCAATCCGTCAAGCGTCCATGGCGAGGGGCGCGCGGCGAAGGCGCTGCTGGAGCGCGCGCGCGGGCAGGTGGCCGCGGCCCTTGGCGCCGAGGGGGCGGATGTGATCTTTACCTCGGGGGCAACCGAGGCGGCGGCGCTGGCACTGGCCGGGCGCGGCCTGCTGGGGGCGCCGGTCGAGCATGATGCAGTGCGCGCCTGGGTGGACGAGGCACTGCCGGTGGCGGCTGATGGCGCGGTGGCGGTGACCGATCCCACGCGAAGCGTACTGCAGGCCGCCAACAGCGAAACCGGCATCCTGCAGGAGCTGCCCGAGGGGCTGGCGTTTGCCGATGCCACCCAGGCCTTCGGCAAGGTGCCCTTTGCCTTCAACTGGAGCGGCGTGCAGATGGCGGCGGTTTCAGCCCACAAGATCGGCGGACCGAAGGGGGTTGGGGCGCTGGTGGCAAGGCGGGGCACAGGAATTGCCGCGCAGATCCGCGGCGGCGGTCAGGAAATGGGCCGGCGCGCAGGCACCGAGAATCTGATCGGCATCGCCGGATTCGGGGCTGCGGCCGAGGCGGCGGCGCGCGAGCTCGCGGACGGGATCTGGGAAGACGTGCGACAAAAGCGCGATCTTCTGGAAGAAAGGCTGGCATCCTCCGGAAATACGATTATTTTTGTCGGAAAAGATGCGCGCCGCCTGCCCAACACCAGCTGTCTTGCCGTTGCGGGCTGGAAGAACGAAACCCAGGTCATGCAGATGGATCTGGCCGGTTTCGCGATTTCCGCAGGGTCGGCCTGTTCTTCGGGCAAGCTGCGTCAGAGCCCGGTGCTGACGGCAATGGGGCATGCACGGGATGTTGCGGGTGGTGCGATACGGGTTTCGATCGGACCGGCGACCACGGAGGATGAGATCATGCGCTTTGCCGAGGCCTGGGAAAGCGCGCTCAGGAAACACATGGCCCGCGCGGCCTGAGATGGGAGTGAACATGGAAGATCTTGAAATTCGCGAAGGAGTGGATCGGGAAACCGTCGAAACGGTCAGGTCGATCTCGGGCAAGTACAAGCACGGCTGGGAAACCGAGATCGAGATGGAATATGCCCCCAAGGGGCTGAACGAGGATATCGTTCGCCTGATCAGCGAAAAGAACGGCGAGCCGGAATGGATGCTTGCCTGGCGGCTCGAGGCTTTCCGCCGCTGGCAGCAGATGAAAGAGCCGGAATGGGCGATGGTGAACTATCCGGAAATCGATTTCCAGGATCAGTATTACTATGCCCGCCCCAAGAGCATGGAGAAGAGACCGAAAAGCCTTGACGAGGTGGATCCGAAGCTTCTGGAAACCTATGAAAAACTGGGTATTCCGCTGAGGGAGCAGATGATCCTGGCCGGCGTCGAAGGCGCCGGGCAGACCCCGGCCGAGGGGCGCGGCGATGGCCGCAAGGTGGCGGTGGATGCAGTGTTCGACAGCGTTTCCGTCGGCACCACCTTCCAGGAAGAGCTGAAGAAGGCCGGGGTGATCTTCTGTCCGATCTCCGAGGCGATCCGCGAGCATCCCGAACTGGTGCGCAGGTATCTGGGCTCGGTGGTGCCTCAGGGCGACAATTTCTATGCCGCCCTGAACAGCGCCGTGTTTTCCGATGGCTCTTTCGTCTATGTGCCGCCGGGTGTGCGCTGCCCGATGGAGCTTTCCACCTATTTCCGCATCAATGCCGAAAATACCGGTCAGTTCGAACGCACCCTGATCATCGCCGACAAGGGTTCGTATGTCAGCTATCTGGAAGGCTGCACCGCGCCGCAGCGCGATATCGCCCAGTTGCACGCGGCGGTGGTGGAGATCGTGGTGCTGGAAGATGCAGAGGTGAAATATTCCACCGTGCAGAACTGGTTCCCAGGCGACGAGGAAGGCAAGGGCGGCATCTACAATTTCGTCACCAAGCGGGCCGATTGCCGCGAGGCACGCGCCAAGGTGATGTGGACCCAGGTGGAAACCGGCAGCGCGGTTACCTGGAAATATCCCAGCTGCATCCTGCGCGGGCGTGAATCGCAGGGCGAGTTCTACTCCATCGCCATCACCAACAACTGGCAGCAGGCCGATACCGGCACCAAGATGATCCATCTTGGCGAGGGCACGCGCTCGCGAATCGTTTCCAAGGGGATCAGCGCGGGGCGTGCCCAGAACACCTATCGCGGCCTTGTTTCCATGCACCCGAAGGCGAAGAACAGCCGCAACTATACCCAGTGCGACAGCCTGCTGATCGGCAGCAGCTGCGGGGCGCATACCGTGCCCTATATCGAGGTGAAGAACAATTCCAGCCGCGTCGAGCACGAGGCGACCACCAGCAAGGTTGACGAGGATCAGCTGTTTTACTGCCGCTCGCGCGGGATGGACGAGGAAGAGGCCGTGGCGCTGATCGTCAACGGCTTTGCCCGCGAGGTGCTGCAGGCCCTGCCGATGGAATTCGCCATGGAGGCCCAGCAGCTGGTGGCGATCTCGCTTGAGGGGAGTGTGGGCTGATGCCCTGGGCAAGGAATGGCGGTGCCGGAGCAGACGAAGGGAGAGGCAGCATGATCATCACGACCACGCCTTCGGTGGAAGGGCGGAAAATCGGCACCTATCACGGCATAGTAACCGGCGAGGCGATCCTCGGGGCGAACATCTTTCGCGATCTTTTCGCGGGTATCCGCGATATCGTGGGCGGACGCTCGGCGGCCTATGAGGAAGAGCTGGGCAAGGCCCGGCGCACGGCCCTCGAGGAAATGGAGGAAAAGGCCCGCGCCCTCGGGGCCGATGCGGTGGTGGGCGTGGACCTTGATTACGAAGTGATCAACAACATGCTGATGGTCTCGGCCTCGGGCACGGCGGTTGGCCTTGACCGATAGGTGCCGGCCTTCCGGAAGCGGGGTGATGGCACCGGCACCGCATCAGGGCTTTCGCCATGTGATGGATGAACAGGATAACGGGCGTGTCGGCACGAAAGCGGCAGGCCCCGGACAGGACGCAAACAAGGAAACGAAAGAAATGCTTGAAATCAGGAACCTGCATGTTGAACTTGAAGAAGAGGGAAAAGAGATCCTGAAAGGGGTCGATCTCAGCCTGCCCGGGGGGGCGGTGCATGCGATCATGGGGCCGAACGGCTCGGGGAAGTCCACGCTTTCCTATGTGCTGGCCGGGCGCGAAGGCTATGCGGTCACGAAAGGCAGCATCACCCTTGACGGCACCGATATCCTGGAACTCGAACCCGAGGAACGCGCCGCCCGGGGGCTGTTCCTGGCCTTTCAGTATCCCGTGGAAATCCCGGGCGTCAGCAACATGACCTTCCTGCGCACCGCAGTGAATGCGCAGCGCAAGCTGCGCGGCGAACCCGAGCTTTCGGCCGCCGATTTCCTCAAGCTGGTGCGCGAGAAGGCAAAGGCGCTGAAGATCGATGCCGAAATGCTGAAACGGCCCGTCAACATGGGCTTTTCGGGCGGCGAGAAGAAGCGCAACGAGATCCTGCAGATGGCGGTGCTGGAACCGCGCCTGTGCGTGCTTGACGAAACCGATTCCGGCCTTGACGTGGATGCGATGAAGCTGGTGGCCGAAGGGGTGAACGCGCTGCGCAGCCCGGAACGCTCGTTTCTGGTGATCACCCATTACCAGCGCCTGCTGAACCATATCACCCCCGACATGGTGCATATCATGGCCGACGGCCGCATCATCAGGACGGGCGGCCCCGAACTGGCGCTCGAGGTCGAAAACAATGGTTATGCCGGTCTTCTGGAGGAGGTGGCCTGATGGCGGAAAGACATCCCCGATCCGATGCCCTCGAAGCGCGGCTTGCGGCCTGTCGGCAGGGGCTGGCGCAAGAGAGGGCCGGTGCCTGGGTCACCAGGGCCCGCCATGAGGCCGAACAGCGCCTGCGCGCCCTCGGCCTGCCGGGGCCGCGCGACGAATACTGGCGTTTTACCCGTCCCGATCTGCTGACTGCTCCCGAACCGGCTACGGCTGAGCCTTTCGAAACCGACGAACCCCCGGTGTTCGATGAAATCGACCGCCTGAAGATCGTCTTTACCGATGGCCGCTTCGATCCGCGTGCCTCGGACGACATCTCGGAGGCCGGGGAAGGGATCGAGATCGTCACCCTTCTGGAAGCCGGAGAATCCGATCTGCACTGGGCGCAGGAGCATTACGGCCGGCTCGAGGCCGCAGGCCAGCAGCCGGTGCCCCGCCCCCTGGCCGCGCTCAATACCGCCTGCGCGCGCAACGGCGTGCTGATCCGGGTCACCGGGAAGGTATCGCGCCCGGTTTCGCTGATCTATCGCCATTACCAACCGCAATCCGATGCCATGCTGCACCATCTGGTGCTGCTTGAAGAGGGCGCCGCCCTCACGCTTCTGGAAAACGGCCCCGGGGCCGCACGTTTCAATACCGTGCTCGAGGTCAATGCGGCGGATGGCGCCCGCTTCGATCACGTGCGCGCCCAGGGGCGCGACCATGCGCGCATCGCCGTTACCCACATCTTTGCCCGTCTCGGGTGCGAAAGCGGCTTCAGCAGCTTCACCCTGACGGCCAACGGCCGCATGACGCGCAACGAGGCCGTGGTGACCCTTGCCGGAGACGATTCCACAGCCCACCTGGCCGGTGCTGCCCTGGGTGACGGGGCCGACACCCCCTTTCACCATGACGATACGGTGTTCGTGGTTCACGGGGCCGAGCGTTGCGAAAGCCGGCAGGTGTTCAAGAAGGTGCTCAGAAACGGCGCCGTCGGGGTGTTTCAGGGCAAGATCCTGGTGAAACAGGGGGCGCAGAAAACCGATGGCTATCAGATGTCGCAGGCGCTGATGCTTGACGGCGACAGCCAGTTCCTGGCCAAGCCGGAGCTTGAGATCTATGCCGATGACGTGGCCTGTTCGCATGGCTCGACCACCGGCGCGATCGACGAAGAGGCACTGTTTTATCTGCGATCGCGTGGCATTCCCCGCCGTCAGGCCGAGAATCTGCTGGTGCTGGCCTTTCTCGATGCCGCGGTCGAGGAAATCCGCGACGAGGCCATCGCCAACGATATCCGCGACCGCCTGCGCGGCTGGGTCGAGCGCAGGGGATAGGCCGGTGTCGCTCACGCGCGACATGTTGCGCAGCTACCGCGCGCCGCGCCGGGTATTGCGTGCACGCCTTGGCGCCGGACAGCGCGAGGATCACGCGCTGATGATCCTGATGCTGGCCTGCGGGCTGATCTTCGTGGCCCAGTTGCCGCGACTGGCGCGCGAAGCCCATTTCCAGCCCGAGATCCCGCTGGATGCGCGCCTTGGGGCGGCGCTGGTGGGCTGGCTGGTGATCGCGCCGTTCATGTTCTATGCGATCGCCGGCGTCAGCCACCTGGCGGCGCGCCTGGCGGGCGGGCGGGGCAGCTGGTTCGGTGCGCGGATGGCGTTGTTCTGGGCACTGCTGGCCACCGCGCCGCTGTGGCTGCTGCACGGGCTGGTGACAGGCATGATCGGCCCCGGCCCGCAGCGCGACCTGCTGGGAGCGTTGCTTCTGGCGGCTTTCCTGTTCATCTGGCTGAGCGGCCTTTACGAGGCTGAAACGCAGGCACAAGACAAGGAGGCGGACAGGCCATGAGCCGCGAAGCGAAACAGGATGCCGGACCGCAGGAAAAGCAGCAGGCCGCGCGGGAGGGCGGCTATGATGTCACCGCGGTTCGCAGGGATTTTCCGATCCTTTCGCGGCAGGTGAACGGGCGCCCGCTGGTCTATCTTGATAACGGTGCATCGGCGCAGAAGCCGCAGGCGGTGATCGATGCGGTCGCCAATGTCTATTCCCATGAATATGCCAATGTGCACAGGGGCCTGCACCACCTGTCGAACGAACTGACGGCAAAATACGAGGCCGTGCGCGGCACCATCGCCCGTTTTCTGGGGGCCCGCAGCGAGCACGAGATCGTGTTCACCACCGGCACCACCGAGGGGATCAACATGGTTTCCTATGCCTGGGCGGCGCCGCGGTTCGGGCCGGGAGACGAGATCGTGCTGTCGCTCATGGAGCATCACGCCAATATCGTGCCCTGGCATTTTCTGCGCGAGCGCCAGGGGGTGGTGCTGAAATGGGTTGCACCGGATGCAAACGGCAATCTCGATCCGGCTGCGCTGCTTGAAGCGGTCAGCCCGCGCACCCGGCTGATTGCGGTAACGCACATGTCGAACGTGCTGGGCACGGTGGTGGATGTGCAGGCAATCTGCGAAGGCGCGCGTGCCGCCGGCGTGCCGGTGCTGGTCGATGGCAGCCAGGCGGCGGTGCACATGCCGGTGAACGTTGCCGGGATCGGCTGTGATTTCTATGTCGTTACCGGGCACAAGCTTTATGGCCCCACCGGCTCGGGGGCGCTCTGGGCGCGGGCCGAACGGCTGGCAGAGATGCGCCCCTTTCTGGGCGGTGGCGACATGATCCGCGAGGTCACGCGCACGGCGGTGGAATATGCCGATCCGCCGCTGAAATTCGAAGCCGGCACGCCCGGTATCGTGCAGATGATCGGGCTTGGCGTGGCGCTTGAATACATGATGGGCCTCGGGATGGAGGCCATCGCCGCCCACGAACGCGATCTGTGCGCCTATGCGCTTGAGCGGCTCGGGGGGCTGAACTGGATCAATCTTCAGGGGCGGGCCCGCAACCGCGGTGCGATCTTTTCCTTCACCATGGCCGGTGCGGCCCATGCCCACGATCTTTCGACGGTGCTTGACAAGCGGGGTATTGCCGTGCGCGCCGGGCATCATTGTGCCCAGCCGCTGATGGAGTTTCTGGGGGTGCCGGCAACCGCGCGGGCCTCGTTCGGGCTTTACAATACCCGTGCCGAGGTGGATGCGCTGATCGAGGGCCTGGAGCTGTGTCACGACCTGTTCGGCTGAACCCCGGGGCGCGCGCAGGCAAGGCAGGGAACGCATGGCTGCAGCGCGTTTGCGGCGGCTTCCGGAAGCCCTTGCCCCCGCTGCGCTTCCCGGCTGCGGCAGGCCAAGTTTCGGATTGCAGGGCGCGGGGCGATGGCCTATATGCTGGCCCCACGCGCACCCGTAGCTCAGCTGGATAGAGCGCTGCCCTCCGAAGGCAGAGGCCACAGGTTCGAATCCTGTCGGGTGCGCCATTCTTCGCATGGCTTGCGGCAGTTTCGCTTCGTGCTTCGCTTCCGCAGACAGGAACTTCCCGCGCGCCGTGCTTCTCAGGCCGCCGAGGCCGGCGGGAACTTGCGGCCGGTCAGCTCGGTGAACCACTTGCTGATGCGGGCGCCGTCGATCGCCAGAGCCTGTGCCAGAGAGGCCAGCAGCCGCCGTTCGGCGGCCGACAGCGTGTTGTCGGCAACCACAACCAGCAGGGCGGCGCGCATCATCTGTTCTTTCTCGGGATCGCTCAGACCTTCGGCGATGCTGGCAAGTTCCCGGGGGCCGAGCCCGGCACTGCTGTCGGCGGCGATCGGTGCGATCTCGTCGGGGAAATACTGCTGGCCGGTCAGCCGCCGCATGGCAATTGCAATGGCTTCCAGTTCATCGTCGTTCATCGGGCCATCGGCCCGGGCGGCATGGCACAGCACGGAAAGCAGCTTGGCTGCGAACAGCGCCTTTCCGGGGTTGCCGATGGCGTTGCCGTGCGGCTTGAAGCGGCGGGTGGCGGCGTGCCGGCTGCGGTGCCTTCCAAGTCTGAGGAAGATCACCAGGATCGCCAGCAGCGCCGCAACCGTTGCCAGAAGGGTCAGCCAGTGTTTCTGCAGCGGCGGCAGTTCGGGCGTTGCGGCAAGGTCGGCCGGAAGGCTGCCGGCGGCCTGAAGCGCGCGGAAGCGTTCCTCGGAGAGGGGGATATGGTGCGCGGCCGCACAGCTGCGTTCGGCCAGCGCATAGCCCAGGGGTTCGAAACGCAGCGGCAGGAAACCCAGCATGTGGCGCCTGACCTTCCCGCACAGCACCAGCGGTGTGGCATCGGGGCCGGGAATGTTGGTCTGGATCACGAAGAACAGGGTTTCCCCCTCGGCGCGCGGTTGCGGCCGAGGCAGCGCGCTGCCCCCGGTCTGCGTGTTTGCTGCGGCCGGTGCCGCGGTCAGGGCCAGGGCCAGAAGCAGAACCCGAGAAAGGCTGAAAGCCGCGACAGGGGCCTTTGGCAAATGTGTCATTGCGGTGTTTTTCCTTGCTGTATCAGGGCTGTGGCATCCCGGTCGGGTACGGCCTGTTCCCGCATTCCCTGATTGGCGGGATTCAGTTTGGCGGGCTCCCGTTTTGCGGGGAAAACAGCCAGAGGAATGTGGCAACACTGTGCAGCATTGGTGCCGATTTCATGCATGCCCCGAAAGGGCCAGGGCTGCCGGCGGCGGGGCATGAGGAAATGCCCGACATGGCGGCCTTGCGCATGGCGTCAGGTCATGCGGATGCGCTGCCCGTCGCCATCGAAGCGATAGACCGCCTCGGGCGCGAAATCCAGCCGCACTTCAGCGCCGACGGCGAAATCTTCCTGCCCGAGGATACGCACCGTCACCAGCTTGTTGTCCACATGCACATAGACGTTGGTGTCGGCGCCCAGGTGCTCCAGATGGCTGACCGTGCCCCCGATCCTGCCTTCGGCCCCGAGCGAGATGGCCTCGGGGCGCAGGCCGATGGTGGCCACTTCGGGGGGCTCGTCAAGCAGCCGCGCATCGAGAAAGTTCATTGCCGGGCTGCCGATGAAGCCGGCCACGAAGATGTTGTCGGGATCGTTGTAAAGCTCCATCGGGGCGCCGATCTGCTCTACGTTTCCGTCCTGCAGGACCACGATCTTGTCGGCCAGCGTCATCGCCTCCACCTGGTCGTGGGTGACATAGATGATCGTCGAACCCAGCCGGCGGTGCAGCTCGGCAATCTCGATGCGGGTGTTGACGCGCAGCGCCGCATCGAGGTTGGACAGCGGCTCGTCGAACAGGAACAGCTCGGGCTCGCGCACCACCGCCCGGCCGATCGCCACCCGCTGGCGCTGGCCGCCCGAAAGCTCGGCCGGGCGGCGCTCCAGATAGGGTTCCAGTTCCAGCATTGCCGCTGCCTTCGCCACCCGCTCGGCGATCACCGCGGGGCTTTCGCCGGCCTGTTTCAGCCCCAGCGACATGTTCTTCCTGACCGTCAGATGCGGATACAGCGCATAGGTCTGGAATACCATGGCGATGCCGCGCTTGCTGGGCGGCAGATGGTTGACCCGCCGCCCGGCGATTTCCACATCGCCCGAGGTGGCATCCTCCAGCCCGGCGATGATGCGCAGCAGCGTGGACTTTCCGCAGCCCGACGGGCCGACGAAGATGACGAATTCGCCGTCCTCCACCGCAAGGTTGATGTCATGCAGCACCTCGACCTTGCCGAAGGACTTGCTGACGTTTCTGAGCGTCAAGGATCCCATTCACATTTCCCCCTGCAGTTTCACCGCCCGCCCCGTGCGCACGCTTTCATCGGCCGCCAGACACACGGCAAGCGAATTCAGCGCATCCCTCATGTGGCGGCTCAGGTCGTGGTCTTCGCGGATCGCGGCGGCCATCTGCGCCATTTCGGCCGCGCACAGCGCCTGGTGGCCGGGCTCGTCAGGCATTTCGACGACCCGATCGCCGTGGCCCGCGCGATGCAGCCGCAGCGCGCCCACCCGCGTGTGGCCTTCGATTTCGGCCGAGCCGCCGGGCTCGGAGCCAACGATCGACACCGCGCCCCCGGGTGCGATCACGTCCTTCACGAAGAAGGCGGTTTCCGAGATCATCGGCCCCCAGCCGGCTTCGTACCAGCCCACCGATCCGTCGGCGAACAGCACCTGGAAATGGCCGTAGTTGTACATGTCTTCGGCAATCTCGCCGGAAAGGCGCAGCCCCATGCCGCGCACCTCGCGCGGTGGCGCGTCGGTGATCTGGCACATGACATCCACGTAATGCACCCCGCAATCGACGATCGGGGATGTGGAGCGCATCAGCGCCT
>JALSJM010000007.1 GCA_026989355.1 Paracoccaceae bacterium | reverse complement strand
GCCCGAGCGAGCCGAAGCCCTGGGCCACGGTATCCGACTGCACGTCGCCGTCGTAGTTCTTGCAGGCCCAGACGAAACCGCCGTTCCACTTCATGGCGCAGGCCACCATGTCGTCGATCAGCCGGTGCTCGTAGGTGATGCCCTTCGCTTCGAACTTCTCGCGGAATTCGGCATCGAACACTTCCTGGAACAGGTCCTTGAAGCGGCCGTCATAGGCCTTGAGAATGGTGTTCTTGGTGGACAGATACACCGGCCAGCCCTTGTCGAGCCCGTAGTTGAACGAGGCGCGGGCGAAATCTCGGATGCTGTCATCGAGGTTGTACATGGCCAGCGCCACGCCCGAGCCCGGGGCGTCGAACACCTCGTGTTCGATCACCTTGCCATCCTCGCCCACGAAGCGGATCGTCAGCTTGCCGGGCCCCGGAAAGCGAAAATCGGTGGCGCGATACTGATCGCCGAAGGCGTGGCGGCCGATCACGATCGGCCTGGTCCAGCCCGGCACCAGGCGCGGGACGTTGCGGCAGATGATCGGCGCGCGGAATACCACGCCGCCCAGGATGTTGCGGATGGTGCCGTTGGGGCTGCGCCACATCTTTTTCAGGCCGAATTCCTTGACCCGGGCCTCGTCGGGGGTGATGGTGGCACATTTTACGCCCACGCCGTATTTCCTGATCGCGTTGGCGGCATCGACAGTGATCTGATCGTCGGTGGCATCGCGGTTCTGGATCGAAAGGTCATAATATTTCAGATCGATGTCGAGATAGGGCAGGATCAGTTTTTCGCGAATGAAATGCCAGATGATGCGGGTCATTTCATCGCCGTCGAGCTCGACAACGGGGTTTTCGACCTTGATCTTGCTCATGGGCGGGCCTCGTTTCTTTCCTGGGTGAATGATGAATCTCCTGCCAGCCTTCTAACGCAAAGGGGCGGGGCGCGAAAGGTGGTATGCGGATGTATACCGAAAAAGCCGCCCACGGCCTGCCCGCCGCAGCCCGGATTGCCCGGAAGCAGACCAAGGCCGCGCGGGCCGGCACCGGATCCCGGTTGATCGGCAGGCCGCTTCCCGGACAGGGTAAAGCCGGTGGGGCCCCTTTCCCCGATCAGTTTCAGCGCCGCCTCGATCAGGGCGGTGCGCAGGTTGCCGTGGTGGCAGCCCCGCTCAGCCGCCCTGGTTTCCAGACCAGATTTCGGGACCGCCGCAGATCTTCGGATCGGGCATGCCTGCGGCACTGGCGTTCTTTCCGGGATAGTCCACCGCCCCCAGGATACGGCGCAGGGCGGCGATGCGGGCGCGGCGCTTGTCATCGGCGCGGATCACTGTCCAGGGGGTTTCGGGGCGGTGGCTCTGCGCGAAGGTTTCGCGAATGGCGGCGGTATAGGCATCCCATTTCTTCAGCCCCTCCACGTCGATCCGGCTGAGCTTCCATTGCTTCAGGGGGTCGCGTTCGCGCTTCAGGAAGCGGCGCAGCTGCTCGGCGCGCCCCACGTTGAGCCAGATCTTCAGGAAGATGATGCCCTCGCTTGTCAGCATGTCCTCGAACTCGGGCAGCTGGCGGAAGAAGAGGGCACGCTGTTCGGGGGTGCAGAATCCGAACACGTGTTCGACCACGCCGCGGTTGTACCACGAGCGATCGAAAAGCACGATTTCGCCCCCGGCCGGAAGCTGGCGAACATAGCGCTGGAAATACCACTCGCTGGCTTCGCGCTCGGTAGGTTTGGAAAGCGCTACCACACGTGCCACCCGCGGATTGAGATTTTCGCGCACCCGCTTGATGGTGCCGCCCTTGCCGGCCGCATCGCGCCCCTCGAAGATCACGCAGAGCCGCGCGCCGCTTTCCCTGACATGGGCCTGCATCTTCACCAGTTCGATCTGCAGCGCGGCCATGGTTTCTTCGTATGCGCGCCGCTTCATCATCCGTTGCCAGGGATAGCCGGGATCAAGAATATCCCTTTTTCCCGCCGTGCGGATCGCATCGCGGATCTCTTCTGGAGCCTCTTCCCCGAAGAAGCGGCTGATGGCGCCGTCAAAGGGCAGGGGGTGGCTGTTGCTCATCGGGGGTATTCCTTCAGTTTGCCCGTGTAATCGGTGTAATGGGTGCCGATCAGGTGCATGTCGTAGGGGGTTGTCTGGTAGATTTCGTTTACCCAGTTTCCATAGAGCAGGTGGGCATGGCTGCGCCAGCGGTTGCGGGGGGGCAGTTCGGGGTTGTCATTCGGGTAATAGTTCATCGGGATGTTGATGGGCACGCCCCTGGCCATGTCGCGTTCGTATTCGTTTTTCAGCGTTTCGGTATCGTATTCGAAATGATTGAAGATGTAGAGCGCACGCTTTCCCGGATCGTGGACCAGACAGGGCCCCGCCAGATCCGAGCCCAGAAGCGTTACCAGATCGGGCACGGCGTCGATCTCGCTCTGGCGCATTTCCGTCCAGCGGCTGACGGGGATCACGCATTCATCGGAAAAACCGCGCAGATAGGGAGAGGCAGGGGCGAGATTCTGCAGCGGGAAGCAGCCGAAGGCCTTTTCCTTCAGCATGTGTTTCCGAAGCCCGTGGAAATGGTGGATCATTGCCATGCCGCCCCAGCAGACACCGAAGGTGGAATGCACGTTTGTCTGGGTCCAGTCGAAGATTTCGCGAATTTCGTCCCAGTAGGTGACATCTTCGAAGGCCAGGTGTTCGATCGGGGCGCCGGTTATGATCAGGCCGTCGAACTTTTCGCCTCTGACCGCGCTGAAGGGGCGATAGAAGGCCTCCATGTGTTCGGCGGCGGTGGTTTTCGAGCGGTGGTTGCTCATGCGGATGAGCGTCAGCTCGATCTGAAGCGGCGTGGCGCCGATCAGCCGTGCAAACTGGGTTTCGGTCTGGATCTTGAGCGGCATCAGGTTCAGAAGGCCGAAACGCAGCGGGCGGATGTCCTGACGTGCGGCGCGCCCTTCGCCCATTACCATCACGCCTTCGCTCTGCAGGATGGCATGGGCGGGAAGCGATGAAGGGATCTTGATCGGCATCTGGCGATATCCTGTGTGTTCAGATCATGCGCGGGCGCGGCTGACATCGGTGATCGCCCTGGCGATCACATCAACGAAATCGGCCTCGTCGCGCACGGTTGCGATATCGTCGGCGCTGACGCCGAGCCCCCAGTTTTCGGCAATGGCGCGGTAACGGGGCTGGCGTGCCGCAAGCGCCCGGCGATAGGCGAAAACGGCAAAATCATCGGGATCGACATCGCCTTCCGGAACATTGCCTGCGGCAAGATATTCCTTCCACAGGCGATCCAGCAGCGCCGGCGGGTAATACATCGGCTTGGGGGCGCGGCGGAAGCGCTCTGTCAGTTTCTTGCCATGTTCCGGGCCGCTTTCGATCCACACCAGCAGCAGGTTGCGGGAAAGCTGCGCCAGCACCGGATCCTGCGGATCGTCCGGTTCGACCACCTCGCAGAACGAACCCGAGGTATCGCAGACGAAATGCGGATAGCCGTAAAGTGCGCGGGCGCGGGCCATGAAGCGGGGGCAATCGTGCATGGCCGCGATTTCGGCATTGCGGTGCAGCGCCTGGCGGTGGCGGTATTCGCCGATCTGCAGGCCGCCTCTTGCCGGGTTGCCCGGCTTGCCGAGCCAGGCCGAGAGCGGTGCCAGGTTCTCGAACCTGAGCCTTGCGGTGATGTCGATACTGTCCGAGCGCAGAAGATCGGCCAGATAGGGGTTCTTCATTGCCTCGCGCTTGAGGTTGTCGTTGATTTCCTCGATCAGGTAGCGGCTGCCGATGCGGTAATCGACGCTGTAATGGAACCATGCGCCGCTGCGGCGCAGGATGTTCGAGACATGGGTTTTCCCGAGCCCCGACATGCCGAACAGCGCCACGCGCTTCTCGGGGGCCGAGCGCCATTCCTGTGCGGTTTCGAAGATCATGCCTGTTTCCCCGGTTTGGTGTCTTGGTAGCCAGCCGGCGCGCGCGGGTCAAACCGGAAAGGAAAGGCCCCGCCGTGGGGCGGGGCCTTTCGCGCATCCGAAGGGCTCTGCGTTCAGAAGCTGTAACCGATCTTTACCCCGGCACCCAGAGCGTGGTTGTCGGTGAATTGCGCCCCGATCGTGGTGGTGGCGTCGCCCAACCTCACATAGCGCACCCCGAAGGTGACCTTGACGTTGTCGCGCTTGTAGATAGCGGCGAGCCCCAGAGAGATCGAGCCGTCTGCCGGGCTGAGGTTGCCGGTGACCTGATCGTTGGCGGGCACGTAGCCCAGGCTGATCGCGCCCGAAAGCTCGTCGCTGAAGCGGCGGCCGATGCCGATGCTGTAGTTGATGATGTCTTCGCTGTAGCTTGACAGCGGGCTGCCGGTGATGCCCACGTAAGTTACCGGGCTGATGTCATAGGATGTCCAGTCTTCCCAGCGGATCGCGCCGAACACCAGCGTGTCTGGTGCCACGCCCGACTGGAATTCAAGCTGGAGCGACTGCGGAATGGTGGTGCTGAAATCGGCAGAGGGTGCGCCGAATTCCGTGACCTGATCGAAATCGTGGGTGATTTCCGAATTGTAGGTCAGCGCCACGCGCAGGGCGATCTCGGGTTTTTCATAGGCCACGCCTACCACATAGCCAAGATCGGTTTCCTGCCCCGTGTTCAGGGTATAGCCGCCCAGGAACGGCAGGCTGGCCCTGCCGTTCACCTGCTGGATGCGCAGGCCGCCATAGATGCTCATGTTGTTGGACATGCGATAGCGCAGCAGGCCGGTATAGGACAGCGAATTGATCTTGGCGGTGGTTCCCTGCAGCGGATAGCCGGTGCCGATGGGATAGGCGACATTGGCACCTACCGGCGACTCGACGATGAATGCCAGATCCATGTTGTCGCCGATGTTCATCTTGTAGGCGAAGCCAAGGCTGGTGTAGTCGCCGGCCATGTCGCCGCTGAGCAGTGCGCCGCCACCTACCGAACCGGAAAGATCCGGGCTGACGATGCCGAAAGACAGTTCCGCATAGCGCCCCTGTTCAAAGAGGATGCCGACCGATTGTGACGAACGGAAGATCCCCCCTGCCTGCGCCACGCCCGCGCTGATGGCCAGGCCGATGGCCGCTGCTGCCAGTTTTTTCATGTTTCTCGACTCCCCGAAAGCGGTGTTCCTGTTTCCTCCGGCAGGCTAAGCGAGCAGGCCGTTTTCGGTCAAACACTACGCAGCGTCATGCACCGATCCATGAAATTCTGTCGGCATGCGTTGTCATTTTGCATCGAAATGGCGGGTTTCGTGCCGGATATTGAGGTAGTTCGCCAGAAAGATCACCGCACCACCCAGCAGGACATTCAGGTCAAGCGGTTCGCCATAAAGCAGCATTCCCACCAGGGCGATCAGGGGCAGGCGGGCGAAATCGATGGGGATGACCACGCTTGCGGGGGCCAGGGCCAGCGCCTGTGTCAGGCAGAGATGGGCCACCAGGCCCGCCACCGCGATCAGTCCGAGCCAGGGCCAGAGACGAAGTGCTGGCCAGGCAATGGCCCCGTCGGCCCCGGCCAGCGCCAGGGCCATCACGCCCTGCATTGCGGTCAGAAAGAACAGGATCTCGGTGAGGCCGGTGCTGCGGGTCAGCCGGCGGGTGAAAATCGCCGAGCCGGCAAAGCCGACTGCCGCCAGAGCCGCGGCGACGGTGCCCGCATCAATGTGGCCGGGATCGGGGCGCGCAACGATCAGGATGCCGGCAAAGCCCAGCAGTGCGGTCAGGGCGCGCGTGGCCGTCAGGCGTTCGCCAAGCAGCAGCGGCGCCATCACCACAACCCAGATCGGCGAGGTGAATTCGAGCGCGAAGACCATCGCCAGGGGAATCCGCGCCAGTGCATGATACCACAGGACCTGGCCGGTGAAATGAAAGACATTGCGCAGAAGGTGCAGCCTGAAATCGCCCCGCGTTACCTGCATGATCCGGCCTGCGGTGCCCGCAAGCCGGGCCACAGCCAGCACCAGCAGGATTCCGATGGCCGAGCGATAGAGCAGCAGTTCGAACACGTCGAGGCCGCGCATGGCCTCGCGCCCTGCCACTGCAAGCGACGAGAACGAAAGGATCGCTCCGGTCATCCAGAGGGCAGCAGTGAATGCCGGTGTCATGCAGGCTCCGTTCGGTCGGGGCATCGCCGGTTGTCAGATATCCCGGCTGGGGTCATGAGGATCTTTCTGCCTCCGGCAGGGATGTTTCCGGAGCGATGATAACCACTAATTAACCTTGACGGGCAAGTATCGGGGCGCGGCACAGGCGGAAACGCCGTTGTCGCGACCGGTGATATGACCAGTAGCAGTGACAGGATGAGTGAATCACAGTGCCCCGGCATGCCCTGTGCGTGCCGGGGATCAACCCTTGCGCGGGAAACCCGGCCGCGGCGGGCGCTCATTCCCATTCGATGGTGCCCGGCGGTTTCGAGGTGATGTCGTAGGTCACCCGGTTGATGCCGGGCACCTCGTTGATGATGCGGGTGGCGGTTTCGCCCAGGAATTCGTGGGTGAAGGGGTAGTAATCGGCCGTCATGCCGTCAACGGAGGTGACCGCGCGCAGGGCGCAGGCGTAGTCATAGGTGCGCCCGTCGCCCATCACGCCCACGGTTTTCACCGGCAGGATCGCCACGAAGGCCTGCCAGATTTCATCGTAGAGCCCGTGGCGGCGGATCTGGTCGATAAACACCGCATCCGCCTTGCGCAGGATCTCCAGCTTTTCGCGGGTGATCTCGCCGGGGCAGCGGATGGCCAGGCCCGGGCCGGGGAAGGGGTGGCGCCCGATGAAGCTTTTCGGCAGGCCCAGTTCGCGGCCCAGGGCGCGCACCTCGTCCTTGAACAGCTCGCGCAGGGGCTCCACCAGATTCAGCCCCATCTTTTCGGGCAGACCGCCCACATTGTGGTGGCTCTTGATGGTCACGCTCGGCCCGCCCGAGAAGGAGACGCTTTCGATCACGTCGGGGTAGAGCGTGCCCTGGGCCAGGAATTCGGCGCCCTCGATCTCGCCTGCGTATTTCTGGAACACGTCGATGAAGAGGCGGCCGATGATCTTGCGCTTGGTTTCGGGGTCCGAGACGCCTTCGAGCTTGCCCAGGAACAGCTCGCTTTCGTCGGCGGCGATCAGCGGGATGTTGTAGTGGTCGCGGAACATGGCGACCACCTCCTCGGCCTCGCCTTGCCGCAGCAGCCCGTGATCGACGAAGACACAGGTGAGCCGCTCGCCGATGGCCTCGTGGATCAGCACCGCCGCCACCGAGGAATCGACGCCCCCCGAAAGGCCGCAGATCACCCGTTTGTCGCCCACCTCTTGGCGGATCCTGCGGATCGCCTCTTCGCGGTAGGCGCCCATGGTCCAGTCGCCGGCAAAACCGGCAAGGCGGGTGAAGTTCTGCAACAGCCGTGTGCCGCGGGGGGTGTGGTGCACCTCGGGATGGAACTGCACCGCAAAGAAGCGGCGCGCGGGGTCGCCGATGACGGCAAAGGGGGCATTGGGCGATGTGCCGTAAACCTCGAAGCCCGGCGCGATCGCGCTCACATGGTCGCCATGGCTCATCCACACCTGCTCGGGGCCGTTTTCGAACCAGCCTTCCAGCAGCCGATCTTTCGCCCGGGCAGGGCTGACGAAGGCGCGGCCGAATTCGGCGGTGCCGTGGCCGCGCTCGACCCGGCCGCCCAGCATCTGCATCATCACCTGCTGGCCGTAGCAGATGCCGAGGATCGGAACGCCCAGTTCGAAGACGGCCGCCGGCGGGCGCGGCGATCCTTCGTCGAGCACGCTGGCCGGCCCGCCCGAGAGGATCACCGCCTTCGGGGCGAAATCGTGCAGGAAGGCATCGGTGACCTTCTGGTAGGGGTGGATTTCGCAATAGACGTTCAGTTCGCGCGCCCGCCGCGCGATCAGCTGCGTGACCTGGCTGCCGAAGTCGATGATGAGAAGGCGGTCATGGGATCTGGCAATATCTTTCATGCAGGCCGCAATAGGGGGGAGCGCGGCGGCGATCAAGCCCCCTGATGTCGCTTTCCTGCGCGAGGGGGCGCAATCCGCGCATGGTGCGCGGGCCTTCGGGCATAAGAATCGGGGCGAAGGCGCAAGGGCGGCAGGAGGCGTGCATGAGCGAAGGCAGAAGGCGGCGGCGTAGCGGCGGTGGTGCCGCGCGGCGGGCCGAACGCGGGACGGTCAGCCATGAAACGGCGCGTTTCATCACCCGCAGCATCCCCGATTTCGACATTCTCGATGAAGAGGCGTTGCAGATCATCGAGCACAATGCCGAAACCGTGCTTGAGGAAATCGGCGTGGTATTTGCCGAAAACCCGGAAGCGCTTGAGCGCTGGCGCGAAGCGGGGGCGGATGTGGCGGGCGACCGTGTGCGCATGCCCCGCGGGCTGGCGCGCCGCCTGTGCGCCACTGCGCCGGCGCGCTTTGTCCAGCATGCCCGTAATCCCGCCCGCAATGTCGAGATCGGCGGGCGTTCGCTGGTGCTGGCCCCGGTTTACGGCCCCCCCTTCGTGCGCGATCTCGAAGGGGGGCGGCGCTATGGCACGATGGAGGATTTCCGCAATTTCGTGCGCCTCGGATACATGTCGAAATGGCTGCATCACTCGGGCGGCACCCTGTGCGAACCCACCGACGTGCCGGTGAACAAGCGCCATCTCGACATGCTGCTGGCCCACATGACCCTTTCCGACAAGCCCTTCATGGGGTCGGTCACCGCCCCCGGAAACGCGCGCGATTCGGTGAAAATGTGCGAACTTCTGTTCGGGGCGGACTTCGTGGCCGAAAACTGCGTGATGACATCGCTGATCAACATCAACTCGCCGCTTACCTTCGATGCCACGATGATGGGGGCGCTGGAGGTTTACGCAAGAGCCGGACAGGCCTGTATCATTTCGCCCTTCATCGTTGGCGGTGCGATGGCGCCGGTCAGCGTGGCGGGCACCCTGACCCAGGTGCTGGCCGAGGTGCTGGCCGGTGTGGCCTACAGCCAGCTGGTCCGCCCCGGCGCCCCGGCGATCTTCGGCTGTTTCGTTACCTCGATCGACATGAATTCCGGTGCCCCCACCTTCGGCACGCCGGAAGCTTCACAAATCCTTTACGGAGCAGGGCAGCTGGCGCGCCGTCTCAACCTTCCGTTCAGATCCGGCGGTGCGCTGTGCGGTTCCAAGCTTCCCGATGCCCAGGCCGGCTACGAGAGCGCCAACACGCTCAACGCGGCGCTTCTGGGCGGGGTCAATTTCATGCTTCACGCCTGTGGCTGGCTTGAGGGGGGACTGGTCGCCAGTTTCGAGAAATTCGTGATGGATGCAGATCAGCTGGGCATGCTGCACGGGCTGGCCGGCGGCGTGGCGGTTGACGGGAACGCTCAGGCGCTTGATGCCATCCGCGAGGTGGGGCCGGGAGGGCATTATCTCGGGTGCGCCCATACCCAGGCCAATTTCAGGGATGCCTTCTGGCGTTCTGAACTGCTTGATTACAAGCCCTTCGAAACATGGGCGGAAGAGGGCGCGCGCGATACCGTGGCACTGGCTGCGGCGCGGGTGAAGAAGCTGCTTGATGCCTATCAGGCGCCGCCGCTTGACGTGGTGATTGCCGAATCGCTTGAGGATTTCGTGCGCTGCCGCAAGGAATCGATGCCGGATGCCTTTGCCTGACGGCAAGCTTTCCGGGGGCATGGCTGGCCCGGTTCAGACGGTGCGAAGCCTGCTGCGCCGCGTCTGCAGCAGGCGGGCCTCTCCCATCAGGGCGATCAGCACATCCACATGGCGTGCAATGCTGTAGCCGGCATCGCCGGTGGTGCGGCGTTCTTCGAGGCGCGCCTCGATCTGCATCAGCCGGGCGATTGCCGCGCCGGGGGCGGGCGGTTCCGGGCAGCGCAGCAGGCGGGGCAGGAAACGCTTGCGCTCATATTCCTCAAGCCCGAAGCGGGCGGCCTCGACCAGCAGGCGGGGGCGGCGGAGCGTTTCGAGAAGGCTCAGAAGATCGGTCATGCGGAAATACTCCTTTGAGTGATTTGCTCACAAATTGACACAATCTATGCGGGTGTTGCGTTCTGTTGCATCCGCGCGAACGCTGGTTTCAGAAAAGTTTAGTTTTTGAAAACAATTATGAATGGCGTCGCGTTCGTTAACCTCTGCGTAACCATGCCTCGACCACTTTCCTGTTGTTTCGTACGGAGTGTGTCCAGGCAGAAGGGGCGATTGAGATGGGTAATCCCGAGATGATGACAATGGCAACCGAGCTGTTGCCCGACTGGGTGCCCGTTTCGGCAAGGCGCTATCTTCTGCACACCGAATTCGGGCTGCCCATCCGGGTGCTGGCCCGCCTGTCGGGCTGTCATGCTTCGACCGTGTTGAGACAAGTGCGCAAGTTCGAGAACCGGCGCGACGACATCCTGGTGGACGAGGCACTTGACTGTCTTGGTCGCCGCCAGTTCGCCAATCGCGATCGTGCCTGCAAGGAGTTTCCCGAAATGACCATCCCCCTTCGTTCCGATGTTCTGCCCCCGGATGACGCAACCCTGCACCGCGAGGCGCCACGGATATTGCGACGCCTGTGCGAACCCGGTGCGATGCTTGCGGTGGCGAAGGACATGGAAAAGGCCGTGGTGGTGCGCGAACTGCCGGGCGGCAAGACGGCCCGCACGGCCGTGGTCGGGCGGGAGATTGCCCAGGCGATGGCTCTGAAGGACTGGATTGCCTGCCGCAGCAATGCGGGCGGCAGGGGCGGGCGCATCAAGCGCTACGAGGTAACCTCGGCCGGGCGGGCCGCCCTGAAACGCATGCTGAGCGCCGGTCGTGCCAGCGCGGCGGGCGGTTTTTCCGAAAGCCAGGCACCGTTTGGCGATCAGCATCGCGAATGGGGCGAGAAGGCGGTTATGGAGGAAACCGCGAAATCGCCCCGCAGCGTTCGCTACAATGTGGCGGAATCGCCCCTGCTGGCGCTTTCGCGGCGCAAGGACAGGAACGGCAAGCCGTTTCTGAGCGACGAACTGGTGGCGGCGGGCGAACGGCTGCGGGAGGATTTCGAACTGGCGCAGATGGGCCCCCGTGTGGCGCAGAACTGGGACAGGTTTCTCACCCCCGGCGACCGCGGCAGTTTCGAAGGCGGGGCCGGACCGGCGGAAGGGCCGGTGGCGGCGCGCAACCGGGTCATGGCGGCGCTGCGTGATCTGGGGCCGGGGCTGGGCGATGTGGTGCTGCGGTGCTGCTGTTTTCTCGAAGGGCTGGAAACGGCGGAAAGGCGCATGGGCTGGTCGGCGCGCTCGGGCAAGATCGTGCTGCGGATCGCGCTGCAACGCCTCAGGCGCCACTATGAGGAAAACTACGGCCCCTACGGGCCGCTGATCGGTTAGCCGGAAACGGAGGGTGCGGGGGCGGGGTCTGCCTGCCCGGAAAACGCGCACATGCGCATGGCCGGCGCCGTCTGTGCATGATGGCTGTGCCGGTCAGCGGGCGTGCGGTAGGCGATCATCCCCTGCTTCCCGTGTCTGCCGATGCCGCAGGCCGGATTTCCTGCGCGTCGCCCGGATGGGTTTGCGTGCATTCGCCCGCATATTTCTGCTTCCGGTCTGTCGTGAAACTTGTGTCTGGCCCTTGTCGCCGGAATGGATTATCGCAGGGGTGTCCTGTCTGCAGGGAAAGAGCCATGCGCAACCTCAAGAACCCTTCCGAGCGTCACCCCGAAAAAGCCCACCGTCCCGACAACCCCCAGCCGAAGAAGCCCGACTGGATCCGTGTTCGCGCCCCCGGCGGCAAGGGCTATGCCCAGACCCGTCGCATCATGCGCGAGCACGGCCTGAGCACGGTCTGCGAAGAGGCGGGTTGCCCCAATGTGGGCGAATGCTGGAATCTGGGGCACGCCACCATGATGATCATGGGCGATATCTGCACCCGTGGATGCACCTTCTGCAACATCGCCACCGGCCGGCCCGATGCGCTTGATCTCTTCGAGCCGGGGCGGGTGGCCGATGCGGTGGCCAGGCTCGGGCTCAGGCATGTGGTGATCACCTCGGTTGACCGCGACGATCTGGAAGACGGCGGGGCCGAGCATTTCGCCCGCACCATCCGCGCCATCCGTCACCGCTGTCCGGAAACCACGATCGAGATCCTCACGCCAGATTTCCTGAAATGCACGCCCGACGCGTTGGAGGCCGTGGTGGCGGCGCGCCCTGACGTGTTCAATCACAATCTGGAAACGGTGCCGGGCCTTTACCCCGAGGTGCGCCCCGGCGCACGTTATTTCCACAGCCTGCGCCTGCTGCAGCGGGTGAAGGAAATCGATCCCGCGATCTTCACCAAGTCGGGGCTGATGGTGGGGCTTGGCGAAACCCGTCAGCAGGTGTTGCAGGTGATGGACGACATGCGCGCGGCGGATGTGGACTTCCTGACCATCGGCCAGTATCTGCAGCCTACGTCCAAGCATCACGCGGTTGACCGCTTCGTGACGCCCGAGGAATTCGCGGCCTATGAAAGCGCGGCTTTCGGCAAGGGGTTTCTCATGGTTTCGGCCACGCCGCTGACACGTTCGAGCTATCACGCAGGCGACGATTTCGCGCGTCTGCGCATTGCGCGCACGCGTCAGCTGACGGCCGGCGTCCAAGGGGGCGGGGCCTGACGTCGGGGCGGAAACTCAGGGTTTTCCCGGGGGATCGGGCATCGGTGGCACCCGCTTCAGATAGGCGGCGATCGCCATCAGATCGCTTTTCGGCAGATGCGACAGATTTTCCACCACCTCGGCCATTTCGCCGCCGGCACTGTCGTAATCGGGGGTGAATCCGGTTTCCAGATAATAGGCGATATCGGCCTGTGACCAGTCAAGCACGGCCGGGGTGATGTTGGGAATGCGGCCCTTGCCTGCAGGGTTCGGCGCGCCCGCCAGCCAGCGCGCGGTATCGAGCCCCCCCAGGGAATCGCGTGGGGTATGGCATTCGCCGCAATGGCCGAGCGCCTCGACCAGATAGCGCCCGCGCGCCTCTTCGTGGGAAAGGGAGCCGTTCACCACCCAGCCGGGGCGAAGGTAAAGCCGTTTCCACAGCCCGATCCCGCGCCGAAACGAAAAGGGAAAGGGCAGATCATGGGGCAGCGAAGCGGCGTCCGAGGGGGGGAGTGTCTGCAGGAAGGCGTACAGATCGGCCACGTCCTGAAGGCGTATCCGCTGATAGGTGGTATAGGGAAAGGCGGGATAGTGGTGCGTTCCGTCGGGGGTGGTGCCGTGCTTCAGCGCATTGTAGAGATCGGTCAGGCTCCAGCTGCCGATGCCGTGCTCGGGATGAGGCGAGATATTGGGCGCGACAAAGCTGCCGAAGGGCGAGGGAAAGCGCCGCCCCCCCGCCAGCACCAGCCTTGCTTCGCCTGTTGCCCCGGGCGCAGCGTGGCACGACGCACATCCGCTGGCGTGAAACACCAGCGCGCCACGTTGCGGATTGCTGTCCAGACCGGCAAGCGCGGCTGCCACATGGGGCGGCGCGGTAACGGGGCGGGTGAGCCACCAGAAGGCGGCAAGCCCCGCCAGCCCCATGGCGCCAAGCAGTGCCGGCACCGTGCGCAGCCATCTTCGCCGTTGCTGGCTGCCGCCCTTCCTGCGTGGGGCCACGGGGCTGCCCGCGGGGGCCACCGATCAGCCGTCTTTCGGCTTGCGGTATTCCTTGTGACAGGCCTTGCAGGCGCCGCCCACGTTGCCCATGGCGGCCTTGAGCGAATCAAGATCCTTGCCCGCGGCGGCGGCCATGGCTTCGGTTGCGGCCTGCAGGGCACCGTATTTCTTGCCGAAATCTTCCATGTTTTCCCAGATCTTGGGCAGGGCCCGGGTGTTCTGGTTCATGTCGCTGTCGGATTCTTCCGGCCAGGCGTTGTGCAGGTCGAGCCCGGCAAGTGCCTTCAGGTCATTGGCAGCGGAAGCCGCCTTTTCGGCATCATAGGGAATGGCGCCCTTGGCCATGGCGCCAAGGGTGGTGAGTTCCCATTTGAGGAGTTGCATGTGGGCCTTGCGGGCTGCGATTGCCGCGTCATGGGCGCCACCTTCGGCAAGGGCGGGCGTGGCAGCGGCAAGGCCCGCGGCCAGCGCGGCACCCGCAAGGCTTGCGCGTTTCAGGTGTTTCATGGTGATCTCCTGTTTGTTTCCGATATGCCCGAAGGATAGCGGAAAACCCTGAAAATAAAAGGGGAACGGGGCGAAGATGGCAGATAATCGCCCGAAAAAACCGGTGGAATAAAATCGTTTCCGTGGTGTTCGCGCGCGTATTTTCATGGGGATGTCGGCAGGATCAAGCCCTATCTGGTCCGCAGTTGCCGCAGATTTTCGATCTGCATCCATTCGGGCAGCCCGAAGAGGCGTTCGAGCCCGAACAGGATCAGGCAGGCGGCCAGCACGCCGAGCACCAGAATCACCCGTCGGCGGCTCGGGGGATGGCGGGCCCAACGGGACATGCGCAGGAAATGGATGGGATTCATGGGATGCCTTTCCTTTCCGGTTTCCATGCGCCCACCCCGCATGTGCCTGCCCCGTTTCCCGGCCCCGTTTCCCGGCCCTGTCGTTTTCCCCGGTTTCGCTGTGTTCCGGCCGGCCCTGCCAGCGGTGTCAGCTCTGAAAATTGCGGCTGCTCTTGATCTGATCCCAGGCCCAGACCACCTCCTGCAGGCGTTCTTCGTCGGAGCGATCCCCGCCGTTCATGTCGGGATGAAGAATCTTGATCAATGCCTTGTATTGCTTCCGGATTTCGGTTTTCTTCCAGTGGTCCTTGGCTTCCAGAATCTCAAGCGCCCGGCGTTCCTTGGGGGGCAGGCGGCGGGTGCCGGTGATCGACTTGCCGGGGTTGCGGGTGGCCTTGTCGCCCAGAAGCTGATGCGGATCGTCAACCCCCAGCCGCGACCAGGCCCGATGCTCTTCGTTGCCACGTCCGAAGGGTTTGGTTTCACGTTCCCACACCTTGTCCTTTGCGATCTGCGCTTCCAGATCTTCCTGGCTGTGGGTGCTGAAGAAGTTCCACTTCAGATTGTATTCGCGCACATGCTCCTTGCAGAACCACACGTATTCGTCCAGATGGTCGGGCGATTTCGGGGCACGATACTTGCCGCTTTCCTGGCAGTCCGGGTGCTCGCAGATACGGGTCGATGTTTCCACGGCTCCGGTCATGCCACGCCGGCCGCGGGGCTTGCGCTTCTTGGCCGCCTTTACCGAAATGTCGAAACCGAAAGGGTCTGTCTTGTCCATGATCGTCCCATGCTTCCTGCGAACGCCTCATCCCGGTGCGCCGGGGCAAGGAAGAGCATCCCGATACCGCTTTGCGACTCGGCCAACGGAGTTTACAGTTTCGGTTGTCAGATAGAAGAGGCAGGATGGAAAAAATGGCCATATGCGATGAAATACGGCAACAATTGCATGCAGCCTTTGCGCCGACGCATCTTGAGGTGACCGACGAAAGCGAAAAGCACCGCGGTCATGCGGGCTGGCGCGAGGGTGGCGAAACCCATTTCCGGGTGGTGATCCGCTCGCCTGCCTTTGCGGGGAGGAACCGGATCGAGCGGCACCGGGCCGTGCATGATGCGCTGGGCCGTGATCTGCTTTCGCGCATTCACGCGCTGGCGCTGGACCTCGGCGAATAGGGCTGCAAGGGCGCGGGGCGGGCAGGCGCTGGCGCCTTCAGGCTCCGGCGTTTTCAGAGCCCTTGCCCTGTCCTGTTGCCTCGCCCGTTGCCGCTCCGAGCCTTGGCGCCGCCCCGGTGTCCCCCCCGGCGATGCGGGGAGCCGGGGCGCTGCCCCCGGAAGGCTGCGGCCTGGCAGAGGGTGCCGCGGGGGCGGCGGCTGCCGGTTCTGCAGCGGGTTTCGCGGCGCCTCCGCTGGCGGCAACCGGTGCCGGAACGGTGTCTTCTCCGGCTTGCCTGCGCAGTTTCGATGCAACCGGCCGGGCCGTTTCCGCCTGGATTCCGGCAGGGCGGATTTCACGGCGGAACACCAGCAGGTTCTGAAAGACGGTCGTTTTTCGGGACAAGCCCTGACGCATTTCGCAGGGCAGGGTATCGCTGCGCTGGTATTCCCAGCCTTCGGCGCCCAGTTCGTTCATGATTTCCATCAGGGCGGCGGCAAAACGCGCTTCGGCGCTTCTGGCTCCCTTGACACGCAGGCCCTTCTTCGGTGCGGGCACGACCTTGTATTCGAACCGAGACATTCACGCTCCCCTTTTCACGGCGTTCTCAGGCCGCGTGCCTAGCAGATCGAAGGGGGGAATGTCCAAGCCCGCCGGCGGATGGCCGGCGAGGTGTTGCCTTTTCGCCTGTTTCGGATCGGCTTCCGGCCGCGGAACCGTCCGCCGCGGCGGGCAGACAGGTGCCGCGGCAGCCGCCGGCGGCAGTCAGCCGCGTTTGCGCCGCCCCACCAGAAGCAGTGCGCCAAGCGCCAGCCCCAGCAGCGGCATGCCGGCCGGCAGCGGCACCACGGCAGGCGGATCCTGCTCCACGAAATAGGTGAAATTGTCGATCCCGATGTCCCAGTCGGTGCCCCACTGGAAATAGGCGGCGCCGGTGATATTGGGAGATATGGTGATCGAATTGCCGAAAAGCAGGGTGTTTTCGAGGCTCCAGAGCACGTTCCAGGAGGCATCGTAGATATAGAAGGAGCCGATGGCGAATGAGCCGTTGTACCAGGTGCCGACATCGAAGGATTCGATGGTCACGCTGTAGCCCGCATCGGGGGCGAAGGCCAGTTCGCCCACCTTGCCGGGGGCCGAGGGGTAGGCCACATCGGTAAGATCGCTGAAGTTGCTGGTCCAGTGTTCGATGTGGTTTTCGTAGATGCTCGCATTGCCGAAGCCGTTACGGGTGCGGTTCGAGACATCGAGATTGGCGATGTCGCCCAGCGTCTGGTCGAATGCGGCGTAATCGGCCGTCACATCGTCAAAGCGCATCACGGCTGCGGGCGCGGCACTGGCGGCAATGGCCAGAATGGTGGCCGTGGCGAGGGTGCGGAACATGTTGTTACTCCGGGTAATGGTTACGGAATGTCTTTTCGGTTCATTTTCTTAAAATCCGAATATGGCATGAAAGCGGCCCCGGCGCGCTGCGATGCGGCGGAAATGTGGCGCTGCCGGGGAATTATCGTGCAGATCGGTCGGAGGGGCCGTTGCGCGGGGTGTTCGGATCGGCCAACCGGCCTTTCCCGAGCGCGCGCCGGAAGGGGTGTCAGAGGCCGAGCTTCTGGCGCACGATCTGGTTCACCGCCTGCGGGTTGGCCTTGCCGCCGGTGGCCTTCATCACCTGGCCCACGAACCAGCCGGCAAGCTTGGGATTGTCTTGCGCCTTTTCCACCTGTGCCGGATTGGCGGCGATCACCGCGTCAACCGCGGCCTCGATGGCGCCGGTGTCGGTGACCTGCTTCATGCCGCGCGCCTCGACTATTTCGGCCGGATCGCCACCTTCGCTCCAGACGATCTCGAACAGTTCCTTGGCGATCTTGCCCGAAATCTCGCCTTTGCGGATCAGATCGACGATGGTGCCGAGCTGGCCGGCCGAAACCGGGCTTTCGCCGATCGCGAGCCCTTCCTTGTTGAGGCGTCCGAAAAGCTCGTTGATCACCCAGTTGGCGGCCAGCTTGCCGTCGCGCCCTGTGGCGACCTCTTCGAAATAGGCGGCGCTGTCCAGATCGGCAGTCAGAACGGTGGCGTCATAGTCCTTCAGCCCGTAGTCGCGCATGAAGCGGGCCTTCTTCTCGTCGGGCAGTTCGGGCAGGTTGTCGCGGATCTTATCCACCCATTCCTGCTCGATTTCCAGCGGCAAGAGGTCGGGGCAGGGGAAATAGCGGTAGTCATGCGCCTCTTCCTTGGAGCGCATCGAGCGGGTTTCGCCCCGATCGGGATCGAACAGCCGGGTTTCCTGCACCACCGTGCCACCGTCTTCCAGGATGGCGATCTGGCGGCGTGCCTCGAATTCGATGGCCTGCTGGATGAAGCGCATCGAATTCATGTTCTTGATCTCGCAGCGGGTGCCCAGATGCGAGAAATCGCCGCTTTCGCGGTAACGCTCGAAGGCGCCGGGGCGACAGACCGACACGTTCACGTCGGCCCGCAGGTTGCCGTTCTGCATGTTGCCGTCGCAGGTGCCGAGATAGCGCAGGATCTGGCGCAGCTTGGTGACATAGGCGGCGGCTTCTTCGGGGCTGCGGATGTCGGGGCGCGAGACGATCTCCATCAGCGCCACCCCGGTGCGGTTGAGATCCACGAAGGACATCTCCGGGTCCATGTCGTGGATCGACTTGCCGGCGTCCTGTTCCAGATGGATGCGTTCGATGCGCACGCGGCGCGCCACGCCCTCGCCCAGCCAGACGATCACTTCGCCCTCGCCCACGATCGGATGATAGAGCTGGCTGATCTGATAGCCCTGGGGCAGATCCGGATAGAAATAGTTCTTGCGATCGAAGGCCGAATTCAGGTTGATCTGCGCCTTCAGGCCCAGCCCGGTGCGCACGGCCTGTTCGACGCAGAATTCGTTGATTACCGGCAGCATGCCGGGCATCGCGGCATCGACGAAGGCGACATTCGAATTGGGCTCGGCGCCGAATTCGGTGCTGGCGCCCGAGAACAGCTTGGCCCGGCTTGAAACCTGAGCATGGATTTCCATGCCGATCACCAGTTCCCAGTCGTCCCGGGTGCCGTGGATCACTTTGGCTTTCGGTTCTTCGAAGGTGAGATCAGGCATCTGTTGGGCTCTCCGTGGTCGGGGCGGTTTTAGGGCAGGGGGCGCATGGGGGCAAGGGGCAAGGCAAGAGAGGCGGGGCGCAGCCGCGGGACCCCGCCGCCGGAATGCAGAAGGCAAGGGATTGCCGGGGCAATGCCGCGTCGCTTGTCTGTGTTCCGGGGGGATGCGAAAAAGGCCCTGTCGTGGAGGAAGGAAGAAAAGGAAAGACCCCGGATGCGCCTGACCCGCCTTGTGCCTTTCGTTTTCCTGATGCTGCCGGGGGCCTGCGCCTCGGGCGCTGACGAAGGCACCGGGAGGGCGGGCGATGGTGTCGGCAAGGGGGCGTCCGGGCGCCCGGCCATGGCCTGGGATCATCACCCCGAGGCGGCAGACTGGACAGCGGCGGGCCTGGCCTTTCTGACCGGTTCGGATGCGGGAATCGCCCTGGTGCGGCAGGTGCCTGCCGACATCGCCCGATGGTGCCCGGCCTACCCGCGCAACGCGCCCCCGGAGCGTGCGGCTTTCTGGGTGGGGCTGCTGGCGGCGCTGGCGGGCCATGAAAGCACATGGAATCCGCAGGCCGTGGGCGGCGGCGGGCGCTGGTTCGGGCTGGTGCAGATTTCGCCGGCCACGGCACGGGGGTATGGCTGTGCGGCCACCAGCGGGGCAGAGCTGCAGGAGGGGCGGGCCAACATCACCTGTGCGCTGCGCATCATCGGCCGCACCGTGGCGCGCGATGGCGTGGTGGCTGCCGGAGGCGGTGGCGTGGCGGCCGACTGGGGGCCTTTCCTGCATGCGGACAAGCGGGCGCAGATGCGGGCCTGGATTTCGCGCCAGTCCTATTGCCGCCAGGAATGACAGGGCAGCATCTGTCCGGTCAGGCAGATGAATCGCGGCCAAGAAGGCGGCTGACCATCTCGCCGGTATCGCGGCTGAGATCCGGGGCAGCCATGATTCGTTCGAGAGCGGCGCGGATGCGGGCCTGGCGGGCGGGATCGTAGCGCTTCCAGGTGGCAAAGGCGCCTGTCATGCGGGCGGCTGTCTGGGGGTTTACCGGATCGAGGCGGATCAGCCAGTCGGCCAGCAGATCGTATGCCGCGCCGGTTGCGTGGTGAAAGCCCGCGTGATGCCCCGCGAGGGCGCCGAACAGGGCGCGGAAGCGGTTCGGGTTCTGCCAGGTGAACGCCGGATCTTCGGCAAGGGCGCGGGCGGTTTCGGCGGTGTCATCGGGGGTGGCACAGGCCACCTGCAGGGAAAACCACTTGTCCATCACCAGGCGATCGTGCTGCCATTGTTCGCGGAAGGCGGCCGCAGCGCGCGCGCCCCTGTTTCCGCCGTGGCGCAGAAGGCAGGCAAGGGCAGCGCGCTGATCCGTCATGTTGGTGGCAGAGGCAAGGCGGGCTTCGGCCGTTTCCCCCCCGTCAAGGCGCGAAAGCAGCGCCAGTGCCGCGTTGGCCAGCGCGCGATGTGCGGCCGGCGCGGCCTCGGGGCTGTAGGGGCCGGGCACCTCATGGGTGGCGATCAGGGCAGGCAGCTGGGGCTGAAGGCGCTCGGCCAGGGCCCGTGCCAGGGCCTCGCGTGCGGCATGGATCGCCGCCGGATCGGGGGTATGGCCGGCGGTGTGCAGGTTTTCGGCCAGTTCCTCTTCGCCTGGCAGGGTGATCGCCAGGGCGCGGAAGGCGGGATCAAGTTCTGCATCGGTGAACAGCCCCGCCGCCGCATCAGGAAACAGGGATTCGGGCGGTGCGCCCTGCAGGATCATGCGCATGAGCGTGCCCCGTGCCAGGGCCTGGCCCGCTTCCCAGCGGTTGAAGGGATCGGTGTCATGGATCATCAGGAAGGCGCGGGTTGCGTCGTCGGTTTCATGTTCCAGCACGACCGGCGCCGAAAAACCGCGCAGGATCGAGGGCACGGGCCTGGCGTCCAGCCCTTCGAAGGTGAAGCTCTGCTCGGCTCCGGTCATTTCGAGCACGGTGGTGGGCAGCACCTCCCTGCCTTCCGGGCCGAGCAGTCCAACGGCAATCGGGATCACCTGCGGGTGCTTTTCCTGCTGGCCCGGAGTGGGGGGTATTTCTTGCGAAAAATGAAGGGAATACCGCCCGTTTTCAAAGTTTTCCGTTACCTTGAGCCGCGGGGTGCCGGCCTGGGAATACCAGCGCATGAACTGCGAAAGATCACGCCCGGTGGCATCTTCGAACACCTTCAGCCAGTCTTCGATGGTGACGGCCTGGCCATCGTGGCGCTCGAAATAGAGATCAAGTGCGCGCGCATAGCCTGCATCGCCCACCAGGCATTTCAGCATGCCCACCACCTCGGCCCCCTTCTCATAGACGGTGGCAGTATAGAAATTGTTGATCTCGACAAAGCTTTCGGGCCGCACCGGATGGGCCAGCGGGCCCTGATCCTCGCGGAACTGGCGCGCGCGCAGGGCGATCACGTCGGAAATCCGCTTGACGGCGGGGCTGCGCATCTCGGCGGTGAACTCGGCATCGCGGAAAACGGTAAGCCCCTCTTTCAGGCAGAGCTGGAACCAGTCGCGGCAGGTGATGCGGTTGCCTGTCCAGTTGTGAAAATATTCATGGGCGATGATTGCTTCGATGCGCTCGAAATCGGCATCGGTGCTGGTGGCCGGGCTGGCCAGAACGCAGGAGGAATTGAAGATGTTCAGCCCCTTGTTTTCCATCGCGCCCATGTTGAAATCATCGACGGCAACGATGTTGAACACGTCAAGGTCGTATTCGCGCCCATAGCGTTCCTCGTCCCATCGCATGGATTTCTTCAGGGCCTCCAGGGCAAAGGCCGTCTTTTCTTCATCGCCGGGTCTGACCCAGATGTTGAGCGCCACCCGGCGCCCCGAACGGGTGGTAAAGCTGCCCCGGCGTGCCACCAGATCGCCCGCTACCAGAGCGAACAGGTAAGAGGGCTTCTTCCACGGATCCTGCCACTCGGCCCAGCCCGGGCCCGAGTCCAGCGGGTTTCCGTTTGACAGCAGCACCGGCAGATCGCTTTCGATGCGCACGTGAAAGGGGGCCATCACGTCGGGGCGGTCGGGATACCAGGTGATGCGGCGAAAGCCCTCGGCCTCGCACTGGGTGCAATACATGCCGTTCGAGATGTAAAGCCCCTCGAGCGCGGTATTGGCCGAAGGGTTGATCTCGACTTCGGATTCGAAGGTGAAGGGGCGTTCGGGCACATCGAGAACGAGACCTTCCGGCGTGATTTCGGGCGTGACTTCCTTCCCGTCGATCAGGGTGCGGACCGGTTTCAGCCCCTCGCCATGCAGGAAGAAGGGGCCGGGGGCTGCGGGGTTGGGCCTGAAGCGAATCTTCGAAAGAACGCGCGTGGCGGCGGGGTGCAGGCGGAAGATGAGGCGGGTTTCATCCACCAGATGGGCCGGCGGGCGGTAATCGGCGAGGCGAACCTCCTGCGGGCGGTGCTGAACATCGGGCATGGGCCGGCCTCCTGTGGATTGGGTGTGGCCTGGGAAAGCGTTCCCGAAGACATGCCCCGACACATGCAGCAGGCGGCGCACTTCTGCAACCGGGAAAGCATATTTCGGAAAATCAGGAAACAGTTTTTGCAAAGATCAAGATCGGTTTTTGCAATATTCATGCTGTGCGCACTTGCATGCCATGGCATGCAGGCCGTATCCGGGGAGCAGAAGCAGAAGCAGAAGCAGAAAGGGCGGAGGGCGCGCATGGGTCGTCATGTAGAGCGGGAAGGCTTTCGGGTGGATCGCGAACTTGCCGGTTTCATCGAGGCCGAGGCCCTGCCCGGCACCGGAATGGGGGTGGCGGATTTCTGGTGCGCCCTGGCCGCCGTGGTCCGCGAGTTCACGCCTGAAAACCATGCGCTTCTGGCGGTGCGCGAGGATCTTCAGCGCCGGATCGATGCCTGGTATCTGGAGCGCAAGGGCCAGCCCCATGATTCCGGGGCCTGTCGTGCCTTTCTCGAAGATATCGGTTATATCGTGCCCGAAGGGGCGGATTTCACCATCGAGACCGAAGGGGTGGATCCGGAAATCGCGCGGGTGCCGGGGCCGCAGCTGGTGGTGCCGGTCAGCAATGCGCGTTTCGCGCTGAATGCCGCGAATGCCCGCTGGGGCAGCCTTTACGATGCGCTTTACGGCACCGATGCCCTGGGTGATCCGCCGCCTGCCGGCGGGGGGAATGATTCCGAACGCGGTGCCCGGGTGATTGCCTGGGGGCGGAAATTCCTGGATACGGCGGTGCCGCTGGCCGAAGGCAGCCATGCGGATGTGCCGGCCTATCGGGTGCGGGACGGGGCGTTTTTCCCAGCGCTGGCCGATCCGGCGCAGTTCGCGGGCTGGCGCGGGGCCCCCGAGGCCCCCGAGGCGATTCTGCTTGTGAACAACGGTCTGCACATCGTGATCGAGATGCACGGCGACAGCCCGGTGGCAGCACGGGATCGTGCCGGGGTTTCCGATATACGCCTGGAATCGGCCCTGTCCACCATCATGGATATGGAAGACAGCGTGGCCGCGGTGGACGGTTCCGACAAGGCATGCGTCTATCGCAACTGGCTGGGGCTGATGAAGGGCGATCTTGCGGTCGAGGTGGAAAAGGAGGGCAGGCGCTTTACCCGCCGCCTGGCCGAAGATCCGGTGTTCACCACGCCCGACGGCGGCAGGCTGGTGCTCAGGGGGCGGGCACTGATGCTGGTGCGCAACGTGGGCCTGCTGATGACAACCCCGGCCATTCTGGATGCCCGGGGGCAGGAGGTTTTCGAAGGGCTTCTGGATGCGCTGATCACGCCCCTGATCGCGCTGCACGATCTCCGGCGTGCGGGCGGCCCTGTCAATTCGCCGGCCGGCGCTGTCTATGTGGTGAAACCGAAGCTGCACGGCCCTGAAGAGGTGGCGTTCACCGATCGCCTGTTCGCCCGGGTCGAACAGCTGCTGGGCCTGCCGCCCCACACCGTGAAAATCGGCATCATGGACGAGGAGCGGCGCACCAGCGTGAACCTGCGCGAATGCATCCGCGCCGCGCGCCGCCGGGTGGCCTTCATCAACACCGGATTTCTCGACCGCACCGGCGACGAGATCCATACCTCGATGGAAGCGGGCGCGATGGTGCGTAAGGGCGAGATGAAGCATCAGCCCTGGCTGGCCGCCTATGAGGAGCGAAACGTGGACATCGGCCTTGCCTGCGGTTTTCAGGGGCGCGCCCAGATCGGCAAGGGCATGTGGGCGATGCCCGACCGCATGGGCGACATGCTGCGCGAAAAGATCGCCCACCCCATGGCCGGTGCCAGCTGTGCCTGGGTGCCAAGCCCCACTGCCGCCACCCTGCATGCCACCCATTACCACCGGGTGGATGTGGCCTCCCGCCAGCGCAAGATCGCCGCCACAGGCCCCCGCGCCACGCTTGACGCACTGCTGACCATCCCGCTTGCCTGTCCGCCTGCCTGGACACCCGACGAGATACGCGACGAGATCGAGAACAACTGCCAGGGCATCCTTGGCTATGTGGTGCGCTGGGTGGATCAGGGGATCGGCTGCTCCAAGGTGCCCGATATCCACGACGTGGGCCTGATGGAAGACCGTGCCACCTGCCGGATTTCCGCGCAGGCGCTTGCCAACTGGCTGCACCACGGGATCGTCGGCCGTGATATGGTGATGGATGCCATGCACAGGATGGCCCGGATGGTGGATCGCCAGAACGCCCATGATCCTGCATACCGCCCCATGGCCCCCGGTTTCGACGGCCCCGCCTTCCGCGCCGCCTGCGAACTGGTATTCAGGGGCCGCCAGCTGCCTGCGGGCTATACCGAACCGGTGCTGCATGCCTGGCGGCTGAAGGCAAAGGCTGCCGCAGGGGCGAAGCGGGCCTGAACGGGGCGGCCATTGCGGAAACGGCCGGGCGCTGCGGATGCCGGTGCAGGGTGCGTCATGATTGTGCAAATTTGCACAAAACTATTTGCGCTGGTGCGGAATGTTCATTCATGCAGCGATTGAATATAGATGAAGACAGGCTGCCCTGGCTGCCGCCGGCCCCAGGCGCAGACCGCGCCTGCATGGAAAACTGGAGGAAACAACCGGCATGTCCCGTCCGCGCGTCGGTATCATCGCGAACACTGGCCTTCTGAATGACAGCTATCCTGTTCATGCCACGGGAGAGATGAATGTGGAGGCGGTCGGCGAGGTTGCAGACGCCCTGCCACTGGTGATTCCCGCAGTGCCTCACCTGGCCGAAATCGGCGCGCTGCTCGACACGTTCGACGGTTTCCTGCTGACCGGGGGGCGGCCCAATGTTCATCCCGAAGAATACGGCGAGGAGGAAACCGAAGCCCATGGCCAGTTCGACCGCGAGCGCGACGCTGTCACCCTGGCGCTGGTTCGTGCCTGTGTCGAGCGCGGCCAGCCTTTTTTCGGTATCTGCCGCGGTTTTCAGGAGGTGAACGTCGCCATGGGCGGCACGCTGCATCCCGAAATCCGCGATCTGCCGGGGCGCGACAATCACCGCATGCCCCCCGATGGCTCTCTGGAGGAAAAGTTTGCCCTGCGCCACAAGGTAACCTTCACCCCCGGCAGCCCGTTTCACAAGCTGCTCGGCACCACCGAAGTGATGACCAACAGCCTGCACGGGCAGGGTATCAAGACACCGGGCGAGCGGATCGTGATCGACGGCGTTGCCCATGACGGCACGCCCGAGGCGCTTCATGTGAAGGATGCGCCGGGTTTCACGCTGTCGGTGCAGTGGCATCCCGAATACAATGCTGCCCGCGATCCCGTTTCACGCGCCCTGTTCACCGCTTTCGGAGAGGCAGTGCGCGCCTGGGCCTCGGGGCGGGGGCCGGGTCTGCGCCGTATCGCCTGAAAGGCATGCAGGGGCCGCAGGTGCGGCGTGCGGAAGCTGCCCCGGCCCGATCCTGCCCGGCCTTTGTCCGCTGCCGGCGGCGGTGCCCCGAACAGCCCCGATCCGGCTCTTGACCTTCCCCCAGGAGGAAGGAGCAGGATGTTCTGCAACGTGCACAACAGCGGAGGCAGGACATCATGAAAACCGTGTGGTTTGCGGGTCTGGGCGCGATCGTCGTCGGGGTGATCGGCTATGCGGCGCTGACGGGGGATAAAGCGGGCATCCCGCAGGAAGCGGCGATGGAAACGCAGGCTGGCTCCTCGCCGGAGCAGTCTTCCGCCGTTCGGGGGGCGGCGATGGTGCAGGTCAGCGTGCCCGCCCTTGAAGGCGCGGCGCTGATCGGCGAGCGGGTGTTCAACGCGAAATGCGCGGTCTGCCACGGCCGCAACGCCGCGGGGCAGCAGGGTATCGCACCGCCCCTGGTGCACAAGATATACGAACCGGGACATCATGGGGATGGGGCCTTCATGCTGGCGGCACGCACCGGCGTGCGTGCGCACCACTGGCGATTTGGCGACATGCCGCCGGTCGAAGGCGTGACCGACGCGGAGATTGACGCGATCGTTGCCTATGTGCGTGCCCTTCAGAAGGCCAGCGGCATTTTCTGAGTGCACCTTTGCCGGCGGTGCCGCGAAATGGCTTGATGGGGGGCAGGGATGCGCTGCACCGGTGATCTGCAGGGCAGTTTTCCCGGAGGCGGCCATGCAACGTTCTCAGATCAACCGGATCATGACCGAGGCCAGGGAAACCATCCGCGGTTTCGGCTTTGGCCTGCCGCCCTTCGCCGACTGGAGCACAGAGACGTTCCGGGCCCGCCGACAGGAAGCACGGCATATCATCCGCTGCCGCCCGGGCTGGGACATCACCGATTTCGGGGGCGGTTCACGCAGGTGAAAGAGGACAAGACGCCGCTGCATCCGCTGATATCGGATTACGACAGGCTGCCCTGAATGGAATCCGGCATGCCGCCGGGGGCGAGGCCGGGATCAGACCGCGAAATCGAAATCTCCCGCCAGGGGCAGGCGGCGCGCGCGCCTGCCGGTCAGGTCGAACAGCGCGTTGGCAATGGCCGGCATGGCGGGCGGGGTGCCGGGTTCGCCTGTGCCGCCGATCGCATTGCCGTCGGGGCCCTTGTTGTTTTCCAGGATGTCCACGTGGATCTTCGGTGTGGTGTGCATGCGCAGCAGTTCGTAATCGGGAAAGTTCCGCTGCTCGGCCGCGCCTCCGGCAAAGGTGATCTGCCCGTGAATTGCCGCCGAAAGGCCGAAGATCAGGCCGCTTTCCATCTGCGCGCGGATGATCCCCGGATCGAGCGCGGTGCCGGGATCGACCGTGATCCAGGCCTCGTGCACGCGGATGCCCCGGGGGCTGTCGCGCAGTTCCACCACTTCGGCTACCGGGGTGCCGAAGCTGTAGGTCAGTGCCACGCCCCGGCCCACGCCTTCGGGTGTTCTGCCGCTCCAGCCCGCCATTTCGCGCAGCCGCTCAAGCAGCATCGCCGAGGGCGCATGTGCCGGGCGGATCAGGTCAAGCCGGAACTGCAGCGGATCGCGCCCCGCCGCGTGGGCCAGTTCGTCGATGAAGCATTCGTGGAAGAAGCCATTGAAGGAATTGGCGACCGAGCGCCAGAACCCCACCGGCAGGGCCAGATCGGCAAGGTGGCCGTAAACGCTGTAATGGGGAATTGCATAGGGCTGGTCGAAGATTCCCTCGACATGCCCCTTGTCGGGGCCGGGTGGTGCAAGGCCCGCAAGCCGCATGGAGGCCTGACGGCTTACCGAGGGCGCCGCAACGCGCGCTTCAAGGGCCAGTGCCGTGCCATCGGCGACCAGCCCGCGCATTCGGGCCGCCGCCGCCGGGCGATAGAAGTCATGGGTCATGTCTTCCTCGCGCGACCATGTTACCTTGACCGGCACCCCGGGCATGGCGGCCGCCACCCGTGCTGCCAGCACCGTGAAATCGAATTCGCCGCGCCGGCCGAAGCCACCGCCTAGGAAGGTGGTGTTGACGGTGACGTTTTCTTCGTCAAGGTCAAGTGTTGCGGCCGCCTTTTCGCGGGCGATCAGCGGTGCCTGGTTCGGGCTCCAGATGGTCAGGCGATCGCCTTCCAGAAGCGCGGTGGCGTTCATCGGTTCCATGGTGGCATGAGCCAGCCAGGGCACGCGGTATTCGGCTTCGACCAGCCTGGCGCCGGCAGGCGGACGGGCCAGCTGCCCGGCTGCGTCTCCGTCATCGCGCAGATGCGAATTGGGGCTGTCGTCAAGCGCCGCGGTGATCATAGCCTCAAGGCCGGCGCTGTCGGGGGGCCAGGCGGGAGGTTCCCATTCGATTTCCACCGCATCGGCAGCCTGCATCGCCAGCCAGGTGTTGCTGGCCACCACCGCGATGCCGTCGCCCAGATCGACGATGCGCTCTACCCCGGGCATGGCTTTCGCGGCGGTGGCATCGAAGCCTTTCATGCCGGTGCGGGCCGGGTTCATGCGGACGGTTGCGAATTTCATGCCGGGCAGGCGGATGTCGATACCGAACTCGGCGGTGCCCGTGCATTTCGCCACCATGTCGGTGCGCGGCATTGCCCGGCCCAGATATTTCCACCTTGCAGGCGGGCGCAGCGCCACGCCGTCGGGCGGGGGGATGGCGGCGGCCTCTCCGGCCAGTTCGCCATAGGAAAGGCTGCGCCCGTCAGGCGCGATCACCCGGCCGCTTTCGGTGTGCAGGGTTTCGGCGGGCAGGCCCAGGCGCTGCGCGGCGGCCAGTTTCAGCGTTTCACGCGCGGTGGCGCCGGCCAGGCGCATCTTTTCGAATCCGTCGCGCATCGAGGTCGAGCCGCCGGTGACCTGCATGCCCATCATCCTGGGCAGGAAATCGGTGGCCTTCTGCACGCGCGCCTGCCAGCGCTTCAGGGCATAATCCCTGAACGGCAGGCCAAGCCCGATCAGCACGCCGTTGTAATAGACCTGGGCGGCAGGGCCATGCAGGGCGGTGATCTGCTGCCAGTCCGCGTCAAGCTCTTCGGCGACCAGCGCGGCAAGGGTTGTCTGCACGCCCTGGCCCATTTCGGCGCGCGGCGTGATGATGGTGATGCGACCGTCGCCGGCGATGATCAGCCAGGGATTGAGCACCGCTTCGCCGGGGCCGGCGACAAGCGGGTTGGGCAGGTTCCTGCGTGCCTGATAGACGCCGAAGGCCACCCCCCCGGCAACGGCAGCGCTGGCAACCAGAAAGGCGCGGCGGGTATATTTGGCGATACGTCCCAGGACTCAGCCCCCCTGCATCCGCCGGGCGGCGGCGTGAATGGCGGCGCGGATGCGCGAATAGGTGCCGCAGCGGCAGAGATTGCCGGCCATTGCCGTATCGATCGCGTCATCGTCGGGGGTGGGGTTTTCCGCCAGCAGTGCCGCCGCCTGCATGATCTGGCCCGACTGGCAATAGCCGCATTGCGCCACCTGGTGACGAATCCATTCCTCCTGGATCGGGGCCGGGCGTTCGGGGGTGCCCAGCCCCTCGATGGTGGTAACGGAGCCTTGCACATCGGCCAGCGCCACCTGACAGGCGCGCACCGCCCGGCCCGCCACATGCACCGTGCAGGCACCGCAGGCCCCCACGCCGCAGCCGTATTTCGTGCCGGGCAGACCCAGTTCATCGCGCAGCACCCACAGCAGGGGCATGTCGGGGGGCAGGTCTGTTTCGTGGCGCCGTCCATTGACAACAAGACTGGTGGGCATGGCCGCATTTCCCGATGGAAGGGCAATGAGAGGTGAACCGTTCGTTTCACCTTGCCACGGATGGCCGGGCTTGTCACTTGCCCCCGCGCCGGCAGACGGGCGGTTGTCAGGTGACCGTTTCGCGCACCCGGTATTCGGGCGCATCCCACAGGCGGTTGATCATCACGTCGGCGATGATTTCGGCGGCCTTGCGGATGTCGTCTTCGTCAAGATAGAGCGGGGTGAAGGCGAATCGCATCAGATCGGGCGCGCGGAAATCGCCGATCACGCCGCGGTCGATCAGCGCCTGCATTGCGGCATGGCCTTCTTCGAATGCAAAGCCGACCTGCGCGCCGCGCCGGGCCGGATCGCGGGGGCTGGCCAGAGTCAGCATCGGGCAGCGCGCCTCGACCAGCGCGATGAACAGTTCCGACAGTTCGATGCTGCGGGTGCGCAGGGCCTGCATGTCAACGCCTTCCCAGACATCAAGCGCCGCATCGAGCGCCGCCAGCTGCAGCACCGGCGGCGTGCCCACGCGCAGGCGGTCAATACCCGGCGCGGGGCGGTATTCGGGTTCGAAGGCGAAGGGTTCGGCGTGTCCGAGCCATCCCTGAAGCACCGGACGCGCGTGGCGCATGTGGCGCGGGGCGACATAGACGAAGGCCGGTGCGCCGGGGCCGCCGTTGAGATACTTGTAGGTGCAGCCGGCCGCGAAATCGGCCCCTGCGCCGGCCAGATCAACAGGCAGTGCACCGGCAGAATGGGCAAGGTCCCAGATCACCAGCGCCCCCGCCGCATGGGCGCGTGCGGTCAGCGCCGCCATGTCGTGCAGCCGGCCGGTGCGGTAATCCACCTGGGTCAGCAGCAGCACGGCGATGTCTTCGTTAATGTGCGTCTCTATCCGTTCAGGCGGCGCCAGGCGCAGTTCGTGGCCTTGTCCCAGGGCATCGATCAACCCCTGCGCCACATAGAGATCCGAGGGGAAATTGCCGGTATCGCTCAGCACCACGCGGCGTTCGGGCCGCAGGGAAAGCGCCGCCGACAGCGCCTGGAACACCTTGACCGACAGGGTATCGCCCACGGTCACATGATCGGGTTCGGCCCCGATCAGCCCGGCAATACGCGCGGCCACCCTGCCTGGCAGTTCCATCCAGCCGGCGCGGTTCCAGGCGCGGATCAGCAGTTCGCCCCATTCGTGGCATACCGTGCCGTCAAGGCGTTCGGCAGCACCGCGCGGCAGCGGCCCGAGCGAGTTGCCGTCGAGATAGATCAGGTTGCCGGGCAGGAGAAACCTGGCGCGGGTGGCGGCGAAATCGGTCATCTGGGCCTCATCTGTGTGACGGGTGCAGGCTATCCGGGTGGCGGCGCTTTGCAAGCGCGATCATGCCCCGGCCCTGTCTTCCGGCCTGCGTCTGCGAACCGGTTGGCAGGCAGGGGCGGACGCCGGCGTTCACGCAGACGTGCGACATGTCGCAGGCTGCGGGGCTTGGCGGCGCCGGTGCGGGCGGCTAGCCTGTGGTGCAGGGATGATGCCCGTCGCAGGAAGATGAAGAACACCGCATGAAGAATCCTCTCCGCCATCTCGATCTGCCGCCCGTATGGCTGCTGGCCTTCATGGCCATCGCCTGGTGGCAGGGCACCTGTTGCGGCCTTGGCCTTGGCTTTGGCGGTGAATGGGCTTCGTTTGCGGGCGGGCTGCTGGTGGGGGCGGGGGTATTGCTGATACTTCTGGCCTTCATGGAGCTTCGCCGCCATCGCACCACCGTCATGCCGCGCAACACCCCAAGCGCCTTCGTGCAGTCGGGAATCTATCGGCGCACACGCAATCCGATCTATCTGGGCGATGTGCTGATCCTCACCGGTTTCATCCTGTATCGGGATGCGGTGCTGTCGCTGCCGCTGGTGCCGATCTTCGTCTGGATCATCGAAAAACGTTTCATCGAGCCCGAGGAAAAGACCCTGCGCAAGACCTTCCGCGTCCAGTTTGCCGCCTACAGCCGCAAGGTGCGCCGCTGGCTGTGAGGGATGACGGGAACGGGCAGCATCGGGAAACCCGCATGACCCCTTGTAATCCGTTTCTCTGGCGTGGAATAATCACTGGTCGATCCGGGAAACACGGGAAGGATGGATGCTCAAAGGTATTGACCCGCGAATGACGCCCGAGCTGATGCATTGCCTGATGGAAATGGGCGAGGGCGACGAACTGGCGATCGTTGACGCGCATTTCCCCGCGGCCGCGACCGCCGCGCAGACGGTATGGCAGACGCCGATCCGGCTGGCGGGGCTTGATGCGCCGGCGGCGATCGGGCTGATCACCGGCCTGATGCCGCTTGATGCCCGGGCGCGCCACTGTGCCCTGCGCATGGAGCTTGACGAGGACCCCAGGGCACTTGGCGAGGTGCACCGCGAAACGCTTCCGATCATCATGCGGAGCAAGCCCCGGCTGGCCCGCGTGGGACGCATCCGCCGTGAACTGTTCCTGAAACGCGCCGCGCAGGCCTTTGCCGTCGTGATCACCGGCGAAACCCGCCCGCGCGGCTGTTTCATCCTGCGCAAGGGCATGCTGGCCGGGAATGACGCCGAAGAAGGGGGCGGGGCTCAGGCGGAGCCGCCTTCGGAGGACTCCGGTTCGGCCCGCGGGGCATAATCCGCCGGATCCAGTCGTTCCGGCCGTCCCGGCAGGCAGAGCGTTGCAACATCGCGCCCGGCGCGTGCGATCACCTTGCCTTCCCGCACCACATGCAGGCGCCGGGCGCGCAGGCGGATTGCCTCGATCGGGTCGCGCGCCTGGAGATGCACGAAATCGGCGCGGCAGCCCCTTTCGAGGCCATAGCCTTCAAGCCCCATGATCCGGGCCGGGTTGGCGGTGACGGCCTCGAAGCACCACGCCATGTCGGCGCGCGCCGAAAGCTGCCCCACATGCAGCCCCATATGCGCCACGTCCAGCATGCAGGCCCGTCCCAGCGAATACCACGGATCCATCACGCAGTCCTGTCCGAAACCCACGGTAATGCCGGCCGCCTTCAGCTCCGGCACCCGGGTCTGGCCGCGGCGTTTGGGATAGGTATCGTGGCGCCCCTGAAGCATGATGTTGATCAGGGGGTTGGGAAGCGCATGCAGGCCGGCTTCGGCCATCAGGGGGATCAGCTTCGAAACATAGTAGTTGTCCATCGAATGCATCGAGGTCAGATGGCTGCCCGTCACCCGCCCCTGAAGCCCGTGGCGAAGCGTTTCGCGTGCCAGCACCTCCACATGGCGGCTCATCGGGTCGTCGCTTTCGTCACAGTGCATGTCCACCATCAGCCCGCGCTCGGCAGCGATGCGGCACAGCAGGCGCACGCTTTCATGGCCCTCTTCCATGCTGCGCTCGAAATGTGGAATGCCGCCCACCACATCCACCCCCATGTCAAGCGCGCGGATCAGGTTGTCCATCGCGCCCGGCGCGCGCAGCACCCCGTCCTGCGGGAAGGCCACGAGCTGAAGATCAAGGTAATCCGCCACCTCTGCACGCACCGCCAGCAGGGCCTCAACCCCTTTCAGCGTGTCATCGCACACATCCACATGGCTGCGGATCGCTCCGATCCCCTGGCTCACCGCCAGATCGCAATAGGCGAGGGCGCGGGTTCTGATCTCGTCTGCCGTCTGCAGGGGTTTCAGTTCGCCCCAGAGAGCGATCCCCTCCAGAAGCGTGCCCGAAACATTCATTCGGGGCCGCCCCAGCGAAAGCGTGGCATCCATGTGAAAATGCGCATCCACGAAAGGCGGGCTCACCAGATCGCCGCCGGCCTCGATCACCTCGCGGGCTTCGGCCTCGATTCCCGGCGCCACCTCCACGATCCGGCCGTCCAGGCAGGCGATGTCGATTTCCCGTCGCCCGTCGGGCAGAGTGGCTCTCCTTACCAGAAGATCAAGCATTTCCTTCCTCCCTCGGCCTCTTCACCCGGGCCGAAATACTTCGGGGGTACGGGGCCGGCGCCCCGGCATCCCCCGCCACTTACCGCTGCCCCCTGAACCAGGGCTTCAGAAGGGCGCGCGGGTAATCGGCACGCCGCGCCGCGAATACAAGCGCAAGGATCGACAGCACGTAAGGTGCCATCAGGAACACCTGCGACGGCACCACCGCCCCGGCCTGAGTCTGCAGCCGCACCTGAAGCGCTTCGAACATGCCGAACAGAAGCGCGCCCAGAAGCGCCTTGCCCGGCTGCCAGCTGGCGAATATCACCAGCGCGATGCAGATCCAGCCCCGCCCGTTGACCATGCCGAAGAAGAAGGCGTCAAAGGCCGACATGGTCAGAAACGCCCCGCCGAGCGCCATCAGCGCCGAACCGCCCACCACCGCTCCGATCCTGAGACCGTAAACCGAAAGCCCCTGCGCGGCCACCGCATCGGGGTTGTCGCCAACCGCCCTCAGGGCCACGCCCAGGGGGGTGCGCGCCATGATCCACCACACCAGCGCCACCATCGCAAGCGCCAGCCAGGTCAGCGGGGTCTGCTGGAACAGCACCGGGCCAAGAAAGGGAATGTCGGAGAGATACGGAATGTCGAGCGGCTGGAAGGGGGTGATGCGCGGCGGGCTTTTCACATCGGGCAGGGCGGTGCGATAGGTGAATGAGGCGGCCGAGGTTGCCAGCAGCGTGATCCCGAGCCCCGAGACATGCTGCGAAAGCCCGAGCGGCACCGTAAGCAGTGCATGCAGCAGCCCGAACAGTGCCCCCGAAAGCGCTGCCACCAGCACGCCGCCCCACAGCCCGGCTCCCATCCAGACGGCCATCCAGCCTGTCATCGCGCCCACCACGAAAATACCCTCGATCCCGAGGTTCAGCACCCCCGCGCGTTCGCACAGCAGCGCCCCGAGCACTCCGAAGATCAGCGGCGTGGCAATACGCAGGCTTGCCGTCCAGAAACTTTCGTTCAGGAAGATGTCGAGCAGTTCCGTCATGGCCGTGTCCTTCTTGCGCGCCAGCGCAGCCGGTAGCGGGTGAAAAATCCCCCCACCAGCACCGAGATCAGCGAAAGCGCCACCACCAGATCGGCCAGGAAGCTTGAAACGCCCATGGCGCGGCTCATGCTGTCGGCGCCGACAAAGACACTGGCCACGAAAAGCGCCGCCAGCACCACGCCGAGGGGTGAGAGCCCCGCCAGCATCGCCACCACGATCCCCGCATAGCCGAAACCGGGCGAAAGATCGGCGGTCAGATAGCCCTTGAGCCCGGCCACCTCGCTGACCCCGGCCAGACCGGCCAGCGCCCCCGAAACCAGTGCTACCCCGATCAGCGTGCGGTTGACGCTGATCCCCGCATGCCGCGCGGCGCTGGCGTTTTCCCCCACGGCGCGGATGCGAAAGCCCCAGGTGGTGCGCGCCAGCACCAGATGCAGCGCCAGCGCCGCGCCAAGCGCGATCAGCAGCCCCGCGTGCAGCCGCATCCGCTCCAGCAGCTTCGGCAGCGTCGCTTCGTCGAGAATGGGCTCGGACTGGGGCCAGCCAAGTCCCATCGGATCCTTCAGCGGCCCTTCCAGCATCATCTGCACGAAGATCAGGATGATGAAGTTGAGCAGCAGCGAGGTGACCACCTCGTCGGCACCAAAGCGGGTCTTGAGGGCGGCGGGCAGCAGCATCCCCAGGGCTCCGGCCAGCGCCCCGGCCGCCAGTACCAGCCCGGTCAGCGCCCAACCCGGCCCCGACACGGCCCCCGTGCCCACGGCTACCGCGGCCAGGGCACCCAGATATAGCTGCCCCTCGGCGCCGATGTTCCACAGCTTCGCGCGAAAGGCGATGGCTGCGGCCAGCCCGGTGAAGATCAGGGGCGTGGCGCGGGTCAGCATTTCGGTGAAGGCAAACAGCGATCCGAACACGCCGGCAAACATCTGCCGGTAGGATTCGATCAGCGGCACTCCGGCGAAGGCAAGCGGGACAGCGGCCAGCGCCAGGGCGGCGAGCGCGGCCAGCAGAGGGGTGAGCAGGCGCATGCGGGGCGAAACACCGGCGCGGGGTTCGATCTCGATCATGGTCGGGCCTTCTGCGGAGAGGCGGCAAGGGGCGCATCCATCTGGCCCGCCATCAGCAGCCCGATTTCGGTGCGTTCGCGGCCGGGGGCCTCGGCCAGCCGGCCGGCATGCATCACGAAGATGCGATCCGCAAGGGCCAGGATCTCGTCCAGGTCCTCGCTGATCAGGATCACGCCTGCCCCTTTCTGCCGGGCCGCGATCAACCGGCGTGCCACCGCGTCGGCGGCCCCGAAATCAAGCCCCCGGGTGGGCTGGTTCGCCAGGATTACCCGCGGAGACAGGTCAAGCACCCGCGCGAGGATCAGCTTCTGGATGTTGCCCCCCGAAAGCAGCCGGGCGGGGGCGTCGATGCCGGGGCCGCGCACGTCGTATTCGTGGCACAGGCGTTCGGCATTGGCGCGAATGGCGCGTCGGCGCAGAAAGCCCCGGCGCTGCACCTCGGGGGCATCGAGGCGTTCTATCACCAGGTTTTCGGCCACGCTCATCGCTCCTACCACGCCATCGCGGTGGCGGTCTTCGGGGATGCGCCCCACGCCGGCGCGGATTATGTTCCGCGGCGAGGGGCGCCTCATGGTCCGGCCGGCGACGCGGATGCGGCCCCGGTCGGGCGTGCGCAGCCCCGAAATCAGCGCTGCCAGGGCGCCTTGCCCGTTTCCCGAAACCCCGGCAATGCCGATGATTTCGCCCGCGCGCAGACGAAGCGAGACATCGTCAAGGCGTTCGCGTGCGCTGCGGGCGCGGATGCTGACGCCTTCGAGTGCCAGCACCTCTTCGCCGGGGCTGGCCGGCGGCCGTTCGGGCGGGGCGATTTCTTCGCCCACCATCATGGCGGCGATCTTTGCCCGGTCGGCGTCATGCGTGGGCATTTCGCTCACCTTGCGGCCGTGACGCAGCACCGCGATGCGGTCGGAAAAGGCCAGCACCTCGTGCAGCTTGTGCGAGATGAAGATCACCGAAAGCCCGCCGGCCACCATCCGGCGCAGGCTCGTGAACAGGTTTTCGGCCTCTTGCGGGGTGAGCACGGCGGTCGGTTCGTCAAGCACCAGCACGCGGGCGTCACGCCACAGCGCCTTGAGGATCTCGACCCGTTGGCGTTCACCCACGCTGAGCGCGCCGACCCGCTCGTCAAGGGGTGCGGCGAGGCCCGAACGCTCCATCAGCCGCCCGACCCTTTCGCGCGCCGGGGCAAGCCTGCGGCGGAGGGCCGGCAGCGGTTCGGCGCCGAGCAGGATGTTGTCGAGCGCGCTCAGGTTCTCGGCCAGGGCGAAATGCTGGTGCACCATGCCGATGCCGGCCGCGATCGCGGCCTGGGGCTGGCCGGGGGGCAGGGGGTGCAGGCGGCCTTCCCTGCGCACCAGAACCCGGCCCGCATCGGGGGTGTATTCGCCGAACAGCATGTTCATCAGCGTGGTCTTGCCGGCGCCGTTTTCGCCCAGAAGCGCCAGAACCTCGCCCTCGTGCAGGTCGAGGTCGATATGATCGGCGGCGATGACGGAGCCGAAGCGCTTGCTCAGCCCCGAAAGCCGCAGGATGACCGGTTTTTCCATGGGGTTCCCCGGGAAGGCTGGCCCGCAGCCGCGGGGGAGGCCGCCCCTCCGGCGGGCCGTTCCCGGGCTGCTTGCCGTGCTGCTGCTACATGTCGGAAACGGGGCGGGCGTCGTTGATGTTGACGCGGAACAGGCCGTCGAGGATTTCCCGTTCTTTTTCGCGCACCATCTTCACCACCTCGGCGGGCACCAGGTTTTCGTCGATCACCACCGAGCCGCCGCCGTATTGCATGAAGCTGTACTGCCCGTAATCGGACGCTTCCCAGCGCCCTTCCCGCACCGCCGCGATGGCGCGGTCGATGGTGGGTTCCATGTGCCAGATGGCCGAGGCAAGGATGGTGTCGGGGTAATCGGCCGAGGTATCGATCACGTTGCCGATGGCCTTCACGCCGCGCTCGACTGCCGCATCCGATACGCCGAAGCGTTCGGCATACATCACGTCGGCGCCGGCATCCATCATGGCGAAGGCCGCTTCCTTGGCCTTGGGCGGATCATACCAGCTGTCGATGAAGTTGACGAGGAACTTCACATCGGGGTTGACGCTGCGCGCCCCGTCCATGAAGGCGTTCATCAGCCGGTTCACCTCGGGGATCGCATAGCCCCCCACCATGCCGATCACGTTGGATTTCGTGGAGGCGCCGGCGATCATGCCGGTCAGATAGCTCGGCTCGTGGATCCAGTTGTCGAACACCGAGAAGTTCTTGCCCGCGGGCCCGAAGGATGATCCCATCAGAAAGGCCGTGTCGGGGTAATCGGCGGCCACCTTGCGCGCCGCGCGTTCAAGCCCGAACACCTCGCCCACGATCAGCTTCTGGCCACTTTCGGCATATTCGCGCATGACGCGCTCATAATCGTTGTTGGCCACGTTTTCCGACCACACGTATTCGATGTCTCCCCGCTCGGCAGCCGCATTCAGCGCCTTGTGGATGCGCGAGATCCACTGCTGCTCGACCGGCAGCGTGTAGATCGCCGCCACCTTCAGCCTTTCGGCCATTGCCGCGGTGCTGCCCAGTATCGCCGTTGAAAGTGCCAGCGCCCCGACCAGCGCCCCCAGCAGCGTCCGGCGAGGCCATTTCCCGGTGTCTTTCATGTGTCTTCTCCCCAGTTGGCTGTTATTGTTTGCATGGCAGCGAGCCTGCTTCCATTTTATCAGTCGGTCAAGATTTTTCTGGCACCGGACAGAGGCCGGACAAACAGGAAAAAGCCCCGCGGCGTGGCGGGGCTTTCCGTCTTGTCATGGGCTTGCGATGCGTGTTGCCGGGCGCCTTCAGATCCCTTCCGAAAGCTCCTTCTCGGCCAGGTCCTCGTCGCCTTCGTCCGGTTCCTCGGGCAGGACCAGATTGAGCACGATGGCGATCACCGCCGCCGGCAGCAGCCCCGAGCCCAGCAGCAGATTCACCGTGTCGGGCAGGAACTTCATCGCGTCGGGCACAAGGTTCAGCCCCACCCCGAAGGAAAGCGAAACCGCGAAGATCAGCATGTTGCGCCGGTTCCAGTGCACGTCGGACAGCATGTTGACACCCGCCGCGGCCACCATGCCGAACATCACGATCACGCCGCCGCCCAGCACCGGATAGGGGATGGTGTTGACCACCGCGCCCACCTTGGGCACCAGTCCGCAGAGGATCAGGAACAGGGCGCCGATCGTCACCACATGACGGCTCATCAGGCCGGTCATGGCCACCAGCCCGACATTCTGGCTGAAACTGGTATTGGGCAGGCCGCCAAACACGCCGGCCACCGCGGTTCCCAGACCGTCGGCAAAGGTGGCGCCGGCAAGTTCCTCGTTGGTGGCCTCGCGCCCCGCGCCGCCCTTGGTGATGCCCGACACGTCGCCCACCGTCTCGATTGCCGAAACCACGGCCATCAGGCACATGCCGATGATGATCGCCCAGTTCAGTTCGAAACCGAAGCGGAAGGGATCGGGCAGGGCGAACCAGCCCGCCTTGCCGACTCCTGCAAAGCTTACCACCCCGAGCAGCCAGGCCGCCACATAGCCCGCGATCAGCCCGATCAGCACCGCGGCAACCGAAAGGAACCCGCGCGAGGTGAACTTGATCGCCAGCGTGACGATGATCACGATGAAGGCCAGCGCCCAGTTGCGCAAGCCCCCCCATTCGGGCTTGGACATGTTGAAGTCGCCCGCGCCGCCGGCAGCATAGAGAATGCCCACCTTCACCAGCAGCAGTCCGATCATGAGCACGATCAGCCCGGTCACCAGCGGCGGCAGGGCAAAGCGGATGCGGCTGATGAAGAAGCCGAGGCAGAAGTGGAAGATGCCGCCGATCATCACCCCGGTTACCAGCCCGGCCATGCCGCCAACGCCGGCTCCGGCCACGGCGGGGATCATCACCGGCAGGAAGGCGAAGCTGGTGCCCTGCACCACCGGCAGACGTGCGCCCACGGGGCCGAAGCCGATCGTCTGCAGCAGGGTGGCAACCCCGGCAAACAGCATTGCCATCTGGATCATGTAGATTACGGTCGGAATATCGGCATTGGGCGAGCCGAAGCCGAATCCCGCCACGCCGGCGATGATGATCGCCGGCGTGATGTTCGAGGCAAACATCGCCATCACGTGCTGGATCCCCAGCGGAACCGCTACATGCAGCGGTGGCATGTAGTCCGGATCCTGCAGCTGCTGTCGGGTTCCGATCGCATTGTCCTTCATGTCGCGCTTCCTTCTCTCTGTTCCGTTGTTGTTTTCACGCCTGTTGACCGGCGTTTCTTGTGGTTTGCTTCTGGATTTCTACTATATATGGGACTTCAAGCCAATGCTCCTGCAGGTTCGGCGTTCTGCCGATACGGTCGATCACCGCGAAAAGCGCCGCTTTTCCCAGAGGGGTGAGCACCCCGTGCCAGATACCCCGAAGGATGTTCACCCCCTGGCCTGGCGCGGCAATGAAGGCGCGCGGGCGTCCGGGGCAGCCGTTTTCATCATCTGCAACGATCACCAGGAAGGGTGCCTGCTGCATGGGGATGAAGGCCTGGCTGCCTTCGGGGTGGCGTTCAAGCATTTCAAGGCGCAGCGGCAGGCTTGTGCCTTCGGAGCGGAACAGGCTGATGCCCGCCTGCCCGTCGGGGCCGAAATCGAGCCGCGCCAGATCGTGGAATCGTTCGCAGCGCCCCCGGTTGATCAGCCGGTCAGGCGCGCCCCTTGCCGCCAGCACATCGCCGAAGGGCAGGAACGACCGGGGATCAAGGGGTTCGGCGCGGATCACGTTCTGCGTCATGGCAGCACCAGATCGGGATGCCGGTTTACATCCTTGTAGAGCAGATAGCGGAAGGGTTCGTTGCCGGTGGCGATGCAGGCCTGGGGGCAGAAGGCCCTGAGCCATATGAAATCGCCGGGGCCGACCGGGCGCCAGTCGCGGTTGAGCAGATAGCGCCCGGTGCCCTGAAGCACGTAGAGCCCGTGTTCCATCACATGGGTTTCGGCAAAGGGAATGCGCGCGCCGGGCTGCAGGGTAACGATGGTAACGTGCATGTCATGGCGCATGTCCGCAGGATCGGCAAAGCGCGTGGTGGCCCACGACCCGCCCGAGCCGGGCATGGGGTCCGGCACGATTTCGCGGTCGGAGGCCGTGAAGAAGGGCGGATGCGCAAGCCCCGGCGCGGGCTGCCAGCGCTTGCGGATCCAGTGAAATCGCAGCGGCGCGCGACGCGCCGGGTTTCTCAGCTGCCACCGGGCACCGGGCGGCACATAGGCAAAACCGCCTGCCGTCAGCCGGTGCGGGGCGTTTTCCACCGTCAGCGTCATTTCGCCATCGGCCACGAACAGCGCGGCCTCGGCGCCGGGATCGGGTTCCGGGGTATCGCTGCCCCCGCCCGGGGCCACCTCGACAGCGTATTGCGCAAAACTTTCGGCAAAGCCCGAAAGCGGGCGGGCGAGGATCCAGGCGCGGGTGTCGCGCCAGCCGGGCAGGCGGCTGGTGACGATATCGCGCATCGCCGCGGCCGGAACATGCGCATAGGCGGTGGTGAACACGGCGCCATCGGCAGCCGGATCGGCATCGGCCGAGGGCATCCCGCCGGGCGGGAAGGCATAGGGCCGGGCCATGTGCTTCGGGGAGAGGGAGTGCGTGTTCATCGCAGCGCCCCCGGCAGCATGGCGCGCAGGCGGTGCAGGGCGATGCGTTCGACCTGGCGTTCGGCTTCGCTCAGTTCTTCTTCGCGGCTGCTGGCCAGCCGGGCTTCGAAGGCGCGCAGGATAGCCGCCTTGTCGTGGTCACGCACGGCGATGATGAAGGGGAAGCCGAATTTTTCCTGGTAGGCGGTGTTAAGGCGCTGGAAGGTGGCGCGCTCCTCATCCGTCAGCGCGTCCAGCCCGGCGCTGGCCTGCTCGGCAGTCGATTCCGGGGTCAGCCGCCTTGCCGCCGCCAGCTTGCCGGCCAGATCGGGGTGGGCCTTCAGCACCTGCAGGCGCTTTTCGGGGGGCGCGGTGCGAAAGGCACGGCACAGTGCATTGTGCAGGCCCTCGGCGCTGTCATGGGCGGGGCCCAGTTCCAGCGCATGGGCCTCCTCGGCCACCCAGGGGGAATGCTCGAACACGCCGCCGAAACGCTTCACGAAATCGGCCCGGCCCATCTCCGAGGGGCGCAGACGGGCTTCGGGGGGGTGAGTCCGGTGCCAGTGGCGGGCGATGTCGATGCGCCGGGCGAACCACACGCCTTCATGGCCCGCGGCGTGCTTGATGAAGCGTTTCACCGCCTCGGCCCGCCCCGGCCGTCCGGCCAGCCGGCAATGCAGACCGACCGACATCATCTTTGCCCGCCCTTCAAGTCCTTCGCGGTAAAGCGTGTCGAAACTGTCGCGCAGATAGGCGAAGAACTGATCGCCCGCATTGAAACCCTGAGGTGTGGCGAAGCGCATGTCGTTGGCATCAAGCGTATAGGGCACGATCAGCTGATCGCGCCCATGCGCGTGGTGCCACCAGGGCAGATCGTCGGCATAGGAATCGGCCACATAGAGGAAGCCGCCTTCCTCGGTGGCAAGATCCACCGTATTGACCGAACAGCGCCCGGTATACCAGCCAAGCGGACGGGTGCCGGTAACCGCGCGGTGCAGGCGGATCGCCTGCCGCATGTGGGCGCGTTCTTCCTCGGGCGGGCAGTCCTTGTATTCGATCCATTTCAGCCCGTGGCTGGCGATTTCCCAGCCGGCGCGCTGCATGGCCGCCACCTGCACGGGGCTGCGCGCCAGGGCCGTGGCCACGCCATAGCAGGTAACGGGAACTTCCGCCCCTTCGAACAGGTGCAGAAGGCGCCAGAACCCCGCCCGCGCGCCGTATTCATAGATGGTTTCCATGTTCCAGTGGCGCTGACCGGGCCAGGGCGCGGCGCCGACGATTTCGGAAAGAAACGCTTCGCTGGCGGGATCTCCGTGGAGGATGCAGTTTTCGCCGCCCTCTTCGTAATTCACCACGAACTGCACGGCGATCCTGGCGCCGCCCGGCCATTGCGGATCGGGGGGGCACTCGCCGTATCCCAGCATGTCGCGCGGGTAGCGGTTCATCGTGTTCTCCTCTGCATTCATTTCCTCAATAACGCGGGAAATACCCGGATATTTTTCGTTTTTCCCTGAAAGACCTGTTGCTGTATCAGACAGCTTTCCTGCACTATTCAAGGGCAAATGCGGGATATGATGCAGAACATCAGGAAGATGCAAGGAGACCAGGGATGCGCAAAGGCGGGGGATTTCTGACAACCCATGTGCTTGATACCGCGCGCGGGGTGCCGGCGGCGGGGCTTCGGATCGATCTGTGGCGCCTTGAGGGCGGCACGCGCGCGGCGCTGGCCAGCATGGCGACCAATGCCGACGGGCGCACCGATGCTCCGATCCTGCCGGCAGAGGATTTCGACACCGGCACCTATGAGCTGGCGTTTCATGCCGGAGACTATCTGCGCACGCAGGGCTTTGCGGATGAAGCGCCCTTCTTTCTTGACGTGATACCGATCCGCTTCGGCATCAACGATGCAGCGGTGCATTACCATGTGCCGCTGCTGCTTTCACCCTACGGCTATTCCACCTATCGGGGCAGTTGACCATCGGGGGAGTGGGGGACCGCGCGGGGCGGGGGCGAAAGGGGCGGGGGCGAAAATTCCCGCCAGAACCAGACAAAGCTGATTGCGAACATCCCCCTTTGCAGCAGGCCGTCGAGCCCGGGCAGACGCGTCATCGCCAGAGGAACCGCCGCCGAGGCGACAAGCCCCAGCCAGCTTGTCCGGTCGCGTCGGTTGCCGCCCGGGGCAAACAGGCGGATGGCGCAGGCCAGGGCAAAGGCGGTTCCGACCAGGCCGGAAAAGAAGGAATGCAGGGCATCCTCGACCGGGTCATGGGGCAGTCGGAAGGCGGCGGAGCCGGCGGAAAATACCGCAGTGCCGGCCAGGGCGCCGGCGAAAAGCAGCATCACCGCGGCCAGGGCCGGTGTCTTGCGCAATCGTGACAGCGCGCCGCAGGCCACGCCCAGCCCGTAGGCAAGAAAGCCTCCGTTCATGATCCAGGCATTGGGCATGGACTGGCCGCCCAGTTCGCTGGTGGTATGTGCAAGAGAGCTGTATTCGGGATGCGAAAGGAAGGGCGCAATGGCCATCGCGCCGATGATGGCGGCGATTCCGGCCTTCACACAAAGCCCGGCGGGGGGTGCTTGCGGTGTCATCCCGCGCCCGTCTTTCCCGCCAGCCCCGGTTGCTGCGCAAGATCGGCCCGGATGCGGGGGATGATGAAATCCATGAACAGCTTCAGCTTGATGTCGCGCAGCCGGCGGTGCGGGCACAGGCAGGCCAGCCGCACCGGAAGCGGCGGCGTGCTTTCCGCCACGATCACAAGGCGCCCTGCATGCAGGTGATCGGCAATCTCGAACACGGGTTTCAGGATGATCCCGTGGCCGTCAAGTGCCCATTGGGTGAGCACCTCGCCGTCATCGCTTTCGAAGGGGCCGGTGATCGTGAAGGGCCGGGGGCCGGATTCGGTCAGCAGGGTCCAGCGGAATTCGCGTGCCCCGGGATAGCGCAGCGGCAGGCAGGCATGCCGGCCGTTCTCGATTTCATGGCCCGAGCGCGGTGCGCCGTGACGGGCGACATAGCCGGGCGAGGCGGCAAGAACGCGGGGGCACTCCTCGATCACCCGCAGCTTCAGGGTGCTGTCTTCGAGGGGGCCCAGGTGAAAGGCCAGATCCAGCCCCTCGGCCATCAGGTCGGGGCTGCGGTCGGAAAGCCGCAGACGCAGGCTGGTTTCGGGGTATCGCCGCTTGAAGGCGGGGATGTGGGGGGCGATGAAGCGCCGCCCGATGCCAAGAGGCGCGGTCATGAAAAGGCTGCCGCGCGCCTGCTGCCCGGATTCGGCCACTTCGCCTTCGGCTTCTTCGATCGTGTCAAGGATGCGCTGCGCCCCCTTGTAGAACACATGTCCGTTTTCGGTGGGTTTCAGAACCCGTGTGGTGCGGTTGAAAAGGCGCACCCCGAGGCGCCTTTCGAGCTCGGCGATGCGGCTTGAGACCACTGCCGGCGAACAGCGCTGATCGCGCGCCGCGGCCGACATGGAGCCAAGCTCGTAAACCCGCAGGAACATGCGGAGCGTTTTCACATAGGTCACCGATTTGCTCGCTTTTCCTGAAAGTGATCTTTCATTAATGGGATTAACAGAAAGATATCCGGGCGTATAGGTTTGCGGCACGGCCCCGAAACGGCCCCGGAACATGGGAGCGAAGGCAATGGACATGGTGGTTCTCGAATCCTGGCTGGAATTCGCGGTGCGCTGGCTTCACGTGATCACCGCCATCGCCTGGATCGGCTCGTCCTTCTATTTCATTGCCCTCGATCTTGGCCTGCGCAGATCGGATGACCGGCGCCGCGGGGTGCATGGCGAGGAATGGCAGGTGCATGGCGGGGGGTTCTATCACATCCAGAAATATCTGGTGGCGCCCGAACGTCTTCCGCAGGATCTGGTGTGGTTCAAGTGGGAAAGCTATTCTACCTGGCTTTCGGGTTTCGCCATGCTGATTCTTGTCTATTACATGGGTGCCGAACTTTACCTGATCGATCCCCGGGTGGCCGACATTTCCGTCTGGGCGGGAGTGCTGATCTCGCTGGCGTCGCTGGCTTTCGGCTGGATTGCCTATGATCTGATCTGCAAGTCGCGGTTCGGGGCGAACAACACCTATCTGATGATCGGGCTCTATCTGATACTGGTGCTCATGGCCTGGGGCTATGCGCAGGTGTTCTCGGGGCGGGCGGCGCTGCTGCATCTTGGCGCCTTCACGGCCACGATCATGACGGCCAATGTCTTTTTCATCATCATCCCCAACCAGAAGATCGTGGTGGCCGACCTGCGCGCCGGCCGCAGGCCCGATCCGAAATACGGGGTGATTGCCAAGCAGCGTTCGACGCATAACAACTATCTGACTCTTCCCGTTCTTTTCCTGATGCTTTCAAATCATTACCCGGCGGCCTTCGCGTCATCGTGGAACTGGCTGATCGCCAGCCTGGTATTTCTGATGGGGGTAACGATCCGCCATTTCTTCAACTCCATGCACGCGCGCAAGGGGCGCCCGTGGTGGACATGGGGTCTGACGGCGGTGCTTTTCGCGCTGATCGTATGGCTTTCGTCGCTGCCAGGAGACGGCGCGGAGGAGGGGGCGCGCGCCGATGAAGATGCGGCGCTGAGCGGAGCGGCGGCGCGCTTTGCCGCGGCCGACGGGTTCGAGGAGGTGGCCGATATCGTCATGGGGCGCTGTTCGATGTGTCATGCCGCCGAGCCGGGCTGGGACGGGATCCGCTTTCCCCCACGCGGCGTGGCCTTCGACACCCCGGCCGAAATTGCCCGCCACGCCCGCCAGATCTATCTGCAGGCCGGGCTGACAGATGCGATGCCGCCGGCCAACCTTTCCTTCATGGAGCCCGAGGAACGGCGGGCCATCGTGGACTGGTATCGCGCTGCCAGCCGCTAGGCCTGGGGCCGGCCCGTTCATTCGGCAAGGCCGTCCTTCCCGCCGCAGCGGGCAAAGGCATCGGCCAGCCCTTCCAGCAGGGCGGCATAAAGGCGGGGGCCGGTGGGCAGGCTGCCCGCTGCCGGATCGGGCAGGGTGATGACGGGCAGGCCGCTGCCTTCGGCCACCACGCGGGCCCGTGCCGGATTGCGGCCCTGTTCGGCAAGGATGCAGGCCACATCGCCGCTGCCCGCCAGCCGGCGCAGTTTGCGGATGCGGGCGGCGCCGGGCGGTGCGCCGCTGCCGGTTTCGATCGCACCCAGAATGCGGATGCCGAAATGCGTGGCGAAATAGGCATAGCCATCATGCGAAACGATCACCCCCATGCCCCGCAGGGGGGCAAGCCGTGCCGTCATCCGGGTTTCGAGCGCCGCCAGCCGTGCTTTCGCCCGGATGGCGTTGGCGTGATAGGCGCCGGCATGGGCGGGATCGCGTGCGGCCAGTTCGTGGGCGATCACCCCAAGCCAGAGCGCCCCGTTGCGCGGATCGAGCCAGGCGTGGGGATCGGTGCCGGCCGCCCGGCTGCCGGCAGAGTCTTCCCCTGCGTGTTGCGCCAGAGCATGTGCCGGAGCACGGGAATGCGCGCCGTCGCCCTGCAGCAGCCGCGTGCCGGGAACATGCAGCAGCGCAACCGTCTTTTCTCCGGCGCCAAGCCTGGCCAGTGCCTCGTCAAGCCAGGGGGTCAGTTCGGGCCCCACCCGGAAGATCAGCCTGGCATCGCGCAGCAGGCGTATCTGCGAGGGACGCAACTGCACATGATGGGGATCGCTGCCTGCCTTCAGCAGAAGTTTCGGGGTTCCGGTGCCCTCCATCACCTGTGCCACCAGTGAATTCACCGGGGCGATATCTGCCGCCACGTCAAGGGGTTCGGCCGGCACCGACCGGACCGGCAGCCAGAGCGCCGCGCCCAGGAAGATGGCAGGAAATGCCTGAAGGAAGGCCCCGCCAAGGCGGTGAAGGGCGGGGCGGCGGCGGCGGGCAGCGGGGGCTCGGATCATCGTCGGTGGCGGCCTTGAAGGGGGCGGGGGTTCCTGGTTGGGATGGTGCTGTCTGGACAGCAGGAAATGTTATATTATAACATCCGCGGGAAAGGCAAGCAGAAGGCAGGAACATCCTCCATGGCACATATGAAACATGCTGCACGGCGGGCGTTCCGCACTCATGACCACGGCCGGTGTCGGAACGGCGTTCTGATGGCTGCCGAGCGCATGGCCTGCAGCGGCGCGGTGCGGCTGACGCCGGTGCGCCGCCGGGTGCTGGAGCTGCTGCTTGAGAACCACCGCGCCATGGGGGCCTACGAGATTCTGGAGCGGCTTGCCGCCGAGGGCTGGGGCAGGCAGCCGCCGCTGGCCTATCGGGCGCTGAACTTCCTGGTCGAACAGGGGCTGGCCCACAAGGTAGAGCGCCTCAACGCCTATATGGCCTGCATGCATCCGCCGCACGCGCATCCGCCGGTGCTGCTGATCTGCCATGGCTGCCGCCGGGTGGCCGAGGTCCGGGGCGAAACGGTAACCGATGCGGTGGCGGCAGCGGCCCGGCCGCTTGGTTTCCGGGCCGCGCGGGTCAGTGTCGAGGCGCTCGGTCTGTGTCCGCGCTGCCATGCGCAGGAGGTGCAAGAGCAGGAAGACTGCGGGCAGGACATCCGCAGGCAGCGGGATCGGGATCGGGGGCATCCGCCATGCAGCCGCTGATCCGGGCCGAGGGCCTGCGGGTATGCCGGGCCGGCCGGGCCGTGCTTGAAGGGGTGAGCATCAGCATCGCCCCGGGCGAGATCGTGACCGTGATCGGCCCCAACGGCTCGGGCAAGACAACCCTTCTGCGGGTGCTCGTCGGGGCTCTGCGTCCTGATGAAGGGCGGGTCTGGCGGCGGCCCGGCCTGGCGATCGGCTATGTGCCGCAGCGCCTTTTCCTGGATCGCTCGCTGCCGCTTTCCGTCGGCCGGTTCCTGTCGCTGCCCGAACGCCATGATGCGGCCGAGGGGGCGGCCGCCCTTCACCGGGTGGGCATTGCCGATTGTGCGGACCAGCCACTGGCGGCCCTGTCGGGGGGGCAGTTCCAGCGCGCGCTGCTGGCCCGGGCGATTCTGGGACGGCCCGACATTCTGGCGCTTGACGAACCTACCCAGGGGCTGGACCAGCCGGGGATCGCCGGTTTTTATCGCCTGCTCGAGGAAGTGCGCGCCGAACTGGGCTGTGCCGTTCTGCTGGTAAGCCATGACCTGCATGTGGTGATGGCGGCATCCGACCGGGTGATCTGCCTGAATGCGCATGTCTGCTGCGAGGGGGCACCGGCGGTGGTGTCGGAGGCGCCGGAATACCGGGCGTTGTTCGGGGCGGGCACGGGGGGAACGATGGCGCTTTACCAGCACCACCACGATCACAGCCATGACAGCCCCGGAATCGGCGGTCACCCCCCTGAAGGAGATGCAGAGAGGGAAACGGCAAATGTTCGATGACTTCATGATCCGCGCTTTTGCTGCCGGGGTTGCGGTGGCTTTTGCGGCCGGGCCGCTCGGCTGTTTCGTGGTGTGGCGGCGGATGGCCTATTTCGGGGATGCCACCGCCCATGCGGCCATTCTGGGTGTGGCGCTGGCCTTCTGGTTTTCGCTGTCGGTGCTGGCGGGGGTGCTGCTCACATCGCTTGCGGTTGCGCTGCTGGCAGTCTGGCTGGGCGGGCGTGGTCATGCGATGGATACGGCGCTTGGAGTGCTGGCCCATTCGGCGCTGGCCTTCGGGGTGGTGGCGGCTTCGTTCCTGTCCGGGGTGCGGCTGGATCTGCAGGGCTTCCTGTTCGGCGACATCCTGACGCTGTCGGATCGCGATCTGTGGCTGATCTGGAGCGGGGCGCTTGTGGTGGTGGCGCTGCTGGTCTGGCGCTGGCAGGCGCTGCTGACCGCCACCATCAGCGATGATCTGGCCCGGGTTTCGGGGATTGATCCCCGGCGCGAGCGGCTGATCCTGTCGGTGGCGCTGGCCATCGTGGTGGCGGTTTCGGTAAAGCTGATCGGCGCGCTGCTGATTTCGGCAATGCTGATCATCCCCGCGGCCACCGCCCGGGCAGGCGCGCGCAGCCCCGAGGGCATGGCGTCTGGCGCGGCGGGGATCGGGATGCTGGCCGTGGCGGGCGGGCTTTTCGCTGCCAGCCGTTTCGATACGCCGGCCGGCCCCACGATCGTGACGACGGCGGCGGCGCTTTTCGTACTGTCGCTGATCGGGGGATATCTGCGGGGCGAAGCAAGGGGGCGGTTGCGCCTGCGCGGGTAAGCGGGCAGCAAAGGAAGCACGCTGGTCGGAGAGCCTGCCGGGCGCGGGAAGGATCCGACGCGGCATGGGGAAGAGAATACGGGAAACGGGGGCGGGCCGGCGTCGTTTCGCTCACTGCGGTTGCGGGGCGCGTTTCCGCATCAGCGAAAGCGCCTCGCGTGCGATCCGGCGTTCCTCGCGCGCCGCGATGACATGCACGTTTTCTTCCGGCACTCCCGCAAAACCGAGCCGATTCAGAATCGCTTCGCGCACTGTCTTCGCGTTTTCGCCGATGCCGCCGGTGAAGGCGATTGCCTCCACTCCCCCCATGGCGGCGATCAGCGAAGCACCATGACGCGCCGCCCAATAGGTATAGTGCCCTACCGCAAGGCGCGCCGCGGGGCTGTCGCTTTCCAGCAGCACCCGCATGTCGCCGCTTTCCCCCGACAATCCCGACAGCCCCGCTTCCCGGTTCAGCAGGGTCCGCGCCCCTGCCACGCCCAGTTCTTCGGCCAGCCACAGCACCAGGGCCGGATCGAGATCTCCGGCGCGCGTTGCCATTACCAGCCCCGACAGCGGCGAGCAGCCCATGGTGGTGGCCACCGAGCGCCCTTCGAGAATGGCGCAGGCGCTGGCGCCGCTGCCCAGATGAAAGGCCAGCAGGCGCCGGGGCAGGGGGCCGCGCGCCGCCAGCTCGTCGACAAGCGCTGCATAGCTCAGCCCGTGAAAGCCATACCGGCAAAGGCCCCGCGCCCGCCATTCGGCCGGCAGGGCGTATGTGCGGGCCTCGGGCGGGTTGGTGGCATGAAAGGCGGTATCGAAGCTTGCGTATTGCGGCAGCTCGGGGGCCAGGGCCGAAAGCGCCTCGATTCCGGCCAGATTGGCGGGGTTGTGCAGCGGCGCAAGGGAAATGGCGCCACGAATTGCCTGCATGACCGCCGGGGTAATGCGGGCCGGCGCGGCAAGCGTGCAGCCACCGTGCACCACCCGATGCGCGGCGGCAGCGAGGCGGTGCAGGGGATGGCCTGCACCCTCAAGCGTGGCGAGAACATGATCGAGCGCTTCACGGTGATGCCGGCAGCCGTCTTTCCCCGCCCCCGTGCCGATTTCGACAACCCCGCCCGCAATTCGTGCGAGATCCTGCCCGAACAATGCGTATTTCAGCGAGGACGAACCGGCGTTGAGCACCAGTATCGCCCCTTGAGACGGCGCCCGGTTCATCGCTCAACCGCCCTGTGGGGGGCGCATGTCGGCCGGGTCGATCCCGGCCACCTGTTCGGGCTTCTTCATTGCATCGCGGCGGAAGGGCTCGCCCAGTTCCTGGTTCAGAAGCACCTCGACAAAGGTGGTACGCCCCTCTTCCATCTGCGCCTTCACTGCCTCGGCAAGGGCCTCCACAAGCGCATCGCGGCTTTCAACGCACACCCCCGCGTGGCCGCAGGCGCGTGCGATCCCGGCATAGCTGACGGCAGGGTCAAGCTCGGTGCCCACGAAGTTGTCGTCATACCATAGCGTGGTATTGCGCTTTTCGGCGCCCCACTGGGCGTTGCGGAAGATCACCATGGTGATGGCGGGCCATTCGGGGCGGCCGATTGCCGTCATGTCGTTCATCGAGATTCCGAAGGCGCCATCGCCGGCAAAGCCCACCACGGGGCGGTCGGGGCGGGCGATCCTGGCACCGACGATCGCCGGAAAGCCGTAACCGCAGGGGCCGAACATGCCCGGCGCCAGATACTGCCGCCCTTCTTCGAAGCCGGGATAGGCATTGCCGATGGCGCAGTTGTTGCCGATATCGGAGCTGATGATCGCATCGCGCGGCAGAGCCTGCATGATCGCGCGCCAGGCCTGGCGGGGGCTCATGCGGCGGGGGGCGGCGGCACGGGCGCGGGCGTTCCAGGTGGTGCCGGGATCGTCATCCTCGTGGTCCATCGAGGTAAGTTCCTGCGCCCAGGCCGATTTCACCTGTGCGATCAGGGATTCGCGCGTATCGCGACCGCGATTTCCGGCATCGGGGGAAAGGCGGGCGAGGATCGCGCGCGCCACCTTGCCCGCATCGCCGCTGATACCCACATCGACACGTTTCGTCAGCCCGATCCGCGCCGGGTTGATGTCAACCTGGATCAGCCTGGCCTGCGCGGGCCAGTAATCAAGCCCGTAGGCGGGAAGGGTTGAAAAGGGATTGAGCCGCGTGCCCAGCGCCAGCACCACATCGGCGCGTGCGATCAGCTGCATCGCCGCCTTCGAGCCGTTATAGCCGAGAGGGCCCGCATGCAGGGGGTGGCTGGCGGGGAAGGCATCATTATGCTGATAGCCGCAGCAGACCGGCGCCGAAAGGCGCTCGGCCAGCGCGCGGCTGTCTTCGATGGCGCCGCCGATCACCACGCCGGCACCGTTCAGGATCACCGGAAATTCGGCCTGCGACAGCAGCCGTGCGGCTTCGGCAACGGCCTTTTCCCCGCCGGCGGGGCGTTCGAATTCAAGCGGTTCGGGCAGATCTATATCGATCACCCGGGTCCAGTAATCGCGGGGGATGTTGATCTGGGCGGGGGCGCTGGCGCGCCTGGCTTCGAAGATCGCGCGGTTCAGCACCTCGGCAACGCGGGCGGGGTCGCGCACCTCTTCCTGCCAGGCCACCATGTCGGCAAAGGCGCGCATCTGCTCCACCTCCTGAAAGCCGCCCTGGCCCATGGTGGCATTGGCTGCCTGGGGGGTGACCACCAGAAGCGGCGTGTGGTTCCAGAAGGCGGTTTTCGCAGGTGTGATCAGATTGGTCACCCCGGGGCCGTTCTGGGCGATCATCATGCACATGCGTCCGCTGGCGCGGGTGAAGCCGTCGGCCATCATGCCGGCGGTGTATTCATGGGCACAGTCCCAGAAGGTGATGCCGGCCTTCGGGAACAGGTCCGAGATCGGCATGAAGGCCGAACCGATGATGCCGAAGGCGGTGTCGATCCCGTGGCGCTGAAGCACCTTCACGAAGGCTTCTTCGGTTGTCATGCGCATGTGTCTTTCCTCCCCTTTCCTCCCTTTGTGGGGGCCGTCCTTTGTGCGGCCATGCACCGTGCAGCGGTTTTTCCGGTTGCCGCTTCGTCTGCGCTCCGGCGGCTTCCCGGCCGCTTTTGTTCGCCGCTGCATCGACAATGCGCCCGCAATGCCGCCTTGGCAATGCGGATCGTCGGCAATGGCGAAAACGGTTTGATCTTTTCACGCCCTGCCTTCAGGCTGGTGCCATGAACGACCGTTCTGCCCTCCGACCCGACATTGCCGCCCGGCTTGCCGATTTTGCCGCGGGCTTCACGTGGCAGGCGGCACCGGACGAGGCGCGCGCGGTGCTGCAGCTTTCGCTTCTGGATTTTGCGGCGGTGGCGCTTGCCGGTGCGGATGAACCCGTTGCGCGTATCTGCCGCGAGATGGTGCTGGCCGAAGGGGGCAGGCCCGAGGCTACGGTGATCGGTGCACAGGTCGGCAGCGCGTGCCGTCCGGCAGCCGGCGTCGGGGCAAGGGTGCCGGCCCGTGCCGCGGCTCTGACCAATGGCGTTACCGCCCATGCGCTTGATTACGATGATACCCACTTCCGCCATATCGGCCATCTGGCGGTGGTGATCTTTCCGGCCACCCTGGCCGTGGCCGAACGCACCGGGGCCGAAGGGCGGGCCTTTCTTGAAGCCGCGCTTGTGGGATACGAGGCGGCTGCGGCGATCGGCGCCTGGCTCGGGCGCAGCCATTACGAGGCCGGCTTCCACCAGACCGCCACCGCCGGAGCCCTTGCCGCCGCGCTGGCGGCGGCGCGTCTCATGGGGCTGGATGCGGCGGCAATGGTGCATGCGCTTGGCCTCGCCGCCACCCGTGCGGCGGGGCTGAAGGCGGCTTTCGGTTCGATGGCCAAGCCCTATAACGCCGGTCAGGCGGCAGCTGCAGGGGTCGAGGCGGCGCTTCTGGCTGCGCGGGGGCTTGCAGCCAGCCCTGCGCTTTTCGCGGATTTCGCGGCCACCCATGCGGGGGCGGCAGAGGTGGCGCCTGTTGCTGCGCTCGGGCGTGATTACAGCCTGCCCGCGCTCAGCCACAAGTTTCATGCCTGTTGTCACGGCACCCATGCGGCGATTGAGGCGCTTGGCGAATGCCTGTTGCCGCCGGTTGCCCCCGATATGGTGGAAAGGGTGGAAATAGCCGTGCATCCGCGCTGGCTTTCGGTATGTGCGCTGAAGGCCCCCCGGAGTGGCCTTGAAGCCAGGTTCAGCCTTGCGATGGTGACGGCGATGCGGATTGCAGGCCTGGATACGGGGGCGCTTGCAAGCTTCAGTGATACGGCCTGCCGTGATCCGCTGCTGACAGATTTGCGTGAACGGGTGAGGGTGGAGGGCGATGCATCCCTTGCGGATACTGCCGCGCGGGTGCGGGTGCGGCTGGTATCGGGGGAAACCCGCCGCGCGGCACATGATCTTGCCGTGCCCGTTCCCCTTGGCGATCGCGCGGCCAGGATCCGGGCCAAGGCAGAGGGGCTGCTCGGTCCGGCGCGGGCCGGGGCGCTTGATCAGGCGATCGGGGCGCTGGTCGGGTCGGAGCAGGCCGATTCGCTTGCCGTCCTTGCCCGCCTGCTGGGCACGGTGGCCGGGCCCGGCGGATGAGGGGGCTGGAAAGGGGAACCCGGAAGGCTATTCACTGCCTGCGTCGCGCATCAGCGTCTGAAGCCGTTCTTTCACATTGGCGGGCGTGCCTGCATAGACAGGCAGTCCGCGCTTCAGCCAGCCCGGGCCGTTGCGCCCGCCGACCATGCCCTCGCTCACGTCGATCAGCCGGGGAAAACCCTGGCGGTCAAGCGTGGTTGTCACGTAATTGCTGCGGTTTCCGGTGCGGCAGATCATGGCGATCGGCCGTTTCGGGAAGGCCCTGCGGATTTCCACCAGTCGCTTCACGAAGTCGGGGGCCGTCATGTCAAGCGCCACGGCGCCTTCGGCGATGCCGGTTTCGGCCCATTCCTCGGGCCGGCGGATATCGATCAGCACGATCTCGCCCCTGCGCGCGGCCTCGAAGGCTTCGGGCGCGCCCATGATCGCGGGTTTTGCCCGTGCGCGCCGCGGCGCCACTGCCAGAACGATTGCGGATGCAGCGGCAATGGCAAGAAAGCCACGGCGGGTGGCACATGCGGGCCCTGGCCTGCGCAGGGTGGTGACGTGTGGTCGCATCCGGGATACTCCCCTTGAAAAACATGCGTTTCTGTATGACCGCTGGGGCCATCGGATTCATCCAGACGTTTACCAAGGCGCGCGGGGGATATACAGAGGGGAAAGGGTTCACATTCGCGTGCATGGGGGCTGGCGGCAATTGGCCGCGGCCCTGGAGCGGGCACGGCAGACGAACATGCGCCGCCGGTGCGGCGGACAGAGAAGGAGGGATGGAGCGTGAAGATCGGCACTCCGAGAGAAGTGATCGAAGGTGAACAGCGGGTCGCGATGACCCCCGACAGCGCGCGTGCGCTGCAGAAGCTGGGCCATGAATGCCTGATCGAGGCCGGCGCCGGCAGGGCGGCGGGGTTCTCCGATGCGCAGTATCGCGAGGCCGGGGTCGAGGTGATCCGCGGCGCGGCGGCGCTGTGGAAGGCATCGGATGTGGTGGCCAAGGTGCGCCCGCCCACCGAAACCGAGGCAAGGCGCCTGCGGAAGGGCCAGACGCTGATCAGCTTCTTCCAGCCCGGCGACAACGAGGATCTGCTGAAGCTCTGCGCGAAGAAATGCGCCAGTGTGATCGCCATGGACATGGTGCCGCGCATTTCGCGGGCACAGAAGATGGACGCGCTCAGCTCGATGGCCAATATTGCCGGCTACCGCGCGGTGATCGAGGCGGCCGAGCATTTTCCCCGTTTCCTGACCGGGCAGGTCACGGCTGCGGGCAAGGTGCCGCCGGCCAAGGTGCTGGTGGTGGGCGCGGGCGTGGCGGGTCTGGCGGCGATCGGCACCGCGGTTTCGCTGGGCGCCATCGTCCATGCCTTCGACGTGCGCCCCGAGGTGGCCGAGCAGATCGAAAGCATGGGGGCCGAATTCGTGTTCCTCGAATTCGAAGACGATCAGGACGGCGCCGAGACCGGCGGCTATGCCAGGCCTTCAAGCCCCGAGTTCCTGGCCAAGCAGCTGGAGAAGTTCCGCGAGATGGCGCCCGAGATGGATATCGTCATCACCACCGCGCTGATTCCCGGCCGTCCGGCGCCGAAGCTGTGGACGGAAGACATGGTGAAGGCCATGAAGCCGGGCAGCGTGATCGTGGATCTTGCCGCCGAGCGGGGCGGCAACTGCGAACTGACGGTGAAAGACGAACTGATCACCACGAGGAACGGCGTGCGCATCATCGGCTATACCGATTTTCCGAGCCGCATGGCGCAGCAGAGCTCGCTGCTTTATGCCAACAACATCCGCCACATGATCGATGATCTGACGCCTGCCAATGACGGCGTGATCGTCCATGACATGGAAGATGACGTGATCCGCACCGCCACGGCGACCAGGGATTGCGAGATCACCTTCCCGCCGCCGCCGCTGAAGGTGCAGGCGATCGCCTCGGTGAAGAAGGCGCCCGGGCCCGCCGCTCCCACACCCGAGGAAATCCGCGCCCGCGAGGTCGAGGAATTCCGCAAGGCCACCCGCCAGCAGGTGGGGCTGCTGGCGGCGGGCGGACTGCTGATGTTGCTGATCGGAGCCTGGGCGCCGGCCAGCTTCATGCAGCATTTCATCGTTTTCGCGCTGGCCTGTTTCGTGGGCTTCCAGGTGATCTGGAACGTTTCCCACGCCCTGCACACGCCGCTGATGGCGGTTACCAACGCGATTTCCGGGATCATCATCCTGGGCGCGCTGCTGCAGGTGGGATCGGGCAACTGGCTGGTGGTGATCCTTTCCGCCGTCTCGATCCTGATCGCCACGATCAACATCGTGGGGGGCTTTCTTGTCACGCGGCGGATGCTCGCCATGTTCCGGCGTTCGTAAGGGGAGGGTAGCATCATGCTGAGTTACGGACTGGTTTCCGCCGCCTATATCGCTGCCGCGGTGCTGTTCATCCTCTCGCTCGGGGGGCTGAGCAACCAGGAAAGCGCCAAGCGCGCGGTGTGGTATGGCATCGTGGGCATGGCGGTTGCCGTGCTGGCGACCATCTTCGGCCCCGGCACCGGGCATCTGTGGATCGTTTTCCTGATGGTCGCTGCGGGGGCCTGGGCGGGGCAGTATGTGGCCCGCAGGGTCGAGATGACGGAAATGCCCCAGCTGGTGGCGGCGCTGCACAGTTTCGTGGGGCTGGCGGCGGTGTTCATCGGCATCAATGCCGACATCGAGCTTTCCCATGTGCTGGCGCTGAAGGCCAACGTGCCCGATACGCTGACGGAAATCGGCAGGGCCCAGTGGCTGAAAGAGGCGGGGCTTGCCGGCTTTGCCGAAAAGCTGGCCCACAAGGACGCGGTCGAGATCGCGATCCTGCGGGTCGAGGTGTTTCTCGGGGTGTTCATCGGTGCGATCACCTTCACCGGTTCGGTGGTGGCTTTCGGCAAGCTCGCCGGCAGGATCGACGGCAAGCCCGTGCAGCTGCCCGGCGGCCACATGCTGAACCTTGCGGCGCTGATCGTTTCGGTGATCCTGGGGCTGATGTATTTCAACGGCGCCGGCATCTGGGCGCTTCTGCTGATGACGCTGATCGCCGGTTTCATCGGCTATCACCTGATCATGGGTATCGGCGGGGCCGACATGCCGGTGGTGGTCAGCATGCTCAACAGCTATTCCGGCTGGGCGGCAGCGGCGATCGGCTTTACCCTGGGCAACGATCTGCTGATCGTTACCGGGGCGCTGGTGGGGTCTTCGGGGGCAATCCTTTCCTATATCATGTGCAAGGCGATGAACCGGCGGTTCATCAGCGTGATCCTCGGTGGTTTCGGCGGCACCTCGGGCCCGGCGATGGAGGTCGAGGGCGAGATGGTGCCGATCGATGCCGACAGCGTTGCCGAACTTCTGAAAGGGGCGAAAAGCGTCATCATCGTGCCGGGCTACGGCATGGCGGTGGCCCAGGCCCAGCAATCGGTCAGCGAACTGGTGAAACGCCTGCGCGACAAGGGCAAGGAGGTGCGTTTTGCCATCCACCCGGTGGCCGGCCGCCTGCCGGGGCACATGAACGTGCTGCTGGCCGAGGCCAAGGTGCCTTACGACATCGTGCTGGAAATGGACGAGATAAACGAGGACTTCCCCGAAACCGACGTGGCCATCGTGATCGGTGCGAACGACATCGTGAACCCGGCCGCCCAGGAAGATCCCAATTCGCCGATCGCCGGCATGCCGGTGCTCGAGGTGTGGAAGGCGGGGCAGGTGATCGTGCTCAAGCGAGGTCAGGGCACCGGTTATTCCGGGATCGAGAACCCGCTGTTCTACAAGGAAAACACCCGCATGTTCTATGGCGATGCCAAAAGCAGCATGGACGAGGTGCTGAAGCGGATCGACTGAGGCAACCCGCCCGCCCCGGTCAGCCGGCCGGGGCGGCCCCTTTCCGGCGGAGCAGGGCATGAGCGCAGAAGAACCGGACACAGCGGAAACGGCCGCAGCAACCGCAGCCGGAACGTCCCCCGGCAGCCGCCAGGGCAGTGGTCCGGCCCGGACGGGCACCGAGGATCACCCGCTGCGCTATCTGCTGGCCAATGAACTGCACGCCCGCCCCTTCCCGGTGCTTGCCGTGCCAAGCCATGCCCTGCATCTGGCGTTGAAACAGCCCAGAGATGCCGCCAACCGCGATCGCGAGGCCGACCGCGCCCATCTGATCGCGCTGCTCGATCGCTACGGTGCCCCGCACCCGCCTCCCGGTGCCACCCATTATTTCGGCGCTCTCGGGCGCTATCGGCTGAAATGGGAACTGCATACCGAATTCGTTACCTATACGCTGTTCGGCGCCGGGGTGGCCGGCAAGCCCTTCGATCCGGCGATGTTCGATGTCTTTCCCGCCGACTGGCTGGCCGCGGCCCCGGGCAAGCGGCTGACTTCGGCGCTGATCCGGGTCGAGGAAATGCCGGGCGAGGATCCCTGCGACCGGGCGGTGACAGCGGCAATCGATGGGCGGCTCGGCGAATGGTTCGTGCCCGAAAGCCTGGCGGTTTCCTGCATCGCCGACCGCATGGCGGTGGTGGCCGGCGATTTCCGCATCGATCCGGCCGGGCATCTGCGCTTTGCCGTGTTCGTGCGCCCCGATACCAGCCCCCGGCGCATCGGCCGCATCGTGCAGCGCCTGTGCGAGGTGGAAACCTACAAGACAATGGCGCTGCTGGCCCTGCCGCGGGCCCGGGCGCTGGCGCGCCGTCTGGCCGATCTCGATGAAAAGATGCAACGGCTGATGGCCCATATCCGCGGCCACGAACGCCCCGAGGAAGAGGTGCTCGACGAACTGCTGGCGATCTCGGTCGAGATCGAGAACCTGATCGCACAGTCGAGCTTCCGCTTCTCGGCCACCGAGGCCTATCGCGCCATCGTCTCGGAACGGCTTGCCGCGATGCAGGAAGAGCGCTTCCCCGGTCGCCAGACCTTCGGACAGTTCATGCTGCGCCGCTTCGAACCGGCGATGCGCACCGTGCGCTCGGTGGCCCGCCAGCTTGCGGCGCTGGCCGAGCGCGCCAAGCGGGCCGGCGATCTGCTGCGCACCCGGGTCGAGGTGAAGCGCAGCGCCCAGAGCCAGCAGCTGCTGGCCCGGATGGACCGGCGCGCCGATCTGCAACTGCGCCTGCAGAAGACGGTCGAGGGGCTGAGCGCGGTGGCGATCAGCTATTATGCGATCAACCTCGTGGTCTATGCGCTGACGCCCCTGGCCAAGGGGTGGGGGCTCGACAAGCCGCTGCTCTATGCGCTGACAACCCCGCTGGTGCTGGTGCTGGCCTGGTGGATGGTGCGCCGCATCAGGAAGATGCACGAACCCTGAGCCGGCTGCTCGGCGGTGCCGGGCAGCGCCGGCGGGGTCATCAGATCATCTTGCCGATTGTGACGGCGGTATCTGCCATTCGGTTCGAGAACCCCCATTCGTTGTCATACCAGGAGAGGATTCGCACCATGCGCCCTTCCATGACCTTTGT
>JALSJM010000006.1 GCA_026989355.1 Paracoccaceae bacterium | reverse complement strand
AAAAAGACGGTCCGCTCCGAGGCCGCCGCTCAGCGCATCGTTGCCAGACCCCCCGAGCAGTGTGTCGGCCTGCCCGCCTCCATGAAGAACGTCATCCCCGGAACCACCGTCCAGCGTGTCAAAACCGCTCCCCCCTTCCAGGATATTCGCCGCGGCATTTCCCGTGATCGTGTCATTGCCGCTGCCGGCGCGATAGTTCTCGATCACCGTGCCACGAGCGATGATCATGTTGCCGGTGAGGCCGAAGACCGAGGAAATGCCTTCGGCCGCCAGATCGACCGTCTGGCCATCTGTATCGATGGAAAAGTCGATCAGATCCGTGCCGCCGTCGTCAAGAATGGTGAAGGTGACCGGATCGACAAGATTGATCAGATCATCGTAATAGCCCCCGGCATTGGATCCGACACCATAGATGGTATCGCCGGCGCGCAGATTGCCGGCAGTGCCATACATGTTCTGAACCGCAATGATATCGGCGACCTGCGGGGTGACGACAAAGGCATAGGAGGCATTGACCGATGTGTTCTCGGTTTGCGAGAAATACGACATCACCGACGCCTGCCAGCTGTCGTTGTCATAATGGTTGCTGACGCCATAGACGGCATCTCCGTCATAGGCACCGGCGTGCCCCAGACCCAGGGCGTGGCCGATCTCGTGGATGTAGGTCTGGAAGGAATAGGAGGCGAGATTGTATCCATCACTCGCGATCCACGAGGAATGGATGTTCACGAAAGCCGAAGTCATCACACCGCTGCCCGTCCAGCTGCCACCGGCATAGGCGCCGGCGTCGGTATCGGTGAAGGTGATGTCGGCCGAGGTGTAGGAAACCACGAAATTGATGCCGGTAACCATGTTCCAGGCTTCAAGCGCCTTCTCGGCAAAGAACTGTCCGGCGGCGTTCAGGGCGGAATAGTCAACGGTAAGCGTACCGCCGGGGCCAACCGGGAAATGATGGGGAAGAACCCCGTCACGCTCCCAGTTCACGGTGGTCAGTTCATCGGCGATCTGGTCATAGGTAAAAGTGGCCATCGTTCTTTCGTCTGCTACTGGTTTTCACATGATCCGGAGATCGGAAAATCACCGGGGCAGGCCGCCGTGGCGAGCCAGGGCCTTGCCAAGATGGATAAGCGATGTCTCATTGGTTTCCCGATCCGTTGTTGCGCCTTCAAGTTCCGGCCCTCGCTGCATGTCTTCGGCCTTGCCGTCTGCAACGCGCTGCCATTCCAGCCTTCCGGAGACGGAATGCCTCCCCTTTATGGCAAGATGAAGGCGAATATGAAGCCCGTTTTCGGCAAGGAAAACGGCCCTGTCGTGCCTTTCCGGGCGCTGCCCCCGCAGGCGGGCCAGTTCCTGGCGAAGGGCCTGACAGGCCGCGTTCTGCAAGGCCTCGGGAACACCAGGCTGCGGCGGGCAATAAAGGAAAAGGCGTTCCGACTGCCCCTGCTCATGCGCCTTGCCATCATGTTGCCCGCCAACCCCGGACTGCGCCCAGAGAGGCGCGGGCATGACCAGTTCACGCCTGCCCTGCCCGAGAAAGCGCAGCTGCCGCGCGCCCATGCGCAGCTGGGCCACGATGCGACGGGAACGAAAACCCGGGCCTGCGCGGCGGTCGGGCCGGGCCTCGGCATCAATGCTCGACTGAACCGGAAAGGGGGGCGTGAAGCCGTGGCGCGCGGCCATGTCGGCCTGAATGGCCAGCGCCGGCACCGCCTGAAAACTGCGCAACGCAAAGGCTGCGCAGATTGCGCTGTCGGCCAGCGCCGGCGCGCGCGCGGTGCGCGCCAGCAGGATCCGCGCCCCCGAAGGCCACAGCACATAGGCCGCCGCGCCGCTGCGATCAAGCCAGAGGCGCCGCACCGGCAGATCATCCAGCGCCGGGCCAAGCAGCTTCTTGCGCCCCCGGGTTTCAAGGCTGAGATGATCGATGTCGCTGCGCCCCTCCACCATGCGCAGAAGATCGGGCGCGGCCATGGCCAGCAACGCGTCGTCTTCAAGGATCAGCAGGGGCATTCCCGCGGCAACAACCCGTGTCCACGCACGCCTGTGGGTTTCCAGCGCCGCCTTCTCGGTATCGCGCAGCGGGCGTTCCCAGCCCAGCCACCAGGGATCACCGGGAGGCTGCGAAAGCGTGTCCGGGGTGATGGCGGCAAGGCGTTCCCATTCGATTCCAAGCGCGGCAAGCTGACGTTCCTGAAAGGCCAGCCGTTCGTGCGCGGTATCAAGGTTGAGCACCAGCGCCCGCATCTTCTAGAGCCGCCTTTCGAAAAGGGCGAGGTAGCGATCGATCACCGCCTGTTTCGAAAACTGCGCATCCAGCTTTTCGCGCCCGGCCCGGGCAAGCGCAGCGGCAAGGCCGCGATCATCCCTGAGGCGGGCAAGGGCGGCGGCCATGGCGCTGTGGTCGTCGATTTCCACCATCAACGCATCGCGCCCGTCATCCACGAACCACTGCGGCCCCTCCGATCGGGTGGTGACCACCGGCGTGCCGGCCTGCCAGGCCTCCAGGATCACGTTGCCCAGCGGCTCGTGGCGCGAGGCCATCACATAGGCATCGCCCGCGGCCACATGGTGGATCGGCTCGTCCACCCAGCCGGTGAAGCGGGTGCGCTCCAGGATCCCCAGTTCGCCAGCCAGGGCTTCGAGTTCCGCGCGGCACCCGCCCTCGCCCACCAGCCACAGCCAGGCATCGGGCAGGCGCGCCACCGCGCGCAGCAGGGTGTCAAACCCCTTGCGCCCCACAAACCGGCCCGAACCCACCACCAGGAAGGCATCGTCGGGGGTATCAAGATCGGCGCGGCGCACCGGCACCGGCGCCACCTCGCGTGCGAAGTTGGTGATCACGTGAACCGGCCTGTCCCAGCCCAGGGCGCGGCAATGTTCGGCAATGCCGGGGGTATTGGCAACAAGGCAGTCGCAATTCGCAAAACGCTGCAGGGTCTTGGGGTAATCGCCAAGCCGGACGAGCTTCAACGCCTGCCCCCCCGCCGGGATCAGCTTGCTGGCACGGTTCTGGGCGGCCATGATCACATCGGGCCGCCATTTCCTTATCAGGCGCCGCACACGCAGCCTGACAAGCTGTTTCGACAGGGAAAAATTGCGAAAATTGTTCAGGATCACCGGCCCGCAAGCCCGGATCTGCGCTTCCCATGTGCGTCCGGGACGGATCACGAAGCGCTGCTCGACGCCCCGATCGGCCAGTTCGGTCGCCAGATTTACGAAAAAGCGTTCGGCCCCGCCTTCCTTGCCGAAATGGAAATAGAGAACCTTCACCCCTGCGCCCTCTTCCGGTTGTGCCATGCAAGCCGCAGCCGATAGCCCAGCTGATAGCGCAGCCCGTGCAAGGCCTGGGCCAGCTTGCCGCGCCCGGCCGAAACAGGGCGGTCTGCGCGTCGTGATCTGCCGACGGTTCCGGTGCTGGCCTTCTGATGCCCGACCTGCAGGGGAGGAGGGGTTACCAGCGCGATGCGCAGGTTCCGTTCCCAGAAGAACTTGTGATCCTCGTCTATGGGCCGGACAATCGGAAAGGCACTTGCAAGAAGCCGGCGGGCGGCCTGCTGCGTGATCGCGTATCCCAGGGTGCAGGACGGCACCCGGACGGGAAAGCCGATGCTCAGCCCCGGCCCCAGCGGGCGCGGCGCCAGCAGCCGGATGTCGGGGTCGAGGGAAAAGAGCTTCACCATGTCCCAGCCTCGGTCGGCCGAAAGCGCCTGCAGCACCTCGGGCAGGCTGCCGGCGGCGGCGAAATCGTCCTCGAATACGAACCCCCCGGGCGCATCGGCGGCAGCGATCCTTTCCCATGCGCGGATATGGCTGAGGTAGCAACCGATCTCGGGGCGCACCAGCGGGTATTTCGCGCGCCTGCGGTTGAGGTCGGGATCATAGACGCGGGCGACCTCCTCGTCGCTCATCGCCCAGCCGTTGACCGCCTCGATCCGCTCGAAGGGCACCCCGAGCGTATCAAGCTGGGCGGCACAGCGCGCCATGCGCTCGGTATTGTCGGCCAGGTTGATGACATAGGCAGGCCACATGTCAGCGCTCCAGATACCACGTCTTGTGGCTTTTCCCGCGCAGGGCGAAGCCCCGCTCCTCGAGCCCCTTCACCAGTTCGCCCACCTTTTCCTCGCCGATGATATGCGGATGCAGTTCAAGGATCAGCACGCGCACCCCCGACAGATCGGCCACCGGCAGGATCTCTTCCTCGGCGCCTTCCGCATCCATCACGACGGCCGTGGGCCGGTGAGCGGCGATGGCATCGTTGATGGCCACGCTTTCCACCTCGATCACCTCGCCGCCCATGTCGCGATCGATCAGCGAGGATGACAGCACGTTCTTCTGCCGGAAGAAGCGCAGCCGGCGCCCGTCGGCGGTGATCGCCTTCATGAAAAGGTTCGGCTCCCAGCCGTTCAGGCGGTAATTGCTGCGGATGGTCTCCTCCATCATCGGGTTGGCCTCGTAAGAGAACACGTTGCCCGCGCCGCAAACCCTTGTGGCCACGAGGCTGACCAGCCCGATCCCGCAGCCGATTTCGAGAACCCGGTCGCCGGGGCGAAGGGCCTTTTCGACAAGATCGCGCTCGTGCTCTTCGTAATCGCCGCGATACAGGAACTTGCGTATGGACGCCGGCAGGGCGCCGCGCGCGGTACCGACCCTGACACCGTTCAGGGTGACCGTCTTCGTATCAAGCAGTTGATGCAGGCGTGTTCTGAGCGAGCGAAAGGTGGGTTTTTTCACGAAGAATGTTTCCTTGTTTCGGCTGTTTCCGGTGTCCTGCTGTTCTTATTGCCGCCGACAGCTGGCTTTTCCAGACAAATGTGAAAACCACCGGATGATTTCCCAGCTGAGATTCGACGGGATCCGGGCCGGCATGCGGCCCCGGATCACTCAGCGGACCAGGCCGCCAAGCGAACTGGCGCCGCGAAAACGGCTGCTGGCCTCGGAAGCCAGTGATCGGCGGATGATGCTCTCCTTGCCCAGATACTGGCCGTAATATCCCCCGCCCTTCGCATGCTGCCCCCTTTCAACTATGTAACGGATGCCATCGATGCCGCGCGTGAAACGATAGTGCAGCAGCACGGCACGCCGCTCCGACAGCTGCAGCGGTCGGTTCACCGAATGCGCCCCGCCATAGAACTGCATTCCCCGGCGCCATCTGAGAAGGGCCAGCTTGGTCAGATTAAGCGCATTATGTGGAACCGCCCATCTGGTAGCCTGCCGCACAATGTAATTCGTCAGGAACATGCCGCCCGAGGCAACATGCGCGCCGGAAAGGCCGGCATGGCGTTGCATGAGGCGGCGCGCCAGACGGGCGGGGATCGAAGCATCATGCTGGAACACCCGCTCGATCATGCCCCCGGTTACCCATCTTGGTGGCGTCGGGTATTGCGCAAGAAACTTCGATGAAAACATGACCGTCCGGTAATTTCCTCCCTCCAGCCGGTCGAACAGCGGGAAGGCCCGACGCAGATCGGCCAGGGTGCCGCCGGGAAACACATGCTCGGTCAGGGGCCTGTCGGCATACATGTCCACCATGATGCACAGCAGCGCCTCGGCGCCTTCCTCCTCGAGGGCGCCAATCAGCTCCGGCAGCGACGTGTTGGCCATGCCGCGCCAGACGAGATGTTCGTCGATGTCGGGCACCAGGCACCACCGCCCGTCGGCGCAGGCATCAAGAATTTCGGAACGCCAGGCGCGCTTGTCCCGGGCATAGGTCGAACCCGGTTTCGGCTGATAGATCGTTACATCCGGCTGAGCTTCCAGAAACGCACGGGTGCCGTCGGTGGAATGATCGTCAACGATCACGAAGGATACGGGGCCAAGGCTGCGGTAATGTTCAAGAAACGAACCGATGATGTTGGCTTCGTTATGGGCAAGGGCAAGGCAGGTGACGAAGCCTTCCTCATGACGGGCCGGGCCACAGCGCGAAAGATGGGGCAGATCGGCGGGAAGCGATGTCACCTGTTTCTCCTTGCAAAACGGTGCCGGCTTGAAGATCAAGAACCAGGCAGGCCGGTAGCCGGCGCGCACACTATGGCGCACGCGGGGCCGGGTCAACCGAAGCAGGAGCAGAAAGGACGCATGCTGAGATACCGGATTCTCATGACGCTGGCCTGGCTGGCGGTGCCTTTCGTATTCGTGCTGCGCCTGATGCGCGGCAAGGACAGCGCCGCCACATTCGCCGCACGGCTCGGGTTCGGCCGGCGGCGGACAGGGCGGCAGCCGGTAATCTGGCTGCACGCGGCAAGCGTGGGCGAACTGAACACCCTTGTCCTGCTGCTGCCGCCGCTCGGGGCGCGCTTTCCCGAACACGAATTGCTGATCACGGTTTCGAACCGGATCGCCTTCGGGAAAGCCCGGGAGATGGCCGGGGAAAAGGTGCATGCGGCGATCGCCCCGCTCGATCTTCCCTCGGCGGTCGGGCGCTTTCTGCGTCGCTGGCGCCCGGTGCTGGCCATCACCCTTGAAAATGAAATCTATCCGATCCGCATCGAGGCCCTGGCCCGCACCCGGGTGCCGATCATGCATGTGAACGCCCGGATGTCGGAAAGAAGCCATGCCGCCTGGGCCCGCCACCGGCCTTTTGCACGGCGCGTTTTCGGCCATGTCAGACACTGTTTTGCCCAGGATCCGGCCTCGGCCGAACGGTTCGCCGATCTTGGCGTGCCCCCCGGCCGGATCGAGGTGATCCCGAATCTGAAACGTTTTCAGACGGGTGCCCCCCCCGATCACCCCGATCTCGCACATCTGCTGGCGCGGTGGCCGCGCAAGCGCACGATCTGCGCCGCCTCGACCCACAGGGGGGAAGACGAAACGCTGATCGCGGCCTATGCCCGCGCACGCGCCGCGCACCCGGGGCTGAAACTCATCCTCGTGCCGCGCCATCCCAACCGCGCCGGCGAAATCGCGCGCCTTCTGCAGGAGGCGGAACTGACCTTTGCCATCCGCTCGAAGAATGAAAGGCCGACGGCACGAACCGATGTTCTGCTGGCCGATACGGTGGGTGAAATGGCTCTGTGGTATGCGGCAAGCGCAATCACCTTCGTGGCGGGTTCCCTGCTGCCGATCGGCGGGCACACGCCCTATGAACCCGCGGCCTTCGGCTCGGCCATCACTCACGGACCGCATTACGCGAATTTCCGCGAAGCCTACAGCGCGCTTCTGGAAAATGGAGGCTCTGTTCAGGCGGAAAATGCCGAACGGATCGCCGAAGCCTGGGGCCGGCTGCTGAACCCTGCCACCCGAACGGCACAGGTGGACACCGCCCGGCGCGTTCTGCTGGAAGGCGAGGACCGGACCAGGACCTTTTCCCGGATCACCGATACGGTTGCGGCGCTGCTGCCCTCGGACAGCCGCGCCCCCGTGGCTTCCGGCACGCGCTCCTGATTCCGGCACGCGGGCACCGTCCGGCCCGAACAGGCCCTATTCCTGCAGGAAGTCCACGCGCCCGTCGGGATCGATCCGGGCTGCCGTAAGCGGCCCGCCGCGCCAGGCACCGGTATCCACCGCGATATGGCCGTTTTCCGCTATCGGCCTTTCAACAACGCGATGCCCGTGTGCCACCCAGATACCGTCGCCGCGCGGCTCGGCCGGAAAGCGGGGGTGTCCCCACAAAAGCGCTTCGGGTTTCTGCCGGTCAACGGGGCGCCGGGGGTCGGCGGCGGCATGAACCACTGCCAAATTGCCGCTCTGCCACAACAGGGGCAGCGCACGCAGCCAGTCCTCCATCCCGGCGGGCAGGGCTGCGCGCAGGGCCTGCGACAATGAATCCAGCGGATTGCTGACCCCCATCCGCGCATCGCGGGTAATACCGAAGCTCTGCAGGGTTTCCTGGCCGCCATTGACCAGCCAGAGAGCGCCCTTTTCTTCCGGGCGATCAAGAAAATCGAGCATCATCTGTTCGTGGTTTCCCCGCAGACAGATCACGTTTCCGCCGCCGCCTTCGCACAGGGCAAACAGCTGTTTCAGCACCGCTGCGCTGCCAGGGCCGCGATCCGCGTAATCGCCCACGAACACCAGATCGGCCGGGGCGCTGCCGCGATCCTGCCCGATACGCACCAGAAGCCGGGCCAGCGCCTTGTCCATGCCGTGGATGTCTCCCACCACATAGGTGCGGCGCATGGGGGCAGGTGGCGGCAGATTCGCCATCGCCCCGGGCCGGAGCTTCAGGAAAGAACGAAGAATTCGTTTCATCACCCCCATGCCTGCTTGTTTTCCGCGGATTTCGCAAGGATTTCCCGCATCCGCGGTAAACGGGTGGTTTTTTCTTTGCCAGTGCGCCATCCAGACGTTATGCCCGGCCGGGGGCAAGGTGTAACGATGAGGGACGTAATGGTGCAAGCCGATGCGCGCCGGGTGCTGATTGTTGTGGAAAACCTGCCGGTTCCTCTGGACAGGCGTGTATGGCTCGAAGCAACCACGCTGCGCGATGCGGGTTATCAGGTAAGCGTGATCAGCCCCATGGGACGAGGCTGGAACAAGCCTTACGAGGAAATCGACGGCGTTCACATCTATCGCCATCCCGAGCCCCCCGAGGCCCATTCCGGCGCCCTGGCCTATGCCCGCGAATGGGGGCAGGCCATGTGGCACTGGTTTCGCCTGGCACGCCGCATCCGGCGCGAACGGGGATTCGACGTGATCCATGGCTGCAACCCCCCCGATCTGATCTTCCTTCTGGCGCTCAGGTGGCGACTGGCCGGAGTGCGCTATCTGTTCGATCATCACGATGTCTGCCCCGAGCTGTTCGAAGCGAAATTCGGCAGGAAGGGCCTGCTTTACACGATCATGCGCATCTGGGAACGAATGACCTTCGCTTCGGCCCATGTCTCTATTGCCACCAACGAAAGTTTCCGCGAAATCGCCATCCGCCGCGGGCGGATGCGCCCCGAGGATGTGTTCGTGGTGCGCTCAGCCCCACGCATCGAAAAATTCGAACCGCGTCCGCCCGATCCCGAGTGGCGGGCGAAGGCGGGCACGATCCTGGGTTATGTGGGGGTGATCGGCCAGCAGGAAGGCATGGACCTTCTGGTGGAGGCCGCCGACATCCTGATCAACGAACTGGGCAAGGCCGATGTCCACCTTGCCATCGTCGGCTTCGGGCCGCATCTCGACGAAGTAAGGCGCGATGTGGCCCGGCGGGGCCTCGAATCCTACTTTACCTTTACCGGCGCGCTTTATGGCGACGATCTGCTCAGGGTGCTCAACAGCTGCGACATCGGGGTGAGCCCGGATCCGAAAAACCCGATGAACGACATTTCCACGATGAACAAGGTGATGGAATACATGACGCTGGAAAAGCCCGTGGTGCAGTTTGATCTGAAGGAAGGGCGTGCTTCGGCCGGGGAAGCCTCGCTTTACGCCCGGGCCAACGATCCGCGCGATTTCGCCGCGAAAGTCGCCTGGCTGATCGACAACCCCGAAGAGGGCCGGCGCATGGGCCGGCTCGGACGCGGGCGCGTTCTTGAGCACCTCAGCTGGGATCACTCGGTGCCGCAGCTTCTGGCCGCCTACGAGCGGATATTTGCACGGGGGCGCAAGACATGATCCCGCGCAAGATCCGATAAGCCATGCGGATTTCCGTCATCCTCCCCACATACGGGCGGGAAATGCAGATCCGCGAGGCTCTGGATTCGATCCTTGCACAAAGCCGCCCGGCCGACGAGATCATCGTCGTCGATGACGGATCGCCCGGCGATCTGGCCGCGGCGCTGGCCCCCTATGGCAACCGCATCATCCTGAAGCGCCAGGAAAATACCGGCGTGGCGGCGGCACGCAACCGTGGCATCGCGCTTTCCTCGGGCGACTGGCTGACCTTCCTTGATTCCGACGATCTGTGGCCGCCCAATCGCCTGGCGGTGCTGGAGCGCGATCTGGACACCGCACAACCCGATATCGTGGCGCATCTCGGCAACGTGCGCTATACCGGTGAAAATCACGATGAAAGCCTTTTCGCCATAAAGGGGATCACATTCCCGGCGGGGCGGGCCGAACGTGTGAGCGATCCCCTTCCGCTGGTGATCTCGGGCATGACCCTGCAGGGAGCCGCCATCCGGCGCACGGCCTTTGCTGCCGCCGGGAGGTTTGACGAAACCATGCGGATGCTCTCGGATACCGCCTTCTTCTGCCAGCTGGCTCTGAAGGGACCATTTCTGGTAACCGGCGACATGCTGGCCGAAATCCGCCGCCTGCCGGGCGACAGGCAGGCCGTGACATCGCTCAGACGCACGAAAGGCAGTTATGCCCAGAAAATGCACGTGCATTTCCTTGAAAAACTGCTTGCCCGGCCGCTGACGCGCGATCAGGAACGGCTGGTATCGCGCCGCCTCAGCGGCGCATGTTTCCTGCTGGCCCGGGAGCTTTCGCAAGATGATCGCACCACCGCACTGCACATGCTGGGAAAATCCGCACGGATGCATCCGCTGCCGCTTCTGGGCTGGCTGAAGGCGGCGATTGCCGCGGGGCTCGGACAGACGGGTTACCGGCTGCTGCTCGCACGCCACGACATGCTTGACCGAAGCTAGCCGGCCGCATCGCCAGCCCCTCTCCCTGCCTGCCCCGTCTCCGGATCAGGCCCGCGAAAGCGCATCAGAAGTGCCGCTGCAAGCCAGCCGGCCACGAAACCGCCAAGATGCGTTTCCCAGGCAAGCTGCCCGCCAAGCACGAACCACAGCACCAGGTTGAGCAGAAAGAACACGAACAGCCCCCACAAAAGCCGCAACAGCGGCTGGCCCCTGTGCCGGCGCAGGTGCCAGTCGCGGTATTGCCAGGCACCGATCAATCCGAAAATGGCCCCCGACGCCCCCACCATCGGACGAACGCCATCGGACAACAGCCCGAAGCAGAGCCCGCCACCGAACATCGCGGCGAAATAGATCAGCACAAAGTCCCGCACGCCCCACAGGCGGATCACCATGCCGCCAAGCGACCAGAGCGCCAGCATGTTGGTAGCCATGTGCCAGAAACCCGCATGCAGAAAGCCGTAGGTCAGGAACATCAGCCACGGCTGAACCGCATAATTGGGCCGCCAGTCATGCAGCAGTCCGGCCCAGAAGGCGGCATGGTAATAGGCCTGTGCCCGCCAGCGCGGCGAACCGACGATTCCGTTATCGGCAGCCATGAGAACCAGTTCCACCGCCATGTTCAGCCCGATCAGCCCCCACAGAAGCCAGGATCCGCTGCGTGATATCCGCGGCAGGCGCGCAGGAAGCGAAGGGGTGCGGCGAGAAGCGTCCATGAAGCCATCATTGCCTTCTGGCAGGCATCGGGCGCAAGGGCCGGGCACGACGGAAAGCGCCTTTTTGCCGTCCGTTCCCTATTCGGGAATAAAGCGCGGCAGGCGTTCGAGCACCGGGCGCATGAAGCGCTGCAGGCGAGCATCGGCCTCGGCTTCGCTTTCGCCTTCACGGATCGGGGTAACGAAACGCACCAGCGCACCATCGGTGCGCCCGCGTACAAGGCTGTCATAGACCACCACCGCCTTGGCATGGTAATCGTTGGTCAGGCGCCGGCCGCGCTGTTCGAACCAGTAATAGACCAGCTGTTTCGAAAGCCCCTTCTGGATTATCGAACGATTGACCCGGAACCTGCCGAATCCGGTGCCCGTCATGTCCACCTCGTAAGGCTCCAGGCTGAACACCTCCCAGCCGCCCACCGGCAGGCAGACCTCGGGCGAGTGGATGCCCGAACCTTCCGTCTGCTTTTCATAGAAGGCGGCGAAGAAATTGACATAGCCCGCCTCGTCGGGGTTGCGGTAGGTGGCGTTGATATAGTCGTCGGCTCCGAGCACCCGTTCAACGTCGGGCTCAAGCAGGGTGTTATAGCCGCTCCAGCCACCGATTCGCTGCGGGAAAAGGGTAAAGCCGTCACGCTCGACCTTTATGGCCAGCCGTTCGGGAGTCAGGGCGAAAGCCGCACCGATCGCCAGCGACAGGACCGCACCCGCGATCAGCCCGGCCGAGGGAACGATACGCGAAAGCCGCGTGAATTCCCCGCCAAAGCCTTCGAAATCGAGATCGATGGTTTCGGCAATCGGCTTGGGATTGGCCGTCATGCCCTGAAGCAGAGCCGCCATCAGGAACAGGATCACGATACAGGCCAGAAAGATCACCCAACCCTGGAAGAAATGCAGAAAGCCTTCGGCCTGATCGATGCCGTATTTGTTGACAAGCACGCCGATCACCGCAATCCGGAATGAATTCATCAGCACCGTAAGCGGTGCGGCTGCCAGAAGCAGCACCGCCTTGTGCCACATCGGACCGCGATAGAGAATCGCGAAGAGATAGGAAAAGCTGAGGATCGGGAACAGATAGCGCAGGCCCGAACAGGCCTCGGCCACCTGCAGCTTGTAAACGCCGAGATCGATCACATTGCCTTCCAGATAAACCGGCACACCGAACAGCTTGAGGAACCACACCCCCAGTTCCGACGATACCAGCTGCAGGAAGATCGTCATCTTCCAGAACACGAATTGCGGCAGGGGCAGCATGAAGATCAGGTGCAGGACCGGGGCCCAGTGGCGCCGGCCGCGCTCCCAGCCCATGACCACCAGCACGATCCCCCCCACCCACAGGATGATCGCATAGGCCACCACATCGGCGATATGCACCATGTTGCCGAATACGGCGACGGCCAGCGCCAGCAGGATCAGCGCCACACCGGGCCAGCGGTTTCGCCGCGCGGGCGGCGGCAGGGTGCGGTCGCGGCGCAGTTCGCGCAGGAACAGATAGAGCGAGATCAGCGGGATGATCGGCCCCTGACTGTATTCGGGCGTTGACCATGCCTGCAGCAGCATGGTGATGCCGCTCCAGAACACCGGTAACGGCCCGAGCACCAGCAGCACGAACCAGAACAACCCCGTCAGGTTTGTCTCGCGCGACAGGGGGGTGGATTTTGCATCAATGGCGCCGGTCGGCATGAATCACCCTTTCATGACAGCCCGCCGGCCCCGATCGTGCAGACCGGTGCCGCGAAGGGCATACGGAAGCGGCCGGATGGCATGCCCGCGAAAGGGCATGCGGCCTGCCGCCGTTTCATTGCCGGCCTCATGGCCGGATCGAAAATCTGCGCCCGACCGAAACGAAAACCGTGTGGCCGGTGGCGCTTGCCTGGCCGGTTTCGGCACGGCGGCGCCAGGTGTAGCCGGTGGTCATGGTCCAGTTGCGGTCAAGGCTGTGATTGTAGCTGATACCAAGCGCGGTATTCTGCACCTTGGTCGCAGCCAGGAATTCATCGCTCACCACATGCGTGGCCGTCAGCGCCAGGTTCGAAACCGGGCCGAGTTCCTGCGTATAGGAAATGCGCAGGCGGGTCTGCAGTTCGTCGTCATCGTCGGTGCCCGGCGTGATCGCACGCGACAGGCCCACTGTCAGAATGCCCCGGGGCAATTCGTTCTGCCAGTCGAGCGCACCGATCAGATGGGTGCGGCCATTGTTGCCCGTTGAAGCGCCGATGCTGGCCGAAGCCTGGCCGGCAGGCAGATCGATGCTGCGCGCCAGGGTAAATTCGGTGCGCTCTCCGTTATGGTTGACGGTATGATCGATTCCGATGCTGGCCGTGCCGTTGGGCCGTGCCAGCGTCAGTTCCAGGCCGCCGGTGATTCCGTCTTCGGTGCGTGTGCCACGCACCCCGCCGATCGTCTTGTCGGTTTCGCTCCGGCTGTAGCCAAGCGAAACTTCAAGCGACATGGCCCTGGAAAGATCGTGACTGATACCGAAGGAATAGAGCGTGGTGATCCGGTCGGTCAGTTCGGCGTCCCTGGCCTCATAGGTATTGTAATCAAAAACGAGCCGCCCCTCGGTTACCGGCGACAGCCGCATGCGCAGGGTGCCGCCCAGCCTGGTGCGGGTGGTGTCGAACAGATCGGGCGCGGTAGTGGCGCTGTAATCAAGAACATCGTGACTGCCACGCAGGATCAACCCCAGCGGCGCATCGCGGCCAAGTTCCAGCGTGCCCTGCATACCCCAGCTCAGCCGGTCGCCGCTGCCATAGAGATCGGCCAGATCGGCGGGCAGCATGAGAACCCCGCCAGGGCCCAGGAAATCGCTCTCGGGGCGCAGGAAGGCGATGTCCGACTTGCGGTAGTTCCCGCGCAGGGTCAGCCGGGCGCGCGCCGCATCAAGCGTATAGGAAAAGCGCAGCCGCGGATCGTCGATGCTGGCGCCTGCATCATTCCCATCGGAATCGTTCCGCAGCCGCAACCTGCTTGAAAGGCCAAGGCTCAGGCTTTGTGTCCGGGTACGGCTTTCCAGCCCGAAGGAAAGCCCGGTGGTGGCAAGCAGGCCGGTTCCGGGGCTTGAGGCGGCAAGGCCCGGATTGGTATCGGCCTCAAGGCGCTGATCCAGATCAAGAGTCAGACGCAGCCCGGCCGGGGCTTCCTGCGCGGTTGCGTTGCCAGCCGGCAACGCAACCAGCCCGGCCAGAAGCAACGCCGCTGCAGGCCGCACCCGGCCGCCGACGCCTGATGCCGATCTCTTTGCCACCCTGCCGCGCTCCCTACCACTCGAACAGGCGGCGTTGCGGCACCACGATCACATCGCCATCCTTGAGCGGACCGAAACCATGGCCAAGGCCCTTCTCGACCGCGTCGTAATTGAACCTGAACACATGCTCCTTGCCGGTGCCCGGATCACGCCGACGCACCTGCACCCGCTTGGTGGCGGCGAATTTCGTGAAACCGCCGGTCTGCGACAGAAACTGCAGAAGCGTCGTGCCCCGCTTCACCTTCTGTTCGCCGGGGCTGGCCACTTCGCCGAGCGCATAAACCGAAATGGTGCGCGCCGCACCACCGCCGGTGCGCTTGGCCACCGAATTGACCGAAACATAGACATTGGGCGTGGTGGCAAAATTCCCGGCCAGACGGTTGGCCAGGTTGTCGCGGATCTGATCCACGGTAAGGCCGGCCGCCTGCACCGATCCCGCCAGCGGGAACGAGATCCTCCCATCGGGCAGCACCAGGGCGCTCCGGTTGAGCGTGGCATCTTCCAGAACTTCGATCTGAAGCACATCGCCGGGTTTCACCTTGTAGGTGCCTTGGGCAAGGGCGGCCGGTGCCAGCATCAGGGCCGCGAAAAAAGCCAGGATCAGTCGCATCGTTACTTCCTCGTCAAGATGGGCTGCTCAGCACAGCCATGGTTCTGTTGTTTTTCATAGCACTCCCGGCGTGGCTTGCGAAGCACACAGGCGTGAACACCGTGTTCTGCTTTTTTCCTTCATTCTCCGGGCAGGGCTTCAAGTGCCTTGCGGGCCTCCTCCACAACCGGCAGATCAAGGGAATCGCCGGCCAGCGCCAGTCCGCGTTCAAGGGCCTCGCGCGCCCGCGCGGCATCGTTCAGGGCGGCATAGGCCAGCCCCAGATGCAGCTGCACCTGCGGATCCTCGGGCAGCCCCCGGGCCGCCGCCGCCAGAAACGCAAGCGCATCCTGCACCTGACCGCGGCGATAAAGAAGCCAGCCATAGGTATCCTGAAAGGCAGGCACCTTGCTTTCGCGCAGGCGCTTGGCAATGGCATAGGCGCGCTCCAGGCTTTCGGCATCGTTCCGACTGGCCACGATCAGGCTGGCCAGGTTGTTGGCGACAACCAGATCGTCATTGTTCTGCTCATAAAGCCTTTCATAGATGGCAATTGCGCCATCGATATCACCGGCCGCCTCAAGCTGCCCGGCCTTGATCCAGTTCAGCGTGGGCGACAGGGGCGCATTTTCAAGCCCCTTGTCAAGCACGGCAAAGGCTTCGTCATCACGGTCGGTGCTGCGCAGCAGCGTGTAAAGCGCCTGCACCGGCAGATCGCTCTGGGGTGTTTCCGCGATCAGCGCGCGATAGATCGCTTCAGCCTCATCCATCCTGTTCTCGGCCATGTAAACTCCGGCACGCAGCATCCGCAGGGCCGGATCCTCCGGCTCCTTTTCCAGAAGCTCATCGGCATAGGCCGCAGCCTTTTCGATATCGCCTTCCCGCAGATATGCCTGCACTACCAGCGCGCCGGCGCGCACGTCTGCATCACCGCGTTCGATCAGATCCTGCACAAAGGCAATGCCGTCCTCCGGTTTGCCCTGGGCCAGCAGCAGCCTGGCCTGGACCGAGTTGGCGGCAGCCCTCGACGCATCCGTGCCGATCTCGTTCAGCCTGCGGATAACGCCCCGGGCGCGCGCCCAGTCTTTTTGCTGAAGATAGATGTCGGACAGCGACAGCAGCAGATCAAGGTGGACCGGCTTTCGGCGCAGGGCATCAATCAGCACGCTCTCGGCCGGCTCAAGGCGGCCCTCCTCGGCCAGGAAGCGGGCATAGCGCAATGCTTCATCGGGCGCGCTGCCGGATGCCTCGAGCGCCAGCGCCAGACGTTCACCGGCCAGTTGCCGATCGCCGTTGCGATCATGCGCACGGGCCATCAGCGTCAGGATCTCGGGATCGCGCGGCGTCTGGTCCAGGGCCTTGCGCAGGGTCAGTATCGCGTCCTCGGGCTTGTCATCCTCGATCTGCCAGGCGGCGCGCATCTTCAGCGCTGCAACCTGCGTGGGATCCTCGGACAGCACCTTTTCGACCTGGGCGCGCGCACCCACCTCATTACCGGCAGACTGGAGCATGCGTGCCAGGATCACCCGCACATCGCGCATCCTGGTATTGGATTCGGCACTGTCGAGGATCTGTTCAAGCTCGGCTATTGCCTTTCCGCGATCATCGCCGAATTCGAAATCGAGCACCGCGCGCATCGCCTTGTAAAGATCGGCCCCCGCATCGTTTTCGGCGATGAACGCATCCAGTTCGGCGCGGGCAGCCTCGTAACCGCGGGTGCGACGCAGCAACTGAACCAGGGCCAGGCGCATCGCGGGATCATCACCGGCCCTTTCGATCATGCCGCGCATGAAGTTTTCGGCCCCTTCCACATCATTGCGGCGCAGATACCAGGCAATCAGCGAAGACTGCACGCGTTCGTTGTCGGGGAACACCTGAACCATGGTGCGCAGGTGCTCGCCCACCTTGTCGTCCTGTCCGGAAAGGGTCAGCAGGCGCAGCTTCAGTTCATGCAGTTCCAGCGCCTCGGGTTCCTGCTTGAGCGCCAGATCAAGCTGCTCCAGCGCATCGAACGGTTTCTGGGTGGTGAGCGCGTGCTCGATCAGCACCCGTCGCGCCATCGATATCTCGGGGTTCTCTTCCAGGATACTCCGGGCCTCGGCAACGATCCTTTCCCTGGCCTGCCCGTCTCTGGCGCGAACCGCCTGACGATAATCGAGCACCGCGTTCATCGCCCGCACCAGAAGATCATCGGGCGTCAGATCCTTCAGCCGGCGGGCATGGCGCCCGGCCTCTTCCCAGTCTCCGCCCTGAATGGCCATTTCGGCCAGCGCGGTGCGCCCCTCCAGATCATCGGGATACTGCTCGACCAGCCGCAGATACTGGGCATAGCTCTTGGGCAGTTCGCCCCGCTTGCGCAGCAGATCGGCATAGACAAGACGGGCCTCGCGATGGCGGCCATTCAGATCGAAGACATTGCGGAACTGAACCATCGCCCGCTCTTCATCGCCTTCCTCAAGCAGCCTGAGACCCGACTGAAAATATGACTCGGCCTTCTGTTCGGAACTTCCGAACCGGGTGAGAAACACTGCCGACCCGATGGCAACAGCCATGAAAAGAAGGAATATGCGGGCTTTCATGAGTAAACCTTGAGCAACCTGGGTGATTTCCGAAAATGCGGATGGTGCAGATATAGCCTGTTGCCGCAAGCGATGCACATCAAAAGAAACACCCCGCCCCCGCTATTGCCATCACACGCCACGACACGCCCTGGAAACGGCCGGACAGCAGGGCCGCACCGACCATTCCATGCTAGTAGCCGGTGCCGCGAAGCACCACCTTGATCGTGCGCAGCAGAATCATGAGATCGGTAACGAATGAAAGCTCGCGTGCATAGCGGGTGTCATGGAGCGCACGGCCGGCGAAGCTGCCCTCGTTACGATCAGAAATCTGCCAGAAGCCGGTGATACCCGGGCGCAGCGTATAATAGGCGCGCCCCGGATAAAGATGGCGCTGCTCCGGCATCATCGGCCGCGGGCCGACAAGGCTCATGTCACCCCTGAGCACGTTCCACAGCTGCGGCAGTTCGTCGAGCGAAGTCTTGCGCAGCAGGCGGCCGAACCCGGTGACGCGCGGATCGTGCTTCAGCTTCTGCGTCATTTCCCACTCGGCACGCGCTTCGGGGTTCCCGGCCAGATAGCTTGCAAGCTTCCCATCGGCATTGGCCACCATGGTGCGCAGCTTCCACAGGGTGAAGATGCGTCCGTTCCGGCCGATGCGCTTCTGCCGGTAGAAAGGCCCATGCCCATCCCGCGCAACCAGCAGCGCCAGCAACAGCACCACCGGAAGCACGATTGGCAGCGAAGCCAGAACAAGAGAAATGTCCAGCACGCGCTTCAGAAAACGCGGATAGAGCCCCAGGCTGAATTGAAGATCCTCCTTGCCGTCAACATAGGTTGCCGCCGGAAGCGGAACCTTCCTCAGGTTGTCGGCCAGATCGGCATCATGAACCGTCATTGGTCACACTCACTCACAAAATTGCTCGGGCGCGCCCGAGATACCCCCACCCCCATAATCGGAGGCCACTCATGCTCGACCGGGACAAGCCCCAAAAGGGCTTTGGCTTTTGTCAATCGTCCGGGATGACCCCAAGCAAGCAGCCAAGAACCAGACACCCGTTTTCCCCTCGTTGCATAGTTTTGCACAATTGTTTGGTAATTTGCAATGAATATTCGGAGACTTTTCGGTAAAATTAAGGCCATAAAGTGATAAATATCAAAGGCTAATCCACCTCTGGTGGCAATGCTGCAAGGCACTGCTTTCCGTGGTTCACACCACTGTGCCCCGCGGGGCAACGAATGCGTATGCCGGCGGATGACTGTTTCGCAACAGGACACCCCCTCAGGCGAATCACCCGTCGCAGCCCTTTCGGCCGGCACATCGCGAATTGCACCAACCCGCCGCAGACATTCTTTCCGGTTGCGCCAGAGAGGCTTTTCCAGCCCCCTTGCGGGAACAGTCGCCCCGGACAGCCCTGGCACGGTTCACCAACCGGGAACAATACCACCAAAACGCGCCTTCCGTGCCACAACCGGGCGCGATCTCAAGAAAAAAGATGAAGCCGGGAACAAAACTCTGTATGGGTGCGCGTGAAAAGCAGTGAACGGTGACAGGTTGATGATATGATGTGTTTTGGAAATCGTGACGCCATGCAATTGGCGATGGCGGTGGTCTATTAGATGAACGTGGTCAGCGCCCTGGATATATATACCGAACATTTCGGCCTCGATGAGCGTCCGTTTACCCTGGTTCCCGACCCGGACTTCCTGTTCTGGTCACCAGGGCACAGGCGGGCCTATGCGATGCTGGAATATGGCCTGTTCACCAAGGCTCCGATCACCCTGATCACCGGCGAGGTGGGCGCAGGCAAGACAACCCTGCTGCATCATCTGCTGAAGAAGCTCGGAGATGACGTGAGCGTGGGGCTGGTTTCGAATGCGCATGGCGATCGGGGCGAGCTGCTGCGCTGGGTGCTGATGGCTTTCGGACAGGAGGCAACCACCGATGCGTCCTATGTTGATCTTTTCAAGCAGTTCCAGGATTTCCTGATCAGCGAATATGCCAGAGGGAAGCGGGTGGTGCTGATCTTCGACGAAGCGCAGAACCTTTCGCGGGAATCCCTGGAAGAACTGCGCATGTTCACCAACATCAACTCGAACAAGGATGAGCTGCTGCAGCTTGTTCTGGTGGGCCAGCCCGAATTGCGCGATATCATCCGCAGCCCCGATCTGACGCAGTTCGCGCAGCGGGTGGCGGCAAGTTTTCATCTGACGGCCATGGACGCGCCCACGGTGTGTGCCTATATAAACCACCGGCTGGAGAAGGCGGGTGCGAAGCGCAGGATCTTCACGGAAAATGCCGCCAAGCTGATTCACCAGGTAACAGGGGGCATCCCGCGTCTGGTGAATCAGTTGTGCGACTTTGCACTGGTCTATGCCTATACCGACAATGTCCGGAACGTGAATGAGGCACTGGTTCAACGGGTTCTGGACGACGGCGTGTTCTTCCCGGCCACGCTGGTTCTTGAAAAGAACTGAGGCACATGATGGCATTTGACACCAGGTTCTATCTGTCGATCTTCTGGCGACGGTTTCCCTATTTTCTGATCGTGGCCACGGTGGTTGCGGCGCTCGGCCTTGCCATCGCCTCGATCCTGCCGCCCACCTATCGTTCGCAGGCATTGCTGCTTGTCGAATCCGAGCAGATCGCCATCGACAAGCCCGCCACACGCACCAATCTTTCGGAAATCCTGCAGCGCATCCGTCAGCAGATCCTGGCCCGGGCCACGCTTCTGGAGATGGCGGACAAGCTGGACATCTATCCCGCCGACAGCGAACTGACACCAGACCAGATCGTTGAGGACATGCGTGCGCGCACCGAGTTCCATGTCGAGCAGAAAAAGGACGAAGCACCGATCCTGCGCATTTCCTTTGCCGCCGAATCCGGTGATCTGGCGGCCAGGGTCGCCAACGAATTCGTGACCCGCGTGCTGAAGGAACATGCCAAGATCATGCGCGGTCAGGCTACCGAAGTATTGCGCTTCTTCGAACAGGAAGAAAAACGCCTGGGCCAGGAACTGGACAGGCTGAACAAGCAGATCCTCGAATTCAAGCGGGATAACCGCGACAGCCTGCCCGACAGCCTGCAATTCCGCCGCGCCCGTCAGACCAGCCTTCAGGAAAGCCTGATCCGCCTCGAGCAGGAACAGGCCGAACTGCAGGACAAGCGCAAACGCCTGGTCGAGCTTTACAAGAAGCAGGGAATGATCGGCCTGTCGCAGGAAAACCTGACCAGCGAGGAAAAGGCCCTGCAACTGGCCAAGGCCGAGCTTGAGCGCGCGCTTGCGGTATTTTCTGCTGACAACCCCAAGGTAAAGGTGCTGCGGGCACGGGTGGAACAGCTTGAAAAGATCGTGCTTGGCCAGCGCGGCGCTGAAGGAGGGGACGGGGACAGCGAACGCGCCGATGCCGTCAACGACGCGAACAAGACGCTTTACGATCTGCAACTGGAAGAAATCGACGGTCGGCTCTCCTTCATTCGCAGACAGATGAACGGCATGCAGGAAGAGCTGGCCAGGCTTGAAGAAACCATTCGCGAAACCCCGGCAAACGCACTGCGCCAGGCCGAGCTTGAACGCGACTATTCATTGATCCGCGCGCAATATGATGCCGCGGTGGCCGCCCTGGCCAAGGCCAAGACCGGAGAGATCATCGAAAGCCGCTCCAAGGGGCAGCGAATCATCGTGATCGAACAGCCGGTGGTGCCCGATGCGCCTGCCAGCCCGCCGCGCCTGCTGATTGCGATCGGCAGCGTGGTGGGCGGCATCCTGCTCGGGCTTCTGACAGTGATTCTGATCGAAACCATGAACCGCGCCGTGCGCCGTCCGGCCGATATCACCGCCAAGCTGGGCATCACCCCCATCGCCACCCTGCCCTTCGTGCGCACCCGCAGCGAAGCGATCCGGCGCCAGGCCGTGATCTATACATCGCTGGCACTGGCGCTGATCGGCATTCCGGCAGGGCTTTATGCGGTGCACACCTATTATGTGCCGATGGATGTGCTGCTGCAGACGGTAATGGACAAGACCGGACTGAGCATCCTGATCGAAAGAATGCGCCAGGGCGGAGCCTGACAGGGCATCTGACGAGAAAAGAGCAACGGAAACACGATGGAACGAATTCAGTCAGCGATCGATAAGGCACGGGAATCCCGCGGCACAACCCGGGGCACGCGTCAGGATCAGGTATCCTCGATCGGCCGGTCGGCGGCCATTACGGAAAACTGGCAGGCACTGCCGGAAGCCGCGCTCAACCCCCGCCTGCTGCAACGCAACAGGATCCTGACGCATGAAGGTGGTCCGGACGCGGGGCCATACGACATGCTGCGCACCAAGATCCTGCAACAGATGCGCGCCAACAACTGGCGCCGCCTTGCGATAACCTCGCCTTCAAGCGGATGCGGCAAGACGACGACAAGCTGCAACCTTGCATTCAGCCTGGCGCGCCAGCCCGATCTGCATACCATCGTGATCGAGATCGACATGCGTCGCCCCGCAATGGCCAATATCCTGAACCAGCGCAATCAGCAGCAGTTCAGCAAGGTACTGGCCGGAAAGGCAGCCTATCCGGAGCACATGGTGCGGTTTCGCGACAATCTTGCCTTTGGCACCAACACGATGCCGGTCAGAAATTCGGCGGAACTTCTGCAAAGCACGACAGCCCGTCACGTCCTGGAAGAAATCGAAAAGGCACTGGATCCTACCATCGTGATTTTCGATACACCCCCGTTGCTGGTAAGCGACGATACGATCGGTTTTCTGGAACAGGTCGATTGCGCCCTGCTGATCGCCGAATCGGAAACCACAACCACAGACGAAATCGACAGCTGCGAACAGGACATGGCAGCATATACCAATGTGCTGGGCGTTGTGCTCAACAAGTGCCGCTACATGGGCAAGGGCTATGGTTACGGCTATGGTTACGGCTACTGACCAACAGCCGGCAACCATGCCGAAAACCGCGGCGCATCCCGCAGAACCTCATGCTCGGACGTGTGCCTTGCGCCGGTCTTGCCACTGAAACCGATCCGGCATTCGTCCCCGCAATCCGGTGCATGCCAAAAGAAAAGGAGCCGGGGTTCCCGGCTCCTTTCATCAATTCGTCGTGATCCGTATTCAGCAGTTCTTGCGACGCCGGGCCAAGCCAAGCCCGCCAAGAGCCGTCAGCAGAAGAATTCCGCCGGCCGGAACCGGGATGGGCGCAAGTTCGACGGCCGCAAGCGAGAAATCGGCATATCCGAGGCCATCATTGCCCGGCCCTGCACGGAAGATCAGCTGGGTCGTATAGATGGTTACCCCGGCGCCGCTGTCGGGCGCATTCGGATCGCCAAACAGGTAGCCCCCGTTCACGCCATCATCTTCCTTCGCAGCAAAGAAGATATTGCCACCCGCCCATGACACGCCTGCTTTCTCGACCTGATCGCTGTTGAAATCGATCGCGGCGTTGCCATCAGCCAGATTCTTGGGCTTGAACATGTCAAGGAAGTGGAAGCCGGTGACCTTCACTGCCTTGTCGAAGGTCAGCACCAGGGTTTCCACGATGCTTTCCTTGACGCTGGTGGTCAGTTCGTCATCCCGAACACCGACGCCATCGTTCACCAGGGCCAGCCCGGCTGCGCTTGCCGGCGAGGGCGTGGGGCCATCGTAGGCCTGGTTGTAATTGATCTGACCGCTCGGGTCGGACGTCAGCGTCCAGGTGATCACGTCACCACCAACAGTAATCGTGTCAGTCCGCCCGACCGGCGATACTGCACCGACGGGATAAGCTGTAAAGTCGATCGTTGCAGCTGTTGCCCCAACCACACTTGCACAGCAAAGCGCCAAGCTGATGCCCGCAACTTTGAGACTGTGTTTCATTCTTGTTACTCCACGTACAAACATCCAGAGGGTCAGCTATAGCTCAGCTCCGTCCCCCAACTCCCTTTGCAAAAACGGTCACGCACACACACGACCACCCTGCAGCGGGCACTCACTTCACCTTATTAGCATAATGCTGCCAAAGTTTTAACAAATTTTGCCCAATTCATGCCATTTTCTTTTCGGCAAGCGGGTTTTCCATTTTTCACAATATATTCAATGCAGAAATTATATTTCTGGTTGTGTTTTGGTCAGAGTCAGCGCCCGGCAAGTGTATGACAGCACTTCGGGATCTCCGTTTTTTCAACAACCTGTTTCCAGCCTGGAAACACATGCCGGCAAATCGGATTTATCCGTGCGAATCAATCTCCTGTCGCCTTTCCAACCCGCATCTTCATTTCCGAACGCGGCGTGAGTTCATAAGCCACCGGCACGCCTCCCCTCAGCTTGCCTCCGGCCGTGAAATGCAGCACCTTGTCGCGCAGGCGGCGCTCCCAGCCGACAAGGCTGCCATCTGCACCGTAACGGAAGCGGTCCTGCCAGGGTGCCGTCCAGTGCAGGGCCGGATCGAAAGCAGTCTTGCGGGCGGCTGCATCATAATCGATTTCGACAAGCCGCATGCCCCCGTCGGAAACAGGCGCATAGCGACGCTTCTGATGGGTTGGAAAGCTGACCGAAACGAAGGCGGGCGCGCTGAGATGGGCACCGTTGTCGGCAAACACCCCGATATCCACACGGCTGCTGGTGCGCGGATCCCCGGGAACGATCTGCCGCTCGTCCTGCCAGTTGACCGTGATACGGGCGCGGGAGCCCGATTCGTCGAGCGGCACGATCCGCACCCGCTCGGGATCGCCCCGCAGCAGCACCCAGATGAAGGTGAGAGGGCGATCGTTCGGATCTTTCGTCTGCGCGGCCGAAACCACCATTTCCCTTTCCCATTCGAGGCCGCGCCAGATACGGGCAATGGCAGCCGGCGTATCGAACAGGCGCTCGGAACGCCCCGCAAGGCCGGCCCGAGGGCGGAAATCTTCGCTTTCCACCTGCAGGACAACCTGCGGGGGAATGGTTTCCGGAGCAAGGCTTTGCGCCAATGCCATCATGCGGGTGGGATTTATGGCGCTCTTGTCGAAGGCTGTCGGGTGGGCCGCCCCCGAAAGATAGGCCGCACGCGAACGCACCGTCGTCTGGGCGCGACGAAACACCATCTGCACTGCGGCTGCCACCAGATGCTCGGCCTCAAGGCGGGCACGGGTTTCGGGTGTGAAGCTGGCAAGGATCAGGGCAACCACCTCGAGGAAAGGGCGATCGGACCCGGACGATCCCTGGCTGATCAGCATGTAGGGCCAGTTGGCGGGAAAACGATCCGTGGCATCGTGATCGCGATGCTCGGGATAAACATAGATGTGATTGGCGGCATAGGTCTGAAGCGCGCGCAGGGCGCCGCCGGGGCGGGTCATGGCGAGACGGGGCAGCGAACGCGGCTGACGCCCGGCGGTAATGGCGGTAGAGGAGTTTCCCAGAGTGATCGCCGGAAACAGGATGCTTTCGGCCAGCCCGTAATCGAGTCCGCGCTTCTCCAGATCGTCCCCATAGATCACCGGCGTCAGCTGAGGAAACAATTCGGGCGAGAGACGCGAATGGCCCCGGTCGCGGTTATCGTAGAGAACGCCGGAGAGGCCTGCCGCGCGCCCCTGCGCCGCAAGACGGTTGAGATAGAGCGCGGCCGTGCGTTCGAGCCGGGGTCCGAAGAGGCGCCCCCGTGCACCGGCATTCTCGAGATCCATCAGCGCAAGATACCGCGCCGCGGCAGGCACCCACAGCAGATTGCGGGCGCCGATCACGATGCCGTCGGGGCCGGGCCGGGCCGGCTCGGGCGGGTTTCCCTTGTGCGGGGTTTCTCTGGAGGGGCCGGGTGATCCCTGCCCGGCTTTCGGCCGCGGAACAGGACGCAGAGGCACGCCAGGTGTCATCTGCGCCGCTTCGTTTTCGGCTGTTTCGCTGGCAGCTTCTCCCGCACACGGCGGGAAGGCCGTGCCGAGAGCCACCGCAAGAAACAGGGCCTTCGCAAGATACCGCATGACGGGCATGTTGCCCGAGATTGCCGGAGGTGGCCAGCCCGGATCGTATCGTTGCCGAAATGCGGCCCGCTGCGTGCGCAGGCATAGGGCCGATTTAACGCTCTCCCATTAGAACCCCTTGCCAAGCATCCGAAGCACGAAAGGGACAAGCCATGGAAGATCCGTTCAAGAACCAGGCCCCGAGCCTCACCTCTCCTGCCAGCCAGGGCGAAGCCATCACCCCGAGCGATACCGCCACCCTTGGTCAGCCCACCCGGGCGCTTTACGTGGGCACCGGCGGGGACGTGACGGTCGAGATGCTGGGCGGGCAGCAACTGACATTTTCCGGCCTGCAGGGCGGACAGTTCTATCCGCTTCGGGTGGTGAAGGTGCTGGCCACGGGAACCACGGCTTCGGGCCTTGTGGGAGTAAGCTGATGATCGGAATCTCGCTGGGAACGGCCGCCGCTGCGGGCCATGGTGCGCCGGTGCCTGACGTGCAGGCGATTTTCGGCACACTCACCAAGGCAGGTGCCGGAGGTGTGCCGGTGAGCGGCACAGCCGTTGTCGGCGGCGATCCGCTGGGGCACTGGACGATCTCTGCCGGGCGTATCGCCCCCTCGGCCACCGGCTCGGCGGCGGGGCTGGATGCCGGCCCTTACGATCTGATGCTTGATGACGGCACCAGCGTGCACATCACGACCGAGCCCGATGCCTTTGCCGTGGCCGACACGGCCGAGCTTCAGGCGATCTCCACCAGCGAGGGCCGGGGGAGAACCATCCGCATCCGCGAAGGCGCCGAGATCAGCTGGAGCGGCCCCGGTTTTCCGGGATACCGGGCCAGCCTCGGGCAAGCCCGCATCGTTGGCGATGGCGTGGCACTGTCAGGTGTGAGCGCTCCCTTCCATTTCGCCACCCTGTTTCCGGACAACCTTCGGGATGCACGTTTCGAAAACATCCGCGCCCGCCACGCACGCCCCTATTCAGAGGCCGCGCAGGGCCATGCGGGCAACCTGCTTTTCGCACGCTGCCATTTTGGCGATGGCACAATGGATCCGAACGGCGACTATTCGGCACCCGGCGCCTTTGCCGCCGCCGGCGGGCACGATGCCTTTGAAACCTCGGGCGATGCGGTGCAGGGGATCAGCCTGCAGGACTGCGCCTTCATGGGATGCGGCTACGGCATCCAGATCCGTTTCGACAGGTGGGCCGAGATCATCGGCAACCATATCGATACCTTCTATTACGATGCGATCCAGATTACCAAGGAAAGCCCCGATGCACCGCTGATCATCGGCGGCAACAGCATCACCCGCCCCTTCGGCGATGCCGCCGATGCCGACAATCCCCATGCAGACGGCATCCAGATCCAGGGCACAGGTGCGGGCGCCAACATTCCCGACCACAGCCACAACAACGTGATCGAGGCCAATGCCTTTTCGGTCGGGAATACCCGGATCAACACCGACAACCAGGTGACCGTGAAGGGTTATTCGGCCGGCACTTTCCTGAAAAACATTGCCGCCGACAAGGGGTTTTCGGCGGTGGTGCGCGGCATGATGTCAACCACGCTGGGCTATAATGACGTGCGCGTGACCAACGCCAAGGATGCCATTGTGGAATATTGCGGCACCGTGCCGAAGCCCGGCGAGACGCCGCCTGTCAACCCGGCGATCAGCCGGATGTCTCTTGGCGAAACGCTTGTTCTGGGCAACGGCAACCTGATGCGCGCCAATATCGCCGACACGGTGGCACCGGGCCCCGGGGTGAGCAATCAGGACAACCTTCAGACCGAAGGCTGGCAGGCCGGAGACTGGAATGCCACCCTGCCCGGCTGGCAGTTGCCCCAGCAGGACAGCTATACCCTGGGCGACATCCTGCCAGCCTTCGTCGTGTCTGCGGGAGCCGCCGCGGGCAAGGGCCCGGGCGCGCTGGTAAGCCTTGCGCCAGGCGCGCCGCAATCGGCCTATCAACTGGATGACGCACTGGCCCCGCAGCCGGTGCTTGCCAACCCCCTGGCCAGCGCCGCGGGCGGGATCATGTCCTGCGCCGTCAGCACAAATGTTTCGCACAATCCCATCTTCTGGGCAGTGGTGCCGGCCGGCACGGCAACAAGCGATGTCCGCGAGATCAAGGAGCGCCGCATCGCCGGTGCCCTGGAATACGGCCATACGGCTGTGACCATTCCGGGCAGTGTCACGCTTCAGGGTGCGGTGGCGCATCCGCAAGGCACCTATGATGTGGTGATGTTCCAGGAAAACGGCTGGACGAAACGTAGCGGCGTGGTGAGCACATCCTTCACCGTTTCAACCCTGAACCTCACCGTCAACGACCTGCCGCGCGACAAGATGGTGATAGACGCCAGGATCGGGCAGGCCGGCGGTGGGCAGGCGAAGGTGGCGCTTTCCGGCACTGCTTCGCCCGGCGAGATCGTGCAGGCGTTCGACCGCGGCGCGAACACGTGGCAGGACATTGCAACGTCTGACGGGTCCGGCAACTGGTCCGGCACGCTGCTGGCGACGAACGACGACGGCGCATGGCAGGCGGCGCAGGTGCGGCTGAAATCCGACACCACGATCACGGCGCAGACAACCAACACCTTCGCGCCGGGCACCGTGTTCCTGATGTTCGGCCAGTCTGAACTTGACTACATGATGAGTGCGTTCGGCGGCTCGTCCATGCCCGGGCCGATCACGGTTTCCGACCCTGACGCGCTGCAGGTTCTGCGGATCGACAACGACGAGGCCGCCAACCCGCAGACCGTGCATCACTTCATCACCAGCGACACTTCGCTGACGCGGGCCATCGCCGTGTTGTCGAACGTGCTGTCGGCACACACGCCGGGGCGCAAGTATCTCTACGTGGACGGGCACCACGAGGGCACCGGGCGCTATGAGCTTATGAACGACGCGCTGAACGATCCGGTTACCGGGCGGCGGTGGTCGGTCCTGCAGCAGGTTGTTGACTGGGTGCGCAACAACGGCTCCGAGATCGGCATCCTGCACGAGATGTGGTTCGTGGCGGACATGGCAACGCAGCCGTTCCTTGACCAGTGGGCGCCGTTCTACTTCGGCCAATACGTGACCGGTAACACCTTCACGCTTGGCACTGCGCATACCAGTGGCACGGTCGATCACTGCCTGTGGGACTTCGACGCGCCGGCAGATCAGCGCGGGCGCGGGCTGTTCTCGCGCGCGGACACCAGGCTGGTCCAGGCGCCGCCGCTGCCATATATCCCGAACGCGGATATCCTCGTTTCGACCGACGACGCAGGCAGCAACACGCACGCCGATCTGCGGCAGGGTTACGTTGACTTCCATGCCGACACGAGGACGCAGGAGATCGCGCCGGCCGGCCTGATGCCGTGGACACATCCGCTGATGGGCCGTCTCGACAACACCGGCACCGACTGGATCAGCGACAGGCATCCGAACCAGGGCAGCACCGAGGGCACGAAGCTGATGACCGAGGGCTTCGCCCGCAACCTGCTGATCGCACAAGGGGCGCTGACCGCACCGCCGGCGACCTTCTCGATCAGCGCAGTGGACCCGTCAGGCGCCTTCGTGGATGTTCAGCTTTCCGGCACCGGGACGCTGACCACGCGCCGCGCGCAGGCCGGCGAGACACCGCCGACCGGAGAAGCCCACTACACCGGCCTTGCCGGGTTCGAGATCAGGCAGGGCGGCGCGTGGTCCGCAAGCGGGTTCACGGCGGCCATACAGGACGCGGCAAACCGGATCATCCGCATCACGCCGACGACCGCGTTCGCCAACAACGACGCGATCAGGTTCGGCGCCGGTGGTGCGTCAGGCTTCTACAAGCCGCTGGTTGACGGGCAGAACGAGGTTTCCAAGGACTGGCCGCTGCTCGATCCGGGCTGGACGGCAGCGCCAGGGATATGGGCCGAGCCGATGCCGCGCAGCGCCGAGATGGTCATCACCGGTCTGCCGGTCAGCGGCACCGTGACCTATGTGAACCAGAACACCAACACGGTTCGGGCGCTTGCAACCGACATGGCAACGGCAGACCTGGACAAGCTGACGCTGGCATTCTCTGCCACGTCTGCATACCCGGCAACCTACGGCCTGCCGCTTGCCAACGTATCAAGCAGTGTCCGCATCTACAACAACGGCAACATCCGCTGCGTGTTCAAGAACACCGCCGGAACCGTGGTGTTCAACCAGACATGGACTGGCGCGGCAGACCTGACAACGCGCAAGCACGTGCTGCTGGTCGTGGACGTGGCCAAGGGCGTGGCCAAGCTGTGGGTTGATGGCGTTGATCTCGGCACCAAGCCGATCACGCAGAACTTCAACCTGCATACCGCGCCAAGGCTGTTTGCCACAAGTTCCGGCGGCGCAAGCTGCGGGTTCACGGAGATCAGCCAGGTGTATGTCGATCCGAGTGCGCAGGTTGACATTGGCGGGCCTGCCGAGGCTGCCGACGTTGCCAAGTTCTACGCCAACGGCGCTCCGGTATACGACCTGCCGCCAGGCCACATCGTGCTTGGCGAGGACATGACGCTTGCCGAGTGGAACAACGGCGTGAACCGCGGCACTGGAGGAACGCTTATCGTGACGGGGCAATATACATGAGACCCGGCCGAAAGCTCAGCCTCCGAAGGCAAGGCGTGCGGCATCTTCCGAGAGCCGCGCGCGCACCGCTTCGGGCGGCGGGCGGCCATGCAGCCCGGCGACCAGCGCCCGGGCCTCTTCGCGCCCTCCCCCGAGCCGGATCTGTGCCGCCTTCGCCAGAGCGTAAAGATAAGCCACCGGCAGGGAAAGCGGGCGGAACCGTCGGATGAACTTCATCCGGCTGCGATATTTGAAATAGAGCGAAAAGGGCGAGGCGAAACGCGCCAGAGTGGGCGATCCGATCGCCGTACCGGCCCGGTGATGAACCAGGGCGCCGGGGCAGTAGAGTAGCGGAAAATCCCCCCGACGCAGCGCCCAGTCAACCTCTTCGTAATAGAGAAAGTAATCCTCGCGCATGGGGCCGATGCTTTCGTAGAAGGCCCGTGACACCACCAGATTGGCGCCGGTAACGAAATCGAGATCTCTGCTTTCCGGGGCGGGCGTTTCGGGGTGCCGGCAGCCAAGGTTTATGTTGTGGGTGACGCCGGTGAAAAAATTCACCGTGCCACCATCGATCTGTATCTGATCCGGCGGCGCCATGTAGCAGGTGCGCCCCCCCATCAGCCCATAGCCCGAATTGGCATTGGCACAGGTCGCATAGCGGGCGGGAGTCTCGGGGAGGGTGATGCTGTCGGGATTGAGAATCCAGAAATCCTTGATGTCGCGATCCGCCGCCGCAGCCACAAGACCCAGGTTGACCCCGCCGGCAAAGCCCCGGTTGACGGAAGATCGGATCACGGTCAACCGCCCGGGGGCGGCAGGGAAAGGGCCTTCGGCTTCGCATTCCGCCACCGGCACGGGTTTGGCACAGGGCGAAAGGGGAACCGCCAGATCGGCGGAGGGGCGATAAGGCGCCGTGCCCGCGGCCCAGGCACGGATCGCTTCCAGCGTGCCGTCATCAGAAGCATTGTCCACCACCACGATACGCAGATCCGCGCCCCGCGCGCCCAGCAGGCTTTCGAGGCAATCGAGGATCACGTCTTCGGCGTTGAAAGTCACGACAATCACACCGAGGGGGCGTGTATCTTGCGAATTTCCCTGCATGAAAGGAACCTTCCCGAACGCTGCCTGCAAGACGCACCTGATGTGGCGCGCGCGGCTCATAGCATGGATGGCCGCAAGGGGAACAGGTGAAAAGGGCTTGCATCGACCGCCAAACCGCGGCTTTTGGGCAGGAATGTTCCCTTTCGGTAACGAGGCCAGATCCGTGACGGCACGCCACAGCACTTCACCCCCCCCTTCATCGCCGGCGCTTGCGCGGGTGCTCGGCAATGATCTTTGCGCGGGCTGCGGGGCCTGTGCGCTGATCGCTCCCGGGCGGATCGCCATGGAAATGCAGCCGCCCGGCTGGCTGCGGCCGTGCCAGAAGGCGCCGCTGGATACAGTTGCAGAGCAGCGCATCGCCGCAGCCTGCCCTGGCCTTTCCCTGCTGCCGCCGGATGAGGACACTCTCCACCACCATGTGCTTTGGGGGCCCTATGCCGCAATGCACACCGGCCATGCCAATGACGAAGAACTGCGCTTTGCCGCATCTTCCGGCGGGGCGCTTTCGGCGCTTCTGCTGCACCTTCTGGAAAGCAGGGCCGTTGACGGAGTTGTCGAAATCGCCGCCGACCCCGACAACCCGGTGGCCAACCGCACGGTAATCAGCCGCAATCGCAACGAACTGCTGGCGGCGGCCGGATCGCGCTATGCGCCTTCGGCTCCTCTGGCCGATCTTGCGCCGCTGGTTGCAAGCGGCGAGCGTTTCGCCCTTGTCGGCAAGCCCTGCGACGTGGCGGCGCTGCGCGTGCTTTGCCGGCAGGATGCACGCCTGCGCGAAACCTTCCCCTGGATGCTTTCGTTCTTCTGCGCCGGAGTGCCTTCGCAGACCGGAGCCGAAGAGGTGCTTGCCGCCCTTGGCACAAGGCCCGGCGAAGTGGTGCGCTTCCGCTATCGCGGCAACGGCTGGCCCGGACGTGCCACCGCTGTCATTGCCGGGGGCGGAGAACGCAGCATGAGCTATCACGAAAGCTGGGGCGGCATTCTTTCGCGCCATGTCCAGCATCGCTGCAAGATCTGCGCCGACGGCACGGCGATGGCTGCCGATATCGTCTGTGCCGATGCCTGGGAAGTGGACGACCGGGGCTATCCGCTGTTCGAAGAGCGTGCGGGCAGCAGCCTGATCGTGGCGCGCAATGCCCGGGGCGCCCGGCTGCTGGAAGCTGCCAGGGCATCCGGAAAACTGACCACCGCGCCCTTCGACGTGGCCGGGCTTGCGCGCATGCAGCCCGGCCAGGCAGGACGGCGGCGCGCGCTGCTGGCGCGGCTTCTGGGGCTGCGGCTCACCGGCAAGGTGATTCCGCGATACCGGGGGTATCGCCTGCGGGCCTGCGCCCGCCAGAACCCCTTGAAATCCAACCTGAAGAATTTTCTCGGGATGGTGCGCCGGGTGCTTCAGGGGCGGGTCGGCGGCAATTCCCGCAAGGGGCGCTTTTCCGGTTAACAAGCCCGGATCCCTGTGCTAGGGCGTGCGGGTTGCCGCTTCCGGGAAGGTCCGGTCGATACCTCATGCTGAACATATGTCTCATTCTTCATTCCGCCCAGTCCGACAACCTTGGTGTCGGTGCGCTGACCCTTGCCGATATCGCCATCCTGCGGGCGGCGGCGCAGCAGGCAGGGCAACGCGTGCGCTTTACCCTGATCGACTGGCACAACCCCCGTGCGCCCTATGTGGAAGGCAGCGACATCACCATCGAACGGATCACCGCACGGGAGCTGGTGCGTCCGGGCCGCTTTGGCCGCCTGCTTCGCGAAGCCGACATGGTGGTGGATATCGGTGGCGGCGACAGCTTTGCCGATATCTATGGCCGCAAGCGCCTGATCCTGATGTTCCTGATGAAATTCCGTGCTCATCTTGCGGGAAAGCCCTATGTGCTGGCACCGCAGACGATGGGCCCTTTCCGCCGCCGGATTTCGAGGGTGCTTGCACGATATTCGCTGAACCGCTGCACGCTGGTGTGCACCCGCGATCGCCCTTCAGTCGAACATCTGCGCGCACTTGGCTATCGGGGCAGGATCGTGGAAGCCTGCGACGTGGCCCTGCGCCTGCCTCATGATCCGCCCCCGTCTGATGATCCGCCCCGTCCGGCGGATTCGCGCCCGCGGGTGGGGATCAATGTTTCAGGCCTGCTGATGAATGGCGGCTATACGGGGCGCAACATGTTCGGCCTCAGCGTTGATTATCCTTCCCTGATGCGACAGATCATCACCCGCCTGCGCAAGGATCGCGCCGACCCCGAGATCATCCTGGTGCCGCATGTGATCTCGGAAAGCCAGCCGGTTGAAGACGATTACCGGGTTTGCGCCGAGCTGGCGCAGGAATTCCCGGAACTTCAGGTGGCGCCGCGCTTCACCTCTCCGATCGAGGCCAAGAGCTTCATCGCCGGGCTCGACTTCTTCATGGGGGCACGCATGCACAGCTGCATCGCCGCCTTTTCCGCCGGCGTGCCGGTGGTGCCCATGGCCTACAGCCGCAAGTTTGCCGGGTTGTTCGGCTCGCTCGGTTATGAACACACGGTGGATTGTACCAGTGAAAGCGAAGAGAAGATCGTGGCAAGGATTGGCGATGCCTTCGCCCGGCGCACCGCACTGGCCGCCGACATCACTCCGGCACTTTCGAAAGGGCACGAGCGCCTGGCGCTTTACGAACAGGCAGTCGCCGACATGATGGCCGGTGTGGCCCGCACAAGACAGCGGAAATGAGCCGGCCATCGATTTTCCCTGCGGGCGCTACCGTTTCGCCACGAAAGGCGTTAGGTTGCCGGCAGGGCGCCACAGGCGACTGATCAGGAGCGGGCATGGCAACGCGGTATACTCGGTTTTCGCACGACAGGAAGCGCCGCACGGCGGCAGGGAACGCCCCCGGTGACGGCCAGAGGCGGCGCATGCCGGTGGCCTCGGGGCCGGTTGGCGCGCTGGCCGAGACCGTATCTGCCGCCCGCCCCGCCCCCGCGCCGGAAAGCCCGTCAGAGCCGGCCCGCCGGCCCTGGCAGAAGGCCCCCCGCGGCAATGTGCGCGAGCCCGCCGTTTCCGGCAGATCCGAAACCGCCGGCACCGCCACCCCGACCGATGCCCCGGCCGATGTCCCCCAGGCCCGCACACGGCGTCAGCTGGTGCTGATGCTGTTTCTTTTCAGCCTTGTCATTCCCTTGAAATTCCATGCCGGCCCCCTGCTCCTTACGCCTTACCGGCTGGTGCTTCTGGTTGCGATCATACCCCTGTTCGCAATCTGGGTCAGCGGCCGCGCGGGGCGGATATTCGGGATCGATTTCCTGATCTTCGCCTTCGTTCTGTGGATCGCCGTCACGCTTCTGGTCAACCACGGCCTGAGCCAGTTCGAACTGATCGCCATCACCGCCATCGAAACCCTGGGCGGGTTTCTTGCCGGCCGGGTTCTGGTGCGCAACCGGCAGGATTTCGATGTTCTGATCCGGGCACTGACCATCATCATGCTGCTGTTCGTACCCGCCGCGATCCTGGAATCCCTTACCGGTATCCGGGTTTTCGCGAAAATCGCCGACATGATCGGCCAGACCCATCCCTGGGTGCATGCAAGCGGCAAATACGAACAGCGCCTGGGGATGTATCGCAGTCAGATGGTATTCGAACACCCGATCCTGTTCGGGGTGTTCGCAGCCTCGGCCTTTGGTCTGCTCTATTACGCCAACCGCAACGGCGGCAGGGGAATCATGGGCTGGCGCAGGGCCTGGATGCCGGCCGTGGCCACGTTCTTTTCGCTTTCAAGCGGGGCCTATCTGGCGCTGATCGCCCAGATCGGCCTGGTGACGTGGGACAAGCTGATGCACGGCGTGCGCCACCACTGGAAGATTCTTCTGGGCCTCGGGATCCTTGCCTATGTGGTGGTCGATCTGCTTTCCAACCGCACCCCGATCGAGGTGTTCATCTCTTACGCCGCCTTCAGCGCCCACAATGGCTACATGCGGATCAACATCTTCAATTTCGGCATGGACAATGTCTGGGCGCATCCCGTCTTCGGCCTTGGCATGAACGACTGGGTACGCCCCCGCTGGCTGCACGCGGCCAGTGTTGACAACTTCTGGCTGCTGATGGCCATGCGCCACGGTTTTCCCGGCTTCCTGCTGATCGCCGCCGCCTTTCTCGGCACGATCATCCGCCTGTCATCGCTGAAGGTCCGCGATCCCTGGATCGCCCATCAGCGCACCGGGCTGATGGTGGTGCTGGTGGGGCTGGTATTCGTGCTGATGACGGTGCACGTGTGGGGGGCGGTCTATGTGTTCGTGTGCTTCCTGCTGGGGGCGGGCGTGTGGCTGCGCGACTATGCCCGCGACGAGGCCGCCGTCAAACCCGCCGGCGAACCCGCCCCGCACAACCGGGCCGGAGCAAGGCGATGACCGGACACCAGGCAAGGCCCTACCGCAAGGCAAGGGCGCGCGGCCTCAACCGCCTGCGCGCCCTGCGCCGGGTGCTGGTGGACATGAAGCGCTGGTATCTCAACCGCTTCTGGGGCATGGACATCCATCCCACCGCCGAATTTTCCCTGTCTGCGAAATTCGACCGCACCTTCCCGAAGGGCGTGCATGTGGGCGCCCGTTCCTATGTGGCCTTTGAAGCGCGCATCCTTACCCATGACCGCACCCGCGGGCTTTACGTGCACACCCGCATCGGCGAAAACTGCTTCATCGGCGGGCGCAGCCTGATCCTGCCCGGGGTCGAGATCGGCGACAACTGCGTGGTTGGGGCAGGCAGCGTGGTAACGAAATCGGTGCCGCCACGCTCGGTTGTGGCCGGTAATCCGGCGCGCATCCTGAAACGCGACATCGATGTTGGCCCCTACGGCCGCTTTGCCGATGCCGATGCGACCGAAAACGCCCTGGTCGAAAAGGGCGAGGCGTGAAACGACGCATCGCGATCCTTGGAATTCTGGTGGCGCTGGCCGGGGCCACGGCGCTCTGGCTGAGGCCCCCGTGGCAGACGGCCGGCGCAGCCCCCCCCGCTGACCGCGCGCTTGCGCCGCTTGGCCTGCCGCCCGACGGCCCCCTGCGCATCGTGATCCTTGGCACCAGCCTCAGCCACAAGGGCCAGACCTGGCCCGAAACCCTTGTCCGCCGTCTTGAAACCTGTCTTGACCGGCCTGTGGAATTGCGCCGCCTTACCCGCCCCGGTGCCGGCTCGGCCTGGGGGCAGGGCCAGATCGGCGCCGTGGCCAAAGCCGCGCCACATCTGGTGATCGTGGAATTCGCGATCAACGATGCCGATCTTTCCGACGGCGTTTCCCTCTCCGCCGCCCACAGGCAGCATACGGCCCTGATTGCCGGGCTGCGCCGGCATCTGCCGCAAGCCCGCATCCTGCTGATGACAACCTCGCCGGCCCTTGGCCCTCGGGGCTGGATCCGCCCGCGGCTGGCCGCCCATTACGCAGCCTATCGCACCCTGGCGGAAGAACAGGATGTGGGGCTGGCCGATCTCTATCCGCGCTGGCAGGCACTGCCGGATCTGCGCCGGCATCTGCCCGACGGGCTGCACCCCCGTCCGGAAACGGCCGAGCGTGTGATCGTGCCGGAGCTGGCCGAAATTGTTGCCGCTGCCCTGGGGAAGACGTGCCGCTGAACGGCGGGAATGCGCTCAGTGCAGTTCGTACGCACCAAGATCGGGGGCCCGCCCCTGCGGGCGCCTGACGCCTTCGATGTCGCGGGGCGGCGCAAAGCGCATCTCGCCCGCATCCACCAGCCCTCCCCGGGGAAGCGGGCGAAAGTCGCCTTCGTAGGGGGCACGCAGATGCCGGGGCGGCAGAAAGATATCGAGGTTGCGCATGCGCCGATCATGCGCCAGATCGGCAGGAAGAACGAACGCCATCGCCACATTGTTGGCCACCACGACCCGCTGCGAAGGCGTGCCGTTCTTGTGATCGAATACCCCGATCCACGGGCGCTTGCGGTTCGGACCGGCCGCATTCACCACCGTATTGTTGACGATCATCGTATCGAGCGCCCCGTAAACCGCGATGCCGTGCCAGGCCCGCACCGCCACGATGTTGTTCTGGATCGTGAGATCCTGATACATCCCGCCGAACAGGCCGATTCCCTGCAGTTCGCAACGCAGCGGGTGACGCGGGGGGCCGGTCCACTCGATGATCCGGTTGCCGATCAGGCTGAGCCCCCGCAGGATGCCGCCCCCCGCCCTGCCGTTCCGGCCGCGCGACCACGACTGGAAGCCGTCGGCATGGTTGGCGTTGATCTGAAAGCAGTCCTGCACGAGGTTGCCCTCGACCAGACTGCCATCGCCAAGGGCGCGCATCCCGTCGCCGCTGAAGCCGGAAACGCGATTGCCGATGATCCACGAATCGGGCCCTGTCGTGACGATCCCCATGTAGAAACCGGTGAAGCGGCTGTTGGAAATCGTGTTGCGTTCACCCCGCAGGAAGGCCCCGCCGCGCTTGACGGCCAGCCATTCCCCGCGCGACCACGACATGTAGCCGGCAGCATCGCGGGTGGAGCGGACATCGAGCCGGTCGAACACGATATCGCTCGCATTCGAAAGGGTCTGGACAACCGCCGTCGGGCCGGGTTCGGGCCGGCTCGGCCAGACGCTGAGGCCGCGCAGGATCAGCCCGCTGCTGGCAGCAATCAGGATCTGATCGAAATGTGCCGTGGCGCCTTGTGCTGCGGTGATCTCGACCGGTTTCGCGAAACGCAGATTCTTGAGTGTCAGGCCGCCGTATTCACCGCCGGCCAGGATCAGCCTGTCGCCCCCTTCGATCCGCCCCGATGCAAAGGCCTGCTCAAGGGTGGCATAGGGGCGCACCGCGCTGCCGTCTCCTGTTTCTCGCACTTCGGGAGCAACGAAGATGTCACGCGCTGCTGCCGCCCCCCCCGAAAGGGCGACGGCCAGCAGGACCAGCAACCATACAGACCGGATCCCGTGCATGCTAATCGCCCCCTTTCGACAGCCTGCCGGCCGGGATCATTCCCAGTTGCAGGCCCGGGAATAATGCTGCCCCGGGCGGTGCGAGTCCAGAGAAAGGCGGCGGCGCTTCTTGAACGACCACAACATCCGCAGCCGCTGCAGCGGCAGGTCCAGCCCGTGGCGCGACAGCCGCAGCACCGGCGAATACAGCGGCAGGCGATGCCGCCACTTGCGGCGCAGATAGTGGTAGGCTTCGGAAAAATCCCGCCGCAGGACACCGTGGAATACATCGTTATGCACCAGCGGCAGGGCCGTGACATAGGCGCCAAGGCCCTGTGTCCATGCGCTCTGGGCCATGTCCAGCCCGTGCAGGTGAAAGCCCGGCAGGCCCTCGTCAAAGCGCAGGCCGGCATCGCGCCGCATCACGAAGGCAAGTTCGTCGAAGCTCTGAACCGGCTGAAAACCTTCGGGCATGTGGCCGATGACCTGCCCCAGGCTTGACGACCAGACCGGCCCGAATGCCAGCCGCCAGTCATCAACCGATATGCCGAAAGGTGCAAGCAACGCCCAGCTGCGGTCAAGTTCCTGCAAAACATCCAGCGCCTGCCCGAGCGTCTTGTCCCAGCCGGGCGGGAAATAGGTATCCTGATGGGCGAAGATCACGATCGGTGCCCGGGTGGCATCAAGGCCGCTGTTATAGGCCTGGGCGGCCGAGAGCGCACCGCGCTCGACATGCAGCGGCACCCGCCCCGAGCGGATCATCTCGGACGACAGAAGATTGCGTTTCAGGCAGTCTTCGTCATTTGACGCCGCAATCACACAGAACAGCCCATCGGAATGGCTGTCGGCATGTGTTCGTGTTATCTGTTCCACTGGTCTGTCATCACTCGGCAAGCGGGCTTCCTGCTGGTTCGCAAAATGCTTATACGGGCCTTTGCCGCTTCAATACAGCAGGCAGGCCCGAAGGGCGGTCTGTTTGCATTCCCCCATGTTTCGCTAACGGCTGCGGCGCGCACGCCACAAGCGCCACGCCGAAAACAGGGTGGGATCGAAACGCTTCTGCCCAAGCACGATCGAAAGCAGCCGCAGCCCCACAAATGCGGTGGTGATCGCGGTGGCGATCGCCGCTCCTTCGATCCCCCAGATCCGGATCAGCACGAAATTCAGCACCGCGTTGAGAGCCAGCCCCGTCAGGTTTGTCATCAGCACCCGCTGTTCCTGACGCTGCAGAACCAGCAGGATACCCGCTCCGCCCACCAGCACGTTGATCGCCTGACCGGCCAGCAGCAGGCGCATGGCATCGGTCGCCGCGGGGAATTCGGACCCGAACAGCGCCAGAAACGGATGGCTGAAAAGCGCCAGCAGCAGCGCGATCGAGATTCCGGCGACAAAGGAAACCAGCGCCCCCCAGGCCAGGAAGCGCTGCGCTCCGGCCTCGTTCTGTTCGGCCAGGGCGCGCGACAGCATCGGCCCCAGCACCTGCAGCGATACCATGTTGGCAATCGAAACCAGAAGCGCGCCGCGCACTGCCGCCCGATACAGACCGGTTTCCAGATCACCCAGCATCGAGCCGATCATCAGGATATCGAGGTTGGAATTGAAGAAGCCGGCAAAAACGCTGAGCAGCAGCGGCACCGCACTCTTGTACCACAGAAGCGCGCCATCGGTCGTGAGCGGCGCGGATCCGGGTATCTGCCGGCGCAGGGCGCCACGCAACAGCAGCACCAGCATCAGAAGCGTCGGCACCGCACTGGCCAGATAAAGCGGAAACAGGTTGCGGGGGGTGATCATCCAGCCGGCCCAGAGCGCCCCCCCGATCAGCGCGGCATAGATGGCCTGGCGCAGGATGCTTTCGATGAACTGCGGCCAGATGATGATCTGGAAACCGTTCAGCAGCCCTGCAAGGGAAAGGATCGCCGCATGGGCCAACCCCACCGCCGCCACCGCCAGCCAGCCGGGCGCCAGCACCAGGATACGCATCTGCTCCAGCACCAGCAGGAACATCCCTGAAAGAACCCCACCGGCCAGGATCGTGCCTCCCGTAACGGCGATATAGCCAAGCACATGCCCGCGGTCCTGGCGGCTGAGGAAATGGGGGATCTCCCGAACCGCCAGCCGCGAAAGGCCGAAGGTCAGGAAGGTTCCCAGCATGGTGGCCCAGACAAAGGCATAGGTGAAGGCCCCGAAACGCTCGGCCCCGAGAAGGCGGGACACCAGAACCGAGATGAGGAACTGGATGAACAGCCCGCCAAAGCGCAATCCGAAGGAAAGCCCGGCCTTCTGCACGAAGGGGGGCAGTGCCTGAAAACGCTGGTGGAACCGGATGTGCATGGGATGCCTGAAGCCAAGGTTTTCCGGCTCTTAAACCGGTTCCTGCGGCAAGGCCAGCCCTTCCCGCCAACCGGCCGGGGGAAGGGCGGCATTGTTGCCGCAGGAGCCACAAAAACCCGTTTCTGCCCCGATCATGCCCTGATATTGCCATTGCGGCCCTGCTGGTGCAGATCAGGGCATTGCCCGTTGTCCGGCCCGCTGCGCCCTGCTGCGGCGACGACCACAAGGAGAGCAGCCATTGATTACGGTGATCATCCCCCATTTCAACCAGCCCGTGCCGCTGGCACGCTGCCTTGCCGCGCTCGAGGGGCAGGATGCGAACAGCCATGAGGTGGAAATCATCGTGGTTGACAATGGTTCGGACATCCTGCCCGAGGCTGCGGTGGCGGCCTGTTCCCGCGCACGGCTGCTCAAGGAGACCGAGCCGGGGCCCGGCCCGGCACGCAATCTGGGCGTGGCCCATGCCCGGGGAGACATCCTGGCCTTCATCGATGCCGATTGCGTTGCCGCCGAGGACTGGCTGGCCCGCATCGCCGGCCATATGGCGAATGGCGCCGATATTCTGGGGGGCGATGTGCGGATCCTGCTGCGGACACCCGACCGACCCGACATCTGGGAAGCCTATGAAAGCGAATTCGCCTATCGGATGGAACATTACATCGCCCGTCAGGGCTTTACCGGCACCGGCAACATGGCGGTACGGGCCGAGGTGATGGCCGATGTCGGCCCCTTTGCCGGCATCGGCATCGCCGAAGACCGCGACTGGGGCCGGCGCGCCGCGGCAAGGGGATACCGGATCACATGGGCGCCGGACATGATTGTCTGGCATCCGGCACGCGAAAGCTTTGCCGAGCTTGCCCGCAAATGGGATCGCCATATCGCCCATGACCATGCACGCGACAGACACCGCCGCTTCTGGCGGCTCCGGTGGGCGGCGCGGGCGCTGCTGGTGGCCGGTTCGCCGTTGTTCTCGGCCTTGCGCGTGCTGCGTTCGCAGCGCATTGCGGGCGGCTGGCGCGGACGGTTCAAGGCGCTGACAGGGCTGGCCGGGATTCGTCTGTACCGGGCCTGGCGAATGCTGACGCTGCTGGCTGCACGCAACGGCGGCAGCCTCGAGAGCCGCTGGCGGGAAAAACCCTGACCCGGCCGGAAAAGCGCATCAGGCAAAGCGTTTGCGCAGCACCTTCGCCACCAGATAGGGCTTGCGCAGGGCACGCTTCAGCAGATCGGTCCGATCGCGCCAGTCGCCATAGCAGCCGATCGGCAGTTCCAGCAGCGCCGGCCACCCCTGGCGAATCACTTCGCGCACCATGCGGTTGCTGTGGCCCTGCATGCGCCGCCATTCAGGCGGCAGCGAAAGCATGGCCTCGTAGATTTCCCGTGCCACAAGCGGCTGCAGCATGCGCCGTACGTGGCTGGCATATATTGTCACGAAGCCCCAGCATGCAACCCTGAGTTCAAGATAGGCAAGATCGAGAATCAGCAATGCCGGAAGGCCGCGCACCCCCCGGAGCCAGGCGGCCGTTGCGGCGATCCCTTCGGGGTGCGGCGGCATGCCCATCCGCGCCCACAGACCTTCGGGGGTGATATCGGTATCGTCATCATCCCCCGGACGCCAGAAGAAACCGCGCCCCACTTCGCCGCTTACACCTCCTACCAGCCAGGTATCAGGCGCAAGATACGCGCTGGTAGGGTGGGTCTGCATGTGCGGTCCGCCAAGGGTATAGCCGGTAAGGGCGTGCCACAGGCGACCTTGTTCTTCGGTGGCGAAGCGCAGCGGCACATGGCGATGCCGCAGGCCGAACCGCGTGGCCAGTTCGTCGGCCCGCACCCGATCAAGCCGCGCCTGGTCGGAGACCACCGTCACGAATTCGGCCTTCTCGCGGAAGGGACGTGCCGCAGCCAGCAGCATCCGGGTTTCGTTGCCGGCAGTCAGGGTTATGCTCAGCCCCTCGCGCTTCAGGAAGGGAAGCATGATCTCCCGCATGTTCTTCAGGATGCGGCCGCAGGCCTCTTCGGGTGAAGTGGCGCGCGGAACGGCACGCCGCGGCCTGTACCGATGCAGAGTGAAATCGTGCAGATCAAGATAGTGGTTGGGTATCATCCGCATGATCCCCTCATGCGCGGTCAGCCCGGTCGGAAACCAGCCCTCGCGCAGGATCCCCAGCGTTTCGTAAAGATCCCGGCGAAAACGGGCCGGAGCGTTCTCCGGTGTCAGGAGTTGCAGGCTGGTTGCGGCGACACGGCGGGTTTCGGGCTCGTAAACCGCCGGCAGCGAACCGGCCGCATCCATGTAGAGGCGGGCAGTTCCGGGCAGATCGAGAAGGAACAGGAAGCTGCCGGCAAGTCCGAGAATTTCGCCCGCGACAAAGGCATCGACATCCGTATCGGCGGCCGTTTGCGTGCGGTGCACCCCGGCAAGAACCTTCTTCGCCCGATAATCGACCGGCGTGCCGAGAAACGCGCCCACGCGCTGCCCTCGGGCATCTTCCACGGGGATCACCTGCAGAGGGTCGAAGGCCAGGATCTCATGGGCATGCAGCCGATGGCGCCTGCTCTCGGGCATCCTTGATACCGACCGCGAAACAAGGAACTGGCCAGGCCAGCGTGACGGAAACACATGTTTCATATCAAAAATCCAAACGCATTCTGGCAGGCCCCGAAACGGCCCGACCGAAAAAGGAATCATCAAGGGCTGAAAAAACTGCCCCACATGGCGATGATGCACCCCATGCGGTGATTCTGTCAAAAGGTCAGGAAGGGCCCGGGATGCAGACAGCCCCGGCGATCAGCGCCATGCCCTGCGCAACTGGCGCCTGGCAGCCCAGAAGATCAGCCCGAGTCCCGCCAGTACGACGAACTCGTGCAGGCGCTCGCCAAACAGAACGGGCACATAGATCACCGTATCGACATGGTGAAAACTCACCGCGCGAAGCAGCACCACGCCTCCCACGATCATGAGCCCCAGCAGGGCCGGCCAGTTGCGCAGCACGGCCCCACGCAGCAACCAGCCAAAGGCCAGCAAGACCAGCCCGGCTGCAATCAGAAGCACCAGGATGAATTCACGCTGCACGATCCGGCGGCTTTCATACCATCCTTGCTGGCGGGCGATGCAACGCCCCAGATCGGTGACGAAACTGTGCAGGTCAAGCTGCTCGTTCACCGCCAGAAAGGCCATCAGGATGCCGAGCATCGTCCAGAACAGTCTTTCCCGGCGCCGGGTAACGGGCGGAAATGGCGCGTGCCGGACCAGATGCAGGGCCGTAACGGCACAAATGCCGTAAGCCGCCACCGTGAGCCACCCCATCACCGTCGGATCGCCCATACGGGGCAGCCATCGTTCGACCGCACAGGCCAGAACCGTTGATTGCACATCACCACTCATGGGACACGGTGCCTAACCCGATTGTCTCTGCTGTTCAAATCGTTTCGCACCTGCCCGGCCTGATTCGTCCGGGCACCCGGAATACGGGAAGGGCACCCGGGCGGAAGGGTCAAGAAGGTTCAACAAGCAGGCCAACTCATCACCTGAGGATATGCCGCGCGCCCCCGCTCCCTTCATGGTTGTGCAAATAATGCAGAAAGCCACATTTGTGCAATTGTGGCAGGAATCTGTCTATTGTATGTTCTGCATGTGAGTGAGTTGGAAACGTGTTCGGGTAACGGGAGAACGCATATGCTTAAGAAACACATTTTCGGCGCAGCCTTGCTGGGTGCAGTGGCTTTTGGCCCTGTTTCTGCAACGGCCGCAACGGCGTCATTCGATTTTGCCGCGATGGCAGACGTCTACAAGGCAGCCAATGCCGGGCAGGAAGGCAGCTGGGATCAGGTAACCGGCGGCAGCGTCACTGACAACGGTATTACCATCACCGATGCCAAGGGCACCTGGGCGGGCGATCCGCTTGGCGACCTGACGCATGCCTTTTTTGACGGAACCGATGGTTCGGGGCCGGCCGGGCTTGGCGTGTGCCACTCGGGCTGGAACGGCTCGCTGAGCGAGTGCAGCTCGAACGGCGGTGCCTTCCCGGGGGATGACAACATCGGAATGGGCGAAGCCCTGACGCTGATCTTCGATCGCGCCGTATGGATCACCGATCTGCTGCTGCGCGATGCCGGACACCAGCTGCTTGACGGCACGGTGAGCATCAACGGCTCGGTCTATACCGTGGTTGCCGGCATGATCGACAGCTGGGATCTGAAGTCCATCGGCACGGTCGATACCTTTACCTTCGCCTATGATGACGGTGAGATCTACCTGTCGAAGATGGGGGTTGACGACGATCCCAACAACAACCCGGCACCGGTGCCGCTGCCTGCCGGTGGCGTGCTGCTGCTGGGTGGTCTTGCGGGGCTGGCCGGCCTGAAACGCAGGCGCAGGAAGGCCTGAGCCTTCGGCACGAACCACAGGCACAGAGCCGATACAAAACAGCGAAGCCCCGGGGATTTCCCGGGGCTTTTCCTTGCGCGTTTGCCCGCCCCCCGAAAGCCCGAGGCCGGTGCGCGCCGCGCCCCTCAGTTGCGGCCGGCGGCTGCCTGACGCCCCACCCCCACGTAAGCGGTGAAGCCGGCGGCCTGCGCATCCTGCTGGGAATAGATGTTGCGCAGATCGGCCATGCGGGGAGTTTTCATCGCGCCCGCCATGCGGGCAAGATCAAGCGCGCGAAACTCGTTCCATTCCGTGAGCAACACCACCGCGTCGGCCTCTTTCGTGGCGCTGTAGGCATCTTCGACCCATTCCACGCCGGGCAACAGGGCCTCGCCCTCGCGCCGCCCCTGCGGATCGACGACCCGCACCTTCGCACCGCCGCCCACCAGCGCCGGCACGATGGCAAGCGAAGGGGCCTCGCGCATGTCATCCGTATTGGGCTTGAAGGTGACGCCGAGGATGGCGATCGTCTTGCCGTTCACGGAGCCATCGCACAGATCGATGATCTTCGCAATCATGCGCCGCTTCACCTCTTCGTTTACCTTGATCACGGTTTCGGTGATCTGCATGGGCGTGGCGTGTTCCTGACCGATGCGCGCCAGTGCGCTGGTATCCTTGGGGAAACACGAACCGCCATAGCCCGGCCCCGCATGCAGGAACTTGTTGCCGATACGCCCGTCAAGCCCCATGCCCTTCGACACCTGCTTCACATCTGCCCCCACGCGTTCGCACAGGGCGGCAATTTCATTGATGAAGGTGATCTTGGTGGCCAGAAAGGCGTTGGCCGCATATTTTATCATCTCGGCGCTTTCCAGATCGGTGGTGATGATCGGAAAGTCCCGAAGGTAAAGCGGGCGATAGATTTCTTCCATCACCTGCCGGGCGCGTTCGCTTTCCACCCCCACGACCACGCGGTCGGGGCGCATGAAATCGTCGATCGCCGCGCCCTCGCGCAGGAATTCCGGATTCGAGGCCACATCGAATTCGGCCTCTGGCCGGACCTTGCGGATCACCTCGGCCACCTTGCGGTTGGTGCCGACCGGCACGGTGGATTTGGTAACCACTACCGCATAACCGGTGAGCGCACGGGCAATATCTTCGGCCGCAGCCATGACATAGCTCAGATCGGCGTGGCCGTCGCCACGCCGGGTAGGTGTGCCCACGGCAATGAACACCGCATCTGCGCCATCCACCGCCTGCGCCAGATCGCCGGTAAAGGAAAGCCGGCCCGCAGCCACATTCCTGGCCATGAGCTGTTCCAGGCCGGGCTCGTAGATCGGCACTTCGCCACGTTCGAGCATGTGGATCTTGGCCGGGTTCTTATCGACACAGATCACCTCATGCCCGAAATCCGAGAAGCAGACCCCCGAGACCAGCCCTACATAGCCGGTACCAATCATCGCAATGCGCATGTTCACTCTCCAGACAAGACGCTTGAAACCATCGGGGAAAGGGCATGGCCTGCCGCCGGCCCCTTGTCAACGTCCGGCGCGCGGCAAGGCCCCCCGCATGCGCCGGGCGCGTGATTTGCGCAACCATGCAGACGCGCTTGCAGCGGGCCCATGGGCGGAACGGCTCAGCCGACAGGCGCCTTTCCCTTCACCGCGGCAATCCACCAGCCGGGCGAAACGGCGCTGACGCTTGCCCCATAGCGCCCGCTGATGCATGCACGATCCTTCGATTTCAACCGCGCCATGGCAATATCGTGCAGCATGTTGCGCCAGGTTGTGAAGGCCGGCCAGAGACCGTTGCCGCGGATCAGCTGTGCGCTGCTGGCCTTGCCCCAGACCAGCGGCTCGATCACCGTTTCGGCAAAGCCCGTGCGTTCCATGGTTTCGCGCCACCAGCTTGTGGTGTGGCGCGAATAGTCATCGGGGTGGCCGTGAACACGAAAGATGAAAGGCACCGAGATATGCAGCACGCCCCCGGGCCTGAGCACACGGAAGATCTCGTCAAGCACGAAACGGGTATCATAGATGTGCTCCAGCACATTGAGGCATATCGCCCCGTCAAAATGCCCATCCCCAAAAGGCAGGGCCTCGCCCACTCCGATAAGATGGGTGGGGTTGTACTGGGTATCGATGTTGACGGAAAGAAGCTCGATGTCATCCGGCAGCAGCGAAACATAGCTGGCCCCCTGCCCGCCCCCGTAATCAAGGATCCGGCCCGAAAGCGATATTTCTTCGAGCATCTCGTATTCAAGCGAGCGGATGACGGAAGCCCCGGGCGTGCGTCGGCGCAGAGCACGATAGCGGGCCAGACCGGGCATCTTCGGTGGGCGAAGTTCGTATTTCATGTCTGGGTGCCCCCATTGCACGTGGTATTGCCTGCCGCATTTTTCCGGGCCAGCAACGCCCTGTAAACCTGGATGATCTCGCCGGCCTCACGCTCAAGACGGAACCTGGCCAGCACATGCTCCCGTGCGGCCCTGCCCATACGGAGAATTCCCGCCGGATCGGATACAAGCGCACGCAGCGCTTCGGCCATTCCGGCCGCATCATCCGCCGCGATCAGGCGGCCGGTCTCATCCTGCTTCACCAGTTCGTCGAAAGCGCCCACGCGGGTAGCCAGAACCGGCACCCCGCAGGCCATTGCCTCAAGCGGGGTAAGCCCGAAGCCTTCCCAACGTTGCGGCGCAACGAAAAGATCAAGCGCCTGATACCAGGCGGGCATCTCGCTGACCGGCACCTCGGGGCGAAACAGGATGCGCCCGGAAAGCCCTGCCGCAGCCACCCGGGCGCGCAGAGCGCATTCGTATTCCCGGTGTTTTCCGGTGGCGCGCCCCATGACAACCCCCACGACCCGGGGATCGACACGCGCCGTTTCGATCATCGCATCCACGAACAGATCGGTGCCCTTCTGATGACGGATACGCCCGTAGCACCCCACCAGCAGCCCCCCGGGCAGATCAAGGCGCGCGCGCAGGGCTGAGCGATCGCCGCAGGGGGCGAAGGTATCGGTGTCGATCCCGTGCAGGATCACGGTTGCAGGGCATTCAAGATAGGCCGCGGTTTTTGCCGATGTGGCGATCACATGATCCATCTTCGAGATCAGCCAGCGGGTATATCGGCTGTGATGACGCTGCGAGGCCGAGGTGAACAGCAGTCGGTAACGACGCCGCAGAACGCGGCGCAACACAAGCCCGAGCAGCATTTCCGTGTTGCGCCGCGCATGCCACACCCGCCAGCAATCGCGCGGCAGGAGGGCCGCGCGCCACAGCGGCACATGCGGCACATGGCCGGGAAGACCGGGGCCGGTGGCCACCACACCCATCTGCCGGGCCATCAGCGGCACCAGGCGAACGACGGTAGCGGTCACGCCGGAAAGACGCCTTTTCAGGTTGGGTGCCACCACCTCGATTTCCGTGGCCGAAAGGCCCATGCCCGCGCCCCCGTCATGCTGCGTCAGAGCCGATTGATCGGTTGCCGCACGAAAATTGTCAATCCGCCATTCCCGTTCGAACGCATCAGGCGCTTGAGCAATCCGAAGGCTCCGCCCGCGATGCGCTTGCCCGGGATACTGTCGGATATCTTTCGCGCATCCTGTCATGCGATGCCGGCCCCTTTGGGACGATACGCCACATGGCGCAGGTCGAGCAACCGGCGAAGGCTTTTGGCGTCTGGTAGCCGAGTGCCGAATGAGGCCTTTCCTCGTTGCAGTCATCGGCCCAGGCCCGGATCAGGGCGCGGGCATGCGCCATGGTGCGGAACATGGTTTCGTTCAGAAGCTCGTCGCGCATGCGACTGCTGAAGCTTTCCAGTGGAAAAAAACCTTCCGACACCCCGTGCTTGCACCATGGCCTGCAGGCGTTCCATGAGGACAGGCATCAGAAGTCCGGCAAGGCAATCCGCTCCCGAGAGGCGAAACCTGGCATCGGAAATCGCCGGATTCCCGCCGCCACCTCTGGACAATAAGGCTTGAAAAGCTGACCCTGGAAAAGATACATATCGAAGATGCACGCGGGCGACAAGGGCACGCGTCAATTCGAAAACACCGCCATGACGAGGAAAACAGGGAGTGGGCCATGCGGACACGCGCAGCTGTAGCACTTGAGGCGGGCAAGCCTCTGGAAGTGATGGATGTGAACCTTGAAGGCCCGCGCGCCGGCGAGGTTCTGGTCGAGATAAAGGCAACCGGCCTCTGCCATACGGATGAATTCACCCGTTCGGGCGCTGACCCCGAGGGGATCTTTCCGGCCATCCTCGGCCATGAGGGCGCGGGTGTGGTCGTGGAGGTCGGCGAGGGCGTGACCAGTCTCGAGGTCGGCGATCATGTGATCCCGCTCTACACACCGGAATGCCGCGAATGCGAATACTGTCTGAACCCGAAAACCAACCTCTGCCAGTCGATCCGCGAAACCCAGGGGCAGGGGCTGCTGCCCGATGGCACGACACGGTTCTCGATGCTGGATGGCACGCCGATCCATCACTACATGGGGTGCTCGACCTTCGCCAACCATACGGTGGTGCCGGAGATCGCCCTGGCCAAGGTGCGCAAGGACGCACCGTTTGACAAGATCTGCTACATCGGCTGCGGCGTGACGACAGGCATCGGTGCGGTCTTCAACACGGCAAAGGTTGAAATCGGCGCGAAAGCCATCGTTTTCGGCCTTGGCGGGATCGGGCTGAATGTTATCCAGGGCCTGCGACTTGCCGGGGCCGACCAGATCGTCGGGGTTGATCTGAACCCCGGCAAGGTGGACATGGCCAGGCATTTCGGCATGACCGATTTCGTCAACCCGGCCGAGGTGGAAGGCGATCTTGTCGCCCATCTGGTCGCGCTGACGGGCGGCGGCGCCGATTACACCTTTGACGCCACCGGCAATGTCGATGTGATGCGCACGGCCCTTGAAAGCGCACACAAGGGCTGGGGCGAAAGCATCATCATCGGCGTCGCGCCGGCGGGGGCCGAGATTTCCACCCGTCCCTTCCAGCTGGTCACCGGGCGTGTCTGGCGCGGCACGGCCTTTGGCGGAGCACGCGGGCGCACCGATGTGCCCAGAATCGTTGACTGGTACATGCAGGGCAAGATCGAGATAGATCCGATGATCACCCACAAGCTGACGCTGGACGAGATCAACGAAGGGTTCGAACTGATGCACCAGGGCAAGTCGATCCGTGCGGTGGTGGAATATTGATGCAGACCATCAGCGAAAACACCTGTTTCGGCGGCGTGCAGGGGGTGTATCGGCACCTGTCAGAGGTCTGCGCCTGCGAGATGACCTTTGGTCTGTATCTGCCGCCGCAGGCGCGCTCGGGCCCCGTGCCGGTGTTGTGGTATCTGTCGGGCCTGACCTGCACCCACGAAAACGCGATGACCAAGGCGGGGTTTCAGCAACATGCCGCACATCGCGGAATTGCGATAATCTTCCCCGATACCAGCCCGCGCGGCGAAGGCGTGGCGGATGACCCGGATTTCGCACTGGGCCAGGGCGCGGGGTTCTATGTGAATGCAACGCAGGACCCCTGGGCGCCGCATTACCGGATGTATGACTATGTATTGAAGGAACTGCGCGATCTGGTCATGAACCGCTTCCCTCTGACCGACAGTCACGGCATTACCGGCCATTCCATGGGTGGGCACGGAGCGCTGACGCTGGCGATGAACCACCCCGACAAGTTTGCCTCGGTTTCGGCCTTTGCACCCATTGCCAATCCCACGGCATCGGATTGGGGCCGTGTGCAGCTGGCCGCCTATCTGGGGGAGGACAAGACCGCCTGGCAGGCACATGACGCAACCGTTCTGGTCCGCAGCCGGGGCTGGCCGCGCGACATGCTGATCGATCAGGGCACATCCGACCAGTTTCTGGAATTGCTGAAGCCCGAGGCTCTGTCCGCAGCCCTTGCCACGGCCCGTATCCCCAGCGTGTTCCGCATGCAGCCGGGATATGACCACAGTTATTTTTTCGTCTCGACATTCGCGAAGGACCATGCGGACTGGCATGCCGATCGGATGCTGTAGGCGATCCGCCGTCTTTTCATCCGGGATCCGGAAACCTGCGCCAGTGGCAGAATATCGCATGACCCGACGGCCGGACGCCAGAACGCGGTGCACCGCCCGAGAAAGAACACCGATGTGCAGAATGACGTGCATGTCGGAACGCCGGGCACGAACACGCCATCAAGAGCGTGTGACCTGCCTGCAATCCGGCCCGGTGCTGGCGGGCGGCGGGCGGATTCCGGCAGGACTTGCCGTGGGGATTGGGAAAGAAGGACCGCAGACCCATCGAAACCGTCATGTCTTTTGACCTGACCCCAGTTTCGACTCACAGATTTCGATAATTCTTTCCGTAAAGCCGTTTCGTTTGGTTATACGTTGGCTGATCGCAATATGGCGGACAAACGAAAGCGTGGAATACATCTCGATTGCTTCGGAAATATCCTCTCCTACCAGATCGCAGTAGTGGCTGATCAGCAAGTCCACGGCCCTTTCGCAAACCGTGACATCATTGAACTCGCGCAAAGACTGTTCTTCGATATGCGCAATGAAATTACCCAAATCGAGGGCCGGATCTCCGATGCAATAAAGGTCAAGATCAAGCAGATAGATTTTCCCGGGTCGGACAAGAACCTGATCATGGTAGAAATCCCTGTGTATTCCAGTGTAACGCGGCTCTGGCGCATTGTCGCAAAGGTCTCGGCAGGCTGACAGGACGGCGTGAATGCGCTCTTTCATATGCGCATTTGAATCCGCAACTTTTCCCAGTTGGGTTTCCAGGATGGTCATTTCGTCCTGCAAATCGTGTTGTCGTTTGCTGGGAACATTTGCCGAGTGCAGCTTGAAGAGAAGGCCTGCGATCCGCTTGCCCACGGTCGGGTCTTCGTTTTTGTGAAACAATGGGAATGGATTTTGTCCGCTAACGCTTCGCTGTATCCACATATTCAGCTCCGGAATACAACCGATTGGCTGTGGAACCTCGATTCCATCAGGACAGCCTTGTCCAAATCCATTCGAATAAAGGGCAGCATTCACCCTGAATGTTCTCAGGTCCAGACCGCGCGCTCGTTTCTTGCCGATAAACCGGTATGTATCCTGGCGCCCGTGTTCCAATCCTGTGCGAAAACAATATTCGATCACACAACGACGACCAGGCTTGTGGCGGAGGGCTCGGATACTTTTCAGGGCACGTGCCGGAACTGGCTGACCGGACACGCCGATCAACCTCGAAAGAATTGGCGCGATCACTCCCGGGTCCAATGCATCCCTGTTCGATGGCATGGCAGGGTCATTTCCAATATCAAAAGGGTCATCCACATCGACACCGGAATATGAGCCATGGGCAACAGCGGTTTTTCCCGGGCGCCCTGTGCAAAGATATTCTTGCAAATGGTGGTCTGCCCGATCGAGTATCATGGCCATGACCTCGGGCCAGTTCTTCAGGCAAGTACGGTATGGGTGATGCGTGAGCTGCATCAGGCCGAGGGAGACAAACAGGTCAACAGAACCAATGATGTCATAGCCAATATGGGGCCGATATCTTTTGATCAGCGCAGATCTTACGCTTCTGGCAAGAGCGGGGTCGAGCCCGCCACTGATGATGTTTCGTTCCAGGTGGGCAATGAACAGGCCAAGATCCGCGGCCGGATGCCCCAGGCAGATATCATCGGAATCAACCAGCCGGATTCCATCATCGGTACAAAGAACCTGCTTGGCATATAGATCGTTATGGATGCGGAACGACAAATTCGGAAGATGTTCCAGTTCACGGGCAAGTTCTCTAGCCAGTCTTGCTGCCTGCCGTTCAAGTTTCGGCACGAGAAAACCGATACCTCGCGCATGGGCGGCCAGTTTGGCCGCCTTGGCAGAAGTATCCTGAGGCGCCAAACCCTCGAATTTCGGAATGTGGAAGCTGGAAAGGGCCTCTGCAAGCGAATGGACGTATCGGATATCAAAATCCGGAGATCTGAATTCGTCATTCAGCACCGTGCCGCGTATCCATTCAAAAGCCAGAATGTGATGTCGTTTTGACCTGCCAATCAGCCTGGGAAACAGGCTATCGGTCTCGTCCGTTACATGCCTGGCATTCCGGTAAGCCTGATCAAAGGCATGCGAGGTATAGAATTTTGCAGCGGCGACATCTCCGGCACTGCTTTTCAATTGAGCAACATACCGTCTTTCCGGCTTGTATTGCAGTGTTTCAAGGCTGACCGTTTCCGGCAAGCCCGAATCGGGCGTGAATATTCTTGAAACCAGCCCCTGACCCTGGCCGGGAACACCCAGCCGAAGTAATGTCTTGAGCTTGTCATCGTTAGGAAATGCACAAACCTGGATAGAACCGGAATCGAGGAGAATTCTCCCGAAGCCGAGCGCGGTGGTCACGGACGCCCGCTCTTTTGCCTTGTTCAACTTCTCATTCGAAAACGAAGAATACGTTTTCGCATAGACGTCAAAGGTGCCTTCGGAATTTCCTACCTCGTAGCGGACCAGGCAGTTCATTCCCGGCTTGTGGCGGATGTATGTCCGGCGTGCCGTGGACAGCCCCAGATCTGGCAGGGCCTTTTTCAGCTCTTCAAGAAACATCTCATCGTCAAGTAGTGTTGCAAGGCCCGGCAGATTGACATCGCGACGGACAAGCGACTGTTCGGCTGGAGAAAGCACGTTAGATACTCACAATATCCTGTCTGGTGTTGGCCCCATCACCGAAGAAATTTCGGGCATAGGTTTCCCCACGACGCAACAATTCATCATGTGTTCCCTGCTCCATGATTTTCCCATCTTGCAGATAGATGATTTCGTCCGCCCGCATTGCAGTTTCCGGGCGATGAGTAATGACAAGCGTGGTTCGCCCCTTTGCGAGCTTGTACATGGCGTCAAGAACCATACGTTCATTCTTCCGGTCCAGACCGGTGGTCGGCTCATCCAGAACAAGGATCGGTGTCTTTCTGACTGCGGCACGCGCGATGGCGATCCGCTGTCTTTGCCCATTCGACAAGGTGACACCGCGTTCTCCGACAATCGTGTCGTAGCCTTCTGGCAAAGATACGATGAAGTCGTGGATGTTTGCCAGTCTGGCTGCGTCTTCTATTTCCGTCATGGAAACATCCTGACCGGCAGAAATATTGTTCCGCACACTGGATGCGAAAAGGATGGTATCCTGCAGAACAACAGAAATCTGGCTGCGAAGAGATTCCAGCGTGAAATCCCTTATGTCGGTTTCATCGATCGCAACCACCCCGTGCTTCGGATCATAGAGCCGCATCAACAGAGCTGTGATTGTCGATTTGCCGGCACCGGATGGCCCGACAATTGCAACATGTTGCCCAGGGTCCACACGGAAAGTCACATCACTTAACACGGGTTGTCCCGAGGAATATGAGAAGCTCGTATGGATGAAGGCGATTTCGCCCCTGAAAGGCGGTGCGACAACAGCGTCTCTTTTTTCGGTAACCTCTGGCTTTTGCTCCATCAACTCCAGGACCCGCTCTCCGGCTGCAGAGGCTTTTGCAAGTCTGGCCGTATATTTTGCGAAGTCTCGCAACGGCCTGAAGGCGCGACGGAGGTAAAAGATGAAAACCAGAAGCTCACCGGCGGTCAGTTCTGCCGACAACACGAGATGTGCGCCATACCACAGGACCAACGCGCTCGCCACGGCAACCAGGACATCAACAGAACGCTCCAGGCCTGCCGAAAGACGTTTGACCTTCACGCCTTCCTTCAGGCTTTTCTTGTTCGCGCTTGCGAATGTCCTGTCGAACTGGTCTCCCAGCGACAAGGCCTGGACAGTCTTGATTGCGCCGATGGATTCCGACGCGGTAGCCGCCATGTCTCCTTCGCGTTTTCGGTTGTTGCGCGATACCTCCTGGATTTTCTTGCTGCGGCGCATGGTCAGCAACCAAAGCAGAGGGGTTGTGGCAACGACCAGCAAGGCCAGGCCCCAGTGCAGCCAGAACATGACACCAAACATCCCGAACAGGATCAGCAGATTGCCGATGAACGGCATTGCCGCGGTCACGGCGATTTCCTTGAGCATGCCGATATCGCCGATCACCCGAACAACGATATCACCACTGCGCGACTTGTCATGAAATTCCAGCGACAGGGTTTGCAGATGTTTGAAAACCTTGTTCCGAACCTTCGTCAGAACTCGGTTTCCGACAAGTGCGAAGCCTATTGTAGAGTAGTATCCCATCAGTGCCCGGATGGCTGTAATCACAACCAGGGCAACCGTTACAATGATCAAGAATGTGTTGTTGTCCAGAGCGGATAGCCACTCGATGCTGGAACGCTGACGGCCCGCATCGTCTTGCTGAACAATGCGGTCGATAACGAATTTCAGCGGCCAGGGCTCCAGCAACCGCAGAAATGTCTGTCCGATCAGTGCGGCCATCGAGGCGCCGATCAACAGACGGTGTTCCCGCAGGTAAGGAGAGAAATGCCGCAGGAACCTTGTAATGCCTGGCAGGGATTGCCGGATGCTCTTGGGGCGCGCCATCAGTTGAACCTCTTCATCTGCCCGAGTTTCATGGTCCTGCCGACACCGGCGGCATCCAGGATCTTCTCGACGCGAATATCCCATGTGTGATCAAGAAGAATGGTTTCCCGGGCTTTCCGGCCAAGCGCCCTGGCAAATACGCCATCATCAACAAGCGTTGAAATCGCCTTGACAAGCGCTTCCTGGTTGCCGGCTTCATATAACAGGCCTGTCTGTCCATGCTGCAGGATACTTGCAAGTTGGCCAATGCGGCTGGCAACTACAGGCAATCCGGCCGCCATGTATTCAAAAACCTTCAGGGGCGAGAAATAAAAATCATCTGACTCCGGATAGGGCGCAATGCCGATATCCATCCGAGACAGAAGATCCGGTATCCGGTCTGATGACACAGAACCGGTGAAAACGACGGAATTTTCAAGTCCGGCGGCCCTGGATTGTTCTCTCAAAGCCGCGTATTCGGGGCCATCGCCAACAATCAACAAGCGGGTGTTTCGGTAACAGGCATGAATTGTTCTGAATGCTTCGATCAACTGCCCGACCCCGTGCCATGGTTTCAGGGTGCCGACAAATCCCAGAGTCACGAGTGGACCTGAAAATACCTGGTGAAACGCCAACGGCCTGAACCTTGCAGGATTTACCCCATTCGGAACAACAATCACCTTTCCCCTGGTCTGGGGAAACGACTGAAGATAGTCTGCCACCCCCTCTGAAACTGCGACGATGCAGGAAGCAGCCGCAAAACACCGGCGGGCTGCATCGCAGGCAGCATCCCGGTCGATCAGCCCTCGATACCTTGCCTGCTCTTCAATCAAGGGGGCATTCACTTCAACAATTCCGGGAACGCCAATTTCCCTCGCATACTCCATCCCTGCATGGTTCCAGAGAGAATATCGCTCATAGACGAAATCGTAGCTGCCCTTGCTGGACAACAGGCTGGCAATTTTTTCATTGTTCAGAAGGTCCGCCTGCTCGCGGCTGGATCTGTCCCTGGTCTGCTCACGGGTGATCCGGTAAACCGGCCGAGACGATAGACCCGTCGGCGGGGAACCACCCTTGCTTGCCGCGAAAAAATCAACCTTTATTCCTCTCTTGAGGAACTCGCGTACAACATCCTGAACATGAAGAGAGCAGCCCTTCATGCCGAATATCGGCACTCCCCGGTCAGCACATACGTATGCCGCTCTCATACCGGGTTCTTTCCACTGAAATCATTACATGCGGCAGCGAAACACTCACGCAGTTCCGCAGCATTCCGTTTGATATCGAATTTCTCTTCGATAAGCGCTCTGGCTTCCCGCGCCAACCTGACGCGCAGCGCCTTGTCTCCCAACAATGTTTCCAATGTGTCCGCCAATCCGACAGCATCACCCTGTTCGATCACCAGCCCGGTGATCTTGTCATGAATGACTTCGGGGATTCCCGTTACATTCGTGGAAATACAAGGCGTGCCCAATGCCATCGTTTCCAACAGAACAGTCGGCAGACCGTCCCGGTTTCCGTCGTCGCCGACGATACAGGGCGCGACGAACAGCGCAGCATTGCGAATTTCCCTGATAACTTCATGTTGCGGACGCGGACCGCAAAGTATCACCTGATCTTCAAGGCCCGTCTCTTTCACCTGATTTTCCAACTCTGCCTGCAACGGGCCGGTGCCGACAATCCGGCATTCGAAATGCACGTTCCGCGACCTGAGTATATTGCAGGCGTCAATGAGGATGCCGAAACCCTTCTTTTCCACCAGCCGCCCCACGGCAACGATTCTCGAACTTTCCAGATCCGGTTCACTGTAGGAAAATCGTTCCAGATCCAGGCCGTTGTAGATTCTCCGAATCCGGGTATCGGAAATCCCCAGTTTTTCCTTCAGATAGATGACGTTGTAGTCACTTACTGTCACAGCCAGCGCCGCACTCAGGAATTTCTGCCTGAGATTTTCCAGACTGATGTCGTCCAGAAAAATATCCTTGGCATGTGCGGTAAAGGTGAAACTGATGCCGGCAAACGATGCCGCCAGACGGGCAACAACGGTTGCCGAAGTCGCAAAATGAGCGTGCAGATGGCTGATGCCCTGTTTCTTGATCTCCAGCGCCAGAATCAACGCCTGAAGCACTTCCCGTGGTGTTTCATCCGGTCCGGCAGACAGGTATTTCCAGACATCCGGCAATTCTTTCGCCGCGTGAAGCAATGTGGACCAGAATTCACTGGTCTTGCTGCTCCTGGCCCGCAAATAGGTAACGGGCGCCCGAACACGCGCGATGATATCCTGGAAATGTGTGTCCTCTGGAGGGAGCAGCGCAAAAATCCTGACATCCAGGCCGGCTGCCTCATGTGCAAGAATTTCGTTGACTATGAACGTCTCGGAAAAGCGAGGATAGCGTTTGACAACATAGCCTATACGCATGATCTACTCCTGCTCCAGACTTATCGGCCGGACATTCGTTTTGAAATCCGTTTTGAAAACGGTGCGCCGATGGCTTCCGGGCATGAAATTCGGAAGATATACCTTTGAGGGGGCCCCCATCAGTGACAATATCTCTTCTTCAACGCGATCCAGACCACCCATGTCCATATGGCAGTTGTTCGCTCGCCGGATCGCACCTTCCTCAAGTGCCGCTCTCACGGAACTTGCCAGCAGCTCCGGCTGCAGTTCATCAGGGAAAATGGTCTTTACAAGTCCAAGTTCTGCCAACCGTTTCGCTCTTATGAATTGCTCCAGAACCGGCTTGGTTCTGGGCACCACGATGGCGTTCTTCTTCAAGGTCAGCAGTTCGCAGATCGTATTATACCCTGCCATTGATATAACGACGTCTGCTGCAGCCATGTAGCGCATGATGTCATCCGTGAATTCCCGGACCTGAACGCCGGGAAGTCTGGAGGCAAGAGTTTCGAATCTGGAACGCTGTTCCAGCGGCATCTCGGGCCCACATAGAAGCAGACTTTTATGTCCGGCCCCTTGCGGACTGTTTTTCAGGCCCTGAATGTAACAATTCAGTATTTTCTGCCCGTCTGCGCCACCTCCGACAGTCACCAGAACCATTTTTCCACGCGCCGACAGGCCCAGTTCCTGTCTTGTGGCCTGAATGCTGTGCGGACTCCTTTCTCTTTCAAGGTATCCGCAATATCGCATCTTCTTTGCAACCGCATGGGGAAAGGAGTAGTTCTCGGCCACATCAAAAACCGATCTGTTTCCCACAACCAGAACACGGTCATAGTATGTTTCGATGGCATCGCAGTAACGGTTCTTTGCCCAAACGGCGCGGGTTCTTTCCGGACAGTCAAGAATGTCGCGCAGAAGCAGGACCAGATGCGGCCGGCTTGCGGCGTTCTCCATAGTATCGAAGGCAGGACCAAGTTCCCCTTCCAGGCCGATCGGCTTCTTGTCGACCAGCAGCACATCGGGCTGAAAATCCCTTATCGTGCATTCCAGGATATTCGCTCGGATCCGCAAAACTTGTTCAATGTCGACCCCGCGATGTACGGATACGTATTTTCCTGTTTCCAGACGGGAAAGGCAGGGCAACTTGATGAAATCGATTTGGGGTTCAACCCGAAAGGCATGCAGCATCGGAGAACCCGATACAAGCAATATGGAAAGATCAGGATTTCTTTTGGACAAATGCGCCGCAATCGCAAGCATCCGGCGAATATTTCCCAATCCGTAAGTGTCATGCGAGTAGATAAGCAGTTTCGGCATATCAAACCTTTACCTTCAGGCGAAAAGCGAACGATTGTCTTTCGGGCTCAAAGGCAAGGAATTGATTTTCAGAACGTCGCACTGCTCTGTTCCCCCCCAAAAACCTGTTTCCCCAAAAAAAATCAGGCCGGCAGGTATCGGAAGCGCCCCGATGCCGACAGTATCGCCGTATCTAGATGAGCCTTCGCGGGTTCGACATTCGTATTTGGTTTATTCTTGGCGAATTAATCCCGAGTTTAAGAGCCTATGCGGATTGATATACGCGGCAATCCGCCCACAACACGATGCCCGATCCTTACAGCGACAATGCGGCTGGCCCGTCGTGGCGGCATTGTCCGAATACGGGTTCGGCAGACTATTCCCGGCGAGAATGTCCATCAGCAGGAAGGGACAGAAGATGATGCGATAAGGCATCAGGTGCACCCCAATCAGGTCAGCACCTGGAAGCGTCAGGCGGTCGAGGGTATCCTGGGCGAAACAGTCCAGCGTGAATTCCAGCCGGTGTATTGAGCAATGTCCGAAAGTTGGTGATGGGTTGATTGGGTGGCATATCATGGCGGTGTTCACATGCCGCGGTTCTCGAAGAGAAAAGGATATGCCACATGAAAGACGATACGATTTTGCGGCTCATTGATCCAGCCGGAATTTCGCCTGATCCGCTGACGGAGATCCTGCGCAAGGGGGCGCGGGATCTGTTGGCGCAGGCGGTTGAAGCGGAGCTTTGCGATCTGCTGGCCAGGCACGCGCACCTGAAGGATTCCGCTGGCCGGGCGCGCCTTGTTCGCCACGGCCATCTGCCGGAGCGCGAGGTGATGACCGGGATCGGCCCTGTTCCGGTGAAGGTTCCGCGGGTGCGGGACCGGGTCAGAGGCAGTGAAAAGATCAGGTTCAGATCAAGCCTTCTGCCGCCCTATCCGCGCCGGGCGAAATCGGTCGAGGAATTGCTGCCATGGCTGTATCTGAAGGGGTGAGGAGCGCCGGCCACGCGGGAGATTTCGGCGAGGCCCTGGCCGCGCTTCCGGGCCCCGATGCGCCAGGTCTGACACCGAGCACCATATCGCGCCTCAAGGCAGCGTGGTGGGCCGAATACGAACGCTGGTGCCGGCGTGAGCTGTCGGTAAAACGCTATGTGTATCTCTGGGCCGACGGGGTTTACTTCAAGCCGCGCATGGATACCGACAAGCAATGCATGCTGGTCATTATCGGCGCCGATGAGTGGGGCAACAAGGACATTCTGGGCCTTGTGGACGGCTACCGCGAAAGCAGCCAGAGCTGGCGCGAACGGCTGCTGGATCTCAAGCGCCGCGGCCTGAGAAAGACCCCCGGCCTGGCCATCGGCGACGGCGCGCTCGGCTTCTGGAACGCTCTGCGCGAGGTGTTTGGCACAACCCGCGAGCAACGCTGCTGGGTGCACAAGACCGGCAACGTTCTGAACGCCATGCCGAAGTCGCTGCAAGCCAAAGCCAAGGGCCACCTGCAGGATATCTGGATGGCCGAAACAAAAGAGGATGCAGAGGCCGCGTTCGATTTCTTTGTCGAAGCCTATGGCGTGAAATATGACCGTG
>JALSJM010000005.1 GCA_026989355.1 Paracoccaceae bacterium | reverse complement strand
ATCGACCTTTCGGCGGTTTCCGAGATCACCGATTTCGCCGACCTCACCGCCAGCCACATGGCGCAGGTGGGCGCGGATGTGGTGATCGACGCCCTGGGCGGCAACACCATCACCTTGCTGGGCGTCAGCCTCGCAGACCTCGACGCCTCGGACTTCATCTTCTGATGGGCGGGTGTCTGTCGTTCTATCCGGCTTTTTTGGGCAGAGGCGCACGCATGTTGGCTTCGTGATGGGTGATTGCGTCTTCGATATCGTCATGCCAGGTGAGCTGCCCGCCCTCGAGCACGGCGCCTGCCTGGCAGATGCGGCGCAGCAGGGGCATCGAGTGACTGACGACGATCGCGCCGCTCTGGCGCATGCGTTCCATGAATACGGCTTCGCTTTTCACGCGAAAGGCGGCGTCGCCCACGCTGGTAACTTCGTCAACCAGATAGGTGTCGAACCGGATCCCCATCGAAGCCCCGAAGGCGAGACGCGAGCGCATGCCGGCGGAATAGGTGCGGAAGGGCAGGCGGAAATGCTGGCCGAGTTCGGCGAAATCCTCGACGAATTCAACCAGGGCATCGCTGTCCACCCCGTAGATGCGGGCGATGAAACGCACGTTCTGCATGCCGGTGAGATCACCGTGAAAGCTTCCGGCGAAGCCGACGGGCCAGGAAATCGTGCCACGTGAAAGGATCTGCCCCGAACTTGGTGCCATGGTGCCGGCGATCATCCGCAGAAGGCTTGATTTGCCTGCCCCGTTACGCCCCAGAAGTGCCACCGACAGCCCTGTGGGAAAACAGGCGTTGATGTGATCGGCGACAACTGTCGGGACGCCGTTGACGTGATAGATCTTGGTCAGATCGCGCAGCTCGATCATCGGTTTCAGCGCCGGTCGCGCAGACTGTAGTATATCAGCAGCCCGACCGCCCAGAAACCGAGAAGGAACAGCCCCACCAGTGCCAGCAGCAGGGAACGTTGCGGATATTGCGGTGTTTCGGCCAGCGTAGGCTTGATATAGGCGGCCAGATAGCGGCTTTTGCGCTGGGCATCGGCCAGGGCGGTTTCATACGCCGCACGCGCCGCCACATGCGCCTGTTCGGCAAATTCCCGATCGGCGCTGAGGCGCTCGAACTCGGCGATCAGCGTGGCGTAATCCTCATCCTCGCTGCCCTGGCCTTCCCCCTTCACGCCGAACTTGCGCCGTTCCTGAGAGATGCGCCCGCGGATCACCGCGATCCGGCGGTTGACCTGGGCCAGGCGCGGATCGTTGGCGCGGGTGGTTTCAAGCAGCAGATCCTTCTCGATCAGTGCCTCGGCAAGCTGCTGCTGAAGGGTGGTGAGCAGGCCCATCTGACCCTGAATATCGGCAGTGGGATCAACGATCTGGTTGGTCGCGCGAAAGCGGGTCAGGGCCTCGCGTGCGGTTTTCAGCTGGGCTTCGGCGCGGGCCAGTTCCTCGCGTGCATAGCGGGTGGCATCTTCGCGGGCGATTGCCGAAAGTTCGTTGATCATCACCGAACTCTTGTCGAAGATTGCCTGGGCAATGGTCTGCGCGTCTTCGGGCGCAAAGGCCATGATTCGCAGTTCGATCAGCCCGGTGCCGGCATCATAGCTGATCTTGACCATGCGCTGCCAGTAATCCACCAGATCCTCGATCGAGCCATCGGGATCGAAGGAGAATACCGGATCGTTTTCGGGTTTCGAGTAGAGGGCGCGCAGATCAAGGTCTCGATCAACGGCGGCCACCAGTTCCTGGCTCTGGATGAACTTGTAGAGGATATCGGTGTCTGACGAACTTGAACCGGAAAGCTTGGCAATGCCGCCGAGCATGTCAACCGGAGAGTTGAACTCTTCCTTGCGGACGGAAAAGCCGACCGTCGAGGCAAACTGATCGGCTGCCCGCTCATGAAGATACCAGCCCGCCACGGCGAAGGGCAGCAGCACTGCCAGGACGAAGCTTGCCAGAATGCCCCAGTGGCGGCGCCGGGCCCTGGCCGGCCCGGCGGCCGGGCGCACGGTAACCAGCGGCGCGGCGGGCCGTGGCGGCTGTCCGGGTGGTTGCCCCTGGGGGTGCGGCCTGGCTTGTGCCTGGGGGTGTGGCTGAGGTTTGGGCCGCACCTGCACCTGCGGCTGCGCGCCTGCAGGGGGCGGTTGGCCCTGTGCCGTCTGCCGAGGTGAATCCACCGATACAACCCTTTGCAACAAGGAAAGATTTGAACTGCTCCCTGTCTTCCTACATAATCCCGGAAGGCAAATCCAGCGTTGCGAACGGAGCCCCATGCCATCAGCCGCCCTGCGCCCCGCGTTTTCCCGCCGCCTGCGCACCCCGCGTGCGGTGCTGGCGCTGATCCTGCGCGAGATGGTAACCACCTATGGCCGCTCGCCCGGCGGATATCTGTGGGCGGTGCTTGATCCGGTGGCGGCGATAGCGCTTCTTTCGGTGATCTTTGCGCAGGTGTTCCACGCGCCGGCGCTTGGCACCAGCTTTCCGCTGTTCTATGCTACCGGCTATCTGCCCTTCATGATGTTCAACGACGTGGCCAACAAGACGGGCGCCACGATCCGTTTTTCGCGCCCGCTGCTGCAGTATCCCGCGGTTACCTTCCTGGATGCGGTGCTGGCTCGTTTCGTGCTGAACGGGCTGACCCATGTGGTGGTGTTCTTCATCGTGGTTGCGGGGCTGTGGCTGAGCATGGATGCAATCATCGCGCTCGACCTTCCGGCGATCGCGATCGCCATGGCCATGGCGCTGTCGCTGGCGCTCGGGGTGGGCACGTTGAACTGCTATCTGATGGCGGCCTTTCCCCTGTGGGAACGGATCTGGCAGATCGTCACCCGGCCGCTGTTCATCGTGTCGGGGATATTCTTTCTGTATGACAGTCTGCCCGAACATATCCGCAACATCATGTGGCTCAACCCGCTGACGCATGTGATCGGCGAAATGCGGCGCGGGTTCTATCCCACCTATGACGCGGCTTACGTTTCGCATGTCTATGTGTTCGCCATCGCGCTGCTGACTTTCACGATTGGCCTGGCGCTGCTCTTTCGCTATCACCGGGACCTGCTGAACAACTGAGCCACGGAACGGAGCCGATACCATTACCTCTTGCGCGCATGTCATGCTGCTGCTCGGTCTTTTCGAGGGCGCTGCCCATCTGCGCGAGCAGCTGGAAAGCATCGCGGCCCAGTCCCATGCCGACTGGTCGCTGATCGTCAGCGATGACGGCTCGCGTGATGGAGGAGCAGAGATCCTGCGCGCCTTCGCCCGCAGGCACCCGGGGCGGGAGATAACGCTGGTTGAGGGGCCGCGCATGGGGTTTGCGCGCAACTACCTGCACTTGCTGCGCCTGGCCGGGGCGAAGGTGCCCTATGCGGCGCTTTCCGATCAGGATGACGTGTGGCTGCCTGAAAAGCTGGCGGCCGGGGTTGCGGCGCTGTCGTGCATCGCGCCAGACATGCCGGCCCTTTACTGCAGCCGCACGCTGGTCTGCGATGGCGATCTTGCACCGCTGCGGCCTTCGCCCTTGTGGCGCCGACCGCCCGGTTTCCGCAATGCACTGGTGCAGAACATCGCCGCGGGCAATACCATCATGCTGAACCGCGCGGCGCTGGATCTGGCGCAGGAGGCCGCGGGGCGGGTGCGCCGCCTGGTGGCGCATGACTGGTGGCTCTATCAGCTGATTACCGGAGCCGGCGGCATGGTGATTCACGATCCGCAGCCGCGGCTTTTCTATCGGCAGCATGCCGGCAACCAGATTGGCGCAAACGACAGCTGGCGCGCGCGCGCCCTGCGGCTGCGGCAACTGTTGGATGGCCGGTTCAGCACCTGGAACCGGGTCAACCTGATTGCGCTTGGCGATTGTGCCGATCTGCTGAACGATGAAAACCGCCTGATGCTCGAAGAATGGCGGGCCCTGCGGCGCCGGTCGGCTCCGGGGCGGATGGCGGGGCTGCAGCGGCTCGGGCTTTACCGTCAGACGCGGGCGGGCAATGCGGCGTTGCACCTGGCTGCCCTTCTGGGGCGGATCTGAAGCCGCCGGCCGGCGGATGATCCGGCAGGGCGCTTCTGGTGGCGTAACGCGGCGCTCATGCCAGCCCCGACAGGTAGTTCCCGTATTCGTTCTTTTCGAACAGGCGGGCCCGTTCGGCCAGCGCGTCGGGGCCGATCCAGCCCTGACGAAAGGCGATCTCATCGGGGCTGCCCACCTGAAGCCCCTGGCGTTTCTGCAATGTGCGCACGAAATTTCCGGCATCAAGCAGGCTGCCGTGGGTGCCGGTATCAAGCCAGGCAAAACCGCGCCCCATGCGTTCGACGTTCAGAGTGCCCTCGGCCAGATAGATTTCCAGAAGCGAGGTGATTTCAAGTTCGCCACGGTGCGAGGGTTGCACCTGGCGGGCCTTTTCCGGGGCGGTGCCATCCAGGAAGTAAAGCCCCGTGACCGCGTGGTTCGAGGGCGGCACCTCGGGTTTTTCGACGATCGCCCGCGCGCGGCCTTCGGCATCGAAATCGATCACGCCATAGCGTTCCGGGTCGGCCACCCGATAGCCGAACACCGTGCCCCCCGTTCTGCGCGCATCGGCGCTGGCCAGCAGTTCGGGCAGGCCGTGGCCGAAGAAGATGTTGTCGCCCAGCACCATTGCCGAGGGCGCGCCGTCAAGAAACGCTTCGGCCAGAAGATAGGCCTGCGCCAGCCCGTCGGGCGAGGGCTGGACGATATAGCTGAGCGCCAGCCCCCACTGGCTGCCGTCGTCAAGCAGTCGGCGGAACTGTTCCTGATCTTCGGGCGTCGTGATGATGGCGATCTCTCGGATGCCGGCAAGCATCAGAACCGACAGCGGGTAATAGACCATCGGTTTGTCATAGATCGGCAGCAGCTGTTTCGAAACACCCATGGTGATCGGATAGAGCCGCGTGCCCGAACCGCCCGCCAGGATGATGCCCTTGCGTTGTCTTGTCATGGCAGATGTCCCAACTCGTTCAATACTTCGCTCAGCCCCGCGCGCCAGTCGGCGGGGGTGATGCCGTAGTCGTCTCTCAGGGTGGTGCCGTCAAGGCGTGAATTGAGGGGGCGCGCGGCCGGCGTGGGATAGGCTGCGGTGGGGATGTCTTCCACTGTCACGTCAAGCCTTGCCAGGCGGAATGTCTCGCGTGCGAAATCGGCCCAGCTGACGGCAGGAGCACCGGCAAAGTGATAGGTGCCGGTTCTGCCCGTTCCCGCGTGAAAGGCCATGGCGATCTGCAGCAGGGTTGCGGCGATGTCGGCGGCGGGGGTGGGGCCGCCGATCTGGTCGGCCACGATGGACAGGCGATCGCGCTCGGCTCCAAGGCGCAGCATGGTGCGCACGAAATTGGTGCCATGAGCCGAAAACACCCAACTGGTGCGCAGGATCACATGCCGGCCGCCGGCGGCCCGCACACCCTGTTCGCCTGCCAGCTTGCTGCGGCCATAGGCATTCTGCGGGCAGACGGTATCATCGGGGCGCCAGGGGCTGTTGCCGGTGCCTTCGAACACGTAGTCGGAGGAGACATGCAGAAAGGGAATATCGCGCCGGGCGGCGGCCCGTGCCATGGCTGCGGGGGCTTCGCCGTTGATCCGGCGGGCCAGGGGTTCTTCTGTTTCGGCGCGGTCCACCGCGGTATAGGCGGCGGCATTTATGATCGCATCGGCCCCGGATGTATCAATGATGCGGGCGCAGGCGGCAGGATCGGCAAGGTCGGCCTCGTTTCGCCCGAGCGGGCAAAGGGCAATGTCCGCAGGGGTGCGGCGTTGCAGTTCGGTGGCCAGCTGGCCTGTCTTGCCGAAAACCAGTATCTTCATGTAAGCGTTTCCGTGGCCTTGCGTTTCGGTCATGGCTGTTTTGCCGGTTTCGGAGCCGCAGCACAATCGGTGGCTGCCGGAAAGAGGTGCGGAAGGGTGAAAATGGTGTATCTTGGCGACAAGGCCACGGGCCGTGACAACAATCTGAACCTGATCCGCATGGTTGCCGCAACCGCGGTGCTGGTGTCGCATGCCTGGCCGATCACGCTGGGGCCCGGTGCCGTGCAGCCGCTTGAGGAGGCTGTCGGGCATACGCTGGGCACACTGGCGGTGTTTGCCTTCTTCACCATTTCGGGTTTTCTGATTACCGCGAGTTTCGAGCGTTCCTCATCGCTGACAAGCTTTCTTGCGGCGCGGTTCCTGCGGCTTTATCCCGCCCTGATCGTCAGCCTTCTGGTGGTGGGGCTGGTGATTGCGCCGCTGATTTCCTCGCTCGGGGCCGTGGGTTTTCTGAGCACATCCCATCCGTGGGAATTCATCGCCCGCAACCTGGCGCTGGCCTCGCCCATGTTCGTGCTGCCCACGGTATTCGAAAGCAATCCCTATCCGGCGATCGAAGGATCGATCTGGACACTGTTTTACGAGGTGCTCTGTTACATGGGGGTATTCCTGGCCGGGGTGGCAGGGTTGTGGCGGCGGCCGGGGCTGGCGGCGCTGGCCCTGGGGTTGTGGCTTGCTCTCTGGCTGGTGGCCAGGGCTTCAGGGGTGGCGCTGCATCCGAAGCTTGTGGCACTGATGACGCTTTCCCTGCCCTTTGTCATCGGAATTGCATTTTACCTGTGGCGCAGTTGCCTGCCCCTTGGCCTTGGGGTGCTGGCGGTGCTGGTGGCATCTGCCTGGCTTGCTCGCGGCACGGCGCTCCATACGCCGCTTGTGGCACTGGCGCTCGGCTATGGGGTGTTCTGGCTGGCCTATGTGCCCGGGGGGATCCTGCGCGCCTACAACCAGCTGGGGGATTATTCCTATGGCATGTATATCTATGCCTTCCCCGTGCAGGGGCTGATGGTATGGCTGTTCGGCCCTCAGGGGCCGGTGACGAACATGATGCTGGCCTTTCCTGCCACGCTCGTACTTTCGGTGCTGTCATGGCATCTGGTCGAGGCCCCGGCGCTCGGGGCGAAATCGCGCGTGGTGGGGTGGCTGAAGCCGGAGGGCAGCCTGCGCTGAGAGCGTGCGCGGCTTGCCGGAACATGCCGGACCGGAAGCATGGGAATCAGGCCGGGGCCGATCTGCCCTGACTTCGCCCCAGGCGCCGGCCCACGCCTTCGCGTTTCCGAAGGGGGCGCCACCAGGATTCGTTCGCGAGATACCAGTCAACCGTGCGCCTCAGCCCTTCGTCCAGGGTTACCGACGGGCGCCAGCCCAGTTCCCTGCGGATGCGCGCGGGATCGATCGCATAGCGCAGGTCATGGCCGGGGCGATCTTCGACGAAGGTGATCAGGTTGCGATGCGGGGCGCCGCCGGGGCGTTTTTCATCAAGAATTTCGCAAAGCCTGCGCACCAGGTCCAGGTTGCTGGCCTCGTTTTCGCCGCCGATATTGTAGCTGCGCCCCACGGTGCCCTTTTCCAGCACCAGCAGCAGTGCTTCGGCGTGATCCTCGACGTAAAGCCAGTCGCGCACGTTTTCGCCGGTGCCGTAGATCGGGATGGGATTGCCCGCCAGTGCCTGAAGGATCACCACCGGTATCAGCTTTTCGGGAAAGTGGAAGGGGCCGTAATTGTTCGAGCAGTTTGTCATCACCACCGGCAGGCCATAGGTTTCGTGCCAGGCACGCACCAGGTGATCCGAGGCCGCCTTCGAGGCCGAATAGGGGCTGTTCGGGGCATAGGGCGTATCTTCGGTAAACTTTCCCTCGGCTCCGAGCGAGCCGTAAACCTCGTCTGTGGAAACGTGATGAAAGCGGAAACCCTCGGGCCTGCCGCGTTCTTCCCAGTAATGGCGGGCGGCCTCAAGCAGATTGTAGGTTCCGTTCACGTTGGTTTCGATGAAGGCGCCGGGGCCGTCGATCGAACGATCCACATGGCTTTCGGCAGCCAGATGCATCACGGCATCGGGGGCGTGGGTGGCGAGGATGCGGTCAAGTGCGGCACGATCCCGGATATCTGCATGTTCGAAGGCATAATCAGGATGATCGGCCACGCTGGCCACGTTCTCAAGACAGGCGGCATAGGTAAGCGCATCGAGATTGACTACCGCGTGTCCCTGGGCGATTGCCCGGCGCACCACGGCCGAGCCAATGAAACCGGCCCCGCCGGTGACCAGGATCTTCATGCCTGTTCCTCGTAAATGAAGGGTGATTCGAAATCGCGCAGCAGGGGGGCGGCGGTGTCTTTTTGCGACAGGATCGCCTTGCCGGGGGCGATTCCCCAGTCGATACCGATCTCGGGATCGTCGAAGCGCACCGCGCCGTCGCATTCGGGCGCGTAGTAATCGGTGCATTTGTAAAGGATCTCGGTATCGGGCGCGCGCGTAACAAAGCCATGCAGGAAGCCTTCGGGGATCAGCAGCTGACGGCCGTTTTCGGCCGAAAGCTCCACCCCGATCCACTGGCCATAGGTGGGCGAGCCGCGCCGGATATCAACCGCCACGTCGAACAGCGCGCCCCGTCCGCAGCGCACCAGCTTGGCCTGGGCATGGGGCGGCGCCTGAAAGTGCAGACCGCGCACCGTGCCGGCCTGGCGCGAAAGTGAATGATTGTCCTGCACGAAATCCAGTTCGATCCCGTGTTCGGCCAGGGTGCGCCGGTTCCAGCTTTCGCTGAAGAAGCCCCGGTGATCACCAAAGCGCGCCGGAGTCAGGATCAGCACACCGGGAAGCGCGGTTTCCTCGATCTGCATGGGTTTTCCTCCTGCCACTCGTCAACATGCTGCACTCATAGGCCAAAGGCGGCGGTCGGGGAAAGCCCTTATGAGGCCGCAGCCCACGGCGGGCATGACCGGCTTTCGGGCCGGGGCTGGGCCTTCCGTTACATGCGGCGCATGAATACGTAAAGCAGGATCAGTGCCACCGTTGCGCCCTGGGCGATTATCCGATAGCGCATCATCCGGTTCGAATATTTTGCATTCGCACTGCCCCCCCTGGCAAAGCCGCCGATCCCGAGCAGCAGCACCAGAACGGTTGCGGCCGCACCGACCACCACGAACAGGAAAAACGGATCGCTGAGCATGAGCTGTCCTTTCTGTAGGGTTTCCGTGTAACCTGCCGGGCCCGGAAAGCGAACCACAAAATCGCCGCGCCTTCGGGCATGTATCCAGTCTGTCAGCTCTTTGCCAGTATCCAGTCGAGCGCGCGGGTTGGCAGAATGCGGCGCAGATACCACATGACGTAGGTCGGGGTTGTCACCAGATAGCGGGCTTTCGGACTGGGGCTTTCCAGGGCGCGGATCAGCTTTCGGGTAACGGCCGCGGGGGGCAGTTCGAAGCGATCGGGCCCGCGGCTTTCGTAAAGCCGCTTGCGAAGGCCGGTCCTGTATTCTTCTGCCCGGGCAGAATTTTTCCAGTCGATCCATTTTTCGAAATGGGGGATCGAGTTCTGCCGGATCTTCGTGGTGATGGGCCCGGGTTCGATCAGGATCACCCGGATCGGCGTGTCGCGCATTTCAAGGCGCAGGGTATCGGTCAGGCCTTCCAGGGCGAACTTGGTGGCATTATAGGCCCCCCGCCAGCGCAGGGTGGCAAAGCCAAGCACCGAAGAGCAGTTGATGATCCGCCCGTGCCCCTGTGCGCGCATCACCGGGATGACACGGCGGGTCAGCGCGTGGTAGCCGAACAGGTTGGTTTCGAAAATGGCGCGCAGAGCATCGCGGGGCAGATCTTCCAGTGCCCCCGGTATGCCATAGGCGCCGTTGTTGAAAAGCGCATCCAGGGTGCCCCCGGTTGCTGCCAGAACCTCGGCAAGGGCGCTTTCCAGGGTGGCGTCGTCATCGTAATCGAGATGCGGGCTTTCCAGGCCTTCGGCGCGCAGCCGTTCGCAATCTTCGGGTTTGCGGCAGGCGGCGAATACCCGCCAGCCCCGTGCCTTCAGCCCATGTGCGGCATCATGCCCGATGCCCGAAGAACAGCCGGTAATCAGAATGGATTTCTGCGTCATGTGCCCGTGCCTCGTTTCGTGATGTTGCGGTTTGTGGCGGGTGCCTGTCAGCGCATCCGGAAACGGGAACAAATCCGGTGTGGCGCCATGAAGCGGCCTGCTGGCCGGAACCGTGCGGTTCAGTCATCGCTTTCGAATGGATCCCATTCCTCGTCAACTTCGGGAAGGGCTTCGGCCGCGGCCTGGGCGGCAATTTCCTCATGCGTTCTGATCGCGGTGATGCGGGCCTTCGGGAAGGCTTCGATCACCGCTTTCACCATCGGGTGTTCCAGTGCCTCCTGTTCGAGGGCGCGACGCTTTTCATCGCGGGTTTCCGCAAGGGTGGGGGCGCCCCCGCCGGCAACGACCGAAACCGCCCAGCGAACCCCCGTCCAGGCTTTCAGCCGGCGGCCAAGACGCTGCGCCAGATCGGCAGGCGCATCGGGGGCAGGTTCGAATTCGATCCGCCCCGGCGCATAGGAAACAAGGCGCACTCCGGTTTCCACGTCGATCAGAAGTTTCACATCTCGGTGGCGGCGGATCAGTTCGACCATGTCTTCGAAGCCGGGGCAGAGCACGGCCAGGCTTTCGGGCACCTGAACCGGCGCGGTTGCCGTGGTGACGGAACCCTCTCTGCCGGATGCCGGGGGCGCCCCGATGCCGGCGGCGGCGGATTGCGGCCCTGCATCCGGTGCCCGTGGGGCTGCGGCCGGAGTGCTGCCGGCGGCCGGGGCGGCGGGCGGCGTATCGCGCAGTTTCTTCACCAGTTCGCCGGGTGGGGGCAGATCGGCCACATGGGTCAGGCGGATCAGCGCCATTTCCGCTGCCATCATGCTGTTTGGCGCCAGGGATACCTCTTCCAGCGCCTTCAGCAGCATCTGCCACATGCGTGCCAGTATCCGCATGGCCAGCCTTTCCGCCAGGGCCTGGCCGCGGGCCCGCTCGTCGGGGCCGATGGTGGGATCTTCTGCCGCTTCGGGGGTGATCTTCACCACTGAAATCCAGTGGGTGATCTCGGCCAGATCGCGCAGCACGGCCAGAGGATCGGCGCCATCGGCATATTGTGCGGCCAGTTCGCCAAGGGCGCCGGCGGCATCGCCCTTCAGGATCATCTCGAACAGATCGAGCACCCGGCCGCGGTCGGCCAGCCCCAGCATGGCGCGCACCTGTTCGGCGGTGGTTTCGCCGGCGCCATGGCTGATCGCCTGATCGAGAAGCGATGTTGCATCGCGGGCCGAGCCTTCGGCGGCGCGGGTGATCAGCGCCAGCGCGTCATCGCTGATCCTTGCACCTTCGGCATCGGCAATGCGGCGCAGCAGAGCGATCATCTCCTCGGGTTCGATGCGTCGCAGGTCGAAGCGCTGGCAGCGCGAAAGCACCGTGACGGGCACCTTGCGGATCTCGGTGGTGGCGAAGATGAACTTCACATGCGGGGGGGGTTCCTCAAGCGTTTTCAGCAGCGCGTTGAAGGCGCTGTTCGAAAGCATGTGCACCTCGTCGATGATGTAGATCTTGTAGCGCGCCGAGGTGGGGGCGTAATGCACGCTTTCCAGCACGTTCGAGCGGATATCGTCGATCCGGGTCTGCGAGGCGCCGTCCATCTCGATCACGTCCACATGCTGGCCGGCGCTGATCGTGCGGCAGGCCTCGCAGCGGCCGCAGGGTTCGGTGGTGGGGCCACCCCGGCCATCGGGGCCGGTGCAGTTCAGACCCTTGGCGATGATGCGGGCGGTTGTTGTCTTGCCGGTGCCGCGGATGCCGGTAAGGATGAAGGCCTGGGCGATGCGATCTGCCGCAAAGGCGTTCTTCAGGGTACGCACCATCGCATCCTGCCCCACGAGGTCGGCAAATGTCTCGGGGCGATACTTGCGCGCCAGCACCTGATAGCCGGTAGTTCGATCTTCGCTCATAGGGTCCTCGGATTCGGGGTTGGCCGCAGGTTAAGGCGCGTGTTGCTCGCCGTAAAGCGCAAGGGTAGGGTGGTTGTGCAAAGGAGGGCGGGATGGCACCATATCCGGTGAAATATCCGGCAGGCGAACTGGCGCTTGGCACGGGCATTCTGGGCATCGGCCCGATGCCGGGGCGCGCGGGTGGTTACGAGGCCGATCTTGCGGCGCTCCTGCGCTGGCCGGCCGAGCTGGTGCTGAGCATGACGGGGCCGGACGAGCTTGAAATGGCCGGAGCCGGGGGGCTGGGCGCTGATCTGGCTGCGGCCGGGGTGAGCTGGTGCTGCCTGCCGATTGCCAATTTCGGCGCGCCGGGGCCCGAACATGCCGCCCTTTGGGCCGAAGCCTCGGCCGCGGCGCATGCGGTGCTTGCGCGCGGCGGAAAGGTGTTTGCCCATTGCTGGGCTGGCTGCGGGCGCTCGGGCATGGCGCTGATGCGGCTGATGTGCGAAGCCGGCGAAAAGCCGACGGCAGCACTGCTGCGTCTGCGGGCCGTGCGGCCCTGTGCGGTGGAAATGCCGGCCCAGCGGGCCTGGGCCGCAGCCGGATTTGTCGGAGTCCGGACCTAGAGCCTGTCGCACATGATCGGATTCGGCGCGACAGGCTGCTCAGGGCATGCGACTGCCCGGGTAGGCGCATGTCCGGACCGCCTGCGCCCCCCGGGCGAAGCAAGTGCGATCTGACGCGACATGCACTAGAGCAGACGGTTGTAGATCGCGGCCATGATGGCGGCAAATACCCCCGTGAGAATGGCCGAAGACAGCCCGCCCACGATTGCATTTCCGATCATCATCCCGCTGGCGACAGCCATCGGGCCCATACCGGCCCCGGCCCCCATGCCCAGTATCATCATGCCACCCGTAAGCCAGATGAGCAGGAAGAGGGCCAGTGTCAGAAGAAAGACGGCAATACCGGCGGCCAGGCCGAATTTCGCCGCATTGAGGCGTGCGTATTCCATTTCCATGGGGCTCTCCCTGTGTTGCGGATTTCTCTGTGCATGCCCGGCACGGCGGGCCGGCCCGGTCAGTTGCGGATATGGGCGAAAATGCAGGCCTGTGCGCGAGAAACCCTCCGATACAGGGCAGGACATGCGGGAAAAGGGTGAGAGGCTGGCAGCGACCCGAACGGAAACTCGTTACGGCTGCTTCCTTCCGGACCTGACCGGGTTGGCGAGGCGTTCGCCCGCGCCAACCTCTCGCCTTTCATATAGGCCGGGCGCGCACCGAAGGCAAGAGCCGCGGCCAAAGGTCAGCGGGCTCCGGTGCAGGTCAGCTGGTTGAAATAGGCCCGGCAGTGGTTTTCGGGGCCAAGGCCGGTGATCGTCACGTCGGCATAGACGATCCGGCTGCGGTAATCGATCCGGATCGCCTGGCGCAGGGCCTCCCGGCAGGTTTCCTCGTGCCCCCTTCTGCAGATGGCCAGCAGCGGGCCGACGGCCGGATCGTTCGTCTTTTCAAGATCGTCGGCCATGAGCTGCGAACGGGCAACCGCATGCACGAAGTCCTCGACGTCCTGTTGCGAGGGACGGGTGAGATAAAGCAGCAGCGCCACCGACAGGGCCATGATGATCCCGGCCTTGATCCAGTTCATTATCTGCTGTCCCCCTTGCCGTCTGCGGGTTTCTCTAGCGCCGTGGGGCTGCGGGCGCAAGCGGGCAACCCCCGGGCTTTTAACGTCCGGGCGGGGTGAAGGCCGCGCGGGCACGGGCCACCTCGTGGCGGATGGCGCAGCCATCGGCGTGATCGTTTACAAGCCCCATTGCCTGCATGAAGGCATAGGCCGTGGTGGGGCCCACGAATTTCCAGCCGCGAGCTTTCAGCGCGCGGGCCAGGGCCATTGACTCGGGGGTGCTCGGAACAGTCCGGGGCGGGGGAGAGGGGGAGGGCTCGAAGCGCCACAGCCAGGCGGCGAGCGAGCCTTCCGCCTCGATCAGTTCAAGGGCCCGGCGGGCGTTGTTGATCACCGCCTCGATCTTGCCGCGGTGGCGCACGATGCCCGCATCACCCAGAAGGCGCGCCACATCGGTTCCGTCATAGCGGGCGATGCGTGCCGGATCGAAGCCGTGGAAGGCGGCGCGGAAGTTTTCCCGTTTTTCAAGGATGGTGCGCCAGCTCAGTCCCGACTGGAAGCTTTCCAGGCAGAGCTTCTCGAACAGGCGGCGGTCATCGGCAACGGGGAAGCCCCACTCGTGATCGTGATAGGCCAGATATTGCCCGGTTGCGGCGCACCAGCCGCAGCGGGGCTTGCCGTCGGGGCCGGTGAAAAGACCGCTCACAGGGCGATCCTGAAACGGGCAAACCCATCGGGGCCTTCGCCGGCCGGTTCGATGCTGATGCCCTTGAGATCATCAAGATAGCCCATGGCCCTGGGGCCGGTATCGAACAGCACCGTGGTGCCGGGCAGGGGGGCAAAGCGCCAGTTGTCGTCGGCCGTGGGGTTTATGGTGCCCTGTTCGACAATATAGCGCACGATCACGTCGCGGTTGGTGTCGGGGGCCTCGTAGATGATGGTCGAGCCGTCGGCGCCGGGGAAATGGCCTCCACCCCCGGCGCGGTAGTTGTTGGTGGCGATGACAAACTCCTGTTCGGGCGCGACGGGCCGGCCCTGATACATCAGGTCGGTGATGCGGCTGGCGTCGGGGTTGATCAGTTCGCCCTTGGGGGCGAATCTGGACGGTTGCGAAAGGTCGATCCCGTAGGTTACGCCATCGATCACATCGAAATTGTAGCTGGGGAATTCGGGGTTGAGGAGCACCTGGTCGGGCTGACCGGGAGTGATCCGGTTGAACATTCCGGCGGAACGTTCCAGCCAGTCCTTCAACTGGGCGCCGGTTACTTTCACCGCGCGCACGGTATTCGGATAAAGATACAGGTCGGCCACGTTCTTGATGGCGATCGGGCCGGCGGGCACGTCGGTATAATATTCCGGTCCGCCCCGGCCGCCGGCCTTGAAGGGGGCGGCTGCGGAAAGCAGGGGCAGAGCCTCGAATTTCGATCCCTTCAGCATTTCGCCCACATACCAGCGCTGTGCTGTCGAGACGATCTGCACCGAGGGGTCATCGGCCACCAGCGCGAAATAGCTGTAGAGCGGGGCGGTGGTGGTGCCCACGGGGCGGCGGATGTATTCGAGGGTCTGTTGGTGGATATCTTCCACCGATTTCAGCACCGCGGGCACGCTTTTCACCAGCGGTGTCACCGAGCGATCCTTGTTGCGCCGGGCAATGGGGCGGGCCTCGGCGGTATGGGCCGCAATGCGCCATCTGTTGCCGTCGCGTTCCAGCATCAGATCAAGAAGCCCCATGTGCGAGCCCCAGAAGCCTCCCATCACGGCGGGTTTGCCGCGCAGCGTGCCGGCCGCGGCATCAACGCCGGCGATCCCTTCGAACCGCTTGCCGGGAAAGACAAGATGCTGATGGCCGGAAAGGATTGCATCGATCCCCTCGATTCCGGCCAGCTGAAGCGCGGCGTTTTCCAGCCCCTCGCCCTGCCCTTCGGCAATGCCCGAATGGGAAAGGGCGATGATGATGCCGGCGCCCGCTTCCCGCATTGCGGGCACATGGGCTTCGGCTGTTTCGATGATGTCGCGTGCCGTCACGCTGCCTTCAAGGTGGCGGCGATCCCAGTTCATGATCTGTGGCGGCACGAAGCCGATCAGGCCGATGCGCACGGGATGGCTTTCACCGGCGCCGTCGATGACGGTTTTCTCGACGATCGTCCAGGGAGGCAGCAGCGTCCTGTCGTCGCGCGGGGTGGTGCCGGCCCTTAGCGCCACATTGGCGCAGACCACCGGAAAATGCGCACCGGTCACCGCTTTCATCAGGAAGTCGAGCCCATAGTTGAATTCGTGATTGCCAAGGGTCGAGGCTTCGAAGCCAAGGGTGTTCATGGCGGTTATGATCGGGTGCATGTCGCCTTCCTTCATGCCCCGTTCATAGGCGATGTAATCACCCATCGGATTGCCCTGCAGGAAATCGCCGTTGTCGATCAGCATCGAATTGGCAGCCTCGTCGCGCACGGCCTGGATGAGGCTGGCGGTGCGGGCAAGGCCGACGGTATCCACCGGCTTGTCGGCGTAATAGTCATAGGGATGAATGTGCACATGCAGATCGGTTGTTTCCATGATCCGCAGATGCGCCTGATTCGCGCCGGCGCGTGCCGAAAAGGGGTGAAGTGCAATCAATGATGTGCCTGCAGCTGCGCCTGCCATGAACCCGCGGCGATTGATGTAACTCGCATGCATGGTGGTATCCTCCCCTGAAAGCTCGTTGTTCTAATATCGGAGAGCTTACCACACCACGGGGGCACATTAACGGCCTCGGCGGATTGTTGCCAGATGATTTTGCGCGAGGCGCCGTGAAAAATTTCGGTTCAGGGTTGTGTTGCGGGCAGTGGGCGGAAACGTCGCGCACATCTTGCGCGACGGGTGTGAAACCGGCTTGCAAGAGGGGCCGAATGGTCCGAAAACGGATTGGCGGTCAGAGAGGAACGCGAAAACATGAAGTTTTCCACCCGGGAAGACATAGAGGCGCCTGCCGAAGAGGTGTTCCGCGCGATCTCGGATTTCAGGCGGTTCGAGCGCCTTGCGCTGCGCCACGGTATCGAAGTGCAGCGCGCCGGCCGCATGCTGCCCGATGGCACACGGCGTCTGGCCTGGCAGGTTGACTATCCCTTCCGCGGCCGGCGCCGTTCGCTTGCTGTCGAACTGGCCGAATGCGAGGCACCGGAACGCCTTGTGTTCACGGGCCGCTCAGAAGCGATCAGAAGCGAGCTGGCGATCGTCATAACGGCGCTTCCGCGGGAACGCTGCCGGATGGGGGTGCAGCTTGACATGCGTCCGCGCAGCATCCCGGCCCGGCTGTTCATCCAGTCGCTGAAGCTGATCAAGCCGCGCCTGACGCGCAGGTTCAGGCGCCGGGTCAGGCGGTTTGTCCGCAATCTTGAACGCGGCAGGCAGGGCGGCGGGAGCGATCAGCCCTCACGCCGGCGCGGATCGGCGGGATAGACGCCAAGCAGTGTTACCCTGTCGGTGAAATAGTCCAGTTCTTCCATGGCCAGCCGCACGTTGCGGTCGTCGGGGTGGCCTTCGATATCGGCATAGAACTGGGTGGCAGTGAAATTGCCGCCCACCATGTAGCTTTCAAGCTTGGTCATGTTCACGCCATTGGTGGCAAAGCCGCCCAGGGCCTTGTAGAGCGCCGCGGGAATGTTGCGCACATCGAAGACGAAGCTTGTCATCATGCCGTGTTCGCCGCGCCGTTTCAGATCGGGTTCGCGCGACATGATCAGGAAACGGGTGGTGTTGCGGTCGTGGTCTTCGATGTGGCGCGCCACCACTTCGAGGCCGTGGATCTTGCCCGCCAGTTCCGAGGCCAGCGCGCCAAGCGCCGGATCGCCGGCCTCGGCCACATGGCGCGCCGAGCCTGCGGTATCGGGGCCGGTCAGCCGGTGAATGCCGTGTTCCTGCAGGAAATCGCGGCACTGCCCCAGAAGCACCGTATGGCTCATGGCCCGCTTGATCCGCGATAACGGCGTGCCCGGCAGCGCCAGAAGGTTGATATGCACCCGCACGAAGGCTTCGCCCACGATATGCAGGCCGGATGCGGGCAGCAGGCTGTGAATGTCGGCCACCCGTCCGTAGATCGAGTTTTCGACAGGCAGCATCGCCAGTTCGGCCGCCCCACGGCGCACCGCGTCGATGGCATCCTCGAAGGTGCGGCAGGGCATGGGCTCCATCTCGGGGCGGGCCTTCAGGCAGGCCTCGTGCGAATAGGCGCCGGGCTCTCCCTGAAAGGCGATACGGGCTGTCATTTTCCGGGCTCCGCGGGTTTGTGCAGATTCAGCGCTGAAAAGAGCAACTACAGCTTGCGGTTTCAAGGGGGAAGCGGATAGATGTTCCTGATCGCTTCAATAAAAGGAATTGCGACATGTTCAACACAATGACTGTGGTGAAATTCGTTGGTGGCTTCGGGGGCGCCCTGCTGGCCTTCCTTCTGGTCAACATGGTGGGCAATGGCCTTTATCTCGGTGGTGGCGGTCATGGCGATGAAGGCGAAGAGGTGGTCCTGGCCTATGTGATCGAAACCGACGCGGCCGAGGCCGATGCGGGAGCGGCCGAGGAAGAAGCCCCCGATTTCGCAACGCTTCTGGCCGAGGCCGATATCGAGAAGGGCGCCAAGGTATTCGGCAAGTGCAAGAGCTGTCACAAGCTTGAAGACGGCGCCAATGCAACCGGCCCGCATCTTTTCAATATCGTGGGGCGGCCGGTTGCCGGTGTGGACGGCTTCAGGTATTCCGATGCGCTCAAGGGGCTTGGCGGCGAATGGACACCCGAACGCCTGAACGAATTCCTGGAAAAGCCCAAGGATTTCGCGCCCGGCACCAAGATGAGCTTTGCCGGCCTGAAGAAGATCGGGGATCGTGCTGCGCTTGTGGCCTATCTGGAAACGATTGGCGAGTGAGCGATCGCGGCAGGATCGGGGGAATGTGGCCGCGCGGACGCTTCGCGCGGCCTTTTCGATGTGGTGTTTCATGCAAGGTTTAACATGTTTAACATATCGTAACTTGCCACCACGTGCGCCCGGCCTTAGCCTGACGGAAGCGGAGACAGCCGGAGGAAAACCATGAGCCGAAATCACACCCGCGCCGTTGCCATTACCGTTGCCGGCAGCATGGGAAGAGACCGGTTTGCAGGCGGGTTTCCCTTCGCGCTGGCGATGCTTCTTCCGGCGCTGGTGTTGTTGTGGGCGCTGGCGGCGGTGCCGGTGCGCGCCGGGCAGGACATTGTCAGATCATACGGCATCACCACCTTTGACGCCGACGATCTGAAATACCCCGCCGATTTCGCGCATCTCGATTACGTCAATCCCGACGCACCCAAGGGCGGCGAAATTTCCGAATGGGCTTTCGGTTCGTTCGATTCGATGCACCCCTACACGATCAAGGGGCGGGCAGGGGCACTTGCGTCGATCTTCTTCGAAAGCCTGCTGACCGGCACGGCCGATACCATCGGCCAGGCCTATTGCCTGCTCTGCGAAAGCCTGGAATACCCGCGCGACCGCTCCTGGGTGATCTTCAACCTGCGCCCCGAGGCCCGCTTTTCCGACGGCAGCCCGCTGACGGCCGAAGACGTGGCCTTTTCCTATGAAACCTTCCTGACCAGGGGGCTCAACAGTTTCCGGGTGCAGCTGGCCAGGAAGGTCGAAAGCGTCGAGGTGCTGGGCCCGCAGCGCATCAGGTTCACCTTCAGGCCCGACATTCCGAAACGCGACGTGATCCAGGACGTAGGCGGGATTCCGGTGTTTTCGAAGGCCGATTTCGAGGCGCGCGGTTTCGATTTCGAAAGCAGCACGCTCAAGCCGCTCGTCGGCTCGGGGCCCTATGTGCTCGATCGTCTGGACGTGGGGCAGACGATCGTCTACCGCCGCAACCCCGATTACTGGGGGGCGGATCTGCCGATCAACCGGGGACGCAACAATTTCGACCGCATCCGCATCGAATATTACGCCGATTACAACGCCGCCTTCGAGGGTTTCAAGGGCGGCACCTACACTTTCCGCAACGAGGCTTCGTCCAAGATCTGGGCCACGGGCTATGATTTTCCGGCGGTGAAAGAGGGCTTCGTGATCAGAAAGGCCCTGCCCGACGGCGACAAGGCTTCGGGTCAGGCCTTCATCTTCAACCTGCGGCGCGAAAAGTTCCGGGATCCCCGCGTGCGCGAGGCGATCGGCCTGATGTTCAATTTCGAATGGACCAACGAAACCCTGTTCTACAAGCTCTACGCGCGCATCAATTCGTTCTGGGAAAACAGCTACCTGGCAGCCGAGGGTCCGCCCGGTCCGGCCGAACGCGCCATTCTCGATCCGCTGGCCGGCATTCTGCCGCCGGGGGTGCTGGATTCCGGGCCGGCAACGCAGCATGTCTCGAATCCGAAGCGCCCGCTTGACCGCCGTGCCCTGCGCCGGGCGGCGGCGCTGCTTGACGAGGCGGGCTGGAAGGTGGGCACCGACGGCCTGCGCCGCAATGCCAGGGGCGAGGTTCTGGTGGTGGAGTTCCTCAACGACAGCCAGACCTTCAACCGGATCATCAACCCCTATGTCGAGAACCTCAAGCGCCTTGGCATCGATGCCCGCCACGTGTTCATCGACAATGCCCAGATGGAGGTGCGCACCCGTCCGCCCTCGTATGATTTCGACATCATCACCGGCCACCTTCAGACGGGCTACATACCCGGCACCGAGCTTTATCAGTATTTCGGCTCGGAAACCGCCGACAGTTCGGTGTTCAACAGGATGGGCCTGAGAAGCGAAGCCGTGGACAGGCTGATCGAGGTGGTGCTGGCCGCCGACAATCAGGAAGACCTGACTACCGCCGTCCATGCGCTTGACAGAGTGTTGCGGGCGCTGCGCTTCTGGGTGCCGCAATGGTACAAGAACGTGCATACGGTAGCCTATTACGACATGTACGAGCACCCCGAAAACCTGCCACCCTATGCCCTGGGAGAACTTGATTTCTGGTGGTTCAGCGCTGAAAAGGCCGCGGCGCTGAAGGCCGCCGGCGCCTTGCAGTAAGGCGGGCGCGAGGGGCGCGGGCAGCAGTCATGGGCGCATATATCCTCAGGCGGCTTCTGCTGGTCATTCCCACGCTGGTGGGGATGATGGTGATCAATTTCGTGCTGATCCAGTTCGTCCCCGGCGGCCCGATCGAGCAGATCCTGGCCCAGATGGAAGGGCATGGCGATGCCTTCGAAACCATCGCCGGCGGTTCGGATGCAGGCAGCGAGATGCAGACCGGTGACGATACCTATGCCGGCGCACGCGGCCTGCCGCCCGAACTGCTTGAGGATCTGAAGAAGCAGTTCGGCTTCGACAAGCCCCCCCTGCAGCGGTTTCTCGACATGATGTGGAACTATCTGCGCTTCGATTTCGGCGAAAGTTATTTCCGCTCTGCCCGGGTGGTGGACATGGTGATCGAGAAGATGCCGGTGTCGATCACGCTGGGGCTGTGGTCAACGCTGATCGCCTATCTGGTGTCGATCCCTCTGGGCATTCGCAAGGCGGTGCGCGACGGCTCGCGTTTCGATACCTGGACAAGCGGCGTGATCATCGTGGCTTATGCGATCCCGGGCTTCCTGTTCGCGATCCTGCTGCTGGTGCTGTTTGCCGGAGGATCATACTGGAAGATCTTTCCGCTGCGCGGGCTGACCTCGCCCAACTGGGAAGACCTTTCGATGATGGGCAAGGTGCTTGATTACCTCTGGCATATCACCCTGCCGGTGATTGCCTCGACGATTTCCTCTTTTGCAACCGTCACGCTTCTGACGAAGAATTCCTTCCTCGACGAGATCAAGAAGCAATACGTGATTACCGCCCGCGCCAAGGGGCTGAGCGAACGCGGCGTGCTTTACGGCCATGTATTCCGCAATGCGATGCTGATCGTGATTGCCAGCTTCCCCAGCCTGTTCATCGGGGTGTTCTTCGGCGGTTCGATCCTGATCGAGACGATCTTCTCGCTCGATGGCCTTGGACGCATGGGTTTCGAGGCGGCCGTCAACCGCGATTATCCGGTGATGTTCGCCACCCTCTATGCCTTCGGCCTGCTGGGGTTGCTGGTGGGGATCCTGTCGGATCTGATGTATGTCTTCGTTGATCCGCGCATCGATTTCGAGCGAAGAGAGGGCTAGGCGATGAGGCTTTCCCCCCTGAACCGGCGCCGCTGGCGCAATTTCAAGCGCAACCGGCGGGCGTTCTGGTCGCTCTGGATATTCGTGGTGCTGTTCGGCCTTTCGCTGTTTGCCGAGTTCATCGCCAACGACAAGCCGCTGATCGTCAGCTATCGCGGCGAACTGCATTTTCCGGTGGTGAAATTCTACCCCGAAACCGCCTTTGGCGGCGATTTCCAGACCGAAGCCAGCTATCGCGATCCCGAGGTGCAGTGCCTGATCGTTTCGGGTGGTCTGGAGGAATGTTTCGACGATCCCGAGGCAGTGATGGCCGATGCCGGGGACGGAATCGTGAACGGCGAGCCGATCGCGAAGGGGTGGATACTCTGGCCGCCGGTGCCCTATTCCTACGACACCCCGAACGAGCTTGACACCGCGGCGCCATCACCACCCGATGCCAAGCACTGGCTGGGCACCGATGACGCCACCCGCGATGTGCTGGCCCGGGTGATCTACGGCTTTCGCCTTTCGATCCTGTTTACCCTGATCGTTACCGCCGTGGCTTCGGTGATCGGGATCATCGCCGGGGCAATCCAGGGTTATTTCGGCGGCTGGATCGATCTTGGCCTGCAGAGGATCCTGGAAATCTGGGGCTCGGTGCCCGAGCTTTACGTGATCATCATCCTCACCGCGATCGTCGGACGAAGTTTCTGGCTGCTGGTGGCGATCGTGATCCTGTTCGGCTGGCCGCGGCTGGTGGGTGTGGTGCGGGCCGAATTCCTGCGGGCGCGCAATTTCGAATACGTGCGCGCGGCGCGGGCGCTCGGGGTATCGGACCGCAAGATCATGTTCCGTCACATCCTGCCCAATGCGATGGTGGCCACGCTTACTTTCCTGCCCTTCATCATTACCGGCGGCATCGCCACGCTGGCATCGCTTGACTACCTCGGTTACGGGCTGCCCAGTTCGGCCCCCTCGCTGGGGGAACTCACCCTGCAGGCCAAGCAGAACCTGCAGGCCCCCTGGCTGGGCTTTACCGCCTTCTTCGTGTTCGCGCTGATGCTTTCGCTTCTGGTCTTCATCTTCGAGGGCGTGCGCGACGCCTTCGATCCGCGCAAGACATTCGAATGACGCAACCGCTTCTCGAAATCCGCGATCTCACCGTTGCCTTCCGTCAGGACGGCGCCGAAACCCTTGCGGTCCGGAATGCATCGCTCACCGTGGCGCCGGGCGAAACCGTGGCGATCGTGGGCGAAAGCGGCTCGGGCAAGTCGGTGACGGCGCTTTCAACCGTTTCGCTTCTGCCCGACAGCGCGCGGGTTTCGGGCTCGGTCACCTATGCCGGACGCGAGCTTCTGGGCGCCGACGAACGGACCCTGTGCGAGGTACGCGGAAACGACATCAGCTTCATCTTCCAGGAGCCGATGACCAGCCTCAACCCGCTGCACACCATCGAGAAACAGCTGGCCGAAAGCATCGAGCTGCACCAGGGTCTGCGCGGCGAAGCGGTGCGCGCCCGTATCATCGAACTGCTTGAAAAGGTGGGTATCCATGATCCGGCCAGCCGGCTTGGCGCCTATCCCCACCAGCTTTCCGGCGGGCAGCGCCAGCGGGTGATGATCGCCATGGCGCTGGCCAACAGCCCCGATCTGCTGATTGCCGACGAACCCACCACCGCGCTTGATGTCACCATTCAGGCGCAGATCCTGGAACTGCTGACGGATCTGAAGCGCCAGGAAAACATGAGCCTGCTGTTCATTACCCATGATCTGGGCATCGTGCGGCGCATCGCCGATCGCGTCCATGTGATGAAGGGCGGCGAGATCGTCGAACACGGGCCCACCGCCGAACTGTTTGCCGCTCCGCGGCACGAATATACCCGCACCCTGCTGGAAGCCGAGCCTGCCGGCCGCCCCGATTCGCCACCCGAAGGTGCAGGGGAAATCGTGCGCACCGAAGGCCTGCGCATCTGGTTCCCGATCCAGCGCGGCCTTCTCAGGCGCACCGTGGGCCACATCAAGGCGGTGAACGATGCCTCTCTCAGCATATGCGAGGGCGAAACCCTGGGGATTGTCGGTGAAAGCGGTTCAGGCAAGACAACACTGGCGCTTGCCATCATGCGGCTGATCCGTTCGGAAGGGCCGATCGTGTTCATGGGCGAACATATCGAACGCCTTCACGCCCGCGAACTGCGCCCGCTGCGGGCACGCATGCAGATCGTGTTCCAGGATCCATACGGTTCGCTTTCCCCGCGCATGACGGTTGAAGAGATCATCAGCGAGGGGCTGGGCGTGCACGGTGTGCCCGAAGGGCGCGATACGCATGTGATGGTGGGCGAAATCATGGAGGAGGTCGGCCTTGATCCCTCTACCATGCACCGCTACCCGCATGAGTTCTCCGGCGGTCAGCGCCAGCGCATCGCCATTGCCCGCGCCATGATCCTGCGTCCTCGCCTGGTGGTTCTGGACGAGCCCACCAGCGCGCTCGACATGACGGTGCAGGTGCAGATCGTGAACCTTTTGCGCGATCTCCAGAAGCGCCATCGTCTTGCCTATCTGTTCATCAGCCACGATCTGCGCGTGGTGCGGGCGCTTTCGCACAAGGTGATGGTAATGAAACGCGGGGATGTTGTCGAAGCGGGGCCGGCCGAGCTGATATTCAGCGCACCGCAAACCGCCTATACACGTGCCCTGATGGCGGCGGCCTTCGATCTGAAGGCCGTTGAGGGCGGTGGCATCTGAAACGCACCGGCGCGGCATCCTCTGCCCTGCCCTGCCGGCCATGTCTGCTTCGTTCCGGCGAATGCTTCGCCGCCGGGGTGCCGGGGGCATGAACCTTTCCCGCAGTCTGCAAGGCCGTTCAGATTGCTGCGCTGTGGCCCGCCCTGGCCAGATCGTATTCGTCGAATGCGCGTGCGATCATGCGGGTCAGCGGGCGTGCCTCGGGCGGGATCTCGAAGCCCTTCCCGGTGATCCGCGGCAGGCCGTCGAACGCCTCGGCAGCCTTGCGGAACATGTCGTCCAGCCGCTCGGGTGCAATGGCGAAACGTTCAAGGATTTCCCGGCGGTCGATGCGGAAATCACACATCAGGGCTTCGATCATGCGGCCGCGCAGGCGATCTTCCTGGGTAAATTCATGGCCGCGCACGGTGGCAAAGGCTCCGTTGCGCACCCTTGCCGCATAGGCCGAGGTGACCGGGGCATTCTGGGCATATCCCTGAGGAAAGCGCGAAATCGCCGAAGCCCCGAGGCCGACCAGAACATCGGCCTGATCGTCGGTATAGCCCTGGAAATTGCGGCGCAGACGCCCGGCGGTCTGCGCCCGGGCAAGACCATCGCCGGAAACCGCGAAATGATCGATGCCGATTTCGGCATAGCCATCCCACAGGAACAGTTCGCGCGCGGTTTCGAACAGCTTCAGCCGCGCTTCGGGAGAGGGCAGGCTTTCGGCCGGGATCATCGTCTGACGCCGCGCCATCCAGGGCACATGCGCATAGCCGTAGAGCGCCACCCGGTCGGGGGCAAGGCTGAGCAGCTTCTGGACACTGTCCGCGATACGCGCCGGTGTCTGATGCGGCAGGCCGTAAAGGATATCGGCGTTGAGGCTGCCGATTCCGCAATCGCGCAGCATCTCGGCCGTCCGGCGGGTGATGTCATAGCCCTGGATGCGGCCGATCACCTGCTGGATTTCGCCATCGAAATCCTGCACTCCGATCGAGGCCCGGTTCATGCCTGCTTCGGCCAGAGCCGAAATTCGTGCCGCGTCGATTTCGTTTGGATCGATCTCGACCGAAAACTCGCCCTTTGCGGCCATAGGCGCGGCAGCGAAGATCGCTTCGGCCAGCTCGCGGATCATTTCCGGTTCCAGCAGGGTCGGCGTGCCGCCGCCCCAGTGCAGGCGCGAAATACGCACGCCTTCGGGCAGGTGGTGGCCGAACAGGGCGATCTCGGCCTTGAGCGTGTCGAGATAGGCGCGCACGGGGGCTGCGGATTGCGTGCCCTGGGTGCGGCAGGCGCAGAACCAGCACAGCCGCCGGCAGAACGGGATGTGCACGTAAAGCGAAATCTCGCTGCCTGCGGGAATGGCGCCGATCCAGCGGGCAAAGGTATCGGCCCCCACACCACCTGCGAAATGCGGTGCGGTGGGATAGCTGGTGTAGCGGGGCACCTTGGCGTCAAAAAGCCCCAGTCGGGTGAGTTGTTCTTTGCTGGACATTGGCATAACTGTAGAGAGCACGTGGCTCGGTTTCCTTGATCGAGATCAACAAGGGCGCGAACAGGACATGCCAGATATCACAACGGCTTTGAAAGGGTGCGGCGAGTGCCCGATTCGCCACCGCGCGGTATGCGCCTTGTGTGATCCGCCCGAGCTGCGCGAGCTTGACGCAATAAAGTTCTATCGCAGCTTCCCGGCCGGACAGACGATCGTCTGGGCCGGTGATCAGATGGATTTCCTGGCATCGGTCGTTTCGGGGGTGGCCTCGCTGATGCAGACCATGGAGGACGGCCGCACCCAGATGGTGGGGCTTCTGCTGCCGAGCGATTTCCTGGGGCGCCCGGGGCGCGGCACGGCGGCCTATGACGTGATCGCCACCACCGATCTGGTGATGTGCTGCTTTCGCAAGAAGCCGTTCGAGGAACTGATGGCACGTACGCCGCATCTTTCGCAGCGGTTGCTCGAGATGACGCTTGACGAACTGGATGCCGCGCGCGAATGGCTGCTGCTGCTGGGCCGCAAGACAGCACGCGAGAAACTTGCCAGCCTGCTGGTGATCTTCGCCCGGCGCGATGCGGCGCTGCGGCTCACGCGCCCCGAGTCCGAATTCAGCTTCGAACTGCCGCTGACGCGCGAGGCGATGTCGAACTATCTGGGCCTGACCCTGGAAACCGTCAGCCGGCAGTTCTCGGCGCTGAAACGCGATGGGGTGATCCGCCTGGAAGGCAAGCGCCGGATCGTCATTCCCGATTTCCAGGCCCTGCTGGCCGAAACCGGCGATGACAGCGACGGCGGCGTTCCAAGCTGACCCGTCTGACACCAGGTGGCCGTCCGGCGCACGGTTTCCTTCCGGGCGGCCTTGCCGTTCGGTGTGCTCAGTGCGCCATGAATACCGGCACCTCGGCCTGTTCCAGCACATAGCGGGTGGCCCCGCCCAGCAGGGCTTCGCGAAAGCGCGAATGTCCATAGGCCCCCATCACCAGCAGACCGGCCCCGATATCCGTCACGTGGCGCAGCAGCACATCCGAGATGCGTGGCATGGTTCTGGCCAGAACCGATATTTCCACCTTCACGCCGTGGCGTGCCAGATATTGCGAAAGCCTACCACCCGGATCGGAACGATCAGAGGCGTGCCTGGGCGGATCGATCATCGCGATGCTCACGATGTCGGCCATGCGCAGCAGGGGAAGAGCTGTCTTGATCGCGGCCAGGGCTTCGGCGCTCTGGTTCCAGCCCACGACGATGCGCCCGGTTCCGGGGCCGGGTTCGTTCCGGGGCGGAACCACCAGCACCGGCGCGCGGCCTTCGAACAGAGCCGCTTCCAGAGCGGTTTCCTGCTCCTGGCCGCAACCTTCGCAATAGGGGCGCGGATGCACCACCAGATCGTTGTATCGTGCGCGTTCCGAGACAAGCGCATCAAGCCCCGCCAGATGGGCCACCGCAGTTTCCGACGACCATCTGATACCGGCGCGTTCAAGCCGCCCGGAAACGAATTTCTCGGCCTCTGCAGCCTCGGCTCTGGCCTGCTCCAGGGCTTCTTCCATGAATTGCACGGGCATGCCGCCGTAGTGATAGCCGGTATAGGTGCGATCAACGCCGACACAGAGCACTTCAAGATGCGCGTCATGGGCCCGCGCAAGGACGATAGCCTTTTCGATCGCCGGGCGGGCCGCATCCGGATCGGTGACAACAGACAGGATCGACTTGTAGGCCATGACGGTTCTCCTCATTGGTGAACGGATCGGTGAACGGATCACCAGTAGCCCGGGGGCTCTTGGCCCTTAATACAATATTATTCCGTATCGCGTTTCATCCCGCCTTGATGTCGATCAACGGTTTCGGTGTCGCAACTTGACATAGATCAATGTCGCTGGCATTGCCCGCCGTCATACCGCACAATGTCGGACAGGAGGGGCAGGCACGAGTCGGCCTGCGCCTGACAACGGAAAACAGATTAGGGGCGCACTATGTGGGATTTCCTCAAACTCGCAGTGCTGGCTGTGATCGCGGTATTTGCCGCTTATGCTGCCAATCAGGCACGCGATCTGGCCTATTTCGTGCACGCACTTATCGTCATGGCCGTAGCTGGCGGTCTTTTCCTCTACCAGCTGCGCCGGTTTGGCGAAGAGCGTGTGGTTGAAACCGGATACATGGACCAGGTGATCCGCTATGGTGTGATCGCAACAGCCTTCTGGGGGATCGTCGGATTCCTGATGGGGGTGTTCGTTGCCTTTCAACTGGCTTTTCCCGGGCTCAATTTCGAGTTTCTCCAGGGTATGGGGAATTTCGGACGCCTTCGGCCGCTGCACACCTCGGCAGTGATCTTCGCCTTTGGCGGCAATGCCCTGATCGCCACCTCGTTCTATGTGGTCCAGCGTACCAGCGCCGCGCGGCTGTGGGGCGGCAATCTGGCCTGGTTCGTGTTCTGGGGCTATCAGCTGTTCATCGTGCTGGCCGCAACCGGCTATGTGCTCGGCGCCACGCAATCCAAGGAATATGCCGAGCCCGAGTGGTATACCGACCTGTGGCTCACCATCGTGTGGGTGGCCTATCTGGCGGTGTTCCTGGGCACGCTCTACAAGCGCAAGGAAAAGCACATCTATGTGGCGAACTGGTTCTATCTTTCGTTCATCGTGACCATTGCCATGCTGCATGTGGTGAACAATCTGGCGGTTCCGGTCTCGATCTTCGGTTCGAAATCGGTGCAGCTGTTCGCCGGGGTGCAGGATGCCATGACGCAGTGGTGGTATGGCCACAACGCCGTGGGCTTCTTCCTGACCGCCGGTTTCCTGGGGATGATGTATTACTTCGTGCCCAAGCAGGCCGAACGCCCTGTCTACAGCTACAAGCTGTCAATCATCCACTTCTGGGCGCTGATCTTCCTTTACATCTGGGCCGGTCCGCACCACCTGCACTATACGGCGCTGCCCGACTGGGCCAGCACGCTCGGCATGGTGATGTCGGTAATCCTGTGGATGCCTTCCTGGGGCGGCATGATCAACGGCCTGATGACGCTGTCGGGCGCCTGGGACAAGCTGCGCACCGATCCGATCATCCGCATGATGGTGGTATCGGTGGCCTTCTACGGCATGTCCACCTTCGAAGGGCCGATGATGTCGATTCGCGCGGTGAACTCGCTCAGCCACTATACGGACTGGACGATCGGCCACGTACATTCCGGCGCATTGGGCTGGAATGGCATGATCACCTTCGGTGCGCTCTACTTCCTGGTGCCCAAGCTGTGGCGGCGTGAGCGTCTCTATTCGCTCTCGCTGGTCAGCTGGCACTTCTGGCTCGCCACCATCGGTATCGTGCTCTATGCTTCGTCGATGTGGGTATCGGGGATCATGGAGGGCCTGATGTGGCGTGAGGTCGATGCCCAGGGTTTCCTGGTCAATTCCTTCGCCGACACGGTGGCTGCCAAGTTCCCGATGAACGTGGTGCGTGCCACGGGTGGCCTGCTCTATCTCACCGGCGCGCTGATCATGTGCTACAACCTCTGGATGACCGTGAAGCGGAGCCCGGCTGCGGCCGAGGCCACCGCTGCGGCGCCGGCTGAATAAGGAGGGCCGCAGTCATGGGTCTCATAAACAAGCACGGCGTCATCGAGCGCAATGCCACCCTTCTGCTGATCTTCTCGTTCATCGTGGTGACGATCGGTGGTCTGGTCGAGATCGTGCCCCTGTTCTATCTGCAGAACACGATCGAGAAGGTTCAGGGCATGCGCCCCTACACGCCGCTTGAGCTGACGGGGCGCAACATCTACATCCGCGAGGGCTGCTATGTCTGCCACAGCCAGATGATCCGTCCGATGCGCGACGAGGTCGAGCGCTACGGGCACTATTCGCTGGCCGCGGAGTCGATGTATGATCATCCGTTCCAGTGGGGCTCCAAGCGCACCGGTCCCGATCTGGCCCGGGTTGGCGAACGCTATTCCGACAAATGGCACGTGGATCACCTGAAGGATCCGCAGTCGGTGGTGCCGGAATCGATCATGCCGAAATACGCCTTTCTGGCCGACCGGATGATCGAACCCGAATATATCGAGGACCTGCTGAAGGCAAATCGCATCGTTGGCGTGCCCTACACCGACGAGATGATCGCGAATGCCAAGGCTGATTTCGTGGTTCAGGCCGACCCGGACAGCGATTATGACGGCCTGGTCGAGCGTTACGGAGAGAATGTGCAGGTGCGCAACTTCGATGGCGAGCCGGGCATTTCCGAGATGGATGCGCTGGTGGCCTATCTGCAGATGCTGGGCACGCTGGTCGATTTCTCGACCTTCACGCCCGATGCAAGCCGGTAGGGGGGCAAAGAATGGAAACCTATTCCCTTCTGCGCGAATTTGCCGACAGCTGGTTCATGCTGGCCATATTCGCCTTTTTCCTTGGCACGGTTGCCTGGGCCCTGCGCCCTGGCGGCCGCCGTCAGCACGAAGATGCGGCGCAGATTCCGTTTCGCCATGAAGATCAACCCGCCCGTGATGATGCCCTTGCAGCATCTGCCGACAATCTGAAGGAGGCGCGGCAATGACGAAAGAACCCCGCAAGGCGGCACCTCGGAAGGCCGAGAAGAAGCAGAAGCAGAAAGTCGAGACCACCGGTCACAGCTGGGACGGGATCGAGGAATACAACAACCCCCTGCCGCGCTGGTGGCTGTGGACCTTCTACGCCACCATCATCTGGGGCGTGGGTTACATGATAGCCTATCCCGCCTGGCCGCTTCTGGAGCGGGCGACGCCCGGGATCCTGGGTTTTTCCACCCGCAGCGACGTGGCAGAGGAAATCCGGCGCTTCGACGAAATGAACGCGCCCCTTGAAAGGAAGCTGGTCGAGGCGAGCTTTGAAGAGGTTCTTGCCGATGAAGAGCTGAAAAGCTTTGCAACCCACGCCGGCAGCGCGGTGTTCCAGACATGGTGCATCCAGTGCCACGGTTCGGGCGGTCAGGGGGCAAAGGGTTATCCCAACCTGCTGGACGATGACTGGCTGTGGGGCGGCGATCTGGAATCGATCCACACGACGATCATGCACGGTGTGCGCAGCGAGGCCGACGAGGAAACCCACACCGGAGACATGCCCGCCTGGGCCGATGTCCTGGAGCCCGAAGAGATCGATTCTGTCGTGGAATACGTGCTGCAGATTTCGGGCCAGGAAGCCGATACCGGGCTGGCCGAGGCCGGCAAGGTGGTTTTCGAGGACAACTGCACCGCCTGTCATGGTGATGACGGTAGCGGCGACCGTGATCTTGGAGCGCCCAATCTTACCGATGCGATCTGGCTTTACGGCGGCGATCGGGAAGCGGTGAAGGAATCCGTTCTCAAGGGCCGCAAGGGCGTGATGCCCAACTGGAACGCGCGGCTCAGCGAGGCCGACATCAAGGCGGTGGCGCTTTATGTCCATCAGCTTGGTGGCGGCGAGTAGAAAAGAAGAGATCCGGGGGTCTCCAGCCCCCGGACCGGCACCGGCGCCCCGTCCTGTTCGCGCGTTTCCTTGGGGCCCGGTGCCACCCTAGATACCCCCGCAAGACGCAGGTTTGAAGGGGTGATATGGCCCTTCTGTGCCGGTTTGTCGCAATGAATGCCGGCTTCGGAGGGGCGACGGAAAGACGCAGGGCAGATGCGCACCCCTTGCAATCAGTTGATCGAGGTCAATGTTTCATCAAGCCGGCACCGGCATGAAGCAGGTGTGGCGCAACAGGACAACCCGGAGAAGATCCGTGTCGGACACCGATAATACCCCCCAGCTTTATGCCGCGCGCGAGCCGATCTTTCCGCGTCGCGTGAAGGGGCGCTTCCGCACCCTGAAATGGATCATCATGGGGCTGACGCTGGGGATCTATTACATCACGCCCTGGATCCGCTGGGACCGGGGGCCGAATCTGCCCGATCAGGCGGTGCTGGTGGATCTTGCCAATCGCCGGTTCTATTTCTTCATGATCGAGATCTGGCCGCATGAATTCTATTTCGTTGCCGGGCTGCTGATCATGGCGGGGCTCGGGCTGTTCCTGTTCACCTCGGCCCTGGGCCGTGTGTGGTGCGGCTATACCTGCCCGCAGACGGTGTGGACGGATCTGTTCATCCTTGTCGAACGCTGGATCGAGGGAGACCGCAATGCCCGTATCCGCCTGTTGCGATCCCCCTGGAGCGCGCGGAAGATCCGCCTGCGCCTGACCAAGTGGACGGTCTGGCTGCTGATTGCGCTGGCAACCGGCGGTGCCTGGGTGTTCTATTTCACCGATGCGCCGGCGCTCTTGCACGATCTTCTCACCGGAGAGGCCCATCCGGTGGCCTACATGACGATCTTCATCCTGACCGCCACCACCTTTACCTTTGGCGGCTTCATGCGCGAACAGGTCTGCATATACATGTGCCCCTGGCCGCGCATCCAGGCCGCGATGATGGACGAGGACACCATCACCATCGGCTATCGCTGGTGGCGGGGCGAGCCACGCGGCAAGCGGCGCAAGGGTGCCGATGTCGAGGGGCTGGGCGACTGCATCGACTGCAATGCCTGTGTCAATGTCTGCCCCATGGGGATCGATATCCGCGACGGACAGCAGCTTGAATGCATTACCTGCGCATTGTGCATCGATGCCTGCGACGAGGTGATGGACAAGATCGGCAAGCCGCGCGGGCTGATCGATTACCTGGCGCTTTCCGACGAGGAGGCCGAACGCGCCGGGAAGCCGGTGAAGCCGATCTGGAAGCACATCTTTCGTCCGCGCACCCTTTTCTATACGGCGCTCTGGTCGGCTGTCGGAATTGCGCTCGTGGTGGCGCTGTTCATCCGTTCGCCGATCGATGTCCGGGTGTCGCCGGTGCGCAACCCGCTCTATGTTACCTTGTCCGACGGTTCGATCCGCAATACATATGACGTGCGCCTGCGCAACATGCACGGCGAAGATCGCGAATTCACCTTTTCGATCACCGCGGACGTGCCACTGGAGCTTTCGCTGGAGGGCGAGGATGATCTGACGGTTCTTGTGCCGGCAGACAGCACCAAGAAACAGCGGGTCTATGTCACGGCGCCCAGGGGATCGCCGGCGGCCACGGCAGAAAGAACAGGCTTCCGGCTGTGGATCGAGGATGCGGAAAGCCGCGAGCGGGCCTACAAGGACACGACCTTCAGCGGGAAGGCCGATTGATGGAGCGCGACAGATGACCGACACCCCCTTTACAGGACGCAAGTTCCTGATGATCATGATCGCTTTCTTCGGCGTGGTGATCACGGTCAATCTGGTGCTTGCCACACAGGCGGTCCGTACCTTCCCGGGGACCGAGGTGGACAACAGCTATGTGGCCAGTCAGAACTTCGACCGCGAACGGGCGGCGCAGATCGGGCTGGGCTGGATGCTGAATGTGGAATATGCCGACGGCAATCTGCATTTGCGGTTCCGCGATGCCAGCGGCAATCCGGTGCGTCCGGCGCGCCTTGAGGCGATCGTCGGGAGGGCGACCGAGCGCAAGAGCGACGTTACCCCCGAATTCAGATATGCCGATGGGGCCTTCGTGGCGCCGCTCGGGCTTGGGCCGGGCATCTGGGAAGTGCGCCTCAAGGCCTATTCCGAAGATGGAACGCTGTTCCGCCAGACGCGGGAACTTCTGATCAGGGGATAGCGCAGCATGTCGGAGATCATCCGCCCCCGCCCATCGGCCTGTCCGGCCTGTATCGCGGCTCCGGCCGCCGAACAGGCGGCGCGGGCGCGGGGCGGGGATGCCACCTCGGAAGAGGGGGGGATCATGCTCTCACTGCCCACCGTGCATTGCGGGGCCTGTATCTCGGCGGTGGAGCGGCGCCTGCTGCAGTTTCCCGGGGTGCGCGAAGCGCGGGTCAACCTTTCGCTGAAGCGGGTTACTGTCGATACCGATCCGGGCGTGCGCGCCGAGGATCTGATCGCCGCATTGGCCGAGATCGGATATGAGGCGCACGAACTTGACGCAAGCACCCTGGCCGCCACCACGGTTGACCGGGAGGGCCGCGAACTGCTGATGCGCCTGGGGGTTTCCGGCTTTGCGATGATGAACGTGATGATGCTGTCATTTGCCGTCTGGGCAGGGGCGGCGGATGCTACGCGTGATCTGTTCCACTGGATATCGGCGCTGATCAGTCTGCCGGCCATCGCCTTTTCGGCGCAGCCGTTCTTTCGCAATGCCATGAGCGCGCTGCGGGTGCGGCGGCTGAACATGGATGTGCCGATTTCGCTGGCGATCGTGCTGGCAGCGGGCATTTCCCTTTATGAAACGACGCAAAGCGGCAGGCATGCCTATTTCGATGCCGCGCTTTCACTGACCTTCTTCCTGCTTGCCGGGCGCTATCTTGATCATCGCACCCGCGTCGTGGCGCGTTCGGCGGCACAGGAACTGGCGGCGCTCGAGGTGCCGCGCGCCCTGCGCATCGAAGACGGGGAAGAGCACCGGGTGCCCGTGTCCGAACTGGTGGCCGGAGATCTGATCCGGGTGCGTCCGGGCGGGCGGATGCCGGCCGATGGTATCGTGGTCGAGGGTGAGAGCGAGATCGACCGTTCGCTGCTGACCGGCGAGACCAGCCCCGTTTTCGTGGGCCCGGACAGCGAGGTCAGCGCCGGAGAAGTCAACCTGACCGGTCCGCTGACGCTGAAGGTCACCGCGGCGGGCGAGGACAGTTCGCTTCACCGGCTGGCCGATCTGGTGGCTGTGGCCGAAAGCACGAAGAACCGTTATACTTCTCTGGCCGAACGCGCCGCGCGCATTTATGCGCCGGGTGTGCATCTGCTGGCGGCGCTGGCCTTCGTGGGCTGGTATGTGGCCACGCTTGATCTGCGCCTTTCCATCAACATCGCGGTTTCGGTGCTGATCATCACCTGTCCCTGCGCTCTGGGGCTGGCGGTGCCGGCGGTGGTTACCGCCGCATCGGGCCGGCTGTTCCGGCGTGGCATGCTGATCAAGAGTTCCACCGCGCTTGAAAGGCTTGCCGATGTCGATACGGTGGTTTTCGACAAGACCGGAACCCTTACCGAGGGGGGCGGCGAACCGGTGAACCTCGAAAGACATGACAAGGAAACCCTGCGCATTGCGCTGGCACTGGCGGGGGTGTCGTCGCACCCGCTTTCGCAGGCGCTGGCCGAAGCCCTGCAGGCGCGGGGGCTGACGCCAGCCGAGGTAACCGACATCACCGAATTGCCGGGGCATGGCGTGTCCGGGCGCTGGCAGGGGCGGAAGGTGCGCCTGGGGCGGGCCGAATGGGTGGGTGCCGTGCCGGGTGAAACCACGTCTGCATGGTTGCAGATCGGCCAGAACGCGCCGGTGAGTTTCGCATTCCGGGATCACCTGCGCAAGGGCGCGCGCGAGGCGATTGCCGCGCTGCGTGCCCAGGGGCTTGAAGTGCACCTGATTTCCGGTGATACGGCCCCCGCCGTGGCCCGTTTTGCCGAAACGATCGGCATGGATAACTGGAAGGCCGCCGTTCTGCCCGAAGAGAAGGCTGCCTTCGTGGCCGGGCTCACCAAGAAGGGCCGGCGCGTGCTGATGGTGGGTGACGGGCTCAACGATACCGCCGCGCTGGCGGCGGCTCATGTATCGATTTCACCGGCCACCGCGCTTGATGCGGCGCGGGTGGCTTCCGATATCGTGATGCTGGGGAATGATCTTTCCCCGCTTGGTGAAACCCTTGATACGGCACGGCGCGCCAAGGCGAGGATCAAGGAAAACTTCGATATCGCAACACTCTACAACATGATTGCCGTACCTGTGGCGCTGGCGGGCATGGCCACGCCGCTTGCTGCGGCGCTGGCGATGTCGGCATCCTCGATCACGGTTTCGCTCAATGCGCTGAGAGTCAGGTAGTCAGGCGAAAAGGCGTGATACGGCATGGAAATACTGGTCTATCTCATCCCCGCATCCCTGTTTCTGGGGGGGCTTGGCCTGATAGCCTTTTTCTGGGCGCTGAGAAACAACCAGTTTGACGACCCCGAAGGCGACCGCCACCGCGTTCTGAATTCCGACTGGGACGACGAACCGAAGCCCTGATCCGGTTTCGCCGGGCTTGGCCTAGTCTGGCCTGGTGTGGCCGGTGTCCGCTTCCCCGTCGTCGTTTTCGCAAAGAAAACGGGCGATGCGCAGGCGCACCTCTTCGGGTTCGGCCGCGATGGCGCGGGCCATGATGCGCAGGCGTCGGCGCAGGGCGTGCATCTGATCGATCAGCGACATGACGATTTCAAGCGCATCGTCCTCCATGTCGAAATGTTCCGACAGATCGCACAGCAATTCGAGCCGCGCCAGATCGATATCGCGGAAAACGGGGCCTGCGTCTGTCGGCATCGGAGCGACGACCTGCATCCTGACGAAACGTTCCAGCCGGCCGGGTGTCAGAAGCTCGATTGCTTCGATCACGTCTTCTTCATGGTAGCGCCGGTTCATGCTTTCATCCCCCTGCGCGGGTTGTAGGCGTGTTTCTTGCGCCAGTTCTTCATGAAGGTTTCCAGTTCGCTGTCAATCCCGGGCGGCATGACGATCTTCAGTTCGATCTTCTGGTCGCCGCGTTTGCCGGTGCGCGGATTCTTCACGCCCCGTCCGCGCAGGCGCAGCATCTGGCCGCTGCTTGCACCTTTCGGAACCGTCACCTTGACAGGGCCGTCGATGGTGGGCGCCTCGACCTTGTCGCCCAGCACCGCCTCGTCGATCGAGACCGGCAGGGCGATGAGAATGTCGTCGCCTTCGCGGCGGAACACCGGATGCGGGTGGACCGAGATCGTGACATAGGCATCGCCCGCCGGCCCGCCGCCGATGCCGGGGCCGCCCTTGCCCCGCAGGCGGATGGTCTGACCGTCCTTCGTGCCTTCGGGTATCTTCACGTCAAGCGTGCCGCCGGTGGGCAGGGTGATGCGTGTGGTGGCGCCCTTCACCGCATCCATGAACGGCACCTCCATCGAATAACGCAGGTCAGGGCCGCGCGCCCTGAAGGTCGTGCGCGGCCCGCCGTTGGTGCCGCCAAAGCCGAAACCGCCTTCGGTGCGCTGGCGCAGGATGTCGGCGAAGATGTCGGAGGGATCGAAACCCTCGAAACCCCGCCCGGCCTGATAGGGATTGCCCGTCGCATCGGCATATTCGCGATAGAAATGCCGCTCGGGCCGTTCCTGCCCCGAAGCGTCGATTTCGCCGCGGTCATAGCGCGCGCGCATTTCGGGATCCTTCAGCAGGTCATAGGCGGCCGAGGCAGCCTTGAAGCGCGCCTCGGCGTCCTTGTCATCCGGGTTGAGATCCGGGTGGCTTTCCTTGGCGATCTTGCGATAGGCCTTCCTGATCTCGGCATCGGTGGCCGTTTTCCTGACGCCCAGAGCCTCGTATGGATCCATGATATTCATTGCCTCTGCATTTGATCTGCCTTGGGAACATAGTGACACGGCCCCGCTTTTCAACATGCGGGGCGCGGGAAAAACCCTGCAGGAGCAGCTTGACGAAAGCATGCGCCGGGCCGACTATGCACGGTGGTGAAGCGGCGGGAAAGGGCGAAACATGACTCATGTTCTGGCAATCGATCAGGGCACCACATCATCGCGTGCGATCCTGTTCGACGGCACCCTGCGCCCCGTTGCCCAGGCGCAGGAAGAGTTCACCCAGCATTTCCCCCGTTCGGGATGGGTGGAGCATGACCCCGACGATCTGTGGCAGAGCACGCTTGCCACCTGCCGCGCCGCAATCGGAAAGGCGGGGGTGCAGGCCGGCGACATGGCCGCCATCGGCATCACCAACCAGCGTGAAACCACGATGCTGTGGGAACGCGCCACCGGCCGGCCGCTGCACAATGCGATCGTCTGGCAGGACAGGCGCACCGCCGCTCTCTGCGCCCGCCTCGGGAAAGAGGGGCACGAGCCCGAAATCACCCGCAAGACGGGGCTGCTGCTTGATCCGTATTTCTCGGGCACCAAGCTTCGCTGGTTGCTTGACAATATCGAAGGTGCCCGCGCCCGGGCCGAGGCGGGCGAACTGCTGTTCGGCACCGTTGACAGCTGGCTGATCTGGAACCTTACCGGCGGGCAGGTGCATGCCACCGACGCTACCAATGCCGCGCGCACGCTGCTTTACAACATTCGCGAAGGCCGGTGGGACGAAGACATCTGCGCGCTGCTCGACATTCCCATGCAGGTGCTGCCCGAGGTGCGCGACTGCGATGGCGATTTCGGCTTCACCGCGCCCGGTCTTTTCGGCGCGCCGATTCCCATTCGCGGCGTAGCGGGCGATCAGCAGGCGGCCACGGTGGGGCAGGCCTGCTTTCGCCCCGGCATGATGAAATCCACCTATGGCACCGGCTGCTTTGCGTTGCTCAATACCGGCGACAGGCTGATCGAAAGCCGCAACCGCCTGCTTGGCACCATCGCCTATCGCCTCGGCGGGCAGACGACATACGCGCTTGAAGGTTCGATCTTTATCGCCGGTGCTGCGGTGCAGTGGCTGCGCGACGGCCTTGGAATCATTGCCTCGGCGGCGGAAACCGGGGCGCTGGCCGAACGTGCCGATCCCGAACAGAACGTGGTTCTGGTGCCCGCCTTCACCGGGCTTGGTGCGCCCTGGTGGAACGCCGAGGTGCGCGGCGCGCTGTTCGGGCTTACCCGCAATTCGGGGCCGGCCGAGCTTGCCCGCGCGGCACTTGAAAGCGTTGGCTGTCAGACCCGCGACCTGATCGAGGCCATGCGCGCTGACTGGCCCGCCGATTCGGTGGGGGCAGTGCTGCGCGTTGACGGCGGCATGACGGCAAGCGATTGGGCCATGCAGTTCCTGGCCGATATTCTGGATGCCCGGGTTGATTGTCCTTCGGTTCTGGAAACCACCGCAATGGGTGCGGCCTGGATCGCCGGGATGAAGGCAGGCGTTTACCCCGGGCAGGAGGAATTCGCCGGAAGCTGGGCGCTTGAACGCCGTTTCGAGCCACGGATGAGCGCCGAGGAACGCAACACCCGGTATGCCGCCTGGAAACGTGCCGTGAAGGCGGCGCAGATGTTCTGACAGGACGCTTCGGGCGGGCGGGTGTTCGGGCAACAGCCTGCGCCAATAGCGCGCGCATCTCTTGTCTGTGTCGTCCGCTGCCTTTACATGCGGCTCATGGATTTGCCGATCCCCTTTCTCGGGAAAAGGCCGCGCATTGCGGTGATCCGCCTTCAGGGCGTGATCGCGGCTGCCGGCCGTGCCGGGCTGAACGATGCCACGCTGGCGCCGATGATCGAGCGCGCCTTCCGCCGCCGTCGGCCGATTGCAGTGGCACTGGTGATCAACTCGCCCGGGGGCTCGGCGGTTCAGTCTTCGCTGATTGCGGCGCGCATCCGCCGGCTGGCTGAAGAACGGGGGATTCCCGTTCATGGCTTTGTAGAGGACGTGGCCGCTTCCGGGGGCTACTGGCTGGCCTGTGCGGCGGATGACATCCGGGTAGATCCCAGCTCGATCATCGGTTCGATCGGCGTGATTTCTTCGGGGTTCGGCCTGCACGAGTTCATCAGCCGCCACGGGATCGAGCGGCGCCTTCATACGGCGGGGCGATCGAAGGCGCTGCTTGATCCGTTCCTGCCCGAAAGACAGGCCGATGTGAAGCGGCTCAGACGCCTGCTCGAGGGGATTCACGAAAATTTCATAGCCCATGTGAAGGCGCGCCGGGGCGCACGGCTGACAGATGATCCGGCGCTTTTCACCGGTGAGGTCTGGATCGGGCAGGGGGCTGTCGATATGGGGCTTGCCGACGGTCTTGGCCATCTGGTGCCGCGGATCAGGGAAATATATGGCGACAAGGTGAAATTTCTGCGCTATGGGGTGCGGCCGCCGTTGCTGCGCCGCCTCGGGGCGCAGATTGCAGAGGGTGGCCTGATGGGGCTGGAGGAGCGCGTGGAATATGGAAGATACGGATTATAGGCCATGGTGAAGGCGGTCACCTTCTTTCTTGTTGCGATCGTGATCCTTGCGATTTTCGGGCGGCTGCGCCTGCCGGGGCAGAACAGGCTTGCCGCGCGCAAATGCCCGGCCTGCGGGCGGTTCCGTATCGGGCGCGGATCCTGTGCCTGCGGCAAGGGCGAAAAGGGCTGAGGCATGGACTGGCTGTTTGCATGTGCGGGCCTGGTGATCCTGCTGCTGGCGGGGGATGTGCTGGTGCGTGGTGCGGTGAACATCAGCCTGCGGCTGGGGGTGCCGGCGCTGATCGTCAGCCTGACGGTGGTTGCCTTCGGCACCTCGGCGCCCGAGCTTCTGATCTCGGTGCAGGCGGTGCGCGAGGGCGTGCCGGGGCTGGCCCTGGGCAATGTGGTGGGCTCGAACACCGCGAACATCCTTCTGGTGCTCGGGGTGCCGGCAATGATCTTTGGCCTGCGCACAGGCGGTTGTCGCCCCCGCAAATCCTATCTGCTGATGCTGTTTTCCACGCTTCTGTTCATTGCCGTGTGCTATCTCGGGCCAATCACCTGGGTGCATGGCATGATCCTGCTGGCGGCTCTGGGGCTGGTGCTTTCCGATAATTTCCTCGACGCCCGCAGAACCCGGCGCCGGAACGGCGACAACACCAATACGGAAAATGACGATGATTCCGCGGGAACGGTTGAAGAAGAGATCGATCTGGAGGGTGTCGATATCCACATGCCCTGGTGGCAGATCGGATTGTTCACCGTGCTGGGGCTTGTCGGGCTGCCTCTTGGCGCTGACCTTCTGGTAAGCGGTGCCAGCAGCATCGCCCGGGATTTCGGGGTAAGCGAGGCGGTGATCGGGTTGACGCTGGTGGCGATCGGCACATCTTTGCCCGAACTGGCAACTTCGGCAATGGCGGCGCGCAAGGATCATGCCGATGTGGCGCTTGGCAACGTGATCGGTTCCAACATGTTCAACCTGCTGGCGATCATCGGCGTGGCCAGCTTCTTCGGCCATATTCCGGTGCCCGGCTCGATGCTGCATTTCGATCTGTGGGTGATGCTGGCGGCTTCGGCAATCATCCTGCCCCTGATCTTCCTGCGCTGGAACATCACCCGATACGGCGGCCTTTTGCTGACAGGGTTTTACGCAATCTACATCGGCCTGGTGCTGACATGAGGCAGCCGGCGGGAAAGGCCCTGGTAACGGGTGCGGCCCGGCGGCTGGGGCGGGCGATGGCGCTTGAACTGGCCGATCGCGGCGTTGACGTGGCGGTGCATTACGCAACGTCGGCCGATGCTGCCCGTGGTATTGTGGACGAGATCCGGAGCAAGGGGCGGAAGGCCGTGGCGCTTGAGGCCGACCTTCTGGACGAAAAGGAAACCGGCGGTCTGGTGGCGCGGGCGGTCAGGGGGCTTGGCGGGGCGCTGACCTGCCTTGTCAACAATGCCTCGATCTTCGAACATGACACCATCGAAACCGCCACCCGTGAAAGCTGGGACAGGCATTTCGAATCGAACCTGCGCGCGCCTTTCGTGCTGATCCAGCATTTCGCCGGCCAGGCGCCGCGCGCTGTGCGCGATGCACGGGGGGAAAGCCGGGCGCAGGCGCTGGTAGTGAACATGCTCGATCAGCGCATCCGCAAGCCCACACCGGAATTCATGAGCTATTCGCTGGCCAAACAGGGCCTCTGGGCCCTGACCCGCACCGCCGCTCAGGCTCTTGCTCCGCATGTCCGGGTGAACGCGATCGCCCCCGGTCCCACATTGCGGGGCGCGCGTCAGACCGGGGAACATTTCCGCCGTCAGCGCGCGGCCACGATACTGGAGCGCGGAGCAGACCCGGAAGACATCTGCGCAGCGCTGTCATTCTTTCTGGATTCGCCGGCCGTTACCGGGCAGGTGATCTGCGTTGACGGCGGCCAGCATCTGGCTTGGAAAACGCCCGATATCCTGGGGCCCGAATGATCGGCGGCCGGGGCTGTTGCGCAACTTGTGCACCGGATCACCCGGGGTCAACCAGAGGCGAAAGATTTTTGGCAGCATTATCAATGGCTTGCAGCGTGCAAAAAATATTATACATATAAATCAACAGGTTGCATGGTTTGCCAAAAGATGAACTAAATGGCAGAAACGCCTAATCCGGAAGGAAAAACTTTCGCTTGGCGGCTATTTTCCAACAGTGTTATCCACAGGCTGCGCGGCAATATTTCCTCTTGCGCCAGACAGGAACAGGTTGCAGCCAGCCAGAGAATCATGCCCGATCCGCACATGGCCAGCAGCAAGCACGACAATGGCGCGCAGACGCGCAGTGGAAAGCAGCCCCGGACACCCCAGCGGGGGCACGAGGTGATCCGCTCGTATCTGAAGACCCTCGACAACAGCCCCGGCGTTTACCGCATGCTTGATGCACAGGGGCGGGTGCTTTACGTGGGCAAGGCGCGCAGCCTGAAAAAGCGGGTGTCCAGCTATGCCCGCCCCACCGGCCACAGTGAGCGTATCGCGCGGATGATCGCACAGACGGCCTCGATGATGTTTCTTACAACCCGCACCGAGGCCGAGGCGCTGCTGCTGGAGCAGAACCTGATCAAGCAGCTGAAGCCGCATTTCAACGTGCTTCTGCGCGATGACAAGAGCTTTCCCCATATCCTGATCACGAAGGATACCCCCTTCCCGCGAATCGTGAAGCACCGTGGGCGGCGTGTGCAGAAAGGCAGTTATTTCGGCCCCTTTGCCAGCGCCGGCGCCGTCAACCGCACGCTCAGTCAGCTGCAGAAGGTATTTCTGCTGCGCAATTGCACCGATTCGATGTTTGCCGGGCGCACACGGCCCTGCCTGCTTTACCAGATCAGGCGCTGTTCGGGCCCCTGCGTGGGCAGGATCTCTGAAGCCGGGTATGCGCGTCTGGTGCAGGAGGCGGAAGAATTTCTGAAGGGGCGCACCCACAGCGTGCAGGAAGCCCTGGCACGCGAAATGGCAGAGGCCGCGCAAGCGCTTGAATTCGAGCGCGCCGCGGCACTGCGCGACCGCATCAATGCGCTGACCCAGGTGCAGTCGGTTCAGGGTATCAATCCGCGCACCACCCGCGAGGCCGATGTGATCGCGCTTCACATGGAAGGCGGACAGGCCTGTGTGCAGGTTTTCTTCATCCGCGCACACCAGAACTGGGGAAATCGTGATTTCTACCCCCGCACCGGTGCGGGCGCGGGAGAAAGCGAGGTGCTCGAAGCCTTCATCGGCCAGTTCTACGGCAACAAGATACCGCCGCCCCTGCTGATCCTTTCGCACCCGATCGAAAACGCCGACCTGATGGAGGAACTGCTTTCGCAGAAGGCAGGGCGGCGGGTGCGGCTGATCGTGCCCCGGCGCGGCGAGAAGGCCGAACTGGTGGAAAACGCGGCGCGAAACGCCCGTGAATCGCTGGCCCGTCGCATGGCCGAAAGCGCCAGTCAGGCGCGGTTGCTTGCGGGGCTGGCCCGGGTGTTCGGCCTGAAGGCCCCTCCCCGCCGAATCGAGGTTTACGACAACAGCCATATCCAGGGCGCCCATCCGGTGGGGGCGATGATCGTGGCCGGGCCCGAGGGCCTGATGAAGAACCAGTATCGCAAGTTCAACATCAGGGGCGCCGATATTGCACCGGGCGATGATTTCGCGATGATGAAAGAAGTGCTGACACGCCGTTTCCGGCGCATTCTCAGGGAAGATCCCGGGCGCGAAACCGAAGCCTGGCCCGATCTGCTGCTGATCGACGGCGGTGTGGGGCAGGTGAGTGCGGTTCATGCGGTGCTGACCGAACTGGGAATTCCCGACATGCCGGTGATAGGCGTGGCCAAGGGGGAAGATCGCAACGCCGGGCGCGAGCAGTTCCACCGCACGGGCCAGCCGCCGCTGGTGCTGCGCCACGACGATCCGGTGCTCTATTTCATCCAGCGTCTGCGCGATGAGGCGCACCGCTTCGCCATCGGCACCCACCGTGCCCGGCGCACCAGGGCCGTCAGGGAAAATCCGCTTGACGAAATTCCCGGGGTGGGTCCCACGCGCAAGCGCGCTCTGCTGGCGCATTTCGGCAGCGCCAGGGCCGTCAGCCGTGCCGGGCTGCAGGATCTGAAGGCTGTCGAGGGCATTTCCGGCAAGTTGGCGCAGCAGATACATGACTTCTTCCATGCACGCGGATAAGCGGTTAGAGGTGAACGCATGACGTGGAACCTGCCCAATATCCTGACGGCCCTGCGCCTGCTGGCGGCCCCCGGCGTGGCGGTAATGTTTCTCTATTTCGCGCGCCCCTTTGCCGACTGGTATGCGCTGATCCTGTTCATCGGCGCGGCGATCACCGATTTCTTCGATGGCTATCTGGCGCGGCTGTGGAAGCAGGAAAGCCGCTTCGGCGCCATGCTCGACCCGATCGCCGACAAGGCGATGGTGATGATCGCGCTGCTGGTGATCACCGCCGTTTCGGGAATGGATCCCTGGATCCTGCTGCCGGCAACCGTGATCGTGTTTCGCGAGGTGTTCGTTTCGGGGCTGCGGGAATTTCTGGGTGATGACGCGCACAGGCTCAAGGTGACGCGAATCGCCAAATGGAAGACCACCATGCAGATGCTGGCCCTTGCGACGCTGTTCTCCGAAGGGCTGTTCGAATATTCTTTCGGCATGGTAACCTTCGGCATGGATGCACAGATGGTGCTTGATATCCTTGCCGGCCAGGAGGAAGACCATCTGGGGCTGATGTGGAAATACAAGGCCATGGTCTGGAGCTGGTGGGGCGGTATCGTGCTGTTGTGGATCGCTGCGGCGCTGACGCTGGTTTCGGGGCTTGATTATTTCCGCAAGTCCCTGCCGCTGCTTGCCGAGGAGGGCAAGGGATGATCGAGGTTCTCTATTTCGCCTGGGTGCGCGAACGGATCGGCATTCCGCGCGAAACCGTGGAAACCGAGGCTGCCACCGTGGCCGGTCTGGTGGACGAGCTGCGCGCCCGCGCGCCGCGCTATGCGGCCGCCTTTGCCGATGTTTCGGCATTGCGGGTGGCGCTGGATCAGGAACTGGCCGATTTCGGTGCTTCGCTCGAAGGGGTGCGCGAGGTGGCCTTCTTCCCGCCGATGACGGGGGGCTGAGGCATGGGCACGCAGACGCAGGCCGGCGGTGTGCGGGTGCAGCAGGGTGCATTTTCGCCGGAAGGCGAACTGACGTCCTTTATCGCCGCCTGCAAGGGTGCCGGTGCGGTGGTCAGCTTCAGCGGCATCGTGCGCAACGATGCGGGCGGGCGGCTTGAACGCATGGAAATCGAGCATTACCCCGGCATGACCGAGCGCGCTCTTGAAGGTATCCGCGCCGAGGCCCTGAAACGCTGGAACCTGACCGGAGCAGCGATCATCCACCGTTACGGTCCGCTTGTTCCGGGCGAGGTGATCATGATGGTCGCCACCGCCGCGCGTCACCGCCGCGAGGCTTTCGCCGCAGCCGAGTTCCTGATGGATTATCTGAAATCGCGCGCTCCCTTCTGGAAGAAGGAATACACCGGCGACGGGGCCGAATGGGTGGCCGCAAGGGATGAGGACGAGGCGGCACTCGGCCGCTGGTAAGCTGCCGTTCGTGATCCTGTCGGCCGTTTTCCGACACGGCTCTGCCGCCGTCAGCTGGCGTTCATGCGTTCGATATAGGCGCGCAGTTCCTCGGCTTCCTGCCGGGCGGCGCGCAGGCCGTCCATTGCCGCGGCAAGCTCGGCTTCGGTCTGGTGCAGCTGGTTTGTCATTTCGGCTTCGCGCTGCTGTTGATAGGTGATCGCCTGATCGCGCGCTTCCTCGGCCTCGTGCAGGGCCTGTGCCATGCGATCAAGTTCGTTCATGTCGGAGCCCGAAACGCGGGTAAAGCGATGCACCAGCCAGTATGCAAACCAGCCGAGCGCGAAGGCCACGAACAGGATGATGGCAATGGCGATGACGAATTCAGTTCTGTTCATCCGAAGTCTCCGGGCGAGGTTTTGGGGGCAGGGAAGATACGGGCATGGTTCCGTTCCGGTCTTCTCCGGCCGGGGGGCTGGATTGCTCTGCGGGCTGGGAGGAGGGCGATGCGGAGACGGCCGTTTCTTCTTTTTCGCTGCCGGTGCTGCCGTTCTCTCCGTCCGATCCGTTTCCTGTTCCGTCGGCGGCGGCATCTTCGCCTTTCGGTGCGATCAGGGTGAATTCGATCCGCCGGTTGGCTTCGCGCCCTTCTTCCGTCTTGTTGTCGGCGATCGGGCGGGCTTCGCCATAGCCCTTTGCCACCAGCCCCGAGGTAAGGACGCGCCGCGCCATCAGCGCCGTCAGCACTGCTTCGGCGCGGGCCTGTGACAGGTTGAGGTTCATTTCCTCGCGGCCCTGGCTGTCGGTATGGCCGGCGATTTCCATCTGCACGTCTTCGCAGTTCTTCAGAAGCCCGGCGATCTTGTCGAGTGTCCTGTTGGCCGTCGGTTCGATGGTGGCCGAACCCGGCGCAAAGGTGATCTTGTTCTCTTTCAGAACGGCATTGATCGAGGCCACGCATTCTTCGGGGGTGGGCAGGTTGGCTACCGGATCAAGCCGCTTTTCATAGGTGACATCGATCGTGAAATTGGCGCCGGCACCCAGTTTTTCCGAAAGGATCCGCGAAATCTCGGCCTTTGCATCCGGGTTGCCCGTCTTGCCGCGCAACTGGGCAAAGTCGGGCTGGATCACGATGCTGCCGCTGGCAAGCCGGCTCAGCGCCTCGAGGCCCGCCAGCACCCGCAGTGACCACCCTTCCGGCAGCTCCGGGTCAAGCCGCATGGCGCTGTCGATATTGTCGGCACCGAACCGGGCCTGCGCATAGCTGTTGACCACGGCGCGCAGGCGCTCGTCGGTCAGCCGGCCGCGCAGTTGCACCAGCCCTTCGGGGCTGCGTGTGGCCACGAATTCGGGCGGGCCTTCGCCGGAATCCTTGCCGGAGCCGTCAACATTTACCGGTTCGGGCAGGATCGCGTGCAACGAAAACACCGCCGGCAGGGCCGTTTCCAGCCGGGCGGCCACTTCGTCAAGATGCGCACGGGGTGTCTCGGCAGGCGCAACAAGGCTCACGTCGGCATCCGAGAAGGTCAGACTGCCGCCGCCCAGTTCGTGCAGGGCGCGGATGCCCGCGGCCACCGCCTCGCCCCAGCGTGGCGAAGGGGCGCCAAGCCCGATGGTGCAGTTGCCACCGCCGCTGAAACCGGCCTGACGGGCGGCGTCAAGGATCAGGCGCCGGGCCTCTTCGCTGTCGGCGGCGCAGGCATCGAAGCGGGGGCCCTTTTCATCGATCAGGAAGCGCAGGGTAAAGGGTGTGATCACGGGGCGCGGCGCGGTGATCCTGAGGGCCAGTTCCATCCCGTCGGGGGCACGCTCGGCCAGGCTTTCCTCAAGCCGGCGCTTCTGGGTGGTGCTTTCTGCGGTGGCCGTTACCGATACCCGGTCGGCGGCGATCGAGATCTTCGACTTGGGCAGGCGTTTCAGGGCCTCGACCCCGAAAGCCAGCGCCTGTTCCCAGCCCTCGGGGGGCGGATAGGCGGCGGTATCGAGCATGTCGGTCACCTCGGCCCCCTGCGCCAGGGCGGCAATGTCCTGTGCGATCACATCGCGCCGGGTGCTTTCCGGCACCAGCCCGATCAACGATATGCCGGTTTCGTCACGCAGGATCTCGATGCTGAAGCGAGGCGGCGGAACATTGGCGCTGTCTGCCACCTCCATCCGGTCGATCACCCGTGCGGCGTCTACCACCGAGCTTGCCGCATTGAGGGCCCGGAAGCGGTCTGATTCGCTCAGCGCGGTGCCGTTCAGGATCACCTGAAGGCCGTCCACCGCAACGGTGGCCCACTCGTCGCCGCTCAGGATCAGGGCGGTTTTCACCGCGCTTTCCGAGCGCTCCTCGATCACGTCAACGGCCTTGATGGCCGTCGCGATGCTGGCAGCGGCCGCGATCAGAAGCACCGAAACCGGCAGGATGATGGATGACAGGCGCATATGTTCGTTTCTTCCCCGAAGAATCCCTGATCCGTTCTATGCATCTGCCGTGTCGGGATCAATCACAGCAACAGGGCAACAGCAAGAAACAGCGCAGGCAGCAGCCCCGCATCGCGGTTGGTCCGGAACAGGCGCAGACAGGTTTCGGGGTTTTCGGTGTCAAGGTGCCCCAGTTGCCATGCCATATGCCAGCCGATCGCCCAGGGGGCAAGCAGGGCCACCAGAAGCCGGGGCAGCGGGGCCCCGGCAGGCACCAGCGCCAGCACCACCGCCATTGTCATCAGCAGCACCGTCAGCACCATGAAGATACGCAGCCACCAGCCGGTGCGCCGGCCAAACAGCCGGGCGGTTGACCGGATTCCGATCAGCGCGTCGTCTTCCTTGTCCTGGTGGGCATAGATGGTGTCGTAGAACAGTGTCCAGCCGATACCGGCCAGATAAAGCAGCACTGCCGGCCATCCGAGCTGTCCGCTGTGTGCCACCCAGCCCAGAAGCGCCCCCCAGTTGAAGGCGATGCCAAGAAATACCTGCGGCCACCAGGTGAAACGTTTGGCGAAGGGATAGATCAGCACCGGGCCAAGGGCCAGAATGCCAAGCATGATGGCATTCTGGTTGAAGGTCAGCAGTATCGCAAAGGCGATCAGCGCCTGTGTTCCCATCCAGAGCGCGGCCTGTTTCACGCTGACCTGCCCCGCCGGTATCGGCCGGCTGCGAGTGCGGGCCACGCGGGCGTCGTATTCACGGTCGGTGATGTCGTTCCAGGTGCAGCCGGCACCGCGCATCAGCCAGGCCCCGGCGGCACAGGCGGCCATCAGCCACAGGCCGGACAGGCGAAAGCCGCCATGGGCCAGCGCCGCCAGCAGGATCCCCCACCAGCAGGGCAGCATCAGAAGCCAGGTTCCGATCGGCCTGTCGGCCCGCGACAGGCGCAGATAGGGGCGCGTGGCGGGCGGAGCGAGCGTATCGACCCAGTTTCCACGAACGGCATCGGAAACCTGGCCCCTGGACTCTGGCGGTTGCTGGTGATCGGGCATATGGTTGGTCCATGAAACAGGCGAAGGTCAGGCTTTATGTAGAACATGCGCTCGGGGAAGGGCAAACGGTTCCCCTGACCCGCGATCAGGCGCATTACCTGTTCGGGGTGATGCGGCTGGGACCGGAGGCGGAACTGCTGCTGTTCAACGGGCGCAATGGCGAATGGCTGGCCACGGTGGCCGAGGCGGGAAAACGTGGCGGCTGCCTGCTCTGTCACCGGCAGACCCGCCCCCTGCAGTGCCCCCCCGATCTGTGGTTGCTGTTCGCACCGATCAGGAAGGCACGCACCGATTTCATGGTGGAAAAGGCGGCCGAAATGGGGGTGGCGCGCATCCTGCCGGTGAAGAGCGCTCATACCAATGCCGAGCGTATCCGCCGCGATCGCCTGCAGGCCCATGCGATCGAGGCCGCCGAGCAGTGCGGCGGCACCTTCGTGCCCCCGGTCGGGGAACTGCGCCCGCTTGAAAGGGTGCTGGCCGAATGGCCCGAAGATCGGCTGATCATGTTCTGCGACGAAACCCTGGCCGGGGCGCGTGCGGGGCTTGGGGCCGCGGTGCGCGGAAAGGGCGGACAAGGTGGGAAATGGGCCATTCTGATCGGTCCCGAGGGCGGGTTTTCGCCGGCCGAACGGGCCCGCCTGCATGCGCTTCCCTTCGCCTGCCCTGTCAGCCTTGGCCCGCGCATCCTGCGTGCCGATACCGCAGCGGTGGCGGCAATGACCCTGTGGCAGAGCACCCTGGGAGACTGGTGAATGGCGTTTCTGCGCCCGGAAGTGAAAGAAGGCCTTCTGCGCTGGCGCGAAACCCTGGCGGGGCTGGCGGTCGCCGGCTACGGGTTGTGGCTGGCCGCGGGCGGGCGGGGGCTTGATCTGTGGTTCGGCCTTGCGGTGGCCTTTGCCGGTGCGGCAATGGCCTGGGCCGGCTGGCAGCTGGCCCGCTTTCGCCGAGCACGCGGCGGCCCCGGTGTGGTGCAGGTTGACGAGCGGCGCATCGCCTATTTCGGGCCGGTTACCGGGGGCATCGTGGCGCTTGACGATCTGGAGCGCCTCGAAATCGGCCCCGGCCCTTCCGGGCATCCGGTCTGGCGATTGTTCCACGAAGGGGGCGTGCCGCTGGAGATTCCCGTCAATGCGGAAGGGGCCGAGGTTCTTTTCGATGCCTTCGCCGCCCTGCCCGGGCTGCGGCTTGAACCGATGCTGCGCGCGCTTGAAGGGCCGCCCGGTCAGCCCGCCGTGATCTGGCAGAAGGGGCACCGGAGGCTGCATTGAGGCTGCATTGACAAGACGCGGTTTTCAAAGCACGTGTTGGGGCCACCCCAGGAAACAGGCACAGGAATTCGGAGAACACCATGTCCATCCCCCAGTCCGGCGGCGGTCCGATCGAGCACGAAGGCCAGCTGGCCGAATTCCTGGAAGCCGGCTGCAAGCCCAAGGATTCCTGGCGCATCGGCACCGAGCACGAGAAGTTCGGCTATTGCCGCGATATGCTGAAGCCATTGCCCTATGAGGGGACATGCTCGGTGAAGGCGATGCTCGAGGGCCTGCGCGATGGCTTCGGCTGGCAGCCGGTCGCGGAGAGCGGCCGCTTGATCGGGTTGCACAAGGGCGGCGCCAATATCAGCCTTGAGCCGGGAGGACAGCTTGAGCTTTCCGGCGCGCCGCTCGAAACCATCCATGCCACCTGTGACGAGGTGAACGAACATCTGCGTGAGGTGCAGGGCGTGGCCGACAGGATCGGTGCCGGGTTCATCGGCCTTGGCGCGGCGCCGGTGTGGCGCCACGAAGACATGCCGATGATGCCCAAGGGCCGTTACCGGCTGATGACGCCCTACATGGAAAAGGTCGGCACCCATGGCACCCAGATGATGTATCGCACCTGCACGGTGCAGGTGAACCTGGATTTCGCCTCCGAGGCCGACATGGTGAAGAAGTTTCGCGTGGCATTGGCGCTTCAGCCCGTGGCAACCGCGCTGTTCGCCAGTTCGCCCTTCTTCGAGGGGCGCCCGACGGGCTGGAAAAGCTGGCGCGCCCGCATCTGGCGCGATCTCGACGCCAGCCGCACCGGCATGCTGCCCTTCGTGTTCGAAGATGGCATGGGTTTTCAGCGCTATGTGGATTATGCGCTTGATGTGCCGATGTATTTTGTCTATCGCGACGGGAAATACATCGATGCGCTCGGCATGAGCTTTCGCGATTTCCTGCGTGGCGAACTGCCGGCGCTGCCGGGCGAAAAGCCCACCCTTTCCGACTGGGCCGATCATCTGACCACGATCTTCCCCGAGGCGCGAATCAAGCAATACATGGAAATGCGTGGCGCCGATGGCGGGCCGTGGCGGCGGCTTTGCGCGCTGCCGGCGCTGTGGGTGGGGATCATGTATGACGAAACCGCGCTGGATGCGGCCTGGGATCTGGTAAAGGGCTGGAGTGCCGAAACCCGCGATGCCTGGCGCGAGGCCGCGGCACGCGAAGCCCTTGCCGGCATGGTCGGGGGTCTCGCCATGCGTGATCTTGCGGCCGAGGTGCTGACGATTGCCGAAGCCGGGCTGAAGGCGCGCGCCCGTCCGGGCCTTGGCGGCCTCGTGCCTGACGAGCGTCATTTCCTCAACATCCTGAAGGACGCGGTGGAAAGCGGCCTGACCCTGGCCGACGAACTTCTGGGAAAATACCACGGCGAATGGGGCGGGGATCTTTCCCGGATCTATGGCGAATACAGCTATTGAATGCCGGGGAGCCTTTCGCCCGGCCGCGGCCTATTCCTTGTCCGCATCCGGTTTCCCGTCCGGGCGCCTTTCGCCCTGGCCGATCTTCGGCTCGGTTCCCGCTTCGAGGCGGCGGATGTTTTCGCGGTGGCGCCAGTAGATCAGCACCGTGAGCCCCACACCCAGGAAGAAGGTTTCGCCTCTGCCGAACATGAACATCCACATGGTGCTGCTGGCCGCCGCGGCCAGCGCGGCCAGCGATGACCAGCGGAGCGTGAAGGCGAACAGCAGCCAGGTGCCGATCACCGCAAGCCCCACCTTCCAGGAAAGCGCCAGCATGATGCCGATGAAGGTAGCCACCCCCTTGCCGCCCCGGAATTTCAGCCATAGCGGATAGCAATGGCCCAGAAAGGCGGCCAGCGCCGCGACCTGTGCGGCATCCCCGGCCCAGAGCGCACGGGCGATCAGCACCGCCGCCGCGCCCTTGCCGATGTCAAGCAGCAGGGTCAGGGCTGCGGCCCTGCGGTTGCCGGTGCGCAGCACGTTGGTGGCGCCGATGTTGCCCGAACCGATGCTGCGCAGGTCGCCAAGGTTCATCGCGCGGGCCACCACCAATCCCCAGGGGATCGAGCCCAGCAGATAGCCGATCAGGACAGCCAGCAGAATGCCGTTCGTGTTGGTGACGAGCTCGGGCATCAGTGCGGCTCCTTCCTGAATATCAGTTTGCCGCCAACGAAGGTGGCCAGCACACGCCCTTGCATCCGGGCGCCGTCAAACGGGGTGTTCTTGGATTTCGAGCGCAGGCGAAAACGGTCAAGCACGAAGGGCGCATCAACATCGAACAGCACCAGATCGGCCGGTGCGCCGCTGGCCAGCCGGCCGCTGGCCAGCCCCATCAGGCGGGCCGGATTGCGCGAAAGCGCCCGGAACAGCGCCGGCAGGGTGATATGCCCGGCGTGATACAGGCGCAGGGCGGCGGGCAGCAGGGTTTCAAGCCCCACGGCGCCCGAGGCGGCTTCTTCATAGGGCAGGCGCTTGCTTTCCTCATCCTGCGGGGTGTGCATGGAAGAGATCACGTCGATCAGCCCCTCGCCCAGGGCTTCCACCATCGCCATGCGGTCATCCTCGCTGCGCAGGGGGGGTTTCAGCTTGAAGAAGGTGCGGTAATCGCCGATGTCGAGCTCGTTCAGTGTCAGGTGATGGATGTTGACGCCTGCCGTTACCGAAAGCCCGGCTTCCCTGGCGCGGCGCAGGGCGGGCAGGGCCGCGGCGGTGGAAAGATTGTCGGCATGGTAGCGCGCACCCGTCATTTCGGCGAGGGTCAGGTCGCGCTCAAGCCCCAGCCGTTCGGCCATCGGCGAAACTGCGGGCAGACCGCGCAGGCTGGCGAACTTGCCCGAGGTGGCCGCCGCGCCGCGCGAAAGGCCGGGATCCTGCGGATGGGCGATCACCAGTGCATCAAGGCTTCGGGCATAGGCAAGGCAGCGGCTGAACACCCTGGTGTCTTCTGTCACCTGGTCGCAATCGGTGAAGGCCACGGCGCCGGCATCCTTCAGAAAGCCGATTTCCACCATTTCCTGCCCCGCGCGCCCTCTGGTCAGGGCGGCCATGTGGCAGATGTTGACCGGTGCGGCCACGGCAGCGCGGCGGGTAACGAATTCAAGGGTTTCGGGGCTGTCGATGGCGGGCAGGGTATCGGGCCGGGTGACCATGGTGGTAATCCCCCCGGCCGCCGCCGCCGCCCCGGCGGACCGATAGCTTTCCTTGTGGCGTTCACCGGGTTCGCACACCTTCACGCCGATATCCACGATACCCGGCGCCAGACAGTTGCCGCCGGCATCGAGATGCGCATCGGCCGGGATGCCTTCGGGCGCCGGGCGATCGAAGACATCCGCGATCCGTTCGCCATCGATCAGCACCGCGCCGGGGGGCGTGCCGTTGGCCTCGGGATCGATCAGGCGGGCATTGGTGATCAGTATCCGCATGCTGGTTTCGCTTCGGTTCGGGCCTTGCGGCTGCTGGTGCGCTTTCCTGTTCCGGATTCATGGCATATCTGAAGCCGGGATTTGTCGGAAACGGGGAATTTCCGCCCTGCTGCTGCCGGCCGGGCGCTCATGCCATCCGCTCCGGGTTTCCGGCCTTGGCCGCGCGCAGGTTCCGGGCCAGAAGATCCATTGCCGCCATGCGCACGGCCACGCCCATTTCCACCTGCTCCTGGATTACCGATCGGTTGATGTCATCGGCAATCGTGCCGTCGATCTCGACACCCCGGTTCATCGGCCCCGGATGCATCACGATCGCATCGTCCTTTGCATGCGAAAGCTTTTCCGCATCAAGCCCCCAGCGGTGATAGTATTCGCGCGCCGATGGGATGAAGGCACCATCCATCCGTTCCTTCTGAAGGCGCAGCATCATCACCACATCGGCCCCGGCAAGCCCTTCGCGCATGTCGTCGAACACTTCCACGCCGAATTCTCCGATCCGGGCCGGCATCAGGGTGGGCGGCCCCACAAGGCGCACCCGGTTTTCCATCTTGCCCAGCAGCAGGATGTTGCTGCGCGCCACGCGCGAATGGGCGATGTCTCCGCAGATCGCCACCGTCAGACGCTGCAGACGATCCTTTTCGCGGCGGATGGTCAGGGCATCGAGCAGCGCCTGGGTGGGGTGTTCGTGGCGTCCGTCGCCGGCGTTGAGAACAGCGCAGTTCACCTTTTCCGCCAGCAGGTTCACCGCGCCCGAATGGGGGTGACGCACCACCAGAAGATCGGGGTGCATGGCGTTGAGCGTCAGCGCCGTGTCGATCAGGGTTTCGCCCTTCCTGATCGAACTGGCCTGCATGGCCATGTTCATCACGTCGGCGCCAAGCCGCTTGCCGGCGATCTCGAAGCTTGCCTGGGTGCGGGTCGAGGCTTCGAAGAACATGTTGATCTGGGTGAGCCCCTCAAGCGCACTTGAGTGTTTGCGCGTGCCGCGATTGAGAGAGACATACCGTTCGGCAAGATCGAGCAGTACACGGATTTCATCCTGCTCCAGCTGTTCGATACCCAGCAGATGTTTCGCGTGAAAACCCATGTTCCGCCTTCCCTGATCCGACTGCCTTATAGGAAGCGCTCCGGGCTCCGGCAAGCCGGAAGGGCATTTACCATCAGTGCGGCGCGCTCTAGTCTGGTGCCATGGATTCCGCGGATGATCAGATCCTTCCCGAACGGATGTGCCCCGAGGCTGCTCTGGCAGCGCTTGAATGGCAGATCGATATGGGGGCCGACGAGGCGATCGGGGATCATCCCGTCAACCGGTTCGATCTGCCCGAAACCGCGCAGAGGGCCGCGGGAAAGGGGGATGGGGCCCCGGCCCCGCCCGGCCAGCCCCCTGCCAGGGGAGCGACCGAAGCCGATTTGCCGGCTGTCGATCCGGTGACCGAGGCCGAGCGTGCGGCGGCAGCTGCGGATACGCTTGAGGAACTGCGTGCGGCGATGGCCGGTTTCGATCACTGCGAACTGAAGAAGGGCGCGCGCAACCTGGTGTTTGCCGACGGCAATCCGGCGGCGCGGGTCATGGTGATCGGCGAGGCCCCCGGCCGCGATGAAGACCGCGCCGGCCGCCCCTTCGTGGGCCGCGCGGGGCAGTTGCTTGACCGCATGTTCGCCGCGATCGGGCTTGCGCGGGGCGCGCCCGACCCGGAACAGGCGCTCTACATCACCAATATCCTGCCCTGGCGACCGCCACAGAACCGGGATCCGACTTCCGAGGAAATCGCCATGATGCGCCCTTTCGTGTTGCGCCATGTGGATCTGGTTGCACCCGACGTGATCGTGCTGATGGGCAACATCGCCTGTCAGGCGCTGCTGGGCCAGCGGGGCATCACCCGCCTGCGCGGCCATTGGCACGAGCTTGGCAGCCGCCCTGTTCTGCCGATGTTCCACCCCGCCTATCTGCTGCGCAATCCGGCCGCCAAACGCGAAGCCTGGGCGGATCTTCTGTCTTTGCATACCCGCCTGAAAAACCAGGAGAAACCCGATGGGCAAGATTGACGAGAGCCGCGAGTTCATTCCGGTGCGCATCGCGGTGCTCACCGTATCCGACAGCCGCAGCATGGCCGAGGACAGATCGGGCCAGGTGCTGGCCGACAGGATTGCCGAGGCCGGCCATATCCTGGCCGATCGCAGGATCCTGCCCGACGAGCGCGCGGCAATTGCCACACAGCTGCGGGCCTGGTGCGCATGCGATGACGTGGACGTGATCATCAGCACCGGCGGCACCGGCCTGACGGGGCGCGATGTGAGCGTCGAGGCGCACCGGGATGTGTATGAAAAGGAAATCGAGGCTTTCGCCACCGTCTTCACGCATGTTTCATGGCAGAAGATCGGCACGTCGGCGGTGCAGTCGCGTGCTACCGGGGGGGTGGCGCAGGGCACCTATCTGTTCGCTCTGCCCGGCAGCCCCGGCGCCTGCCGCGATGCCTGGGACGAGATCCTGAGATATCAGCTGGATTACCGCTATCGCCCCTGCAATTTCGTGGAGATCATGCCCCGGCTTGATGAACACCGGCGCCGCAAGTAACGCCTTCGCCAGAGCCGGGCCGCGGCCTGTGGCAGAGCGCCGCTTGGCCTTGGCGGGCAAGAGGCGTATCATTGCCGGCGGACAGCCTTCGAACCGGAGCCCGGACCCGGGACGGGAAACAGTAAGCGGAAAGGGGAAACTTGCCGATGCGTTTTCTCGGGCGCAGTCTCATGGGCCTCTTCATGCTCGCGCTTGCCGTGGGGCTTCTGGCCTGGGCGGTGGGTGTGCTTGTGGGGGCGCTCGAAGAACGCCGCAGCCGCGCCGCCCACATGATGCCCCCCGATGAGCGGGTGTATTCCGTTGAGGTCGTTAAAGCCGAGCTGCGCGACACCGCGCCGGTTCTTGAAACCAATGGCGAGTTGCGCAGCCTGCGCACCCTTGATCTGCGGGCCACGGCTGCGGGGCGGGTGGTTGAACTGGCCGAAGAGTTCGTCGAAGGCGGTCAGGTGGCGGCCGGCCAGATCCTGGTGCAGATCGATCCGGCCGAGGCCCGCTCGGAACTGGTGCTGGCGCGCACGGAACTTTCCGGGGCCGCCGCCGAGCGGGAAAGCGCCGAACAGGCGCTGGCGCTGGCGCGCGCCGATCTGGAACTGGCTCGCTCGCAGGCCGATCTGCGGGCCCGGTCGCTGGCCCGGCAGCGTGATCTGCAGCGGCGAGGCGTGGGCACCGATGCTGCTGTCGAGGCGGCCGAACTTGCCGATGCCGCCGCCCGTCAGGTGGTGCTGACCCGCCAGCAGGCGTTGCAGCAGGCCGGAACGCGCCTGGCCCAGGCCGAAATCGCCCTTGAGCGGGCACGGAATGCGGTGGCCGATGCCGAGCGCCGCCTTGCCGATACCACCATCCGCGCTCCTTTCGCAGGGCGACTCGATCAGGTGTCGGTGGTTGCCGGCGGCATCGTGGCCCGGAACGAGCGACTTGCCCGGCTGATCGATCCGGCGGCGCTTGAGGTGGCGTTCCGCGTATCGACCAGCCAGTATGCCCGCCTGCTTGACGAAACGGGCCGTCTGATCCCGCGCCGGGCCGAGGTGGTGCTTGATGTTCTGGGGGTGGATATCGTTGCAACCGGGGTGCTGATGCGCGAAAGCGGCACTACCGGAGAAGGCCGGACCGGGCGTGAACTGTTTGCCCGCCTTGAGGATGCATCGGGGATGCGCCCCGGAGATTTCGTCATGGTCCGTCTTGAGGAACCGGTGCTGCGCAATGTGGTGGTGCTGCCGGCGCAGGCGCTGGATTCGCACGACAGGGCGCTGGTTCTGGGTGCCGGAAACCGGCTGGAAGAAATGCCCGTCACCTTGCTGCGCCGTCAGGGCAACCAGGTGATCGTGCGCGCTCCGGATCTGGCCGGGCGGCTGGTGGTTCGCCGGCGCACGCCGCTTCTTGGTGCCGGCATCAGGGTGCAGCCCCTGCGCAGCGATGCCGGCGGCGAAGCGGGCACCGAGGCAGGGGATGCGATGAACGCGGCGGCGGCTGGTGGCGGGGGCGCGGCCGGGGCAGGTGCAGGAGCTTCGGAACTGATTGCTCTGGCCCCCGACCGGCGCGCACGTCTTGTGGCTTTTGTGAAGAACAGTCCCGACATGTCGGACGAAGCCCGCCGGCGCGTGCTTGGCGAGCTTCAGCGCGAACGGGTTCCGGCCGCGGTGGTGGCCCGGATCGAAGCCCGGATGGGCGGCTGAGATGGCCCGCGCACTGCCCCCTTCGGCGGCGGGGATCCTTTCCTATTTCACCCGCCATCGCACCGCCGCCAACCTGCTTCTGGTGGTGCTTCTGGCGATCGGGCTTGTGGTGTTGCCCAAGCTGCGCACCCAGTTCTTTCCCGATATCGTGATCAACGGAATCACTGTCAGCGTGGAATGGCCGGGGGCGGGGGCCGAAGATGTCGATCGGGGGATCGTGCAGGTGCTTGACCCCGTGCTGCTGGCAGTTGAAGGGGTTACCCGAACCCGGGCGCGTTCGGCCGAAGGTCTTGCCAGTATCGACATGGAATTCGAGCCCGGCCGGGACATGGCCCGCGCCGAGGCCGATGTGAAAACGGCGATCGATGTCATTTCCACCCTGCCCGACGAGGCCGAGGCACCGGAGGTGCGCCGTGCCCGGTGGCGCGATCGGGTGACCGATCTGGTCATTGCCGGCCCTGTCGGGGCCGATCAGCTGGGGCGTTTTGCCGACGAGCTTGTCTCCCGGCTGTTTTCCGAGGGCGTCACCCGCACCACGATCCGGGGTGTGGCGGCGCCCGGCGTGGTGATCGAGGTGCCTTCGGCAAACCTGATCCGCTACGGGCTTTCGATGTCCGAGATCGCTGCCGCCGTGGCCGAGGAGGTTACCGCGGATCCGGCCGGTGACGTGGGGGCGGCCGATGTTCGGGTGCGCGCCGGCTCTGCGCGGCGTGCGGCGGCCGAGATCGCGGATATCGTGCTGCGCAGCGAGACGGGAAAGGAAAGGCTTGCCATCGGAGACGTGGCGCGCGTGTTCACCGAAGGCCCCGATCGCGAGCGTGCCTATTTCGTGGGCGAACACCCGGCGGTTTCGGTGCGGGTTGACCGCTCTGCCAAGGGCGATGCGATCGCCATTCAGCGCACCGTCGAGCAGGTGGCCCGGGAAATGGAAGCCATCCTGCCGCCCGGGGTGGAAATCACCCTGATCCGCACCCGGGCCGAGGCCATTTCGGCGCGGCTCGACATGCTGCTTGACAACGGCCTTGTGGGGCTGGCTCTGGTGCTGGCGCTGCTGTTCCTGTTCCTGAACGCGCGCACTGCGGTCTGGGTGGCGGTCGGTATTCCGGTTTCGATCCTGACGGCGCTGGCGCTGATGTATGCGGCGGGGATCACCATCAACATGATTTCCCTGTTTGCGCTGATCATTACCCTTGGCATGGTGGTGGATGATGCGATCGTGGTCGGCGAACACGCCGATTTCCGCGCCCGCCGTCTGGGTGAACCGCCCGTGGTGGCGGCCGAGAACGCTGCCCGCCGCATGGCCGCGCCGGTGTTTTCGGCGACAGTCACCACCGTCATCGCCTTTTTCACGCTGATGGTGGTGGGCGGCGCGATGGGCAAGCTGATCGCCGATATCCCCTTCACGGTGGTTGCGGTGCTGCTGGCTTCGCTGGTGGAATGTTTCCTGATTCTGCCCAGGCACATGGCCCATGCGCTGGCCCGTTCCGCGCGCGATCGCTGGTATGACTGGCCAAGCCGCATCTTCAACCGGGGCTTCTTCCGCTTTCGCCAGCGTCTGTTCCGCCCCCTGATGGGGTGGGTCGTGCGGCTGCGCTATCCGCTGCTGTCGGGGGCGGTGCTGCTGCTGGCATGGCAGGTGTCGTTCGTGATCCGGGGCGATGTGCAGTGGCGTTTCTTCAACGCCCCCGAGCGCCCTTCGATCACCGGAAATTTCGCCATGGCCGATGGCGCCACCCGCGCTGATGCTCTGGAGATGATGCGCGAGATGCAGCGTGCCACCGAGGCAACGGGGCGCGACTATGAGGAAAGATACGGCCGCAATCCTGTCAGGTTCGTGGTGGCGGGAATCGGCGGCAACACCGGCCCCGGCCTGGCCGGGGTCGGCGGGAAGGACAGGGATCTGCTCGGCTCGGTTGCCATCGAACTGATCGATCCGGACCTGCGGCCCTATTCGTCTTTCCGCTTCCTGGCCGATCTTCAGAAAGAGGTGCGCAAGCACCCTCTGGCCGAGGTGGTAAGCTTCCGCGGCTGGCATGCGGGGCCGGGCGGCGACGGGATCGACATCAAGCTCTACGGCCGTGATTCCGCCACCCTCAAGGCAGCAGCCGAGGCGCTGAAGGCGGCGCTTTCACGATACCCCGAGGTATCGGGCCTTGAGGACAGCCTGGCCTATGACAAGTCGGAACTGGAGCTTGATCTCACGCCTCAGGGCAAGGCCCTGGGCTTTTCGATCGACGAACTCGGCCGTGTGCTGCGCAACCGGCTGAACGGGATCGAAGCCGCAAGCTTTCCCGCTGGCACGCGTTCGGCAACCGTCAGCGTGCGCCTTCCCGAGGGCGAACTGGCCGCCGATTTCCTGGACCGGATGCAGATTCGCACCCCTGCCGGCCATTACGTGCCGCTGGCCGATATCGTTACCGCCTCCGAAACCCGCGGGTTTTCGGAGGTGAAACGGGAAAATGGCGTGCGGCTGGTATCGGTTACCGGATCGCTCAGCGAAGACGATCCGGCCCGCGCGAGCGAAATCACCGAGGCCCTGCGTTCGGCCATCCTGCCACGGATCGAGCGCGATTTCGGCGTGACCTGGCAACTGTCGGGGCAGGCCGAGGACGAGCGCGCATTCCTTTCCGATGCGATGCTCGGATTCCTGCTGGGGCTGATCGGGATCTATCTGACCCTGGCCTGGATATTCGCCAGCTGGACCCGCCCGCTGGTGGTGATGGCGATCATCCCCTTCGGCCTGGTGGGCACCATATTCGGGCACTGGCTGCACGGGGTGCCGCTTTCGATGTTCACGGTCGTGGGGCTGCTGGGGATGACCGGCATCATCATCAACGATTCCATCGTGCTGGTGACGACAATCGATGAACACGCGCGCGAACGCGGCCTGATCCCGGCAATCATCGACGGTGCATCCGACAGGCTGCGGGCGGTGTTGCTGACAACGCTTACCACGGTGATGGGGCTGGCACCGCTCCTGTTTGAAAGCTCTTCGCAGGCGCAGTTCCTGAAACCGACGGTGATCACCCTGGTCTATGGGCTGGGTTTCGGGATGGTTCTGGTGCTGGCCCTGGTGCCGGCGCTGCTGGCCATGCAGCTTGACCTGCGGCGCCAGCTGCGGGCGCTGCGCCGTGCCCTTGCCGCCGGCGCTTCGGGGATGCGGGCGGGGGCGCTGCGCCGGCTGATGGCCGGCCTGATGCTGTTGCTGGTTGCGTGGTTTGCCGCAACGCTGGGCGCGGTGCTGCTGCAGGGCACCCTGCCCGAAGCGCTGGCGGCGGTGTTCCCTGCCCTTGCCAGCCTGCCACAGATGCCCGCAGCCTTCGGGCTGTTTGTTGCCGGTGCGGCGGCGCTTGTTCTGAGCGGCTATGTGTTCGGGGGTGTCTGGCTGGCGGTGACCGGAAAACGGCGCCGCCGGGCGGCCTGAACGGAGCGACCCCGGAAAGACGCTAGAGCCTGTCGCACATGATCGGATTCGGCGCGACAGGCTGCTCAGGGCATGCGACTGCCCGGGTGGGCGCGAATGCGCCCGCCATGGGGCGGGCGGGCGCATGCCCGGACCGCCTGCGCGCCCCGGGCGAAGCAAGTGCGATCTGACGCGACATGCACTAGCTGCCGGTGCAGCCCTGAATGTCAACCGCCGTGCCGTCGCCCAGAACGGTAATGCGGACCCCGGAACGATCAAGCGCGAAGGGCGCGTTCGAGGGCGGCACCATTTCGGCGCTGGCGATCAGGGTCTGCCCTTCGCGTCGGGTTTGCGCTTCGCTGACCCAGATCGAAGGGTCCGGGGCTTCGATCACCGCGATCTCTTCCTGTCCGATCGCGGGCATGTGGATCCGGGTTGTCACCTTCAGCCCGTCGCGGATCGGTGCAACCTCGCAGATCACCCTGCGCACACCTGCCTGCTGCGCGGCAACCGGCCGTTCGGCCAGTGCCTTGCGAATGGCCGGATCGGGCCGGGTATCGGTGGGCGACAGGTCAACCTCGAAGGCCACGCTGACCGGAATGCAGATATCCCGGCACACCCCGAGCCCCACCCGCGCCTTCATGATGATCGGCCGGTCCGGTGATTCTGGCGTGAATTCGAGCGGCAGTACCACCTCGTTGCTGTAGACGATCGAACGCATGCCACCCGATACCGCCACTTCGGGGCGGGGCCAGTGTATCTTCACCGCCTTGATGTTCCGTGAGCCGGTCCAGTCGAACTGAGGGGGGATGCCGGCATCGCCGGGGGCGCGCCAATAGGTTTTCCAGCCCGGCTTCAGGCGGATGCGCAAACCTGTCAGACGCCGTCCCTCCGGGGTTTTCCAGCCCGGCAGAACCTCGATCGAGTGCACGCCTTCTATATCGGATCCACCGGATCCGGTCTGGGCCGCAGCCGACAGGCCTGCCCACGGCAGCGCGAGCGCGAAAAAGGCGCATAAAAGGGCCCCCGACAGACGCATTCGCGGCTGTCGGGGTTGCGGTTTCCACCGGTGCGTTGTCGTGTGTGTCATACGGATGACCCTAGCGTGTTCTCCTGGCAGGGAAAATCACGTTTTCGGTAGCCGGACGTTATCGGCATGCCGCGTTTTCCCGGTGCATTCCCTTGCACAATATGTGAAACCGCCCCATGTTTTCCATATGAGCCGATCGGAAAATACGAAAAACGCAGTGGAAAACCTTGCCGGAAAGGTGCTTGTCGCCATGCCGGGGATGGGCGATCCGCGATTCGGGAAAAGCGTTGTCTATGTCTGCGCGCACAGTGAAGAGGGCGCAATGGGGCTGATCGTGAACAAGCCGGCGCCCGACCTGAGATTCGCCGATCTGCTGAAGCAGCTGTCGATTCCGCTGGGCAGTGACAGCGCGGAGTCGGGAAGCCGGCCGATTCATTTCGGCGGACCGGTGGAAACGGCGCGGGGGTTCGTTCTGCACAGTTCCGATTACAGCGTGAGCGATGCCACGCTTTCGATTTCGCCCCTGTTTTCGATGACGGCCACCCGCGACATCCTGACAGACATGGCACGCGGTCAGGGGCCGGTGAAATCGCTTCTGGCGCTGGGCTATGCGGGCTGGGCGCCGGGGCAGCTGGAAGCCGAGATCCAGCAGAACGGCTGGCTTGTGGCCGACGGTTCGCCCGAGATCGTGTTTTCTCCCGATGACGGGGGCAAATGGGAAGCTGCGTTGCGCACCCTCGGAATCGATCCGCTGATGCTGTCGGCCGCAGGTGGCCGGGCCTGAGGCAATCCCGAACCGCAACGCTTGCCACCTGTATCCGCAGGGGCTGTCAACGTGTCAGGGGCCGCTCCAGGCGGGCCTCGATCCGGTCTTGAGCGATCGCACCTCGCCGCAGCAACCGGGGGGGATCGGCGGACAGATCGATGATTGTCGATTCCGTTCCGGCGGGGGCGGGGGGCGCTGAGATCAGGGCGCCGATCCTGTCCGCGCGGTCGGCAAGGCCGGCGGCGGCAGCAGCGGCATCCGCGGGGCTTGGCCGGCCCGATACATTGGCCGAGGGCACGGCAAGCGGTGCGCCGAAACGTGCCAGCAGCGCCAGGGCCACCGGATGGGCAGGGATGCGCAGGCCGATACTGGTTCGCCCGGCGGTGACCCGGGCCGCCACCGGGGCCTTGGCGCGCAGCGGCAGGATCAGGGTCAGCGCTCCGGGCCAGAAAGCAGCGGCCAGGCTTTCGGCCTGCGGGGAAAATACGGCGATCTTCCGGGCTGTTGCTGGGTCGGGCAGCAGCAGGCTGAAAGGCTTGTCCGCAGGGCGTTCCTTTGCCGCGGCCAGACAGGCAACGGCATGCCGGTCCCGGGCGTTGGCGCCAAGACCGAACACCGTATCGGTGGGGAAGGCCACCAGCCCGCCCCGTCGCAGGATTGCGGCTGCCTGCTCCAGGTCGGTATCGCTTGCATCCAATATGCGCATCTGCATTTCATTCCGGGTCTGACGCTGCGTTCCGGTTGCGGGGCACGCCGGTTGGATTACGCTGTGCGGCAAGGATTTACTGACGGTTTGTGGCGTGACATAGCTTTGCAGCGCGCCGAATCCAAGGCATCATTGTCTGATGGGGGAAAACACCGTGGCTTATCGCGCTCCTGTGGAGGATTTCGCCTTTCTCTTTCGCCATGTGGTCGGGTTTGACCGGGTGACCGATACCGGCCTGTTCGCCGAGGCGGCGGGCGAGGTGAGCGAAGCGATCCTTTCCGAGGCCGGCCGGATGTGCGAAGAGATACTCGCGCCCCTGCAGCGCGCGGGGGATCTGAACCCGGCGGTTCTGAAAGATGGCCGGGTGCGGTGCAGCCCCGGTTTTGCCGAAGGTTATGCGGCAATTGCCGAGGGCGGCTGGATCGGCATGGCTGCCAGCCCCGAATACGGGGGCATGGGGCTGCCGATGGCCCTGCTGACCGCCGTGAACGAAATGATGTCCGGCGCCTGTCTGGCATTGCAGCTCAATCCCCTGATGAGCCAGGGTCAGATCGAGGCGCTGGAGCATCATGCCAGCGAACGGATCAAGGCGCTTTATCTGCCAAGGCTGATCAGCGGCGAATGGTGCGGCACCATGAATCTGACCGAGCCGCAGGCCGGCAGCGATGTGGGCGCGCTTGCCACCACGGCCACCGACAACGGCGACGGCAGCTTTTCGATTTCGGGCCAGAAGATATTCATCAGCTGGGCCGACAACGATTTCAGCGAAAACGTCTGCCATCTGGTGCTGGCCCGCCTGCCGGGCAGCCCGCCGGGCACCAGAGGGATCAGCCTGTTCATGGTGCCCAGGAATATCCCCGATGAAAACGGCGCGCCGGGGCGGGCCAACAACCTTGGAGTGGTTTCGCTCGAACACAAGATGGGCCTGCACGCAAGCCCCACGGCCGTGGTGCAGTATGACGGCGCCACCGGCTGGATGATCGGAGAACCCGATGCCGGCATGAAGGCCATGTTCACCATGATGAACAACGCCCGCCTTGGCGTCGGGGTGCAGGGAATCGGGGCGGCCGAGGGCGCCTGGCAGCAGGCGCTGACCTATGCGCGCGAACGCCGGCAGGGGCGTTCCCTGATCGCGAACGGCAGCGGTGCCATCGTCGATCACGCGGATGTGCGGCGCATGCTGCTGACGATGCGCGCCAGCATCTTCGCCGCCCGGGCCATTGCGCTGTCCTGTGCCATCGCCACCGACATGGCCCGTGCCACGGGCAATGGCGACTGGCAGGCGCGCGCGGCCCTGCTGACTCCGATCGCCAAGGCCTATGGCACCGATGTGGGCATCGCGGTTGCCTCGGAGGCGATCCAGGTGCATGGCGGCATGGGCTATATCGAGGAAACCGGCGTTGCCCAGTTTCTGCGCGATGTGCGGGTGACGGCGATCTACGAGGGAACCAACGGCATTCAGGCAATGGATCTGGTGGGCCGCAAGATGATGGACGGGGGCGAGGCCGCCTGCCGCCTTCTGGAAGAGATCGAGAAACACGCCGAAAACGCCCGCGCGGCCTTTCCCGCAATGAGCGAGGCCGTCTGGAGCGCGGCGGAAACCCTGCGCGAAACCACCGAATGGCTGGTGGCGCAGGATCAGCTGAACGAGCGGTTCGCCGGTGCCGTTCCCTATCTGCGGGCCTTTGCGCTGGTGCTTGGCGGCGATGCGCATCTGCGCGCTGCCACCGCGGCCGGTCCGCAAGGCCCGCGTGCCCATCTGGCGCGGTTCTTCATCGGGCGGCTGCTGCCCGAACATGCAGCGCATCTTGCCCATGCGCGGGCCGGGGCCGAGGGGCTTTATGCCATTGCGGCCGATGATCTGGCGGTGCTCTGATGGACAGCGCCCCCGGCAGGATCACCTATCCTTTCGACACACCGCCCTGCGATGGCGAGGCGCGCGAGGTAGCGCCCGGTGTCCTGTGGATGCGCCTGCCGCTGCCGATGGCGCTGAACCATGTGAATGTCTATGCCCTTGACGAGGGTGACGGCTGGAGCCTCATCGACACCGGCATCAGTTCCCGCCATACGCGCCGCATCTGGCGGGAACTGATGAGCGGCCCGCTGGGGGGGCGGCCGATCAGGCGGGTGATCGTTACCCATCACCACCCCGATCACATCGGGCTTGCCGGCTGGTTCCAGAGCGAACACGGTGCCGAACTGCTTACCACCCGCACCGCCTGGCTGTTTGCCCGCATGCTTCAGCTTGACGAACAGGCGCGCCCTTCCCCGGAAACCGTTGCCTTCTGGCGCGCGGCCGGGATGGCGTCCGAAATCCTTGCGCGGCGGATGCAGGAGCGCCCCTTCAATTTTTCCGATACGGTGGCACCGCTGCCGCTTGGATTCCGGCGCCTGAAAGAGGGCGACGTGCTGCACATGGGCAGACGTCGCTGGGATGTGCGCATGGGCAATGGCCACGCCCCCGAGCACGCCACCTTCTGGAGCCGCGACGACAATCTGGTGATCGGTGGCGATCAGTTGCTGCCCTCGATTTCGCCGAATATCGGGGTTTACGCCACCGAGCCCGAAGCCGACCCGCTGGCCGAATGGCTGGAATCCTGCACCCGCCTTGCCGCTTTCGCACGCGATGATCAGCTGGTGCTGCCGGGTCACAAGCTGCCCTTTCGCGGCCTGCCCTTCCGGTTGTGCCAGCTGGCCGAAAACCACGCGGGGGCCCTGGCGCGGCTGCGGGCCTTTCTGAGCGAGCCGCATACCGCGGTCGAATGCTTTCAGCCCCTTTTCATGCGCCCCATAGCCGAAGGCGAATACGGGCTTGCCCTGGTCGAGGCAGTGGCCCATGTGCAGCATCTGCACCAGCTTGGCGAACTTGCAGCCGGCCGCCGGAGCGACGGGGCCATTCTGTGGCACCGGCGCAGGGGCTGAACCTTCATGCCCGGCGTCTGATCGGCGGATGGATGTTGTTCTTGCGGCAATCAGGGGCGTGACAGGCCGGCGAAAATCCTCTAACTGATGGCAGGGCAGGGCGCATGCGGCACCGAAGGTTGTCTGCGTGCGCAGGGAACACACAGGGAAACGCGATCAGGAGGGCCAGATGAGCGGGAAAACGGCAAAGCACGGGCAGATGGACATCACGGAGCAGGAACAGACCTTCCACGGGTTCGTCCGCTTCGTCACCTATTCGATCATCGGTATCGCCCTGGTTCTGATCTTTCTGGCGATCGTAGGCGCCTGATCCCGGGCGTGCCTGAACGGCAGAAGGAAAGCAGGCTGATGCGGAATATCCTGCTGGGCCTTCTGCTTCCCCTGTTTCTGGCTGCCTGCGGGGCCGAGCCGAAATGGGCCCCGCAGGAAGATGTTGATCGGGTGCGTTACCGCGCCGATGGTCCGCCGAAGATCACCCTGTTCACCGTCATCAACAACCGCACCGATTCGGGTGCGCATTCGGCGCTGATGATCAATGGTTCGCAGCGGGTGATCTTCGATCCGGCCGGAACCTGGTGGCATCATTCGATCCCCGAACGCAACGATGTCCATTACGGGATCACCCCGCGGGTGCTCGCGTTCTATGTTGATTACCACGCGCGTGAAACCTATCGCGTGGTCATGCAGGAGGTGATCGTCTCACCCGAAGTGGCCGAGATCGCGCTGAGGGAAGTTCAGGCCCATGGGGCGGTGCCAAAGGCGTTCTGCGCGCGTTCCGTCAGCGGGATCCTGCCGCGTGTGCCCGGCTTCGAAAGCATTCGCGACACCTTCCATCCGAAGAAACTGCACCGGCAGTTCGCACGTATTCCCGGCGTGCGGGAGCGGGTGATCCGCGATGATGACGATAACGCCCGCAGTGCCCTTCTGACGGCCCGGAACGCGCGGCCGGTTCCGGCCGCGGGCAATTGAACCGCCCGGGATCAGGGCCAGCGATGCAGGATCAATGGATCCCCGCCCCTAGCCTGCAAGCCGAAGCATGACAAACAGCGTGCCCGCACCGGCAAGGATCGCGGCCGGCACGTTTCGTGTGATCGCCCCCACGGCCACGGTTGCTCCTGCGGCCAGCAGGCGCGCCGGATCAGGGGCCCCGCCGGTGGCTTCGGGCCACAGCACAAGAGGCGCAACCAGCCCCGGCAGCACCGCCACCGGCGTATAGCGCAGGTGGCGCAGCAGCCAGGGCGGCAACTGGCGGCCGCCGATCAGCCCCAGAAAGGAAAAGCGGATCAGCCAGGTGCCAAGCGCCACCAGAACGATCACCAGCCAGATATGGGCCGGGGTCATGCTCATGCCGCATCCCGCATGACCGGGCGCCGCGTCTGCCACAATTCGATCCGTGCACCCACGATCATTGCCAGAACGCTCGCCAGCAGCAGCCCGCTGTTATAGGGCAGGGCCGAAAGTGCCAGCATTGCCGCAACCGATGTTGCCGCAGCTGCCAGATGTGCCAGCGTGCGCAGCATCGGCCCCACCAGCGCCAGGAAAGTGATCGGAACAACGAAATCGAGCGCAAGGGAAGGGGGGATCGCTTCCCCCGCGCGGGCACCGGCCCAGGTTGCGCCATACCATACCGGAACCAGGGGCGTCGCGGTGCCGAAATAAAAGGCAAGTTTCTGCGGCAGGGTCATTGCGGGGGTGGTTTCATAGCGTGCAACGCTTGCCGCATATACCTGATCGACAAGCACATAGGCCGCCAGTGCGCGCTGCCACAGCGGGGCGCCCCCGAGATGCGGTGCCAGCGAGGCCGAATACATGGCCATTCTCAGATTCACGGCAAGTGCGGTGACGACGGCAATGACCGTGGGGGCGTTGTCCTGCAGCATCTGCAAGGCGGCGAACTGCGCCGCGCCGGCGATGACCGCCACGCTGAATCCCATCACCTGCGCAATCGAAAGCCCCGCCTCGGTGCCCGCTACGCCGAACAGGAACCCGAAAGGCACAACCACCAGCAGAAAGGGCGCGCCGTCCCGCAGTCCGGCAAGATAAAAGGCTCTGGTGGATGTGGTGTTCATTGCTATACCTGTTGCGGAAAGGGTGGCATGCAGCGTGGCCACACCGCTAGCAGGGAGCGCGGGAATTGCCAAGGGCGTCCGATAGCAGCCAGTATCTGATTGCGCCGGATCCGGATCGCGGCGGGCTTTCGCGTGTCGTGTCCGGCCGGGATCAGACCGGCGCCCCCGTGGAAACCCGCGTGGTCGAGGAACGCCCGCTGACCATATTTCTCAACAGCCGCGAGATCGTTACGGCAATGACGATCGGTGACTATCCTGAATATCTGGCGCTGGGTTTCCTGCGCAATCAGGGCATGTTGCCACCCGATGCGGAAGTTACCGGCATCGATTACGATCCCGAGATCGACACGGTGGTGGTGCGCACCGCCCGTGAAACCGATTTCGAGGAAAAGCTGAAGAAGAAGATACGCACGTCGGGTTGTGCCGTGGGCACCGTGTTCGGTGACATGATGGAAGGCCTCGAAGGGCTTCGCCTGCCCCCGGCCGAGCTGCGCACGAGCTGGCTTTATGCGCTTGCCGCCACCATCAGCCGCACGCCCAGCCTGTATCTGGCAGCGGGGGCGATCCATGGCACGGTTCTGTGCCGCCGAGATCGCCCGCTGGTCTACATGGAGGACGTGGGGCGCCATAACGCGGTTGACAAGGTGGCGGGCTGGATGATGGCCGAAGGCGTGCCGCCCGATGACAAGATCCTGTATACCACCGGCCGGCTGACCTCGGAAATGGTTATCAAGACGGCGCTGATGGGCATTCCGGTTCTGGCTTCGCGATCGGGCTTCACCGCCTGGGGGGTAGAGATCGCCCGGCAGGTGGGGCTGACGCTGATCGGACGGTTGCGGGGGCGGCGCTTCCTGTGCCTGTCGGGCAATGAAAGAGTGATCCGCGATGCGGATCCGGCCTCAGTTCCGGGTGAGCCGCGGGGCGGCGCTTGCAGGAGTGCGCGGTCATGAGGCGCCCTCTGGGGGTGATCCTTGCCGGCGGACAGGCCCGACGCATGGGCGGGGGCGACAAGGGCCTGCTGCCGCTTGGCGAAAGCAGCATCCTGGAGCATGTGATCAACAGGCTGGCACCGCAGGTGGACGGTCTGGCGCTGAACGCGAACGGTGATCCGGCGCGTTTTGCCGCCTTCGGCTTGCCGGTGATCCCCGACAGCATCGCAGGCCATGCGGGGCCGCTGGCCGGGGTGCTTGCGGGGCTTGACTGGGCCGCCGCACAGGGGTGCGGCCATATCGTGACGGCGGCTGCAGATACGCCGTTCTTTCCCCGTGATCTGGTTGAACGGCTCATGGCCGCGGCCATGAGCTCGGGCATGCCGATCACCCTTGCCGCAACGCCCGATGTGCGGCGCGGGCGGGTGCGTCATCCCACCTTCGGCCTCTGGCCCGTTGCCCTGCGCGATGATCTGCGCACCGCCCTGGAAGGCGGCCTGCGCAAGGTGGTGCAGTGGACAGACCACCATGGCGCGGCCGAGGCGCTTTTCGAGATCGGCCCATGCGATCCGTTCTTCAATGTCAATACGCCCGGTGATCTGGAAAGGGCCGGGCGGCTCATGGGGCAGGGTGCAACATGAGGATCTATGGCATCACCGGCTGGAAGAACGCGGGAAAGACGGGGCTTGTCGAGCGCCTGGTGGCCGAGATCACCGCGCGCGGGTTCACCGTATCTACCGTAAAACATGCCCATCACAGCTTTGACGTGGATCACGAAGGCACCGACAGTTACCGTCACCGCGCCGCCGGTGCCCGCGAGGTGATGCTGGCCTCGCGTCGGCGCTGGGCCCTGATGCATGAAACCGATCCGCCGTGCGATCCCGCTCTTGCCGATCTGCTGACGCGGCTTTCACCTGTCGATCTGGTCCTGATCGAGGGCTACAAGCGCGATCGCCACCCGAAGGTGGAAGCCTTCCGTGCCGAAACCGGCAACCGGCTGATGGCTCCCGAGGATGAAACCATACGCGCCGTGGCCAGCGACCGCCCGCTGGAAGGGCTGGGGCGGCCGGTGTTCGACCTTGACGACACGTCTGCCATTGCCGATTTCATCCTGTGCGAAGTCGGCCTTGCCGGGCCGGGGGCCGTCACCGGGGGCGAAAAGGGGCCCGTCACCGGGGGCAGGCTTTCTCCGCCGCCCCTGCGCAACGATTGCTTCGCGCTGCCGCCGGGGGTGGACTGGATTCCGGTGGACAAGGCACTTGTGCGGTTGCGCGCCACACTGCACCCGGTGACGGGCGAAGAAGAGGTTGCCGTCGGACAGGCCTGCGGGCGCGTTCTGGCGCGCGATGCACAGGCGCTGCGTGCAAATCCGCCGGGTGCCAATTCGGCGGTTGACGGTTACGGGTTTTCCCATGCGGCGCTTGGGGCGGGCGATATGCATGTTCTGCCGCTGATCGCGGGGCGCGCTGCAGCTGGCGCACCCTTTGCGGGGATTGTGCCCCGGGGCCATGCGATCCGTATCCTGACCGGTGCCCTGCTGCCGCAGGGGGTGGATACGGTGGTGCTCGAGGAAGACGTGACCGTCGGGCATGGCACGGCGCAGGGGGCCGAGGCGGCGGGCAGGCCGACACATATGGCCTTTCGTGGCCCTGTTCGTGCCGGGGCCAACACCCGCCGGGCGGGCGAGGATGTCAAGCGCGGTGCCACTGTTCTGAAAGCCGGGCACAGGCTGCGCGCCCCCGATCTTGCGCTGCTTTCGGCGGTGGGGCTGGCGCGGGTGGCGGTGCGCACGCGCCTGCGGGTCGGGGTGCTTTCAACAGGTGACGAGCTTGCCCTTCCCGGCAGCACCCTTGAGCCGGCGCGCACCTATGATGCCAACCGGCCAATGCTGCTGGCCCTGGTGGCGGGCTGGGGATACGAAGCGGTGGATCTTGGCCATGTGCCCGACCGGCGCGGCAGCCTGCGCACCGCCCTTGATGCCGCGGCAGACCGGGTTGATGCGATCGTCACCTCGGGCGGGGCTTCGGCCGGAGACGAGGATCACGTTTCGGCGCTCTTGCAGGAAAGCGGCAACCTGCAGCAGTGGCGAATTGCCATGAAGCCCGGGCGGCCGCTGGCACTGGGGCTGTGGCAGGGGGCGCCGGTGTTCGGTCTGCCGGGCAATCCGGTGGCGGCGCTGGTCTGTGCCGTGATCTTCGCGCGCCCGGCCCTGTCATGCCTGGCCGGCGCCGGCTGGCCTGCGCTCCCGGGCTTCATGGTGCCGGCGGCGTTTTCGAAGAACAAGAAGGCCGGGCGGCGGGAATATCTGCGCGCCCGTCTTGATGCCGAGGGGCGTGCCGAGGTGTTCCGCTCGGAAGGTTCGGGATTGATCTCGGGGTTGTCCTGGGCCGAGGGGCTGGTCGAGCTTGAAGACAAGGCCCGCTCCATCCGCCCCGGCGATCCGGTGCGTTTCCTGCCCTATGCGGCATTCGGGGCAGGCTAGGATCCTGACCCCGGGAATTGCGTCCCGGATCAACGGGCATGTGTTCTGCGCCCCGCGTCTTTCCCGGCGCTGCTTCCTGCCTCAGTGGAACGTGCCGGCCACCCTGCCAAGCAGCATGAAGGCGCGGGCGGTCCGGGTGTCGGCCAGCAAGGCGATGTCCATGTCGCTGGCGTTGGTTTCGAAACCGGCGAAGATCTGATCGAACATGCGCAGGAAGTGGTGTGCCGTATCGCGGAAAACCGGATCCTGGCGCATCCGGCCGGCAGTCAGCGCCAGGCTTGAGCGGTCGTGCACGCCGCCGAGTGCCGAGATCGCCTGACTGCGCTCGCCCCTGGCGAACTTTCGCCAGATCTCGGGGCGGGCCCTGTCGGGGGTGAGATCGTCCATGTATATCCCGTCCTGCGACAGCAGCGTCAGAACATCCTGCGCGGCCCGCACCAGTCTGGAAACCTGCGGATCGCGCAGGGCCCGGCGCAATGCGGCAAAGCCTTCCTTGTCATCCACGTCTTCGGGAAAGTTCAGCGCGCGGATGAATTCTTCCACCGAAAGCGGCGGGATGCCGCCCCCGGATGCCGTGCCAAGGGCAAGGGCAGGCTGTGCATCGCCTTCCGGCGCGGCCTCCGGGTTTCCGAGGGCCGGCCTTGTTTCATCGGCCGTGCCGGCAAGCCTTTCGCGTTGTGACGTGAAGGTGGCGATGGCGCTTTCGGTCTGTTTCTGGGCAGCGGCGATCTGGCGCAGCTTCGCTTCGACAGAGGGTTTCACCGTATGGCCGGCATTCTGGAGATGGGAAAGGTAGGTGTGGCGCATGGCATCGATCGCGGCCTGCAGCCGGGCGGCTTCTTCGCGCATGATGCGGGCGCTGCGTGCCACGGCCGCGGCCACCCAGATCACCGCAACCGGCAGGAAGATCGCCATCAGGGTGATGACCAGCGCCAGCGCGTCCAGCCCCGGCGCACCATCCTTGCCGGGGTTGCGCAGCAGGAAGAACAGCCCGGCGCCCGCGATCCACAGGATGCTGAGAACCAGTGCGATGATTTCGGTCGAGGTGATGCCGTGACCGCCCTGCCTGGCGAAGATTCCGGGGTCGATCCCCGTTGCACGGGTCCTTTCCGGTTCTGACCTTCTGTCCGGCATTGGTAATGGTTCTTTCTCAGCGATAGACGATGGTCACGATCTCATAGCATTTTTCGCCGCCCGGTGTGCGCACCTCGATGCTGTCGCCCTCTTCCTTGCCGATCAGGGCGCGGGCCAGCGGAGACCTGATGTTGAGCTTGCCGGCTTCGATGTTGGCCTCTGGCTCGCCCACGATCTGATAGGTCTTTTCCTCTTCGGTATCCTCGTCGATCAGGGTGATCGTGGCGCCGAACTTCACCGGCCCCGAGAGGGTGGCCGGATCGATGACATCGGCCCGAGAAAGGATCGCCTCAAGCTCCTTGATGCGGCCTTCGATGAAGCTCTGCCTTTCGCGCGCGGCGTGGTATTCGGCATTTTCCGACAGATCACCATGTTCGCGCGCCTCGGCGATCGCGCGGATCACCGCCGGCCGCTCGGCGGTTTTCAGGGTCTTCAGTTCTTCATCCAGCGCGGCATATCCCGCGCGGGTCATGGGTATCTTTTCCATTCGCGCACTTCAGATGTTCGTGCATGGCGCCCTGCGCGCCCTGCGTTGCTGTTGGTCGTTTCTTCTGCAACTGACCCGACTGAAAGGCAGATTGCAAGCCCGGTGGCAGGTTGCAGGCCGGTTTCTGCCTTTTCCTGCGTTCTGCTCATGGTGCCGGCCTGCAGGGCACATGCTGCCTGCAAGGGATATAACGTCGTGTCGCGATTGACCAGATCGGCCCGACTCCGCTATCGCTTTTCCGGAAGCCGGCGGGCTGGTTCCCGCGTTTCCGGAAAACAGCCGAGAGGGAAGGATCATGGCCGAGATCGAACGCGAATCGATGGAATACGATGTGGTGATCGTCGGTGCGGGGCCGGCAGGGCTTTCGGCCGCGATCCGTCTGAAGCAGCTTGACCCGGATCTTTCCGTGGTGGTGCTCGAGAAGGGCTCGGAAGTGGGAGCGCACATCCTTTCGGGGGCGGTGCTTGATCCCTGTGGCCTTGATGCCCTGATCCCCGACTGGAAGGAGCGCCGCGCGCCGGTTGCCGTGCCGGTGAAAAGCGACAGCTTCTGCATCCTGGGCCCCGCCGGCAGCATCCGTGTGCCCAACTGGCCGATGCCACCCCTGATGAGCAACCACGGCAAATACATCGTTTCGATGGGCAATGTCTGCCGCTGGATGGCCGGGCAGGCAGAGGAACTGGGCGTGGAGATCTTTCCGGGGATGTCGTGCAGCGAACTTGTCTATGGCGATGACGGACGGGTGCGCGGGGTGGTGGCCGGCGTTTTCGGCATGAACCCCGATGGCACGCCCGGCCCCAATCACGAACCGGGGATGGAGCTTCTGGGCAAATACGTGTTTCTGGCCGAAGGCGTGCGCGGCAGCCTTTCAAAGGAGGTGATCGGGAAATTCGATCTGCAGGCCGGGCATGACGTGCAGAAATACGGTCTTGGCATGAAGGAAATCTGGGAGATCGACCCGAAGAAGCACCGGGAAGGAAAGATCGTGCACACGGCCGGCTGGCCGTTGGGCCGCAACGCCGGCGGCGGAGGTTTCATCTATCACGCGGAAAACAACCAGATCTGCATCGGCTTCGTGGTGCATCTGAATTACCGCAACCCCTATCTCTACCCCTATATGGAATTTCAGCGCTTCAAGCACCACCCGATGGTGGCCGAGCTTCTGGAGGGCGGCAAGCGCGTGGCCTATGGTGCACGTGCGATCAGCGAAGGGGGATGGCAGTCGATCCCGAAGGTGGTGTTTCCGGGCGGGGCGCTTCTCGGGTGTTCGGCGGGGCTTGTGAACCTGCCGCGCATCAAGGGCAATCACAATGCCATGCTGTCGGGCAAGGCTGCTGCCGAGGCGGCCTGCGCAGCCATCCGGGCCGGGCGCGAAGGCGATGAACTCACGGCTTATGAAGAGGATTTGCGCTCCGGGCCGGTGGCAAGGGATCTGAAGCCGGTGCGTAACGTGAAGCCGCTGTGGTCTCGCTTCGGAATGCTGGGTTCGCTGGTGCTTGGCGGCCTCGACATGTGGACGAACAGCCTTTTCAGGTTCTCGCTTTTCGGCACGCTGAAACATGGCAGGACAGACGCCGCCGCCACCGAACCCGCAGCGCGCCACAGGCCGATCGAATATCCCAGGCCCGATGGCGTTCTGTCATTCGACCGCCTGACCAATGTGGCCTTTTCCTTTACCAATCACGAGGAAAACCAGCCCTGCCACCTGAAGCTGCAGGATCCCGAACTGCCGATCCGGGTCAACCTGCCGGAATATGACGAACCGGCGCAGCGCTATTGCCCGGCGGGCGTTTACGAGGTGCTGAGGGAAGGCGTGGAAAGCCCGGTGTTCGTGATCAATTTCCAGAACTGCGTGCACTGCAAGACCTGCGACATCAAGGATCCGAAACAGAACATCGACTGGACAACCCCGCAAGGGGGCGACGGCCCCAACTATCCGAACATGTAGCGGGGCGATCCGGCCCGTCGCGCTGTCGCATTGATTTGCCCTCCGCCAGTGGCTATCCTTGCGGGCAACGTCTTGCCGGAAAGGATGGCCCGTGACATTGAAAACCCTGAAAGCCCTGTTGATCGTTGCAACGGGTGCGGGCAGTGCGGCACCCGCTCTGGGCGGAGCCGGCGCTGGCGCCTATCTGGCCGCCCGTCATGCGAGCATTTCAAGCGATTACACGAAAGCCGCCGAGTATTACACGCTGGCGCTGACCCGCGATCCGGGCAACCGGATGCTTCTTGAAAACGCGCTTATCGCTTTCGTGGGCGTGGGCGATCTTGATCGTGCGGCAGCAATTGCCCGCCAGATGCAGGAAACCCCGGGCACGGACAGCCAGGCCGCCAATCTGGTGCTGATCGCCGATCTGGCGCGCAAGGAAGATTACGAAGGCATTCTCGCGATGCTGAAGGAACATTCGGTCGGGCCTCTGGTGGATGGGCTGGTCAGGTCCTGGGCCCGGCTTGGAGCCGGCCGGATGTCGGAGGCGCTGGAAGCCTTCGACGAAGTGGTTGCAGCCCGCGGAATGCGCGCTTTCGGGCTTTATCACAAGGGGCTGGCAATTGCCTCTGCGGGCGATTTCGAGGGTGCCGACAGAATCTTCTCGGGCAAGGAGGGCGGCCCCCTGAGGATCACCCGCCGCGGGGCGATCGCCCATGTCCAGATTCTCAGTCAGCTCGAACGCAACAGGGATGCGCTGGAACTGCTCCGCACAATCTTCGGATCCCTGCCTGATCCTCTGGCCGATGGCTTGCGTGCGCGGCTCACGGCCGGCGAGGTGCTGCCCTTCCGGCTGATTGCCTCGCCCCGCGAAGGCATTGCAGAGGTATTCTATACGGTTGCCGGCGCCTTGCGCGGCGAAGCTAATGACGGCTATACGCTGATTTACAGCCGCATGGCCGAAATGCTTGACCCCGGACATTCCGATGCGATCCTGCTGACGGCGCAGCTGTTCGACAAGCTGCAGCGTCATGACCTGGCGATTGCGAACTACAAGAAGATCGCTCCTTCCGACCCTGCTTATGTAACGGCCGAAATCGGCCGTGCCGAAGCGCTTCGCAGGTCTGGCCGCACCGATGCCGCCGTCGAGGTGCTCGAACAGCTGGCCAAGGCCCGCCCCGAGCTTGTCGATGTTCATGTGGCGCTTGGCGATACCTATCGCCAGATCAGGCAGTTCGGGGCTGCGGCAAGGGCCTATGGGAAAGCCATCGATCTTTTCGCGAAACCCGACAAGGGGCAGTGGTTCGTCTATTACGCCCGTGGCATCGCCCATGAGCGGATCGGTGAATGGGAGAATGCCGAGGCCGATTTCCGCAAGGCGCTGGAGCTTCAGCCCGGTCAGCCCAATGTGCTGAATTACCTTGGCTATTCGCTGGTTGAGAAGAGGATCAAGCTGGACGAGGCACTGGCGATGATCCGGCAGGCCGTCGCCGCGCGCCCGGATGACGGCTATATCACCGATTCGCTTGGCTGGGTGCTTTACCGGCTCGGTCGTTACGAGGAAGCCGTGGTGCATATGGAGCGGGCTGCGGAACTGATGCCCACCGATCCGATCGTCAACGATCATCTGGGCGATGTCTATTGGGTAGTCGGTCGCCACCGCGAGGCCCGCGTGCAGTGGCAGCGGGCGCTTTCCTTCGGCCCCGAGGAAAAGGAGGAAAAGCGCATCCGGCGCAAGCTTGAGGTGGGGCTGGACGCGGTGCTGGCGGCAGAGGGGGCCAGCCCGCTGGCCGTGAGCAGGAATGGCGATTGAGGCTTTCGCCCCGGCCAAGATCAACCTGACGCTGCATGTTACCGGACGAAGGACCGATGGCTATCACCTGCTTGACAGTCTCGTGTGTTTCGCTTCGGCCGGTGATCGGCTCACCCTGCAACAGGCGCGGGTGCCCCGCCTTGTGCTGAGCGGCCCTCATGCCGCCCGGCTGGCTGCAGAGACCGAGGGCACCGGATCCGAAGACAACCTGGCCATGCGCGCGGCCCGCATGGCGGCCCCCGGGCAGGCGTTTTCGATCCGGCTGGAAAAGAACCTGCCGGTGGCGGCCGGAATCGGCGGCGGATCATCGGATGCGGCGGCGGTATTGCGGGCGGTTCCGGCCCTGCTCGGACAGGAGATGGCGCCGGCGCGGCTGCACCGGATGGCAATATCGCTCGGGGCGGATGTGCCGGTGTGCCTGCAGGGCCGTCCGGCCCGCCTTGGAGGTATCGGAGAACGGATCTCACCACTTGCTGCGCTGCCGGCCGCCTTTCCGGAATGCGCCGCGGTTCTGGTCAATCCGGGGGTGCCGGTGGCCACGCCACAGGTGTTCGGTGCCCTGAGTGCGCCTGACAACCCGCCGATGCCGGAAACCATCCCCCCCTTTCCGACACCCGCCGATCTGGCGGGTTTCCTGCGTGAGCAACGCAATGATCTTGAGGCTCCGGCCATTGAGATCGCGCCGGTGATCGGCCAGGTTCTTCCGGCTCTGCGGGCGCAGCCCGGCTGCCTGCTGGCGCGGATGTCGGGATCGGGTGCTACCTGTTTCGCGCTGTTTCGCGATCAGCCCGCGTCCGAGGCCGCTGCGCGGGCGATTGCGGCTGCCATGCCCGCCTGGTGGGTGGTTCCGGTGCGTTTCCTGAGGGATGAAACGGCCCTGCGGCCGGTGCCCGATGAAAGCCTGACGGGGGCTATCTGAGCCGCGTCACGACATATTCGGCCAGATTGGCAAGCATGCCGCGGAGCGGATCGTCGGGCAGGGACGACAATGCCCGGCGCGCGGTGTCTGACCAGCGCAGGGCTTCGCGCCGGGTCTGTTCCAGGGCATCGTGCCGCTCGAGAAGCGCCAGCGCCTGCTCGAAATCGCCTGTGCGCTGGTCGCCCTTTTCGATCACCCGCTGCCAGAAGGCGCGTTCGTTTCCGTCGGCCGCGGCAACGGCCTTGATCAGCGGCAGGGTAAGCTTGCGCTCGCGGAAGTCGTCGCCCCGGTTCTTGCCGATGTCGCTGTCGCCCCAGTAATCGAGCAGATCATCGACGATCTGGAAGCTGATCCCCAGGGCATCGCCGAATTCCCGCAGGGCCCGCACCGTTTCTGCATCGGCCCCGGCGATCACCCCGCCCACCTCGGTGGCGGCGCTGAACAGGGCGGCGGTCTTGCCGCGGATGATCTGCAGGTAAAGCGCTTCGTTGGTGGCCAGATCCTGGGCGGCGGTCAGTTGCAGAACCTCGCCCTCGGCTATGGTGGCGCTGGCATTGGCCAGGATGTCGAGCACCCGCAACGAGCCCGTTTCCACCATCAGCTGGAAACTGCGCGAGAACAGGTAATCGCCCACCAGCACGCTTGACTTGTTGTCCCACAGCAGGTTTGCGGTAGGGCGGCCGCGCCGGCGTGAGCTTTCGTCAACCACATCGTCGTGCAGCAGCGTGGCCGTGTGGATGAATTCGACCGTGGCCGCAAGATGCACATGATAGGGGCCGTCATAGCCGCACAGCCGGGCCGCGGCCAGCGTCAGCATCGGGCGCAGCCGCTTGCCGCCCGCCTCGACAAGGTGTTGCGTTACTTCGGGGATGCGCGGCGCGTGGTGCGAGGCCATCCGCTCGCGGATCAGCGCATCGACCGCAGCCAGATCGCCGGCCAGGTGATTGCTCAGCACTTCATGGGGCTTGATGGCGGTATCCACGGCGTTCACTACTTCGGTTGTGCGGTCTCGACAAGGGCCGGGCAATGGTCCTAAGTCTGGAACATGAAGGAACTTCTGCGCACCAATGACATCACCCGGATCGCCTATGCCAAGGCGCTGTTACAGGCAGAGGGTATAGACTGCTTTGAAATGGACGTAAACATGAGCATCATGGAAGGCTCGATCGGCATTCTCCCGCGTCGGCTGATGGTGCGCAATGATGACCTGCGGCAGGCCCGGCGGGTGCTGGCCGACAACGGGATCGAGAACGGGGGCTGAACCGGGTGTTCGCCGAGTCCGACCTTACCGAAGACACCTTCCTGGGCGGGCGACTCAGGATATGGCAGCCGCGCCGGGGCTATCGGGCCGGGGTTGATCCGGTGCTGCTGGCAGCCGCCGTTGCCGCCCGGCCGGGGCAAAGCGTGCTTGAGCTGGGATGCGGCGCGGGGGTGGCCAGCCTGTGCCTGGCGGTGCGGGTGGACGGGCTTGATCTTGCCGGAATCGAACTTCAGCCCGCCTATGCAGCGCTGGCGCGGCGTAATGCCGATGTGAACGGTATCGCGCTTGCGGTGCATGAAGGCGATATTCGCGTCATGCCCCCGGCCCTGCGCGCCCGGCAGTTCGATCATGTGATCGCCAACCCGCCCTATTTCCGCTCTGGCAATCGCCGCCCTGCGGCAGATGTGGGGCGTGAAACGGCGCTGGCCGGCCCTGCCGGCCCTGATGAATGGGTGGCTGCTGCCAGCCGCCGGCTGAAGCCCGGCGGTTTCCTTGCGCTGATCCAGCACATCAGCCGCCTGCCCGAGGTGCTGACTGCCTGTCAGGCACATCTGGGCAGCCTGCATGCCTTTCCGGTTGTTTCACGTGCGGGGCATGCCCCGCAGCGCGTGATTCTGCGGGCCCGCAAGGGTGGGCGGGGCGATTTTCGCCTGGCCGCTCCGATCGTGATGCACGAAGGCGCAAGGCATGAGGCCGACGGCGAAAGCTATACCGCTCATCTGCGCGCCGTGCTGCGCGAAGGTGCCGCCCTGCTGTCTGGAAACGATTGACCTTTTTCTCTGCCGTGCCGATTCCAGGGCGCTTTCATGCCGCAAGGGGCCGTGACGGGCATAAACGCTCGTGACTTGCAGGGCTTTTTGTGATGGACTTGAAACAGAGGGGTGTCAGTACAGGAGGAACAGGAATGACATTGAGTTCGCACCTTGAGGAACTCCGCAGGAAGCACCAGAAACTTTCGGAACAGGTGGAACAGGCCCAGCGAAGCCCGGGTGTCGATGATCTTCAGATTGCCGAGATGAAAAAGCAGAAACTGAAACTGAAGGAAGAAATCTTCCGCCTTTCGGGGCAATAGGGCCAGGCTCAGGCCCTGTCTTTTCCGGTGCATGCCGCCAGCCAGGCACCGCCTGCGATCAGCCCGGCCGCAACCGCGATTCTCCAGTCTGTCTGGGCGATGCGCGCAAGCACCAGAAGCAAGGTTGAAAGAAGCGGCGCCGCATAGCTGGCAACACCCAGGAACTGGATGTTGCCGTGCTTCATGCCGATATCCCAGAGGTAGAAGGCCAGACCCACCGGCCCGGCCCCAAGTGCCAGCACCGCCAGCCAGCCGGCGGTTCCCTGAGGCCAGAGGGTGGTTTCGAACAGCAGATGCGCTACTGCGGCCAGCAGCGCCGAAGCCAGGCAGAACAGTGCAACGCTGGCAGTGGGCACCGCACCCAGCCAACGCGAGAACACAGAATAGCCGGCCCAGGCGAGAGCGCAGAGAAAGGCCAGCCCGAAACCCGGCAGGGCGCCGGGGGCGAAACCTTCCAGCCGGTTCGAAACGATCAGCGCGGCCCCCGCAAAACCGGCCAGAGCCCCCAGAACATGCCCCCGCCGCAGTTCGATCCCGGGCAACAGCCCGGAAAGCAGCACGATCAGCAATGGCCAGAGATAGGCGATCAGCCCGGCTTCGGCCGGGGGGGCAAGACGCAGGGCCCAGAAATAAAGCGCATGATAGCCGAACAGCCCCGCGGTGCCGAATACCGTGGCCTTCCAGCCGCCGGCCAGCAGCTTGCGCCATTCACCCGAGGCCAGCAGGGGAACAAGGCCGATCGTGCCGCCGATCGCAAAGCACAGGGCGCTCAGCAGAAACGGTGGCACCGGAGCGGTGGCCACCGTGAGAAGCGCCAGAAACGCCCACATGCCGATTGCGCCGGTTCCCAGCAGCGTTGCCTTTGCATGATTCATCAAGAAGCCCTTTTCCTGTCGGGCATCCTATGGATCAGACCATGTATTGACCACCGTTCGCGGCAAGTGTTGCGCCGGTAATGAAGCCGGCGTCGTCCGAGGCCAGAAACACCGCGCAGCGGGCGATCTCTTCGGGTTCGCCAAGCCGCCCCACGGGGATCTGCCCGATGATCGTCTGGCGCATCTTTTCGGGCACCGCCATGACCATTTCGGTGGCAATATAGCCCGGGCAGATGGCGTTCACGGTGATACCTGCGCGCGCGCCTTCCTGAGCGAGCGCCTTGGTAAAGCCCAGATCCCCCGCCTTGGCGGCGGAATAGTTGGCCTGCCCTGCCTGTCCCTTCTGACCGTTGATCGAAGAAATGTTGATCACCCGGCCGAACCGGCGTTCGCGCATGCCGGGCCAGACAGGATGTGTCATGTTGAACAGGCCGTTCAGATTGGTATCGATCACCTCGCGCCATTGTTCGCGTGTCATCTTGTGGAACATTGCATCGCGGGTGATGCCGGCGTTGTTGACAAGAATCTCTACCGGGCCAAGCTCGGATTCGACCTTCGCGATCCCTTCGATGCAGGCTTCCGGTTCGGCAACCGACCATCTGAAGGCCGGTATGCCGGTTGCTGCCGAAAAGGCGCGGGCGGCCTCGTCATTGCCGGCGTAATTCGCTGCCACCCTGTAGCCTGCAGCCTGCAGGGCCCGTGATATGGCCGCGCCGATACCGCGCGTGCCACCGGTGACGAGTGCTGTTCTTGCCAATTCGGCCTCCGCTTGAGAAAGCAATCAAATTTCCATATCGGCAGATAAATCGCAATATTATTGCGATCGGGTTTCTTTTAGCTGCGCTCGACACAAAGTGCAACACCCATGCCGCCGCCGATGCACAGTGTGGCGAGGCCGCGTTTCAGACCGCGATCCGCAAGCGCATGCAGCAGCGAGACAAGTATCCGCGCCCCCGAGGCCCCGATAGGGTGCCCGATGGCGATGGCGCCGCCGTTCACGTTGACGATCCCGGGGTTCCAGCCCATTTCCCTGTTGACGGCAATGGCCTGGGCGGCGAAGGCCTCGTTGGCCTCGACCAGATCAAGATCGTCAATGCGCCACCCGGCCTTTTCCAGCGCCTTGCGGCTGGCCGGAACCGGGCCGATACCCATGATCGAAGGATCGACCCCGGCCGAAGCCCAGGAAACGATGCGGGCAAGGGGCCTGATCCCGCGCTTTTCGGCCGCGTCGGCGTGCATCAGCAGCACCCCGGCGGCACCGTCATTGATGCCGCTGGCATTGCCGGCGGTTACGGTGCCGTTTTTCATGAAGGCGGGGCGCAGCCCGGCCAGCGCTTCGGGTGTGACGCCGTGGCGGATGTATTCATCACTGTCCACGGTGATCTCGCCCTTGCGGGTTTGCACCGTGAAAGGCACGATTTCGGGTGTGAATCGGCCGGCTTTCTGCGCCGCTTCGGCCTTGTTCTGGCTGGCCGCCGCGAAGGCATCCTGTTCATCGCGACCGATCTGCCATTTTCCGGCGATGTTTTCGGCGGTCTGCCCCATGTGATAGCCATTGAAGGCGTCCCACAGGCCGTCGCGGATCATGCTGTCGATGAAGTTCGTGTCGCCCATCTTGCGGCCGTTTCGCAGATGCGCCACATGGGGTGCCAGCGACATGTTCTCCTGTCCGCCGGCGGCCACGATCGCGGCGTCTCCCAGCTGGATGTGCTGTGCGCCGATGGCTATCGCCCGCAGGCCCGAACCGCATACCTGGTTGATTCCCCAGGCGGGGCTTTCCTCCGGCAGACCGGCCCGGATATGCGCCTGGCGTGCCGGGTTCTGGCCCTGGCCTGCACTCAGCACCTGTCCGAGGATCGTTTCCGAGATCTCGGCCTTGTCGATCCCGGCACGTTCGGTCAGTGCCTCCAGAACTGCGGCGCCCAGTTCATGGGCTGGTGTGCTGGCGAACGAACCCAGAAAACTGCCCACCGGGGTGCGAGCGGCGGAAACGATAACGACATTGGTCATGCGGCTTTCCTTTCTGACGGTCTGCCGGCTGTTCCGCCGCTGCGGATCACCCGGCCTTTGCTGCATTGCGGCATCATGCCGCCATGCAGAAATCATATGAGGACCGGTGCTGCGGCGCAACAGGAATGCAGGGCAAGCGGCACGGGTGTGCGGGATGTCGGGCAGGCGGGCCTATGCGGCCAGATCGGCGATGATGGCACGCAGGGTTTCGATGCCTTCGCCCTTTTCTGCCGAGGTCAGCACCAGTTCGGGATAGGCGGCAGGATGCTGGTTCAGCACCCTGCGCAGCCTTTCGAGCATGGATGAGATCTGTTTCTGCTTCACCTTGTCGGATTTCGTCAACACCACCTGAAAGGGCACGGCGGCGGTGTCGAGCAGGTGCATGATTTCTTCATCTGCCGATTTGGCGCCGTGGCGTGCATCGATCAGCACGAAGGCGCGGCGCAGGCTGGGGCGTCCGGCAAGATAGGCTTTCAGAAGTTCCTGCCACCTTTCCACCACCGGCCTGGGGGCCTTGGCAAAGCCATATCCGGGCAGATCTACCAGATAGGCGCGCCCGGACAGATCGAAATAGTTGATTTCCTGTGTGCGCCCCGGCGTGTTCGAAGTTCGCGCCAATCCCTTTTGTGCGGCAAGTGCGTTGATCAGGCTTGATTTTCCCACGTTCGATCGCCCCGCAAGACAGACTTCGGGGCGATCTGCCGCAGGCAGGCCCGACATCGCGACCACGCCCTTGACAAAGCCGACCTCTCTGGCGAAGAGCCTGCGCCCTGCCTCGCGGCGGCTGTCGGCCGGGGTTTCGGCCAGCGGAAAGGGCAATGCCATTACAGCACCTCGAGCCTGTCGCCCACGGCCACCCGGCCGCCTTTGATGACCACGCCATAGACGCCGAAATCGCGATGGCCCCAGTTGTTTTCAAGCAGCGCCAGCGTATCGATATCGATCCGGCCGGTTTCCGGGTTGGCCGTGGTGGCGCGGCAGCGGGTGATGCGTTCCCGGATTTCAAGCTCTGCCGTTCCCAGCCGAAGGCGCCGGCCGATCCATTCGAATTCTTCCCAGGGGCGCGTGCCGTCGAACCAGATGTTGCCGCGCCAGCGCAGCGGCGAAAGGGGCTTGCCGGCGCGCGAGGAAAGCTCTTCGAGGGTGGACAGCGCATTGAGGCTGACCGAGGGAAAGGGCGTATCGGTCATGGCGCGGGCGCGGGCGCGCAGGATGCGGGCCGAGGCGGCGCGCCCGGCGGGCATCAGCGGCCTTGCCCATTCGAGAAATGCCGTCTGATCCCGTTCGGGGTGAAAGCGCAGGGGGGGGCGTTCGGGATGGGTGAGGGCAAGCACGCCGGTTTCTTCGTCAAGCCTGGCGCGGATTGCCATCAGCGCCGGTGCCTTGGCCCCGCGCGAGAAATTGGCGCAGGGAACCCATTCACGGCCATCGGCGCTGCTTGCTTCGTGGGCTACCGCCCAGTGGCGGTCCCACGGCAGGCCCTGCCCCGGGGCAAGCTGTACTTCCGATACCTCCTCTGTTCCGTGCGCCTTGATCGGGTGGCGCCAGATATGGGCGATGCGTGGAGTCATTCCGCCTCGGGCTTTTCAGGTTTCTCACGCCGCAGGCCGCGCAGGATGTTGCCCAGCACGTCGGGTTTGTGGCCATGGCTGCGCATGATCAGATACTGCTGGATGAAGGTGATCACGTTGTTGGTGATCCAGTAAAGTACCAGCCCGCTGGGAAACTGGCCCAGCATGAACATGAACACCCAGGGCATCCAGGCCATGATGGTGGCCTGGGTGGGGTCGGTGGGGGCGGGGTTCAGTTTCTGCTGCAGCCACATGGAGATCCCGAGCAGGATCGGCAGGATGCCGATCGAGAAGATGGCAAGGATTCCCGATGCGGGCGGATCGAAGGGCAGCAGCCCGAACAGGTTGAGGATCGACGAGGGATCGGGCGCCGAAAGATCGCGGATCCAGCTGATCCAGGGGGCGTGGCGCAGTTCGATGGTAACGAAGATCACCTTGTAGAGCGAAAAGAAGATCGGGATCTGCAGCAGGATCGGCAGGCAACCCGAGGCCGGGTTCACCTTTTCCTTCTTGTAAAGTTCCATCATCAGGCGCTGCATCTTCTGGCGATCGTTCCCGGCCTCTTCCTTGATCTTCTCCATCTGTGGCTGAAGTTCCTTCATCTTCGCCATCGAGACATAGGACTTGTAGGCCAGCGGGAAGAGGATTGCCTTCAGCGTGATCGTCAGGGCGATGATCGCCCAGCCCATGTTGCCGATCAGCCCGTTCAGATTGTGCAGCAGCCAGAAGATCGGCTTGGTCAGGAAATAGAACCAGCCCCAGTCGATCGAATCGATGAAACGGTCCACGCCCTGCCGGTTCTGATAGTCGCGGATGGTTTCCCATTCCTTGGCGCCCGCGAACAGGCGGGTTGTGGTTCCGGCCGTCTGTCCGGGAGGCACCGTCATTACCGGAAGGCGGGTTTCCGCCTGGTAGATCTCGTTTTCCGCGGTGCCGGGAAGATATTTGACAACCGACTGGAACGGAATGCCTTTTTCGGGGATCAGCGTTGTCATCCAGTATTTGTCGGTGAAGCCGATCCAGCCGCTTTCCTGCACGTCGGTCACTTCTGCCGGGGTGCGCTCGAGTGGCACCACGTCCAGGTCGGGTATGTCGGAGTAGCTCAGCTCCTGCAGGGTGCCGTCGGCCAGCCCCACCACGCCTTCGTGCAGGATGAAGAAGCCGCTGGTATCGGGTTTGCCCTGGCGCACGATGATGCCGTAAGGCGCAAGCTGCACCGGGTTTTCGGTGGTGTTTTCCACCGATTGCGTGACGGTGAACATGTATTTGTCGTCCACCTTCAGGGTGCGGCGGAAGATCAGGCCCTTTCCATTGTTCCAGCGCAGGACAACAGGGGTTTCGGGCGTCAGCAGGTTGCCGCTTTCCAGTTCCCATTCGGTGAGGGGGCCGGGCATCTGCTCGAGCGGCAGGTTGCCGGCCGGCACCCAGCCATGCAGGATGTAATAGGGTTTCGGCTGATCAGCCGGGCGCAGGAGCGTGACCAGGCCGGAACCGGGATCAAGGGTTTCGCGATAGGATTTCAGCTTCAGATCGTCGATCCGCCCGCCCAGAAGCGAGAGCGAGCCGGTTACTTCCGGGGTTTCGATCCCGATCCGCGGTGCGGTGGAAAGGGCTGCGCTTGCGCTATCCTGTACCGCGGGGGAGGGGTTTTCAGCCGGGCCTGCAGGCGTCGGCGCACCGGGCGGAGTGGCGACGCCTTCGGCCGGGGCGGATGCGCTGCTGGCGGCGGGCGGCGGCAGCTGATCTTCGAGCGGTGGCTGCGGTGGCGGGAAGAAGATCATCCATGCCAGCATCACCAGGCTGCTCAGCACGATGGCAAGAAGAAGGTTCCTGTTCTGGTCGTCCATCCGGGCTTCACCCTGTCCTGAAATCGGTCAGGGTGGTTCAACAGGCCGAGGGCGGAAAGGTCAAGGGTTTTCCCGGGCCGGATCGCGGCAGGCGGCGGGTTTGCCGCAGATCCGCGGCCCGAAGGGCAGGCGGTTTGCCTTCAGCCGGCCTCACGCCCGATCCGCGGAGCATCCGCCAGCTTTTCGTAATGCTTGCGCATCCATTCCAGGGTATCGTCAAAGGGCATCGGGCGCGCCAGGCCGTAGCCCTGCACATGGCCGCAGCCCAGTTGCGCCAGCATTGCATGTTCGCCGATCGTCTCGACCCCTTCGGCGAGGGTTTCCAGGCCCAGCCGTTCGGCCATGGTGAGTATTGCCGAAACCATGCGCTGCTGCTCGGGATCCTGGTCCACCTTGATGATGAAGGAGCGATCGATCTTGATCCTTCCGATGGCGAAACGGCGGATATTGGCGATCGAGGCATGACCGGTGCCGAAATCGTCAAGATCGATGCCGCAGCCAAGCTGAGCCAGCAGGCCGATGTTGCGGGTGACGATGTCGTCGTCGGTTTCGGCCACCACGGTTTCGAGGATTTCGATCGCAAGCCGGCCGGGTGCCAGAGCGAAGCGGTCAAGCTCCCAGCGAATCTTGTCAATCAGGTTGGGGCTGCGCAGTTCGTGGCTTGAGAAATTGACACCCACCTGAGGCACGGCGAATCCGGCCCTGTCCCATTTGCACAGGGCGGTCAGGGCCTGATAGAGCATCACCTCGCTCAGGCGCCCGGACAGGCCGGCCTTCTCGATCGCCGGCAGGAAATCGGCCGGCGGGATCAGTCCGCGATCGGGGTGCACCCAGCGGGCCAGCGCTTCGAACCCGCTGACCCGTCCGGTGTCGGTGGAAACCTGGGGCTGGAACCAGGCGGCGATCTGGCCGCCTTCCAGCGCCTGGCCGATCTCGTCTTCCAGGGCGTGCCGGGCGGCTGTTGCCTTCTGCATCCTGTCGGTAAAGGCACGGATCGCGCCCGGGCCGTGATTGCGGGCCTCGTGCAGGGCTGCCAGCGCCGCTTCGAGCATGGCTGCGCCGGAAGGTTCGGGGGCGCGGCTTTTCAGGCAGAAGCCGACCGATGCCGAAATGTGGATGGTGGTGGCATCGAGGCTGACCGGTTCGCTCACCGCTGCCTGCAGGCGGCCGGAGATCTGGATCAGTGCTTCAAGATCGGCGCGGCGCACCGGGGCCAGCGCGATTGCGAAAACCGCCCCGTCAACCCGGCCGATCACATCGAATTCGCGCATCACGCTGCGGATCCGTTCGCTGATGCGGCGCAGCACGTCTTCGCCGGCCTTGTGGCCCATCCGTTCCACCAGGCAGTCGAAATCGTCGATCTCCAGGGCAAGGCAGGCCGTCGTGAACTTGTTGCGGGCGCCTTTCGAAAGGGCTTCGTCAAGTGCTTGCTGCACGTCTTCGCGCAGGCAGAGGCCGGTGAGCGCATCGCGCCTGTGCGGGGCAGGCCGGGGCGGTTCGCCGCGCATCACCAGTGCCCCCGCTGCCGGCAGGGCCAGGGCCAGGGCTACCAGGGCGGTTTCCCCGCCCGCCCAATAGCCACCAAGGGTGAGGGCGGGGAAAAGCGCAAGCATTCGCGGGCCGGAAAGAACCGTGGCAAGCCGGCCGGTGATGATCGAACCCGATCGGGAATCGTTACTGTCAGCCATGATCGCAAGCATCCTTTCGGGGCAAGGTCTTTACGTCGGGGTGGGCGAAGCCACGCCCTGGCAAGGAGGCTAGAAGTCAATGGTCAGCGCAGCGTTAACGCAGCCGCGGAATTTCCGGCGAATTTTCTTCAATCCGTTCGGGGAGGGTTCGCAATCCGGCAAAATCGAACAGCCGGGGATCAAGCATGTGCGAGGGGCGGATGTTCATCAGCGCGCGGAACATCACCTGACGGCGGCCGGGGCTGTTCCTTTCCCACTGATCGAGGATTGCCTTCACCTGCTGGCGCTGCAGGCCGTCCTGACTGCCGCACAGATCGCAGGGGATGATCGGATAGTTCATGGCACGGGCGAAGCGCGCGCAGTCCTGCTCGGCCACATGGGCCAGCGGGCGCAGCACGTAAAGATCGCCTTCCTCGTTCACCAGCTTCGGTGGCATGGTGGCGATTCGGCCGCCGTGGAACAGGTTCATGAAGAAGGTTTCAAGGATGTCGTCGCGATGATGGCCGAGCACCACGGCGCTGCAACCTTCTTCGCGTGCGATGCGATAGAGGTTGCCGCGCCGCAGCCGCGAGCAGAGTGCGCAATAGGTGCGCCCTTCGGGCACCTTTTCCTTCACGATCGAATAGGTGTCCTGATATTCGATCCGGTGGGGAACCTGCATGCGCTGCAGGAATTCGGGCAGCACGGTGGCCGGAAAGCCGGGCTGCCCCTGATCGAGGTTGCAGGCCAGAAGATCGACCGGCAGCAATCCGCGCCATTTCAGTTCGTAAAGCGCCGCCAGCAGGGTATAGCTGTCTTTCCCGCCGGAAAGGCAGACCAGCCAGCGCGCGCCGCGTTCCGCCATGGCGTATTGCTCGATCGCTGCGCGTACCTGGCGGATGATGCGCTTCCTGAGCTTGCGGAATTCGCCGCTTTGCGGGGCGTCGCGAAACAGCGGGTGGATGTCGTCGGTCTGTTGTTCCGTATCGGGCATGATGCGCATATGCCCCAGAAGCGCGCGGGGGGGAAGAGGGAACGAATGCCGAAGCCCGGCGGGGTGGCGGCCCTAACGGCCTTCCAGCAGGGCGGCAAAGATGGCCCTGGCCGAATCGCTGTCCCATTCGGCATCACCGCGCAGGCGGGCGATTTCGCGGCCTTCGGGGTCGATCAGCACGGTGATCGGCAGGCCGAACACGCCGAAGGCGCGCGCCAGTTCCTGTGAGGGGTCAAGCAGGATCGGCAGATGCTTCACGCCGGCTTCTTCGAAGAAGGTTTCGATACCGCGCAGGGTATTGCGCCCGGTGGCCACGGTGACCACCGCAAAAGTCTTGCCTCCCATCTCGGCCTGAAGGCGATCAAGCGAAGGCATTTCGGCACGGCAGGGCGGACACCAGGTGGCCCAGAAGTTCAGCAGAACGTATTTGCCACGATAGTCGGCCAGGGTTCGGGGGGCGCCGTCGGCGTCCTGAAAGGCCACGTCGGGCGCGGGCTTGGGCGAGGAGGTGAACACCAGCTTCTTCATTGCGCCTTCGCGCAGGGCCTCAAGCGGCGCCGGATCGAAGGCGGGTTCGGCCAACGCCGCATTTGCACCAAGCACAAGGCCCGCGTATAGGGCTATGGAACGCAGCAGTTTCATCTTTTTCCTTTCCTTCCGGAACCAGAACCATGACCGACGATACCCCCGACAAGATTTCAGCCAACGCCATGTGGGGCGGCCGCTTTGCCACAGGGCCCGATGCGATCATGGAGGCGATCAATGCCTCGATCGGCTTCGACAGGCGCCTTGCGAAGCAGGATATCGAAGGTTCGCGCGCCCATGCCGCCATGCTGGCGGCAACGGGCATCATCACTGATAGGGATGCCGAGGCCATAAGGGAAGGGCTGCTCACGGTCTTGTCAGAGATCGAAAGTGGCGATTTCGCGTTTTCGACGGCGCTTGAGGATATTCACATGAATGTGGAGGCGCGCCTGCGTGCGCTGATCGGTGAAGCGGCCGGAAGGTTGCACACGGCGCGTTCGCGCAACGATCAGGTGGCGCTTGATTTCCGCATGTGGGTGCGCGGGCAATGCGATCAGGCGATGGCCGGGCTCGAAGCCCTGATGCGCTCCCTGCTGGCACAGGCCGAGGCCGGGGCGGATTGGGTGATGCCGGGTTTCACCCATCTTCAGGTGGCCCAGCCCGTGACCTGGGGCCATCACATGCTGGCCTATGTGGAAATGTTTGCGCGTGACCGTGCGCGTTTTCGCGATGCCCGCGCGCGGATGAACGAATGCCCCCTTGGCGCCGCGGCGCTGGCCGGCACCTCGTTTCCGATCAACCGGGAAATGACGGCGCGCGCGCTTGGCTTCGACCGGCCGATGGCCAATTCTCTGGATGCGGTCTCGGACCGCGATTTCGCACTTGAATTCCTGGCTGCGGCAGGCATCACCGCCATGCATCTTTCGCGCCTTTCCGAAGAACTTGTGATCTGGTCGTCGGCGCAGTTCCGCTTCGTGACGCTTTCCGATCGCTTCTCTACCGGTTCGTCGATCATGCCCCAGAAGAAGAACCCGGATGCCGCCGAACTGATCCGCGCCAAGATCGGCCGCATTCTGGGGGCGATGGTGGCGCTGTTCACGGTGATGAAGGGCCTGCCGCTGGCCTATTCGAAGGACATGCAGGAAGACAAGGAGCAGGTGTTCGATGCAGCCGACAGTCTGGCGCTGTCACTTGCCGCGATGACGGGCATGGTTGCCGACATGACCGCCAACCGCGATGCGCTGGAGGCGGCAGCCGGCGCCGGCTTCTCCACGGCCACCGATCTGGCCGACTGGCTGGTGCGTGTGCTTGGCCTGCCCTTCCGCGAGGCCCATCATGTTACCGGTGAGCTGGTGGCGCTGGCCGAGCGGAAGGGCTGCGATTTGCCCGATCTTTCGCTTGATGATATGAAATCGGTATGCGCCGGCATCACGGAAGCGGTGTTCGAGGTGCTCGGCGTGCACAATTCCGTGGCGAGCCGCACCTCTTACGGCGGCACCGCACCCGATCAGGTGCGCGCGCGCATCGCAGAGTGGAAGGAGGCCCTGGAATGACTGGAATGAACCGCTCTGCTATCGCGCTGATGACGCTTCTGGCCCTTGGTGCCTGCGGGGTTGATGGCGAGCCCCTGCGCCCCGCCGCGAATGCCGGAATCACCATCGGGCCGGGGGGTGTACGCACCACGGCGTCGGTGGGGGTGGATGCGGGGAATGCAAGCGTGCGCGTGGGGCTTTGAGCCGGCAAAGGGGTTTGCGTTGTCCGGGGCAGCCGTTTCATGCCTTCGGCGGGGTATTTCAAGGCCGGCGAGGGATATGAAAAAGCGGGAAACCGGCTGGGAACGGCGTGGTTCTTGCCATTTCTTTCCAATGGCATATGAGTGGTCCTCAGGCCCTGGAACCGCCGCTTGTCCGGCCCACTGAAAGGTGTTGCGAACGATGGATCACTTTCTTTACCGCGACGATATCCTGCATGGCGAAGACGTGCCCGTGCCCGGGATCGCGGCCTCTGTCGGCACGCCGTTCTATCTGTATTCGGAGGCTACCTTCCGGCGGCATTTCCGCCTGTTCGACGAAGCGCTCGCCGGTATGGATCATCTGGTGTGCTATGCGGTAAAGGCCAATTCGAACCAGGCGATCCTGAAGCTTCTGGGTGACATGGGCGCCGGAATGGATGTGGTTTCGGGAGGCGAATATGCGCGTGTGCGTGCTGCTGGCGTGCCGGGAGAGCGGATCGTGTTTTCGGGTGTGGGCAAGACGCGTGAAGAGATGCGCGCGGCGCTTGCGGGGGGGGTTCGCCAGTTCAATGTCGAGAGCGAACCCGAGCTTGAGGAGCTGAACGGGCTGGCTGTCTCGATGGGGCTGCGGGCCCCGGTGGCGATCCGCGTCAACCCGGATGTGGATGCACGGACCCATGCCAAGATTTCCACGGGAAAGGCGGAAAACAAGTTCGGCATTCCGATCTCGCGGGCGCGTGGGGTTTATGCACGGGCCGGCACGATGGCGGGAATCGACATCACAGGCATCGATGTGCATATCGGCAGCCAGATCACCGATCTCGGCCCTTTTCGCCGGGCCTACCTGAAGGTTGGCGATCTGGCCCGGCAGCTTCGTGCCGACGGCCACGACATCCGCCGGCTTGATCTGGGCGGCGGGCTTGGCATCCCCTATGCGCGGGGCAACGAGGCACCGCCCCTGCCCACGGAATATGGCGCGATGATCCGCGAGACGGTCGGCGATCTGGGCTGCGAGGTCGTGATCGAGCCGGGCCGCCTGATCGCCGGCAACGCCGGTATCCTGGTGGCCCGGGTGATCCGGGTGAAGGAAGGCGAGGGGCGGAAATTCCTGATTGTCGACGCGGGGATGAACGATCTGGTGCGCCCCGCCATGTATGAAGCACATCACGATATCGTGCCGGTGGCGCAGCCCGTGCCGGGAGAGAAGCAAGAGCCGTTCGACGTGGTCGGTCCGGTCTGTGAAACCGGTGATACCTTCGCCCGGGAGCGCTTTCTGCCGCCGCTGCAGGCCGGCGATCTGCTGGCCTTCCGGTCGGCGGGGGCCTATGGGGCGGTAATGGCCAGCGAATACAATGCGCGCCCCCTGATCCCCGAGGTTCTGGTGAGCGGTGATCAATTCGCTGTCATTCGGGCGCGTCCGAGCTATGATGAGATGGTAAACCGGGATAGGATACCGGAATGGCTCTGAGCCGTCTGCGAACCGGCAGGCAGGGCCGTGCAGGATGTATGGGCAAGGCGGGCATGACCGCGGAAAGGCTGATGGATACCGCTCCCGATACCCGTTCGAGGACTTTCAGGCGCGTGGAATTCGCACTGGTCCTGACCCGCGCCGGCCTGGTCGCCGAGCGTGCGGCGCGGGCGTTCTGGCCGTTGTGGAGCCTGTTGCTGATCGGTGCTGCCGCCCTTCTGGCGGGGGGGCTTCAGGCGCTTGACGCGCCGCTTGTGCAGGTTCTGGCGGGGTTCTGGGCGGCCGCCCTGGCGGTGGCGGCCTGGCGGGGGCTGCGCCGCTTTCGCTGGCCCTCGCGGGCCGATGCCGAGGCGCGGCTCGATCTCACCTTGCCGGGGCGTCCGCTGGTGGCCATTCGGGATCGTCAGGCGATCGGTGCCGGTGATGCGGCTTCGCGCGCCGTGTGGAAGGCGCACCAGCGCCGTATGGCGGCGCGGCTGGCGGCTTTGCGCCCGGCCGAACCGGATCTGAAGATCGCCCGGCATGATCCTTTCGGCTTGCGCTACATGGCCCTGCTGGCGTTTCTGGTGGCACTGCTGTTCGGGGGCGGAGGCAATATTGGCGGTGTTGGGCCCCGGCCGGCCGATGGTGGCGTCGGTACCCTGGCCGCTGGCCCCGACTGGGAAGGCTGGGCCGAACCGCCGGCCTATACCGGAAAGCCGAGCCTTTATCTGAACGATCTGGCAGACGGGCGTGAAACCCTGGAGCTGCCGCGCGGTACCCGGATTACCCTGCGCTTCTATGGCGGTGACGGCACCGGGCGCATTCACGAAACGGTATCCGGCGCACAGCCTGGTGCCCGGGGCGGCAGCCCCGCCGATGCCGGCCCGGGGGCACAGGCCGCGATGGTCCGCTTCGAAGTATTGCGGGATGGCCGGATTGTCATTGCCGGTGCAGGCGGTGCCGAGTGGCGGGTTTCGGTGCTGCCGGACAGCGCGCCCACCGTCGAATTTGCCGGGCCGATGAAGCGCGAGGCGCGCGGCAAGATGAGCCAGCCGTTTCATGCGGCCGACGATTACGGCGTGGTTTCGGGCAAGGCGGTGTTTCGCCTGGACATGGCGGCGGTTGTGCGTCGCCACGGCCTTGCCGCCGAGCCCGATCCGCGTGATCCGCTGGTGCTTGACCTGCCGATGCCGGTTCGTGGCAACCGTGCCGATTTCACCGAAAATCTGGTGGACGATCTTTCGAAGCACCCCTGGGCGGGGCTGCCCGTGACGCTGACGCTCGAGGTGACGGATGCGCAGGAGCAGACCGGCCGGAGCGGGGCGCAGCGGCTCACCCTGCCGGGGCGACGGTTTTTCGATCCGCTGGCCCGTGCGGTGATCGAGCAGCGGCGGGATCTGCTATGGGCGCGCGCCAATGGCCGGCGGGTGCTGCAGGTTCTGCGGGCGGCAACGCATCGCCCCGAGGGTTTCATCCGCAACGAAAGCGGCTATCTGATCCTGCGCGTTGCCCTGCGGCGTCTGGAACTGGCGCTGGAGAAGGGGCTTGATGCAGACGTTCAGAACGAACTGGCCGAGGCCTTCTGGGAAGCCGCGTTGCTGTTCGAGGATGGCTCGCTGACCGATGCGCGCGAGCGCATGGAGCGCGCTCAGGAGCGCCTGAGCGAAGCCATGCGCAATGGCGCCACCGACGAAGAAATCGCCGATCTGATGCAGGAGTTGCGCGAAGCCACGCAGGATTATCTGCGCCAGCTGGCCGAACAGCAGCAGAACGACCCCGACCAGCAGAGCGCACAGAACCTGCAGGGAGAGCCCCGCGAGATCACCCAGGATCAGATCCGGGCGATGCTCGACCGCATCCAGGAGCTCATGGAACAGGGCCGCATGGCCGAGGCCCGGGAGCTGATGGAACAGTTCAACCAGATGATGCAGAACCTGCAGGTTACCCGGAACGGGCAGGGGCAGGGCAATACCCCGGGCGATCAGGCGGTGGAGGGCCTTAAGGAAACGTTGCGCGAACAGCAGGGCCTTTCCGATCAGGCCTTCCGGGATCTGCAGGAACGGTTCGATCGGCAGGGCAATGCCGGTCAAAGCCCGCAGAACGAAGGGCAAAACGGCGGCCAGGGCCGCGGACAAGGCCATGAGGGTCAGTCGCAGGGCCAGAACGGCCAGAACGGCCAGGACGGTCAAGGCCGGCAAGGGGACGCCGGCCGGCCAGGGGGCGAAGGCCGGCAACAGGGCCAGGAGGGCGAAAATGGTGCAGGTGGCGAGGGGCTGTCACTGGCCGAGCGTCAGCGCGCCCTGCGTGATCGGCTGAACCGGCAACTGGGCAGCCTGCCCGGACAGGGCAGCGAAGAAGGCCGCGCCGCCCGCGAAGCACTGGATCGGGCCGGCCGGGCGATGGAGCAGGCGGAACAGGCCCTGCGCAGCGATGATCTGGCCGGTGCGCTCGATAATCAGGCCGATGCGATGCAGGCCCTGCGCGAAGGGCTGCGCAACCTGGACGAGGCCCTGGCGCAGCAGCAATCCGACCAGCCCGGTCAGCAAGGCGATGCCGCGGGGCAGGCCGCCCGGAACGGGCGCGACCCCCTGGGCCGTGAAGTCGGCTCTCGCGGCACTGTCGGCACCGACAGGGAAATGCTGCAGGGCGAGGATGTCTATCGCCGGGCGCGCGACATCCTTGAGGAAATCCGCCGCCGCACGGGCGAAAAGACCCGCCCCAAGCACGAACGCGATTATCTGGAACGCTTGCTGGACCAGTTCTGAGGAGAGACACCTGACGGCTGCCGGGGTGTGGCTTCGGTCGGTCGGGGCGTATCTGTCATGCGGCGGCCGTGCCGAAGGGCAGGGCGGCCGGCTGGAGCAGCCCGACTCTAGCCGCCCGGGCCCGCGCCGTCCACGAAGATGGTGGCACGCTCCACGATACCATCAAGCCAGAAGCGCAGATCGTTGATCCTGTCCACATAGGCAGCAATGGCCGGGGCGCTGCCCGGGAACCGCTGGGCCAGGGTATCGGCATAGACATAGCAGAGGAGCACCAGCGCCAGCAGTGCCAGCATCAGGCTGAAGCCAAGGCGCGCGCCCCGTCTGTGCCGGATCCGGGCTTCCCGTGCGATCTGTGCCTCGCGTTCGCTGTCCTCCTCGTCTTCTTCGCCGGTTGTCGTGTCGGCCTGAAGGGTTGAGTTGATTTCTTCGATGTCGGGCAGAAGATCGCGCCGGGTGCCCGGCTGGCCGCCGGTGTCCTCGGCCGCACCGCTGCTGCTGTCATGGGCGGTTTCGGGCCCGTCGGGATCGGCCTCTTGTTTCCGGGGCGGGACCATGCCGCCGGCCGGAGCGCCCAGATCCATGTCGGTCTGGGTTTCCAGGCTGGTGCCTTCGCGCTTGCGCATGTCGATCTCGGCCCGGGCCTCTTCACGCAGGATGTTCAGAACCGATTCATCAACAGGCCGGGGGCGGTGGGCGGCGGGCGTGTCATTTCCGGTTTCATCCGGGGGCAGGTCGGCATCGTCCGCGGTCTGTTCCGGCGGCAGGCTCGAGTCGGGAGAGATGAACCCGATCACCACCTCTTCCTCGATTTCCTCGGTGATTTCCTCGTAGAGCGCATCGTCGGGCATTTCGGCCGCGATTTCGGTGATCTCCCCGGCAGCGGGGGTGTCGGCCGGAATTTCCGGTTCATCGGGGGGCGGGGCCGTGTCGGAATCTGCGGGGGAGGCGGACTGGTCTTCCCCGCTCTGAGCCGCCGGCATCTGAAACCAGGTGTGGCCACAGCCTGAGCATTGCACATCGCGCCCGCCTGAGGGAATGACGTTGTCGTCAACTTCGTATTGTGCGTTGCAGTTCGGGCAAATCAGCCTCATGTCTCATTCCGCCTTGTGCTCGGGCACGCCTGCCCCCTAAGAACGATTGCTGGGTGATGTTGTATCAAGGGAAACCTGAAGTTAAAAGCTCTGCGTGTTCGGTGCATCGAAACAATCGAAACCAGCGGAAGGAACCGTTGCCGGAATGTCAGGGGGGCACGTGTGTGATCGGGCTTGAAAACGTTTCTTACGGCTATGGCGACGGAGAGCTTCTTTCAGGCATCACGCTGGATCTGTCTCCCGGGTCGTTCCATTTCCTGACGGGGCCTTCCGGCTCGGGAAAGACCACCTTCCTGAAACTTTGCTACATGGAACTGGTGCCGACTGCGGGGCATGTGCGTGCCTTCGGCAGGGATGTGCGGGAAATGGACCGAGACGACATCGCCCGCGCGCGGCGCAGGATCGGGATCGTGCATCAGGATTGTCAGTTTCTCGATCATCTTTCCATTGCCGAGAATATCGCGCTGCCGCTTGCGGTCGGCGGGCGGGCCGGGCCGGACGATGCCGAAAACCTTGACGCGCTGCTCGGCTGGGTGGGGCTCGGAAACCGGGCAGGGGCCCTGCCGCCGGAACTGTCGGGCGGCGAGCGGCAGCGCGCGGCGCTGGCGCGGGCGGTAATCATGTCGCCCGATGTGATCCTGGCCGATGAACCCACCGGCAACGTGGACTGGGAAATGTCGAAACGGCTGCTTTCGCTGCTGGCCGAACTTAACCGGATGGGCAAGGCGATCCTGGTGGCAACGCATGATCTCAACCTGATCCGTGCCGCCAAGACGAAGGTGAACGCCCGGGTGCTGAGGATCAGCGACAGGCGCCTGCAACTGGCGGGGGCTGATCTTTGAAGTTGAAGCGCAGATTCGCATCATCGCGGGCGCAGGCCGGTGCCGGGCGCAGGCCGGAACAGCGGGTGGTTCCGCCCACCGGCTTTACCGCGCAGCTCACGGTGTTTTCGGCGGCGGCGATGGCCTTTCTGGCGGTTTTCGCACTGGCGCTTTCTCTGGCGGCGGGGCGGCTGGCCGATCGCTGGACATCGGAACTGGCGCGCAGTGCCACGGTGCGCATCAGCGCCCCGCAGGGGCAGATCGAGGCCCAGACCCGGGCGGCGCTCGGGGTATTGCAGACAACGCCGGGTATCGCCTCTGTCCGGGTGCTGGACAAGGACGAACAGCAGGCTCTGCTGACGCCGTGGATCGGGCAGGGGTTGCCGCTTGACGTTCTGCCCCTGCCGCAGTTGATCGAAGTGGTGGGCGACGAGACCGGCTATGACAGCGAGGGCCTGCGCCAAAGGCTTGCGGCCGAGGCGCCGGGAGCCCGGCTTGACGATCACGCGCGCTGGCGCGAGCCTCTGGTGCGCGCCGCCGGACGGCTGCGCGATCTGGGGCTGCTGTCGATCCTGCTGATCACGCTGACCACCGCGGCGATGATCGTTCTGGCGGCCCATGCAGCGCTTGCCGCCAATGCCCAGGTGATTCGGGTGTTGCGGCTGATAGGGGCACAGGATTCATTCATCGTGCATGCCTTCGTGCGCCGCTTCACCGCCCGCGCCGTTGCCGGTGCCACCCTGGGCACCGGTCTTGGCATGCTGGCGGTATTGCTGCTGCCCGATGCGCCGGAAACGGCCGGTGGCCTTGCCGCGGGGATAGGTTTTCGCGGCTGGGGCTGGCTGTGGCCTCTGGCGGTTCCCCTGTTGGCCGGGTTCGTGGCTTTCTGGGCCACCCGCCTTGCTGCCCTGCGAAGTCTGAAGGAGCTTTCCTGATGCGATACGCAATCCAGTGGCTGCGCTCGCTTGTCTTTGTGGTGCAGATGTATGTGATGATGCCGCTGATGGCGGCCATCTTCGTGCCCTGGGCAATTCTGCGGCGCGATGGTGTCTATACCTATATCCGCTCCTATGCCGGATGGGTGCGCTGGACGGCGCGCTGGATGGTGGGTCTGAAAACCGAAATCCGCGGCGAAATTCCCACCGGTCAGGTGCTGGTGGCCTCCAAGCATCAATCGTTTCTTGACGTGGTGTTGCTGGTCAGTGCCTTGCCGCGCTCGCGCTTCATCATCAAGAAAGAGCTTCACCACGCGCCGATCTTCCACTTCTTCGGCAAGCGCATGGCCAACGTGCCGGTTGATCGCGGCAAGCGGCGCGAGGCCATCGCCAGGATGATGGCCGATGTGGAAAGCGGCAGGAATCTGCCCGGACAGCTTGTCATCTATCCCCAGGGCACGCGCATCCCCCCCTGCACGAAGGCGCCCTACAAGGTGGGTGTGGGCCTGCTTTACCAGCAAACCGGCTATGACTGCATCCCCGCCGCCACCAATGTGGGGCTGTTCTGGCCCAGGCGCGCAATCTATCGTCGCCCCGGAACGGCGGTTCTCGAATTCCTGCCGCGCATTCCCGCGGGGTTGCCGGTAGAACGTTTCATGGAAGAACTTGAACAGGTGATAGAAACGAATTCCGATCGCCTGATGCGCGAAGCCGGCTTCGATCCGGGAAAATGCGAATGGGTTTCGCCAGAATCCTGAGCGGCTCTGCAGCGCGTCACAGCAGGCAGGGGGAAGCAGCCATGAAGATGCCGGCTCCTGCGTTTTGCCGGCAGTTTCCTTCAAGCCCCTTCATGCTGGCCGAAATACTCCGGGGTGTGGGGGCTGGCCCCCGCTCCGTGCTTCATGCTCCCGGTATCACGACGGCCCGAAAGGCGTGCAATCGATTCCGCGCGCGATCAGACGGCGGCAGGCCAGATCGGCGGTTTCCCGGTTGAGCCCCACGAAATTGGCATCATAGCCGCCCCCCCGCTGCACCACCTTGCGAAGCGAGCCGTCAAGCGTGCTCATTTCTGCCAGTGCCGTCTTCAGAAGGATCCGTTCGGCCTTGTGGCGGGTGTCGAAGCGGCCGATGTTGATGCCCCACAACCGTCCGCCCGAACTTGATATCCGGGTCACGACGATGGGCGTGTCGTCGGCGGCGGGCGGCTCGGGGCGGGTTGCGGCAAGCACCAGCCGAGATGATGCAGGCCGTGCGCGGGGAGATGTGGCGGGAATGGCGGCGCGCGCCACGGCCGGCACGGGTGCGGCCTCTTCGGCAATGGCCGAGGCCACGGCGGTTTCGATCGCTGCAGGCGAGATGCGCGGCGTGTCCTGCTTCACGCTTGCGGTTTCGGCTCCGGTTTCGGGCGGGGTTTCGCGCCGGGTTTCGGCCATGGCCACCGCCACTGCCGCTTCGGTTTCGGGGGGTGTCCGGGTCAGGGGCCGGTATGCCGGCCGGACGGCGGCCGGTTTTGCGCCTGTGCTCGGTGCCGGCGGCGTTTCCCGGGCCTGCTGGACGGCGTTTCGGATATCATCCTGCATGGCCAGCAGCAGTTCCTGCGGGGGGGCCTGTTGCGGTCGGAGCAGGGGGCGGGGGCTCTTGCGCACGGCGGTCACGATGCGGATGGTCTTGCCGGCAGCGCCAGCAGTTGCCGGATCGGCAGCGGCATAGACCGGCGCTTCGGGTTTGCGTAGCGGTGCATGGCCGGGTGCGCGGCGGAAGCCCATGTCAAGCAGTTCGGCCATTCTGGCATTGCGTGAAGCGGTGGACCGGCCGCCGAAGAGCACGCCGATGATGCGCACATTGCCGCGTTCGGCTGATGCCACCAGATTGAAACCGGCAGCGCGGGTATAGCCCGTCTTGATGCCGTCGGCGCCCTTGTAGGCGGCCAGGAACTTGCGGTTGGTATTGGCCACCCGGCGTATGCCCGCATCCGCGGTACGACGCGAGAACAGGTTGTAGTATTCCGGGAAGTCGTAAAGCAGGTGGCGCCCCAGGATGGCCATGTCGCGGGCGGTTGAAAGATGCCCCTTCGCGGTCAGGCCGCTGGCGTTCCTGAAGGTGGTGCGTGTCATGCCAAGCGCCTTTGCGGTGCGGTTCATGCGCCGGGCAAAGGCAGTTTCGGAGCCGCTGATCGCTTCGCCGATGGCGGTGGCGGCGTCATTTGCCGACTTGATCGCGGCTGCCCGGATCAGATAGCGCAGCCTGATTTTCTGCCCCGGCTTCAGCCCGAGGCGCGAAGGCGGTTCCGCTGCCGCATTGCGTGAGATGGTGACAACCGTATCAAGCGAGATCTCGCCGCGCCGGATGGCCTCGAAGGCGATGTAGAGCGTCATCATCTTGGTAAGCGAGGCCGGATGCAGCCGGGTATCGGCATTGCGCGAATGCAGCACTTCGCCGGTGCGCGCATCCATCACCAGCGCGGCATAGGGCGCTGCCCGGCCGGCCTGCGGAACAATGATACCAATGCAGACAACCGCTGCAACGAACAGAAAATACCGGACACACTGCCCCAGACGTTTTTTCACGCCACCTGCCTTCTTGCTGCCTCGCGCCGCCGGTTTTCCGGCTGGCTTGTTCTTGTGGGTGCCACGTTAGCACATGTGCAAGTTCCAGAAAATACCCAAAAAATCAAGGGTTTTTGATCCGTTGCTGAACTGCCTATACTGCATGTTGTAGGGGCCGCAGCCCTTTCCGCAAGATTTGCCGCATTCAGGCTCAGAAAGATCGGGAAAGGCCGCCGATCATCTCGGGCAGCGCATCAAGGCACTTCAGTTCGCGGTAGCGCGGATGGCTTTCGGGGGGTGGTGCGGCTTCAAGTTCCCAGCTCTGGCCATGCGGCACATGAACTCCGAAGGCGCCGGCCTCGATCGCCGGAATCACGTCGGAGCGCAGCGAATTTCCGACCATGAGTGCCGCTTCGGGGCCGTCACCATGATACGAGAAGATCCTTTCATAGGTGGCTGTTGTCTTGTGCGAAACGATCTCGACCCCCTGAAAATAGTCGCCAAGGCCTGATTGTGCCAGCTTGCGCTCCTGATCCAGCAGATCGCCCTTGGTGATCAGCAGAAGGCGGAAATCCGGTGCCAGGGCTTCCAGGGTTTCACGCACCCCGGGCAGAAGCTCTATCGGGTGGGCCAGCATTTCCTTCCCCGCATCGACCAGTTCCTTCAGGATTGCCGCCGGCACGCGGCCGTCGGTGATCTCGATGGCGGTTTCGATCATCGAAAGAACGAAACCCTTGATCCCGAAACCATAGGCGCCGAGGTTGCGGCGTTCGGCATCAAGCAGCCGTTCGGTCAGATGATCGCGCCCGGCGAAATCGGCCAGAAGATCGGTGAATCTTTCCTGGGTCAGGCGGAAGAACTGCTCGTTGTGCCAGAGCGTGTCGTCTGCATCGAAGCCGATTGTCGTCAGTTTTGCCGCCATCCGTGCAATACCCCTTTTTCATTCCGGCGAAGAGCCTTATATATACCGTCCGGTATCGAAAGTGGATGTTTCATTGAAACGCAAGACAGAGATGCACCCTCTGGTCATGACCGGCAAGGATGAGGATGGCGCGGGAACTGCGGTTGTCACCAGGACTCGCAGCAAGACGGCGCGCCCGCCGCTTTACAAGGTCATTCTGCTGAATGACGATTTCACGCCGATGGAATTTGTCGTGCATGTTCTGGAGCGTATTTTCGGCCTCGGCCACCAGCAGGCATTCGATCTGATGCTGACCGTGCACAAGAAGGGGCTGGCGGTGGTGGGGGTATTCCCCTTCGAGGTGGCCGAAACAAAGGTGGCACAGGTGATGGAGCTGGCGCGGCGTGAGCAGCACCCGCTGCAGTGCACGATGGAAAAGGAATAGCGGCTTCGGCCGGTTTGCCTGATGAAGAAATCCCGCCTGAGAACCGCCCTGGAAGGCGCAGAGCCGGCGTTGCCTACGGATGGCCCGGTTGGCGTGTTCGGTGCTGATGCACATCATGATCTGTCGCCGATCGGGCCCGACCGGGCCGAGGTGGTGCAGGGGTTTCGCCCGGCCCATGATCACTGGATGGCGCAGGGCTATCGGGTGGTGACCACGCCCGGCGGCCCCTATGCGGCGGCGGTGGTGTTTCTGCCGCGCGCCAAGGCACATGCCCGTGCCCTGATTGGCGAGGCCGCCCGCCGCACCAGGGGCGGTCCGGTCATCATCGACGGCCAGAAGACCGATGGAATCGACAGTATTCACAAGCTGTTGCGCGCGCGGGCCGCAGTTTCACCCCCCCTTTCGAGGGCGCATGGAAAGCTGTTCTGGTTTCCCGCCTCCGGTGCCGATCTGGATGACTGGCAGTCCGGCCCCGGCGCGGCGGATCATGCCATGCCCGAGGGTTTCATGACCGTGCCGGGGGTGTTCTCGGCCGATCGGGTTGATCCGGGGTCCGAACTTCTGGCGGCGGCGTTGCCGGCGCGGCTGCCGGCGCGGCTGGCCGATCTGGGCGCCGGCTGGGGGTATCTGTCGCGTGCGGTCCTGACGCGGCAGGGCGTCGGGGAACTGCATCTTGTCGAAGCCGATCATGCCGCGCTTGTCTGCGCGCGCCGCAACATCGACGATGCTCGTGCCCGCTTTCACTGGGCCGATGCACGGCTGTTTCGCCCCGAAAGGCCGCTTGACATGGTGGTCAGCAACCCGCCCTTTCACGCCGGACACAGGGCCGACCCGGCCCTTGGCCGGGAGTTCATCGCCGCCGCTGCGGAAATTCTGAAGCCTTCGGGAAATTTCTGGATGGTGGCCAACCGCCACCTGCCCTATGAAGCGGCCCTGCGCGAATCCTTCGCGAAGGTCGAGGAAATCCCCGGCAACAACCGCTACAAGCTGTTCGTGGCGGGCCAGCCACGACGTCTGCCGCGCCGCAGGCGGTGAAATCGGTCCGGTCGGGCCGGAATCCAGAGACAGAGGAGCCGACATGTCATTTTCCATCGCGGGCAAGACAGCCATCGTCACCGGAGCGGCATTCGGAGTTGGTCGGGCCATTGCCCGCCATTTTGCCGAACAGGGCGCCAACGTGATGTGCGCCGACATGGACGAAGAAGAGCTGGCCAGGGAGCTTGGAGATACCACGGAAGAGGGCAACATCCGCTGGTTCGCCGGCGATCTGCGCGAAAAGCTGGCGATTGCCAACCTGCTTTCGGCCACGATCGATGCATTCGACCGTGTGGACATTCTGGTGAATGCGGCACGGCAGGTGCTGGTGTCGGATCCCCTGAATGCCGATGACGATGCTGTGGAAACGCTGCTGCAGCAGAACCTGATCGCCACGCTTCGCCTCAGCCAGCTGATTGCCCGGCGCATGGTGCACCAGGCCGAGGAGGCCGACGAAGAGGAAGGCATGGCCGGATCGATCATCAACCTGTCTTCGATTGCCGCGCACCGAACCAATCCCTGCCTGCTTGCCTATTCGGTATCGACCGCGGCACTTGATCAGATGACGCGCTCGTTGGCCGTGGCGCTGGCCCCCAGGCGCATCCGGGTCAATGCGGTGGCTTTCGGATCGGTGATGAGCGCAAGCCTGCAGAAGGCGCTGAAGGACGAACCCGAGCAGCGCGACGACATCATCGCCCACACCCCGCTTGGCCGGATCGCCGAGGCCGGTGAGGTGGCCGAGGCGGTGCAGTTCCTGGCTTCGCCCGGGGCGGGGTTCATCACCGGAGAGATCCTGACCCTCGACGGCGGGCGCAGTCTGCTTGATCCGGTTGTTGCGCCGGTGCACTGAGGGGCGCGCTCACCCGGCATGCCGCCCGGCCTCCGGTGCCGGCGGCCGGATCAGCCGCCGGCGGCTTCCTGCCTGCAGGCCCGGAGACGGGCCGGCAGGGCGCGTTGCAGTTCCTGCCGCTTGCGCATCAGCGCGGTCAGTTTGCGTTGTTCGGTTTCGGGATCGATCGCAACCGGCTTTCGGATGCTGCGCAGGCCGGGTTCGGTGCAGAAGGTGAAATGATCGTCGGGCTTGCTGCACAGAACCAGCCGCAGGGTGGGCTCGGATTCACTTTGCACGGCATAGCCGCGCGCAAGATTGGCGCGGGTTTCCCCGATCAGCGTGTCAAGCACGCGCAATTCTCTGGTGGCGTCCCTGATGCAGGCCTGTTCGGGCGTTGCGCAGCCGGCAAGTGCGGCGAGGACGAGAATGGCAATCGGTATGCGCATCGGTATGTCTTCCTTTCATGTCACAGTATAGGGCTTGCCCGTCGCCCCGCAAACCCGCTAGAGCAGGGCAGGCAAGGTCGAGGCAGGAACAGGATCATGACAGAGGAATTCGCCACCGAAAAAGCCCGTGCCGCGCAATGGTTCCGCGCGCTTCGCGATGAAATATGCGCGGCCTTCGAGGCTCTTGAAGACAGCCAGGAAACCGGCCCCTTCGCCGATCTTCCCGCGGGGCGTTTCGAACTGCGTGAAACCAGGCGCCGGGCCGGGGACGGCACCGATGCCGGCGGCGGTCTGATGAGCGTGATGCGCGGCGGGCGGCTGTTCGAAAAGGTGGGCGTGAACGTTTCCGAGGTTTACGGCACGCTCGGCTCCGAGGCGCAAGGGGCGATGGCCGCGCGTGGTGTGCCGGGGGTGGAAGAAGATCCGCGTTTCTGGGCTTCGGGCATCAGCCTGGTGGCACATATGCAGAATCCGCACACTCCGGCCGTTCACATGAACACCCGCATGTTCTGGACTCCGTCTGCCTGGTGGTTCGGCGGCGGGGCCGACCTGAACCCGTGCATCGAATACGATGAAGATACCGCCGCTTTCCACGCTGCGCTGAAGGCGCGTTGTGACCTTCACGATCCGGAATATTATCCGCGTTTCAGGAAATGGGCCGACGAATATTTCCATGTGCCGCACAGGAAGCGCGCCCGTGGTGTGGGCGGGATCTTCTATGACGATCTGAACACCGGCGACTGGGAAGCCGATTTCGCCTTTACCCAGGATGTGGGGCGCGCCTTTCTGGAAGCCTTCCTGCCGGTCGCCGAACGGCGCCGTGACACGCCCTGGAGCGAGGCCGACAGGGATACCCAGCTGATCCACCGCGGGCTCTATGCGGAATACAATCTGCTTTATGATCGCGGCACCAGATTCGGCCTTGCCACCGGCCATGATCCCGAAGCGGTGCTGATGAGTCTGCCGCCGCTTGCAAAATGGGTGTAACCCGCCGCCTGTTCCGGCTGTGCGCCCGTGGCGCTCGGTTTCTGCCGGGAAACTGGTAGCGGAGGAGGGACTTGAACCCCCGACACATGGATTATGATTCCACTGCTCTAACCAGCTGAGCTACTCCGCCATGAGCGAGGCAGGATTTAGGCGAGGGCGCGGGGGCCGTCAAGAGTGTAAACGGGATTATTCCCGCTCGTACACGGGCAAATGCTGCCGGCCGGAATGAAAGCCGGCATCATCGTGACTGGCAATGGTGATCCCGGCGCGGCGCGGAAACCGATCGGCCGGGGCACCTCGGCAGGGCTGGTGAGTGGTGGCCGACAGCGATCTCGGATGGATGCCTGTCAATCCCGGGCGGTTTCCGAGGGAATGGCGAAGGCAGGTCGTGCTGATGCGCACAGGGCGGATCGTGCAGGGATGTGCCCCGTTGGCGGCGCCGAACCTGTCCTGCCGTGAGTGCTCAGCCTGTCTTGCGGTGCCAGGCCAGCGCCGTTTCGATCACCGTTTCCAGATCCGAATGCCGCGCCGAAAAGCCGAGCAGCTGTTTCGCCATTCCGGTATCGGCCACCAGGCGGGGCGGATCGCCGGCGCGGCGGGGCGCAAGCTTCAGCGGCACCCGCCCCGCTCCGGCCGCTTCGACGGCGCGGATGATTTCGAAGACCGAAAAGCCCCGCCCCGAGCCTACATTGACGCGCGCGCTTTTCCCCCCGTTCAGCAGATGGCGGCAAGCGCGCACATGGGCATCGGCCAGATCCGAAACATGGATATAGTCGCGGATGGCCGAACCGTCGGGTGTATCGTAATCATCGCCGAATACGCGAAAATCGCCGATCCGGCCAAGTGCCGCCAGAATGGCGCGCGGGATCAGATGGGTTTCGTTGCGGTGGCTTTCGCCGATCTCGCCCTGCGGGTCGGCGCCGCAGGCGTTGAAATAGCGCAGGGCAACCGAGCGCAGGCCATGTGCGGCATCGAAATCGGCCAGTATCTCTTCCACCATCAGCTTGCCGCGCCCGTAGGGGGTGATCGGAGCGGTCGGGCAGGTTTCGGAGATCGGAACCTCCTCGGGCATGCCATAGACCGCGCAGCTTGAGGAAAAGACCACCGGAATGTTGCCGGCCTCGCCGGCCGCGGCGATGATGTTCAGGCTGCCGGACACGTTGGTGGCATAATAGCGCCCCGGATCGGAGACCGAATCCGGCACCGAGGTGAGCGCGGCGAAATGGATGATCGCTTCGGGGCGGTGTTCGGCAATGGCGGAGCGCACCGCTTCGGGGTGGCGGATGTCGGCCTTGACCAGCGGCCCCCATTTCACGAAATCGCGATGCCCTTCGGAAAGATCGTCGAACACTACCGGCTGAAAGCCTTCGCATGTCAGTGCCTTGCAGGTATGGCTGCCGATATAGCCCGCGCCTCCGAAGACCAGAATCTTGCCCATGCTCTTGTCCGCCAGATTGTTCTTGTCCGCCGGCTTTCCCTAGTTCATGGAGGCGGGCGTGTCCAGCGCCGGAAGCTCATTCGGCGTCCCCGGCTTCATGTCCGAACAGTTCCCGCGCTTCGCGGGCCGTATAGCGGCCAAGGCGGATGTCTTCCGCGATCAGCGCCGGATCGCGTCGGGCCGGATCGCCATAGCCGCCGCCGCCCGGGGTGCGCACCCGCACCCGGTCGCCAGGCGAAAGCGGGATGTCCTGTTCTTTTGAAAGATGTTCGGGCACATGGCGTTTGCCGGCGCGGATCACCTCGACCTCGTTCGTCGCGCCGGCCCTGCCGCCCAGCACGCCGGGCGGGCCGAAGCGGCCGTGGTCCATCACGAAACTGGCCCGTGCCGCGCCGCGCAGCAGCTCGATCTCGTAGTCAAGCCCGAAGCCCCCCCGGTGCAGCCCCGCGCCGCCCGACCCTTCGCGCAAGGCATAGCGATGATAGAGCACGGGAAAGTTCTGTTCCATGATCTCGATCGGCGGCGCCTTCGAGATGCCGATGGTCGAACAGCCGTTGGAGAGGCCGTCGTGGTCGGCATTGCCGCCATAGCCGCCGCCCGAAAGCTGATACATCACGTAATCGCGTCGATGGGCGGGATCGTGCCCGCCAAGGGCAAAATTGCCGCTGGTGCCGGCCGGTGCGGCGGTAACGTGATCGGGCAGGGCTTCGACCAGCGCCAGGAACACCGCCTCGGCGATGCGCTGGCTTACCTCGGCCGCACAGCCCGAAACCGGGCGGGGGTAGCGCGCGTCCAGAAAGGTGCCCTCGCAGCCGATTATCCTGAGCGGTTCGAAGGCACCGGCGGAAATCGGCACATCGGGAAATATGTGGCGCATGGCAAGATAGACGGATGAACGGGTGGTGGCCAGCACCGAGTTCATCGGCCCCTGGCAGGGCGGTGATGAACGCGAGAAATCGAAGGTAAGGGTTTCGCCTTTCCGGGTGATTTCGAGATCGATCACCAGGGGGTTGTTCACCACGCCGTCGCTGTCGATGAAGGCCTGCGCGCGCCAGCTTCCCTCGGGGATCCCGCGGACATGTGCCGCCATCTGGGCGCGGGCGCGGTGTCTGAGCTCATCGATTGCCGCGCGCACGGTGTCGTCACCATAACGGTTCAGCAGTGCGTCAAGCCGATCGGCCCCGAGGTCGAGCGCCGCCGCCTGGGCCTTGATGTCGCCGATGCGTTGATCGGCCACGCGAATGTTCGAGCAGATGATCGAATGGATCTCGGGATCGAGCCGGCCTTCCTTGAACAGCTTTACCGGCGGCAGGCGCAGCCCTTCCTGCTCGACAGCCGTTGCCGAGGCTGAAAATCCTCCCGGCACCGCGCCGCCCATGTCGGGCCAGTGGCCGGTGTTGGAGAGCCAGCAGAATATCGCGCCGTTCCGCCAGTAGGGCCGGGCAAAGCGCACATCCATCAGATGGGTGCCGCCGAGATAGGGATCGTTGACGATATAGGTATCCCCCGGTACCGGCGGTGCCACCCTGCCTTCGGCAATCATTCCGATCAGCACCCGGGTGGAATGCTGCATGGTGCCCACGAACACCGGCAGCCCCCCCGCGCCCTGGGCGATCAGGCTGCCGTCATGGGCACTGTAGATGCCGTCGGAGCGATCATTGGCTTCCGAGATCACCGGCGAGAAGGCGGCGCGCGAGAAGGCGAGGTCCATCTCGTCGCAGGCCTGTTGCAGACCGGCCTGGATCACGCCGAGGGTAACCGGATCAAGTGCCATCGTGCGCAGCTCCCAGGGTGATGACGATGTTGCCGGCACTGTCACCCTGCGCAAGATCGCCGGGGGCGATCAGGATGGTGGTGTCCATCTGTTCGATGACCGCAGGGCCGGGAATGCATGCATCGGGCGGCAGGTGGTCGCGCCACAATACCGGGGTTTCGTGCCATTTGCCGTCAAAGCGCACCGGGCGGGTGGCTGTCCGGGCTTCGGCCAGTGTGCGGCGCTGCCCTTCGGAAGGGATCAGGGCGGCCAGATCAAGGGGCGGACGCGTGCCGATCACGGATGTGTTGACATTCACGAGATTGGCCCTGATCTCGGGAAGTTCCACCCGGAAACGCCGGTGATAGGCTTCTTCGAAGCGGGCCTGAAGGATGGCGCGTGTGGGGGTCGGATCGTCAAGGGGCACACGCAGAAGGTGGGTCTGGCCGACGAACTGCATGTCAACGCTGTGAACATGGCGCAGATGCTCCACGGGCAGGTTTTCGCACCGGATCATGGTTTCGCCGGTGCGGCGCTGCTCGGCAATGATGGCGTGCAGGTCGGGTTCATCGATTTCATCGAGCGGCCGGTTGAGGGTGCGCACGAAATCGTGGCGCAGATCGGCCACCACGCAGCCGATGGCATTGGTGATGCCGGGGCGCGGAGGCACGAGAACCCGGGGGATGGCCAGTTCGCGCGCCAGGGCAGCCGCATGAAGGGGGCCGGCACCGCCAAAGGCGAACAGGGCGAAATCGCGCGGATCGGCGCCAAGCGAAAGCGAAACCATGCGGATCGCTCCTGCCATGTGGGTATTGGCCACCCGGATCACGGCCTCGGCCGCAGTAATCGGGGAAAGCCCGAGCGGGCGCCCCAGCCGGGTTTCGAATATCTGTTCCACCGCAGAGCGCAGGGCGGCGGGATCCTGTCTTGCACCGTCGGTGCCGGGGGGCGGGGCGAGACGCCCCAGAAGGTAGTTCGCATCGGAGATCGTGGGATCGCGCCCGCCCCGGCCATAACAGACGGGGCCGGGGTTGGCGCCGGCGCTTTCGGGGCCGACCGCAAGCAGACCGGCTTCGTTCACCCGCGCGATCGATCCCCCGCCGGCCCCCACCGTGCGCACATCGACCATCGGCACATGGATCGGCATTGCATATTCGATCTCGATTTCCGACGAGACGCCCGGCTCGCCGCCCCGGATCAGCGCCACATCGGTAGAGGTGCCGCCCATGTCGCAGGTGATGAGATCGGGAATGCCCGCTTGCCGGCCCGTGGCGGCGGCCGCCATCACCCCCGAGGCCGGCCCCGACATCACCGTTTTCACCGCTTCCCGTGCCACCGTGGCGGCGCCTACCATGCCGCCGTTGCCGTTCATCACCAGCACTTCGTGCCGGTAACCGCGCTTTTCCAGCTCTCCGGAGAGGCGGGCGATGTAACGCCCGAGCAGGGGTTGCACCGCGGCATTCACCGCTGCCGTCACGCCGCGTTCGTATTCGCGTGCCTCCGACAGAAGCGTATGGGCCAGCGTGATGTGATCGTTGGGCCAGAGCCCGGCGATGATCTGGCCCGCACGCAGTTCGTGCGTGGGGTTTGCATAGGCATGCAGGAAATGAACGACAACGGATTCGCAGCCTTTCGCCAGCAGTTTGCGCGCTGCGGCGGCCACGGCGGCTTCGTCAAGCGGTTCGTGCTCGCAACCGTCGGCCAGCATCCGCCCGCCCACCTCAAGGCGCAGATCTCGGGGAATCACCGGGGTGAAGCAGCCCTTCATTCCATAGGGGTGCGGGCGGGTGCGGCGGCCCAGTTCGAGCACATCGCGAAACCCCCGGGTAGTGATCAGGCCGGTGCGTGCAAGCTTGCGTTCCAGCACCGCATTGGTGGTGGTGGTGGTGCCATGCACGATCATGCCGATGCGCGAAAGATCCGCCCCGGCGGCGGAGATGGCATCAAGCACGCCGAAGGCCTGATTCTGCGGAGTGGTCGGAACCTTGGCGATGGCAAGCGAGCCATCGGGCGCGCACAGCAGAAGATCGGTGAAGGTGCCGCCCACGTCCACGCCGATGATTCCGCTCTTGCCCACTGCGGTCTCCGCTTGTGTCCTGTCTTCATCATTTGTATGCAAATGAAGAGCCCTGCGTCCAGCCCTGTCGGGCAGGCCTGCCCAGGCATTCAGGCATCAAGAAAGGCGCGCACGGTTTCGCTGAATTCCCGGGGCCTTTCGGCATGCAGCCAGTGGCCCGCGCCCGGAATCTTCACGAAGCGGGCCGCGGGGAAGAGGGCCTTGATGGCCGTGCGGTGTTCGGGGCGGATGTAATCGGAACGGCTTCCGGCGATGAAAAGCGCCGGGCCCTCGAAACGCCCGGCGGGATCGGGCCAGCCGGTGATCCGTTCGAGTTCGCGGGACAGCACATCGAGATTGAGCCTCCAGCGCCCGTCCTGCGTATCGAGCGATTGCAGCAGAAAGGCGCGGATGGCCGGATCGTCCACATGACGGACAAGGGCGGTATCAGCCTCGGCGCGGGTGGCAAAGGCGGCGGGATCAAGCGCCTGCATGGCGGCGATCAGGGCACGGTGGGTGTTGCCGTGGCCATAGGCCACCGGTGCAATATCGGCAACGATCAGCCGGCGCACTGTTTCGGGGCGGGTAAGGGCCAGCACCATCGCCGCCTTGCCCCCCATCGAATGGCCCAGCACATCGGCCCGCCCGCCGTGGGCCCCGATCACCTCGGCCAGATCGGCGGCCATGTCGTGATATCCCTGACTGTCGGCGCGGGGGCTTTCGCCGTGGTTGCGCATGTCAACGCTGATCATCAGGCGTTCGTTGCCGAGGCGGCGGGCGATGGCGCGCCAGTTGCGGGCCGAGCCGAACAGCCCGTGGGCGATGAGAAGAGGAGGCGTGCCGGGGCGGGGCGTGCCGGTTGTGAGATGGTGCAGCATGAAACTCTTCTAGCCCCGCATGGCGGAAGGCGCCAGACCCATCCCCGGTGCTTGACCGGCCCCGCTTCGATGCGCCATTTTCCCGTGTCAGGGGGGAGGCATGGACATCGATTCGATCCATCACAGGGCCGGACATCTGCGCGATATGCTGCATGAGCGTATCGGCGTTGGCGGGCGCGATCTGGAAACGGCGCTGCGCCGGGCCGGACGCCTGCTGCCGCGCCATGTCCGCCGCGAGGCTGCGCTTGTGGCCGAGGCAGAGCGGCTGGCCGGCAATCCGCGGCTTGCCCGGCGAATCGATCTTCGGCGTCTTGAGCGGGCCTATCGCGAAAGCATGGCCTTTCTCGAAAGCCAGAATCCCGCCACGCGCCGCATCGGCCTTGCGCTTTCGGCTCTTGGCGGTGCGGCGCTCGGCCTGATCGCGGCGGCGGGGCTGGTGGTGACTGTGCTGGTCTGGCGGGGGTATCTGTAGGGCGGCGGTCCGGAGCCGATGGATCCTGCCCCTGCTAATCGGCAAAAGCGCTGCGTTCCCATGTGGGGCGGTTGCGGCGGGCTTCGAATACCTTGTCGCGCCGAATCCACCTGTAGGTTTCATCCTCCGGGACGGGCGCGAAATAGAGCGGCCCGCCATAGCGCCAGGGATCAAGCACGATGCCCTTTTCGAAAGGATCCCCCCTGCGGCTGATGATTACCGTGCTGTGTTCGATCAGGAAGGCGCGGTCGGAATTGGCGATGGCACGGTGCAGGGCAAGGGTGCGGAAGTTTTCCCGGGCAAGGCGGGCCTCCATGTCATCGGCCCACTGATAGCACAGGCCCCGGGGCCGCAGCCCCATGTTTACCTTCATGTTGTGAATGAGGGGCGGATCGCTGACGCGGTATTGCCTGCGCAGTTCGAGCGGATAGTCGATGGCGATGCGCGCGGCACGCGCGGCCTCCTGCGCATCCACTTCGGGGCCAAGGCCCCGGATCATTTCGGCAAGAGCGGCATGTTGCTGCTCGCGCGGGGCTTGCAGGGGTGGATTGCCGGCACAGGCGGCCAGCACAAGCAGCCCCAGAACGGGCAGCAGTCGGAACGTTCTGATCATCGGAAAACCATCGGTTGGGCCTGTTTCGCAGGGGATGATAGCGCTCTGACAGGAGCCGCGCCATTCACGATTGCGCAAGGCCGGGCAGACGGGTGCGTGATGCGCAACGGGGCGGCCTGTGCGGATCAGAGACCGGGGTAGAGCGGGAAGCGCCCGCAAAGCGCCAGCACTTCTTCCTTCACCCTGGCTTCAACTGCGCCGTTCCCCGCTTCGCCATTGGCTGCAAGGCCATCCACCACTTCCACGATCCAGTCGGCGATCTGGCGGAACTCGGATTCGCCAAACCCCCGGGTGGTGCCGGCCGGCGTGCCGAGGCGGATGCCGGACGTCACGAAAGGCGTTTCAGGATCGAACGGCACGCCGTTCTTGTTGCAGGTGATGTTGGCGCGGCCAAGAGCTGCCTCGGCGGCCTTGCCCGTTACGCCCTTGGGGCGCAGGTCGGCCAGCATCAGGTGGTTGTCGGTGCCGCCCGAGACGATGTCGATTCCGCCCTTCATCAGCTGATCGGCCATGGCGCGGGCGTTGTTCACCACCTGTGCGGCGTAATCGCGGAACCCGGGGCGCAGGGCCTCGCCAAAGGCCACGGCCTTGGCGGCGATCACATGCATCAGGGGGCCGCCCTGGAGGCCGGGAAAAACGGCGGAATTGATCTTCTTCGCGATATCCGCGTCATTTGTCAGCACCATGCCGCCGCGCGGCCCCCGCAGGGATTTGTGGGTGGTGGTGGTGACCACATGCGCATGCGGCAGCGGCGAAGGGTGTTGCCCACCCGCCACCAGCCCGGCGATATGGGCCATGTCCACCATCAGGATGGCGCCGATCTCGTCGGCGATTTCGCGGAAGGCGGCCCAGTCCCATATCCGGGAATAGGCGGTGCCGCCCGCCAGGATCAGCCTGGGCCTGTGCTGGCGGGCCTTGTCGCGCACCGCGTCCATGTCGAGCAGCTGATCCTGCTCGCGCACGCCATAGGACACCACGTTGAACCACTTGCCCGACATGTTGACCGGCGAGCCATGCGTGAGATGCCCCCCCGAGTTCAGATCGAGCCCCATGAAGGTATCGCCCGGCTGCAACAGTGCCAGGAACACGGCCTGGTTCATCTGGCTGCCGGAATTGGGCTGCACATTGGCGAATGCACAGCCGAAAAGCCTTTTCGCGCGCTCGATGGCCAGGGTTTCCACCGTGTCCACATGCTGGCAGCCGCCGTAATAGCGCCGCCCCGGATAGCCTTCGGCGTATTTGTTGGTAAGCACCGTGCCCTGGGCTTCCATCACCGCCTTCGAGACGATGTTTTCGCTGGCGATCAGTTCGATCTCTTCCCGCTGGCGCTGAAGCTCTTTCGTGATCGGCGCGAAAACCTCCGCATCGCGCTCGGCAAGGGGCTGGGTGAAGAAACCGGTGTCGGGGGTGCTGGTCATGGGGGCGTCTCCCTGCGCTGGAAAGGTCTGGCGCGTCATAGACCATTGGTGCTGTCGCGTGAAGCCGGTAAAACGGCGCAAATCGCCCCGGTTGCGGCAGCGGCAGCGAATTTGCGGCTTGTCTTTCCGGGGCCCGCAGGCGATGTCTTGCAGGAAAGCCGAAGGAAACCGCAATGGCCGCGCCGCAGAAGATCGCCTTTACCGCCTCCGACATGCCGCTGGCGCAGGAAGCGCTGGAGCGGCTGACGGCGCGTTATGGCAATGCCCCGCTGGATACGGCCGAGGTGATCGTGGCGCTTGGCGGCGACGGTTTCATGTTGCATACCCTGCATGCCACGCAGGATCTTGACCTGCCGGTTTACGGCATGAACCGCGGCACCGTGGGTTTTCTGATGAACGCCTATGGCACAGACGATCTTCCCGAACGCCTGGCCGCCGCCGAAGAGGCCGAACTGACACCGCTGCGCATGCAGGCCGAAACAGCCGACGGGCAGGCGCATTCGGCACTGGCGATCAACGAGGTTTCACTGCTGCGCGCCGGGCCGCAGGCGGCCAAGCTGCGCATTACCGTTGACAACAAGGTGCGGCTTGACGAACTGGTTGCCGATGGCGTGCTGCTGAGCACCCCGGCCGGTTCTACCGCCTACAACTATTCCGCCCATGGTCCGATCCTGCCGATCGGTTCGGATGTGCTGGCGCTTACGGCGGTTGCGCCCTTCCGGCCGCGGCGCTGGCGCGGTGCGCTGTTGCCGAAATCGGCGCGGGTGCGTTTCGATGTGCTGGAACATGAAAAGCGCCCGGTGATGGCCGAGGCGGACGGGCGCGCGGTGAAGAACGTGAAATGGGTCGAAGTGCACTCTGATCCCGAAACACGCCACCGCATCCTGTTTGATCCCGGCCACGGGCTGGAAGAGCGGCTGATCCTGGAGCAGTTCGCCTGAGGCGCGCCGGACTCCTTTCCGGCGGATTTCCCGGGGCATCTTTCCTGTTCAGCGCGGATACCCCAGGGTTTTCAGCGCCGCACGGATTTCATCCAGGATTGCGGGATCGTCAATGGTGGCGGGAATGCGGAACCTTTCGCCATCGGCGATCTTCGCCATGACGGCGCGCAGGATCTTGCCCGAGCGGGTTTTCGGCAACCGCTCCACAACCACCGCCTGCTTGAAGGCAGCCACCGGACCGATCCTTTCGCGCACCAGCGCCACCACTTCGGCCACCACCTGTTCGTGGGTCTTGCCGCAGCCGGCGTTGAGGCACAGAAACCCGAGCGGCAACTGCCCCTTCAGCGGATCGCCCACCCCGATCACCGCGCATTCGGCCACATCGGGGTGGTTGGCAAGCACCTCTTCCATCTGCCCGGTGGAAAGCCGGTGACCGGCCACGTTGATCACGTCATCCGTGCGCGCCATGATGTAGAGATAACCGTCTTCGTCGCGGTAGCCGGCATCGCCGGTTTCATAGTGGCCGGGGAAGGTGGAAAGATAGGCGCTGACGTGGCGTTCGTCGGCGTTCCAGAGCGTCGAGAGCGTGCCCGGCGGCAGGGGCAGGCGGATGGCAATGGCGCCAAGTTCGCCCGGCGGCAGATCGTTGCCGTTTTCGTCAAGCACATGCACGTCATATCCCGGCATCGGCACTGAGGGGCTGCCGGGCTTGACCGGCAGCAGCTCGATTCCCACCGGATTGGCGGCGATGGCCCAGCCGGTTTCGGTCTGCCACCAGTGGTCGATCACCGGAACGCCAAGCTTTTCCTTGGCCCAGGCGATGGTGTCGGGATCGGCGCGCTCGCCGGCCAGAAACAGCGTGCGCAGGCCGGAAATATCGTGCCTTTTCAGGTATCTGCCTTCAGGATCGGCGCGCTTGATGGCGCGAAAGGCCGTGGGCGCGGTGAACAGGGCGCGCACCCCATGCTCTTCGATCACCCGCCAGAAGGTGCCGGCATCGGGTGTGCCCACGGGCTTGCCCTCGAACACGATGGTGGTGTTGCCGTGTATCAGCGGCCCGTAGCAGATATAACTGTGGCCCACCACCCAGCCCACGTCGGACGCGGCCCAGAATACCTCGCCCGGTTCGACGCCATAGATGTTCTTCATCGTCCAGGCCAGCGCCACCAGGTGGCCCGCCGTGGGGCGCACCACGCCCTTGGGCTGTCCGGTTGTGCCGGATGTGTAAAGGATATAGGCGGGGTGATCGCCCCCGACCGGCACGCATTCGGCGGGTTCGGCCCCTTCCTGGAAGCCGTGCCAGTCGAGATCGCGGCCTTCGACAAGCGCAGCGGGGTGTTCCCTGCGCTGAAGGATCACGCAGAATTCGGGCTTGTGAGCGGCCATGTCGATGGCGCCGTCAAGCAGCGGCTTGTATTCCACGATCCGCCCCGGTTCGATTCCGCATGAGGCGGCGATCACCGCCTTTGGGGCAGCATCATCGATGCGCACGGCCAGTTCGTTGGCTGCAAATCCCCCGAATACCACCGAGTGAATGGCGCCCAGGCGCGCACAGGCCAGCATCGCCACCAGCGCTTCGGGGATCATGGGCATGTAGATCACCACCCGGTCGCCCTTTCCGATGCCGCGGCCCCTGAGCGCCCCGGCCAGGCGGGAAACGCGCTCCAGCAGCTCGGCATAGGTGATCTTCTCCTGATGGCCCGTTACCGGGCTGTCGTGGATGATGGCCACCTGCGCGCCGCGCCCCGCCTGTACGTGGCGATCAACCGCGTTGTGGCAGGTGTTCACCAGGCCATCGCTGAACCACCCGAAGAAGGGCGCGTTTTCATCGAACAGCGCCCGCGAGGGTTCCCTGACCCAGTCGATCGCCTGTGCGGCCTTCATCCAGAATCCTTCGGGATCCGTTTTCCAGGCTTCGTAAACGTTGCGGTATGTTGCCATTGCGCATCTCCCTCGAACGGCCCTGATCCGGGCCGTCCGGTCCAGATTACAGAGGTGCCTTGCGGGGGCAAAGCGGAATCCGGAATATTTGCAAATTTCTGCAAAGGTGAAGGCTGCGAATCGGAAACCGGCAAACCCCTAGCCGTATTGTGCGACCGGCGTGCCTGCCAGCGCCGAGATGTTCAGCAGTCCGCGCGCGGTGATCGAGGGGGTAACGATATGGGCGCGATTGCCCATTCCCATCAGGATCGGCCCCACTTCAAGCCCGCCGGCCTTCATCTTCAGGACGTTGCGCACGCCGCTTGCCGCATCGGTGCCGGTGAACACCAGCACATTGGCCGGGCCGTCGAAACGGGCGCAGGGCAGCAGGCGCGCCCGCAGATCGGCATCAAGCGCCGCATCCACATGCATTTCGCCCTCATAGGCGAAATCGCGCGGTGCAGCATCAAGGATCTCAAGCGCCGCACGGGCCAGCCGTCCGCTTTCGCAATCAAGATTGCCGAACTGCGAATAGGAGCAGATGGCAATCTTCGGCTCAAGCCCGAAGCGGCGCACATGGCGTGCCGCGGCAATCGCGGTTTCGGCGATCTGCCCGGCCGTGGTCTCGGGGTGTACATGGGTGTCGGCAATGAACAGCGGACCCTCCTCGAGGATCATCAGCGACAGCGCCCCCACCGGATGCAGCCCCTCGCGCCCCAGCACCTGACAGACGTAATTCAGATGCCACAGATACTGGCCGAAGGTGCCGCAGATCAGGCTGTCGGCTTCGCCCCGGTGCACCATCACGGCACCGATGGCGGTGGTGTTGGTGCGCATGATGGCACGGGCCAGATCGGGCGAGATGCCGCGCCGTGCCATCAGGCTGTGGTATGTCTGCCAGTAATCGCGGTAGCGCGGATCGCTTTCGGGGTTGACCAGTTCGAAATCCGCACCGGGGCGAATTGCAAGCCCCGCGCGCTCAAGCCGGTGAACCACCACGTCGGGGCGCCCGATGAGAGTTGGCTTGTCGGTGGTTTCCTCGAGCATGGCGCTGGCGCAGCGCAGCACGCGTTCGTCTTCTCCCTCTGCAAAGACGATGCGCCGGCTGGCGGTGCGTGCGGCTTCGAACACCGGACGCATCAGCAGTGCCGAGCGGAAGACCGAGGCATCAAGGCCCGCCTTGTAGGCGTCCATGTCACTGATCGGGCGGGTGGCCACGCCGCTTTCCATTGCCGCCCTTGCCACCGCCGGAGCCACCACGCCCATCAGGCGGGGATCGAAGGGCTTGGGAATCAGGTATTCGGGGCCGAAGGCAAGGTTTTCGCCCTTGTAGGCTTCGGCCGCCTCGGCGCTGGTGGTGGTGCGGGCAAGGGCTGCTATGCCCTCGATGCAGGCCAGTTCCATTGCCGTGTTGATCTGGGTTGCTCCCACATCGAGCGCGCCGCGGAAAATGAAGGGAAAACACAGCACGTTGTTGACCTGATTGGGGTAGTCGCTGCGGCCGGTGGCGATGATCGCATCGGGTGCCACGGCCTTCACCTCTTCGGGCATGATTTCGGGGGTGGGATTGGCCAGCGCAAAGATGATCGGCGGCTGTGCCATCTTTCTTACCATTTCGGGGCCGAGCACTCCGGGCCCCGAAAGCCCCAGAAACAGATCGGCCCCCTCGATCACCTCATCAAGGGTGCGCTTCCCGGTTTCCTGCGCATAGGCGGCTTTCTGGGGTGTCATGTCTTCCCGACGGCCCTTGCAGACCACGCCGTGAATATCCACCAGCCAGATGTTTTCGCGCTTCACGCCAAGCTTTACCAGCATGTCGAGGCAGGCAATGCCTGCCGCACCGCCGCCCGTGGAAACCACCTTGATGTCTTCGAATTTCCGCCCCGTAACCAGAAGTGCATTGGTGGTTGCCGCCCCCACCACGATGGCCGTTCCGTGCTGATCATCGTGAAAGACGGGGATATTCATCCGTTCGCGGCAGATCCGTTCGACGATGAAGCAGTCGGGCGCCTTGATGTCTTCAAGATTGATGGCCCCGAAGGCCGGTTCAAGGGCGCAGATGATTTCGGCCAGCTTTTCGGGATCGCGTTCCGCCAGTTCCAGATCGAAACAGTCGATCCCGGCGAATTTCCTGAACAGCACCGCCTTGCCTTCCATCACCGGTTTCGAGGCCAGCGGGCCGATGTCGCCCAGCCCCAGAACCGCCGTTCCGTTGGTGACAACCGCCACCAGATTGCCCCGGGTGGTATATTCGCGCGCGCAGGCCGGATCATCGACGATTTCAAGACAGGCTTCCGATACCCCCGGCGAATAGGCCAGGGAAAGATCGCGGCCATTGGCCAGCGGCTTTGTGGCGCGCACCTCGAGCTTGCCGGGCCGGGGCTCGCGGTGATAGCGCAGCGCGGCGTTCCTCAGGCTTTCGTTGCGGGTGTCGTTCATGGCGAATCCCCTCTGACCAGACAATAGTTTAACGCTAAACTAATTTTTTCGATCAGCGAAGCCCTTTCTTGATGATCGTCTTTCCGTTGTCTCTTGCCTCTGCCGCGCGCAAGAGTCACTCTGGCGCAGAAACAGGGGCAGCCCCCCAGTGCAACAGACCCGTGAGGCCAGCATGCCGGAACCTTCCCTTGAACAGATCGCTCGTGAGGCGCGCGAAAACGCTCATGCCCCCTATTCCGGCTTTCGGGTGGGGGCGGCTGTGCGCTGTGCCTCGGGGCGGGCATTTGCCGGATGCAATGTGGAAAACGCCGCCTATCCCGAGGGCACCTGTGCCGAGGCAGGCGCCATTGCCGCCATGGTGGCAGCGGGAGAACGCGAAATCGCCGAGGTTCTGATCATTGCCGACAGCCCTGCGCCGGTTCCCCCCTGCGGCGGCTGCCGCCAGAAACTGGCCGAATTCGCCGGGCCGGATGTGCCGGTGATCATGGCCACCACCGCGGGCAAGGCGGTATCCGCGCGCCTGAAAGATCTGCTGCCCGGTGCCTTTGCGGCCCGTCACATGGAAGACGACTAGGGATGGACGCCCGTTCGATCATCGCCCGCCTGCGCGATCGCGCACCGCTTGCCCGCGAAGAACTGGCGTGGTTCGCGAATGGCCTTGCTTCGGGCGCGGTAAGCGATGCCCAGGCCGGCGCCTTTGCCATGGCGGCGCTCTTGAACGGGCTTGGCGATGAAGGCCGCGTGGCACTGACCGAGGCCATGCGCGACAGCGGTGACGTGCTGACCTGGGATCTGCCCGGCCCGGTGGCCGACAAGCATTCGACCGGGGGTATCGGCGATTGCACCTCGTTGCCGCTGGCCCCGGCACTTGCTGCCTGCGGAGCATTCAACCCGATGATTTCGGGGCGGGGGCTGGGCCACACCGGCGGCACGCTTGACAAGCTTGAAAGCATCCCCGGCCTTTCCACTGCGCTGGACGAGGCCCGCCTGCGCGGGATCGTGCGTGAAACAGGCTGTGCGATCGTATCCGCCACCGGGGAAATTGCCCCTGCCGATCGCCGGCTTTATGCGATCCGCGATGTCACCGCCACGGTCGAGAGCATCGACCTGATCACCGCCTCGATCCTGTCGAAAAAACTGGCGGCCGGGCTGGATGCGCTGGTGCTTGATGTGAAATGCGGTTCAGGCGCCTTCATGAAAACCCGGGCTGATGCGCGCGCGCTGGCGCGGGCGCTGGCAGGCACGGCCAATGGCGCGGGCTGCGTGGCAAGTGCGCTGATCACCGACATGAACCAGCCGCTTGCCCCCGCCATGGGCAATGCGCTTGAGGTGGCCGAATGCATGGCGCTGCTCACCGGCGAAGCAGAGACAGCCGACAGCCCCCTTGCCCGTCTTGTTGCGGCGCTTGGCGGTGAATGCCTGGCGCTGGCGGGGCTTTCGGAAAGCCCCGGTGATGGCATGGACCGGATCAGGGAGGCCATTGCCGGCGGTGCGGCGGCCGAACGCTTCGGTCGCATGGTGGACATGCTGGGCGGGCCTGCCGATTTCATCGAGAACTGGCGCCGGTATCTGCCCGAGGCTCCGGTCATGCGCGATCTGGGGGCACCCGAGAGGGGGGTGATCGCAGCGATCGATGGCGAGGCGCTCGGCCTTGCCGTGGTGGCTCTTGGTGGCGGGCGCCTGCGCGAAGGCGATGTGATCGATCCCGCCGTCGGATTTTCGCATGTCCTGCCGCTTGGGGCGAAGGTTGGCCGAGGCGACCCCATCCTGCGCATCCATGCAGCCGATGAAGCCGCCGCCGTGCGCGCGGAAAGGGCCGCCCTGGCGGCGATCACCATTGCCGACGCACCCCCGCCCCCTGTGCCGCTCGTTCATGAAAGGATTACCTGATGGCGCGTGCCTTTCTGATCGTGATGGACAGTGCAGGCTGTGGCGGCGCCCCCGATGCCGACCGCTTCTTCAATGGCGACATGCCCGATACCGGCGCCAACACGCTGGGCCATATCGCCGAAGCCTGCGCCGCAGGCCAGGCCGACACCGGGCGTGCCGGGCCGCTTCGCATGCCCCATCTCGATGCGCTCGGTCTTGGTGCCGCGATCCGGCTGGCCTCGGGTGCGGATGCTCCGGGGCTTGATGCCCGGCCGGTCGGCATCTGGGGGGCGGCCACCGAAGTCTCGCCCGGAAAGGATACCCCTTCAGGCCATTGGGAACTGGCCGGCGTGCCCGTGCCCTGGGAATGGCACCATTTCCCCGATACCAGGCCCTGTTTCCCGCCCCGGATCGTGGATGCCACCTGCCGTTTTGCCGGAACCGAAGGGATTCTCGGCAACCGCCATGCCTCGGGCACTGCGATCATCGAAGAACTGGGGGGCGAACACATGCATACCGGCTGGCCGATCTGCTATACCTCGGCCGACAGTGTCTATCAGATCGCCGCGCATGAAGAAAGCTTCGGCCTCGAGCGCCTGATTTCCCTGTGCCGCAGCATGGCGCCCATACTGCATGAAATGCGGGTGGGGCGGGTGATCGCGCGCCCCTTCGTCGGCAGCCCCGAAAAGGGGTTCACCCGCACCGCAAACCGCCGCGATTTTGCGATCGCGCCCCCTGCTCCCACCTTGTGCGACATCGCCCGTGACGCAGGCCGCAGGGTGCATGCAATCGGCAAGATCGGCGATATATTTTCCATGCGCGGGATCGACGATGTGGTCAAGGGGCCTGATGTCGATCTGATGCAGGCGTTGCTGCATCTGGCCGAAACCGCCGAAGAGGGCAGTCTGACCTTTGCCAATTTCGTGGAATTCGACACGAAATACGGCCATCGGCGCGATGTGGCGGGTTATGCACGGGCGCTTGAATGGTTCGATGCGGCACTGCCCGCGCTTTTCGCCCGGCTGCGCCGGGGCGATCTGGTGCTGTTCACCGCCGATCACGGCAATGATCCCACCTGGCCCGGCACCGACCACACCCGCGAGCGGGTGCCGGTGGTGGGCCGGGTGATCGGAACACCCGAAAGCGGGATGACGGCGCATGAAGTCGGCCTGCGGGCCTTTACCGATGTGGGCGCCAGCGTGGCCGCTCATCTGGGCCTGCCCCCGCCCGAAAAAGGAGAAAGCTTTCTGTGAGACCCCAGCCCAGGATCGAACTGCACCTGCATCTGGAAGGCGCTGCACCGCCCGGTTTCATCCGTGCGCTTGCGGGCGAAAAACAGATCGGCCTCAAGGGCGTTTTCGCCCCCGACGGCGGTTATGCCTTCCGCGATTTCCTGCATTTCCTGCAGGTATATGAGGCCGCCACCGCCACGCTTGAAACCCCCGAAGATTACCATCGCCTGACCCGTGCCGTGCTGGCCGAGCGTGCCGCTGACGGTGTGATCTATCTGGAGGCCTTCCTGTCGCCCGATTTCTGCGGCGGCGGCGATGTGGTGGCCTGGCGCGAATACCTTGCCGCGATCGAAGAGGCCGCCGCTGCCGAGAAGCGCACAAGCGGTATCGAAATGCGCGCCATCGTCACCCCGGTGCGCCACTTCGGCCCCGAGCGGGCGCGGCGTACCGCGGCATGCGCCCAGGAAACGGCGGGAAAGTTCGTTACCGGTTTCGGCATGGGAGGTGATGAAAACGCCGGCCGGCCGGCCGATTTCACCCCCGCCTTCGACATGGCCCGCGAGGCCGGTCTGCGCCTGACCACCCACGCGGGCGAGTTCGCCGGCCCCGAAAGCGTGCGGGCAAGCATTGCCGATCTTGGTGTCGAGCGCATCGGCCACGGGGTGCGCGCGGTCGAGGATCCGGCGCTGGTGGCAGAACTTGCCGAGCGGGGTATCACGCTTGAGGTCTGCCCCGGCTCGAACATGGCCCTGGGGCTTTTCCCCGACTGGCCGGCGCATCCGATCGCGCATCTTCGCGATGCGGGGGTGAAGGTAACGGTTTCCACCGATGATCCCCCCTTCTTCCGCACATCCCTGACCCGCGAATACGAATGCCTTGCACGGGCCTTTCGCTGGGATGAAGAAGTGTTTAGAAGCCTGAACATCACCGCCGCCACCGCCGCCTTCTGCGATGAGACCACCCGCGAAGGCCTGCTGAAGAAACTGGAACCGGGCTCATGAGCGAACACCTGACCGTTGTTACCCACCCGCTGGTGCAGCACAAGCTGACCCTGATGCGCGACAAGAACACCCCCACTGCCGTTTTCCGCCAGTTGCTGCGCGAGATCAGCCAGTTGCTGGCCTATGAAATCACCCGTGAACTGGACATGACGACGAAGCGTATCGAAACGCCGCTTACCGCGATGGACGCGCCGGTGCTGGCCGGCAAGAAGCTGGCGCTGATCTCCATCCTGCGGGCGGGCAACGGGCTGCTTGACGGAGTGCTTGAACTGATCCCCCTGGCGCGGGTGGGATTCGTGGGGCTTTATCGCGATGAGGAAACGCTTGAGCCTGTGCAGTATTACTTCAAGGTGCCGACCGAGCTGGAGGATCGCCTGGTGGTTGCCGTCGATCCGATGCTGGCCACCGGCAACAGCGCCGTTGCGGCGATTGATCTTCTGAAGAAGGCCGGTGCCAGGAACATCCGCTTCATGTGTCTGCTGGCTGCGCCCGAAGGGATTGCCAGAATGAAGGAAGCCCATCCCGATGTGCCGATCGTCACGGCCGCTGTTGACGAACGGCTGAACGAGCACGGCTATATCGTGCCGGGCCTGGGCGATGCGGGCGATCGCATGTATGGCACCAGATAGGTGTTAACCCTTTACTATCCTGCGTGTCTGGGGCATTTATCCTACCATATCTGGTAGGAGGTGCATGGTTATGTATATGTATGGTGTGCGCTTGAGCATGGTCATCCTTGCTCTGGTGCTGGGTGGCGGGTATCACGCGGCGCCGGCCGCCACGGCAGATGAAGACAAGCCGGCCGAGCCGCCCCCTGCAGGCTATCTGGGGCGGGAATATGTCGATAGCCGAGGCTGTGCCTTTCTGCGGATCCGGATCGGCAACGAAAGCGGTTGGACACCTCTTCGCGGCCCCGACCGCACCCCGGTCTGCAACCGCATGCCAACATTTCCGGGCCGTGATCCTGCGAATCTTCCCGCAGGTGACGTGACAGATGCATCTTCTTCCCGGGCGGCCGAAGCCGCCACCCCCGATGCTCGGCAGCCTGTCCGGACGGTCGGAGCGGTTCCGGCGGCCGCCCGCGCGGTGGCCACGCCTCGCCGGCATCAGGGGCGGCAGCGGGCAGCCGTTGATACGCGCTATCGGCTGCCACGCGGATATGTGCGGGTCTGGAAGGACGGGCGGCTCAACCCCTTGCGCGGCCCGCGTGCTGCCTGGGGGGATGCGCAGATGGACAGGATCTGGACCCGGACCGTGCCCCGCCGCCTGCGCAGCGGTGCGGTTGCCCGACGCCTGGCAACGGAATACGCAGGACAGAAAGGGTTGTTGCGCCAGTCCGCCGCGGTGCGCCAGCAGTTGCCGGCCAACCGGCGCGCCAACATTCTGGTGGCGGGATACCGCAGCCCGGAAAGCGCCACGGCAACGGTTGCGCGGCTGAAGGCCTTGGGCATTCCGGCGCGGGTGACGATGCGCCGCCAGCGCGGCCGGACGGTTCATGTGGTAACGGTCGGCCCTTACCGCAGTGCCGCACGGGCGGAACGGGCGCTGAAGGCGCTGCACCGGGCCGGATACCGGCACGCCGCGCTGCGCGGCTGAGACTCCGGCCGGTGGCCGGGACATGCCCCTGGCCGCCGCCCTTCAGCCACCGCAGATTCCCTGCAGGCTTACCCATGTGTCGTCATCAAGAACCGGCACGTCGGGCGGCCTGCTGCGAAACGGATCGGCTTCGATCAGACCGAGCGTGGTTTCGCCGGTGATGTCGAGGGCAAAGGCGTAAGGCGTGATGCGCACCCCGAGCCTGGCGAAGCGGTCGAGCAACCGGAGGGGCGCGACGGGAGCCTGCGGCCTTGTCAGCAGGGATTCGACGTAACCCGCAAGGGTTGCGTCATCAAGATCGCCGGTGGTAAGCAGGCGCAGCGTGGGGCGCAGACCGACCGTGTCGAGCAGTTCCAGAAGCGGATCGCGCGCCTGCATTCGCAACTGTTCGGCAATCACGAAACCGGCCGGCACGTCGGGCGTTTCATGTTCCTCGATCAGTGCCCGGTTCAGCAGGATGATGCCGCCGGGCAGATGGGCCGAGGTTGCCACCCCGTCGGGCACCACCACGATGCGCGGCAATGGTTCGCCGGGCAGGGCAAGGCGGCGCGACAGGGCCGCGAGCGCGCTGTTGCCAAAGGGGCTGGTGCAGGGGGTTCCCGCGATGCGGGCGATGTCGTCCAGAAGCGCCTGGCCGATTTCGGCGCGCTTGGCGGGGGGCACGATCGATGCCGTCTTGCGGATCAGGGCATCGGGCAGCCAGAACACGGCCAGCGCCAGCACCACCGCCAGTGCCCCCCACAGCAGCATCCGGCGCAGGCGGCCGGGGTGTGGGTGGCGGCGGCGGATGGCAGCGCGGACTTTCTCGATGGCGTCGATCATGTCGGGATCGTCGATTTCGAGCGTCTCGCTGCTGCCTCCGTCGGGGCTGAACAGGGCCGGCGCGAGGCCGGGATTCAGGCGATCGATTGCCGCAAGCGACCAGTGGGTAAGCGCACGCCCGCCCTTGTCGGACAACACCAGCGTGGCCTTGCCGAAGGATACGATCACTTCGCGCCTCTGCGGTTTTCCGGGCGTGCCCGTCTGGCCATGCGGCGACGGTGCCTCACCTGTCAGGGGGGCGGCGGATTCGGGCGGTGGCTGCCAGAGGCCGGTGCTCTCCAGCCGCTGATATCTGTCAAGCGCTGTCATGTTGCTTCCGGGGCTGCTCGCTTGCCTGGTTCTGCGCACAATAGCGCGCCGTCTCCCCCGGAACAACGATCACAATGCCCTTGCGATCTTGCGCAGTTCGAATTTCTGGATCTTGCCGGTCGATGTCTTGGGAAGCTCCTGGAATACCACCTTCTTGGGGGTCTTGAACCCGGCCAGGCGGGCGCGGACAAAGCCGATCAGCTCTTCCTCGGTGGCTTCCATGCCCGGTTTCAGCTCGACAAAGGCGCAGGGCACTTCACCCCATTTTTCATCAGGCTTGGCGACAACGGCACAGATGCTCACTGCCGGGTGATGCATCAGCGCGCCCTCCACCTCGACCGAACTCACGTTTTCGCCGCCCGAGATGATGATGTCTTTCGAGCGATCCGTGATCTTGATATAGCCGTCCGGGTGCTGAAAGGCGATGTCGCCCGAGTGGAAATAGCCGCCGCGGAAGGCTTCGGCCGTGGCTTCGGGATTTTTCAGATAGCCTTTCATCACGCTGTTGCCGCGGATCATGATTTCGCCGGTGGTTGCACTGTCCATCGGCACCTGCTGCATGGTTTCCGGGTTCATCACCGTGATGTGCTCCATCATCGGCATGGCCACGCCGGTGCGTCCCTTGATGGCATAACGTTCGTCTTCGGACAGATCGTTCCATTTTTCGCCCTGCCAGACGCATTGCACGACCGCGCCATAGGTTTCGGTAAGGCCGTAAACCTGGGTAACGTGGAAGCCGAGCGGCTCGATCGCCTGCAGGATCGCCACCGGGGGCGGGGCACCGGCGGTGAACACCTCGACCACATGATCGAAGGCGCGCCGGTCGCCTTCTTCGGCGTTGATGATCATGTTGAGCACGATCGGGGCGGCGCCGAAATGGGTGACGCCTTCATCGGCGATGGCGTCATAGATGTTCTTTGCGGTGATGTCGCGGATGCATACGAAGGTGCCGCCCACGAAGGGCATGGCCCAGATATGGTTCCAGTTGTTGCAGTGAAACAGCGGCACGATGCCCAGCAGCCGCGCCTTGTCGGGAAGCGGCCAGCAGACGGCGCTGCCCATGGCCATCAGATAGGCGCCGCGGTGGTGATAGACCACGCCCTTGGGCCGCCCGGTGGTGCCCGAGGTATAGTTGAGCGCCATGCTTTCCCACTCATCCTCGGGCATGAGCCATTCGAAGGCCGGATCGCCCGAGGCCATGAATTCGGCATGAGTGGTGAATTCGCCGCTGGCCGGATAGCCGGCGGATTCGTCGGGCACCTCGATGATTTCGGGGGCCGGGCCTTCCATGCGCGCGATCGCATCCTTCGCCAGGGGCAGAAACTGGCTATCGACCATCAGCATCCTTGCCTCGCCATGTGCCAGGATATAGGCCACCGTATCGGCATCGAGGCGGGTGTTGATGGTGTTGAGCACCGCACTTGCGGCAGGCACGCCGTAATGGGCCACCGCCTGGGCGGGGATGTTGGGCATGATGGTGGCCACCACATCCCCGGGACGGATGCCGCGCTGCGTCAGCGCCGAGGCCATGCGCGAGGTATCTGCGGCAAGATCGGCATAGGACAGGCGGGTGCTGCCGTAAACCACCGCCTCACGCTCGGGCCAGATCAGGGCCGCGCGCTTCAGAGGCGACAGCGGCGTGAGCGGCACGTAATTGGCCGCGCATTTCTGAAGCCCGGTTTCGTCAGCCATCCAGCCCATGTGAACCCTCCCGTTTTTTCGGTGAATCCGTGCCCTGTTGCACGAGCAATGTTTAAGGGGCATTGGTGTGCGAATGCAAATGCTTATCACTGGCTGGCCAGCCGTGGCGGGCTGGGCTAGTTTCGTGCCATGATCATTTCTCGCGGGCGGCGCTACATCTTCGTTCACATCCCGAAAACCGGTGGCACCTCGATGGCGCTGGCACTCGAAGCGCGGGCGATGAGGGATGACATCCTGATCGGCGATACCCCGAAGGCACGCCGCCGCCGCCGCCGCCTGCAGGAGGCGCAAAGTGCCGGGCGACTGTGGAAACATTCGCGTCTGGCGGATATATGCGGCCTGATCGCGGCTGACGAGATCGCGCGCTTCTTCATCTTCACGATGGTGCGCAATCCGTGGGACAGGATGGTAAGCTATTACCATTGGCTGCGCAGGCAGGATTTCGATCACCCGGCGGTGGCTCTGGCGCAGCGGCTGGATTTTGCTGCCTTCCTTTCCCACCCGCATACGCGGGCTTCGGTAGGGGGCGCGCCTTATGGCCATTACATGCGCGATTGCGGCGGTGCCGAGCGTTGCGATCTGTTCATCCGGCTCGAGCATCTGGAAAAGGATCTTGCCCCCCTCGAACGTCATCTCGGTTTTCGCATCGGGCCTCTGGCACATGTGAATACCTCGGAGCGCGAAGCCGATTACCGGCGCTGTTATGACGATGCCGGCGCCGCGGTGGTGGCCGATATCTGCGCCGAGGACATCCGCCGCTTCGGCTATGATTTCGACGACGGGCCGATGACGCTGCGCAGCTGAGGCGGCCCGGCGGCCGGTGCGGTGCCCGGTGGGGTGCAGAGTGATTCGCCCGCCTCTTTCCTGCCATGAAATCCCAAGGTGAGGGACATCCTGGTTAAGGCTGCGTTAACTTGCGTTCGCGGGTTGCGGCCCGGGCGGCTTGCAGGGCAGCATTTGTTTCCCTCTGGGCAACACTGCCCCGGCATTGACGCGCCCACGACGAAATCAGGGCAAATTTTCGCCGCTTCCTTGTCTTTGTCAGCAGGGCCGGGAGGGCCCGGCACAACAGGCAGAAGACAGAGTGAAAAGGAGTGAGAAAGATGTTTTCACAGACCAGAACGCTGAAGGAACCGCCCCGTTGCAAGGCCCCCGTTCCGCACGAGTCCGCCCCCGCGAAAGCCCCTCTTTCACTGCCCCGTGCAACGCAGGGCGGACTGATGGACGGCACCCTCGTGGAAACCGACAGGGGCTGGCGTCCGATAGAAAGCCTGCGCCCCGGTGCAGGAATAATGAGCTATGACGGAGGCCTGTGCAAATTGCAGGAGATCAGGCCCGTAACCATTGCGGCCGCGGCATGTGCAGAGCGTGGCATGCTGCATGTTCCGGCCGGTGTTCTGGATAACTGTTCCGAGTTGAATCTGCATGACAATCAGTGGATCATGATCGATCATCCGGCAGTTTACGCCTATCTTGATATCTCCACGGTGCTGATCCCGGCACGGGCGCTTGAAGGGTTTCGCGGGATTGCCCGGAATCATGAGTGTCGCCGCCGCCGTGTTTTCGTTCTGACATTTGCGGATGAAGAAATCATCTATGGCAACAGTGGTGTCCTGTTTCACTGCCCCGGTTCCGAGGGGCGCGAAAGCGGGTTCTTCACCCGGATCGGCACGACCCGGGCCAGAGCCCTGTTGCGCCTGCTTGACGAAGAGCAGACGGGTGGCATGCAGCCGTGGATGATGGCGGGTGGAGTGATGGCTGCCTGAGAGCGGTGCGCATCTTGTCTGCCTGGATCGCTCGCCAGCGATTCTTGCCGGCGATTTCCGAGGATGTATCAAGACTGAACTGTTGCGAAATTGACGACAATTGACAGAAGATTGAAAACCGGATGCAGCGAGGGGGCCGGCGGCCCCCTCTTGCCCGTTTCGGGAAGTTCACCCCCGGGCGTATTTCCTTCAGGATGAGGAATGGCTTCAGGCGGCCTTTCTCGCTCCGGAGAAGCGACCATAGAAGGTTTCGCCCTTTTCGGCCAGTTCGCGCAGAAGTGCCGGGGCCTTGAAGCGGGAGCCGTATTCCCTTTCGAGCCGTGCGCATATCTCGACAGCCTTGCCGGCGCCGATCATGTCGAGCCACGAGAAGGGCCCCCCCGACCAGGGCGCGAAGCCCCAGCCGAGTATCGCGCCCACATCGCCTTCGCGGATGTCTTCGAGAACGCCTTCCTCGAAGGCGCGCACCGCTTCCAGCACCTGCGCCATGAGCAGGCGGTGCTGCACCTCGTGCACGTCGGGCTGTGGATCGGCGGGGGGGAACCGGTCGGCAAGCCCGTTCCACAGGCCAAGGCGCTTGCCTTTTTCGTCATAGGCATAGAAACCCGCTTTCGCCTTGCGCCCGAGGCGGCCCTGCTCGGCCATCCAGAACAGCACCTCGTCAACGTCTCCGTCAGGATATTCGTCACCCATTGCCGCCCTGGTGGCCCTGGCGATCTTCACGCCAAGGTCGATCGAGGTTTCATCTACCAGCTGCAGCGGTCCGAGCGGCATGCCGACAAGCCTGGCGGCGTTTTCCACCAGTGCCGGTTTCACGCCCTCGCGCACCATGCGGATGCCTTCGTTGATATAGGGGATGATGCAGCGGTTGGCATAGAAGAAGCGCGCATCGTTGACCACGATCGGCGTCTTGCGGATCTGGCGCACGTAGTCGAGCGCCCTGGCCACGGCCCGTGCGCCGGTCTGTTTTCCCTTGATGATTTCCACCAGCAGCATCTTTTCGACCGGCGAAAAGAAATGGATGCCGATGAACTGTTCGGGCCGGCTGCTGGCCGTGGCCAGTTCGCTGATCGGCAGGGTCGAGGTGTTGGTGGCAAAGATGCAGTCCTTGCCCACCACGGCTTCCACCTTCTTCACCACCTCGGCCTTGATGACGGGATCCTCGAACACCGCCTCGATCACCAGATCGGCACCCGCGAGGGCGCCGTAATCGGTGGTGGCGGTGATGCGCGCAAGCACTTCCTCCTTCTTTTCGGGGGTGGCCTTGCCGCGCTTCATGCCCTTGTCCATGTAATCGGCGGTATAGGCCTTGCCGCGTTCGGCGGCTTCCTGCTCCTGATCGATCAGCACCACTTCGATCCCGGCCATGGCAGAAACCAGAGCGATGCCCGCGCCCATCATGCCGGCGCCGATCACGCCAAGCTTCCTTACCTGCTGGGGCGGAATGTCACTGGGGCGCACGGCGCCCTTTTCAAGCGCTTCCTTGTTGATGAAGAGCGAACGGATCATTGCGCTTGACGAGGGGTTGAGCAGCAGGTTGGTGAACCAGCGAGCCTCGATGCGGATCGCGGTATCAAAGGGCACCAGGGCGCCTTCGTAAACCGCCGAAAGCAGCGCCCTGGGGGCGGGGAAGGCGCCCATCGTCTTGCCGTTCACCATGGCGTTTGCCCCGACGAACGTCATGTAGCCGGCCGGGTGATACGGATCGCCGCCGGGCATCTTGTAGCCCTTCCTGTCCCACGGTTTGACGAGATCATCGTCTTTCGCGTTCAGCACCCATTCCCTTGCGCGCTCCAGAAGTTCTTCGGGGGGCACCACCTCGTCCACCACGCCGGCGGCCCTGGCTCCCCGGGGATCGTTGAGCTTGCCTTCAAGCAGAAGCTGGGAGGCCCCCATCACCCCGAGCTTGCGCACCAGCCGCGTGGTGCCGCCGCCGCCGGGGAATATGCCCACCATGATCTCGGGCAGGCCGATCCTGGCCTTCGGATTCTCGGCGGCAAAGATGCGGTGCGTGGCAAGCGGAAGTTCGAGCCCGATACCAAGCGCAGTGCCGGGCAGCGCCGCGGCAATCGGCTTGCCGCCCTTGCCGGTTTTCGGGTCCATTCCGGCGCGCTCGATCTTGCGCAGGATGGCATGCATCTTCATCACGCCCTCGAAGATGCCCCTTGCCGGGTTGTCGCCGCCGGAATCACGCATGCCGGCGATGATGTTGAGGTCCATCCCCCCGGCGAAGCTGTCCTTGCCCGAGGTGATGACGATCCCCTTCATGGTTTCATCGGCAAGGGCCTTGTCGATGCACCGTTCGAGTTGGGCGAACCCTTCGAGCGACATCACGTTCATGGATTTTCCGGGAACGTCCCAGGTGATGACGGCAACGCCGTCCTTGCCAGCTTGGTATTTGAAATCGGTCATTCTTCCTCTCCCTCATAGGGTGTTCCGTCGCGGCGGGTGAAGGTGGCCCGGCCGCCTTCGATCTCTGCCTTCAGATCAACATCGCTGTAGGTTGCGGTTTCACGGGGGGCGCGGGTGCCGATCACCAGAAAGCGCGCCTCTTCGTTGGTGTTGTTGATGAAATGGTGGCCGTTGGGATCGCCCGCCGGGAAGGCGGCACAATCGCCGGGGCGCATTTCATGGGGGCCCTCGTCGTCGATCAGCGTGCAGACGCCCTGCATGACCATCACGAATTCGTCTTCGTTCTGGTGCCAGTGCCGCAGGCTGGATTTCGCGCCGGGTTGCAGGATCACCAGATTGGCACCGAACTGGGTAAGCCCGCCGGCATCGCCAAGGCGCAGGGACGTGCGCCCCTCTACCGTGCGGTCGAGGGGTGGCGGATAGATCGAGCCTGTCTTGAGCGGCACGGTGCTCATGTCGATCACCGGCATGGCCTACACCCGCTCGATGATCGTGGCCACGCCCATGCCCGAGGCGATGCAAAGGGTGGTAAGGCCGGTTTCCTTGTCCTGACGCTCCATTTCGTCAAGCAGGGTGCCGATGATCATGGCCCCGGTGGCGCCCAGCGGGTGGCCCATGGCGATGGCGCCTCCATTGACGTTGACGATCGCGGGATCCACATCAAAGGCCTGCAGGAAACGCAGCACCACGGCGGCAAAGGCTTCGTTCACTTCGAAAAGATCGATGTCTCCGATTTCCATGCCGCTGTCCCCGAGAATCTTCCGGGTTACGGGAACGGGGCCGGTGAGCATGATGGTGGGTTCGGTTCCGATCTTGGCGGTGGCGCGTATGCGGGCGCGAGGCTTCAGGCCGTGGGCCTTGCCGAATTCCCTGCTGCCGATCAGGATCGCTGCCGCGCCATCGACAATGCCCGACGAGTTGCCCGCATGGTGCACATGGTTGATGCGTTCGAATTCCGGGTATTTCATCAGCGCGACCTTGTCGAAACCCGGCATTACCTCGCCCATTTCCCGGAAGCTCGGTTTCAGCGCGCCAAGGCTCTGCATGTCGGTGCCGGGGCGCATGAATTCGTCATGGTCAAGAATCGGCAGGCCGTTCTGATCCTTCACGGTGATGATCGATTTCGCAAAACGGCCTTCATCCCAGGCAATCTTGGCACGGCGCTGACTTTCCACCGCCAGCGCATCCACATCTTCGCGCGAGAAGCCGTATTTCGTTGCAATCAGATCGGCGGCGATGCCCTGAGGCACGAAATAGTGCTCCATCGCCAGGGTGGGATCAACGGCGATCGCCGCGCCGTCCGAGCCCATGGGCACACGGCTCATCATCTCGACCCCGCCGGCGATATAGGCTTCGCCGGCGCCGGCCTTTACCTGATTGGCGGCGAGGTTGGCCGCCTCCATGCCCGAGGCGCAGAAGCGGTTGATCGAAAGGCCGGGAATGCTTTCATCGAGCTCCGAGGCGATCACCACCGAGCGGGCAAGGCAACCGCCCTGTTCCTTGACCTGGGTGACATTGCCCCAGATCACGTCTTCCACCGCGTGGCCCTCAAGGCCGTTGCGCGCCTTGATTGCATTCAGAACTTCGGTGGAAAGGCGCACGGAGGTCACCTCATGAAGTGCGCCATCCTTGCGCCCCTTGCCGCGGGGGCTGCGCACGGCATCATAGATATAGGCTTCTTTCATCTTTTCGGTTCCTCTCTGTCAGGCCCGGTCGGAAGGGTTGCCGGGCATAAGATCGTAAGGGTGCTTCCAGCCGGGCTGTTCGCTGATGCGGGTGAGCCAGGCATCGATATTGGGCCATTCGGCGCGGGAGAAGCCGAAGGGTTCGGGATAGAAGAGATACCCGCAGCAGGAAATGTCGGCCGCCGATATATTGTCTCCCACCAGCCAGCGGCGATCGGAGAGCGCGTTTTCAAGGATATTGAGGGCTACCCGCAGGCGCCCCCGGAAGAAGCGGATCACTTCATGCGGGCGCTTTTCTTCGGGCAGGAAGTTCATCAGGAAACGGGTTGTGCCCGCCTGGCCGGACATCTTGTGATTGTCCCACAGGACCCAGCGCCAGATCTCGCGGCGCTCGCCGGGCCCCTTGCCGCCAAGCTTTCCCGTCTGCTCGATCACCCAGTCCTGAATTGCCCCCGACTGAGAGAGGCGCAGGGCACCCACCTCGAGCATCGGCACCTCGCCCATCGGATTCCTGGCCAGATATTCGGGGCTGCGCGCTTCGCCGTTGAAGAAATCGACGAATACCGGTTCCCATTCAAGCCCGGCCAGTTCGAGCGCCAGCGCCGCCTTGTAGGCATTTCCGCTTTCACCGAAACAATAAAGCCTGGGCTTCATGCAACTCTCCTCCTGTCTGGCAGGGCCGGGGGCGAATCAGCGGTGTCACTCCGAGCATGTTCACCGTTTGCGCGCCTCCAGTTCCGAATTGAACAGGCGCAGGCGATGGGTGAAGGTATCCTCATCGATCACGCTGTCGAAATGTTCGAACAGGAAGGAAAGTGCCTCGCCCTCGTCAAGGCCGGCCTCCCGGGCGAAGCGGCGCAGGCGGCGGTAGCCGTCTTCCGTCATGGCGACGTTGAAACGACGGGTAAGGCGGAAGCGTTTGGGCATGTGCTTTCCTTCCGTTGCAGGGAATCAGAACCGATCTTCGGGCAGGCTCATCACCGGCTCGGCGCCGGATTGGATGCGCGCCAGATGAGTACGGGTCATCGGTAACTGCCGGGCCATGTAATAGCGCCCGGTCGTGATCTTGGCCTTGTAGAAATCGGGGTTGCCGGTGCCCTCTTCAAGAGCCTGGCGGGCGGCCTTCGCCATCTTCGCCCACATCAGGCCCAGCACCGTATGGCCGAACAGGTGCATGAAATCATAGGAGCCCGCCAGCGCGGCATCGGGATTCTTCATGCCGTTCTGCATGAAGAACATGCCCGCTTCCTGAAGATCCTTGCTGGCCTGCTTGAGGGGATCGAGGAAGCCTTCCTTCAGCGCCGTATCATCCTTGTTTTCCTGGATGAATCCCTTGATCATCTCGAAGAAGGCCATGATGTGCCTGCCGCCGTCCTGCGCCAGCTTGCGCCCCACGAGATCGAGCGCCTGAATCCCGTTGGCGCCTTCATAGATCATGGTGATGCGGGCATCGCGCACGAATTGCGGCATGCCGGTTTCCTCGATATAGCCGTGGCCGCCGAAGATCTGCTGGGCCTGAACCGTCATGTCGAAACCGCGATCGGTGAGAAAGCCCTTGATCACCGGGGTGATGAGGCTGATCAGGCCCTCGGCCTCCCTGTCGCCCAGCTTGTGGCCGCGGTCGATCAGGCTGGCCCCCCAGAAGACCAGCGCGCGCGCGCCCTCGATGAAGCTTTTCTGGTCCATCAGCGCGCGGCGGACATCGGGATGCACGATGATCGGATCGGCCGGCCCTTCCGGGTTGGCCGGGCCGGTGACGGCGCGGCCCTGAAGGCGTTCGCGGGCGTAGTCCACCGCGTTCTGATAGGCGGCCGCGGCTTCGGCATAGCCCTGCAGGCCCACCCCCATGCGGGCTTCGTTCATCATGGTGAACATGGCACGCAGGCCCTTGTTTTCCTCGCCCAGAAGATAGCCCGTGGCACCATCGTAATTCATCACGCAAGTGGAATTGCCGTGGATGCCCATCTTCTCTTCAAGCTTGCCCACGCTCACGCCGTTGGGTGCACCGAGGGAGCCATCGGCGTTTACCGAGATCTTGGGCACGATGAACAGCGAGATGCCCCTGGTGCCCTCGGGCGCGCCGGGGATGCGGGCAAGCACCAGATGGATCACGTTCTCGGTGAGGTCGTGATCGCCGGCCGAGATGAAGATCTTGGTGCCGGTGATCCTGTAGGAGCCATCCGCCTGCGGTTCGGCGCGGGTGCGCAGCAGCCCCAGATCGGTGCCGCAGTGGGGCTCGGTCAGGTTCATGGTGCCGGCCCATTCGCAGGTTACCATCTTCGGCAGGAAAAGCCGCTTCTGCTCATCCGTTCCATGCGCGTGGATGGTGGAATAGGCGCCATGCGTCAGGCCCTGATACATGTTGAAGGCCATGTTGGCCGATACGAACATCTCGCCCACTGCCGTGTTCAGGATATAGGGCATGCCCTGGCCGCCGTATTCGGGATCGCAGTCAAGCGCCGTCCAGCCGCCTTCGCGCATCTGCGCGAAAGCTTCGCCGAAGCCCGGAGGGGTGCGCACCACGCCGTTTTCCAGCCGGCATCCCTCGCGGTCGCCTGCTGCGTTGAGGGGCTCCAGAACCTCGCTGGCGATCCTGCCGGCTTCGTCAAGGACGGCGCGGGTGAAATCGGGTTCCAGTTCGTCGTAGCCGGGGATGCCGGTATTGGTGACCTTCAGAACCTCGTGCAGCAGGAACTGCATGTCGTCGGTAGGGGCGGTGTAGCGGGTCATCTGTCTGTTTCTCCCTGGGTCTGGCTCTTGCGGCCTTCTTTCCGGTCTGGCCTGCCGGCCCGGATCCGCCGGCAGTCAGGCGGCGTTGCTGGCGCGCTGTTCGCGTTTCATGCGTTCGATCACCGTGGCGCCTTCGGCAAGCTGTTCCTTCAGCTCCTCTATGGCGGCTCCGAGTTCGGAATGCTGCCGCTCCATTTCGCGCAGGCGCCTGCAGGCCAGCTCATAGGTGCGGGTGTATTGAGTGAGATGCTGATCATCAACGTGGTAGAGATCAAGCAGCTGGCGGATTTCTTCCAGACTGAAGCCGAATCGCTTGCCCCGCAGGATCAGCTTGAGACGGGCGCGGTCGCGCCGGGTGAACAGGCGTTTCTGCCCCTGGCGGGCAGGTGAAAGCAGTTCCTTGCTTTCGTAGAAGCGAAGCGTGCGTGGGGTAACGTTGAACATGTCGCACATTTCGCGGATGGTCATCAGGTCGTCCTTCATGGCAATTCATCCCGTGACTTATCAACTGGCGTCATGGCCATGACATGCGGTGCCGCGGTGCACTCTACAAGAGAGATTTACGTTTACGTAAATGTAACGTCACGTCACGGGGCATTTGGTGAAATCTCCGGAATGAAACAGGCGGGCGGGTGTAATATCCTTGTCCCGCTGCCGGTCTGTTCCGGTCTGTTGTCCGGGGGCTGTTCAGCCCTGCGCAAGATCCGCTGCCACATCGTCGCGCAGCTTTTGCAGTTCCCGAATGGTTTCGGCCAGCCGGGTGTGCTCGGATTTCAGTTCGTCCAGTTGCCGGTCGGCCATTTCGATCCAGGCTTCCAATTGCGCGCGCGTGCCCTTTTCCTCGTAGATTTCCAGCCACTGGCGGATCTCTTCCAGGCTGAACCCGAAGCGCCGCCCGCGCAGGATCAGCACCATGCGCGCCACCTCGCGGGGGCCATAGAAGCGCGCGCGCCCCTCGCGTTCGGGGCTCAACAGTTCGATATATTCGTAATAGCGCAGGGTTCGCGGTGTGACATCGAACCTGGCACACATTTCCTTGAAGCTCAGGCGTTGGTCGGACATGGCGCGGCTTTGTTTCCCGGGGTGAGACCACAGGCTATCCGCAACGGATGCAGGTTGCAAATGTTTCGCGCTTGTGCGCGGGGCGTTCGGCCGTGCGGTCGGGGTCTGTTCCGGGTGATGAAAATAACACTTGCGACAAACCTGCGCGAAGGCCAAAACGATCTGGCAGGCAATGCAGTCTGCGCTGAGGCCGGCAGGCGTGTCCGGGTATACGGGGGCATTCATGCACAAGCAGCGTGCGGATCTGATTCGCCAGTTTTTCGCGGCGATGCCCTATTTCAGGGCCCTGAACATGGAACTGAAATCCGTGGACGGGGGACAGGCCGAGATCGCCATGCCCCATGACACGCGTTTTGTCGGAGACCCGCAGACAGGGGTGATTCACGGCGGCGCGGTTTCGGCGCTGATGGATACCTGCTGCGGGGCGGCGGTGCTCAGCCATCCCTCCGGGCCCGTCAGCACCGCAACGCTTGATCTGCGGATCGATTACATGCGCCCCGCCACCCCCGGACAACTGATCAGCGCGCGGGCCGAATGTTATCACCTGACCCGTTCGGTGGCCTTCGTGCGCGCCATTGCAACCGACGCGGACAGCGCCCATCCGGTGGCCATGGCAACCGGGGCCTTCACGGTCGAGGGTGGCGCCAGGGCGGCGGGCAGGGCAGCGGAAGGGAAAGCAGAGGAAGAGGAGAAGCAGCCATGAGCCGGTCTCGGTCCGGGTCTCTTCCACGCCGTGCCGCGCCGGAGCCCGTGCAGGTGATCAAGCAGCGCCGCGATGCCGCGCTGGCCGCGCTGGTGGGGGCGGTGCCCTATGCGGGCTTTCTGGGCATCACCTTCGATCGGCGGGGCGACGAACTGACCGCCGTGCTGCCGTTCAGCGAGATGCTGATCGGCAATTCCATGCTGCCGGCGCTGCACGGCGGGGCGACGGCCTCGTTCCTTGAGGTAACAGCGATCATCGAACTGGCCTGGAACCGTGTCTGGCAAGAGATCGAGAACGGCACGCTTACCCCGGAGGAAATGGCCGGGGGCAAGATGCCGCGCCTGCCGAAAACCATTGATTTCACAATCGATTACCTGCGTTCGGGCCTGCCGCGCGATGCCTATGCGCGCGCGCGGATCAACCGTTCGGGGCGGCGTTATGCCAGTGTGCATGTGGAAGCCTGGCAGGACAACCGGGCACGTCTCTTTGCCCAGGCCACCGGTCATTTCCTGATGCCGCCACGTGATGGCTGAGCCCGGGGCCGGTGCAACCTGCGAACGGCTTACCCACGGCCGGGTGCTGAAGATCGCCGTTCCAATCGTGCTGTCCAATGCCACGGTGCCGATCCTGGGGGCGGTGGATACCGGCGTGGTGGGCCAGCTGGGCGCGGCGGCGCCGATCGGGGCAGTGGGGATCGGCGCCATCGTCATCGGCGCGCTCTACTGGTTCTTCGGCTTCCTGCGCATGGGCACCACGGGGCTGGCCAGCCAGGCCTATGGCGCGGGGGACCGCGCCGAGGTTTCGGCGCTTCTGGTGCGCGCGCTGATGATCGGGCTGGTCTCGGGGCTGGTGCTGATCATGCTGCAGCTGCCGTTGTTTGCGTTGGCCTTCGGGCTGTCGCCTGCCTCGCCGGAGGTCGAGGCGATGGCGCGTTCCTACATGGGGATTCGCATCTGGTCGGCCCCGGCGGCGATTGCCCTTTACGGCATCAACGGCTGGCTGATCGCCCAGGAGCGCACCCGCGCCGTGTTCATGATCCAGCTGTGGATGAACGGGCTCAACATCCTGCTTGACCTGTGGTTCGTGCTGGGGCTGGGCTGGGGGGTTGAGGGGGTGGCCGTTGCCACCCTGATCGCCGAGGCAAGCGGGCTCGGGCTTGGCCTGTGGCTTTGTCGTGCCGGGTTTCGCGGTGGTGCCTGGAAGGCATGGGACCGGGTATTCGATGCAACCCGGCTGCGCCACATGGCCAGTGTGAACTCCGACATCCTGTTGCGTTCGCTGCTGCTGCAGGCGATGTTCATTTCCTTCCTGTTCCTTGGCGCAGATTTCGGAGATGTGACGCTGGCCGCGAACCAGGTGCTGCTGCAGTTCCTGGAAATCACGGCCTATGCGATGGACGGTTTCGCCTTTGCCGCCGAAGCGCTGGTAGGGCAGGCGCTTGGTGCCCGCAACCGGGCCCGGTTGCGCCGGGCGGTGCTGCTTTCGGGTTTCTGGGCTGCGCTCAGCCTTCTGGCGATGGCGCTGGCCTTTGCCTTGTGGGGGGGTGCGGTCATCGACATCATGACCACCGCCCCCGACGTGCGGGCCGAGGCACGCCGTTACCTGCCCTGGATGGTGCTTTCACCGCTGGTGGGCGGGGCGGCCTGGATGCTTGATGGCGTTTTCATCGGAGCCACCCGCACCCGTGACATGCGCAACATGATGGCGGTATCCTTCGTGATCTATCTTCTGGCGCTGGCAATGCTGCTTCCGCCCTTTGCCAATCACGGGCTGTGGGGGGCGCTGCTGATTTCGTTCGTGGCGCGGGGAATCACGCTGGGCCTGCGTTATCCGGCGCTCGAGGCCGGGGCGGTCCGGGCGCGGGCGGGGGGCGGTGTCGGGGGTTGACCGCGGGGCCGTTCCGCAGCCGCCGGTCGCCGCCGGTTCGGTCCTTTCTGGCGGAAAACCGGAGGAAGGCGTATCCCCGGAGCCGGCAGTATGGGCACGCCGCGCTTCAGACCAGTTCCAGCACCCGTTCGGACGGACGACCGACCACCGCGCGGTTGCCGTCGGTCAGGATCGGGCGTTCCAGCAGGACCGGATGTTCGACGATCGCCTGCAGCAGGGTTGCGTCGTCGCTTTCGCGGGAAAGGCCGCGCTCGCGGAAGATCCCTTCCTTCGTTCGCATCATTTCGATCAGCGGCAGGCCAAGCGCCCCCTGCAGGGCGCGGATCTCGCCGGCCGTGGGGGGATCCTTGAGGTAAAGGCGGATTTCGGGCCGGAAGCCGCGTTCTTCCAGAAGTTTCAGAGCGGCGCGTGATTTCGAGCAGCGCGGGTTGTGCCAGAGTGTGAAGGTCATGTCCATTTCTCCGTGCTGGTGCCGACGGCTTCGGATACATTGGCGAAACCATCGCGTTCGAGCAGGTGATCGAGGCCGCGCGCGATCCTGGCGGCCAGCGACAGGCCCTGATAGACAAGGGCGGTGTAAAGCTGCACGGCGGTGGCGCCGGCGCGGATCTTTTCATAGGCCTGTTCGGCCGAGCCGATTCCGCCCACGCCGATCAGCGGCAATTGCCCTTCGGTGGTGCGATGCAGGCGCGCCAGCACCCGGGTCGAGGGGGCGAACAGAGGGGCGCCGGAAAGCCCGCCGTTCTGGCCGCGCGCGGCGCCCTTCAGGCCCTGGCGCGAAAGGGTGGTATTGGTGGCGATGATGCCGCTGATGCCTTCGCCAAGTGCCACTTCGGCGATTTCGTCGATTTCGCCACCGGTCAGGTCGGGGGCGATCTTCAGAAACACCGGAATCGGGCGGGCAAGCTGCGCCCGCGCTGCCATCACCCCCCGAAGCAGCACCGAAAGCGCTGCGCGGCCTTGCAGATCGCGCAGGTTCTCGGTGTTGGGTGATGACACGTTGACGGTGGCGAAATCGATGTATTCGCCAAGCCGTTCCAGCACCGAGGCGAAATCGGCGGCCCGGTCGGGGCTGTTCCTGTTGGCGCCGAGGTTGAGGCCGATCACCGCGTTTCGCGGGCGGTGTGCAAGGCGGGCGGCCACGGCCTCCATGCCTTCGTTGTTGAAACCGAAGCGGTTGATCACGGCGCGGTCTTCCGGCAGGCGGAAAAGGCGCGGGCGCGGATTGCCGGGCTGCGGACGGGGGGTGACGGCTCCGGCCTCGACAAAGCCGAACCCGGCGCGCGAAAGGGGGCCAAGCACCTTGGCGTTCTTGTCGAACCCGGCGGCAAGGCCTACCGGGTTGGGCAGGGCAAGCCCGGCGATTTCAACTCCGAGGCGGGGCGAGGTGACCGGGCCGGGCAGCGGTGCCAACCCCGCCTTCAGTGCCCGGATCGAAAGCGCATGGGCGCGCTCGGGGTCCAGCCGGTGCAGGGCGGCAAGGCCGAGGCGTTCGATCAGCGTCATTGCATTGCGTCCGGAAATTCGTGGCCGGTGGGGCCAAGGGGCAGAGGACATGCCCAGCAGATGTCGTTGCGGCGCAGTGGCCGGTAGAGATGCGGAAACAGGGCGCCGCCGCGCGAGGGCTCCCATTTCAGCGCATCGCCAAGGCGCGTGGCATCGACAGCCGCCAGCACCAGCCCGCTTTCACCGGCAAAATGACGGGCGGCGGTTTCGGGTGCCTGTCCGGCGGTCGAGAAATGAATGAACCCGTCGGCCACATCAACCGGCGCTCCGGCCGTTTCGCCCGCGGTTTCTAGCGCCTGCCATTCTTCGGCGCGGAAGATCTTGTAGATCATCATGGGGTTCAGATGCCCTTTCGCCGTGCGATGGTCAAGGCCGTGCCGGATGCCGGGGGCGGGAAGGGTGCGGTGGATCGGGAAGGGTGGGGGTCAGTTTCCGGGGGTATCGTCCGGTGTGGCGTGCACCGCGAAGCTTTCAAGCCCCGCCGCCTGTGCCGGGATCACCCGGAAGGTTTCATGCACGCCGGCCCCGGTCAGTTCGCGCGCAACCGTCAGGATCGTGTTGTCGGGGTGGTCCTCGCACATGGCGCGCATATGGGCCAGTTCCTCTTCGGCTACCGGGCGGGCCGCTTCGAGCGAGGGTGCCCCCCAGCCTTCCACGAAATGACATGCCAGTGCCTCGGTGGCGGCCGCGTATTCCGCCGGTGTGATCCGGGTGACGGCCACGAAGGTGGCACGGCCGAAGCTTTCAAGGCCAAGCCAGCCGTTGGCAAAGGCCTGACGGGCCTTGCCCACGAGATCGCCTTCTTCCCAGTTCGAAAAGGCGAAACCGCCCGACACGGCCCATTCGCCGGGATTGGCGGGATGATCGAATACCTGGGTATCCGAGATGTCCAGGCGCAGGGTGCGGGCAAGCTTCACGGCATGTCCTCCAGCAACCTGACAAGGGGAATGATGCGGGTTTCCCCGCCGTTGCGCAGAATCATGCCGCCGTCTTCGTCAAGCCCCAGGAACAGGCCCTTTCCGGGTGTTTCGACGGGGGTGCCGATCTCGTCGCATTTCTGGCACCAGGCCTTGTGCAGGGGGGCAAGGCCCTCGTCCTCGAAGCGGGTCATCCACACCAGCATGTGGCGGGCGAAGCTTTCGATCAGGCGCGGTGCGGCGATATCGGCGCAGCCTTCGTCGTGCAGGGTGGTTTCGTCGGGGATGTGTCCCGGTTCATGGGTGCCGGTGGGCAGGATCGGAATGGTCAGGGCAAAGGCCAGCCAGTCGGGCACGGCGGCGGGATCATGGCCGGCCGCGGCGGCGCGCAGCACGCCGCAACGGGCGCCGTTCACGCGCAAGCGGCCTGGCCAGCTGAAATGCACCGCCACCTCGGGCGGGGCCAGCGCGCCAAGGGCATCGGCCGCCCCCAGCATCATTGCAAATGCGCCCCCCATGGCGCGCGACAGCGGAATTCCGGGTGTGAACAGCACCGCCACGCGCATGTTGGTTTCGTCGCGCGACCACACCACCAGCCCCGGATCGGCGCCCTTCATGCCCCGGGCTTCGGCCTTGGCAAGCGGATCGATCGCCGCGGGCACGGCCTCGCCGCGCAGAAGCGGCGGGAAGGATGGCGGGGAAGTGTCTTCGTAGAGTTCCTTCATGCAATCACCCCGTTGCCGGTCAGCGCATCGGCGATCTTCCAGAAGGCAGCGGCTTCGGGCCCCTCGGGATTCTGCAGCACCACGGGTGCGCCGCTGTCGCTGGCCTCCCGCACCGCCAGGTCAAGCGGAATCTCGCCCAGGAAGGGCACCCCCAGCCGCTCGGCCTCGGCCCGGGCGCCCCCGTGGCCGAAGGGGTGATGCAGCTTGCCGCAGCCGTCGCAGACGAAGCCGGCCATGTTTTCGATCAGGCCGATGATCGGCACCTCCATGCGGCTGAACATGTCGATCCCCTTGCGGGCGTCGATCAGGGCGATGTCCTGGGGTGTGGAAACGACGATGGCACCGGCCAGCGGCACCTTCTGTGCCAGCGTCATCTGCACATCGCCGGTGCCGGGGGGCAGATCGACAAGCAGCACGTCGAGCCGGCCCCACTGCACCTGTCCCAGCATCTGCTGGAGCGCGCCCATCAGCATCGGTCCGCGCCAGATCACCGCTTCGTTTTCGCCGGTTATCAATCCAAGCGACATCAGCGTCACCCCGTGATTGCGCAGCGGCAGGATGGTGGTGCCGTCGGGGCTTGAAGGGCGGCCCGAAACGCCCAGCATCCGCGGCTGGCTGGGGCCATAGACATCGGCATCCAGCACCCCCACCCGCCTGCCCCGCGCGGCCAGTGCCACGGCCAGGTTGGCGGTGACGGTGCTTTTGCCCACGCCGCCCTTGCCCGAGGCCACGGCGATCACCCGGCTCACCCCCTCGGGCAGCTTCTTCTGCGGCGGCGCTGGTTTTTTCCGGCCGAGGTTCAGATCGGGCGGCGGCCCTTTCGGCCCGCTGGCCGCCCCCGGTGCCGGGGTTGTACCGGGCGCGGCATGGGCCGTCAGCACGGCAGCCACATGTTCGATGCCCGGCAGAGCCTTCACCGCCTCTTCGGCTGCACGGCGCAGGGGTTCCAGTGCCGGCGCGCGGGCAGGATCTGCCTCGATCACGAAGCGCACCGTATCGCCCGACATGCTCAGCCCCCTCACCATTCCGGCGCTGACGATGTCGCGCCCCGAACCCGGATCAATCACCCCGGAAAGGGCCGCGCGCACCTTGTCTTCCGTGCTCATGCGCTGCCTTCGGTGCGGATTTCACCATTCACTTCGTGAGCAAGTCCGAGGGGCTCGATCGTCAGCACCATGCGCACCGGCAGCGGCCCCTCGGGAAGTGCGCCCCGTTCTTGCGCCCGGCGCACGGCCTCTTCGATCTTCTGCTGCGATGTCACGCCCACCGTTTTCAGAAACTTGCGCATGGACATGTTGAAGGTTTCGTCATTCATGATGTTTTCCCCTGTTGTCCTGTTCTGCGATCCTGCCGGCCCCCGAAGCTTTTCCCGGTTCCGGGGCCAGGCAGCTGCGTGCGGTTTGGACATCCGCACCGTCTCGGCTACGATTACAGATGGGAGGAAGGCAGGATGCATGTCAAGCGATGCCGGAACGAACATGCGGGGCTGGCGGGGTGGCTGCCGGCAATCTGCCTTGTGCTGCTGGCGGGCATTCTGCTGGAAGGGGGCACCGCCGCCCGGGCCGCGCCCCCCGATATCACGCTGGAGGCGCCGCCGGCTCTGCAGGAAAGCGGGCTCTTGCGGCATCTGCTTCCCCGTTTCCGTTTCAAGACGCGCATCCGGGTTGGCCTGACCGAACCGGGTGGCGCGGCCGACATGGCGCTGACGCCCGTACCGCCGGGCGTGCCGGTATTCTCCGGCAAGGCCGACGGCACCGTATGGCATCTGCGCCTGCCGCCCGAAGGGGCGGATGCGCGGCCCCGGGCCGAGGCCTTTCTGGAATGGCTTCAAAGCAAGCCGGGCCGCGCCGCCATCGCCGCCTTTCCGCCGGGCGGCGCGCCGCTGTTCGAACCCGCGCCCGAGCAGGCCGGGATTGTCGAGGAAAGGCGGTTTGCGGGCGATCCGGCGCGCGGATACGAACTGGCGCGGCGCCATTGCATGCGCTGCCATGTGGTTGACGAACAAAACCCGTTTGCAGGAATCGGGTCCACCCCTTCCTTCGCTGCCATGCGCAGCTTCGAGGATTGGGAAGATACCTTCGCTGCCTTCTGGGCCGCCAACCCGCATCGTGCGGTGGTGACGGTCGAGGAGATGAGCGAAGACAAGGATCCCGCCCGTCCGCTGCATGTGGCGCCGGTGTTGCTGAGTCAGCGCGATCTTGACGATCTTCTGGCCTATGTGGCGACGATCGCGCCCAAGGATCTGGGCCCGCCGATCAGGATGCGCTGAAGCTGAATGCGTTCCGCGGGCAGAATCGCTGCGGCAGCAATGAAACCCGTGCCTATTCCCGGCCTTCGTCTTCACGCGCGCGCAGGTCGTCATCCGTGGTGCGGATGCGGGGGCGTTCGCCCATGCGGAAGGGCGAATTCTCGGCGTGATACTGGGCGCGCACGCGGCAGTCGTCGCACATCTGCACCAGCCTGATCCTGTCGCCGCCGGCAAACATCCAGTGCTTGCCATCAAGCGTTTCCACGATGCGCTCTATGGTCGAACGCACTCCGAAGGGCGTGCCGCATTCGATGCAGGCGAACGGTTCTTCCTCGTGCAGCACCCGGGGGGCCAGGGCGGCCGGGGAAAGATCCAGCCGCGGGGAAAGCGTGATGGCGTTTTCCGGGCAGGTATTGGCGCAGATGCCGCATTGCAGGCAGGCATTTTCGGTGAAGTTCACCTGCGGCTTGTCGGGGTTGTCACCAAGTGCTGCGGCCGGGCAGAGCGAAACGCAGGCCAGGCAAAGCGTGCAGGCGTCCGTATCGATTTCCACCATGCCATAGGGGGATCCGTCGGGCAGCGGAATCGGAACATCCGTTCCCCCCCGAAGCGCCGTGGCCGCGCTGCGTGTCACCTCGCGACGGCCGCCCAGCGGCAGGATCGGGTTCCCGGCCGTGGCCGTTTCGGCAGGCGCGCGCAGTATCTCTTCCAGGCGGTCCGGGTCGGCCGGATCGATCAGGCTGACCGCTTCGCGCCCGGCAATGGCCAGTGCCAGTTCGCGCTGGGGGGCAAGGGCGGCGATTCCGGTGCGGGGAGATGTCAGGATGTGGACATGCCCGAAGCCCGCACCAAGCGCGGCCAGCATTTCGGCATGGCCGAATCCTTCCACCTCGTTCACCTCCAGCGGAATGACATCGGGTGGCAGACCGCGCCCGTGGCGCGCCGACAGGCGGATCATCTCGGGGGCGGTTTCGTGATCGTGCACCAAGAGGCGTGGCGCGCCTTCGCCGCCGGCCTTGCGCCAGGCGGTGGCCAGCGTTGCAATCCGGCGAAACAGGAACTCGACCGGCGGATCGGCATAGGCGGCGGCGCCCGAGGGGCAGACCGCCGCACAGCCCCCGCAGCCGGCGCAGATTCCGCTGTCGATCGTCACGCTGTCGCCATCGGGGCCGATTGCCCCGGTGGGGCAGATATCAAGGCAGCGTGTGCAGCCTTTCTGTCCGGCCCGCGAATGGGCGCAGAGGGCGGTGTCGAAGCTGATGTAGAGCGGTTTTTCGAAACTGCCGGTCAGCCCCGAGGCGGCCTGTATCGCGCGGGCCACTGCCAGCGGATCGCGAGGATCGGCGCGCAGATAGCCATCGCGCTTGTGCGGCGCGGGAAACAGCGGGGGATGGCCCGAAAGATCGAGGATGATGTCGCATTGCGAGACCGCGCCGTCGCGGGGGGGGGCAAAGCCGGGCATGCCCCGACCGGCGGGATCGAGCGGCGCGAATCTGTCGAACCGCACGGCAAAGCCGCCAAGACTGCCCGAGGCCCGGCGCAGCCGTCCATGTGCCAGGTCAAAGCTGGCGGGGGGCTCGGGGGGAAGTTCTTCGCGGTCATCCAGAACGCAGGTAACTGCCAGCCCTGATTCGGCCAGACGTCCGGCGGCTTCAAGCGCCGCCTCGCCCCGGCCGAGCACCAGGCAGGTGCCGGGCGATTCGATGTCGAACAGCGGGGTCATCGGCGCATCCAGCACCGCTTCGGCCAGCAGGGCCGCCTGCTTTGCTGTCGCGCTGCCCTCTGCGCACCAGCCGGCGCGATCGCGGATATCGGCACAGATCAGCGGGGCCGCCCGACCGGATTCGGCGGCGATTTCCCCGGCCAGTGTTTCGAAGCGCGCAGCTTCCTGTCCGCAGGCCACCAGAACCATTCCTTCCCCCGACAGCGCTTTCACCACCCTGTCGAGATCGGCGGTGCAGGCCCTGGAGCAGGCAACGATCCTTTCGGCGCCGCAGCCCTGTTGCAGGGCCTCGGTGTCAAGCGACATCGTGCCGGCGCAGTCGCAGGCGATCAGGGTTTGTGGCTTTGGCATGGCATTTCTGCTTCCTGTTGTTTCATGATCAAGGAACGCGGGGAAGCAAATGTCAATTCAACTTTCCCCGTGGAAACAGGATTTTGACAGGGCACAGGAGGTGGCCTAGACTAATCCGGGGAGACGGCGGCAATGGATGCACCGACCAACAACACGGAAAAACAGGCTGGCGGCAAGGCCCCGGATGAAACCGCAGGCCGGGCCGGTAGAGACCGGGTGCGCGAACTGTTTGCGCAGCGCGAGATCTCCATGCCGCTCGGGGTGGTCATGCGCCGACGCCCGGGGGTGACGCGCTGGCAGAAATGGATCTGGAGCGTGACGGCCGTGCTGCCCGGCGCGACAAGGGCCGAATGGCAGGAACTGCGCCGCGAGGGCGAAGCGGTGGAGTATCACGCCGCAACCGTCACCCTTGCCCTGCACCGCGCCGAAACCGAGGGCTATCGCGTTTCCCTTGCGATGACGCCGCCTTCGGTTTTCGTGATCCTGGACGAACCGGATGAAAGCGGGCGCCCGCAGGTGCATCAGGTAACCGCTTCGGCCTTCGAGGCACAGGATCATGCCGATGCCGGTGATCAGGAAGTCGCGCCGGTGCCCATGCCCCCGGGGCTGATCGCCTGGGTGCAGGAATTCGTTGATGCGCATGTGAAGGAGGAGCGCTTCCGCAAGCGTCGCCGCGACAAGGCCCGCATCGACCGGAGGCAGGATGGAATCGGCGATGCGCGGGTGCGCCAGCCGGCCGATGTCTATCGCGCGCCTGCAGGGCTGAAACCCGGGGGTGGGCCCGGGGGCGGGACAATGCCGGAGAGCGGAGATGAGTGAACGGCGCGACACCGGGTTTCTGAGGCGCTGGTCCGCACGCAAGGCCACCGCCCGCCGGCGCAGCAGAAGCACCGATGATGTGCCCGAAGCGAAAAGGGAAGCGAAAGGAAAGGCCGCCGTCGCCGTGCCTCCTGCGGGGGCAGGGGAAATCGCCCCGCCCGATACGGCCCCCGGCACGGCGTCGGAAAACATTTCCTTGCCTGAAGCCGAAGCCGAACTTCTGGAGCGTCTCGGTCTGCCCGATCCCGATACGCTGGGTCCGGGCGACGATTTCCGGGCTTTCATGAATTCGGCCGTTCCCGCCGCTCTGCGCAACCGCGCCCTGCGTCGGTTGTGGGCCGCCAATCCGGCGCTGGCCAATCTGGACGGGTTGCTGGAATATGGCGAGGACTTTACCGACAGGGCAACCGTGGTTTCGGGGCTGGAAACCGCGTGGTCGGTTGGCAAGGGTTATGCCAGGGCGATGGCCGGCACGGATGAATTCGCCGAGGAAACGCCGGCCGAAGCGCGCGGCACAGACGATACCGGCCCCATTGAAGGCGATGTTGCGCCGCACAGGGATGCGGGCCCGGAAACGCCGCATGATGGTTCCGCTCCTGCACCCGCCGGAGCGGGGGCCAGCGCGGCAGGCGAATTGCGGGTGACGGAGGGCGAATCATCGCCAGCCCCGGCCGGCAGCCGGGCCCCCGCGCCGAACGCCGGACAGGGCCGCCTCCGGCGGATGCGCTTTCGCTTCGATACCGGAGAGGCGGATTAGGCGCCTCGTTCTTGCGTCATGATGTCACGGTTTCATTTGACATCGCGGCATTGTGACGTAAAGATGAGGCCATGAGGAGAGAACAGTCGAAAGCGGAAGCTGCCGGGCAGGCGGTCGATCGTGCAGTTCTCGGCCTGCTGCCCGAAGATGCAATGCGGGCCGATCTGTATGATCTGCTGGCCGCGCTGCTGGTACGACCGCCCGCGGCCGGGCTTCTGGCCGGGGTTGCTGCGCTGGAGGGCGACGGCACTCCGCTTGGCAAGGCGGTGAACATGCTGGCCCGGCTTGCGGGCAGCGTTTCGGAAAGATCGGTCGAGCGCGAATTCAGCGCCATGTTCATCGGGCTGGGTCGGGGCGAGGTGCTGCCCTATGCCAGCTATTACATGACGGGTTTCCTGAACGAACACCCGCTGGCCAGGCTGCGCGCCGACATGGCCGATCTTCGCATCGCCCGCTCGGGGGATGTTTCCGAGCCGGAAGACAATCTTGCCGCCCTGTGCGAAATGATGGCCGGCATGATCCGCGGCCGTTTCGGCATGGCGGTGCCGCTTGAGCGGCAAAAGGAGTTCTTCAATACCCACATGGCCCCCTGGGCCGCCCATTGCTTTGCCGACATGGAAAAGGCCGAAGCGGCGGTTCTTTATGCCGGGGTGGGCCGGGTGGGCCGGGAATTCATGGAGGTAGAGGCGGAAACCATGCGCATGGTGAAATAGCCGTGTGAAATGTCGTGCGGTGCGGCAATGACGCGCCGTGCAGGCCATTCGGTGCAAGCAGGGCGCGAAGCCCGGGCCGGCCGCGAAAGACCGGAATTCGAACAAGGGAACAAAGGGAGGAACAGGAGAATGGGAAAAGGAGACAGGGCGCAGACGACGCGCCGCGATTTCCTGAAGCTTGCGGCAACGGGGGCGCCGGCGGCGGCTGTTGCCGTGGCCGCAGGTGGCGAGGTGGCCGAGGCCGGAGAGGGTCCTGCGGCGCTGGGCCTTCGCAAGACCGATCATGTGAAAGCGTATCTGGAAACCGCACGGTTCTGAGCGGAGTTTGAGCGGTGGCAATTCTGGGTGACGGTTGCATTTGGCCCTGATCCCAGTTGTGACCGCGACGGAAACCGGGGCATGCCCCGCAGGGAGGACTGGAAATGCTGAGAAGGAAGACAAACGGGGTTGCGTTCGGCCCCCGTGGTTCGTCTGTTCTTGCGCAGGTCGCATCGAAGAAGGTTGATCGCCGCGCGTTCCTGCGCGGTTCGGGCCTTGCGATCGGCGGACTTGCGGCGCTTGGTGCCACCGGCGGCACCGTCCGGCGGGCCGAGGCGCAGGATGCCAAGGATGACATCCGGGTCATCAAGAGCGTCTGCACCCACTGTTCGGTGGGCTGCACCGTGGTGGCCGAGGTGAAGAATGGTGTCTGGATAGGGCAGGAGCCCGGCTGGGACAATCCCTTCAACCTGGGTGGCCATTGCGCCAAGGGGGCTTCGGTGCGCGAACATGCCCACGGCGAACGGCGGCTGAAATATCCGATGAAGCTGGTGGACGGTGAATGGAAGCGCATCAGCTGGGACGAAGCCATCAACGAGGTGGGCGACAAGCTGCTCGAAATCCGCGAAACCGCGGGGCCCGACAGCGTGTATTGGCTGGGCAGCGCCAAGCACAACAACGAACAGGCCTATCTGTTCCGCAAGTTCGCGGCCTACTGGGGCACCAACAACGTGGATCATCAGGCGCGCATCTGCCACTCCACCACGGTTGCCGGGGTGGCCAACACATGGGGCTACGGCGCCATGACCAACAGCTACAACGATATTCACAACAGCCGGTCGATGATCCTGTTCGGTTCGAACCCGGCCGAGGCTCACCCGGTATCGCTTCTGCATATCCTGCGCGCGAAAGAGCAGAACAATGCGCCGCTGATCGTGGTTGATCCGCGCTTCACCCGCACCGCGGCCCATGCGGATGAATACATGCGCATCCGCCCCGGCACCGATGTGGCGGTGGTCTGGGGGCTGTTGTGGCACATCTTCGAGAACGGCTGGGAAGACAAGGAATACATTCGCACCCGTGTCTGGGGGATGGACAAGATCCGCGAAGAGGTGAAGAAATGGGATCCGGCCGAGGTAGAGCGCGTTACCGGCGTGCCCGGCAGCCAGATGGAGCGGGTGGCCCGCACGCTGGCCAACAACCGCCCCGGCACGCTGATCTGGTGCATGGGCGGCACCCAGCATACCAACGGCAACAACAATACCCGCGCCTATTGTGTCCTGCAGCTGGCATTGGGCAACATCGGTGTTTCGGGCGGCGGGGCCAACATCTTCCGCGGCCATGACAACGTGCAGGGCGCTACCGATTTCGGAGTGCTTTCGCACACTCTTCCCGGCTATTACGGCCTGTCCAAGGGTGCCTGGGGGCACTGGGCCCGGGTGTGGGAAGAAGATCCCGAATGGCTGGCCGGCCGGTTTGCCCGGATCAAGGGGGCCGACGGCAAGGAAAAGAGCTTGCAGAATCTCAAGGGCATTCCCGTGAGCCGCTGGATCGACGGTGTTCTGGAAGACAAGAACAACATCGATCAGCCCGAAAACGTGAAGGGAATGGTGTTCTGGGGGCATGCGCCCAACTCGCAGACCCGTCTGCCGGAAATGCGCGAGGCGATGAGCAAGCTCGATATCCTGGTGGTGATCGATCCCTATCCCACGATGACGGCGGTCCTGCAGGACCGCAAGGATGGCGTCTATCTGCTGCCGGCCTCGACACAGTTCGAAACCCACGGGTCGGTAACGGCTTCCAACCGCTCGCTGCAATGGCGCGAGAAGGTGATCGATCCGGTGTTCGAAAGCCTGCCGGATCACGTCATCATGGCGAAATTCGCCAGGAAGTTCGGCTTTGCCGATCGTCTGTTCCGCAACATTGCGGTGGACGAGGCGACCGACGAGCCGAAAATCGAGGACATCACCCGCGAGTTCAACAAGGGAATGTGGACCATCGGCTATACCGGCCAGAGCCCCGAGCGGCTGAAGAAGCACATGGCCAACCAGCATACCTTCGACCGCACCACCCTTCAGGCGGTCGGCGGGCCTTGCGATGGCGAATATTACGGCCTGCCGTGGCCCTGCTGGGGCACCCCCGAAATGGGGCATCCGGGCACGCCGAACCTTTATGACATGTCCAAGCCCGTTTCGAAGGGTGGCCTGACGTTCCGCGCGCGCTTCGGTGTGGAAGGCCCCGAGGAGTGGGGCGGCGGCAACCTGCTGGCCGAAGGTGTCTATTCCGCGGGTTCGGAGATCCAGGACGGATATCCCGAATTCACCATGGCAATGCTCAAGGAGCTTGGCTGGGACAAGGATCTGAGCGATGAGGAGCGCGCCACGATCGAAGCGATCGCCGGCGACAAGACCAACTGGAAAACCGATCTTTCCGGCGGTATCCAGCGGGTGGCGATCAAGCATGAATGCGCGCCTTTCGGCAATGCCAAGGCGCGGGCGGTGGTCTGGACCTTCCCGGATCCGATCCCGCTGCACCGTGAGCCTCTCTATACGCCGCGGCGCGATCTGGTGGCCGATTATCCCACCTATGAGGATCGCAAGTTCTATCGCCTGCCAACGCTCTATGCGTCGATCCAGAAGCAGGATTTCTCGAAGGACTATCCGATCATCCTGACGTCAGGCCGCCTGGTGGAATACGAAGGCGGTGGTGACGAAAGCCGTTCGAACCCGTGGCTGGCCGAACTGCAGCAGGAGATGTTCGTCGAGATCAACCCGCGTACCGCAAACGATATCGGGGTGCGCGACGGGATGATGGTCTGGGTCGAAGGCCCCGAAAAGGGCAGGATCAGGGTGAAGGCCATGCTGACAGAGCGGGTCGGGCCGGGGGTGGCATTCATGCCGTTCCACTTCGGCGGCTGGTTCCAGGGCGAGGATCTGCGCGACAGATACCCCGAAGGCGCCGATCCCTATGTGCTGGGCGAGGCTTCGAATACGGCCCAGACATACGGCTATGATTCGGTAACCCAGATGCAGGAGACGAAAGCGACTCTCTGCAAGATCACTGCAGCATGAGGAGGATGAAACATGGGACTTGGAGGTAAAGCCCGCGCAAAGTTCTTGTGCGATGCCGAACGCTGCATTGAATGCAACGCTTGTGTCACTGCCTGCAAGAACGAAAACAACGTGCCCTGGGGTATCAACCGTCGCCGGGTGGTGACGATCAATGATGGCCGCCCCGGCGAGCGCAGCATTTCGGTGGCCTGCATGCATTGCTCGGATGCGCCCTGCATGGCCGTCTGCCCCACGGACTGCTTCTATCAGACGGAAGAGGGCATCGTTCTGCACAACAAGGATCTGTGCATCGGCTGTGGCTACTGCTTCTATGCCTGCCCCTTCGGGGCGCCACAATATCCACAGGCCAGCAGCTTCGGTTCGCGCGGCAAGATGGACAAGTGCACCTTCTGCGCCGGAGGCCCCGAGGAAGACAATTCCTCGGAAGAGTATCAGAAATACGGGGCCAACCGGATTGCCGAGGGCAAGCTGCCGGTCTGTGCCGAAATGTGTTCCACCAAGGCGCTGCTGGCGGGCGATGGCGAAGATGTATCGGCCATCTACCGCGAGCGCGTGGTGGCGCGCGGCTTCGGTTCGGGTGCCTGGGGCTGGGGCACGGCCTATGAACAGAAGGGCGGCTGAGGCGGCCTTTTCCACATCCTGATGCCAGCCCGCAGGCCGAAGCTTTCGGGCTGGCATGGCTTCAGCCATGCATTCGCCAGTGAATGAACGGGGGTTCTTGAAATGGCCACCACGAACCGGTGCCGACAGCCTGGAGCAGCCATGCGGATCGTGCTGTTTGCGGTTCTGCTGGGGCTTTTTCCCGGTGGCGTGACGGGCCTGCTTCAGGCGCAGGAAAATACCGCGATCATATCTGCCGAACCCGGCCCCCCCAATACGCTTGGCACCCGCAGCGATACCGAGATCTGGCACGACCTGCGCCTGGGCGCCGGCGGGCTGGTCAATCCGTCCACCGGCAGCCCCGAAGGGGGGGTGCTGATCAATTCCGAAGGGTGGGAGTGGTCGAAGCTGCGCAACCCGGAAACAAGCCCGGTGATCCGCTATGGTTCCTGGGGGCTGCTCGGGGTGCTGGGGGCGCTGGTGCTGTTCTTTCTGGTGCGCGGCAGGATCGACCATGGTGCGGACACGGGCCGGCGGATCCTGCGCTTTCGCCTCGATCAGCGGGTGATCCACTGGTCGGTTGCCTGCGTGTTCGTGCTGATGGGGCTGACCGGGCTTGCCATTCTCTTCGGGCGACCCTTCATCCTGCCCCTGATCGGAAAGGAGGCCCACAGCGTTCTGCTGACGGCCTCGATGCAGGCGCACAACCTGTTCGGCCCCGTATTTGCGCTGTTCCTGCTGGCGCTTTTCGTGAAGTTCCTGCGCGGAAACTTCCCTGCATGGGTTGATGTGAAATGGCTGCTGAAGGGGGGCGGCTTCTTCGGGGGGCATGCGCCGGCAGGGCGCTACAACCTGGGCGAAAAGGCCTGGTTCTGGACGGCGGTCCTGGCGGGCGGGGCCCTCAGCGTGACCGGTTTCATCATGCTGTTCCCCGATTATCTTGCCACGCGCGACACGATCCACCTTTCCGAGCTGGTTCATGCCATTGCCGCCCTGGTGATGATCGGCTTTTCGCTCGGCCATATCTACCTTGGCACCATCGGCACCAGGGGCACGCTCGGGGGCATGGTGGACGGCCATGTGGACGAAGCCTGGGCGCAGGCCCATCATGATCAATGGCTTGCCGAAGAGCTTGGCAGGTCCGACAGCGAAACGGCGGCTGATCCCATCCCGGATGCGGAGGTGCAGGAAGCATGAGCCTGATCGAGATTCTCGAAGGTCCGCTCTGGAAAGCCTCGGCCACGATCTTCGTCGTATTTGCGGCTTTCCGCCTGATGATGATCCTGTTCACCGGCCGGCGCCATGCCAGAGCGCGGCCGGCCGGATCCCCCGCAGCGGGAGCGCTGCGTGCCATCCTCGGCCATTTCCTGCCCTGGCGGGCGCTTCTGAAAAATGGCAAGGCATGGTTCGTTATCCTTGCGGGCTATGCCTTTCATGTCGGGCTGTTCGTGCTGCTGCTCTTTGCTGCGCCGCATGTGGAGTTCATCCGCGAAAAGATCGTCGGCCTGCCCTGGGAGCCGATCCCGCGCTGGGGCTTCATCGTGGCTGCGCAGTTTTCCTTTGCGGGTCTGATCGCGCTCTGGGTGCGGCGGTTCGTCGATCCGGTGGTGCGGCTGATCTCGCGCCCCGACGATCACATCGCGGCCGGTCTGACCTTTGCCGTCATGCTCTCGGGATGCATGGCGCTGGGCGAGCAGAGCACCTTTCTGCGCGGGCTGCATCTGGGGCTGGTCGAACTGTGGCTGGTCTATTTCCCCTTCTCCAGCCTGATGCACACATTCACCTGGCCGTTTTCGCGCGGCTTCACCGGCGCCATGGCCGGGCGGCGGGGCACAAGGGCATGAGAGCCGGCAGGAGCGCAGCGCCATGACCCACGACACATCTTTCCCGAAACACCGCAGTTTCGACAAGCACCGCAGCCTTCCCGACGAGGTGCGTCTGGAAAATGCAATGGCCGGCTTCGTGGCCGAATTCGGCCCCGCGGCGCAAACCTGGATGAATGCCTGCGTGCGCTGCGGACTTTGCGCCGAGGCCTGCCATTTCCATCTGGCAACGGGGGATGCGAAATATATACCGATTCACAAGATCAAGCCCTTCGAGGATGCCTATTCACTTACACATGGGCCCTTTTCCTGGCTGAACGGACTTCTCGGGCGCAAGCCGAAGCTGACAATCGAGGAACTCGGGGAATGGGAAGAGCTGATCTATGACAGCTGCAACATGTGCGGCCGCTGCACCCTGGCCTGCCCCATGGGTATCGACATTGCCGAACTGGTGAAAGAGGCCCGCCGGGGCATGTATGCCGCGGGGCTGCTGCCTGATCGCCTGGCGCGGATCGTCGGCAATGCCGAAAAGCAGCACAGCCCCTTCGGCACGCCCGAGGATTTCCGCCGCACGATCAGGAAAATCGAGAAGGAATACGGGGTTTCCCTGCCGCTCGACAGGGAAAAGGCCGATGTCCTGATGACGCTGACACCCGAGGAACTGGAAAACCGCCATCTGGGCGTGGCCGGCATGGCCCGTGTGCTGCATCATCTCGGGCTTGACTGGACGCTCTGTTCCGATGCGTTCGAGGCCACGAACTTCGGCTATCTTTCCGGCAACATGGAGCTTCAGGGCGAACTGACCGTTCGCCTGATCGACAAGGCGCGCCAGATCGGCGCAAGGATGCTGATCGTGCCCGAATGCGGGCACGCCTGGGGTGCCACCCGCTGGGAGGCGGCAAAATGGTATGGCGAGCCGGTGAACGATATCGAGGTGCGCCATATCGTCGAGGTGCTGGCCGATGCGGTGGAAGAAGGCCGCCTGAAATGCAGGCCGGTGGGCGAAAGCGTTACCTTTCACGATCCCTGCCAGCAGATCCGCCGCGGCGGGCTTGAGGAAAAGCCGCGCATCCTGATGCGCGCTCTCGGCATGGAACTGCGCGAGATGGACCCGCACGGCACCGAAGGATTCTGCTGCGGTGGCGGTGGCGGGGTGCTTGCAAATGATCGCGCTGCCCCGTTGCGCCTCAAGGCCTTCGAAATCAAGAAAAGGGCTGTCGAGGCAACCGGCGCCGATCGTTTCGTGACAAGCTGCAACATCTGCGAGATGACGCTTGAACGCGATATCACCGCCACCGGTTTCGAAAAGCCGATCGAAAGCCTGATCGATCTGATCGGCACCCACATGATCACCGATCAGCCGCCGCTGAAGGCCCCGGGCCGGCGCACTGCGCGCAAGCCGGCAGAACGCAAACCGGCCGGCAGAAAGGCCTCTGCCCGGAAGAAGGGATAGCGATCTGCCCTTTCCCGGGCGGATGCCCGCTTGTGCCAGTCCGGGCATTGCCCGGTGCCATCGCCGGTCTTGCGATGTTCCTGCCGGGGGCATGAATTCTTCCGGCGGGGCAGTGGCAGGCGGCCGGCGCAAGCGGGAGAGGAGCGACAGCCCCTATTCCCCTTTCGCGGTTTTCCCTTTCGCATTGGGGAAGAACAGCTGCTGGCCGTTCAGCCGATAGGCGGCGATGGCCTTTTGCCCGCGGGGGGACAGCAGCCAGGTGATGAAGGTCTGTGCGCCCTTCGTGTTCATCCCCGGGCAGCGCGCGGGGTTGACGGCGATCACCCCATACTGGTTGAACAGCGCCGGATCGCCCTCATGCAGGATTTCCAGCCCGGCCTTGTTGCCGAATGAAATCCAGGTGGCGCGGTCGGTCAGCGTATAGGCACCCATGCCGGCAGCAATGTTGAGCGTGGCCCCCATCCCCGAACCGGTTTCGCGATACCAGCTTTCGCGCCCGGCGGCGGGATCAAGCCCCGCCGTCTTCCAGAGAGAGATCTCTTTCCTGTGGGTGCCGCTGTCATCTCCGCGCGAAACGAAAGGAACCCGCGCCGCCGCGATGCGCCGCAGGGCCTCGGTGGCGGAACCCGCCCCGCGTACGCGGGCCGGATCGCTGGCCGGGCCGATCAGCACGAAATCGTTATACATGACGTCATGGCGCTTCAGCCCGTATTCGTTCGCCACGAATGCCTCTTCGGCTTCCCGTGCATGCACCAGAAGCACATCGCCATCGCAGTTCCGGGCGTTCTTCAGCGCCTGCCCGGTGCCGACGGCTACCACCTTCACCCGCAGGCCGGTATCCTGTTCCAGCAGCGGCAGAAGGTATTCGTAAAGGCCGGAATTCTGGGTGGATGTGGTGGATTGCAGGATGATCCCGCCCTCGCCGGCAATCAGCCGGAGGGGCAGGAGAAGACACATGGCGGCAATGGTGGCAAGCTGTTTCATGAGCATTCCGTCAGGTTATCAGGGTGCCGGCACAATAGGCGCGCGCCTCGGGGGAACGGGGGGCGGCGAAGAATGCGGTGGTCGGGCCCTGTTCATGTATTCTTCCCTTGTGGATGAAGATCACGTCGTCGGCGATGCGCCTGGCCTGGTGCAGGTCATGGGTGACCAGCATGATCTTGGTGCCCATGCGCGCAATTTCGCGGGTCAATGCCTCGAAGCCGGCGGTGGCCGCCGGATCAAGGCTGGCTGTCGGTTCGTCCAGCAGCAGAAGCCGGGGTTTGTTCACCAGCGCACGGGCCATGGTCAGACGTTGCTGTTCCCCCCCCGAAAGGGCGCGTGCGGGGCTTTCCGCGCAATGGGTGAGATCGGCCATGACCAGAAGTTCGGCGATGCGGCCGGTGCGCTGTCGGCGAGGAATGCGTGCGATCCTGAGTGCATGATCAAGGTTGGCCCGCACGCTGCGCCGCAGCAGCACGGGTTTCTGGAATACCATCCCGGTAGATCCGTCAAAGGCCGGATCAAAGCGGATTCGCCCGCTGTCCGGACGGATCAGCCCGCCCAGCAGGCGCAGAAGCAGGCTTTTGCCTGCGCCGTTCGGGCCAAGAAGGGCGGTGATGCCGGACGGGGACAGAGCGAAGCTTATCCCGTCAAGAAGGCAGCGCCCGCCGCGCTCATAGCGCAACTCTTCCGCCATCAGCAGCCATGCCGCCGTTTCCGCCCGGCGCCGGTTGTGGCCCGGGGCGGTGTCAAGTGGCAGGATGTTGCCGCGGGGCGCGGGATCAGGCATGGGCCTGCCTTTCCAGACGTGTTCTGAGCACGACCAGCGCGATGTTGATGACAAAGGCAAGCCCCAGCAGGATCAGCCCCAGAGAAACCGCCAGGCGCAGGTTGCCTTTCGAGGTTTCAAGCGCGATCGCCGTGGTCATCACCCGCGTGGCATGGTTGATGTTGCCCCCCACGATCATCACCGCACCGATTTCCGAAAGCGCCCGCCCCAGCCCGGCCAGAAAGGCGGTGACCAGCGCATGGCGCGCATCGCGGATCAGGGTGCCCATCACCTGCAGCCGGGTGGCCTTCATGGCGCGCAGCATCTCGTCATATTCGGCATGCAGATCGGAAAGCACCTGCTGCGAAAACGAGGCGATGATCGGCGTTACCAGGATCATCTGTGCAATGATCATCGCGGTCGGCGTATAGAGCAGCTGCAGTATCCCGAGCGGCCCCGAGCGCGAGAGCAGCAGATAGAGCCCGAGCCCCACCACCACCGGCGGCAGGCCCATCAGCGCATTGATCGTCATTGTAGCCAGATTGCGCCCGGGAAACCGCCCCACAGCCAGAAGCGCGCCGAGCGGTACGCCGATCAGTGCCGCCAGAATAACGGCAAAAACCGAAACCCGCAGCGACAGGGCAACGATCTCGATAATCTGGCCATCAAGCATCGCGGGAACATCCTCTTGCTGAAAAAAGGGTAATCCCCGGGGTGCCTGTTGGCAAGCCCTATGTGCCTGCTGTTTCGCGCCCCGGGCAACAGCGGCCGAGTGGGGACAGGCAAACATGTTTTGCATTTTGTCATCAAACATACAAGAATGGCGATTATCCGGTGAAAGCGCCACAAGGCGCGGGGCGCGGGAGGCATATTTCCCGGCTTGCCGGAGCTTGAAAGGGAGTAGGAAAGCATGAAGGAAACAGACAGGAATGTAAGCAGGCGCGGTATCCTGAAAGGGGGGGCGGCGGTCGGAGCGGCCGCACTGGCCTCGCCGGCGCTGGTTTCGAAGGCGCTGGCTTCGTCGGGCGAGGTGAACCTGCTTGACTGGTCGGATTACTGGCCCGAAGACATGCTGGCGGGGTTCACCAGCGAAACCGGCATCAAGGTGAATTATGTGGGCATCGGTTCGAACGAGGAGATCATCAACAAGATGAAGGCCTCGAATGGTGCGGGTTTCGATGTCATCGGCCCCACCAACAACCGCAACCTGCAATGGGGCCCGCTGAACCTGTTGCAACCGTGGGACATGAGCCGCGTGCCGATCGACCGTGCCAATCCGGCAATGGCCAAGATCGGGCCGGATGCCTGGGATTTCGGCAAGGGATCCACCTGGATTCCCCATATCTGGGGCACCGAAGGTATGGCCTGGCGCACCGATCTGTGGGCCCCCGCAGCGGCCGATGGCGTGCCGAGCTATGGCGAGATCTGGGCCGACGAGAACGCCGGCAAGACGATGATCCGCCCGCATTCGGGCATGCTCTGCGCCGGTCTCTACATGGAAACCACCGGCGAACTTGAACCCGGCGCTGTCTGGGCCGCTTATGAGAACGAGGAAAGCTTCCGCAAGACCTGGGGCACGATCACCGACTGGTGCATTGCGCGCAAGGGGAACCTCAAGCTTCTGTGGAACGATGCCGACAGCCAGAAACAGGGCCTGCTGAACGGCGGTGTCGTTGTCGGCCAGACATGGGATGGTCCGCCGCTGGCGCTGAAGACGGCGGGCGAGCCTGTTACCTATCAGGCGCCGCGCGAAGGCGCGATGGCCTGGGTCGATGGCCTTGCCATGCCAGTCGGAGCCGAGAACATCGACGAAGCCTATGCGCTTGTCGAATATGCCTATCGCCCGGAAGTGGCGGGCAAGGCGATCGACACGCATGGGTACAATTCGCCGATTCTGGGAGCCGACAAGTTTGCCAGCGCCACCTACAAGAAGAACTTCGCCGAGGCCTATCCCGGCGATGCGCTGGCCAACCTGAATCCCTGGCCGGCCGAGCCGCCCTGGTATGCCGATCTGCGCACGGAATACGTGAACAAGTTCAAGAGTGCCTGACGCACGGCGACGCGCGTCCATGCAGTCCGCATGCCGGCGGGCTGCATGAAGGGCAGAACACGAAGCACCCGGCCGCAGTCTTGGCGGCCGGGTGTGGCGGCGATGCGTTCAGCAGGGGGCGGCAATGACAGACGGTGTCGGCGTAGAGCTTGAAAACCTCTGGATCCGGTTCGGCGAATTCGTGGCGGTTCGCGATGCCAGCGTGAACATAAACGGCGGCGATTTCTTTTCCTTCCTTGGTCCTTCCGGTTGCGGAAAAACCACCATCCTGCGCGCGGTTTCCGGGTTTCTCCAGCCCAGCGAGGGCCGGGTTCTGATCGGCGGCCGCGACATGGCCGGGATCGGCCCCAACAAGCGGCCCACGGCGCTGATCTTCCAGAATCTTGCGCTGTTTCCTCTGATGAAGGTGTGGGAAAACATCACCTTCTCGATGGAAGTAAGGGGGGCCAGCGCGTCCGAACGGCGCAGGCGCGCCGATGAGCTGCTGGAAATGATCGCGCTGGAAGGTCAGGGCAACAAGTTGCCCGGCGAACTTTCGGGCGGCCAGAAGCAGCGGGTGGCGATCGCGCGCGCCCTTTGCGCCGAGCCCGACGTTCTGTTGCTTGACGAGCCGCTTTCGGCGCTTGATCTGAAGCTGCGCCAGCACATGCGCACCGAACTGCGCGCCATCCAGCAGCGCGTGGGCATCACCTTCATCTATATCACCCACGATCAGGGCGAGGCGCTGACCATGTCCGACAACGTGGCGGTAATGCGGGCCGGCGTGATCGAGCAGATCGGCACCGGCCATGCCATTTACGATCTTCCCGCCACCCCTTTCGTGGCCTCTTTCGTGGGCGAAAACAACGTGTTTCGCGGCAAGGTTCTTGAGGTGAAGGGCGACGAGGCACTGATCCGCACCAACCGTTCGGGCGATCTTCTGGCCCAGATCACTCCGGCGGCGCGGGGGGTGCTGAAGGTGGGGGATGATGCGATGATGTTCGTTCGCCCCGAGGCGTTTTCGCTGGTTGACGATGCCGGGGCCCATGCCGGGAAAAGCCTGACCGCCCGGGTGGTGAACGAGGAATTCGAGGGCAATTCCTACAGCGTGTTCCTTGAGAGCGAGGGGGGCAAGCGGATCAAGATGTCGCTTCCCAATGTGGGACAGGAGCGGGTGGTCTCGACGGGCGATGACCTGATCCTGAAATACGAACTGCGCAATGCGGTGGCGATGCCTGCGGGCGAACTGGCATCCGAATAGGAGGAAGCGATGGCAAGGCCGCGTCTTTTCGCCGAATATTTTCGCACCAACGGCAGGTTTCTCGGTATCACCATGATGCTGCTGGTCGGGTTCTGGATCATCGTTCTGATCCTGCTGCCACAGCTTTCGATGCTTGATTTCTCGTTCCGCTACAACCTTCCTCCGGCCGAGCAGGGCGGACCGAAGGATGTCTATACGCTCGACAACTACCGCCATCTGATCTATGGCGCCGGGGGGGGCGAGGGCTCCTACAATACCGTTGATCTGATGGTATTCGGACGCACCATCCTTGCCGCCATGGCGGTGACGGTAGCGGATCTGATCCTGTGCTATCCGCTGGCCTATTATCTGGGCCAGTCGCGCGGCAGCGGTTTCGTGCGGCTGCTGGTGGTGTTGCTGATCATTCCCTACTGGATCAACGAGATCCTGCGCGCCTTTGCATTCAGGATCATCTTTGCCGATGGCGGGATCATCAACGCGGCAATGATGGGCCTCGGACTGATCGATCAGCCGATCGATTTCATCCGGGCCGACATCGCGCTCTATACCGGGCTTGGCTATGCCTATATCCTGCTGATGCTGTTTCCCATGTATAACGCCATCGAAAGCCTTGATCGCAACCAGATCGAGGCGGCACGCGACATGGGCGCAAGCTGGGTCCACATTCACCGGCGCATCGTGATCCCCCACGCCAAGCCCGGTATCAGTTCGGGGATGACGATGGTATTCATGCTGTCGGCCGGGGCGCTGGCAGCGCCGCAGATCCTGGGCGGGCCGAGCAGCCTGTGGTTCACCCAGCTGGTCTATCAGTGGTTCAACAATTCGCTCAACTGGCAGCAGGGATCGGCCTATGCGATCGTGCTGCTGATGGCATCGATCGCCATCGTGCTGACCTTCATGAAGATCTTCCGGGTCAACATGGGGGACATCGGGAAATGAGACATAACGTTCTCGTCTCCCGGCTGGCACTCGGCCTCTATCTGGTGATCTTCTTCGGCTATCTGCTGGGGCCGCTCGTGATCATGAGCATGACGGCCTTCAACTCGAATCCCTTTCCGACGATCAGCCCCTGGGACTGCTTTTCATTCGAGTGGTTCCAGGTGCTGGCCGATGACGAGCGTATCCTGCGCAGCATCCGCAACAGCGTGGTCATCGGCCTTGGCACGGTGGTGCTGTCGGTGGCAATGGGGCTGGCAGCGGCACTGCTGCTTACCCAGATCTGGCCGCGCTGGCGTGCCACCTATTACACGATCATCATCGCGCCGATCCTCATTCCCGGTGTGGTGCTGGGGATTTCCACAGTGGTGTTCTGGGACAGGATGAGCCGGTTTCTCGGCCCGGCCACCAGCGATCTGTTCCACAATGGCATCTTCCTGACGGTGCTGGGCCAGTCCACTTTCATCGCATCCTACACGATGCTGGTATTCGTGGCCCGGCTGCAGCGCTATGATCCGGGGCTGACCGAGGCGGCGCTTGATCTTGGCGCTACCCATGTGCAGGCCTTCCGCAAGATCCTGCTGCCCTTCATGCGCCCGGCCATTGCTTCGGCTGCAGTGCTGGCCTTTCTGGCAAGCTTCGAGAACTACAACACCACCACATTCACCTTCGGCCGTTATCCGACGCTGACGATCGAACTGGCCCAGAAGGTGCGCTATGGCATCAATCCCTCCATTTCGGCGCTGGCCTTCATTATCGTGATGCTGACGGTATTCTTTGCGCTGTCAGCCGAGGCCTGGCGGCGCGGCCGGATGAAAATGGCCGGACAGGCGGGGGGCGATCCGGTGCCGCAGCGTGCCGGTATCCTGCCCGCTTTCCTGCGTGGGAACTGGGCCGCGGTGGTGCTGGTCCTGTTTTCCTTCGTGGCAATCACCCTGTTCTGGACCGCGCGCAGCTACAGTCCCGAACAGTGCAAGGCCGAGGTTCGCGCGGCCAAGCAGGCAGAGGCGGCCAAGCGGCGCGAAGAGCTTCTGCGCCGGCGCGAGGAAATGCGCCGGCAGCAGCAGATGAAGGGCCCTGACATCTTCGCGCCCTCGGGCAGGCCCGCTGCCCCGGGGGCTTCCGGCAGGCCGGACACCGACCGGGCGCCCTTTGGCGGGGTTTTCGATCCGGGCAACCTGGAAGGGCAGTCGGGCACGGGGAATGCTCCGCGCGATGGCAGCCCGCCGCAGGGCGGAACGGAACCGCAGACAGGCGCCGGAACCGGAGCTGAGAACGGCGAGGAGCCGGGGAATGGCGGCAACAGAACCACCCCTTTCGGCAGTGTCTTCGATCCGGGAAATCTTTCAGGCACGGCTGGCAACTGAGGTCTGCTTTCTTCTCCGGAGCAGCCTTCGGGGACGGGGTCAGGTTCGGATATAGTGCAGGCGGTTGAAGCTTCGCCGCCATTTCGACACCTCGGGAGCCAGCGCTTCGGGGGCGCCTTCTGTCAGTGCACGGGCGATCAGACGGGCCATGCGCGGTGCGTGCTCTTCCGTGAACCCCCGGCGCACCAGTTCGGGGGTGCCGATACGCAGGCCGTTCATGTCGTTCTGAACGGTGGGCAGCGGCAGGCCGATACCAGAAGCCAGAAAGCCCGCACGGCGAAGCCGTTTCGCCGCCCGCTGGCCGCCGCCGAAAGGTGCGGCCTCAAGCGCGAACTGATGCGACTGCGTGAAACCGCGCGCGGCGGCAAACACCGGCAGGCCTTCGGCGGCAAGGGCCCCGGCCAGAGCCCGTGCCGTGGCGATCATCCGTTTCGCACAGGCCTGTCCGTATTCGCGCCAATCAAGCAGCGAAAGCGCCAGCGCTGCCGGTTTCGAGGTGTCGAAATTGGCGGCAAGGCCCGGGAAGGCGATCCGCTCAAGGCGTTCGGCGATCGCGGCGTCATTGGTAAGGATCAGCCCCGAGGGGGGGCCTCCCAGGCTTTTGTAGGTGCTCATGGTCATCACATGGGCTCCGGCCACGAGGGGGTTTTCCCAGGCGCCGCCGGCGATGATGCCGCACTGATGAGCGGCGTCGAACAGCAGATATGCCCCCACGTCATCGGCGATCTCGCGCAGTTCCGCCACCGGATGCGGAAAGAGGTTGAGCGAACCGCCGATGGTAATGATCCGGGGGCGGATTTCGCGGGCCAGGGCGCGCAGCGCTGCGGTATCAACCGTATAGTCATCGGCATTGACGGGGGCGGAGTGGCTTTGCAGCCCGTAAAGCCCGGCACAGCCGGCGGCGTGATGGGAAACATGACCGCCGATTTCGGCCGGAGGAGAAATGATCGCATCGCCTGGCCCGGCCAGAGCCATGAAGGCATGAAGATTGGCGATCGTTCCCGAAGGCACGCGGATCTCGGCATGGCTGGCAGCAAAGGTTCCGGCGGCAAGTTCGGCGGCGATGATCTCGATTCGTTCGATGGCCTCCAGTCCGGTTTCATACTTGTCGCCCGGATAACCCAGCGACGGCCGTGTGCCCAGGCCTGCCGCCAGTGCCGCTTCGGCGGCCGGATTCATCACATTGGTGGCGGGGTTCAGGTTGAAGCAGTCGTGCTCGTGAATACGGTGGTTTGCGGCGATCAGATCGCTGATCCTGGCGGCAAGCGCATCGCTGCTCTGCTCCGCGGTTTCGGCGGCGATCATCTGCACCAGGGATTCGGCATCGGCCGGCACCCAGGCGCGGCGGGCAAGGTGGGGCATGGCTGATCTCCTGTGCGCTCCGGCTCAGGTTCCGGCAAAGGCGGCTTCAAGTGCGATTTCCACCATTTCGCCAAAGCTCTGTTCGCGTTCGCGTGCGGGCAGTGCCTCGCCCGTCTGAAGGTGGTCGGAAACGGTCAGTACCGCCAGCGCGCGGCGCTTGTGGCGGGCGGCAAGATTGTAAAGCTCGGCCGCTTCCATCTCGACACCCAGGATACCGTGGCGGACCATCATTTCGTTCAGATCGGGGCGTTCGTCATAGAAGACATCAGAGGAATAGATGCCGCCCACGTGATGGCGCACATCCTTGCGCCGGGCCGCCTGCACTGCGGCTTCGAGAAGGTCGTAATCGGCGCAGGGTGCGAAATTGAGCTCGCGGAAGACCCCGTGCGAGGGGGTGGAAAGCGAGCTTGCCGTCATGGCGATGATCACATCGCGGATCTGCACATGCGGCTGCATGCCACCGCACGAGCCGATGCGGATCAGCGTCTGCGCGCCGTATTCGCTCATCAGTTCATTGGCATAGATCGAAAGGCTGGGCATGCCCATCCCCGAACCCTGGATGGTGACGGGATTGCCTTTCCAGGTGCCGGTAAAGCCCAGCATGCCGCGCACTTCGTTCACGCATTTCGCCCCCTCAAGAAAGGTTTGCGCGGCCCATCTGGCGCGCAGCGGATCGCCCGGCATCAGAACGGTTTCGGCAATATCGCCGGCTCTGGCCCCGATGTGTATGGTCATCTGCCCCTCCCTTTTCCTCAGTCTGGCAGAGGTAAGCGGGTTTTGCCGGGCGGTGCAAGGGGATCAGGGCGGGGGTGGATTCAGGGGAACGGTCAGAGAGCTGTCGGAAGGGTCGGACATGTTCTTCTTCTGGCCCGTGATATCAACCCCCTCGATCAGCCCGCCGATCAGCACGGTGATGAGTTCGGCCCGGCTTGAAACGCCGGCCTTGCGATAGATCGCGGCATTCTGTGCCTTGACGGTGCCTTCGCAGGTGCTGCGCATCCGGGCAATTTCGGGAATCGTGGCGCCCTTGACCGAAAGCAGGGCCACATCGCGCTCGGCGGGGCTCAGCCCCCATTGGTCAAAGTGGTATTCGATGGTCTGCTGGAAGGCGCCGCTTGCAGTGCCAAGGGCCAGTTCGACCTGCGTGTTGCGCCTGAGCAGGCGGCGGTATTCCCAGAGGCTGAGCCCGGCGCCAAAGCCAAGCGCGAACACCCCGGCGACCTCGAGCCAGGTGTGGGCGGACCAGGTCAGGGCGGAAAGTTCGCGGATATCCTGAACCACATCCCCGAAAAAGATCGCGGCGCAACCCAGTTGCAGAAAGGCAGCAAGCAGGAACAGCCGGCGGTGCAGCTGCGCATCCTTTGACTCACTCATGGGCTGTTTCTTCATCGATATCCTTCTCTCCGGTAATCATCGCCACGACAAGGTTTTCCCTGTGCCGCCAGCTTGCAAGCGCAACCCCGCCCAGATGCAGGGCAACCAGCAGAAGCAGGAAATTGACAAGCGCTTCATGCAGGTCTTCAACCCATTCGACGCCGAAATAGGCGTCCATTCCCATCATGTAGCCGGAAACGGAGATGGCGATAAGGGTGATCAGCAGGGCCATCACCATTGCGCCGCCTGCGGGATTGTGGCCCAGGTAACGCCGTTCACGGCCCGCAGCCATGTCGCGCAGATAGGTGATCAGGCGGTGCGGCCCCGGCACGAAATCGGTGAATCGTGCGTGGCGGGGGCCGATGAAGCCCCAGACCAGGCGAAAGGCGATCAGCCCCGCCACCCCGTAGCCAAGCCACAGATGCAGCCAGCGGGGGGATTCGAAGATATAGGCCCCGAGAACCCCGGTCACGAGCAACCAGTGAAAGAGGCGCACACCGATATCCCATACTCTTGTCTTTCGCGGCGCCGTTGACGGCCGCGTGGTGAAATCGTCGTGCATGAGTGTCATGGCATGCGCCTCCTTCTTGCCGGGGTGAGTGGTGGTGGATCAGGACTCGTTGCGCTCAAGCTCCTTGCCGGTGGCCGGATCGTAGTAGATTTCAACCTTCTTTCCTTCGACCCTGCCGTAGATTTCGTAGCATTTGCCGCTGCTGACCTTGAACTTGATCACCTCGCCGCCCTGCTCCTCGAAGCCCTTCACGATCTGCCAGGCAGGGGTGTTCTGTTCGGCGGGGGTGCAGGAAGGCCCGGCCAGGGCGGGGCCTGCAAGAACGGCGAACAGGACAGCGATCATCGGTTTCTTCATTTCGTATCTCCTTACCTTCTTCATTCATGTCCGGTGCCATCGGTGCCGCTCCGTTCGGGGCGGACCAGTGGCCGACGGAAACAACAGCTAGGAGATGCGGCAGCATCGCTCTATCGGGTAACGGGTTATGGGCCGGGGCATAATCCTGGGATTACGTTGTTATGACTTGTGAAATACGCGGACTTCTGCCGGCTTGCGGGCGCTGTCCGGCACGAGGCTTGCGGCGGCGGAAAATTGCCGTTCGGGATGCGTAAGTTTCGCGAAAACCGGCCGATGGCGGGAGGGGGGGAAGTGCCTGCTCATCCGGTGATTCGGCAATCCCGGGAAACCTCGGGCGGGTGGCTCCTCTGCTCATGTCATGCCCTTCGCCCGGCCGGAAATCCGCCGGATTCGCGGATCATCCCACGCATTCTGTCCTGCCTGCATCGGCAAGGGCTTCGCCGTCCGACCGGTTCAGGCTGCGGTGCCCCGTGGATCGGCGAGGGCAACGATATCCGACATGATGCGGTTCAGATCGAAATCCTTCGGCGTATAGATGCGTGCGACCCCGATGGTCTGCAGACGCCCGACATCTTCGGGGGGGATGATTCCCCCGGCTACCACAGGGATATGGCGCAGGCCGGCTGCGCAAAGCCTTTCCGTCAGTTCTTCCAGAAGCGGTATATGGCTACCGGACAGGATCGAGACACCGATCACATGCGGCTCTTCCCGTTCTGCCGCCGCAACGATTTCGGCCGGGGTAAGGCGGATGCCGTCATAGGAAATCTCCATGCCGCAATCGCGGGCCCGTGCCGCGATCTGCTCGGCGCCGTTCGAATGACCGTCAAGGCCGGGTTTGCCGACCAGAAGCTTCAGCCGCCGCCCCAGGCGGTCGGATACCGCATCGACGGCGGCGCGGATTTCGTCAAGCCCTTCGGTGCGGTTGCCGGAACTGGCCGAAACGCCGGTGGGGGCGCGATACTGTCCGAATACGGCGCGCATCACATCGCCCCATTCGCCGGTGGTGACGCCCGCCCCTGCTGCTTCGATCGAGGGGGGCATGATGTTGGAGCCTTCCGCCGCGGCCCGGCGCAGGGCGTTCAGCGCCGCCTTTACGGCGGCTTCATCGCGTTCGTTCCGCCAGGCTGCAAGGCGGGCGATCTGTTCGGCCTCGGCCGCCGGATCCACCTTCATGATCGCGTCGTCACTGGCAATAAGCGGCGAGGGGGCGCCCTCGGTCCAGCGGTTGACGCCCACCACCACGGTTTCGCCCGACTCGATGGCCGCGATACGTTCGGCGTTGGCCTCTACCAGCCGGGATTTCATGTATTCGATGGCTCTCACGGCGCCGCCCATGCCCTCGATCAGGTCAAGCTCGGCGCGTGCGGCATCTTTCAGTTCGGCCACCTTGCGCGCAACGGCCGGGTTGCCCTCGAACAGGTCATCATATTCCAGAAGGTCGGTTTCATAGGCCAGGATCTGCTGCATCCTGAGCGACCATTGCTGATCCCACGGCCGCGGCAGGCCGAGGGCTTCGTTCCAGGCGGGCAACTGCACGGCGCGGGCGCGGGCGCTTTTCGAAAGCGTGACCGCCAGCATTTCCAGAAGGATGCGACAGACGTTGTTTTCCGGCTGCTGTTCGGTAAGCCCGAGGGAATTGACCTGCACGCCATAGCGGAAACGGCGGAGCTTCGGATCCTTCACGCCATACCGCTGTCGTGTGATCTCGTCCCACAGATCGGCGAAGGCGCGCATCTTGCACATTTCGGTGACAAACCGGATGCCGGCATTCACGAAGAAGCTGATCCGCCCGACCATCGCCGGGAAACCGGTCGCCGGAACCTTGGCACGCAGAGCGTCGAGCACGGCAATGGCGGTGGCCAGCGCATAGGCCAGTTCCTGTTCGGGGCGCGCGCCGGCTTCCTGCAGGTGATAGGAACACACGTTCATCGGATTCCACTTCGGCATTTCCGCCCGGGTGAAGGCAGCCACATCGGTGGTCAGGCGCAATGAGGGTTCGGGCGGGCAGATATAGGTGCCGCGCGAAAGATATTCCTTGATGATGTCGTTCTGCACCGTGCCCTGAAGAGCGGCAAGGGATGCGCCCTGTTCCTGGGCCACGGCGATATAAAGCGCCAGAATCCAGGGTGCGGTGGCGTTGATCGTCATGCTGGTGTTCATCTGTTCCAGAGGAATGCCCCGGAACAGCATGCGCATGTCGCCCAGATGGCAGACGGGCACGCCCACCTTGCCCACCTCGCCGCGCGCCAGTTCGTGATCGCTGTCGTATCCGGTCTGGGTGGGCAGGTCGAAGGCCACCGAAAGGCCGGTCTGGCCGCGGGCAAGATTGGCGCGGTAAAGCGCGTTCGAGGCTTCGGCCGTGGAATGGCCGGCATAGGTGCGAAACAGCCAGGGGCGGTCTTTCCGGGGGGGTGTCATCGCGGCCTTCCCGATTGATCATGTTGCACCGCAGCATGATTGCAAATGAAAGATAATTTCGCAACCTGTAAAATGACCGGAACATTGTTGCGCCGGCTTTTGCTGGACCGCCTCCTGGTTTTCAGGGAAAGTGATCTTCATGACAAGCACGGTGGAAATGCCGCTCTGGGCGCTGCTGCTGATCCTTGGCCTTGCGGCCGTTGCCGCGCTTGACAGGGTTCTGGCGCCCTCGGTGCGCTGGTTCTTTCGCCGTCGGATGGAACGGGCGGTGGCGCGGCTGAACAGGCGTCTGACCCGGCCGATCGAGCCCTTCAGGCTGGCACGGCGCCATGACATGATCCAGAGGCTGGTTTATGATCCGAAGGTGGCCGAGGCCATTGCCGCCACCGCGCGCGATGAGGGCATCCCCGAAAACGTGGCCTTCGAGCGCGCCCGTGCCTATGCCCGCGAGATCGTGCCGCGCTTTTCAACCGCTGCCTATTTCGGCTTTGCCACCCGTGCGGCAAGCTGGCTCAGCCGGCAGCTTTACCGGGTGCGCCTGGGCCATTTCGATCGTGAGCGTCTTGAGGCGATCGATCCCGATGCAACGGTGGTCTTCGTGATGAACCACCGTTCGAACATGGATTACGTTCTGGTTACCTTTCTGGTCGCGGACCGTGCGGCGCTTTCCTATGCGGTGGGCGAATGGGCGCGGGTGTGGCCGTTGCGTCAGCTGATCCGCGCCATGGGGGCCTATTTCATTCGCCGCAAATCGCGCAACCCGCTTTATCGCCGGGTGCTGGCGCGTTATGTGCAGATGGCCACGGCCGGAGGCACGACACAGGCGATCTTCCCCGAAGGGGGGCTCAGCCTTGACGGTGCCCTGCGCCCGCCCCGGCTGGGGCTGCTGCATTATGTGGTATCGGGGTTCGATTCCGACAGCATGCGCGATGTGGTATTCGTGCCTGTGGCGCTGAACTATGATCGCGTGCTCGAAGACCGGGTGCTGCTGGCGGCTGCTGCAGATGGGGGGCGGCACTTTCGCTTCGGCAAGTGGCGCATGGTGGGGTTCGTTGCCGGCCAGTTGTGGCTGAAGATGAGGGGCCGGTTCCGCCGTTACGGATATGCGGCGGTGAGTTTCGCCGCACCGCTCAGCCTGCGTGCCTTCCTGGGCAGACAGGCTGGGAATGTGTCCGGCAATGCCCCCCCTGACGCGGGAATCACCGAGGCATTGGCCGGCGAACTGATGGCGCGGATCGCCAGCGCTGTGCCGGTTCTGCCGGTGCCGCTGGTGGCTACGGTGATGTTGCGCGCCGGAACGCCGCTGGATGCCGCGCAGATCACCGCCCGGGCGGTGGATCTGGGCGAATGTCTGCGTGCGTGCGGTGCGCATGTGCACATGCCGCGCGACAGCCTGGAATATGCAGCCGACAAGGGGCTGCGCCTGCTGGCGCAACGTCGTCTGATCGTGCAGGAAGATATGCTGTGCAGGCCGGCCTCCGATCCCGATGCGCGCCGGGTTCTTGAATATTACGCACGCTCCATTGCCCATCTGGTGGCCCGCTGCCCTGGCGATGCGGGGCGGAAGGCCGGTCGCTGCGGTCATAAAATTACAAAACAGAAGATTTGAAGGTTGCAAAATTGCGCATCAAATCTTATTTCTGCGCAAGCAGCCGCGTTTATTCTGCGGTGCAGCAGAATGGATGAACCGAGGAGAGGCCCATGCCGCCCGAAGCCGATACCACCCTTGCCGACCATGCGGCGCCTGCGAAGGATCTTTACGATATCGGGGAAATCCCGCCGCTTGGCCATGTGCCTGCCAGGATGCGGGCCTGGGCGATCCGGCGCGAACGCCACGGCGCGCCCGAGAAATCCATGCTGGAAGAGATTGTCGAGGTGCCCGAGATCGACAGCCATGAGGTGCTGGTCATGGTGATGGCCGCGGGGGTGAATTACAATGGGGTCTGGGCCGGTCTGGGTAAGCCGATCTCGCCGTTCGACGTGCACGGTGCGCCTTATCACATTGCCGGTTCGGATGCGGCGGGGATCGTCTGGAAGGTGGGCGACAAGGTGAAGCGCTGGAAGGTGGGCGACGAGGTGGTGATCCACTGCAACCAGGACGACGGCGACGACGAGGAATGCAACGGAGGCGATCCGATGTTCAGCCCCAGTCAGCGGATCTGGGGCTATGAAACGCCCGACGGCTCATTTGCCCAGTTCACCCGGGTGCAGGCCCAGCAGCTGATGGAGCGGCCGCGCCACCTGACATGGGAAGAAAGCGCCTGTTACACGCTGACGCTGGCCACCGCCTATCGAATGCTGTTCGGCCATCGTCCGCATACGCTGAAACCGGGGCAGAACGTGCTTGTGTGGGGGGCGTCGGGGGGGCTGGGCTCTTATGCCATCCAGTTGATCAACACGGCCGGGGCCAATGCGATCGGGGTGATTTCGGATGAATCCAAGCGTGAATTCGTGATCAGTCTTGGCGCAAGGGGGGTGATCAACCGCCGGGATTTCGATTGCTGGGGGCAATTGCCCAGGGTGAACACGCCCGAATACAAGGCCTGGTTTGCCGAGGTGCGCAAGTTCGGCAAGGCAATCTGGGAAATCACCGGCAAGGGCGTGAATGTGGATATCGTGTTCGAGCATCCCGGCGAAGCCACATTCCCCGTGTCCACCTTCGTGGTGAAGAAGGGCGGCATGGTGGTGATCTGCGCCGGCACGACCGGCTATAACCTGACGATGGACGCCCGCTATGTCTGGATGCACCAGAAGCGCATCCAGGGCAGCCATTTCGCAAATCTGAAACAGGCCAGTGCCGCAAATCGTCTCATGATCGAACGACGGCTCGACCCCTGCATGTCCGAACTGTTCCCGTGGGAAGAGATTCCGGCCGCGCACATGAAGATGATGCGGAACGAGCACAAGCCCGGCAACATGGCGGTTCTGGTTCAGTCGCCGCGTCCGGGATTGCGCACCATCGAGGATGTGCTCGAGGGCTGAGTGAAGCAGATCGAGCGTTGTTGCCGGATCGGGAACGGTTTGTTGGCAACCCGTGGATTTCCGGCATTTCATGTTAATGAAATCAAATGGTTATGGCTTGTTCTTCCCCTCAATATAGGGGGGTTGAAAAACGTGGACATGTTGCCGCAAGCTGCTCGTGCCAAGGTAGTGTTAACAACTTGTTAACCACTCTGAAAGAGAGTAAACATGAAGCATGACTGGATGATCGACGTTCTTGCCGACCTTGAGAAATATGCGCAGGAAAACGGGCTTGTTGCAGTGTCGGAGCAGTTGAACGACGCCAAGCTCATGGCGGCAACCGAGATATCCTCGCTCGTGGATGAAGGAGTGGGAGCAGGCCCTGCCGATGCAGAACAGGCTCGAAACCATCATCGATTGCATGGAGCAGGCAAGATCGCTGGATGATCTCCAGAAAGAGATCCTCAGATTGCGCAATCTGTTCGATGTCGAACATCTCGTTTATCATTCGGTGAACAGCACGGGTGAGCAGTATGCGGTTCTGACATACAGGCCCGAATGGGTGAATCATTACATCGCACAGGGCTATGAAAGGATCGATCCGGTGGTTCTGGGCTGCTATCGCCGTTTCAATCCGGTTGACTGGAAGCGGCTTGACTGGTCGTCCAGGGTGGCGCGCGCCTTCCTGAACGAGGCGCTTGACAGCGGGGTGGGCCGGCAGGGATTTTCGGTTCCGATCCGCGGCCCCCAGGGGCAGTTTGCCCTGTTCACCGTGAACCACACCTGCAACGATGCCGCCTGGGCCCGTCATACCGAAAAATTTGCACGCGAAGTGATCCTGGTGGCCCATTACATCAACCAGAAGGCGCTTGAGCTGGAAGGTGAAAACCAGCCCGCCCCGGTGCGTCCCATGTCGCCCCGCGAAACCGATGTGCTGACACTGCTTGCCCTGGGCTACAGCCGGGCGCAGGCTGCAGAAAGCCTGTCGATCTCGGAACATACCCTGCGGGCCTATCTGGAAAGCGCCCGCAGCAAGCTGGGGGCGATGAACACCACCCATGCGGTGGCCCGCGCCCTGACCCAGGGGCTGCTTGTCATCTGAAACCGGATCAATCCCCTGTATTTTCCTGTTGCCGATATCCGCTTCTGAAGCCGGATATTAATGAGAAGTTATTGCTGCGCACGGTGGTATCAGCATGCGTTAACCAGGTTCCCATAGGCCTGATCTCCATTCGAACAAGGAGATCAGGCGATGTTGCGATATCTGTATGCAAGGGAATTGCGCAATCATGAAAAGTTGCACGATACGATGTTTGCCGATCGTGCACGGCAGTTTCATGGCCGGCTCGGGTGGGATGTAACGATAAACGACAGGGGTGAAGAGCGTGACGAATACGATGCGCTCGATCCTCTTTACGTGATCTGGGAACTGCCCGACGGGCGGCATGGTGGTTCCATGCGTTTTCTGCCTACCACCGGGCGCACCATGGCGGCCGAACATTTTCCGGATCTTTCCGGCGGTCGCCCGGTGCGCAGCCCCCTGATCTGGGAATGCACCCGTTTCTGCCTGGGCGAAGGGGCGAGGCCGGGGGTATCGGCGGCGCTGATGCTGGGAGGGGCCGAGGTGGGCCTGGGTTTCGGGCTTTCTCATGCGTTGGGGGTGTTCGATTCCCGCATGGTTCGCATCTATCGCCGGCTTGGCTGGCCGCCGCTGGTGCTGGGAAGCCGGGGAGGCGGGCGCGATGCGGTCAGTCTGGGCCTGTGGGAATACAGCCGCGCGATCCGCCGCCACCTGCTGCGCAAGGCCGGCATTTCCGACGAGTTGTCGCGCCACTGGTTCATGCGCGCCTTCGGCCATCTGGAACTGCAGCGGATCGTCGGCTGAAGGCGCACCTTCATGCTGGAAACCCTGCGGGGCGGCCTGTAGGCTTGCTCCATGAGCACCCGTATTTTCCCCAGTCTTTCCGAGGATCAGGCCGAAGCCCATGACCGGATTGCCGGAAAGCTTCGCGCCGCCGGGGTTGATATTGACAGGGGCACTCTCACCCCACGGGCCGAGGGCGGCGGAGAGATCGTTGCGGTGGTCGGCAAGGCCGGTTCGGGCAAGACGCTGCTGCTTGCCACGCTTTGCCGCGCGCTTGAAGAGGCCGGGGTCGAAATCGTTTCGGGTGATTACGAGGCTCGCCCCCGCAAGGACCGGCGCAGCCTGGCCGTGCTTGCGCCCACCAACAAGGCGGCCAGCGTGCTGCGGGCCCAGGGGGTGCCCGCAACAACCATTCATCGTATCCTCTATACCCCGGTTTACGATCCTGAATACGAAAAGATCGCCGAGTGGCTGGCCGGTCGCGGCACCCGTCCCCGGATCGAGGGGCTGAGCGAGGCGGCACTTGACCGGGCGCTGTCCTTCTATCGGCAGAATCGTTCGATTCCCGGCGCGTTGGCCGCGGCGGGCCTGCGAGGCTCGGATTTCATCACCGGATGGAAACGGCGCGATGAGCCGCTCGACATCGGGTTCGTCGATGAAAGCTCGATGCTTGACGAGAAACAGCTCGAAGATCTCGGGGCGATCTTTCCCACCCTGGTGCTGTTTGGCGATCCGGCGCAGCTGGCGCCGGTCAACCGGTCGGGCCGGATGGTGTTTGACGATCTCCCCGACAGCCGCAAGCTGGTACTGGCGCGCATCCATCGCCAGGCAGTTGATAATCCGATCCTTGATCTGGCCCATGCGCTGGGGGATCAGGATCTGGAATTCGCGGATTTCGAACGGCTGGTGGCAGAGGCCGCCCGCCGGGATCCCCGGGTGGTTGTCAGCCCGCGGGTGGCGGCCGACAGGATGGCCCGGTCCCCTGTTCTGGTGTGGCGAAACAAGACCAGGATACGGCTGATCCAGGCCTTCCGCTCTGCCTTTGGCGCACCGCCCGACAGCCTTCTGCCGGGCGAGCCGCTGATCTGCGACGGCATCGAACTGCCCCTGAAGCATCGCCGCAAGCGCATCGATCTTGAGGCTCGCGGACTGATCAAGGGTGCGCAGGTGATCTACCTGGGCCCGGGGGGAAAACCCGGTTTTTCCCGCCTGCATGTCATCGGCGCACCGCAGCCGCAGGTTTCGGCCGCTTCGATCATAAAGATCGAAAGCCCCGGGGAAGACGAACCCTTCATTCCCTATGCGGCGCGCATGGGGGCGGCTTTTCTGCATGGCGCGGCGGTAACGATTCACAAGGCGCAGGGCAGCCAGTGGCAGGATGTGCAGGTGTTCGCGCCCGATCTGCATGCGGCGGCCCGGATGGGCCGGAGCGAAGCCGGTCAGCCGCTGTGGAAACGGCTGGCCTACGTGGCCATCACCCGTGCCGAAAAGCGGCTGTTCTGGGTTACGCGCAATCGCCTGGCGCTGCCCTCTGCGCCGCTGTCAACGGATGATCTGCAGCCTGATCCACCCCACCTGACGCTGTCGGCGGATGCCACCGCCCCCGCAGGCGGCGCAGGATCGTGATCCGGGATCAGCCGCTCTGCCCCCTGAGATAGCGGAATGCCGTCGAGGCGCCCCAGCCGGCAATGATCGCGATCACCAGCGACAGCAGGCCATAAAGCAGGGGGCGCTGATGCGCCAGGTTGAAGATCCAGCGTTCAAGCCCGACCTTCCGCACCTCGATATCGGTCTGATAGGAGGACAGCACCCGCCCCTTGCGGGTCAGGAATATGCGGGCCATGTAGCGCCCCTCGACGAGCTTGGCCGGCAGGCGCACCGAGGTTCGGAACAGGGTTTCGGCCTGCAGGCTTACCTGGCCCTCGTTCATCTGATAAAGATCGTCTTCGGCGCGCAGGCGCACCAGGGCCTCGGTGAAATCCCCGGCGTCAAGGGCCAGGAGATTGGCCCAGTAGGCCTGAATCGCCTGGCGGATCGAGATCTTGTATCGCAGATCCTCGGAGCCGATCAGGATCTGGCGCAGCGGCGCATTGGTGGAAACGGCATAGAAACTGGGCGCGGCGTCGATCTTCAGTGATGCGGCGTTCACCCAGATTCCCGCAACCCGCTTCTTGCGCCATATGACCAGCGGTTCCGAGGGGCCCGAAACCGTTACGATAATGCCCAGGGGGGCGTCTCCGGGCGGGGGGGCTTCGCGCTTGATCGCTCCGAAGACAAGGATCTCGGAACCGACAAAACTGGCGGTGATCGCCACCTGGCCGTGCGACAGATCGGCGATCACTTCCTCGCCGGTTTCGCGGCCGGCCGCGGGTGTGCAAAGCACCGGAAGTGCCAGCAGCAGAAGAAGGGCGGGAAATCGGCGGAAATTCATGCCTGCCCCTCCCTGATCCGGGAAATGCTGAACAGTTCTTCAGGCTCGATCAGAAGCCCGAGGGCGATCTTGATGCAGACTGCCAGCACCAGAAGCGCCAGCAGGATGCGCAGCTGTTCGGCCTTCAGCCTGGTGCTGATCCGGGTGCCGATCTGCGCCCCGATCACTCCGCCCACGATCAGCAGCACTGCCAGCACCATATCGACCGAATAATTGGTGGTTGCGTGCATGATGGTGGTAAAACCGGTCACGAAGATGATCTGGAACAGAGAGGTGCCCACCACCACCTTGGTTGGCATGCCGATCAGATAGATCATCGCCGGCACCATGATGAATCCGCCGCCCACCCCCATGATCGCCGACAGGATGCCCACCACTGCCCCGATCGCCAGCGGCGGGATGACCGAGATATACAACCCCGAGGTGCGGAACTTCATCTTGAAGGGCAGGGCATGCACCCATGTGTGGTGGTGGCGCTTGCGCCGTGGGGCGTCGGGCTGACGGGCACGCCTGAGGGCGCGCAGGCTTTCCATCAGCATCAGAAAGCCGATCACCCCGAGAAAGCCCACATAGGAAAGCTGCACCAGAAGATCCACCTGCCCCATCGTGTGCAGCAGCGCAAACAGCCGCACACCAAGCGCCGCGCCGATCAGGCCGCCGACCAGCAGCACGCTGCCCATGCGCAGATCAACGGTGCGCCGCTTCAGATGCGCCAGCACTGCCGAAAAAGACGAAGCCACGATCTGATTGGTGCCGGTAGCCACGGCTACCGGTGGCGGAACGCCGATGAAGAACAGCAGCGGCGTGATCAGAAAACCGCCCCCCACGCCGAACATCCCCGAAAGCATGCCCACGATTCCGCCAAGTCCAAGCAGAAGAAAGGCGCTTACGGAAATCTCGGCAATGGGTAGGTAAACCTGCATGGGCCGCCCCGGAAAATGTCTGCCTGGCCGCGGTGCCGGGCAGGTGGCTTCCTTTCTGCCTATAGGGCAGGGGGGCGCCGATTTCCAGCGTGATACACCCTGGCTGCGATTTCTCGTCAGGGTGTTCCACCGGCCCATCCCTGAAATGCCGGGTTCCCCCGGTGCAAACCGGCAGGGAAGGTGCGCCGCGCATCCGCAAGGGTGCCTGTCTGAAGGCGGAAGGTTTGCTTGTGCGGCGGACATCTGACGAAGGCGCGGGCATCCCGTTGTCTGCCGCAGGGCCGGCCAGGCCGCTGCAGACGCATACCAGCCCCGCCTGGCGCTTGTGAAATACCCGTTGTCGTCATCCGGCAGCGATGCTGGCTGGGGTGGTAGGATTCGAACCTACGATACACGGTACCAAAAACCGCTGCCTTACCACTTGGCTACACCCCAACGGTGTTGCGCTAATTACGATGGACGGCGGGGTTGTTCAAGCCCTGATGCGGCAAAAAATCCGCTGCTTGCCGGGGTCCCGGCCGGCGCGTTTCCGGTCAGAGCGTCTGGTCGTATTCGCCAACTGCCGGCTCGGTGCGGATCACCTGATCGAGATCGGCGAAGATGGCGCGCAGTTCGTCTTCGCTTTCGGGGCTTTCGCAGACCACCACCAGATTGGGTGTGTTGGACGAAGCCCGCACCAGCCCCCATGCGCCGTTGTCAAGGATCACCCGGGCACCGTTCACGGTCACGACCTCGCGGATCGTGCGGCCGCCAAGGCTGCTGCCGTTGCGGCCCATTTCCACCAGTCGTGCGACAATGCGCTCCAGAACCGCGTATTTTTCGGTATCGGGACAGTGGGGCGACATGGTGGGGCTTGACCAGGTGCGCGGCAGGGCGCGGCGCAGATCGGCCATGGACCGCTCGGGGTGGCGATCAAGCAGCTTGCAGATCTCTACCGCCACGCGCAGCCCGCAGTCATAGCCGCGCCCGACAGGCTCGGCCAGGAAATAGTGGCCCGATTTTTCGAATCCTGCCAGCGCGCCTGTTTCCTTCACCCGGCGTTTCATGTAGCTGTGGCCGGTTTTCCAGTAATCGGCCCTGGCGCCGTGTTCGCGCAGCACCGGATCCGAGGCGAAAAGGCCGGTCGATTTCACATCGGCCACGAAGACCGAGCCGGGATGAAGCCGGGCCAGATCGCGGGCCATGATGACGCCCATCTTGTCGGCGAAGATCTCTTCGCCCTCGTTGTCAACCACGCCGCAGCGGTCGCCGTCGCCATCGAAGCCAAGCGCCAGATCGGCGCCGCTTTCACGCACCGCGCGGGCCATGTCGTGAAGCATCTCCATGGCCTCCGGGTTGGGGTTGTAATGCGGAAAGGTGTAATCAAGCTCGGTGTGCAGCGGCACCACATCGACACCGATGCGTTCCAGCAGTTCGGGGGCGAATGCCGAAGCCGTGCCATTGCCGGTGGCGCAAACCACTCTGAGCGGCCGCGTCATGCGGAAGTTGCCCGCGAGATCGTCGAGATAGGCTTGCTTTACGCCATCGACGAATTCATATTGCCCGCCCGGATGCGGTTGCCCCCTGCCGCCAAGCACGATGTCGCGCAGTTCGGCCATCTCGTCGGGGCCATGGGTAAGCGGGCGCTCGAAGCCCATCTTCACGCCGGTCCAGCCGTTCGGGTTGTGGCTGGCCGTCACCATGGCCACGGCCGGTGCATCCAGATGGAACTGTGCGAAATAGGCCATGGGGGAAAGGGCGGGGCCGATATCCCTTACATGGATGCCGGCCTGCATCAGGCCGAGGATCAGCGCCTGCTTGATCGCCAGAGAATAATCCCGGTAGTCATTGCCAACCGCGATTACAGGCTCGATACCCCTGCGGCGTATCTGGGTGCCAAGCCCGAGGCCGAGCGCGGCGATGCCGGGCAGGTTGATCTCTTCGGGATATTTCCAGCGCGCATCATATTCGCGAAAGCCGGTGGGTGCAATCATTGGGTCGCGCAGGAAGGCCCAGGTATTGGGAGCACAGGTTCGTTCGGGCTTGTTCATGCCGGTTCCTTTCCCGGGAAACCACTTGTCAGAAACTGTAATGTTGCCAGGCGCTGTTGCCACAGGAAGGACAGGGCGTCCAGTCATTTCCTCAGGAAGAGACCTGCTCGCGCAGGATCGAGATGGTCAGCGAGACCATCAGATAGATGCCGGAAAAGATCAGGAAAACCAGAATGGTATTTTCGAACTTGCGCGGATACGAGGGCTCGTCCGGGGGAACCGGATGCACGGAAACCGCCAGATAGCGCACCTGCTTGTTGGCCTCGATACGGGCGTTTTCCATCTGTTCAAGCGCCGATTGCAGCATGAGATTGCGCATTTCCAGTTCGGCGCGCGCCAGTTCGATTTCGCTTGAACGGCTGGCGATGGAGCGTTCCTGTTCGGTGCCTCCGGTTAGCTGGCGGCGATAGTTCGCGATCTTTTCCCTGAGAAAACTGATCCTGCGTTCAAGCGGGTTTACCTTGGCAGGATTCGGACGCGGGTTTGAAAGAAGTTCCCTGAGTGCCAGTTCGCTGTTGGTCAGTTCCATTTCGAGCGCCGATATGCGGCTGGTCAGAAGCCCCACTTCAACCTCTCCGCTGATCACTCTGGAGCTTTCCTGCAGTTCGATCAGCCTTTGCTGGGCCTTGCGCAGGGCCGCCTGGGCATCCTCATAGTTTTCAAGCGCACCCTTCATCTGATCTTCCCGCAGGCGCTTGCTGAGGGTGTCAACCTGTTCTTCCGCATAAGAGATGAGCGCCCGCGAAAAGGCGGCGCTTACTTCCGGGTCGGCGGCAGATACTTCCATCTTCAGGGTGCCTTCCGTGGGATCGAAGCCGATCTTCACGCGCTTCTTGTAAAGCTTGTAGGCCTCTTCATTGGTCGCATCCGCCGGCAGGGCCTGCAGGGGATCGATCCCTTCCTGGCTGAAATGGGCCTTGAAACCGTGTTCGTGGTCAAGGCGCAGCATTGCATCGCGCGATTGCAGATAGCCTTGGACGGTGATCGAATCCTGCGATGTGGCAAACTGGGTGCCGGCAAACAGCCCGCCGGCGCCGCCTATCGATGGCCCCTCTGCCTTCTGGATCACGAATTCGGAGTGGGTGGAATACATCGGCGTTGCGATGAAGTTGAAATAATATCCGGCAGCGGCCGTGGGCAGGAACACGAAGATCAGCAGACGCAGGAACAGCCCCAGTTGCCGGCGGCGGCGACGGCGTGCGATATCGCGCTGGATTTCCAGAATCTGCCGGGCCCGCACTTCCGCGTTGCCAGGTTCGGTCGAGAGCAGGTTGCTGCCCGGCTGCGGTGCGATCTGGGGCAGCTGGATGTTGTCTTCGTCCTGCTGGTCGGCGTGTTCGGGCACCACCAGATCAAGCAGGCTGGCGCGGCCGAAGGGATCTATGTTGCGCTCGCGCAGCAGGCGCACCGCGTCGTAATCGGAAGCAGGGGAAAGCCCGTGTTTCTGGGCAAGTCGGCGGGCCATGCGCAGCTGGCGGCCGGTCAGCCCTTCCTTGCGGATCTCGGCGATGGCCTTGCCGGCCGGGGTCTTTCCCTTCCCGGTGGTGGTTCCGGCGCTGCCTGCATCCCCGCTGCCGACCGCGTCCGGGGCCGCCCGTTTCGGCGGCCGGGTGCGATATTTCCTAGCCCTGGGTTTCATAGTCATAAAGCCTTCTTGCCTCTTCGAGGGTATCGAAAAAGTGCAGTTTTCCATCGCGCAGCACGGCGGCCGAGCGGCAGAATTTCTCAAGCACCTTCGGTTTGTGCGACACGATCACCACGGTTGTCGTCTTCAGGCGTTCCTGCAGGATTTCCCCGGCCTTGCGGTTGAACTCCACATCCGTGGTCGAAGGCATCCCTTCGTCGATCAGGTAGATGTCGAAATCCATCGCCAGCATCAGCGAAAAGCTGAAACGCGCCTTCATCCCCTGGCTGTAGGTGGCGACCGGCATGTCGAAATATTCGTCGATGTCGCATATCCAGCGCGAGAAGGCCTCGACATAGTCCGGGTCAAGGCCGTAAAGCCGGGCGATGAAGCGGGCGTTTTCCATCCCCGTGTGCTTGGGCACCACGCCGCCCATGAAACCCAGCGGAAAGGATACCCGGCAATTCTTGCGGATCTCGCCCTCGTCCGGTTTCTCGAGCCCGGCCATCATGTTGATCAGCGTGGTCTTGCCGGTGCCGTTTGCAGCCAGAATGCCGAGCGAATTTCCCAGTTCCACCCGAAAGGATGCGCGGTCAAGGATCACCTTGCGCTGCTGTCCTGTCCAGAACGACTTGCTCACGTTCGAAAATTCGAGCATACGGGCTGCTCCGCTTTCGCCTCGTCGTCGCGTCTAGCGCCATATGGTTAACAACTCTCCCTCTTTTTCGAGGAGATATGAGGCGATAATAGGGCCGCCGGCCCTGAAAATACACAAGTTTTCCTGCCGAGGCCCTGACCGTGATGCAGCGGTGGTCAGATGTTCTGCTTTTCCACCCTGAACAGTTTGCCGGCAATGATCGAAACCAGCGCCGCCCCGAAGCTCATCAATGCCCCCATTTTTGCGGCATCCTGTATGCTTCCCGGTTCGAAGGCCACCGAGGCCACGAACAGTGCCACGGTAAAGCCGATCGCGGCCACACAGCCGACCACCACCAGATCGATGGTGCGCATTCCCACCGGCAGGCCAAGGCGCATCGGGCCGGCTGCGAACCAGCCGAACAGTGCGATCCCCAGCGGTTTGCCGATCAGAAGCCCGGCCAGCACCAGCCAGGTGGGTGCGCCCATGGCCGAGAATTCAACCCCCGCATTGGCCAGCCCGAAAAAGAAAAGGATCACTTCAACCGGGTATTTCAGCTTGTGTTCGATGTCGTTCAGAAGGTCGGACAGGTATTGTTCGGCCTCTGCAAACATGCCGAAGGCGTGGTCGGCATGGGGAACGGCGAGCACGATGGGCAGCAGACCCAGTGCCGGGTGCAGGCCGCTTTCCTGGAAGCCGTACCAGCTTGCGGCGCCGGCGATCGCATAGGGCCAGAAAGACAGATATCTGCGCACCCAGGTCGAGATCGGGCGCAGCTGATTGCCGCGGTCCAGTCGGCGCGGCAGCATGTTGAACAGCAGATAGACCGTGATTGCAGCGCCCACAGACAGCAGCAGCCATTCGGGGGCCAGATCACCCGAGGGATAGAAGATCGCAAGGATCAGCAGGCCGGCGGCATCGTCGGCGATTGCCAGCAGCAGCAGAAAGCGCACGGCGGGGTGCCCGGCACCGAAAACGATTCGTCCGACAAGATATGAAAAGGCGATGTCGGTTGCCGTCGGAATCGCCCAGCCATTTGCCACTTCGGGAAACTTCATTGGCCAGAACAGCACTGCCATGCCAAGATAAACGGCAATCGGCCCCATCATGCCGCCCAGCGTTGCGATCAGCGGTGTCGCGGCCTTTCTGCCCCGCAGCGCGCCGTTTTTCAGGATCACCGCTTCCCACACTTCTTTTGCCGCAATGGCAAAGAAGAAGGCCATGAGCATGTCATTGACAAGGTAATGAAGCGTCAGCACCCGATAGCTGCCATCGCCATCGCCATATTCAAGCTTGCCCACCCAGCGGTTTTCAAGAAGAGGATAATCCACGAAGGCGTGATAGCCGTGCGGATCGATATTGGCCCAGATCAATGCCGCCACGGCGCCGAAAATGAGCAACAGCGAATAGGATGCAACGAAATTCCAGACGCGATACATGGTGGCTGCCCGTTTCTTTGTGCTCTGGGGTTCCTGCCCCAATAACGCAAGCCGAAGGCGGCGACAACCGATAGCGGGAAATCCGGTGATGGGCGGTCAGGCGATGGCCTGCCACAGGAAGCCTGCAAGAATGGCGCCCACGGTGGCCACGCCTACGTAAAGCGCAAATACGGGGGGCCTGACCATTCCCCAGATGGCCACGGCAGTGGGCACACAGCTTACTCCGCCCGCAATCACGAAAGACATTGCCGCCCCGTTGCTCATGCCCTGTTCGAGAAGGGAATTCACCAGCGGAATGGCTGCATAGCCATTGATATAGGCGGGGCCGCCGATGAGGGTGGCCAGCAGGATCGGCCCGGCGCCTTCCCCGCCCAGAAGAGAGGAAATCCAGGAGGCCGGAACATAACGGGTAACCAGCTGTTCCAGAAGGAAGGCGAAAAGCAGCCATTTGGTCAGGAAGATCGCGTTTTCGAGAAGCTGATCCCGGAAAACGCGCCGACTGTCGGGAATGTGCCAGAAGGCCAGCCGGGGCTTGCTGCCCTGCCCGGCAAGGGCTGCCGGCGCCGCGCTGCAGCCGCAGCCTTTGCCGGTGCCCGTGTCGGAGGAGCTGCCGCATGTTGCAGCTGCCGGATTGCTGCGCAGGGGAGTGGCCAGCAGACGGCTTTTTGCCAGTACACGGAACATCCAGCCGCCTCCGATGCCGATCACCACTGCCGCCGCCAGCTTCATGACGGCAAAATCCGCCCCCAGCGTGCCCGCCGTGATGAAGAACATCGCCGGATCCATCAGGGGCGCGGAGAGGAGAAAGGCCATCACTGCAGCCACCGGCGCGCCGACGGCAAGCAGGGCGGCCACGAAAGGGATCACCTCGCAGGAGCAGAATGGCACCAGAGCCCCCATGGCGGCCGCGAAAAGGATCATGCGCCCCTCGCGCCCCTCGAAGGCCCGCGCCATCAGGGCATCTGCCCCCGAGGCCTTGAGCCAGGCCACGGCGATCACGGCGAAGGCGATGAAGGGAAGCGTGTCGAGGAAGGTGGCCAATGCGCCCCGCACCACCGGCAATGTGGCTGCGGAATCGAAAATTACGAGCAACATCGGGATTGCCGCGATCAGCAGCCAGATGCGATCAGGCCGGTTCGGGAATGCTCCCGATGCATGGGCATGGGCATGGGTCTTTCCACCCGAACCGCAGCTGCTCATGGGGTGTTTCCTTCCATGTTTTCGGAGGGGGGCGTGTCTTTCAGGGGAAGCGTTGCCGCATGTGCCTGTGGCGCGCACTGGCAGATCAGGAAATGTGCAAGGCTTTCGATTTCGCCCAGTGAAGGTGCCGCACAGATGACCGAACGCCCCTTGCGGCTGCGCCGGATCAGCCCGGCCTGTTCGAGGATCTTCACGTGATGGGTAAGTGTGGCGCCGCGCAGCCCGGCCTGCACACCGAGTTCGCCGATCGAAAGGCCTTCGGGGCCGGCGCGCACGATGCAGCGCAGCACGTTCAGCCGCGGTTCCGAGCCAAGCGCCGCAAAACGATAGGCGGCGGTTTCAAGGGTGATGTCGTGCAGTTGATCCGGTTTCATGCTTCCATATTTCTAAAACAATCGAAATATGCAAGCAGTTTATTGCATCTCCCTTTGCCTGTCCTGCCCGATACGGGGTATGAGGTGGCATGGACGATACTCTTGTCAGGGAAATCCGGGCCTGCCGCCTGTGCGCCGCCCGTTTCGGCGAAACCGCCACCGCTCATGCGCCGCGTCCGGTCGTGTGGTTCCGCCCGGGCGCGCGTATCCTGATCGCCGGTCAGGCGCCGGGCAGGCGGGTGCATGACTCGGGCCGTCCGTTCGATGATCCGTCCGGTGACAGGCTGCGCGAATGGCTGGGGATCGGCCGCGACCTGTTCTATGACAGGAAACGGATTGCCATCGTGCCCATGGCATTCTGTTTTCCGGGGTATGATGACAGGGGTTCGGACCTGCCGCCGCCGGTGCAGTGCAGCGAAACCTGGCATGCACGGGTGATGGCCGCGCTTGGCCGGATCCCCCTGCGGGTGCTGGTCGGGGGATATGCGCACAGGTGGCATCTCGGCCGGCAGGCCGGGGGCAGGGTCAGCGAAACCGTGCGCAACTGGCGGGCCTTTGCGCCCGGCCTGTTTCCGTTGCCGCATCCGTCGTGGCGCAATACGGCCTGGTTGAGGAAAAACCCGTGGTTTGCGGAAGATCTGCTTCCGCAGTTGCGTGCCCGGGTGGCCGAGGTTCTGCAATGAAGGGCATTTCCACCCCGCTTGATCGCGCCCATGCCGCGATGTGTGCGAATGAGGATGACGCCGAGGCCCGGCTGCGCTATTTCCGCCATTTCGCGGCAAGCGAACTGTTTGTTCTTCTGGAGCATGAGGCCAGGGGCGGCAGGATCGCGCCGCTGCTGCTTGAGGCCGAAGGCGGGCGTTACGTGATCGCCTTTGACCGGGATGAACGGCTGGCAGCCTTCATCAGTCGCCCCTCTCCCCATGTGGCCCTGTCGGGGCGGGGGCTGGCCGCGATGCTGGCGGGGCAGGGGGTAGGGGTTGTGCTCAACCCCGGAGTGGCGGATTCGGCCTGGCTTGTGCCGCCCGGCGCGCTGGACTGGCTGGCGGGCATCCTGGCCGAAGAACCGGTGCAGATCGCTGGCCGGGTGCAGAGGATCCTGCCGCCGGCAGGGCTGTCCGGCGCGTTGATACAGGCACTCGGGGAAACACTGGCGGCAGCGGCGGGGTTGGCACGATCGGCGTTGCTGGCCGGAGTTGTCCGGGATGATGGCCGACGCGGCCACATGCTGGTTTTCGTCGAGGCCCACCCGGCCGGAGAGACCGCGCTGACCCGCGCGGTGCATGAGGCTGTCGTATTGTCGGGCGGCGGTGGCAGCGACCGGAAGGGGGAGAGCGGTGCACCGGAACTGGACGTTCTTTTTCTTGCCGCCGACGATCCGGTATGCGCGCGTTTCGAGCATTGGGCGCTGCGGTTTGATCTTTCCATGCCCGAGGCCCGCCGGATATCCCTGCCGGATTCCGAAACCTGCCCCTCCGTCCCGCCGAAGCTGCGATGATTCCGGGTGTGTCGGGCCCTGGCCTCAATACCCTGCCGTGCGGTCCACCAGATCGCGGAAAGGCTTTCCCCGCTCGCCGCGCCGGATGTTTTCGGCGATGGCGCGGGCGGCATGTTCCGGTCGGCTGTCCGAGGCCACATGCGGAGTGACCGTTACCCTGGGGTGGTGCCAGAACGGATGATCTCCGGGCAGGGGTTCGCGGCGGAACACATCAAGCGTGGCGTGGCCGAGGTGTCCGCGATCAAGGGCCGCCAGCAGGGCATCGTCATCGATCAGAGGCCCGCGGCCGGGGTTGACGATCACCGCCCCCCGCGGCAGCAGGGCCAGGCGTCGGGCATTCAGAAGGTTTTCCGTTTCGCTGGTAAGGGGCAGAAGCAGCACAAGGATATCGGCGCGCTCAAGTGCCTCTGTCAGTCCGGCATCGCCATGCAGGCATCTGACCCGTGCAATGGTTTTCGCGCTTCTGCTCCAGCCCGCAACATCGAAATTGAGTGCGGCCAGAGCCCTTGCGCAGGCACTTCCCAGGATGCCGAGGCCCAGCACCGAAACACGGCGTTCCCGGGCCAGTGGCGGAATGATCGGGTTCCATTCTGGGGTCTTGCGACAGACATGCGCATCCGTTCCCAGATGGTGGCGCAGGACATGGCCGGTCACCCATTCGACCATGCCTTCCGTCATCCCGGGGTTGACCATGCGGATCAGCGGCTGGGTGAGTGTCGGGTTGCTGACGATCCTTTCGACCCCGGCCCAGAGGCTCAGCACGGCCTTCGCCCGGCGGAAGGGAGAGAAATCCGTAACCGGGCCGCCCGGCGCAAAGACGATGTAATCGACGCTTGCGGGATCGTCGCATTCGCTGAACAGCACGTGCCTCAGCCCGGCCGCGTCAAGAGCCCGCCGCAGGGGGGCTTCATAGCGTGCCCGGCAGGCGGGAGAGGCGGAAAGAAGGATCTGGATCATGGAACGGATGCTCCTTTCCGAGGCAGCTGCTTCAGCGCGGGCGGTGCACGTTGGCGCTTTGCACCAGACCGAAGGCGGCCAGCAGCACCAGCATCGCCGATCCGCCATAGGATACCAGTGGTAGCGGCACCCCGACCACCGGCGCCAGCCCCATCACCATCGACATGTTGACCGCGAAGAACAGGAAGAAGGTGGCGGCGATGCCCAGAGTTGCCAGCGAAGCGAAACGATCCCGGGTTTTCAGCCCGGTATAAAAGCAGAATCCGAGAATGAGCAGATAGAGGCCCAGCAGCACCATGCCGCCGATGAAACCGAAATCTTCGGCCAGGGTGGTGAAGATGAAATCGGTATGCTTTTCGGGCAGGAAGTTGAGCCGCGTCTGCGTGCCCTGCATGAAACCGCGGCCCGACCACCCCCCCGAACCGAGCGCGATCTTCGACTGGGTGATGTGATAGCCCTGCCCCAGGGGGTCTATGCTTGGGTCAAGAAAGGTATCGATCCGGCGATACTGGTAATCCTTCAGCAATTGCCACGAGGTGCCGCGCGACTGGAACACCGCCGTGACCAGCGCGATGCCCAATGCGCCCAGTGCACCGAAATACCACAGGCTGACCCCGGCCAGAAACATCACGATGCCCCCGCCCGCCACCAGCAGGATGGCGGTGCCCAGATCGGGCTGGCGCAAGACCAGAAAGGTTGGCAGCAGAATGATGACCAGCGGCACCAGAACCCAGAACGGACGCGAAACCTTCCGGATGTCGAGCCAGTCGTAATAGGCGGCGAGCATCATCACCATGGTGATCTTCGCCATTTCCGAAGGCTGCAGACGGATGAACCCGAGATCGATCCAGCGCCGCGCACCCATGCCCACGTCGCCGATGATCTCCACAAGGATCAGCAGCAGCAGAGATGCGCCATAGGCGACCCCGGCCATGTTGCGCCAGAACCAGATCGGCACCATTGCGATGAACAGCATCGCGCCCATGCCAAGGGCAAAACGCTTCATCTGCGGCTCGACCCATGGCGTCAGCGAACCGCCGGCCACCGCATAGAGCATCAGGAAACCGACACTGCTGACCGTTGCCACCAGCACGATCAGCGCCCAGTTGAGATAAAGCAGCTTTCGCAGGCCTGCAGGCGCCCGTTTCACATTGTATTCGAGATAACTCATGCCCGATCCCTGCCGCTTTCCACGCCGCGCGGGCGGCGCAGTTTCGGCTTCAGCCTTTTCTGTTCCTCGGCGATCCGCTGGCGATCTGTCCGAGGATAAGCGTCAAGCGGGGGCATGTCTCCGGTCAGGGCGCGCAGCACGATGTCGCGCGCGATCGGTGCCGCCGCCTTCGAGCCCCCGCCCCCGTGTTCGACAACAACCGCCACCGCTATCCGCGGCCTGTCATGGGGGGCGAAGGAAACGAACAGGGCGTGGTCGCGCCGGTTCCAGGGCAGATCCTCGTTGCGCACCACGCCGCGGGCGCGTTCGGCCTTGGTGATGTTGCGCACCTGACTGGTGCCGGTCTTGCCGGCCAGGCGCAGACCGTCGAGCACGATGCGCGAACGATAGGCAGTGCCCTTGCGGGTGTTGGAAACGGCGAACATGGCCTGACGGATACGCCGAAGATTGTTTTCATTCAGGCCCAGAGGGGCGGGTTTGTCGCGGGGGGCTTCGATACCATCTATGGACTTGATCAGACGCGGCTCGATCTGCCGGCCGCTGGCAAGGCGTGCGGTCATCACCGCGAGCTGCAGCGGCGAAGCCAGAACGAATCCCTGCCCGATTGCCGCGTTGAGAGAATCCCCGATCACCCATTCGGCCCCTTTCCTGAGGCGCTTCCATTCCTTGGTCGGGGTCAGCCCTTCGGCAACCGCCGACATCGGAATCGGATACTGCCGGCCCAGACCAAGCCGCCGGGCCATGGCGGTGATCCTTTCGATCCCGACACGCTGTGCCAGATCGTAATAATAGACATCGCAGGATTCCTGAAGCGATTCCAGAAGATCGACATGGCCGTGTCCGGCCCGTTTCCAGCAGTGGAACCGCCGCCCGCCCACCCGGGTGAAGCCGCGGCAATAGACGGTTTCCTCGGGGGCCACGACCCCGGCCTCGAGTGCCGCAAGAGCCGTGACCATCTTGAAGGTGGAGCCGGGTGGATAGGTGCCCTGAACGGCCTTGTTGGCCAGTGGGCGGTATTCGTTTTCCAGCAGGGCCTTGTATTCGGCAACCGAGATCCCCGTCACGAACTTGTTGGGATCGAAGGCCGGGGTCGAGCCGATCGCCAGCAGGTCTCCGTCATGCGTGTCGATCACCACGGCGGCGGCGCTTTCGCCACCAAGGCGGGCCTGCACATAGTTCTGCAGGCTGCTGTCCACGGTCAGTTGAACATCCGCGCCGGGGGTGCTTTCCTGGCGGCCGATCTCGCGCATCACCCGCCCCTGGGCGTTCACCTCGATGCGCTTGATACCGGCCTTGCCCCGCAACTTCCTTTCAAGCTTTGCCTCGACCCCGGATTTGCCGATCTGGAAGCGGGGGATCTGCAGCAGCGGATCGGGATCGTCCAGCTTCTTCAGGTCATAGTCGGAGACCGGGCCGACATAACCCACCACATGGGCGAAGTCGGTATCGAACGGATAGTGGCGGGTCAGCCCTACCTCGGGGGTGATGCCGGGCAGAACGGGGGCGTTCACCGCCACCTCGGATACCTGTTCCCAGGTCAGCCTGTCAGCCAGGGTGACGGGCACGAAAGCGCTGCGTTGCCGCAGTTCCTTCAGGGATTTCTTCAGGTCATCCGGGTCAAGGTGGATCAGCTTCTGCAGCCGGTCGATCACCATTTCCACATCGCCCGCATCCTCGCGCACGATGGTGATCCGGTAGTTCTGCTCGTTCACCGCAAGCGGTGTGCCATGGCGATCGAAGATCAGCCCGCGCGCCGGGGGAAGCAGCCGGATGTTGATCCGGTTTTCATCGGCCAGCAGCCTGAACTGATCGGCGTTTTCCACCTGAAGATAGCGCATGCGGGCAGCCAGAACGCCGGCAAAGCCCAGCTGCAGGGCCCCGAGAACCAGGGCACGGCGACCGATGCGCCGGTGGCTTTCGGCCGTATCCTTGGGTGATCGTTTCATGGCCTGTGCCCCAGAGTATCAACCTTGCCGCGTGCGGCCGGCCTTATGCCAAAAATATGACGTGAGACAAAAACGACAAGGGGATATGCAAGGATCGTTGCCAGAAGCTGCATCAGGAAAAGGCTGAGCGGCGGGCGTTCGACCAGAAGCAGGAGCAGTATCAGGCGCTGCCCGAGCGCCACCCCGGTCAGGACGGTGGCAACAAGCGCCCATTCAACGCCGAAAGGCAGATCTCGTGTCATGTGGATCCGCTGGCGCAGGAATTCGGCCGCGGCAACCATCAGTGCCGCCTGCAGGCCGGGGGGGCGCAGGAACAGCATGTCGGCCAGCAGCATGATAGCGGCAATCAGCACGATCGGCACATAATCGGGCCGTCGCAGCACCCATGCGCATGTGAATGCCTGCAGAAGATCGGGGGCCGGCCATCCGCCGGGGGCAGTTTTCAGCGGCAGCAACTGAAAGAAGATGATCGTGCCGCATATCGCGGCGAACAGCAGCCGGAACAACCAGATTCGGGTGAGGGCGAAGTCAACCATCCCGCCCCTCGCCGGCGTCTTCTTCCGCGGTGCCGGGGGGTGACGTATCCGGGTTTTCCGGTGTCGGCGCCGGTGCAGGCAGTGGCGCCGGCGCCAGCAGCATGCCGGGCATGGTTATCGGTTCGACAGGGCGTGAGCGCAGCACGCGCAGATATTCGAGGCGTTCGTAATCGGCAGCCAGGCGCACGCGCAGCCTTCCGTCGGTGCCCTGTGCGACGCGGCCAACCAGAAGCCCCGCGGGAAACACCCCGCCATCGCCCGATGAAATGACGCTGTCGCCGGGGCGCACCAGCTCCGGTTTTTCGAGAAATTCCAGCGGCGGAGCGGGGGAATTGTCGCCGGCCAGGATCGCCCGCTGGCCGGAGGGCTGGATCGAAACGGGAATGCGGCTGTTCGAATCGGTCAGCAGGATAACCCGCGCGGTGCGGTCGCCCACCCCCGAGATACGCCCGACAAGCCCGATGCCGTCCATCGTTGCCCAGCCATCCTGAATGCCGTCACGTGCGCCCACATTGACCAGAACCGACTGCCGGAAGGGCGAACCGCTGTCGGCCAGAACCACGCCCGTGACATGGGTAAGCTTGGGATCAAGCCGCACCTTGTTGAGATCGAGAAGCTTGGCGTTCTTCTGTTCCAGTTGCAGCGCCGCTTCCTTCCAGGCCTTCATCTGTTGCAGTTCGCGGCGCAGTTCCTGGTTCTGCCGATAGAGTTTCTGATAGGACTGATACCCCTCGATCATGTTGGCGAAGGCGGCAACCGGCGCCAGCGCCCATTCGAAGCTGGGCACCACCTTGTCTGTCAGGCGGGCGCGAAACTGCTCGACCCGGGGGCTGTCGATCCGCCACAGCAGGAAGATGCCGGCGAGCAGCAGCAGGAGCAGCCCGGTCAGGATCCGCCGGATCGGGCGCACATAGGTATGTGTCACGTTTTCCCTTGCCACAGGCCGCTCCCGAAGGGCCTCCCGGCCCTAGCTGTCGTAGTCTATCACATGATGCAGCTGCTTTTCGTATTCCAGCGCCTTGCCGGTGCCGAGCGCCACGCAATTGAGCGATTCATCGGCAACCGAAATGGCCAGACCCGTCTGTTCGCGCAGGGCCAGATCCAGATCGCCCAGAAGCGCGCCGCCGCCGGTCAGCATCACGCCGCGGTCCACGATGTCGGCGGCAAGGTCGGGCGGGGTGGCTTCGAGGGCTGTCATCACCGCTTCGCAGATCTGCTGCACCGGTTCGGCCAGAGCCTCGGCCACCTGTGCCTGGTTGATCTCGGTTTCCTTCGGAACGCCGTTCAGCAGATCGCGTCCGCGGATCTGCATGACGGCACCGCGCCCGTCGTCGGGCATGCGTGCGGTGCCGATCGATGTCTTGATGCGCTCGGCGGTGGTTTCGCCGATCAGCAGGTTCTGCTGGCGACGCAGATATGAAACGATGGCTTCGTCCATGCGATCGCCCCCCACCCGCACCGAACGGGCATAGACGATGTCGCCAAGGCTCAGCACCGCCACTTCGGTGGTGCCGCCGCCGATATCGACAACCATGTTGCCGGTGGGATCGGTGATCGGCATGCCGGCGCCGATGGCGGCCGCGATCGGTTCGGCGATCAGCCCGGCGCGGCGTGCGCCGGCCGAAAGCACCGATTGGCGGATCGCCCGTTTTTCAACCGGCGTCGCGCCGTGGGGCACGCAGACGATGATCTTGGGTTTCGAAAAGGTGGTGCGCTTGTGAACCTTGCGGATGAAATGCTTGATCATCTCTTCGGCCACGTCGAAATCGGCGATCACGCCCTCGCGCATCGGGCGGATGGCCTCGATGGTGCCGGGGGTGCGGCCAAGCATCAGCTTGGCATCTTCGCCCACGGCCAGCACCTTCTTGACGCCGTCCTTCACATGATAGGCGACAACCGAGGGCTCGTTGAGGATGATCCCCCGGCCCTTGACGTAAACAAGCGTGTTCGCTGTTCCCAGATCGATCGCCATATCCGACGAAAACAGGCCAAAACCAACCATGCGCAGGGTGTCCTCTTGCAAGAAACCGACATGCGGGCGACTCTTTCACGGCCACCGGCCGGGTTCTTATAGGCGCCGGCCACGGCCAGCGTAAAGGGGCAGAAGGGCCATGGGCGGCACCTTTTCGCCGCCGGGAACGCACGGGGCGATCCCCGCGCGGTTCGCGATCGACCTGAAATTGCCGGGTTTGTGAAATCAGATCAGGTTTTGGACCCGGAAACAGGCCGGAACATGTTTGGAAAGTGAAACACCACCGATCTGCGCCCTCGGGCGTTTCCTGTCATGAGGCCACGTTCGAATCATGCCCGGGCCTGCGTTTCTGGCGCCGCACCAGAAGCTTGTTCAGTGCCTGGATATAGGCTTTCGTGGAAGCAACCACCGTATCGGTATCGGCCGACTGACCGGTGACGATCTTGCCGTTTTCCTCCATTCGGACACTTACCGTGGCCTGGGCATCGGTTCCCTCCGTTACCGCATGCACCTGATAAAGCTGCAGGCGGGCCTCATGGGGAAACAGTGCCTTCACGGCATTGAAGGCGGCATCCACCGGGCCATCGCCGGTAGCGGTGACCTGCTGCTCGGTGCCGTCGATTTCAAGCACCATATCGGCGGACTGGGGGGCTTCGGTGCCGCAGATCACCTGCAGTCGCTTCAGCTGGATATGATCGTGTTCGGCCTCGCTGGCACTGTCGTGCATCAGCGCGATCAGGTCATCGTCATAAACCTCTTTCTTGCGGTCGGCCAGCGCCTTGAAACGCACGAATATGTCTTTCAGCTGATTGTCGGCCAGGTCAAATCCCAGATCGTGCAGGCGCGCGCGCAGTGCCGCACGGCCCGAATGCTTGCCCAGCACCAGGCTGGTTTCCTTCAGGCCCACATCCTCGGGGCGCATGATCTCGAAGGTTTCGGCGTTCTTCAGCATTCCGTCCTGGTGGATGCCGCTTTCATGAGCGAAGGCATTCTTGCCCACGATTGCCTTGTTGTATTGCACCGGGAAGCCCGAAACCTGCGCCACCCGGCGCGAGATGTTCATGATCCGGGTGGTGTCGATGCCGGTGGTGAAGGGCAGGATGTCATTGCGCACCTTCAGCGCCATCACCACCTCTTCCAGGGCGGTGTTGCCGGCGCGCTCGCCCAGACCGTTGATCGTGCATTCGATCTGACGGGCGCCGGCTTCCACCGCCGCCAGGGCATTGGCCGTGGCCATGCCCAGATCGTTGTGGCAATGGGTGGCAAAGGTGATCTCGTCGGCACCTGGCACACGCTCGATCAGCATGCGGATCAGTGCGGCGTTTTCGCGTGGGGCCGTATAGCCCACCGTATCGGGGATGTTGATGGTGGTGGCGCCGGCCTTGATCGCAATCTCGACGACGCGGCAGAGATAGTCCTGTTCGGTGCGGGTTGCGTCCATGGGCGACCACTGCACGTCTTCGCACAGGTTGCGGGCGCGGGTCACCGTATCGTGGATCAGCTCGGCCATCTCGTCCCGGCTGAGGCGGGGGATGTCGCGATGCAGTGGCGAAGTGCCGATGAAGGTATGGATGCGCGGCCGCCGTGCGCCTTTCACGGCCTCCCAGCAGCGGTCGATATCCTTGAAATTGGCGCGCGCAAGGCCGCAGATCACGGCGTTTTCGGCCTGCCGGGCGATCTCGCTCACCGCCTTGAAATCGCCTTCCGAGGCAATCGGGAAACCGGCTTCGATGATGTCCACGCCCATTTCGTCGAGCATCTGTGCGATCTCGAGTTTCTCGTCATGGGTCATGGTGGCGCCCGGGGATTGCTCGCCGTCGCGCAGGGTGGTGTCGAAGATCAGGACACGGTTCTGTTGCATCGCGGGGTGTTTCGCGGAATCGGACATGGGAATTCTCTTTTTCTTTCTGCCTTAGCTTCGGGTGATGGTGGCGCGGATCACAGCCTCTGAACGCGTGCGCCGGACATGACACGCTCAGAGGCAGCTAAGGAGGAGAAGGCCGCCACGGCTGACCGCTGTGCCGGCAGGCAGAGCGGAAATGATGTGGTTTTCATGCGGCCTTGTGCTCATGGGGCGGAATATACGCGCTTTGCCGACGAGATAAAGCCCCAATTCGTCTGTCGAATTTCCGGGGTTTGATGCAGGTCAGGGCACGGCATGGCCGAAGGATGAGAATATTCCGCATGGCTGCCGTCCGGAAAAGAGGGAAACGGCCGGATGCGGGCCGAGGGGCCGGGATCCCGTCCGATGCCGGCAGGCGGGGAAACGGAAACACCCGAAGGAGGAAACGAGAATGGCACATGTGGTTGTATTGGGCGCCGGCCTTGGCGGTGCCATCCAGGCTTTCGAATTGCGCGAAACGCTGGGGCGGGGGCACAGGATCACCGTGATTTCCGACAAGCCCTATTTCCAGTTCACCCCGTCCAATCCCTGGGCGGGGGTAGGCTGGCGCAGGAAGGAGGACATCACCATCGATCTTGCTCCGGTGATGGCGAAGCGCGACATCGATTTCATCAGCACCGGCGCAAGACGCCTTCATCCCGGGGAAAACAGGGTAGAGCTGAAAGACGGGCAATCGGTGGAATACGACCATATCGTGATTGCCACCGGCCCCGAACTGGCGTTTGACGAGATCGAGGGCTTCGGCCCCGAGGGCTTCACGCACTCGGTCTGCACAGTGGAACATGCCGGGAAATCGGCAGAGGCCTGGGAGGCATTCTGCAGGAATCCCGGCCCGATCGTGGTGGGTGCGGTGCAGGGGGCTTCGTGTTTCGGGCCGGCCTATGAATATGCGATGATCATGGATACCGATCTGCGCCGTCGCAAGATTCGCCACAAGGTGCCGATAACCTTTGTCTCGTCCGAACCGTTCATCGGGCATCTCGGGCTGGGCGGCGTGGGCGATACGAAGGGAATGCTCGAATCCCTTCTGCGCAGTCGCCATATCGACTGGATCGTCAATGCCAGGGTGGAAAGGTTCGCCGATGGCAGGGCTTTCATCACCGAGGTGGACGAGGACGGCAAGGACAAGAAGCGGCACGAGCGCGAATTCAGCTATGCGATGATGCTGCCTGCCTTTCGCGGGATACCGGCATTGCGCGATATCGAAGGGCTGGTCAATCCGCGCGGTTTCGTCATCGTTGATGAATACCAGCGCAATCCGAAATACCGGAACGTGTTCGCAATCGGGGTGTGCATTGCAATTGCGCCGCCGGTGGCAACACCGGTGCCCACGGGCGTGCCGAAAACCGGTTTCATGATCGAAAGCATGGTCACGGCCACGGCGCACAACATTCCGCTTCTGCTCGAGGGCCGGGCGCCCTCTGCCAGGGCCACGTGGAATGCGCTTTGCCTCGCCGATTTCGGCGATGGCGGTGCGGCCTTCCTGGCGATGCCGCAGAACCCGCCGCGCAATGTGAACTGGTCATCCAGGGGCAGATGGGTGCACTGGGCCAAGCTGATGTTCGAATGGTATTTTCTGCGCAAGATCCGCAAGGGGGTGAGCGAGCCATTCTACGAACGTGCTGTCATGCGGATGCTGGGCGTAACCAAACTGAAATGATCCCGCAGGTGCCGGAATGCGCCGAAGCGGCAGAAAGCGGGCAGCCCCCACAATTTCCTGCGGAGGCTCTGCTGATGCGGAGACAGGCACGAGGCGCCGAAGTCTTTTCCGGGCATGGCGTGGCGCGGCCTGCGGGCCTTGCCCTTCGGTGTTGTGCGAACCGGAAGGGTTCAGCCCGGCTTTCCTTTCCGGATTCGCATCAGCCCCAGCCCGGCAAGCAGCATCGGCAGCCCTGCCGGCAGCGGCACCGGAGCGGGGTTGTTGCCAGCCACGCTGAACGTGGCCGCCAGCACGCGGGTATTGGTGCCGTTTTCAGGCGAAAGGAATTCGGAATCGAATATTCCCGCTTCGGCATCGGCAACGGTGTACGAGAAGCCGAGGATCGACAGCGTGTATTCGGTGCCGTCGATCAGCACCATATCGCTTGTGTCAAGGGCGGTGATGCTGACCGCATCATCGCACACCGAAACACTGCCGGGCAGACAGGGTGCGACATTGGGGGTTTCATCATGCTTGACCAGAAAACGGAAGATGTTTTCCCCCAGTGAAACTTCGGGGCCGGCATCGGGGATCAGCACGATATCGGCTTTCAGGAAAAGCTCGACCGAGGAAATCCCCGTGCCAAGATTTATTACCTTGTTGAAATGGGTGAATCTTCCCAGCGCGAATACATCATCTGCCGGGCGGATGAAGGGGGTATCGACCGCGTCGAATTCGTATCCCGATTTTTCGCCCGTTCCCGACATGTGCGGGATGCCCCACCGGATGGTTGCCGGATCGTCGTAAGACGGTGTCATGACGATGCTGCTGCCACCTGTCGGGTTGGTCCAGAGGGCTTCCAGGGTATCGAATCTGACAGATGCGGCATGTGCTGCCGTTGCAAGTGCCATCGCTGCGAAGGCCGAACCGATATACAGCGTGTGCATGAAATATGGCCGTTTCATCTCGCGTGCTCCAATGATCATACTGCTCGTGCGTGTGGTTTCGCACATTTGGGTAAAATATTCGCGAACGGAGTTATTGTTCGCGAAACAAGTATGAACTGGGTGATTTTTTTGCAACTGCTGCCGTTTCGGAAACAGTGCGCAGGCATCGCACATCCGATCAGGTCAGTTCCGGCCACCACCCTTTCCCTTCTCTCCATCTTACCACGAAACGTGGCGGATTTCCATTTGCATGTGGCGGGTTTCCGGGGGCGGCGCAGGTGCTCAGTTGCCGTTGCCGGCCGGGGGTGTTTCTGCCGTTTCGGGAGAAGCAGGCGCTTGCGGCGTTGTTTCGGGGGGGGCGTCTGCGGGGGATGTTTCCGGTGAATCGCCGGCAAAGGCGCCGCTTTCCCAGCGGCCGGACTGAACCTGCCCGGAGTGATAGCGCATGGTGCCTTGCCCCTGGCGTCTGCCCTTCGAGAACATGCCTTCATACACATCGCCATTGGGATAGGTGGCCATGCCCTTGCCGTCGATTTCGCCGGCCTTCCATTCACCGGTGTAGGTGAAGCCGTCGGGCATCCTGATGGTGCCCAGGCCTTCGCGCAGGCCGTTCACGAAATCGCCTTCATACACGGTGCCGTCGCCATAGGTGGCCTTGCCCCTGCCGTGGCGCTGGCCGTCCTTCCATTCGCCCTCGTAGCGATAACCGCCGGGATAGGTCATGATTCCGAAACCATGGTATCTGGCGTTTCTGAAGCTGCCTTCATAGACCATACCGTCGCCATAACGTGCGATGCCCTTGCCTTCGATCACCCCGGCCTTCCATTCGCCTTCGTATGAATTGCCGTCGGGATAGACGATTCTGCCCTGGCCGTCGGCAAGATCGTTCCGGAAAGAGCCCTTGTAGAGCGAACCATCGGGATAGGTAACCTCGCCCCTGCCCTCGATATGCCCGTTTGCCCAGGCGCCGGTATAGCGATAGCCGTCGGCGCCGGTGAAGGTGCCCTGCCCGTGGCGCATGTCGTCGCGGAAGGTGCCTTCGTAGACATCGCCGTTGGCATAGGTGACCTTGCCCGTGCCATGACGCCTGCCATTCAGGAACGCACCTTCATAGACATCGCCGTTGGGCTGCGTGAGGCGGCCCTGCCCGGAGATCTGGCCATCTTTCCATTCGCCTTCGTAGCGCAGGCCGTCGGGGCGGGTCAGAACGCCCTTGCCGTGGCGCTTGCCGCCCTTCAGTGCGCCCTTGTAGACCGAGCCGTCGGGATAGGTGATGGTGCCCTCACCCTCTTTCACGCCGTTTGCCCATTCGCCCTGATAGACATAGCCGTTCGGGCTTTTCATGGTGCCCACGCCGTGATGCAGGCCGTTCAGGAAACCGCCTTCGTACTGCACCCCGTTGGCATAGATGGCGATGCCGTTGCCGGTGATCCGGCCGTCTTCCCAGTCGCCCTCATAGGTGCCGCCATCGGCAAACACGATCCTGCCGAACCCATGCGGCTTGCCGGCGACGAATTCGCCCTCGTATACCGAGCCGTTCGGATAACGCGCAACGCCCTTGCCCCTGATCTCGCCATGTTCCCACTGACCCTTGTATTCATAGCCGTTGGGAAGGGTATAGGTGCCCTGACCATGCTGCTTGCCATCAAGAAAGGTGCCGATATAGACGCCGCCGTCGTTGTATTGCTTTGTGATCACCTCACCCGTGCCCTGCGCCCGGGCCGGGGTTGGCGTGATCATGGCAGCGCAAAGAGCGGTGGAAAGGGCAAAAGCCCTCAAACCCGGAACGCGTGTTGTCCGCATGCTGCGATACTCCCTTGTCGCCGCTTGCCGTTCGTATGCTGGGCGGCGCTGTTTCCCGAGCCTAATTCAGCCCCCGCGGGCAGACAATGTTTTTTGCAGCCGGGCGGCTTCCACCCGCGCGGAACTCTGCTAAGAAAGCGGTTCAGGAACGAGGATATCGCATGGCACAACGGTTTCGCATCACCCTGGCCCAGTTCAACCCCACCGTGGGTGCGCTGAAGGAAAACGCTGCGCAGGCCCGCGAGGCCTGGGCGCAGGCCAGGGCGGCGAAGGCCGATCTTCTGGCCTTTCCCGAGATGTTCATCACCGGCTACCAGACCCGGGATCTGGTGATGAAGCCCGCCTTCCACCGCGCCGCCATGGCCGAGATCGAGGCCCTGGCCGCCGTCTGCGCCGAGGGGCCGGCAATTGCCATCGGCGGGCCGTTTGCCGAGGGCGGCAGGCTTTACAATGCCTATCACATCCTTGAGGGCGGGCAGGTGAAGGCGCGTGTGCTGAAGCAGAAACTGCCCAACGAAACCGTGTTCGACGAAATGCGCCTGTTCGAACCCGGCCCGCCTCAGGGCCCCTATGCCATCGGCCCGCTGCGCATCGGTTCGCCGATCTGCGAAGATTCCTGGAGCCCCGACGTGGCCGAAACCCTGGCCGAAACCGGGGCCGATATCCTGCTGGTGCCCAATGGTTCTCCCTATTACCGGAACAAGCTCGATGTGCGTCAGGGCCATATGGTGGCGCGGGTCGTGGAAACCGGGCTGCCGCTTGTCTATCTCAATCTTGTGGGCGGGCAGGACGATCAGGTATTCGATGGTGCCAGCTTCGTTCTTAATCCCGGCGGTGCGCTTGCGGTGCAGATGCCGGCCTTCGAGGAATGCCTTGTCCATCTCGATCTTGCCGAAACCGATACGGGCTGGCGGGCCGTGCAGGGCACGCTTGTCTCCCAGCCCGATGAGTGGGAGCAGGATTACCGCTGCATGGTGATGGCGCTTGGCGACTATCTGCGCAAGAACGGGTTTGCAAAGGCCCTGCTGGGGCTTTCCGGCGGGGTGGACAGTGCGCTTGTTGCTGCCATTGCGGTGGATGCGCTGGGGCCTGAAAACGTGCGCTGTGTCATGATGCCCTCGGAATATACCTCGGAAAGCTCGCTTGAGGATGCTCGCCGGGTGGCCGAAAGGCTTGGCTGCCGGCTCGACAACCTGCCGATCGGCGCGGCGCGGGCGGCGGTTGGCGAAACGCTTGCCACCCTGTTCGAAGGGCTGCCCCCGGACGTGACCGAGGAAAACATCCAGTCGCGCCTGCGGATGGTGCTGCTGATGGCGTTGTCGAACAAGTTCGGCGAGATGCTGCTGACCACCGGCAACAAGTCGGAACTGGCTGTGGGATATGCCACCATCTATGGCGACATGGCCGGGGGCTACAACCCGATCAAGGATCTCTACAAGACGCGGGTGTTCGAGACCTGCCGCTGGCGCAATGCCAACCATCGGGAATGGATGAAGGGCCCCGCGACCGAGGTGATTCCGGCCCGGGTGATCGAGAAGCCCCCCTCGGCCGAGCTGCGCCCCGGCCAGAAAGACGAAGACAGTCTGCCGCCCTATGCGGTTCTCGATGGCATCCTGAAAGGGCTGGTGGACGACGAGGCCGGCGTTTCGGATCTGGTGGCGCAAGGTTATGACCGGGAAACCGTGAAGAAGGTGGAACATCTGCTTTACATCAGCGAATACAAGCGCTTTCAGGCCGCGCCGGGCACCCGGCTTACCATGCGCGCCTTCGGGCCCGATCGCCGCTATCCGATCGTCAACCGCTGGCGCGATCCGGGCTGAGGCATCCGGCACCCTGCCGGCGGCCTGCCCCCTTTCGCTTGGCGGTGAATCGGCGTAAGAGCCTGTGCAACCCGGCCAATCAGCGGACAGCAAGCATGACAATCACCCGTTTCGCCCCGTCGCCCACTGGCTACCTGCATATCGGCAATCTGCGCACGGCCCTGTTCAACCACCTGATCGCGCGCAAGGGCAACGGGCGGTTCATCCTGCGTCTTGACGACACCGATCCCGAGCGCTCGACCAGGGAATATGCCGATGCGATCCGCGAGGACCTTCGCTGGCTGGGCCTTGCCTGGGATCGCGAGGAGCATCAGTCCGAGCGGTTGCGGCGCTATGAGGAGGCGGCCGATCGGCTGCGCGCCTCGGGGCGGCTTTACGAGTGTTTCGAAACGCCCACCGAGCTTGACCTGAAGCGCAGGAAACAGCTGAACATGGGCAGGCCGCCGGTATATGATCGCGCCGCACTGAAACTTTCCGAGGCGGAAAAGGCCGAACTGCGGCGCACCCGCCCCGGTCACTGGCGCTTCAGGCTCGATCACGAGCGCATCGAGTGGGAAGACGGCATCCTCGGCCCCGTTTCGATCGATGCGGCAAGCGTTTCAGACCCGGTGCTGATCCGCGGCGACGGCCAGTTCCTGTATACGCTGGCTTCCGTGTGCGATGACATGGATTTCGCCATCACCGATGTGGTGCGCGGCGCGGATCATGTGACCAACACCGCAACGCAGATCCAGATCATCCGCGCCCTTGGTGGTGAAGCGCCGCGTTTCGCGCATCATTCGCTGCTGACGGGGCCGCAGGGCGAGGCGCTTTCCAAGCGTCTGGGCGCGCTGGCCCTGCGCGATCTGCGTGCGGAAGGGATCGAGCCGATGGCGATTTTGTCGCTGCTGGCGCGTCTCGGATCGGGCGATCCGGTAGAGTTGCGCCACAGCATCGATGAACTGGCCGAAGGCTTCGATCTTTCCCGGTTCGGCGCGGCGCCAACCAGATTCGATCCTGCCGATCTGAAGCCGCTGACCCAGAAATACGTGGCAGGCCTGCCGTTCGAGGCCGTGCAGGGCGATATCGCGGCGCTTGGCGTGCCCGATGACATTGCGCCGGCCTTCTGGGATGCCGTGCGCGAAAACATCGAAACCCGCGCCGACATGGGCAGATGGTGGGATCTGATGCGCAACGGGGCCGAGCCGCTGATCGCGCCGGAAGATGCCGATTTCGTGGCCGAGGCGCTGAAGCTTCTGCCTTCCCGCCCGTGGGACGAAACCACCTGGAGCCGCTGGACGGCAGCGGTGAAGGAGGCCACCGGTCGCAAGGGCCGGGCACTGTTCATGCCGTTGCGCAAGGCGCTGACCGGCATGAGCCACGGCCCGGACATGGCCCGTCTGATGCCGCTCCTGCAGGTGGTGAAGGCGGCGGACGGGGGCTGAGGCCGCAGGAGCGTTTGCCGGCGCCGGTCCCGATACCGTCCGGCCTGCCTTGCCGGAAGTGTCGCCCCGATCCGCCTTTCGCGTGCGTATCGGCGCCGTGTCGGCAAGGTTGACAGTGCCCCGTCTGCGTTCCAGGCTGTTCCGGCACATGGGGGCACCATGGAAATCGGCTTGACTGCTCTTGTTCTTCTGCCGGCCTTTCTCGGGCTTCTCGGTTTCATCGAGCCCTGCAGCATCGGCGGGCATCTCCTGTTTCTTGAAACGCAGAACCGCCGGTTGCCGGCCGAGCGCCTCGGGGCGCTGGCTGTCTTCATCCTGACCCGGGCCATCGTGATGGGCCTGTTCGGTGCCCTGATTGCGCTTCTGGGCGCACGGCTGATCGGGGTGCAGACGGGCATGTGGCTGGTGTTCGGGGTGCTCTTTCTCGGGCTCGGCCTGCTGTTTCTTGCGGGGCGGAGCAGGCATGTAAGGCGTGGCTTCGATCTTGCCCCCGCGGCGCTGAAACGGCTTTCCAGCCCCCTTGCTGCCGGGCTTGCTCTCGGGCTCAACATTCCTGCCTGTGCGGCGCCGATCCTGTTCGGCCTTCTGGGGCTTGCGGCCGGCGCGGGCAGTCTTGCCGCGGGATTCCTGATGATGTTCGTGTTCGGCGTGTTCCTTTCGCTGCCCCTTGCTGTCATCGCGCTTGTGCCGGGGCTGTCGCCACGGCTTGAAGCGCTTGGCGGCCGGCTTGCTGCGCGGCGGAGTCTGACAGGCGTGATATTCGTGGTGCTCGGGGTCTGGTCGCTCTGGTTCGGCCTGTTCGTGAATCCGGCCGACTGGAGCGGAACGGCCCCTTGAAAAGGGACAATACACATTCTATATGCCGAATATGTATTGCCCCCGAAAGGGGGTTTCCTGTTTTCATTCGGATGAAAGGAACGAAAAGATGACTTCCGACCGCGCCGTGCTGGCCTTTGCCGGCTTCATGGTTCTGCTTTCGCTGCTGCTGGCGGTGTATGTTTCGCAGAACTTCCTGTGGCTCACGGCCTTCGTGGGGGCCAATCTGTTCCAGTCGGCCTTTACCGGCTTCTGCCCGGCGGAAAGGATTTTCCGCAAGCTTGGCTTCAAGCCGGGCAATGGCGGCTGCAGCACCTGCTGAGGAACCTGCTGAAGGAAGCGGCCGCCGACATCCGGCCCCGGTGCATGAGATCATGCGCCGGGCCTGCGGTGCCGATCAGCCGGTAACGACTTCCTCCTCAAGGTGCAGTTTCATTTCGAGCAGCACCTTCTGCAGGGCCAGCGTTTCGCGCAGCATCCGCTTGGCCTCGTTCACGGTGATGACTCCGTCCTCGATCGACTGGCTGTATTCCGACATCAGCATCGCGAAGCGCTGACTGAGGGCGATCACATCGGAATTGACGCAGCGACTTTCCGAAGAATTGCGGGCATCGGCATCGAAGGAAATGGTCAGGCCGTTGATTTCGGCCAGGGCGGTGGTGACATGCGGATAGCGTGATGCGCTTTCGAGCGCAGCCACCACATCGATCGGTATGAAACGTTCGGCATGTTCCGGGGCATCGGAATAGTATCGCCCGAGCGTGGCCTTGGATTTTCCGGCGATTTCGCAGGCTTTCTCGATCCCGACAGCCTTGACCAGGGCTTCGGTGTGTTTCTTCAGATAGCGTCTGACGGTTGACATGGTGTTTCCCTGATCATCCTGAAACAAAACTGCGTGGGAAAGCCGGCCCCGTTTTCCCATTAATGGCACAGCGGGAATTTGTCATTCATAAAACGTCCCCGCGTGTTGGGGACTGTGTGAGTGGTCGGCGCTTGCTGCGCCGATTGGTGGAGGCCTGTCACATGTTCAGGCGGGCAAAAGCTGAAACGTGTCTTCGCATGTTTCAGCCGGGGTTCCGGATGGCCAGTTGAATTCACAAAGGTGCACAGAGGTTCAATTCATCCCCAGGCGCAAGCCCGTCTTGAACCTCGTAACTTGTGCTGGTGATCCGGGGCCCTTGTCCTGTTCTGATTTCAAAGCCAGTCACGGAACGGCAGGTCTCCACCGCAGGTGCCGCTGGTTGAACCGCGGCATTTTCCCGTTTTCGCACCGCTGCCGGCGGAAGGGGGCTGGCAGAGAGTTCAGGTGCCGCTTCCGTCCGTATCAAGCCCCAGCCCGCCCAGCCGGTCGAGCTGCGCCACGATCCGGCCGATTCCCTGCCCGGTGCGCAGGTCGGTGAAAACGAAGGGGCGCCCCGAACGCATCCGCTCGGCATCGTGCTTCATTACCTCGAGCGATACCCCTACATGCGGGGCGAGATCGGTCTTGTTGATGACCAGGATATCCGAGCGGGTGAGTGCCGGTCCGCCCTTGCGCGGGATGTCTTCGCCCGCGGCCACGTCGATCACGTAGATCGTCAGATCGGCCAGTTCGGGGCTGAAGGTGGCGGAAAGGTTGTCGCCGCCGGATTCGATGAACACCGCCTCCAGGTCGGGATGGCGGGCCTGCAGTTCGGCAATGGCGGCCAGGTTGATCGAGGCATCCTCGCGGATGGCGGTGTGCGGGCAGCCGCCGGTTTCCACCCCGATGACGCGATCGGCGGTCAGAACCTGCATGCGCATCAGGGCTTCGGCGTCTTCGCGGGTGTAGATGTCGTTGGTGACAACGCCAAGCGACAGGCGATCGCGCAGTGCCTCGCACAAGGCGGCGGTCAGGGTTGTCTTGCCGGCCCCCACCGGGCCGCCGATACCGATGCGCAGGGGGCCGTTCGGGCTGCTCATGTGCGAAAGATCCTTGGTTCCTGGATTTCATGCTGCATGGCGCAGATATCGCCGAGAATGGCGATCGAGGAAAGCCCTTCCAGCCCCTGTCCGGATGCACGCTCTGCAATTTCGCCGATCAGCGGATGCAGACGGTGCAATATCTCCTGTGCCGCGCCCTGGCCCAGCGGCAGTAGCCGCTGGGCCGCCGAAACGAGATTGCCGGCAAAGGCCAGCAGGTAAAGCCGCGCCGTCAGCGCAAGCGGCAGGCCGAGCAGCCGCGCGGCCTGCCCCACGGCCACCGGATAGCTCAGATCGGCCAGGTCAAGCCCCCAGACCCGTGACGTGACATCGCAGAAGGCGGCACCCTGCAGGCGGGTTTCCAGAAGGCGTTCGCGCGAAGGGGCGAAGGCCCGGCACATGGTTTCGACTTCGTGCAGCGCCGTTGCGTCGGCAGCCCGGCCTGCCGCTGCCAGAAAGCGGGCATCGGATTGCCCGCTGCCATGGGACAGCACGTCTGTCAGCCAGTCGGCAAGGCTTTCGCCGCAGGAAACCCGGCCCGCGTGAACCGCCTGTTCCAGCCCGTGCGAATAGGCGAATCCGCCCACCGGATAGGCGGGCGAAAACCATTGCGCGAGGATGAGGGCCTGTTCTTCAGTGGGCATGGGAACGGGTGCGTCCGTGGCCATAGGCACCGCCTTCGGGGGCGAAGGGTTCGCAGACCTCGCGGCAGCTTGCGCCCAGGCCTTCCAGCATCTTGCGCAGCACGTGATCGCGGGCGATCAGCAGACGCGCGGGTTCGATCTGGCAGGGCGCGTGGCGGTTGCCGATGTGCCAGGCCAGGCGGGTCAGGTCGGGGCCGGCAATTTCCAGCAGATCTTCGGCGGCGGCGCGCACCCGGATCCGGCGGCCGTCATCCAGTTCGAAGGCATCTCCGTGATTGAGGCTGGTGGTTTGCGGCAGATCGGCCAGAAAGCGCAGCCCGCCGGCAGTTTCAAGCACCCGGCGGCGCAGGAAGCGTGCCTCATGGGTCAGGGCAACATGGTCGTCAGCGCCCGGCCCCCCCCGGGCGGCGCGATGCAGGATGCGGGCAACGGGCAGGGACATGGCGCGGCTCAGAACAGGAAGTAGCGCTGTGCCATCGGCAGCACTTCGGCCGGTTCGCAGACGAGCAGTTCGCCGTTGGCGCGCACCTCGTAGGTTTCGGGGTTCACTTCCATTTCCGGGGTGGCGTTGTTCAGCACCATGTCGGCCTTGCCGATTCCGCGAGTGCCCTTCACCGCCACCACCTGTTTCGCCAGCCCCAGCCGTTCGCCAATCCCGCCGGCCTGTGCTGCCCCTGATACGAACGTCACCGCCGACTTCTCCACCGCGCGCCCGAAGGCGGCGAACATGGGGCGCGACCAGACCGGCTGCGGCGTGGGGATCGAGGCGTTCGGATCGCCCATCTGGCTCATGGCGATGGAACCGCCCAGCAGCACCATCTCGGGCTTGACGCCGAAAAACGCCGGGCTCCACAGCACCAGGTCGGCGCGCTTGCCTTCCTCGACGCTGCCGATTTCGTGGTCGATACCGTGGGCGATGGCCGGGTTGATGGTATATTTGGCGATGTAGCGGCGGACGCGGAAGTTGTCGTTGTCGCCCTGTTCCTCGGGCAGGGGGCCGCGCTGTTTCTTCATCTTGTCGGCGGTCTGCCAGGTGCGGATGATCACCTCGCCCACCCGGCCCATGGCCTGGCTGTCCGAGGCGATGATGCTGAATGCGCCCATGTCGTGCAGGATATCCTCGGCGGCGATGGTTTCGCGGCGGATGCGGCTTTCGGCGAAGGCCACGTCTTCGGGGATGGATTTGTCCAGATGGTGGCAGACCATCAGCATGTCGAGGTGTTCTTCAAGCGTGTTCACCGTATAGGGGCGGGTCGGGTTGGTCGAGGCGGGCAGAACGTGGCGTTCGCCGCAGATCTTTATGATATCCGGCGCATGGCCGCCGCCCGCGCCCTCGGTGTGAAAGGCGTGGATGGTGCGCCCCTTCATGGCCGCCAGCGTGTGCTCGACAAAGCCGCTTTCGTTCAGGGTGTCGGTGTGGATCATCACCTGAACATCCATCGTATCGGCCACCGACAGGCAGCAGTCGATGGCGGCCGGGGTGGTGCCCCAGTCCTCGTGCAGCTTCAGCGCGCAGGCACCGGCCTGCACCTGCTCTTCCAGTGCTGCGGGCAGGCTGGCATTGCCCTTGCCGGCGAAGGCCAGGTTCATCGGAAAGGCATCGGCCGCCTGCAGCATCCGCCCGATGTGCCACGGCCCCGGCGTGCAGGTGGTGGCCAGCGTGCCATGCGCCGGCCCGGTGCCGCCGCCCAGCATGGTGGTGATTCCCGAATGCAGCGCATCCTCGATCTGCTGCGGGCAGATGAAATGGATATGGGAATCAAACCCGCCGGCGGTCAGGATCCTGCCTTCGCCGGCGATGATCTCGGTGCCCGGCCCGATGATGATGTCCACATCGGGTTGGGTATCGGGGTTGCCCGCCTTGCCGATCTTCGCGATCCGCCCGTCCTTCAGCCCCACGTCGGCCTTGATGATGCCGCTGTGATCGACGATCAGCGCGTTGGTGATGACGGTATCCGCCGCGCCGCCCGCGCGGGAGGTCTGGCTCTGGCCCATGCCGTCGCGGATCACCTTGCCGCCGCCGAACTTCACCTCTTCGCCGTAGGTGGTCAGATCGCGCTCTACCTCGATGATCAGGTCGGTATCGGCCAGGCGCAGCCGGTCGCCCGTGGTGGGGCCGAACATGGCGGCGTATTCGGAGCGGGGGATTTCGGCCATCACAATTCTCCCATCACCTTGCCGTTGAACCCGAACACCCGCCGTGCGCCGCCGATCGGCACCAGCGCCACCTTGCGCCGCTGGCCGGGTTCGAAGCGCACCGCGGTGCCGGCCGGAATGTCGAGCCGCATGCCCAATGCCGCCGCGCGATCGAATTCCAGCGCCGGGTTGGTTTCGGCGAAATGGTAATGGCTGCCCACCTGCACCGGGCGGTCGCCGGTGTTTGCCACCATCAGGGCGGTTGCCCTGCGCCCCCGGTTGAGGGCGATGCTGCCTGCGGCGGGGAAGAGTTCTCCGGGAATCATGGCGGCCTCTAGCGGATCGGATCGTGAACGGTAACAAGCTTGGTGCCATCGGGGAAGGTGGCCTCGACCTGAACCTCGGGGATCATCTCGGGAACACCTTCCATGCACTGCGCCCGGGTTACCACATGGGCGCCGGCTTCCATCAGATCGGCCACCGGGCGTCCGTCGCGCGCCCCTTCGACCACGAAATCGGCGATCAGCGCGATCGCTTCGGGGTGGTTCAGCTTCACGCCCCGCGCCAGACGCCGGCGCGCCACTTCCGCGGCCATGGCGACAAGAAGCCTGTCTTTCTCGCGTGGTGTCAGTTGCATGTCAGATTGTCCAGCATCGTGGAAGCGGTTCTCCGGCGAGGCAGTTCAGCACCGGGATCAGGGTCTGGCGAAGAAGATAGCCGTCGGCGGCAAGCAAACGCAAGACCAGCATGTCGCTTTCGCGCAGGCTTGCCCCCGCGGTATCCCCGAGAAGGGAACGCACGGCCGCAAGGGCGGCTTCGGCATCAGGCGCGACATAGACCAGGCTGGCCATGGCTCCGGCACCGGCCGCCGTGAAGGGGCGGGCCAGCTTTTCCGACACCCGGCCCGACAGCGTGATCGCATCGAGATAGGCCAGCCGGCCATTGCGGCGGATCTCGATCCGGTCGCGGAAGGTGGCATCGGCAAGCGTTTCGCCCATGGCCGTGCGCCCGAAAACCAGCGGTTCGGCCATCAGCAGAGAGGCCCCTTCAGCAAGATCGATCCGCAGCCTGCGGGACAGGGCCGAGCCGTCATACAGTATGGTTTCCTGGGGCAGCCAGCAAAGGCGCGCCCCGGCATCGGCCGAAAGACGGTTTTCGACGCGGGCCACTTCTCGGGGCAGGGCGCGATAGGCGCGCTCGGCGGCCTGGGTGGTCAGGGTGAGGCGGGTCGCCGTTCCGGCACGGGCGTCGAGGGAAAAGGCATCGGCGCCGGTGATCCCCCCCGCGGTGTTGATCAGGACCGCCTCGACCCCGCTTCCGGCGGGGCGGGGAAACAGCACCTTCAGCGCGCCTGCCTGGCGCAGCCCGGCAAGCGCGTTTCGTTCGCCCCGCCGGACAAGCGAAAGCGCAACGCTGCCCTGTGCGCGCTGCGGATGCGAAGAAGCGGCGGCGGGGTCCGCAAGGCGTGTCATCTTGCGGATTCTCCGGAGCGGCGGCGCCACGGGGCGCTTCGGGCGGCCAGGATCGGGTGCGGGGGGTGGCGGGGCATCGTGTCCTGTCTTTCCGGGTTGCGGGCGGCCTGCAGGCTAGCCCAGGCCATGGCCGAGGGAAAGCCCGCCCGGCGGCCCTTCGCCATGTCCGGGGGCATGTGCACATGCGGCAGCACCGGCGGGCCTTGATCCCGCAGGTGGGGATGGCATAAGGGGGCATGGCCAAGCTCTATTTCCATTATTCCACCATGAACGCCGGCAAATCCACGATTCTTCTGCAGGCGGCGCACAACTATCGTGAGCGGGGCATGGAACCCTATCTGCTGACGGCCGGGTTCGATACCCGTGCCGGCGCGGCGCGGATCGCATCGCGCATCGGCATCGGGGCGGATGCCGATACCTTCGCGCCCGGCGAGGATCTTTTCGCCAGGCTTGCCGCCCGGTTTGCGGCCGGCCCTTGCGCCTGTGTCTTCATCGACGAGGCGCAGTTCCTCGAACCCGAACAGGTGTGGCAACTGGCGCGTGCGGTTGATGATCTGGGCGTGCCGGTGATGTGCTATGGCCTGCGCGTCGATTTTCGCGGACAGCTGTTTCCCGGCTCGGCCACATTGCTGGCGCTGGCCGACGAGATGCGCGAGGTGCGCACCATCTGCCATTGCGGCAAGAAGGCCACCATGGTGGTGCGCCAGAACGAGCGGGGCCAGGTGCTGACGGAGGGGGCGCAGGTGCAGATCGGCGGCAATGAAACCTATGTTTCGCTCTGCCGTCGCCACTGGCGCGAGGCAGTGGGAGATCGGGCAAGGGGGTGACGGCCGTACGTCAGACCGGATTGAGCAGCGGCTTTCCTGCGAAGAAGGCTTCCAGATTGTCCGCCGCCATCATGCCCATGCTGGTTCGAACTTCTTCGGAATTCGTGCCCAGGTGTGGCAGCAGCACCACCTTTTCAAGGCGCCGCAGACGCTCGGACACCTCGGGTTCGTGTTCATGGACATCAAGCCCCGCACCGCCAATCCGCCCCGCTTCGAGCGCCGCGGCCAGGGCGGATTCGTCCACCACATCGCCGCGCGAGATATTGACCAGATGCGCCTGCGGGCGCATGGCGGCCAGGGCTTCGGCATCGATCAGATGACGGGTTTCCGCCCCTCCCGGCACCGCGATCACGATCACGTCGGCCGCAGCCATCACATCATGCAGGCCGGGAAGCTGGCGCGCCGGCACGCCGGGATCGGCCACCGCCGAGCGATTGAAGAACACCACCTTCATGCCGAAGCCCAGGTGCGCGCGCCGGGCGATCGCGCGCCCGATGCGGCCCATCCCGACCACCCCCAGCACCTTGCCGGTGATGTGCAGGCCCAGAAGCTGCGTGGGGTGCCAACCCTGCCATTTTCCGGCGCGCACCATGCGCTCGCCCTCGCCCAGACGGCGCGCGCTCATCAGGACAAGCGCCAGGGCGATATCGGCGGTGGCATCCGTCACCGCGCCGGGGGTGTTGGTAACGGCGATACCCGCCGCGCGGGCGGCGGCCGTGTCGATATGATTGTAGCCTACCCCGAAATTGGCAAGGATCCGGGCGCGGGGCCTGGACGCGGCGGCAAATGCTCCTGCGGTGAAGGTGTCGCCAAGGGTGGGCAGTATGGCTTCGTATTCTTCCAGTGCGGAGGTGGCTTCCCCGGCGCTCATCGGGCGGGTGGTGGGGCGTGTCGTTACCGCGAAGCAGGTTTCGAGCCGGGCCATCACCGCTTCGGGCAGCCGGCGTGATACCAGAAGCCGTGGCCGTCCGGCCATCAGTGCATCCTCCCGCCGGGGGGCACCGGTCTGTCGGGTGCGATCAGCACGACCTCGCCATCCTCGTCGGGCAGCCCCAGTACCAGCACCTCGGACATGAACTTTCCGATCTGGCGCGGCGGGAAATTGACCACCGCCAGCACCTGCCGGCCGATCAGGCCTTCGGGGGTGTAATGCGCCGTGATCCGGGCCGATGATTTCCGTTCCCCGATCTCGGGGCCGAAATCGATCCAGAGCTTGATCGCGGGTTTGCGGGCTTCGGGGTAAGGTTCGGCGCGCAGCACCCGGCCCACCCGGATATCGACCTTGAGAAAGTCGTCGAACGGGATCGGAGCACTCATCTGCCAAGCTCCTTCGAGCGCTCCACCGCCGCATGGACCGTGCGCCTGATCAGGGGGGGAAGGCCGGTCCTTTCGTCCATCAGAACCCCGAGCGCGGCTTCGGTGGTGCCGCCGGGGCTGGTGACATTGCGGCGCAGTTCATCGGGCCCTTCGCCGGACACCTCGGCCAGGTGGCCGGCGCCTGCCACCGTGGCCCTGGCCAGGCGCATGGCCAGATCGGGCGGCAGCCCTTCGGCCGCGCCGGCCGCGGCAAGGCATTCGATCAGGTGAAAGACATAGGCCGGCCCCGATCCCGAAATGCCGGTGACCGCGTCGATCTGGCTTTCATTTTCCAGGCGCACGGTTTCGCCCACGGCCGAAAGCAGCGTTTCCGCCAGCGCCATGTCATCGGCCCCGGCGCATGCATTGCCCGCCAGCGCCGTGATGCCGCGCCCGACTGCCGCCGGGGTGTTGGGCATGGCGCGGATCACCGGGGTATCGGAGCCCAGCATCTGCTCGTAAGCGGCAATCGGAATGCCGGCAGCAACCGACAGGAACACGGTTTTCCCATTGCCAAGGGGGGCCAGGGCGGGCAGGGCCTCGTGCATCATCTGGGGTTTTACCGCCACCAGCACAACCGCGGGGCTGGCGGGCAGGGTTTCGTTCAGGTGCAGCCCCTCGCCGGTGCGTGCCTTCAGCCAGTCCGAAGGCTGCGGTTCCTGTACCCAGACCGCCCCGGCCGGCAGGCCCCGCGCAAGCCAGCCGGCCAGCATTGCCGAACCCATCCGCCCACAGCCCAGAAGCACCAGACCGCGCTCCTTCACCTTGTCCATGCTCTTGCTCCAACCCTTGCCACTGACGGCATCCCGCCCCTTGCCGGCGCGATGCCCCGCCGTTTGGGAATCGCCGGAAGAGAGGCTAGGCGCGTCCGAAAGCCTCTGCAATGGCAACCTTCAGCGCCTCTTGCGGAGGCTGTCCGCCCCAGCATACCAGCTGGAAGGCCGGGTAATAGCGCTCGCAGGAGCGCACCGCCGCATGAAGCAGCGTGTCGATCTGCCCGGGGCCGGCAAACTGTCCGCCCGCCAGCACCAGGCCATAGCGATAGACCATCAGCTGCTGCTCGCGCCAATAGGTAAAGCCGCCGGCCCAGCACTGATCGTTGGCAAGATTGAGCACTTCGTAGAGGGCCGGCAGCGATTCATCGGGTGGCTCCATCTCGAAGGTGCAGATCAGGCGCAGGGTTTCATCATGGTCCGACCAGGCCAGGGTGATTGCATAGGAACGCCACTGGCCTTCCACCGCCATTGCGATCTGATCGTCGGCCACGCGATCGAATTCCCATTCGTGATGTACGGCGATGGATTCGACGATGTCGATGGGGTGAAGTTCGTCGGCCTCGATGAACTGCTCGGTCTGTGCCATGATGCCCACCTTTCTTGTTTCTTTCGGGTGACAGCCCACCAGAAACGGGGTGTATCCACAATAAAGGCGCATTCTTCATCGCACCTTCACAAGATATGGTGGGCCAAGGGGTGGGATCTGTAAAGAAAATTTTTCGGGTTATCCCCAGCAAAATGGCCGGAGCGCCCCGACCGGCAGGGCCGGGCGGGCGCGGATGATCCGGCGGGGCAGGTCAGGCGTTGCGGGGCTTTTTCGTGCGGCTGGCGGATTGTTTTGCCGCACCGCTGCCACGCGTCGGCTTCGTGCGTCTGCCGGCCGGTTTTCCGGTTTCATCCGGCATATCGAGCCGGGCCTCGATGGCCTCGATGCGGGCTTGCAGCGCCTCGTTTTCCTGACGTGCCTTCAGCGCCATGGCCTGCACGGCCTCGAACTCTTCGCGGGTCACAAGATCGTGATCGGCAAGCCAGCGTTCGAGAAGGCTTTTCATCGCGGTTTCCGCTTCGTTCTTTGCGCCCTGGGCCACACCAAGCGCGCTGTTCATCAGGCGGGAAAGGTCGTCAAGGATCTTGTTGCGCGTCTGCATGGGGTTCTCCGCGGGGTTTTCCGGTTGCCGGGTTTGCTTCAATATGGCGCTCGCCGGGGCAAAGCTCAAGGTTGACTTCCCCGCACTCCGAAAGCAGGAATGCCCCATGCAGATGGCCATTCCCTTTCCCGACATTTCTTCCGAAATATTCTCGATCGAGATCTTCGGACAGGCTTTCGCCCTGCGCTGGTATGCCCTGGCCTATATCGCGGGCATCCTGATCGGCTGGCGCATCGCGGTGGCGGCGGTGCGCCGGCCCCGCCTCTGGCCGGGCCGGCGCCCGCCGATGGATGCGGGGCAGGTCGAGGCCTTTCTCACCTGGGCGATCCTTGGCATCATTCTCGGGGGGCGGCTTGGCTATGTGCTGTTCTACAAGCCCGGTTATTATCTGGAAAATCCGGCCGAGATCCCTGTGCTCTGGCAGGGGGGGATGTCGTTTCATGGCGGTTTCCTCGGAGTGGTGATCGCGGGCGTGCTGTTCTGTCGCCGCCATTCCATCCCCCTGCCTTCGGCGGCCGACATGGTGGCCATTGCCACGCCGCCGGGGCTGCTGCTTGGGCGAATCGCCAATTTCATCAACGGCGAACTGTGGGGGCGGCCTTCGGACGTGCCCTGGGCGGTAATCTTTCCGGGCACCGCAGCGCAGGACTGTCCGGGGGTTCAGGGGCTTTGCACGCGGCATCCCTCGCAGCTTTACGAGGCGGCGCTCGAAGGGCTGTTGCTTGGGATTCTGCTGCTGTATCTGGCTTTTCGCCGCGGCTGGCTGAAGGTGCCGGGGCAGATCACCGGGCTGTTCCTGGCGGGCTATGGCGCGGCGCGCTTCGCTGTCGAGTTCTTCCGCGAACCCGATGCCCAGTTCATCGTCCCCGACAACCCCGCCGGCCATGTGCTGCGGCTGGGGGATCACGGGCTGACCATGGGGCAGGCCCTTTCGCTGCCGATGATCCTTGCCGGCCTTGCGATCGTCTGGTGGGCGCGCCGGCGTGCTGCGAATGCCGCCGGGGTCGGCAACCCGCCCGCCGCCCGTCCGGAGGCATGAGTGCGCTCGGCGCGGTTCTGAAGCGGCGCATCGCGGCTGGCGGGCCGATCCAGGTTGCCGAATTCATGGCGGAATGCCTTCTGCACCCGGAATACGGCTATTACAGCACCCGGGATCCCCTGGGAGCCGCAGGCGATTTCACCACGGCGCCCGAGATCAGCCAGATGTTCGGCGAACTGGTGGGACTTGCACTGGCCCAGGGCTGGATCGATCAGGGCAGACCCGCGCCCCTTGCCCTGGCCGAGGCCGGGCCGGGGCGTGGCACCCTGATGGCCGACATCCTGCGCGCCACGCGCGCCGTGCCCGGTTTCCACGCGGCGCTTTCGCTGCATCTGGTCGAAGCCTCGCCCCCTCTGCGCCGGGCGCAGGCGGCGGCGCTTGCGCCTTTCGGGATCACGCCGCATTGGCACGATGCGTTTTCCGGCCTGCCCGATCTGCCGCTGTTCTTCGTGGCCAACGAATTCTTCGATGCGCTGCCGATCCGCCAGTTCATCCGCGCCGCGGCGGGCTGGTGCGAACGGCGGGTGGGGCTGGGGAAAGGCGGGACGCTTGCCTTCGGGGTCGGTGATCCGGCGGCGCTGCCGGCCCTGGCGCACCGGCTGGCGGATACAAGACCCGGCGACATGGTTGAAATCTGCCCCGCCGCCCCTGCCGCCATTCACGAGGTCACCGCCCGTATCTCCGCACGGGGCGGGCTTGCGCTGATCATCGACTATGGCGACTGGCGCTCGCTTGGCGATACCCTGCAGGCGGTGAGAGGGCATGCGCCGGTCGATCCGCTGGCCTGCCCGGGCGAGGCCGACCTGACCGCGCATGTGGACTTCGAGGCGCTGGCCTGCGCCCGGGCTGCCGGCACCGCTCACAGCCGCCTTGTGCCGCAGGGCGTGTGGCTTGAGCGGCTTGGCATTGCCGAACGCGCCCGCCGCCTGGCCGCGGGGCTTTCGGGAGTGGGGCGCGACAGCCACCTCAGGGCATATCGGCGCTTGACGCATCCCGAAGAAATGGGGACGCTCTTCAAGGTGCTCGCCTTCCACCCGGAGGGCGCACCCCCGCCAGCCGGATTTGCGCCATGACACTCGAGATACTGACATCAGAACTGCTGATACCCCTGCGGCATGGTTTTTTCACCCGGCGTGGCGGTGCCTCGTCGGGTATTTTCGCGGGCCTCAACTGCGGCCCCGGCTCAAGCGATCAGACCCAGGCCGTGCGCATCAACCGCGAGCGCGTGGCCAGCGCCATGGGGGTTGCCCCCGAGGCTCTGGTTTCGCTGCATCAGGTTCATTCCGCCGATGTGGTAACGCTCGGCAACGCCTTCGCCCGCCGTCAGAATGACAGCCGACCGAAGGGCGATGCGATGGTCAGTGCGCATCCCGGCATGGCGCTTGGGATACTGACGGCCGATTGCGCACCGGTTCTGTTTGCCGACAGGAACGCCGGGGTGATCGGTGCGGCCCATGCGGGCTGGAAGGGAGCGCTTGCCGGCGTGCTGGAGGCCACGCTTGACGCCATGGAAAACCTGGGCGCCCGGCGCGCCCGGACTGCGGCCGTCATCGGCCCCTGCATCAGCCAGACGGCCTATGAGGTCGGTCCTGCGTTCATGGATTCGTTTCTGGACGCGGATCCCGGAAATACCCGCTTCTTCTGTGGCGGGCAGGGCGACCGGCTGCATTTCGATCTTCCGGCCTATCTGCTGCACCGGCTGCGCGGGGCCGGGGTGGAGCGGGCAGAATGGATCCGCCGCTGCACCTACAGTGACCCCGGGCGTTTCTATTCGTATCGCCGCAGCGTTCACCGCAAGGAGGCCGATTACGGGCGTCTGATCTCGGTGATCCGGCTCTGAGGGCTCCGCGCGGCGTGCCGGCGCCCTGATCTTGCCGCAATGCGCGAAACAGTTCCTGGCGGTATCGAAAATTCCGTGCGGTTTCGGAAACGAAAGCCCTGCAGACAAGACCTCCGGCCGTGATCCTGCCTCTTTTTCCGGGGGAAAAACCGGCATTTCCGGGAAATGCTGTCAATTCAGGCGGTTTTTGCCATCTCTGTGCCGCAATTCGATTCCATTTTCCCCGTCAGCGACGCAGAGAACCACAAGAAAAGCACGGGCAGGAACGCGGTCAGGGCATGGCAGATGCTGGAGGGAACGATGAAAGACAGACGCTGGATGACCTGGGTTCTGAACGAAACGAAGGGCCCCGCCGCAGCCTTTCCCTGGAAACAGCTGTTGCAGAATCCGGGCCGAAAGGCCGGCCATGGTATCGGGCGCACCGAGCAGCTGGCCGACGAGGACTGATTGCCGGTTCAGCCGGTGTCTGCCGGCTGTGAAGCACGGGCCGTTCCCTGCAAGAGCGATTCTGCGGCGGTTTCCGGGCGGTTGTCGGTTTTTGGGGCGGGATGCGGCCTTTTCGCGGGCAGTGTTCCTTTCGGCGCAACAATACCTGCCTGACCGCCGTGATTGATGCCTGAGCGGCACGGGATGACATCGGAACTTTGACAATCGGGGGGAATATCTGCCATCGTTGGCAAAGTATTATTCCTCTGCATTTTCGGTGGGGGCCGATGCAGATGTGGCATGTCGAAAGGACAGAACACATGACGCACCCCCGCCCCGTCGGCCGTGAGACGCCGACATTCGATCTTCGTTCCCGGCACGTGGCATCCGGGAATACGGTCCGCCGCATGCTTCATGGCGATGTGGCGAACAAGGCCCTCACCCGGCGCTATCACATCCGCTATCTTGATGGGGTTACCGGCGAATGCAAGAGCCTGGTGCATGTGGCGCCCGCCGTTCCCGTTTTCGAGAATACCTGTGCGGCCATCGCGCGGGGCACGCTGCTTGCCACACCGAACGGATATGTGGCGATCGAGGATCTCGAACCGGGGATGCTGCTGCAGACGGCTGATAACGGCCCGCAGCCGGTGCAGTGGATCGGCTCGATCACGCTGGTGCCGCACCTGCCGCGTCATGGGCGCACCATCTGTTCCCTGCTGCGCATCCTGGCCGAGGGCTTCGGCCTTGGCCGTCCTGCTCCCGATCTGCTTCTGGCACCGGGGGCGCGGCTGCTTCACCGAAGCTTCGAAGGGGAAGGCGAGGTGCTTTCACCCGCCGAGCATTACTGCGATGGCGAAAGCGTGATCCGGGTGATGCCGCAGGCGCCGATTACGGTTTACCATCTGGCATTCCGGTCTCATCAGATAATCCTGGCGAATGGCCTCGAGATCGAAAGCATGTTGCCCGAACGCGATGTCGAGACGGTTCTGAACGCCGGTTTTCTTGCCGCCTTTCGCGGGCTGTTTCCGAATCTGAAGGGCCTGGACGCTTTCGGGGAAGCGGCGCGCCCGCGCATTTCTCTGGGCGAAGGCCACGAACTGTTCCAGCCTGCCTGAGTCAGCCGCACAGGGCGCTGCGGCCTGTGTTCTTCAGCAGTCTCTGTTCAGCCGTTCTTCCAGCACCTCGAAGGGCACTCCGGGCAGATCCTTGGCGCAGCGGATCACCAGCGAGGTCTTCACGCTGGCCACATTTTCCGCTGCCGTCAATTCTCCGGTCAGGAAGCGCTGGAACGTCGAGAGATCCGGTGCCACGCATTTCAGGATGAAATCCACTTCGCCGTTCAGCATGTGGCATTCACGCACCAGCGGCCATTTCCGGCAACGTTCCTCGAAGGCGGAAAGATCGGCCTCGGCCTGGCTGACCAGGCCGACCATGGCAAAGACCTGCACCTCGAATCCCAGCTTGCGGGCATCTACATCGGCATGATAGCCGCGGATATAGCCGGCCTCTTCAAGCGCCCGCACCCGGCGCAGGCAGGGCGGCGCCGAAATGCCGACCCGGCGCGCAAGTTCCACATTGGTCATCCGGCCGTCGCCCTGAAGCTCGGCAAGAATTTTCCGGTCGATCGGATCGAGTTTCGATTCGGCCATCTGTGGCGCCCCTTGCAGTTTCTGCTCTCCACCGGAATTTTCAGATCATAGCGAACACCGGCCATCTGAGCAACAATATTTCACATATGCGCAATATTATTAGTGGATATGCGCGGTGGCCGTTCCTGCGGTTTTGCAAGGGGCCGCGCCAGGGGGGCGTCATGGCAGGGGGTTTCACATCCGTGGCGGGCAGACTATATGCAACTGCGGCAATGCACTATCGGAAAGGGGCGGGCATGACCAAGACGAAACACACGAAAGTTCTGATCATCGGGTCCGGTCCGGCAGGCTATACAGCCGGGGTTTATGCCAGCCGCGCCATGCTTGACCCGATTCTCGTGCAGGGGATGGAGCCCGGAGGACAACTGACCACCACCACCGAGGTAGAGAACTGGCCCGGCGAGATCGAGATCCAGGGGCCGGAACTGATGCAGAAGATGGAAGCCCACGCCCGCGCTACCGGCACCGAGATCGTTTCCGACATCATCACCAGCCTTGATCTGTCGAAACGCCCCTTCACGGCGCAGGGCGACAGCGGCACCACCTATACGGCCGATGCGGTGATCCTGGCCACCGGTGCACGGGCCAAGTGGCTGGGGCTGCCGAGCGAAGAGAAATTCAAGGGATTTGGCGTATCGGCCTGCGCTACCTGCGACGGTTTTTTCTATCGCGGGCAGGAAATCTGCGTTGTCGGGGGCGGCAATACCGCGGTCGAAGAAGCACTGTTCCTTACCAGATTTGCCTCGAAGGTCACGCTCATTCACCGCCGCGACGCGTTGCGCGCCGAAAAGGTGCTGCAGGAGCGCCTGCTGAAGAATCCCAAGATCGAGCCGCTGTGGTTCCATGTGGTGGAAGAGATCCTTGGCACCGAGGATCCCAAGGGGGTTACGGGGGTGCGGGTGAAGCATGTGCAGACCGGCGCGGAAAAGGTGATTCCCTGCAAGGGGGTTTTCATCGCCATCGGCCACGCCCCGGCCAGCGAGCTGGTGAAGGGCCAGCTTGAAACCCACATGGGCGGCTATGTGGTGACCGGGCCCGACAGCACCGAAACCTCGATCCCCGGTGTCTATGCCGCGGGGGATCTGACCGACTGGAAGTTTCGCCAGGCCGTAACCAGTGCCGGCATGGGCTGCATGGCGGCGCTTGAGGCCGAGCATTTTCTTGCGGAGCAGGGATGAGTCCTGCGAGGGGCACTGCCCTTCGTGCTCTCCCGGATATTTGGGCCAGGATGAGGGAAGATCTTCCGGCCCTGCGGGTGCATGCGTGATTTCTGCCGTATGTTGCCGGCATCTGCCGGGCGGCCTTGAAATCGGGTGGCAATGGGGTGTAGCTGCGCCCTGAGCGAATCGATCCGATACGGAAGGGCGCTGTGATGCCTTATGAAAACCTTGCCCCGATCTCCGAGCTTTACGTGCCGCATGAAAGCGTGCAGCAGCTGAAGCACGAGGCCGCAAGCCTGCCCGGCTGGGATCTGACGCCGCGCCAGATCTGCGATCTGGAGCTGCTGATGAACGGCGGTTTCAACCCGCTCAGGGGTTTCCTCGGGCAGGAAGATTATGAAGGCGTGCTCGAAAACATGCGCCTTGCCGATGGTTCCCTCTGGCCGGTGCCGATCACGCTGGATGTGAGCGCGGAGTTCGCCGCAACGATCAAGCCGGGGCAGGACATAGCCCTGCGCGATCAGGAAGGCGTGATCCTGGCCATCCTTTCGGTCAGTGACAAATGGGTGCCCGACAAGCCCCGCGAGGCCGAAAGGGTATTCGGAGCCGATGACATTGCCCATCCTGCGGTGAACTATCTGCATCACGTCGCCGGCCCTGTGTATCTGGGGGGGGCGGTCGCCGGAATCCAGCCCCCGGTGCATTACGATTTCAAGGCGCGGCGGGATACACCCAATGAACTGCGCGCCCGCTTCCGCAAGCTGGGCTGGCGCCGTGTGGTGGCCTTTCAGACGCGCAATCCCCTGCACCGGGCGCATCAGGAGCTCACCTTCCGCGCCGCCCGGGAGGCCCAGGCCAACCTGCTGCTCCATCCCGTGGTGGGCATGACCAAGCCGGGCGATATCGATCATTTCACCCGCGTGCGCTGTTACGAGGCGGTGCTTGATCACTATCCTTCCACCACCACCACGCTGAGCCTGCTCAATCTGGCAATGCGCATGGCCGGTCCGCGCGAGGCCCTGTGGCACGGGCTGATCCGGCGCAACCACGGTTGCACCCATTTCATCGTGGGGCGCGATCACGCTGGCCCGGGCAGCAATTCCGCCGGCAAGCCCTTCTATGGCCCCTACGATGCCCAGGAGCTTTTCCGCGAGCACGAGAAGGAAACCGGCATCGAGATGGTGCCCTTCAAGCACATGGTCTATGTGCAGGAAAAGGCGCAATACTATCCGGTGGACGAGGTGCCGGAGGGATCTACCGTGCTCAACATATCGGGCACCGAATTGCGCCGCAGGCTTTCCGAAGGTCTGGAAATCCCCGATTGGTTCTCCTTCCCCGAAGTGGTGGCAGAGCTGCGCCGCACCCGCCCGCCGCGCCACAAGCAGGGCTTCACGGTGTTCTTCACCGGGCTGTCGGGTTCGGGAAAATCGACCATTGCCAACGCGCTGATGGTCAAGCTGATGGAAATGGGCGGACGTCCGGTGACCCTGCTCGATGGCGATGTGGTGCGCAAGAACCTTTCGTCCGAGCTCGGCTTCTCGAAGGCACACCGCGATCTCAACATCCGCCGCATCGGCTTTGTTGCCGGCGAGATCACCAAGAACGGCGGTATTGCGATCTGTGCCCCGATCGCGCCCTATGCGGCCACCCGGCGTGCGGTGCGCGAGGAGATCGAACAATACGGGGCTTTCGTCGAGGTGCATGTGGCAACCCGCCTCGAAGTGTGCGAACAGCGTGATCGCAAGGGCCTTTACAAGCTGGCTCGCGCAGGAAAGATCAAGGAGTTCACAGGCATTTCAGACCCCTACGAGGAACCTGAAAACCCGGAACTGCGCCTTGATACCGAGGGGGTAGAGGTTGATCACTGCGCCCATCAGGTGATTCTGAAGCTTGAAAGCCTTGGCCTGATAAAGGTCTGAGGCAGGTCGCGCCCTCATCGGCGGTCTGCAAACATTCCCGCCGGAGGCAATCTGCTGCGCATCCCTTCCGAAGGTTGCCGCGCAGGGGGGCTATGCGCCCAGTTCGTGTTCGAGAAACCGCTCGAACTGGTCAAGATCCACGGGATCGAACTGTCCGAACCCCTGCATCCAGACGCTTGCCTCGCGCAGGGCAAGAGGTTCGAGTCTGCACCATTTCACCCGCCCGCGCTTTTCCTGGCTGATCAGGCCGGCGCGGGTGAGGATCGCAAGATGTTTCGAAATCGCGGCCAGCGAGATCTCGAAAGGTTCGGCCACATCGGTTACCGCCATGTCATCTTCGAGCAGCATCGCAAGGATGGCACGGCGCGTCGGGTCGGCAAGGGCGGCGAATGTGGCGTCAAGCCTGTCGGTTGTCTTCGTCATGGGGGGATAAAGCGGCAAGCAGCGGCGATCGTCAACCATCCGGTTGAATATGCCGCGCCGCGGATGACGGGATGCAGGCGACGGGGCAATCCGCCGCTGTCATGATAAATGGATGAAAAACAGATGGTTACCAGGTTCCCGCTTTGCCATCCAATGGCTTGACTCGGGCCGGTCCTGTTTCTAGTGTCCGCCCGAACGGATGAGGGCCTCCAGCCGCATGACAGATGAACCCGATCCCGAGCGCCTCAAGGCACTTGAAAAGCGGATCGCGGCGCTGCGTGGCGACAGGGAGGAACCCCCTCATCAGGAGAAGGCCTATTCGCAGGCACAGCATGTGTGGCGGATGGTCATCGAACTGGTAACCGGTCTGTTGATCGGTTTCGGCATTGGATACGGGCTGGACAGTGTCTTTGGCACGATGCCCCTGTTTCTGGTGCTGTTCATGTTGCTGGGCTTTGCGGCCGGGGTGAAAACCATGCTTCGGACCGCGCAGGAGCTTCAGCGGAAACAGGAGGCGGCGGATGCTGCCGGTGAAGACGAGAGGGACTGAGCGTGGCGGCAGAGGCTGAAGGCGGAACGGGCCTGGTTTTCCACCCGATGAAGCAGTTCAAGATCGAACCCCTGTTCGGCGAGGGGCCGATTCACTGGTACACGATCACCAACCAGACGCTCTGGATGGCCCTTGCCGTCCTGACGATCTTCCTGTTGCTGGTGGTGGGCACATCGCGCCGTGCCCTGGTGCCAAGCCGCATCCAGTCGGTCGGCGAGCTGGCCTATGGCTTCATCTACAGGATGGTCGAGGATGTGGTGGGCAAGGATGGGGTGAAATACTTTCCCTATGTGATGACGCTGTTCATGTTCATCGTGGTATCCAATTTTCTGGGCCTCATCCCGTTCAGTTTCACCACCACCTCGCATATAGCCATCACCGCGGTTCTGGCGCTGCTGGTATTCGTGGGGGTAACGATCCTCGGGTTCGTGAAGAACGGCATCGGTTTTCTCAAGCTGTTCTGGGTATCGTCGGCGCCGGCGGCGTTGAGGCCGGTGCTGGCCATCATCGAGCTGATTTCCTATTTCGTGCGGCCGGTCAGCCATTCGATCCGTCTTGCGGGCAACATCATGGCCGGTCATGCGGTCATCAAGGTGTTCGCCGGCTTTGCCGCCGTTCTGGCGATTGCCCCCCTGTCGTTGCTGGGCGTTGTTGCAATGTTCGGCATGGACATGCTCGTGGCCTTCGTGCAGGCCTATGTGTTCACCATCCTGACCTGTGTGTATCTGAAGGATGCGCTGCATCCGTCGCACTGATCGGAACCGTCAAGCCAATCGCAAGTTCAAGCCAAATTCCAGACGCAAGGAGAAAAGATCATGGAAGGCGATATCGTACAAATGGGCGCTTACATCGGGGCCGGCCTGGCCTGCATGGGCATGGGCGGCGCCGCCGTGGGTGTGGGCTCGATCGTGGGCAATTATCTTTCGGGCGCCCTGCGCAACCCCTCGGCCGCTTCGGGCCAGACGGCCATGCTGTTCATCGGCATCGCGTTCTCGGAAGCCTTCGGGATCTTTTCGTTCCTGGTTGCGCTGCTGCTGATGTTTGCGGTCTGACTTCCGGAGCCGACCTTTCTGCCGGGCCGGCGCCTTTTTCCGGGGCCGCCTGGCGTGAAGGTGCAAGAGAGCTTTCAGGAGAGAGACATGACGACACAAAGCTCAGAAGCCGCAGCCGGCCATGCCGCCGAGGTGGCCGAAAAGGGCATGCCGCAGCTTGATTTCAGCACCTTCCCGAACCAGATCTTCTGGCTTCTGGTCACGTTGGTGGTGGTTTACCTGATCCTGACGAAGCTGGCGCTTCCGCGCATCTCGTCGGTTCTGGCCGAACGCCAGGGAACCATCACCAACGATCTGGCTGCGGCCGAGGAGCTGAAACGGAAGGCGGAGGACGCCGAAGGCGCCTACAACAAGGCGCTTGCCGATGCGCGTGCGGAAGCGCAGCGCATCGCGACGGAAACCAGGGCAGAGATCCAGGCCGATCTCGACCGGGCGATGGAAAAGGCCAATGCCGAAATCGCCGCGAAATCCGCCGAGGCGGCAAAGGCCATTGCGGAAATCCGGGAAAGTGCCATGGAGACGGTCAAGGATGTGGCGGCCGATGTTGCCCGCGATGTGGTTGTGGCACTGGGGGGCAAGGCCGACAAGCGCAGCATCACCGCTGCGGTGAATGCCAGGCTGAAAGGGTAGGGGCGAATCATGAAGCAATCCGTCATCGCAATCGCCGTTTTCGTCCTTGTTGCCGCGCCGCTGCCCGCCCTTGCGGCGCAAGGGCCGTTCTTCAGCCTGAAGAACACCGATTTCGTGGTTCTCGTGGGGTTTCTGCTGTTTGCCGGGATACTGCTCTATTTCCGGATACCGGGCATTCTGGGAAAGTTGCTCGACAAGCGGGCGGAGGGGATTCGCGCCGAACTTGAGGAAGCACGCAAGCTTCGCGAAGAGGCGCAGGCGATCCTGGCTTCCTACGAGCGCAAGCTGAAGGAAGTGGAGAAACAGGCCGAAGAACTGGTGGAGGCCGCGCGCGAAGAAGGCGAACTGATGGCCCGGGAGGCGAAGGAAGATCTCAGGGAATCGATCGCCCGCCGGATGCGGGCTGCCGAAGAACAGATCGACGCGGCACGCGCCGCAGCCGTGCGCGAGGTGCGCGATACGGCTGTCGGGGTTGCCGTTTCGGCTGCCCGCGACGTGCTGGCAAAGCAGATGGATGCCACCCGCTCCGGCAAGCTGATCGATGAAGGCATCAAGGAAGCCGCGGCCAAGTTGCACTAATGTGTCCTGCCCCGGGCGCGGCCCGGCGCCTGCTGCGGGTGCCGCCAGCCCGGCTATACCCGGCAGGGAAGGGAACGGCTGCAGCAGCAGGAAGACAGGAAAACAGCCCGCCCCGGTGCGGGCTGTCGTCATTTCCGGGCACCATCCGCCATGATCGTCTTTTCCAGGCGGCGGCGGGCGATGGCCTCGTCGCGCTCGGCCTTTCTCTGGCTGGCGAGCGCCTCGCGGATATAGTCCATATGCGCTTCGACCGCGCGGCGGGCCGCATCCGGATCGCGCTTCTGAATGGCGGTGTTGATTGCCCGGTGCTGATTGAGAAGCGCGCTGCGTGTCGTGTTCTGGCGAAACAGCATGCGCCGGTTGTAGAACACGCCCTGACGCAGCAGGTCGAACATCGAGCGCATCATGTGCAGCATCACCACATTGTTCGATGCTTCGATGATTGCCATGTGAAAACGGGCATCGAGCAGCGCTTCCTCGTCGCTGGCCTTTCCGGCGTGGGCCTGCTCCATCTGCCCGAACAGATGCCGGATCACCTTGAGGTCGCTTTCACTTGCCAGCCGCGCGGCGCGTTCGGCTGCCAGCCCTTCGAGATCGCGACGAAACGAAAGATAATCGAAAACGGCTTCGTCGTGGCTGGCAAACAGCTCGATCAGGGCGGGTGAAAAGGCAGATCCCAGCACGTCGGCCACATATACCCCTGCACCGGCCCGGCTGTGCAGCAGGCCCCGCCGTTGCAGTTCGCCGAGTGCCTCGCGCAGGCTGGGGCGCGAAACGCCAAGCTGTCCGGCAAGCTCGCGCTCGGCGGGCAGACGCTCTCCGGGGCGCAGGATGCCGCGCAGGATCAGCTGCTCGATCTGGCGGACCACGGCCCGGGACAGCCTTTCCGGTTGCACAGGTTCAAAGGGCATGGGCATTTCTCCGGCCACGGGCATGGCGGCGCATTTCGGCGGTGCCGTTATCGTGCCGATCATATGGCGTGGCAGGTGCCCGGAGCAATGAAAAAGGGGCCACGCACGGCGTATGGCCCCTTTGCGGGTTGGCGAACGATTGCTGCCCTGCGTCAGGTATTGGGGCGGATGATGATCTCTACCCGCCGGTTTTGCGCCCGCCCTTCAGGGGTGAGGTTGGAGGCCACCGGCTCGAACTCGCCGCGTCCGATCGCGCGGATGCGGGCGGGATCCACCCCGGCATCAAGCAGGATGTCGGCCACGGCCTGCGCGCGCTGCGCCGACAGGCGCTGGTTGTAGCTTGCCGGGCCGGTGTTGTCGGTATGCCCGATCACGTCAACCGTGGTATCAGGATAACGCTGGAGGCTGTCGGCAAGCTTCAGGAGATCGCGCCGCAGGTCGGGGCGGACATAGGTGGAATCCACCGCAAACAGGATATCCTGCGGCATGGTCACGATCAGCTCGCGCCCGGTGTTGACGATGGTCACGTCATCGCTGCCGATATCGCGCTGCAACTCGCGCGCCTGCTGATCGAGTCTGGCGCCGATCATCCCGCCCACGGCGGCTCCCACGGCGCCGCCGATAAGCGCCCCCTTCAGCTTGTCGTCCTTGCTGGCGGCGGTGCCGACAGCCGCCCCCACCAGACCGCCGATCATGGCGCCCTGTTGGGTTTTCGGCCCCATCTGCTGGGTGTTGTCCATGCAGGCGGCAAGCGCAAATGCGCCCACCGTAAGCAGAAGTACGGGTTTTTTCATCGCTTTTGCCTCATTCACGGCCCGAAGGCCTGTTGTTGTTCCTCGCTGCCGATATTGTGAGTGCGCGGGACAAAATGCAAGGCGGCCGTTCGGCGACTTTCCGCCGAAGCCGTGTTCCGGGCCCGGACCGGAGCATGCTTTCACGGCAGTCCTGCATCCGTTCGCGCGGCTTCCCAGGCCAGCATGCTGCGTTTTACCGGCAGACCCCAGTGATACCCCCCAAGCGCCCCCGTTTTCCTGAGTACGCGGTGGCAGGGGATCAGCCACGATACCGGATTGCGCCCCACGGCCGTGCCAACGGCGCGCACCGCCCGGGGGGCGCCGATGGCGCGGGCGATTTCACCATAGGTCGCGACATGGCCTTCGGGGATCGACAGAAGGGCTTCCCACACCTTGATCCGGAAAGGCGGGCCGATCAGGTGCAGACTGACCCTGCCCCGCTTCTGAAAGGCCGCTTTCACCAGATGTTCCAGTTGTTCCGGCGCTTCGGTGAAGCGGGCCCGGGGCCAGCGGGCGGCCATGTCGTCGAAGGCCTGCCTGCGGCCGCATTCGGCGGCAAATGCCAGCCCGCACAGCCCCCTTCCGGTAGCCATGGCAAGGGCGGTTCCGAAAGGGCTTTCGAACCAGCCCCAGCGTATTTCCAGCCCTGCGCCACGGCGGGCGTATTCCCCCGGGGTCATCGCTTCCCAGCCGAGAAACAGATCGTGCAGCCGGCCCTGCCCCGAAAGCCCCGCGCCCTGGGCAGCGGCCAGGGTGGTGAAGCGTTCGCGCAGCAACCTGCGGGCATGGTCGAGGGTCAGGTACTGCTGGTAGCGTTTCGGCGAAACTCCCACCCAACGGCTGAACAGGCGCTGGAAATGAGCCGGGCTCATGTGCATTGCATCCGCCAGTTCCGCAAGCGACAGGGGTCCGCGCCGGCTGGCCTGTGCCGCGTCGATGGTTTCGATGGCGCGGCGCATGACCTGATAGTGATAGGCGGTGCTGTGGTTTGCATCCGGTTCCTGCATGGCCCGACCATAGATGCCGGTACCGGCCGTGCCAATCCGGAACATGCGGCAAATCCGGTGCTTGCCCTTGGCCGGGGCTCGGGGCATACCGGGCGGCATGGTTGCACAGCTTGATTACAGCACGCTGCGGGAAATCTTCCGCCGTTTCCACGAGGCCGATCCCGAGCCGCGCAGCGAACTTCGCTATACCAATGCCTATACGCTTCTGGTGGCGGTCCTGCTTTCGGCGCAGGCCACCGATGTGGGGGTGAACAAGGCCACGCGCGATCTGTTCCCCATTGCCGATACGCCGCAGAAGATGCTGGCACTCGGGCTTGAGGGGCTGACCGAACACATCAGAACCATCGGCCTTTATCGCCAGAAGGCAAAGAACGTGATCCGCATGAGCGAGATCCTGATCGCGTGCTATGGCGGCGAGGTGCCCGATTCGCGTGCCGCGCTCACCGCCCTGCCCGGTGTCGGGCGCAAGACGGCCAATGTGGTGCTCAATGTCTGGTTCGGTCAGCCGGCGATGGCGGTCGATACGCATATCTTCCGTGTTTCCAACCGCACCGGCATTGCGCCGGGCAAGGATGTGCTGGCGGTGGAGCAGGCGTTGCTTGATCATGTGCCGGCCCGTTATCTGCTGCATGCCCATCACTGGCTGATCCTGCACGGGCGCTATGTGTGCAAGGCGCGCAAGCCCCGATGCGCCGCCTGCATCATCCGTGATCTCTGCCTTTACGAGGAAAAGAATCTATGACCAAGAAATACCAGCTTGTCGGAATTGGCAATGCGCTGGTCGATGTGCTGACGCATATGGACGACGATTTCCTGCGTGCCGAGGGGATCGGCAAGGGGGTGATGCAGCTGATCGGCCGCGACCGTGCCATAGAGCTTTACGGCAAGGTCGGCCCGGCGATCGAGGTTTCGGGGGGCTCGGCGGCCAACACCGTTGCCGGTTTTGCGCATCTGGGCGGGCGCTGTGCCTATGTGGGCAAGGTATGTGACGATCAGCTTGGCGCGATCTTCGCCCATGATCTGCGCGCCCAGGGGGCAGATTACGAAACCTCCCCCGCTCCGAACGGCGGCGCACATGAAACCGGCCGCTGCATCGTGATCGTCACGCCCGATGGCGAGCGTTCGATGAACACCTATCTGGGGGTTTCCGAAGAGCTGCACCCCGATGACATAGACGAGGCCCGGATGCGCGAGGCCGAGTGGATCTATCTCGAGGGTTACCGTTTTGACGGCCCCGACAGCCACGAGGCCTTCGCCCGCGCGATCCGCGCCACCAGAAGCGCCGGGGGCAAGGTGGCGATCACCCTGTCCGATCCCTTCTGCATCGATCGCCACCGCGCGGCCTTTGCCCGCATGCTGCGCGAGGATGTCGATCTGCTGTTCTGCAACCGGGCCGAGATGATTTCGATGTATGGCACCGTCGATCTGGAGGCGGCGCTGGCGCAGGCCGCCGCGGAAATTGATATCGTGGCCTGCACCGACAGCGAAAACGGTGCCCACATCCTTTCGGGCGGCCTGCGCTGGCACGTGCCGGCGGTGCCGACCCGGATCGTCGATGCCACCGGTGCCGGGGATCTGTTTGCCGCCGCTTTCCTGTGGGGGCTGACCAACGGCCATGATCTGGAAACGGCCGGGCGCATGGGCTGCATCGCCGCAAGCGAGGTGATCAGCCATATCGGCGCCCGGGTCGAGGCCGATCTGAAGGGGTTGTTCGCCACACACGGGATCAGCCTCTGACCGGGAAAGACTGCGCCGGAAAGGGGTGTTGTTTCGCGATCAGTCGCCAAGTTTGGCATGCACCTCGTCGAGATCGATCTCGCCGACGGGCAACCTGTTGGCGGGGTTTTCGAAATCGTATCGGAACAGTCTGAAATCGCGCTTGTAGATCTCGTAGACGATATGCATCGACAGGTCGTCGAAGTAATCCTCGACGGGATGCGCGCGTTTCGGCCCGTGATCGGCGGATTCGTTGAATCGCGGGATCGCGGACAGATCCACCTTGTGGGGTGGGGCGATCGCGTCCAGCACGCCCTGCATGCCTTCGTTGAACTTTTCGGTGAAGAAGATGCTGTCGTAGCGTCCGCCATTCATGATGAAGGTTGAAACATGCCCCGACATGGCCGACCAGTGAATGTCGGGTTCCATGGGTTTGCGGAAGCGGATGGTATCACGGGCAAACAGAAGAAAGCGGCGGAAGCTGCGGATCTGGTCGAACGCCTGCTTGCCGTCGTCGCCGCCCACCTCGATTCCGTATTTCTGGATCACCAGCGGCACCAGATTGCCCCGATAGCGCCGCCCGTTGCGCTGGATGCCGCAGATCTTGTCGAAGAACGAACTGAGGATGCGGCTATAGGGATTGCGCACGCAGGTGAAGGAATAGGTTCTGTGTTCGCGCACGTTCCTTTCGATCAGCGGCTGGCTTCTTTCCTGCGACCATTTGTGCAAGCCGCTGGTGGCATCGTGTATGTCACCGTCATAGAATGTGCCATGATCCGAATAATAGAGGATCTGACCGATGGTCGAACAGGCGCATTTGGGCACCACGCGATACACCACGCTTTCGCTTTCGGTCATCCAGGTGCCGGGAAATCCCATGCCGGTTATCTGCCTCCAGGCCGCTGTGCCGTCTCATGTTGCTTCGGGGACATTTGCGCACAAAAAAGCAAAGAAAATCTGTTTATTCAACGGCTGTTCACGTTAACTAGATCAATAATACCGCGATTTTCCCGGAACTGGAGCGCAAATGGCGCAGATTGCCTTCATCCTGCTCTGTCACAAGGATCCCGAGGGGATCATTCGTCAGGCCGAGCGGTTGACGGCTGCGGGCGACTGCATGGCAATTCATTTCGATGCGCGCGCCGATGCTGCCCACTACCGCCGGATCCGCGAGGCGCTGAAGAACAACCCCGGCGTAGCCTTCGCCGGGAAGCGCGTCAGGTGCGGCTGGGGAGAATGGTCGCTTGTGCAGGCTACGCTGAATGCGCTTGAGACAGCGGTTTCGGCCTTTCCGCAAGCCACCCATTTCTACATGCTCTCGGGCGATTGCATGGCGATCAAGACGGCCGAATACGTCCATGCCTTCCTTGATGCCGAGGATGTCGATTACATCGAAAGCTTCGATTTCTTCAGAAGCGACTGGATCAGGACCGGGATGAAGGAAGATCGGCTGATCTATCGCCACATCTTCAACGAACGCAGACACAGGAGGCTGTTCTATGCTTCCCATGGCCTGCAGCGAAAGCTGGGGCTGTCGCGGAAGATACCGCAGGATCTTCAGATCATGATCGGCAGTCAGTGGTGGTGCCTGCGCCGCCGCACCATCGAGTGGATCCTGGAATTCACCCGGGCCCGGCGCGATGTGATGCGCTTCTTCCGCACCACATGGATTCCCGATGAAACCTTCTTTCAGACGCTGGTGCGCCATCTGGTGCCCGAAAGCGAGATCCGTTCGCGGGCGCTCACCTTCCTGATGTTTTCCGATTACGGGATGCCGGTAACCTTCTACAACGATCACTATGATCTGCTGCTCAGCCAGGATTTCCTGTTTGCCCGCAAGATCAGCCCCGAGGCGCGCGAGCTCAAGCGCCGCCTTGGCGATCTCTATGCGCAGCGCGGGGTGACGTTCTCGATCTCGAACGAAGGACGCCACCTCTATGGCTTTCTCACGGGGCGGGGGCGCGAGGGGCGGCGTTTTGCTCCCCGTTTCTGGGAGCGCGAAAGCACCATCGGGCGCGGACGCGAACTGATGATCGTGGTATGCAAGAAATGGCATGTAGCCAAACGGCTGGCCGAACGGATCCGCCAGGCAACCAACCTGCCGGCGATCGATTATCTGTTCGACGAGGAAAACACGCCGCTTCCCGATCTCGGCGGCATCGAGCGCACGCTCGGCAAGCGCACCCGGCACCGCCGGGCGCTGATGCGGATGCTGTTCGATCACCATGAAAGCGATCGCCTGCTGATCTGCATGGATCCGGACAACATGGAGTTGTTCCGGGATTTCTACTCCGACCGCGCACGGGTCCGGCTGCTCGAGGTCGAATGCACATTCAGCGATGAATATCTGATCGGCCATGCCATGCGGGTGGGGCTGGCTGGCGAATCCACCCCCGGGGAAATCCTGAAAAACCTGCTGCCCACGATCCGCTATGACATGGCATTCGAAAGCGAGCGTATCCGGGATGCCGCCTTTCCCCGCCATTACCGTATCCATCAGAATGCTTCGGTTGAAGAAAACGCCGCCCCCCTTGCAGCCTTTCTTGACATTCCTCCGGAGAAGGCCCGAGAGATAGCTGCAACCGATTACCTGTTTGCAGACTGAGGAACAGCCAATGCCCTATCAGTATGACGATCAGAACATATTTGCCAGGATCCTGCGCGGCGAAATCCCCAATGACACGGTGCTGGAAACCGTGCATTCCCTGGCCTTCAACGACATCAACCCGCAGGCGCCGGTTCATGTTCTGGTGATCCCGAAGGGTCCTTATGTGTGCTATCACCACTTCGCACAGGAAGCCCCGGAAGCCGAGATCATCGATTTCAATCGCGCCATCGCCGAGGTCTGCCGCATCACCGGAGTGGCCCCGGATGGCCCGGGCGATGGGTTCCGGATGATCTCGAATGCCGGGCGCAACGGTGTTCAGGAAGTGCCGCACATGCATGTGCATATTCTTGGTGGCCGGGCGCTCGGGCGGATGCTGCAGCCGGCAGGCTAGGGCCTTGCCGCCTGCGGCTCCCGGCGCGCGGTTTCGTGCCTTGCCCGAACGGCGGCATGTGCTATTGTGCCGGCAAGGCCGGGGGCATGGCCGCCCCCTCGCACATGCGCAATCCGATGAGGCAGCCCATGAACACCGAAGCCGCCGAAGATTTCGTTCCCGAGATCGTCGAAACCAACAAGGTCCGGGTCTGTTGCGACGGTGGCGAAGGCCCCCTGGGCCACCCCCGCGTGTGGCTGACGATTCCGGCTGAAAGGGGCTATGTCGATTGCCCTTATTGCGATCGCCGCCATGTGCTGAAATCCGCCGGCTGAGGCATGTTCCGCAAGCCGGGGGTGACGGGGCGGCTTGTTCGGAGTATCGTTGTTTATCTGTTCTCGATAAACATATGTAATCCGGATAAACAACGGAATGGACCCTCGCACCAACCCCTTCAGCCCCGGTGCCGGCGTGCGCCCGGCGCAGCTTGCCGGGCGTGAAGGCCTGATCGAAACCTGCGAAATAGCCATGGATCGCGTGCTTGGTGGCCTGCATGCCACCGACATCATCATGACCGGCCTGCGCGGCGTGGGCAAGACGGTGCTGCTCAATCACCTTGCAACGCTGGCCAAGGCGCATGGTATCGAGGTGGTCAAGTTCGAGGTGCCTGATGCCCGCGGCGGCCATCTGATCCCGGCAATGGTGATCGCGCTCGGCGCCGTTCTGAAAAGGCTCGACCGGCTGAAAAGGGCCGGCGCGGGGCTGCGTCTTGCCGCCGCCGCACTGCAGAATTTCGCTGCCGTTTTCCGCGTGAAATATGAAGGTTTCAGCCTTGGCGCCGAACCTGCCCGGGGGGCCGCCGACAGCGGCGATCTGGAAACCGACCTGCCCGAACTGCTGATGCCGGTGGCGCGCGCCGCCGGGCATCGGCAGAGCGCCATCGTGCTGATGATCGACGAGGTGCAGTATCTGACGCGCGAAGAACTTTCGGCCCTGGCGCGGGCCTGCCACGAGGCAGCGCAGCAGGGCGTGCCCTTCCTGTTCATCGGTGCGGGCCTGCCCCAGATCGCGGCATTGACGGGCGAGGCCAAATCCTATGCCGAGCGTCTTTTCCTTTACCCCGAGATCGGCGCCCTCGCCCCCGATGCTGCCTGCCAGGCCCTGCGCGCGCCTGCCCGGGCGCAGGGCGCCGATTTCACCGACGAGGCGCTTGAACGCATTCTTGCCGAAACCGAATGCTATCCCTATTTCCTTCAGACCTGGGGCAAGTTTGCCTGGGACACCGCCGAACGAAGCCCGATCACGGCAGATGACATCGCCGCCGCAGGCCCCGCCATCATCGCGCATCTTGATCAGAACTTCTTCCGCGTGCGCTTCGATCGCTGCACCGGGCTGGAACAGCAGTATCTGCGTGCCATGTCCGAACTCGGCCCCGGCCCCCACCGCACCGGCGATATCGCTGCCGCGCTTGCCACCACCAGCCAGCGCCTTGCACCCGTGCGCCGCAGTCTGATCTCGTCCGGCATGATCCATGCGCCCCGTTATGGCGAAACCGGCTTTACCGTGCCGTTGTTCGATGGTTTCATGAAGCGCATGCTGCCTGCCCTTGAACCCTACAAACCGAAAAGGCGATCCGGCAAATGACATTTGGCAAGGGCCACCATCTGCGCCTGTTCGACGGCTCCGGCTTCATCTACCGCGCCTTTCACGCGCTGCCCCCCCTGACCCGCAAGTCCGACGGCCTGCCGATCGGGGCGGTGGCCGGTTTCTGCAACATGCTGCTGAAATATCTGATCGAGGCGAAAGGCTCCGATGCACCCACCCATGCGGCGGTGGTGTTCGATCATTCCGGTGTTACCTTCCGCAACGATATCTATGCCGATTACAAGGCCAACCGCCCCCCTCCGCCGGAAGATCTGGTGCCCCAGTTTCCGCTGATCCGCGAGGCCACGCGGGCCTTCAACGTGGCCTGCCTCGAAGAGGAGGGATACGAGGCCGATGACATCATCGCCACCCTTGCGCGCGAAGCTTACGAGGCCGGCGGGCGTGTCACCGTCGTCAGTTCCGACAAGGATCTGATGCAGCTGGTCCGCCCCGGTGTCGAGATGCTCGATCCGATGAAGGGCGTGACGATCGGCCCCGAGGAGGTGGAAGCGAAATTCGGTGTGCCGCCCGAGCGGGTGGTGGATGTGCAGGCCCTTGCCGGCGACAGCACTGACAACGTGCCCGGGGCCCCCGGCATCGGTGTGAAGACAGCCGCGCTGCTGATTCGCGAATACGGCGATCTTGATACGCTGCTTGCCCGCGCCGAAGAGATCAGGCAGCCCCGGCGCCGCCAGACGCTGCTGGACTTTGCCGACCAGATCCGCATCTCGCGCGAACTGGTGAAGCTTGACGAACACGTGCCACTGCATGTGGCCCCTGATGATCTTGCGGTGAAGGATCCCGACCCCGAGGTGCTGTTCGGCTTCCTGCGGCAGATGGAATTCCGCACGCTCACCAGACGGGTGGCAAAATGGCTGGGCGTGGAAGCGCCGGAAATGCCCGCTGTGCGCGAAGGCGGAAAGAACGCTTCCGAAGGCGGCAACGGGGCTGCGGATGCGGGGGCGGCGGTTGCCGGTCTGCCTTTTCCCGAAGACTACGAACAGATAGGTGACAGCGCCGCGCTTGGCGCCTGGATAGATGAAATCCGTGAGGCCGGTCGCGTGGCGCTGGATACCGAAACCACCGGGCTTGACGAAATGCGCGCCGATCTCGTGGGCATTTCGCTGTGTATCGAACCGGGGCGTGCCTGCTATATCCCGCTTGCCCACAAGGCTCATGGCGGCGAGGATCTGTTCGCCTCGGAGGCGCTGGCCGAGGGGCAGATACCGATGGAGCGGGCGCTTTCCATGCTGAAGCCGGTGCTTGAGGATCCGGCGATCCTGAAGATCGGGCAGAACATGAAGTATGATGCCAAGATCCTTGCCCGCCACGGCATCGCCGTGGCCCCGATCGATGATACCATGCTTCTTTCCTATGCCCAGAATGCGGGCCTGCATGGCCACGGCATGGAGGCGCTCAGCGAAAGATATCTCGGCCACACCCCGATCCCGATCAAGCCGCTGCTCGGTTCGGGAAAATCGGCAGTCACCTTCGACAGGGTTTCGGTGGAGGATGCGGTGAAATATGCCGCCGAGGACGCCGATATCACCGCCCGCCTGTGGCATGTGCTGAAGCCCCGCCTGCCGCACAAGCGTGCCACTGCCATCTACGAAACCGAAGAGCGCCCCCTTGTGCCGGTGCTGGCCGAGATGGAGATGGCCGGGGTGAAGGTGGATCGTGATGTGCTGGCGCGCATGTCCAATGCATTCGCTCGGAAGATGGCCGAGCTCGAAGCCGAGATCCACGTGCTGGCGGGTGAGGAATTCAATGTTGCAAGCCCGCGGCAACTTGGCGAGATCCTGTTCGTGAAGCAGGGCCTCGCGGGCGGCAGGAAAGGCAAGACAGGCGCATATGCAACCGGTGCCGACGTGCTTGAGGATCTCGCCGCCGAGGGGTCCGAACTGGCAGCAAAGGTGCTTGACTGGCGCCAGCTTGCCAAGCTGAAAAGCACCTATACCGATGCCCTTCAGGAACACATCAACCCCGAAACGGGCCGCGTTCACACTTCCTACGTGATCGCCGGCGCCACCACCGGACGCCTGGCCTCAACCGATCCCAACCTGCAGAACATCCCCGTGCGCACCGAAGAAGGCCGCCGCATCCGCGAGGCCTTCGTGGCCGAAGAAGGGAAAAGACTCGTCAGCCTCGACTATTCACAGATCGAACTCAGGATCCTGGCCCATATTGCCGATATAGAGGCCCTGAAGGAAGCCTTTCGTCAGGGGCTGGACATCCACGCCATGACGGCCTCGGAGATGTTCGGTGTGCCGATGAAGGAAATGACCCCTGAAATCCGCCGCCGCGCCAAGGCGATCAATTTCGGCGTGATCTACGGCATTTCCGCCTTCGGCCTGGCGCGCAATCTGCGCATTCCCCGCTCCGAGGCTCAGGCTTTCATCGATACCTATTTCGAACGTTTCCCCGGTATCCGCACCTACATGGACGAAACCATCGCCTTCGCCAGGCAACACGGTTACGTGCAGACCCTTTTCGGCCGTCGCATCCATACCCCCGAAATCTCGGCCCGTGGTCCGCGCGCCGGTTTCGCGCGCCGTGCCGCGATCAATGCCCCGATCCAGGGCACCGCGGCCGATGTGATCCGCCGGGCCATGGTGCGCATGCCCGGGGCCATTGCCGGCCTGCCGGCAAGAATGCTCCTGCAGGTGCATGACGAACTGATCTTCGAGGCAGAGGAAGACGCAGTGGACGAAATCATCGCTCGCGCCCGCGCGGTGATGGAAAAGGCGCCGCTGCCGGTCGTCAGCCTTGATGTGCCGTTGACGGTTGATGCCGGGGTAGGGCGGAACTGGGCCGAAGCTCACTGAACCGCGGGCACTCTTTCGTTCGCTTATCCCGCCGTTTGCTCGCCCCGGCGGGCGGCGCCCTTTCCATCATCGGTCGGCAAGCATCCCCGCGCCGGGGCCGGGCCTCAGGGCATGGCGATCCAGCCCAGCCCTTCCTCGGTATGTCCGCGCGGGTGGTATTCGCCGCTCACGAAACCGCCATAGCCTTCCGCGTCAAGCTGCCGGAAGAAGGCGGCGTGATCGATTTCGCCCGTGCTCGGCTCATGGCGTTCCGGCGGGCCGCCAACCTGCACATGCACCACCCTTTCGCGATGTCTTTTCCATGTGGCGGGCATGTCGCCGGTGATCATCTGGGCGTGATAGGTATCGAACTGAAGATTCACGTTGGGGCGGTCTACCGCGTCAAGGATTTCCGTTGCCAGATCGAAATCCGCCAGGAAATAGCCGGGCATGTCGCCGGTGTTGATGGGTTCGATGGTCAGGCTCTGTTCCGGCGCCTGATCGGCGGCCCATTGCAGGTTGTCGATGAAGGTGGCCTGCGCCACCGCCCCTTCGGCACGTCCGGCCATTACATGCACATGCGCCGGCCTCAGCGCTTTTGCCACCCGCATCGTGCGGCGGAAATCGTGGCGAAAACGTTCGGCAAGCCCGGGCATGGCGGCATAGCCGCACTCTTCTCCGGTCCGGTTGGGCGGCGGGCAGTTGATCAGTGCCAGGGCAAGTTCGTTCAGCCGCAGCGCTGCGCGCATCGCGGGGAGCGGATGCTCATAGGGAAACAGCACCTCGACCGCATCGAACCCTGCCTCGCGCGCGGCGCGGAAGCGTTCCATCATCGGATATTCCCTGAACAGCAGCGTGAGGTTGGCGGCAAAGCGGGGCATGCAGGATTTCCTTCAGGCAAGTTCCCGCGACGGGATCATCGGAAAGAACACCCCGCCCGACCACAGGCCGAACCAGCGTTCGCCTTCCGTTTCGTGATGGGTGCCGATCTCGGCCAGGCGATAGAAGCTCTTGCGGTCGATCAGGGCTTCGAGCCCCGCGCGCACATGCACATAGGGCGAAGGTTCACCGGTATCGGGATCGCGCTCTACCCGGATCGGATGCCCGGGCCCGGCGGCGGCGCTGTCGCCCACGTTGGTCTTGAAGACAAGGGTCTGCCCGCGGCCCTTGCCCTCGATGTCGAAGTCCACAGCCACGAAGGGGGCGTCATCCACCCGGATGCGCACCTTTTCGACCGGGGTCACCAGGAAATAGGCATCACCGTCCCTGCGCAGGATCGTCGAAAACAGCCGCACCAGTTCGCGCCGTCCGATCGGTGTGCCAAGATAGAACCACGTGCCGTCACGGGCGATGCGGATGTCGAGGTCGCCGCAAAACGGCGGATCCCACAGATGCACCGGTGGCAGGCCGCTTCTTGCCGCATTGCGCGCCGCCGCTGCGAGGCTTTCCGCCGATGGCTGCGCCTTTCTGCCGCGCGCATTCACGATCTTTTCATCCCATATCCGTTTTGCCATTTGTGCCGGGCGCCTTTTCGTCCTTTAATGGGAACATAACCCTGAAGCAGGAGCAATGTCATGAGTGATGAAAGCGCAGGCGGCGAAAACCTGGTGGCCGGGATCGAGGCGCTCGGACAGAAACTGGCCGATGCGCGCAAAAGCATCGCACGCCGCTTCATCGGCCAGGAACAGGTTGTGGACCTCACGCTTTCGGCGCTTCTGTGCGGGGGGCACGGGCTTCTGGTGGGGGTGCCGGGCCTTGGCAAGACACGGCTTGTGGACACGCTTTCAACGGTGATGGGCCTTGAGGGCGCGCGCATCCAGTTTACCCCCGATCTGATGCCTGCCGACATTCTGGGCTCCGAGGTGCTGGAAACCGGGCCCGACGGCAGCCGGGCCTTCCGCTTCATCAAGGGGCCGATTTTCTGCCAGCTGCTGCTGGCCGACGAGATCAACCGCGCCAGCCCCCGCACGCAGTCGGCGCTTCTGCAGGCCATGCAGGAGCACGAGATAACGATCGCCGGACAGCTTCACCGCCTTGGCGAGCCCTTCCATGTGTTCGCCACCCAGAATCCGATCGAACAGGAGGGCACCTATCCGCTGCCCGAGGCGCAGCTTGACCGGTTTCTGGTGGAAATCGACGTGCAGTATCCCGAACGCGAGACCGAGCGCGAAATCATCCTTGCCACCACCGGGGCCGAGGAGGACCAGGCGATTCAGGTGTTCTCGGCGCAGGAACTGATCGCGGCCCAGGCCCTGTTGCGGCGGATGCCGGTGGGGGAAAGCGTTGTCGATCTGATCCTTGATCTGGTACGCGCCTGCCGCCCCGATGACATCACCGCTCCGCCCGAGGTGCAGGAACACGTCAGCTGGGGCCCCGGCCCGCGTGCGGCGCAGGCGCTGATGCTGATGGTGCGTGCTGCGGCGCTGCTCGATGGCCGCCTTGCACCCGCCCCCGACGACGTGCTGGCGCTGGCACGCCCGGTGCTCAACCACCGCATGGCGCTTACCTTCGCGGCGCGGGCCCAGGGGATGGATCTTGGCGAACTGATCGAGCGCACCGTCGGGCACGTGATGCAGCGCGAGGCCGCCGCATGACGCAGGCGTCTGCCCTTCGTCGCGATGCGGGTCTGCTGGCGGGCGATCTGCCGCCGCTTCTGGCCCATGCCGAGCGGCTGGCGGCAACGGTGCTGCCGGGGGATCATGGCCGTCGGCGGGCCGGGCAAGGGGACGAGTTCTGGCAATACCGCCCCGCCCATGAAGGCGACGAGGCCCGCCATATCGACTGGCGCCGTTCGGCGCGTTCGGACGCCCATTTCATTCGCCAGAAGGAATGGCAGGCAGCACAGACGGTGCTTTTCTGGGTCGATGATTCGCGCGCGATGGATTTTGCTTCGGGCAGGGATCTGCCCAGCAAGGGATGGCGGGCGCGCCTTCTGGCTCTGGCCTGTGCCTCGTTGTTGCTGCGCGGCGGTGAAAGGGTGGGGCTTCTGGGCGGCAGGCTGTTGCCCGGGGCAGGCGAAAGGCAGCTTGGTCCGCTGGTCCTGGCACTTGCCCGGGAAGGTGGCACGAACGGGGCCAGTGCAAACGGGGCAGGGGAAAAGGGCGCGCCTGCTCGTTCGGTTCCTGGCGGCCGGACGTCCGAATACGGCGTGCCGGCGCTTGGCGGGTTGCGGGCCAACACGCGGGCAGTGATGATTTCCGATTTCCTGGGCGATCCGGCGGCGCTTGAAAGGGCGCTGTCGCAGGCGGTCGATCACGGCGTTGAGGGGGTGCTGCTTCAGGTGCTTGATCCGCAGGAAGAGGCCTTTCCCTTTGACGGCCGCACCATTTTCGAAAGCATGGGCGGCACCCTGCGCCATGAAACGCTGAAGGCGGGGGAACTGCGTGCCAGGTATCTCGACAGGCTGGCCGCGCGCAAGGCCGTGCTTGGCGATCTGGCACGGGGCGCCGGATGGCAGTATTATTGCCATCATACCGATCAGCCGGCCAGCGCGGCGCTGCTGTGGCTTTACGGCGCGCTTGAGAGGAAACGCTGATGTTCACGATTGGCCCGCTCGGGTTCACCGCGCCCTGGCTGCTGCTTGGGCTGCTTGCGCTGCCGCTCCTGTGGTTTCTGCTGCGGGCTGTGCCGCCTGCGCCGGTTCGCCGGCGCTTTCCGGGGATCATCCTGCTTCTGGGCCTGCATGACGAGGAAACCCAGGCCGACAAGACACCCTGGTGGCTTCTGCTGCTTCGCGTTCTGGCGCTGGCTGCGGCGATCATCGGCCTCGCGGGGCCGGTACTCGATCCGCAGGCCGAGCGGACGGGCAGCGGCCGCCTGCTGATCCTGCTTGACGGCAGCTGGGCCGATGCTGCGCAATGGCCCGTGCGGCTTGAGCGGCTGAACGGCCTTCTGGAGAAGGCTGCCCGCACCGAGCGCCCGACTGCGCTGGTGCTGCTGACCGACCCGCCACAGGAGGGTCTGCCGTTTCAGGCGGCCGATGTCTGGCAGGGGCGGCTTGCGGGGCTGAAGCCAGCACCCTGGGCCCCGGGGGCGGATGCGGGGGCGGATGCGGCATTTCTTGAACGGCTGGCGGCGGAAGAAGAGGATTTCGAAACCTGGTGGCTGTCCGACGGCCTTGCGCGCGATGCGCGCGCGCCGCTGCTGCGGGCGCTGGAAGCGCGGGGGGCCGTTACCGTGTTCGAAAGCCCGCGCCCCGTGTTCGGGCTGAAACCCGCGGTATTCGAGGACGGGGTGATCCGGCTTTCGGTGCTGCGCAGCCGGGCGGGTGCGGCGGTAGGTGTCGGTGTGGCGGCAATCGGCCCCGATCCGGCGGGCATCGTGCGCGAACTGGCCCGCGTCACGGCCCGTTTCGAACCCGGCAGCGATGAAACCGAAGCACTTTTCACCCTGCCTGTGGAACTGCGCAACCGCGTCACCCGTTTCGCCATTGCCGGGCAATCCTCGGCCGGGGCCGTCAGCCTGACCGATGATGCCCTGCGCCGGCGCGAGGTGGCCCTGATTGCCGGCCGGCCCGCCCGCGAGGGGCTTCAGCTGCTTGATCCGCTGCATTATCTGCGCCAGGCGCTGGCGCCCGCGGCGGATATCCTTGAAGGCGGGCTTGGCGATATCCTGCCGGCCAATCCCGATGTGATCGTGCTTGCCGATGTGGCGCGCCTGGCCGAGGGCGAGGCCGAGGCACTGGCGGAATGGGTGGGGAAGGGCGGGCTTCTGCTGCGTTTTGCCGGCCCGCAGCTGGCGGCCAGTGATGTAAGCCGTAGTACCGAAGATCCGCTGATGCCGGTGCGATTGCGTGCAGGCGGGCGCACGGTGGGGGGCGCCATGAGCTGGGGCGCCCCCAGGAAACTGCGGCCCTTTCCGCCCGAATCGCCCTTTTTCGGGCTGGACATCCCGGAGGATGTCGAGGTGAGTGCGCAGGTGCTGGCCCAGCCCGACCCCATGCTTGCCGCGCGGGTGATCGCTGCGCTTGCCGATGGCACGCCTCTGGTGACACGCAAGAAGCTGGGTGAAGGCCAGGTGGTGCTTTTTCACGTTGCGGCCAATGCGCAATGGTCCACCCTGCCGCTTTCGGGGCTGTTCGTCGAGATGCTCGAACGCCTTGCCGTATCGGCCCGCGCGGCCGCCCCCGATGACGAGGCGCTGGCCGGCACCCGCTGGATGCTGGAAAGGCGTCTGGACGGGTTCGGAGTGCTGAGAGACGAGGAACAGCCCTTCGAGATTACCGGAGAAAGGATAGCCCAGGGGGAAGCGGGCCCCGATCTGCCGCCGGGGCTTTATGCCGGGCAGGAGCGCAGCCTGGCCGTGAACGTGTTGCGTGACGATGCCGTGCTGGCCGCGGTGAACTGGCCGGCCGGTATTCCGGTCAGGGGGCTGGCGGCGCCGCGTGAAACGCCGCTGAAGGGGGGGATCCTTGCGGTGGCGCTTGTGCTGCTGCTGACCGATATCATTGCTGCGCTGTGGATTTCGGGCAAGCTGCGCGGGCCGCGGCCGGGCGTGGTGGCGGTGCTGGCTCTGGCGCTTGCCGCCCTGCCGCCGGCCGGTTCCCCAAGGGCGCAGGATGCGGGCGGCGCAGCCACTGCGTCCGGCGTGTCCGGAACGGGCATGGCACCCGGTGCGGACGACCGGGGCGAGGTGGATCCGCGTCTGATCGCCGCCGCGGCCAAGGTGACACTGGCCTATGTGATTACCGGAGATGCGGCGGTTGACAGGGTATCGGAGGCCGGACTTCTGGGCCTTTCCGACATTCTGTTCCGGCGCACCTCGGTGGAACCGGCCCTGCCGGTGGGGGTTGATATCGAGAAGGACGAACTGGCGGTTTACCCCTTGCTTTACTGGCCGGTTACCGCCAGTCAGCCGCTGCCTTCGAAAAAGGCTTATGCCCGCCTCAATGACTATCTGCGCAACGGCGGCATGATCCTGTTCGATACGCGTGATGGCGATGTGGCGGCCTTTGGTCAGTCTTCCCCGGAAGGGCGCAAGCTGCAGGCACTGGCACTGCCGCTGGATATTCCGCCGCTTGAACCGGTGCCCGAGGATCACGTGCTGACGCGCAGCTTCTATCTGCTTCAGACCTTCCCGGGCCGGTATGACAGGCCCGTGTGGGCCGAAGCCGCGCCCGCCGATGCCGTCCGGGCCGAAGGCATGCCCTTTCGCAATCTCAACGATGGTGTCAGCCCGGTGATCATCGGCGGCAACGACTGGGCTGCAGCCTGGGCGGTGAACCGCAACGGTTCGCCGATGGTGCCGGTGGGGCGCGGCTATACCGGCGAGCGCCAGCGCGAGATCGCCTATCGTTTCGGCGTCAATCTCGTGATGTATGTGCTGACCGGGAACTACAAGTCGGATCAGGTGCATGTGCCGGCGCTTCTGGAAAGGCTCGGCCAATGAGGGAAGCGCTGGATATCCTTTACGATCCGCTTGTGCCCTGGTCGGTTCTGGTGGTGCTGGGTGCCCTGGCATCGCTGCTTGTTGCCCTTGCGCTATGGCGTGGCCTTGCCGGCTGGTGGCTGCGCGGGATGGCGCTTGCGGTGCTGCTTCTGGCGCTTGTCAACCCTTCGCTGCAGCGAGAAGAACGCGAGCCGCTCAGCGATATCGTGATTCTGGTGGTGGATGAAAGCGCCAGCCAGAAGATCGCCGATCGCCCGGCCCAGACCCGGCAGGCTCTTGAAACGATCAGCGCCCGCATGAAGGCGCGCCCCAATACCGAACTGCGCGTTGTCACCCTGCGCGACGGCGAAGACGACAGCGGCACCCGCCTGATGACGGTGCTGCGCGCCGCCATGGCCGAAGTGCCGCAGGCCCGCCTTGCCGGCGTGCTTCTGCTGACCGACGGGCAGCTACACGATACTGCCCTGGCCCCCGAACTGCCGGCGCCGCTGCACGTGCTTCTGACCGGCCGCAAGACCGACTGGGATCGTCGCCTGACCGTGAAGAACGCCCCCGCCTTTGCCATCCTCGGCGAAGAGGTGCTGCTGAAGCTGCGGGTGGACGATGAAGGCGCCGTGCCCGAAAAGGTGCGTTACGTGCCGCTTGCCATCAGCGTCGATGGCGGGCCCGAACAGGTGTTTCGGGTGCCGGTGGGCGAGGATCTTGACCTGCCGATCGTGCTGTCGCATGGCGGGATCAATGTCATCCGCTTCACCACGCCCGAGGCCGCGGGCGAGATCACCGCGCGCAACAATGCCGCCGTGGTGCAGATCAACGGGGTGCGCGATCGTCTGCGCGTGCTGCTGGTTTCGGGCGAACCCTATCCCGGCGAACGCACCTGGCGCAATCTGCTGAAATCCGACAGTTCCGTCGATCTGGTGCATTTCACCATTCTGCGCCCCCCCGAAAAGCAGGACGGGGTGCCGGTGAACGAGCTTTCCCTGATCGCCTTCCCGGTGCGCGAACTGTTCATGGAAAAGATCGACCAGTTCGATCTGATCATCTTCGATCGCTACCGCCTGCGTGGCATCCTGCCCGATGTCTATCTGCGCAATATCCGCGACTACATCGAAAAGGGCGGGGCGCTTCTGATTGCTGCGGGTCCCGAGTTCGCTTCGGCCGAAAGCCTGGCGCATTCATCCCTTGACGCGGTGATCCCGGCCATTCCCACGGCACGGGTTTTCGAACAGGCCTTCCTGCCCGTGACAACCGCAACCGGCGGGCGCCATCCGGTAACCGAAGGGCTCGGGAATCTTCGGCAGCCGGGCGGCGGCGCCGACAAGGCCCCTGCCTGGGGCCGCTGGCTGCGTCAGATCGAGGTTCGGCCGAGATCGGGAGAGGTGCTCATGAGCGGCATCGAGGGGCACCCGTTGCTCATCCTCGATCGCGTGGGCGAAGGGCGGGTTGCGCTTCTTGCCTCGGATCAGGCCTGGCTCTGGGCGCGGGGGTTCGAAGGCGGCGGGCCGCAACTGGAACTGCTGCGGCGTCTTGCGCACTGGATGATGAAGGAGCCCGAGCTGGAAGAAGAAGCGCTCTGGGCCGCGGCCGAGGGAAACCGCATGACGATCACCCGCCGCACCCTTGGCAAAACCGTGCCCGAGGTAACGGTGACGGGGCCGGACGGCAGCACCGAAACGATCACCCTTCAGGAAGTTTCGCCCGGCCGTTTCGAGGCCGCCTATACGGGCGCCGAAATGGGGCTTTACCGGCTGGGCGATGGTGTCAGGGAAGCGGTGGTTGCGCTTGGTCCTGCGGCGCCGCGTGAGTTTGTCGAAACCCTGGCCACGGGTGACAAGCTTGCACCTCTGGTTGCCCTGAGGAGGGGCGGGATATTTGCGCTTGAAGAGGGCTTGCCGGCGGTGCGCTCGGTGCGTGCCGGGCGCCCGGCCGCGGGGCGCGGCTGGCTGGGCCTGACCCCGCGCGAGGCCTATCTGACTGCCGATGTGAAGGTGATGCCGCTGCTGCCGGCGTGGCTTGTGCTGCTCATGGGAACGGCCCTGATGCTTGTCGCCTGGCTTCGCGAAGGAAGGCGCTAGGGCAGGGAACGGCGGATGCCGGCCAGTCCTCTGCGCCGGTCTGGCTGCGCCTCTCTCCTGCCGGCCGTTTTCGCTCAGTTTCCGACCGGAACCGGGAAAAGCCGTTCGCCCCAGCCGTCCTGCGAACAGCGGGCCCGGATGAATACCGTTTCGGTGCCGGCGGGCACCTGCACGTCGGAAAGCATGCGGGTGAAGGGCTGCTCGTTTACATGCGGATGCGCCAGCACCCTGAGCCCGAGGCTGTTGCCCGCGGCGTCAAGCACTTCCCAGCCGTCGGCGTAATGATCCCAGCCGGTGTCGGGATGGCGCAGGGTAACGGCAAGCCGCCAGCCGTTGCTGCCGGGTGTTGCCTCGGCATGTTCGATGGTTGCGAAATCGGCGCGGACAGCGCCGGAAATCGAAGCCAGGGCCAGAACCAGGGCCAGGGCGGATCCGGGCAGGTCGTTCATCGGCGCCTCCTGCTGTTGACGGGCAGAATATCCGGGTATCTGCGCGGTCTTTTCTGACACGTTCAGGCGCCATCCTGCATTCACGTTGCCGTGAAGGCGCATTCAGTCATCGCCCTGCAGCAGCACCCGGCGGGTGTTCGATCTGAACTCGCGCCGCCACAGCATGACAACGGTGATGACGGTTGCCGCAAGCAGCGGGATCGCTCCGAGCAGCCAGGCAAGCGAACCGAGCGCGAAATAGAGCGAGCGCAGTCCGCGGTTGAAGCTGCGGGCTGCCGATATGTTGATTTCGGCCGCCTTTTCGGCCCGGCTGCGGGCTGTCGGATCATCGGGATCGGAAGGCACGGACGACAGCACCACCGAGCAATAGCCGAACAGGCGGTGCGACCAGACGAATTTCAGGAAGGCGTTGGTTACCAGCAGCACCACCGGCAACAGCTTGATCTCCCACACCACGGTGGGATCCGACCCCAGAGCCAGATCCCGGGCTACGCCCGACAGGCGTTCGGGGTTGCCGATCAGTGCCAGCGTGCCGCCGATGGCGATCATGCTGGCCGAAGCGAAAAACGTGGTTCCCTGACGCAGATTGGCCAGGATGTTGGCATCGAAGATGCGGTTTTCGCGGCTGACGAATTCGGTCATCCAGTCGCGCCGGTAGCGGGCCATCAGCACCGAAACCGAGGGGCGGGGGGTGGTGGGGCGTTCGATCAGCCATTCGAGCGTGAACCAGCTGAACAGAAGCAGGCCGATGGCAAGCGCGTCGATCGGGGCAAAATTGTAGAATTGGTCAAGAAGCCGCATGGGGGGAGCATAGCGTGTGGATTTGCCGCTTGCCAGACCGCAACATTGGTTATATTTTCTTACCAATTGCTGATTCCAGAAAGGCCGGCCGATGGAAATGCCTCTGCCCGATCCTGCGCTTTGTGCGGACAAGGCCGGAATTGTTGCGCGGCTCAAGGCGGTGCTGCCCGGCGATGCGGTGATCGACGATCCGTTCGAGACCCGGGCCTATGAGTGCGATGCGCTTACCGCCTACCGCTGCCTGCCGCTCTGTGTGGTTCTGCCAGCCAGCACCGACGAGGTGAGCGCGGTGCTGAAGATCTGCCACGAAGCGGGCGTGCCGGTGGTGCCGCGCGGTTCGGGCACCTCGCTTGCCGGAGGTGCGATGCCCACGGCCGACAGCGTGGTTCTGGGGGTATCGCGCCTGCATGATGTGCTGGAGGTGGATTACGAGAACCGGTTCATCCGTGTTCAATCCGGACGCACCAATCTTTCGGTGACCGGCGCGGTCGAGGAGGACGGTTTCTTCTATGCTCCCGATCCTTCAAGTCAGCTGGCCTGCGCCATTGCCGGTAACATCGCCATGAATTCGGGCGGGGCGCATTGCCTGAAATACGGCGTAACCACCAACAACCTGCTGGGTGTGAAAATGGTGCTGATGGACGGCACCGTGATCGAGCTGGGCGGACCGTTCATGGAACAGCCGGGTTATGATCTTCTGGGGCTGATCTGCGGCAGCGAGGGCCAGCTCGGAGTGGTGACGGAAGCCACCCTGCGCATTCTGCCCAGGCCCGAGGGTGCGCGCCCGGTGCTGATCGGCTTTGACAGCAACGAGGTGGCCGGCGCCTGTGTGCGCGACATCATCCGCGCCGGGGTTCTGCCGGTGGCGATCGAGTTCATGGACCGCCCCTGCATCGAGGCCACCGAGGCCTTTGCCAGGCCGGGCTATCCCGATTGCGAGGCGCTGCTGATCGTCGAGGTCGAGGGTTCGGAAGCGGAAATCGACCACCAGCTTTCCCTGATCCGCGATATCGCCCTGCGCCACGAGCCGGTGGAACTGCGCGAGAGCCGCAGCGAGGCAGAAAGCGCACGCATCTGGCTTGGGCGCAAATCGGCCTTCGGGGCGATGGGGCAGATCAGCGATTACATGTGCCTTGACGGCACCATTCCGGTCAGCGCCCTGCCCGAGGTTCTGCATCGCATCGGCGAACTTTCGAAGGAATACGGGCTTGGGGTTGCCAATGTGTTTCACGCGGGCGATGGCAATATGCACCCGCTGATCCTGTATGACGCGAACAAGCCCGGCGATCTCGAGAAATGCGAAGCCATGGGGGCCGACATCCTGCGTGCCTGTGTGGAAGCGGGCGGATGTCTGACGGGCGAACATGGCGTGGGAATCGAAAAACGCGATCTCATGAGCGTGCAGTTCACCCCCGAGGACCTGGAGGCGCAGATGCGGGTGAAGGATGTGTTCGATCCGAAGTGGCTGCTCAATCCCGCGAAGGTGTTTCCGCTTGAGGCAAGCGCATCACGCCGCACCGCCGGCAAGGCGGCGGCCTAGGATCTGTCTGCCCCTCCTGCCCGTTCGGGCAATTCACCCCGAGGATATCTGAAGGACCAGTGATGGAGAGAATCAGGCCGGAAACGGAGGAAGAGCTTGCCGAAGCAGTGCGCGGAGCCGAGGGGCCCCTGCGGATCGTGGGCGGGGGAACACGGGGTGTTGATTGCAGAGACGATCTGCCGGAACTTTCGGCGGGCGGGCTTTCCGGCATTACCCTGTATGAGCCGGGGGCGCTTACGCTGGTGGTTCGCGCCGGCACGCCGCTGGCCGAGGTCGAGGCGGTTCTCGCGGAAGAGGGTCAGCGTCTGCCCTTCGAGCCTTCTGACATGCGTGCGTTGATGGGCACCGAAGGCATGCCCACCATCGGCGGGGTTGTTGCGGCCAATGTCTCGGGGCCGCGGCGGGTGCAGGCCGGGGCCTGCCGCGACAGCCTGATCGGGGTGCGTTTCGTGGACGGGCGGGGAGACGTGATCAGAAGCGGCGGGCGAGTGATGAAGAATGTCACCGGTTATGATCTGGTGAAACTGATGGCCGGCAGTCATGGAACCCTCGGGGTGCTGACGGAGGTGGCCTTCAAGGTGCTGCCTGCTGCGGAAACGGTGGCGCAGGTGGAAATTTCAGGGCTTTCTCCGGCCCGGGCCGTGCAGGTGATGGCGGCGGCGCTGGCAACGCCTTGCGAGGTCAGCGGGGCGGCATGGTTGTCGGGCACGGGACGCGTGCTGCTGCGGCTCGAAGGATTCGAGGCATCGGTGGATTACCGTACGCAGAATCTGCGGCTGGCCCTTGCCGATTACGGCAGGGCGGAAATCCGCGCCGATTCCGCGCAGGTGGCCGACATGTGGCGGGAACTGCGCGATGTGCAGCCCTTTGCGGGCCGTGCGGGTGATGTGTGGCGGGTGATCGTGAAGCCGACCGATGCGCCGCTGGCGGCAGAGGCGCTTGAAGCCGAAGAAGTGATCCTTGACTGGGGCGGGGGGCTGATCTGGGCGCTCATGCCCGAGGGCACGGATGCACGTGCCCGTCTTTCCGGAATCGCGGGGCATGCACGGCTGGTGCGCGCGGGGCCCGAAACCCGCGGCCGCATTCCCGCCTTTGCGCCCGAACCGGAACCGGTGGCCGCACTCGGTGCGGGCCTGCGCCGCCGGTTCGATCCGCGCGGCATCCTCAACCCCGGCCTGATGGGATAAGCTGACATGCAGACCGATTTCACCCCCGAGCAGCTGAAGAACCCGGATATTGCCGAGGCCAACAAGATCCTGCGCGCCTGTGTGCACTGCGGCTTCTGCACGGCGACCTGCCCCACCTATCAGGTGTTGGGAGACGAACTCGACAGCCCCCGCGGACGGATCTATCTGATCAAGGACATGCTGGAAAGCGGTCGGCCGGCCGATGAAAAGACGGTGAAGCATATCGACCGCTGCCTTTCCTGCCTGGCCTGCATGACAACCTGCCCCTCGGGTGTGCATTACATGCACCTGGTTGACGGCGCGCGCGCCCATATCGAGCGCACCTACAAACGCCCCCCGGGCGACCGCCTGCTGCGCTGGGTTCTGGCGCGGGTCATTCCCCACCCCTATCGCTTTCGTCTGGCGCTGCTGGGCGCGAAGATGGTGCGCCCCTTCCGTCGTCTGATTCCCGATCGCCGTCTGCGCGCAATGGTCGAGATGGCACCGAAGCGGATCCCGCCCGTCAGCCGCAATGATGATCCGCAGGTGTTCCCGGCGCGGGGACGGCGCAGGATGCGCGTGGCGCTGATGACGGGCTGTGCGCAACGGGCGCTCAACACCGATATCAACGATGCAACCATCCGCATCCTGCGCCGGCTGGGCTGCGAGGTGGTGATTGCACGGGGCATGGGCTGTTGCGGGGCGCTTACCCATCACATGGGAAAGGAAGCCGAGGCACACGCAAGCGCGGCGCGCAATATCCGCGCCTGGGCGGCAGAGATGAAAGGCGCGGGGCTGGATGCCGTGGTGATCAACACATCGGGCTGCGGCACAACGGTAAAGGATTACGGATACATGTTCCGCAACGATCCCGAACTGGCCGAAGAGGCCGCGCGGGTTTCGGAACTGGCGCTTGACATCAGCGAACTGCTTGCGCGGATCGGTATTCCCGAAGGCCAGGCCGGAGGGCTGCGCGTGGCCTATCACGCGGCCTGTTCCCTGCAGCACGGCCAGCAGGTGAAAGAAGCGCCCAAGGTGCTTCTGAAGCGCGCCGGTTTCGAGGTGGTGGAACCGAAGGATGCCCACCTGTGCTGCGGCTCGGCCGGCACATACAACCTGCTTCAGCCCGAAATCTCGCAGGAACTGAAAAAGCGCAAGGTGGCCGCGCTGGAAGCCCGCACACCGGACGTGATTGCCACCGGCAACATCGGCTGCATGATGCAGATCGGCGCAGGCACAGGGGTGCCGGTAGTGCATACGGTGGAACTTCTGGACTGGGCCACCGGCGGGCCGAAACCCCGGGCCCTGGAGCGGCCATAAGCGGAAAACAGGCCATATTCCTGCCACAACCCTTGTATATTCGCCCGTTTGCGGGCCTTCTTGGAAAAGCGCCGCGAACCGGGGATTCGCGAACAGGGGTTGAAAGGGTGATACGTTTCGTTCTGGTAACGCTTGTGCTGTTTTTCGGGCCGCTTCCGGCACTGCACGCCGAAGGCGACAGTCCGCTGAAGCTGCTGCGCACGGGCGATGACAGCCGCGGCTGGGAGGCCGTGGGGCGGCTGAACATTGATGATCGTGCCATGTGCACCGGCACCCTGATCGCCCCCGATCTGGTGCTGACCGCAGCCCATTGTCTGTTCGATCGCGATACCGGAAAGAGAATACCTGCCTCGCGAATCGAGTTTCTGGCCGGCTGGCGCAACGGCTGGGCCACGGCACGGGAATGGGGAAAGCGCGCGGCAATCCTGCCGGATTATGTCTTTGATCCGCATCAGTCGCCTGTCCGGGTGCAGCACGATATCGCCCTGCTGCGGCTTTCCCGCCCCATTCGCAAGACATCCATCACACCCTTCGCCACCGCCGGCCGGCCCGCCAAGTGGGACAAGGTCGAGGTGGTATCCTATGCCCGTGACAGGGCACAGTCACCCAGCCTTCAGGAAAGCTGCCGCGTGCTGGCGCGCCAGTCGGGAACCCTTATCCTTTCCTGCGATGTCGATTTCGGATCCTCCGGTGCGCCGGTATTCGTGCGCAAGGATGGCGTGCCGCGTGTCGCCCTGGTGATTTCCGCCAAGGCCGAGGTGGGCCAGCGCAAGGTTTCGCTGGCCGCGGCGGTTGAAGATCGGCTGGAGCTTCTGATGCAGCAGATCGAGGCCGCCCCGCCTGTCAGGAACGGTCTGCCGGTGGTGCATCGGCCGGGGTATGACCGACGGACCGGCACGGGGGGGGCCAGGTTCATTCGTCCCTGATCCCGCTTGCTCCGCGTTTCCCGGATATCCGGCAGGCATCTGCACCGTTCTTCCCGAATCCTGCAATCTGCGTTCCGCCGGCGGCAAGGCTGCCGGGCTTGAAAGATGTTTTCAGGCCCCCATATATCCAGATGCCGGGGGTTGCATCAGCGGGCCCGGCAGAAGGAATGCCTGTCCCCGGGGGAAGGCGAAATCAGCAATCGCTCGAAAGGAGGGTTGAAAAGATGCGTGGATTTGATCTGACACCGCTTTACAGGGCGACGGTCGGCTTCGATCAGATTGCCGAACTGATGGACCGGGTGCTGTCGAATGAGGTGCCCCAGCCCAGCTATCCGCCCTACAACATCGAGAAACTGGCTGATGACGCATGGCGCATCTCGATCGCGGTTGCCGGTTTTTCGGAAGACGAACTTGGCGTCGAGGTGCGTGAAAACGCGCTGATCGTGAGCGGCCGCAAGAAAGAGGATCCGGAAGAGGAAAACCGGGTTTATCTGCATCGCGGCATTGCCCAGCGTGCCTTTGAGCGCCGTTTCCATCTGGCCGAACACGTGCGCGTCGTGGGGGCAACCCTGAAGGACGGCATGCTGCATGTCGATCTGAAGCGCGAGGTGCCCGAAGCGCTGAAGCCGCGCCGGATCGAGATCGTGACGGCCGGCGGCAGCAACAAGACCGACGAACCCGTCGAGATCGAGGCGGTTGCCGTGGAAGAGAAAACGGCCGGAGAAAAGAAAGGCAAGAAGGCGCATTGATGCCTGAAGGTCTTTCCTGAAAATGCGCCCCGCCGGGTGCGGGGCGCATTTTCCGGCGTGCCTGTCGGGCGGAAAGGGCTATTGCCGTGCAAGGCTTTCGGCGATGCGCATCAGCCGCACCGCCTCGGCGCGATATCCGAAGGGATCATCGCCGCGCGCACCGTTGGCAAGCGCGACAGCCTGCGGATAGCTCCAGCCGTGCAGGTATTTGCCGCCCTTCAGGATCTGCCCGAAGCCCGCGATGGCAACCGAAAAGCGCACATCTTCATTGGCTTCACCTGCCCCTGGCAGGATCGGGGTTTCGATCAGGCGGCTTTCATTTCCGCCCGGCGCCTTCCAGCGAATCCGCAGAAAGGCAAGCTCGGCGCTTTCGCTGGCGGTGGTGGATGTCCGGCTTTCATAGCGCAATGGATCGTTCAGGATGGCAGGCGAGCCCACCGGGGTGATTTCATAGATCGCGGTAACCGAGGTGCCGGCGCCGATCTCGCCCGCATCCACGGCATCATTGTTGAAATCCTCGCGTGCAAGGGCGCGGGTTTCATAACCGATCAGGCGGTATTCGGCCACCTGCGCGGGGTTGAACTCCACCTGGATCTTCACATCGTCGGCGATCGGAAAAACCGTGCCTGCCAGCTGATCGACAAGCACCTTCCGGGCTTCGGCCAGCGTGTCGATATAGGCTGCTGTTCCATTGCCGTTCTGGGCCAGGGCCTGCATGGTGGCATCGTCAAGGTTGCCCCGCCCGAAGCCCAGAACCGAAAGATAGATGCCGTTTCTGCGTTTGCCGGCGATGTAATCCTTCAGCTGCGCGGGATCGCTGATGCCGATGTTGAAATCGCCGTCGGTTGCCAGGAGCACACGGGTGACATTGCCGTTTCCGGCCATCTCTTCGGCCACCGCATAGGCCTGCTGAAGCCCGGCCTGCCCGGCGGTGGAGCCCCCGGCCCCGAGGTGATCGAGCGCAGCAAGGATGCTGCTGCGCGCGCCGGCCGGTGTGGGGGGCAGCACCGTGCCCGCGCTGCCCGCATAGGTGACGATCGCAACCCTGTCTTCGGGGCGCAGCTGCGAAAGCATCAGGCGAAAGCTCTGCTTCAGCAGTGGCAGCCTGCCGGCCCCCTGCATCGAACCCGAGGTATCGATCAGGAATACAAGGTTCAGCGGCGGGCGCTTCTCAAGTGCGGGCTTCCTGCCCTGGATTGCCAGATGAACAAGCTGCGTGCCTTCGTTCCAGGGGCTTTGCAACACGGTTACGGTGGGCCTGAAAGGCAGTTCTGCGGCCGTGGGCACGGGGTAATCATAGGGGAAATAGTTGATCATTTCCTCTATGCGCACTGCTTCCGGGGGGGGCAGCTTACCGCGCATGAGGCTTGAACGCACAATCGCCCACGAGGCGGTATCGACATCGATCGAAAAGGTGGAAACGGGTTCTTCGGCCGCGATCCTTACCGGATGCGGATCGCCATTGGCAAAGGTTTCGGTATTGCCTCCGGGCTGCAGTGCGGGGGCTTCGGGCGGGAAGGGTGCAACGCCGGTGGCGGCAGGGATCATCTTGCGGGTGGGCGCTGCGGACGGGCCCGGGGGCGGGGCGGCGGCGGCGCTATCGGTGCTCGGCTTCGTTACGGAGGCAGACCGCGGCATGTCTTCGGTGACTGCCGGTGCAAGGCTTTCCCGAGCGGTTTCCGCTGCCTTTCCGGCGTCTGCGGCGGGGCCGGGAAGGGGTTTCTGCAGAACGCCGGGCAGGGGTGCGGGGCCGCCACCGGGCCAGAGCGTGAAAAGGCCGACTGCGGCAACGATGGCCGAGGTGGTGGCAACCAGTGCACCGCGCGACGAGAGGGCATGCAGCATTGTCAGAACTCCTTTCTTGAACCACGCGCCCCGTTCCGGGCGCTCGGGAGTATGACGGGCGTTCTGCCGCGTTCCTTGGAAGGCGGCGAAATTTTCTTCGGCCAGGCGCAGATGGCGGGCCTTCGCGTCCGGATCGGGACGGGGGGTGGCGGCGTGCATGGCCTTGCGCAGCTGCTCCAGCTGATCGTTGTCGCTCATGTGTTTGCATCCTGTTCATGCATGGCACGCAGGCGTTTCCTGATTTCGGCCATGCGCCAGCTGACCGTGCCTTCCGAGATGCCCAGCACCCCGGCTGCCTCGCGGTGGGTCAGTTCCTCGTCAAGGGTCAGTGCCAGGGTGTCGCGCAGCTCGGGCGGCAGGGTGCGCATGGCCTCGTGCAGCCAGAGGATTGCCGCCTGCTGTTCGGCGTTTTCCACATGGCGGGCGCGTTCCCAGTCTCCCCAGCCATCGGCTGCTCGTTTCAGTCTGGCCCGGCGGCGGCGGCGGTCATGGGCGGCATTCACCGCAACCCGGTGAAGCCAGGTGGTAAAATGCGCCCGGCCACGAAATCCGGCCAGCTTCGCCGCAAGGCCGGCGCAGATGTCCTGTGTCAGATCCTCGGCCTCGGCGCGGTTTCCCATGAGGCGGAAGCACAGCGCGAAAAGGCGATCGTAATGGCGTTCGAGCAGAGCGGAAAAGGCAGGGCCATCGCCATTGCCCGCCTGTCGGGCCAGGGTTTCATCATCCACATCCATGCGCATCACATTGGGTATGACGCGCGGGAAAGGTCAATCCTTGGCGATCCATCACCCCGGTTTGCCAGCCGATGACGGAAGCGCAGCCTGCACCGACATGCATATATACTTCATTTCCGTGTATTCCTCGATACCGTGGCGCGAGCCCTCACGCCCGAGCCCCGATTGCTTCCAGCCCCCGAAGGGGGCGACTTCGGTAGAGATGATACCGGTATTGATACCCACGATCCCATATTCCAGCGCCTCGGCCACCTTCCATACGCGCGACAGATCGCGCGCGTAGAAATAGGATGCCAGGCCATAGATCGTGTCATTGGCCATGGCGATCACCTCGTCTTCGTCGCGGAAGCGGAAAAGAGGAGCAAGGGGGCCGAAGGTTTCATCGCGCGCGAAGGCCATGTCGCAGGTGGCGCCTGTCACGATCGTGGGTTCGAAGAACAGTCCGCCAAGGGCATGGCGCCTGCCGCCAAGCTTTATCTCGGCACCTTTTGCAAGCGCATCCTTCAGGTGTTCTTCCACCTTCTCAAGTGCGTCTTCGCTGATCAGGGGGCCAAGGGCGGTGCCTTCCTCAAGCCCGTCGCCCACTCTGAGCCCGGCCACTGCAGAGGCGAATTTTTCGGCGAAGGCATCGTAAACGCCCTCCTGCACGTAGATGCGGTTGGCGCAGACGCAGGTCTGCCCGTTGTTGCGATACTTGCAGGCGATCGCCCCTTCCACAGCAGCATCGAGATCGGCATCGTCGAACACGATGAAGGGGGCGTTGCCGCCAAGCTCCATCGAGCATTTCTTCACCTGATCGGCGGCCTGCCTCAGAAGGATGCGCCCGACCTCGGTTGAGCCGGTGAAGGTGATCTTGCGCACGGTCGGGTTTTCGCAGAATTCCCGGCCGATGTCGGCGGCGCGCGAGGACGGCACCACCGCAAACAGCCCCCCGGGCAGGCCGGCGCGCTCGGCCAGAACCGCCAGAGCCAGCGCCGAAAGCGGGGTTTCGGCGGCCGGTTTGGCCACGAAACCGCAGCCGGCGGCAAGCGCAGGGCCGGCCTTGCGGGTGATCATGGCATTGGGAAAGTTCCAGGGCGTTATCGAACCGGCCACGCCGATGGGCTGGCGGATCACCATCAGGCGCTTGTCGGGCTGGTGGCCGGGGATGGTTTCGCCATAGATCCGCTTGCCCTCTTCGGCGAACCATTCGATGAAGCTGGCACCATAGGCGATTTCGCCCATGGCTTCAGGCAGCGGCTTGCCCATTTCGGCGGTGAGGATCCTTGCCAGATCTTCCTGGTTTTCCATCATCAGTTCGAACCAGACACGCAGGATTCCGGCGCGTTCCTTCGCGGTGCGCTGCAGCCATTCCTTCTGTGCCCTGTCGGCCGAGGCAATGGCGCGTGCCACCTCGGCGCGGCCAAGATCGGCCACTTCGGCAATTACCTCGCCGCGGGCGGGGTTTGTCACGGCGAAAGTGGCGCCGTCATCGGCATTGATCCATTCACCGCCCACATAGGCCCTGCGGGCGATGAGAGAGGGGTCCTTCAGAATGTCTTCCAGTTTGGTTGCAGCTGCGCCCATGGTATCATCCTCCGAAAGATTGGCCGTGGCCAAGGCTGACCACGGTCACGGGCGATTGTCCAGAGGGAGGATCCGGCATGACTGACGAAACGCTTGATATGGTGGATCTCGACGATGCCTATGCCAATGCGGCCCACATTCCCGGTGCCGAAGCCTATCCGCTCCGCTGGCGGCAGGCGGCGCACGAATGGCGCATGGCGCGCGCGGCGGCGGGGCGGGCGCGGCTCAACCTGCCCTATGGGCCCCGGACGCGCCAGCGGTTCGATCTGTTCCTGCCCGAGGGCCCGGCCGAAGGAGTGGTGGTTTTCGTTCATGGCGGTTACTGGCGTGCCTTCGGCCGCCAGGACTGGTCGCATCTTGCCGCCGGTGGGGTGGCGCATGGCGTGGCGGTGGCCCTTCCTTCCCATACCCTGGCGCCACGTGCCCGTATCGGCGCCATCACCCGCGAGATCGCAAGCGCCCTGACAGCGATTGCCGCAGAAACCACAGGCCCGATCCACCTGGCGGGGCATTCTGCCGGCGGGCATCTCGTGGCGCGCATGCTGTGCCGTGATGTGCCGCTGTCCGCGGAGGTTTCGGCGCGTCTCGGTCGGGTTCTGATGATTTCGCCGCTTGGCGATCTGCGTCCGCTCATGCGCACCCGCATCAATGACGACCTGCGCCTTGACATGCCCGAGGCCGAAGCCGAAAGCCCGGTTCTGGCGCCGTCCCGGCGGCTGGTGCCGGCCCATGTCTGGGTGGGTGCCGGGGAACGCCCCGCCTTTCTGGAGCAGGCCAGGGCGCTGGCTGACCGCTGGGGCGTGCCGCTTGCCATCGCACCGGGGCGCCACCATTTCAACGTGATCGATGATCTCTGCGATCCCGAAAGCACGATGGTGAAGACACTTCTGGGGCGGGGCTGATACACGACTGCGGAGGCGCCGGGCGGATCTTTGTCACGCGCCCTGAGGGTCTCCGTATTTCCGGCGCCATGTGGGCAGGGGATCGCCGGGGGCGGATGTGGCCTCGTAAACCCCCCGTGCAATGGCCCGGGCAAGACAGACAGCCGCCGCATGGCCCAGGAGCATCGGATCGCGCTCGGGATCGCGAAGCGGACGGGCGCCGGTGGAGACGGCAAACACAAGATCACCGTCATATGGCGTATGGGCCGGGTGAACGGCGCGTGCAATGCCGTCATGCGCGGCCACGGCCAGGCGCGTGGCCTGGGCCTGATCCAGCGCCGCATCAGTGGCGACGATGGCAATGGTGGTGGCCTGACGCGTGCCCAGCTTGGTGACCGGTGTAGCGGCCGGATCAAATGCCGTGCCGGTACCGCGTCCGCCGAACTCGTTGCCGAATTCCCAGGGCGCGGCCCAGAAATGTCCGCTGTCATGGGTAACACGGCCCACGGCATTCACCGCGGCCAGCGCACCTACGGTAATGCCGTTTTCAAGCACCAGCGAGGCCGAACCCAGCCCCCCTTTCAGATCGGCCACCGTTGCGCCGGCGCCTGCGCCCGTGCTGCCCAGGGCGAAATCGGCCCCGGCCGCATCAAGCGCTGCCCGCCCAAGCCCCTTGTAGGGGTTTTCGCACCAGTCCTTTTCACCTCCGTTCAGAAGATCGAACAGGATCGCCCCGGGCACGATCGGCACCCGCTGCCCGCCCACGTCAAACCCGCGCCCCGCTTTCCGCAGGGCTTCGGCTACTCCGGCGGCGGCATCCAGCCCGAAGGTTGATCCGCCCGAAAGCACCAGTGCATCCACCTCCTGCACCAGCCTGTCGGGGGCCAGAAGATCGGTTTCACGCGTGCCTGGTGCCCCCCCCATCACATGCACCGCCGCCACAAGGGGGCGCGCGGCGGTCAGCACGCTGACTCCGCTCCTGATCCGGGCGTCATCGGCATTGCCCACCACAAGCCCCGCAACATCGGTAATCAGGTTGCGCTTTCCGGGCTGCATGGGGTCTCCTTCATCCTGGACGAAATACCCCGGGGGCCGGAGCAGAGCTTTCGGCTATCAGATGCAGCGCCCTCCGTCAATTTCAAGCGCCACACCGGTGATCATACCGGCTTCATCCGAGCACAGGAAGGCTGCCGCATTGCCCATGTCTTCCGGTGTCGAGAACCGTCCCAGCGGGATCGTTGCCAGGAACTTCGCCCGCATCTCGGGGGTGTCCTCGCCCATGAAGCTTTTCAGCAGCGGCGTTTCCCCGGCTACCGGATTGATCGCATTCACCCGAATGCGGAAAGGCGCCAGTTCCACCGCCATCGCCTTCGTGGCCGTGATCATCCAGCCCTTCGAGGCATTGTACCAGTTCAGCCGCGGGCGCGGGCTTACCCCGGCTGTCGAGGCCACGTTCAGGATCACGCCGCTTTCCGCAGCCTTCATGCGGGGCACGATCTCCCGGGCTGTCAGATAGACCGACTTTGCATTGACCGCGAGCACCCGGTCGAAATCCGCCTCGCTTACCTCTTCAAGGGGGGCGGGCAGGTGGGTGATGCCGGCGTTGTTCACCAGGATGTCGATCCGTCCGAAAGCGGCCTCGGCCGCGGTGGCCATTGCAGACACGCTGGCAGCATCCGAAACATCCGTTTCCCGTGCAATGCCGCCGATTTCGTCGGCCAGCATGTGCGCTGCCCCGGCATTGATGTCGGCCACCATCACCCGCGCACCCTCGGCCGCGAACTTGCGGGCGATACCCGCGCCAAAGCCGGATCCCGCGCCGGTAACGATGGCTGTCTTTCCCTCAAGCCGCATGTCCTTTCCTCCCTTTTTGCGGCAGCATGATGCAGAAGCGCCCCGCAGAGCAAGCCCTTCAGGGGGTTGCGTATATGCCAAGACGCACAGGTTTTCCGGTGGCCAGGTCGAGCCCGTCCACCTGTCCAAGCCTGCGAAACTCCGCCCCGATCGCTGCGCGGACATCCTGCCAGCCCTCTTCGGCCCGCGCCTCCACCACGACAATGGCGCAGGCCGGATCGATTTCTTCGGCGCGCGGGGCGCGTTTCATCCGGCTGTCGGTCAGGAAGATCAGCGAAGCCTCGTAATAGCCATAGGTGGCAAGATCCGGCCTTGCACAGCCGCTGAAGGAATGGATGATCGCCGCCGCGGACTGGGCCGGCCAGAGCCCCGGCAGGCGGGCCAGGGTGGGATAGAGGCCGATCGAAAGAGCCAGTGAAAGAAGCGGCGCCAGAAAGACGGCCTGCAGAAGCCGTTTCCGCCAGATCAGCCACCCGGCCAGCCCGCCGAGCGGCAGAAGAAGGGCAAAGGCAAGCCACAGCGTGAAGGGGCGCGCGCCGCTTCCGGCGGCGTATTCCGGGGCCTCAAGGGCGATGGCGCCAAGCAGGGCAGGGGGGATCAGCAGCAACAGCAGCATGAAAAGGCGGGTGGCCCGGCCAGGAGCCGGGGCCTGCAGCAGGCCGAACGCCACCAGCAGGGCAATGGCGGGATAGGTGGGCAGCACATAGTGGACAAGCTTTGTCGGCAGCAGTTCGAAAAGCACCCAGGTGGGCAGGATCCAGGACAGAAGGAAGATCACCACCCGTTCGCGCCGGGCCCGCCAGGCCTTCCCGATCACCGGCAAGACGAAGAGGGAACCCGGAAAGAAGGTGGCCCAGAAGGCAACAAGATAGCTTCCCGGCGGGGCGCCGTGGCTTTCCTGGGCGCTGGTGATCTTGGCGGCCATGTCGCGTCCGAGGCTTTCCTGCCAGAACAGATCGCCGGCCTTGAGATGGATCAGCACATACCAGGGAAGGGTAATGGCAAGCAGCAGGAATACCCCCCGGAGCCGCAGAAGGGGCTTCAGCCAGCGCGCTTCGCGGGTGAAGGCGATCAGGGCGAGAATGGTGAATCCTGTCACCATCGGCCCCACCGGCCCCTTGACAAGAATCCCTGCTCCGAGCGCGCCCCAGAACAGCACCGCAAGGCCCGGCCCTGCCGTGCCACGAACGAAAGCCCGGCCAAGGGCATATTGCGCCGAGATGATGGTGAAAAGAAGGGTGGCATCCGTCTTGGCAAGGCGGGCCTCGGTGCCCAGCAGAAAGGCGCTGGCCATCAGCAGGCCGGCAATCATCCCGGCCCGCCGGCCTGCCAGGGAAAGGCCGAGCAGCCAGGTAAGCAGCACCGCACCGGTAGCGGCAAGCAGCGAAGGCAGGCGAAAGACCCAGATGTCGTGGCGGTGGCTTTCGCCGGCCAGCCCATAGGCCGCGGCCTGCAGCCAGTAGATCCCGACCGGTTTCTTGTAGCGCGGGCGATCGCCCACGCGGATATCGATGAAATCGCCGCTTTCCACCATCTGTTTCGAAGCCTGGGAAAAGAGCACTTCATCGCGGTCCACCGGGGGCAGACCGAAGAAACCGGGCAGGAAAAGCAGCAGGCTGACCAGCACGAGAAACCCCATCGCCTTTGGCGGGGGCAGATCAAGAAGGCGCGTAACGGCCTTGCCGGTGGGTTGCCCGTTCATCCTGCCTGCCAGAAACACGCGAACTGCGCAAAAGCGCAAGCGGTTTTTCGGCCAGAATCGCGGCAAGTCCCCTTGCCCGGATGAAAAGCGGTGCTGTAGGGTTGTGCGGAATGTCGGGGGTTCCATGCTGAAATTCATCCGCAGGATACTGCGTGTCTTGCTTGCCATGCAGCGCCGTGCGCTGATGGTGGTTGTCATGCTTCTTCTGGTGGTGGTTTTCACGAAGCCCGACGCCGAGCGCTATGGCGATCATCTGCAATATGCCCTGCCCACGCTTGCCTGGGCCTGCGAGGTCGCCGACGGGCGGGGAAAGGAATATTTCGCCCGTTTCCTGGTGATGGAAGCGGTTCTGCACGGATCGAAACAGGGCCTCGGGGATGCGCCGATCAACATCCGCCCCAATGGCGGAGACGAGGGCTTTCCCTCAGGCCATACCACGGCAGCCGTTTTCGGGGCCAGTGCGCTGGTGCAGAACTGCCTTGAGAACCGACCCGTGGCGCAGATGCTGGTGATCACCGCGGCGGGTTATGTGGGCGCATCGCGGATCGAGGCGGGCAAGCACAACATCTGGCAGGTGCTGGCGGGGGTGTTCCTGGGTTGGTTCTGCGAGCGTTTCCTGCGCGATGAAAGCCCGATGCGCCGGCGTGTGCTGCGTGCGATGCGTCGGCTCAACCCCTTTGCACGGCGCAGGTAACGGGCCTGCAAGGAGCAGAAAACGCCCGATGGGGGGCAGGCGGCCCGCAGGCCTGGGCGTGCCTCGGTCGGGGTGGGGCTGTCAGCCGTGTCTTGCAGCCACGGTTTTCAGGACAGAGAAGCCATAGAGCGCTTCGAACCCCTTTTCCCGCCCGTGGCCCGACTTCCCGACCCCCCCGAAGGGCAGTTCCACACCGCCGCCGGCACCATAGTTGTTGATGAATACCTGGCCGGCTCGAAGGCGGCGGCTCATGCGCATCTGGCGCGCGCCGTTTTCGCTCCAGACTCCGGCCACCAGCCCGAAACCGGTGCCGTTGGCAATTTCCACGGCCTCGTCTTCGCCATCGAAAGGGATCACCACCTGAACGGGGCCGAAGATTTCTTCCTGTGCCAGGGGATGGCAGGGGGGCACGCCGGCCAGCAGAACCGGTGCCACATAATGGCCGCCCGCGGGAGCGCCGGCCATGATCCTGCCGCGTGCCGCCACTTCAAGATCGCCGGCAAGGGCAAGGTAATCGGTAACTGTTTTCTTTTGGCGCGCCGAGATCAGCGGCCCCAGATCAAGATCGTCAGGTGCGGGCCCTGCCGTCAGAGCCTGATAACGCGGGATCAGCAATGCCATCAGTTCGTCATATACGGGGCGTTCCACCAGCAGGCGCGAGCTGGCCGAGCAGGTTTGCCCTGCATTCTGCACGCAAGCCCCGATCAGAAACGGCAATGCGGCCCGGATATCGGCATCGGCGAACACGATCTGAGGAGACTTGCCGCCGAGCTCCAGCGTTACCGGCACCACGTTCTGGCCGGCGGCCTGTTGCACCTTGCGCCCCACTTCCACCGAGCCGGTGAAGCTGATGTGCTGTATGTCGTCGTGCCCGGCCAGTGCGGCACCGGCTTCTTCCCCCAGTCCCGGAACCACGTTCAGTGCACCTGCCGGCAGGCCGGCCTGATGTGCGAGATCGGCGAAGGCAAGTGCCGTCAGACAGGCATTTTCGGCCGGTTTCAGCACGGCCGCATTGCCCATGGCCAGTGCCGCCCCCACCGATCGCCCGATGATCTGCATCGGATAGTTCCATGGCACGATATGGGCCGTCACCCCGTGCGGTTCGCGCAGGGTATAGACAGTATAACCGGCAAGATAGGGGATGGTTTCGCCCATTATCTTGTCGGCGGCGCCGGCATAGAATTCGAGATAGCGCGCCAGTGCCTGCGCATCGTTGCGCGCCTGAGTCAGGGGTTTGCCGACATCAAGTGCTTCGAGACGGGCCAGATCTTCGGCCCGTGCCTGCACCAGCGCGGCGAGGCGGGCCAGCAGGCGGCCGCGTTCGGTGGCGGTCAGGCGGCCCCATTCTCCGTTCCGGGCTTCCTGTGCTGCGGCCACGGCCATGTCGATATCTTCGGCCGTGCCGCGCGCGATGGCGGTCAGGATTTCGCCGGTCGAGGGGTTTTCGAGTGTCAGCCGTTCGCCCCGGGTGGGGGCAAGCCACCTGCCGCCGATGAAGATCCTGTCGGTTTCGAACCAGAGGTGATTGTTGAGTGTATCAGTCATGCTGCCTGTCCGATCCTGTCATCCAAGTTCAGCCTGGCGCCACTGTGCCGGGATTTGCGGGGCGGCGTCCAGCAGGGTTCTGGTATAAGGGTGGCGGGGGCTGGTGAATACCCGGTCCGTCGGGCCTTCTTCCACGATCTGCCCCGCCTGCATCACCAGAACCCGGTCGGTGATGGCGCGCACCACATTCAGATCGTGGCTGATGAACAGGTAGGAAAGAGCGAGACGAGCCTGCAGATCGGCCAGCAGATCAAGAATCTGCGCGCGGACCGAAACATCAAGCGCCGAGACGGCCTCGTCCAGGATTACCAGATCGGGGTGCAGCACCAGGGCGCGGGCAATGGCGATGCGCTGGCGCTGGCCGCCGGAAAATTCGTGGATATAGCGCCCGGCGCTTGCAGCGGGCAGGCCGACATTGGCCAGCGCTTCGATGACAACCGCGCGGGGATCCTCGGGCGGGGTTTCCAGCAGGTGGAAGGGCTCGGCCACCAGCCGGCCCACTGTCCAGCGCGGATCGAAACTGGCATAGGGATCCTGAAACACGATCTGCATGCGCCGGCGCATGTGGGCGGGCATGTGCTGGCCGGCATGCACTTCTTCGCCGTCAAGGGTGATGCGTCCGGCCTCGATCGGATCAAGCCCCAGCAGGGTGCGGCTGAGGGTGGATTTCCCGCAGCCCGATTCACCCACCAGGCCCAGGCTTTCGCCCCGGTGGATGGTGAAGCTCACGTGATCGACGGCACGAAGGCGCGGTGCACGACCAGACAGCGAAATGCCGGGCAGGCGGTATTCACGCAGCACGTTTTCGGTTGTCAGAAGCGGTTCGGCGGCGGGGCGGGTCTGCCGTTCGGGCCGGTGTGAGGAGGCCGCGAACAGCTGGCGCGTGTAGGGGTGGTGCATGCGGGTGAACAGGGTTCGGGTTTCGCCTTCCTCAACGATTTTCCCTTTCTGCATTACGGCCACCCGGTCGGCCATGCCGGCCACCACCGCCAGATCGTGGGTGATCAGCAGCAGGCTCATTCCTTCATCCCCGACCAGCCCCTTGAGCAGATCCAGGATCTGCGCCTGTGTGGTGACATCAAGCGCCGTGGTGGGTTCGTCGGCGATCAGCAGGCGAGGACCAAGCGCAATGGCCATGGCGATGGCTACCCGCTGACGCTGGCCGCCGGACAGTTCGTGAGGATAGCGATCGGGGGAAACCGCATCCGGCGGCAGACCGACACGCGTCAGCTTTTCAAGGGCGATGCGGCGGGCGTCGCGCCGGCCGGAACGATCGTGTATGATCAGGGTTTCGGCCACCTGGTCGGCGATTGTCTGCACCGGGTTGAGGGCAGTCATCGGTTCCTGGAAGATCATTCCGATCTCGCTTCCCCGCAGGGCGCACATGGCCCTTTCGCCAAGCGCAAGCAGGTTCTGCCCCGCGAACAGGATCTCGCCCGTGGATTCCGCCCCTTCGGGCAGAAGGCGCATCAGGGAAAGCGCCGTCATCGACTTGCCCGAGCCGCTTTCGCCCACAAGGCCGAATATCCTGCCCGGAGCGAGGGCGAAGCTCACGCGATCAAGGATCGGCGTGCCGTGAATGGCAAGCGAAAGGTCGCGCGTTTCCAGAAGGGGGGGGCTCATTTCCGGGCCCTCCGCAGGCGCGGATCAAGCAGATCGCGCAGGCCGTCGCCCATCATGTTGAGCCCGAGCACCGCAAGCACGATCGCCAGCCCCGGCAGGATTGCAAGGCGCGGGGCGGTGTAGATCATTGTCTGGGCTTCGGCCAGCATCCGCCCCCAGCTTGGCGTGGGCGGCTGGGCCCCGAGCCCCACATAGGAAAGCCCTGCTTCGGCGAGTATCCCGAGGCTGAACTGGATCGTGCCCTGGACGATCAGCACATTGGCGATGTTGGGCAGGATGTGTTCGGCGCTGATCCGGACGGCGCGCTTGCCGGCCACACGGGCGGCGAGGATGAATTCGCGCGTCCAGAGCGAAAGCGCGGCGCCGCGGGAAACCCGGGCAAAGACGGGTATGTTGAAGATGCCGATGGCAATGATCGCATTGACGGCCGAAGGGCCGAAAACGGCGGTGATCAGGATCGCGATCACCAGCGAGGGAAAGGCGAACACAAGATCGTTCCCGCGCATGATGATCTCGTCGATCAGGCTGCCGCGCCGCGCCGCCGCCCACAGCCCGAGCGGAACCCCCGCAAGCACGCCGATTCCCACGGCAAGAACCGCTACGGCGATCGAGGTGCGTGCACCCACCATCAGCATCGAAAGAAGATCGCGTCCGAAATGGTCGGTGCCAAGGAGGTGCGCGGATGTGGGCGGCGCGAGCCTTGCCGCGATATCGAGGGTGGCCACATCATGGGGCACCCAGACGAAGGAAAGAAGCGCCGCCAGCGCGAAGGCGCCGAAAAGCATCGCGCCAAGCAGGAACTGCAGGGGGATTTTCTGCCTGCTTGTCATGGGTGCCCTCTAGCCTCGCCGCCTGAGGCGGGGATCGGCAATGGCATAGGCGATGTCGGTCATGAAGTTCACCACGATCACCGCAAATACCAGCAGCATCACCACGCTTTCCACCACGATCAGATCGCGCTGGGTGATGGCCTGGAAGATCAGCCGTCCGAGCCCCGGCAGGAAGAACACGTTCTCGATGATGATCGCCCCCGCAAGCAGAAAGGAGAACTGCAGCCCGATGATGGTCAGCACCGGGATCAGCCCGTTGCGCAGGGCATGGCGGATCAGGGTCTGGTGCCGTGTCAGCCCCTTGGCGCGGGCAGTGCGGATGTAATCCTGATGAAGGATGTCGATCAGGCTGCCGCGCATCACCCGCGCCAGGATCGAGGCCTGGGGCAGGGCAAGTGCGACGGCGGGCAGGGTCAACGCCTTCAGCCCTGCGGCGATCCCCCCTTCCCAGCCGGGAAATCCGCCGGCCGGGAACCAATGCAGATTTACGGCGAACACCAGAACCAGCAGCATCGCAAACCAGAAATTCGGAATGGCAATGCCAAGCTGGGTGGCACCCATGATGCCCCAGTCCGCCGCCCGTCCGCGCCTGGCGGCGGCAATCAGGCCCACCGGAAAAGCGATCAGCACGGTCAGTGCCAGTGCACAGGCCGCGAGCGGCAGCGATACCTGGATGCGCTGGGCGATCAGTTCGCCCACCGGCACGCGATAGGTATAGGATTGCCCGAAATCCCCCTGCAGCAGGCCGCCGGTCCAGGAAATATAGCGTGTGACGGGGCTGCCCTCGAGCCCCAGTTCTCCGCGCAGCGCCGCCACGGCTTCGGGGCTGGCATTGAGCCCCAGCATGTAGGCTGCCGGATCGCCGGGGATCACCTCGACCACGGCAAAGATCACGACACTGGCGGCAACCAGGCTGAGGGCCAGGGAAAGCAGGCGTATGGCAAGATACCGGAGCATGACGGGCTGACGTTAGAACGCCCCGCCGTGTGCGGCCAGCGGATTCTTGGTATTGTCCCGGTCGGGCGATACCGACACCCCGGCGGGCACCGGCGGGGCACGGTGCCCGGGGTGTCGGATCATTCTTCCCAATAGACGGCCGTCAGATCGTTGGCCTGGGTGGGGGCGTTTTCCCACAGCCCCCGGATCTGCGCATTGGCAACACCGGTTTTCGCAAGCTGGAACAGATAGCCATTGACGTAATCGCGCGCGATCATTGCCTGCGCTGCGCCAAGGATCGCGGCGCGTTTCGCGGGATCGGTGGCAAGATCGAGTTGTTCCATCAGGTTGCGGAAGGCGGGGTTGTCATACTGGAAATAGTATTCGGGGCGGGCATAGATGCCGATGTCCATCGGTTCGGTATGGGAAACGATCGTCAGGTCGTAGTCCTTGCCCTTGAATACCTGTTCAAGCCATTGTGCCCATTCCAGATTGGTGATCTCGGTTTCGATCCCCACGGCGCGCAGCTGTGCGGCAATGATTTCGCCCCCGCGGCGGGCATAGGTGGGGGGCGGCAGCATCAGACGCAGTTTCAGCCCCTCTTGCCCTGCCTCTTTCAGGAGGCTCCTCGAAAGGTCGGGATCGTATTGCGAGAGGGCGCGCAGATCCACATGGGCCGGGTTGTGGGGGGCGAAGTGGGTGCCGATCGGGGTGCCGTAGCCGAACATCGCACCATCGATGATTTCCTGCCTGTTGATCGCATGGGCAATGGCCCTGCGCACCCGGATATCGGCAAGGGGGCCGGCCTTGTTGTTGGTGGAAAGGATGGTTTCGCCTTCGGTCGAGCCGACGATCACGCGAAAGCGGGGATCGGCCTTGAACTGCTCCAGGGTTTCGGGAGCAGGAAAATTGGGGAAGGCGTCAACATCGCCGGCCATCACGGCGGCAAAGGCGGCATTGGGATCCGAGATGAAACGGAAGGTGGCGCGCGAAAGTCTTGCCGGCGTGCCCCAGTAATCGGGGTTGCGCTCGATCTCCACGCGGTCGCCCTTTACCCATTGCACGAAACGGAACGGCCCGGTGCCGATCGGGTGGGTGGCCGCCTGATCGGCGGTCTTGCGTGAAAGGATCACCGCATCGCCCCAGGCCATCTTGAAGGGGAAGCTGCCGTCCGGGTTCTTCAGGGTGATGCGCACGGTGCGCGGATCGGGTGCCTCGACGTTTTCGATCCCGGCAAACAGCGCCTTCTGGGCATTGGTGCTGTTTTCCGCGCGGGCGCGATCAAGGCTGAACTTCACGTCTGCCGCTTCCATCGGCGTGCCGTCGTGAAATGTTACGCCACCATGCAGGGTGAAGGTATAGACCTTGCCATCGCCGGATATTTCCCAGCTTTCGGCCAGTGCGGGGCGGATCGAGCCGTCGGGGCCGAAGCGGGTGAGCCCTTCGAAGATGTTGGCATAGACCACTTCGTCGATTGCGGCCGCGGCGCCGGCGGTCGGATCCAGGTTGGGTGGTTCGAGAACCATGCCGAGGCTGATCGTGTCTTTCGCGGCCAGGGCGGCGGTGGCGCCAAGCACCAGCGCGGCCAGAGCGTTCATCAGGCGGTTGAACATGGCATATCCTCCGTGCTGCCGGATTCGCGTTTGCGTATTTTTGCAGGAAGCCTAGCGCATTGCGCGGTCTTTGAAACCCCTATTGGCGCCCCGGGCCGTTTCGGAGCCGCGCAAACCATGCCCGCAGCCGCCCCCGGAGCCCGCGCGCCCGCGCCGCAGCCAAATCGGCTTTGGTGTCGATCCGGTCAACCATTTCCCCGACGCTCTCCAGCGCCGGATCCACCATCCGTTCGCGAAACTGCAGCCACATGCGCCGGATCATCAGCAGGATGAAGGCCAGCATCCCCAGAATGATGATGCTGGCCCAGGGGATGATGCGTTCCCCGGGGCCCGAGGCCGGGCGGATCGAAATCGCGTTCGGATAGATCGAGAAGAACTGGTTGCGCCATCCGTAATGGGTGATCACCACCCATTTCGGATTGTCGGCAGCGGATTTCAGATCGGCGGCCTCGGCCTGAAGATTGGCGGTATCGAACTTGAAATAGGGCGGCCATCCCCAGCCGGTATCCTCGTTGCGATAGACGATCACCCTGCCATTGGGCCGCACTGCCTGGATGAAGAACACGTCGCGGTTGGTTGCATTCGGATCGCTGCCCGCATCGGGCGTGGCCCAGAAAAAGGCATTCCGGCCCGGATCGATGCGTTTCTCATAGGTATCGGTGATGCGCACGATATCGTGCTGGGGCAGATTGTAGTGCAGCACCGCGATCACGACAAGGATCACAAGGGCAAGCAGCACCCGTTTCACCGTTTTCCAGGCTGGCAGGCGCATGGCGTTCCTCACATGAAGTTGACGGCATAGATCAGCACCGCCACCAGAAGTGTCGGCACCACGTAAACCAGCCAGATCAGCCGGCGGCGCAGCGAGCCTTCATATGCCTTCAGGCCGCGTTCCACGAAGTCGTCCATGGTGCCGGGCCGGCCCTGTTCCTGCCATTTCTTTTCCAGCCGTTCGGCTTCGAGCGAGCGCATGTAGATGCGCACGATGAAATAGACTGCCGAAAGAAAGAGAAATCCGATTACCGCCAGACGGAGAAGCCCGCTCATCATGCTGTTTCCTTGTTCATCGTGTTTCTGGTTCCGCCCGTGGTGTTCATATATGGGGTGTTGATCCGTATTGCATCACGTATGGGGCACGAAAACCGCATCCTGTTACATTGCGGCATCCACCGGGACAGCATAAGCTGATGTCATGACGGATATCGAAGAAAAAGGCCTGCGCGCTCAGATTGCCGCCCGCCGGGGGGATCTGATCGCGCTGACGCAGGATCTGATCCGCATTCCCACCCTGAATCCGCCGGGGCGGAATTATCGCGAGATCTGCGAATATCTTCAGGCCAGGCTGGCGCATGCGGGCTTCGCGGTGGAACTGATCCGCGCCCGCGGAGCCCCCGGCGACAGCGCCCGGACCCCGCGCTGGAACATGGTCGCCCGGCACGAGGGCGCAGCCAGCGGCGAATGCGTGCATTTCAACGGCCATCACGATGTGGTCGAGGTCGGGCACGGCTGGAGTCGCGATCCCTTCGCCGCAACGCTTGAGGGAGACCGCATCTATGGCCGTGGCGCCTGCGACATGAAAGGCGGCATCGCGACCGCGATCATCGCTGCCGAAGCCTTCATTGCCGTGCACCCGGATTACCGCGGCGCGATCGAAATCAGCGCCACCGCCGACGAGGAAACCGGCGGCTACGGCGGGGTGGCTTACCTGGCCGAAAAGGGCTATTTCAGCCCCGAGCGGGTGCAACACGTGATCATTCCCGAGCCGCTTGACAAGGATCGCATCTGCCTCGGCCACCGCGGGGTGTGGTGGGCCGAGATCGAAACAGGAGGCCGTATCGCTCATGGCTCCATGCCCTTTCTGGGCGACAGTGCCATCCGCCACATGGGTGCGGTTCTGGCCGAGATGGAAGAACACCTCTTTCCCCTGCTCGAAGGGCGCCTGAGCGAAATGCCCGTGGTGCCCGAAGGCGCACGCCATCCCACGCTCAACATCAATTCGATCCATGGCGGCGAATCCGAGCAATGCGAAAGCTATACCGGCTTGCCTGCTCCCTGCGTGGCCGATCGCTGCCGGATCGTGATCGATCGTCGTTTCCTGATCGAGGAAAACATTGACGAGGTCAAGGCCGAGATCACTGCCCTGCTCGAACGCATCCGGAAGCGCCGGCCCTGTTTCCGTTATGAAATCCGGGACATGATGGAAGTTTCCCCCTCGATGACGGATCGCTGCGCCCCTGTTGTTGCCACCGTGGCCGAGGCGATCGAGGCGGTCCTTGGCACCGCCCCCGAATATGTGGTTTCACCCGGCACCTATGATCAGAAACACATCGACCGCATCGGGCGCCTGAAGAACTGCATCGCCTACGGCCCCGGCATCCTTGACCTTGCCCACCAGCCGGACGAGTGGATCTCGGTCCAGGACATGTGCGACAGCGCCCTCATCATGGCGCTGACGCTGGAAAGGCTCCTCTGTCCTGCCTAGGGACAGACCCCATTGATCCCGCATCCCGGCAGGAATGCTTCTGCCGGAGGCATGGAGGTTTTCGCCTCCGGCAGAGATGTTCGAGGGCCCGTGACGAGAAGCACTATTCCCCCCAGGGCACCCAGATGTTCTGCACTTCGGTTGCGTGGGCCAGAAAGTCCCGCCCCTCGCCGGCGGGCGAAAGCCAGTCGCGGGCGGCGGCATTGTTTACCCATGTGCGCTTGAGGTTGCCGGCCGCGGCATGTTCGATCAGGGCCGAAAGATCGGTGGAGGAAAAGCTCCACACCGCGTCCACATCCATGTGAGCGGCCATTGTTTCGGCCATGTCGTCATGCCGGCCGGTAAGGATGTTCACCACGCCTGCCGGCACATCCGAGGTTTCGAGCACCTGATAGAAATCCGTGGCGGCCAGCGGATACGGTTCGCTTGCGGCGATAACTGCCGCATTGCCCATGGCGATGGCTGGCGCCATTACCGAAACAAGGCCGAGAAGCGGCGCCTCGTCGGCGGCAAGTGCGGCGATCACGCCGACGGGCTGGTGCATTGCCAGCGCCTTGCCGCGGATGGGCACGTCATGCACGAGGCCGTCGTACTTGTCGGCCCAGGCGGCATAGGTGAAGAGGCGCGAGATTGCCGTTTCCACCTCGTGCATACCGTTGCGCCGGCCGGTCATGGCATTGATTCGGGTGGCGAATTCATCCGCTCGTGCCGAAAGGTTTTCGGCAATGTAATAAAGAATCTGGCCCTTGAGCGCGCCCGTGGCAGCGGCCCAGGAGCCTTGTGCCCTGCGCGCGGCTTCCACCGCATTGCGCACATCCTTGCGGTTGCCCAGACCAGCATGGCCCAGAAGCCGGCCGCGAGGCGACCAGACTGCGCGTGAATAGCCGCTGTCGGGGCGGGTCTGTCTGCCGCCGATGAACATCTTGGCGGTGCGGTCGATCCCCTCTGACTGCCCGGCTTCGGGGGGCGGCACGGGGGCGAGCGGCTTCAGGGGCAGGCGTTTCCTGCGCGGACGGGTATAGGCCGAAAGCCCTTCCCAGCCGCCTTCGCGGCCGAAGCCGCTCTCGCGCAGCCCCCCGAAGCCGGCCGCCGCGTCGAAGAGATTCGAGGCATTGACCCACACCACCCCGGCTGCCAGAGCCGGTGCCACATCAAGCGCCCGGTTGAGGTTTTCGCTCCACACGCTGGCAGCCAGGCCATAGCGGGTGTTGTTGGCAATGGCGATGGCGTCGGCCTTCGTGCGGAAGGTGGTCGCGCAGAGCACGGGGCCGAAGATTTCTTCCTGCATCAGCATGGCCGAAGGGGCAAGGCCGGAAATCAGCGTGGGCGGATGGAAGCAGCCTTCGTTGGGCATGCTGCATTCGGGCTGGAATACCTCGCCCTCGTGCCCGCCTTCGGCCACCATGGCGCGCACGCGCTCAAGCTGCACCGGATCGACAAGGGCGCCGATGTCGATCGACTTGTCCAGCGGGTCGCCCACCCGGAGCCGGCACATCCGGGCCTTCAGCCTGGAGAAAAGGTCTTCGGCAATCCCTTCCTGCACCAGAAGCCGCGAGCCGGCGCAGCACACCTGCCCCTGGTTGAACCAGATCGCATCCACCAGCCCTTCAACGGCGCTGTCAAGATCGGCATCCTCGAACACGACATAGGGCGACTTGCCGCCGAGTTCGAGCGTCAGCGCCTTGCCGCTGCCGGCGGTGGCCCTGCGGATCTTGCGGCCCACTTCGGTAGAGCCGGTGAAGGCGATCTTGTCGATTTCTTCATGGGCAACGATCATTTCCCCCACGTTGCCCGCGCCGGTGACGATGTTCACAACCCCCTTCGGCACCCTGGCCTGCTGGCACAGTTCGGCAAACAGCAGCGCCGAAAGCGAGGTGTATTCGGCCGGTTTCAGCACCACCGTGTTGCCCATGGCCAGGGCCGGGGCGATCTTCCAGGCCAGCATCAGCAGCGGAAAGTTCCACGGGATGATCTGGCCGGCCACGCCAAGGGGTGCACGGTCAGGCAGTTCGCTTTCCATCAGCTGCGCCATGCCGGCGTGAAAACAGAAATGCCTGGCCGCAAGCGGCACGTCGATATCGCGGCTTTCGCGGATCGGCTTGCCGTTGTCGAGGGTTTCGAGAACGGCCAGCAGGCGCGCGTTCTTCTGGATCAGACGGGCCAGCGCATAGAGGATGCGTGCACGTTCGTGCCCGCTGCGGCGGGCCCACGGCCCGAAGGCACGCCGGGCGGCGGCAACGGCGGCGTCAACCTCGTCCGGGGTGGCCGAGGTGAGCCGAGCCAGCTCTGTGCCGGTGGCCGGGTTGCGGCTGGCGAAATCGTTGCGCGGGGGGGTGAAGCTGCCGTTGATGAACAGGCCGAAGCGCCCGTCGTGGCCGGCAATCCATTGCAGCGCCTCGGCGGGGTTCTCGGGGGCGGGGCCGTAATCCATGCTTGCGAAGATGTCTTTCACTGTCATTGTCTTACCCGATCGCATGACGCCAGGAGGCAGAATAGGCGCCGGTTACGTGATGTTCGAGCTGGCGCTCGATGTCTCCCAGAAGCGAACTGGCGCCGAAGCGGAAGAGATCGGGCGCAAGCCAGCGGTTGCCAACTTCTTCTTTCACCAGGGTCAGGTAGGTCAGCGCATCCTTCGCCTTCGAGATGCCGCCGGCCGGCTTGTAACCCACCTTGAAACCGGTGCGTGCCTCGTAGTCGCGGATCGCGCGCAGCATCACCAGCGAAACCGGCAGGGTGGCATTCACGGCTTCCTTTCCGGTGGATGTCTTGATGAAATCCGCACCCGCCATCATCGCCACCAGCGAGGCGCGCGCCACGTTGCGCAAGGAGCCAAGCTCGCCCGTGGCGAGGATCGCCTTCATGTGCGCATCGCTGCAGGCCGCGCGGAATTCGCGCAGTTCGTCGTAAAGCGCCTGCCAGTTGCCGGTCAGCACATGGCGGCGTGAAATCACGATGTCGATCTCGCGCGCCCCGGCCTTCACGCTTTCGCCGATCTCGGCCACCCTCAGGTGACAGGGCGAAAGCCCCGCCGGAAAGCCGGTAGAGACGGCGGCTACCGGAATGCCGGAACCCCGCAGCGCTTCTACGGCTGTCGGAACCATCTCGTGATAGACGCAGACCGCACCGGTGGTGATCCGGGTGCCTTCCATGCCCAGGGCGCGCAGCAGATCGTGGCGCAGCGGCTGGCGCGCCTTCGCACACAGCCGGCGCACGCGATCCGGGGTATCGTCTCCTGAAAGGGTGGTCAGGTCGATCAGCGTGATCGCGCGCAGCAGCCAGGCCGCCTGATGCACCTTCTTGAGCGACCTCCGCCCCGGCAATGCCGCCACCCGACGTGCGATCGCCGAGGTATTGGCTTCGGCCCGCATGACCCAGTCAAGATCAAGCGGCAGGCCTTCGTTGCGCGGCAGGTGCACCTGCGGCAGCCGATCGTCATGCGCGGGGCTGCCCGAGCGGGCATCCGGCGGACGACCGGTTCCGTGGCTGGTGGTAATGGAGCTGGGCATCTGGCCTCCCTGGCGCTGGTTGCGGATGAGTTGGGGGCGCGCATCCGGCGCCACCGGGTTTCTTCGGGGTAGGCAGCCGGGGGGCGAAGGTCAAGAGGCGGGAAGTTCGGCCAGCCCGGCTGCCGCAGCCACCGGATGGGCGAACTGCCCGGCGATCACGTTATCGACGATCAGCTTCTCGTTGTCCTCGATGAAGGCGATGCCGGCGTTCTTCAGCAGGCGCGCATCGGGGGGCGTCGGCCTGCCTGCGGTCCGGTTCGTGATCAGATCACGTGTTGTGAAATCCGGGGGGCTTCATATGATGCCCGGGCGCATGGCGCACATGCGGCAGCCATTCCGGCCCGGTGCAGCAGTGTGCCCTGCCGGTTGCCGGGCAGGGAATGCCGGAAAGGAGCGGAAAAGCGGTGAGAGGAATGCAATGACCAGTCCGAACAGTGCCCTGACGGCCTATGCCGGGGCGGAAATATTTGATGGCCACGCGTTTCGGGAAACGGGGGCGCTGCTGGTCGAAGACGGCCGCATTCGTGATATCGTCCCCGAAGACGGGATACCCGCCGGCAGCCGCGTGGTAACGCTTCCCGGAGGGGTGATCGCGCCGGGGTTTGTCGATCTTCAGGTCAATGGCGGCGGCGGTGTGATGCTCAACGATGACCAGAGCGTGGACACCCTTTGCCGGATTGCCCGGGCGCATGCGAAAATGGGCACGACGGCACTTTTGCCGACGCTGATCACCGACACGAGGGAGCGCACGGAGGCAGCCATCGCGGCGGTGCTGACCGCGATCGAGGAAAGGGTGCCGGGTATTGTCGGCCTGCATCTGGAAGGGCCGCATCTTTCGCTTGCGCGCAAGGGGGCTCATGATCCTTCGCTGATCCGCCCGATGGAGGCCGAGGATCTGGAACTGCTGATGAAGGCTGCCGCCGCGCTGCCCTGCCTGATGGTGACGGTGGCGCCGGAATCGGTCAGCCCCGGGCAGATCGCCGAGCTTGCTGCGGCGGGCGCGCTGGTTTCGCTTGGCCATACCGATGCGGAATATGATCAGTGCCGCGAGGCCGTGGCCAGCGGCGCCAGTTGTGTAACGCATCTGTTCAATGCGATGAGCCAGCTTTCCAGCCGCGCGCCGGGGCTTGTGGGGGCGGCGCTTGATCTTGGCGCGGTGCATGCGGGCCTGATAGCCGATGGCATTCATGTGCATCCGGCAGCGATTCGCGCGGCACTGCGCGCCAAGACGGGGCCCGGCGCCCTGTTTCTGGTTACCGACGCCATGGCCGTGGCCGGCACCGATCTGAAACAATTTGTCCTGAACGGACGAACAATCCACCGGCGCGAGGGGCGGCTGACGCTGGCGGACGGCACCCTCGCGGGGGCCGATCTTAACATGCCCCAGGCGATTGCGGTGATCGATCGGCAGGTTGGCGCACCGCGTGAACAGGCCCTTGCGATGGCGACCGCGATCCCTGCCAGCTTCATCGGTGCGGCCCCCGAGCACGGCACCCTGCAGCCCGGAACGCGTGCCGATTTCGTGCATCTCGGCCCTCACATGAACCTTCTGGCGGTCTGGGCGGAGGGCCGCAGGATCGAAGGCGAAGCCGGAGACTGACAGGCAAGCCAGCGGCCGGCCGGGCAGAGGGATGCGCCGCCATGCAGAGCACGGGCCGGCCTGTTCCCGGTTTGTAATTCCTGTTGTATTACAACCGGCTATTTTGCCTTCGGCATGCTCTTCAGCGTTGCTGCGATTGCCCGATAGGCATCGAGCCTTTCATCGGGCAGGCTGGTCAGCCCCTCGGTTGCCTCGTGCAGTTCCTGCACCAGGGCGGCGGCCCGCTCACGTTCTTTCGGGGTGAAGGGGCGGCTTTCGCGGGCGAAGAATCCGAGCGTGCGCTCCTTGGCATCGCCAACCGAAACCGCGATGCCGTGTTTCAGGCCGTATTCGGCGGCCTTTTCAAGAACACCGTGCCGGTCGTTGTCTTTCAGATCGCTCCAGTCGCAGGTGCCCCAGTTGGTCATTCCCCAGCGAATGGTCGGGTCCTTCAGCAGCAATCCGTTCGTCTCATAGTAATCAACCCAGGCCTCGGGATAGGTTTGATACAGCAATGCAGGATTGCTAAAGCGGATGCGAACACCTATAGCGAAGAGCCAATCGTCGGATGCAACCATTCGCTGCAACAGATCGCTTATGTGTTTTGGTTGTCGCATGTCAGGACCATACCCGGATGAGTCACACAATAGTTAGTTAAGAATTGCGACCATGTCTAATACCTTGATCAAGAAATGGGAGCAGACGTATTCTGAAATAGCACCTGCCGGGTGTTATATCGCGCTCTGGCTCGGGTTTTACGCGCCTGAAGAGGAACTGAACACATTTCCGGCGGCCTGGATCGAGGAATACACGATCCGTGGCCTGGCCCTGGACGATCCGCTGATGCGGTGGGCCTACAACAGCGAAGGCGTCATCCGCTGGAGCGAGCTTGAAACGCTCGATCCGGCCAATGTGCTGAAATCCTATGCGGCACACGGGCTGAGATACGGGGCGGTTGCCTGCGTTCCGGGCAAAACGGATCATCCGGTGCGCAGCATCGGCTTCTTTGCCCGGTCGGATCGCGAATTTGCCGATGACGAAATGCAGCGGCTGTATCGCGAACTGCAGGCCGACCATGAAAGCATGATGAATGTCGAGGGCACCCTGACCCAGGCGCAGATTGATGCGCTCAGGTTGCTGGCCAGCGGCATGCGGCAGAAGGAAATCGCCCATGCGCTGGGCATTTCGCAAAGCGCGGTAAAGGCCAGGCTGAAGGGTTCCGTCAGGAAGATGGGCGCAAAAACCGCGGTGCAGGCGGCATCCATTGCTTCGCGCAAGGGCTTGCTTTAACATCGCTCTCCGGAACCATGCCCCCGGCCGGGCTGCATGCGGCTGGCGGGTGCAGAACGGCCACACCGGCCGGGGAGCACGGCAATGGACATCATCGATCTGAGCACGGTCGAAAGCAGTCCGGATCACTGCCTTCTGTTTCTGGATCAGCTCTGCGACCGGCTGGAGCTGGACTGCGGTTCCTATGCCACAACCAATCCCGTTACCGGTGCCGTGCAGGGATATGCGAATTACCCCGATGCGTGGAAGATGCATTACATGCGCCGCAACCTGCACCGTATAGACCCCACCATTCACAAGGCCGCGCTCAGCATCGCGCCGGTGGACTGGTCGCGCTTCGAACAGGACGAACGCTTCAGGGCGGTCTTTTTCGCCGCGCATGATTTCGGGGTACCGCGCAAGGGGATCACCATTCCGATCCGCGGCCCCTATGGCGATCGGGGGCTGCTGAGCGTAACACGGGATTGTTCCGATGCCGAATGGGAAAGGCTCATCCCCGAGATCATCGGCGAACTGCAGATGGCGGCCGTGCACATGCACGATGCGGTGATGCGTTCGGATGTGATCTCGCGGGCGTTGCGCCGGCCGAAGCTTTCAGCGCGTGAACGCGAGGTGCTGCAATGGGTGGCCGCGGGCAAGACAATGCAGGATATCGGTGATATCCTGCTGATTTCGAACCGCACCGTCGAGGTGCATCTGCGCAGCGCGCGCGAGAAGCTTGGCGCTCTCACCACAGTACAGGCGGTCGGGCGTGCGATCGGCCTTGGGTTGATCTACCCGAAATAGAATTCCGATCTACCGGGAATGGAAAAAATCGCCTATTGCGGGCATTTTACGGGAATACCCGTATAGTAGTTAACAAAGTTTTCCCTGAAGGTGTTTCTCAGAAACAAAAGGGGAAAAGTCATGATCATTATCGTCGATTCACTGAACAAGCATGAATATCCGGAACTGCTTGATGCCATGTTCCAGTTGCGCGCCCGGGTTTTCGAGGGCCGCCTGGGCTGGGAGGTAAATGTGGTGGACGGTCGCGAGATCGACCAGTTTGACGATCTTGATCCCGCCCATGTGATCAGCGTGGACGAAGACGGTGATGTGGTAGGCTGCATGCGCCTGTTGCAGACGACCGGGCCGCATATGCTTTCGGATGTGTTTTCCTGTCTGCTCGATGGCGAGCCGCCGATCCGCAGCAGCCGGGTGTGGGAGGCCACGCGCTTTTGCGTCGATACGAAGAAGCTGACCCGCGGCAAGCATCCGCGTTCGATTTCCTATGTCACGAGCGAGGTGATGATCGGTGCTTTCGAATACGGCCTGAAAGCCGGAATCAAGGATGCGGTGGCGGTGATCGATCCGGTGATGGACCGGGTTCTGAAACGCTCGGGCAATGCGCCCCATGGTTATCTGGGCAGCCCCAAGCCGATGGGCAAGGTCACGGCGCTGGCGGCGCTGATGGATTGTTCGCAGGCGCGGATCGACAGTATCCGGGCCTTCTCGGGCATCCGTCATGATGTGTTTGCTGCGCAGCCCGCGCTGAGCCTGGCCGGCTGATCCGACGGCCATCCTGTCCGGGCAAGAGGCCGCACCGGGGATGCCTGCCCACGGCGGCGGGGCTCCGGGTGTCCGGTTTGCCGGGTGCGCCAGGGTTGCCTCCGGCCGGCAGATCCGGTTGGCAGGGCAAGGATCCGTCCGGGTCGGGAACAGGCGCGGATCGCCAGGAGCAGATTCCGGCCTGGCCGCTTCAGCCGTTGCGCAGGGTATCGAGCATCAGCTGCACGTTGTCGGGGTCGGCATCGGGCGTGATGCCGTGGCCGAGATTGAAAACATGCGGACCGCCCGAAAAGGCATCGCGGATGCGGCGGGTTTCATCGATCAGGGCCTGCCCGCCCGTTACCATGTGGACGGGGGCAAGATTGCCCTGCACGCAGCCATCCTTCTGCACATGCGCCGCAGCCCATGCGGCATCCACTGAATTGTCAAGCGCCACGCAATCGGCCCCCGTGTTGCGGGCGAAGCCCACATAGTTCTTGCCGGCCTCGCGCGGAAAGGCGATCACCGGAATGCCGGGGTGGCGGGCCTTCAGCGCGGCGATGATCCTTGCCGCCGGTTTCAGGGTATAGGCGGTGAAATCGGCGCCTTCAAGCGAACCGGCCCAACTGTCGAACAGCTTCACCACTTCGGCACCTGCCGCGATCTGGCAGGAGAGATATTCGATGGTGGCCTCGGTAATCAGCGCCAGCAGGGCTTCGAAAGTGGGGCGGTCTTCTTCTTTCAGCCGGTGTGCCGGCCCCTGATCGGGCGTGCCGCGCCCGGCGATCATGTAGGTGGCCACCGTCCAGGGCGCCCCGGCGAAACCGATCAGTGCGGTTTCACCGGGCAGTTCCCGTGCCAGGATCCGCACTGTTTCATAAACCGGGGCAAGGGTTTCGTGAATCGCCTCTGCCGGCTTCAGTGCCGCCAGATCGGCCGGTGTGGTGACGGTGGAAAGGCGCGGGCCTTCCCCGGTAACGAACCACAGATCGGCGCCAAGTGCCTGGGGAACAAGCAGGATATCAGCGAAAAGGATCGCCGCATCGAAGCCGAAGCGGCGGATCGGCTGAAGCGTGACCTCGGCCGCAAGTTCGGGTGTATAGCACAGGGAAAGGAAATCGCCGGCCTTCTCGCGCGTGGCGCGGTATTCGGGCAGATAGCGCCCGGCCTGACGCATCACCCATACCGGCGGCACATCCATGGCCTCGCCGGCCAGCACTCGCAGCAATTTCTTGCCCCTGGTCATGACATTCCTTTCCCTTGCCTGTTCCGCAGTTCCCCCGAGCACGGGCCAATGTCAAGCGCTGCCCCTGCTCTTTGGCGTTGTCAGGCGGTTTTGCCGCGTCTATCAAGGCCCCCATGAAACAGCAGCTTCCTTCTCCGGCCTCGCCGCTTCGCATCGGCACCCGCGGTTCTCCTCTGGCGTTGGCGCAGGCCCGTGAAACCCGCGGGCGTCTGATGCAGGCCTTCGATCTGCCCGAGACCGCCTTTGAGATCGTGGTGATCACCACCACCGGCGATCGGGTGCAGGATCGCCCCCTGAAGGCGATCGGCGGCAAGGGGCTGTTCACGAAGGAGATCGAGGAAGATCTGCTTTCGAAGGCAATCGATATCGCCGTGCATTCGATGAAGGACATGCCGGTGCAGCAGCCCGAGGGGCTGGTGCTTGATTGCTTCCTGCCGCGCGAGGATGTGCGCGATGCCTTCATTTCGTCCCGGGTTGCGCGGCTGACCGAACTGATGCCGGGGGCGGTGGTGGGTACGTCAAGTCTGCGCCGGCGTGCCCAGATCCTGCATCGGCGGCCGGATCTGCAGGTGGCCGAGTTTCGCGGCAACGTGCAGACCCGCCTGAAGAAGCTGGAACAGGGCGTGGCCGATTGCACCTTTCTGGCCATGGCCGGGCTGAACCGCCTTGGCTATGACGATGTGCCGCGTACCGCGATTTCCCCGGAAGACATGCTGCCCGCCGTGGCCCAGGGCGCGATCGGGATCGAGCGGCGTGCGGATGATGTGGGCGTGGCGGCCATGCTGGAGGCCATCCACGATGGCGAAACCGGATACCGCCTGACGGCCGAGCGCGCCTTTCTTGCCACGCTCGAAGGCTCCTGCGAAACCCCGATCGCCGGGCTTGCGGTGCTGCACGAGGATCACCTGCACCTGCGGGGCGAGATCCTGCGCCCCGACGGCAGCGAGGCCCACGCCGGCGAAGAGCACGGCCCTCTGGAAGACGCCGCAGCGATCGGCCGCGCTCTTGCCGAACGCCTCAGGGCTCTGGCCGGCCCCGATTTCTTCGATTGGTCTGCCTGATCGCCCCGGCCCTGTTGCCAAGCCGGGAATTTCCGGTCCGGAAATATTCCCTTCGGAGGCACGAACCCTGGTTTTCCCGGTTTTTCCGGGCCATGCCTTCGGGGGCGGGTTTCAGTCTTCCGGCAACAGTTTGCCCGGATTCATGATACCGGCAGGATCAAGCGCCTGCTTGATGGCGCGCATTGCGTCCAGTGCCGCCCTGTCCTTGCGCCGGGCCATCGTGCCTTTCTTGGAAAGGCCGATTCCATGTTCGGCCGAGAAACTTCCGCCCAGTTCCGCCACTACATCTTCAACCGCTTCGCGGATCGATTCCAGGTGTTCGGGGGTGTTTTCGGTCGGGTAAACCGCGTGATGCAGGTTGCCATCGCCCAGATGCCCGATCGTCAGGATTTCCGCCTTCGGGTCAAGGGGATGCAGGCGCGTTTCGCAACGGGCGAGAAATGCGCCGACGCGATCCAGCGGCAGGGCAACGTCGCTGTCAACGACGGGCTGTCCGGTGAAGGTGATCTCGGCCGCCGCCTCGCGCATTGTCCACAGATGCGCGCGCTGGGTTTCCGATTGCGCCACCCGGGCATCGCGGAGCGTGCCGGCCTCGAGCATTGCGGCAAGCGCGTTTTCAAGCAGTGCCACCACCGGCAGTGCGCCATCGGGCCGGGGGGTGGCGTCGCGCGGGGTGGTGGCGGCGACTTCCACCAGAACATTGACCGGGTGCGGGGTGGCGAAGGGCTGGTGCAGATCCGGCCGGTGGCGGGCAAGGCGGCGCATGTAGGCTGCCGGCATGTATTCGAAGGCCTCGACAGCGCCGCCGGTTTCCGCCTGCAGGCGGTTGAGCAGATCCAGTGCTGCGTCAAGCGTTTCAAGCCCCACCAGCGCAGTGGCCCTTGCGCGCGGGCGAGGGGCCAGTTTTACAACCGCGGCGGTGATGATCCCCAGGGTGCCCTCGGCGCCGATCATCAGATTGCGCAGGTCGTAGCCGGTGTTGTCCTTGTGCAGGGCGCTCATCAGGTTCATCACCGCGCCCGAGGGCAGTACTGCCTCGATACCGAGGCACAGTGCCCGGGCGGTGCCGTATCTGAGCGCGTTCGATCCCCCGGCATTGGTGGAAAGCACCCCTCCGACGGTGGCCGAACCACGCGCGCCGAAGGCAAGAGGAAAGATCAGGTCCTGCGTTTCGGCGGCTTCGTTCAGCGTGTCGAGCACCACGCCGGCTTCTGCCGTGGCGGTGCGGCTGGCGGGGTTGATGTCGCGGATCCGGTTCATCCGGGCAAGCGAGAGCATCAGCGCCCCGTCGTTCGCGGTGCCCCCTACCAGACCGGTGTTGCCCGAAACCGGCACCACCGGCACCCCTGCCGCTCCGGCCAGCCGCACCACGCCGGCCACTTCCCCTGTGCTGGCGGGGCGCACCACCGCCAGAGGGCGGCTGGTGTATTTCCCTGTCCAGTCACGCCGGAAGGGGGCAGTGTCATCACCTGTCAGCACGTTTTCGGGGCCGATCAGGGCGGCAAGTTCCTGCAGTATCGTCATCGGCCTTCCTTTGCGGGCGGGCACGGGCGGGGTATCCTGCGTGGCCGGTGCCCTGGAGGTTGCGCTTCAGTGCGCTTGCGAACCGGGATCCCGGCCTAACCGTCAAGCCAGATCGGGTTCGACCACGCTCTTTTGCCTGCGCCGTCGATCACCGTTACCCGCACCCAGGGGCTGGCGGCAAAGCGGTCAAGCGGTATGGTGGCGCCGGAAAGGCCCTTTCCGCGTTCGAAACTTGCGGCCGTCACGCTGCCCTGGACCACAATGGTGCCGGCCGCAGAGCAGGCAATCTCGATGGCGCGGTCGGTGATGCGGATATCGTGGATCTCGGGGCCGGTGGTGGCATAGAAATGCCCTGCCTTCAGCGCCGCAAGCAGCGCGTCGGGCGTGTTTTCGGGCGCCTTCACCATCACCCAGCCGCCGAAGTGATCGTCGGTGTGAAAATGGGCGTCATCGGTGGCGACGGCGGTCAGGCGGCGCCCCTCGTTCAGCATGTGCTCCCATGAAAGCAGCCCCTCGCCGCGGTCGGTTTCAACCGCGCAGCCGTGGTTGTAGATCTCGACGGCATGGGCTGCGGTGATGCGCCGCGCGTCGGCTTCGCTCAGCCCCGACCAGTGCGGATGGGCAATCGCCACGAAGGCCCCGGCTTCGCGGGCGCGGGCGGCCAGTCCGGCGGCCGTTTCGCTGCCGGCGGTGTGCATGAAATGGGGCACGTCGGGCGGGGTGAAATCCGCCGGCAGGCCGACGGCCAGGATGTGCCACTGGCCACCGTTGTCCATTGCGCCGATATGCAGTTCGGCGCCTGGGATGGTGGTGAAATCCGCCGTGCGAAAGGGTGTGGTATCGACAACCGGATAGCCATACATGCCCAGATAGTGATCGGTGATGGCGATGAAATCGTATCCCGCCTCGCGATAGCGACGGCAGACCTCTTCGGGCGGCAGCGCGCCATCGGATATGTCGGAATGGGTATGCAGGTTGCCCTTGAAAAAACGGCCTGGGGCGGAGAAGAACGATGTGGGCATTGGCGGCCTCGTCCGGGTGAATGCGCAACCATACTTCAGGGCAGGGCAGGCCTGTGCTAGCCCGGGGGCGACATGGGTTGCCCGAATGCGTCATTGCCGTGGTGCCGGCCGGTGCGTGCGTTCAGGGGCGGGTGGCACCGTCGGGGGCATTCTCGCAGGTGGGCGGTGCGGCTTCGAGTGCAGAGATCAGCAGGGCCCAGCCCGAGGCATGCATGTCGCGGTCGTTGTGGCTGCCCTGCACCACGGGGCGCGGCAGCGAGAACTTGAGCACGTTCAGCGCAGGCAGTTCGAAACGGCGGATTTCGGCCCGGGGCTGATGGAAGAGGGCCGCGATGCGCGTCGTGGGCAGGGCACGGCAGATGGTATCGAAACCGGCGGGGTCGGGGCAGAATATATCGATCGTCAGCACGAAGGGGCCGGCGTTCTTGGCGCGGATGCGTGTTGCGATATCGCCGATCCTAGGCATGATGCACCTCATCCGTGCACAGGCGGAAGGGTGTCATGGGGTCGTCGCAGGCAAGCACGTGGTTGAGGCAGAATTCATGCAGCGCACCGCGATCCCATTCGGGCGGAGAAAAGGGAAAGGCGTGGGTTGCCTGGGGTTCGGTGTCTGACAGGGGCATGTGCAGAAGATGCGGATTGGCAAGGCGCGCAATTTCCCGTGCCGTGGCCTGATCGGCGGCGGTGGCGATCAGCAGCACGCCGATCTCTGCGGGGCTGGCGGATGCGGTTTCCAGCGCTCCGAGGGTTGCGTTCCTGCCGATCTGGCGCAGTTCCAGGTGGTAATCCCCGCGGGCAAGCTCCAGACGGGCAGGGATTTCCCGGTGCAGGCGCGCTTCGAGCAGCGCGCACCATTTTTCGGCCTGCGCCACATAGGCCGGATCGCGCAGCAGCACCAGCGCACATGACTGGAATCCCACCTGCCGCGCGCCTTCGAGTTTCACCCCGTAGGGGCCTTCGTGCCAGATGGCGCCGCTGACCCGCACCGCCGTTTCATCGGCCTGTTCATGGCTGGCGGCGCGCACGTCAAGCCGGCCACCCGGTTCGTGCAGGATCTGCGGATCGGCGTTTTCGTAAAGCATGTGCGCGGCCACCAGTTCGGGCGTGCAGCGCGCGCCCTCGGCCATGGGGCGCACGGTGAAGCCCGTTCTGTCGAAATCGATCACGATCACGCCCGAGGTGGGGTTGGTCGAGCACAGCGCACCGCATTCGCCGATCTTGGCACCGTGCCAGGCGGCGCCCGGGTGTTCGCCGCGCAGCAGGGGCAGGGCGGCAATCGGTGCGGTATCGGTGCAGCGCCCGGCGATCACGATATCGGCGCCGGTTTCAAGGGCGGCGGTGATCTGTTCGGCCCCGGCCAGTGCAACGATGTGGCTGCAGGTGTCGGGCACGGTTTCGTCAAGCGGCTGCTCGGGCCAGAGCGGGCGGATCTTGCCGGCCTTCAGTGCTGCCTCAACCGCTGCCGGATCCTGTTCGCTGTAAAGCCGCGCGATCTTCAGGGACTGGCCCAGTTCGGCGGCGATTTCGCAGGTGATGTCGTACATCCGGTCAACCATTGCATCGGTGCCGCAGGTGCCTGCGGTGCCGATCGCCAGCGGCACGCCGGCCCTTGCGCGCGCTTCCATCAGCAGTTTCCATTCGGCCTTTGTGGCGGCACGGGAATATTTCGAGGTGCCGGTGCCCAGGTAATGGGGGCCGCTGTCGGTGGAACCGCCGTCGATCACGATGATGTCGGGGCGCGTTTCGATGCCGCGCCAGAGCGCCGCGACATCGAAACCGAGGCCAAGCGCGCCAGCCGGGATCAGCACGCGTGTGGGCATCAGTCGGTGATCGCCTGCGGGCGTTTCAGAAGGCCGCGCAGGAAGAAGGGTGCGACAAAGCCCAGCACCGCGGCAATCCACAGCCCGATGGCGATCGGGGAAGAGAACAGATAGGTCCAGTCGCCGCCCGAGATCACCATGGCGCGGCGCAGGCTGTCTTCCATGTTGTTGCCCAGAAGGATGCCGAGAATGATCGGTACGGTGGGCACGTCAAGCTTGCGGAAGAAATAGCCCAGCACCCCGAAGCCGATCATCAGCAGAAGGTCGAAGCTCGAACCCGAGAGAGAATAGATCCCGACGAACGAGATCATGGTCACTCCGGGCAGCAGCACCCAGGGTGGAACCATCAGGATCTTCACGAACAGTTTTACCAGCGGCACGTTCAGCACCAGCAGCACCACATTGGCGATCAGCAGCGAAGCGATCAGCCCCCACACCACATCAGGGCGATCGGTAAACAGGGTGGGGCCGGGGGTGATGTTCAGCGTCATCAGCAGTGCCAGCAGAACCGCGGTGGTGCCCGAGCCCGGCACCCCGAGCGTCAGCATCGGCACCAGGGCGCCGCCGGCGGCGGCGTTGTTGCCCGCCTCGGGGGCCGCCACGCCGCGCGGATCGCCCTTGCCGAAGCGGGAATTGTCCTTCACCATCGCCTTTTCGCCCATGTAGGAAAGGAAACTTCCAAGCGAGGCTCCGGCGCCGGGCAGGATGCCGGCGATGAAGCCGATCACGGTGGAACGCAGCATGCTGGGAAAGGCGAGGATGATGTCCTTCACCGGAATGACGATGCGGCCAAGCCTGACGCCAAGGGCTGATTCCCGCCCGTGGCTTTCGATGAACACGAAGACTTCGGTGACGGCGAAAAGCCCCACGATTGCCACCAGAAAATCGATACCGTCCATCATGTGCAGGTTGCCGAAGGTGAAACGGGGCATGCCGGTGGCGTTGTCGAGCCCGATCATGGCAATGCCAAGGCCGATACAGGTGGCGATCAGCGCTTTGGCCTGATTGCCCGAGGCAATGCCGCCCAGGGTGCTGAAGGCCAGGATGTAAAGCGCGAAATATTCCGCAGGCCCGAACCGGAAGGCGATGCGTGCCAGCCAGGGGGCCAGCAGCATCAGCCCGATGGTGGCCAGGAAGGCCCCCACGAAGGATGCCACGCCCGAAAGCACCAGCGCATCGCCCGCACGCCCCGCCCTGGCCATCGGATATCCGTCAAGGGTTGTCATCAGGGCGGGTTCGTCGCCGGGAATATTGAGCAGGATCGAACTGATCCGCCCGCCATACATGGCGCCGTAATAGACGGCCGTCATCAGCACCAGCGCAGCGGTGGCATCAAGCCCCAGCGAAAACGCCAGCGGAATCAGGATCGCCACGCCATTGCTGGGCCCGAGCCCGGGAAGCGCGCCGATGATGGTGCCGAGCACACAGCCGATCATGGCCAGCATCAGATTGCCGGGTGTCAGCGCGATGGCAAAACCGTCGGCAAGAAGAGAGAGCGTTTCCATGACTGTGGTGCCCTTTCTTTCGGAATGGTGTCAGAAAATGCCCCAGGCGCGCGGAAAGCCGAAGAGGCCGAGGCCGAGGCCGAAGCGGAAGATCACGAAAAGCCCGAGCGAAAGGCCGAGCCCGGTCAGGGCTGCGTTGCGTGCGTCGGGGTGAATCTGGTAGCTCAGGATGCCCGCCGCGATGGCGGTGGGCATCAGGAAGCCCAGGGGCTTCAGCGCATAGGCGTATCCCACCAGCACGATGATGGCAAAGGCGATTCGCCCGAAGGTGGCAAGGCCCGGCCATTCCGGCTCTTCGGCAGGCCGGATCAGGATGGTGAGTGCGGCAACGATCGCCGCACCCGCGATCATGTAGGGAAAGAGCTTCGGCCCGACAGGATCGGGCATGAAGCCGCTCTGGATCGTGGTGGCACTGAGGATATACCCCAGCGCCACCACGATCACCGCGAATGCAAACAGGCGATCGCTCATCTGCGTGTTCCTGCCGGGCTACCTGATCACTGGATCACGCCCAGATCGCGCGAAAGCTGCGCCACCTCCTTGATCACCTCGTCAAGATAGCCCTCGAAATCCTTGCCCAGCAGGGTGAAGGGGGCAAGGCCATTGGCTTCCATCGCGGCTTTCCATTCATCGGATTCCGCCACCTTGCGCAGACGCTCGACCCAGGTGTCGTATTGTTCGTCGGTGATGTTCTTCGGCACGTAAAGCCCGCGCCAGTTCACCGCCACCACGTCGATGCCCTGTTCTCTGGCGGTGGGGATGTCGTCAAAGCCCGGAATGCGCGCGGGGGTGAATACCGCGATCACCCGCATGTCGCCCGATTTCAGGAAACCCACAACCTCGGAAAGGTCGCCGGTAACGGCCTGCACATGACCGCCAACCGCCTGGGTGATGGCATCGCCGCCGCTGTCAACGCCGATATATTTCACCTTGCGGATGTCATTGAAGCCGGCGCGCCCCAGCATCATCAGCACTTTCAGGTGGTCAAAGCCACCGGCGGCCGAACCGCCCGCGAATGTAACGGAAGCCGGATCGCTCTTTACCGCTTCGATCAGGTCGTTCAGCGTCTTGTAGGGGCTGTCCTTGGCCACCGCGATCATGCCCGGATCGGCACCGATCGCGCCGAGGAAGCGCACCTGGTCGGCGGTCAGGCCGCCATAGGCGTTCTGCGCCAGGCGGGTGGCGGTGGCACTGGAGGCAGCCACGATCAGATCGGGATCGTCGTTGCGTTCGTTCACGACCAGCGCATAGGCAAGCCCGCCGCCGCCGCCGGCCATGTTGGTTACCTGAACGGGCTTGTCCACGGCGCCGATGTCATACATGATCTTGCCGATGGTGCGGCAGGTGAAGTCCCAGCCGCCGCCGGGGTTGGCAGGCGCGATGCACTCATAGGCACTGGCGGTGCCGGCCATCGCAAGCCCCAGAACGGCGCCGGTCAGGTATCGTTTCAACAGTCTCTTCATCATGTGTCCTCCCTGTTGTCGGTTTCCGGTGCAGCCGGGGGCGCCTTCTGTGCGCGCTTCCCGTCGGCTGCCCCCGAGTAAGCGGTATGGAAAGGGAGGAAGTCAAATACAAAATCCTGCCGGCTGGACAATCCGGAGAGCCGGGGAAACACGGCAGTTCTCGCCCTGCCTTGAATTGCCCCCCACCCCCCCTAGATGCAGAGCATACCGCCGCGGGCGGCCGGGGCGAGGGCGCCGGCAGGGCCGTGCGCGGGGGGCGGAAGCAGGTGCGCCCCGGAACAGAACGGAAAAGGATTCAAGATGCTCAGGCAGAAACAGACGAACGAACTGATCGAAAGGCTGTCGGAACTCGATGCACCGGTGCTTTCGGTCTATGCGGATATCAACCCCGCCAACCCCGACAACAAGGGCGGCGCGTGGCGCATCCGGGTGAAGAATGCGCTGAAGGATATCGAAGAGATCCAGAAGCGCACCGAACGCAGCCCTTCGCTTTACGAGGCAGTGCTGGAGCTTCTGGCCGAGGAGCGCCCTGCGGCCCGCACCATGGCGCTGTTTGCCCGGCAGAATCATCTGGGCAAGACATTCGTGGAACGCGTCGATCTTCAGGTCGGCCTGCCGGTCGTGGATCTGCGCCGGGGCCGGGTCGAGGCACGATGGGGCGAGCCCTACCTCATGCCGCTGATCCATGCGCTTGATGAATACGAGCGCACCGCCGTGCTGCATATCGATGGCGCCGGCTGGCGTTTCTTCGAGCTTTACATGGGCGAGATCGAGGAACGCAGCGACATCTTCAGGGAATTCGACGAGGAAGACTGGAAGGAACTGAGCGACGCGGCGGAATTCATCCGCAGCGGACGGCTGCGCGAAAAGACCGAACCCACCCGCGCCGGCGACAGCAGGGATCCCTACAGGAAGAAACGGATGGCCTGGCTGCACAAGCTTCATGTGCGCCTGGCGCGGTTGCTCGACAAGGCGCTGCGCGCGCTGCATGTCGATCGTCTGGTGATCATGGGCGACGAGGATGAAACCGGCCCCTTCTGCAATGTTCTGCCCAGGCATCTGCGCGAAAGGATCGTGGCCAGGATCCACAACCCGAAGAACGAGAAGACCCCGAACATTGCCGATATCAGGGCCCGTGTGGAGCCGGTGCTTGCCGAGGCCGAGCGGGTGGCCGAGATGGCGTTGCTCGACGAGATCAGCGAACAGCCCGGCATCCGGGGGCTTGCGCCGGTTCTGGAGGCGCTTCAGATCGGCCGGATCGACACGCTTGCCGTGCCCTTCGATCTTGATGCGAAGGCCTGGACCTGCCCTGATTCGGGCTTGCTTTCCCCGGACCCCGCAGAGCTGCGCGAATTGTGCGACAGGCCAGAGGAAATCAGCCTGCGCGATCACATCTTTGCACTTGCGCGCGATTACGGCACGCGGCTCGAATTCGTGGAAGGGGCTGCAAGAGAGCGTTTGCTGCGCGAATTCGGGGGCATCGCCGGCAAGCGGCGCTGGTAGCGTTCAGGGCCTTGCATCGCAGAGGGATTTGCGCCTATATCTCTGTGCGAACGCGGGTGTAGCTCAATGGTAGAGCCGCAGCCTTCCAAGCTGAAGACGTGGGTTCGATTCCCATCACCCGCTCCACCTTCGCCTTCGGGATTTTCCGCCTGCCTGCCTTCGTTCCGGTGCCGCCGGTCTGCTTCCGGGGCAGGCCCGGTTTTTCCGTGGGCTTCGATCCCGCCTGCTGCCCCTCTGTGACCATCCGGCGCTTGTGGAGCCACGCTGCAGACACTATTAAGCGGGCATCCGGAAACCGGGGGCAGACCACATGACGCGACAGAGCACGAAAATCGACGAAGATCGCCCGAAATCGAAGGATATTGGTGCGCTTCGCGGCCTGGCGCCGTTTCTGAAACCCTATCGCGTGATGGTGCTGCTTTCACTTGCCGCACTCACCTTCACGGCGGCGATTTCGCTTGTCCTGCCGATGGCCGTGCGTCGGGTGGTGGACGGTTTCGGCGCCGGCGACAGGATGCTCCTCGATCAGTATTTCGGGGCGGCGATTGCCATTGCGGGGCTGCTCGCGGCGGGCACGGGGCTGCGCTATTACCTCGTGACCCGGCTGGGCGAGCGGGTGGTGGCCGACATACGCGAGGCGGTGTTCGACCGGGTGATCAAGCTCAGCCCCGCCTTTTACGAAAAGGTGATGACGGGCGAGGTGCTTTCGCGGCTGACCACCGATACCACGCTCATCCTTTCGGTGATCGGCTCTTCCGTTTCGGTGGCGCTCAGGAACGTGCTTCTGCTGGTCGGGGGGATGGTGCTCATGCTGTTCACCTCGGCCAAGCTGACGGGGCTTGTGCTTCTGCTGGTGCCGCTGGTGATCGTGCCGATCATCGTGCTGGGGCGCCGCCTGCGCAGGCTTTCGCGTGAAAACCAGGACTGGATCGCCAACAGTTCGGGCATGGCTTCCGAGGCGCTTGGCGCGGTGCAGACGGTGCAGGCCTTCACCCAGGAAGGGAACGTGGCGCGGAAGTTCCGCGAGGTAACGGAACAGAGCTATCTATCGGCAAGAAAGCGCATAGGAACCCGCGCGGTGATGACGGTGATCGTGATCTTCCTGATCTTTTCGGGGGTCGTTGGGGTGCTCTGGGTGGGTGCGCGCGATGTGAATGCCGGCACCATGACGCCGGGCCAGCTGGTGCAGTTCGTGATCTATGCGGTGCTGGTGGCGGGTTCAGTGGGCGCGCTTTCCGAGATCTGGGGCGAATTGCAGCGCGCCGCCGGGGCCACCGAGCGGCTGGTCGAGCTTCTGCATGCCGAGGACACGGTGCGGGACCCGTCGCGCCCGGTGTCGCTGGCGCGTCCGGTGCGGGGCGCGGTCACCTTCGAGAATGTGACCTTCCATTACCCTTCGCGCCCCGAGCATCCTGCGCTTGACGATGTTTCGCTGAGCGTGCGCCCGGGCGAGACGGTGGCGCTGGTCGGCCCCTCGGGGGCCGGAAAGACCACCATCATGCAGCTTCTGCTGCGTTTTTACGATCCCGACAGCGGCATTGTCGGAATCGACGGGCAGGATCTGAAAACCCTGGCGCGCCATGATTTTCGCCGCGAGATCGCGCTGGTGCCGCAGGATCCGGTGATCTTTGCCACCAGCGTGCGCGAAAACATCCGTTTCGGCCGTCCCGGTGCCAGTGATGCCGAGGTCGAGAAGGCAGCGCGCGCGGCGGCGGCGCATGAATTCGTCATGGCCCTGCCGCAGGGCTATGAAACCTTCGTGGGCGAGCGCGGCGTGATGCTTTCGGGCGGCCAGAAGCAACGTATCGCCATCGCCCGTGCCGTTCTGCGCGATGCGCCGATCCTGCTGCTTGACGAGGCAACCTCGGCACTTGATGCCGAAAGCGAGCGCGCGGTGCAGTGCGCCGTCGAGGAGATGTCGCAAAGCCGCACGACGATCATCATCGCGCATCGCCTCGCCACCGTGAAGAAGGCCGACCGCATCTTGGTGTTCGATGATGGCCGTATCGTGGCCGAGGGCCGGCATGACGATCTGGTGGCCGAAGGCGGGCTTTATGCGCGCCTTGCGCGCCTTCAGTTCACCGAGGGCCTGGCGGCGGAATAGCGGCCGGGGCGCAGATGAGCAGCGGCCACCGCCAGAGCGATGGGCGCCTGCCCGCCCCGGCGGGAGGCCGTCCGGGCGGGGCAATGGGGGGGCGGATGCGGTTCTTTCGCAGCGTCAGAGTTGCGAAAACGGGCAAAAGCCTTCATTTTCCTTCCGACACAAGCCCCGGAAAGGGCACAAGGGAGGATGAACGACATGACGCGCTTTGCCAGCATCAAGGACCGTAACGCCATAGAGGCCGAAAAGCCCTGGACAGAGCGTAACGTGCCCGCCACCATGCATGACTTCCTGCGCGCGGTGGCCGAGAAGCACGGCGAGCGTCCGGCCGTCAGCTATCAGATCACCGCCGGGCCGAAGGACAAGGCCGAAACCCTCACCTGGCGCGGGCTCTTCGCCAGGGTGGTGCAGGCGGCCAACATGTTCCGCAGCCTTGGTGTGGGTGAAAAGGACGTGGTTGCCTACGTGCTGCCCAATGCCAACGAAACCATCGTCACGCTGCTGGGGGGCTCGATTGCCGGGATCGTCAACCCGATCAACCCGTTGCTGGACGCCGAGCAGATCGCCGCGATCCTGCGCGAGACGGGCGCAAAGGTGGTGGTGACCCTGAAGAGCTTTCCGAAAACCGATGTGGCGCAGAAGGTGGCGAAGGCGCTGGAGCTGGCACCCGATGTTGAAACGGTCCTGGAAGTTGATCTCAATCGTTACCTGACGCCGCCCAAAAGCTGGATCGTGCCGCTGATCCGCCCGAAGAATCCGGTTGGACACAAGGCGCGGGTGCTCGATTTCTGGCAGGAGATGGGCAAGCATCCCGATGACCGCCTGGTTTTCGAGGACAGCACCGAAGATCGCGTGGGGGCCTATTTCCATACTGGCGGCACCACCGGCATGCCCAAGGTGGCGCAGCACAGGTATTCGGGCATGGTCTATAACGGCTGGCTTGGCCAGCGGCTGCTGTTCACCGAAAAAGATACGCTGATCTGTCCCCTGCCGCTGTTTCACGTGTTTGCGGTGCAGGTGGTGCTGATGGCGGCGATCGCCTCGGGCGCGCATGTGGTGTTTCCCACGCCGCAGGGCTATCGCGGCGAAGGGGTGTTCGACAATTTCTGGAAACTGATCGAGCGCTGGAAGGTGACCTTCGTGATCACCGTTCCCACGGCCATTGCGGCGCTCATGCAGCGCCCTGTTGATGCGGATGTGTCCACCCTGAAGGTGGCGTTTTCGGGCTCGGCACCGCTGCCGGTAGAGCTTTACAACCGCTTCGAGAAGGCCACCGGGGTAACCATCGTCGAAGGCTACGGACTGACCGAGGCCACCTGCCTGGTTTCCTGCAACCCGCCCGACGGCGAGAAGAAGATTGGCTCGGTCGGCATTCCGTTTCCCTATTGCGAGGTGCGCATCCTGGATTGCGACAGCGAAGGCAACGTGCAGAAGGAATGCGCCACCGACGAGGTGGGAGAGATCTGCGTTTTCAATCCCGGTGTATGGAGCGGCCATACCTATACCGACGACGAGAAGAACAGGGGCCTGTTCGCCGAGGGCAGGTATCTGCGCACCGGGGATCTGGGGCGGATCGATGCCGATGGTTATCTCTGGATCACCGGGCGCGCCAAGGATCTGATCATCCGCGGCGGCCACAATATCGACCCGGCCGAGATCGAAGAGGCGCTTGCCGGTCATCCGGCGGTGGCCTTCGTGGGGGCGATCGGCCAGCCCGACGCCTTTGCCGGGGAACTGCCCTGCGCCTATGTCGAACTGGTGGAGGGCGCCGAGGTGAATGTTAACGCGCTGATGGAACATGCGAAGAAGCATGTGCACGAACGCGCGGCCGTCCCGAAATACATCGAGGTTCTCGACGAACTGCCGAAAACCGCGGTCGGCAAGGTGTTCAAGCCCGACCTGAGGAAACGTGCGATCACCCGGATCTACAACGCAGCCCTCGAGGAAGCCGGCCTGCCGGTGCGGGTGGCCGAGGTGATCGACAGCAGGAAACGCGGCCTGACCGCGCTGCTCGAACGCAGCGGCGAGGCAAGCGACGAGGCGGTCGAGCAGGTGCTGGGCGAATTCACCCGCCCCTGGGCCTGGAAGGAATAGGAAATGCGGCGTGCCGCCCTTGCACTGCTCTGGCTTGCGGCCTTCGCGCCGGTGGCCGGGGCACGCCCCCTGGGGGTTGGCCGCGTGATCTTCCAGGCCGGAGACTGGCGCGTTCAGGTGATCGGCTTTCGCGATGGCTCCGGGTTCTGCGTGGCCGAGGCAAGACAGGGCGAGGCCGGGTTTTCGGTGTGGTCCGATGGCCGCGGAAGGGTGCGCCTGGTGTTCACTTCGCCGCGCTGGCACTTCCGTGGCGGTGCGGCCGACATGGCGGTGCGTATCGACAATCGCCCGAAATGGGATCTCGGCGGCGTGCGTCTTTCGGGGCAGGCGGCGGTGTTCGAACTGCCGGGCAACGGACGGGGCACGGCGCTTTTGCGTCAGGTAATGGCGGGCCGGCATTTCATGCTCATGGGGCACGATGACAGGCCGCTCGGCCGCTGGCCGCTCAGGGGATCGAGGGCGGCGCTTGAGGCGCTGGCCGATTGCGATGCCGATCTTGGCAGGCCGGATGCCGGACGGGGGGACAGGGGCCGGGCCGTTGCCGGCGGGGGAGAGTGAGCGCAGATCCCGGCAGGCTGGTGTGATACGCACCTGTGATACGCACCGCATTTCCGTGTGAAGGGGGCGCTGTATGCCGGCGGATCGCACCCGGGGGAACGGATCACACCCGCAGGGGCCGGGCAATGATGGTGCTGCTGGAGAGAATTGAACTCTCGACCTCTCCCTTACCAAGGGAGTGCTCTACCTCTGAGCTACAGCAGCGCCTTGCCGGTGCAGTTCGGCTTGTGGCCGGCTGATTACGCGGAAATTCACCGTGACGCAAGCGCAATCTGGACCCTTTCTGCCCCCTGCGTTAGAGAGAGCGCATGAATGACACGACACCTTCCCGCCCGGGTTCGTCCGCGCCTCGCAAGGCGGCAGCCGGGGCTCGTGCAGAGCGGCTGAAAGCAGCGCTCAGGGCCAACATGGCGCGGCGCAAGGCGCAGATGCGTGCCCGCAAGGCGCGCGCGGCGGGCGAAGAGGTGCAAGAGGCCGGAACGACCGGCATGGACAGGAGGCCCGATTCGCAGGGCCACGGGCAGGCGGAGCAGTAACCCATGGACAAGATCATCGTTACCGGCGGGGGGGCGCTGAACGGGCAGATCCCGATCGCCGGTGCCAAGAATGCCTGCCTTGCGCTGATGCCGGCAAGCCTGCTCAGCGACGAGCCGCTGACGCTGACCAATGTGCCGCGCCTTTCCGATATCGCCACCATGGGGGCGCTGCTCCGTTCGCTCGGGGTCGAGGTGGCCGGCCTGGCCGATGGCCGGGTGCTGGCCATGTCGGGGCAGGGGGCGGAAAACCACGTGGCCGAATATGATATCGTGCGCAAGATGCGTGCCTCGAACCTGGTGCTGGGGCCGCTTCTTGCGCGCCACGGGCGGGCGGTGGTTTCGCTGCCGGGGGGCTGTGCGATCGGCGCGCGTCCGATGGATATTCACGTGTTCGGGCTCGAGAAGCTTGGCGCCGAGATCGAGCTGCGCGAGGGCTATCTGCATGCCGGCGCGCCGAACGGGCTGAAGGGGGCCGAGATTGCGCTTGCCTTTCCTTCGGTCGGCGCAACGGAAAACATCGTCATGGCGGCCACGCTGGCGCGCGGCACCACGGTGCTGAAAAATGCCGCCCGCGAGCCCGAGATCTGCGATTTGGCGGCCTGCCTGCGGGCCATGGGCGCGCAGATCGAGGGGGCAGGCAGCGATACCATCGTGATCAAGGGGGTCGAGCGTCTGCACGGGGCCACCCATCCGGTGCTTCCCGACCGGATCGAGCTTGGCACCTACATGCTGGCGCCGGCGATTGCCGGGGGCGATGTCGAACTTCTGGGCGGGCGCGCCGATCTGCTGCCCACCTTCTGCGAAAAACTGGCGGAAGCGGGGATCACGGTGGAAGAAACCGAAGCCGGGCTCAGGGTGGCCCGCCGCAACGGCCGTATTCGCGCCGTCGATGTCCGCACCGAGGTATTCCCCGGTTTTCCAACCGACCTTCAGGCGCAGATGATGGCACTTCTGTGCACCGCTGATGGTGAAAGCGTTCTTGAGGAAACGATATTCGAAAACCGTTTCATGCATGCCCCCGAACTGATGCGCATGGGGGCCGATATCGAGGTGCAGGGCGGCACCGCGCGGGTGCGCGGGGTGAGGCGGCTGAAAGGGGCGCCGGTGATGGCCACCGATCTGCGAGCGTCGGTTTCACTGATTCTGGCGGGGTTGGCGGCCGAGGGGGAAACCGTTGTCAGCCGCGTCTATCATCTTGACCGGGGCTATGAACACGTGGAACAGAAACTCGGGGGTGTCGGCGCCCGGATCGAGCGTGTGAAGGAATGAGCATGAGACGGACGGAACAGGCCGCGAAGCAGCAGTTGCGCGATGCCACCTTCGAGGAAGGCGCCGAACGGCCGCTGGCCCTGATTGCCGCCGATACCGACGATCTGGCAGTGATCGCGGCGCTGCTGCAGGATGCGGTGTTTCCCGCCAGCGAAATGCGCTGGCTTGCCCGCGAGCGCCGCTTCGCCCTGCTGCTCAACCGTTTCCGCTGGGAGGATTTCGAGGCCGCCCGCCGCCAGAACCGCCCCTATGAGCGGGTGCAGACGCTGCTTGTTGCCGACGATGTGCTCAAGGTGGCCTCGCAGGGGGTGCGGCCGGGGGATCCGGATACCATCCTTTCGCTGCTCGACATCACCTTCGAACCCGCCGGGGATGGTGCAGGTGCGCTGATCTTCACCCTTGCCGGGGATGGCGCGATCCGCCTTGATGTCGAGGCGATCAACCTGACCCTGAAAGATGTGACGCGCCCCTATTCAGCCCCTTCCCGCAAGGCGCCTCAGCACCCGGAGTGATCGCCCATGCCGCTGTTTCTCAATACCGAGGCCCCCGGTTTCGAAGCGGCCTTTGCCGCTTTTCTCACCACCAAGCGCGAGGATGCGCCCGATGTGGATCGGGCGGTGGCAGAAATCATCGAACGGGTGCGTGCCGGGGGCGACCTGGCGCTGATCGAACTTACCGCGAAATTCGACAACCTGCAGCTTGCTCCTGAAACGCTTGCCTTCTCGCCTGACGAGATTGCCGCCCATGCGGCCCGCATCCTGCCCGAAGAGCGCGCGGCGCTGGAACTGGCGGCCGAGCGCATCCGCGCCTATCACGCCCGCCAGCTTCCGAGGGATGACGAATGGCAGGACGATACCGGGGCAACGCTTGGCTGGCGCTGGAGCGCGGTCGGGGCGGCGGGGCTTTATGTGCCGGGGGGGCTTGCCTCCTATCCGTCAAGCGTTCTGATGAATGCGATCCCGGCACGGGTTGCCGGGGTTGAGCGGCTGGCGATCTGCGTGCCCACGCCGGGGGGGGAAGTGAACCCGCTGGTGCTGGCAGCAGCCCGGATCGCGGAGGTTGACGAGATCTACCGCATCGGCGGCGCCCAGGCGATTGCCGCGCTGGCCTACGGCACCGAAACGATCCGCCCGGTTGACAAGATCACCGGCCCTGGCAACGCCTATGTGGCGGCGGCCAAGCGTCGTGTGTTCGGGCGCGTGGGGATCGACATGATCGCCGGCCCGAGCGAGATCCTGGTCATCGCCGACGGCGACAACGATCCCGACTGGATTGCACTTGATCTGCTCAGCCAGGCAGAACATGACGAAAGCGCGCAAGCCATCCTGATCACCCCCGATGCGGTTTTCGCCGACCGGGTGGTAAAGGCGGTGGAACGGCGGCTTGAAAGCCTTGAACGGCGTGCTATCGCGGCGGCCAGCTGGCGCGATTTCGGCGCGGTGATCCTGGTGCGCGATCTTGGCGAGGCGGCGGAACTTTCCAACCGGATCGCGCCCGAGCACCTGGAAATCTGCGTAAGCGATGCCACGGCGCTGGCCGCGCGGATCCGCCACGCCGGGGCGATCTTTCTCGGGGCCTGGACCCCCGAGGCCATCGGCGATTACGTGGGCGGGCCGAATCACGTGCTGCCCACGGCGCGCTCGGCGCGGTTTTCCTCGGGGCTGTCGGTGCTTGATTTCATGAAGCGCACCACCATCGCCCGCATGACCCCCGAAGCGCTGGCCGCCGTCGGTCCGGCCGCCGAGCGCCTGGCGATCAGCGAAAGCCTGGAAGCGCACGGGCTTTCCGTGCGCACCCGGCTCGACAGGCTGAACCGCCCATGACAGCCGTCAGCCGCAATCGCATCAGCCGTATCGAGATCGATGACAGCGCCCTGCCGCCCCCCACCCCCGAGATCGAGCAGGAACGCAAGGTGGCAATCTTCGATCTGCTCGAGGAAAACAGCTTTGCCCTGCCACCGCGGGCCGGCCGCCAGCCCCCCGAAGGCCCCTATCATCTGCGCCTGGCGATCCACGACCGCCGCCTGGTGTTCGATATCCGCACCGAAACCGGCGCGCCGGCGGCCCAGTTCCATCTGGCACTGGGCCCCTTCCGGCAGGTGGTGAAGGATTACTTCCAGATCTGCGAAAGCTATTTCGACGCGGTGAAAAAGCTGCCCCCCAGCCAGATCGAAACCATCGACATGGCCCGGCGCGGCATCCATGACGAAGGCGCTCGGGTGCTGATCGAGCGTCTTGAAGGCAAGGCCGAGGTTGACCGTGATACGGCGCGCCGGCTGTTCACCCTGATCTGCGTACTGCATTTCGGTGGCGCGGGATGAACCGGCTGCGTCCCGGTTCCGTGCTGTTCTGCTGCGATCACAACGCGGTGCGTTCGCCCATGGCCGAGGGCATCACCAAAAGGCTTTACGGGCACGACATCTATGTTCAGTCGGCCGGGGTGCGCAATGATCTTGAAATCGACGGATTCGCCATTTCCGTATGTCAGGAAATCGGGGTAGAGCTTTCGCGCCACCGCGTGCGTTCCTTCGACGAAATGGAAGAGTGGGGCGATGATCTTTCGGCTTTCGATCTGATCGTCGCGCTTTCGCCGGCCAGTCAGCGCCGGGTGCTTGAACTGACCCGCGTTCACAGCCTTGAAGTGGAATACTGGCCGGTGCTCGATCCGACCGGCCTTGGCGAAACCCGGGCACAGAAGCTTGCGGCCTATCGTCAGACCCGCGATCAGCTCATGTCCCGGATCAGGGCGCGGTTCGGGCCGGGCGATACGAGCGGCCCCGCCTGATCCGCCAGGGAGAACACCTTCCGGCCAGGGTTTCAGCTGCCGAACAGCATGGCAAACCACTTCTGCCACAGGCCCGCGGCATAGAATATCAGCGAAACCGTCAGCATGATGATTCCGATACCGCGCTTGTCGGTCATGGCGAAGACGATCGGGTCGTAGTCCTGCTTGCCCAGATAGCCGAGGCGCACCATGCGAACGAGCCACCATGCCATAGGCGCGAGCGCCGCCCACAGCAGCCAGCGCGTGGGGTAAAGTGACCGGGCCTGCTCCGAGAAACTGTAGAGAAAGAAGATCACCAGCGCCCCGACAATACCTATGCCGGCCACATTCAGAAGATCGTCACGGTCGCTGCGGGCATAGCCGCGTCCGGGCAGGCGCCCGTCGCTCGTGGCCAGGGCCAGTTCCGTCATCCGCTTCACACAGCCAAGCGCCAGGAACACGGGAAAGATGAAGACCAGCATGAAGATCGAGGCATCAACCCTGCTTGCCGCCGCGCCGGCCACCACGCGCAGCGTGTAAAGCGTGGCCAGCACAGCGATATCCACCCAGCGCATGCGCTTGAGTTTCAGCGAATAGGCCAGGGAAAGGGCCATGTAGATGATGGCCACCAGCAGGAATTCGGCACCGAGCCATGCGCCGATACCAAGCGAGACTGCAGTCAGAATCCCAAAGGCCGCCATACCCACCCTGATGGGCACCGCGCCGCTGGCGAAGGGGCGGTTCTTCTTCTTCGGGTGCAGGCGGTCGGCTTCGAGATCGAGCAGATCGTTGACGATATAGATCGCCGAAGCAGCCGCCGAGAAGGCCACGATTCCCAGCAGCACCAGCAGAAATGGCTGCAGGCGGAAATCATGGGCGGCCAGCATGGGCAGGAACAGCAGCAGGTTCTTCACCCACTGGTGCGGGCGCAGCGCGCGCAGAAGATCGCGCCAGCTCCAGCCGCCCGCATATTTGGCAATGCTTCTTCCCGCCGCGATCAGCGATTGTTCGGCAGCGGGCAGCCGGCCCACCATGATTGCCCCGTCGGATCGGTTCCAGATCTCGATGTCGCTTCTGTCGTCGCCGGCGTAATGAAACCCCTGCTCGCCATAGGCGGCAACCAGAGCCTCGGCCTTGGCCCTGCCCTTGAGGTTGGTTCTGCCGTCGGATGCAAATACCGTTTCGCTCAATCCATGGTCTCGTGCGATTTGCGATACGATCCGCTCATCCGAAGCCGAGGCCAGCACGACCTCGCGCCCCTGCTGCTTCATTTCATCGGCCAGTGCCGCGATCGCCGGGTTGACGGGCAGAAGATCAGTACGCAGCGAAACGATATCGCACAGCCGCCGTTTCAGGCGGGCGGGATCGTTGAAATGGGCAAGGGTGGCCTTCAGCGTTTCCTTCGGATTCCGCCCGAGCCCGGCCCAGAAACATTCATACAGGATGTCGGTTCTGAGGAACGTGCCGTCCACATCCAGAACAAGCGGTTTGTCGTCAACCATCCGAAGGGCTCCTGTCGGCGGCAAGAACACAGCCGTCGCTGATCAGTTCGGGAGGTGTGAGACACAGCCTTCGGGCCACGCTCCACGCCGCCAGAACCTTGGGCACATAGGCACGGGTTTCCGCATAGGGCGGCACGCCGTCGCTGGACTTTACCGCATTTTCGCCTGCGTTGTAGGCCGCAAGCACCATCAGCGGATCATTGTCGAATTCATTCATCAGCCAGTCCAGATAGGCAACGCCGCCCCGGATGTTCTGGGTGGCGTCGGTTGCATCCTGCACGCCGAAGCGCGCGGCCGTGTCGGGGATGAGCTGCATCAGCCCCTGTGCGCCGGCGCTGGAAAGCGCATCGGTCCGTCCGGCCGATTCCACGCTGATTATCGCCAGCACCAGAGCCGGCGAAACGCGGGTGCCGGCGGTGGCCTTCAGGATGTCGGGGCCATGCGACGTGGCGATGGCCTGCAGCAGTTGCAGGCGCGGAGCGGGCACGGCCTTGCCCGCGGGAGCATTTTTCAGATGTGCAACTGCCGCCGCAAGCTGCCGGCCCTCGGGATCTGCCCGTTTCGGCGAGATCGCGCTCCAGTACCAGTCCATGGCCGGGGGGGCGTGTGCCGGTGCCGGCAGGCTCGCCGTTTTCTCCGTTTCGGGGGCGGTTTGCATCATGGCGCTGTCTGCCGTGGGCATGGCGGCCATCCAGCGGCGCCGGGCTTCGGGATCTATCTGGACGGTGATGCGCCCGATCGTGCCCTTTGGGGGCGCTTTCACGCGCTTGAAGGTGAACGAAGGATAAGGCTTTGGCGATTCCGCCAATGCCGGCGCGGCCAGGAAGATCGCCGCCGCTGTCAGTCCTGTTGCGAAGCGCCGCTTCATGCGGTTCCTGCTCTGCCTCGGTGTTTCGTTGGGATCTTTCTTGCAAAAATTGAAGCAATTGGCCAGTTTTTCTGTCGGAAACAGAAACAGTTTCGTGAAAATGGCGGCACAGTTTTTGAATCAGAACCGTTGAGGTGTAACAATACCATATTTTTATTCATTTTATATCAATGACTTGGCGCCTTGTGTTGGAAAAAAGCACAGGTAAGAGAATTTTCTGCAATTGCTGCCTAACTCTTGCCCTATTCCGCAGTCTATATACCGTCACACCGAAACGGCGAGGTGCGGATAGCGAGCGAGCATGCGCCACAGGGCCGCCAAGGTTGAGAATGAATAGCAAGTGTATCGAAGGGAAAAGATCATGCTGAACTACATCAAGAACTTCGCCAAGGACGAATCCGGCGCCGTGACCGTTGACTGGGTTGTGCTGACCGCGGCGATCGTTGGTCTGGGGATTGCCGTTGTGGCTTCGGTCCGCAGCTCGACCGACGCTCTGGGCACCAAGATTTCGAGCGCGATCGGCAGCGTGACCGTGAACTGAGCGTCACACCACGTCTGATCGGAATGATCGAAAGGGGCCGCGCCTGGCAAGGGCGCGGCCCTTTTGCATTGCTGTTCCCCGTCCGGATGCCGCCAAAAAGTGTTTTTAATTTCTTAAATTGGTGCAAGACGCGCCAAATTCCCGCCCGAATCCCCGGGTTATATGCCCTCATGGCCGAAGCGGCGGGGATCACGCCAGATCCTTTTGCGGCGGAGGTGGAAACGGAATGCAAGTGTATCGAAGGGAAAAGATCATGCTGAACTACATCAAGAACTTCGCCAAGGACGAATCCGGCGCCGTGACCGTTGACTGGGTTGTGCTGACCGCGGCGATCGTTGGTCTGGGGATTGCCGTTGTGGCTTCGGTCCGCAGCTCGACCGACGCTCTGGGCACCAAGATTTCGAGCGCGATCGGCAGCGTGACCGTGAACTGAGCGTCACGCCACGTCTGATCGGAATGATCGAAAGGGGCCGCGCCTGGCAAGGGCGCGGCCCTTTTGCTTTCGGGATGCGTGCGTCATCGAGTGATCACTCGCTCAAAAGGATGATCTTCAAGGAAAATCCTCTCCGCCTGCATGTTCTTGCCATATTTGGACTGCAGGGAATATGCACGGGAGCAGCCAGAGCATTGCCGTTGCGGCTGCGTAGCAAAACGATGAGAAGACAAGTGGAGATCGGATAATGTTGGGTATGGTGAAACGGTTCGCCCGGGACGAAAGCGCGGCGGTAACTGTTGACTGGGTGGTGATAACCGCAGGGATCGTGCTGTTCGGCGTGGCCGCCGCCATTCCGCTTCGTCAGGCATCGGTTGCGAAATCCAGTGAGATCGCAACCTTCATCGACAGCGTCAGTGTGGATTGATCCTGCCGACAACAATATCACCGGGGCGCTGGCTAGGTGTTTTGCATGTTGGCTGACGCAGACCCGATGCGGAAACAATTCCGCATAATTTCATTCTTTGACCACGGTATTGACGCAATTATCCGCTACGAAACCTTCCATACGGCAGATTGCCGTATGGAAAAACCGGGAACTTGCTGCTATCGCCCCGGGGCCGGATAGGTAAAGAGAAAAGGAAACGCTATGCGAATGGTATTCGGACTTGTCCTGCTCCTGGGGCTCGCTCTTGCCGGTTTCGCAGTATACATGGCGAAAGGGTATGTGGACAGCTATCAGGCGAAGCTTGAGGCCGAGCGTGCCGCGCGCGCCCAGATCGTGCCCACCGTCGAGGTGTTCGTGGCGACCCGGCAGATCAAGTATGGTGAGGAAATCAGGCCCGAGGACGTGCGCCTGACGAAATGGCCCGAGGATTCGCTGCCCGAAGGCGTGTTCAGAACAACCGAAGAGCTGTTCCCGAAGGGTGAAGGCGTGCCGCGCCGGGCCACGCGCCAGTTTGAAAAGCACGAGCCGATCCTTGCGGTGAAGGTAACCGAACCGGGCAAGATCGTCGGCATTACCTCGCGCCTCAGCAAGGGCATGCGGGCATTCGCCATCAAGGTTGATGCAACCAGCGGCGTTTCCGGTTTCCTGCGCCCCGGCGATGTTGTTGATGTCTACTGGACGGGCCGGGCGCTTGATCAGGAAGTGACCAAGCTGATCGTTTCGGGCCTGAAGCTGATCGCTGTCGATCAGCAGACCGACTCGGACGTGAGCACTGCCTCCATTGCCCGTACCGTGACGGTTGAAGTGACACCCGAGCAGGTGGCCGCGCTGGCCCAGGCTCAGGCAACGGGGCGGCTTTCGCTTTCGCTGGTGGGCAATGCCGAGGATATTTTCAGCGGCAAGATCGAGATCGATCAGGACAACCTGCTCGGGATCAGGCGCGAAACCGTGGTGGAAAGCGCGCCCGAAAAGGTTTGCACCATCCGCACACGCAAGGGGGGCGAGATGGTGGAAGTCGAAATCAAGTGTCCGGACTGAGACGGGCCCGGGCGCAAGGCGTGATTTTCCGTGAAAACTGACAGAGGTGCGCATGCCCGTATGTGGGTGCGCGCTTTCTGCCGTTCGCTACAATTTGTGTGGTGTTGCCGGTTATCCACATGACTTGTGGTCCGCAATCTGTTGATTCTTGCAATAAAATACAGTTTCCGGCATGGTGCTGTCCAAACGGGCATCGAGATCCGTATCCATCACTGTGGTCAGAGAGGCAGGATCACCATGAATATGAGCAGGTTTCTGAAGGCGGCCCTTCTGGGTTTTGCCGTGTGTGTAACAGCGGTTCCGACGATTGCGGGCGCTGAAACGATCAAGGTGATGCGGGGCGCACCTTCGGCCGCACTCAAGGTTTCGATGAGCCGTGCGGTTGTCGTGGAAAGCGAAGAACCCTTCACGGAACTGTCGATCGCCAATCCCGAAATTGCCGATATTTCAACCCTGTCCGATCGCACCATCTATGTGCTGGGCAAGACGCCGGGGCGCACCACGCTGACGCTGCTGGGGGCCGACGGCCGGCTGATCACCAATGTAGAGGTGCATGTCACCCCTGATATCGCCGAGTTCAAGGAGCGCCTGCGCCAGATCCTGCCGGGCGAACAGATCGAGGTGCGCACCGCCAATGATGGCATCGTGCTTTCCGGCACCGTGTCGAGCATCGCCAAGCTTGATCGCGCGCTTGACCTTGCCAAGCGCTATGCACCTGACCGGGTTTCGAACCTGATGAGCGTTGGCGGCACCCAGCAGGTGATGCTGAAGGTGCGTTTTGCCGAGGTTCAGCGCTCGGTGGTCAAGGAGCTTTCCACCTCTTTCGGCATCGCCGGCAACGATGTGCAGCATGAAGGCGGCACCTGGCTGAGCGGCGCCAATGCTGTGAACAACCCCGTGGTCACCACCCGCCCGGGAATTTCGGGTGCCACGCGCCTTGGTTTCACCATCGGTTCGGTGCAGTTTGGCGTGCTGCTTGAGGCTCTTGAAACGAAGGGTCTGGTGCGCACCCTGGCCGAACCCAACCTGACCGCCCTTTCCGGGCAGGAAGCCCAGTTCCTTGCCGGTGGCGAAGTGCCGATCCCGGTTGCTCAGGAAAACAACACCATCACCGTGGAATGGAAGGAATTCGGTGTTCTGATGAAGTTCACGCCACGGGTGATCGAGGGTGACATCATCAATCTCAAGATGGAGGCCGAGGTTTCGGGGATCGACACCACCAATTCCTTCCTGGTCGGCGACACCTTCTCGGTGCCAGCCTTCCGCACCCGCAAGACCTCGACAACCGTCGAGATGCGCGATGGCCAGAGCTTTGCCATTGCCGGGCTGCTGCAGGATGATTTCCGCGACCAGGTCAACCAGATCCCGTGGCTGGGAGACCTGCCGGTTCTGGGTGCGCTGTTCCGCAGCACGAATTACCGCCGGGATCAGAGCGAACTGGTGATCATCGTGACCCCGCATCTGGTGACTCCGACACGTGGCGAGGCCCTGGCCCTGCCCACCGACCGGGTCCGCCCGCCTTCCGAGAGCGAACTGTTCCTTTCGGGCGAGGTGGCAGGCAAGCCCCGCCTGCGCGGAGCGGCCGGAGAAGTGGCCCGCCAGGATTTCACCGGTTCCTACGGCTATGTGATGGAGTAAGGCTATGCGCGCTAACATGAAACCGATCGCGATCCTGGCTGCCGTGGCCGCGCTTTCCGCCTGCACCCCGGATGCGGCAAGCAAGTTCCGTTCCGAAGCGGGCAGCGATCTTGACGAAGGCAGCTTCGGCAACCCGACCATGAACAACATGCTGGTTCAGAGCGGCGCACGGGATTACACGATCAACCTGGCGCAGCGTTTTGCCCGGGAAGTGCCCTCGATGGTCACCTTCGATTTCGACAGCGCGCGCCTTGACGAGAATGCCAAGGCGGCCCTGCGCCAGCAGGCCGACTGGATCCGTCAGTTCCCCGAAGTGCGGTTCCGCGTTTATGGACATACCGACAAGGTGGGGACGAACGCCTATAACAAGCGACTCGGCATGCGCCGGGCCCAGGCTGTGGTGAATTACCTGACGCGGCAGGGAATCAGCCGCAAGCGGCTGGAGGCGGTTGTTTCCTACGGGGAAACGCAGCCGCTGGTCGTGACCGAGGGCCGCGAGCGCCGGAATCGCCGGACGGTGACGGAAGTTTCTGGCTTCGTGAAGAACAACCCGCTGGTAATGAACGGAAAATACGCTGATATCGTCTTCAGGGAATATGTCAGCAGTGCAACCGAAGAGCCGGTATATGCCAACACCGGTCAGTGACGGGAAAGCGGAAACGGCAGGGATCGTCGCACGATACCGAATAATTACGGCTTTTTGGCCCTAATGTTGCCAAGATTTCAGGCCACCTTCATGCGGTAAGGGAAGTATTCACACGACAATACCGTTGTGTGCAGATGATGGCGGTCTGCGGCTGCTCACCGAAAGGCGACAGCGCCGGCAGGTCCCGCCGTTGTCATCAGAGATGAAGGATGTATTGGCTATGGCGAGTAATGCAATGTTGCAGCCAGAACCGTCACCGATCGTGGCCTGCACGATTTCGCGTGACGTGCAGAATTTCGATCTGCTGATCGACGACATGGAGGCCGAGCTTGGCGAAAGCTGGGGCGATCTTTCGTTTCAGGATGCCAGGGTTTTCCTGAACCAGCCCGAGGCCGAGCATCTTGAATTCGTTGCCATCGCGGTTGACGACAAGGACGAGGCCGAGCTTCCGAAGATCGGCGAACTGATCAGGATCGCCAAGGAAAAGGGTATCAAGGTCATCCTCATTGCCGAGGAAGTAAGTCCCATTGCCCTGCATCAGCTGCTGCGCCTCGGGGCCGATGATTTCGTGCCCTATCCCCTGCCCGAGGGCGAGCTGCACCAGGCCATCGAGCGCCTGCGCGCGGCCCCTGCCACCGAAAAACTGGAAAATGCGGGGCAGCAGACCGCGCTCAAGGCCACAAACAACCACGATGCCGTGGTGATGGCCGTGCACGGGCTGGCCGGCGGTACCGGCGCCACCACCTATGCGGTGAACCTGGCCTGGGAGCTGGCGAATATCGACAAGGACAACCCGCCGCGGGTCTGTCTGATCGATCTTGATCTGCAGTTCGGCACGGTTGCAACCTATCTTGATCTGCCCCGGCGCGAGGCGGTCTATGAACTGCTTTCCGACACCGAATCGATGGACAGCGAAGCTTTCATGCAGGCGCTTCTGACCTTCAATGAAAAGCTGCATGTGCTGACATCGCCTGCGGAAATGCTGCCGCTTGATCTGCTGACATCCGAAGACATCGCCCGGATCATCGAAAAGGCCCGCCTGAACTTCGATTACGTGATCATCGACATGCCCTCGACCCTGGTCAGCTGGACCGAGGTGGTTCTGAACGAGGCGCATGTCTATTTCGCGACGCTCGAACTTGACATGCGCTCGGCCCAGAATACGCTGCGGCTGATCCGTGCGCTGAAGGGCGAGGATCTGCCCTTCAACAAGCTGCGCTATCTGTTGAACCGGGCGCCGAAGTTCACCGATCTCAGCGGCAAGTCGCGTGTCAAGCGCCTGGCCGAGAGCCTTGACATCAAGATCGAGGTGCTTCTGCCCGATGGCGGCAAGCAGGTGCTGCAGGCCGGGGATCACGGGCTGCCGCTGGCCGAAACATCGCCCAAGAACCCGCTGCGCAAGGAAATCCAGAAGCTGGCGCATTCGGTGCACGAACTGAATGTTTCCGAGGCTGCGGGTGACAAGTGAGCGGATGAAGCTGCTGACGCGGCTGCCATGAAAGGTGATGCATCGTGTTTATGCGTTTGTTGTAACAAGAGGCTAGCATAATGTTTTCGCGCTACAAAAAGACAGGTGGGGCCAAGCCGGCCGCATCAACTGCCGGCAATGCAGCACCGCCTGAAAAGGCGAAGCCTGCCGTCGGGACACCGGCGCCTTCGATGCGCAAACCGACGGCGCCGGCCAAGCCTGCGCCGATGGACAAGGAAAAGAAACGCAAGGAGCGGCTGAGCGAAATCAAGGTTCAGCTTCACAACCGGCTGCTCGATTCACTGAACCTTTCGGCACTTGAGACGGCCAGCGAAGCGGATCTGCGGGCCGAGATCAACGCGATCGCAACCGAGGCGCTTGAGGAAATGAGCATCGTGCTCAACCGTGAAGAGCGCAACCTTCTCAACCAGGAGCTTTATGACGAGGTAACGGGCCTAGGCCCGTTCGAGCCGCTTCTGCGCGACGACACGGTAAACGATATTCTGGTCAACGGTCCGCATCAGATTTTTGTCGAGCGCAACGGCAAGCTTGAACTGACCGACATCACTTTCAAGGACGAAAAGCACCTGCAGCGGATCATCGACAAGATCGTTTCGGCCGTGGGCCGGCGGGTGGATGAGTCGAATCCCTATGTCGATGCCCGTCTTGCCGACGGTTCGCGTTTCAACGCGATGGTGCCGCCGATCGCGGTGGACGGCAGCCTGGTTTCCATCCGGAAATTCAAGAAGGAAAAGCTGTCGATCGATGACCTGGTGAAATTCGGCGCCTTTACCGAGGAAATGGCCGCCTATCTTCAGGCCGCCGTGGCCACCCGCCTCAACATCATCGTTTCGGGCGGAACCGGCTCGGGCAAGACCACCACGCTCAATGCGCTTTCCTCTTTCATCGATGACAGCGAGCGTATCCTCACCATCGAGGACACCGCCGAACTTCAGCTGCAGCAGACCCATGTGGGCCGGATGGAAAGCCGCCCGCCCAACGTGGAAGGCAAGGGCGCCGTCACCCAGCGGGACTGTCTGCGAAACGCACTTCGGATGCGCCCTGATCGCATCATCGTGGGCGAGACGCGCGGCGAAGAGGTGATCGACATGCTGCAGGCCATGAACACCGGCCATGACGGCTCGATGACCACGATTCACGCCAACAGCGCCCGCGATGCGGTGAGCCGCCTTGAAAACATGATCGCCATGGCCGGGATCGAGATGCCGATCAAGGCGGTGCGGGGGCAGATTTCCAGCGCCGTCAACCTGATCGTGCAGGCCAGCCGTCTGCAGGACGGCTCGCGGCGGATGGTTTCGATCACCGAAATCACCGGGATGGAAGGCGAGGTGATCTCGATGCAGGAAGTCTTCCGTTTCCAGCGTGTGGGCCTTACCCCCGACAACAAGATCATCGGGCATTTCACCGCCACCGGCGTGCGTTCGCATTTCTCCGAGCGGTTCCGCCTCTGGGGCTACGATCTGCCGCCTGAAATCTTCGAACCCGTGGAAGGCTGAATGCCATGACGTTCAACACCGAGCTTATCGTCTATGGCCTGATCTTCGTGGCGGTCCTGCTGCTGGTCGAGGGTATATACCTGACTGTCTTCGGCAAGTCGATCAGCCTCAACAACCGGGTGAACCGCCGCCTCGAGATGCTTGAAAAGGGCATGGGCCGCGAACAGGTGCTGGAACAGCTCCGCAAGGAGATGAGCCAGCACATGCGGGCGCGGTCGATTCCGATCTATTCGATCCTCGCCAACAAGGCGCAGAAGGCCAATATCGCCTTTTCACCCAACCAGCTGATCCTGCTGATGGTGATGCTCGGGATGTTTTCCTTCGTCGGGCTGACCGTGGGCACCAGTGCCTCGCTGCCGGTGCGCCTGCTGATTTCGGTCGTGATGGGGGTCGGGGGCGTCTATCACTGGATCAACAAGAAGGCCAAGAAGCGCCTTGCCATGATCGAGGAACAGCTTCCGGATGCGGTGGAGCTGATGGTGCGCTCGCTCAGGGTGGGGCATCCGTTTACCTCGGCGATCCAGATCGTCGCCAAGGAGGTTCCCGATCCTCTGGGCACGGAAATGGGCGTGATCGCCGACGAGGCCGCCTATGGCCGCGACGTGGGCGAGGCGCTGAAAGCCATGGCCGAACGCCTTGACATGCAGGATCTGCGCTTTCTTGCGGTTGCGGTTTCGATCCAGCAGACATCGGGCGGCAACCTGGCCGAGATCCTTGACGGCCTGGCCAAGGTGATCCGGGCCCGCTTCAAGCTGTTCCGCCGTGTCAAGGCGATCACCGCCGAGGCAAAATGGTCGGGCATGTTCCTGTCGGGCTTTCCGATCGTGGCCCTGATCGGCATCAACCTGATCGAGCCCGATTATTACAAGGATGTGCAGGAAACATCGGCCTTCATTCCGGCGGCGCTGATCGTGGCGGCCTTCCTGATTGCCAACATGTTCGTCATGCGGGCGCTCGTGAACATCAAGGTCTAGGGGGACAAGATGGAATTCTTCGGCCGTATCAACACGTTTCTGACAGACAGCTTCGGCCCCTTCGGCCCCTTGCTGGCGGTCGGGGTACTGGGCATGTTCCTGATCCTGCTCACCCTGCCCGTGCTTCTGAAGAAGGAGGAAGACCCTCTGGACAAGCTGCGCAAGGCGCAGGCCGGCAGCCGGTTGCCCAAGGAAAAGGGCGCCACGCTGCGTTTTGACAACAAGAAGGACAAGCTGGAGAAATATTCCAACTTTCTGGAGCCCCAGGATGAAGAGGAATATTCCGCCATTCGCCTGAAGCTGCTGCAGGCAGGATACCGCAGCAAGACCGCGGTGCGCACCTTCCATTTCCTGCAGTTTGCGCTGGGCATTATCGGCCTGATCTTCGGCAGCATCTGGGCAATCGTCAAGATGGCCAACGGAGAGCCGACGACCACCAACCTGATGCTGACCGTGATGATTCCGGGCCTGGTCGGCTATATGGGGCCGAAATACTGGGTGACGCGGCGGCGCGAGGCACGGATCGAGGCCATCACCAACGGTTTCCCCGATGCGCTGGACATGATGCTGGTCTGCGTCGAGGCGGGGCAGTCGCTTGATCAGGCGATCATCCGCGTGGCGCGCGAGATTCGCGCCGGCTTTCCCGATCTGGCCGATGAATTCGAAACCGTCGCCAACGAGATGAAGGCCGGCAAGGACCGCACCGCCGTGCTGCGCGACATGTCGGAACGCACCGGGGTTGATGACGTGGCAAGCTTTGTCACCGTTCTGATCCAGTCCTCTACCTTCGGCACTTCGATCGCCGATGCGCTTCGGGTTTATGCATCCGAGATGCGCGACAAGCGGGTGATGCGGGCTGAGGAAAAGGCAAACACCTTGCCAACCAAGATGACTCTTGCCACCATGATGCTGACGGTTCCGCCGCTGCTGATCATCCTGCTTGGTCCTTCGGTTTACGGAATCGCGCAGACATTCAAGCAACTCGGCATCTAGCCATGGGCAGAAAATGGGTGGGGATCATCGCGGCAACGGTCTTGCTGGCCGCCTGCCAGCCGGCGGGCGGCCCGGGCCTGAAGAAGGGCAACCCCTATGCACCGGGCACAGCCGCAACACGGGAGGGCGGGGTTGACGGGCTGCTGGTCGGCCACCGGCTCATGGCAGCCGGAGAATACGAGCTTGCCCTCAAGGCCTATTACCGCGCGGCAGCCCGGCAGGGCATGACGGCCGATGTGCTCAGCGCCATCGGTTCGGCCAACCTGCGCCTGGGGCGCCTTGGGCAGGCCGAGCGGATATTGCGGCAGGCCGTCATGAAGGATCCGGAATTCCCCGCCGCCTGGAACAACCTTGGCGTGGTGCTGATGGAGCGCGGCAATACCGCCGAGGCGATGGAAGTTTTCAAGCGCGCCTATGCCCTTGACAGTGGCCAAAGTGACTCGATCCGCGATAATCTGCGCCTTGCTATCGAAAAAACCCGCAAAACCGCATATGATGCGCCAGAGGAAAGCAAGTTTGTCCTGGTGCGGCGCGGTGGCGGGAAATATCTGCTGCTGGCCACGCCATGACGGGGACCGAGCAGAAAAAAGGACGCAAGAATGCGCCAGAAGATCATAATTTCGCTGTGCCTGTCCGGCGCAGTCATCCTGACAGGCTGTGAAAACAACAACAAGGCGTCCGTCGCGCGTGCCGTCAAGGGCGTGAACGCGATCGACGAAACCAACCTCAACGATATCATGCTGACGGTAGGCGATCCGAAAGAGGCCGTGGCCTATTTCCGCCGTGCATCGACCGACAACCCGGACCGGATCGATCTGAAACGCGGGCTGGCGATTTCGCTGATCCGCGCCAAGATGTATCCCGAAGCCACGAAGGTGTGGGAAGCGGTTGTCTCCAGCCCCGAGGGCACCAATGAAGACAGGGTCCAATGGGCCGATGCCCTGATCCGCAACGGCAACTGGAAAGAAGCCGAGGCAGTGCTTGATCAGATCCCCCCGACCCACGAAACCTATCAGCGCTACCGGCTCGAGGCGATGATTGCCGACAGCAACAAGGAATGGAAGAAAGCCGACAGTTTCTATGAAACGGCCGTGGGGCTGACCACCAGACCCGCCGGGGTTTACAACAACTGGGGCTATTCCAAGCTTGCGCGCGGTGATTACAAAGCCGCCGAAAAGCTGTTTGCCCAGGCGCTGACCTATGACAAGAGCCTGTTCACGGCCAAGAACAACATGGTTCTGGCCCGCGGCGCGCAACGCAACTATCAGTTGCCGGTCGTCCCGATGACCCAGACCGAACGGGCCGAGCTGCTTTACACCCTGGCGCTGACCGCCATCAAGCAGGGCGATGTCTCGATCGGCAAGGGCCTGCTGAAGGAAGCGATCGATACGCATCCGCAGCATTTCGAGGCCGCGGCCCGTTCGCTGCGGGCGCTGGAAGCAAATGTGACGAACTGACATGGAACCGGCACTTGTAACCCCGGCTACGGCCGCGCTGTGGTTTCTGCCCTTCGTGCTTCCGATCTGCATCTGGGCCGCCTGGAGCGACATGAAATATCTGAAGATTCCCAATGCCGCGGTGCTGGCGCTGACGGGGGTCTATCTGGTGGTGGGGCCGATCGCCCTGCCGCTTGACGATTACCTGTGGCGGCTGCTGCACCTGGTGGTGGTGCTGGTGATCGGCTTCGTTCTGAACATGGCGCGGTTGATCGGTGCGGGCGATGCGAAATTCGCCGCGGCGATGGCCCCCTTCATCGCCCGCGAGGACGCATTGGAGATGATGCTGTTCTTCGCCGCCGTTCTGATCGCGGCTTTTCTCACGCATCGCCTGTTCCAGAGTTCGAAAGCCTTTCGCCGCATGACCGAAGGCTGGGAATCCTGGGATACCAAGGATTTCCCCATGGGCCTTGCCCTTGGCAGTGTGCTGGTCTTTTATCTTGTCATGGTCGTTCGTTACGGTGTCGGAACGCCGCTGTCCGGCGGCTGACGGGCACTTGTTTTCCCAGGCCGGACGGGGTGGGGCGCGGCGCTATTCGCGGCGGATCTCGAGCAGGATGTAATAGGAGGTGCGCCGCAGTTCGCGCAGGGTGATCTGGTCTGCCTTGTCGATTTCTTCAAGGATCATCCTGCGGGCCCGGCGCAGCAGCGGGCATTGAGGCACCAGAAGGTAATCGGCGCTTTCGATGCCGGGAAGGCCGCCGTAATACCACGGCGCGCCGCCCCGCAGCGGCAGAAGCTGGCGACTGAACAGCCAGTGGCTGGAAATCAGATCGGCGGCCAGAATGCGCTTGTTCCGGGCCAGGCCGGCCTGTTCGATATCGCGGGTCATGGCGGTCAGCCAGATTTCAAGGCCGCCCTCCAGTTCGCAATCCTGCAGCACCTCGCCCATCAGGGTGGCGGTTTCGTCCTTGCCGTTCCCGCTTCCGGAATCCTCGACACCGTAAAGCGCCAGATCAAGACCGGGGATTTCAAGGGTTGTCCTGCCGACAACGGGCAGAACGCGTTCCTTGCGCATCAATATGTCGTCATGGGGGCTGTTCCTGCCCAGAAGCGGCGTGTATTCGCCGCGCTCCTTGGCCAGCAGCCGGAAGGGGCTTGTGGCCATGTTGAAGAACGAGGCCGAGCTCAGGGCCAGAACCGCGGCAATGGCAAGGTTGAACAGGCTGTGCGCATCCCATCCCCAGCGGTTTGCGGTGCCACTTGCGGGGCGAAAGGCAAACAGCAGCGCCGCAAACAGCAGCAGCCACTGGGGGTCGTTGCCGAAGTTCTGATAGGTGATATAGGCAAAGCCCGGCAGCAGCAGCAGCAGCAGCAGGCCTTCGTATTTGCATCCGATCTGGCGCAGCAGGACGACGGCCAGCAGCATCAGGGCGGTTCCGGCAACGAACTCGGGTGCCGAAAGTATGTCGGTAAAGGCATGGCCCGGTTCGGGGCGCACCTGAGATTGCGAAACCACCAGAAGATCGTTCATGTAGGCCAACCAGTATCCGGGGCCGGCCAGAAAGGTCATGAAAGCGGCAACGGCGAGGCCGGCAATCAGGCCGGAAAGCAGGCCGCGCCAGCATTTGCGAAGCGCCAGCGCCAGCGCCAGCACCGGGGCGAGGGCCAGGAAATAGGTTACCTTGATCAGGGCCAGCGCGGCCAGTGACAGGCCGATCAGCACCCCGTCAAGCACCGGGCGCGCATGGTTGTGCGGCGGCAATACGGCCAGCAGCACGGCAACATGGGCAATACCCCAGGCCCAGCGGTTGTAATGCATCGAAACGGCGATTGTCGGGGAAGCGCCACCATAGACCAGCGCCATGACCAGTACGATGACATAAAAGCCAAGAAGATAGGCCATCCCCCCGCGCAGGCGGCTCCATGTGGCCCACCAGAGCATGGGCAGCAGCAGCGCGGCCACAAGAATGTTGGCATGGATGAAGGCCGCGCCGATCCCGTTGCCCAGTTTCATGAACAGGTTGATCGGGGCAAAGGCCAGAATGCCGATCGGTGTCATGAAATCCTTGTGCGGCCACTCTCCGGCGTCGATCCGCAGCAGGATCTCGATCAGGTGCAGGGTATCGCCCTCGTGCCCGTCGATCATCAGGCCGCCCCGCAGGGCCGCCGTTGCGCCCAGAATCAGCAGCGACAACGCGAGAAAGGAAAACAGACGCAATGGGCTGACACTGCTGCTCATCGGTGCCTCGTTCGGGTTGTTTTCTGTTTTTCCTCGCAACATAACCGTTCCCATGTCGCCATGCAAAAGCCAAAATTCGTTTCTATTGTTTCTTCGAATCCCGCGTGGGATTTTCGATACTGGTTCTGTCCCTGTCGTATGGGCGACAGGTTTGACGAGATGAGGACAAGGGAAAGGCAAGCTGATGAACATGCCCGTCGTCAATGTCATGGCGCCGCCGGCGCCGCGCTCGCTTGAGGAAATGCGGCTGCCGGTCGTGATGATGCGCGATCTGCTGCTGAAGACGATCTTTCGCAAGAACCTTCAGGCGGTGGGGGAAATTTCCAGGGCAATCTGTCTGCCGATTCCGGTTGCCCAGGAACTGATCGATCTTGCCCGCAGCCAGAAGCTGCTGCAGGCCACCGGCACGCTGCATGCCAATTCGGGTGGCGAAATGGGTTATGAACTGACCGACGCGGGCAAGGCGCGCGCGCTAGATGCGCTTTCGCAATCGGAATATTACGGCGCGATGCCGGTGCCGCTCGAAGTTTACAGCGAACAGGTGAAGCGCCAGTCGATCCGCAACATCAAGATCACCCGCGAACAGCTGACAGATGCGATGGGGCACCTGATCCTGCCTGACGCGTTGCTCGATCATCTCGGCCCCGCGGTGGGTGCGGGGCGGTCGATCCTGATGTATGGTCCGCCGGGGAACGGCAAGTCGTCGATTTCGAACGGTATCCGCGATGCCCTGGGCGACAAGATCTATGTGCCGCGCGCCATTGAATACGCGGGCCAGGTGATTACCGTCTATGATCCGATCGTGCATTCGGCCGCCGAAGAACAGGAGGAAGATCCCACCAGCCTGCGCCGCACCGCCAACCGCTTCGACTCCCGCTATGTGCTGTGCGACCGGCCCACGGTGATCACTGGCGGCGAACTGACGCTGTCCATGCTCGATCTGGTTTACAACCCCACGGCGCGCACCTATCAGGCACCGCTGCAGCTGAAGGCCACGGGCGGCGTGTTCATCGTTGACGACCTTGGCCGCCAGGAAGAGCCCCCGCAGGCGCTGATCAACCGCTGGATCGTGCCGCTGGAAGAGGGCAAGGATATCCTTGCCCTGCAGTCGGGTGAAAAATTCGAAGTGCCCTTCGACACGCTGGTGATCTTTTCGACCAACTTCCACCCCAACGAGATCTTCGACAAGGCGGCCCTGCGCCGGATCTTCTACAAGATCAAGATCGACGGCCCCAACCAGGAGGATTTCCTGAAGATATTCGCCATGGTGGCCCGCAAGAAGAAGATGCCGCTGAACGAAAAGGCGCTGGTGCATCTTCTGAAGAAGAAATATCCGACGATCGACAATGTCTATGCCAACTACCAGCCGGTGTTCCTGATCGATCAGATGATCTCGATCTGTGAATTCGAAGGGATTCCCTATCAGATGACGCCCGAACTGATCGACAGGGCCTGGTCGAACATGTTCGTGAAGGACGAATCCATCGTGCATTAGTGGCATGACGGAAGATGCACGGGAAAGGGTCTGTTCTGCCGGGGCGGGCCCTTTCCCTTCACGGGTCTTTCACAATCCCCCGGGACCGGACTTCGGAATGGTATTTCCGGCTGACGGGAACCACCGTGCCGTCGCACAGCAGCAGAGAAATCCTGCCGTTGGCCTTCTGCGCGGCACAGATCGCATCAATGGCAACCCAGTGCGAGCGGTGAACGCAGATTCCGTCAACCCCTTCGGTTTCGTTCACCGCATCGGCAAAGCGTATGCGGATCGAATACATGCCCTTGTCGGTATAGACATCGACGAAATGATCGCGCGCCGTCAGCCGGATGATCCGGCCGCGCTTTTCTTCGGGCAGGCGTTCAAGAATGCGGGGCATGCGGGGGGGGCGTATTTCCATCGTGAAATAGCGGATGCCGTGAACCGCAATGGCGATGACCAGAACCATCATGAACAGGAAGGACCACCCGTAGTGGTCGTAATGCGTGATGCCGGTTATCGGATTGATGACCCAGGCGAGCAGCGTTGCATAGATCAGGGCAAAGATGCAGGAAGCAGCGATCGCCAGTTTCCAGTAGGACCAGCCCGGGCGCTGATGCATCAGCACTACCCTGACGGCGGTCACGAGCAGGATCGAAGAACCGATGACCAGCCCCCAATAGAACAGGCGTTCCAGGGGTGACATGGAAACATATGTTCCGAAGGGCCCCGCAAACCCGACCACAAGCGTAAGGAACACGAAGACAAGTTTCTTCGTCGGCGTGTTCAGATCCTGTCTGAATTTCCGAAATATGACACGCATCTGTTCACTCGTAACGGTTGCCGTATCGGTCGGCCCCGGCTGACTAGCGATAAAATGCAATTCATGCAACTATTGAAACCTCTTCCCGTGCGTCATGCAGGCCTTTCGGCAGAGGCGCATCCGACAGAAGGAGGATACATGAAGGATCGCATATTCCTTGAAACTGCGGCTCATGTGGCGACGGTTGTCCTGAACCGTCCCGAGAAGCGCAATGCCCTTGACCCGGCCATGTTCGAGGCACTGGTCGAAGCAGGAGAGCGCTTGAAGGCGCAGCGGAATATCCGCGCAGTGGTGCTGCGCGGTGCGGGCCCGGCCTTTTCGGCAGGTGTTGATCTTTCGGCCTTGCCCGAGATGGCCCGGCTTGTGCACGAGGCGGGGGGGCTGATGCGGCGCAGCCACGGGCCGGCCAACCTGTTCCAGCAGGCTTCGCTCATCTGGCGTGAAATCCCGGTGCCGGTGATCGCGGCCGTGCATGGCCATGTTCTGGGCGGCGCCTTCCAGATCATGCTCGGGGCCGATATCCGGGTGGCGGCCCCCGGCTGCCGGTTCTCGATCATGGAAGGGCGCTGGGGGCTGGTGCCCGACATGGGGGGCATGGTTCTGATGCGGCGGGTGGCGCGCAGCGACGTGATCCGCCGCCTTGTCTATACGGCCGAGGAATTTTCCGCTGAACAGGCCCTTGAATGGGGGTTTGTCACCGAGATCGGAGAGGACCCCCAGGCGCGCGCGCAAGAGCTTGCCGGGATAATCGCAACCCGCAGCCCCGATGCGGTGCGCGCGGCAAAGGCGCTGATCAACGAAAGCGATTTCGCCGATCCCGAAACGATCCTGCTGGCGGAATCGCGCCACCAGGAAAGCCTGATCGGCACCCCCAACCAGACCGAGGCGGTGATGGCCGGTCTGCAGAACGCCACGCCTCGGTTCAGGGATTGAACCGCGTCAGCCCCCGCCGGCCGTCTGTTCAGACCGAAAGCTTCTTGAAGATCGGTTCGGGGATGGCGCGGATGATGGCCATGATGTAGCGCCAGAAGAACGGGGTATAAAGGATGTTGCGCCGCCTGCGTACCGCCTTCAGGATGTCGTCGGCGATCTTTTCCGGGCTGGCCACCAGGAACATGCCCTCGATTCCCCAGGTCATCGCGGTATCGACAAAGCCGGGCTTGACGGTCAGCACATGGGCGCCGCTGCGCCCGAGGCGGTTGCGCAGGCCGGAAAGATGGGTTGCAAAGCCCGCCTTCGCGGCACCGTAAACATAGTTTCCGATGCGGCCGCGATCACCGGCCACCGAGCCGACCCCGACAATGGTGCCTGCGCCGCGTTCTTCAAGCAGGGGCGCAAGGCGCTGAAGAAATTCTGCCGGGCCGGTGAAATTGTCGGTTACCACGCTGCGCAGCAGGGCGGGATCGGTATCGATCTCTGTCTGCGCGGGCATCGCGCCGATGAAGACGGCGGCATTGAGGGTGCCCGGGGCCCTGTCCGCGCGGGCGATCAGGGGGGCAAAGGTTTCGGGACGGCGGGCATCGCATTTCATCACCTCGGCGGCGTCGGCGCCACGGGCCCGGCAATCGGCGGCGGTGCGCTTCATGTCATCGATGTCGCGTCCGGCAAGGATGACGGTTGCACCCGCTTCGGCCACCTTGCGGGCAAAGGCGCGCGCCATCGAGGAGGTGGCGCCAAGAATGATCCAGGTTTCGGGGCGGGTGCTGTTCATGCCGGATTCCTCAGGTCAAGGCGGCGGACAAGATCGGTGGTGAAATGGCCTGCCGGGTCGGCCTTGGCAACTTCGGCGCTCCAGGCAGGGTGTTCTTCATACATCGCCTTCACCCGTGTTCCGGTTGCAAGCGAATCCTTGGCGAGATAGATCCGCCCGCCGGCCGTTGCCGTCATTTCTTCGAGGCGGGCGATCAGAAGACGGGCCTGGGGGCGGTTGGGGAAATCGACCGCAAGCGTATATCCTTCCATCGGAAACGACAGCATCCCCCCACGCCCCGGCCCCATGCGCTTGAGAACCGCAAGGGGCGATGCCAGGCCGGAATTCGCAATTGTTTCAATCATTTCGCGCAGGGTGTCCGCCGCCGCAATGGGCACCACGCACTGAAACTGATGAAAACCGCGCCGGCCGTAAAGCCGGTTCCAGTCATGGATCCTGTCGAGCGGGAAGAAGAATTGGCCGATCCGCCTGACGCTGGTGCGCCCCTGGGCAGGCACCCGGGCGAAATAGGCGCGGTTGAACAGCCTCACCACCGGTTTCGACAGGGCGAAGTGGGGGGCGTTCACGGGCACCCGGCGGGCCTTCCGGGGCCGGGGCATCAGGCCGGAGCCGGTTTCGCCCTCTTCCAGAATGCCACGTCCGAGCGCTTCGCCCCGCGCGGTGGCGTCAATCCAGCCCACGGTATAGGTGGCGGAAGAACCGTCGAGCAGTTCGAGGAACTGTTCGAAGTTTTCGGCGCGGCGCTCGGTCACCATCATCACGTCACCCTTGCAGGGGATCATCTGCAGCTTCGCCGAGGCAATCACCCCGGTCTGGCCCAGCCCGCCGACGGTAGCGCGGAACAGGGCCCCGCTCCGGCGTGGGCCGATCACGCGGGGCTTGCCGTCGGAGCCGATCAGGGTGATGCTTTTCACATGCTGGCCGAAACTGCCCATGTGGTGGTGGTTCTTGCCGTGCACGTCATTGGCGATGCAGCCGGCGATGGTGGCAAAGCCGGTGCCCGGCATCACGGCGGGCAGCCAGCCGCGTGGCGCGAACAGGCGGGCCAGTTCGCCGATGGTGCAGCCGCCTTCCACCTCGATCACGCCGCTTTGCGGATCGAAGCCAAGGATACGGTCAAGGCGGGTCATGTCGATCACCCGGCCGCCATCATTGAGCGGCGCATCACCGTATGAGCGGCGCAGCCCCGCCGCCGGCGCGGGCGTTTCCCCGAGGGTGGCGGCCAGTGTCGGCTGGCGCTCGGGGCGGGCTACGCTTTCTTCTGCCTGCAACACCCGGCCCCAGCCGGTATTGGTTTCGCTTTTCCAGTTCATTTCAGGCCTTTCCCGACAAGCGTTCGGCGATCGGAAACACCACCAGCCCGATGGCGATCGCAAACCACAGCGTGGTGACGCGGATGATGATGGTGGCCGGCAGGCTCACCTCGAGCGGCACCCCTTCGAGCATCAGCAGCCCGACCATCGCCGCCTCGGCACCGCCCACGCCGCCGGGCGCACCGGTCAGGCCGCCGGCCAGCGTGGCAAAGACGAAGATCGCCAGCGCCTTGGCAAAGCCCACTTCGGCCCCGAGCCAGCCCAGCAGCAGATCGAAGGCCCAGCCTTCGGCCGCCCAGCCGACGAGGCCAAGCGCAATGGCCGGAACAAGCACCTGCGGCGATGAAAACTGCCCCAGTGCACGCGCCGCCGTGCGCACCCGGGCAAACAGCCGGGGGGCCCGGCCTGTCAGCCGATAGCCCAGATCGGCAAGCCCGCCCAGAAGCCGCGGCCGGGTGGCCACGAAGCCCCCCGCCAGCGCCAGTGCAGCTACCGGCATCGCGCCGGTGATGCCCACGGCGGCGAAGCCAAGGGCAAGGGCCAGGATCATCGCCATGGCCACAAGATCGGCAGCGCGATCCATCAGCACCAAGGGTGCGGTCTGTTCGAAGGGGCGGCCGGTTTCGCGCCGGAGCCAGCGCATCCGCACCAGTTCGCCCAGCCGCCCCGGGGTAACGCTCATGGCGAATCCGCCCAGGAAATGGCGCATGTCCTGCACAAGGCCGGTGCCAAGGCCGAGGCGGCGGGTGAACAGGTGCCAGCGCAGGCCGCGCATCAGGTAATTGACAAGCGAAAGCGCCAGCAGTGCCGTTACCTCGCTCCAGCCAAGGCGTGAAAGCTGGGTGCGGGTTTCTTCCCAGCCGACACCTGCGGCCATGGCGATGATGCCGGCGATCATCAGCAGAAACAGCCCACCCGGGACAACCATGCCGCGCCAGCGCCGTTCAACGGCCGCATGCGCCGCCGCAGGCTGCGGGGCGATGGCGGGTTTGGGATCAGGTTTGGCGCTGCTCATCATCATTGCCCGCGATCTATCGACAGATTCGGGCAACAATATGAAGCTGTTTCGCGAACGTGAACAGTAATGCGCCAAAATCTGGGCAGATCTGCCCGGATGGCCGTTTCCCGCCGATGCGGGGTGTGCCTATCTTGCCGTGGCCTTTCGTTTTGCCGGGGTCTTCTTCCGACGCCCCTTACCCTTTTTCGCGGCCTTGTCGGCGATCAGCTCAAGGGCCAGTTCAAGCGTCACGCTTTCGGGGTCCACGCCCTTGGGCAGGGTGGCGTTGATCCTGCCCCATTTCACATAGGGGCCGTAGCGGCCGTCCATCACGTTCACCGGGCCGCCTTCTTCGGGATGCTCGCCCAGTTCCTTCAGGGGTTTCGCCGTGGTGCCTCGGCCGCGTCGCCCGCCACCGGCTTTCTTTTCGGCCAGCAGTTCCACCGCACGGTTCATTCCGATGCTAAAGACTTCCTCCACATCCGGCAGATTGGCATAAAGTTTCTGCTCCCGGCCGTCGTCATCCACCATCAGATGCATCACGTAAGGCCCGTAGCGGCCGATTGCCGCCTCGACGATACCCCCGTCAGGGTGTGTGCCGATATGCCTCGGGAGGCTGAGAAGCTGCAGGGCCTTTTCAAGGGTCATCTCTTCGGGCGCCCAGCCCCCGGGCACGCTGGCGCGGGGGGGTTTGGGCGCATCTTCGGTGGCCTCGCCAAGCTGCACATAGGGCCCGAAGCGGCCCTTGCGCAGGGTCACGGGGCGGCCTTCGGGATCGTGGCCCAGCAGCTTGCCGTCGGGGCCGATCTCGCCCTCGTCCTCAAGGCCCGGCGGGCCGAAGGGGCGGGTGAAGCGGCATTCGGGATAGTTCGAGCAGCCGATGAAGGCGCCGCCCGCGCGCGAGGTGCGCATGGAAAGCCGCCCCCGGCCACAGAGCGGGCAAAGGCGGGGATCGGTGCCGTCGTCGCGAGGGGGGTAAAGGTGGGGAGCAAGAACCTCGTCGATCTTTTCGAGCACCTCTGAAATGCGCAGATCGGCGGTTTCGGCAATGGCAGCCGAGAAATCACGCCAGAAGCGGCGCAGAACGTCCTTGTAGTCCTCGTGTCCGGCCGAGATTTCATCAAGCTCGTTCTCGAGATTGGCGGTGAATTCGTAGCCCACGTATTTGCGGAAGTAGTTCACCAGAAAGGCGGTGACGAGGCGGCCCTTGTCTTCAGGGATGAGCCGCCCCTTTTCCTTGCGCACATAGCCGCGCTCCTGGATCGTGGTGACGATGCTGGCATAGGTCGAGGGGCGGCCGATCCCCAGTTCTTCCATGCGCTTCACCAGCGTGGCTTCGGTATAGCGCGGCGGTGGCTGGGTGAAATGCTGTTCGGGGGTAACGGCTTTCTTCTCGGTGGGTTCGCCTTCGTGCAACTGGGGCAGATGGCGCTCGCCTTCGTTCTGTGCGGGCTCGTCGCGCCCCTCGGTGTAAACCCTCATGAAGCCGTCGAACAGCACCACCTGGCCGGTGGCCCGCAGGCGCACCTGTTCGTCCTTGCTGGTGATCTCCGCCGCGGTGCGCTCAAGGCGGGCGGCGGCCATCTGGCTGGCCAGCGTGCGCTTCCAGATCAGATCGTAGAGCTTGCGCTGATCGGCTTCGAGGCGTGCCAGCTTGCCGGCGTCAAGGCTCATGTCGGTGGGGCGGATGCATTCATGCGCCTCCTGGGCGTTCTTCGCCTTGTTCTTGTACATGCGCGGGGATCCGGGCACGTAATTTTCGCCGTAGCGGGCCTTGATCTCGTCGCGCGCGGCCATGACCGCCTCGGGGGCCATGTCGATGCCGTCGGTGCGCATGTAGGTGATGTAGCCCGCCTCATAAAGGCGCTGGGCCAGGCTCATGGTCTGGCGCGCGCCGAAGCCGAACTTGCGGCTGGCTTCCTGCTGAAGGGTGGATGTCATGAAGGGGGGAGGCGGGTTGCGAGATGCGGGCTTTGCCTCGACCTTTTCGACAGACAGATCGCGCGCGCTCACCGCCTGGGCGGCCATTTCGGCGGCGGTGGCATCGGAAAGATCGAACTTGTCCAGCTTGCGGCCGGCAAAATGGGTGAGGCGGGTCTCGAATTCCTGCCCCCGCAAGGAGACAAGGCGGGCGGTGACGCTCCAGTATTCGCGCGGGCGGAAAGCCTCGATCTCCATTTCCCGCTCGACAATGAGGCGCAGCGCGACCGACTGCACCCGCCCCGCCGATTTCGCCCCCGGCAGCTTTCGCCACAGCACGGGGCTGAGGTTGAATCCCACAAGATAGTCAAGCGCGCGGCGTGCCAGATAGGCGTTTACCAGCGGTTCGTCCACCTGGCGGGGGGTCTTCATGGCTTCGGTCACGGCCGCCTTGGTGATCGCGTTGAACACCACGCGCTTCACCGGCGTATCCTTCTTCAGCGCCCGGCGCTTGCGCAGGGTTTCCTCAAGGTGCCAGCTGATCGCCTCGCCCTCGCGGTCGGGGTCGGTGGCGAGGATCAGCTCGTTGTCGGTTTTCAGCGCATCGGCAATGGCCTTCACGTGTTTCTTCGATTGGGGGCTTACCTCCCATTTCATCTCGAAGTCGTGCTCGGGATCGACAGAGCCATCCTTCGGCGGCAGATCGCGCACATGGCCGTAAGAGGCAAGCACCGTGTAGTCATTTCCAAGATACTTGTTGATGGTCCTGGCCTTGGCCGGGGATTCGACAACGACGACGGGCATGAAATTCCTCTCGACTCGGGGACGGGCTCTGGCGGCGCAAGATGCGCGGGGCATGGCGGGATTGTCAATGGCATGCGATCAGGGACGGGCAGTGTGCAACGGAAGCCGCCCCGCAATCGCCACCCCTGAAGGCGCGGCCTTCCTCAGGCCAGCATGACCATACCGCCCGGGGCGCGGCGGATCTTGCCATCAAGTTCGAGAACAACAAGTTCGGGCGCGATGCGGTGCACGGGCAGGGCAAGATCGCGGATCAGCTGATCTTCCGGAATCGGGCTGGGGTTCAGGCGGCCGAGGATCTCGTCATGCAGCGCATTGATGTCGTGCAGGTTTCCGGAGCGATGCTCCCCGACCGGAGGCGGCGCCTTGCCGCCGGATTGGGCAGGGGGGGGCTGAGGATGCGCCGCCAGCGCCTCGATCACATCCGCGGCCGAGCGGACCAGCGTTGCGCCGTCGCGGATCAGCATGTTGCAGCCGGCGGCGCGCCCGTCAAAGGGGTGCCCGGGCACGGCCAGCACCTCGCGCCCCTGATCAAGGGCGCCGCGTGCGGTGCCCAGGCTGCCCGAGCGGGCGGCGGCCTCAACCACCACGACAACGCGCGCCAGCCCCGAGATGATGCGGTTGCGCCTGGGAAAATGGCGTGCCAGCGGCCGGGTGCCGGGCGGGTCTTCGGACAGGCGCAGGCCATGCCTGCCGATTCTTGTGAAAAGTTCCCTGTTTTCCCGCGGATAGAGCACATCAACTCCGCCCGCCTGAACGGCGATCGTGCCGCCCTCAAGCGCTGCTTCATGTGCGGCGGCATCAATGCCCCGGGCCAGCCCCGAAACGACAACCGCCCCCTTCTGCGAAAGTTCGCCCGCCATGCGCCGGGCCATGCGCATTCCGAGTGACGAGGCATTGCGCGCGCCTACCAGGGCCACCATCGGCCGGTGCAGAAGCGCGCTGTCGCCAATTGCCCACAACAAGGGCGGCGGGTCGGGAATTTCGGCCAGAGACGGGGGATATTCCGGGGTGCCGTAACAGATCATCTGCGCTCCGGCACGATGTGCGGCGCGCATTTCGGCCCGGGCGGTTTCGGGGGGGCAGGGGGTATAGTCCCTGACGCCGGCCGCGCGCGCCACTTCCGGAAGTGCCGCCAGCGCCGCCTCGGCATCGCCATGCTCGGCCATCAGGCGAAAGAAGGTAGCCACGCCAACGCGGCGCGAGCGCAGAAGGCGGAGCCATGACAGCTGCTGTTCCTTCGTGGTGGGTGGGGTGAGGGTATGGGGAGAAGAAAACAACTCTGCATCCGTCATCACACCGCCTCCTGCGGGGTTCACTATGGGAGGCGGTGGTTAATGGAAGGTGAACGGAATCGGGTAAAATTGCGGCGTATCGCATTTTTTCGCATTTTCCGGGATTTTTCCGAATCCCGAACGTTCCGGTTTCCATTGCCCCGCTGACCGTCTGCAAGGTCGGGCGGGGGCGCCCCGTTTTTCCGCCGTCTGTCTGTATGTTCAGGTTGCCGAACCACCCACCGTGAGTCCGCCAATCAGTACCGTGGGCTGCCCCACTCCCACCGGCACCCATTGCCCGGCCTTTCCGCAATTTCCGATACCGGGATCAAGCGCCATGTCATTGCCGATGGCACGGATCTTCTGCATCGCGGCGGGGCCATCGCCGATCAGGGTGGCCCCCTTGATCGGTGCGATAACCCTGCCGTTCTTCACGCGATAGGCCTCGGTGCAGGAAAAGACGAACTTGCCGTTGGTGATGTCTACCTGCCCGCCGCCGAAGCCCACGGCATGGATGCCGTCCTTCAGATCGGCAAGGATGCCTGCGGGATCGGCATTTCCGCTTTCCATGATGGTGTTGGTCATGCGCGGCATTGGGGCGTGGGCGAAGCTTTCGCGCCGCCCGTTGCCGGTGGGTGCGACACCCATGAGGCGGGCGTTCTGGCGGTCCTGCATGTAGCCCGTCAGGATGCCGTCCTCGATCAGCACGTTGCGGCGGCTGGGGGTGCCCTCGTCATCGAAGGTGATCGAGCCGCGCCTGTCGGGGATGGTGCCATCGTCCACCACGGTAACGCCCGGTGCCGCTACCCGTTCGCCGATGCGTCCTGAAAAGGCCGAGGTGCCCTTGCGGTTGAAATCGCCCTCAAGCCCGTGGCCCACGGCTTCGTGCAGCAGGATGCCGGGCCAGCCGGGGCCGAGCACCACGTCCAGCTGTCCGGCCGGGGCGGGTTCGGCTTCCAGATTGACAAGCGCGATCCTGAGCGCCTCGCGCGCAACACCTTCCCAGTGGGAGCGCTCCATCATGCCGGCAAGGCCGATGCGCCCGCCGCCGCCGTGGCTGCCGCTTTCGCGCCGCCCGTTCGCATCTTCGACGATCACCGAGATGCCAAGCCGTGCCATGGGCCGCACATCGCGCAGCCGCCTGCCTTCCGGGCGCAGGATTTCGATTTCCTGCAGGCTGGCGGCGATGCTGGCGCCTACCTGGACCACGCGGCGGTCAAGCCCGCGCAGGAAGGCATCGATCTCGGCCAGGGTTTCGACCTTCGGGGCAAATTCCGTTTCGCCGAGCGGATTGATGTCGCGGTAAAGGCGCCGGTTGGTGGGCGAAGGGGGGGCGGCCAGGGTGCCGCCGCCGGCTCCCACGGCAAGGCGTGCGGTTTCGGCAGCCCGCTTCAGGGCCTTTTCGCTGATCTCGGTGGCGTGGGCATAGCCGGCGGTTTCCCCCCGGACCGCGCGCAGGCCAAAGCCTTCGGCAACATTGAAACTTGCGGTCCTGAGGCGGCCGTCATCGAATGCCAGGATTTCCGAGCGGCGCCGTTCGAGGAACAGCTCGCCGTCATCGCCCCCCGCCACGGCCCTGCGCAGGAGCGCGAGCGCCCGATTCTCTTCGAGCAGTGTTTCGAAGGGGCGAAAAGGGGATTCAGGCATGGGCTCTTCTCCGGATCCTGTTCTCATGCGCGACAAAATCACGCAGCTTGTGTGATGAAATCACGGAAACAATCGCTTGCCATGATTTGTGAGCTTGTCACATTCCGGTATATATGGTTTCAGGTTTCCGGAAGGCAACGCAAGGCCGGCGCGGCGCCTGCCGGACGGAGAAACTGGCAGCAAAGACCGGACGGAACAGGAAGAGGACTTGGAAATCATGCGCAAAGTTTCGGCCCTTCTGGGCACTGCTGTGGGGTTGACGATGGCCGGGGCGCTTTCGGGCGGGGCATGGGCACAGGACAATCTGCAGGATCTCGACCGGGTCGGCAAGCCGATTCCAAAGGGCACGGGTTTCCAGCCGGCGGCAACCGAAATTGCGCGCGATACCTACTGGCTTGATGATGCGGTGCTTTACCTGAGCATCCTGATCGTTCTGCTCGTCGTTCTGCTTCTGGCCTTTGCCATCGGCCGCTTCCGCAGCAGCCGCGGCCATGCGCCGGCCACCTTCAGCCATTACGCACCGATCGAGGTTGCCTGGACTCTGATCCCGATAGTCATACTGGTGGTGCTTGGTGCGTTCTCGTTGCCGATCCTGTTCAAGCAGCAGGAAATCCCCGAGGCCGACCTGACCATCAAGGTAACCGGCAACCAGTGGTTCTGGACCTACGAATACGTGGATGACGGTTTCGAATTCGACAGCCTCCTGCTGGAGAAGGAAGAACTGGCCGATTACGGCTACAGCGAAGATGAATACCTTCTGGCCACCGACAATGCCGTGGTGGTGCCCGTGGGCAAGGTGGTGGTGATGCAGGTTACCGCGTCCGACGTGATCCACAGCTGGACGATCCCGGCCTTCGGCGTCAAGCAGGATGGCGTGCCCGGACGGCTGGCCGAACTGTGGTTCAGCGTCGAGAAGGAAGGCGTCTATTTCGGGCAGTGCTCCGAACTGTGCGGCAAGGATCATGCCTATATGCCGATCGTCGTGAAGGCGGTGAGCCAGGAAAAATACGATGCCTGGCTTGAAGGTGCCAGAGAGGAATTCGCCGAAGCCCCGACAGCCCCGGCTCCGGTGCGGCTGGCGGCGAACGACTGACGCAAGACGGCTGCGGTGCGCGTGGGCACGGGCAGCGGGACAGTGCCGGTCCGCCATGTCCGAACGGGCTTCGGGGCTGTCTTTCCGGAAGGAAACACGCGAGGAAACGGATGAGCGACACGAGCATCAGGATTGACGCGGGCGAGGCGGGTTTCGGCGATTACTTCGCCCTGCTGAAGCCGCGCGTGATGTCGCTGGTGGTGTTCACGGCGCTGGTGGGCCTGGTGGTGGCCCCGGTGCCGGTGCATCCGTTCATTGCCTTCGTTTCGGTGCTGTTCATCGCTGTCGGCGGGGGCGCGTCGGGGGCGCTCAACATGTGGTATGACGCCGATATCGACGCCAGGATGAAACGCACCCGCGGCCGCCCGGTGCCTTCGGGGCGGGTAACGCGCGAAGAGGCCTTCGCCATCGGCATCGCCCTTTCGGCGATGGCGGTGATCATGCTGGGGCTTGCCGCCAATTTCGTGGCCGCGGGGCTGCTGGCCTTCACCATCTTCTTCTATGTGGTGATCTACACCATGTGGCTGAAGCGCTGGACTCCGCAGAACATCGTGATCGGCGGCGCCGCCGGGGCCTTTCCGCCGATGATCGGCTGGGCGGCGGCAACGGGGGGAATCGGCCTTGAAAGCGTGCTGATGTTCCTGATCATCTTCATGTGGACACCGCCGCATTTCTGGGCCCTCTGCCTGTTCATGAACGATGATTACACCCGCGCCGGGGTACCGATGCTGACCGTCACCCATGGCCGCCGCACCACCCGTGCCCATATTCTGGTTTATGCGCTGCTGCTGGCTCCGGTTGCGGTTGGAACCGCGTTCACCGGGATCGGCGGGCCGCTTTACCTGACGGTTTCGCTGGCACTGAACGTGATCTTCGTGTCTGGCGCCCTGAAGCTGTGGAAACGCGACGAGAAGGCTGCCCGAGCAGATGGCTATCGTGCCGAAAGGCGCTTTTTCGCCTTTTCCCTGATCTATCTGTTCGGACATTTCCTGGCGCTTCTCGTCGAGGCGGCGCTGCGGCATGCGGGATGGGGGTGGATCTGATGGGGCTGGCACACGAACACGACATGCACAAGCGCCGCTTCGGGCGCAATCTGGGCGTGGGGCTGACCCTTGCGGCCTTTGTCGGCATCGTTTTCGGGATGACTGTGGTCAAGGTCAAGCGGGGGGACGAGATGCGCAGCTACGAAAAGATCAGCCCTGCAGAACAGGGGCGGAGGATCGTGCAATGAGAGCCTGGTTCCGCAACATGGATCCGAACCGCCGCATCGTGACGGTTACCGTGGGCGTGGTGCTGCTGATGGGATCGCTGGCCTGGGCAGCGGTGCCGTTCTATGACTGGTTCTGCCGGGTGACGGGGTTCGGCGGCACCACCTCGGTGGCGGCGGGTGCGGCAGACAAGGTTCTGGAGCGTACCATCAAGGTGCGTTTCGATGCCAGCACCGCCCGTGACATGCCGTGGGAATTTCGCCCCGTACAGCGCGAGATGGAACTGCGGATCGGCGAAACCGGCATGATGTTCTACGAGGCCCACAACCCGACCGACAAGCGCATTACCGGAACCGCAAGCTACAACGTGTTTCCCTATGAGGCGGGGGGGCATTTCTCGAAGATTGCCTGTTTCTGCTTCGAGGAACAGACACTCGAGCCGGGTGAGCGGGTTGAAATGCCGGTAACCTTCTATGTGGATCCCGAACTTGTGGAGGATCCGGACGCGAAACACGTGAAGCACATCACCCTTTCCTACACCTTCCATGTGGTGAAGGTGGAGGATGTTTCCGAGGCAAGGCTGGCCCCGGCAGGCACGACAGCGGCGTCTGTCGCCGGTGATGCCGGGGCAGCTTCGGCAGCTGTAACCGTAACGGCGCGGGAAGGGGGCGAGCCCGCTGCCGTTTCCGCACGCAAGAAACTGAACTAGGCCCAGAACAGGGGACACGAAATGGCGCACGCAAAAAATCACGACTATCACATTCTCAACCCCTCGGTTTATCCGTTCCTCGGGGCGGTATCGGCGTTTGTCATGCTGTTCGGGGCAACGCTCTATTTCCATGACGGAAGCCCCTGGATGGCGCTGATCGGACTTGTCGGGGTGCTTTACGTGATGTTTGCCTGGTGGGCCGATGTGATCCATGAGGCCAATACCGGCGATCACACCCCGGTGGTGCAGATCGGGCTGCGCTATGGGTTCATCCTGTTCATCCTGTCCGAGGTGATGTTCTTTGCGGCCTGGTTCTGGACCTTCTTCAAGCATGCGCTCTATCCGATGGCCGAGGGCTATCCGCAGGTCATGGGCACCTGGCCGCCCGAAGGGGTCGAGCCCTTCAACCCCTGGCAACTGCCGCTGATCAACACCCTGATCCTGCTGCTGTCGGGGGCTGCCGTGACCTGGGCCCACCATGCTCTGGTGCACAGGAATGACCGCAAGGCGCTGGTGCGGGGGCTGGCCACGGCCATCGTTCTGGGGCTTCTGTTCACCGTTTTCCAGGCTGTCGAATACGCCGAGGCGCAGTTCAGCTTTTCGGGCAACATCTATGGCGCCACCTTCTTCATGGCCACCGGATTTCACGGTTTCCACGTGATCATCGGCACGATCTTCCTGACGGTCTGCCTGATCCGTGCGCTCAAGGGCGATTTCACCCCCGAGCAGCATGTGGGCTTCGAGGCGGCCGCATGGTATTGGCACTTTGTCGATGTGGTCTGGCTGTTTCTGTTCGGTGCCATCTACATCTGGGGCAGTTGAGCAGCGGCTTGCGGCTTCTCCCTGCGCTGCGGCGGCGGGGCAAAATGGCGATGAGCGGAAAGCGCGGGGGCAGGCCTTCGCGCTTTCCTTCATGGAGGGAATGACGTGAACAAACTGCTCGCGCCCCTGCTGATCGGGCTGATCGGCGGTGGCATCCTGATTTCGCTCGGGGTCTGGCAGCTGCAGCGCATGGCCTGGAAGCAGGGCATGCTGGAGGCCATCGAGGCACGGATTCACGATGTGCCCGTCGCTCTGCCGGCCAGCCCCGATCCCGAAGCACATCAGTATCTTCCGGTGCGCCTTTCCGGCACCATCGGCGAACCCGATCTCGAGGTTCTGGCCAGTGTGCGCGGCGTCGGCCCCGGGTATCGCGTGATCGCCCCCTTCGAACTGGACGATGGCCGCCGCATCCTGCTGGATCGCGGTTTCGTGGCGCTTTCCGCCAAGGATGCCCCGCGCCCGCCGGTGCATGCGACCATCACCGGCAACCTGCACTGGCCCGACGAGCGCGATGCCAGCACGCCTGTCACCGATATGGAGCGCGGCATCTGGTTTGCCCGCGATATCGAGGCCATGGCCCGGGTGCTCGACACCGAGCCGGTGCTGGTGGTTCTGCGCGAAAGCGACGAAGCGGTGCACCGCGCCACACCCTATCCGGTCAGCACCGCCGATATTCCCAACCGACACCTGGAATATGTGGTTACCTGGTTCGGCCTTGCGCTTGTGTGGTTTGGGATGACAGGCTACTGGATTTGGCGTATCAGGCGCAAAACCGACTGAGGCCTTATCCCGATGAAATACATCTCGACCCGCGGGCAGGCGCCCGAGCTTTCCTTTGAAGATGCGATGCTTGCCGGGCTGGCCCGCGATGGCGGGCTTTACGTTCCGGCAGAGGTGCCGCAGATGAGCACCGCCGAAATCGCCGCGCTGGCCGGGCGTTCGTATGAGGAAACCGCCTTTCGGGTGATACGTCCCTTTCTGGGCGACAGTTTCGACGATGAGCAGCTGAAGGCCCTCATCGCGCGCGCCCATGCGGGATTTTCCCATGAGGCGCGCGCCCCCCTGGTGCAGCTTGGAGCCAATCACTTCCTGCTTGAGCTGTTCCACGGCCCCACACTGGCGTTCAAGGACTTCGCCATGCAGCTGATCGGCCAGATGTTTCAGGCGGTTCTGGCACGCCGGGGCGAGCGGATCACCATTGTCGGCGCCACCTCGGGCGATACCGGTAGCGCCGCGATCGAGGCGTTTCGCGGGCTTTCCAATGTGGATGTGTTCATCCTGTTCCCGCATGGTCGGGTTTCCGAGGTGCAGCGCCGCCAGATGACAACCCCGGACGAATCCAATGTGCACGCACTTGCCCTTGATGGTGATTTCGACGCTTGCCAGGCGCGCCTGAAAGACATGTTCAACGATCATGCCTTCCGCGACGAGGTGGGGCTGGCAGGTGTCAATTCGATCAACTGGGCGCGGGTGCTGGCGCAGATCGTCTATTACTTCACGGCCGCCGTTACTCTCGGGGCGCCGTATCGCCCCGTGCGGTTTGCCGTGCCCACCGGCAATTTCGGCGACATCTACGCAGGTTCGATCGCGCGGCGCATGGGCCTGCCAATCGAACAGCTGGTGATCGCCACGAATCAGAATGACATCCTGCACCGGGCGCTGGAAACCGGGGTTTACGAAACCCGGGGCGTGATTCCCTCGATCAGCCCTTCGATGGATATCCAGGTTTCGTCCAATTTCGAACGTGCATTGTTCGATGCAACGGGGCGCGAGGGGGGGGCGGTGGCCCGGCTGATGGCCGAGCTTGGCGAAACCGGCCGTTTCGCCATTCCGCAGGAGGCGCTCGGGAATCTGCGTGCCCTTTATGCCACCGGCCGCGCGGACGAGGATGAAACCCGCGCCACGATCGCCGATACCTTCGCCCGCAGCGGGCAGGTGATCTGCCCGCACAGCGCGGTGGGGGTGAAGGTGGCGCGCGCTCGTCTGGCCGGCAGCCGGGCCCCCATGGTCACCCTTGCCACCGCGCACCCGGCCAAGTTTCCGGATGCGGTCGAGAAGGCCACCGGCATCCGGCCGGCATTGCCGCCGCAGATGGCCGATCTTTTCGAACGTCCCGAGCGCGTCACCCGCGTGCCCGATGATCTGGCGGCCCTTCAGGCGCTGGTGCGGGAGCAACGGGGCGGATGAGTGTGCGGCTGGATACCCTGTCCAATGGCCTGCGCGTTGTCACCGAACGCATGCCGGGCCTGGAATCGGCGGCGATCGGCATCTGGATAACGGCCGGCGGGCGGCACGAGGATCCGCAGGAAAACGGCATCGCCCATTTCCTTGAGCACATGGCCTTCAAGGGCACCAGCCGCCGCAGCGCCCTTGATATTGCCGAACAGATCGAAGATGTGGGCGGCTACATCAACGCCTATACTTCGCGCGAGAACACCGCCTATTACGCCCGGGTGCTGGCCGGAGACGTGCCGCTGGCGCTTGATATCCTTTCCGACATCCTGCTCGATCCCCTGTTCGCACCCGAAGAGATCGAGGTGGAGCGCGGGGTGATCCTGCAGGAGATCGGTCAGGTGCTTGATACCCCCGACGACGTGATCTTCGACTGGCTTCAGGCCGAAGCCTATCCCGATCAGCCGATGGGGCGGATGATCCTTGGCACGGCCGAGCGGGTGCAGCGCTTTTCGCGCGATGATCTGCTGCGCTTCGTGGCGCGTCACTATGGGCCGGGACAGATGATCCTTGCCGCGGCCGGCGCGGTGGACCACGGGGCGATCCTGCGCCAGGCCGAAAACCTGTTTGGCCATCTTGCCGCGCGCCCGGCCCCCAGGCCGGCGCCGGCCCGTTTCGGCGGGGGCGAGGTGCGGCGGATCAAGGCGCTGGAGCAGGCCCATTTCGCGCTGGCGTTCGAGGCGCCGCATTTCCGGGATCCCGACGTTCATGCCATGCAGATCCTGGCCATGGCGCTGGGCGGGGGGATGTCGTCGCGCCTGTTCCAGGAAATCCGCGAACGCCGGGGGCTCTGCTATACGATCCATGCTCAGGCCAGCGCCTGGTCCGACAGCGGCCTGGTAACGGTCTATGCGGGCACCAGCGGTGAGCAGATCGAGACATTGGCCAACCTCATGGCAGACGAGTTGAAGCGCGCCGCCGGAGACATGAGTACCCCCGAGATGGAACGCGCACGCGCACAGCTGAAGGCGGGGCTTCTGATGGGGCTTGAAAGCGCCGACCGGCGGGCCGAGCGGCTGGCGCGCATGGTTTCGATCTGGGGGCGGGTGCCGCCGGTATCCGAGACGGTCGAGCGTCTTGATGCGGTAACGCTTGACGATGTGCGCCGCCTTGCCGGGCAGATGGCAGGGCAGGGCCGTGCGGCGCTGGCGCTTTACGGGCCGGTTGCGGATGCACCGGCCCTCGACGCCCTGAAAGAACGGCTGGTGGCCTGATGCTGCGCCGCATACGCAGGCTTCGGATCGAAACCGGACGCATGACCCTGCGGCCGCCGCAGCACGGCGATTTTGCCGCCTGGAGCGGCCTGCGCAGCGACAGTCGCGATTTCCTTGTTCCCTGGGAACCGATGTGGAGCACCGGGCACCTGAAGCGCCGGTCGTTCACCAACCGGGTTTACTGGTCGCATCGTTCGATTGCCAATGGCACGGCGCTGCCGCTGTTCATGATCCGGCGCGATGATCAGGTGCTGCTTGGCGCCATCACCCTTGACAACATTCGCCGCGGCCCGGCCCAGGCCGGCACGCTCGGCTACTGGATCGGTGCGCCCTTTGCCCGTCAGGGCTATATGCGCGAGGCAATCGATGCGGTGGTGCACCACGCTTTCGAAGTGCTCGATCTCAGCCGCATCGAGGCTGCCTGCCTGCCCGAAAATGCCGCTTCGCGCGGGGTGCTTGAGAAATGCGGTTTCAAGTATGAGGGCGTGGCCCAGGCCTATCTTCAGATCAATGGCCGCTGGCGCAATCACGTGCTCTATGCCAATCTCAGGGCCGACAGGCGCGGCCGCACCGATATCGGCCAGGCATGAGGGCAGTGCATGAGGGTCCGAGCATGACATTGCCCGCAGACAACAGGCTGCTTCCCGCCGACGGCGCATTCGAAACCCGCCTGCGCGGGCTTCTGCCCGAATCCTGTTTCCGCCCCCTTGCACCGGAATTCCTTGAAGAGCCGCGCGGGCGGTTTCATGGCGCCGGGGGGCTTGTGCTGGCCCCCGAAAGCGCCGAACAGGTGTCGATCATCCTGCGCAGCTGCAATGCGGCGCGGGTCGGGGTGGTGCCCTTTGGCGGGGGCACCGGCCTTGTGGGCGGCCAGGTGAAACCCGATCCGCCGGCGCCGGTGATCCTGAGCCTCGGGCGGATGCGGGCCGTGCGCGGCCTCTGGCCTGACGAAAACCTGATGATCGCCGAAGCCGGGCTGGCCCTGCACGAGGTGCAGACCGCGGCAGAGAAGGCCGGCCGACTGTTTCCGCTGTCGCTGGCCTCGGGGGGATCGGCACAGGTGGGCGGGGCGCTTTCCACCAACGCCGGCGGCGTCAATGTGCTGCGTTACGGCAATGCCCGTGCGCTGTGTCTGGGGCTTGAGGCGGTGCTGCCCGATGGCCGTATCTGGCACGGGCTGAAGCGGCTTTACAAGGACAACACCGGTTATGACCTGCGCGATCTTCTGATCGGTGCGGAAGGCACGCTCGGGGTGATCACCGCAGCGGTGCTGCGCCTTTTTCCCCGCCCGGAAGATCGGTCTGTGGCGCTTCTGGTGGTGCCCTCGCCGGCGGCTGCGCTGGCGCTTCTGGATATTGCGCGTGCCGTGGCGGGCGAGATGATCTCGGCCTTCGAACTGATATCGGGGCAGGGGCTGCGCTTTCTTGCCGAAACCATGCCCGGGCTGCGCCAGCCCTTCGCAACGCCGCCCGCGTGGGTGGTGCTGGTGGATCTCGGGGTGTCGGGGGGTATTCGCGCGGCAGCATTGCTGGAGCGGCTTTACGAACGCGCCGCCGGGGCGGGGATCGCAGGCGAAGGTCTGATTGCGCAGTCGGAAGGTCAGCGCAGCGATTTCTGGCATCTGCGCGAAAGCATTCCCGAGGGCAACCGCAGGATCGGTGCCATCGTGTCGAACGACATCGCCCTGCCGCTTTCGGAAATCCCCGGCTTCATCGCTGCGACCGGGGCCGAGATTGCCGCGCGGGGCCCGTTTCGCGTGAACTGCTTCGGGCATCTGGGCGATGGCAATCTGCATTACAACATCTTTCCCGAGAAAGGCGCCCGGCGCGAAAAATACGATGACAGGCGCGCGGAACTGAAGGAACTGGTGCAGGAGCGGGTTCTGGCGCTTGGCGGCACGATCAGTGCCGAACACGGGATCGGGCGCCTGAAGGCCGCCGATCTGGCACGCCATGAAGACAGCGCCAGGCTGGCCGCCATGCGCGCCCTGAAGGTGGCGCTTGATCCGAACGGAATCATGAATCCGGGCGCGGTGCTGGGCTGAGCGTCGGCGCGTTTTCGCCAGCGCGCATTCGCAGCCAGAGGGAAATCCTGCCCTGTGGCATCCCCTGTGGCACGCAGGCGGTTGCACCCCGCGCACCCGGCGGTTATGAAGCGCGAACCAGAACAGGCGGTATCATCTGCATGAACATGCTCGAAACGTTCCTGAAGCCGATGCACCGCGAGGGTGTGCGGTTTGTTGCGGCCTTCGCGATCGTTACCCTTGTGCTGTTCTGGCTGTGGGCTCCGCTTGGCTGGATCGGGCTGGGCCTGACCATCTGGTGCTATTACTTCTTCCGCGACCCCAGGCGGACCACTCCCGAGCGCGCGGGGCTGATCGTCAGCCCGGCCGACGGGGTGGTGTCGATGATCGAGCCTGCCGCGCCGCCGGCCGAACTGGGCATGGGTGATACGCCCCTGACCCGCATCAGCGTATTCATGAATGTATTCAACTGCCACGTGAACCGGGCCCCGATCGGAGGAGAGGTGCGGTCGATCGCCTATCGTCCGGGAAAGTTCCTCAACGCGTCGCTCGACAAGGCGAGCGAGGATAACGAGCGCAATTCGCTTGTGCTGCGCATGGATGACGGCCGCGAACTGGCGGTGGTGCAGATTGCCGGTCTGGTGGCCCGGCGCATCGTGTGCTTCACCCGCGAAGGCGCCCGTCTGGAAACCGGAGAGCGATTCGGCCTGATCCGGTTCGGGTCGCGCCTTGATGTCTATCTGCCGGGCGGGGTTGCGCCGCTGGTCTGCCCCGGACAGACGATGATTGCCGGCGAGACGGTGCTGGCGGACCTTCAATCCGACGAGGGGCCGCGCACGGGCCGGACAAGCTGATCATGGGAAAGGCAAGGCTTTCCTCCGACCAGGAATTCGGCATCATCCAGCTGTTGCCGAACCTGATCACCATCGGGGCACTGACGGCGGGGCTGACGGCGATCCGCTTTGCCACCCAGGAGCGGTACGATCTGGCGGTGCTGCTGATCGTTCTGGCCGCGGTGCTTGACGGAATTGACGGGCGCATCGCGCGGCTTCTGAAATGCGAGGGGATGCTTGGGGCGGAGCTGGATTCACTTTCCGATTTCGTGAATTTCGGGGTGGCGGCGCCGCTGGTCGTCTATCTCTGGGCGCTTGAGGACATGCGCTCGGCCGGCTGGCTGGCGGTACTTGTCTATGCAGTCTGCTGCGTATTGCGCCTGGCGCGTTTCAATGTGACAAGCCGGACGCGGAATAACGGGAAAAGCAGAGATTTTGCCGGTATTCCTGCCCCGGCCGGCGCCCTGCTGGCGATGTGGCCGCTCTATGTTTCCTTTCTTTCGGCAAATGCCTCGGTTCTGCCGGCGGGGCTGGTGGCGGGCAATCTGGTTGCCATCGGGCTGCTGATGATCAGCCGTATCCCCACGCCTTCACTGACCCGGATCAGGGTGGCGGGCAGGAATGTCAAGTTCGTGATCGTCGGGGTTGCCTTTCTGGGCGCGGCTGTCCTGACATACCCCTGGATGACCCTGATTGCGATCTGCCTTGCCTATGTGGGCTGGGTGGTGGCGGATCTCGTTCGCCGCCGCGGAAACGAATGTGACCATGTGACAAACAAGTGATATGAGGGCCGGATGGATCTTGATGCTGTAAAGGTTTCCTACGCGCGCTGGGCACCGATATATGACAGGAGTTTCGGAGCGGTTACCAATCGCGGACGCCGGCAGGTTGTGAGATATATCAGCCAGAATCCGGGACGGGTTCTGGAAGTCGGGGTTGGCACCGGGCTGGCGCTTCCCCATTACAGCCCCGAGATGGAAGTGATCGGCATCGATTTCAGCGAGGAAATGCTGGCCAAGGCAAGTGCCAAGGTCGAACGCTTCGGGCTGACGCATGTGAAGGCGTTGCAGCAGATGGACGCGCGCGAACTGGCCTTTCCCGACGATCATTTCGATACGGTGACGGCCATGCATGTGCTTTCGGTGGTGCCGCAGCCCGAGCGTGTCATGGCCGAGATGGTCAGGGTCTGCAAGCCGGGTGGACAGGTAGTGATCAGCAATCACTTTGCCCGCGACAAGGGGGTTCTGGCGGTGCTGGAACGCCTGGCCGTGCCGCTGGAGAAGCTGCTTGGCTGGCATTCGGATTTTCCGATCGATGCGGTCATGCAGGAAGCTGCCCTGCAGCTGATCGAAAAGAAACCCCTGCCGCCGTTCGGCATGATGACCTTTCTGGCATTTCGCAAGGCCGCCCTTGCCTGACGAGATCCCGCCTGACGAGCGGGGCGGGATGGGGCCGGTGCGGCGGGGCATGGCTGCCGGGTGCACGGGCCCGGCGTTGCCGCGCGGTGCGAACCCCGGGCACCGGGCAGGACAGCGGGGGCAGGGCGAATGATCGCCCCGTTGGGGGGCAACGGGGCGATCCGGTCTTGTGCAAACAGCGCCTGCTCCCGTCAGGCATGATCGTGTCTAGCCCGATTCCCTTTCGAAAGGGTTACGCGCCTTCGAATGCGCAGAGCGTGTCCACCTTCATGCCCAGCTTTTCAAGCCGTTGGCGTCCGCCGAGATCGGGCAGATCTATGATGAACGCACATCCCACGATCTCGCCGCCGAGGCGCTCGATCAGCTTGATGCCGGCTTCGGCGGTGCCGCCGGTGGCCAGCAGATCATCGACCAGCAGGATCTTTTCGCCGGGGGTGATCGCGTCGCTGTGGATTTCCATCACCGCTTCGCCGTATTCCAGCGTGTAGGCTTCGGAGATCGTGGGCCCCGGAAGTTTGCCCTTCTTGCGGATCGGCACGAAACCCTTTGTCAGCTGATGGGCGATGGCGCCGCCAAGAATGAAGCCGCGGGCTTCAAGGCCCACTACCTTGTCGATCTCCTGGCCGGCATAGGGGTGCAGCATCTGGTCCACCGCCATGCGAAAGCCGCGTGCATCGGCAAACAGCGTGGTGACATCGCGGAACATGATCCCCTCGTGGGGGAAATCGACAATGGTGCGGATGTAATCCCTGACGGTTTTCATGGGGCCTTCCCTTGCTGCATCTTCCGGTCTGGCCCCGGTTTCGGGCCGTGACAACAGATAAGCGAGCCGCCGGAGCGAGACAACGGCGATATTGCCGCAAGGCCGGAGCGGGTAGAAAGCGGGCCGTTCAGCCGATTATCGTGAAACCGTTTCCGAACTATCCCAGGACGCGGCCGGCCACGGCATCAAGCTTCTGCACCAGCGCCGGATCGCGCGCCTCGGGGGCGGTGAGAATGGCGTGGTCCAGCGCCCGGTCGCAGCCGTGTTCGCAGGGCGCGCGCGCGGTGCCCAGCAGCGCGGGCAGGCGGGCCACCAGGGCACGGGCCTTGTCGGCATTGCCGGCGAGGGTGGCGATGATCTCGGAAATGTCCACCGCGCCGTGATCGGGGTGCCAGCTGTCGTAATCGGTGATCATGGCCACGGAGGCATAGCAAAGCTCTGCCTCGCGGGCGAGCTTGGCCTCGGGCATGTTCGTCATCCCGATCACGTCGGCCCCCCAGCTTTCGCGATACATCCGGCTTTCGGCCACGGTTGAAAACTGCGGCCCCTCCATTGCCAGATAGGTGCCGCCCTCATGCACGGTGATGCCTTCGGCGCGCGCGGCTTGTGCGCAGGCGGCCGAAAGGCGGGCACAGGTAGGATGTGCCACGCTGACATGCGCCACACAGCCGGTGCCGAAGAAGGATTTCTCGCGCGCGAAGGTGCGGTCGATGAACTGATCGACGATCACGAAATCTCCGGGGGCCATTTCCTGGCGGAAGGAACCGCAGGCGGAAACCGAGATCACGTCGCTCACGCCGATCCGCTTCAGCGCATCGATATTGGCGCGATAGGGCACGGTGCTGGGCGAATGGCGATGGCCGCGCCCGTGGCGGGGCAGAAAGGCCATTGTGATACCGTCAAGCCTGCCGGTGAGGATTTCGTCGGAGGGCGGCCCCCAGGGGGTATCGACAGAGCGCCATTCGGCATTCTCCAGCCCTTCGATTTCGTAAACCCCCGAGCCGCCGATCACCCCGATCATGGTTTCCTGTGCCATCGTGCCTCCTGCGCGATCCTGTGTTGTCTCGCGGCAGGCTAGCCGAAGGTGCCGCGCGGGGAAAGGGGGCGGTGGCAATCGGGGCCTTGCGGTCAGTCGTCAGGGCGCTGCAGGCTGAACAGTTCGCTCACCCGGGTGTAATCGCGGTAACCAAGCCGTGCCAGAGGCTGATAGGTGGTAACATCGAATACCCCGTTCTTCAGGCAGTCGTCGCGCAGATGCACCCCGCTGACCCGGCCGATCACCATGTAGTTGGTGGCACCCTCCAGCCGCAGGATGCGCACCAGCCGGCATTCAAGCGCCGCAGGTGCATCGGCTACCCGCGCGCAGGAAATCGTGTGGCATTCGTTCTTGGCAATGCCGGCGCTGGCAAATTCATCGACTTCTGCATCATGCGATGCAGAGGTGGCGTTCATTGCCTCGCGGGCGGCGAATTCCACGATATTGACGCAGAACACCCCGGTTTCGTCGATATTGGCCACGCTGTCCTTTCCCATGTGGCGGTCGGCCTTGTTGCTGGTCGAAGCGAACATCACCTGCGGCGGCTCATAGGCCACGGCATTGAAAAAGGAATAGGGCGCAAGGTTGTCGTGCCCGGCCTTGTCGCGCGTCGAGATCCAGCCGATCGGGCGCGGGCTGATGATGGCGCTGAAGGGGTTGTGCGGCAGGTTGTGGCCTTCCTCGGGGCGATAGAACATGCGCGGATCCTCCGTTTGCCCCAGAGCTAGCGCCATGCTAGGGGCGTTTCCAGCGAAAAACGCAGAAGCGGGGCTGCGGGTGGCATTCGAACTGAAACCGGAAGAAGAAGCGGACTGGTGGGAGGTGGAGGCGCTCTTCGATCTCTGTTTTGCGCCCGGCCGCGAGGCGCTTTCGTCTTATCGGCTGCGCGAAGGCGTGCCCCCGGTGGCCGCGCTGTGCATGGTGGCGCGTGATTGCACCGGGGTTCTGGCCGGCGCGATCCGTTACTGGCCGGTGCGGATCGGATCTCAGGGTGCGCCGGCCCTGCTGCTGGGGCCGGTGGCCGTGCATCCCACCCATCAGGGCGAGGGGCTTGGTGGGATGCTGATCGGGGAAAGCCTGGAACGGGCGGCGGAAAGCTGGGCGCGCGTGTTGCTGGTGGGGGACGAGCCCTATTATGGCCGCTTCGGCTTTCATCGCCTTTCGTCGGTGATGATGCCACCGCCCACCAATCCGGCCCGGGTTCTGGGGCGTGCGCTTGTCAGTGGTGGCTGGAGCGGGGTCGAAGGCCGGGTGCAACGCTGGCAGGATACATCATCGGCTCCGGCCTGAAACGGGCGAAGATCGAAAGGCGATGCGATTGCATCTGTAAATGCCTGGAAAGGGGGCTGCAGATCCCCTGTCTGTTTCGATCTTGTCTGTCTCGGTCTTGTATGCCTGGCCTTGCCGGCCCGGTCGGCTCAGCCCGGTTTGCCATGGGCGAAATAGAACGCGCTCATCACCATTGCGATGCTGCCGGCAACCGCATAGCCCAGCAGGGCAACCGGCACCGATTGGCCGGCATTCAGCAGCAGGGCGGCTTCAACACCCCCGGCTGCGCATCCTGTGAGAACAAACCTGATCATGCCCCATCCTGAGTTCACCTATGTGGCGAAAATGGGGCGAGGATATTGCCAAAAAGTGAATATTGCCCCGCATTCGCCCCTTTTGCCCCCTTGTGCGCCGATTTCCGTCCTATTCGTTTCTCAGCGCCGACATCTTGCGAACCGCATTGGCAAAGCGTGCAAGGGTCTGCGAAGTTTCCCCGCGTGGCAGTATCGCCTCGATCAGGTGAAAGCGGCTGTCATCGGCATGCGCCGCAGCCAGGGCCTGTTTCAGTTCGCCGGTGGTGTGCACACGCAGCCCCCGTCCGCCAAGATGGGGTGCGATGGCGGCATAGTTCCAGTCGTCGAGATCATGGTAGGAGGGGCCCGGCTGGAAGGCGCGCAGCATTTCCCAGCTCCGGTTGTTGAACAGGATCACGATCGGTGCCAGGCCGTATCTGCGGCAGTTGCCAAGCTCCCAGCCTGTCATCTGGAAGGCGCCATCGCCCACCAGGACAACCGGCCGCCGTCCCGTGGCGGCAATGGCAATGCCCGCCGGCACCCCCATTCCCATCGAGGCATAATAGCCCGGCGCCACGAATTCGGTATCCATGATTTCCATGCCGGTGAACAGGCAGTCGCCCACATCCGAGGCAACGGGCATGGGGCCGTGCTCGGCAAACAGGTCGTTGAGCGCAACCGCCACATGCGAGGGTTCGAGCGCCATGTCGCCTTCGGGCAGGCCGAAGCGGTATTGCGGCCGGAAATCGGGGGTGGCGTTGCCGATCGGTTGGGCCAGTTCCTCAAGCGCCTCCACCAGCGGATACAGGGGGATGCCGTCATACCGGTGATGGGCGAAGGTTACCGAGCGATCAAGGGCGCGGATCGTCTTCTGCATGTCGATGTTGCGCCCTGAAACGCCGAAATTGGTATCCGAAAGGATGACGCCCAGCATCAGAAGGCAGTCGGCGCCCTCGATGGTGCGTGCGGGCCGTTCATCGCCGGCGCTGCCCAGATAGGTGCCCACCAGCGGCAGATCGCGCCCTGCCAGCAGTCCGCGGCCCATGAAACTGGTGGCGACCGGGATCGCAAGCTTCTGACACAGGTGTGCGATCCTGTCTTCCAGATCGTAACGGCGCGCCTCCACGCCCACAAGGATTGCCGGCCGTTCGGCGGCGCGCAGGCGGGTCAGGATTTCGGCGGCGCAGGCGCGCGCGGCTTCGCGGTCGGGCAGGCCGGGATCATGGGGCGGGGCAGGTTCGCAGGGGGTATTCACCATGTCGCGCGGAATTTCCAGATAGACGGGGCGCGACATCCGCCGCGCCGCATCAAGCACCCGGGCAATTTCGGCCGGGGCGGTGTCGGGATCGTCAAGAACGCCCTGGGCGCAGGTCAGTTCGCGATAGATTTCCATCTGCGAACCGAGCGTCTTGACCTGATGGTGCAGCCCGAGCCCGAGCTTGCCCTCGTCGCGCCCCGGCGCGCCCGAGATCACCACCAGCGGCGATTTCTCGGCATAGGCCTGGGCTACCGCATTGACCATGTTGAGCGCCCCCGCCCCATAGGTGACAACTGCCACCCCGAGCCGGCAGTTGAAGCGCCCCTGGGCATCGGCGGCATAGCCTACGCCCGGTTCGTGGCTGAGCGTATGCCAGGGCAGGATGGCGCTTTCCTCGATCACCCGGAAGAAGGGCAGCACGAAATCGCCCGGAATGCCGAACAGGCGATCGGCGCCGCGCGCCTTGAGAGCGGAAAGCAGAGCGGTGGCGATGGTTTCGGGCATAAGAGATTTCTCCGGGTTTTGAATGCCGATGCTGTTGCCTGAACATCTGTTGCATATGCAATGGAAAAGGGGAAGAGACACGCCCGGCCGGTGCGGCTCAGCCGCCTTCAGCCGTGCGTCCGAAGAGCGCGACCGCAAGGCCGAGCAGGACCAGCATCGCCAGCAGCGCAGCCCGCCCCTTCTGCCCCTGCGCCCGGGCGGTGACGGTGGCGATGGCAGCCTGCAGCGTGTAATAGAGCGCAAAGGCCCGCGAGGCATGGGAAATGATCTGGAAAATGTCCGCCGTCCAGGTAAGCGCGATACCGATTACCGCCAGCAGAACATAGGCATCGCGTTCGCGCAGGCGGTGTCGGGTGAGTTCCTCGAAAAGCCCGCCGGCACCGGCCGTATCGGCCACGGCGGCGCTGAACTGTGCGGCAAGCGCGGCCACGATCAGCATCAGCGGCAGGATCGGGGCCACGAGGCGCATCATGTCGATGATGCCGGTTTCCGAAAGCGGCATCTGATCGGGGGAAAAGGCATAGGCAACAAGAGCAATATAGACCACATAGATCAGGGTAGAGAGCCCCTGGGCACGGAGCATGGCCCGGATCCGGGTGCGGGCGTCATAGGCTCCGGCAAGATAGCGCGTGGTTTCGAACCCCTGAACGGTGATGAGCAGGCCGAAGGCCAGCGTGAGGGCGCTCCAGCCGCTTGTTTCTGCGGGGGTAACCACCAGAGTGCCCTCGCGCAGCTTGCCGGCAAAGAAGAAGGCCAGCCCCGTGAACATCCCCGCAATCACCGCCAGCTTCAGGCCGACGCTGTATTCTTCCATGCGCTCCATGGCCCGAAACCCCCTGAACCAGCCCACCCCAAGGATCACGAGGAACACGGCGGTTGTCAGAAGGCGGGCATCATGGGCCGTGTTCCAGGGGGTAAGGCGCATTCCGAAAGCCCCGAGAAGATTGAGGTAATAGGCAACCGAAATCACATAGGCGAAGGCCAGCACCCAGCTGGCCAGCTGCTCGAGATGCCTGGCCGCGGCAGGGCGCGTGCCCTTGGCGATGGTGGCGATGTTGAAACGGATGGCGGCGCCGAACAGCCAGGCCAGGGCGCACAGCACCAGCATCATCAGCGGTGCCCAGGCACCATAGGATGCACCGAGGATCGGCCCGAGCACCAGAAAGCCGCTGCCGATGATCGAAGCCAGCGGCGTGATCATGGCCCGCCAGCCCGGGGCGTTGGCCACGCGGGGGGAAAGGAGCAGCGCAAGCACAAGCAGGGTAACGGCGCCGATCGCCAGGGTTTCCGGTGTCATGCCGGCCCGGCCCCGGCCGGGGGCTGGTTGGCGGTTTTCCGAAGCCATTCCCGCACTGCCGGGCGCACCGACTGTGCGCCGCTGCGGCGGGCTTCATCGATCACGTTGCGCAGTTCCTTCAGATCGTGGCTCATGAGCATGTGCTTGACCGGTCCGATCGAGGCCGGACGCATGGAAAGCGCGCGCAGCCCCATGGCGGCGAAGCACAGCGCCTCAAGCGGGCGGCCGGCGTCTTCGCCGCAGAAGGAAAGCGGCGTGCCGATTTCGCTGCAGCGGTTGATGATCCCTTCGAGAAAATTGAGGAAGCTCACGTTGAGCGTGTCGTAGCGGCGGCGCACACGCTCGTTTTCGCGGTCGGCGGCGAAGAAGAACTGCTTGAGGTCGTTCCCGCCGATCGAGATGAAATCGGCCATTTCGAAGAACTGCCGCGGCGCAAAGGCGATCGAGGGCGTTTCCAGCATGGCGCCCACATGTATTTCGCAGGGCAGCGGATGGTTGAGCCGGCTTTCGCGTTCAAGGGCGCGGTCAAGCTGTTCGCGTGCGGCCCTGAATTCATCGAACTGGGCGATGAAGGGGAACATCACGTGCAATGGCCGCCCAGCGGCAGCGCGGATCAGGGCCTGAAGCTGCATGCGGAGCACGCCGGGCTTGTCGAGCCCTACCCGGATTGCGCGCCAGCCCATGGCAGGGTTGGGCTCGTCCTGGGGTTTCATGTAGGGCAGCACCTTGTCGGAGCCGATGTCGAGCGTGCGGAACACCACCGTCTTGCCCCGGGCGGCATCCATCACCCGGCGATAGAGCGCCGCCAGTTCGCCGCGTTTGGGAACCTTGTTCAGAACCAGAAACTGAAGTTCGGTGCGAAACAGCCCCACCCCATCGGCGCCCGAACTTTCAAGCGAGGGCAGATCGGCCATCAGCCCGGCGTTCATGGTCAGCCGGATGCGGGTGCCGTCACGGGTGATGCAGGGCTTGTGGCGGATGGTGGCATAGCGTTTCTGGGCCTCGGCCTGCATGGCAGTCTTGTCGCGAAAGGCAGCGGCCACGTTTTCATCGGGCCGCAGGTGAACGATGCCTTCGTCGCCATCCACCATGATCGGATCGCCGTTCAGCGCTTCGGTGGTGATGGGGCCGGCATTGATCACCAGAGGGATCGCCAGCGCCCGGGCCACGATTGCCGCGTGGCTGCCGACCGAGCCTTCCTCGAGCACGATGCCACGCAGGGAGCGGCCGTAGTCGAGCAATTCTCCGGGGCCGATATTGCGCGCCACCAGAACGGGATCGGCGGGCATTTCGGCGCCGGTATGATTGCCCTGGCCGGTGAGAATCCGCAACAGGCGGTTCGAAAGATCGTCGAGATCGTGCAGGCGTTCGCGCAGATAGGTATCGGGCACCTTGGTCAGGCGCGAACGCGCTGTGGTCTGTTCCTTCTCGACCGCGGCCTCGGCCGAAAGCCCGCTTTCGATCGCTTCTTCCATGCGCCGGATCCAGCCGCGCGAATTGGCGAACATGCGGTAGGTTTCAAGAACCTGCATCTGCTCCTTGTCGCCGCTGGCCACCGAGTTCAGCATTTCATCCACCGAGAGCCGCAGCGTATCGAGCGCTTCGCGCAGACGGCCCTTCTCGGCCTCGGGATCGTCGGCGATCGGGTTGGTAACGACAACCCGCGGCTCGTGCAGCCAGACATGGCCTTCGGCGGTGCCTTCCTGCCCCGATATGCCGCGAAACAGCACCGGGCGCTGATGCAGGGCGCCAAGCGCCGCGCCCTCTCCGATGAAGGCGCCAAGCTCGGCCATCTCGGCCAGCACCATGGCAACCACTTCGAGGGCATAGACCTCGTCTTCGGTGAAGCGGCGGGGCTCATGTGTCTGTGTGACCAGCACGCCGAGGGTTTCGCCAAGCCGCTGGACAGGCACCCCGATGAACGAGCTGAAACGTTCCTCGCCGGTTTCCGGCATGAAGCGGAATCCCGGCTCGGCGGGGGCATTGGCGGTGTTGACAATGCGCCCGTCACGGGCCACCCGGCCCACCAGGCCTTCACCAAGGCGCATGCGGGTCTTGTGCACGGCTTCGGGTTTCAGCCCGTGTGTGGCGCACAGTTCCAGGGTTTCGCTGTCGCGGAACAGATAGATCGAGCACACATCCGTGCCCAGCGAACCGGCGATCAGATCGGTGATCCGGTCAAGCCGGGCCTGTCCGGCGGTTTCCTGCGCGAGGGTTTCGCGCAAACGGCCAAGCAGCTTGCGGCTGACGCTTTCCCTTGCTTCCGGCATCGTTCCCCACCTGTCAGCCCGACCGGGGCCGATTCAGGCCACCTTGTCCAGTTCGAAGGCATCATGCAGCGCCTGAACCGCCAGTTCCATATATTTCCGGTCGATCAGCACGGAAATCTTGATCTCCGAGGTTGTGATGATCTTGATGTTGATGCCCTCCGAGGCAAGCACCTCGAACATTTTCGCCGCCACCCCCGCATGGCTGCGCATGCCGATCCCCACCACCGAAACCTTGGCCACGTCGGTATCGGCCACGATGTCGTGGAAATTGATGCTGCCGCCCTCGCGCGCTTCGAGCATTGCCTTTTCGGCGCGCGCCACCTGATCGACAGGGCATGAGAAGGTCATGTCGGTGCGGCCTTCTTCCGAGATGTTCTGCACGATCATGTCCACGTTCACGCCCGCTTCGGCGAGGGGGCCGAAGATCGCGGCGGCGATGCCGGGGCGGTCGGCCACGCTGATCAGGGTCATCTTGGCTTCGTCGCGCTGATAGGCCACGCCGGCCACCACGTTCTGTTCCATGATTTCCTCCTCGTCGCAGACAAGAGTGCCCGCGGTTTCATCGTATTCGTCAAAGCTTGAAGCCACCCGAAGCTTGACCTTGTAGCGCATGGCAAGTTCGACGCTGCGCGTCTGCAGGACCTTGGCGCCGAGGCTGGCAAGCTCCAGCATCTCTTCGAAGGCGATCCTGTCAAGCTTGCGGGCTTTCGATTCGATGCGCGGATCGGTGGTATAAACCCCATCGACATCGGTATAGATATCGCAGCGCACCGCTCCGAATGCGGCGGCAAAGGCCACGGCGGTGGTATCCGAGCCGCCGCGCCCCAGCGTGGTGATGCGCCCCTCGGGGCTGATGCCCTGGAAGCCCGCCACCACGGCCACCTTCATGCCTTCGGCAAACCTGGTGCTGATGTTCTCGGTGGGAATGTCAAGGATGCGCGCCGCGCCGTGCTGCGAGGTGGTCTGCACCGGCACCTGCCAGCCCTGCCAGCTGCGGGCCGGGATGTCCATTTCCTGAAGCGTGAGCGCCATCATCCCGGCGGTCACGTTTTCGCCCGAGCTGACGATCGCATCGTATTCGCGGGCATCGAACAGCGGTGAGATCTCGTTCACAAGCTCCACCAGCTTGTTGGTTTCGCCGGCCATTGCCGAAACCACCACGATCACGTCATGGCCATTGGCCACTTCGCGGGCCACGCGCTTGGCCGAGCGGCGGATGCGGTCGGGGTTGGCCACCGAGGTGCCGCCGAATTTCATCACGAGCACGGACATGGGATTCCTGCAGGGTTGCCGCGTAAACGCTGCCCCTCATAAGGCCCGACCGGAAGAGTGACAAGGGTCAAGGTTCGCAGACACCGGCTCTGGTGTGCGGCTCAGTTCGTCTTGCGTCTGGGGGCAAAGGGCAGGGGGGCTACCGGAACGCCCTCTTCGATCAGGGCGCGCGCTTCTTCGGGGCGGGTTTCTCCGTAGATCGGGCGATCCGGGGCCAGCCCTTCGTGAATGGCGCGTGCTTCGCTGGCGAATTTCATGCCCACGTAATCGGCATTGGCCTCGATCCTGGCCTGCAGTTCGGCCAGCACCTTGCGCCGGGCCTCGTCTCCGGGGGCGGAAAGGGGCGTGTCCGGGGCGGGTCGGGGCTGCTGCGATTCCGGGCGCGCCGGTGTGTCGTGCCGGCCGGAAGGCACGATTCCGGGCGCCATCAGCGCCTTTTCGATACCTTCCGTGGTGCCGCATTCAGGGCAGGAGATCATGCCCGTGCTTGCCAGCTTGTCGAAGGCCGCACCCGAGGCAAACCAGCTTTCGAAGCGGTGATCGCGGGAGCATTTCAGGGCATAGCGGATCATGGCATGTTCCATCGTTGCGCGCTTCTTCCGCATCTGGCGCATCAGCGGCGCTTTTTCAACCCTTCGGCTTGCCAACCCGTGCCGGCCGGAAGCTGCGGATCAGCTGGGCAAGCTCGGGTTCTTCAACCATCTCGGCGGCTTTCTTCTGGGAAAACCATTTGCGCCGGCGCTGCTTGTGTTCGGGAAACTTGGCATGCAGTTTCCTTACCCGCAACGGGAAAACGGCGGCGATGCAAGGCAGGTTTTCGTCGTTCGACAATGCCTTGCGATAGGAAAAGACACCCAGAACCACATCTGAAATCTCTCCCTCGGCGCCGGCCTCCTCATAGGCTTCGGCGGCAGCCGCGGCCGAGGGTGTGACGCCATCCACCGGCCAGCCCTTGGGAATGATCCAGCGCCCGACGCCCCGGCTGGTGACGAGCAGGATCTTTACCTTGTCGTCGTGCAACCGATAGCACAACGCTCCGAATTGGGTGCGCACGTCGCGTTTGGATGCGGTTTCCAGCCGCACCGGAAGCAGTTTCTGTCTGGCTGCGGTCATGATCTGCTTGCGGGATTTGCCCGAGTGCCCTTTCTTTTCCGCGAATTCTAGCGGCCTTTTCTTTTTCATTCCTTAAAAATAGCGGAATTGGCGCAAAATGGAAGAAGCGGCGTGTTTCCTTCCTGGCAGGGGTGGGAATCTTGCAACCCCGCGGTTGCGGGGCCGGAGGCGAAAGGCGCGGGCCGGCCGGGGGCGTTTGCCCGGCCCGGCGTTCATCGGGTGAACTTCTTGTATTTCAGCCGCTTGGGTTCCAGCGCATCCGGGCCGAGGCGGCGCTTCTTGTCTTCCTCGTAATCGGCGAAGTTGCCCTCGAACCATTCCACATGGGCGTTGCCCTCGAAGGCCAGGATATGGGTGCAGATGCGGTCGAGGAAGAACCGGTCGTGGGAGATCACCACCGCGCAACCGGCGAAATCCACCAGCGCATCTTCAAGGGCGCGCAGGGTTTCAACGTCAAGATCGTTGGTCGGCTCGTCCAGCAGCAGCACGTTGCCGCCCGATTTCAGAAGCTTGGCCAGATGCACGCGGTTGCGCTCGCCCCCCGAAAGCAGGCCGACCTTCTTCTGCTGATCGCCACCGCGGAAGTTGAAGGCCGAGCAATAGGCGCGGCTGTTCATCTGGGCATCGCCCAGCTCGATGATCTCGGCACCGCCCGAGATTTCTTCCCAGACGGTCTTTTCGGGATCAAGCGCATCGCGTGACTGGTCCACATAGGCCAGTTCCACCGTATCGCCGTATTCCACGGTGCCGGCATCGGGCGCTACCTGGCCGGTGAGCATGCGGAACAGCGTGGTTTTCCCGGCGCCGTTGGGGCCGATCACGCCCACGATGCCGCCGGGCGGCAGGCTGAACGACAGATCCTCGATCAGAAGCCTGTCGCCCATGGCCTTCTTCAGGCCGGTCACCTCGATCACCTTGCTGCCCAGGCGGGGGCCGCGGGGGATGATGATCTGGGCGCGTGCGAGCTTCTCGCGTTCGGACTGGCTGGCAAGCTCGTTGAAGGCCCTGATCCGTGCCTTCTGCTTGGCCTGACGTGCCTTGGCCCCCTGACGGATCCATTCGAGCTCGCGTTCGATGGTGCGCGTGCGCGCCTTGTCTTCGCGCGCCTCCTGCTCCAGCCGCTTCGCCTTCTGCTCCAGCCAGCTTGAATAGTTGCCCTCATAGGGGATGCCGCGTCCGCGGTCGAGTTCGAGGATCCAGCCGGTGATGCTGTCAAGGAAATAGCGATCATGGGTGACGATCAGGATCGTGCCCTTGTAATCGATCAGGTGCTGTTGCAGCCAGGCGATGGTTTCCGCATCCAGGTGGTTGGTGGGTTCGTCCAGCAGCAGCATGTCGGGCGCTTCCAGCAGCAGCCGGCACAGCGCCACCCGGCGCACCTCGCCGCCCGAAAGCTGATCGGGCATGGCATCGTCGGGGGGGCAGCGCAGGGCTTCCATCGCCACATCGACCTGGGCATCGAGATCCCACAGGTTCTGTGCGTCGATCTCGTCCTGCAGACGGGCCATCTCGTCGGCGGTTTCGTCGGAATAGTTCATGGCCAGTTCGTTGTAACGTTCGAGGATGGCCTGCCTGGCCCTGACGCCTTCCATCACGTTGCCGCGCACGTTCAGATCGGGATCAAGCTGGGGTTCCTGGGGCAGATAGCCCACCTTCACGCCCTCGGCCGCCCAGGCCTCGCCCGAGAAATCGGTGTCGATTCCGGCCATGATGCGCAGCAGGGTGGACTTGCCGGCGCCGTTGACGCCGACCACGCCGATCTTCACGCCGGGCAGGAAGGACAGCCGGATGTTTTCAAAGCACTTCTTGCCGCCGGGGTAAGTCTTGGAAACACCGTCCATGTGATAGACGTACTGGTAGCTGGCCATGTGAATGCTCCGCGCGAATGTTGCCGTGTTTCGCCTTCGTTTAGCGGCTTGATGCGCGAAGGGCAATGCGGCGGCGCCCCGGCCTTCGGAGGCGGCGAAGGGCGGGTCTCGGCCGTGCCGGGGATTGACTTGGCCGCCGCAGGGCCGTTCAAAGGGGCGGTTCGCGACAGGAGAGCACATGCGTCATCGGCTTCCATATGCCCGGCCGGGGCGGCGGATCGGTCTGCTCGGGGGATCGTTCGATCCTCCGCATGCGGGCCATGTTCACGTGACGCGCGAGGCGCTCAGACGTTTCGGGCTTGATGAGGTCTGGTGGCTGGTCAGCCCCGGCAACCCGCTCAAGGCGCAGGGTCCCGCGCCGCTTGAAGAGCGGCTGCGCGCGGCGCGCGCGATCATGCGCCATCCGCGGGTGCGGATCAGCGATATCGAGGCCCGGATCGGCACCCGCCACACCGCCCAGACGCTTGCCGCACTGATGCGCCTTTACCCCGCCGTACGCTTTGTCTGGCTGATGGGAGCCGACAATCTGGCCGGCTTTCACCGTTGGGAAAACTGGCAGTGGATCATCGGGAACGTGCCGGTTGGCGTGATCGCCCGGCCAGGCGACAGGATCAGGGCGCGGGTGTCGCCGGCGGCGCAGCGTTATCGTCATTACCGCCTGCGTGCAGACATGAGCCGCCTTCTGCCCTCGCGCCGCCCCCCGGCCTGGTGCCTGGCAAACGTGCCGATGCTGGACATTTCCTCTACCGAGATCCGCACCCGCGCCGCTCACCGGCAGGGCCTCGGCCAGCCAGAAGGCCGGCGGGGGCACGCCGCGTCCGGGGCCATCTTGCCCCGATGTGGCAAAACCGCCTGGTTTCCGGCATGATGGCCAGAAGAACCACCCGGGGTGGCGGGGTGCTGCCCCGCCGGGCCTTCCTGCAGGGGGGGACTCTGACGGTACTGGGCGGACCGGCCCTGGCCAACGCTCCGGCGCGATCGATCCGCCCCGAGACGCGCGGGGAAAACGATCCGCTGATCGCGCTTCGGCGGGCGGTGCGCAGCGCCGAGGAACTGATCCGCGAGGCAGACCTTGGCGGGCAGGTCGGCTTTGCGGTTGCCGATGCCCGCACCGGCCTTGTTCTGGAAAGCCGGGCCGCCGGGCAGTTGTATCCGCCTGCCAGCGTGGCCAAGGCGATCACCGCGCTCTATGCACTTGATGCCCTGGGCGCCGGTTACCGTTTTACCACCCGCCTGGTGGCTACCGGGCCATTGCGGAACGGAATTCTCGAGGGCGATCTGGTGCTGGCGGGGGGCGGCGATCCGCTGCTCGATACCGATGCCCTGGGCGATATGGCGGGCGCGTTGAAACGCGCCGGCATGCGTGGCGTGCGCGGCGGCTTTCTGGTTTACGATGGTGCGCTTCCCCGCATTCGCGCCATCGATCCGGGCCAGCCCGATCATCTGGGCTACAACCCGGCGATCTCGGGGCTCAACCTGAATTTCAACCGGGTTCATTTCGAGTGGAAGCGGGGCGGACAGGGCTATTCCATTGCCATGGAGGCCCGGGCGCGGCGCTATCGTCCGGCGGTGCACATGGCCAGGATGCGTGTCGTGAACCGCGATCAGCCGATCTACACCTATGCCGAGGCCGACAACGAAGACCGCTGGACAGTGGCCCGCCGGGCCCTTGGAAAGGGGGGCAGCCGCTGGCTTCCGGTGCGTCGGCCGGGCGTTTATGCGGCCGAGGTATTCCAGACCCTTGCCGCGGCCGAGGGCATTCGCCTGCCGCCTGCCGCATTCGTGCCGCAGCTGCCTTCGGGTGGCCGCGCGCTTGTGGTGCATCAAAGCGCACCTTTACACGACATCCTGCGCGACCTTCTGAAATATTCGACCAACCTCACCGCCGAGGTGGTGGGCCTTGCGGCCTCCCGCGCGCGCGGTCTGGCGGTCGGCGATCTGGGATCTTCGGCGGGTGAAATGACGCGCTGGCTGGATCGGCGCATCGGGGGGGTGGGATCGCATTTCGTTGATCATTCCGGTCTGGGCGAGGCCAGCAGGGCCACCGTGAACGATCTTCTGCGCGCCCTGATCCACGAGGGGCCGGGAAGCACGCTGGCCGGCCTTCTGAAGCGGATTCCGCTGCGCGACGGCAGGGGAAAGGAGATCCGCAATCATCCCGTCGAGGTGCGCGCCAAGACCGGCACGCTCAACTTCGTCAGCACCCTGGCGGGGTTCATCTTCACGCCCGACGGTTCGGAGCTGGCCTTTGCGATCCTTGCCTCGGACATGCCGCGCCGGGCCCGCATTGCGCGGGCCGATCGCGAAACCGCGCCGGGCGCCAGGGGCTGGAACAAGCGGGCCCGGCGCCTGCAGCAGGGTCTGATCGAACGCTGGGTGGGGCTTTACGGCCTCTGAGGCCCGACGCAGCTGCGGGGCGCGATGGCGTCAGGGGTGCCGCGGGTTGAAAAGCGGTGCGAAGGAAAACACTTCCGGCGCTTCGGGATCAACCGCTATCCTGACAGCGTGCATGTCGCGCGCTCCGAATACCTGAAGCGCGATCAGGTTCGGGGCGGTGCGCCGGAAGGGACGGTGGATCAGGAAACTGTGGCTGTCTCCATAAACCAGCAGTACCGGGCGGGCGAAGCGTTTTGCTTCCCGGCGCAGGGCATTGCCGAAATTGGCGAAGCCCGAGTGGGGCTCGAATTTCTCGGGGTGGCCGGGGCGGTCGAAATCCCAGCGGAACATGTCGGCCTGAACCGAAACCACCACGGCCCGCGCGCCCCGTTCCGCGGCCAGTGCAAAACTGTCGTGCAGCCAGGCCAGATTGGCGCGGTCGCGGGCAAGATGCTCGGCCGTGGCGGCAGGGTTATAGGCCAGGAAATTGTTGTTCGATCCGACCACATGCGCCTGAACGAACAGCACGTCTTCGTGCATGAAGCGGGTGTTTTCCACATAGGGTGCGAAGGCGCTGCCCATCACCAGAGCCTGGGACTGCACCGCGAACGGTGCCGTTCCGAGGCTGCGCGACGGATCGGCAAAGAAGGTGCGGCGCAGGAAACCGAGCCGTTCCAGCGGATCGAAGCGCCCGGCAAGAAGCTGGTGGCAGTCGGTCCATTCGTTGTCGCCCGGGGTATAGATCAGCGCGGGCGCGAAACGGTTGAGATAGTCGAGCCGGGTTTCCAGCACGTCATCGCTGCAGGGCATGCGGCCCGATTTCAGATCGCCTACATGAATGGTGAAGGCGGGCTGGCGGGCGTTGATTTCCGTGATCAGGGATTCATAGGCGGCAAGGGTCTTTTCATTGTTGCCATAGGGCATGTCGCCAAGCGCCACGAATTCGAAGGGCGCGGCCGGGGCCGGGCCGGCGGCCAGAAGAAGCGCCGCCAGAAGAAGCTTCAGCCTCATTCCCAGTCTCCGGAGAAACCGCGGGGGATCAGCAGGATATCGCGGTTCACGTCGTTGATGTCGCGGTGGCCGCAGAATGCCATCGAAAGATCCAGTTCCTTGTGGATGATTTCGAGCGCCCTTGAAACCCCGGCCTCACCCAGAGCGCCGAGGCCGTAGATATAGGCACGTCCGATATAGGTGCCCTGCGCGCCCATGGCCACCGCCTTCAGCACGTCCTGTCCCGAGCGGATGCCGCTGTCAAGGTGAACCTCCAGCCGGTCTCCTGCCGCATCAAGGATCGCCGGCAGGGCGCGGATCGCGCTCAGCGCGCCATCAAGCTGGCGTCCGCCGTGGTTGGAAACCACGATTGCATCGGCGCCGGTTCCGGCGGCGATCTTCGCATCTTCGGGATCGTTGATACCCTTCAGGATCAGCTTGCCGTCCCACATTTCGCGGATTTTCGCGACCTTTTTCCAGTCAAGCTGAAGATCGAACTGCCGTGCCGTCCATTCGAACAGCGAGGCAGGATCGTTCACATCCTTCACGTGGCCGATGATATTGCCGAAGAAACGCCGCTTCGTGCCCAGCATCCCGAGGCTCCAGCGCCATCTGGTTGCAAGATCGATCATGTTCATCAGGGTCGGCTTCGGGGGGGCGGAAAGGCCGTTCTTCAGATCCTTGTGACGCTGGCCGAGGATCTGCAGATCAAGCGTGAGCACCAGTGCCGTGCAGCCTGCATCCCGTGCCCGGCCGATCAGGCGGCGCACGTAATCCTCGTCGCGCATCACGTAGAGCTGAAACCAGAAGGGGGCGGTGGTGTGCTCGGCCACGTCCTCGATCGAGCAGATCGACATGGTGGAGAGCGTAAAGGGCACGCCGAATTTCTGGGCGGCGCGGGCGGCCTTGATTTCCCCGTCGGCGGCCTGCATGCCGGTCAGCCCCACGGGGGCGAGCGCAACCGGCATCGCCACATCCTGGCCGATCATCGTGGTTTTCGTGCTGCGTGCGGAAAGATCCACCGCCACCCTCTGGCGCAGGTGGATATCGGCGAAATCCGCGGTGTTCTCGCGAAAGGTCTGTTCGCTCCAGCTGCCGCTTTCGCAGTAGTCATAGAACATCTTCGGCACGCGCCGGCGATAGAGCCGCCTGAGATCCCCGATTTCGGCAATGACCGTCATGTCAGCTCCTCTTTCCCGTGTTGTCCTTTCCGCGGGGGCTGCTGGCGTGGTGATCAGGCGCGGTGCGCTCCCCCGGCCAGTCCGGCGACGAAGGCCAGCACCTCTTCGGGGTTTCTGCCTTCGCCGATCAGCTTCACGATTGCCGACCCCACCACCGCGCCATCGGCAACGGATGCGATCTCGCGCGCGGCTTCGGGGGTGCGAATTCCGAATCCCACCACCACCGGCAGGTTGGTTCCTGTCTTGATCCGCGCCACTTCGGGGGCCACGTCTGCGGCCTGCGCTGCGGCCGCGCCGGTGATGCCGGTGATCGAGACGTAATAGACGAAGCCCGATGTATTCTGCAGCACCTTCGGCAGGCGCGCGTCATCGGTGGTGGGGGTAGCCAGGCGGATGAAGTTCAGCCCCGCGGCCTGCGCCGGCAGGCACAGTTCCTCATCCTCTTCGGGCGGCAGATCGACAACGATCAGCCCGTCTGCCCCGGCGTCTTTCGCCGCGTCGAGAAAACGATCTACCCCCATTGCGTGGATCGGATTGTAGTAGCCCATCAGCACGATCGGGGTGATGTCGTCGCCGCGGCGGAATTCGCGCACCATGTCAAGAACGCCGGCAAGTGTCATCCCCGCTTCGAGCGCGCGCTGGCCGGCAGCCTGGATGGTGGGGCCGTCGGCCATCGGATCGGTGAAGGGAATGCCCAGCTCGATCACGTCCACGCCGGCATCCGGCAGCCCCTTCAGCACTGCTGCCGAGGTATCGCGGTCGGGGTCGCCCGCCATGATATAGGCCACGAAGGCCTTTCTTCCGGCTTGCGAAAGCTCGGCGAACCGGCGCTCTATGCGTGTCATGTCATTGGCCTTTCGTTGCCTTTTCTGCCGGTTTGCGCGAAAGCGGCGGGAAAATCAATGCCCCGTGCACGCCTTGCCTTGACGGCCGCCCCCCGCGCCCCCTAGATGCGCGCTGGAAACAGAAGGGATCAACCGTCATGGGCTTCAGGATGGGCATCGTCGGCCTGCCGAACGTGGGCAAATCGACGCTTTTCAATGCGCTCACGCGCACTGCCGCCGCACAGGCAGCCAACTTTCCTTTCTGCACCATCGAGCCAAATGTGGGCGAAGTGGCGGTGCCGGACGCCCGGCTTGACAAGCTGGCCGAAATCGCCGGTTCGAAACAGGTGATCCCCGCGCGGATGACATTTGTCGATATTGCCGGGCTGGTGAAGGGGGCTTCGAAGGGCGAAGGGCTGGGAAACCAGTTCCTGGCCAATATCCGCGAGGTGGATGCCATCGCCCATGTGCTGCGCTGTTTCGATGATGACGACGTGACCCATGTGGAGGGCCGGGTGGATCCGGTGGCCGATGCCGGGATCATCGCCACCGAGCTGATGCTGGCCGACATGGAATCGATCGAGCGGCGCCTGCAGAATCTCACCCGCAAGCTCAGGGGCGGCGACAAGGAGGCAATGCAGCAGGAACGCCTGCTGCGCGCGGCGCTTTCGGTGCTCGAGGCGGGGCGGCCGGCGCGCTCGGTGGAGGTGGGCGAAGAGGATGCGAAGGCCTGGAAGATGCTTCAGCTTCTGACCGCAAAGCCCGTGCTTTACGTGTGCAACGTGGACGAGGCCTCGGCCGCCACCGGCAACCGCCATTCCGCGGCGGTGGCGGAGATGGCGGCCGGGGAAGGCAATGCCCATGTGGTCATTTCGGCCGCGATCGAGGAAGAGATCGCCCAGTTGCCCCCCGATGAAGCGGCAATGTTCCTGTCCGAGATGGGGCTTGCGGAAGCCGGCCTCGATCGCCTGATCCGGGCGGGTTACGAACTTCTGGGGCTGCAGACATATTTCACCGTCGGCCCCAGGGAAGCCCGCGCCTGGACAATTCGCAAGGGCACCACCGCCCCCGAGGCCGCGGGCGTGATCCACGGCGATTTCGAGAAGGGTTTCATCCGTGCCGAAACCATCTCATACGATGATTTCGTGGCCCAGGGCGGCGAAGCGGGTGCGCGCGATGCCGGCAAGCTGCGCGTCGAGGGCAAGGCCTATGTGGTGCGGGATGGCGATGTGATGCACTTCCTGCACTCGGGATAGATGTGACAGCGGCCTGTCTGTGTGCATTCGGGCAAGGCCTTGACAGGCCTCTGCAAAAAGGAAAACCGAACGGGCCTGGGGGCTTGTGCGGTCCGATGTGGTGCGGGTGGATCGTCTGCCCTTTCCGGTCTCTGTTTTCCATGCGTGCGAAAGGAACAGCATGATGACCTCCAGCCCTGCGAAAGCCTGCATCATCGGTGCCGGACCTGCCGGTCTGGCCTGTGCCCGGGCGTTGCGGATCAATGGTATCGGTTACGATCAGTTCGAGGTGCATTCCGATGTGGGCGGTATCTGGGACATCGCGCGAAGCGATACGCCGATGTATGAAAGCGCGCATTTAATTTCGTCGAAAACCATGTCGGGCTTCGAGGGCTTTCCCATGCCTTCTCATTTTCCCGATTACCCTTCGCACCGGCTGATCCTGGAATATGTCCGTGATTTCGCCGATCGCTGGTCGCTGCGCGGCGCCATCGCTTTCGGAACGAAGGTTACCGGTATCGAAAAGCGCCCCGACGGGCGCTGGCGGGTGATGTGCGATGACGGCCGGGCAGATGACTACATGGCCGTGATCTGCGCTACCGGAGCCAACTGGCACCCGCGGATGCCCGACCTGCAGGGCGATTTCAACGGCGAGATCCGCCATGCCCGCAGCTATCGCGGCATCGACGAACTCAGGGGGCGGCGGGTGCTGGTGGTGGGGGGCGGGAACTCGGGCGTCGATATCGCCTGCGATGCGGCTGTCAGCGCCGAAAGCGCGTTTCTTTCGATCCGCCGGGGCTATCATTTCATTCCCAAGCATCTGTTCGGCATGCCGGCCGATGTCTTTGCCCGCAGTGGTCCGAAACTGCCGCTCTGGCTGAAGCGGCCGGTGTTTTCGATGATCCTGCGAATGCATGTCGGCAACCTGACGCGCCTTGGCCTGCCCCGCCCGGATCACAGGCTGTTCGAAGCCCATCCCGTCCTCAACAGCCAGGTGCTGCACTATCTCCAGCACGGAGATCTGCGGGTGAAGCCCGATATCGAGCGCCTCGATGGCGATCAGGTGCTGTTTCGCGACGGTTCGCGCGAGGTGTTCGATCTGATCCTGCTGGCAACCGGTTATACCCAGATACAGCCTTATGCGCGCGATTATTTCACCTATGCGGGCGGGCGGCCGGATCTTTATCTGCAGATGTTTTCGCGCGAGCACGAAAACCTGTTCGCGCCCAGTTTCATCGAAACCAATTCCGGTGCTTTCCGGCTGTTCGACATGATGGCCTTTGCCATGGCCAATCACCTGAAGGATCAACTGGAAGAAGCGGTGGCAGCGGCCGAAATGGCACGACTGATCCGTGAAGATCGTCCTGATCTGAGCGGCGGCATCCGTTTCGTGGCTTCCGAGCGCCATGCCGCCTATTTCGACAGTGATACATGGCAGACCTGTCTGCGGAAACTCTATCGCAGGATGGGATGGCGCCCCCATGCAGAGGAAATCGCGGCAGCCATGCCCGCCGCCGCACGCGCCGCGGCTTCCGGCTGACGGGAACGGATCGCGAGACTGCCCCTGTGCCCGGTTTGCCCTGTCGCGTTGTGCCCAGAGGGAGCGCGGCCTGTGAATGGCCCCCAGATTTGCAGTCACCTTCTTCCTGAAAATGAGGCAAGGAGGGCCTTGTGGGGAAGGCAGATCACAGTGACGATTCCAAGCATGATGCAGTGTGCCAGATTACGGTGCGGGGGTATCCTGTGCGCGAGGTTTCACAGCGATTGGGCGCCAGCACATATTCGCGGCACGTCTGGACAAGGAAGTTTTCGATCCCGTCTCCCGGGAAGGCGGGGGAAGATCATGCCGCAGAAAACCGGCGGCTGAAACGCGCGCTGGCAAGGTTCACGGGTATCGCAAGCTGCACGATGACCTTCCGGATCAGGGCAAGAGCTGTGGTGCGAACCGCGTGGCGCGACTGGCCCGGCTGGCGGGCATCCAGGCCCGGATCGGCCATGGACGCCGCCCGGGCAAGCATGGCGGCGAGCCGTCGGTCGTGGTGGACAATACGCTGAACCGGGAATTCGCATGTGGATGCGCCCGATCGCTTCCGGGGATCCGGTTTTACTTGTATCGTCTGCCGTCAGTCCACCAGGTAATTGGCGGCATAGATCCGGAACAGGACATGGAAAAGAAGCCCGGCAAGCATCAGGTCGTCCACGGAATTTCGTTTATCGGGACACCATGAACCGTCATTGTTCCTCTTCTCCCTTTGCCTGAATGCGCCTGCCTTCCTCCTTGCCGATCCCCATGCCGCCATTGGCAAGGCCGATGAGCAGAAAGGTGACGACGATGACGATGCTGTTTTCACCGATCTGCGGCGCAAACCCGGGGCCAGCTCACGAATTTTCGGATCTTCCCGAAGGTAGCGGATCGGCACGCGATCCGGGGCATCGTGGCGCTTGAAAAATCGCCGGGTGTATCCACAAGCCCCCGGTGCAACCTGTTGTCCACGCTGAATTCAACCTGCATTCTGTAGTAGGCGCGAGAACGTGCATTGCCCACTTGGCCGGTGTATCTTGAAATCACCCTTGCCTGCGTTTCCACACCAAAGGCATCGCGCCTGGCTGCCCATCCGGTAGCCGACCGCGATCACGATGGCCCCGATCAGCACGAAGACGCCGGAAATGGCGATCAGCTTTGCCCAGCTGATCGTGAAATATTCCGCTTCCTCCGGTTCCATCTGCCCCATGGCCCTATGCTTCCGCCTGGCCTTCGCGGGGGGCGGTGCCGCCAGCCGGATCGGGGCCATAGCTGTTTTCACCCGGCGTGCCCTTGAGGAATCCCAGTTCGACGAACATCCACAGCCCCACGGCCATGGACAGCCACATGACCATTGTGGCGCCGGTGCCCGGAACCATGAACTGGGCACCTGCCACTTTGACAGCCCTGTAGCCGATCTTGAACATGCTCATGATCTGCAGGAGAACGCCGGGGGCCAGAAAGAGAACCGCCCATGGCATTGCCGGTTTGTCGCGGTCATGCAGCCGCTTCACCACCACGGCCGACCAGATGTAGAGGCTCCCCACGGACACGACGATCTGTGCCAGCATCGGCACGATGCCGCCGGGCAGGATCGATATCATGCCCCGCCCGGCAATGAGCACGGCCACGATCAGGCCGAGAAACCCCATCCAGAATCCCTTGCGCGAAATGCGTCCGTCAAAATTCGTGAACAATTCCGTTTTTTTCCTCCTGAAAATGCAGGTGTCGGCTGATTTGCCATTGCGCCTGGGCGGTAATGGTCAGGTTTTCGCCCGGATCGAGAACGAAAAACCCGACCTTCCCGATGCTTGCACTGCCGTCACCGGCAGAGGCGACCGCTTCGACCGGCGCATTCGCCTCCGGGCCGTATTCGCCGGGTTCGCCCTCATTGATGGCGGCGGGGCCGTTTTCACCGCCCCCAGGGCCGGGTCGCGATGTCGGTCAATGGTCTTTCGGGCTCGGCATTGCTGATCAGCAGGCGTCCGTCCCCCATCATATGGGTGCAACTGACGATCTTCTCGCCCGGGCTGCCCGGCTTGTCGTTCTCCAGACAGCTCGGTTCCCTGAATTCCAGCGGCGTGCCGGCGGCATCTGCCGCCGCACCAAGCCGTTCGATAAGCTGGCCGATGGTCAGCCCCAGGTTCTGCGCCATGGCCGGCGTGGCCGACAGCAGAGCCATCGCCGTCAGGGTGGCGCCAGCAAGCCGAAGGGCATGCCGCATGCGTCGCGTCGCAGTTCCTGGCCAGAAGCGCAGCCGGCCGCGGATGGTGCCGATCTCGTGCGCGGGGCGTGCTTCCGGCACTGCCAGCCGTTTGCAATCGTCAATCCTGTTCATTTTCTTTTCCATCTTCAGGTTGGTTGAATTCATGGCGGCGCCCTGCGACCGGACGGCGCTTTCACCGCTGAAACCTGTCCGGACAGCGGGCAGCGGGCGGAGGGCAACACATGGGAATTCCCGCCGGGCGGCTGCCGCTACTTCTGGTTTCCGAAACCGAATTTCAGGATCATGGCCAGAAAGGCTACCACCGACACGACCGAAAGGACCGAGCCCGCCTTTGCCAGCGCTTCTCCCTTTCCGGTCAGCGCCATCACGATCCCCGGCACCAGGATGACGACAGCCCCGAGGGCCAGGAAATAGTGCGGCCAGGCCCATTTGCTGGCGGCCGCGGCCGGGGTCAGGGCGTAATAGATGCCCATGACCGACATGGTGACGAAACCGACAAGGTTGAGGTGGCCATGGGCCGGCGACAGGTCATGGTTTCCGGTGGCCGACATCTGGATGCCCCAGATCATGCCCAGAAGCACGAAAAATGCTGCGGTTGCAAGAAACATTGTCGGTACCGATTTCATCTTTCCATCTCGTGTTGTCATGTGTTGCCATCGGATGCGCCAAGCGGCGGCCCGGTAAATTTCATGCGGAACCGGCTGGCAATTTCATCGATTTTCGCCATGTCGTCGGGGATGCGGTATTGGCCTGCGGCCATTTCCCCGAAGAACCCTTCAAGGCCCCCCGGCGTCAGGATGATCAGGTGGCGGCACGGGATCGTGCTGACCACGCGAAACGTGTGCTCCTGACCGCGGGGGACGAACGCGGATTGTCCGGGTCCGCGGGTGAACCGCGCGCCCTCGATCCAGAATTCGCAGTCTCCGGTCAGGATCAGAAAGGCCTCGTCGGCATCATGGTGGACATGGCGCGGCGGGCCGCTGTCGGGCGGTGAAACGGAATCGACGATCGACATCGCACCGCCGGTTGCCGATGTGGACAGGATGGTCTTGTAAAATGTCCCGCCCCATTCGATCGCACTGGGGCCAAGCAAGAATTCGTTCATCTGCATCTTAGGTTGCCTCGCGACTTTCGCGCGACGTTGGCAGAAAAATATTCATACGAAAAATCGATTATTTGTATTATTTGTATTTGCATGACAAATCTGAATGCCTTCGACCTGAACCTGCTGCGGGTGCTCGATGCGCTCTTGCGCGAACGCTCGACCGTGAAAGCCGGCAAGCGGATCGGCCTTTCGCAGCCGGCGGTTTCCGCGGCACTGGCGCGGTTGCGCCTGTCGCTCGGGGATGAGCTGTTCTTTCGCAGCGGCAAGACCTTCGAGCCGACGCAGTTCGCGCTGTCGCTCGAGGCTCCGCTGCGCAACCTGCTGGTGCAGTTGGAAGAGCTGATCTCCGGGCCCGGTGCCTTTGATCCGGCGACCTCGGATGCCAGGTTCCGCATCTCGGGGGCGGATTACTTTGCCGAACTCCTGATGCCGGTCCTCACGGAACGCCTGCAGGCCATGGCACCATCCATGCGAACGCATCTCGTCAACATGGTGCCGAGCAAACCCTTCGAGGCTCTGACACTCTATGATGTCGATCTGGTGCTGAACCCCGAAATGGACCTGCCCGGCTGGGCGGAACAGCAGCGGGTTCTCACCTCCGACTTCTGCGTCATCGCGCGCTCGGGGCATCAAAGGCTGGCGAGCGCCGGTGTCAGGCCGGGCGATGTCATTCCGATCGACCTGTTCTGCGATATCGGCCATGTCCTGTTTTCGGCTGACGGCAAGAGGCAGGCACAAGGAGATATGGCTCTGGCCGCCATCGGGCGCGAACGTCGGGTGGTGATGACGCTGCCGGTGTTCTCGGGCGTCTATCGGGTGGTTGCCGGATCGGAGCTGATCGCCCTGCTGCCTGTCGCGCTGGCGCGTCAGGTGGCCCCGTCGGCCGGGCTCGACATCTTTCTGCCCCCTGTAAAGGTGCCCTCGACACAGATCATGATGGTCTGGCACCGGCGCGTGAATGCCGATCCGGCCCACAAATGGCTGCGCCGGCAGATCGCCGAAATTCTCGGTGATCTGGATCATGGCTGACCTGCCGCGGGATTTCCCTCCAGCCGGGATCAGAGGCTGGCCCGAGGCTGATGCGCCACCCATCTTTCGGCCAGCGTTGGCCAGAGTTTTCCGGCTTCTCGGGATAACGGGCTGGCTGCGTTCCCCGATTTTCTCGGCATGATCGGCGACTTGTTCCCGATCGCGCTGTGTGGCCGTTCCTCGTTGTCGCAGGCATCGCGTTCTTTGCCTGAAACTGGTTCTTCGGCCCGATCAGGGCCAAGCGGGATGTTCGGGCCCCGTAACGGAATGCCCTGAACATCCGGTTTCCATACCGTGCCGCCGCCGCGCATCTGTTTTGCGAACGTGGCATCAACGCGTCCAGCTGTTTTTCGATGTGATGCAGGCTGCGGGACACGCCCATGGCGTTTGCTGACGCGTTGCCTGCCATCGCGCAGCAGATGCATGAAGTTTCCACAATCATCATTTACGGCGATGTCAACCGCTGACAGGATGGCAGTCAGCGTGGGCGGCTGTTCAGCAAGGCCTGGATTTCGGTGCGTTCGGGCATCGAGGGGGCGGTGCCCGGCCGGGTGACAGAGATTCCGGCCGCCGCGCAGCCGAAGCGCACGGCATCGACGGGGGCAATGCCTTCCGAAAGTGCCGCTGCGAAAGCGCCGTTGAAGGCATCGCCGGCGCCGGTGGTTTCCACGACCGGCCCCGCATCAAAGGCCGGGACATGCTTGCTTGTCTTTCCATCGTGATAAAGCGCGCCGTTTTCGCCAAGGGTGATGATTGCCGCGCCCGCCCCCTGCGCAAGCAGTGCCCCGGCCGCGTGGCGGGCGTCTTCCAGAGAGGTCACGGCAATGCCGGTCAGGCCTTCGGCCTCGGTTTCGTTGGGAGTGACGTAATCGCACAGTGCCAGCATGCCTTCGGGGAGGTCGGCGGCCGGGGCGGGATTGAGAATGGTGACGACACCCCTGGCGCGGGCGGTCTGCAGCCCGTGCATGGCGGCCGCAAGCGGCTGTTCGAGCTGTGTCATGAATACCCCGGCGTCATCGAACAGGGCTGTGGCGCGGTCGATGTCTGCGGGGCCCATATCGCCACCGACACCCGGACAGATGACGATCGCGTTGTCGCCGGTGTCATCTTCGATGAAGATGCAGGCGGCGCCGGTAACGCTGTCCTCGGGGCGGATGATCTCGGGGGTGACACCGGCTGCACGCCAGGTATCAAGAGCCATTTCTCCGAAGGGATCGCGGCCTATGCGGGTGATCAGGTGGACCGTGCCTCCGGCCCTTGCCGCCGCCACCGCCTGGTTTGATCCCTTGCCGCCGGGGCCAAGGCGGAATTCGCGCCCCAGAAGCGTTTCGCCCATATGTGGCTGGCGCGCGGCCCGATAGGCCGCATCGGCCACGAATACGCCAAGGATCAGAATGCGTCTGCCCATGCTCGGTTCTCCTGCCTTGCGGGATTTCCCCGGTGCGTCATCAATTGATAGCGTCTGCGGAGGAGTGGCACAATCTGCCGCTTCCGGGATCGGGCCATACGGGGAACATGGGCGTGGGCGGTGGCGGATGATGGTGTTTCAGGATACCGGGTGCTATGTCTGTTTCGCCTGCCTGTTTCGGAGCGGTTGGCGGGCGGGCGATCAACGGACAGGCCGTGAAATGAATGGATGAGCAGATGCACAGCACAGGGGGAACGGCATGAAACTGGTGCGATATGGCAGGCGTGGCGCCGAGAAGGCGGGCCTTGTGGATGCGGGGGGGCGGCTGCGGGATCTGTCCGGTGTGACCGGCGATATTGCCGGCGAGGCACTTGCCGATCTGGACAGGCTGCGCGCGCTCGACCCCGAAACCTTGCCCGAAGTCACCGGCAACCCACGGCTTGGGCCCTGTGTCGGAGGCACGGGAAAGTTCATGTGCATCGGCCTGAACTATTCGGATCATGCCGCCGAAAGCGGCCTGGCCGTGCCGTCCGAGCCGGTGCTGTTCATGAAGGCCACCAGCGCCATCTGCGGCCCCGACGATCCGATCATCATTCCGCGCGATTCGCGGAAAACCGACTGGGAGGTCGAACTGGGCGTGGTGATCGGGCGGCGCGGAAAATACATTGCCGAGGCCGATGCGCTTGTGCATGTGGCCGGCTATTGCGTGGTGAACGATGTGTCCGAACGCGCTTTTCAGATCGAGCACGAGGGGCAATGGACCAAGGGCAAGTCATGCGACAACTTCGGTCCTCTGGGGCCCTGGCTGGTCACGCCCGACGAGCTGGAGGATGTTCAGAACCTGACCATGTGGCTTGAGGTGAATGGCGTGCGCATGCAGGAGGGCAGCACCGCCACGATGGTTTTCGGCGTTGCCCATCTGATCAGCTATCTCAGCCGGTTCTTCACGCTCGAACCGGGCGACGTGATCTCGACCGGCACCCCTCCGGGCGTCGGCATGGGCAAGAACCCGCCGCGCTATCTGAAGGCGGGTGACGTGGTGGAACTGGGGATCGAGGGGCTCGGCCGCCAGCGCCAGCAGGTGATTGCCGAGGGCTGACATCGATCGGCATTGACGGGGGCCGACAGGGGGATCGACAGGGGCCGGTTCCGGTATTCGTTCCCTGTTTTCGCGCGCCTTGCGTCTCAGGCCGTGAGGGCTGCGAACAGGCGCGGCAGCTTTTCCGGCAGGCGTTCGACCTGATCGACGATGGTGTAATTGTTTTCGCCGAAGATGCGCGCCACGTAGCGGTCGGCCTCGGGGTCCAGCGTCAGGCAGTAGCTGTGGATGCCTTCCTTGTGCAGTTCCTGCACCGCCCTTCTGGTGTCCATGCGCAGATACTGGGGGTCGCGCTCGTCGATATCGGCGGGTTCGCCGTCGGTAACCACCAGAAGCAGCTTGTGGCGCTCGGGGCGCATCTTCAGGTGATGGCCGGCGTGGCGCATCGCCGCGCCCATCCGGGTCGAAAGCCCGCCCCGCATGCCGGCAAGCCGTGATTTCGCTTCTGCGTCAAGGTTCTGTTCGAAATCCTTGAAACGGTAATACTGCACGTCGTGGCGCCCGTCGGAGGCAAAGCCGTGAATGGCGAACGGATCGCCGATACCGTCGATCGCCGCCGCCACCAGTGCCGCTGCCTCGCGGGTGAGGTCAAGCACCGTCTTTTCGGTGCCGCGCACGGTTTCGTTGGTGCTTTCCGACAGGTCGAGCAGCACCACCACCGCAAGATCGCGCCGGTTGATGACGCTGCGCATGGTGATGCGCATGTCGGGCTGCAGACCGAGGCGCAGCATCACCATGGCATCCACCGCGGCGTTGAGGTCAAGCTCGTCGCCGTCTTCCAGCTTGCGCTGGCGCATGGTGCCCTGCGGGCGCAGGCGGTCGATGATCTGGCGGATGCGGTGGCTGATGCCCTTGTGTTCGCTCAGCAGCCGGTTGATCGCTTCCGGGTCGCCGCGGCCCTGGCGGCGCTCGTAGACGGTGGTCCAGGCCGGGCGGTGCAGCTGCACGCGATAGTCGAATTCCGGATAGTGGAAGGGGCCGGTGACGGGCTCTTTCCCCTCCATCTCGTTGTAGGAAATGCCCTCGTCTTCGTAAGGGAACAGTTCGCTTCCCAGCACCCAGATTTCCTGGGCGTCGTCGCCGGCGGTTTCCACCTCGACCTCGTTGACGAATTCCATCAGGCTGACATGCTTGCGGACCTGCCTTTGCGAGGCCGGGATATAGGCCGTGTCCTGCACCCAGTCGAATTCGTCAAGGTTCCAGACGAAGCGGTTGTCGTCGCGCCAGGGCAGGGCAAGGCTTTCGAGGATGCGCAGGGAGGGCAGGGCGCGGCGGTGGGAGAAGATTCCGTAAAGCTCGCGCCCGAGATCGGCGGAAAAGGCGCCATCGCGGGCGTGATCGGCCACGTGCGCATGGAAGCGGGCGGCCAGATCGTCGAGCGGGCCGTCGCCGGTCTTGCGGGCGGGGTCGAGCAGCGCCAGCGCGGTGCGTTCCAGCAGTGCCATGCTTTCGTGCTCGTAATCCGCCGCGGGTGCTGCTTCGGCCAGCGAAAGCCACAGCCGGCGCAGCCCCGGAAAATCGCGTGCCGCGCACCATTCCACGCGGGCGTCTTCCATCAGTCCGATCATGAATTTCTCGGCCGGGGCCAGCGTGCCGGCCGATTGCGGCATGTCGGTGTAGGAGACATGGGCGGCCATGTGGGCGGCCATGGCGCGGTAGAGGTCGATGCCGGAAACGTCGCCGATTCCGTCCACCGCATCCGCCAGGTGCAGCGCGCCCTCTTCGATGAAGGGGCGGAAGCCGGCGCTGTCGGCCGCGGCCGGGCGCAGGAAGAAGTCGCGCCCCCAGAAGGCGCGCAGGTAGAAGTTCAGCCGCCGCTGGCTGTCGATGAACAGCGTGCCCTTGCGTTCGCGTTTCAGTACCGCGCGGCTGTCTTCGGTTTCCAGCCCGAAATAGGCGGCCTGGCGGGCGAGATCCCGGCGATAGGCCTCGGCGCCGAAATCGGCCCAGCGGCGCAGCCCCGTGAGCGTGAGCTTGCCCAGCAACTCGTCGATCACCCGGAACATGGGGCGCAGGCCCCGGGGGGCGCGTGCCGAAAGCCGGTGCAGCAGCTGCAGATAGGCGCGCAAGAGGTCCGGGTCGCCCAGCCGGGCCGAGACCGCCGGAAGGGTGGCGATCATCCGTTCCAGCACCTGGCCCGAGACCATCGAGGACAGCCTGAAGGCGGCCTCGGCCACGTCGCGGATGATGTCTTCGCCGCAGTCCTTGACCACCAGCGGCATCTCGTCGAGCCAGGTCAGCAGCAGTTCGGGCCCCTTGCGCAGGGAGACGATGCCGCGGGCGCCGTCGAGCCAGTCCTTGAGCGCGGCCGGGGACATCACCCGGGCGGCCTCGGCGAAGCTCGCGTCCAGCGTTTCGGCCAGCTCGGGCGCGGCGGCGATCAGATCTTCGCGGTAGTCGTCGAGGTTGACGGTCATGATCAGGTCCGAACGCAGGGGAGTGCCCGACCGCGGGCGGAAGCGAAGCGCCCGCCCGGGGGGGCGGTCGGGCGCTGCCCGGGCCGCTGCGCGCCCCGGGCGGTGTTGAAGCCGGCCCCGTTCATGGCGTCACCCGAAAAAGGTGGTGACGGCGGCATCCAGCGTCTCGCGCATGTCGGGATCGTCGGTGATCGGCTCCACCAGCGCCATGCGGCAGGCGGCCGTGGCCGGGATGCCCTTTTCGATCAGCTGGCCGGCATAGATCAGCAGCCGGGTGGACATGCCTTCGTCCAGCCCGTGGCCCTTGAGGTTGCGCGAGCTCTGTGCCACCTGCACGAGCTTCGCCGCCATCTCGGACGCCACACCCGATTCATGGGCGACGATCTCGGCCTCCACCTGCGGATCCGGGTAGTCGAAGCTCATGGCGCCGAAGCGCTGCTTGGTGGACTGTTTCAGATCCTTCATCATCGACTGGTAGCCGGGGTTGTAGGAAATCACGATCTGGAAATCGGGATGCGCCTCCACGAGCTCGCCCTTCTTGTCGAGCGGCAGCACCCGGCGGTGATCGGTGAGCGGGTGAATTACCACGGTGGTGTCCTGGCGTGCCTCTACCACCTCGTCCAGATAGCAGATGGCGCCGATGCGCGCGGCCACGGTCAGCGGGCCGTCCTGCCATTTCGTGCCGTTGATATCCAGCAGGAAGCGGCCCACCAGATCGGCGGCGGTCATGTCCTCGTTGCAGGCCACGGTGATCAGCGGGCGGCCCAGCTTCCAGGCCATGTATTCCACGAAACGCGACTTGCCGCAGCCGGTGGGCCCCTTCAGCATCACCGGCATGCGCACGTCATAGGCGGCGTCGAAACGCTCCACCTCGTCGGCGACCGGGCGGTAGTAGGGCTCGTCCTTGACGATGAAATCTTCGCGGGCGGGGGTGCTCATCTCGGCCTCGTCGGTTGGGGATTGTCGGGGCGCCGCTGTCGGCAGAGGCGCCCCGCAAGGATCAGGCCCTGATCTCGGCCCGGTGCACCAGCATCGCGGTGCCCTGGGTCTGGTTGTAGTTGTCGTAGCCGATCAGGCGCACGTGATTGCCGGGGTTGTTTTCGCGGCACAGGTCGATTTCCTTCAGCACCGCATCCACATCGGTTTCGCCGAACATCGGCAGCTTCCACATGTACCAGTAGTTGCCGAAGGCATTTTCCGGTTCGGTATGTTCGATGCCGGGATTCCAGCCCTGGTTGATGATGTATTCCACCTGCTTGCGGATCTCGTCGCCGGTCATCGGTTCCAGATAGGAAAACGTGCCCAGCTTGCGGGAATTGGGATCCGACAGGCGGGAAGGATAGTCTTGCACGTCGCTCATGGTTTCATTCCTTGTCAAAGTATCTCGGTTGCCCCCGGCGCCGGGCCGGGGGCGGGATGGATGGCGATCAGCGGTGCTGAACGTCGAGCTTGTCGACGGTGTCGAACTCGAACTTGATCTCTTTCCACGTTTCCATGGCAATCTTCAGTTCGGGGCTGTGCTTGGCGGCTGCGGTCAGGATCTCCTTGCCTTCCTTCTCCAGCTCGCGGCCCTCGTTGCGGGCCTTGACGCAGGCCTCCAGCGCCACCCGGTTGGCCGCGGCGCCGGCCGCGTTGCCCCAGGGGTGGCCCAGCGTGCCGCCGCCGAACTGCAGCACCGAATTGTCGCCGAAGATCGAGACCAGCGCCGGCATGTGCCATACATGGATGCCGCCCGAGGCCACCGGGAACACCCCCGGCATCTGCCCCCAGTCCTGATCGAAGAAGATCCCGCGCGAGCGGTCTTCCTTGACGTATTTGTCGCGCATAAGGTCGATCCAGCCCAGGGTTGCGGCGCGGTCGCCTTCCAGCTTGCCGACCACGGTGCCCGAATGCAGGTGGTCGCCGCCCAGAAGCCGCAGCAGCTTGGCCAGCACACGGAAATTGATGCCGTGGGTGGGCGAGCGGTCGATCACCGCATGCATCGCCCGGTGCACATGCAGCAGCAGCCCGTTGTCGCGGCACCAGCGCGACAGGCTGTTATGCGCCGCCCAGCCGAGCGTCAGATAGTCCGACATGATGATCTTGGAGCCGACCTCCTTGGCGAACTCGGCCCGCTTGAACATCTCTTCCACATCCGGCGCGGTGACGTTCATGTAGTGGCCCTTCTTCTCGCCGGTCTCGGCTTCGGACTTGTCGATCGCCTCCTGGCAGAACAGGAAGCGGTCGCGCCAGCGCATGAAGGGCTGCGAGTTCACGTTCTCGTCGTCCTTGGTGAAGTCGAGCCCGCCGCGCAGGCATTCATAGACTGCCCGGCCGTAGTTCTTGGCCGAAAGGCCCAGCTTGGGCTTGATGGTGCAGCCCAGAAGCGGGCGGCCGTATTTGTCGAGCAGATCCCGCTCCACGTAGATCCCGTGCGGGGGGCCATGGCAGGTGGCCACGAACCACAGCGGGAAGCGCACGTCCTCCAGCCTGAGTCCGCGCACCGCCTTGAAGCCGAACACGTTGCCCACCAGCGAGGTGAAGACGTTGACCACCGAGCCTTCCTCGAACAGCCCCATCGGATAGGCGATGAAGGCGTAGAAGGCATCGTCGTCACCGGGCACGTCCTCGATCGCGTAGGCGCGGCCCTTGTAGTAGTCCAGATCGGTCAGCAGGTCGGTCCACACGGTCGTCCAGGTGCCGGTAGAGCTTTCGGCGGCCACCGCGGCGGCGGCCTCTTCGCGCGGCACGCCCGGCTGGGGCGTGATCTTGAAACAGGCCAGGATGTCGCTGTCCTTCGGCGTATAATCCGGCTCCCAGTATGTATCGCGGTATTCCTTCACACCCGCCTTGTATGATTTGGCCATTGCGCTTCCTTCGCGTTTTCAGTGGTTGCAATTTCGAATCCTGCCCTCCTCCCCGGGCGAAGCCGGATCTGGCAGCGTGTGGACAGTATGCACTGCTCTCGATATAAGGGGAAATCAATAGTTTCTATCAGGATCATAGATCAATGACTATGAATGAGCCGGCCGGGAAGCTGTTCCTGCAAAGCATCACGCTGCGGCAGCTGCAGATCCTTGAAACGGTCGTGCGGCTGGGCGGTTTCACGCGCGCGGCCGAGGCACTGCACCTGACCCAGCCCACGGTTTCGATGCAGATCCGCAAGCTGACCGACACCATCGGCCTGCCGCTGCTCGAGCAGGTGGGGGGGCGGGTGCATCCCACCGATGCGGGGCGCGAGGTTTATCGCGCGGCGGTTGACGTGCTGGGGCGGATGGCAGCGCTGCGCGATTACGCCGACGCGGCGCGCGGCGTGGTGCAGGGCGATCTGCGGCTGGGGGTGATTTCCTCGGCGATCTATTTCATGCCGGCGCTGCTGGGTGCCTTTGCCGAGCGCCATGCGCGGGTGGTGCCGCAGCTGGTGGTCACCAACCGCGCGACCGTGCTCAGGCGCCTGCGTGAAAACCTCGACGATCTGCTGATCATGGGCCAGGCGCCGCGCGAGATGCCGGTCGAGGCCTATCCCTTCATCGGCAACCGGATCGTGGTGGTGGCGCCGCCGGGCCATGCGCTGGCCGCGGAAAGGGCGATCCCGCTCGTCCGGCTGGCGGAGGAGAAGTTCCTCGTGCGCGAGCCGGGCTCGGGCACGCGGCAGGCGGCCGAGCGGCTGTTTGCCGATGCCGGGGTGACCATCCGCCCGTGGATGGAGCTGGGCTCGGCCGAGGCGATCAAGCAGGGGGTGATGGCGGGGCTCGGCGTTTCGGTTCTTTCGCGGCGCAACATCGTGCAGGAACTGGCGGCGGGGTCGGTCGTGGAACTGGACGTGCAGGGTTTTCCGATCGAACGGCAGTGGTATGCGGTGCATCCCCGCGGCAAGGAGCTTTCGCTGGCCGCGCGCAGCTTTCTGGACTTCATCCTGACCGAAAGCGACCGCATCCTCGCCGGTCCGGCCGCTTCGACCGGCGCAGTCGGGCACATGCCTGCGGAAACAGGGGCGGCAGATGACGGATGCGCCTCCGTTGTCGCTTCGGCGGATCCCGCCGGCCGCCCCGGCTGACCGGGAAATGCCGGAAACCCGGTTGTTGCGCTTCCCGCGTTTCCGGCATGATCGGGCCCGGGGATTTCCGGCGCTTACATCCCGTGATCGAAGACCAGCCGGAAGGTTACCGGGAAGGCCCGGGTGATACCCGGCAGTTCGGCGATTTCCTGCAGCTTGGTGATACCCTCGTCGATGCCCATTTCCTCGGTGGTCAGCCAGATCATTCCTTCGCTCACCACCATCACCCGGTTTTCGCCAAGCCGCGTTACCGCCACCTCGGAATCAACCGGAACCTCGCGACCGAGGAACGTCAGCGCGCCGCTTACCTCCACGATCTTCACCTCGCCTGCCGGAAGTTCGCTCAGCGGTCCGATGTCGATACTGGCCGAGAAGCTGGCCTCGGGAGCGTTGGCAAACACGTGCTCGATCATCCGCTCGTCGCGGATCTCGATCAGTGTATCGACCGAACCGAGATCGATCGTCACCGCAACGTTGCCTTCGGGGCTGACCGTGCCCGAAAGCTTGCGGAAGAAATGGGTTTCGCCCACGGTATCCTTCTTTACCGATCCGAAGGCCAGGCTTGAGGCCGCACCATCCAGCGTCCAGTTGCCACCATGGCTGCCGGCCTGTATGGCCCCGCCGCCAAGCCCGAGCATGACCGCCGCTGCCAGGCCGATAAACATTTTGCGCATTTCTGTTCCTCCCGTATGGTTCACATGTCGTTTTGGTGCACGGTTCCTTTTGGAACCGTCAGAAAGGGAAACACGCGGGCGGTGAAATTATTCGCATGAAAGTGTGCGCATGAAGACGTTGTCCGGCAGGGATCATGCCGCGGCCCGGCGCGCCGTGGCCGCGGGGCTGCCCGCGATCCTGCCCCGGCTGTGGCGTTTTGCCTGGGCGCTGTCGGGGGCGCCCGATCTGGCCGATGATCTGGTGCAGGCCACTTGCCTGAGGGCACTTGAGAAGGCCAGCCAGTTTACCCCCGGCAGCCGGCTTGACCGATGGGCCTTCTGCATCTGCCGTTCGCTCTGGCTGAACGATCTGCGGGCGCGCAGGCTGCGCCGCGGGAACGGGCAGGTGCCGATGGAAGAGACGGATATCGTCGATCCGTCGCCGGGTGTGGAGATGAATATTCTGGCCCGCGAGATTGTTGAACAGGTGATGGCCCTGCCCAGGGGGCAGCGCGAGGCGGTGATGCTGGTCTATGTGGAAGGTTTCTCCTATCGCGAGGCGGCCGGGATCATGCAGGTTCCGCTCGGAACCGTGATGAGCCGCCTTGCGACAGCGCGGCGTCGTCTGGCGCGCTTCGGGGATGCGGGGGCAGAAGGTGCCCGCGGGAAAACCCGCAAGCAGACAGGCGGGGCCTCTGTGGGAACGCCCGCGGCGCCTGCCGAAGAAGGAAGGGAAACCGGAACGGGAAAAGACACATGAGCAGGCAGCACGACAGGCGCTTCAGCGACGAGGAGCTGACCGCCTTCCTTGATGGGGAACTGGCGCCCGAGGCCATGACGCGCATTCGCGCGGCGCTTGACAGGGACCGGGCGCTGGCGCGGCGCATCGCGATGCTGAGGCTTGATCCCGACACGTTGCGGGGGGGCTTCGCGCCGCTGCTCGACATGGCCGGGCAGCGCGATCTCGGGCGTTTCCTTGCCAATGCTGCCGAAGCGCGGGACACCTGCGGCCGCCCCGAGCGCCCTGTCCGGAAGTGGCAGCTGTGGGAACGGGCAGGGATAGCGTCTCATGCGGTGGCGCTGATTGCCGGTGCGGCGCTTGTCTGGATCCTGTCCTCGGCCGGTTCCGACAGATCGGTCGTGCCCGGCCCCGGGCTGCCGGGGCAGAGTGCCGACTGGCGCATGGAGGTTGCCCATTACCAGGCGCTTTACGTGCCGGAAACGCTGACGCCGATCCCTTCGGATCCGACCCGCCTGAAAGAGGAATTTTCCCGTGCAGGCAGGGCTTTGGGAATTGATCTCGATCCCGATGATTTTACGGAAATCGGCGATCTTCGGCTGCGCCGTGCACAGGTGCTGGGCTTTGCCGGGATGCCGCTTGTCCAGATCGCCTTCACCCTGCCCGACGGCACGCCGGTGGCTTTCTGCATCCTGCGCCGGCCGGGCCCGGAACGGCAGGTGGAAACCGATGTGCTGCTTGGCCTTGCCGCGGCTTCCTGGCGCAGCCCGAGTCACGGTTTCGTGGTGATCGGCGGCGATGATCCGCAACTGATGCAGCGCATTGCACAGGAACTGCGCCGACGGCTCTGAGGTTTCCGGGCTATTGTTCCATCCAGATCGTCACCGGGCCGTCATTCACCAGCGCCACCTGCATGTCGGCGCCGAAGATCCCGGTTTCGGTGGCAATCCCTTCCTTGCGCAGGGCGTCGGCGAAGGTCAGATAAAGGCGCTTGCCTTCATCGGGCGGCGCTGCGGATGAAAAACCGGGGCGGTTGCCGCGGCGGGTGTCGGCAGCCAGGGTGAACTGGCTTACCACCAGCGCTTCGCCGCCGGTATCGCGCAGCGAACGGTTCATGCGCCCTTCAGTGTCGCGGAAGATCCGCAGCCGGGCGATCTTTGCGGCCAGGCTGCGGGCGATTTCTTCGGTATCGCCCCGCATGGCGCAGACCAGGATCAGCAGACCCGGCCCGCATTTTCCGGTTAACCGGCCATCAACGCTGACCGAGGCTTCGCTGACCCTCTGTATCAGTGCGCGCATGTGATCTCCTCTGCCCGGGGCGGTTCGGCGCCTGCCCGTGTTACAGTTGTCGCCGCCACGGCGATTCCCGGTTCGAGTGCGGGGCAGAGCACGCTTTCGGGATCTCGTGCAAGGGCGGATTTGCCAAGCGCCCCGGCCCGGCCCAGCCCGTGCAGGACACCGGCGTTGAACGCATCGCCCGCCCCCACCGTATCGACCACCCGCATCTTCGGGGCGGGGCGGAACAGCGTGCCGTGGCGGGTGAAAAGCCGGGCGCCTCTTGCACCCTGGGTCAGGAACACGGCCCGTGGCCCCATATCCAGCATCGCCCGTGCCTGTTCGGCGGGGTCTCCCCGGCCGGACCACCAGGCCAGATCGTCGTCCGACAGCTTGAGGATGTCGCACTGGCGCATCAGCCGTTCAAGGCGCGCGCGATAGCGTGCTGCGTCGGCGATGACAGCGGGGCGGATGTTGGGATCAAGCATGATCAGCCGGTGCCCGGCCTCGCGCAGCAGCAGGGTTTCAAGGCTTTCCGCGCAGGGTTCGAGCGCCAGCGAAATGCCGCCGAAGAACAGCGTCTGCACGCTTTCGGGCAGGACCGGAGGCAGATCACCGGGGGCGAGCATCCGCCCGGCGGTGTTTTCATCGAAGAAGGCATAGCCTGCTTCGCCTTCGGTCAGTTTGACGAAGGCAAGCGTGGTCGGGCGGGCGGATGTCGGAGCGAGGGCACTGTCAACCCCGGCCCGGGAAAGGCGTTTGCGCAGCATCCGGCCGAACATGTCATCCGAAAGCCCGCCGAAGAACAGCACCCGGCTGCCCAGATGTCCAAGCGCCACGGCGGTGTTGAACACCGATCCGCCGCAGGCCGGCAGGAAGGCGGCGCGTCCGTCGGCGGTGGTTGCGGGCAGCATGTCGATCAGCGCCTCGCCGCAACACAGGATGGCGGTTTTTTCCTTCACGTCCTGTTCCTTCTCTGCCGGAATCTCCGGGCGCTTGCGGGGATCGCGGCCGATTGTGGCGCCCTGCAGGGGGAAGCGCAATCCCGGCGTGAAAAAATGCCGGGGGGGTTCAAGCCGGCGTTGGACACCCCATATGTGCTGCAAACGGAAAAGGAGAACGAGCATGGTAGAAAAGAATCATCTCAGCAATCTGTGGCCTTCGCTCTATGAGCCCTTCCGCAGCCTGACAGCACGGCTGGCCGAATGGATCGCGCCGCCATCCGAGGCCTCGTCGGATGAAAACGCCTACAGGATCGCGATCGAACTGCCCGGGGTTGCCGAAGACGACATCGAGCTTCTGGTCCAGGACGATACCCTGACCATCAAGGGCGAGAAACACTCGGAAGTCGAGCGGGAGGGCCGCACCTGGTATTTCAGCGAACGCCAGTATGGTGCCTTCAGCCGCACCTTTCGCCTGCCACCCGATGCCGATGGCGAGAAGGCCGAGGCCGAGCTGAAGGACGGGGTGCTTTACGTTACCGTTCCGATGAGAAAGGACACGACCCCCGAAGGCGGCAAGCGGGTGAAGATCACCAAGGCCTGATGCGGGGCCTGATGCGGGGCCTGATGCGGGCAGAAGGAAAAGCGCGCGGGCAGCGGCCTGACCGGCACATCGCGGCGGGGAAGCATCCGGCAGAGCGCCGGAAGGGGGTGGAACCGGGTGCCTGTTCCACCTGACGAGAGTGCTGCCGGTGATCTGGCCGGCTGCCGTGAAGGCCTGCACGGGGGCACCGCCCTTTTGCCTCTGGCGCGGGGAACAATGGGTGATCCCGTCACCCCGTGCCGGACGCTGCACCGCCGCTGCACCGGGGTCTGCCGACCGTGGTCAGGCGGGCAGAAACCGCCGGCTTCCCCGATCTCACACGATCGCGGCCGGCAACCCCGATCCGGAAGCGGATGCCTTCCGGAAAGCGTGTCGGCAGGATCGTCATGGCATTGTCATGCCCGGCTGGAACCTGAGCGGGCAGGTGCCCTGCCGCCGCCGCCGCCGCCGCTGCCGGCCTGGCGGGCGGCCTCACTGCTGCATGGCCGCAAACCAGCCGATCGCGCCGGCAACCACCGCCAGCGCAAGCAGCGCAAGGGCGATCTTCCAGACCGACCAGGGCCGTTCGCCCTGCACCTGCCCCGAGCGCCCGTTGACCACGAAGCGGTATGACTTGCCCCGATACCTGTAGGCGGCCAGCCATACCGGCAGCAGGACATGCTTGAAGGTAATGTCGGAAACTGCGGTATCAAGTTCGGTGATGCGCTGGCGGTCGCCACCGATGTCGAATTTCACGTCGCGCGCGATCATCCGGTCCATGAAGGCGCGGGCTTCGGCGAATCCCTCGTCAAGGGGCACGGTATAGCCCTCGGCAGCGAAGCCGGCCAGATATTGCGGGTTATAGGGTTCGAGGGCCGAAAGATCCCAGGGTTCCAGCGCCTGGGTATGGCGGCGGGGCAGGGTGCGCGAGGCCAGCACCAGGATATCGTCGAAGAAACGTGCCACGCGGCCGCTGACCGGAGCCCAGCGAATTCTTGCCACGCGCACCGTTTCGCGGCGCCCGTTGCGGGTGACGGTGCGGCTTTCGTGATGAACGGTGCCGCGCATGCCGCGATAGCGGGTTCTGGTGCTGGCGTCATAGGTCCAGTAGGGCACATAGACGCCCCGCATCCGCCGCCCCTTGCGGGCATAGCGCTGCAGCCCGGATGGCGCGAACCACAGGCTGCCCAGCCATTCGTTCATGGCGCGCCGGGCCTGGCGTTCGGTAAGGGCGAAGGGCAGCAGGCCGTGTGGCCGGATCTGGCGGAAGGTGCCGGAATCGGCCACGATGGGGGTGGCGCAGAAGGGGCATTCGAGGGCGTGGTCGGGGCCGGTCATCTCGATCCGCGCACCGCAGTTTGTGCAGGTGACGTAACGGGTTTCCTGCAGCTCGGCCTTGTCCGAGATCTTCAGCAGTGCCTCGCGGAAATCCCGTTCGCGCAGCGCGCCGCCCTGCCAGAAGCCGCGCGTGATGGGTTGCCGGTTGCCGCAGTGGTCGCACTGCAGCACGCCTTCGGCCGGATCGAACCGCAGGTCCGATCCGCAGGCATCGCAGGGAAAGCGGTGTTCCTCGGCCGCCCGTTTCATGCCGGCTCAGCTTTCGGGCGGGGGCGGGGGCAGCACCGTGAACAGTTGGGCCAGTTCGGTAATGTCGCCGGCCCGTTGCCAGCCGTCAAGCCCGGCGCTCCAGACAAGGGTATCGCGCGAAAGCGCACCCTCATTCGCCATCCGCCCCAGGGCCGCGCGCGAGTAGGGGCCATGGCTCTTGCCGTTTTCGGCGATGTGCCACAGCCTTTCAACCGCCGGCGGGGGCGGCGGCGGCAGGGCGCCTGCGCCGGCAACGGCGGTTTCCGCCGGGGGGCTGGCGGCGGGCCGCGTGCCCCAGGGGCCCCAGAGGCCGGGGGCAGCCTGCCCCGCCATCTGGGTGCCGGCGGCCATTCCCATGCCGATGCCCATTCCCGCGCCAAGCCCCGCTCCGATCGTGCCGCCGGAAGCATTCAGCGCCTCGCCTACCGAAAATTCGGTATAGCGGCGCAGGTCGCCGATCACGCCCATTGAACTGCGTTTGTCGAGTGCGTCCTCGACCGCTGCCGGCAGGCTGATGTTCTCGACATAGAGCTCGGGGATGGAAAGGCCGTATTGTGCCAGCGTTCCCGAGATCTGTTCGGCAACGATCTTGCCCAGTTCGTCGGTATTGGCGGCCATGTCGAGCACCGGAATGCCGCTTTGCGCGATCACCCGCGAAAATTCCTGGACGATGATGTTGCGGATCTGGAAGCTGATCTCGTCCATGGTGAATTCGCCGTCGGTGCCGACGATTTCGCGCAGGAACAGCGCCGGATCGGTGACCTTGATCGCATAGGTGCCATAGGCGCGGATGCGCATCGGACCGAATTCGGGATCACGCAGGATCACCGGGTTTCTGGTGCCCCACTTCCGATTGCCGAAACGGGTGGTGTTCACGAAGTAGATTTCCGACTTGAAGGGCGAGCGGAAGCCGTGATCCCAGTGTTGCAGTGTGGTGAGCACCGGCATGTTGTTGGTTTCAAGGAAATAGAGACCGGGGGTGAATACATCGGCGATCACCCCTTCGTGCACGAATACCGCCGCCTGGCCTTCGCGCACCGTCAGCTTGGCACCATACTTGATTTCATGGCCTTCGCGCTCGAAACGCCACACCATGGTATCGCGGGTGTCGTCCGTCCAGTGGATGACATCGATGAATTCGCCGGTCAGAAAATCGAGAATACCCATCGCTTCATTTCCTTTGCACTTTGCATCCGCCGCCTTCGGGCGGGGGGGTGTTTCGTGGCCGTTCATGCGCTTCCGCCCGTCAGTTCGCGGGCAATCCGCTCGACGATCGGACGCGCCTGTTCCGGCGTCATTCCCGGCCGCAGGCGCTTGTCGTAAAGCATCTTCAGCATCAGTTCGTCCATCGTGGTGAGGCGGCCGAATTCTTCGTCGTCATTGAAGATCGATGGCCGTGCATGCGGGCTGTCATTGGCCAGGCCCAGCCCCTGGGCGATTTCCTCGTGGATGCAGGCGATGCGCAGCAGGTCGGGATGTTCGGCCCGGATCACGGCGATGGCGCTGGCATAGCGGTTGGAGCCGGTTGCTTCGGGAAAGGCGAAGACCAGACAACGGGTATCGCGCGGCATGTCGGTGATGGCCCGCAGCACCCCGTTGCCAACCCCCGGTACCAGCTTGCGCACCAGCGGCCCCACGGCGCGGCGTTCGTCTTCGTCAAGGATCAGCACATGAAAGTTGCCCCCTTGCGGGACCAGCCGGACAGGCAGGTCGGTCAGCCGCGAAAGGCGGGCCGCATAGGCCTGAAGGATGGCGCGGTCCTTCAGGTGCCGGGCATGCGGCATGGTTCGGCTGTAGATCAGGCGCAGGCGCACCGGCTGTTCCCAGCGGCGCAGGCGGCTTGGGGTTTCGCGTTGCGACACGCGCCCGTTTTCGATTGTGAACTCGTCGTAAAGCGCAATACGGGTGAAGTTTTCGGCCAGCTGGCGGGCCGAGAAGGGCGTGTCCGGCCCGCCGCCGCCCTGACGCAGCAGGCCGAGGGCCAGAAGATCGTCCTGCACGCGCTGGTAATAGGCGGCAAGCAGGCGGCTTTGCTGGCTCTGGCTGGGCGGTGCGGGCTTCGGGGCTTCGGGCGCGCGCGGCCTGGGCGCGGCCTCGGGCGGGGGCGGGGCAAGCAGTTCGCAGCCGCTCAGCGCCAGCGCCGCTGCTGCAGCCAGCAGGCCCTTTGTGCCGTGCCCCCGCCACCGCATGGGCTTACTCGCTGCCGGCCGTTGCGGAAACCGCCGCGCCGCCCTGCTGCGCGCGCGCCCGTGCCGCGCTCAGGGTATCGCGCAGTTCGGTTTCCATCTTTTTCAGTTCCGCCTCGGCCTCGGCGCGCTTGCGCTTGCCCTCGTCGGCGATGGCAAGGCTTTCCTCGATCGTGGCGATCAGTTCGGCATTGGCCTTTCTGACCGCTTCGATATCGAACACGCCGCGCTCCATTTCCTCGCGCACGGCCCGATTGGCCTGGCGCAGGTTTTCGGCGTTGGCGGTCAGCAGTTCGTTGGTCAGGTCGCTGGCATCCTTCACCGCTGCCGCGGCCTCGGACGAGCGCTGGATCGCCACTGCCTGGGCCAGCTGGTGTTCCCACAGCGGCACGGTGTTGACCAATGTCGAGTTGATCTTGGTCACCAGAGACTTGTCGTTTTCCTGCACAAGGCGGATCGAGGGCAGCGACTGCATGGTGACCTGGCGCGTGAGCTTCAGGTCATGCACGCGCCGTTCGAGATCGTCGCGCGCGGCGCGCAGGTCGCGCAGTTCCTGCGCCTTCATTACCTGGTTCTTCTCGGGGGCCTTTTCCACCGCCTTTTCGAGGGCCGGGATGTCCTTTTCATCAAGTTCCTTCAGCTTTTCCTCGCCGGCGGCGATGTAAAGCGCCAGTTCGTCGTAGAAATCAAGGGTGCGTTCGTAGAGCTTGTCGAGCGCCTTGATGTCTTTCAGCAGCCTGTGCTCGTGTTTCAGAAGGTTGTCCGTCACCTTGTCGATCTGGCCCTGCACCCGTTCGTAGCGGGCCAGGAACTGGGCAAAGGGCGCGGCGCGCCCCAGAAGGCGTTCCCACCAGGAACGCTTGCGGCGCATGTCGAGTTCGCTTACCGAAAAGCCGCGGATGGTGGTGACGATCTCGCGCAGGCTGTCGCCGGCGGGGCCCACATCCTTGTTGCGCACGCCCTGCAACATGGACTGGCTGATTTCCTGAAGTTCGGCCTGGGCGTGGCTGCCGAAGCTGATGATCGATCCGGTGTCCGAAAGGTCGAGCTCCTGCATTCGCTTGCGGATTTCGGCGGCAAGCGGCTTTTTCGCGGTTTTGAGCGTGATCGCGTCTTCCTTCGGTTCGGGCAGCACCACGGCGGCCAGTTTTTCGATCTCGGTCCTGCTTTCCAGCGCCTGTTGTCTGATCTGTTCCTGCATCGGGTGTTTCCCCTTTCCTCGTCAACCGGTCGGATTGCGGGCCCCGGACGGAAGGTCCGAAAGCCCCTCGCGCGCGAGTCGTTCGCGCAGAACCTCGATTTCCACTTCGAAATCGCTTGTGTCGTCAAGCAGCATGGCACGGGTGCGGGCGGCGAAATTCTGTTCGAGATCATCCAGAAGCGCCAGGAAATCGGCCTTTGCCTGCATGTCGCGGCTGCGGGTATGGATATCGGCGAATTTCACCGCCGCGTCGCGCGCGCCCATCAGATAGACGGAAAGATAGCGGCGCGCGCCGGTCAGGTCGCGCGGGTCGTCCTCGATGGTGCGAAACATGCCGCGCACGGTATCCTGGAAACGGACCACGCGCGCCTCGATTTCGCGATCGCCGGACCGCGCGGCAGCCCGTGTCATTCCTGTCAGCAGTTTTTCGGCTTCTTCCAGGGCGCGGGCCACGCGCTCGGACTGGAAGGCATCGATGCCATCCATGCCCTTGTGCTTCAGCGGATCGGGGCCGAAGGCGAAGAAATGCAGCCCCGCCCCCAGAAGGGCATAAAGGGTTGGCGTCATCAGCCCCTGACCGGCCGCAGTCCCCGCGGCGAACAGCCCCGCCGCTGTCAGAACGGTGGCGAACATCTTGCGCGGAATGGCCGGGCGACGTGCGATCCGGCGGGCATTGTAGGCGGCTTCAGCCGCCAGCCCTTCGCGGGCAAGCCAGGCGGCAAGCACCAGGAGAAAAAAGGCGAAAAGCATCTCGGTCATCCGCGCGGGCGGTTGGGAAAAGGCCTGCAGAGCAAGGGGCACGGGCGCGAAGAACAGGAGGTTGGCCCAGCGTTCCCGGGGCGTACGCCGGCAGGGGCGGCGGTTGGTGCACCGGTGCTCCGCACGGGTATCCCCGCTATTGTCGGGGGGGCTGTATCTTCTGCCATAGCGCCGTGCCATCAGTGGCCTCCGGCCTGTGCCGAAACATAGAGGATCAGCGCGATCAGCAGAAAGAATGCCATTCTGCGCAAGCCCGTTTCCGACATCAGCTACCTCATACACGATCGGCTTCACGCCCCGCCTTCGGCCGGACGACCGGCTTGCCGGGCGGCGCGCGGCCGGATTGGGGCGACTTTAGGCGAAGGAATGGGCTGTGGCCAGCCCTAACGCGAATCGTCATTGCCGGGCCGGACGGGGCCGGTTCCGCGGCCGGCGCTGCCGTGGCTTGCGGCGGGGCTTGGGCCGGGGTTCCGGCCCTTCGTTCCCGGGAGCGGCAAGCCCCAGCTGATCGCGCAGGATCCGCGGTTTCACTTCCTCCACCGCGCCCGGCTTCAGATCGCCCAGACGAAAGGGGCCGTAGGAAATGCGGATCAGACGGTTGACGACAAGCCCCAGATACGCCATCGCGCGGCGGATCTCGCGGTTCCTGCCCTCGCGCAGACCTACCGTCAGCCAGGCATTGGCTCCCTGCTGGCGGTCAAGGCTGACCTCCATGGGCTGGAAGCGTTCGTTTCCGATCGCAAGGCCCTTTCTGAGGGGATCGAAATCCGCATCCTTCGGCCGCCCCCTGAGACGCACCCGATACTTGCGCAGCCAGCCGGTGTCGGGCAGTTCCAGACGACGCTTGATGGCGCCGTCGTTGGTGAGCAGCAAGAGCCCCTCGGAGGCAAGATCAAGCCGGCCGATGCTCATCACCCGGGGCATGTCCTCGGGCAGGGCGTCGAATACCGTGGGGCGCCCCTTCTCGTCGCGCGTGGTCGTCACCAGCCCGGCGGGCTTGTGATAAAGCCACAGGCGCGGCGGTTCGGGCGGGGCAAGGGGGATGCCGTCAACGGTGATCCTGTCGGTTCCGGTGACATTGAGCGCGGGGCTGTCGATTACCCGACCGTTCACCGCCACGCGGCCGGCGGCGATCATGCGTTCGGCCGCGCGCCGGCTGGCGATGCCGGCCCGCGAAAGCACCTTGGCGATGCGCTGCCCCTCGTGGGGGGGGTGCGGGGGAGGGCGCTGCCCTGTCGTGCTGCCGGATTTGTTCATGCCTCGCCTCTACCCCCTGCGGGATGTTTTGAAAAGGCTTGGCAGAGCCGCCGGGGCAGGGCATGAGGGGGCATGAGCCTGTCCGACAGTCCCTTCAGCAGCCATATGAAGGCCGCCCTGGCCGAAGCCCGCACCGCGGCCATGCGCGGCGAGGTGCCGGTAGGCGCGGTGATCGTGGCGCCTTCGGGCGAGGTGGTGGCACGGGCCGGCAACCGCACCCGGGAGCTGGCCGATCCCACGGCCCATGCCGAGATTCTGGCGATCCGTGCGGCCTGCGCGCAGCTTGGCAGCGAGCGCCTCTCGGGGCATGATCTTCATGTTACGCTCGAGCCCTGCCCGATGTGTGCCATGGCGATTTCGTCCGCGCGCATCCGCCGCCTCTATTTCGCTGCGCCCGATCCGAAATCGGGCGGCGTTCTGCAGGGGCCACGGATGTTCACCCATCCCCAGGCGCATCATGTGCCCGAGGTTTACGACGGTATCGGCGAAGAAGAGGCCGCCGCCCTGCTGCGGGCGTTCTTTGCCGAAAGGCGCGGCTGAGGGCGGCCGCTGGCGATACGGTGTTTCCCTGCATTCTGCGCCATTCATGGCTTGCGCCCGGCGGCAAGACTTGGCACCATCCCCGCGAAAGCGCGCAGGTGTGGCTTTCGCACAAGGGCAATCGTCAGGAGAATTACTTGGGCACATCCTCCGCCAAGGCACAGGCCGCAGAATCGGAACAGGATACGGTCCTGCTGGAATTCCCCGACAATCGCCTGCTGATCGATCTGTGCGGCGAATATGACCGCAACCTTTCCAGAATCGAACGCGAGCTTGGCGTGAACATTGCGCGCCGGGGCAACCGCCTGGCCATTCACGGCCCCGAAGATGTCGGCGCGCATGCCGCAGCCGTGCTGCAGGAGCTCTATGCGCGGCTCGAAAGCGGCCAGCCTCTTGAGGCGGGAGACATCGACGGCGCGATCCGTGTCGGTGGTGCCGGCGCGGACATCGGATTTCGCGGCGGCAGGCAGATGGAGATGTTCGGCGGCGCGCAGCTGCTGATCAAGACCCGCAGGAAACAGGTTGCCCCCCGCAGCGCGGCGCAGAAGGCCTATGTCGAGGCGCTGTTCGCCAGCGATCTGGCCTTCGGAATCGGCCCCGCCGGCACCGGCAAGACCTATCTTGCCGTGGCCGTGGGCGTGAATCTGTTCATGAACGGGCTGATCGATCGCATCATCCTGTCGCGCCCCGCCGTGGAGGCGGGCGAGCGGCTGGGTTTCCTGCCCGGCGACATGAAGGAGAAGATCGATCCCTACATGCAGCCGCTTTACGATGCGTTGGGCGATTTCCTGCCCGGCAAGCAACTGGCACGGCTGATCGAGGACCGAAAGATCGAGATCGCGCCGCTGGCCTTCATGCGCGGACGCACGCTGAGCAACGCTTTCGTGCTGCTTGACGAGGCCCAGAACGCCACCACCATGCAGATGAAGATGTTCCTGACCCGCCTTGGCGAAGGGTCGCGCATGGTGGTGACCGGCGACCGCAGCCAGGTGGACCTGCCCCGCGGCACCGCCTCGGGGCTGCAGGATGCCGAAAGGCTGCTGAAGGGGATCGGGAATATCTCGTTCAGCTATTTCACCGCTGCCGATGTGGTGCGCCACCCGCTGGTAGCCCGAATCATCGAGGCCTACGAGGCGCGCGATCGGGCCGCCGGCCGGCCAGCCTCGGGCAATGAAACCCCGGCAGGGAAAAAACCCGGGCGGGAGGGCGATGAGCGGACCTGAAACCGATCTGCTGATCGAGGACGCGCGCTGGCAGGGGCTCGGTCTGCAGGCGCTTGCCGAGCAGGCATTCGCCGCGGCGCTGCGCGAACTCGGGCTTGATCCGGCGCGTTTTGCGGTCAGCCTGCTGGCCTGCGATGATGCGCGCATTGCCGGTCTGAATGCCGAATTCAGGGGCAGGCCCGTGGCCACGAACGTGTTGTCGTGGCCGGCCGAAACGCGCCGCCCGCCCGCGCCGGGCCTGTCACCGCCGCTGCCGCAGGTGCCGGAGGGGGCGCCGCCGCTTGAACTGGGTGACATTGCGATTGCCCATGAAACGATCGCGGCCGAGGCCGAGAATGCCGGACTTTCCCTGCGCGACCATGCGGCGCATCTGCTGATACATGCCTTGCTGCATCTTCTGGGTTATGATCACGTCTGCGACCGGGATGCCACATTGATGGAACGGATCGAGGTTGCGGCCCTTGCGCGCCTGGGAATCGCCGATCCATATGAAGATACCGGGGGCCGGGATGCGGAGTGAACGCGCAGGGAAATACGCGGGTGAAGACGGTTTCGAACGTCAGGCGGGTGCCAGACGGCCGATGCCGGCCGGCATGGACATGGAAAGGAAAGATGGGCGATTCTTCTGACGGATCTTCCGGGGCGGCGCAACGCGCGCAGGGCCCCGCCGGCGATTCCGCAAGAAAAGAGGCCTCGGACGGTTTCCTGAAGCGGTTGGTGAACCTGTTTGCAGCCCCGCGCGGGAGAGATGAGCCGGATGCCGGCGCTTCCCCGGAGCCCGCTCCTCCGGGCGTGTCCCGCCCCGGCATGATGAATCTTCTCAACCTGCGGGTCGAGGACGTTGCGGTGCCGCGGGCCGAAATCAAGGCGGTGCCCATGAACATCCAGAAGGATGAACTGGTGAAAATGTTCCGTGAAACCGGACTGTCGCGCCTGCCGGTTTACGAGGGCACGCTCGACAATCCGGTGGGCATGGTCCACCTGAAGGATCTTGCCCTGAAGCATGGGTTCAACGGTGGAAAGGGGCGTTTCTCGCTGAAGAAACTGCTGCGGCCGTTGCTGTTCGTGCCGCCTTCGATGCCGATCGGCGTGCTGCTGCAGAAGATGCAGAACGGGCGTATTCACATGGCATTGGTGGTTGATGAATATGGCGGGGTTGACGGGCTGGTGACGATCGAGGACCTGATCGAGCAGGTGATCGGCGAGATCGAGGACGAGCACGATATCGAGGAAGGCCGCGCCTGGATCAGGGAGGCGCCGGGCTGTTATCTGGTCAAGGCACGCGCGCCGCTTGACGAGTTCGAAGCCGAGATCGGCATGAAGCTGACCGATGCCGACAGCGAGGAGGAAGTCGATACGCTGGGGGGGCTGGTTTTCCTGCTGCTGGGCCATGTGCCGGCACGCGGCGAGGTGGTGGTTCACCCCAGGGGGCCCGAATTCGAGGTGATCGAGGCCGATCCGCGCCGCATCAAGCGGCTCAGGGTGCGCTTGCCCGGGCCGTGCGACGAAGCGGCCGGAGATGGCACTGCGGATATCTCTCCCTCTGCTCCGGTCATGCCAGCCGGCGCAGAGGGCTCGGCCGGTGCCGGGACCGGCAGGACCGATGGCTGAAACCGCCCCGGGCGTTGCCCCGCGGCCGGAAGGGGGGGCAGCCCGATCTTCTGATGTGCCGCTGGTTCGCATGGCGCTGGTTGCGGGCGGGCTTGCGGCGCTCGGGCAGGCGCCCTTCGGGGTGCTGCCGGTGGCGCTGGCCGGCCTTCTGGCCGGCTTCATGCTCTGGGAACGGACTGCCGGCCCCCGCGAGGCCGCGCGAGTGGGCTGGGCGCTCGGGGCGGGGTATTTCGGGGTTGCGCTGGTCTGGATCGTTTCGCCGTTCATGGTGGACATGGCGCGCCATGGCTGGATGGCGCCTTTCGCGCTGATCGGCCTTGCCGGGGGGCTGGCGCTGTTCTGGGCAGCGGCTTTCGCGCTGGCGCGCTGGCTCTGGCCGGTTCTGCCGGTGCAACGGCACGCGGAAGATGTGGTGGCGGTGCATGGTGCGGAAGGGGGCTTTCACCGTGGCGCCGGGGGGCGCGCCCTGGTCTTTTGCTGGGCGCTTGCCGAATTGCTGCGCGCCCATGTCCTGACCGGCTTTCCCTGGGCGCTTGTCGGGTATGTCTGGCTTGGCTGGGGGCTGGATCAGGCGGCGGCGCTGGTTGGCCCGCACGGGTTGACGTTTCTGACGCTTCTGCTGGCCTGGGTGCTGCGGCTGGCGCTTTCCGGGCCACGGCCTGTGCTGGCTGCGGGAACTGTCATGCTGGCGGTGTCGGCGGCGGCCGGTCTTGGCCTTTTGCGTGCGGCAGTCGGACCGGAACGGGAGAACCGCCCGATGGTGCGTCTGGTTCAGCCCAATGCCGAGCAACACCTGAAGTGGGATCCGGCGATGATTCCGGTATTCTTTCGCCGGCAGCTTGCATTTACCGCCGCCCCGCCCCGCAGCGCGGGGGCGGCGCTTCCGGATCTTGTCGTCTGGCCCGAAACGGCGGTGCCTTACCCGCTGTGGGAAGGTGGCGAGGTAGCGCGGCGCATTGCCGGGGCGTCCGGGGGGCGTCCGGTGGCAACCGGAGCCCTGCGCGAGGCGGGAGAAAGCCTGCGCAACAGCCTTTTCCTTGTGTCGGGCGATGGAAGGATCGATGCCGTCTATGACAAGCACCACCTCGTGCCCTTCGGCGAATACGTGCCCTTCGGCACCTATGCCCGCCGGATCGGGCTTGGCGCGCTGGTGGCGCAGGGGGGGCGTTTCGCGCCGGGGCCCGGCCCGCAGCTGATCGCGGTGCCGGGAGTCGGGCGCGCCCTGCCGCTGATCTGTTACGAGGCAATCTTCCCGCAGGGCGTGAATGCCGCGCCCGAACGCCCCGATTTCCTGATGCAGATCACGAACGATGCCTGGTTCGGCACGTTTTCCGGGCCCTGGCAGCACCTTGCCCAGGCTCGGTTTCGCGCGATCGAGCAGGGTCTGCCCATGGTGCGGGTTGCCAATACCGGGATTTCGGCAATGATCGGTCCGCGCGGGAAGGTGCTGGCTGCGCTGCCTCTGGGCACGGACGGATATCTGGATGCCCCCCTGCCTGCGCCTCTTCCTGCCACGCCCTATGGCCACAGCGGCGATCTGCCCATGTGGCTGTTGCTGGCGGCCGGTCTTTTCCGGTTTCTTTCCGGGCGTTTTCGAAAAAGCGATTGACCGCTCCGCCGCTCCCGGCTATCGGGAGCGGATCACCGCCACAACGGCTTCCTGGCGTGGCGGGCCGGCATCAATGGAGCACTTTTCATGTCACGAAAGAACTATGTCTTCACCTCGGAGTCCGTCTCGGAGGGGCATCCCGACAAGGTATGCGATCGCATTTCGGATTCGATCCTCGATGCGTTCATCGCCGAACAGCCCGAGGCCCGTGTGGCTTGCGAGACCTTTGCCACCACCAACCGGGTGATCATCGGTGGCGAGGTGGGGCTTTCCGACAAGTCACGTCTTGGCGAGATGCTCGGGAAGGTCGAGGAAATCACCCGCGACTGCATTCGTGACATCGGCTATGAGCAGGACAAGTTCCACTGGAACGATGTGAAGATCACCAACCTGCTGCACGAGCAATCGGCCCATATCGCGCAAGGGGTGGACGCCGCCGAAGGCAAGGACGAGGGCGCCGGCGACCAGGGCATCATGTTCGGTTATGCCACCAGCGAAACCGAGGCGCTGATGCCTGCTCCGATCCTTTATGCCCATGCGGTTCTGCGCCGGCTGGCCGAGGCGCGCAAGTCGGGTGCCGAACCCGACCTGGGCCCCGATGCGAAATCGCAGGTCAGCCTGCGCTATGAAGACGGCAAGCCGGTAGAAGTGACATCGATCGTGCTTTCCACCCAGCATGCTCATGAGCACCAGACTTCGGCCGACATCCGCGAGATCGTCGAACCCTATATCCGCGAGGTGCTGCCGGCGGAATGGATCACCGCGCGCACCGAATGGTGGATCAACCCGACCGGCACCTTCGTGATCGGCGGGCCGGATGGCGATGCGGGGCTGACCGGACGCAAGATCATCGTTGATACCTATGGCGGCGCCGCACCGCATGGTGGCGGGGCGTTTTCCGGCAAGGATCCCACCAAGGTGGACCGTTCGGCCGCCTATGCTGCGCGTTATCTTGCCAAGAACATCGTGGCCGCGGGGCTGGCCGAGCGCTGCACGCTGCAGCTGTCCTATGCGATCGGCATCGCGCATCCGCTGTCGATCTATGTGGACACCGACGGCACCTGCGCCGTGCCGGATGCCGAGATCGAACGTGCCGTGGGGCAGGTGATGGATCTCACGCCGCGCGGCATCCGCAAGCATCTCGGCCTCAATCGTCCGATCTATGCACGCACCGCGGCCTATGGCCATTTCGGCCGTGATCCGGAACCGGATGGCGGTTTCAGCTGGGAGCGCACCGATCTGACGGAAGCACTGAAGAAGGCGCTTTGAGGGGCGGTTCAGCCGATCAGCCTGTCGAACCGTGCGGCGCAGATGAAATCGTTTTCCGTCAGCCCGCCGGCATCGTGGGTGGTAAAGACCACCTCGCAATAGCCCCAGCCGAAGCGGATATCGGGATGATGACCCTGGCTGTCGCCCAGCCAGGCGGCCAGATTCGCGTGGTAAACCGCCCTGGCAAATCCCTTGAAGGCCAGCCGGCGGCGGATCGTCCGGCCGGTCAGTTCCCAGTCGGGGTGCAGGGCCTTCATCAGCCGGCGCGCGGCTGCCGGGGAAAGCGGCGTGGCGCCGCCCTGACAAGGGGTGCAGTGTCTTGCGTGCAGCTTTTCAGCCATGATGCGCCTCGGTGTTGCCGGGTCTGGTCGGATGGCGCCATGATAGCATATGATGCGGCAGAAGCGGGAGCTCTGCCCCCGACTTCCGGAGCATTTCCCCAGGATGAGAAGAAGAAGGGCTGGAAGCGGAGGGGGAAAAGCCCTAGATGAGCGCCCATGAGCGAAAGCAAGGATCCCCCCATCCGTCCGCGGCGCAATTTCTATGGCCGCATTCGCGGCAAGACGCTGCGTGCCAGCCAGAAGGCTTTTCTTGAAGAAGATCTGGGCCGCTTTTCGCCCGGGCCGGTGAGCTGGGAGGAAAATCCCGAACGTGTTCCTCTTGATCTGCAGGCGCTGTTCGGAAAGCGGCCGGTATGGCTCGAGATCGGCTTCGGAGGGGGTGAGCACATGGTGCATCAGGCAACTCTCAACCCCGACGTGGGAATCATCGGCTGCGAGCCCTTCATCAACGGTGTGGCGATGCTGCTTGGCAAGATCCGCAGGGGGGGGGCTGGGCCCGACCGCCTTCGGGTGCATCCGGGGGATGTGCGCGATCTGTTCGACGTGCTGCCCGATGCCGGCATTGCGCGTGCCTTCCTGCTTTATCCGGATCCCTGGCCGAAGAAGAAGCACCACAGGCGCCGTTTCGTGACGCCCGAACATCTGGAGCCGCTTTCCCGGGTGATGTGCCCCGGGGCTGTCCTGCGGGTGGCCACCGATATTCCCGATTACGTGCGTCAGACGCTGGAACAGGTGCCTCGCCACGGTTTCGAATGGCTGGCCCGGGGGCCGGCCGACTGGCGCGTTCCCTGGGATGACTGGCAGCCCACCCGTTACGAGAGGAAGGCCCTGCGCGAGGGGCGACGGCCCCATTACCTGACCTTCCGCCGCCTTTGAGTTCCTGTCGCCGCAGCATGCCGCGGGGCGTGTGTCTGGACCCTGAAGACGCGCTGCGCTATTACCGGGCGGCAACCAGAGGAGCCCGGCATGAGTGCTCATGATATTCCCGTTCCCATGACAGCATGCGCGGGCGCGCCGCTTGCCGGCACGGCCGAGGTGCCGGGCGACAAGTCGATTTCGCACCGGGCGCTGATCCTCGGAGCTCTGGCGGTGGGGAAAACCCGCATTACCGGCCTGCTCGAAGGGCAGGATATACTTGATACCGCTGCCGCGATGCGCGCCTTCGGGGCGGAGGTGGTGCAGCATGGCCCGGGAGAGTGGAGCGTGCATGGCGTTGGCGTCGGCGGTTTCGGCGAGCCCGACAACGTGATCGACTGCGGCAATTCCGGCACGGGCGTGCGCCTTGTGATGGGCGCAATGGCAACCACCCCGATCACCGCCACCTTCACGGGCGATGCCAGCCTGCGTGCCCGCCCCATGGAGCGTATCACCGATCCGCTGGCGCTGTTCGGGGCGCGGGCGGTGGGACGGGCGGGGGGGCGCCTGCCGATGACGATCACCGGCGCATCCGATCCGGTGCCGGTGCGTTATGAACTGCCGGTGGCGTCGGCGCAGGTGAAATCGGCGGTGTTGCTGGCGGGGCTGAACGCCCCCGGTGAAACCGTGGTGATCGAGCGGGTGGCAACACGCGATCACACCGAGCGGATGCTGGAGGGTTTCGGCGCGGATATCTTCGTGGAGGAAACCGGCGAGGGCCGGGTCATCACGCTGCGGGGGCAGCCCGAACTGGTGGCGCAGGAAATCGCCGTGCCGCGGGATCCTTCCTCGGCGGCATTTCCCGTCTGCGCGGCGCTGATCGTGCCGGGGTCCGAGGTTCTGGTGCCGGGGATATCGCTCAACCCCACCCGTGCCGGCCTGTTCGAGACGTTGCGCGAAATGGGTGCGGATCTGACATATGAGAATGCGCGCGAGGCCGGCGGCGAACCGGTGGCCGACCTGCGGGCGCGATTTTCCCCCCGCATGCGCGGCGTGGTGGTGCCGGCCGGCCGGGCGGCCAGCATGATTGATGAATATCCGGTTCTTTCGGTTGTCGCGGCCAATGCGGCAGGCGAAACGGTGATGGAAGGAATCGGCGAGCTGCGGGTGAAGGAGAGTGACCGGATCGACACCATGGCGCGCGGCCTGCGCGCCTGTGGCGTGGCGGTGGCGGAAACGGATGACAGCATGCGCATTCAGGGCCTTGGTGCGGGCAGGGTGCCCGGCGGAGCCACCTGCGAAACCCGGCTGGATCACCGTATCGCCATGTCGTTTCTGGTGCTGGGGCTGGCGGCAAGAGTGCCTGTGAAGGTGGACGATAGCGCACCGATCGCCACCTCGTTCCCCGGTTTCGAAGCGCTGATGGCGGGCCTTGGCGCACGGATTGTGCGCGTCAACCACTAGCCGGATGTGAGGGATGCGCCGGCAGCTGTCGATGAACTGCCATGATCGCCACCGCGTCATCCCGGCGGCATCATCCGGCAGAAGCGATGACGGGCTTTTGCCTGCCCCGCGAAGCGGTTGGGAAGAGGCAGGAGCATTCAGGGGGCAGGCATGAGCTTCACGGTGGCAATCGATGGTCCGGCGGCTTCGGGCAAGGGCACGATCGGGCGGGCGGTGGCCCGGCATTTCGGCTTTGCCCACCTTGATACCGGGCTGCTTTACCGCGCCGTGGCCCGGCAGGTGCTGGAAGGAGCAGACCCGGTGGCTGCGGCGCGCGCGCTGACCGCCGCGGATCTTGAGGCCGGGAACCTGCGCAATGCCGAGGTGGCCCAGGCGGCCAGCCGGGTGGCGGCGATCCCCGAGGTGCGTGCGGCGCTGCTGGATTTCCAGCGTGCCTTTGCCCGACGCGCCGGCGGGGCGGTTCTGGACGGCCGCGACATCGGTACGGTGATCTGTCCGGATGCGGATGTGAAGCTTTATGTGACTGCCTCGGATGCGGTGCGTGCCGAACGCCGCCTGAAGGAGCGGCTGGCACGGGGGGAGACCGTGAGCCATGACGAGGTGCTCGAAGACCTGCGCGCGCGCGATGCGCGCGACAGCGCCCGTGCCACTGCCCCCCTGAAGCCGGCCGAGGATGCCGTGATGCTTGACACCACGGGGCTTGGCATCGACGAAGCCGTGGCCCGGGCGGTGGCTGTGATCGAGGAAAGGCGAAAGGGCGGATAGCCGGACGGGGATGACCCGGCCCATGCGCCTGTTGGCCCTTGCGCCGCGTGCCTTCCCGCCCTATACAGCCCCCGTCGAAAAGGCCGTTCAGAGCCATGTGACAACAGCGGGCAGGGTCGGATCACACCGGCCCTCTGTTTCTGTTGTCGCCGGGCTTCGGGCGATCGGGCGACCAACGCAACCCCCAAAGACCGGCGGAGACAACCGCACGGCCAGCAACATGTGAAAAGGAACACGAGACCAGATGGCTCAGTCAGCATCACTGGAGGAATTCGAAGCCCTCCTTGAAGAAAGCTTCGAAGTGGACACGCCGCAGGAAGGCCGTGTTGTCAAGGGCAAGGTCATCGCGATCGAGAACGGCCAGGCCATCATCGACGTGGGCTACAAGATGGAAGGCCGGGTCGATCTGAAGGAATTCGCAAATCCCGGAGAAGAGCCCGACGTGAAGGTGGGCGACGAGGTGGAAGTCTATCTGCGCCAGGTGGAAAACGCCCGCGGCGAGGCCGTGCTTTCGCGGGAACTGGCCCGGCGGGAAGAGGCCTGGGACCGCCTCGAGAAGGCCTATGCCAACGATGAACGCGTGGAAGGCGCCATCTTCGGCCGCGTCAAGGGCGGCTTTACCGTGGATCTGGGGGGCGCGGTTGCATTCCTGCCCGGCAGCCAGGTGGATGTGCGCCCGGTGCGTGATGCCGGCCCGCTGATGGGCCTCAAGCAGCCGTTCCAGATACTCAAGATGGACCGCCGCCGCGGCAATATCGTGGTCAGCCGCCGCGCCATCCTTGAGGAAAGCCGCGCCGAGCAGCGCGCCGAAATCATTGCCAAGCTGAAGGAAGGCGATGTGGTGGAAGGCGTGGTGAAGAATATCACCGATTACGGCGCCTTCGTGGATCTGGGCGGAGTTGACGGTCTGCTGCACGTGACCGACATGGCATGGCGCCGCGTCAATCACCCGTCGGAAATCCTTTCGGTTGGCGAAACCGTGAAGGTGCAGGTGATCAAGATCAACAAGGAAACCCACCGCATCAGCCTGGGCATGAAGCAGTTGCAGGATGATCCGTGGAGCGCTGTCACCGAGAAATACCCGGTGGGCACCGTGCACAAGGGGCGTGTGACCAACATCACCGATTACGGCGCTTTCGTGGAGCTGGAGCCCGGCGTGGAAGGGCTGGTGCACGTTTCGGAAATGTCCTGGACCAAGAAGAACATCCATCCCGGCAAGATCGTTTCGACCAGCCAGGAAGTGGAAGTGATGGTGCTGGATATCGATACTGCCAAGCGCCGCGTTTCGCTTGGCCTGAAACAGACACAGCGCAACCCGTGGGAGGTATTCGCCGAAACGCATCCGTCGGGCACCGAGATCGAGGGAGAGGTGAAGAACATTACCGAATTCGGCCTGTTCATCGGCCTCGACGGCGATATCGACGGCATGGTGCACCTTTCCGATCTGACCTGGGAAGGACGCGGCGAGGACGTGATCGGCAACTACCAGAAGGGCGATGTGGTGAAGGCTGTCGTTACCGAGGTGGATACCGAGAAGGAACGCATCAGTCTTTCGATCAAGGCGCTTGACGGCGATCCCTTCGCCGAGGCGGTGCAGGGGGTGAAGCGCGGCGATGTGATCACCGTGACCGTGACCGCCATCGAGGATGGCGGGATCGAGGTGGAACACGAAGGCATGAAAAGCTTCATTCGCCGTTCCGATCTTTCGCGCACCCGCTCCGAGCAGCGCCCCGAGCGTTTCCAGGTGGGCGACAAGGTGGATGCCCGCGTGACCAATGTCGATGCGAAAACGCGCAAGCTGGGCCTTTCGATCAAGGCGCGTGAAATCGCCGAGGAGAAGGAGGCCGTTGCCCAATACGGCTCGACCGATGCGGGGGCCTCGCTCGGCGATATCCTTGGTGCCGCCCTCAAGGTGGAAGACAAGGAGGGCGAGAAGAAGTAACCGCCCGTCAGGGCTGGTATGCAGCAGGGCGGCCGGGCGGATACCGGGCCGCCCTGTCGTTGCGAATCACGGTGTGCACGTGGGCCGGACTGGGCACATTCGCCGCCGGGCAGTTGGGAAATGCGGCTGATACACCCGCGCAGGGCAATGATTTTCAACGGAAATCAGAGATTTTCCGGTAAACTGTCCGGGTTCGGCGAATCTCTGCTTATTCCTTATGTGCCGTTTTCAGCGTATAGTTGACGTGCTAGTTTCTTTCGTGTTTTCCGGTGTTTCAATTCTGTGGGGGTAGGCCAGATGATCCGGTCAGAACTGATCCAGAAGATCGCAGACGACAATCCGCACCTTTACCAGCGGGATGTCGAACGGATCGTGAATACCATATTCGAAGAGATCATCGAGGCTCTGGCCAATGGCAACAGGGTTGAGTTGCGCGGCTTCGGTGCCTTTTCGGTGAAGAAGCGCGAAGCCCGGATCGGGCGCAATCCGCGCACCGGAGAGGCGGTTCACGTGGAAGAGAAATACGTGCCCTTCTTCAAGACGGGAAAGCTTCTGCGTGACCGGCTGAACGGGAAGGCCTGACCGCATGATGCGCTATCTTCGCTATGGCTTTCTTGCCGTTCTGGCCATTGTCCTGATCACCTTTGCACTGGCCAATCGGCAGACGGTGCGCATGCACCTTCTGCCCGGCGATCTTGCCGATCTGGCGGGAACGCCGAACACGATCGAACTGCCGCTGTTCCTGGTGGTGTTCGGCGGGATCGTTGCCGGTCTGCTGATCGGCTTCGTGTGGGAATGGCTGCGCGAATACCGCATCCGCGCCGAAGCGGCACGGGTGAAGCGCGAGGCGCGCAGGCTGGAGCAGGAGATCAGACGTCTGAAGGGCAAGGGGCAGACGGGCAGGCCGGAGGACGAAATCCTTGCCCTGCTTGAGGATGGTGCGACCACGCGCTAGGGCGAATGAAATGGCACGCGACATCCGGGTAAAGATCTGCGGCCTGTGCAGGCCGCAGCATGTGGCTGCTGCCGTGGCGGCAGGGGCGGGCTATCTCGGCTTTGTATTCTATGCAAGATCGCCACGTAACGTCAGCCCTGACGCGGCCCGGATCCTGGCGCTTGAAGTGCCGCCCGGGGTGGCCCGGGTGGGATTGGTGGTAGATGCCTCCGATGCCGAGATATCTGCCATCCTCGATACCGTGCCGCTCGACATGCTTCAGCTTCACGGCCGGGAAAGCCCCGCGCGCGTGGCTGCGGTGAAGGCGCGTTTCGGCCTGCCGGTGATGAAGGCGGTGGGGCTGCGTGATGTTTCGGATCTGGCCGCGCTTGACGATCATGCGCGCGTGGCCGACCAGCTGCTGGTGGATGCAAAGCCGCCGGCAGGCGCGGCCCTTCCTGGCGGTAATGCCCTTGCCTTTGACTGGAACCTGATCGCGAACCGTCGCTGGACCTGCCCCTGGATGCTTGCGGGAGGTCTTGCCCCCGAAAACGTGGCCGATGCGATCCGCCTTACCGGCGCACGGCAGGTGGATGTGTCAAGCGGGGTTGAAACCGCACCGGGGATGAAGGATGAAGGGCTGATTCGTGCCTTCATCGCGGCGGCGCAGGGGGCGGAGCAGGGAGAAATGTCATGAACGATCTTTTCAACAGTTTCATGAACGCCCCCGACGAAAAGGGCCGTTTCGGCATTTTCGGCGGCCGTTTCGTGAGCGAAACCCTGATGCCGCTGATCCTGCAGCTTGAGGAGGAATACGAGCGCGCCAGAACCGACGAAAGCTTCTGGGCCGAGATGGATGACCTGTGGACGCATTACGTGGGCCGCCCCAGCCCGCTCTATTTTGCCGAGCGGCTGACCGAACATCTGGGCGGTGCGAAGATCTATCTCAAGCGCGACGAACTGAACCATACCGGCGCCCACAAGATCAACAACGTGCTGGGCCAGATCCTGCTGGCGCGCCGCATGGGCAAGAGCCGCATCATCGCCGAAACGGGTGCCGGACAGCACGGGGTGGCCACCGCCACCGTCTGCGCCCGGTTCGGGCTGAAATGCGTGGTCTACATGGGGGCGCATGACGTGGAGCGTCAGGCGCCCAACGTGTTCCGCATGCGGCTGCTGGGGGCCGAGGTGATCCCGGTCACCTCGGGGCGTGGCACCCTGAAAGACGCCATGAACGATGCCTTGCGCGACTGGGTGACCAATGTGCGTGATACCTTCTACTGTATCGGCACCGTGGCCGGCCCGCACCCCTATCCGGCGATGGTGCGCGATTTCCAGAGCATCATCGGGAAGGAGGCAAAGGCCCAGATGCAGGAGGCCGAGGGCCGCCTGCCCGACACGCTGGTGGCGGCGATCGGTGGCGGATCCAACGCCATGGGGTTGTTCCATCCCTTCCTGGATGACGAAAGCGTGCGGATCATCGGGGTTGAGGCCGGCGGCAAGGGGGTGGATGAAAAGATGCAGCACTGTGCCTCGCTCACCGGCGGGCGGCCCGGTGTGCTGCATGGCAACCGCACCTACCTGCTGCAGGACGATGACGGCCAGATCCTCGAAGGGTTCTCGATCTCGGCCGGGCTCGATTACCCCGGCATCGGCCCCGAACACGCCTGGCTGCACGAGACGGGGCGTGCCGAATATGTGGCAATCACCGATGCCGAAGCGCTTGAGGCTTTCCAGCTGTGCTGTGCGACCGAGGGGATCATCCCGGCGCTCGAACCTTCCCATGCCCTGGCCCATGTGATGAAGATCGCGCCCGAACTTCCGGCAGATCACCTGATCTGCATGAACATGTGCGGCCGCGGCGACAAGGACATCTTCACCGTGGCCCGGCATCTCGGTTTCGAAATGGGCTCGGGCGCCTGATTCTTTCCTGCCGCTGCGACGCGCGCCCGTATTCAGGCCGTTTCCGGTTTCTTCGGACTACCGGGTGGATTTCAGCTCTGTAAACCCCGGTTTATGGGGTTAAACCGGCTGTCTAGAAGGCGCCGAATAACCTTGGGGGCAATGGCATTTCGGCGGATGTCCGGCATATCTCCTTGCATCGGCCCACACCGAAACCAACCACACACCCACACCCGAACACTGCCAGATGGGCCGGGCAGGCAGAAATGGAACCGAATGAAGAAAGGACACAGCATGCTGAAGAAGCTTCTGACAACCACCGCGCTTCTCACCCTTGGCAGCACCATGGCCGGCGCTCAGGCAATCACCCCCGAAGAGGTGGTGCAGGCGCTTGAGGGTGAAGGCTATACCGTTCGCGAGGTCAAGGCCGGCATGACGCGCATCAAGGTCGAGGCCTATGGCCCCAACGGAGAGGAACTCGAAGTTGTCTACAACCGGGAAAACGGCGATCTTCTGAAGCGTGAGATCGACTGGGATGACGACGACGATGATCGTGGCGGCATGGGCTCGGGAACCGGCGGTGGCATGGGGGGCGGCAGCTCCTATGACGACGACGATGATGATCATGATGATGATCACGATGATCGCGATGATGATGATCACGACGACGATGATCACGATGATGATCACGATGATGATCACGATGATGATCACGATGATGATCACGATGATGACGACGACGATGATCACGACGACGACTGATCGCCATCATGACCTGCCTGTCTCCGCGTGGGACAGGCAGGCCCCCAACGGCAATTTTCTTTGCCGAATCGGAAACCGTATTGTCATATGATGACATGATGAACAGACGGATATTCATATCGGCGCTTGCCGTCACGATCGTGACAGGAGGCATGCTGCATGCGGACATCAGGGATGTCGTGATTTCCCAATTGCGACAGCAGGGATACGAGGATATCCGTATCGGTCGGACCTTCCTTGGTCGTACCCGGATCATTGCCCGCAGTGCAACGGTTCGCCGCGAGATCATCCTCAACCCCCGCACCGGAGAAATCCTGCGCGACTATTGGGAAAGGGTAGGGGATGCTTCTGGTGATGGGGGACATATCCTTGACAATGGCCCTTCCGGGAATGGAGTTTCGGGGGAAGATTCCGAAAATCACGATAACGGTCATGATGACGACGACGACGGGGATGACGACGACGACGGGGACGACGACGACGGGGACGACGACGACGGAGGTGACGACGACGACGGAGGTGACGACGACGACGGAGGTGACGACGACGACGGGGACGACGACGACGGAGGTGACGACGACGACGACGGGGATGACGACGACGATGATTGACACCTGATCCCTTGTTTTTCCGGTAATCCAGAGAACTGTGTTGATGCAAAAAAATCTCCTGCTCGTCCTGATTCTTGTCATCCAGGTGCTTTGCACCGTTTTTTTTGTGTCTGATATCGCCATCACCGTTTTGGGACTGCGCAGCCATCCGATCAGCTGGCAGACACGGGAATATCTGGAGCTTGGCGCGGCGGTCGGGCTGGTACTTGGTGTGCTGCTTGGCGCGATCGCGTTGTGGAGCAGCTTTCGTCGGGCCCGCAGGGCCGAAAACCGCCTGCGGGTGGCACAGGGCGCCTTTGCCGACCTGATGGAGGAACGTTTCCGTGAGTGGGAGCTGACAGAAGCCGAACGCGATGTGGCGGTTTTCGCGATCAAGGGTCTCTCCACGGCCGAGATCGCGCGTCTTCGCAACACATCGGAAGGCACGGTAAAGGCCCAGACCAATGCGATTTACCGGAAGGCCGGTGTCACGAGCAGACCTCAGCTTCTGAGCCTGTTCATCGATGATCTGATGGATGGTTCTCTGGTCTGAAAGGGGGCTGTTGCCGCCACCTTACCATTCCTGTTGCACATGTCATGCAGAAGGCCCTGCCAGAAGAGAGCAGGGCCTTTTCCGCCGGGTGCTTCGCGGGATCAGCGCCAGGTGGTGTATTGCAGGCGCAACTGCCTTGGGATGCCGCGCGAGATGTTCTGGATCCGCACCAGGGAATAGAGCCCCTGGTTGGTGCGTACGCAGAAACGTGCGCCTGGCCGCAAGTCGCGCAGAGAAACCCGGCTGCTGGTATAGCGTGCATCGCGGCAACTGGCATAGCTGTTGGCCCGCAGATCTCCCAGGGCGATTCGGGCGCCGTTCCACGGCACCAGATACATCCGGTCCCGGGTTTCGGCCTGGAACCACAGATCGGCATCATTGCGCTCGCGGCTGAGGCGATCAAGGTCGATGGTATAGGTCTGTGAAAGGGTGGTGCGCCCCTGCGAGTATATTCCCGGTGCCGGTGTGGCTCTGTTTGCCGGGCGGCAGGTGAATCCCCCCCGGCGGGCATCGCATCTCTGGCCGCGCGGGGGCCTGCGCATGATCGATCCGGATTCGCCATAGATGCATTGCAGGGCTTTCGAACCATCGCCGAAGGTAATGATGCGGGTATCGGTCAGACGGTTGATGATCGGCGTCTGCCACCAGCCCGGGGGCAGGGGGGTAACGACTTCGCGCCGGATCTGGGAAAGCGGGCAGTTGACTTCCGCAGCCGTGGCGCTGCCGGCCCCCAAGGCCGCGCCCCAGAAGAATGCAGCAAGAAACAGGGTCCTGCGGGGTTTCACGGTAACTTTTGCAAACATCTGGATAATTCCTCTGAATATGATCTTTCAATGGTTGCAATCGGATATGACTGCTGCAGGGAAAATGACAAATGCGATCTCGTCAGACAATATCAGCAGACTGTTATCGGATAGCAGATTTCGTCTGCATGCGCTACAGCCCTCTTCAACGGGCTGCCCCGCATTGCCGGCAGGCAGCCTCTGGCCGTGTGCATGTTGTCAGCGGAACCTGTCGATCAGTTTCTGCAGGGGGGCGAGAGGGCCTTCGGGTTCGGCCTGCTCCGGCAGGGGGTTGGCTTGTGTTTGCGCGGCGTTTTCGCAGGGCGCGTTTTCCTTGGCATGCGGGGCAACCTTCGGTGCCGGAGGGCGCTGCGGTGTCAGGTGGCGGCCGACTGCATTCATGAAACGCGCGGTGTCGCCTCGGGCAAGTTCAGGTGCCGCTTCACTGATGGCGCGCAGCAGATCATCAAGCCATTCCTGATCGGCGCGGGCGAAATCATGCAGAACATATTGCGCCACCCGGTCCCTGTGGCCGGGATGGCCGATGCCGATGCGCACGCGGGCATGATCGGAGTCGATATGCCGGTGGATCGAGCGCAGCCCGTTGTGGCCGGCGTGCCCGCCACCCTGCTTTACGCGCAGCTTGCCGGGCGCGAGGTCAAGTTCGTCGTGGAATACCGTGACATCCCCGGGCGAGAGCCTGTAGAAGCGCAGGGCTTCGCCCACCGACTGCCCCGAGTGATTCATGAAGGTCTGGGGTTTCAGAAGGATCACCTTCTCGCCCCCCAGCCGCCCTTCGCTGACCAGCCCCTGGAACTTGCTGCGCCAGGGTGAAAACCCGTGATCTTCGGCGATCCGCTCAACCGCCATGAAACCGACATTGTGCCGGTTGCGCACGTATTTTGCGCCGGGATTTCCAAGGCCGACGAAAAGCTTCATGGGCAGGCTCCTTCTTTCTCGGAAATCTAGGGGGGCGGTGCGCAAAACGCAAATGCGGGGCCGGATACCGGCCCCGCGTGTGTTTGCATGCCGGGCAGATGGGCTGCCCGGAAGACCGGGATCACTCCTCGGTTTTCTCTTCGGTGCCTTCGGTTTCGCCGGCGTCTTCGCCGGCTTCGGCTTCGTCTGCCTCGTCTGCGGCCGAGCGCAGCCCCGAAGGCGCGGTGATGTTGGCAATCACGAAGTCGCGTTCGATCGTGGGGCGGGCGCCCTCGGGCAGATCGACATCCGAGATGGTGATGGTATCGCCCACGTCAAGCCCGGCCAGATCGACAACGATCTTTTCGGGAATGTTGCCGGCGGTCACTTCAAGCTCGACCTCGGGGCGCACCACGGTCAGAACCCCGCCGCGCTTGATGCCGGGAGCTTCGTCCTCGTTGATGAATTCCACGTGGATTTCAAGGGCGATCTTGCTGTCGCGCTTCAGGCGCAGCAGATCAAGATGCAGAGGCAGATCCTTCACCGGGTGGCGCTGCACGTCGCGGCAGATCACCCGAACGTCGTCCTGGCCCTTGATCCTGAGGTTGAACAGGGTTGACAGGAAACGGCCTGCCTTGAGGTGCTTGTAAAGGATGTTGAAGGGAATCTTGATGGGCAGCGGATCGGCTCCGCCCCCATAGACGACACCGGGTACGAAGCCTTCGCGGCGTGTCTGGCGGGCGGCCCCCTTGCCTGTCCCCGCGCGTACCTCGGCAGTCAGATCCGGGATCTTTCCGGCCATTTGGTTTCTCCTTGGTTGGGGCGGGCATCCTCCAAGGGTGTATGCCCGCGTGAAGCCGCGCATATAGACGGAATCGGAACGGATGTGAAGGGTGTTTCCGGTGCGGCGCATGGCAGGTCCGGCACCGGTGGCGCGGGGCTGAGGTCACACGGTCATGTGGCGCGCTCTTGCGCCGCGTTCGATGGCCGCGGCGTGCAGGCGGTCAATGTCGAGTTCATGGCGGATTTCCTCGAGCATCCTGAGTTCGGGCGCATCGATCTGCCCGTCGGCCGCCGCCACGTCGCAGGCCAGCGCATAGGCTGTTTCGTAAAGCTTTTCAGGCATGTTGCCGCGGATCAGGCCGAACAGGGCGTCAAGCCCGTCGTCTTCTTCGAGAAGGTCGAACACGATCTGGCTTGTGCGGGTGATCCGTTCGTTGTCGAAGCCCTCGAACACGGGCAGGTGATTGACGATGCGCTGGATCGTGACCAGTTCCGATGTGCGCATCACCTCGTCCGAGGCGGAAACAGCAATCATCAGGGCCACCAGACAATCCTGCGGGGTGAGCGGGTGAGGCAGATCGTTCATCGGATACGGCTTTCTGGTGCGGTTTTGCCTGCCCACAATATTGACGCGCGCAGGGCGGGGCAATAGGAGACCCACAGGCTGGCGGGATCATTCCGCCGCAAGGGCGGAAGTATGCTGACATGACTGATCAGGACATTCGGGAAATCGCGATGCAGTCCAGGGCCTGGCCCTTCGAGGAGGCCCGCCGGATACTGAAGCGCCTCGGGCCGAAACCGCCCGGGAAGGGCCATGTGCTGTTCCAGACGGGATACGGCCCGAGCGGCCTGCCTCATATCGGCACTTTCGGCGAGGTGGCGCGCACCACGATGGTGCGCCATGCCTTCGAACTGCTGAGCGACATTCCGACCAGGCTCATCGCCTTTTCCGATGACATGGACGGGTTGCGCAAGGTGCCTGGCAACCTGCCCAATCGCGAGATGCTGGAAGAAGATCTGCACCTGCCGCTCAGCCGGGTGCGCGATCCCTTCGGCACGCATGAAAGCTTCGCCGCCCACAACAATGCGCGCCTGTGCGCTTTTCTCGATCAGTTCGGTTTCGATTACGAATTCGCCTCGGCCACCGAATATTACACTACGGGGCGTTTCGATGAAATGCTGTTGCGCGCGCTTGAGCGCTTTGACGAGATCATGGCGATCATGCTGCCCACGCTTGGCCCCGAGCGCCGCAGGACCTACAGCCCCTTCCTGCCGATCAGCCCGAAAAGCGGCCATGTGCTGCAGGTGCCCACCCTTGAGCGCAACCCGGCAAGAGGCACCATTGTCTATCAGGAACCTGATGGCGAGAAGATCGAGATCCCCGTGACCGGCGGTCATGTGAAGATGCAGTGGAAGCCCGACTGGGCCCTGCGCTGGGCGGCGCTCGGGGTTGATTATGAAATGTCGGGCAAGGATCTGATCGACAGCGTGACCGTTTCCGGCAAGATCTGCAAGGCCCTGGGCAAGGCACCGCCCGTCAGCCTTTCCTACGAGCTGTTCAATGACGAGCATGGCCAGAAGATTTCGAAATCCAGGGGCAACGGGCTGACGATGGAGGAATGGCTGCGCTATGCCCCGCCCGAGAGTCTGAGTTATTTCATGTATCAGAAGCCGAAAACCGCCAAGCGGCTCTACTTTGACGTGATCCCCAGGGCGGTGGACGAATATCATCAGCAGTTGCGGGCCTTTCCCGGGCAGGATACGAAGGCGCGGCTCAACAATCCGGTGTGGCACATCCACAATGGCAATCCGCCCGAAAGCCGCATGGTGGTGCCCTTTGCGATGCTGCTCAATCTGGCTTCCGTTTCGGGCGCTCATGACAAGGAAACCCTCTGGGGTTTCCTGCGCCGCTACGCCCCCGAAGCCAGCCCCGAAACCCACCCGGATCAGGATGCCGCCGCCGAATATGCGCTTCGCTATTACGAGGATTTCGTGAAGCCGAAGAAGACTTACCGCCTGCCCGACGAAAAGGAACGCGCGGCGATGAAGGATCTGCTGTCGCGGCTGCAGGCATGGGAGGGGGAGGCCGATGCCGAAGCCTTGCAGAGCATGGTGTTCGCGATTGGCAAGGAACACGGCTTCGACCCTCTGCGCGACTGGTTCAAGGCGCTTTACGAGGTGCTTCTGGGCGCAAGCCAGGGCCCCCGTTTCGGTGGTTTCATCGCCTTGTACGGCATTGACGAAACCGTCGGCCTGATCGAGCGTGCGCTGGCCGGAGATCTGGCCGGGAAACAGGGCTGAGGCCAGCCGGATGGCCGAGGCCGACCGCCGGAAATGGGATGCGCGCTATGCTTCGGGCAACTTCCTGATCGAGGAGGGGGCGCCAAGCGCCATTCTTGTCCGCCACATGGGCGCCGCCCGCCGGGGCCGGGCCATGGATGTGGCGGCGGGCATGGGACGCAACGCGCTTTATCTTGCACGACACGGGTTTGCAGTGGATGCGCTTGACATCTCGCCTGTCGGGCTGGCCCACCTGGAACGCGCCGCGGCGGCCGCGGGGCTGGCCGACAGGGTGCGCACGGTGGTGGTGGATCTTGAGGTTCACGCCCCCGGAAAGGCCATTTACGATCTGGTCATCATGGCGAACTATCTTGAGCGGCGGCTGATTCCGCGGCTGGCGGCAGCCCTGTGCCCCGGCGGGCTTCTGCTGATCGACACCTTCCTTGACGATCCGGCCAGCCGGGCTGTGGCGATGAACCCGGCGCATCTGCTGAAGCCGGGTGAGCTTGGCGCATTTTTCGGGGATGATTTCGAAATCCTCGAAGAGCGCGCATATCCAAGGGTGTGCATGGATGGCTCGGAGCGCCTGAAACAGGCCTTTGCGGTGCGTCGCCGTCCCTGACCGGCAGGTGGGGTGCAACACCCACCGTCACGCTGGCATAAGCCCGGCTTAATGTTTCGTTGATATTTCTCTTTGCATCCGGGACATGCGCCACGGACTTCCCCGCGAGCCACATTCGAGAACCCTGCCGGCGCATGGTGCCGCCGCAGGACGGCGGAACCCGGCGCATCCCATGATGGGAAAAGGGATTTCGAGATGAACAAGGCAATCACCGACGGGCTGCAGCTGATGCCGCCCCCTTTCGCGAACGGGCTTGATGTCTGGTCCAGCCAGGATGGCACGCCGGGGTCGGACACCTATCAGAACGCTGCCAATGCGGCCTTCGTGCCCGCCGACCAGGACTTCGGCGGCTGCCTCGAACTTTCCAAGATCGACACTGTGCAGAAGCTGCGCTGGATGGGCGAAACCCCGATTCTGCCGGGCTGCTACCTGATGATCCGGGCGCGGGTAAAGGCGGTGAGCGGCAACCTGCCCAGCGTGCGGATTGCCGGCTGGGCGGGGGGCGCGGGAGGTGCGCATGTGGCAGGCCTTGCCGAAACCGGCCCGAGCGTGGCGCTGACCACCTATGGAGAGGTGATGGAAGTACGCGCCATTGTCGGCACCGGCACCCGCACCGGGGTTGACATGCCCTGGGGCACGCAACCTGTATTCGGCCATTTCGGCCTTGACCTGACCGGCCCCAACGGCGGCGTGGTGCGGATCGATGACATCGAGATCGAGGATGTAACCCATTACTTCCACCGCAAGATGCTGGATTGGGTGGATGTGAAGGATTTCGGCGCGCTCGGCGATGGGGTGAGCGACGACAGCGCCGCCTTCGAGGCTGCCGATGCCGCGGCTGCCGGGCGCGATGTGCTGGTGCCGGCCGGAACCTATTTCCTGGGCGATCACGTGACCTTCGAAAACCGCGTGCGCTTCGAGGGCACCCTGGTGATGCCCGATGACAAGCGCCTGCTGCTGACGCGCAACTTCGAGCTTGACCAGTATGTAGATGCCTTCGGCGACGAGAAGCTGGCGTTGAAAAAGGCCCTTCAGGCGTTGTTCAACTATACCGATCACGATGCGCTTGATCTCAGCGGCCGGCGCATCCAGCTTGACGGCCCGATCGATGTGCAGGCCGCAGTTGCCAACAAGACCACCTTCGAGGTGCGCCGTACCATCCGCAACGGTCAGATCGATGCGGTGGCCGGCCCCGGCTGGACCGTGGCCCCGGTGACATCGCAGGCCACCTATGCAACCAGCGCGCCGAAAACGCTGAGCAATGTGGTCAATGTGGCCAATGTCGAGGTGGGTGCGCTGGTGTCGGGCAATGGCGTGGGGCGCGAGGTTTACGTGACGGCGCGCAATGTGGGTGCACAGACCCTGACCCTCAGCCGCGAACTGCATGATGCGGTCGGCACCCAGACCTTCACTTTCACCCGTTTCCGCTATGCGCTTGATTTCAGCGGTTTCGTGAAGCTTTCCAAGCTTACGCTTGACAATGTGGAATTCCTTCTGAATGGCGTGGGCAGTGGTGTGCTGCTGCCGCCCGACGGGCAGTTGATGCATATTCGCGACTGCTTCTTCACCAGGCCGAAGGATCGTGCGATCACTTCGCACGGGATCGGCTGCCAGGGCATGCTGGTGGATCGCTGCCGCTTCCTTTCCGACGAACAGGCCGCCCGCGCCCAGGATCGCAGCACCATTGCCCTGAACGCCAACAAGAACGATGTGAAGCTGCGTGACAACATGGCTTCGCGTTTCGCCCATTTCGCCATTCTCGGCGGCACCGGAAACGTGATTTCCGGCAATCATTTCTTTCAGGGCGACAATGAAACCAACGGCCTGCGCACGGCCGGCCTGATCCTGAGTGCGAAGAACATGCGCACCACGATCACCGGAAATTACGTGGACAACTGCTTCATCGAGATCAACAACGAACACGACAGTGATCCCGGTTTCGCCGCCGAGCTTTCCTTCGGCGGGCTTGTTGTCCAGGGCAATGTGTTCATGGCCAGCAACACGGCCGACTGGTTCACCTGGGTCGTGGTCAAGCCTTATGGCGCCGGCCATTTCCTGCACGGGCTCTCGATCACCGGCAACAGCTTCCGGTCGGTCAACGGTTCGGTGACACGGGCGGAAAGCGTGGATACCACCTATGCAACGCTCGATTTCGGGCGGATGCGCAACGTGGTTGTCGAGGGCAACAGTTTCAACGGCGTGGCCGATGCTTTCCAGAGCCCGGTTTCCCTGGAGCATCAGGAAAGCTCCGATGCCCAGATCTGGACGGTGGATTTCGCGCGCCACATGCCGTTTGGCGGCTTTGCCCGCAATGTGACGGCGATCGTGCCGGTGGGGCCGATCACGGCGGGGGGCTCGGGACAGGTGCACACCATGCCCCATGCCACGCCGCGCGCCGGAGCGGGGCAGAACCAGGTGCAGATCACATGGGATCAGCCCTGCCGGGGCAAGGTGATGGTAACGGCCAGGGTAGACAACCCCACCTGATCTGCGTCCCGCAGTGGCGAAACGGGGCCCGGGTTCCGGGCCCCGTTCCGCATGCTCGGGGGTTGGTTCTGGAATATCGGAGCGGTCCAAGCTACAACCGGAAAGGAAGTGGGCCTGCGCCGCCGCTGGCGATCCGGCAACGGCCGCCGCCCGCGTTGTGACACAAGCCGATCAGGGAAGCACGATCATGCAGAAAACCGCAATCCTTGCCGCCATTCTTGCCCTTGCCGCCGCCGCTGTCGGCCGGGCCGAAAACAAGCCGGTCAACATCCGCCCCGATCTGCCGTCGGTTACGGTGGAAACCGAAACCGGTCCGGTCGAGATCAGGCGCATCCAGGACAATGACAACATGCTGACCGGTGACTGGGCAAAGACATCCCGCCCGTGTCCGAATTTCTGCATCCAGCCGATGCGGCCGGCCGAAGGGGTGTCCACGATCGGTGAACTGGAACTGCTCGAGATGCTTCAGGATCCGCAGGCGGTGGTTGTCGATAGCCGGGTCTACAAGTGGTACAAGGATGGCACCATTCCCGGGGCTGTCCACATTCCCTATACGGAAACGGCCGACCGGCTGGACGAACTGGGTTGCGAGCCCGATTTCGACGGCTGGATCTGCGATCAGGCAAGACCGGTGGCGCTGTTCTGCAACGGCCCGTGGTGCGGGCAGTCGCCCACGGCGATCCGGGCGATGATCAACGCCGGCTATCCGGCCGACAGGATCAGCTATTACCGGGGCGGCATGCAGGTATGGCGTCTGCTGGGCCTGACCGTGATCAAGCCGAAGGACTGACAGACCACAGCTGGAGAAAGCGATGCCGAAAATCATCAGGGGAGCCGAGCTTCAGACGGTCATCACCACTTTCGAGGTGACGCCGGGCACATGCGATGATCTGCTGGAACTGCTGCAATCGGCCTATGACGAAGTAATCCGCCACCAGCATGGTTTCATCGGTGCTGCGATCCATGCAAACGATGCCCGGACCCGCATCTGCAGCTATTCGCAATGGCAAAGGCGTGAGGATTTCCAGGCCATGCTGCGCACTCCCGAAATGCGCCGCCGCAACCGGAAGATCAACGAACTGTGCAAGGGATTTGCGCCTGTCATGTATGATGTAGAGGCCGTTTACGGCTGAATCCGCCCGCCGGTTGCGTTTCCGGATGCCGGGCCCGTGATCTTCGTGGCTCCACGTGTCGGGGATGTCGTGGCGGGCAGGCAGCGGCACATGGCCACAGGGAAGGGTCGGCAGACATGGAAGAAAACACCAGTACGGCCATTGCGCGGGTGCGCGAGTTTCTGCGCCAGATCACCTATGGTGGCAACGATGGTATCGTGACCACATTTGCCGTGGTGGCGGGCTTTGCCGGGGCCGAGGCCGAAGGCACCGCCCAGGTGGGGGTGATCGCGGTGCTGCTGTTCGGGCTTGCCAACCTGATTGCCGATGCCACCTCGATGGGGCTGGGCGAATTCCTGTCTTCGCGTGCCGAGGCCGATGCTCTGGAGGCCAGGCGCCGGGAAAGGGCAGGTGCCCTGCAGGCCAGCCCCGAAACGCTGCACCGCCTGCTGGTGGACATCCTGCAGGAGCGAGGATTTGCAGCCGGCCGGGCAAGGGTGCTGGCCGGGGAAATGCTGGAGAACGCGGATTTCGCGATCGATTTCGTGCTGCGAGAGAAATTCGGTCTTTCCGACGGCGAGGATGTGCGCGGTGCGCTGGTGAACGGCCTGTTCACTTTCTTTTCCTTCATCGCGTTCGGGGTGATTCCGCTGGTGCCGTTCCTGCTTGGCCTGACCGGCGGAGAGGGTGCGCGCGCCTCGGCAATCGCCACCTTCGCGGCGCTGGCGGTTCTGGGGGTGCTGCGCTGGTATGCAACACGGATCAGCCTGCCACGGGCACTTGGCGAAACATTGCTCGTGGGGGGAATCTGCGCCGTTGTCGCCTTTGGCGTGGGCATGGCCGTGAGCGGCGCATAGGGCGGCGGGATCGCGGCGGAAAAGCCGGGCAGCAGGGGATATTCAGGGATCGGGCAGCAGGGCACGGATGCGCCCGCCGGACGGCCATCGGCAAATGGCTGCAACAGGGGCAATCGGCATTTCGCCCCTCCGGCACCGCGCCGCGCGGCTTCGGGCAGTTCCGGTCTTACGGTCTTTTCCGTTTCACCTTGCCCTTCTGCACCCGGGTGCCGGGGCGTCCGGCCCGAGAGCGCCCGGTGGCTTGCCGTGCCTCCTGCACTGCTGCCTCTACCGCGCTCTGCCGGGCCAGAGGATCGTCTGCCACCGCCAGTTCCACCGTTTCCAGACGCCTGATCTCGTCGCGCAGGCGAGCGGCTTCCTCGAATTCCAGATTCTCGGCCGCCTTCAGCATCTCGGCCTTCAGCCCTTCGATATGGGCGGCCAGATTGGCGCCGGCCAGGGGCTTGTCGATGGTGGCCGTGACGCGGGCCATGTCCACATCGCCCTCGTAAAGACCGGCCATCACATCGTCCACGTTCTTCCTGATCGTTTCGGGGGTGATGCCGTGTTCCCTGTTGTAGGCGATCTGCCTGGCGCGGCGGCGGTCGGTTTCGGCAATGGCGCGTTGCATGGAGCCGGTGACGCGGTCGGCATACATGATGACGCGGCCCTCGGCATTGCGCGCGGCGCGGCCGATGGTCTGGATCAGCGAGGTTTCCGAGCGCAGGAAGCCCTCCTTGTCGGCGTCCAGAATGGCCACCAGCCCGCATTCCGGGATATCGAGTCCCTCGCGCAGCAGGTTGATGCCCACCAGCACGTCAAATGCCCCGAGGCGCAGATCGCGCAGGATCTCGATGCGTTCCAGCGTGTCGATGTCGGAATGCATGTAGCGGACCTTGATGCCCTGTTCGTGCATGTATTCGGTCAGATCCTCGGCCATGCGCTTGGTCAGCGTGGTGACCAGCGTGCGATAGCCCTTGGCGGTGACCTTGCGCACCTCGTCCAGCAGGTCATCCACCTGCATCTCGACGGGGCGGATCTCCACCTCGGGGTCCAGCAGCCCGGTGGGGCGGATCACCTGTTCGGTGAACACGCCGCCGGTGCGCTCAAGCTCCCACGGGCCCGGCGTGGCGGATACGAATACGGATTGCGGACGCATGGCGTCCCATTCCTCGAATTTCAGCGGCCGGTTGTCCATGCAGGAGGGCAGGCGGAAACCGTGTTCTGCCAGGGTGAACTTGCGCCGGTGGTCGCCGCGATACATGCCGCCGATCTGCGGGATGGTAACGTGGGATTCGTCGGCAAACACGAGGGCATGATCGGGAATGTATTCGAACAGGGTGGGCGGGGGTTCGCCCGGCTTGCGCCCCGTGAGATAGCGCGAGTAGTTCTCGATCCCGTTGCAATGGCCGGTGGCTTCGAGCATCTCGAGATCGAAGCGGGTGCGCTGTTCGAGCCGCTGGGCTTCGAGCAGCTTGCCCTCGCGTTCGAAATGGGCCAGGCGTTCGTTCAGTTCCCTGCGGATTTCCCGGATCGCCTGGATGAGCGTGGGGCGTGGCGTGACGTAATGCGAATTGGCATAGACGCGGACACGCTCGAGGCTTGCGGTGCGTTCGCCCGTCAGCGTGTCGAATTCATCGATCCGCTCCAGCTCTTCCCCGAAGAACGACAGCCGCCAGCCGCGATCCTCAAGGTGCGAAGGCCAGATTTCAAGGCTGTCGCCGCGCACCCGGAAGGTGCCGCGCACGAAGGCGTTGTCGTTTCGCTGGTATTGCTGGGCGATGAGGCCGGCCATGATCTGGCGCTGGTCATATTCGCGCCCCACCTCGATATCCTGGGTCATGGCGGTATAGGTTTCGGGCGAGCCGATGCCGTAGATGCAGGATACCGAGGCCACGATGATCACGTCGTCGCGCTCCAGAAGCGCGCGGGTGGCCGAGTGGCGCATGCGGTCGATCTGTTCGTTGATCTGGGATTCCTTCTCGATGAAGGTATCGGTGCGCGGCACATAGGCCTCGGGCTGATAGTAATCGTAGAAGGAAACGAAATATTCCACGGCGTTGTCGGGAAAGAAGCTCTTGAATTCTCCGTAAAGCTGGGCGGCCAGCGTCTTGTTCGGGGCCAGGATGATGGCGGGGCGCTGGGTGGCCTCGATGATTCTGGCCATGGTGAAGGTCTTGCCGGTGCCGGTAGCGCCCAGAAGCACCTGATCGCGCTCGCCTGCCCGGATGCCCGCCACCAGTTCGGCGATTGCAGAGGGCTGATCGCCGGCGGGCCGGAAATCGCTGCGCAGCACGAATTTCTGTCCGCCTTCCAGCTTGACGCGGGGCTGGGCGCCGGTTTCGGCGCCGGGGGAAGGGCTGTTCTTCATCATGTGCTCCCGTGACTTCGCATCAGATTTGATCCGTTTTTGTTCTGCCGCAACCCCTGTTTGCCCGAATCATTGAATATCCTTCAAATTCAGCACCTTGCAGATTTGATTATTACCTCGTTAACACTTTAAGAAGAATTCAACCGAAAATAATACAACCTTGTGGCGTTTTTTCGTTGCTTCGGGCCAGTCCTCATCGTATCCTGCAATGGCAAGCAGCAGAAAAGGTTACCGGCCAGGCGCACCACCCACCCCACCCCTCGCTCCCTCGCGTGAGGCCGGTAACCGACCTTCTTCGTTTACTTCCCGGGATGGCAGTGCGGCGTTTGGGCCGCATTGCCATCTTGTGCTGCGGGGCCATATCCGGGATATATGGCTGACAACACCTGTCAGCCCGGCAAGCAAGAGGAAAACCGATGCGCGCCCGTATCTACCGCCCAGCCCGAAATGCAATGCAGTCCGGCATGGCGGGCACCCGGGAATGGATTCTGGAATTCGTTCCCCGGACACCGCCCGAGATCGATCCGCTCATGGGGTGGACCGGCAGTCGCGATACGCGCAGCCAGGTGAAGATGCGTTTTGCCACGAAAGAGGCTGCGCTCGGCTATGCACAGGAACACGGGATCGATGCGGTGGTGCTGAAGGACAGGCAGCGCAGGCTCAATCTTCGTCCGGGCGGTTATGGCGAGAATTTCGCGCCCGGACGGCGCATCGTCTGGACACACTGAAGCCAGGGGCATGGCAGTGGGCAGCAGCGCCCGGCAAGGGCTGGACAGGGCTGCCGAAACCGGGGATAAGATGCCCCTGCGCCGGCCTTCGGGCCAGCACGCACGAACGGCCCCTTAGCTCAACTGGATAGAGCGGCGGACTTCTAATCCGCAGGTTGAGGGTTCGAGTCCTTCAGGGGTCGCCAATCTCCCTTTCCTTTCGCTCCGGTTCGCCTCAGACGGTGCGAAACACGAATGCCGCCCAGACGATGGCGATTGCCGTGGGCCACCAGATCGGCGCGCCAAAGGCCCAGAGCCAGGCCAGATAGATCCAGGCGCTTCCCAGAAGGCTGATGAACAGTCGGTCGCCACGGGTGGTTTCCAGCCCGAGGATCCCGATCCGCGGATCGCCGCCGGGGCGGAAGTATTCCCACACCCCCATACTGGCAATCGCGGCGGCGATGAACAGGAAAAAGGCGATGGTGGCCCGTGTCCAGGCCATCCAGGTGCCCAGGGGCTCGGTCCACCATCCGGGGCTGAACAGAACGGGATCGGACATGACGGGATCTCCTGTCTAGACACGGCCCAGGGCAAAGCCGCGGGCAATATGGTTTCGCACGAACCAGATCACGATCGCGCCGGGGATGATGGTCAGCGTGCCGGCGGCGGCGAGCAGCCCCAGTTCGTAACCCGAGCTTGAGGCGGTTTTCGTCATGGTGGCGGCAATCGGCTTGGCGGCAACGGCGGTCAGCGTTTTCGCCAGCAGCAGCTCGACCCATGAGAACATGAAGCAGAAGAAGGCCGCCACACCCACCCCCGCCTTGATGGTGGGAATGAAGATGCGGATGAAGAAGCGGGGAAAGGAATAGCCATCGACATAGGCGGTTTCGTCAAGCTGCCGGGGCACCCCCGACATGAACCCCTCGAGAATCCACACCGCCAGCGGAATGTTGAACAGCGTATGGGCCAGCGCCACCGCCAGGTGGGTATCGAACAGGCCGACCGCCGAATAAAGCTGAAAGAAGGGCAGGGCAAATACCGCCGCGGGTGCCATGCGGTTGGTCAGCAGCCAGAAGAACAGGTGCTTGTCGCCCAGGAACCGATAGCGCGAGAAGGCATAGGCCGCAGGCAGGGCGGCAGCCACCGAGATCACCGTGTTGAGGCTGACATAGGTGATCGAGTTCACATAGCCCATATACCAGCTGGGATCGGTAAAGATGGTGCGGTAGTTTTCAAGTGTCGGGTTCTGCGGCCAGAGGGTGAAATGGCCGAGGATCTCGTTCGTCGTCTTGAACGACATCGACACCAGCCAGTAGATCGGCAGCAGCAGGAACAGGATATAGACGGTAGGCACAAGCCATCTTGCGCGGGTCATCTCATTGCTCCTCGTTGCGCGTCATCACCGCGTAGAAGATCCAGCTCAGCGCCAGGATGATCAGGAAATAGATCAGCGACATCGCCGCTGCCGGTCCCAGATCGAACTGGCCAAGCGCGATCTTCACCAGATCGATGGACAGCAGAGTGGTGGCATTGCCGGGCCCGCCGCCCGTCAGCACCACGGGTTCGGTATAGATGTTGAAACTGTCCATGAAGCGCAGCAGGATGGCAATGGTCAGCACGCGCCTCATCTTGGGCAGCTGGATATGGCGGAACACCGCCCAGCGGCTGGCGCCGTCGATCCGGGCGGCCTGGTAATAGGCATCGGGGATCGAGACAAGCCCGGCATAGGCCAGCAGCACCACCAGCGATGTCCAGTGCCAGACATCCATCAGGATCAGAGTGAACCAGGCATCGCCCACCTGGCGGGTATAGTTGTAGTCGAAGCCAAGCGCATTCAGCCCCTTGCCCAGCAGGCCGATGTTGGGCAGGGCAAAGATGTTCCACATGGCGCCAACCACGTTCCACGGGATCAGCAGCGGCAGGGCCATCAGCACGAGGCAGACCGAAACCCAGATCCCCTTGCGGGGCATGGCAAGCGCGATGGCAACGCCAAGCGGCACCTCGATCGCCAGGATCGCGCCGGTGAAGATCGCCTGGCGGGTGAGCGCGGCGTGAAACCGCTCGGAGCGCAGGATCTCCTGAAACCATGTGAGCCCCGACCAGAAGAACACGTTGTCGCCGAAGGTTTCCTGCACCGAGTAATTGATCACCGTCATCAGCGGCACGATGGCGTTGAAGGATACCAGCAGCAGCACCGGTATCACGAAGAACCATGCCTTCTGATTCACGATCTTGCCGTTCATGGGCTTTCCCCTTCTTCGAAAAGCCAGCCGTTGCGGTAAAGCCAGCTGTGGGCAGGATCGAAGGCCAGCTTCAGCTCGTCTGCCGGAATTTCCTGCCCTTCGGGCGCCAGAAGTTTCAGCCGGTGCCCGAGGCAGGTGACATCGGCGATGCGAAAGCGTCCGGCATCGGCCACGTTTTCAAGCCGCGCAGGTATGCCATCGGGAACGATGCGCAGGAACTCCGGCCGGATGCCCAGTTCGAAACGCCCTTCAGGCCTGCCGCCGGAGGGGGGCGGATTGGCAGTTTCGAAGGGCTCGCCCCCGATCAGGACACGGCCGTTTTCCGGCGTGCAGGGGATCACGTTCATGCCCGGCGAACCGATGAAATGGCCTACAAAGGTGTGGCGCGGGCGCGCGAACAGTTCTTCGGGCGTGCCCGTCTGCACCACCTCGCCCATGTTCATCACGACCACGGTATCGGCAAATGTCAGGGCCTCGGTCTGGTCGTGGGTGACATAGATCATGGTTTTCGGCACCCGGTGGTGCAGTTCTTTCAGTTTCGAGCGCAGCTGGAATTTCAGATGCGGATCGATCACCGTCAGAGGTTCGTCGAACAGGATCGCGTTCACGTCTTCGCGCACCAGCCCCCGCCCGAGCGAGATCTTCTGCTTGCCGTCTGCCGTCAGGCCGCGGGCGCGGGTGGCAAGCAGGGCGGAAAGATCGGTCATCTCGGCAATTTCGTGAACGCGGGCGCGCACCTCGGGTTCGGGCAGGCCGCGGTTGCGCAGCGGGAAGGCCAGATTGTCGAAAACCGTCATCGTGTCATAAACCACCGGAAACTGGAATATCTGGGCGATATGGCGCTCTTCGGGGGGCAGGGCGGTAACGTCGCGCCCGTCGAACAGCACCCGCCCGCGAGAGGGCCGCAGCAGCCCCGAAATGATGTTGAGCAGCGTTGTCTTGCCACAGCCCGAAGGGCCGAGCAGCGCATAGGCGCCGCCGTCCTGCCACTCCAGTGTCATTTCCTTCAGCGCCCAGTCCGCAGGCGCGGCGGGGGCGGGCAGATAGCTGTGGCCGAGGTTTTCGAGGGTGATCTTCGCCATCTCAGAGCCCTCCTGCCGGCCGGTGCCCGGCGGGCGCGGAGGCCAGCTTTCCGTCGGGGGTGAAATAGAAGGCACGGCTCATGTCGGCGTAAAGGACGGCGGCAGAGCCGGGTTCGAAAGGGTGCACCCCGTGCACCTGCGAAATCCAGTGCGCGCCGTGGACATCGAAATGGATGATGCTTTCGGATCCGGCGATCTCGGCCACCCTGATCCGGCTTTCGAGCGCCACCCGATCCGCCTGTTCGCGGCGAGGCGAAACATGATGCGGCCTCAGGCCCAGCACATGGGGGCCGTTGCCCAGACCTGCCGGGGCGGGCCATGTCAGGTTTCCGGCCAGGCGGCAGCAGCCGTCCAGCACCAGCACCTCGGCGGTGTTGAGGGGGGGCTCGGAAAACACCCGCGCGGTGCCCAGGTCGCGCGGTTGGCGGTAAACCCGCCCGGTGGGGCCGAAATCGGTGATGCGCCCCTCGTGCATGGTGGCTGTGAAGCCCCCCAGCAGCAGGGCTTCGGTGGGCTCGGTCGTGGCATAGACGATCACCCGGTCGCGTTCGGCAAACAGGCGCGGAAGTTCTTCGCGCAGTTCCTCGCGCAGCTTGAAATCGAGATTGGCCAGCGGTTCGTCCAGCAGGATCAGATCGCTGTCCTTCACCAGTGCGCGGGCCATGGCGCAGCGCTGCTGCTGGCCGCCCGACAGCTCGTCGGGGCGGCGTTCGAGCAGCCCGCTGATGCGCAGCAGTTCGGCAATCCGCTCCACCCGGGCCCGCACCTCGGGTTCGGGCAGGCGCGCCACCCTGAGTGGCGAGGCGATGTTTTCGTAAACGGTGAAGCTGGGATAGTTGATGAACTGCTGATAGACCATCGATACGTTGCGCTTCTGAACGGGCTGTCCCGTGACGTTGCGGCCATTGAAGAAGATCTGCCCGGAACCGGGCTTCTCAAGCCCGGCCATCAGTGTCATCAGCGTGGTCTTGCCGGCAAGGGTGGTGCCGAGCAGGATGTTGAAACGCCCGGGTTCAAGCACAAGGTCGGTCGGATATATGTGGGTGTCTCCGCCCACGGTCTTGCCTATCTGTTTCAGTTCGAGTGTCATGAAACCCTTCCGGCCTTTCGGGATGCTCCTGCCGGTTCCGCCGCCGCCGCCGGCGGCCGGCCTGCGTGATCACCGGCCCGGAGCCTGTCCGGGCCGGTCGTTCTTGCGAAGCACGGGGGGCGGCTATTGCTGCCAGCGCTTGATCAGTTCCTCATAGGCGATGGTTTCGCCCTGGGGCTTTTCGTTGGCAAGCTTCGGCTTGGGCGCGCCCGGCCTGTCAAGCCATACCTGCGGATCCATCGGATCGTTGAGGCGTGGCCCACAGCCGCCATAGGTGCCGGCGGCCTCATCGGCGCGCTGCATCCGCGCCATCACCTGGTCCATCTGCTCGGCAAGGCGATCCATTGCTTCCTGAGGGGTGAAGGCGCCCGAGTTCACATCGCCGATGTTCTGCCACCACAGCTGGGCCAGCTTGGGATAATCGGGCACGTTGACACCGGTGGGTGTCCACAGCACGCGGTCGGGCGAGCGGTAGAACTCGACCAGGCCGCCAAGCTTCGGCGCGCGCTCGGTGAAACTTTCATGGTTGATGGTGCTTTCGCGGATGAAGGTAAGCCCCACATGGCTTTTCTTCACGTCCACCGTCTTGGACACCACGAACTGGGCATAGAGCCAGGCCGCCTTGCGCCGGTCAACCGGGGTGGACTTGAACAGCGTCCAGCTGCCCGCGTCCTGATAGCCAAGCTTCTGGCCCTCTTCCCAATAGGGGCCGTGGGGGCTCGGGGCCATGCGCCACAGGGGCATGCCTTCGTCATCCACGGTGTTGTTGCCCTCGGATTTCGGCTTCACCATGTCGGCGGTAAAGGCGGTATACCAGAAGATCTGCTGGGCCACATTGCCCTGGCTCAGTGCGGGAAGCGACTGGTAGAAATCGTAATCCGCAGCGCCGGGGGGCGCATATTTGCGCAGCCATTCATCCCATTTGCGAATGGCATAGACGGCCGCCGGGCCGTTGGCCGCCCCGCCTCGCGAAACCGAGGCCCCAACCGGGTTGCACGAGCCTTCCTCCATGCGGATACCCCATTCGTCCACCGGGCGGCCGTTGGGCAGGCCCTTGTCTCCGGCACCGGCCATGGAAAGCCAGGCATCGGTCATCCGCCAGCCCAGATCGGGCGCGCGCTTGCCGTAATCCATGTGGCCATAGACGCGCACGCCGTCGATTTCCTTCACGTCTTCGCTGAAGAATTCGGCTATGTCCTCATAGGCCGACCAGTTGACCGGCACGCCCAGATCATAGCCGTATTTCGCCTTGAAGCGTTCCTTCAGATCGGGGCGGTCGAACCAGTCCTTGCGGAACCAGTAGAGATTGGCGAACTGCTGGTCGGGCAGCTGATAAAGCTTGCCGTCGGGGCCGGTGGTGAAGGACTTGCCGATGAAATCGTCCACGTCCAGCATCGGGTTGGTCACATCCTTGCCTTCGCCGGCCATCCAGTCGGTCAGGTTGACGGCCAGCTGCAGGCGCGAATGGGTGCCGATCAGATCGCTGTCGTTGATATAGGCATCGTAAAGGTTGCGCCCGGTCTGCATCTGGGTCTGCACCGCCTGCACCACCTCGCCTTCGCCCAGCAACTGGTGATTGACCTTGATCCCGGTGATCTCCTCGAACGCCCTGGCCAGCACCTTGGATTCATAGGCATGCGTGGGGATGGTTTCCGAAAGCACGTTGATTTCCATGCCGGCAAAGGGCCTTGCCGCATCGATGAACCACTGCATCTCCTGCAGCTGTTCTTCCCTGCTGAGCGCCGAGGGCTGGAATTCCTCGTCGATCCACTTCTTCGCCTCTTCGATTCCGGCAAGCCCCGGTATCGCCGAAGCGCATAACGCCAGCGCAGCGGCTGACGCCATCAACATCTTCTGCATTGCTGTTCCTCCCTGTTACGGACGCGCCTGTTGTTTCAAGTTGTCGCGGTTTCCGTGATTCCGATGTGAATACGAAAAAAATAGAAAATCAAGCTTGTTAATCGAAAAGAAATCGAAATAAAGCGAATAAAAAATGAATGTGAATGGTGATTCGATGGTAATGCTGCCGCCCCGTCAGGCCGACATACTGGAAATCGCACGGCGTGAAGGTCGGGTGGAGGTGGAAGGGCTGGCCGCCCGTTTTGCCGTTACCCCCCAGACAATCCGCAAGGATCTCAACGAGTTGTGCGATATGGACAAACTCCACCGGGTGCATGGGGGGGCGGTCTTTCCGTCGCATACGGTGAATCTGGCCTGGCAGCAGCGCCGCAGCCTTGCCGCCGAGGGCAAGGCGCGAATCGCCCGCGCCGCGGCGTCTCTCATTCCCGACAATTCCTCGCTGATCCTCAACATAGGCACTACCACCGAGGCCGTGGCCCATGAACTGCTGCGCCATGACCGCCTGATGGTGGTGACCAACAACCTGAAGGTGGCAGCGATCCTGTCAGACGCACCGGGAGTGGATGTGGCAATCTCGGGTGGCCTGGTGCGCAAGGGCGACGGTGGCCTTCTGGGGGCCGCGGCGGTGGATTTCATGAGCCAGTTCAAGGTGGATTTCGCAGTGATCGGCGCTTCGGCGATCGACGGCGACGGCACGCTTCTGGATTTTGACTATCGCGAGGTGCAGGTTTCAAAGGCCATTCTGGAGCAGGCCCGCCAGCGCATCCTGGTGGCCGATTCCATGAAGTTCGAGCGCCGCGCACCGGTGCGGATCGCCGATCTCGATGCAATCGATGTGTTCATCACCGATGCCCCCCTGTCCGAAGAGATCGCCACGCTTTGCGAGGCCGCGCGCACGCGCGTGATCGTGGCCGCGGAAGAAGAAGGTGGCGCGCCGGTCGGCGGGCCTTTCGGAAAGGGAGCAGGGAAATGAGCAGGCAGGCAGGCAGGGCTGCGCCGGGGGCGCCCGGTGCGGTATTCGATCTTCTGATCATCGGCGGCGGCATCAACGGTGCCGGCATCGCGCGCGATGCGGCGGGGCGGGGCCATTCGGTCTGCCTGTGCGAGGCCGGCGATTTTGCCCGGGGCACCTCGTCTGCCTCGACCAAGCTCATCCACGGCGGTCTGCGCTATCTGGAATATTACGAATTCCGCCTGGTGCGCGAGGCGCTGAAAGAGCGCGAGGTCCTGTGGCGCATGGCCCCGCATGTCATTCGTCCGCTGCGTTTCGTGCTGCCCGTTCACAAGGGCCTGCGCCCCGCCTGGATGCTGCGGCTGGGGCTGTTTCTTTACGATCACCTGGGCGGGCGCCGGCTGCTGCCGCCCACGAAAACCGTGAAGCTTTCCGCAGGTCCGCTCGGAAAGCCCCTGAAGCCGCTGTTCCGCAAGGGGTTCGAATATTCCGATTGCTGGGTCGAGGATGCGCGACTGGTGATCCTGAACGCGCTTGACGCGGCGCAGAAGGGGGCCGACATCCGCCCCCGCACCCGGGTTCTGCGCGCGCGGCGCGAGGGCAACCTGTGGCTGGCCGAGATCGAGGGGCAGGGGGGGGCACGCGAAACCCTGCGGGCACGCGCCATCGTCAATGCCGCGGGGCCCTGGGTGGATCAGGTGCTGCGCGATGTGTTTGCCCGCCCGGATCCGCATAATGTGCGCCTGGTGCGCGGCAGCCATATCGTGGTGCCGCGGCTGTTCGCGCATGACCGGGCCTATATCTTCCAGAATGCCGACGGGCGCATCATCTTTGCCATCCCCTTCGAAGGGGATTTCACCCTGATCGGCACCACCGACTGCGATCAGGGGCATGATCCGGAAAACGTGAGGATTACCCCCGAGGAAATCGCCTATCTCTGTGCTGCGGCCAGCGAGTATTTTGCCGCGCCGGTGCGGCAGGAGGATGTGGTCTGGACCTATTCCGGCGTGCGCCCGCTTTATGACGACGGCGCCAGCAAGGCCCAGGAAGCCACCCGCGATTACGTGCTGAAACTCGAGGGCGGGGCGGGCGAGGCAGCGCTGCTCAACATCTTCGGCGGCAAGATCACCACCTACCGGCGGCTGGCGGAGGCGGCGCTGGAAAGGCTGGGCGGGGCGATCGGCAGGAAGGGGCAGCCCTGGACGGCCGACAGCCACTTGCCCGGCGGTGAATTCGGGCCCCGGGAATTCGATTCCCAGGTGGCGTGTCTGCTGAACGATTTCCCCTTTCTCGGTCAGCCGCTGGCCACCCGTCTTGTCCGTCTTTACGGCACCCGAGCCCGCCGTTTCCTGGGGCGGGCCACGGGCCCCGGGGATCTGGGACGGGATTTCGGCGCCGGGCTGCATGAGGCCGAGATCCGCTATCTGGTGGATCAGGAATGGGCCCGCGAGGCCGATGACGTGCTTTACCGGCGCACCCGGCTTGGACTGCACATGAATGCCGGTCAGCGCGAGGCGGTGCAGGCATATCTTGCGGGGCGCGAGGGGCGCGCGCCCTGACCGGGCTCTGGCGGCAGATGCCGGCACAGCCGGATTCCTGCCCGGCGGGGATATTTGCGAACCGGTGATGGAGCCCAGACGAAGGGGATCAGGCGAACAGGCCGGGAAAGGCGGGGCTGAAATCGGGGAAGATCGCGGCCGTGTCTTCCACCCCCATGTGGCGGGCCATGATTTCGGCCAGCACGTGGCGGTAATCGGTGGTGATCGCCAGATCGGTACCGCTGTCCAGGGCATCGTTGGAAAGCCCCGGCCAGCGCCCCAGCATCCGTCCGCCGGAGACTTCACCGCCCAGAACCATCATCGCATTGCCATAGCCGTGGTCGGTTCCGCCCGAGCGGTTGGCGCGCAGGCGGCGGCCGAATTCGCTCATGATCACCACGGTGGTGCGGGCCCGTATCGCGCCGAGATCGCGCCAGAAAGCCATGAGCGCCGAGGACAGGCCTTCGGTCAGCGTGGCGAATTCGCCGGCCTGATCGTAATGGGTATCCCAGCCGCCGTAATCCACCGTAGCCACCCGCAGCCCCAGGCCAAGCTTGGCCGCCTGCGCCACCATCATCAGGCTTTGCGAAAGGGGGCTGTCCTCGGGGTAATCGACATCGGGTACATAAGCGCCGAGTTCCCCGGTCTCGCGGTTCCACAGCCGCGATTCCAGCGCTTCGCTGAGCGAGATCAGCCGCTCCACCGGTGCGCCCAGCACCGGGTGGCGGCCGAAACCCGCGCGCAGGCGCTGGCGCAGCAGCGGCGAGACATCATAACCCGCCGCCGGGATCAGCTGTTCGAGCTCTTCTGCGACCGCCACCGCATCCGCAGCCCCCGCCACGCTTTCGGGCGCCGCCGCTCCCACCGCGAGCGCCGGCAGGATCCCCTCGGGCGCCGCCTGTTTCAGCCAGCGCCCCAGCCAGCCGCCGGCCGCGCCGCTGCGGGCAGCGCGTTCCATGCGGTCTTCGGCGTCGAAATGGCTGCGGGTGCCGTCGGTCAGGCCCGCGGCATGGATAACGGCCAGTTCTCCGGCGTCGTAAAGCTCCGACAGGCCGCGTGCCTGCGGGTGAAAGCGAAAATCGGCATCAGCCACCGGATTGGCCAGTGCGAAACCGGCCGTATCGCCCTTGCGCAGAACCCTGAGCGATGCGGGGCGCGCGGCAATGTAATCGGCATCTCCGGTTGGCGCGATCAGATTCAACCCGTCGATGCCGCCGCGCAGGAAGAGAACGACAAGAAGCGGATCAGCCATTGCGGCCTCCCTCGTTGGTTGCCGCGAGGGCGGGGGGCTTCGGGCTACCGTGTCTGTGGCATCTGTGCGGGCTGGGAAGCATGGGTTTCAGCGGAACATGAAGGCCGGGGTGAATGCATTGGCTGCAACCATCGCCTGGTTCAGCCATTCGGTGCTGTCGGGATCGGTGTCGGGGGAATCGGCCGGATCGAGCCCGAAGGCCCCGATCACCGCCAGCCCGGCATCGTCTTGCGTATCCGGCGCTTCGGGGGCGAAGCGCCCGGCCCAGTAACGGGCAAGGCCGGCCAGGTTTCTCACTTCGGCAGGCGTTTCACGCAGCAGGGGGCTGGCAGTGGCTGCCATCCATTCGGCATGGGCTTCGAGCGTCAGCGAGACCATGCCGCTGATCGCGTTGGTATTGGCCCAGTGGCGGCTGCTGTCGCTGTGGCCGGTGGGTGGACGCACGTTGTGCTGTGTCCAGCCGGTGCGGCCCATGAGCCAGTAAAGCGTATCGTCGCGCGGCGCGATCTCGGCCCCGGTGGCGCGATAGAGGGCGGCCATGAATTCGAACGGTCGGCGCAGCTTGGCGGGCGGGGTGGCGGTGAATTCCGCATCAAGCACGATGGCGCGGATCACCCGGGCGATCTGGTCGGGGGTGCGCCGTTCGTCGTGAAAGACGCGCGCCACCCGGTCCAGATAGCCGGGCGAGGGCGCTTCGATGCCAAGCCGGCGCAGCATCTTGCGTGAAACGAAACGCGCGGTGCCGGGGTGATCGGCCAGCATGTCGAGCACGGTTTCGCCATCCTGCATGGGGGCGCTGTTGGCGGGCAGTTCGCGCCCCAGCACCCGCTTCTGATAGGGATCGTGCCAGCCTTCCACATAGGCGAAGCGCCCGGTACGCGGGGTATGGGTGCCTTCGCCGGTTTCGCGCCCGTCGCCGATTGTCCAGCCGGTGAAGGCACGCGCCACTTCATGAACATCCTGTTCGGTATAGCCCCGGGCCAGGCCGGCGCGCGCACCGGGAACCTCGGCCCAGTGGCGATAGCGGGTATCGAAATAGTTCTCGGCGCCCAGCGTGTGCAGTTCCATCAGTTCGCGGGCGTAATTTTCGTTGGCGGGGCTGGCGCGGGATTCGTCATTGTTGAGATAGGCCAGCATTGCCGGCGCGCGGGCCACCTTGCCAAGCATTTCGCGGAAATTGCCCAGTGCGTGCCGGCGCAGCATGAAATCGTAAGATGGAAAGAAGACCGCCGTGAGTTCGTTCTTCAGGGCGTTGACGCTGAAATGCTCGTGCCAGAAGGCTGTCATCACCTCGCGCAGCTGGGCACGGGCATGAACGGCGCGCACCATCGAGGCGGCAATCACTTCATGCGCCGGGCGCTCGCGTTCCTCGAAGGCGATCGGTTGATCGAAATCGAGCAGATGCAGCAGATCGGCGGGGTCTTCATACATGATCCCGACCGGACGGTATTCGGAAACCGCTTCCCAGGGAGTGCCGTCATCGCTCTGGCCGGCGTCGTATTCGATCCGCAGGCGAATGGCGCGGATGCGGGCGTCAAGTGCCGGTTCGTCGGCGGGCTGCGCCAGCTGGTGGTCAAGCCAGGCTTCGGGGCCAAGGTTGCGGAATTCCTCCATTGCCTCGGGGGTGGCGCCGTGGGTCAGGCGGTTCAGCATCAGCCGGGCGGGATCGGTGGCTGCGCCGGTGCCGGCGGATGTGCCGGCCACACCGCCCCGGGCACCGGCAAGCGCGGCAAGCGCCAGCCCCGTCAGCCCCTTGTGAAATGCACGACGTGTCAGCATTCGTTCACTTCGTCATCGCTGTCCTGCGGCAGTATCCCGGTGCGGGATGCAATTGCCGCCGGGCAGAGCCTAGGCCAGGACCCGCTTTCGGGCAAGATCGGAAAAGATGCAGGGGGGCCTTGTCGGCGTCTGCTGGCCGGCGTGATGGATCATTCCGGCTCGAAACCGCTGATCAGGTGGTGCAGGCCCAGGGCGCCGCCGGCGGCGATCGCGATCAGTGTTACCGGGGCGGACCAGGCCAGCGTGGCAAAGCCCGAAATGCCCTGTCCGATAGTGCAGCCCATGGCCACCACGCCGCCGATTCCCATCAGGGCGGCCCCCGATACCTGACGGCCCAGTTCGCGCGGATCCTCGCAGGCCTCCCACTGGAAATCGTTGCGGATGAGCGAGCCGATGAAGGCGCCGGCCATCACCCCCACCACCGACCCGACCGAAAATTCGAGCCCGCCGGCCGAGGATGTCATCAGGTAGAGCAGGGTGCGCCCCAGCGGGGCAACGAATGTATGCCCCTGCACGAAGGTTTCACCGAAGCTGACATGATTCAGATAGCTGGTGCCCCAGAAGGCCGACACCACCGAAAGCCCCGCCATGACCGCCCAGAACATGCGCATCGGCTCGGCCCGCAGCCCCGGATGGGCAAGCCCCCATAACAACAGGATCAACGCTACCGCCAGCGCCACCGCCAGCGGGCTGAGCGGCAGGATGGCGGCCAGATCGTGGGCGATGCTGTTCAGCTCGTCGGTCGGCCTTTCGGGAAACAGGCGCAGCCGGATTCCGGCCAGCGGGCCGTTCAGTGTGATGAAGCCGAAGATCGCGACGATCACCAGCATTACCAGCGCCTTCAGATCGCCGCCGCCAAAGCGTGTCAGGGCACTGAAGCCGCAATTGCCGGCAAGGGCCATGCCGTAACCGAACAGGATGCCGCCGGTGATGCTGGCCAGGGGATTCCATTCGAACTGATGATAGATGGTAAGGCCAAGATCGATGCGCCCGCTGGCGGCCAGAAGATAGACACCGCCGATTGCCACCCCGAGCACGATCCCCCACATGCGCAGGCGGGTCTGATCGCCACCGTAGATTGCGCTTTCCAGCGCGCCGAGGGTGCAGAAATGCGCCAGCCTGCCGGCCAGCCCCAGAACGATACCGCCGAACAGCCCCAGAAAGGCAGCCAGGGCACCATAAGGCAGGCTTTGCATCTTTGTCCTCCTGACCCTCCGGGCCAGAAGCCCGGCCTCAGTTTTCCGTGTTGTTCCCCGTGGCGGGGGCGCAGAACATGTTGTAAAGCAGCCCGATCGTTTGCCGCGCCTTGTTGCTGGCAAGGGAATAGTAGATGGTTTTCCCCTCACGTCTATAGGAAACAAGCCCCTCGAGGCGCAGCCTTGCCAGCTGCTGGCTGACCGAAGCCTGCCGCGCCGACAGGAGCCGCTCGAGATCGGTAACCGATTTCTCGCCGCCGGCCAGATGGCAGAGGATCATCAGGCGCCCTTCATGGCCGAGTGCCTTGAGGAAGGAAGAGGCCTCTTTGGCATGCCCGCTCATGCTGTCGGTATCGACATCGTCGGCCGGCCTGTCTTGCGAAGGCAGAAAGGCCTCCAGGTTGTTCAGAATCGTATCCATGTCCTCAGTTCCACTTTTCGAAAAATGCGCGTTTCCCGACGAAATGCCTCCTGATCTGTTCCGTTTTCCGATCATGCTTCATGCGGGGGCGGGGGATCAAGTTTCCGGTTCCTGGCGCTTTTCCTCGGGAAGTCTTGCCAGCATGCCATCCAGCATCCACCAGAACATCTCGTCCCCCGGATAACCCTCGATGCGCGCCACTTCCCGGTTGTCGTCGATCAGCACGAAGGTGGGCGAAAGGGACGGGCGCGAGGCCAGCTTCAGCCCCTCGGGCAGGACATCGTCGATATCCAGGATCTCCAGCGGAGCGATCTTCCCCTCGGGAGACTTCAGATAGGCCGGCATGATCTCGGCCTTCCAGCGTTCGCAGTAATAGCAGCCATGCCGGTCGAACATGATCAGCTTTACTTCGGCAACCGCTCCGGCCACCGTCATCAGCAGCCCGGCAACGGCAAAAAGAACCGTCCGCAAGCGCCTTGCTAAATGAGTCATTGACCCGCTCCCACGTTATATAACAATATCGTAATGTGTTTCGGGGGCTCCTGCAAGTACCGGAAAATTCCGGCCGGGATCCGTTTTCGGGCAGGTTCGGGGTGAATGCCGGAGCAGGACAGCGGAGGAACGACGCGTGATGCTTGATCTCGGTTTCGGTGGTGCGGCGCTGGCCGGGCTGGTGGCCTTCTTCACCCCCTGCATCCTGCCGATGGTGCCGTTCTACCTCAGCTACATGGCCGGCATCTCCATGGCCGAGCTGCAGGGCGCGGGGCGCATCGCACCGGGGGCGCAGCGGCGGCTGGTGGTTTCGGCGGTGATGTTCGCGCTGGGCGTGACCACGATCTTCGTGCTTCTGGGCCTGGGGGCAACGGCGCTGGGGCAGGAATTCCGGGCCTGGATGCCGGTGTTGAAATATGTGGCCGCAGGGCTGATCCTGCTGTTCGGTTTCCATTTCCTGGGGCTGCTGCGCATTCCGATCCTGATGCGCGAGGTGCGCTTCCAGAGCCGCCGCGATCCTTCGACAGTGGTTGGTGCCTATCTCATGGGGCTGGCCTTCGGCTTTGGCTGGACGGCCTGTGTGGGGCCGGTGCTGGCCACGATCCTGATGATGGCCAGCATGCAGGATACCCTGTGGCGCGGCGCTTCGCTTCTGCTGGTGTTCGGGCTGGGGATGACGGCCCCCTTCGTTGTGGCCGCCTTTTTCGCCAGGCCGTTCCTGAACTGGCTGCAGCGTCACCGCAGCAAGATGGGCATCGTCGAAAAGGTGATGGGGGTGATGCTCGTGATTTTTGCGATTCTGATCGCGACCGATACCATGAACGATATCGCGAATCTGATGATTCGCTGGTTTCCGTCCTTTACCGAGCTGGGCTGAAGCCACCATCAGGGAGGACAGAAAGAATGCGTCATTTTTTCACGACACTGACCGCCCTTGTCCTTGCCGTCGTTCTGGCCCCCTTGCCGGCGCCGGCCGTGGAACTGGGAGACGACGGGCTGCACAAGCCGGAATGGCTGCACGACACCTTCAAGGACATGCGCGAAGATCTGGATGAAGCCGCAGGCCAGGGCAAGCGCCTGCTGGTGATCTGGGAGCAGCGCGGCTGCATCTACTGCACGAAGATGCACGAAGAGGTGTTTCCCGACCCCGAGATCGACGCCCTGCTGAAAGACAGGTATTTCGTGGTGCAGATGAACCTGTTCGGCGACGAGGAAGTGACTGATTTTGATGGCACGACCCTGCCCGAAAAGCAGATGGCCGCGCGCTGGGGCGTGGTGTTCACCCCGACGATGATGTTCATGCCCGAAGAGGTGCCCGAAGGTGCGAAGGCCAGCGAGGTTGCCGTTGCCACGATGCCCGGCGCCTTTGGCCGGCTGACCACCAGGGCATTGCTTACCTGGGTGCTGGAAAAGGGGTATGAGGGCGAAGAGCACTTCCAGAAATACCTGGCCCGCAAGGTGGCCGAGGAAAAGGGGTGATCAGGTGTTTCCGTGCGGCCGGCAGGACAGCCTGCTGTTACATTCACAAAATAAAATTTATTGTTGCAATGCCGTCCGGGCCACGTTTATGCTTGATGCCGTGAAACGAATGCAGAGGGAGGAAGCGCAATGAAGCGAGCTATGCTGAGCATGGCCATTCTGGTTGCGGGCACGGTAACGGCCACGGCTGCCGAGATCGCGCCGAATGATGTTGTCTTCAATGACGGTGCCGTTGAAACGCCGCTGACGGACAAGCCGGGTGATCCGGCGGCCGGGCGCAAGGTGGTTGGCACCAAGAGCCTGGGCAATTGCGTTGCCTGCCATCAGGTCAGCGAGATGAGCGATGTGCCCTTCCATGGCGAAATCGGTCCTTCGCTTGACGGTGCGGGGGACCGTTACACGGAAGCCGAGCTGCGCGCGATCATCGCGGATGCCAAGAAGGTTTTCCCCGATACCGTGATGCCCTCCTTCTACAAGACCGGCCCCTACATCCGCCCGGGCAAGGCCTTTACCGGCAAGGCCCCCGACGGCCCGCTGCCGCCGCTGCTGAGCGCGCAGCAGATCGAGGATGTGGTTGCCTATCTGAAAACCCTCAAGGAATGATGCCCATCGGGGCGGATCTCACAAGGAAACCAGGAGAAAATACATGGAATTGACAAGACGCAACGCACTGATGATCGGTGCTGGCGCCTTTGCTGCAACGCTGCTTCCCGCCGGTGCATTTGCATCGCCGGAGGATACGGAAAAGGCCATTGCGGAATTCACCGGCGGCGCGGAGGTCGGCGAGGGCGGCATTGATCTGACAACCCCGGAGATCGCCGAGAACGGCAACACCGTTCCGATTTCGGTTGACGCGCCCGGGGCGGTTGCCATTGCCGTGTTTGCCAACGGCAACCCCGAGCCCAAGGTCTGCGTTTTCAACTTCGGCCCGATGGCCGGTTCGCAGTCGGCATCCACCCGGATCCGTCTTGCCGGCACGCAGGATGTGGTGGCCGTGGCCAAGATGGCCGATGGCAGCTTCGTGAAGGCTTCGAACACCGTGAAAGTGACAATCGGCGGCTGCGGCGGCTGATCTCAAGGAGACAGAGAGAAAATGGCAAAAGGTGTAAAACCCCGCGTGAAGGTCCCGAAGAAGGCGGCAGCCGGGGACGTGATCACAATCAAGACCCTCATCAGTCACAAGATGGAATCGGGGCGCCGGAAGGACAAGAAGACCGGCGAACTCATTCCGCGCAACATCATCAATCGGTTCACCTGCGATTTCAATGGTCAGAATGTTATCGATGTGGATCTGGGCACGGCGATTTCCACCAACCCCTACTTCGAGTTCGAGGCCAAGGTGCCGGAAACGGGCGAGTTCAAGTTCACCTGGTATGACGATGACGGATCGGTTTACGAGACGGCAAAGAAGATTACCGTATCCTGAGCATATGCGCGAACAGCAGGGAGGAACAACATGAAGAAGAGGGTGACGCTGAAGGGGGCGGCCGCGGCAGCCATGGCAACGGCGGTCTTTGCCGCCGGAACCTCGGTCCTGGCCGAGCAGGATCCGACGGTCAAGGAGATGGTCGTCAACGGTGAAGAGGTGATGACCGTGGTTGCGGATCCCCAGCCCGGTGTTTCCGAGCTTGACAAGCTGTATGACGGCTGGCTTTTCCGCAGCGAGGAAACGCAGGCGCTCCAGATGGATGATTTCGAGAATCCCGGAATGATCTTCGTGGAGCAGGCCGAGGAAATGTGGAACACCGTCGAGGGGTCGGAAGGGAAATCCTGCGCATCCTGTCATGGTGATCCTTCCAGCATGAAGGGGGTCCGCGCGACCTATCCCAAGATGTCTCCCTCGCTTGGCAAGCTTGCCACGATCGAGATGGAGGTCAACAACTGCCGCGAAAACCGCATGGGTGCCGAGCCGTGGAAATACACGGGTGGCAAGATGACGGCGATGAATGCGCTGATCACCCTGCAGTCGCGCGGCATGCCGGTTGACGTGAAGGTGGATGATGCCGTTCGCGCCAACTGGGAACATGGCAAGGAGCTGTATTATGCCCGCACCGGGCAGCTTGAGCTTTCCTGCGCCAACTGCCACGAACAGCACTATGGCGAGCGTATCCGCGCCGACATGCTGAGCCAGGGGCAGATCAACGGCTTTCCGGCCTACCGCCTGAAGAACGGCAAGCTCAACAGCGTCCATGCCCGTTTCAAGGGGTGCGTGCGTGATACCCGCGCCGAAACCTACAAGCCCGGGAGTCAGGCTTTCATCGATCTCGAGCTTTACGTCGCTACCCGCGGCAACGGTCTTTCGGTAACCGGGCCTTCGGTGCGCAACTGATACCGTTCCCATGCCCCCGCCTGTGCGGGGGCATGGGTCTTTTGTTCGTTTGTCCCTTTTGACCGCGCGGCAATTCCGGTGAGGCTGTGCCTCTCTGGTGGTCGCGACATATCATCAACAAACCCGGGAGAGCATACATGATATCGCGCCGTGATTTCCTGCAGGCAACAGTTGCCGCATCAGCCCTTTACGGGGCTTCTGGTGTGGGTAACTGGGCGAGGCTTGCTGCCCAACAGGCGCTCACGCAGGATGATCTGCTGAAATTCGATACCTACGGCAATGTAACCCTGATTCATGTAACCGATATTCATGCTCAGATGGTGCCGATCTATTTCCGCGAGCCGGAGATCAACATCGGCGTGGGCGATGCCAGGGGCAAGCCGCCGCATGTAACGGGCGAGGATTTCCTGCGCATGTTCGGCATCAAGCCCGGCACCCCCGAAGCCTATGCGCTGACCTATGTGGATTTCGTTTCCCTGGCAAAGGCCTATGGGCGCATGGGCGGGCTTGACCGCGTGGCCACGGTGATCAAGGCCATCCGCGCCGACCGCCCCGATGCCCTGCTTCTGGATGGTGGCGATACATGGCACGGTTCCTATACCTGCCTCAAGACGAACGGCCAGGACATGGTCAACGTGATGAATGCCCTGAAGCCCGATGCGATGACCTTCCACTGGGAATTCACCCTGGGATCCGAGCGGGTGCGCGAGATCGTCGAGGGCCTGCCCTTCCCGGCGCTGGGCCAGAACATCTTCGACAAGGAATGGGACGAGCCCAGCGAGGATTTCGCCGATTACGAGATATTCGAGCGCGGCGGCGCGAAGATCGCCGTGATCGGTCAGGCCTTTCCCTACATGCCGATCGCCAACCCCGGCTGGATGTTCCCGGAATATTCGTTCGGTATCCGCGATGAACGCATGCAGGAAATGGTTGACGAGGTGCGTGCCGAGGGCGCCGATCTTGTGGTGGTGCTCAGCCACAACGGCTTTGATGTCGATCGCAGGATGGCCAGCCGCGTGAAGGGGATTGACGTGATCCTGACCGGGCACACCCATGATGCGGTGCCCGAGCCGGTGCTGGTGGGCGAGACGATCCTGATCGCCTCGGGATCGAACGGCAAGTTCGTCAGCCGTGTCGATCTTGATGTGCGCGATGGCCGGATGATGGGGTTCCGCCACAAGCTGATCCCGGTGTTTTCCGACGTGATCGAACCCGACAAGGAGGTGGCCGCAGCCATCGAGGCCGAGCGCGCGCCCTTCAGGGCCGAGCTTGAGGAGGTTCTGGGCGAAACCGACAGCCTGCTTTACCGTCGGGGCAACTTCAACGGCACCTGGGACGATCTGATCTGCAACGCGCTGATCGAGGAACGCGAGGCCGATATCGCGCTCAGCCCCGGTTTCCGCTGGGGGCCCAGCCTGCTGCCCGGCCAGAAGATCACCCGCGAGGATCTGTTCAACGCCACTTCGATGACCTACCCCAATGCCTATCGTTCGGAAATGACGGGCGAGATGCTGAAGGTGATTCTCGAAGACGTGGCCGACAACCTGTTCAACCCCGATCCCTATTATCAGCAGGGCGGCGACATGGTGCGCGTCGGTGGCATGGGCTATACGATCGATGTTGCCAGGCCCCAGGGCGAGCGCCTTTCCGATCTGACGCTTCTGAAAACAGGCGAACCGATCGCTCCGGAAAAGACCTATGTGGTTGCCGGCTGGGCCAGCGTGCGCGAGGGCACCGAAGGACCGGCGATCTGGGATGTGGTGGAAAACTACATCAAACGTAAAGGAACGGTGCGTATTGATCCGAACCAGTCGGTGAAGGTTACCGGCGCCTGATTGCGGGGCATGCGGCAAGATGCGCATCGACGTATTCGGGTATTGAAATGTAACAATCGGCCAACTTCGAAAAAGGAGGAGGAGGCAATGACCAAGAATTCAGGACCAGCGGCCACCCGCCGCGGCTTTCTGAAGGCAGGGCTCGCGGCCGGTGGCGCCTTGGCCGGCGCCGGCGCGGCGCAGGCCGGCAGCGGTGATCCGGCGATCACCGAAATCCAGCCGTGGAACCAGGAAAACGGCGATCCGGTGGATGCCTATCCCTATGGAATGCCTATCGAATACGAAAAGAACGTCAAGCGGCGCACGGTCTACTGGTTGACGGCGGATCCGGTTTCGTCGATCAACTTCACGCCCCTGCACGAGCTTGACGGCATCATCACCCCCAATGGCCTGTGCTTCGAGCGCCATCACTCCGGGGCGGCCCATATCGATCCGGCCAGCCACCGGCTGATGATCAACGGGCTGGTGGACAAGCCGCTGGTTTTCACCATGGAAGATCTGAAACGCTTCCCGCGTGAAAACCATGTCTATTTCCTTGAATGCGCGGCCAACAGCGGCATGGAATGGCGTGGGGCGCAGCTGAACGGCTGCCAGTTCACCCACGGCATGATCCACAACGTGATGTATACCGGCGTGCCGCTGCGCCTGCTGCTTGAAGAGGCCGGCGTCAGGACCAACGGCAAATGGATCCTGGCCGAAGGCGCCGATGCTGCGGGCATGACCCGCTCGATCCCGATCGAGAAGGCGCTGGACGACTGCCTTGTCGCCTTCAAGATGAACGGCGAGGCCCTGCGCAAGGAGCAGGGTTATCCGGTGCGTCTGGTGGTTCCCGGCTGGGAAGGGAACATGTGGGTCAAGTGGCTGCGCCGTATCGAGGTGGGCGACAAGCCCTGGCACCACCGCGAGGAAACCAGCAAATACACCGATCTGATGGCCGACGGGCGGGCGCGCCGCTTCACCTGGGTAATGGATGCGAAATCGGTGATCACCAATCCCAGCCCTCAGGCGCCCCTGACCCACGGCAAGGGCCCCACCATCATCACCGGCATGGCCTGGTCGGGGCGGGGCACCATCAAGCGTGTCGATGTCACGCTTGATGGCGGCAAGAACTGGCATCAGGCGCGCATTTCGGGGCCGAGTCTCGACAAGTCGATGCACCGTTTCTACTTCGAATTCGACTGGGACGGCAGGCCGCTGCTGCTGCAGAGCCGGGCCATCGACAGCACCGGCTATGTGCAGCCAACCAAGGACGAGCTGCGCAAGTTCCGCGGTGTCAACTCCATCTATCACAACAACGGCATCCAGACCTGGTATGTGAATGAAAAAGGCGAGGCCGAAAATGTCGAAGTTTCTTAAAGCCACTCTTGCGGCATCCGTGGCGACCCTTGCGTTTGGCGGGGTGGCCGCGGCGGAAAAACTGGGCCTTGGCCGCGAAGCAACGCCCGAAGAGGTTGCCGCCTGGGATATCGATATCCGCCCCGATGGCATGGGCCTGCCCGAAGGCCGCGGCACGGTGGCCGAAGGCGAAGAAGTGTTCATCGACAACTGTGCAATCTGCCACGGCGATTTCGGCGAGGGGGTTGATCGCTGGCCGGTTCTGGCCGGCGGCCACGGCACGCTGACCGATGAACGTCCGGTCAAGACCATCGGTTCCTACTGGCCCTATCTTTCGACGGTTTACGATTATGTGCACCGGGCCATGCCGTTCGGCAATGCGCGCAGCCTCTCGCCTGATGAGGTTTACGCGATCACGGCCTATCTTCTCTATGTCAACGATATCGTGGACGACGAGGAATTCGAACTCAGCAACGAGAACTTTGCCGAAATCCGGCTGCCCAACGAGCCGAATTTCTATATGGATGATCGCGATGAGCTGGAAGTGCCTGAATTTACCCGCGAGCCCTGCATGGAAAACTGCAAGGAAACCGTGGAGATTACCGCGCGCGCGGCCATTCTTGACGTGACGCCCGAGGAAACCGCGGCCCGCAAGGCCGAGGAAGAGGCCGCTGCAGCTGCCGCCGGGGAAGAGGCCGGGGCTGAAGCGCCCAAGGCCGAGGAAGCCGCCACCACCGAGACGGCTGCCGCCGAAGCGGCTCCGGCCGCGGCAGAAGCTGCGCCTGATCCCGAACTGGTGGCCAGGGGCGAAAAGGTGTTCAAGAAATGCAAGGCCTGTCACCAGGTGGGCGATGGCGCCAAGAACCGCACCGGGCCGATCCTGACCGGCATCGTCGGCAGCCCGGCCGGAGCGGTCGAGGGCTTCAAGTATTCAAAGGCGCTTCTGGCCAAGGCCGAAGAAGGGCTGGTCTGGGATGAAGCCGCGCTCGATGCCTTCCTCGAGAAGCCCAAGGATTTCGTTCCGAAAACCAAGATGAGCTTCGCCGGTCTGAAGAAGGAAGAGGACCGCGCGGCAATCATCGCCTATCTCAAGTCGGTTTCCCGGTAAGTCGCCGATGAAGGCAATGATGTATCGCATATCCCTTTTCGTTGCCGCAGCCTGTTTCGTGCAGGCTGCGGCAGCGCGCGATCTGGGCGACGAAAAGCGCGGGGCCGAGATCTTTGCCAGAAAATGTGCTTCATGCCATCAGATCGGGGCCGGTGCGGTAAACCGCGTCGGCCCCCTTCTGAACGGGATCTTCGATCGCAAGGCCGGCCAGGTCGAGGGGTTCCGTTATTCGAAGGACATGCTGCGCCAGGGTGCCGACGGGCTTGTCTGGAATTTCGAGAATCTCGATGTCTATCTCGAGAACCCGAAAGCGCTGATCTCGAGAACCCGGATGAATTTCCGTGGCCTGAAGGATCCGCGGGACCGCGCCGATGTGATCGCCTATCTGCGCCGGTTCTCGGCCAATCCGCAGGATATCCCCGAGGCCGCGCCCACGGCATTTCCGCAGGAAGTGGAGCTTGATCCCGAGATCCTGGCCATCGAGGGCGATCCGGAATACGGTGAATATCTGGCCAGCGAATGCCTGACCTGCCACCAGCGCAGCGGTGATGACGAGGGCATCCCGGCAATCACCGGCTGGCCGGCCGAGGATTTCGTGATCGCCATGCATGCCTACAAGGAAAAGAAACGCCCCCATCCGGTGATGCAGATGATGGCCGGGCGGCTTTCGAACGAAGAGATTGCGGCGCTTGCCGCATATTTCGAAACCCTGGAGGAATAACCGGGAACAATCTGCACAAGAGCAGCTTCATCCAACCAAGGGAGACCAGTGATGACATTGAACAGACGCAAGTTTCTGGGCACCGCTGCAGCAACCGCAGCTGCGCTTTCGGCGCCGATGGTGCGTGCTCAGGGGAAGCCGCGGGTGGTGGTGATCGGTGGCGGCGCCGGCGGCGCGACCTGTGCCCGTTATCTTGCCAAGGACGGCAAGGGTGCAATTGATGTCACCCTTGTCGAGCCTACGCGCAAGTATTACACCTGCTTCTTCTCCAACCTCTATCTTGGCGGCTTCCGCGATTTCGAATCGATCGGCCACACCTATGGCAAGCTGGCCGCCGATTATGGCATCAACGTGGTGCACGACTGGGCCGTGGGTATTGATCGTGATGCCAGGACGGTTACGCTTGCAGGGGGCTATACGCTGCCCTATGACAAGCTGGTGCTGAGCCCGGGCATCGATTTCATCGAAGGTTCGGTGCCGGGCTGGGATATTTCCGCGCAGAACGAAATGCCCCATGCCTACAAGGCCGGATCGCAGACCCAGCTTCTGAAGGCGCAGGTAGAGGCAATGCCCGAAGGCGGAACCTTCTGCCTGGTTGCGCCACCCAATCCCTTCCGCTGCCCGCCGGGGCCCTATGAGCGGGTGTCGATGGTGGCCCATGTGCTGAAGGCCGGGAACCCGACCGCCAAGATCCTGGTGCTGGATCCCAAGCCGAAGTTCTCGAAGATGGCGCTGTTCCAGGAGGGCTGGGCCAACCATTACGACGGCATGATCGAATGGATCGGCCCCGATTTCGGTGGCGACAAGGTGGAAGTGCGCCCCGATACCATGGAAGTCGTGGTTGATGGCGAAGTCACCAAGGTGGATGTCTGCAACGTGATCCCGGCCCAGCGCGCCGGCAAGATCGCTGCGATTGCCGGCATCACCAACGACAAGGGCTGGGCCCCGGTCGAAGCCTTCGGGATGCAGTCGAAGATGGATGAAAACATCCACGTTCTGGGTGACTCCTCGCAGCAGGGCGACATGCCGAAATCGGGTTTTTCGGCCAACAGCCAGGCCAAGGTTGCGGCCATGGCGATCCGCGGTGCCCTGTTGGGCAGCAAGGTGTTCCCGGCCAAATACAGCAATACCTGCTGGTCGCTGATCGATACCGACGATGGCATCAAGGTGGGTGCTTCCTACGAGGCCACCGAGGAAAAGATCGCCAAGGTCGATGGTTTCATCAGCAAGACGGGCGAATCGGCCGATCTGCGCAAGGCCACCTACGAGGAAAGCGTCGGCTGGTATGCGGGCATCACTGCCGACATGTTCGGCTGAGCACATCCGACACGCAGAACGGAATTGCCGCCGGGCCTGGTGCCCGGCGGTCTTTTTTTCGGATGGATCGGCTGCGGGCAGGGCGGACTATCCCGGCGGGAACCGAGTGCGGGTTTCTGCCGCGGCCGGTCAGGGGTGGTGTGCCGTTATGCAGGGTCAGGCGTCAGCCGCAGAACAGACCGTAGATCAGATTGATCATTTCGCGGGCTTTCGGATCGGACAGGCGGTAATACATCACCTTGCCCTCGCGCCGGCAACTGACCAGGCCGTCGGCCCGCAGCCGTGCCAGTTGCTGGCTTACGGCTGCCTGACGGGTGGCCAGAAGATGTTCGAGTTCGGTTACCGATTTTTCACCGGTGCTGAGATAACACAGGATCATCAGCCGCCCTTCATGGCTGAGTGCCTTCACGAAATCGGCGGCAGCGGTGGCCTGCTGCTGCATCGTGTCGGCGTCAAGGGCGGTAAGCTGCCCGGCCTTGTTTTCGGCGGTCTGTTCCACTGGCGTTACCCGTCGCTCGCAAATGCTTGTGCAGGGGGCGTTTTAACAAATCTTCCAGTGATTGGCGAGAGGAACGCGCCAATGTGGTGGCTCCTGTGCCATGCCTGTGTCATGGGGGCGACAAAGACGAAGGGCGAAGGGGATGATGCTGCCTGCAAGGCAGCCGGTCAGTTCAGACCGTTCTTGCGATCCGGGCGAAATCCCGGGCCTCCTGAGGTGCCTGGCCAAGCTGCGCCACGGGGGCAAGGAAGGTATCTCCGGCAAGCCCGGGCCAGGCTTCCCGTGCCAGATCGCGAAACGGCCGGTTCTCTGATTTCGCCTTTTCGGCCAGGGCCCTGACAGCCTTCTGCGCTGCGGGGCGCGGCATCTTTCCGGCCAGGGCAAAGCTCAGCGCCTCGGCCATCATCGCCCCGCCATCGGCTTCAAGATGGGCGCGCATCGCCTTTTCAGAGGGCTGCAGGCCGCCCGCCAGGTCATCCGCCGCGTGAAGGGCTCTTCCTGTTGCCATCACGATGGGGCCGAGCGCAAGCCATTCCAGCATCCAGGCGGCGCCGTCGCGCTGTTCGCGGTGGGGCAGGGCGGCCAGAACCGCCCCTTGCTGGGCGGCAGTGAAACGCGCGAGGGTTACCAGAAGCGCGGGCAGAACCGGGTTCGATTTCTGCGGCATGGTGGACGAGCTGCCCGCCTGTGCTAGCGTGACTTCGCCGGTTTCCGAACGGGTGAGCAGCAGCAGGTCCTCGCCCATCTTGCCAAGGCTGCCGCAAAGCCCCGAGCACCATCCGGAAAGTTCGGCAATGGTGTCGCGCGCACTGTGCCAGTTGCTCCCGGGGGGCTCAAGGCCAAGTGTGGCGGCCAGCGCGCGGGCCACTTCGGGGCCCTTCTCGCCCATGGCCGAAAGCGTGCCTGCCGCCCCCGAGAGGCTGGGGCGCAGCAGCCGCGGCGTGAGTTCGACCAGCCGCAGCCGGTGGCGCAGCAGCGGCTGCCCCCAGGCGGCGACCACGGCGCCAAGGGTGGTTGGGGTGGCGTATTGTCCCCAGGTGCGTGCCGGCATTGCCAGGGTTGCATGGCGTTCGGCCAGCCGCCCCAGTGCGCGGATCAGCGTCACGATACGGGCATCAAGCCGTTCGAGGGCGCGTTTGAGGCGCAGGATCAGCGCCGTGTCGGTGATATCTTGCGAGGTGGCACCCCAATGCACGTATTGCGCATGTTCGGGAGCGTCCATCGCCTGGCGGAAGGCAGAGACAAGGGCCGGAACGCAGACGCCAGAGCGGGCGGTTTCTGCCGCAAGTGCTGCCGGATCAAGCTGGATTTCAAGGCTGGCCCGGTGAATGAATTCCCCGCTTTCGCGCGGAATGAGGCCAAGTTCGCCCTGCACCCTGGCCAGGGTGCCTTCGACAAGCAGCATGGCGCGCAGCTCGGCGCTGTCGCTGAACAGGGGGCGCAGTTCGGGATCGGTGAAGAGATCGCGGTAAAGGGTGCTGTCGAACGGGGAAATGGCCATGTCAGCCCCCCTTCAGACCCAGGATGCGGCGCGCCTCGGCGGGGGTGGCCACGGGGCGTTCGTGTCTTGCGCAAACTGCGGCGGCCCGTTCCACCAGCGCGGCGTTCGAGGGCGCAGGCGTGTTGCGATCAAGGCGGATGTTGTCCTCAAGGCCGGTGCGGGTATGCCCGCCCGCCTTGATTGCCCATTCATTGACCACGATCTGCCCCGCCCCAACGCCGGCGCCGCACCATCGGGCATCGGGTTCAAGGCGCTTCAGCGTGCGCACGTAGAAATCGAACACCTCGCGATCCACAGGCATGGCGTTCTTCACGCCCATCACGAACTGTACGTAGAGCGGGCGTTTCAGCCGGCCGTCTTCGGCCATCCGGTGAGCCTGGAAGATGTGGGAAAGATCGAAAGCCTCAATCTCGGGCTTGATGTCGTGCTCAAGCATCAGTCCGGCCAGCCAGTCAACAAGATCGGGCGGGTTTTCATAGACGCGGGTCGGGAAGTTGTTGGACCCCACGGTAAGCGAGGCCATGTCGGGGCGCAGGGCCAGCATTCCGCCGCGCTCGCGGCCGCTTCCCGAACGGCCGCCGGTGGAAAACTGCACGATCATGCCCGGGCAGTGGGCGCGGATCCCCTCCATGAGGCGGGCGAAACGCTCGGGGTCGGAGGTGGGGGTGCCGTCATCCTTGCGCACATGCAGATGGGCGATGCTGGCGCCGGCCTCGAAGGCGGCATGGGTGCTTTCCACCTGCTCGGACACGGTGATCGGTACCGCCGGGTTGTGCGTTTTCTGCGCCACCGATCCGGTGATCGCCACGCAGATGATGCAGGGTTTGTTCATGATCGGCCTTTTGCCTCAGATATCCAGGAATACGGTTTCGTATTCGCCCTGAATATGGATGTCGAAACGGTATGTCACGCCTTCCCCGTCTTTTTCACGGGTGGCGATCAGGGTTTCGCGGCGGCGCGGATCCGGAATGATCGCAAGCAGCGGATCGGTGGCATGCAGTGCCGCATCTTCGGGAAAGTAGAGGCGGGTGTGAAGCCCGATGTTGATGCCGCGCGCCACGATCCAGAGGCTGACATGGGGTGCCTGAAGGGTGCCGCCGGGGCCGGGGACCGGGCCGGGCCTTATGGTATCGAAATGCCATTCACCGCTTTCGAGATCCGCCGCGGCGCGGCCGAAACCGCGAAAGCCCGGCATGACGGGGCGGCCGTCTTCGGGGTGGGGGTAATGGCCGTTGGCATCGGCCTGCCAGGCCTCGATCAGCGCATCCTTCACGGGGGCGCCGGTGCCGTCGAACACGGTGCCGGAAATGCGGATGCGCCGGCTCTTGTCTGCGGGATTGGCGATCTGATGGTCCGGCTCCCATGTGTAGCCGGCAAACCCTGCCACCGAAGGCCTGAGCCCGATATGCACGTAGGGCCCGGCAGTCTGCGAGGGAGTTTCCTTCAGGACAGGCGGCGTGTTCGGGGGGGCGTTCGGGGGGATGCGCATCGGTCAGTTCCCTTCCGGACGGTTTTCGAAACAGGTTGAGCGGCGTCCGCGCAGCACGATATCGAACCGCCAGGCGAGCATGTCGAACGGCACGGAGTTTTCCATGTCGAGCCGGGCTACCAGCATGTTGCGCGCGGCCGGATCGGGGATGCTGCCGGCAATCGGGCAGCGGTCGATCAGCGGATCGCCCTCGAAATAGGCCTGGGTGATCAGCCGCTGCGCAAACCCCGATCCGAAGATCGAGAAATGCACATGGGCGGGGCGCCAGCTGTCGGTGGCATTGGGCCAGGGGTAGGCGCCGGGCTTGATGCTGCGGAAGAAATAGCGGCCCTCGCTGTCGGTGACGGTGCGTCCGCAACCGCCGAAAGCAGGATCGAGCGGGGCGCGGTAGCCGTCGTTCACATGGCGATAGCGCCCGGCCGCATTGGCCTGCCAGATCTCGATCAGAACGCCGGGCACGGGGCGGGCATTCTGGTCAAGCACCTGGCCGTGCAGCAGCATGCGCTCGCCGATCGGCTGGCCTTCGGTGGCGAAATTGCTCAGCAGGTCGTTGTCTTGCGGGCCGAGGTCGCGCAGCGAAAACAGCGGGCCGGTGATTTCGCTCAGCGTGTTCTCGAACGAAAGCAGCGGCTGACGGGGCGACCGGGCGACGCTTGTCTTGTAATCGGGCCAGAGCGCAGGCGGGTGGTGGCCCCGGTCGCGGGCAAAAAAGGGGCCGGGCCGGCCGGGGCGGTGGCCGGAAGCGGGCAGCCGGCCGGGGCGTGTGTCGGTCACAGGTCCACTCCCATTTCCTCATAGGTTTCGCGGGCGATCTTCAGCGCCTTGTTGGCGGCGGGAACCCCGGCATAGATCGCCACATGCAGGAAGGCTTCGCGCACCTCTTCGGGGGTGGCGCCGGTGTGGCGGGTGGCGCGGACATGCATGGCAAGCTCATCCCAGTGGCCACCGGCGGCCAGCAGTGCCAGCGTGATCAGCGATCGCTCGCGGTCGGACACCGCATCGCCCGACCACACCGTGCCCCAGGCGCCTTCGGTAATCAGGTTCTGAAAGGGCGCATCGAAGGCGGTTCTTGCCGCTTCGGCACGATCCACATGCGCATCGCCCAGAATGCTGCGCCGCTTCTTCATGCCCCGTTCGAAGCGTTCAGACATGGCCGATCTCCTTCAGGAATGCCGTCAGCACTTCGCAGTATTCCCGGGGCGCTTCCACGCAGGGAAGATGCCCCGCCCCGCGGATCAGGTGAAAACGCGCGCCGGGGATGAGGGCGGCGGTTTCGCGCACCAGATCGGGCGGGGTGGAGCCGTCTTCGCTGCCGGCCATGAGCAGCGCGGGCAGGCGCAGGCGTGCGGTGCTTTCGTAAAGATCGGTTTCGCCGATCGCCGCCGAGCAGCCGATATAGCCGGCGCGCGGCGTGCGGGTCAGCATATGGCGCCAGCCGGCAAGCTCGGTGCCGCGCGTTTCATGGAAACGGCGCGAGAACCAGCGTTCGAGGATGGTATCGGCAATCGCTTCGATGCCGTCCTCCTGCACCACCCTCATGCGCTGGCGCCAGATTTCGGGGGTGGCGATCTTGGGGGCGGTGTTGGAAAGCACCACCGCGCGCACCAGATCAAGCCGCTCGGCAGCCAGCCCCTGGGCGATCATGCCGCCGACCGAAAGCCCCACGAACACGCATTCGCGCACGCCGAGGTGATCCAGCAGCCGCGCCGCATCGGCCACCAGATCGCCCATGAAATAGGAGCCTTCGGGGGCATCGCTCAGGCCGTGGCCGCGGGTATCATAGCGGATCAGGCGCAGGGATGCGGGCAGTTGCGCCACCAGAGCGTCCCACAGGCGGAAATCGGTTCCGAGCGAATTGGAAAACACCACCGCCGGCCCGTTGCGCGGGCCCTCATCGGCGTAATGCACGTGGATATCGGCGAGTTTCGCGATCTTCATCAGTATGGCAGCCCCACATAGTTTTCCGCCAGGGCGGTTTGCGCTGCCTCGCTGGCGGCCAGATAGTCCAGATCGGTGCTCTGGATGCGCAGGTCGAACCCCGATTGTCCGGGAAAACGGTGCAGCAGGTTTGTCATCCACCACGAAAACCGCTCGGCCTTCCAGATCCGCGCCAGGGCCCGGGCGCTGTAACCTTCAAGCGTCCGGGCGTCGCCACGATCATACCATGCAAGAAGCGCATGATACAGGTAATGCACATCGCTTGCTGCGGTATTCAGCCCCTTGGCCCCGGTGGGCGGCACGATATGCGCGGCATCGCCGCACAGGAACAGCCGCCCGTGCCGCATCGGCTCGCTGACGAAGCTGCGCAGCGGGGCGATCGATTTTTCGATCGAAGGCCCGGTCACAAGGCGCGCGGCCACGGGTTCGGGCAGGCGGCTTTTCAGTTCTTCCCAGAAGCGGTCGTCGGGCCAGTCGTCGGGGGTGTCGGAAAGGGGGCACTGCACATAGTAGCGGCTGAGGTTTTCGTTGCGCATCGAACATAGCGCAAAGCCGCGTTCGGAGCAGGAATAGATCAGTTCGCGATTGACGGGGGGCGTTTCGCTCAGCACCCCCATCCAGCCGAAGGGATAGGATTTCTCGTAACTTTTCCGCAGCTTTCCGGGAATGGCCTGGCGGCTGATCCCGTGGAAGCCGTCGCAGCCGACGATGAATTCGCAGGTCAGCCGCCGCTGTTCGCCGCCCTGACGGAAGGTGATGAAGGGCGTATCGCCCTCGGCCCCCCCGATGGATGTGGCCCGGGCCTCGTGAAGGATTTCACCGCCGGCGGCATCGCGCGCGGCGTAAAGATCGCGTGTCACCTCGGTCTGGCCATAGACCACCACGGAACGCTGCACCAGTTTCCGGAAATCGATGCGGAACATCCGCGCCCCATGGGCGATTTCGATTCCGTCATGGATGAAGCCTTCCTCCTCCATCCGGCGGCCTGTTCCGGCGGTTCGCATCAATTCGACAAAGCCTGCCTCAAGCACCCCGGCCCGGATCCGCCCCAGCACGTATTCGCGCGAGCGCCGTTCGAGGATCACGTTGTCGATTCCCCGTTTCAGCAGCAGTTGCCCCAGCAGAAGCCCCGATGGCCCGCCACCGATGATGGCCACTTTCGTGCGCATTGCCGTCCTCCCCTGCCGGCAAGTATCAGCGGTGCTGATTGGCGTTGTCAATCATTTGCATGCACTCAGATCCGCAGGCCCGGCCCGGTGCTTTCGAGTGCCTGCAGGAACACCGCCCGATCCACATTTCCGCCCGTGGCCACCACGATCACGCTGTCGCCCTTGATCCGGTGCCCGTGGAACAGGGCGGCGGCCAACGCCACGGCGCCGCCCGGTTCGAGCACGATCTTCAGATGCGCAAAGGCCAGGGCCATGGCTGCCAGCGCCTCGTTCTCGTGCACCACCAGCCCCGATCCGCACAGCCGGGCCAGAACGGGAAAGGTGATCCTGCCGGGGCGGGGGGTGACAATCGCATCGCAGAGGCTGCCGGCGGTGGAGCGGTTCGTTTCGATCCGTCCGCTGGCGAGCGAGCGCGCCACATCGTCGAAGCCTTCCGGTTCAACCGGGCGCACCAGCATTTCCGGCGCTTCTGCCTCAAGGGCCAGCGCGATCCCGGCTGTCAGTCCGCCGCCGCCGCAGGGCACCAGCACCTCGGCCCGCGTTACCCCCTGTTCGGCTGCCTGGGCGGCGATCTCCAGCCCCACCGTGCCCTGGCCGGCCATCACCAGCGGTTCGTCATAGGGACGGATCAGGGTCAGGCCACGTTCTTCGGCCAGAGCCGCGCCGATCGCGTCGCGGTCCTGGGTGGCACGGTCATAGAACAGCACTTCGCTGCCAAGGCTCCGGGTGCCCTCGATCTTGGCGGCGGGTGCATCCGAGGGCATGGCGATCAGTGCCGGCGCATCATGGGCCTGCGCCGCCAGCGCAACCCCCTGGGCGTGGTTGCCCGAGCTGAAGGCAATCACCCCGCGCCGCAGCGCCCGCGCCGGCAGCGCCGAAATGGCCGACCACGCTCCGCGGAACTTGAAGCTGCCGGTGTGCTGCAGGCATTCGGGCTTGACAAGCACCTGGCGCCCGGCGATCTCGTTCAGGAAGGGCGAGGAAAGGATCGGCGTCAGCCGCGCCCTGCCCGCGATACGGGCAGCGGCGGCCCTGATCATCGTGAAATCGGCGGGGTCTTCCATTGGGTGATCTCCTGCAGACTGAGGTTCATGATGTCAGGCGCCCGGGGGGTCGGGAAAAGGGCGCATGGCGGTGTTCCGCGGTCGGGTTTTCGCCTGTATCGCAACAGGCAGGGCGCGGGCCGGCCGGTGCCGTGAAATGCCGCATCACGCACCCCGCACCAGATCCGGCACCGCGCCCAGATCCCCCACCACGTGATCGGGCCGCCAGGGCAGGCGGTCTGCCGGCTCGCCTGCACGGTTGGCCCAGATGGTGCGAAAGCCGAAGCCCGCCGCGGCGGCCGCGTCCCAGCCGTTAGAGGATACGAACATCACATCCCCCGGCGCACAGGAAAACCGTTCGGTTACCAGCGCATAGACTGCCGGTGCGGGTTTGAACACGGCCACCCTCTCTACCGAAAGCACATCATCCAGAAGGTTCCCGATCCCGGCGGTTTCCACGGCCGTTGCCAGCATGCCCGGGCTGCCGTTCGACAGGATCGCGGTTGCAAGCCCCGCGTCTTTCAGTGCGCTCAGGACAGCGGGAACTTCCGGATAGGCCTGCAGCGCCTCATACAGCCGAAGCAGCTGCGCCCGCAGCGCCGGCCGCCCCCCAAGCCCGCTTGCCTCCAGTGCCCAGTCCAGCGCTTCTTCCGTTACCTGCCGGAAATCCGCATATGCCCCGGCAATTGCCCGGATCCAGGTGTATTGCAGCTGTTTCGCGCGCCAGTCGGCCGCCAGCCGGGGCCAGCACGCTGCCAGCGCCGCATCCTTCTGTGCGGCCTCGCGCGCGGCGGCATTTACATCGAACAGCGTGCCATAGGCATCGAAAACGCAGAGCTTCACATGCATGGGCTTTCCCCTGTCGGCAGCATTCCCGATCCCCTTTCATCCCGACCGAAACATTCCCGGGGGTGCGGGGGCAGGCAGCCCCCGCCCCGGGCGGGGCGTGCCGACAGGGATGCAGGATCAGAGATTGCGTTCCTGCAGCATCCCCAGCACATGATAGCCACCGTCCACCCGGATGATTTCGCCGGTGGTGAAGGCACCGTAATCCGAAGCCAGATAAACCGCCGTGCCCCCCACGGTTTCAAGCGTGGCATTGCTGCCGAGGGGGGCGTTTTCACCGATCACCCGGTAAACCTTGCGCGCACCGCCAATGGCCGAACCTGCCAGCGTTTTCATCGGGCCGGGGCTGATTGCGTTCACCCGGATGCCCCGGGGCCCCAGGTCATTAGCCAGATAGCGTACGGCGCTTTCCAGAGCCGCCTTGGCCACGCCCATCACGTTGTAATTGGGCTGCACCCGCTGGCTGCCCATGTAGGTCAGCGTCAGCAGCGTGCCGCCCTCTTTCATCAGCGGCTCGGCCCGGCGCGCCAGGTCGATGAAGCTGTAGCATGAAATATCCATGGAATTCAGGAAGTTGCGTCGGCTGGTCTTCACGAACCGGCCGGTCAGCTCTTCCTTGTCGGAATAGGCGATGGCATGAACCAGGAAATCGAGCCTGCCCCATGTCCGTGCGATGGTGTCGAACACCGCGTCAAGGCTGGCCGCGTCCTGCACATCGGCGGGCATCACCAGATCGGCAGGTGTGCCCAGACTTTCAGCCAGTGGCAGCACCCGCTTGCTGAAGCCTTCGCCCTGATAGGTGAAGGCCAGTTCCGCCCCTTCGTCGGCCATCGCTTTCGCGATCCCCCAGGCGATCGAACGGTTGTTGGCCACCCCGAGGATCAGTCCGCGCCTGCCCTGCATCAGCTGTGCCATGATCTTTCCTGCCCTCTGTTCTGCCCTCTGTTCTGCCCCTGTTGCACCCCGTGCGGTGTGCCCGCCTATGCACGGAATTTCGAGATCAGCATTGATCCGTTGGTGCCGCCGAAGCCGAAGCTGTTGGTCATTATCGTATCCAGAGCGGCATTTTCCACCAGTCCGGTTGCGATTTCGCCGGGTTTCAGCGCCGGATCGAGCGTTTCCACATTGATCGAGGGGGCGATGAAATCATCGCGCAGCATCAGCAGGCAATAGATCGCTTCCTGCGCACCGGTGGCGCCCTGACTGTGGCCTGTCATGCTCTTGGTCGAACTGATCGGCGGGATCGAGTCTTCGCCGAATACCCGGCGCACGGCTTCCACTTCGCCCACATCGCCCACGGGGGTGGATGTTCCATGGGCGTTTATGTAGCTCACGCTGCGGTCCTCGGGCAGGGTGGAAAGTGCCAGCCGCATGGCCCGCTCGCCCCCTTCGCCCGAGGGGGCCACCATGTCATGCCCGTCCGAGGTGGCGCCATAGCCGGTGATTTCGCCATAGATCCTGGCGCCGCGTGCCCTGGCGTGCTCCAGTGCTTCCAGCACCACCATGCCGCCGCCGCCGGCGATCACGAAGCCGTCGCGATCGGCATCGAAGGCGCGGCTGGCCCTTTCGGGGGTGTCGTTGTATTTGCTGCTCATGGCGCCCATGGCATCGAACAGGCAGGAAAGGGTCCAGTCCAGTTCCTCGCCGCCGCCGGCGAACATCACGTCCTGCCGGCCCATCATGATCTGCTCGGCGGCATTGCCGATACAGTGCAGGCTGGTGGAGCAGGCCGAGGTAATGGAATAGCTCATCCCCCTGATCCGGAAGGCGGTGGCCAGGTTGGCCGAAACTGTGGATGACATGCATTTCGGCACCGCGAAGGGGCCGATCCATTTCGGAGCGCCCTTTTCCATGACGATCTTGTGCGCCTTGAAGAAGGTGCTGGTGGAAGGCCCGCCCGAACCGGCAATGAGGCCGGTGCGCGGGTTGACGATTTCGCCTTCCTCAAGCCCTGCATCGGCAATCGCCTGCTGCATGGCGATATGGGCATAGGCGGCCCCCGGCCCCATGAAACGCAGGGTGCGCTTGTCCACATGTTCCTTCACGTCGATCTTCGGCGCGCCCGACACCTGGCTGCGAAAGCCGTGCTCGATCATGTCGGGATCGGCGCCGATGCCCGATTTTCCGGCCTTCAGCGCGGCGGTCACTTCTTCGGCGTTGTTGCCGATCGAGGAAACGATTCCCAATCCTGTTATGACGACTCGGCGCATGTTGGACATTCCTTCCCTGGATGCAGGTCTGTTCCGGACCCGAGCTTACCCTTTCGCGGCGGCCAGACCAACCTTCATGTCCCTGACCGCGCAGACGATCTCGCCGTCGGCGCGCACGATCCCGTCGGCCACGCCCATTTTCAGGCGGCGGTCGATCACCCGGGTGAACTGCACCTCATAGCTGACAAGCCTGCGTTCGGGCGTGATCATGCCCGAAAGCTTCACCTCGCCCACGCCAAGCGCAAAACCCTGCCCCTGCCAGCCCCGCCAGCCCAGGTTGAAGCCGGTAAGCTGCCACAGGCCGTCAAGCATCAGGCAGCCGGGCATCACCGGATTGCCGGGGAAATGGCAGGGGAAGAACCACAGGTCGGGGGTGATGTCGAGTTCGGCCAGCACATGGCCCTTGCCGTGTTCGCCGGCGTCGGCGCTGATTTGCGTGATGCGATCCATCATCAGCATCGGAGGTTCGGGAAGCTGCGCATTGCCGGGCCCGAACAGTTCGCCGCGGGCGCATTTCAGAAGGTCGTTCTTGTCGAAACTGCTCGGGAAATCGGCCATATGTATGCGTGCCCTGTTTCTTGCTGGTGGTTTCTGCTTCCTCCTAGCATCCGGGTTCGGCCAAGAGCAATAGCTGCCGACCGCCTTTGCCTGCGACTGAAAATCATTTGAAAAGCAGGGGGCAAGGCCCTTATACTGGAAGCGGTTTCTGAAATGCAGGCAGCCAGAGGGAAGCGGCCATGAGCATAACCGGAAGCGAACGCGGCAGCCAGTGGTTGCGCAGTGCGGGGCTGCGCCCCACCCGTCAGCGCGTGGCGCTGGCCGCGCTTCTGGTGGGCGACGGGCAGCATCGCCATGTAACGGCCGAAGGCCTTTACAATGCCTCGCGCAAGGCGGGCGAGCAGGTGTCTCTGGCCACCGTCTACAACACCCTGCGCGCCTTCTGCGAAGCAGGGCTGCTGCGCGAGATCATGCTTGAGGGCACCAAGAGCTATTTCGACACCAATACCTCGGATCATCCGCATTTCTACTGGGAAGAGGACCAGCGGCTGACCGATGCGCCCGCCGAAGAGCTTGAGATCACCCGCCTGCCCGAGGCCCCGGCGGGGGCCGAGGTCAGCAAGGTTGACGTGGTGATCCGCCTGCGTCGGGCCTGAAGGGCGCCCGTCGGGCACCTCCATCTGCTTCGTCCGCCATCCGCGGCCCCCGGCCCGGTGATTTCCGGCAGGCGCGGCCGTTTTCGCAGGGGTGATCGGGTTGGGCGGCACCGCAGGGAAGCCACAGGAAACCACGGGAAAGCCCCCGCGCGGGGGCGGGGGCTTTCGATGGTGCATGACGTTGTGCGGTGGCAGGTGCAGTGCCTATTCGCCCACCCGCTTGATCCGGCCTTCCACCCTTGCGGTGATCTTGCCGTTTTTCGCGATATAGTCCATCACGTCATTGGCCAGCAGATTGCCGTTGGCGGCATTGATCAGCACCCGGCCGCCGCCAAGGGCGCCGTAGCCGTCGCCACCCTTGAGGATGTAATCATTGGCGGCCACCTTGTAGAGCTTGTCGGGATCGACCGGTGCGCCGTTCACCCTGAGTTCGACCACCCGCGAACCCGGAGGCGCGGAAGGATCGAACACATAGGTCATTCCCGAAACCTGGGGGAAGCGCCCGGCGCCCTTTTCCACCTGGCTGACGCCGTTCTCGATTGCCGCCAGAAGCTGGCTGCCGGGAATTTCCGTCATCACCGTGGCGTTGCCGAAGGGCAGTTCGGTGAGGATGTCGCGCCGGGTCAGCGTGGTGCCGGGATCATAGACACGATCGCCGCGGATGCCGCCGCCATTGGCGATCGCCACATCGGCACCGGTGGCCGCGCGCATGGCATCGGCGATCAGGTTGCCGATGGCTGCCTCCTCGCCCCTGACCACATTGCGCCGTGAATCGAGCATCCCTTCGGTCACGCCAAGCGGCACGTTCAGGCTTTCGTCAAGCAGCTTGTTGAATTCATCCACCTTGGCCTGGGTTTCCGGGTCGGGCTCGACGGTTGCGGTGTCGATGAAACGGAAGACGGGTGTCCAGCGCACCTTGCGCTTGCCGTCCTTTTCCGTGATCGTCACGTTCAGATCGAGGGGCGAAAGATACTTGCCGTCGATCGAGGTTTCCACATAGGCGGTGATGCCGTCATAGGCGGTGGCGTAGGAATGATCGTCGCCCGAGATGATCACGTCGAAGGCGTGGCTGTCGAACAGCTTCTTGTCGTTGGTCTGGTCGGTCTGCACCACGGCGATCACCAGATCGGCGCCCTCGTCGCGGGTCGCCTCGGCCGCGGCAATGGCGGTATCGACAGTGGGCAGGAACTTCAGATCGCCGGTGCTTGAAACCTCGGGGCTCGTGTCCTGGGCAACCGGGATGAGCGCGATCTTCAGGCCGCCCATTTCCTTCCACATCACCCCGCCGAGCCCTTCGAGAGGCTTGCCGTCGGGGCCGGTGATGTTGATCGCTGCCCAGGGGTATTTCGAGGCGTTCATCTTCTCGATGAAGTTTTCCACGCCGAAATCGAACTCATGGTTGCCGGGCACGGCAATGTCGAAGGGCACGATGTTGGTAAGATCGATGGTGTTCTGCCCCTTGTCGAAGCCCGAAAGGATCGAGGGCGAAAGCATGTCGCCATCGAACACGTAGAGCGTATTGGGATTGGCGGCGCGCTCGGCCCTGGCGATGGCATTGAGGCGGGCAAAGCCGCCCCGGCCCTTCTGGGCGTCGAATTCATATATGTCGCCAATGCCGAGAATGGTGATCTTCACGGTTTCCGCGGCGGTTGCCGGCAGGGCCAGGGCGGCGCCCAGCAGCAGGGCGGCGAGGCCGGTCTTGCTGAATTTCATCGTGTTCCTCCTGTTGTGTTCGGCCGTCGGGTGCGGGCCTGCGGCCCGGTGCCCGATGATTCACCTACCCTGCGTTGATAACGGTTTCATGTAAAGGGCTTCGCCCGGCACGGCCACTGCGGTTTCGTCTGTTTCAGAACCACTGCCCCGGTTCCATCAGCCCCAGGTCCATCAACTGCCGGGAATTCCACCGGAAGGGAACCGAATTGCGCCAGCGGAAGGTGGGGATGTCGAATGTCGAGCCGGGGTTCGTCTTGAGCGCCTTGGCCGCGCGGAACGAGCAGACCGCCGCCGTCAGATTGTGGTGCCAGGGGCAGGCATAGGTATTGTATTCCTCAATGTTGAAGGTGTGGTCCGGGCGCAGTTCAAGCCCTTTGCGTGCCCTGAAGATGGCGATGCGGTCGATCCGGCGCCTTTCGGGGGGGATATGCTCTTCGAAGCGCCACCTGAGACCGCCGAAGAAATCGAGCTGGCGCTCTTTCGGGTGGCCGTTTTCATCATGGCGGGCCAGGGCGTAATAGCCCGAGCGGTCGAGATGGGCCCGTTCGAGCGAAACCGCATCGGGATGGGCGTTCAGATCGTCGGCGTAGAGATCGATCACATATGTGAGCATCGCCTCGCGCCGCTCTTCGCCGTGAAAGGTCAGCATTTCGCCGATGCTGCGGCTTTCACAGAAGGGAAAGAACAGGTATTCGGCATTGAAGCAGTAATACATCCAGACACCGGGCGCGGCGGCGATGATCCGGTTCACCGCGCCTTCGCGCGCGCCCCCGCCATGCAGATCGTGGGGAATGAGCCGCACCGTTTCGGCAAGCGCGGGGGCGATATCCAGTGCGGGGGGCACGAACAGAAGGGTCTCGCGAAAGCCCAGGCGCTGGTGATGGCGGACGGTGCTTTCCACCTCGGTCGGATCCTCCGCAAGGATCAGCGCCAGCGGCCCCCTTGCCAGCGCCGACCGCCCCCTTTCCAGAAAATCGTCTAGGTTCCTGTATCGCACGGCCTTGTTCCGGTTGGCTCCTGGCTCGGTTCCCGGGGCTGGCCGCAGGCTGCCGTCGCGGCCATTGTCCGGGTGTGGTCCTGCCCCTTTCGGGCAGGGTGTTGCAAATCGCACGGCTTTGCAAGCGTTGCGGTTTGGGGCACAAGGGTGTAGGTGCCATGCACCCTCATGCAGGATGGCGAAGATCCATGACGAACGTGAAGAAGAAGCTCCATATCAGGACATACGGCTGCCAGATGAACGTTTATGACAGCGAGCGCATGGCCGAGGCGCTGGCGCAGGCGGGTTACGAGGAAACCGACAGCCCCGATGCGGCCGACATGATCCTGCTCAACACCTGTCACATCCGCGAGAAGGCGGCCGAGAAGATCTATTCCGAGCTTGGCCGCTACAAGGGGCTGAAGGCGGCGCGTCCCGATCTGCGGATCGCGGTGGCCGGCTGCGTGGCCCAGGCCGAGGGTGAAGAGATCATCGCCCGTCAGCCGCTTGTCGATCTGGTGGTGGGGCCACAGGCCTATCACCGCCTGCCCGAACTGGTGGCGCGGGTCGAGGCCGGGGAAAAGGCCCTTGATACCGATTTCCCCGAGGAAGACAAGTTCGATCACCTGCCCGCACGCAGCCCCCGCAGGGCGCGTCCCGCGGCCTTTCTGACGGTGCAGGAGGGCTGCGACAAGTTCTGCGCTTTCTGCGTGGTGCCCTATACGCGCGGCGCCGAAGCAAGCCGCCCGCCTGCCCGTATCCTGGCCGAGGCCCGGGCGCTGGTGGTGCGGGGTGTGCGCGAAATCACCCTTCTGGGGCAGAACGTGAACGCATATCACGGCGCAGGCGAAGGGGGAAGCTGGAGCCTTGCCCGCCTCATCCGCGCGCTGGCCGAGATCGAGGGGCTCGAGCGCATCCGCTATACCACCAGCCACCCCAATGACATGAGCGACGATCTGATCGCCGCGCATGGGGAATGTGCGAAACTCATGCCCTATCTGCATCTGCCGGTGCAGTCGGGATCGGATCGCATCCTGAAGCGCATGAACCGCGGCCACACCGCCGAAAGCTATGTTCGCCTGATCGAAAGGATCCGCGCCGCGCGCCCCGATCTGCTGTTGTCGGGCGATTTCATCGTGGGCTTTCCCGAGGAAACGGAAGAGGATTTCGAGGCTACGCTGGATCTGATCCGCGCGGTCGGTTACGGACAGGCCTATTCCTTCAAGTATTCGCCGCGCCCCGGCACCCCAGCGGCCGAACGCGATCAGATCCCCGAGCAGGTGAAATCCGAACGCCTCACCCGCCTGCAGGCGCTTCTGGCCGAGCAGCAGGCCGCCGCGCAGGCGGCGATGGTGGGGCGCGAGGTCAGTGTTCTGTTCGAGCGCGCCGGGCGCGAACCGGGGCAGGTGGCGGGCAAGAGCGATTACCTGCATGCGGTGCATGTGGTGGCACCCGGCCTGGCGCCGGGCGATCTGCGCCGGGTGCGGATCACCGAAAGCCTGCCCAATTCGCTTTCGGGCGTGATCGTCTAGAATCTGCCCGGGCGCTGCATTCGGCATGCCGGAACGGGCGGAACGCCCGGGCAGACAGGTTTCATGCTTCCGGCGGGAGTATTCCTGACAGGATGAACGGGCCGACGCAGGCATGCGCTGCCTGCAAGGCCCTTCGTGTTTCAGATATCGATCGGTTCGAGAACGCCGGGTTCGATCACGTTCACGCCCGGCAGTGCGGCGGCAAGGGATGCTGCCGATTGTTCGAGCAGCGGAAAGGTGCGGTAGTGGCAGGGGATCACCGTCTTGAAATCGAAATATTTCTTCGCTGCATATGCGGCGCGTTTCATGTCCATGGTGAAATGGCCGCCGGCGCAGAGAATGCCGATGTCGGGTTTGTGCAGATCGTTGATGATCTCCATGTCGGCCATCACGTCCGTGTCGCCGGTCAGATAGATCGTGTGACCTTCGGCCTCGATCACGAAGCCTGCCTCGTGGCCGGCATAGACCGGGCCGTCGCCCCCTTCGCACAACGATGAGGAATGCGCGGCATTCACCATGGTGATGCGCGCATCGCCCAGATCAATCGTGCCACCCTTGTTGAAGCCGACGGTCTCGATTTCATGCCGTGTTGCGAAATGGGTCATCAGGTCATAGATGCCGTACACCGGAATGGCGCGTGCGCGGGCGATGCCGGGGGCATCGGCGGCGTGATCGCTGTGACCGTGGGTGATGAAGACATGGGTGGCACCGGCGACGGCCTCGTCCCGGCGCGCTTCGGGGAACATCGGGTTGCCCGTCAGCCAGGGATCGAACAGCAGCACCAGATCGCCGGTTTCGATGCGAAAGCCTGCGTGGCCAAGCCAGATGATCTTCATGGGATCCTCCTTCAGGCGTGTCCGTTTCACAGATAGGGGGTGCGGACGGGTTTGTCACCTTTCCGCTGCCCGGGGTCGGGCATGTGCCGTGCGGCATGCTCTTGCAGCGGGCGGAGCGGGGCGTTAAACGCATCTGGGACGCCGGTCATGGCAGAAATCACGGCAGACGGAGCCATCGCAGATGTCGATCGACAAGGAAACGGCGCGCCGCGTGGCGCATCTGGCCCGCATCCGGGTGGAAGAGGAACGACTCGGGGCGCTGGCAGACGAGTTCAACGCCATCCTCGCATTCGTCGAACAGCTGAACGAGGTGGATGTGGAAGGTATCGAGCCGATGACGGCGGTGCACCCGATGCGCCTGAAGCGGCGGCAGGACGAGGTGACCGACGGCGGCTATCCCGAGAAGATCCTGGCCAATGCGCCCGATGCGCGCGAGGGTTTCTTCGCGGTGCCGAAGGTGGTGGAATAGGAGCGGGCCGGATGAGCGATCTGAACAGACTGACCATCGCCGAAGCGCGCACCGGCCTGCGCAAGGGCGATTTTACCGCGCGCGAACTGACCGAAAGCTGCCTGACCGAGATCGCCGGTGCAGGCGTGCTCAATGCCTTCGTGCATGACACGCCCGAGATTGCCCTTGAACAGGCCGATGCGGCTGACCGGCGCCTCGGGGCCGAAGGGGCCGAGGCACCCGCCATGTGCGGCATTCCGCTTGGCATCAAGGATCTGTTCTGCACGAAGGGCGTGCCCAGCCAGGCCGCGAGTTTCATCCTTGACGGTTTCCGCCCCGAATATGAAAGCACCGTTACGCAGAACCTGTGGGATGCCGGTGCGGTGATGCTGGGCAAGGTGAACATGGACGAATTCGCCATGGGTTCTTCGAACGAAACCTCGCATTACGGCCCGACGGTCAACCCCTGGCGGCGCCGTGGCGATGATGCGCCCCTCACCCCCGGCGGCTCTTCGGGTGGCTCGGCGGCGGCGGTGGCGGGTGATCTCTGTCTGGGGGCTACCGGCACCGATACCGGAGGCTCGATCCGCCAGCCGGCCGCCTTTACCGGCATCGTGGGCCTGAAACCCACCTATGGGCGCTGTTCACGCTGGGGGATCGTTGCCTTTGCAAGCTCGCTCGATCAGGCCGGACCGATGACGAAAACCGTGCGTGATGCGGCGATCATGCTGGGTGCGATGGCCGGGCACGATCCGAAGGACAGCACCAGCATGGACATCCCCGTTCCCGATTTCGAAGCTGCGCTTCAGGGGGGTATCAGGGGCATGAGGATCGGCATTCCGCGGGAATACCGCATGGAGGGCATGCCCGGCGAGATCGCGAGGCTCTGGGACGAAGGCGCCGACATGCTGCGCGCCGCCGGTGCCGAGATCGTGGAGATTTCGCTGCCGCACACGAAATACGCGTTGCCCGCCTATTACGTGATTGCTCCGGCCGAAGCGTCCTCCAACCTGGCGCGCTATGACGGTGTGCGCTACGGCCACCGCGCGAAGCTGTCCGGGGGCGAGGGCATCACCGAGATGTATGAGAAAACCCGCGCCGAGGGCTTCGGTGCCGAGGTGCAGCGCCGGGTGATGATCGGCACCTATGTGCTTTCGGCGGGGTTCTACGATGCCTATTACCGCCGTGCTCAGCGGGTGCGCAGCCTGATCCGGCGCGATTTCGATACGGTGTTTGCCGATGGTGTTGACGCGATCCTGACCCCGGCCACCCCTTCGGCGGCCTTTGCCCTTGGCGAGATGGCCGATGCCGATCCGGTTCGCATGTATCTCAATGACGTGTTCACCGTTACCGTGAACCTTGCCGGCCTGCCCGGGATCTCGGTGCCGGCAGGGCTTGATGCGCAGGGCCTGCCACTTGGCCTTCAGCTGATCGGGCGCCCGTGGGAAGAAGGTGCCTTGCTGAAAACCGCGCAGGTGATCGAGGATGCGGCCGGTTTCGTTCCCAAACCGGAAAAATGGTGGTAACACCTCTTGGGAACAGGCGGATCCGCAGGGTGAAGAACAGGGAGGCGGAATGCGATACAATGTGATCTCGGGGGCGATGGTGATGGCCTTTGCGCTTGGCGCCTGCACGCCGGAGGTGCCCGATTCCGGGATGCGGAAAGGCGCCGGTTTCGAAAGCTATTCCGATTATCTGGCCCGCCGCAGTGCCGAGCAGCGCAATGCAGAACTGCGGGGCGATACGACAACCGTCCTGCCGCCGCAGGGCGGACAACCTTCTGCCGACACCGGAACGGCAGCACAGTCCGGCAATGCCGCTGCCGCTTCTGCGCCGCCGCAGGGCGGAGGGGCAGAAGCCGGAGCCGGAGCCGGCCATGCAGGGCTGTCGGACGAACAGGATTTCGAGGCCGTTTCGCAGCGTGAAACCATCGAAAGCGACAAGGAGCGCCTTGCCCGCCAGCGCGCCCAGTACAAGGTGATCGCGCCTTCGGCCCTGCCCTCGCGTCCTGGTGCCGTGGGGCCGAACATCGTTGAATACGCGCTTTCCACCACCAACAACGTGGGCCAGCCGCTTTACCGCCGCTCACCGCTGTTTGCGCAGTCGCGCTATCAGCGCAATTGCGCGAAATATCCCTCGCCCGATCAGGCGCAACTCGATTTCCTGCGCCGGGGCGGGCCGAAACGCGATCCGCTGGGCCTTGATCCCGATGGCGACGGTTTTGCCTGCACCTGGGATCCGCGCCCCTTCCGGGCGGTGAAGGTGCGCCGCTGAGGGCCGGCGGGCGGGCGGTGCGGATCATCCCGCATCCCTCGCCCAATTGCGGGCCGCGGCGCGGGGGGGCGCGGCCTGACCTGGTGGTTCTTCACTATACGGCGATGCATGATACCCGTGCGGCACTGGCGCGGCTTTCGGCCCCCGAGCACGAGGTTTCGGCCCATTACCTGATCTGCCCGCGGGGGCGGGTGTTTGCTCTGGTCGATGAGGAACTGCGCGCCTGGCATGCTGGGGCGGGCCGCTGGGGCGGGTGTGACGATGTCAATTCCCGCTCGATCGGGATCGAGCTTGCCAATCCCGGCGGCACGCCGTTTCCTGCGCCCCAGATGCGTGCGCTCGAAGTGCTTCTGGCCGATCTCATGGAGCGCCGCAAGATTCCTCCGGAACGGGTGATCGGTCATTCCGACATGGCACCGGGGCGCAAGATCGATCCCGGCCCCCGGTTCGACTGGCGCCGTCTTGCGCTTCAGGGGCTGTCGGTCTGGCCCGCGTCCGGAGAGGGGGCGGCGGCGGAAAACAGCCCCGATCCGGCAGTTTTCCGGGCTGTCCTGGCCCGCTTCGGCTATGATCCCGATCTGTCCTTCGGCACCCTTCTGGCCGCCTTTCGCCTGAGGTTTCATCCGTCCGGGCGCGGCCCTCTGACGGCCGGCGAGGCCGCCATGGCCGAAGAGCTTGCCGCACGCTGGCCGGTTGACCGCAACCGTCCCGGTGCCTAGATAAGGGATGCGCGGATGGCCGGATGGCCGCGCGGGTGACAGCCCGCGAGGAAAGTCCGGACTCCACAAGGCAACGGTGCCGGGTAATGCCCGGCCGGGGTAACCCGAGGGAAAGCGCCACAGAAAACAGACCGCCGATGTGCGCGGGTCTTGCGGCTTGCGCGCAGGCAAGGGTGAAACGGTGCGGCAAGAGCGCACCGCGGAGCTGGCAACAGTTCCGGCACGGCAAGCCCCACCGGGAGCAATGCCGAATAGGGATCTCGCGCGGGGCGCAGACCGGCCGCATGGCCGCTACTGCCCCGCAGGGCCGGCCTTGGCCCCGAAGATCCGGGTAGGCAGCAAGAGCCGTCTGGCAACAGGCGGCCCAGATGAATGGCCATCCAGGGGGGGTATCCCGCCTCCCGGACAGAATCCGGCTTACAGGCTGTCCGCGCGCCTTTTCGTCCGGCGCGGCCGGGCATGCCGGCTGCACCCCGGCGGGTATCAGTTTTCGGCATTGCTCCCGGTGGGGCTTGCCGTGTCGGCAGGCAGAGAAAGCGTGTTTTTTCGCAGCGGACCGCGGAATTCCATCACCGCCTTGTGGGGGGTGCCGTTCACCAGGCGATAGCGCACACGAATGCTTGGAGCTTCGGCCCGGCTGCCGATCGGGGCAAGGCCATAGAGTTTTTCGAGAATGGCGATCTCGGGAACCGGGGTATCGCCGTTTCCGGCTGCGTTCCCCGACACGCAGTTTCCGGTATCGGCGGGCAGGGGTGCAAGCGTGATCAGATAGCCCCGTCCGGCTTGCAGATTGCGTGTTCCGGTATAGGTGGCGCATCCCATGCTGCCGCTGATCCCGGGGCCGTCAAAGCAGATCCGCAGCGTGTTGCGGGGCAGCCTGGCACCATCGATTTCCGTTACTTCCCAGCAGCTGTTGCTGAAATCCTCGGGGTCGAACAGCCTTGCCACGAAGGCCCGTGCATCGGGCGCGGCGAAACCTGCGGTTACGAAAATCAGGGCGGCGGCGGCAAGCGCGGCGGGGGATATCCTGGGCATGGTGCGGGCTTTCTGACTGCGATGTTCTTCCGAATACCTGCGCGCTGAGCGAGGCAGGTGCAATATGGCATTATGTCATGGGGGGCGGAGGATCCGGGCTGCGGCCTGTCCGGGGGCAGGGAAGCCGCCCGCAGGGCGACTTAGTGGTTGACTCGGGAAGCCGGGGCGCTAAAAGGCGGGCTTCAGGGATTTCACCGGCGGACAGGTTTTCCGCCGCGTCGAGGAGACAGACCATGGCGAAGCCGACCACAATCAAGATCCGCCTCAATTCCACCGCCGACACGGGCTATTTCTATGTGACCAAGAAGAACGCCCGTACCATGACCGAAAAGATGGTTGTTCGCAAATACGATCCGGTGGTGCGCAAGCATGTGGAATTCAAGGAAGGCAAGATCAAGTAGCATCCGCCCCTTGGCAGTGATCGAGGCCGTGCCCGCCGGGCGCGGCCTTTTCACTTTTCGTCAGGGCCGGCCCATGCGCGGCGCTAGAGCCTGTCGCACATGACCGGATTCGGCGAAGCAAGTGCGATCTGACGCGACATGCACTAACGTTCCAGGCGTCCGTCAATATTGCGTTCGGCATTGCGCAGCGTAACGGTTGCGCCGTCGCAGCTGTATTCGAAGACGATGCCATCGGGGCTATGGTTGTCCAGACGCATGTCACGCCTCAGCGGAATGCTCTGCGAGCGCCCCCCGCCGGATAGTGTCATCGTGCCCCGCATGGTGAAGGTTTTCGGGCAGATCAGCAGCTTGTTCCCGGAGGTGCCCCAGGTTGCATCGCTTCGGCCAAGGGTGATTTCGAGCCTGTTCGTATAGCCCCCCCTCGACCATTCGCCAGAGCCGGTGATATCCACCGTGGCGGTATTGGTGTCTGGAAAGAAGGTGACCACCGGCGGCGGGAAATGTATTTCGACATTTTCGACCCGGGCCTGTGCCAGGCCTCGGCTGATCACATCCTTGACAAGGCCTGGCACCACCAGCGACGTTTCCCGCCACAGGCCATTGAGGCACATGTCGTGGCCAGGGGGCGGGGCGCTGCAACTCAGCCTGCAGGTATCCCCCAGCTTGCGGGCGGTCAGGACAAAGCGGCCAATATCCCGCCGGGTCCCCAACCCGACCAGGGCGAAGGATTTCTCGTCCTCGCAACCGACGCTCAGCGACAGGGCCCCGGCGGTCTGGCTGATCTCCTGCCAGTCGGGGCCGGGATCCCCCGATGGGCCATATTCGCTCAGAAACATCGGATCGGCCGCATCGCTCGACAACTCCCAGTCTCCGGGGCCGAGCACGATCTTGTAGCGGTCCAGCGCCGCAAGGCGCCGGTTGAAGGAATATGTCCGCTCATCGCCCGCATCGGGCAGTGCGATCCGGGTTTCAGGCAGGTTTCTGCGCGGCCGCGGGTCAACCGGAACCCGGTGCGAAACCCTGATCTGATAGGCCGAATAATCCCTGGCAAATTTTTGCCACTCGGCCGGTTCCAGCAGCCCTGCAATGGTTTCATCCGTGTGCTCGCCCCTGGGCAGGGTGCGCAGAAACTCCATCACCGCCCGGGCATTGCCCCTCTCCTGAGCATACCAGGCAAAGAATGGCCACAGGGGATAATGAAATTCCCGCAGCGGCCTGCGCCCGGATTCCCGCTCGAACCTGTTGGCGGATCTTGAATAGGTTTCCACCACATGATCGGGTTGCGCCATATGGGCAAACCAATGGGCCGAGCCTTCTACCCACCAGAGATTGCCGCGAGCAATGGCGTTCTCTATGAGAGTGGGGAACGTGGCTTTCTGCACGCAGTGAAACAGTTCATGCGCCATGACGAAGGCGGTGGCGCCGGGCTCCAAATTCTCGATTGCGTTCGGCAGGATCACCAGATAGCAGATACCACCCAAAAGTGTGGCATAAGCATCGGCGCTGGGTCTGCCTGGCAGGTTCTCACTGGCAAGGATGACGTTGATCCGGCGACCGACTTGCGCCCTCCTGCCCAGCTTGATCAGGGCGTCATCGGCCAGTTCCAGCCCAAGCTGAACCTCGGATACGAAGTCGGGCGGGGGCGCCAGGGCGGTTTCCGCCATGATTCGTGCGGTAACGCCCGAGCGCCGCAAGCGGCCGCTCCATTCATTCGTGCACTCGCGATAGGCGGTGCTGACCAAGTGATCGGCCGGATCGGGAGGATAGCGGTCGGTAAGACGCAGGTCGCAGACCTCGGCATGGGCGGTGGCGGCGGTGACCAGGGTCAGGCCAAGCCCCACTGCCAGCAGGTAAAATACTCGTTTCATACGCGACTCCACCCGAAAACAGCCCAAACATGAATGGCATCGGATGATATGGGCACAAAAAAGGCCGGTCAAGCTGACCGGCCTTTCGCCATTCGCCCGCCTGTCCGGCGGGCCTGTTCGTCCAGCGTGCCTATTCGCGATTGCCCAGGAACTGGAGCAGGAACATGAACATGTTCACGAAGTCCAGATAGAGGCTCAGCGCACCCATGATCGCTGCCTTGCCCAGCCATTCGGAATCGCCGTGCTGGGCGTGCTGAAGATACATCACCTTCAGTTTCTGCGTATCATAGGCGGTGAGGCCGGCAAAGATCAGCACCCCGATCACCGACACCGCGAAATGGATCGCCGGCGAGCCAAGGAAGATGTTGACGATCGAGGCAACGATCAGCCCGATCACGCCCATGATCAGGAAGGATCCCCAGCCCGAGATGTCTTTCTTCGTGGTATAGCCCCACAGGCTGAGGCCCGCGAAGGCAATCGCCGTCACCAGGAAGGTCTGGGTGATGGAAATGCCGGTGAACACGGCAAAGATCCAGCTGATCGAAAGCCCCATCACCGCTGCGAAGGTATAGAAGAAAAGCTGGGCACCCGCAGCTGAAAGGCGGTTGACCATTGCACCCATGGTGAACACCATGATCAGCGGCGCGAACATGATGACCCAGCCCAGGATGTTGGGCCTCAGGGTGATCGGATCGCGCAGGACGGAAAGCAGCGCATCATTGCTGCCGACCGCCCAGGCCACCAGCGCCGTGATCAGCAGCCCCACCGACATGGTGCCGTAGATCTTGTTCATGTAGGCGCGCAGGCCTTCGTCAATCGCCGCGGTCCGGGTGCCGGTTGCCACTCGGGCCGTTCTGTATTCTGCCATCAGGTTGCCTCCAGTTGTCATAAACCCTCCCGGCGACCGGGCGCCCGGTCACCGTCTGGCAATATATTGGGCGCGTGCGATCGTTTTTCAAGGGATTCAGCGCAGGAAAACAGGAGTTTCTGCAGGCTTTCGCCGTTTTGCGGGGGGTGGCGGGGCTTGGGGCCCCGGCCCTAGTGGCGCCAGTTGGGCGGCACGTCCCACAGAGGGCGCGCAGCTTCTTGTGCGGCTTCTTCCGGGGTCAGACCGATATCGTGCAGCGCATTGCGATCAAGCCGGCCCAGGTCCTTACGGCTTCTGCGAACAGATAATACCATTGAAATCAGCTTGATAAGTGGCGTTCTTGAAGTATGCGCGGGGCGCTTTTCCGTCGTGCAGGCTGATCTGGCCATGGGGGCTCCTTTCCCTGGTCTGCAAAAGGTTTCGAATTCGTGATGGATGCCTGAAGTGCATTCCTGTCATTGATCTTTCTGTCAGAATGTGATTCATATTGGAAATGAATGTTTGCTTGGCGCTCCATAAGAAATAGTGATATGGCTCGAAATCTTGACATGACCGCCCTGCGTTCCTTCGCGGCCGTGGCCGAAGTCGGCGGCGTGACCAAGGCGGCGGGTTTCCTGAATCTCACGCAGTCGGCCGTGTCGATGCAGTTGAAACGGCTTGAAGAGGCCCTGGGGATCCCTCTGCTGGAACGCAGCGGGCGCGGGGTTTCGCTGACCGCCGCCGGCGAACAGCTTCTGGGCTATGCCCGCCGGATGATTGCTCTCAATGACGAAATCTATGCCCGCCTTACCGACAGGGCAGTAACCGGGGAAATCACCCTGGGCGTGCCGGGCGACATCGTCTATCCGGCGATTCCGCAGGTGCTCAGGCGGTTCAATGCGGCCTATCCTCAGGTCAAGGCCGACCTGGTGTCTGCAAACACGATCCATCTGCGCGAGATGTTCGCGCGCGGCGAATGCGATCTGATCCTCACCACCGAGGGGGCGCTTGATGCCGGGGGCGAGACCCTGATCCGCCTGCCGCTGCGCTGGGTGGGGGCGCCGGATGGCAATGCCTGGCGGCAGCGGCCGCTCAGACTGGCATTCGAGCACAGTTGCATCTTTCGCAAGAGCGTGCAGAAGGCGCTTGATGATGCGGGCATCCCCTGGGAAATGGCGGTCGAGGCCGATGCGCATCGCGCGATCGAGGCCAGCGTCTGTGCCGATCTTGCCGTGCATACGCTGCTTGAGGGCATGATCCCGCCGCATCTGGAGGCCATCAGCCACGGCGGCGCCCTGCCTGCCTTGATGGAAAAGCAGATCAATCTTTACGTGGCGGATCTGGCCCGCAGCCCGGCTGTCGATGCCCTGGCCGGGTTGATTCGCCACGCATTTGCAACGCTCTAGGAATCCGGGCGGGCATGACATGGCATGCCGGAACGGATTTGTCGCCGATTCCGGCAGTCGGGGGCTCTTCCTGCGGTTGAAATGTTCTTAACATAATACAACGGAAAGCATCAAGTTTCTCTTGCGCAACGCTTGAAAATTGCCCGCAACGGGTGTTTCTTCTGCATCAGCATATGTCAGGGGTTGTCCATAAAGACACCTATGCCTGCCGGAAAAAGAAGCTAGGGTGGCGATGCAGTTTTAGGAGTGTATGAATGAAACATCCAGTTGATGTCCACGTTGGAAAGCGTATCCGTCACCGTCGCTGGCTGGTGGGAATGACCCAGCAGCAACTTGCCGAGCAGGTGGGGATCAAGTTTCAGCAGATCCAGAAATACGAAACCGGCATGAATCGTGTCAGCGCTTCGCGCCTGTGGGATATTTCCCGGGTTCTGAGCGTGCCGGTGAGCTTCTTCTTCGAAGGGCTCGAGCCCGCCCGGGACAGCGACGAAATCTCTGATTCGGCGGTGCCGGGCGATATTCTTGCCGACAAGGAAGCGCTTGAGCTGGTGCGGTCGTATTACGCGATTCCCGAAAACCAGCGCCGTCGCCTGTTTGATCTGGCGCGGGTGCTGAGCGACGGCTGAACATCCCTTGACGCTGCTGCCGGGGCCGGGCTAGCTGCATGGCGGCGAACGGGCCGGGCAGGGGATGCGGGATGAACGAATTTTCGCAAGACGAAAAGCACGCGCTGATCGAGTGTGCCATGGAAATGGCGGATGCCGCGGGCCGCGAGGCGCTGCGGCATTTCCGCGTGCCGGCGCTTGAGGTCGAAAGCAAGGGGGCGGGCGGGTTCGATCCCGTTACCATTGCCGACAGGAAGGCCGAGGAAGCGATGCGCGAAATCCTGGCCCGCCGCCGTGGCGCCGATGGCATTCTGGGTGAAGAATTCGGGCTGAAGCAGGGCGAAAGCGGTCTGACCTGGGTGCTTGATCCGATCGACGGCACCCGCGGCTTCATCAGCGGCACCCCCACATGGGGGGTTCTGGTGGGGCTCAGAAACGAAGAGGGGCCGATCCTGGGGGTGATCGCCCAGCCCCATATCGGCGAAATCTTCATCGGCGGCCTGGGCGAGGCGCGGCTCATCGGCCCGCGCAGTCAGCCCCTTGCGGTGCGTCCGCCGCGTCCTCTGGGCCAGGCCACGCTGCTGTCCACCTTTCCCGAGATCGGCACCGCCGCCGAAGAGGCTGCCTTTCATGCCCTTTCGCGCCGTTGCCGCCTGACACGCTATGGCATGGATTGCTACGGTTATGCGCTGCTGGCTCTCGGGCAGGTGGATCTGGTGGTGGAAGCGGGTCTGCAGGAATATGACGTGACCGCGCCGATTGCGGTTGTCGAAGCCGCCGGTGGTATCGTGACCGACTGGCAGGGCCGCCCGGCGCATGAGGGCGGCCGGGTGCTGGCGGCATCGCACCCCGTGCTTCACGCTGCCGCGCTTGCGATCCTTTCACAGGCATCGGAGGGGTGAGCATGGGGGCACTTCTGATCCGGCAGGCCGATGCCATCCTCACGATGGACGACACTCGCCGCGAGCTACGGGGCAGCGACATTCTGGCGATGAATGGCGTGATTGCCGGGATCGGCTCCGGTCTGGCGCTGCCGGCGGGGGAAAGGGGCGAGGTCATCTGTGCCCGGGGGTGTGTTGTCACACCGGGGCTGGTCAATACCCATCACCACCTTTACCAGAGCCTGACCCGCGCCGTTCCGGAAGGCCAGAATGCGCTGTTGTTCGGCTGGCTCGGGGCGCTTTATCCGATCTGGGCGCGTTTCGGGCCGGAAGAGATGCGCATATCGGCCATGGTTGGGCTGGCCGAACTGGCGCTTTCGGGCTGTTCGCTTTCTTCGGATCACCTGTATCTGTTTCCCAATGGCAGCCGCCTTGACGATACCATCGAGGCGGCGCGCGCAGTGGGTCTGCGCTTCCATCCCACCCGCGGCGCCATGAGCATCGGCGAAAGCGCGGGTGGTCTGCCCCCCGATGATCTGGTCGAGGATGAGGCGGCGATCCTCGATGACTGCATCCGGGTGATCGATACCTTCCACGATCCGGCCGAAGGATCCATGTGTCGCGTCGGGATCGCACCGTGCTCGCCATTTTCGGTCAGCCGCGAACTGATGCGCGATGCGGCGCTTCTGGCCCGCGAAAAGGGGGTGATGCTGCATACCCATCTGGCCGAAAACGACGAGGATATCGCCTACAGCCTTGAAAGATTCGGCTGCCGGCCCGGCCAGTATGCCGAGGAACTGGGCTGGACGGGCGATGATGTCTGGCATGCCCATTGCGTGAAACTCGATACGCGGGAAATTGATCTGTTTGCCAGGACGCGCACCGGAATTGCCCATTGCCCCTGTTCGAACTGCCGCCTTGGAAGCGGCATCGCCCCGGTGCGCGAAATGCGCGACCGGGGCGTGAAGGTGGGGCTTGGGGTGGACGGTTCGGCCAGCAATGACAGTGGCAATCTGATGCTTGAAGCGCGCCAGGCGATGCTTCTGCAAAGGGTGGCGCGGGGGAGCGACATGATGAGTGCGCGCGAGGCGCTTGAAATCGCCACCCGTGGCGGTGCCGATGTGCTGGGCCGCCCCGATTGCGGCCGCCTGGAACCGGGGCGGCGTGCCGATATCGCCATCTGGAATGTTTCGGAGATCGAAAGTGCCGGCAGCTGGGACAGGGCCGCGCTGCTGCTTGCCGGTCCGTGCAGGGTGCGTGATCTTGTTGTCGAGGGGCGCCTTGTGGTGCGCGACGGGCAGCTCGTGACGCTTGATCTGCACCGGCTGATCGAGCAGCAGAACCTGCTGGCGCGAAGGCTGGCCGAAGGCTGACGCACCCCCTGCCCGGGATACGTGGCCGCTCTGCGCATATTCCCGCCGGTGACCTGCCGGCCACCCCTCCTGCGGTTCCGGCATGTTGTGGCGGTATCGCTCAGATGGCAGGGCGACCGTTGATCCACACGGCCCTGATCGCGCGCTCGTCGCCCATCATGATGGTGGGAAACAGGGCTTCCCAGATGTTGCCGGCACGGGCTGCGCGCTGTGCAATCGCCGGGGTCGATGCCAGGTCGAGCACCGCCAGATCGGCCTCCAGGCCGGCTGCGAGATTGCCGATCAGATGCTCCATCCGCAGTGCCCGGGCCGAACCCTGCGTGGCCAGCCACATCAGCTGCGCCGGGTGCAGGGCGTGGCCCCGCAGCTGGGCGATCTCGTAGGCTGCGGCCATGGTGCGCAGCATCGAAAAGGAAGAGCCCCCGCCGGTATCGGTGGCAAGCCCGATGCGTTGCCCTTCGGCCATCAGCCCGGCCATGTCGAACAGGCCCGAGCCGATGAAGCTGTTCGAGGTGGGGCAGTGGATCAGGCTGGCGCCGGCTTCATGCAGGCGGGCGCGTTCGCGTGCCGTCAGGTGGATGGCATGGCCGAAAAGCGCCCCCTTGCCCAGAAGCCCGTAACGTTCGTAGGTATCAAGGTAATCGCGCGCTTCGGGAAACAGCCGCCCGACCCATTCCACCTCTTCCTTCTGTTCCGCAAGATGGGTCTGCATCAGACAGTCGGGGTGCGCGGCCCAGAGTGCGCCCAGGGCTTCCAGCTGGGCGGGGCTTGATGTGGGCGAAAAGCGCGGCGTGATCGCATAGGCAAGGCGTCCGCGCCCGTGCCAGCGCGCGATCAGGGCAGCGCTTTCGTCATGGGCGCTCTGCGGCGTGTCGCACAGGCCGTCGGGGGCGTTCCTGTCCATGCAGGTGCGCCCTGCCACCACCCTCTGGCCGCGGGCTTCGGCCTCGGCGAAGAAGGCATCCACGCTTTCAGGGTGGATCGTGCAGAAGCTGGCCACGGTGGTGGTGCCTGCCGCCCGGACAAGATCGAGGTAGAGCCGTGCCACCGCCGCCGCGTGGGCGGGATCGCCAAAGCGCATTTCTTCGGGAAAGGTATAGGTGTTCAGCCAGTCGATCAGCCGCTTGCCCCAGCTGGCGATGATACCGGTCTGGGGATAATGGGCATGGGCGTCGATGAAGCCCGCGCAGATCAGCGCGTTTCCGTAATCGATGATCTTCGCCTGCGGATGGGCGCGGTGCAGCATGTCGGCCGGGCCGACAGCCCGGATCCGCCCTTTCGCGATCAGCACGCCGCCGCGGCTTTCGTGGCGGACGGCGTCTTCGGGCGGTTCGTGAAAGGGATCGCCGGTGAAGGCAAGGGTGTGTCCGATCAGCAGATGCTGGCGTGTCATGCGGGCTCCGTCGGTTTGCGCGGGCAATTTGCGCGAAGCGACAATAAGCACTTGCAATATGCCCGTAAATCGCTGAATTGAGCAGTTCATGCGAAAGCTGTCATGCGCAGATTGCCGGAATTCGCGCAAACGGTGAGCGGGGGCACACGATGAGCAAGGATGCAGTGGCCACCTATGACAATGCCGATGCGGGCTATGTTCTTGACGAACAGCTGATCAGCGCGGTGCGCGCGGCACTGGAAGCGGGCGAGAGGGGTGCGCTCGAACGGATCCTTTCGCCCCTGCATCCGGCAGACATCGCCGATCTTCTGGAGCAGATCGCCCCGGCCGAGCGCCGCGGGCTGCTGCAGCTGTGGAAGGGGGGCGAGCTTGAGGGCGAGGTGCTTGCCGAGCTTGACGAAGCTCTGCGCGAGGACGTGATCCGCGAGCTTGAGCCCGAGGCCCTGGCCGAGGCGGTGCGCGATCTTGAAACCGACGACATGGTGGACATCGTCGAGGATCTCGACGAGCCCGATCAGGAAGAGGTTCTGGCCGCATTGCCCGATGCCGAGCGGGTGGCGGTCGAGCAGGCGCTTTCCTATCCCGAAGGATCCGCCGGGCGGCTGATGCAGCGCGAGGTGGTTGTCGCCCCCGCGCACTGGACGGTGGGTGATGCCATCGATCATCTGCGCGGAGCCGATGATCTGCCGGGGCAGTTCTATCATGTGATTCTGGTCGATCCGAAGATGCGTCCCATGGGTTATGTGACGCTGGGAAAGCTGCTTTCCAGCCGCCGCGATACCCCCCTTCAGGCGATTACCGAAGACAGCTTTCGCACCATCTCGGTGGATCAGCCCGAGGAAGACGTGGCCTATGCCTTCAACCACTATCATCTGATTTCCGCACCGGTGGTTGACAGGAACGGCCGTCTTGTCGGGGTCATCACCATCGACGATGCGATGGAGGTTCTGGAAGAGGAAACGGAGGAAGACATGCTGCGCCTCGCCGGGGTATCGGAAGAGGAAAGCCTGTCGGATTCGGCCTGGGAAACCTCGCGCCAGCGCATGACATGGCTGTTCGTCAACCTGCTGACGGCGATTCTGGCCTCGGTGGTGATCGCCCAGTTCGAAGACACGATTGCGCGCGTGGTGGCGCTGGCGGTGCTGATGCCGATCGTGGCCAGCATGGGCGGCAATGCCGGCACCCAGGCGCTGACGGTGGCGGTGCGCGCACTGGCCACCAAGGATCTGACCAGCGCCAACCTCTGGCGGGTGGTGCGCCGCGAGGTTCTGGTGGGGCTGATCAACGGGATGGTGTTCGCCGTGGTGATGGGGGTAGTGGGCTATCTGTGGTTCGGCCTGCCCGAGCTGGGCCTTGTGATCGCGCTTTCCATGGTGATCAACCTGATCGTTGCCGGGCTGGCGGGAATCCTGGTGCCGGTGGTGCTGGAAAGGCTGGGCATCGATCCGGCGCTGGCCTCGGGCACCTTCGTGACAACCGTGACCGACGTGGTGGGCTTCTTTGTCTTTCTGGGGCTTGCCGCGGCCGTGCTGCTGTGAGCCGCGCCGACACGGATGCCGCCAAGGCCGGGATCCGTCGCGTGGCTCTGGCCCGTCGCGCCGCTGCCCATGCCGCCCCCGATGCCGATGCGCGCACCGCGCGTGCCACTGCCCGCCTGCTTGAGCTTCTCAGGCCCGAGCGGGGGCGTCCGCTGGCCGGCTACATGCCGATGCGCGGCGAGATCTCGCCCCTCGGGGCCATGGCCGAAATGGCGTGTCACGGACCGGTCGGGGTGCCGGTGGTGGAAGGGGCGGGGCAGCCGCTGAGCTTTCGTGGCTGGCATCCCGGGGCCCGGATGATCCCTGGCGCTTTCGGTGCGCTGGTGCCCCGGGCGGGTGCACAGCTTGTGCCCGAGGTGCTGATCGTGCCGCTGCTGGCTTTCGACGCGGCGGGCCAGCGGCTGGGTTATGGCGGCGGGTTCTATGACCGCACGCTGGCCCGGCTGCGCGCCGCCGGGCCGGTGCTGGCCGTGGGGTTTGCCTGGGCGGCCCAGCAACAGCCCGGGGCGCTGCCTGCCGGCTCCACCGATCAGCCGCTTGACGTGGTTGTTACCGAAGAAAGGGTAATACGCTTCCGGTGAACGGGGCGCGGGGCAGGGCCCGAAGGGGCACCAGGGGGCGGCCCGGCAGCCTTCAGCGCCCGCGGATCCGCGGATCAAGCGCATCGCGCAGCCCGTCGCCGATATAGTTCACAGCCAGCACCGTCAGCGAGATCGCCAGCCCCGGCCAGATCACCCGTTCGGGATATTGCTGCAGGTAATCGGTGGCATCGAACAGCAGCCGCCCCCAGGTGGGGAAATCGGAGGGGAAACCGAGCCCCAGGAAGGAAAGAGCGCTTTCGGTGATGATGGCGTTGGCGATGCCGAGCGTTGCCGACACCATGATCGGAGAAAGCACGTTGGGCAGCAGGTGGCGGGTGATCATGCGCCGGTCGGGGGTGCCGATCGAGCGCGCGGCCAGCACGAATTCGCGTTCCTTCAGTGCCAGCACGTCGCCACGCACGATCCGCGCCGTCTGCATCCAGCTGGTGATGCCGATCACGAAGACGATCAGGATGAAGATGCCCGTTTCCGGCCCGAAGGCAGCACGCAGGGGATCGCGAAACAGCATGATGATCACCAGCAGCAGCGGCAGCAGCGGCAGCGCCAGGAACAGGTCGGTAAAGCGCATCAGCGGGCCGTCGAGCCTTTTGAAATAGCCGGCAAGAACCCCCACCAGCGTGCCGAAGAACAGCGACAGCGCCATCGCCGCAATGCCCACGGCAACCGATGTCTGCCCGCCCTTCAGCATCCGTGCCAGCATGTCGCGGCCCAGCTGGTCGGTGCCGAAGGGATGCGCCAGCGAGGGGCCCTGGTTGCGGGCGCGGATGTCGATCGCGTCGTAGGGGATGGGCCAGAGCCACGGCCCGATCATCACCGCCACCACGACAAACAGGAAGAACCCCGCGCCAAGCAGTGCGCCCTTGTGGGTCTTGAACTGGTCCCAGACATCCCGCCACTGGCTGCGCGGCGGACGGGCGGCTTCCTCGAAGCCCGGATCTGCGGAATGGTCAGTCATAGCGGATCCTCGGATCAAGCACGCCATAAAGGAGATCGGCGATCAGGTTGAATACCACGATCAGGATGGCAAAGATGAAGGTGAGCGTCTGGACCATGGGCAGGTCGTTTGCCTGGATGGCGGTGATCAGCAGCTGGCCGAGGCCGTTCACCTTGAACACCTGTTCGGTGATGATCGCGCCGCCGAACACCTGTGGCACGCCGAGCGCGATCACCGTCACCACCGGGATCATGGAGTTCCTGAGCACGTGCACCAGCACCACCGTCTTTTCGCGCAGCCCCTTGGCGCGGGCGGTGCGCACGTAATCCTGGTTGAGGTTGTCAAGCATCGAGGCGCGCATGAAGCGGCTGATCTGGGCGGCGTTGTAAAGCGCCAGCACCGAAACCGGCATGATCATCTGCCTGATCTGTTTCGTGAAGCTTTCCCAGTCGTTCACCACCAGGGTTGTATCGTAGATCGAGGGAAACCAGCCCAGATGCACCGAGAAGATCACGATCATCAGGACGCCGGTAAAGAAGGTGGGCACGGAAAAACCGATCATCGAGATGAAGGTGCCGAGCTGATCGATGAAGGAATACTGCCGATAGGCCGATATCACCCCCACCGGTACCGCGATCAGCGCCCCCAGCACATAGGAAAGCCCCACCACCCACAGGGTTTGCGGCATGCGCTGCCAGACGATGTCCATCACCGGGCTGCGGCTCTGCCAGCTGATGATGCGCTGCTGGCCCTCGGCCCAGCTGGTGCCGAAGAGGGTGTCGAGCATGTGCAGCGGTTCGACCCAGAAGAACTGCTGCAGCCATCTCAGAAAGCGCACATGGGTGGGCTGGTCGAGGCCGAGCGCGATGCGCATCTTTTCCTTCACTTCGGGGGGCACGGTCAGGGGCACGTTGGCCATGGGATCGCCCGGCGCCAGTTCGAGCAGCAGGAAGATCACCAGAGCGATGAACAGAAGCGTCGGGATCGCCAGCAGCAATCTGCGGATGGTGTAGTTCAGCATCGGCGCCTCGGTTTATCGTTCGTTCGTCTGGGCAGGGGTGTTGACAGGACAGACAGGAAGGTGCCGCACCCCGCGCGATGCGGGATGCGGCAGCAGCGCTTGCGTGATCACTTCACGCGATGCCAGTCGGCGATGTTCCACAGTTCGCTGTCCCAGGCATTGATCTTGACGCCGCCCAGGCTGTTGGAATGGGCCGAGACATTGCCGCGATAGACAAGCGGCAGCATGATGTAGTCCTGCATCAGCATGTCGTTCATCTGCTTGGCAAGCTCGGCGCGCTTCTCAAGTTCGCCGGTTTTCGCCATTTCCTCGGTCAGCTTGTCATACTCGGGGTTGCAGTAGCGCGGCATGTTGTTGCCCTGCCACTGGTTGTCCGGGCCGGGGATCTGATCGCAGCGCCAGTTCGACATGTAGGCTTCCGGATCCGTGCCGTCGAAGTTGTTGGCATACATCTCGACATCGGCATAGAACTTCTGGAAGGTGTCGGGCGAACCCGGATCGGAGCCGAAGAACACCGAGGCATCGATGTTGCGCAGTTCGGTTTCCACCCCGATCTGCTTCCACCATTCCTTGATCAGCGCCTGGAAATCCTGGCGCACGGCATTGGTGGAGGTCTGATAGAGGATCGACAGGCGCACGCCATCCTTCACCCGCACACCGTCGGGGCCGGGTTTCCAGCCGGCGTCGTCAAGCACCTTCTTGGCGCCTTCGATATCCTGTTCGAGGCAGCTGTCATTGGCCTTGGAGGCATAGATTTCAGGCGCCGGCAGCACGTTGCAGGTAAGCTTTCCGGCCGGCCCATAGCCGATTTCCACCAGCAGCGGGCGGTCGATCGCCATCGAAAGCGCCTTGCGCACGGCCTTGTCGGTCAGGAAGGGGTGGGGATGCTTGACGGTCGAACGCTCGTCGCCCCATTTGGAATCGGGATCGGTCAGGTTGATCATGATCCGCTCGACCAGCGTGCCGAAGGACGACACCACCTTGCCCTTGCCCGCTTCCTGCATCTTCTGCAGCACGTCGGGGGCAAGCTGAAGGTTCCAGGCGTAATCGAATTCGCCGGTTTCCAGCACCGAGCGTGCCGCTGCGGTGGCATCGCCGCCGCCCTTGAAGGTGACGGTGGCGAAGGCCGGCTTGTCGGCTTCGCGATAGTTCTCGTTGGCCTTCAGCGAGATCACGTCATTGGGGCGGAATTCGGTTACCACGAAGGGGCCGGTGCCCACGGGCGCGAAGTTCTGCTCGGAACATTCGGGCGCCTTGGGGCCCATGCAGTTTTCGAACTGGGCCTTCTGGATGATCGGCGCCTGCGCCCCCACGAAGGGGCCATAGGGGAAGGGCTTGGGCACTTCGAAATGCACCACCACGGTCAGTTCGTCGGGGGTATCGATGCTGGCCACGTTGCCGAACTTTTCCTGCTGGGCGCAGCCTCCGCCGTCGGCGGTGCAGTATTCCCAGGTGAACTTCACGTCTTCCGAGGTGACCGGCGTGCCGTCGGACCACTTGAGGCCGGGCTTCAGCTTCCAGGTGATCGATTTCAGATCTTCCGAGACGCCGCCGTTTTCAACGGTCGGGATCTCCTGGGCAAGCCAGGGCACCATGTTGCCGTTTTCGTCATAACGGGCGAGGGGCTCGATCACCATCGAGGCGGCGAAAAGCTCCTTGGTGCCGCCCGAAAGATAGGGGTTCATGATCGAGGGCGCCTGCCAGAAGATGATGTTGAGGTGGCCGTCGTCGCCCCGCCCGGCGAAGGCCGCCGAGGCAAAGGCGGCCGATGCGGCCGCACCCATGAGCATGCTTTTCAGTTTCATGTGTCTTCTCCTTGCTGGATGGCTCGTTTCCTCATGTCGCGTCTCCTTGTTGATCTGCGGCCGCGGCCGCGGGAGCTTCTGGTATTTTCGTTCCGTCATGCAGGTGGCAGGCCACGAAGCGGCCCGGGGCCACCTCTGTGAATGCCGGTTCCTCGTGATGGCAGACCGGCATCACCCGCGGGCAGCGGGTGCAGAAATTGCAGCCTTTCGGCGGATTGGCCGGGGAAGGAACATCACCCTGAAGGATGATGCGCTTCACCTTCTCGGCACTGGCCGGATCGGGATCGGGCACGGCGGAAAGCAGCGCCTGCGTATAGGGGTGAAGGGGGGTTTCGTAAAGATCGTCGCGCGGGGCAAGTTCAACCACCTTGCCCAGATACATCACCGCCACGCGGCTGGCGATGTGGCGCACCATCGAAAGATCGTGGCTGATGAACAGATAGGTGAGGCCAAGCCTTTTCTGCAGGTCTTCGAGAAGGTTCACCACCTGGGCCTGGATCGATACGTCAAGCGCGGCGATCGGTTCGTCGCAGACGATGAATTTCGGGTTGAGTGCCAGTGCGCGGGCGATGCCGATGCGCTGACGCTGGCCGCCCGAGAATTCATGCGGATAGCGGTTGGCAAAATTGCGGTTGAGGCCCACGGCGTCCATCAGTTCGTAGATGCGTTCAAGCCGCGCGTCGCGCGACAGGCCCGTATGCTCTACCAGAGGCTCTCCGATGATTGCCGCCACCGTCATGCGCGGATCGAGGCTGGCCTGGGGATCCTGGAACACCATCTGCATCCTGGGCCTGAGCGGGCGCAGTTCCTTCTGCGGTATGTGGCCGATTTCCCGTCCGTCGATCACCACCGAGCCTTCGGTGATGTCGTAAAGGCGCAGAATGGCGCGCCCGCAGGTGCTTTTGCCGCAGCCCGATTCGCCCACCAGGCCCAGGGTTTCGCCTTCGTGGATATCGAAGGAAACGCCATCCACCGCCTTCACTTCGCCTACCCGGCGGCGGAACACGCCGGCATGGATCGGGAAATGCATCTTCAGATCGCGGACCTCGACAATCTTCTTCGGCGGGGCAGCGGCATCAAGCATGGCGTTCCTCCCCCGTTGCCGGATCCCAGAAGCAGGCCACGTCATGGCCGCTTCCAAGAGCGATCCGTTGCGGATTCTCGCGGGCGCAGCGTGCAAGCGCATGATCGCAGCGCGGCCGGAACGGGCAGGCAGCGGGAGGCGCGCCCAGCACCGGCGGCTGACCGCGGATCACCCGCAGCTTTTCGACGCGCCTGCCGCGCACGCTCGGCACCGTCTGCAGCAGGGCGCGCGTATAGGGATGCTGGGGGTTGGTGAACAGCTCTTTCACCGGGGCCTGCTCCACCACCTGGCCCGCATACATCACCATCACCCGGTCGGCGATGCCGGCGATCACCCCCAGATCATGGGTGATCCAGACGATCGCCATGCCAAGCTTGTGGCGCAGTTCCTTTACCAGCTCCAGGATCTGCGCCTGGATCGTCACGTCAAGGGCGGTGGTGGGCTCGTCGGCAATCAGCACTTCGGGATCGCAGGCCAGTGCCATGGCGATCATCACCCGCTGCCGCATTCCGCCCGAAAACTGGTGCGGATAGTCGTCAAGCCGGCGCTCCGCATCGGATATGCCCACCAGTTCCAGCAGTTCGGCGGCGCGCCGGCGCGCTTCCGGCCTGGTCATGCCCATATGGGTGCGCAGCGGCTCCGTCAATTGAAAGCCGACGGTGAACACCGGGTTGAGCGATGTCATCGGATCCTGAAAGATGAATCCCACCCGCGCCCCGCGCACCTTGCGCAGTTCCTCGGGGGTCATCCCGAGCAGGTCGCGCCCGTCAAGCAATGCCTGCCCGCTGCGCACTTCGGCCGGGGGCGAGGGCAGAAGCCCGATCAGCGACATCATGGTAACGGACTTCCCGGACCCCGATTCGCCCACCACGCCCAGCAGTTCGCCCGGGCGAAGATCGAAGCTCACGTCGTTGACCGCGTGCACCTCGCCGCTGCGGGTTCGGAATACTGTCCGGAGATTTCTGACATCAAGAACAGGCATTGCCCCGTCGGGCATGTTCGGTTCCCCCCAGAGGTATTTCCATGGCGCGGCGCATTTCACCGCCGCGTTCTCGTTTGTGGCCTGACGTTAGCAGGAAATCCTTTTGCTTCAACCGAAAATCCGGCCGGGTTCCGAGCGACTTCGCGTCATCCGCGCAACCCGCTTGACCTTGCCGCCGCCCGGGCGCAACCTGCGGGCCGATATCCGGGAGCAAGACGAAAATGGAAATCGCGGAAACCGCCCGTGGAATTCTGGAGCGCCTGGTGGCCTTCCCGACGGTAAGCGACCGCCCGAACCTCGATCTGGTGGAGTGGGTCGGGGCCTGGCTCGGCGCGCGGGGGATCGAAATGCACCGGGTGTGGAACGCCGAGCGCACCAAGGCCAGCCTGTTCGCGCAGGTCGGCCCCGCCGTATCCGGCGGCGTGGTGCTTTCAGGACATACCGACGTGGTGCCGGTCGAGGGGCAGGAATGGCACAGCGATCCCTTCCGGCTGACCGAACGCAACGGCCGCCTCCATGGCCGCGGCACCTGTGACATGAAGGGATTCGATGCGCTGGCACTGGCCGCGCTTGCCGCGGCAGATGCGCGCCGGGGCGATCTGAAACATCCTCTGCAGATCGCCCTTTCCCATGACGAGGAAGTGGGTTGTCTTGCCGCTCCCGCGCTGATCTCCGCGATGCAGAAGGCCCTGCCGCCGCCCCGCGCCGCGATCATCGGCGAACCGACGATGATGCAGCCGGTCTGCGGCCACAAGGGCGGCTATGGCTATGACGTGCACCTGCGCGGTTACGAGGTGCACTCGTCGCTTCTGCACCGGGGGGTATCTGCGGTGATGCAGGGCGCACGGCTGATCGAATGGGCCAACCGCATGAACGAGGCCAATGCCGCAAGCCCTCCGGGCGAAACCGCCGCCCTGTTCGATCCCCCCTTCACCACGCTGCATGTGGGCCGGATCACGGGTGGCACCGCCCACAACATTACCGCAAGGGATTGCCGCTTCGTTCTGGCCATGCGGGTGCTGCCCGATGAGGATCCGGCAGATTGGCGGCGCGCCTTCCTGGAGGAGGCGGAGCGTATCGAGGCGGCAATGCGGGCGGTGCGCCCTGAAACCGGGATTGACATAACCGAGGTGTTCGAGGTGCCCGCGCTTCGCCCCGAACCCGATGGCGCCGCCGAAACCCTGGTGCGCCGTCTGACGGGCGAGAACGCGCGCCATTACGTTTCCTACGGCGCCGAGGCCGGGCAGTTCCAGCAGGCGGGCATGAGCGCCATCGTCTGCGGCCCCGGCAACATTGCCCGGGCCCATCAGGCCGATGAATATCTGGAAATCGCACAGTTCGAGAAGGGAGCCGCCTTCATGGCCCGCCTGATCGACGATCTTTGCAGGGAGTAAGCAACATGCCGATCAAGAACCGTTTCGCCGAGATGCAGGCTGAAATCACCGCCTGGCGCCGTCATCTGCACGAAAATCCCGAGCTTCTGTTCGATACCCATGAAACCGCCGCCTTCGTGGCGCAGAAGCTGAAGGAATTCGGTGTTGACGAGGTGGTAACCGGGATCGGCCGCACCGGCGTGGTGGGGGTGATCCGCGGCCGCCGGAATGATTCGGGCCGGGTGATCGGCCTGCGCGCCGACATGGATGCGCTGCCCATCGAAGAGGCCACCGGCCTGCCCCATGCCAGCAAGGTGCCCGGAAAGATGCACGCCTGCGGCCATGACGGCCACACCGCGATGCTGCTCGGTGCGGCGAAATACCTGGCCGAAACCCGCAATTTCGATGGCACCGCAGTGGTCATCTTCCAGCCCGCCGAAGAAGGCGGCGGCGGCGGCAAGGAAATGGTGGACGACGGGCTGATGGAACGCTTCGGGATCGATGAGGTCTATGGCATGCACAACATGCCGGGCTTTCCCGTGGGCCAGTTCGCGATCCGCCCGGGGCCCTTCTTCGCTTCGGCGGATGAATTCGAGATCAAGGTCGAAGGCAAGGGCGGCCATGCCGCCATGCCGCATACCACGGTGGATACCACGCTTGCAGCCTCTCACATCGTGGTGGCGCTTCAGTCGATCGTCAGTCGCAACCTTGATCCGCTGAAACAGCTGGTGGTCTCCGTTACATCCTTCAGAACCGATACCGGGGCCCACAACGTGATTCCCCAGAAGGCGATCCTGCGCGGCACGGTGCGCACGCTTGATCCCGAGGTGCGCGACATGGCCGAGAAACGGCTGAAGGAGGTCTGCGAACGCACGGCCGAGGCTTTCGGTGCCGTGGCACGGGTGGCCTACACGCGCGGTTATCCGGTAATGGCGAATGCCGAGGAGCAGACCGAATTTGCCGCCGCGGTTGCGGAAAAGGTGACGGGGGCCTGTGGCCCGGCGCCCCAGATCATGGGGGGCGAGGATTTCGCCTTCATGCTCGAAGCCCGCCCCGGTGCCTATATCCTCGTGGGCAATGGCGATACGGCGATGGTCCATCACCCGAAATACGATTTCAACGATGAAGCCATCCCCGCCGGCTGCAGCTGGTGGGCCGAGGTGGTGGAAAGCCGGATGCCGGTATCGTGAGGGCGGGGTGCATGCGGGCGCGCAACGCGAAAGGCGGGCGGCGATGAAGCCGTTCCTGATCCTGCAGCTGCGCCCCGAGGGCGAGGCCGCCGACGACGAATTCCGTGCCTTCCTGGAAAAGGGCGGGCTTGGTTCGGGCGAGGTGCGCCGCATCCGCCTGGACCAGGAGCCGCTGCCGCCGGACCTCGATCTGCATGATTACAGCGGCGTGATCGTGGGCGGCGGGCCGGGCTGCGTTTCCGACCCGCCCGAGACCAGGGATCCGCTGGAGGCCGCGATCGAGGCCGCGATCATGGGGCTGATGCCGCAGATCACGGACGAGGATTTTCCCTTTCTGGGCTGCTGTTACGGGATCGGGATCCTGGGTGCGCATCTGGGCGGGCCGGGCGCCGTGAGCAAGGAAAGATGGGCCGAGCCGGTGGGGGCGGCAAGCTGCGAGATCACCGGGCAGGGTGCATGCGATCCGCTGCTGGCGGGGTTGCCGCAGGCCTTCACGGCGCTGGTGGGGCACAAGGAGGCGCTGCAGTGCCTGCCCGCGGGCTGCGTGGATCTGGTGCGTTCGGATTCCTGCCCGTTCCAGATGGTGCGGCATGGCAAAAACGTCTATGCCACCCAGTTCCACCCCGAGGCCGATGCGGCGGTGTTCGAACGGCGCATCCGCCTTTACCGCAACCACGGTTATTTCGCGCCCGATGAGGCCGACGATCTGATCCGTGCGTTGCAGGGTGTGAATGCCGAAGCGCCGGGGAAGATCCTGCACAATTTTGTGCAACGCTACCGGCGGGGCTGAGCGGCGGGGTCGGATGACTTCGGCAGGGATATCTGCAGGATCGGTGACAAGGCCGGGAGGGCCGGGGCCCCTCGGGGGATCGCGGTGCGGTTGCGGCGGGATGTTGCCGCAGGAACCGTTCAGCCGCCGGTGTGGCTCATGTGGCGGCTCATGCGGCCCGTGACATCGCCGCGCGAATAATCGAAATCGTGCCCCTTCGGCTTGGTGGCGATGGCGGCGCGGATGGCGGCGATCAGGGGGGCGTCGTCTTCCGGGTGGGCGCGCAGCGGTGCGCGCAGGTCGGCCTTGCCCTCCTGTCCGAGGCAGGTATAGATCTCGCCGGTGCAGGTGATGCGCACCCGGTTGCAGCTTTCGCAGAAATTGTGGGAAAGGGGGGTGATGAAGCCGATCTTCTGCCCGGTTTCGTGAAGCCGCACGTAGGTGGCCGGCCCCCCCGAGCGTTCGGCCAGGTCGGTAACGGTGAATCGCTCTTCGAGGCGGGCGCGCAGCTCCTTCAGCGACCAGTATTGATCGAGGCGTTCCTCGTTGCCGATATCACCCATGGGCATTACCTCGATGAAGGTAAGGTCCATGTCGCGCGCGGCGCACCACTCCTGAAGGGTAAAGAGTTCGTCTTCGTTGAAACCCTTCAGGGCCACGGTATTGATCTTCACCCGCAATCCCGCGGCCTGGGCCGCGTCGATCCCCTTCAGCACCTGGCTCAGGCGGCCCCAGCGGGTGATACGGGCGAATTTCCTTTCGTCGAGCGTATCGAGCGAAATGTTGACGCGTCGCACGCCGGCGGCTGCCAGATCATTTGCGAAACGGTGCATCTGCGAACCGTTCGTGGTGAGCGTCAGCTCGTCAAGCGCGCCACTTTCCAGATGCCGGCCCATGGCGTTGAAGAATGTCATGATGCCCCGGCGCACCAGCGGTTCGCCCCCGGTGATGCGCAGCTTGCGCACGCCAAGCCCCACGAAGGCCGAACACAGCCGGTCAAGCTCTTCAAGGGTCAGCAGATCCCGCTTGGGCAGAAAGGTCATGTTTTCGCTCATGCAGTAGACACAGCGAAAATCGCAACGGTCGGTGACCGACACGCGCAGATAGGTGATGGCCCGCCGGAACGGATCAACGAGGGAGGGTGCGCTTTCCATGGCATAAGGTTACGCCCCGGGTGCGGGTATGGCAAGCGCGAATGGCATTGAGCGGGGGGCGGTTGTAGCCTAGCCTTGCAGCAGGAAAACAGGGCCGCAGGAAAGACGGAGAGAAGCGCATGGGCATGTTTTTCGGGAAGCGCCCTTCGGGAGGCGGCGTTGAAGCCTGGGAGGCGTTGCGCGCGGGGTTTCGCTGGGATCTGCCATCACGCTTCAACATGGCCGAGGCCTGTTGCACCCGCTGGGCGCTTGCCGAACCCGGGCGTCTGGCGCTCATCCATCTGGCAGCCGATGGGCGGGAGCATCATTTCACCTATGGCGCGTTCGAGGAACAGGCGGCGCGGCTGGCCCGGGCACTGGCGGCGCGGGGGCTGGAGCGGGGCGACCGCGTTGCCATCCTGCTGGCGCAGGCACCCGAAGTGCTGATCACCCATTTTGCCGCATGGAAACTTGGCGCTGTCACCCTGCCCCTGTTCACGCCCTTCGGCCCCGATGCGCTGCAATACCGTCTGGCGGATGCCGGTGCGCGGATGGTGGTGACGGACCGCGACAACTTCGAGAAGCTGGCGTCGATACGCGCTGATCTGCCCGACCTAGCCGAGGTTTTCTGCATCGACGGCGCTCCTGCCGGCGCCCGCGATTTCCACGCCGAGATCGCGGCCGCCGCGCCGCTTGCGCAACCGGTGCAGACCGGCCCCGGCGACCCGGCGCTTCTGGTCTATACCTCGGGCACCACCGGCCCGCCCAAGGGGGTGCTGCACGGCCACCGGGTGCTGATCGGTCATCTGCCGGCAGTCGAACTGCATCACGAATTCTTCCCCCGCCCCGGCGATCGCGGCTGGACGCCGGCCGACTGGGCCTGGATCGGCGGGCTGATGAACCTGGCGCTGCCCTGCCTGTTGCACGGGGTGCCGTTGCTGGGGCACCGGATGCGCAGGTTCGATCCCGAGGCGGCCTTTGCCCTGATCGCGGGGCAGGGGGTGCGCAATCTGTTCCTGCCGCCTACGGCGCTGCGGATGATGCAGGGGGCGATGCGATCGCCGGGCGGGATGCCTGCGGGGATGGTGGTGCGCACCGTCAGTTCGGGCGGCGAAAGCCTGGGTGCGGGGCTGCGCGAATGGGCACGTGATGCAATGGGCGCAAGCGTCAACGAAATCTATGGTCAGACCGAGTGCAACCTGGTGATTTCCTCGTGCAATGCGCTGTTCGAAACCCCCGAAGGTGCCATGGGGCGTGTCGTGCCGGGGCATGAGGTGGCGATCGTCGGTGCGCGGGGGCAGGTGCTGGGCGATGGCGAGGTGGGCGAGATCGCGGTGCGCGCGCCCGATCCGGTGATGATGCTTTCATACTGGAACCGCCCCGACGCGCAGGAATCGAAGTTTGTCAATGGCTGGCTGCGCACCGGCGATCTGGGTCTGCGCGACGGCGCGGGCTTTTTCACCTATGTCAGCCGGGATGACGACGTGATCACCTCGGCCGGCTATCGTATCGGCCCTTCCGAAATCGAAAGCTGTCTTGCCGCCCATCCCGATGTGGTGATGGCGGCGGCGGTTGGCGTGCCCGACGATCTGCGCACCGAAGTCGTGGAGGCTCATGTGGTGTTGCGTGCCGGTTTGCGGGGCAGCGAGGAACTGGCACGGGCGCTGATCGCACGGGTGCGCAGGAAGGTTTCGCCCCATGTGGCGCCGCGGTGCATTCACTGGGCCGAAAGCCTGCCGATGACGGCAACCGGCAAGATCATGCGCCGGGCGTTGCGCGCGCGCAGCTAGGCAGCTAGGTGGTCCGGCCAAGGGCGATCAGGGGGCGGCCAGGGCGAGGCGGATGGCGCTCAGGAGGGGGCCTTGCCGCTGCGGGGAGTGGCGCGCAGCCCGCGCAGGAGCGTCCGGGGCGTGATCCGGCCGATCACCCGGCCGTTCTCGTGCACCGCAAAGGGGCGGGATGTTTGCAGCACCTCGTCCATCACCGCGCCGATCAGGGTTTCGCCAGAGACGGCCCCGCAGGCCGTTGTGTTGTCCGCGCCGCCATCTTCGAGCGGTTCCATCACGTCGCGCGCGGTGAGCACGCCAAGCGGATTCATGTGGGCCACGAAATCGGCCACGTAATCATTGGCCGGGGCGGTGAAGATATCGCGCGGGGTGCCGCACTGGATGATCCGCCCGCCCTCCATGATGGCGATGCGGTCGCCCAGGCGAAAGGCTTCGTCCAGATCATGACTGACGAAGATGATGGTGCGTCTGAGCTTGCGCTGAAGTGCCAGCAGTTCGTCCTGCAGGTGGGTGCGGATCAGGGGATCGAGTGCCGAGAACGGCTCGTCCATCAGCAGGATCGGGGCACGGGTGGCAAAGGCGCGCGCCAGCCCCACCCGCTGCTGCATGCCGCCGGAAAGTTCGTCAACCCGCCGGTCGGCCCAGTCGGAAAGCCCCACCAGGGCCAGCTGTTCGGCAACCCGCGCGCGGCGTTCGGCGCGGCTCATGCCGCCCAGCTCAAGCCCCAGCCCCACGTTTTCGCGCACGCTGCGCCAGGGTAGCAGGGCGAACTGCTGGAATACCATGGCAATCTGCGAAAGCCTGAGCCTGCGCAGGGTGGCGGCCTCGGCATGGGTGACATCCACCATGCGCTGTCCGTCATCCACCAGCACCCGCCCCCGCGTTACCGGGTTGAGCCCGTTCACCGCCCGCAGCAGCGTGGACTTGCCCGAGCCCGAAAGCCCCATCAGCACCAGGATTTCGCCCGTTTGCACGGTGAGTGTGCAGTCATGCACGCCCAGCACCTGGCCGGTGGCTTCCTGCACTTCGCTGCGTGAGCGCCCCGCGTCCATCAGCGGCAGGGCGCTTTCGGGGCGTGGGCCGAACACGATCGAGACATTCTCGAACACCACGGCCGGGCGCGCCCCGGGGGAATTGGCGGGCGGTTCCGGCGCGCTCATTTCCGCCCCATCCGCAGCATCCGGTCAAGCATTACCGCCACCACCACGATGATGAATCCGCTTTCGAAACCAAGCGCGGTATTGACGGAATTGAGCGCCCGCACCACCGGCACCCCCAGGCCGTCGGCCCCCACCAGCGCCGCGATCACCACCATCGACAGCGACAGCATGATCGTCTGGTTGAGGCCGGTCATGATCTGGGGCAGGGCCCAGGGCAGTTCAACCTTGAACAGCCGCTGGCGGGGGGTGGCGCCAAAGGCTTCGGCTGCTTCCAGAAGCGCCTTCGGGGTGCTGGCCACGCCAAGCTGCGTCAGGCGGATCGGGGCAGGTAGCACGAAGATCACCGTGGCGATCAGCCCCGGCACCATGCCGATGCCGAAGAAGATGATCGCCGGAATGAGATAGACGAAGGCCGGCAGGGTCTGCATCAGATCGAGCACCGGGCGCATGGCGCCGTAAAGGCGCGGGCGATGTGCCGCGGCAATTCCGATCGGCACCCCCAGCCCCATGCAGACCACGCAGGAGGACAGCACCAGCGTCAGGCTTTCGGTGGTTTCCTCCCAATACCCCTGATTGAGGATGAACAGAAAGCCCAGAAGCACCAGCAGCGGCGCCTGCCAGCTGCGCTGCACTATCCAGGCCAGGGCCACGAACCCCGCGATCACGACCAGCGGGTGAGGGGTCTGCAGCAGCCACAGGATGTTGTCGATCAGCAGTTCCAGAACCCATGACAGCCAGTCGAAGAAGGGCGCGGCCGTATCCTGAAGCCAGTCGATCGCCCGCCTGGCATATCTGCCGATCGGGATCTTGGTTTCGGTCAGCCATTCCATTGCCGGCCCCTCCTCTGGCCAGGGCGCAGCCCCCCGCCCGGCGCGGGCGAGGGACGGTTTCAGGGAGTTCTGTTGTCAGAGACCAAGCGCCTTCTTCACGGCCTCGGCGCCGTCCGTGCCATCGCGGGCGGTCACGCCATCAACCCATTTCAGCGCCACTTCCGGGTGTGCCTTCAGCCAGGCCCGCGCCGCCTTGCGGGGCTCTTCGCCGTCATTCAGGATGGCGCCCATGATCTCGTTTTCCATCGGCAGCGAAAAGACCAGATTCTGCAGGAACTTTCCGACACCAGGGCATTCTTCCGCATAGCCCGCGCGGGTGTTGGTGTAAACGGTGGCGCCGCCGAAGTCGGGGCCGAACCAGTCATCCCCGCCGGTCAGGTAGGTGATCTCGAAACTGGCGTTCATCGGGTGGGGCTCCCACGCCAGAAAGACGATCGGCTCGCTCTTCTTTCCGGCACGCGCGACCTGCGCCAGCATCCCCTGTTCCGAACTTTCCACCAGCCTGAAATCCTTCAGGCCGAAGGCATCCTGCGCGATCATGTCCATGATCAGGCGGTTGCCGTCGTTTCCGGGCTCGATGCCGTAGATCTTGCCGTCAAGCGCATCCCGGTGGCCGGCGATGTCGGCGAAATCGCGGATGCCCAGATCGGCACCGGCCTTGTTGGTGGCCAGGGTATATTTGGCGCCTTCGAGATTGGCGCGCACCGTATCCACGGTGCCGGCTTCGCGATAGGGGGCGATGTCGGCTTCCATGGTGGGCATCCAGTTGCCCAGGAACACGTCCACATCCCCCTGGGCAAGCGCGGTATAGGTGACCGGCACCGACAGCACCTTGGTTTCGGTTTCATAGCCGAGCGCTTCGAGCACCTCGCTGGCGGCGGCGGTGGTGGCGGTGATGTCGGTCCAGCCCACGTCGGAAAAGGTGACCCTGGCGCAGCTTTCCGGCTCCTGGGCCTGTGCGGGTGCGGCAAGGGCGGCAAGGGCCAGGGCCGCAAGGGTTTTTCTGAAAGTCATGATCGGCTCCCTGTTTTCTTGATTGACGAGTCAATTAAAAGCGCGCATTTTCGGGCATGGCAAGCATTTTCGGAGGAAACATGCCCAAGCTTGGAATGGAGCCTATACGCCGCGAGGCCCTGATTGAAGCCACAATTCACGAAATCGGCCACAGGGGATCTCTGGATGTGACGGTGAGCCAGATCGCGCGCCGCGCCGGCGTTTCAAGCGCGCTGGCGCATCACTATTTCGGCGGCAAGGAGCAGATATTCACCGCTGCCATGCGCCATATCCTGAGCGTCTATGGCACCCGGGTGCGGGCCGCGCTTGCCCTGGCCGAGGGGCCGCGCGCGCGCCTCGCGGCAATCATCCGTGCCAGTTTCGAGGCCGGCAATTTCCGCCCCGAAGTGATTGCCGCCTGGATGAACTTCTACGTTCAGGCACAGACATCCGAAGAGGCCCGCCGCCTGCTGCGGGTCTATCAGCACCGGCTGCGCTCCAACCTTCTGCATGCCCTGCGGCCGCTGGCCGGAACGCGGGCACCCGGGATCGCCGCCACGATTGCGGCCCTGATCGACGGGCTCTACATCCGCCATGCCCTGCGCGAGGCCGATCCCGATCCCCGGCGCGCGGGCGACCAGGTGCTTGATGCCCTTGAAGCCCTGCTGGCTTCCCCCGCCGGTTCCCGGAGCCTGCCCGGCGATCGCGCGAAGCACCCGGGCGGTGGCAGGAAGGAGGCATGAAATCATGAGACCCGACGTGCAGCCATCTGCCAGCCATTTCATCAATGGTGCGCCTGTTGAAGATACCACCGGCGCGCCGCTCGGGGTGGTCTTTCCCGCCACGGGCGAGAGGATTGCGCGCCTGCACGAGGCCACCCCGGCGGTGATCGAACAGGCGCTGGCCGGCGCGCAGGCGGCGCAAAAGGAATGGGCGGCGATGAGCGGGCGGATGCGGGGTCGGGTGCTGATCCGGGCTGCCGGGATCATTCGCGAACGCAACCGCGAACTCAGCGTTCTGGAAACCCTCGATACCGGCAAGCCGCTGTCGGAAACCCTGGTGGCCGATGCGGCCTCGGGGGCGGATGCGCTTGAATATTTCGGCGGTCTGGCCGGCGGGCTGACCGGCGAGCACATTCCGCTTGGCGGCGGCCCCGGCGGCGATTTCGCCTATACGATCCGCGAACCCCTGGGGCTGTGCGTGGGGATCGGTGCGTGGAACTATCCCACCCAGATCGCCTGCTGGAAGGCGGCGCCGGCCCTGGCCTGCGGCAATGCGATGGTGTTCAAGCCCTCCGAACTTACGCCGCTCGGGGCGCTGAAGCTTGCGGAAATCCTGCACGAGGCGGGCCTGCCCCCCGGCCTGTTCAACGTGGTGCAGGGGGGGGGCGATGTGGGCGCGGCGCTGGTGAGCGATCCGCGGGTGGCCAAGATATCGCTGACCGGCTCGGTGCCCACCGGGCGCCGGGTTTACGAAATGGCGGCCGCGGGCATGAAACATGCAACGATGGAACTTGGCGGCAAGTCGCCCCTGATCGTCTTTGACGATGCCGATCCCGAAGATGCGGTTTCGGCGGCGATTCTGGGCAATTTCTACAGCGCGGGGCAGGTATGCAGCAACGGCACCCGGGTATTCGTGCAGGGTGGCATCAAGGAAGCCTTTCTCGAGCGGCTCGCCAGGCGCCTGCGGGGTGCGGTGATGGGCGATCCGCTGGACGAGGCCACCAGTTTCGGGCCGATGATATCGGAAGGCCAGCTTGCAATCGTGCTGGCCCATATTGCCAGGGGGAAGGAAGAGGGCGCCCGGCTTGTTACCGGCGGGCGGCGGGCAGAGCGCCCCGGCTTCTTTCTGGAGCCCACCGTCTTTGCCGATGTCACCGACGACATGACCATCGCCCGCGAAGAGATCTTCGGGCCGGTGATGTCGGTGCTAGATTTTACCGACGAAGACGAGGTGATCGCCCGCGCCAATGCCACGCAATACGGTCTGGCCGGGGGTGTGTTCACCCGCGATCTGGCGCGGGGCCACCGGGTGGTGGCCGCGCTCGAAGCCGGCACCACCTGGATCAACACCTACAATCTGACCCCGGTCGAAATGCCTTTCGGGGGGGTGAAGATATCGGGCATCGGGCGCGAAAACGGCCATGCGGCGATCGCGCATTACAGCCGTCTGAAGTCCGTCTATGTGGGAATGGGGGGGGTGGATGCGCCGTTCTGAGGCAGCAGGCCGGGGGCGCTGATGGAGGCCGATTTCGTGGTCGTGGGCGCCGGTTCGGCGGGCTGTGCGCTGGCCTTCCGCCTGAGCGAGGCGGGTGCCTCGGTAATCGTGGTCGAGGCAGGGGGCTCGGATGCCGGGCCCTTCATCCAGATGCCTGCCGCCCTTTCCTATCCGATGAACATGCGCCGCTATGACTGGGGATTCCTCAGCGTGCCCGAACCGCATCTGGGCGGGCGGCGGATGATCGTGCCGCGCGGGCGGGTGATCGGGGGATCGTCAAGCATCAATGGCATGGTCTTCGTGCGCGGCCACCCCCGCGATTTCGACACCTGGGCGGAAATGGGCGCGCATGGCTGGGCCTGGGCGGATGTGCTGCCCTATTTCAGGCGCATGGAAAGCTGGCATGGCGACAATGGCCACGGCAGCGGCGTGCCCACCCCCTGGCGGGGGCGTTCGGGGCCTTTGCACGTGACGCGCGGCGCGCAGCGCAACCCGCTTTACCGGGCCTTCATCGAGGCCGGCCGCCAGGCGGGCTATCCGCTGACCGATGATTACAACGGTTACCGTCAGGAAGGTTTCGGCCCGATGGAGATGACGGTCTGGCGAGGGCGGCGGTGGTCGGCGGCCAATGCCTATCTGCGTCCGGCACTGAAAAGACGCGGCTGCACCCTCGTGCGCGCATTTGCCCGCCGGGTGGTGATCGAAGAGGGCCGTGCGCGGGGGGTCGAAGTGGCGCGACGCGGCAGGATCGGGATGATCCGCGCCCGCCGCGAGGTGGTGATCGCGGCCGGTGCCATCAATTCGCCGAAGCTGCTGATGCTGTCGGGTATCGGCCCCGCCCGCCATCTGGCCGAACACGGCATCCCCGTGCTGGCCGACCGCCCGGGCGTGGGGCAGAACCTGCAGGATCATCTCGAACTTTACATCCAGTATGCCAGCCGCCAGCCGATCACCCTTTACAGGCACTGGAATCTGTTTTCGAAGGCCCTGATCGGGGCGCAGTGGCTGCTTACGAAAAGCGGGATAGGGGCTTCGAACCAGTTCGAAAGCGCGGGGTTCATCCGTTCGCGTGCCGGGGTGGAATATCCCGACATCCAGTATCACTTCCTGCCGATGGCTGTGCGCTATGACGGCAGGGCCGTGGCCGACGGGCATGGCTTTCAGGCCCATGTGGGGCCCATGCGTTCGCCCTCGCGCGGGGCGGTAACCCTGGCCTCGGCCGAACCGGCGGCGGCGCCGCATATCCTGTTCAACTACATGAGCCACGAAGACGACTGGCGCGATTTCCGCACCTGCATCCGTCTGACGCGCGAAATCTTCGCGCAGCCGGCCTTTGCGCCCCATGTGAAACACGAGATTTCGCCCGGTGAGAACGTGCAGAGCGATGACGAACTGGACTGTTTCATCCGCGAGCACGCCGAAAGCGCCTTTCATCCCTGCGGCACCTGCCGCATGGGGGCGACCGAGGATCCGCGGGCGGTGGTCGATCCCGAATGCCGGGTAATCGGGGCAAGGGGGCTGCGGGTGGCCGACAGTTCCGTCTTTCCGCGGATCACCAACGGCAATCTGAATGCGCCTTCGATCATGGTGGGCGAGAAGGCCGCCGACATGATCCTCGGGCGTACGCCCCTGCCGCGCGAGGAGCTTGCCCCCTGGATACACCCCCGCTGGCGCGAAGCGCAGCGCTGAGCCGGGCGGGAAGTTGCCGGTGCGCGGGGCTTCTGCCCGTTCGGCTTGCATTTTTCCCGCAGGAGGCAGATGCAGGATCCTGCCCGGAGGGCGGTGTCGCGACATTGTTTCTTTCGGGCAGGAAACCGAATGACAAGGAGATGACGGAAATGAAGACCTTCGGCTTACTGGCAGCAATCCCCCTTGCGGTCGGTCTTTCTTCGGGTTCTCCACTTGCGGCTGCGGAATGGAGCTATGAAGGCGAGACCGGACCCGGATCCTGGGGCGATCTTTCGCCCGAATTCGCGGCCTGCAAGAACGGCACGCAGCAGTCGCCGGTGGATATCGCCGGGGCGGTCGATGCGGCGCTTGAAGATGTGGAAATTCACTGGAAACCGGCAGAATGGAAGGTGATCAACAACGGGCACACGATCTAGGTAGAGGCGCCCGATGCCGGCCATGTCAGTATTGCCGGCAGGGATTACAGGCTGTTGCAGTTTCACTTTCACGCGCCTTCCGAACACGCGATCAACGGCCGGCGCAGCCCGATGGAAGTGCATTTCGTGCATCAGGCCGATGACGGCACCCTGGGGGTGATCGGCGTGATGATCGAAGGGGGTGGCGCCAATGCCCTGTTCGACCGGATCATGGAAAAAGCGCCGGCGGCAGAAGGCGAAGCCGAACTGGGTGCTGCTGCGGCGCGGGATCTTCTGCCCGACGACAAGAGCGATTTCCGCTATCAGGGCTCGCTGACCACGCCGCCCTGCTCGGAGATCGTTTCATGGAGCGTCATGCAGGATCCGATCCGGGTTTCCGACGGGGCGATCGCCCGTTTTCGCGAACTGCATGACGGTAACGCCCGTCCGCTGCAACCCCTCAATCGCCGCTATCTTCTGAAGGAATAGGCGGAAGGGGCGCCTTCCTTCCGCGCCCCGCCCCGCGCCCCGCACTGCCTCGGTGCTGCATGATCCGTGTCAATGCGGGGCGGAGCGGGGGGCGCTAGCCTTCTGCCGGAAGAGCCGGAATACGGAAGGAGAAGCGCATGTCGAACACGCCACACGAGATCCACGAGGAATTCCCGGAACATGTGGAGCGGATCCGCGATCTGAAAGGGAAAAATGCCCATTTCGCGCGGCTGCTTGACGCGTATCACGAGGTCAACCGCGAAATTCACCGCGCCGAAACCAATGTGGCACCGACCGACGATCTTCACATGGCCGGAATGCGCAAGAAACGTCTGGCGCTGAAGGACGAGATCTTCGCCATGATTCTGAAGGAAGCGGCAGCCGGGCCCTGAAGGCCGCGCCGCTGCGGCGGGCAGGGAACAGGGATGGCATGCGCGGGCCGTTTCGGAAGGCCGGCCCCTTCAGGGCGAACCCAGCCTGAAAAATGCGTGCTGCTCGATCAGCCGGTCCACCTCGTTCGCGCTCAGCGGAAACTCCGCGGGATTGTCCGTTCGGAAGGCCGGTCCGCGCTTGTGGTAATACAGTCTGACCAGGGTCCTGTCGTGCCGGCGCAGCGACATGAACATCATTTCGCCCTGTTCGGGATTGTTGCGATAGGCAGGGCAGGAGACGAGAATCATCACGTGCTCGGGCGATATGAACAGCGGCTTGAGCGTCGGTGCCGGGATGCAGGCGGCCTTGAAATCGGCAAAAATCCCCGACACATGGGCTGTCAGCGGTGCCGCAAGCGGCCGTTCGGCCGCGATCGCCTGGAGCTGGCTCCAGCTGTTGAAACTTTCGCCCGGTGGGATGAGCTCCAGCAGGAACACCTCGGTTCCGTGGCGTGTCTTCTGCCGGGTGCGGTAGGTTTCCGATCTGGCTGCATCTGCCGGTCCGGTGGCCCAGGGCGGCAAGGGCCAGGTGGCGATGGTGTCGAACAGGCGGATCGTCATCACGGGGCCGGTTTCATCGGCATGCGCGGCCGCCGGCAGGGCGGCCAGCACCAGCGAAAGAAGGGCGCCCGGCAGTCTGGATTTCATGGTTTTTCCCTTTCCTGGGTGGCGTTGTCTTCCCCCGCGTCTGCCTTGCCGGATCCTTCGCCGTCTTCCACCTGCCGGCGGAAATTCTCGAAGAAGGTATCGGCCATCTTGCGCGCGAAACCCTGGATCAGCCGGTTGCCAAGCTGGGCCAGCTTGCCGCCGACCCTGGCGTTTACCGTGTAGGAAAGTTCGCAGCCCTCGGGCACCGGGTTCAGCGTTACATCGGCGCCGCCCCTGGCAAAGCCGGCAACCCCGCCCTTGCCTTCGCCGGTGATGGTATAGCTCCTGCCCGGCACCACGTTCGAAAGCGCGATCTGCCCCCGGAATGTGGCCTTGACCGGGCCGATCTTCTGCCGGACGACCGCCTCGAAGCCCTCCCCGGCGTTGCCTGTCATCTCGGTGCAGCCGGGGATGCTGGCCTTCAGCGTGTCGGGATCGTTCAGGTGTTTCCAGACGGTTTCGCAATCGGCGGCGATGATCTGGCTGCCGGTGAGTTCCATGTCGTTCCTCCCTTGCGGACAGGCTAGGCCGGGCACGGCATCGGGTAAACCCGTTTCGATCTCAGTTGTCCACCTCATAGGGCAGCAGACCGCGTTTGTGCGGATCGATGCCGAGCTTGCGTTCGAGCGGCGGGATCGAGCGCTGATGGCAGTCGTGGCGCTCGCAGATGCGACAGGAAATGCCGATGGGATCGAAAGGGCCGGCGGTGGTGTCAAGCCCGTCGGCATAGACAATATCGCCCGCGTGCCTGACCTCGCAGCCAAGGCCGATGGCGAAGCGGCGCACCGGAGCCTTGAAGGCCCCCCCGGGTTTCGAGACATCGCGCGCCAGGCAGAAATAGCGCACCCCGTCGGGGGTTTCGGCCAGCTGGCGCAGGAAGCGCCCGGGCGTTTCGAAGGCGCGATGCACGTTCCACAGGGGGCAGGCGCCGCCGAAACGGGCAAACTGCAGGCGGGTGGCCGAATGGCGCTTGGTGATGGTGCCGGCCTGATCGACCCGCACGAAGAAGAACGGAATCCCCTTCAGCCCTGGCCGCTGCAGGGTGGAAAGGCGGTGGGCCACCTGTTCGATCGAAGCGCCGAAGCGAGTGGCCAGAAGCTCAAGATCATGGCGGCATTCGCGTGCGGCCTCAAGGAAGGGGCGATAGGGCATCAGTGCCGCACCGGCGAAATAGTTGGCCAGTCCCACCCGGGCAATGGCGCGGGCCTCGGGGGTGGCGAAACGGGCCAGGTCGAGCGTGGCCTCAAGCAATGCCGTCTGTTTCAGCAGTGCCAGCTGGTGCAGCAGCTGGAAGCGGCGGGTGGAAGGATCGCTGCGGGTCGAAAGCACCAGCCGTCCGGCCTGCGGATCGAACCGGCGCAGCAGGGGGCTGTCGGTTTCTTCCAGCGTGATCCCGGATTCGACAAGGACGGCTCGCGCCGCGGCTTCCACGTCACGCAGGGCAGAGGGTTCGCCGGATGCCCCGCCGGGGCAGGCGAAATGCTCGGCGGCACGGTCGATCGGATCGATGTAGTTGTCGCAGTAGTGGAAGAAGTCGCGCACCTCTTCCCAGGGGCTGGGCTGGATGCGGGCATCCTCGCGCCCGAGGGCTTCGTCGAGCGAGGCAAGGCGCTCGTGGGTCTGGCGATAGGCGCGGTGCAGGTCGAGAAAGGCGCGCGCCAGCGCCGGGGCGTTCGAGGCGGCAAGGCGCAGGTCGGCCAGCGGCGGAGCCGTATCATTGAATACCGGATCGGCCAGCGCCTCGCGCATGTCGCTGACCAGGCGGCCGGTGTCGCCGCTGGAAAGCTCGGTCACGTCAAAGCCGAATTCCTGCGCCAGCCCCAGCAATACGGTGGTCGAGACGGGGCGGTTGTTGTTTTCCATCTGGTTCAGATAGGGCAGGCTGACGCCGAGCTTCCGGGCAAAGGCCTTCTGCGTCAGTCCGAGGCGGGTGCGCAGTTCGCGCAGCCTGGCACCGGCGTAAAGTTTCTGGCTGGGCATGGGCGGCCTCGCTTGCGGGGCTGGTTTGCAGATCGGCTTGCGGCACTGGTATCCCTTGCAAGGCGGCGGAGCAAGAGAGCAGGCGGCAGGGGGGGCAGAAGGCAGGGCAGAAGGCGTTCGTGTCAGGGAAGTTCACCCCGCAGGGCCAACCGACGTTCGCGGCGGATCACGTAAAGGATCGATACCATTCCCAGAAGCGCACTGGTGAACATGATCCACAAAAGCGGAAACGGCCCGGTGCCGGGGCCAAGCCGGCTGCCGGCAAGGGCCGAAAGTGCGGCCCCGCCGCCGATCATGATCGCGCCGCCCAGCCCCGAGGCCGAGCCGGCCAGTTCGGGGCGCACGCTCAGCATGCCGGCATTGGCATTGGGCAGGGCCATGCCGTTGCCCAGCCCCACGAAGAACATGGACAGGAAGAACAGCGCTGCCGTGCCCAGACCCAGTTCGAACAGCAGCAGCAAAAGCCCCGTGCCCCCGGCCGAGATCAGCGCGCCCCACAGCACCATCCGGTTGACGCCGAAGCGCACCGAATGGCGCCCCGACAGATAGTTGCCGAGCATGTAGCCAAGCGATACCACTCCAAAGGAAATGCCGAGTTCGACGGCGTTCATGCCGAACAGCTCCTTTCCCACCCAGGGTGCACCGCCGAGATAGGCAAAGAAGGCGCCCGCGGCAAAGGCGGCCGACAGGCAGTATCCCCAGAACCGGCGGGAGCCCAGAAGCGCGGGATACTGGCGGAACTGGGCCGCGAAGCTGGTGTTGTGGTGGCGGGCGGTTTCGCCGAGATCGTGCCAGACAAGCCACAGCAGCAACGCGCCAAGCACCAGCATCAGCCAGAAATTCGCCTGCCAGCCGAAGGCGGTATCGAGCAGCCCGCCGAAGAAAGGGCCGATCATCGGCGCCACCGCCATGCCCATGGTGACATAACCGATCATCGAGGCGGCTTCGTTCATCGGCACCATGTCGCGTACGATGGCGCGCGACAGCACCATGCCCGCCGCCACCACCGCCTGCAGCATGCGGAAAAGCAGGAACAGCTCCACATTGGGCGCCAGCAGGCAGCCGAGCGTGGCCAGCAGGAACAGCCCGAGCGCGCCCAGAAGCACGGGGCGGCGCCCGAAGCGGTCGGACAGCGGGCCGATCACCAGTTGCAGGGCGCCGCTGACGGCCAGGTAGAGCGCCACCGAAAGCTGCATGGTGCGGTAATCGGTGCCGAAATGCCGGGTCATCGCCGGCAGCGAGGGCAGGAACATGTTCATGACAAGCGCGGCCAGCCCGGAAAGCAGGATCAGGGTGGCGATATGGGGCGGGGTGGTGCGGTCAAGGAAACGCGCGGCGTGGTGGGGGTCCATGATCCGGAAGTATCCCGTGTGATTGACGGCGTCAATCATTTGCAGCATGATCGGATACTGCATTTCCGCACAGCTCCTGTGCGCCGGTTGCGGCTGCATGTTCCGGGGATACGCCACCGGAAATTTGCGGTATTGCAATTTACCAGATCAAACTTTGCAATAATTTGCAAATTAACGGGAAAATCCTTTTCTCCCGCGCCTTGCGGCGCTAGGCTTGAAGCTCAGCCGGGGAGGTTTCATGCAGGAAATTCTTGATGAACTGGAGCGGCGGCGGGCGGCGGCGCGGATGGGCGGTGGCGCACGGCGCATCGAGGTCCAGCATGCCAGGGGCAAGCTGACGGCGCGCGAGCGCCTCGATCTGCTGCTTGACGAGGGCAGCTTCGAGGAATTCGACATGTTCGTGGCGCATCGCTGTATCGATTTCGGCATGGAAAAAGATCGCCCCGCCGGCGATGGTGTGGTGACCGGGTGGGGCACGATCAACGGCCGCCAGGTCTATGTTTTCAGCCAGGACTTCACGGTATTTGGCGGCTCGCTTTCGGAAACCCATGCGCAGAAGATCTGCAAGATCATGGACATGGCGATGCAGAACGGCGCACCGGTGATCGGCATCAATGACAGCGGCGGCGCCCGCATCCAGGAGGGCGTGGCCAGCCTTGCAGGCTATGCCGAGGTGTTTCAGCGCAACATCATGGCCTCGGGCGTGGTGCCGCAGATCAGCCTGGTCATGGGGCCTTGCGCGGGCGGGGCGGTTTACAGCCCGGCGATCACCGATTTCATCTTCATGGTGAAGGATACGAGCTACATGTTCGTTACCGGCCCCGATGTGGTGAAAACCGTTACCAACGAAGAGGTGTCGGCCGAGGAACTGGGCGGCGCCGGCACCCACACGAAGAAATCCGGCGTGGCCGACGGGGCCTTCGAAAACGATATCGAGGCGCTGCTGGAGATCCGCCGGCTGTTCGATTTCCTGCCGCTGAGCAACCGCTCCAGGGTGCCGCAGCGCCCCTTCTTCGACGATCCCGAACGCATCGAGCCCGCCCTCAATACCCTTGTGCCCGACAACCCCAACCAGCCCTACGACATGAAGGAGCTGATCCTGAAGGTGGCCGACGAGGGCGACTTCTTCGAAATCCAGGCCGAATTCGCCAGGAACATCGTCATCGGTTTCATCCGGCTGGAGGGGCGCACGGTGGGGGTGGTGGCCAACCAGCCGATGGTGCTGGCCGGGGTGCTGGACATCGACAGTTCGCGCAAGGCGGCACGCTTCGTGCGCTTCTGCGATGCCTTCGATATCCCGGTCCTCACCTTCGTCGATGTGCCCGGCTTCCTGCCCGGCACCGCCCAGGAATACGGCGGCGTCATCAGGCACGGGGCGAAACTGCTGTTCGCCTATGGCGAGGCCACCGTGCCCAAGGTTACGGTGATCACCCGCAAGGCCTATGGCGGTGCCTATGACGTGATGGCCTCGAAACACCTGCGGGGCGATTTCAACTATGCCTGGCCCACGGCCGAGATCGCGGTCATGGGCGCCAAGGGGGCGGTGGAAATTCTCTACCGCAAGGAGCTTGGCGATGCCGACAGGATCGCCGCGCGCACGGCCGAATACGAAAAGCGCTTCGCCAATCCCTTCGTGGCGGCCGAAAAGGGGTTCATCGACGAGGTGATCATGCCCGGATCAACCCGCAAGCGCGTCTGCCGCGCCTTTGCCAGCCTGCGGGGCAAGCAGTTGCAGAACCCCTGGAAGAAGCACGACAACATCCCGCTATGAACCTGCGCCTTCGCACAGCCCTGCCGATGTGCCTGGCCGCGGCCGGCATCCTGGCCGCTCCGGTGCCGGTTTTCGGCCCCGCTGCCATGCCGGCGCGGGCCGGGGAGCGGCAGGAAGGGGGGGCAGGGCCGGTCATTGCCGTGCCCTCCGGTCAGCCGGTAACCTGGCTCGAAACGCTGAGTGAGCCGCCCGGACCGGATGGCAGCGTGGTGCGTTTCCGCTTCCTGGCACCCGCGATTGACCGCGCCACCGGCCACGTGGGTTTCGAGCAGGCGGCGGAAGACATGCAGCACCTGTGCGATACCTTCGCCCTGCCGCGAATCGCTGCGGCCGACCCGCCCCCGGACCGGATCATCATATCGCTGGCCAGCCGCCCGGTTGCGTTCGGGGTCACCAATTCCGAAGTTACCCGGTATTTCGAGGCCTACCGCCCCGGAAAGGGCAGCTGCCACTGGGAGGGCTTCTGATGTTTTTCGTATGCCTGGGGAACGATCGGCGGAAAAATGTAGCATGCACGCCACAACCGCCAGAACACACTGGACAACTGTATGATTTCATCACATTTTCGGCTAACGTGGCCCCAGCCTGCCTCAGGGGGGGCTCGAACGGGCCAGCAGAGAGCCTCTGCTGGCCGGGGAATTGTGGCGAATGCCATGCAGACAGGAGAAGAAAATGTCGAAAACCGTCAAGTTCATCGCTGCCCTCAGCCTGGTCGCTTTCGCGGCTGCCTGCGCTCAACAGGAAGAGCCTGCTCCGATGGAGGAAATGGCACCCGTTGCGGCTGAGCCGACCTACAACAAGGTCTGACTTCGCATCTTCGGGGCGGGCTTCCGGGCCCGTCCCGCACCGGGCCGTTCCGCAAGGCCCGTCGCGCTGCCTGCCGCATGTTGCGGAGGCGGCTTTTTTCGTTCCGCCTTCTGCGGATACCCGTGGGCGGGCATGGAATTTTCCCATTGGATTTTGCTGCGGGATCGGGCAATGTTTCCCTTGCGTAACACCAAACACCTTTTCAAGGAGGACAAAATGCGCTTCAGACATGGTTTTCTGGTGGCTCTCGGCACGGCATCGTTCGTTGCGGCATGTGCGCAGACCGCCCCCGAGCCGGCGCCGATCCAGGCCGAGCCGATCTTCAACAAGGTGGGCGAACCCACGGGCAAATGCACCGGGGGCTATGATTACAACAGTCAGACACAGACCTGCGAGCCACCGCGCTGTGAAAACGGCTATGACGCCCAGGGCATGCCCTGCGACCTCATCAACGATGGCGGGGGCAACAACGGCGGAAACGGCGATAATGGCGGGAACAACAACATCCCCGGCGCCAGCAACTACTGACACTGATCGTTTCTTCTTCGGGGGGGGTGGTGATCTGCCCCGCCCGAAAGCCCCGAACCAGAATCCGCATTGCCGAAAGGCAGGAATGGCGTCGCCGTCATGCCCCGCGATCCGGGCCGGGACCGTGGAGGCAGGCGCATGCTGAAACACCGCGGTTTTCCCGGCCGCCTTTCCGGCACCGATTACCACTTCACCATCCGCCGTCCGGGCAAGAAGGGCGCAACCCGGCTGATCGCGCGTGTGCGCCATGCCGACCGCCGCCCCGCCGACCGCAAGGCCGATGCCGCCTTTCTGGCCGCTCTGTGGCATCATTTCGGCGACCGGCCCTTCCCGCGCGGCAACCTTGACGCGGGGCGGCTGTCGTGGCTTTTCGGCCGCGAGGTGATTCCCGCCGAAGAGCCGTTCGATCCGGAAAGTTACGATGCGCTGCTGAAAATCGACCCCGGGAAAGCCCGCGCGGCCTTTCCCGAGGTGTTTGACGGGGAAAATTCGGCATGAACCCGCCTGAAGAAATGCCTGCTTGGCGGATTTCGGCTCAAAACCGGAAAATGTTGCAGGCGGGCTTTCAATGCGCGGCAAACTCGGTCAGGTTGCGTTGTGAGGCGGGCTCCTCCAGCAAGTTGTCTGTCTCACAATGTCAATACCGTTACCCTTCCCCTTCAGGGTGGTTCGGGCCCGCAAGGCTCGGGCCACCCTTTTTTCTGGCGCAGCTGGCGCAATGCATTCGGCAAGAGCATGCTGAAGCCTTTCGCGGCTGCGGGACGCTCTTTTCGCGCGGCAAGCTTGTGTTATACTGGAAAACCATAACAACACTTGTTGGAGGCAGAAAAAAATGCAGATCAGACTTGTCATCCTCGCTGCGGCTCTGGCCACGCCCCTGTCGGGCTGTCTGCGCACCGATACCGAACGTGCCGTGGCCGGCGCAGCGGCCGGTGCCGTGGTTGCCGACGTGCTTGACACCAATGTGGTGGCCGGTGCGGCCATCGGTGCGGGCGCCGGCGCACTGTGCGACGACGCAGGGCTTTGCAACTGAGGCCGCATGCCCGGCTGACATTGCGGGGCCCGGCCCCCTGACAGCGGCAGCAGCCGGCGGGCGAAGGGTGCCGGCCGCGGGCTGCTGCTTGTCGCCATGTGGCAGGCGACCGGGCAGGTCTGCGGGCCGGTGGCCGGCCACGATGTTTCCCGCTGTTTGCTTCCGCACGGTCAGGCGTTTCCCGGGCCGCGTGTTCCGGTGCGGCCGGCATCGTTTCGCCCTGCAGGGCTTTTTCTCGCCCCGTCCTCTGCCGGCTCTTGCCTGCGGGGGCGGGGTTTCTGGTGTTCGGAGAGCGGGGCGGGGGGAATCCCGCGCGGCCATGCCGCAGGGGAAAGCAACGGAAAATGCAGAGGAGGGGCCATGAGATGTTCGACAAGATCCTGATTGCCAACCGGGGCGAGATCGCCTGCCGCGTGATCAAGACGGCGCGGCGGATGGGAATCGCTACCGTGGCCGTCTGCTCCGATGCCGATCGCAATGCGCTGCATGTGAAAATGGCCGACGAGGTGATCCCTATCGGCCCGCCGCCGGCCGCGCAGTCCTACATCGCGATGGACAGGATCCTTGCAGCGGTGCGCGAAAGCGGCGCCGGGGCAGTGCATCCGGGCTATGGATTCCTGTCCGAAAATCCGGCCTTCCCCGAGGCGCTGGCGGAAATGGGCGTAGCCTTCATCGGCCCGCCGAAGGACGCGATCGGGGCCATGGGCGACAAGATCACCTCGAAAAAGCTGGCCGCCGCAGCGGGGGTTTCCACCGTGCCGGGCTGCATGGGGGTGATCGCCGATGCCGACGAGGCGGTGAAGATCGCCCGCGAAATCGGCTATCCGGTGATGATCAAGGCCAGTGCCGGGGGCGGCGGAAAGGGCATGCGCATCGCCTGGAATGACGACGAGGTGCGCGAGGGTTTCCGGAGTTCGAAGAACGAAGCCGAGGCCAGTTTCGGCGACGACCGCATCTTCATCGAGAAATTCATCACCCAGCCCCGTCATATCGAGATCCAGGTGCTGGCCGACAGCCACGGCAACTGCATCTACCTGGGCGAGCGCGAATGTTCGATCCAGCGGCGGAACCAGAAGGTGATCGAAGAGGCGCCCTCGCCGTTTCTTGATGAGACGACGCGCAAGGCCATGGGCGAACAGGCTGTGGCACTGGCCCGGGCGGTGAATTACGAAAGCGCCGGCACGGTGGAATTCATCGTCGATGGCGAACGCAACTTCTATTTCCTTGAAATGAACACCCGTCTGCAGGTGGAGCACCCGGTTACCGAGCTGATCACCGGCATCGATCTGGTGGAACAGATGATCCGCGTGGCGGCGGGCGAGAAGCTGGCGTTTTCGCAGAGTGACGTGAAGCTTTCCGGCTGGGCCATCGAAAGCCGGCTTTACGCCGAAGATCCCTATCGCAACTTCCTGCCCTCGATCGGCCGGCTCACCCGCTATCGCCCGCCGGCACCGCGTGCCGCGGGGCCGATGCTGGAAAGCGGCAACTGGCCTGATGAGGCCGCGCCCGGCGCAACCGGGGTGCGCAATGACACCGGCGTTTATGAGGGTGGCGAGATCTCGATGTATTACGATCCGATGATCGCCAAGCTCTGCACCTGGGGGGCGGATCGTGCTGCGGCCCGGCTGGCAATGGCCGATGCGCTGGATGAATTCGAACTGGAGGGAATCGGCCACAACCTGCCATTTCTTTCGGCAGTGATGATGCACCCGCGTTTTGCGGGGGGAAACATCACCACCGCCTTCATCGACGAGGAATATCCCGAGGGTTTCCGGGGCGTCGATCTGCCGGGGGATCAGCTGCGCCGGGTGGCGGCGGCGGCGGCGGCCATGTATCGCGTGACCGAAATCCGCCGCACCCGGATTTCGGGGCGGATGGACAACCACGAGCGCCGGGTCGGCAGCGAATGGGTGGTGCGGATCGGCGATCGGGAATGGCCGGTCACGATCAGTGCCGATCCGGCGGGATCGGACGTGTGTTTCGAAGACGACGAATGCCTGAGGGTGGAATCGGACTGGCTGCCGGGGCAGAGCCTGGCGCGGCTCTCGGTCGGGGGGGGGGCGCTGACCCTGAAGGTGGACAAGCTGCCCGGCGGCTTCCGTCTGCGCCTGCGTGGCGCCGACATGAGGGTGCAGGTGCTCACCCCCCGCCAGGCGAAGCTGGCTTGCCTGATGCCCGAGAAACAGCCGCCCGATACCTCGCGCCTGCTGCTGTGTCCGATGCCGGGGCTGATGGTGGGCCTGGCTGTCGAGGTGGGAGACACGGTGGAAGAGGGTCAGGCGCTGTGCACCATCGAGGCGATGAAGATGGAGAACATCCTGCGCGCCGAACGGCGTGCGGTGGTGGCCAGGATCAATGCCGCGCCGGGCCAGAGCCTGGCGGTGGACGACGTGATCATGGAATTCGAACAGGATGTGTAAGACGCGGCTGCCCTGCATGCCGCCCCGGCGGCCCCTGCCATTTCCGGGGGGGCTGTCACCTTTGGTGCCGCTTGCGGGCGGTGCTCAGTTCAGGGCCCCCGGCAGGGCATCGCGCAGGGCGCGCAGTTCTTCCTGGCGCAGCGGTGTCTTGTCGATGGCGCGGGAAAGCTCGCGCGTGCTCCAGGGCTGGGGCTTGCGCAGGATGACGTTGCCGTCCTTGTCGAGCATCACGAAGGTAAAGCCGCGCGGGCGCAGCTTCCGGCGCGCCTCGCTGTTGGCGGCCGGATCGGTGTCGGTGATCACCACCACGTCGCGTTCGATCAGGTCGGCGGGGCGGGCATCAAGCCGTTCCATCTGGAGCAGGAAACGGGGATCGGCCGGGGTATCGGCGAACACCACCAGAGGGCGGGCCTTCCACAGGAAGTCTTCAAGCCGCACGTCGCGGGCGTCCAGCGGCACAAGCTGCCGGGGCGGCGCCGCGTCGGGGCCGGGCGCGCCGGGCTGTGTGATGGCGGATTTCGGGGGCGATTGGGCGAAGGTGGCCGCGGTGGTCAGCAGCAGGCCGGTGGCAAGCAAAACGAGGCGGTTCATGGGCTATTCCTTTCCCTTGCATATAAGCCTCCGGTGGCCGGATACGAAGAGGAAACCGTCACACGGTGCAAAAATTCCGGCATCCGGTCAGTGCGGCACCTGTTCGTGGCCGGGCGGGCAATGACAGAAACGAAGGATGATGCCATGAGTCGCAAGAGAAAAGACTGGGAGCGTCTGGCCGAGAAGGAACTGCGCGGCCGCCCGATCGGGGATCTGATCTGGCACACGCCCGAGGGAATCGACATAGCTCCGGTGCATGACGCGGACGACATTCGCGACCTGCCCCACATGGGCGCCTTGCCGGGGTTCGCACCCTTCACCCGCGGCCCGCGGGCCACCATGTATGCCGGCCGCCCCTGGACGATCCGGCAATATGCCGGTTTTTCCACCGCCGAGGAAAGCAATGCCTTCTACCGCAAGGCGCTGGCAGCCGGTCAGCAGGGCATCTCGGTGGCCTTCGATCTGGCCACGCACCGCGGCTATGACAGCGATCACCCCCGCGTGCCGGGCGATGTGGGCAAGGCGGGCGTGGCCATCGACAGCGTCGAGGACATGAAGATCCTGTTCGATGGCATTCCGCTGGAAAAGGTCAGTGTTTCCATGACGATGAACGGCGCGGTGATCCCGATCCTGGCGAATTTCATCGTGGCGGGCGAAGAGCAGGGCGTGGCGCGCAAGGATCTTTCGGGCACCATCCAGAACGACATTCTCAAGGAATTCATGGTGCGCAACACCTATATCTATCCACCCGAGCCGAGCATGCGGATCGTTGGCGACATCATCGAATACACGATGAACGAGATGCCGCGCTTCAACTCGATCTCGATCTCGGGTTACCACATGCAGGAAGCCGGCGCTACGCTGGTGCAGGAACTTGCCTTCACGCTGGCCGACGGCAAGGAATACGTGCAGGCGGCAATCGCGCGCGGACTGGATGTGGACAGGTTCGCACCCCGTCTTTCGTTCTTCTTTGCCATCGGCATGAATTTCTTCATGGAGGCGGCCAAGCTCAGGGCGGCGCGTTATCTGTGGTACAGGATCATGAGCGATTTCGGTGCGCAGGATCCGCGCTCGAAGATGCTGCGCACCCACTGTCAGACATCTGGTGTAAGCCTTCAGGCACAGGATCCCTGGAACAACATCATCCGCACCGCCTACGAGGCCCTCTCGGCGGTGCTTGGTGGTACGCAATCGCTTCATACCAATGCCTTTGACGAAGCCATCGCCCTGCCGACCGAATTTTCCGCCCGCATCGCCCGCAACACCCAGCTGATCCTGCAGAATGAAACCGGTGTTACCAGGGTCGTCGATCCGCTGGCGGGGTCCTATTATGTGGAGAAGCTTACCGCCGATCTGATCGAGGCGGCAGACAGGCTGATCACGGAAGTGGATGAAATGGGCGGCATGACCAGGGCCGTGGCCAGCGGCATGCCGAAGATGCGTATCGAAGAGGCTGCCGCGCGCCGTCAGGCGGCAATCGACCGGGGCGACGAGGTGATCGTCGGGGTCAACCGCTTCCGCCCCGGGGAAGAAACCCCGGTCGAGATCCTCGAGATCGACAACGAGGCCGTGCGCAAGGCCCAGATCGCGCGGCTTGAAAGGCTGCGCGCCGCGCGTGACGGCAAAGCTGTGGAGCGCAGTCTGGCCGCCCTTGAAGAGGCCGCGCACAGGGGGCGGGGCAACCTTCTGGAAATCGCGGTGGAAGCGGCGCGCGCCCGGGCAACGGTAGGAGAGATTTCAATGGCGATGGAAAAGGCATTCGGCCGCCACCAGGCCGAGGTGAAAACGCTTTCGGGCGTTTATGGCGCGGCCTATGAGGGCGATGCGGATTTCGCCGCGATCCAGCGCGAGGTCGAGACCTTTTCCGAAGAAGAGGGTCGCCGCCCGCGCATGCTGGTGGTGAAGATGGGCCAGGATGGCCACGACCGGGGCGCCAAGGTGATCGCCACTGCCTTCGCCGACATCGGCTTTGACGTGGATGTGGGCCCCCTGTTCCAGACCCCGGAGGAAGCCGCGCAGGATGCGATCGACAACGATGTGCATGTGGTCGGGGTTTCTTCCCAGGCTGCGGGCCACAAGACGCTGGCGCCGAAGCTGATCGAAGCGCTGAAGGCCGGGGGGGCAGAAGACATCATCGTGATCTGCGGTGGGGTGATCCCCCGGCAGGACCACGACTTCCTCAGGGAGGCCGGCGTGAAGGCGATCTTCGGCCCGGGCACCAACATCCCCGAGGCGGCGCGCGACGTGCTGCGTCTGATCCGCGCGGCACGACGCGAAGGGGAAGGGAAGGGGCCTCGCGCCTGAGGCAGATGCCTGGGTGTGAGGCGGGCCGCTCTTTCCTGTGCGGGTGGTCGGGGTTCGGCTCAGGCGCCGTGCTCGTCACGCACCGGGCGCAGAAGCCGCAGCACCCCGTAGCCCAGCAATGCCGAAAGGAAGGATCCCGAAAGCACCCCGAGGCGCACATGATTCATCAGCGCGGGGTCGGCAAAGCTCAGCGATCCGATGAACAGCGACATGGTAAAGCCCACCCCGGCCAGCGCCGAAACGCCCCAGACATGCCCCCATCCGGCCTGATGGGGCAGATTTCCAAGCCCGAGCTTCACCATGATGAACACGGCGCCCATCACCCCGATCTGCTTGCCGGCAAACAGTCCGAGTGCCACGCCCAGGGGCACCGGTGCGGCCATGTCGGACAGGCTCAGCCCCTCGAGCACCACCCCGGCATTGGCAAAGGCAAAGATCGGCACGATCAGATAGAGCACATAGGGTGCAAGCCCGGCTTCAAGCGCATGCAGGGGGGATTTCCCCCATTTGTCCTTCAGCGGGATGAAGAAGGCGGTCAGCACGCCGGCCACCGTGGCATGCACCCCCGATTTCAGCACCAGCACCCACAACACGACCCCCAGCAGCAGGATCGGCGCCACCCGGTGCGTGCCCCTGAGATTGAGCCACAGCATTCCCGCCAGCGGCACCAGCGCCATCAGAAGGTAATCCACCTTCAGTTCGGCCGTATAGAACAGCGCGATGATCAGGATGGCGCCCAGATCATCAAGAATGGCCAGCGTCAGCAGGAAGATCTTGAGCGAGGCCGGCGCGCGTTTGCCCACAAGCGCCAGGATGCCGAGCGCAAAGGCGATGTCGGTGGCGGCGGGAATGGCCCAGCCGTTGAGCGTGGCGGCATTGTTCAGGTTGAGAGCCACATAGATCAGGGCCGGCACGACCATCCCGCCCACGGCGGCCATGCCCGGCAGCACAACGTCGCTCGGGTTTTTCAGCTTGCCTTCCATGATCTCGTGCTTGAGTTCAAGCCCCACGAGAAAGAAGAAGATCGCCATCAGCCCGTCGTTGATCCACAGAAGCAGGGGCTTGGCAAGCCCGGTCTCTCCGATCTGGATCTTCAGATAGGTGCTGAGCAGGGCCTCGTAATGCGGAGAGAGGGCCGAGTTGGCCACGATCATGGCCAGCACCGCAGACAGCATCAGCAGGATGCCCCCCGAGGCATCATGTTTGAAAAACCGGTCGATGGCGCGCAACAGCGGCATGGGGCTGTCCCTCCCTGAGGTTCTCGGTCATTGTTGTGCCATGAGATGAGCCAAGGGCGTGGTGCGTGCAATGGCTGGCAGCGCAAAAGCGGCAGAGTGTCGCAGGTTTCCGCTTGCCGGGGGCATTATTGCGGGCAACCATGCGGGAAATCCGGGCAGGACGGGCAGAAAGGGAAACACCGATGCCGAAACTCGATCATCTGGCGCTGGCGGCGTCAAGCCTTGAAGAGGGGGTGGCGCATCTGGAAGAGCGCCTTGGGGCCAGGCCCTGCCCCGGCGGGGAACATGCGCTGATGGGCACCCATAACGCGCTGCTCGGGATGGGAGATCTCTATCTCGAAGTGATCGCCATCAACCCCGCCGCGCCGCCGCCGGGGCGGCGGCGCTGGTTTGCGCTCGATGATTTCGCCGGCGCCCCGAGGCTTGCCGGCTGGGTCCTTCGCTGCGCCGATCTCGGGGCCGCGATTGCCGCGGCGCCCGATGGGGTGGGGCATCCGCTTGAACTGTCCCGTGGCGATCTGCGCTGGCGCATGGCCGTTCCCGACGACGGGCACCTGCCGTTCGACGGCCTGTTCCCGGCGCTGATCCGCTGGCAGGGCACCGCGCATCCGGCCCGGATGCTGCCCGACAGCGGCCTGCGCCTTGTGCGGCTGGAACTGATCCACCCCGAGGCGGAAGCGCTGGCCGGGGCGCTGGCCGGGCTGCAGTCAGGGCTGCCCGACGATGAGCGCATCGTGGTTCGCTCCGGCGATGCCCCCGCCATGCGGGCCGAATTCGATACCCCTGCGGGCCGGCGCTGCCTGTGAACCGTGCATCTGCATTCCGCCATGCGCCGCTTCCGTCCGGGCCGGCCGCAGGAGGCGGCGGTTTTCAGCTTATCCTCATGCGCAAACTGCTGTAGTCTGGCCGTCAACCTGCGGGGAACGTTTCCCGAATCTCCGTTTCGCGAGGCAAGACATGTCACTCTGGGCCCGGATATACGAAGCGATCACGGCCCTTGCCAGGGGCGAGGGCCTGTCGGCGGTGTTCGAACGCCTGCGGACTCCGCCCGAACAGGGGGTGGGTTTCACCATCGCGGTGATCGCGCTTGGCGCCAAGCTGGCCAAGGCCGATGGGCTGGTAACGCGCGACGAGGTTACCGCCTTTCGCCAGGTGTTCCGCATTCCCGAGGGCGAGGAAAAGCATGCGGCACATGTATTCAACCTGGCCCGGCAGGATGTGGCCGGTTATGAAGAATATGCCCGCAAGATCCGCCGCATGTTCGGCGACGACCGGCGCGAGGTGCTGTGCGATGTGCTTGAGGGGCTGTTTCACATCGCCATGGCCGATGGCAATTACCACCCGGCGGAAGACCGCTTCCTGCACCGCATCGCCGAGATCTTCGGCCTCGAGGAACGCCGGTTCCGGGCCATCCGGGCCCGCTTCGTGCCCGAGGCCGAGCGCGACCCCTACGAGGTTCTCGGAGTCGCGCGCGGAGCCGACATGGAAACCGTCCGTGCCGCCTGGCGCGAGCAGGTGCGCCGCAATCACCCCGACAGGATGCTGGCGCGCGGCGTGCCCGAAGAGGCGGTCCGCCTGGCGCAGGACAGGATGGCGGCGATCAACAGGGCCTGGGAGGAGATCCGGAAGGAAGCCGCCTGATGCTGCGCCTGGCCACATGGAATGTCGAGTGGTTCTCGGCCCTGTTCGACCGCCACGGGCGATTGCTTGACGATCATCAGTGGTCGGGCCGCCATGACGTGACCCGCAGCCAGCAGATCGCCGCGCTCGGGCGGGTGTTTCGCGCCATCGATGCCGATGCGGTGATGGTGATCGAGGCCCCCGACGGCAGCGCCCGGCGCGAAGGCGGTCGTGCGCTTGAAAATTTCGCACGCCATTTCGGACTGCGGGCGCGCCGTGCGCTGCTGGGTTTCGTGAACGACACCCGGCAGGAGATCGCCCTGCTTTACGACTCCGACAGGATGACTGCCCGCCACGATCCGCAGGGTCCCCCGACCGCCCGACGGGATGACACCCGTGCACCGCGGTTCGACGGCACCTTCCGCTGGGATCTTGATGTGGACGCCGCCCCCGAGCGCATCCGTTTTTCGAAACCGCCGCTCGAAGTGGCACTTGAAACTGCCACAGGCGCGCGGCTGCGGCTGATCGGAGTGCACGCCAAGTCGAAGGCACCGCATGGCGCGCGCTCGCCGAAAGAGGCCCTCAGGATTGCCATAGACAACCGCCGCAAGCAGCTGGCGCAATGCATCTGGATCCGCCGCCGGGTGGACGAGGTGCTGGCCGCTGGCGATCCGCTGATCGTGCTCGGCGATTTCAACGACGGCCCCGGCCTGGACGAATACGAAAGGCTGTTCGGCCGCTCGGGAGTTGAAATCGTGCTGGGCGGCAAGGGCGAGATCCCGCTGTTCGATCCCCATGCCGAGATGGTGCTGAAGCGGCGCACGGGCCCCTGGCCTTCGACCGCGCGGTTCTATCTCAAGGCCGAGCGACGCTATTTCACCGCGCTGCTCGATTACATCATGGTGTCGCCCGATCTGCGCTCACGGGCCCGCCGGTGGCGCATCTGGCATCCGTTCGACGATCCCGAATGCTTTGCCGACGAATCGCTGCGGATGGCGCTGCTGGCGGCCTCGGATCATTTTCCGGTGGTACTGGAGCTTGATCCGTGAGTGCTTCTGCGGGCGCGGCCTCGGGCGCAGCGTTCCTGATCGGCGGAATGTCGGTCCTTTTGGCGTTCTCCGCCCCCCGGCCCTTACAAAGCCGCGGTTCCATGTCTATATTCGAAGCATGAAACGTATCGTGCCTGCCCTGCTTCTTGCCCTCTCCATGCCCGGCCTTGCCGGGGGCCAGGAGGCGCCATCCCCCGGGCCCGCCTTTCCCGAAGCCGCGCCCGCTGACCGCATGACCGAGGGCGAAGATCTGAAAAAGGGCCTGATGGAACGGGGGATGAAGCTGTTCATGCGCGGGCTGATGCAGGAAATGGAGCCGGCCCTGCGCGACATGGAAGACATGGCCAGCGAATGGGGTCCGGCGATAGGCGGGCTTCTGGGGCTGGTCGATGATTTCACCAATTACCATCCGCCCGAGATCCTGCCCAATGGCGACATCATCATCCGGCGCAAGCGCCCGGACGAGATGCCTTCCCCCGAAGGGGAAGAGATCGAGCTATGACCGGAAGTGGCCCCCGTTGCCCACCGGGCAGGCGGGGATGGGCGCTCAGGCTTTTCCGGCCCGAGCCCTTTCAAGAACGAACACCCAGGCGGGGATGCGCTTGTTGGTCTTGGCCGGAATTTCCAGGATGTCGTTCAGGGCATATTTTCCCCGCCCCCATGTAAAGAACAGATAGGGCATCACCATCGGATGGGCGCCGAACGGGTCCATCTCGCCGGCGGCAGTGGGGGAATGGGCCATGGTGTGTTCGATATAGATGCGCCCTTCGGGCCGGATCTGCCTTGCCCAGGCGGAAAGAGCGCGCTCGGGGGCCATCGCCTGATCCAGAGAATTGGTATAGACGAAATCGAACGCCTCTTCCCATTCGGGATTTTCTTCGTGGAAATCCCAGACCACCATATGCGGGAATTGCGTGGCAGTTTCCGAGATGTCGGTGCCGATCACCTCGGCACCGGTATGCTTGCGGAACCACTCCACCTCGAAACCGTTGCGTGCCCCGTGGCAGATGCCGCGTTCGGGGGTGATACCCGCCTTCTTCATGTGCCCGGCGATCGCGGACAGGGTATCTTCATCGGCCCAGACCTTGTGCAGCTTGCGCCTGTTGGCCTCGATCTGGGCCTTTCTGTATTCCTCGTATCCGCCCTTGTAGCTGTGCTGATAGAGCAGTTCCAGATGATGGGCTTTCACGAATGCATAGCCGAATTTTCCGGCGATCCGGTTCAGGGTTCCTTTCAGTCCCATGCAGGGGGCTCCTCTGGCTTATTCCTGTGCTTCCGGATCCTGTGCTTCCGGTTTTCCGCGGGGTTCACCGGCTTTCTGCAGACGCTCGGCCTTCCTGCGCACCAGGATGCTGCGCAGATCATGCATGGCCAGCAGCAGGCTGTCGGTGATGTCTGAAAGCTCTTCGGGGGTGGCACGCGATTGCGCCCATTGGGCGGTCAGGTTCAGGTGGTCGATGGTGCGGCGGATGTCGTCGATCCGGCGCCGCTGCAGAAGTGCGCGGCGCTTTCTCATCCATGCGCTGATCGCAGCCCTGTCCTCGGGCAGGAGTTGCCGTTCGCCGTGGGGTCTCACCTCGCCGCTGCGGATGTTGATCACGGCGATCTGTTCCATCTCGATACGGCGCAGGCGGTTTTCGGTATCGACGCGAAACACCGCCGCGCCGTTTTCGCGCACGCGAAAGTAATATGGCGGCAGACCGGTCATGCTGGCTTTCCCGTCACTGGCTCCTTTCCGCCCTTTTCCGGTTCCGCCCCGGCGGGTGCCTGGCGCAGCGCGGCGCAGAAATCCCGGATGCGTGTGCAGGCTTCCCTCAGAGCGTCGTCACTGGTGGCATAACTTATACGGAAGTGCGGCGAAAGCCCGAAAGCCGCACCGAATACCACCGCCACGCCCTTTTCTTCGAGCAGGGCACGGGCGAAGATCTCGTCATTGTCGATCCGCGTGCCGGCCGGGCTTGTGCGCCCGATCAGGCCCCGGATCGAGGGATAGACATAGAACGCCCCATCCGGCACCTGACACTCCACCCCTTCGGCCTGGTTCAGCATGTCCACCACCAGATCGCGCCGGCGTTCGAAATGGCGGTTGTTTCCGGCGATGAAATCCTGCGGACCGTCAAGCGCCGCCACTGCCGCCCACTGGCTGATGGTGCAGGGGTTCGAGGTGGATTGCGACTGGATCTTGCGCATGGCGGCAATCAGTTTTTCGGGGCCGCCCGCATAGCCGATGCGCCAGCCGGTCATCGCATAGGCCTTGGACACCCCGTTGACTGTCAGCGTGCGCCCGTAAAGCGCGGGTTCCACCCCGGCGGGGGTGGCGAATTCGAACCCGTCGAACACCAGATGCTCGTAGATGTCGTCGCTCATCACCCATACATGGGGATGGCGCAGCAGCACATCCGTCAGCGCCTTCAGCTGATCGCGCGTATAGCCCGCACCGGTGGGGTTCGAGGGGGAATTGAAGATCAGCCACTTGGTGCGCGGGGTGATTGCCGCCTCAAGCGATGCGGGGGTCAGGCGAAAGCCCGTTTCCATGTCGGTTTCCACGATTACCGGCGAGCCGCCGGCCAGCAGCACCATATCAGGGTAGCTCACCCAGTAGGGCGCGGGGATGATCACCTCGTCGCCCGCATCAAGCGTGGCCATCAGCGCATTGCAGAGCACCTGCTTGCCACCGCTGCCCACGCTGATCTGGGCGGGTGTGTAATGCAGGCCGTTGTCGCGGGCGAACTTGCGGGCGATGGCTGCCTTCAGCTCGGGCATGCCGTCGGGCGCGGTATAGCGGGTGTGCCCTGCGTCGATTGCCTTCTTCGCCGCTTCCCTGACATGGGGCGGGGTGTCGAAATCGGGCTCGCCCGCGCCAAGGCTGATCACGTCGCGCCCGGCCGCCTTCAGTTCGCGCGCAAGGGTGGAAACGGCGATGGTGGGCGAGGGTTTGACGCGGGCAAGGGTTTCTGAAAGGAAAGGCATGGGCGAGCTCCGCTTTTCGGTGTCCGGAGCCGGTCTTAGGCCGGGGTGGCGGGGCGATCAAGCAAAACAGGGGTGTGAGCAGGCCAATGGCAGAGACGGCGGAAAGCCCCGAAAACCGGCTGAAACGGCTTGGCATGCGCTCGTGGCGGCGCGGAACCCGGGAAATGGACCTGATCCTGGGCCCTTTCGCCGATGCCCGCCTTGGCACGCTTTCACCCGAAACGCTGGACCTTTACGAACGGCTTCTGGGCGAGAACGATCATGATATCTATGGCTGGATCAGCGGCCAGCTTGCGGTGCCGGATCATTATGCCGGGCTGCTCGGGATGATCCGCGCCCAAAGGCATATCCGATGATTCTTCAATGGCTTGCGTGGTTCGATTCGAATTCGAGGCAGTTTTGCGCCTGATTTAACGGAATGTTTGAAAATCCCCGTCAGTCTGCCTGCAGGCTGATTTTGGTGGAGAACATTCATGAGCATGAACAGGGCTGTGGCCGAGGCGGGCCAGAAAGGCATCATCGGCGGATACCTCGAGGCGCTGGGCCTTGTCGAACGGCTGCACAGGCTGCTGCTTGACGTGATCAAGGACGAATTCGAACGCCTCGGCGTGTTGCGGATCAATGCTGTGCAGGGGCTGTTGCTGTTCAACATCGGTGACAACGAGGTGACGGCGGGAGAACTGAAAACCCGCGGTTATTATCAGGGGTCGAATGTTTCCTACAACCTGAAGAAACTGGTCGAGATGGGCTACATGCATCACCAGCGCTGCGAGATCGACCGTCGCAGTGTGCGCGTGCGCCTGACCGAGGAAGGCCGGCGCATCCGCGATATCGTGGCGGCCCTGTTCGAGCGCCACGCCGAGGGGCTGCAGCAGAAGGGTATCCTGGGCACCGACGGGCTTGACAGCATCAATGCCTCGCTGCGCCGGATGGAGCGATACTGGAGCGATCAGATCCGGTACATCTACTGACACGATGCCGGCGCGCCTGACGCATTGCCCTGCGCCCGCCCCCCCCCGCGTCCGGCCTCGCGCGCGCAGTGGCCGCATACGGGGTGCGGCTACCAGTGGCCGGTATTCTTCATGCTGGTCCAGGGCTCTTCCGGGGGCAGCGGATCGCCCATCTGCAACAGTTCGACCGAGATGTTGTCGGGGCTGCGCACGAAGGCCATGCGGCCATCGCGCGGGGGGCGGTTGATGATCACTCCGTTGTCCATCAGATGACGGCACATTTCATAGATGTTCTCGACCTCATAGGCGACATGCCCGAAATGGCGGCTGTCCGAGGGCAGACCCTCGTCGCCGTCCCAGTTCCAGGTCAGTTCGATCGGGCATTCCTCCTGGCCTTCGGGCGCCATGAAGACAAGGGTGAACCGTCCTTCCTCGTAATCCTTGCGGCGGGTGACCTTCAGCCCCAGCAATTCGTAGAAGGCCATGGATCTTTCCAGATCGAGCACACGCACCATGGTGTGCAGATAGCGGATCTTCATGCGGTTTCTCCCGGCGGTTTCCTGCGATGACGGTTGCGGTGGTCAGAACGGGCGCCTCCGGCTTTCCGGTCATCCCATGGAACCACGGAATCCGCGGTGACGGCAACCGCAAATATCCGCAAAACGGGCAGGCTCGTGCGCCGCGGCGGGATTGCGACATTTCCAGCGCATATGGATGTTTCCGCGAAGCGCTGCTCAAGATACAGTTGGCGGCGACTCGCCAGCAGGGGCGGGGCGCAGTAACGGGCCGCAATCAAGAGGATGCCGGAGATGACGCTGACAGCCGAACAGATCGCCGAAATCGAAGCTCAGCGGAGCGATCCGCAGCCCACGCTGCGGGCGGTGAGTGCGGGGGCCGAGAAGCATCTTTACAAGGTGCACGAGGTGCTCGATCATGGTTTCATTCGCCTGATCGACTACATGGGCGACGACGGCGCGATCTGTCAGGCGGCGCGGGTGTCCTACGGCAAGGGCACGAAATCGGTGCAGAATGACGAGAGCCTGATCCGCTATCTGATGCGCCACTGGCATTCCACCCCCTTCGAAATGTGCGAGGTGAAGTTCCATGTCAAGCTGCCGGTTTTCGTGGCCCGGCAGTGGATTCGCCACCGCACCGCCAATGTGAACGAATACTCGGCCCGTTACTCGATTCTCGACCGCGAATTCTATATCCCCGCGCCAGGTGATCTGGCCGCGCAATCGACGATCAACAACCAGGGCCGCGGCGAACCTCTGGGCGAATCCGAGGCGGCGCGGGTGCTGGAGATCCTGAAAACCGATGCCGCGCGCTGCTATGACCATTACGAGGAAATGATCTCGGACAGGGGCAAGCAGGGGCTGGCGCGCGAACTGGCGCGGATGAACCTGCCGATGAACATCTATACGCAATGGTATTGGAAGGTCGATCTGCACAACCTGTTTCATTTCCTGCACCTGCGGGCCGATTCACATGCGCAATACGAAATCCGCGTCTATGCCGAGGCCATCGCCCGCGTGGTGACCGACTGGGTGCCGGCCGCCTGGAAGGCCTTCGAGGATTACCGCATGGGCGGGCGCACGCTTTCGGCCCAGGCGCTTGACTGCATCCGCCGCATGCTGAAAGGCGAGAGGGTAACGGCGGAAAACAGCGGCATGAGCCCGCGGGAGTGGCGGGAATTCGAGGCAGTGATCGGAAAGGCGTGAACACCGCCCGGGATCCGGCATGACAGCAGCCGCCATCGCAACGGGAAAGACATGGAAGGGAATCCCCCGGAGAACCGCGAGAAACCGATCCTGCAGCGCCGCCTTCCCCATGATCCCTGGGGCGATCCGGCGCTTGCGCGCCTGCCCGGGATGAAACCGGTGGCGCCCGGCGAATGGTTATGGGTGGATGAGGCCTATGACAGGCAGATGGCCGAGAGGCGGCGCCTGATCGCCACCCGTCCCCACGATGTTCTGGCGTCGGACGAGGCGGCGCGCGACGCGGCCGAAGAGCTGCTGGGGCTGGTCGTCGGCGAGCTTGCCGGGAAACCCGGCTTCATGCCTGAAGACGGCGCCATGCGCTGCCCCGACGGACAGCGCGTGGCGCTTGCCCATGATACCCCGCATGGCGCTCTGGCCACCCTTGGCGCCCTGGTGCAGGAGGATTTCTGCATTCTCGAAAGGCGCGGGAATGATGCGCATGTCCTGACGGCCGCCGTTCTGTGTTTTCCGGCAAGCTGGACGCTTTCGCAAAAGTTCCTGCGCCCGCTTGACGCCATTCACGGCCCCGTCGTCAGTTATGATTCCCTCATGGCCCGCCGGGTCGGGCACATGTTGAACATGCTGCGTCCGGGGCGGCCGTTGTGGCGGGCCAATGCGCTTTTCTACCGCGATCCGGCGCTTTTCCAGCCCCGCAGCGAGGCGGCGCCGCGCTGCCCTGAAGAAAGAGAGGAAACAGACCGCGTGCCCTATATCCGCTCGGAGCGCCAGACGCTTCTGCGGCTGCCCGGAACCGGGGCGATCGTGTTCTCGATCCATACCTGGCTGGTAATGCGCGAAAGCCTGACCCCGGCACAACGGGTGGCGATGGAGGCCGGCTTGCGGAGGTGAGGCCCCGGGAAGGCTGCGCCTGCGGAGCAGGCCGGAACAGCATGCCCGGCCCCGGTTGCAGCGTGCGCCGCCGGTGCGTTACACGGTTTTCGGCCGCGTTCCCGTTCTGGCGTGCCTGCGGTGTTCGTCCATGAATGCCAGCACCAGCGGGCGGATCGAATCGCGCCAGCCCCTTCCGGCGAATATGCCGTAGTGGCCGGCGTCCGGTTCGAGATGTGCGGCCTTCATGCGTGCGGGCAGGCCGCGCAGCAGGCCAAGCGCCGCCACGCATTGGCCCGGTGCGCTGATATCGTCCTTGCCGCCTTCCACCGTTTTCACCGCCACATCGGTGATGGCGCCGATATTCACGGGCCGTCCCCGCAGGGTGAAGGCATTGCGCGCGATCTCGCGCTTCTTGAAGATGCGCTCGACGGTGGAAAGATAGAACTCGGCCGGCATGTCCATTACCGCGAGATATTCATCGTAGAAGCGGTTGTGCGGATCGTGATCGCCGGCCTCGCCGCGGGCGGTGCGCAGGATCTGTTCGCTGAAGGCGCGGGCATGGCGGGGGCCGTTCATTGCCATGAAGGAAGCCAGCTGCAGCAGCCCCGGATAAACCATCCGGCCCGCGCCCCGGTATTTGAACCCGACCCGCTGAATGGCGATCTCGGCCAGCTGTGCCATGTGCATGCGCCGCCCGAAATCCGTGACATCGGTGGGTGCTGCATCGGGATCGACAGGGCCGCCGATCAGCGTCAGGGTCAGGGGCTGGGCGGCGGGATCCTCGGCCGCCAGATATGCGGTGGCGGCCAGCGCCAGCGGCGCCGGCTGGCAGACCGCGATCACATGGGTGTCGGGGCCGAGATGGCGCATGAAACCGGCAAGATAGAGCGTGTAGTCCTCGATATCGAAATGCCCTTCGGAAACGGGGATGTCGCGGGCGTTGTGCCAGTCGGTGATCCAGACTTCGCAATCGGGCAGCAGGCTTTGCACGGTGGGACGCAGCAGCGTGGCATAATGGCCGGACAGGGGGGCAACCAGAAGCACCCGCCGCGCCTTTTCACGCCGCCCCTGAACCCGGAAGCGCAGCAGATCGCCGAAGGGGCGGGTGATCTCGGGTGTCACCTGCACCATGTGATCGCGCCCGTCTTCGGCCACCACGCTGGCAATGCCCCAGTCGGGTCTTGTCACCATGCGGGCAAAGCTGCGCTCGGCCACCTCGCCCCAGGCGCCCGTCAGCTGCACAAAGGGGTTCGGCACCATCTGCGCCGCCGGAAAGGCCGCGAGGGCGCGCGCGGATGCGCCCAGCCACTGGTTGGCGTTGCGCATGGTTTCCATCAGGTCGTAGGTGGCCATGTAACGCATCGTTTCCCGTCCCCGTGGTTTCCGCTGCCGTTCGCGGTTGCAGCGCCTTGCGGGATCCGTCATCCGCGCTATGCTGCAGGTGCGGCGAACTTAGGGTGAATGGCCGGACATGACAACAGCACGATCCGACAGCGTGGAAGATCTGCCCGATCTGGCCCGCAATCTTGCACGGGTCGAGGCGCTTTCGCAGCGCCTGATCGCGGCCCTGGCGCGCCGCGATCCGCCGGCGCCGGGGCTTGAGGGGCCGTCGCCCGCGCTTTTCGCGCGGGCGGGGGCGGCGATGATGGCGGAATGGATGGCCAACCCCGCCAGGATGATCGAAGCCCAGGTAAGCTGGTGGAGCAGGGCGGTGCAGAACTATGCCGAGGCCCAGCAGGCCTTTCTGAAAAGTGCCGCCCCGTCCGCAGCCCCGCCCGAAGGCGATACCCCCCCCGACCGCCGCTTCAGCCACCCCCTGTGGCAGAGCCATCCCTATTTCAGCCTGATCAGGAAGCAGTATCTGCTGACGGCCGAAACCCTGGAAAACACGGTGGACGCGCTGGAGGGGCTGGACGAGGCGGAGCGTTGCCGTCTGCGCTTCTTTACCCGCCAGATCATCGATCTGATGGCGCCCACGAATTTTCTGCCCACCAACCCGGCGGCGCTGGAGCGCGCCGTCGAAACGGGCGGGCAGTCACTGGTGGACGGCCTTGAGAACCTGGTGCGCGATCTCGAGGAGAACGGCGGCAACCTGCTGGTCACGCTCGCCGACCGGAACGCCTTTCGGGTGGGCGAAAACCTGGCCACCACCGAAGGCGCGGTTGTCTATCGCAACCGTCTGTTCGAACTGATCCAGTATGCACCGCGCACCGAAACGGCGCATGCGGTGCCGCTGCTGCTGTTTCCTCCCTGGATCAACAAGTATTACATTCTGGATCTCAGGCCCGGAAACAGCCTGATCCGCTGGCTTGTCGATCAGGGCCATACGCTGTTCGTGGTATCCTGGGTGAACCCGGATGAATCCTATGCCGATGTGGGGCTCGAAACCTATGTGGACGAGGGCTATCTCGAGGCGCTGCGGGTGGTGAAGGACATCTGCCGGGAAGAGCGGGTGAATGCCATCGGCTATTGCATCGCCGGCACCGTTCTGGCGATCACGCTGGCATTGCTGAAGCGCCGGGGCGACCGGTCCGTGCGTTCGGCAAGCTTCTTCACCACCCTGACCGATTTCAGCGATCCGGGCGAATTCGGCGTGTTCCTGGCCGATGATTTCGTGGATGCGATCGAAACCGAGGCCCGGCGCGAAGGCGTTCTGCGCGCATATTACATGTCGCGCACCTTTTCCTATCTCAGGGCCAATGATCTGGTCTATGCGCCGGCGATCCGCAGTTACATGCTGGGCGAATCTCCGCCGGCCTTCGATCTGCTCTACTGGAACGGCGACGGCACCAACCTGCCGGCGCGCATGACGGTGGAATACCTGCGCCTGCTGTGCCAGCAGAACCGCTTTGCCACCGACGGGATCGGGATCCTGGGCGAACACGTTCGGATCGGCGATGTGGCGTTGCCGTTCTGCGCGGTGGCCTGCGAAACCGATCATATTGCCGCCTGGCGTGCCAGCTTTGGCGGGATGCGCCGGTTTGCCAGCCGTTCGAAAGCATTCATCCTGTCGCAATCGGGGCATGTGGCCGGCATCGTCAATCCGCCGGAGCGCAACAAGTACGGCCATTATGCCAACGCCGCTCCGCTCGCCGATCCCGACAGATGGCTTCGCGGCGCGACCTTTCACAAGGGCTCGTGGTGGCCCCGCTGGGAACGCTGGCTGAAACGCCGGGCCGGCCGGATGGTTGCCCCCCGCATCCCGGGTGAAGGCGGTTATCCGGTGTTGTGCCCGGCGCCGGGAACCTATGTGCTGAACGGAAGGTTCCGGGGCTAGGATGGATACTGCCCTCTGCCGCGGCGCAGCGATTCCCCTCTTGAAATGCTGCGACGCAGCATATACATGTCCTGCACAACGCAATTCGCAATTCGCATCTCGCGCGCGGGCAGACGCCCGCAGATCAGGAGCAAGACCATGAACACCACTCAGGATTACACCCGGACGATTACGGAAATGATGAGCGCTTTCCCCTTTGATGCGAAAGCCCTTGATGAGGCACTCAGGACCTCGGCGGCACTGACCGAAAAGGTGGCGAAACTGGCCATCGAGGCGGCCGGGCAATCGGCCGAGATCTCTTTGAAATGGACGCGGGAAACGCTGCACGAACTGGAAGAGGTGACCCGGGTTCGTGAAGAGCCCGCGGCCTGTGCCGAATCACTCACCCGGTTCGCCTCGGCCAGTGCCCGGATGGCTGCCGAGAACATGGCTGCCTTTGCCGATGTGGCCAGAACGGTTCAGACCGGGGCTGTCGAACTGATGCTGTCCGCCGGCAGGGATCCGGGCGAAGGGGCCCGGAAAACCGTGAAGAAGGCCACCAACGGGGCAACCCGTGCCGCCGGGGGCGCAAAGCCCGGCAGGTGAACCGGCCGCCGCCTGGCGGCCGGGCCGAGGCCCGGCTGCCGGGGCGGATCATGAAGCCGACTGCAAGCGCGCCCTTTCCTTTTTTGCTGCAACACCGTAATCTCTGCTGCGCTGCAACAGCTCAGGGGGAATGTCGTGGCCAGGAAAGAAACGCCGCTGCTGATCAAGCGGTATGCAAGCCGGCGGCTTTACAACACGGAAACCAGCGATTACGTGACGTTGGACGACATTGCGCGCTTCATCCGCGAGGGGCGCGATGTGAAGATCGTCGATCTGAAAACCGGGGATGACCTGACCCGGCAGTATCTGCTTCAGATCATCGCCGAGCACGAAAGCCGGGGCGAAAGCATGCTGCCGATCGACGTGCTGACCGATCTGGTGCGCAGCTACGCCACCCATGCCCGCTCGGTGGTGCCGGATTTTCTGGCAATGTCCTTCGATCTGCTGCGTCAGGGGCAGGAAAAGGCACTGGAGCAGATGCAGAACGTGGCAAACCCGCTGGCGGGGATGCCCGGTTTCGAGGCGATGAAGGCCCAGCAGGAAGCCTTTCTGAAGGTAATGATGGGCGGTTGGAGCGGCCCCGAACCCGATACCCCCGAAACCGATATCTCCGCACCCGAGGCTTCTGAAACCGGCAGCTCGGGGACAGGAGGAGCCGGACGCAACGGCAGGACCGACGCCGCCGCCGTGCAGCAACGCGAACTGGACGAGATCAGAGCCCAGCTGGCCGAGCTTCAGTCGAAGCTTTCCGAGATGGGAGAGCAGGGCAAGGACGGATGAGCCCCCGCCCTCCGGCCGTATCCGGGGCTGCCGGGCCCGGAATGAGGGGCGGCGGCCGGGAACCGAAGCCGGCGAGGCGCGGCCTGAAGCGCCCGATGCGCGGTGCCGGCCCGCGGGGCGATGCGAAATGGCCGGGGTATGGTTGAGACGCCGGGAAAGATCACGCTCTGGGGTATCGAAGTGTTCATCGCCACCGCACAGGAAGGCGCAATCTCGGCCGCGGCGCGCCGTCTGGGGGCCAGCCCTTCGGCGGTCAGTCAGCAGTTGAGCAACCTCGAAAACGCCATCGGCGCCATACTGCTTGATCGCAGTTCGCGCCCCGCAACCCTGACCACCGCCGGCGAGATATTCCTGCGCCGGGCCCAGTCGATCCTGAACGAGGCAACCCAGGCGCGCGCCGAACTGGCGATGGCCGATCTTTCCGTGCTTACCCGCTTTCGTCTCGGCATGATCGAGGATTTCGATGCCGAGGTAACGCCGCGCCTTCTGGCAGGCATGGCCGACCAGTTGCAGGGGTGTCAGTTCCTGCTGGAAACCGGAGCAAGCCACCACCTGTTCGATCTGCTCGACATGCGCGCGCTTGATGTGGTGGTGGCCGCCGATACCGGCTTTTCCACCGACTGGGCCGAGGTGCGCCCGCTGATGCAGGAGCCCTTCGTCGCCGCCGTGCCGCGGGGGCGGATCAATGCCGCGGGCGATGTGCTTGCACAGCTTCGGACCCTGCCGATGATCCAGTATACCGAACGCCATCACATGGGCCGCCAGATTGCCGCCCATCTGGCGCAGCAGGGGGCGCATCTGGCGCATCGTTTCCAGCTTGACAGCTATCATGCCATCATGGCGATGGTGGCAGGTGGTGCGGGCTGGAGCATCCTGACACCGCTCGGCTATCTGTCGGCGCATCGTTTCCAGCGCGATGTCGAACTGATCGCGCTTCCCTTTCCGCCGCTTACGCGCCGCATCACCCTGACGGCGCGGCGCAGGGTGCTGCACGACATGCCCGATCTGATGATGCGTCACCTGAAGCCACTGCTGAGCGAGCTGGTGGTGACTCCGGCCCGCCGCGCCTTTCCGTGGATTCGCGACAGCCTCATGCTGTTGTGACGCAGGGCCGGATGCCGCCAGCGCTGCCGTCTGCCGGCGGGGCGGGTCGTTTCCCGCGCCGGAAGCATCGCATTCCTGCGGTTTCGGTCGGATGGACTCCGGAATCCTGTCATCGGGTGTTGCATCCGGGGCCTTCATTGGCTTAAGTCCCGGGGCAATACGGTGCGCGAGGGGTGCCACGCCGCATCGGGAGGCATCGATAGGGGGGAGCCGTTCGTGGGAAGCGAGAGCCTGCAGGAGGCGTTTGTCGAATTCGACGGCGTTCAGAAAAGCTACGACGGCGAAACCCTGGTCGTGAAGGATCTGAACCTGTCGATTGCCAGGGGCGAGTTCATCACCATGCTGGGGCCGTCGGGTTCGGGAAAAACCACCTGCCTGATGATGCTGGCAGGCTTCGAAACCGCCACCAACGGCGAAATCCGCCTGGCCGGCCGGCCGATCAACAATATTCCCCCTCACAAGCGCGGCATCGGCATGGTGTTTCAGAACTATGCGCTGTTTCCGCACATGACGGTAGGCGAGAACCTTTCCTTTCCGCTTGAGGTGCGCGGCATGGGCAGGGAAGAGCGCGAGGAAAAGGTGAACCGGGCGCTCGACATGGTGCAGATGCGTGATTTCGTCAACCGGCGCCCGGCCCAGCTTTCGGGGGGGCAGCAGCAGCGCATTGCGCTGGCCCGTGCCCTGGTGTTCGAGCCCGACCTGGTGCTGATGGACGAGCCTCTGGGCGCGCTTGACAAGCAGCTGCGCGAACACATGCAGTTCGAGATCAAGCACCTTCACGAACGTCTCGGCATCACCGTGGTCTATGTGACCCACGATCAGGCCGAGGCGCTTACCATGTCCGATCGCGTGGCGGTGTTCAACGATGGGGTGATCCAGCAGCTTGCAAGCCCGCAGGATCTTTACGAGCGCCCCGAAAACAGCTTCGTTGCCCAGTTCATCGGCGAAAACAACAAGCTTGAGGGCGAAGTCGTGGATTTCGAGGATGACGCGGTGATCGTGCGTCTTGCCGACGGCGCCCTCACCCGCGCCAACCCGGTGAAATGCGGCAAGGCGGGCAGCCGCACGCTGATTTCCATCCGCCCCGAGCGGGTGCGGCTCGATGGCCCCGAAAACCCCAATACCACCACGGCGCAGGTGCTTGAGCTGATCTATCTCGGCGATCACGTGCGCTGCCGGCTGAACGTGCATGGCAACGATGAATTCATCGTCAAGGTGCCCAATTCCGCCGGCCACAGGCATCTTGCAGTGGGCGAAACGGCGAAGGTTTCATGGGCTCCGCAGGATGCACGCGCTCTTGACCCGCTGTGAACAAGCCTGTCAGATGCAGGGGTGACAGGAAAAGGGGGGCAGGGCCAACCGCCCCCGGAGGAACGAGCAGAAGAACTGAAATCAAGGGAGAGAACGATGAAGAAGATACTGATAGTTTCCACCGCACTGGCCGGGTTCACGGCTTTTGCGGCAACGGCCGAAGAGATCAACGTGATGTCATGGGGCGGCGCCTACACGAAATCGCAGGTCGAGGCCTACGGCAAGCCCTTCACCGCGGAAACCGGCATCAAGGTCAACTGGATCGATGCCGACAACCCGGCGACCCCGATCAAGGCACAGGTCGAGGCGGGGAACGTTTCGATCGACGTGGCCGATGTGGAATATTCCGACGCCGTGCGCCTGTGTGACGAGGGCCTGCTGGAAGAAATCGACAAGGCAATGCTGCCGCCGGCGCCTGACGGCACCCCGGCCGAGGAAGACTTCATCGAAGGTGCGCTCACCGATTGCGGCGTGGCCAATATCGTGTGGTCCACGGTGGTGGCCTACAACAAGGAAAACCTGAACGGCACCCCCACCACGATAGCCGATTTCTTCGATCTCGAGAAGTTCCCCGGCAAGCGGGGCCTGCGCAAGTCGGCCAAGGCCACGCTTGAAATGGCCCTCGAGGCCGATGGCGTGCCCGCAAGCGAGGTTTACGAGGTTCTCTCCACCCCCGAGGGCGTGGATCGTGCCTTTGCCAAGCTCGACACCATCAAGGATCAGATCGTCTGGTGGGAAGCCGGTGCCCAGCCTCCGCAGCTTCTGGCCGATGGCGAGGTGGTGATGTCCACCGCCTATAACGGGCGGATCTTCAATGCCGCCGTGGCCGAGGGCCAGCCGCTTGAAATCCTGTGGGACGGGCAGATCCTCGACTTCGATCTTTTCGTGATCCCGAAAGGCGCACCCAACAAGGAAAACGCACTGAAATTCCTGGCCTTCGCCACCGATACCAAGCGCCTTGCCGATCAGGCCAGCTGGATCTCCTACGGCCCTGCGCGCAAATCGTCTTCCTCGATGGTGGGCAAGTTCATGGATGGCAAGACGGACATGGGCCCGCACATGCCGACCGCGCCCGAGAACATGAAGAACGCGCTGGTGAACGACTATGAATTCTGGGTTGATCACGATGCCGAACTGAACGAGCGCTTCAACGCCTGGCTGGCCCAGTAAGGCCGCGGCGCTGCAGGAAACCCGCGGACGGCGCCGGTTGCGTGCCGTCCGCATCCCAGGGAAGGCGGACGGACAGGCATGAGCACGCAAACCCCGGCAGATCCCCATGTTGCCGTTGTCGCCACCGCCGGCGGGGTGGAAGACGGCCCGCTGGTGATGGCCGATGGCACATCGCTCAAGCAGGCGCTCAGGAAGTCGCAGTCGCGGGCCCGCCGGCGCGCCTTTCTTCTGGTGCTGCCGCTTCTGGCCTTTGTGGTGCTCACCTTCATCGTGCCGATCGGACAGCTTCTGAAGCGTTCGGTCTACAGCCCCAATTTCCATGAAAACATGCCGGCCCTGGTGGCCTGGTTCGATGCCAGCCCGCCCGGCACCGTGCCCGACGAAAGCGCCTATGCGGCGCTGGTTGCGGATCTGCGGCTGTTGAAGAAAACCAAGAAGGCCGGGCTTGTGGGCACGCGGGTCAATTACGAGCTTCCCGGTTCGCGCAGCCTGTTCACCAAGGGCGCGCGCAAGGCGGAAAAGCTGGAGCCCCCCTATCGCGAGGCGCTGCTGAAGCTTGATCCCAGGTGGGGCGATCCGGCGCTCTGGCAGGTAATGCGCAGCGCGGCTTCGCCCTATACGATGAATTTCTACCTGGCGGCGGTTGATCTGAAGCGCGATTCCGATGGCAGCATCGTGCGGGTCGAGGAAAACCGGCGCGTCTATCTGATGCTGTTCGGCCGCACGCTGGCGCTTTCCCTGCTGATCACGTTCCTTGCACTGGTTCTGGCCTATCCGATCGCCCATCTGCTGGCCACGCTGCCGCTCAGAAAGTCGAACCTGCTGATGATTCTGGTGCTGCTGCCGTTCTGGACATCGCTTCTGGTGCGCACCACCAGCTGGATGGTGCTGCTGCAAAGCCAGGGGGTGATCAACGATGCGCTGGTGGCGCTCGGGATCATCGGCGATGATGGACGTATCCAGATGATGTACAACAAGATCGGCACCGTGATCGCGATGACGCATATCCTGCTGCCCTTCATGGTGCTGCCGCTCTATTCGGTGATGCGCACGATCAACCCTTCCTACGTGCGCGCCGCACGCAACCTCGGCGCCACCAGCTGGACGGCCTTCCGCCGCATCTACTTTCCGCAGACGGTGCCGGGGATCGGCGCCGGGGCGCTGCTGGTGTTCATCCTGGCCGTCGGCTATTACATCACGCCGGCGCTGGTGGGGGGCTCGGACGGCACGCTGATCTCCAACCTGATCGCCTTCCACATCCAGAAATCGCTGAACTGGTCGCTGGCCGCGGCACTGGCGGCGTTGCTGCTGGCGGGGATCCTCGTTCTCTACTGGCTCTACGACAGGCTGGTGGGCATCGACAACCTGAAGCTCGGCTAGGAGGCGCGCAACAATGGCCCTGCCCAACTATGCATCGCCCCTCGAACGGATCTGGCACTATGCCTATCTGGTAATCTGCGCGCTGATCTTCCTGTTTCTGATCGCGCCGATTCTGGTGGTGATACCGCTTTCCTTCAACGCCGAGCCCTATTTCACCTTCACCCCCAGGATGCTGGCCCTGGATCCCGAAGGCTATTCCCTGCGCTGGTATGACAAGCTTCTGACCTTCGGCATGCAGAACCCGGACGCCCCGCGCGATCTTTCCTGGTGGGCGGATGTGTGGGAAAACTCGAAATGGGTGAACGCGGCGAAGAACTCGTTCATCATCGGCATTTTCGCCACCATCCTTGCCACCGGTTTCGGCACGCTGGCGGCGCTTGGCCTTTCGCGCCCCGAAATGCCGTTTCGTCGTGCCATAATGGCAATCCTGATCTCGCCCATGATCGTGCCGATCATCATCACCGCCACCGGGCTGTTCTTCTTCTACTCCTCGATCAAGATCAGCCACTGGAGCATCTTCGGCTGGGAAATCCCCTATCTCGGGATCATTCTGGCCCATGCCACACTGGGTATTCCCTTCGTGATCATCACGGTCACCGCCACCCTGGTGGGCTTCGATCAGTCGCTGAACCGCGCCGCGGCCAACCTGGGGGCCGACCCTCGCACCACCTTCTTCCGCATCACCATGCCGCTGATCCTGCCCGGGGTGATCTCGGGGGCGCTCTTTGCCTTCGTCACCAGCTTTGACGAGGTTGTCGTGGTGCTGTTCGTCGGCGCGCTCGACGAACAGACCATTCCGCGCCAGATGTGGAACGGCATCCGCGAACAGATCAGCCCGGCCATCCTTTCGGTCGCCACGATCCTGGTGGTGATCTCGGTTGCGCTTCTGACCACGGTCGAGCTTCTGCGCCGCCGCTCCGAACGCCTGCGTGGTGTCACCCCGGGCTGATCCGAAGGCACCCCGCCCCCCCGACCCCGCCCCCCGGCGGCCCGTGCCGGATCGTCAGCCCAGAACCAGCAGCCAGCCCCAGGCGGTAACGATCGTGGCCGCAGTGCCGATCAGCACCGCCGAAGCCGCCACCCGCCTGGCAACGCCATAGATGCTGGCAAATACATAGGCATTGATCCCCGGCGCCATGGCCGCCGTCAGCACTGCCGGCCGGAAGCTGTCCTGCGGCAGGTCTGCAGCCCGGCCGATCGCGAAAGTGATTGCCGGGTGCAGCAGCAGTGAAACGGTCACGATGAACAGGATGGTGCGCAGATCGCCTTCCGGGCGATAGCGCAGCAACACACCCCCCAGCCCGAACAGCGCCGCCGGCAGCGCTGCGCGCGCCACAAGATCGGCGGCACTGGTCACCACCTCCGGCACGGGAATCTTTCCGATATTGACGGCAAACCCGGCAAGGATGCCGAGGATCAGCGCATTGGTGAACATGGCGCGCAGCACCTTGGCACAGGTGCGTGCGAAACCGGCGCCATGGGCGCGGGCGATCTCCATCGCGGTGATCCCGATACCATAGCAGAATGGGGAGTGGATGGCGATGATCGCATAGTTTGCGCCAAGTGCATCCGGCCCCCATGCGCGCTCGGAGATCGGCAGGCCGAGCAGAAGGGAATTGGAAAACAGCCCGATGAAACCGATCGCCACGCTGTCGGGCCAGGGCCGCGCAAAAAGGAACCGGGCGCCGAAAAGCCCCGCGAAAAAACCCGCAACCGCCCCGCCATAGAAGCTGGCCAGCAGCGCAAGATCGAAATTCTGCCCCAGATCAAGGCCGGAAATGGCGCGAAACAGCAGCACGGGGATTGCGAACTTCTGGGTGAACACCATCAGCCCGTCGATCCCGCTGGCGGAAAAGTTGAATTTCCACACGGCGAGATAGCCGAACCCGATCACCAGAAAGACCGGCAGGATGACGTTCAGAAGATCCTGCATGGCGCATTCCTTCCCCTTGTCCGGTGACCATGCGGGGCTGCCGGGGCCGCCCGGGTGGCTAGCTTTCGTTGCGGTCGGAAAAGCTCCGGGCAATGAAATCGGGCATGTGATCGCCCATGCCTACAACCGGCTCGCCCCCGCCGCGCCGGCGGCTTTCGTCGGCGTTCTTCTGACGCGGCTGCGATCTGCTGCGTCCGCCGCGGGTGCGTCTGCTGCGCGAGCGCGTGCCTTCGCGCTGCGGATCATCCCCGGCGGCTTCCCGAAGGGGCTCTTCGCTGCTTTCGGGCGTATGCGGGGCGCTGTCGGCAGTTGCCTCGGGGCGATCTTCGCGAGGTTCCTTGCGCCGCCGGCCGCGCCGGCGTTTCGGCTTGTCGGGGGCGGTATCTCCGTCGGGGGAAGTATCAGAGGCGGTCGGCGCGTCTTGCGCCGGGGTGCCGGTGCCGAGAGGGTTCGGGATGCACGGGATTTCCTGCTTTACCAGCCGCTGGATTGCATCAAGGTTCTTCTCGTCCTGTGGAGCGCAGATCATCAGCGCCTTGCCGGAACGCCCGGCGCGGCCCGTGCGGCCGATGCGGTGAACGTAATCCTCGGCATGGCCGGGCACGTCGTAGTTGAACACGTGGCTTACGCTGGGAATGTCAAGCCCGCGCGCGGCCACGTCGGAGGCGACGAGAAAGCGCAGGCTGCCGTCGCGAAAGCCCTGCAGCACTTCCATGCGCCGGGACTGTTCGAGATCGCCGTGGATCGGCTCGGCGTCGTAGCCGTGCTTCTTCAGCGATTTGGCCACCACATCCACATCGACCTTGCGGTTGCAGAAGATGATGGCGTTGCTGCAGGATTCGCCCTCGGCATCGATCAGGGCGCGCAGCAGGGCGCGTTTTTCCTTCTGGGCGCGGTCACGCCTTGAGGGGCGGAACATCACCACCCCCTGTTCGATGTTCTCGCCCGTGGTGGCGGCACGCGCGACTTCGATCTTGACCGGCGCGGAAAGGAAGGTGTTGGTGATACGCTCGATCTCGGGGGCCATGGTGGCCGAGAAGAACAGCGTCTGGCGGGTGAAAGGGGTCAGCTTGAAGATGCGCTCGATGTCCGGGATGAAGCCCATGTCGAGCATGCGGTCGGCTTCGTCCACCACCATGATCTGCACCCCCGTCAGCAGCAGTTTGCCGCGCTCGAAGTGATCGAGCAGCCGCCCCGGCGTGGCGATCAGAACGTCAACGCCGCGGTCGATCAGACGATCCTGTTCCTTGAAGCTGACGCCGCCGATCAGCAGGGCCTTGGTCAGGCGGGTGTATCTGGCGTAGATGTCGAAATTCTCGGCGACCTGAGCCGCCAGTTCCCGGGTGGGCGCCAGCACCAGCGAGCGGGGCATGCGTGCCCGCGCGCGGCCCTTCTGCAGGCGGGTGATCACCGGCAGGGTGAAAGCGGCTGTCTTGCCGGTGCCGGTCTGGGCGATGCCGAGCACATCGCGCCCTTCGAGCGCTGGCGGGATGGCACCGGCCTGGATCGGGGTGGGCGTTTCGTAGCCGGCTTCCTCGACGGCTTTCAGAACCTTCGGTTCCAGATCGAGTTCGTTGAATTTTATCATTGGTTTCCGCGTATTACGGCATTTCATGTTGCCGCAGTCCTTCGCGGCCCCGCATCCGGATCGATGCTTTCATCAGTGCTTTCAGGTCTTACGCCTTTCCGGGGCAGAGTCAACAGATGCAGGGGAATATGCCGGCATATGCCGCAGGAGAGGTGCGATCTTGCCGCGATATCCGGCTGTTGCGAAGATCGGTGCCCGGACATGTGCAGATGGTTCGGTCCGGCGCAAGGGCGCGGGCCTGCCGGGATGCCTGCCCTGGCGGGCGGTCTTCCCGGATCAGTGCGCGATCGTCGAACCCGTGCCCGATCGTCGGCCTGACGATGCGGTAATAGGGCGAAAGTTCGAAGTCCCGCAGGGTGAACAGGGGCTAGATGTTCCCTCTTCGCCGGGCAGTGGGCCGGGTTCAGTCTTCCGAAAGCGCCCGTTTCGCCGCGGCGGCGAAACCGGCCTGCGGGTCAAGGCTCAGCGCCCGCTCAAGGGCGCGCCGTGCTTCGTCCTTTCGCCCCAGGGCCTTCAGCACCATGCCAAGGCGAAAGGCGGTCAGGGCGTTGTCGGGTGCCTCTGCACGCAGGTGTTCGAAGATCGCGCGGGCTTCCTGTGGGCGTTCGGCATGGTGCAGCGCCCAGCCAAGCGTATCCTGAACCGCGGGGATCTCCGGGGCGATCTCTGCCGCCCTTTCGGCAAGCGCGACAGCACGGGCCGGATCCTGCGGGGTCAGAAGGGCGGCGAGATTGTTCAGGAACAGCCAGTTGCCGGGCGCCAGGGCGATTGCCCGTTCATAGCTGGCAATGGCCGCATCGCGCTGGTTCAGATCTTGTTGCAGCGATGCCAGCAGGAACAGGTGTCCGGGATTGCGGGGCGCGCCCTGCACCGCCTTTCGCGAATGGGGCAGGGCCTCTTCAGGGTGCCCCTGGCGAAGCAGCGCCAGGGCGGCGGCGTGGTGCAGCAGGGGGTTTCCGGGGGCCTGGGTCAACCCCTCCTCATAGATTTCCAGAGCCTTGTCATAGCGGCGCATGGCCCCGTAAAGATTGCCCAGTTCAAGCGCCAGCCCCGGATCGTCGGGGAAGCGTTGGCGGGCCTGTTCGAGGGTTTCCAGGGCTTCGACGAAGGCTGTCCTGCGGATTGCGGCCTGGGCCAGCCGTACCAGGGGGGCCGGCGTTTCTGCGCTTTCGGCAAGCGGCCTCAGCAGGTTCAGCGCATTGGCTTCCTGGCCGAGGGCAAGATAGGCATCGGCCAGAATCACCAGAACGGTTTCGGGGGCATTTTCGCGCCCTTCCCAGCGGCCGAGCAGCGGAAAGACATCGTCGGGCCGCCCCTTGCGCAGGTAGAGGCGGGCCAGATCCAGCTTGATTCCCAGATAGCCGGAGGGTGTGCCGCGAATGCCGGCTTCGAAATGGCGGATGGCTTCGTTTTCCTGCCCGCGGGCGGCGGCGAACAGGCCCAGGTTCTGGTGGGCGCGCCGGTCGTCCGGGTCAAGTTCCAGCGCGCGGCGGAAATGCCGTTCGGCCATTTCGGGGCGGCCGATGGCCTTGAGCACCAGCGCCAGGTTGGTATGGGCCGAGGGGCGGGTTTCATCCATCTTCAGCGCGCGGGCAAAGGCGGAAAGGCTCTTGTCTGTCCGGCCGGTCTTGGCGTGGGCGATGCCCAGAAGCTCCTGCACCAGCGCGCTGTCGTTCCCGGCGGCGATTTCGCCCTGCAGGCGGGCAATGGCCAGATCGGGCCGGCCTTCGCGGATCAGGTTCAGGATCTTGCGATGGCCGGCGTTACCGGCCGGGTGTTCCCAGATCAGCTGATCTGCGGCTTCGGCATCCAGCGTGGCGGCCGGGGCGGCGCCCGGCGTCAGGCCCGGCATGGCCAGAAGAGCGAACAGTATGGCCGGCAGGATATTGGCTATGGGGAAATGATTTCTGAAGAATGGCATGGGTTGCACTCGGGATATGAACGAAAACGGGCAGGCAGCGACAAAAGGGAAGGGAGGCCCGTTGCCCCCCTTCCCTCCGGCAGCCGCTGCCGGTATTCAGGCCGGTCTTGCAGGTGGTGACTGCCGCTCATGCCCGGGCCCGTTTGCGGAGATCATTTCCGGCGCCGGCGCAGGAAGGCTCCGCCACCAAGAAGCGCGCCCAGAAGCAGCGGCAGCGATGCGGGCACCGGAACCGGAGCCGGGCCGCCGCCGGCAGTCACGCGGAAGCGATCGCGTTCCACGGCGACAATGCCACCATCCACAAGCGCGTTGATGTCGAAGCTGCAATCGCCCGGCGTGGTGCCGGTGAAGGTGACGGTGAAGGCGAAATCGCGATCCACGGAACGATCATAGCTGCCGCTGTATCCGCCGGCGGGATCAAGGCTGACATCCACGCAATCGGCCCCCGCGCCCACGGCAAGCGCAACCGTGCTGTAGGAAGAAAAGGTGGTGTCGATCGCATCAAGGATCGAATCCGTTACCGCCGCGGTGCCGACCCCGAGACTGCCAAGCGTGCCGCCGGTGGCATCGGTGATGCGTGTGGCCTGACCGGAAGAGTCGAGCTTACCGGCATCAAGTGCGTGCACGGTGATGTTTTCTCCCGTCAGGGCGGCAATGGCATCGGTTTCGCTGACCCCGCCCGAAGGGTCGTGGCCGGGCGCATCGCCGAACCACACCACGATGCGGGTGGAGCCGGTGCGCCATTCCATTCCGGTGGCCACCTGTTCGAGGCCATAGAGATTGGCCTCGGGAAAATCCCCGCCGCCCGATGCCGCCCAGGTGTTGATGGCAGACTGAACGGCGGTGGTATCCGATGTGAGATCGGTCAGTTCGCGATAGGCGAAGGCATCGCTGAAATCACGATAGCCGCCCACGCCCCACTGCACGTTGCCCAGGCCCGAGGTGGCGGTAATGATGCTGGCCGCGGCATTGCGCACATCGGAGATCTCACCCCCCATCGAGCCGGTTTCGTCGGCAAGGAATATAATATCGACAAGGGCCGATGTGGGACCGCCGGCACTGACCGTTACCGTCTTGCGAAGGGAAACGGATTCGCCCACGGCAAGCGTGTCGCTGTAACTGGCAGGCGAAATGCTGTCGGCTGTCGCGCCTCCTGCTGCCAGCATGAAAAGCGGAATGCTCATCATGGCACGGGTAATCGGGATCTGTTGCATGAAACATACTCTCCTGTCAAAAACTTCGGCCCGCCGGTGTTTACACATGCCTTTCGAAAGTCGCTTGCGAAAACCTCAATGCAACAACGAGGACACGAACGGCGCAGAAATATTAACCGTATGTTAACTGTTAACCATTTTTCCGGCCGCCTGCAACAAGAATGACGAAACCGTGGCGACTTTGCGGCAGCTTCCGGGCAGAGAGCAGGTGGCCGGGGCAGATGGTCGGGGCAGGTGGCAGGGTGCAATCCGGAGGGTCATGCCGGTTCCGGTGCGCTTTGCCGGCTTCAGGCCCGCATCCTTTCAGACCTGCATTTCCTTGACGGCGGCCAGGCTCAGTTCGGGAAAGTCGCGTTCGATCCTGTCGATATCCCATTGCAGGCGGGTGAGATACACGAGATCGCCGTCGTTGTCGTAGGCCACATGGCCCTTGTTGGCGCTGACGAACCTGTTCACCACATCCTCGGGCCCGGTGATCCAGCGTGCCGAGGTAAACTGCGAGGGCTCGAAACGCACCGGCAGGCCATATTCCTGCGCGATGCGGCTGGCGAGCACCTCGAACTGAAGCGCCCCCACCACCCCGACGATGAAGCCCGCGCCGATCATCGGCTTGAAGACCTTCGCCGCGCCCTCCTCGGCGAACTGCATCAGCGCCTTGTCAAGGTGCTTGGCTTTCATCGGATCACCCGCGCGCACGGTTTGCAGAAGCTCCGGCGCGAATGAGGGGATACCGGTGACGCGCAGTGCCTCGCCTTCGGTGAGCGTATCGCCGATGCGCAGCTGGCCGTGGTTGGGGATGCCGATGATGTCGCCGGCCCAGGCTTCTTCGGTCAGCTCGCGGTCAGCGGCCAGAAACAGCACGGGGTTGGAGATGCTCATCACCTTTTTGTTGCGCACATGGGTCAGTTTCATGCCGCGCTTGAAATGGCCCGAGGCCAGCCGCACGAAGGCCACGCGGTCGCGGTGCCTGGGATCCATGTTGGCCTGCACCTTGAAGACGAAGCCCGCCACCTTCCCTTCATCGGGGCAGATCTGGCGCGGCTCGGCACGCTGGGGCCGGGGCGGGGGGGCGTGGGTGGCGATGCCCTGCATCAGTTCCCTGACGCCGAAGCTGTTGATCGCCGAGCCGAACCAGATGGGGGTAAGGGTGCCTTCATGCAGCGCTTCCACGTCAAGCGGCGGCAGCAGTTCGCGTGCCATTTCCACCTCTTCGCGAAGCGGCCCCAGGAGATCGGCGGGCACGTGTTCGGCCAGGCACGGGTCGTCGAGCCCCTCGATGCGGATGCTCTCGGCCACCACGTTGCGTTCGGCCCGGTCCATCAGTTCGAGCCGGTCGTTCAGCATGTCGTAGCAGCCGATGAAATCGCGCCCCATGCCGATCGGCCAGCTTGCCGGCGTCACGTCGATCGCCAGGCTCTGCTGGATCTCGTCGATGATGTCGAAGGTTTCGCGCGATTCGCGGTCCATCTTGTTGCAGAAGGTGAAGATCGGCAGATCGCGCAGGCGGCAGACCTCGAACAGCTTCTGCGTCTGGCTTTCCACCCCCTTGGCGCCGTCGATCACCATTACCGCGGCGTCCACTGCGGTGAGGGTGCGATAGGTATCCTCGGAAAAATCCGAGTGGCCGGGGGTATCGACAAGGTTGAAACGATGGCTGCCGAAATCGAAGCTCATGGCCGAGGCCGAAACCGAGATGCCGCGCTCCTGCTCCATCTTCATGAAGTCCGAATGCGTGCGCCGGGCCTCGCCCTTGGCGCGCACCTGTCCGGCCATCTGGATCGCGCCGCCGTAAAGCAGGAACTTTTCGGTCAGCGTCGTCTTGCCGGCATCGGGGTGGCTGATGATGGCGAAGGTGCGCCGGCGGGCGATTTCGGCGGGCAGGGTGGGGGCGTTCTTCTGGTTCCGGGCGTCATGCATGAGGCGAGCCTATAGCGGCGGGTGCGGGGGGTTGCAATGGCCGGAAAGAAGGGGCGGCAGAAGAGGACATGGCCGGGGCTTGCCCTTGCCGTGGCAATCGCCAATCATGAAACGCAATCGCAGGATCCTGGCGCAGGATCCTGGAAGCAATCGGAAATCGGAAAGGGAACAGTGCATGGATCTGGGAATTGCCGGCAAGAAGGCGCTTGTCTGCGCGTCGTCCCGGGGGCTTGGGCGGGGCTGTGCCGAGGCCCTGGCGGCCGAGGGGGTGGATCTGGTGATCAATGCCCGCACGCCGGGGCCGCTTGAAGAGGCCGCCGGAGCGATCCGCGCGGCGCATGGGGTGGCGGTGAAAACGGTGGCCGCCGACATCACCACCGAAGAAGGGCGCGCGAGGGTTCTCGAAGCGGCGGGAGATGCGGATATCCTGGTGACCAATGCCGGCGGGCCTCCCCCCGGCATGTGGAGCGACTGGACGCGCGATGATTTCATCGCCGCGCTCGATGCCAACATGCTGACCCCGATAGCCCTTATGACGGCGCTTGTGCCTGGCATGATGGCGCGGGGCTGGGGCAGGGTGGTCAACATCACCTCGGTGGCGGTGAAGGCGCCGATTCCGGTGCTGGGGCTTTCCAATGCAGCGCGCGCGGGGCTGACCGGCTATGTGGCGGGCACCGCGCGTCAGGTGGCGGCGGCCGGGGTGACGATCAACAACCTGCTGCCCGGCATCCATGCCACCGATCGCGCCGATGCGCTTGACCGTGCGGTGGCCGAGGCCGAAGGCATCACCCTGGAAGAAGCCCGCGCCCGGCGGGCCGAAACCATCCCCGCCCGCCGCTACGGACTGCCGGCGGAATTCGGTGCCTGCTGCGCCTTTCTCTGCTCGCGTCACGCGGGTTTCATCGTGGGGCAGAACATCCTGCTTGATGGCGGCGCGGCCAACTGCACGCTGTAAGGGCGGGGTGGGATCGGGCGTGTTTTCCTTTCGCCCCCTTCGGCCCTTTTGCCCCTTTCGCCCCGCGCTGTTCCATGCGATAGGAGCGTGCCAGACGAACCTTCCCCAACCCTGCTCATGAAGGAGCTGCTTCATGGAAATTCGCGAGGCCCTCACCTTTGATGACGTGCTGCTTGTCCCGGCGGCATCCTCGGTTCTGCCCGCCACCGCGGATACCACCACCCGTGCCAGCCGTGCCATCACCATGAACATCCCGCTGCTGAGTTCGGCCATGGACACGGTGACCGAGGCGCGCATGGCCATCGCCATGGCCCAGGCCGGCGGCATGGGGGTGATCCACCGCAACCTCGGGATCGAGGAGCAGGCCGCAGAGGTGCGCCGCGTCAAGCGCTTCGTGAGCGGCGTTGTCTACAAGCCGATCACCCTGCGCCCGAACCAGACGCTGGCTGATGCGAAGGCGCTGCAGGCGCGCTATCGCGTTACCGGTTTTCCTGTGGTTGACGGCAAGGGGCGCGTGCTTGGTATCGTCACCAACCGCGACATGCGTTTCGCCAGCGACGACAGCACGCCGGTTTCGGTCATGATGACGTCGGATGATCTTGCCATCCTGCGCGAACCGGCCGACCTTGACGAGGCCAGGTCGCTGATGCAGGCACGCCGGATCGAGAAGCTGCTGATCACCGACGAAGAGGGCCACCTCACCGGGTTGATGACACTGAAGGATCTGGAGCAGGCCGTGCTCAACCCCCAGGCCTGCAAGGACGATCTGGGCCGCCTGCGCGTGGCCGCCGCCACTACCGTTGGCGATGCGGGTTTCGCCCGTTCGCAGGCGCTGGCCGAGGCGGGGGCCGACATGATCGTGATCGATACCGCTCACGGCCATTCCGAGGGCGTGGCAGAGGCTGTGGAGCGCGCGCGCCGGGCCTTTGGCGACGGGGTGCAGATCTGTGCCGGCAACGTGGCCACCGCCGCGGCCACCAGGGCGCTGATCAGGGCGGGGGCCGACAGCGTGAAGGTGGGGATCGGGCCGGGCTCGATCTGCACCACCCGCATGGTGGCCGGCGTGGGTGTGCCCCAGCTGACGGCAATCATGGACTGCGCCGCGGGGGCGGCCGAAAGCGATGTTCCGGTCATTGCCGACGGTGGCATCAAGTTCTCCGGCGATTTCGCCAAGGCGATCGCCGCCGGCGCCCATTGTGCCATGGTCGGCAGCATGATTGCGGGCACCGATGAAAGCCCCGGCGAGGTGATTCTCTATCAGGGCCGCAGTTTCAAGAGCTATCGCGGCATGGGCAGCCTCGGCGCCATGGCCAGCGGTTCGGCCGATCGCTATTTCCAGAAGGACGCAGCCAGCGACAAGCTGGTGCCCGAGGGGATCGAGGGCCAGGTCCCCTACAAGGGGCCGGCCGGCGCGGTGATCCATCAGCTGGTAGGGGGATTGCGCGCCGCCATGGGCTATACCGGCCATGCCACCATCGACAGCATGCGGGGGGGCTGTGAGTTCGTGCGCATCACCGGGGCCGGGCTGAAGGAAAGCCACGTGCATGACGTGCAGATCACCCGGGAAAGCCCGAACTACCGGATAGGGTAGTTTCATCAGCATGCTGCACGCGGTTTCTGAAGCAGATTCAAAACCATGACGCCCGGTGCCCGCATTGCTGCTGCAATCGAAATCCTCGACAGGATCACCGCCGGGGCTCCGGCCGAAAAGGTGCTTGTCACATGGGCGCGGCGCAGCCGTTTTGCAGGGGCCCGGGATCGGGCCGCGGTGCGCGATCTGGTGTTCGATGTGCTGCGGCGCCGCCGCTCCTGCGCAGCGCGGGGCGGCGGAGAGAGCGGCCGTGCCCTGCTGATCGGTCTGCTGCGTGAACGGGGCGAGGATCCGGCGGCATTGTTCACCGGAGAGGGGCATGCCCCGCCACCGCTTGCTGCCTGCGAAACCACGGCGGGCGCCCCTCCCGAAGGGGCGGCGGCGCTCGACATCCCGGACTGGATGCTGCCTGCGTTCGAAGATTCGCTCGGCAACGACATGGCCGCGGTCTGCAGGATCCTGCGCGAACGCGCGCCGGTCTGGCTGCGGGTCAACACGGCGCGCTGCACGCGCGATGAGGCCGCGCGGCTGCTGGCAGACGAAGGCATCGCCACGCGCCCTTCTGATCACGTTGATACTGCCCTTCAGGTTACTGAAAATGAAAGAAGAACAAGAAATTCACGTGCCTATCGGCAAGGGCTTGCAGAACTGCAGGATCTGCATTCTCAGGCCCTCTGTCGCGATCTGCCGCTGGCCCCTGGTGCGCGGGTGCTCGATTACTGTGCCGGCGGCGGCGGCAAGGTTCTGGCACTGGCCGCACGTCAACCGCGCGCGCGCTATTTCGCCCATGACGCCGCCCCGCGGCGGATGCGTGATCTGCCGACCCGGGCACGCCGTGCGGGAGCCGACATACAGTTGCTTTCCTGCGGCGAGGCCAGCGGCCGGGCGCCCTTCGATCTGGTGCTGTGTGATGTGCCCTGCTCGGGTTCCGGGGCCTGGCGACGCAGCCCCGAAGGCAAGTGGCGGCTTGATCGCCCGGAGCTTGAGCGTCTGATGAGGATGCAGGTGCAGATACTTGAAGAAGCAAAGATTCTTGTCTCTCCCGGTGGTGTTCTGGCATATGCTACCTGCTCGCTTCTGCGGGCCGAGAACGAAGCCCGGATCAAGGCCTTTCTTGCCGCCAATCCGGGCTGGGTTTGCCATTTCCGGCGCCGGTATTCCCCGTTGCGGGGCGGTGACGGCTTCTTTCTTGCGCAACTGGGCCGGAAACAAACCATTTGAAACAACTATCGGTTGTGATTTCATGGATTCCGGGCAAGGGTTAATCTGCGCTTAAGGAAATGGCGCCGAAATGGCACTGGTCCACGAATCGCGAAGGAGGGCACCGGTGGCGGATTCAACCATTACTCCTCAGAGCATGTCCGATACGGCAGCCGGCCTGTCGCCCCGCATCGCCCTGGCGGCATTCCCCGCCGGGGGGCTGCTGGCTTCGGCCTTTGCCGTTTCGGATCCGCTGATTGCAAGGTTGTTGTTCGGTGCCGGGATGACGCTGGTGTTCGTGATTGCGATCAGCCATTTTCTGGCGTTTCGCCGCAAGCGTGCGCAGGCGGCACTTGGCGATGCGCTCGGGAAGTTTGTCGAACATGACAATGCTCCGGCCTTCCTGACCGATGGCGAGGGCCAGATCAGATATCGCAACACTGCCGCCAAGGACCGGTTCGACGACCGGGCGGAGGAAACGCTTGCCCAGACATTGCGCGACCATTTTGCCAATCCTTCGGCTGTCGTCTATCGCCTGCAGACCAGGGCCGAAGCCCAAGGCGCGGCGCGCGAGGATATCGTGACAAGGCGCGGCCATATCCGCCTGTCGGTTCATCAGGTAAGCGAAAACGAATTCCTCTGGCGGCTTGAAGACATGGGCCTGCGCAACATCAACAGCCGCGGTGCCGAAACCCTGAGCCTGCCGATGCTGACCGCCAGCAAGTCGGGCACGGTGCTGTTCATGAACGAAGCCATGCGCACCCTGCTTGGCGGCCGTGTCAAGACGCTTGACCGGATATTCAACGAACTGCCGGTCAAGAGCGGCCAGGAAAACGAGATTGCCGCCGCCGACGGACCGGTCCGCACCCTGGTGGCCGAGCTTGAAGGGCCCGGCGGTCGGCGCGAGATCTATCTTCTGCCAGGGGGTGAAGGCGGCCTTTCCCATGATGGCAGCTGGCAGTTCTTCGATCATCTGCCAGTGCCGATGCTGAAGATCGCACCCGACGGGCGGGTGCTTCTGGGCAACCGGGGGGCCCGCACCCTTCTCAACTATCAGGAAGATCCCGGGGGCGATCCGGTCTACCTGTCGGATCTGGTCGAGGGGCTGGGGCGCCCGATCGGTGACTGGCTGCGCGAGGCGGCGGGCGGGCGGGGCCTCAACCGCAGCGAGGTGCTGCAGGCGCGCCGCCCGGAAAGCGAGGTGTTCCTGCAGTTCAGCCTCAGTCGCGTGGTCGAGGAGGGCGGGCCCGTGCTTATTGCCGTTCTCAACGACGCAACCGAGCTGAAGACGCTGGAAGCGCAGTTCGTGCAGAGCCAGAAGATGCAGGCCATCGGTCAGCTGGCAGGCGGGGTGGCGCATGATTTCAACAACCTGCTCACCGCCATTTCCGGGCACTGCGATCTGTTGCTGTTGCGCCATCAGCAGGGTGACATGGATTATGCCGACCTGATGCAGATCCACCAGAACGCCAACCGGGCGGCCAGTCTGGTTGGCCAGTTGCTGGCATTTTCGCGCAAGCAGAACCTGCGCCCCGAGGTGCTTGACCTGCGCGAGACGCTTTCCGAACTGACCCACCTGCTGAACCGGCTGGTGGGCGAGAAGGTCACGCTTTCGTTTTCGCATGACCCGGGATTGCAGCCGATCCTGGCCGACAAGCGGCAACTGGAACAGGTTCTGATGAATCTCGTGGTGAACGCGCGTGATGCCATGCCGGAAGGTGGAGAGGTGCGGATCGAGACCTTCGACACGACACTTGCCGAACCCCTGCAGCGTGATCGTGCAACGGTGCCTGCAGGTGATTACGTGGTGGTGAAAGTGTCGGATCAGGGGGTTGGCATCCCTTCCGACAAGCTGAACAAGGTGTTCGAACCCTTCTATACCACCAAACGCACCGGCGAGGGAACAGGCCTTGGCCTGTCCACCGCCTACGGGATCGTCAAGCAGACCGGAGGATTCATCTTCGTGGACAGCGTGGCCGGCAACGGAACCTGCTTCACGCTCTATTTCCCGGCCCACGGCGAGGGCCAGTTGGCGGCGCCGCAGAAGGATAAAGCCCGGAGAGAGGTTTCCGGCGATGATCTGCCGGTTGCGGAGGAAACCGGAGATGCCGTCCTGCCCGATGCCAGCCCTGCGGCAACAGGCAATGACCACACGCCGGCGGCGGGGATGGCGGCAGAACCCGCGGTCGGGGAGGAAGGCCATCCGCCCGGGGACGGGCTGCCGCCTGGCGAAGCGAAGATGCCCGATCCGGCGGGAACGAACATGTCCGGGATGACGGGTGGCCATGAAAAGGCGGCAGAGTCACCGGAATCTGACCCTCTGGAAGGTGATGTCGTGCGAGAGGCGGACGTTTCGTCACCGCAACCTTCACCGGCCGGTGAAGGTATTTCCCGGGAGGCGCCACCGCTGCTTCTGACGGCAGACATGGGGGGCGGGTCGGGCACATGTGCCGGGCAGGGCAGGGAACCGGGAGAGGATGACCCGGTCGGACGGCTGGTGCGGTCTCTGGAGGGAGGCAGCCAGTCATCCGAACCGCCACCCGAGACAACCGTTCCGGAAGAGTGCGATCGAGCTTCCGCCGACATCCCTGTTCGTGATGTCAATGATGTTTGCGTTCCCGATGCAACGGGCGGGTCCGTTCTGCAGGCCATGTCCTTTTCGAGCTGCCGCCTTTCCGTGCGACCGGCCGACCGGCAGGAACATGGCCAGGAAAACGGCGGCAAGGCAGGGCATGAGGAAGAGCAATCGGTTCGCGGTCCTTTCCGTGCGGATCCTTCCGATTCGCCGGGGCTGAACGCAGTGCGGGGCGAGGGTGTTGTTCTTCTGGTCGAGGATGAGGCACCGGTGCGGGCCTTTGCCTCACGCGCATTGCGGATGCGGGGATATACGGTGCTTGAAGCCGAGTGCGCCGAAGAGGCCTTGCGCATCCTGGAGCAGACGGATCTGGCCGTAGACATATTCGTGACCGATGTGATCATGCCTGGCATGGACGGGCCAAGCTGGGTCAGGAAAGCCCTGAAGGACAGGCCCGGCGTGAAGGTGGTTTTCGTCTCGGGTTACGCCGAGGAGGATTTTTCGGAGCACCAGGCACGTATCCCGAACTCGGTTTTTCTCCCCAAGCCCTTTTCGCTGAACGAACTGACCAGCACCGTGCAGAAACAGCTTCACTGAGTGCATGGCCCGGCTGCGGGTTGTCGCAGCATCATTTCCCGCCGCGCCCTGCCAGGGCGGCTTTCCACAGGGCGAAATCCGTGGCGTGTTTGCGGCGCAGCAGGGATTCGGTCTGTTTGGACAGATCGAGCGGACGCCGAGGTGAAGCATTGCGGCGGGGCAAGCTGATGTTCGCCCCAAGGCGCGCACCCAGATATCCGGTGAGCGCGCCGATATCTTCATAGGCAAAGAGCCGGTCCACCGCCGGCCGGCCGGATTCGTCGGACAGGAATCGTGCCTGGCTTCCCACTCGTGCGCATTCCGGTTGCTCGTTCATCAGATAGGCCCGCACGAAGCTGTCGAAATCAATGTTTCCGGTGAACTGCGGCTGCCCTGCGATTTCGGGGCGCGAGCGATAGCGGAACCAGCTTCCCAGCCAGCTGACCGGTTCGCGCACAACAGCCAGTGTTTCGAGTTTTTTCAGCCCCGAACGTTCGAGGAGGGGAAGGAAATGGCGGTAATAACGGTAAAGCGGCATGTGCTTGATGCCCGGCGGATTGCGCAGCACGATCCCCGCATGGGGTGCCAGCGCGGTTTCGAGCGCGGTTGTGGCTGTTTTCGGCACCGCGAAGAGAACGATCCGGGCATTCGGAAAGATCAGCATCTGGATTCCCGCGTTGGCTCAGAGTGCGTCTGTTCATGGTAACTACTTGTTAAAATTCTCCCGTTAAAGAGTAATCTGTAAAATTCTATTGAAATGTTCCCGGTTTGATCTCATAAGGAGATGAGGAACAAGGCGCGAACATCTCAGTCGTTGCCGCCAGGTTGAAGCTGTGGAATAAGGAAGTGGACAAGCATGATGGCAGAAGTTCTGAAAATGACCGAAAAGCGTGACAGCGACAAGCAGAAGGCCCTGGATTCCGCCCTGGCGCAGATCGAACGGCAGTTCGGGAAGGGCTCGATCATGAAGCTCGGCGGCGACAATCCGCTTTCCGAGATCGAGATCACCTCTACCGGTTCTCTGGGGCTTGATATCGCGCTCGGGATCGGCGGCCTGCCCAAGGGCAGGATCATCGAGATCTACGGCCCGGAAAGTTCGGGGAAAACGACGCTGGCGCTGCATGTGATCGCCGAAGAACAGAAGAAGGGCGGGGTTTGCGCCTTTGTCGATGCCGAACATGCGCTTGATCCGCAATATGCGCGCAAGCTTGGTGTCGATCTTGACGAACTGCTGATTTCGCAGCCCGACACCGGCGAGCAGGCGCTGGAGATCACCGATACGCTGGTGCGTTCGGGGGCCGTGTCGGTGGTGGTGGTGGACAGTGTTGCCGCGCTGACCCCCAAGAGCGAGCTTGAAGGCGACATGGGAGACAGCAGCGTTGGCGTGCAGGCCCGCCTCATGAGCCAGGCGATGCGCAAGCTGACCGGCTCGATCAGCCGCTCGAACTGCATGGTGATCTTCATCAACCAGATCCGCATGAAGATCGGTGTGATGTTCGGCAGCCCCGAAACCACCTCGGGCGGGAATGCGCTGAAGTTCTATTCCTCGGTGCGCCTTGACATCCGCCGCATCGGCCAGATCAAGGATCGTGACGAGGTGGTTGGCAACACTACCCGCGTGAAGGTTGTAAAGAACAAGGTGGCGCCACCTTTCAAGCAGGTGGAGTTCGACATCATGTATGGCGAGGGCATCTCGAAGATGGGCGAGTTGCTGGATCTGGGCGTGAAGGCCGGTGTGGTCGAGAAGTCCGGATCGTGGTTCTCTTACGGTGACGAGCGTATCGGCCAGGGGCGCGAGAACGCCAAGGCCTTTCTGCGCGATCACCCCGAGATCGCCCATGCGATCGAAGACAAGATCCGTGCCGCTCACGGGCTTGATTTCGATGTTTCCGCCCCTGCCGGGGGCAGCGGTGAGGATGTGGTGGAAATCTGATCCGACCGGTCTGCCCCTCGGGGCCCGGAGATAAGGGGTCGGGCGGGTTGTCCGGCCCTTTTCCGTTGATCGCCCGTCCGGACCGGGCGCCATGGGGCCGGCTTCCCTGTGGACAGTTGCGCCCCTTGGCGATAATCAGGGCCGGACCAGTCAATTCCCCGACAAAGAGCCGACAAAAATGCCGAGCCTGAACGAAATCCGCACGAGCTTCCTTGATTATTTCGCGAAGCACGATCACGAGGTGGTGCCAAGCTCGCCGCTGGTGCCGCGCAACGATCCGACGCTGATGTTCGTCAATTCCGGCATGGTGCAGTTCAAGAACCTGTTCACAGGTGTGGAAACCCGCGATTACAAGCGCGCCACCACCGCCCAGAAATGCGTGCGTGCCGGCGGCAAGCACAATGATCTTGATAACGTGGGCTATACCCTGCGCCACCACACCTTTTTCGAGATGCTGGGCAATTTCTCTTTCGGCGACTATTTCAAGGAGAGGGCCATTCCCCTGGCCTGGGAGATGCTGACGAAAGAGCTTGGTATTCCGAAGGATCGCCTGCTCGTTACCGTATATCACACCGATGAAGAAGCCGCCACGCTGTGGAAGAAGGTGGCCGGTCTGCCCGACGAGCGCATCATCCGCATCGCAACGGATGACAATTTCTGGATGATGGGTCCTACCGGCCCCTGCGGGCCCTCGTCCGAGATATTCTATGATCACGGCGAGCATGTCCCGGGTGGTCCTCCGGGCAGCCCCGATGAGGACGGGGACCGGTTCGTCGAGATCTGGAACCTCGTGTTCATGCAATACGAACAGTTTGAGGACGGCAGACGCGAACCGCTGCCCAATCAGTCGATCGATACCGGCATGGGGATCGAGCGTGTGGCGGCCCTGCTTCAGGGTACGCCGGACAATTACGCAACCGATCTCATGCGGGCGCTGATCGAGGCATCGGCCAATGTCACCTCGACCGATCCCGATGGCGCGGGGCGAATTCACCACCGGGTGATCGCCGATCACCTGCGCTCTGCCTCTTTCCTGATCGCCGATGGCGTGATGCCCGCGAACGAGGGGCGGGGCTATGTGCTGCGCCGCATCATGCGCCGGGCCATGCGCCATGCCCATCAGCTGGGTACGAAGGATCCGGTGATGCACCGCCTGGTGGGCGAACTGGTGGCGCAGATGGGGCAGGCCTATCCCGAACTCGGACGCGCCCGACCGCTGATCGAGGAAACGCTTCTGCTTGAGGAAACCCGTTTCAAGCAGACGCTCGAGCGCGGCCTGCGGCTGCTGGATGATGAACTTTCCCGCCTGTCCGAGGGGGCTCCGCTGTCCGGTGCTGCCGCCTTTCGCCTGTATGACACCTATGGCTTTCCGCTGGACCTTACCCAGGATGCGCTGCGCGAAAGGGGGCGGGAAGTGGACGTGGCGGGCTTTGAGGCCGCCATGGCCGCGCAGAAGGCCAAGGCGCGCGCCGCCTGGGCGGGTTCGGGCGAGGCGCAGGATGCGAGGATCTGGTTCGATCTGGCAGAAAGACACGGGCCTACCGAGTTCCTTGGATATGATACCGAGATCGCCGAGGGCCAGATCCTGGCGCTGGTGAAGAACGGGCAGGAGGCAGCATCCGCGAAGGCCGGGGAAACCGTGCAGATCGTGGTGAACCAGACGCCGTTTTACGCCGAGGCCGGCGGCCAGGTGGGCGATACGGGGCTGCTTGCCACCGAAACCGGCATGGCGCGCATCACCGATACGCAGAAGGCGGCCGGGATATTCATTCATTCGGCCGAGGTGCAGAGCGGCGAGATCGCGTGCGGCGCGGGCGCGCGGCTTGAGGTGGATCACGCCCGGCGCAGCGCCATCCGCGCCCATCACTCGGCCACCCATCTGCTGCACGAGGCCCTGCGCGAAACGCTGGGCGAACATGTGGCGCAGCGCGGCAGCCTCAATGCCCCCGACCGCCTGCGTTTCGATTTCAGCCACAACAAGGCCCTGACCCCCGGGGAACTGCGCCGGGTCGAGGCCGAAGTCAATGAATACATTCGCCAGAATACCCCGGTCGAAACCCGGATCATGACCCCCGACGAGGCCCGCGAGATCGGCGCCCAGGCACTTTTCGGCGAAAAATACGGCGAAGAGGTGCGCGTGGTTTCGATGGGGCGCAAGGCCAATTCCGGCAAGGGGCTTGATCGCGAAACCTATTCGATCGAGCTTTGCGGGGGCACCCATGTGAAGCGCACCGGCGATATCGGCATGTTCGTGCTTCTGGGTGACAGCGCTTCGAGCGCGGGGGTGCGCCGCATCGAGGCGCTGACCGGCGAGGCCGCGCTCAGGCATGTGGAGGAAACCCGCCGACTGCTGGCCGAGGCGGCGAGTGCGGCCAGGGCCCCGGCCGGGGAACTGCCCGAGCGCGTGAAAAGCCTGCAGGAAGAGCGCCGCGCCCTTTCGGGCGAGGTGGAGCGCCTGCGGCGCGAACTGGCGCTTGGCGGTGGCGGGGCTTCGGCAGGCCCGGCGGCGGAAGATGTGAACGGCATTCCTTTTCTGGCAGGAAAGCTGGAAGGGGTTCCGGGCAAGGACCTGCCGGCGCTGATCGATGCGCAGAAGGAAAAGCTTGGTTCGGGGGTGATCCTGCTGATTGCCGATCAGGGCGGCAAGGTGGCGGTAGCCGCAGGGGTGACGGAGGATCTGGCGAATCGGATTTCGGCCGTGGATATCGTTCAGGCGGCGGTGGCGGCGCTTGGCGGCAAGGGTGGGGGTGGGCGCCCTGACATGGCCCGCGGGGGCGGTTCGGATTTCAACCGCGCGGATGAAGCGATCGATGCAGCAAGGAAAACGCTGGAGGAGATGTGAGGATGGCGGTTTATGCGATGGTGCATGTGGATGTGAAGGATCCCGAGGCCTATGCACGCTATGCCGCGCTTGCCGGCCCGGCGGTTGAGAAATACGGCGGCGAATTTCTGGCGCGGGGTGGCGCATACCGGCAGATGGAAGGGAAGGAGCGGGCCCGCAACGTGATCATCCGTTTCCGGGACATGGAGACGGCGCTCGCTTTCTACAATTCACCCGAATATCAGGAGGCTCTTTCCCACGGGTTGCCGGCGGCAGAGCGGGAATACTGCTTTGTAGAGGGCGTCTGAGACAGGCCGGAAGGAGCATTCCGGCAGGCCGCCGGCGCCCCATTGCCCCCCCCCTCATCCCGGCAACATGTGCCCCGGAAGAAGAAGGGGTCAGCCGGCCCCGGCACGGGCGGCGCGCTTGCGCTCGTGCGGATCGAGGTGACGCTTGCGCAGGCGGATTGCATTCGGGGTGACTTCCACCAGTTCGTCATCGTTGACATAGGCGATCGCCTCTTCGAGGCTCATGCGCACCGGCGGCGTAAGGCGCACGGCCTCATCCGAACCGGCGGCGCGGATGTTGGTAAGTTTCTTGCCCTTGAGGGGGTTCACCTCGAGATCGTTTTCGCGGTTGTGTTCACCCACGATCATGCCCTGATAGACGGGATCCTGCGGCTTGATGAAGAAGCGGCCGCGATCTTCCAGGTTGAAGAGGGCATAGGCCACGGCGGTTCCGTTTTCCATTGAAATCAGCACGCCTTTGCGCCGCCCCGGAATCGGCCCCTTGTGGGGTGCCCAGCCGTGAAAGACACGGTTGAGAATGCCGGTGCCGCGGGTATCGGTGAGGAATTCTCCGTGATAGCCGATGAGCCCGCGGGAGGGCACCAGCGCGATGATGCGTGTCTTGCCGCTGCCCGAGGGTTTCATTTCGGTGAGTTCGCCCTTGCGCGGGCCGGTCAGCTTTTCCACCACCACGCCGGTGTAATCGTCGTCCACATCGATGGTGACTTCCTCGATCGGTTCAAGGCGCTCTCCGTTTTCTTCGCGAAACAGGACACGCGGACGCGAGATCGAAAGCTCGAATCCCTCGCGACGCATGTTTTCGATCAGCACGCCCATCTGCAGTTCGCCGCGCCCGGCCACCTCGAAGGCCTCGCCGCCAGGGGTGTCTGAAACGCGGATCGCCACATTGGTTTCGGCCTCTTTCATCAGCCTTTCGCGGATCACCCGGCTTTGCACCTTCTTGCCGTCGCGCCCGGCAAGCGGGCTGTCGTTGATGCCGAAGGTCACGGAAATCGTGGGCGGATCGATGGGCTGGGCGGGAATTGCGGTTTCTACCTCGGGGGCGCAGAGCGTATCGGCCACGGTGGCCTTGTTCATGCCCGCAAGCGAAACGATGTCACCCGCCGCCGCACCTTCGACAGCCGCCTGTTCAAGTCCGCGGAAGGCCAGCACTTTCGAGACGCGGAACTGTTCGATGCGGGCCCCTTCGCGCGAAAGCGCCTTTACCGTATCGCCCGGTTTCACCTGCCCGCTTTCGATGCGCCCGGTCAGCAGGCGACCGATGAAGGGATCGGCACCAAGGGTGGTGGCCAGCATCGAGAACGGCTCTTCGCGCCTGCGGGTCTGGGCAGGTTCGGGCACATGGGCGAGGATCAGTTCGAACAGCGCGTCAAGGTTCTTGCGGGGGCCTTCAAGCGCGGCATCGGCCCAGCCGGCGCGCCCCGAGGCATAGAGGTGGGGGAAATCCAGTTGTTCGTCGCTGGCACCGAGATTGGCGAACAGATCAAACACTTCGTCAAGCGCGCGGTCGGGTTCGGCATCGGGCTTGTCAACCTTGTTCAGCACCACGATCGGCCTGAGCCCGAGCGCCAGCGCCTTGGATGTGACGAACTTGGTCTGCGGCATCGGTCCTTCGGCGGCATCGACCAGCAGCACCACGCCATCGACCATCGACAGGATCCGCTCGACCTCGCCGCCGAAATCGGCGTGGCCCGGGGTATCGACGATGTTGATGCGGGTATCGCCCCATTGCACGCTGGTGGCCTTGGCCAGGATGGTGATGCCGCGCTCGCGCTCCAGATCGTTGCTGTCAAGCGCCCGCTCGGCCACCGCCTGGTTGGCGCGGAATGCGCCCGACTGTTTCAGAAGCTGATCGACAAGAGTTGTCTTGCCGTGATCCACATGGGCGATGATCGCAATGTTGCGCAGGTTCATTTCTCGGGCCTTTCGGGGAATGTCTTGCGGCGCGCATAACCTGACTGCAGGCAAAACGCCAGTGCCAAATGAAGCGCGGGGCAAAATCACTGCCATACCCTGATCGGGGTAAGCCGAGACAATGCGCGTGTGGCAATGTCGGGGGGTCGAGGAAACGGCGTGATTTCAGTGAGGGAAAAGGGAAACGTGATGAAGAAGTTTCTGATATCGGTGAGTGTTGCCGCCATGACGGGGTTGGCCGCACCTGCTTCGGCGGCATTGATCGAATTTGATGTGAGCGGGCTTTTCATGGAGAATGCGGGGACCGGAGGCATTTATGTTCCGACCGGCACCTTTCGGTGGGACAACGTGAGTTTCGCGGTTACGGATGTGAATGTGACAACGCCGTTTTCCGGCTATTCCAGCGGCTTCTATTACAGCGCTGACGAAAGCTTCGTGCTGAGCGGCTCCGGGCCTTCGGGCATGACGGATCTGGTGATCAACCTGTTCGGAAACTGGTTCAACGATCTGGAGTCCGGAAGCCCGGGCGATACCTTCTTCTTTGGCGCGCATCCCCTGGAAGTCGGTTCTGGCCTGACGATCCTGGGTTCCGGAGTTGACCCTACGCTCTTTGCGAGGATCCTGCCTGATCCCGGTTCCGGGCCGGCGCCGGTGCCCGTGCCCGCAGGGCTGCCGCTTCTGCTGGGAGCGCTTGGCGGTCTCGCCCTTTTCAGGAAACGCGGAAAGGCCTGACTTCCCCTCGGGCCCGGATGCGAAAGGCCGCCCCCCCCCGGGGCGGCCTTTGTGGTTTGTCTGCCCCATGCCGCAGGGCGGGGGCGGATATGTTCAGCCGTTGCCGGCCAGGGCCGCTTTCAGGTTCTCGTCGATCTTTTCAAGGAACCCTTCGGTGGTCAGCCATTTCTGGTCGGGGCCGACCAGCAGCGCCAGATCCTTTGTCATGTGGCCGCTTTCCACGGTTTCCACCACGATGCGCTCCAGCGTTTCGGCAAACAGCATCAGCGCCGGGTTGTCATCAAGCTTGGCGCGATGCTTCAGGCCGCCTGTCCAGGCATAGATCGAGGCGATGGAGTTGGTCGAGGTGGCCTCGCCCTTCTGATGCTGGCGATAATGGCGGGTAACGGTGCCATGCGCCGCTTCGCTTTCCACCACCTTGCCGTCGGGTGTCATCAGGATCGAGGTCATCAGCCCGAGCGAGCCGAAGCCCTGGGCCACGGTATCCGACTGCACGTCGCCGTCGTAGTTCTTGCAGGCCCAGACGAAACCGCCGTTCC
>JALSJM010000004.1 GCA_026989355.1 Paracoccaceae bacterium | reverse complement strand
ATCGACCTTTCGGCGGTTTCCGAGATCACCGATTTCGCCGACCTCACCGCCAGCCACATGGCGCAGGTGGGCGCGGATGTGGTGATCGACGCCCTGGGCGGCAACACCATCACCTTGCTGGGCGTCAACCTCGCAGACCTCGACGCCTCGGACTTCATCTTCTGAGAAATCCGGGCAGAACAGCACGATATGAAGGGCCGGGAATGTTCCCGGCCCTTTGGTCTCCGGTTCAGGGTTTCGGAACTGCCAGGTAATTATTGACCGGAAGCTCCCGTGCCTCGGTTCGCTCCAGATTGTAACCAAGCTCTTTCAGCAGCCCCAGAACGGCATCGCGGTCATGGTCCCAGATTTCGATGATCATTTTCGGACGGCTGCGGGCCAGGATTCCCTGCATGCCGCGCAGGCAGGCCAGTTCATGCCCTTCCACATCGATCTTTACGATCGAGGGATTCAGTCCGGGCTGGTAACTGTCCAGATCCACGGTGCGGATGGTCTTGCGAAATACCGCGTCCTTGCCGGTTTTTTCATGCAGCGAATTTCCCGTTCCCAGAAAGTTCTCACTGCGGTAGTAATTGATTATCTGTTCTCCTGTCCTGTCGGACACTGCCATATTGTGCAGGTAAATACGCGGTTGCAGCCCGTTCAGGCGGATGTTGATCGAAGCGCGTTCAATGGTGCGCTCGATCGGCTCGAACAGATGCACCCGGTTTTCAGGATGTACCAGCCCGGCCAGCACCGACATCAACCCGCTGTAGCCACCAATATCCAGAATGGTTCCCGGGGTCTTGCACCAGGATATCCAGGTTTTCAGGATGCCGGCCTCATAGGCATCATCGCCCAGCCACAGATAGCGCCAGGCGATCACGTCGTCATGGGCGTGGAACAGCACGAAATCCGTGCCCGCCGTCCGACAGGGCAGAATGCCGTAATAGGGAAACTGTTGCTTCAGATTTTCAAAATCGGCTGCTTTTGCCCGCCCGGCGGCCAGATCTGCCTGAAAGCGCGCAACCCGCTTCTGGCAGGCTGCATTGTTTCGTTCGATCTCGTACAGGCGGGTGTTTGATACCTTGCCCGATCCGGTTCCTTTGCGCCACATGTTCATAACCCCGACCGGAATCTGTCCATGTGGTTGAACTTGGCGGCGGCCTCGCGAAAGACCCGGCCCAGATCGGGGCTGTAGTGGCGGTCGATCATGGCGAAGATCCGTTTCAGCTGTTTTTCCTGCAGCGGCGTGCGCAGGGACCAGGGCAGCGAAATCGCGTTGGCGGCGATTTCTTCCATCTGCTCGCGTTTCATTGACAGCGACACCGAAAAGATGTTGCCGCCCCCTGCAGGCGAAGCTTCGCGGTGGCTTTCCGGGAACTGGTCAAACAGGTATTTCGGGCCGATACCGAATACGATGTCCTGCTTGCGGAACAGGAACAGGTCGTGATGAATCACCGTGCGCGGGCCATCGCCCCGCATGTGCGGCCACAGCGCCAGGGTATCGATCAGCGGCCAGGGGTGCTGGTGGTTTGCATCCACGAAGGCCATGTCGAAGCTCTGCCCCAGATCGTCAAGGTCAAGCGCCGTGGTGAAGGGCCTTTTCTCGATCGTGACAGTGCCGCCGGGGTAGATCGGCTCGATCAGGAATCCGTTTTCCTTTCCGGGATCGCCGAAGAAGGTGTTGTCGTGATCAAGCGTCACGAAACGCCGGCCGCCGTTTTCTTCCAGGAAGTGGCAGATCAGCCCGCCCGAAATGCCGCTTCCGGTGCCGATCTCGATGAAATCCACGGGTCTGTCGCGCAGGATCAGATCCCGGATATAGAGGGCTTCGTCGGGGCTTACCGCGCCGTATCCGGTGCGCCAGTGGGTGCGGAATATGGAGGTGATCTCTTCTTTCTGCATGGTTTTCAGGTTCCCGGCACCGTTTTCACTGTGCCTATACCGGGGGTGCGTTTGGCACAACCCCATGCCCATGCCCATGCCCGTGTCCGGTGCGGACCTGCGTTCAGGCGGCGGGCGCGGGCATTAAGCGGCTCTTAAGCCTTTGGCATCAGAGTGCCGGCAGATGCTGTTCGCGTTCGTTTCCGGGGGAAGCCGTTGGCCGGTTTTTCGCATGTTGCAACATTTTCGGGCGATTCCCTGCCCTATGGTGCCGGAATCCAGGATCTTCTGGTCCACGATATCGGTGGCACGCTGCACCTTTACACCGGCAGCGGCAATGGGGGCGGCCTGATGGACTTTTCCCTTTCCGCCGGCGGCGGTGCCGCCCAGCTTGTTGATCATCAGGGCTATGGTGCCGGCCAGTTCCCTCTGTCGCCAACCGCGCTTTTCGTGCTTGAGGCAGGCGGCCAGAGCTGGCTTGTTCCGCTTGGACGCCAGGATGCAAGCCTTGACGGGATTGCCCTTTCGGGGGGCGGTTTCGGCGCGGGCCGCAACCATTCTGCAGGCGATGGCCGGCTTGATGCGGCGCTTTCGGTTGATGTCGGGGGGCAGGGAATGCTCTATGCCAGCCATGGCAACGGGGGCGGGATTGCCCGTTTCACCGTGGCCGCCGATGGCAGTCTGACGGCGCAGGAAAGCATCGCCGATACCGCCCAGACCTATGCCGCCGACAGCGTGGCCCTTGCCTCCGTCAATGCCGGTGGAATCGATTACGTGCTGTCGGCCAGCGCCTCGGAACACGGGCTGACGGCCTATGCCGTGAAGCCCGATGGCAAGCTGGCAGCGGCCGGCGTGATCGGTGCTGCTCAGGGCTTGGGGGTTGCCAGCCCTTCGGCTCTGGCCGCGATATCGAGCGGCGGGCAGGATTATGTGATAATGGCGGCTGCGGGCACCTCGTCGCTGTCGGTGATCCGGGTAACGGATGATGGCGGTCTGCTGCTTTCGGATCATGTGCTCGACAGCCTTGAAACCCGATTCCAGAATGTTTCGGTTCTTGAAACCGTGCAGATCGGAGCACGCGCCTATGTGATCGCCGGTGGCGCCGATGACGGGCTTTCGGTATTCACCCTGCTGCCGGGCGGGCGGTTGCTGCATCTGGCTTCGGTCGCCGACAGCGCCGAGACCACGCTTGCCAATGTATCGGGGCTGGCCGCTGCGGTTCTGGGCGGGGTAATCCAGGTGTTTGCCGCCAGTGAAAGCGAAGCGGGCCTGACCCAGTTCAGTTTCGATCCCGGGCCCGCGGGGCTGGTGATCGAAGGGGCGGACGGCACCAACACCCTTGTCGGGCAGGGCGCGAATGACGTGATCTCGGGGGGCGGCGGAGACGATGTGCTTGACGGGGCAGGCGGCAACGACATCCTGATGGACGGTACCGGCGCCGACACCATGACCGGTGGCGCGGGGGCGGATGTTTTCGTGCTGTGCAGGGATGGCCAGACGGACCGCATTCTGGATTTCGAGCCCGGCATCGATCGTCTTGATCTTTCCGCCATCGGTATGGTGCACGATATTTCGCAGCTTGCCTTTCAGGCCACCGCGAATGGCGTGAAGATCAGCTTTCAGGGCGAGGTCGTCGAGATCATCAGCGCCACCGGCCAGGCCCTTGCCCGCGCCGATTTCACCAATGCCGATCTTCTGGGCCTCTCGCGCCCGGCGACGGGATCGGTCAGCTACATGCAGATCCTGCAGGGCGGTGACAGCAATGACAACCTGTCCGGCGAAGGCGGTAACGACACGATCTGGGGTGCAGCCGGCAATGATGTTCTGAGCGGTGCCGATGGTGACGACACGCTTCATGGCGAAACCGGTTTTGACACGCTGGACGGTGGTTCCGGGGATGACGTTCTTCATGGAGGCGGGCAGGCCGACACACTGCTCGGGGGGTCTGGCAACGATGCGCTGAGCGGCGGCCTCGGAGCGGACCGTCTTTTT
>JALSJM010000003.1 GCA_026989355.1 Paracoccaceae bacterium | reverse complement strand
TCGCGCCCTCGATCGTGTAGACAAGATCGAAGGCATTGAAATTGCCCACGAATGTCAGGATCGAGATAATCCCGATCGAAGGCAGGATCAGCGGCAGCTTGATCTTCCAGAACGCCTTCATGCCGGTGACTCCGTCGATCTCGCCGGCCTCCAGCACCTCGTCGGGGATCGACAGCAGCGCCGCATAGATCAGCATCATCGGAATGCCCACATACTGCCAGACGGAAATCAGCGCGATGGTGGTGAGCGCGTAATCCTCGAGCCCCAGCCAGGGCTTGAACAGATGCTTCAGCCCTACCGCATCCAGCAGCCCCGGCGCGATGCCCCACAGTGGCGAGAGGATCAGCTTCCAGGCGAAGCCGACGATCACGAAGGACAGGATGGTGGGAATGAAGATCGCGGTGCGGTAGAAGGCCTTGAAGCGCAGCGCCGGCACCGAAAGCATGGCCGCCAGCGCGATTCCGATCGGGTTCTGCACCGCCATGTGGATGAGGAAGAACCAGAGGTTGTTCGTCAGGCCGCGCCAGAAGGCTTCCGACCAGTTCGGATCGCCGAACAGGGTGGCGAAATTCCCGAAGCCGACGAAAACCTGCTGCTGATCGACATTCTGGTAGAGCGAAAGCTTCAGCGTGCCGAACAGCGGCAGGATCATCAGCGCGGTGTAAACCAGCACCGCCGGTGCCAGAAAGACGGCAATGTGCCAGCGCCGTTTCGGGCGTGTCTCGGTGCTCATCGCTCCCCTTCCTGTCTGTGGGTCTTTCCGCACGCGGTCTTCTGCGGAGGCCCGGGCCGCAGCAGAACTGGCGGCGGCCCGGTCCGCAGGTTTCGTTCCGGCCTACTGGGCCGGCGGGGTGTACCAGCTGTCAAGCGCGTCCTGCATGTGCTGGGCGGCCTCTTCCGGGGTCATGGTGCCACGGATCACGTTGGCCGATGTCACCCAATACTCGGTGTTCAGGTTCGGCGTGCCGCGGGCCAGGATCTGGCTGAACGGCCGGATCGTCGAGTTGCAGCTCTTGCGCCAGTCAACCATGGTCTGGGCCAGCGGGTCTTCCAGCGTGATGTCGGCATTCGACAGCGAGAAGAAGCCCGGCAGCGCGTTGGAATAGAGGCTGGCGAACTCGGGCGAGCCGACCCATTCCAGGAAGGTGCGCGCGGCTTCCCTGTTTGGCGAAGCCGGGTTCATGCCCATGGCGATGTCCACATGGTCTGAAATGTAGCACTCACCGCCTGGCAGAACCGGTGGCGGGAAGGCGCCCATTTCGAAATCGGCCTGGGCGTTGAAGCCCGAGATTTCCCAGCTGCCGGCCGGATAGATCGCGGCGCGGCCAAGCGTGAACAGGTTCTGGCTGTCCGGGTAGGACTGCGCTTCGTAGCCATCGCCCAGGTAGGGACCCCAGCGGCTGAGTTCTTCGTAGGCTGTCACCCAGCCGTCTTCGGTCAGCTTCATCTTGCCGGCGATCACGGCCTTGCGGCCCTCTTCGCCCTTCCAGTGCTTGGAGCCGATATTGGCATAGCCCATGGTGGCGGCTTCCCATTCGTCGGCCGTGCCCATGGCCATCGGGATGTAAGTGCCGTCTTCCTTGATCCTGTCGAGCAGGGCATAGAATTCATCCACGGTCTTCGGCTCTTCAAGGCCCAGTTCCCTGAAGGCATCCTTGTTGTAGATGAAACCGTGGATCACCGAGGCCATCGGGATGCAGTAGGTGGCCGAGCCGTCGTCGGTGCTCCAGCCGGATTTCGCCACCGGGCCGAAGTTGTTCAGAACCTCCATGTCGCTGAGATCTTCCAGATAGCCCTTCTGGAACATCTGCAGCGAGCCGTCGAACGGCCGGCAGGTGATGAGATCGCCGGCGGTGCCGGCCTCGAGCTTGGCGTTCAGCGCCGAGTTGTACTGCGCCGGGGCCGTGGGGGCGAACACCACCTTGATGCCGGGGTGGCTGGCCTCGAAGGCCGGTATGATCTTGTCCTGCCAGATGGCCAGATCGTCGTTGCGCCAGCTTTCGATGGTCAGCGTGACCTCTTCGGCCAGTGCTGCCGTGGCGGATACGGTTGCGGCCAGCAGAAGACCGGCAAGTTTTCCTGGTTTCATGCTTTCTCTCCCTGTTGATGGCGTTTCGGTTGCTGTGTTGCGTTCCTGCAGATGCTTCTCCGGTCAGGCGGCCCCCTTTCCGGCTCCGGTCCTGTTGCGTGCGGTTATGTCCTGTTCCCGGATTTCGAGGGCCAGGCGCAGATTCTGTCCGGCCTGTTCCAGCGCTGCGGCGGCTTCGTGCGGGCCTTCGGCGCCGCGGGCGATCAGCACGGCTTCCTTCACCTTCCATCCGGCGGCCTCAAGGCTTCGGCGGGCGGTATCGGCATCGCAGCCGCTCAGCATCTGCACGATCTCGGCAGCCCGCCCGCGCAGCTTGCGGTTGCTGGTGGCCACATTCACCATCAGCCCGTCCATCACATTGCCCGTGCGGATGCCCAGAAGCGTTGACATCAGGTTCAGCGCGATCTTCTGCGCGGTGCCCGCTCCGAGGCGGGTGGAGCCGGCGATCACCTCGGGCGGGGTGGGCAGAAGAATGGCGATATCCGCCGTTTCCAGCAGCCGTGTGCCGGGGTTGTTGGCGATGCCGATGGTGGTGGCGCCGCGGCTGCGGGCGATGTCCAGGATGACATTCGGATAGATCGTGTTGCCGCTGGCCGCCAGGCAGAGCACGCAGTCGTCGGGGCCGATCACCGCCGCGTCGGCGCTTGCCGCATCACGGTCGTCCTCGGCGCCTTCCTTGGGAACGGTCATGTTGTCATAGCCGCCGGCCCGCAGGATGTGGATGCGGCGCGCGGGAATGCCGAAGGTAGGCGGAATTTCCAGCCCGTCGGCCAGCGCCTGAAGGCCCGAACTGCCGGCCGCCGCATAGACCAGGTTGCCGCCCCTTTCGAGCGCGGCCTGCACGGCGCGGGCCCCGCGCGCCAGATCAGGCAGGGCGGTGCGCACCGCCCGGGCGGCTTCGATCTGGGAATCAAGCAGGATGGCCAGGGTTTCGTCATCGCTCAGGGTATCGATGCCCTGTGCGCGGGGATGGCGCTGTTCCGTTGGCGGTTGCGATTGTGCGATGACAGACATCCGTTTCCCCGTGGCGAAGCTGAATCAATAATGCCAATATGATACCGAATGTCCAGATCATTTTTGCATCACATGCAGAAGCCGGCATGATTTCCCGTATTGCCAGGGTTTTCCGGGATACAATGATCGCCGCATGCGGTCTGCTGCGCAGAGTCTCTTGCGCGGGTGTTCCGGGCGGTTGTGCAAAGCTGTGCAAAAGAGCTTTCTCTTGGTCAAATGGTATTGTATGGGTATTATATGTCAGGACTGTCCGAAGATGCGCCGGAAATCGCTCCGGGAGGTTCCGCATGTATCGTTGCGGTGGATGGCGGCGGAACCGGCTGCCGGGTGCGGCTGGCGGATTCCCGGGGGCGGATTCTGGCCGAGGCAAGTGGCGGGCCGGCCAATGTCAATACTGATTTCGGCGCGGCTCGGCGTAACATTCGGGCGGCAATCGACAGGGTTTATGAAGATGCCGGGCGATCGCGCCGGCAGGCCGCGGGCGATGTGGCCTGGCTGGGGCTGGCCGGGGCGGGGTTCGGCGATCTGGCCCGGCGCATGGAAGCCGGGCTTGGTTTCGCCGCGGTGCGGGTGACCACCGACAGCATGACCACGGTGGAAGGGGCCCTTGGCGGTGCCGCGCAGGGCACGGTGGTGCTGATCGGCACCGGATCGTTCTTCGTGCGCCGCGAGGGCGGGCGCGACCGCCATGTGGGCGGCTGGGGTTATCAGCTTGGCGATGAATGCAGCGGCGCATGGCTGGGGCGCGAACTTCTGCGGGCGGTGCTGCATGTGCATGACGGCCTGCTGGCGTCAAGCCCGCTGACCGAGGCCGTGTCGAACCGTTTCGGGGGTGATCCGGGCGCCATCGTGCGCCACGCGCAGGCTGTCGAACCCGGCGAGATCGCGCGGCTGGCCCCCGAAATCGTTGCGGCGCACGATGCGGGCGATCCGGTTGCCGGGGCGATCATGGCGCGGGGGGTCGGGATCCTGTGCGAGCGGCTCGAGCATCTGGGTGCGCGGAACGGTGGGACGCTTTGCATGCTGGGCGGGCTCGGAGGCGTTTACGAGCGGCTGCTGCCTGCAGGTTATCGTGGCCTGTGTCGTCCGCCGCGGGGCAATGCGCTTGACGGGGCCATTGCCCTGGCGCGGCGGTATCTGCTGGCGCTTGCAGAGGCCGGGGCGGGGTGCGGCACGGGAAGAGGCATGAAAGGAAATACGGGGGAAGCGGCCGGATGAATGTGCGTGAACTTCTGCAGCCCGCGCGCTGGCTTTCGGAACATGGCGGTCCGCGTTATCAGCAGCTGCAACGGGTGCTTGAAAACGCGATAGAAAGTGGCGAACTGGCACCGGGCATGCCGCTGCCTTCGGAACGCGAGATCGCCGAGATCACCACCCTTTCGCGGGTGACGGTGCGCAAGGCGATCCGCCCGCTGGTCGAGGCCGGTCTGGTGGTGCAGCGCCGCGGTTCGGGCTCGGCGGTGGCGCAGCGGGGGGCGCGGGTCGAGCAGATGCTTTCGCGTCTGACCTCCTTCACCGAGGACATGGCCCGCCGCGGCCTGCAGTCCCGTTCGACATGGCTGGAGCGGGGGCTGTTCACCCCTTCGCCCGAGGAAATGGTTGTGCTTGGCCTGTCGTCTGGCGAGCAGGTGGCGCGGATCGGGCGGCTGCGTCATGCCGGCAATGAGACGATGGCTATCGAACGCGCATCGCTGCCGCCCGACATCCTGCCCGATCCGGGCCGGGTGGAGAAGTCCCTTTACGAAACGCTCGGGCAGAACGGCAACCGGCCGGTGCGGGCGCTGCAGCGGCTTTCGGCGGTCAGCCTCGGGGGCAAGGATGCGGCGCTGCTCGGAGTGTCCCCCGGCGCGGCGGCACTGCATATCGAGCGCACCTCCTATCTGCCGGGGGGGCGGGTTGTCGAATATACGCGCTCGCTCTATCGCGGCGATGCCTATGATTTCGTGGCCGAACTGCGCATCCCGGATCATGAGAACGGCATCGGAGGCCCTGTTACATGAGCACCACCATCACCGCCATGCGGCGCGAGATCGATGAAATCCCCGATGCGGTTGCCCGGCAGCTGGAACAGGGCCATGCGGCGCGGCGACAGGCGGCGGAAGCGGCGGTGGCGCTTGATCCGGCCTTCGTGATTACCGTGGCGCGGGGATCCTCCGATCATGTCTGCACCTTCCTGAAATATGCATGGGAACTGGCCCTCGGGCTGCCGGTGGCTTCGGTGGGGCCGTCGGTGGCTTCGGTTTACGGGGCGCGGCTCCGTCTGGAGCGCGGGTTTTGTCTGGCGGTGTCTCAGTCGGGGCAGAGCCCCGATATCGTGGCGATGACCCGAAACGCGGTGCGCGACGGTGCCCGTGCAATCGCCATCACCAACGATCCGGCTTCGCCGCTGGCGGCGGCAGCCCATCAGACGCTTGCCATGCATGCCGGTCCGGAAAAGAGCGTTGCCGCCACCAAGACGTTCGTGACATCCGCGGTTGCCGGCCTGGGGCTGCTGGCCGAGTGGAGGGGCGATGATACCCTGCGCGCGGCCCTGAATGCCCTGCCTGCCTGCCTGGCCGAAGCCGCCCGGATCGACTGGCCCGAGCTGCGCGAATGCATCCGCGGCGCGCCTTCGCTCTTCACGCTTGGGCGCGGGCCGGCCTGGGCGATCTCGAACGAGGCGGCGCTGAAGTTCAAGGAAACCTGCCGCCTGCATGCCGAAAGCTATTCCTCGGCCGAAATCCTGCACGGTCCGGTATCGATCGTTGACGAGGGCTTCCCGGTGCTGGCCTTCGCGGTTGGCGATGCGGCCGAGGCGGGGCTGACCGAGGTGGCCGACAGGATTGCCGGCATGGGAGCACGGGTGTTCGTGACCGCAGAGCAGGCGGGGGGGCAGGCGCACGGGGCCCGGCCGATCGCACACCGGCGCACCGGCCATCCGCTGACCGATCCGCTGGCACTGATCGTTTCCTTCTATGCGATGGTCGAGCGCCTGGCACGCGAGCGTGGCATCGATCCCGATACGCCGCGCCATCTGCGCAAGGTCACCGAGACGGTCTGATACCGCCGGCAGGCCGGAATCGCCCCGGGGCGGCGGGGCGGGGGCGGGGGCAGGCCCCTTTCGCGGCCCTATATCTGCCTATACCTGAGAGGGCAGCCAGAGCACGATCCAGGGGAAGGCCACCAGGGTGGCAATGGTGATCGCATCGGCGATGAAGAAGGGGGTAACGCCGCGAAACACGTCCTGCACGCTGATGTCGTCGCGCACGCCTGCCACCACGAAGCAGTTCAGTCCGATCGGTGGCGTGATCAGGCAGAATTCGGCCATCTTCACCACCAGGATCCCGAACCAGATCGCACACATCGGCCCCGACATGCCGAAGGCGCTGTCGGCGGCGCTGACCATCTCGCCGCCATTCAGCGCCATCACCGCCGGATAAACCACCGGCAGCGTCAGCAGCAGCATGCCGATCGCGTCCATGAACATGCCCAGCACCGCATAGGCGAGCAGGATCATGATCAAGGTCATCATGGGCGGCTGGTGCAGCGAGGTGATCCAGTCGGCAAAGGCCTGAGGCAGGTTGGCAAAACCCAGGAAGCGCACATAGATCAGCACGCCCCAGATGATGGTGAAGATCATTGCCGCAAGCTTGGCGGTTTCCAGAAGCGCCTCTTTCAGTTCGCGCCAGCGCATCCCCTTCCACACCGCCATGCAGAATACCACGAAGGCCCCGAGCGCCCCCCCTTCGGTGGGCGTGCCCCAGGCGTCGCCGCCAAAGGGGTTGTAGATGAAGAAGATGATGATCAGCACCACGAAGGCGATCGGCAGCGCCGGGGGCAGGGCCCGCAGGCGCTCGCCCCAGCTGAAGCCGCGTACGGGGGGGCCGAAATTGGGGATGACCAGAGCCATGCCCACGATCAGGCTGCCATAGATCAGGGCCGAAACCGCGCCGGGCACGAAGCCGGCAAGCAGCAGCTTGCCCACGTCCTGTTCGACGATGATCGCATAGATCACCAGAATCGCCGAAGGCGGGATGAGCGAGGCCAGCGTGCCTCCGGCCGCCACCACGCCGGCGGCGAAGCGCTTGTTGTAGCCGATCTTCAGCATTTCGGGAATGGAGATGCGGGCAAACACTGCCGCAGTGGCCACCGAGGCGCCCGATACCGCGGCAAAGCCGGCGGTTGCGAATACGGTGGCCACGGCCATGCCCCCCGGCAACCAGCCGACCCAGCGTTTGGCGGCTTCGAACAATGCGCGGGTGAGGCCCGCATAATAGGCCAGATAGCCGATCAGGATGAAGGTGGGGATCAGCGAAAGTGCCTGGCTCGAGATCTTCGAATGGGGCACCTGGCCGGCAATCTTCACCGAAACGGTCAGCGCCTTGGTGAACTTGTCGGGCGCATATCCGAACTTGGCCCAGAATATCCAGACAAGCCCCACCAGCCCCGCAAGCCCCGCCGCAAAGGCCACCCGCATGCCCAGCACCACGGCAACCAGCATGCCGGCGGAAACGACAATGCCGATATCGATCGGTTCCATCAGTCCGCCTCCCCGTCATGACCGGAATTGCCACCGGCACCGCCTCCGCTGCCGCCGCGGTTCCTGCCGGCCCCTGTTTCGCCGGCCCGGGGCAGGATATCTTCGGGGCGCACATCGGCCACCAGCGCGGCTTCTTCGGCAGCCAGTTCGGCGGCCGACATCACCAGCGGCACCGCCACAGGCCGTTCGAGCCCCAGCCACACCGCCCGCCCATAGCCCCACAGCTGCAGCATCAGGCGCAGGCACAGCACCGAAAACGACACCGGCGCCAGCAGTTTTGCAGGCCACAGGGGGATGGATATGTCGATCGAACTGTCGCGGCTCCACAACGGCGCGGCAGGATCGAAGCTGCGCTGAAAATGCGCCCAGCTTCCCCACACCAGAAGCACCATGAGCACCAGCATCAGAAAGGTTGAAAGAAATTCCGCCCCCCAGCGCCAGCGCCCGCGCAGACGGCCGATCAGCATGTCCATGCGGATGTGGCTGCCGTCGCGCTGCACATAGGAGATGGCCAGAAAGGCGATCAGGGGCATGATCTGCTCGATCCAGTCCACATAGCCGGGCAGGGGGCGGTTCATCAGGTTGCGCCCGCCCACCGAGATCACCGCCAGCACCATCAGCGAAAACACCGCCAGACCACCGATCAGGGCAAGGAAACGCTCGGCCCGATAGAGGCTGCGGTCAAGCCGGCTGAGGGCCGTGCCGTCTTCGATGATTGCAGAACTGCCTGCCATCGGGCTGTTCTCCCGTCACGCTGATGGTCCGGAAAGGATTTCCCCGGAAGGGCTGGAAAGAAACGAATCCGGTCTGCCCTCTACCATTCCGCCCCCGCTGGCCGTTTCGGATAGCGTGCGGGGGCGGGCATGGGTCAGGGGCGTGTGGTGCGCGTGCTTCAGTTGCCGCGTTGCGCCTTCAGCGTGCTCTGCACCAGATCGTAAAGCTCCTGGGCGGGGAGTCCCTGGGCGCTCATGTCCTTGATCCACTGCTCACGGATCGGATCGGCGGCACGGGCACGGAATTCGGCGATCACCCCGTCATCAAGGCGCACGCGCGTCACGTTCTTCTCGGCCAGCACGTCATCCCATTTCATCAGCAGCTGCTTGTAGTTGTCCACATAGTGCTGAAGGGCTTCCTCGATCGAACTGTCGAGCGCCGCGCGTTCGGCGTCGGTCAGGGCCTCATAGGCGTCGATGTTCACGACCACCGGGCAGTTCACCGTGCCGGGGTTGAGGTTCTCGGTCCACCAGTCGGCGATGTCGATGGTGCGGAAGGCCAGGTGGGCGTGCGGTGCAAAGGCCACGGTGTCAACGACCCCCGATTCCATGGCGTTGTAGGCTTCGGTGGCGGTGACAGACGTGGGAACGGCGCCCACTGCTTCGAAGGCCTTGCCGATGCCCCCGGTGGCACGCACCCGCATGCCCTTGAAATCATCCAGCGTCTTCACCGGCTCGCCGCGGCCGACGATGTTGTATTGCGGCATGGGCGAGGGCATCAGCAGTTTCGCATTCCAGCGTGCAAGGTCTTTCTGCACTGCCGGGTGGGCATAGACCGCATTGGATACGGCCACTTCTTCCTCAAGCGTGTTCACGCCGAGGAACGGCAGTTCCAGCACCGTGATGGTGGGGTTCTTGTCGCGGTGGTAGCCGGCGCAGAACTGCGCCATCTCGAAGGCGCCGATCGATATCCCGTCAAGATTCTCCTTGTTCTTCGACAGCCCGCCGTAGTTCAGGGTGATGATGAATTCATAGTTGGTCTTTTCGGCCACCAGTTCAGCCAGCTTCTGGACATGTGCGGTAAATGCCCGTGGCTTGCCCCAGAGCGAGACGTTCCACTCGGTAGCCAGGGCGCCGGTGGCGAAACTGGCCGCAATGGCGGCAGCGATGCCGCGTGCAAGAATCTTCTTCATCTTTTTCCTCCCGGATGGTTTTCTGGGGGCAAGACTACCGAAAAGGAGGAAGGCGTCCAGCCTTATTTCCCCGATGGCCTGTCCGGCAGAGGGGGAAGACACCGGAATACGGGAACAGGAACAGGGAGCAGGCCATGCCGGCACCACGGAACAGGCTGAAGAAGGCGCTTGCAGAAGGGCGGACGCAGATCGGACTGTGGCTGGCGCTGGCCAGCCCCACGGTGGCCGAGATCGCCGCCGATTCCGGGTTTGACTGGTGCCTGATCGATGCCGAGCACGGGACCAGCGACATTCCGCTGATTCTGGCACAGCTTCAGGCCATGAGCGGCGGGCGGGCCGCGCCGGTGGTCCGGGTGCCGGCGGGTGAGGCGTGGATGCTGAAACGGGTGCTCGACCTCGGTGCGCAGACGGTGCTGGTGCCGATGGTGGACAGCGCGGCGCAGGCGGCGGGGCTGGTGCGCGCGGTGCGCTATGCTCCCCAGGGCATGCGCGGCCAGGGGGCGGCCATCACGCGCGCCTCGCGCTACGGGGCGATCGGCGATTACGTTACGACCGCAAATCGCGAGATCTGCCTGATCGTGCAGGCCGAAACGCGCCGCGCGATCGGCAGCATCGAGGCCATCGCCGCCACCGAAGGGGTGGATTGCGTGTTCATCGGGCCGGCCGATCTGGCCTGCGACATGGGATACCCCGGCAATCCGGATGCACCGGAAGTGCAGGCGGCGATCGAAAGTGCCATATGCCGGATCCGGGCAGCGGGCAAGGCGGCGGGACTCCTGCCGGCCGGGCATGTGCCGCTTGCCCGCTACCGCGATCTGGGAGCAACCTTCCTGGGCGTGGGGGCGGATGTGACGCTGCTTGGCGCGGCGATGGCGGGGCTTGTGAACGGGGTGCGCGCCGAACTTGGATGAGATTTCCCGCTTTTGTGTAAGCGAATGTTAATACCCGGGGCCTAGACCGGAGGCGGAACGAGTCGAAAGGGCCTGACATGCTGGCAACCTGCAGGAAAACCTTCCGCTTCCCGCCCGGCGGCAGGGGCACGCGATGACGGCCGTGCTTGCCCTGCCGCCCCGCATGGGTGCGCAACAGGCTGCGGCGCTGAAAGAGGCGATCCTGTCCCATGCCGGCCAGGATCTGGCGCTTGAGGCCTCCGAAGTCGGGCATCTGGGCACACCCTGCCTTCAGGTGCTGCTCTGCGCCGCGCGCGACTGGGCCGCCGCCGGCCGCTGCCTGCAGCTGCGTCACCCCAGCGAGGCCATGCAGGCCCAGCTGGCCCTGTTCGGACTGACTGTTCGCAGCCTTGAGGGAGGAGGCTCATGAGTCTGACGGTTCTGGCCGTGGATGACAGCCGCACCATGCGCGACATGCTGAAACTGTCGCTGACCCAGGCCGGCTTCAGCCCGCAGCTGGCGCATGACGGGCAGGATGGGCTGGAGGTGCTCGACAGGCTTGCCGCCGGGCCCGATGCCATCATCACCGATATCAACATGCCGCGGCTCGACGGGTTCGGTTTCATCGCGGCCGTGCGCCGGCAGGAGCGCTTCCGTACCATGCCGATCCTGGTGCTGACCACCGAAAGCGCCCCCGAGCTGAAACGACGGGCCCGCGAGGCGGGGGCAACGGGGTGGATCGTCAAGCCTTTCGATCCGGAAAGGCTGGTGCGTGCCCTGCAGATGGTGACCGGACAGGGCATGAGGGGCAGTGCATGAATACGCCGAACGATCCCCTGGCGGAAATCCGGGTTACCTATTTTGCCGAATGCGAAGACCTGCTGGAATCGCTGCAGGACGGGCTGCAGGCTTTCGAAGAGACCCTGGCAGGGGAAGACGGGGCATGCGAAACCGGCAGTGACACGGAAACCGTCAACATCATGTTTCGTGCGGTGCATTCGATCAAGGGTGGGGCAGGGGCCTTCGCCCTGGATGATCTGGTGGTGTTTGCGCACAGCTTCGAATCGGTTCTCGATGCCCTGCGTTCCGGCCGGCTGCGCCCCGACAGGAACCTTCTGCAGGTGCTGCTGACGGCGGCCGACATGCTGTCGGATCTGGTTGCCGCGGCGCGCGACGGGACATCCTGCGAACCGGAGGCCCTGTCCGCGGCCAGGGAGGCGCTTGGTCAGTTGATCGGCGATGAGGGGCATTCTGCGGCGGCGGACGCGGCCCCTGCGGCGGACGCTTCGGATTTCGCTCCGGTTCCCCTGGCGCTGGATCTCGGGGTGGCGCCCGGCCCGGGGGACCTTCCGGATATTGCTTTCGAGGATCTTTCCGGAGGCGGGGAAAAGTATTTCCCCACCGGGGGGGCGCAGGACGATAACGCCGCCCCGTCTGCGTCCCCTCCGCCCGCCGCCACTTTGCCGGGCGGTGCGGGAGATGGCCCGAAAGGCAGTGCGGGGGGGTCATTGTCGCCACCGGCGGCCGAGGCCGGTTTCCGCATTGCTTTCACGCCTGACAGTGCGCTGTTCGCCAGTGGAAACGAGCCCCTGTATCTGCTGCGCCTGCTTGCGGAAATGGGCAACATGACGGTGCGTTGCCGTTGTGAAACCCTGCCGGCGCTGAAGGAGCTTGACTGCGCGCGCGCCTATCTGGGCTGGGACATCTTTCTGGAAACCGAAGAGGATGAAGCCGCGATCCGCGAGATCTTCGATTTCGTCGAGGATCTTTGCACCTTGTCGGTTGCACCGCTGACCGTGGCCGACATGGCGGAACTGGAAGGCCATGGAGCAGACAGACCGCCGCCGCCCGGGCCGGAAGAAGAGGCGGATTGCCGGGACGGGGCGCCGGCCGGGGCCTGCCGGCGGGCCGCTTCCGCCGGCACGGAATGCGATGCGCGGGTTGCCGCGGGGCCGCCGCGCCGGACATCCGGTGGCAGGGGGGGCGACGGTGGGGGCAATGATGCGAAGCGCCCGGCCGCCGGTGTCCGCCCGGTTGCGCGCCCTACCGTCAGGGTGGATCTCGAGCGCATTGACCGCCTGCTCAATCTGGTCGGTGAACTGGTCATCAATCAGGCCATGCTTTCGCAATGTATCGAAAAGGCCGGGCTTGCCGGCAATCTGGAGTGCGAAAGCGGCCTGAAGGAGTTCATGCAACTTACCCGCGACATTCAGGACAGCGTCATGATGATCCGGGCCCAGCCGGTGAAACCGCTGTTTCAGCGCATGGGGCGCATCGTGCGCGAAAGCGCAGCGGCGGCCGGCAAATCGGTGCGTCTGGTCACCGAGGGCGAAGGCACCGAGGTGGACAAGACGGTGATCGAAAGTCTTGCCGATCCGCTGACGCACATGATCCGCAATGCGGTGGATCACGGGTTGGAAACGCCCGAGGAACGCCTTGCGGCAGGAAAACCCGCCGAGGGCACGATCACGCTTGTGGCGGGGCATCGCTCGGGGCGGGTGGTGATCACGGTGTCGGACGATGGAGCCGGCATCGATCGGGCGCACGTGCGCCGCATCGCCGCCGAAAGGGGGCTGGTTGCGGAAGATGCCGAACTGAGCGAGAGCGAAATCGACAACCTGCTGTTCCTGCCGGGCTTTTCAACGGCCGGGGCAGTTTCCGACCTGTCGGGGAGGGGCGTTGGAATGGACGTGGTGCGCAGCGTCATCCAGGGGCTGCGCGGGCGTATCGCCATCCATTCCTTGCCAGGTGCGGGCACCACGTTCACCATCAGCCTGCCGCTTACCCTTGCGGTGCTCGACGGAATGGTCGTCCGGGTCGCGGGGCAGACGGTGGTGGTGCCCCTTGCCACCATCACCGAAACGCTTCTGCCCGGCCCGGATGACCTTCACGAGGTGGGGCCGGAAAGCACGGCGGTCCGGTTGCGCGGCGCTTTCGTGAAACTTTACGATCTGGGTGCCGAACTGGGCTATCGTGCACCGCTCGCAAGCTGCGTGGGCAAGGTGCTTCTGCTGGTCACTCTGGAAGACGAGAGCACCGCTGCTCTTGTTGTCGATGAGGTTGTCGATCAGCGTCAGGTTGTCATCAAGGGGCTGCAGGACAGTTTTGGCCGGGTGCCCGGTGTTGCTGCCGCAACGATCCTTGGCGACGGCAGGATCGCGCTGATCCTCGATCCTGAGGATATCGTGGCACATGCAACCCGGCAGCGGGGCGCGCGGGGCCCTGCATTGCCCGACAGGGAATGCACAGGATAGCCGATGAAACAGGTGGAACAGGAGATGTCTGACAACGCAGATGCAGACAGGGGAACGGACGCAACCTGCGGGGGCGGCAGCAGTCCCGGGGGAGGCGAGGCCGCCGAACTGCTTTCGTTCCGCGCCGGCGGGCAGGAATATGCAATCGACATCATGTCGGTCCGCGAGATTCGCGGCTGGACCAGCGCCACCCCTCTGCCGCATGCCCCGCCCGCCGTGCGCGGGGTGATCAACCTGCGGGGGCGGGTGCTTGCGATCCTGGATCTGTCAGACCGGCTGGGACTGGGCAGAACCGGCACGGCCGAGCGCAACGTGGTCATCGTCGTGGGAACCGGCAGTGAGGGCACCGAACATCATGCCGGGCTTCTGGTAGAGGCGGTTTCTGACATCCTGACCGTGCCATGCAGCGCGCTTCAGCCGCCTCCCGAGGCGATTGGCGATGGTACGCGCGGCCTTGTCAGCGCGCTGGTAATGGTTGATGGCGTGATGGTGAGGATTCTCGACATAGATGCCGTTCTGCCGGGGGGCGAATCCGATGCCGCCTGAGATGCGCAGCCTTTCTGCTGCCCGAGATGAATGCCGGATGAGCGAAGAGCAGTTCCGCCGCATTGCCGGCATCGCCCACCGGGAAGCCGGGCTGGTGTTTCCGCCGGGCAAGGCGCCGCTGGTGAGCACCCGGCTGAACCGGCGGTTGCGGGCCCTGGGGCTTTCCGGCTTTGCCGCCTATTGCGATTTCCTTGACAGCCCTGAGGGCGCTGCCGAGCGCCGCATGATGATTTCGGCCCTGACGACCAATGTTTCCAGTTTTTTTCGGGAGGACCATCATTTCGGCCTGCTGCGCAGCGAAATCCTGCCGCCGCTTCTTGATCGTGCCCGCTCCGGTGGTCGGGTGCGGTTGTGGTCGGCCGGATGTGCCGCCGGGCAGGAAGCCTATTCCATCGCCATGGTGCTGGCCGCCCTGGAGCCCGGGTTCGCGAAGCTCGACATCCGTATCCTTGCGTCCGACATCGATCCGGAAGTTCTGCGCCGCGGGCGCGACGGCTGGTACGACGAACGCGAGCAGGACGACATACCCGAGAACTATCGCCGCGCCTTCCTGACCCCGTGCGTCAACGCCGGACGGTCTGGCATCCGGATCTCCGGGGAGCTGCGCCGTCTGGTCAGTTTCCGGGAACTGAACCTGCTTGATGCGTGGCCGATGAAGGGGCCATTCGACGTGATCTTCTGCCGCAATGTGGTGATCTATTTCGACGGGCCAACCCAGGAGCGGCTCTGGAATCGCTTCCGGGATATCTGCGCGCCGGGGGGGTGGCTGATTGTCGGGCATTCCGAACGCCTGCCCCCCGAGATGCAGGGCGATTTCCCGGTTGCCGGGCCGACGGCCTATCGCTACCGGCCCGCGCCCGGTGAGGACAGGAGGCATGCATGGCACTGAGAGACCAGTTGCGGATATTGGTGGTTGACGACATGTCAACAAGCCGGGGGCTGATCACCCAGGCGCTCGATTCCTTCGGGATTACCCAGGTTTCGGTGGCCGACGATGCAAGATCGGCGCTCGATTCGCTGGCCCGTTTCCCGGTGCATCTGGTGATTTCGGATTACAACATGCCGGGCATGACCGGCCTGCACCTGCTGCAGAACCTGCGCGGCAATCCTGCCACCCGGCAAACCGGCTTCATCCTGATTACCGGGAGGGCCGATCCGCAGATGATCGAAACCGGCCGCCGGCTGGGGATGAACAACTTCATCACCAAGCCGTTCGTGCCGCAGGATCTGCGAGCGTGCATCGAAGCAGTGGTTGGCCGGCTTTGAGGAAGCGCGCACAGGATCCGGTCGCCGGCTGCGGCATGCCTGACGGCGAAACGCTGGGGCTGGAAACGCTGCATGCCCGTCTGAGTGATGCGTTCGCGCATCTGGCCTGCCTGGTAGGTGCGGCCGAAGATGCGGTTGGCTCCTTCGTGGCCGATAGCCGCGAAACCGCATCCGCGCCGATCGTTGCCCTGCAGGGGCTTGATCGGGTGCGCCAGTGTCTTGAAGACTATCGCCGCCTGTCGCAGCAGGTGGCATCCGAGATTGCCGCGGCATCCGGCGACAGCGGACCGCGGATATCGGTGGCCGGGCTGCGCGCCGCGCTCGTCCTGCAGGACAACGCAGCGCGCCTCATACGGGGGGCCGTGCCGTGGGACGGGGGCGATGCCGGTGTCAGGGTTGATGCCGCAGATAGCGATCGGATGGCTGACGGTAACGATGGGGACTTCTGGCTTTGAAGCGCGATTCGCACGCCATGTTCCGGATTCGGCAGGCGGATGGCGGGCAGATGGCGGGGCGGTTTGAGCCCGTGGCGCCAGCCGGGCAAGGTCCGGGCGAAATGTGCTTCCCTGCCGGCCGGCCCGGAAGTCCCCGGAATATCGAGCGGATGGTGCCCCCACACGGACTCGAACCGCGGACCTACTGATTACAAATCAGTTGCTCTACCAGCTGAGCTATAGGGGCTTCGGGGATGATCTAAGCCTTTGCGCGGGTTCGCGCAAGCCCCGTGCCTTCCTTTGGCGCGGCATCTGCGGGGATCGTCCGCCCCAGATTGCGGGTCAGCAGCACCACGGCGGCAAGGCCGACCAGGATCACCAGCACGGCGGCGGGGGCGGCCTCGCCGATGTTTTCGAGCGATGCCGCGTCATAAACCCGCGTTGCCAGGGTATTGAAGTTGAAGGGGCGCAGCAGCAGGGTGGCCGGAAGTTCCTTCACGCAATCCACGAAAACCAGCAGCAGGCCGGTGAGCACGGATCCGCGGATCAACGGCATGTGTACCGCGCGCAGCGTGCCGGTTGCCGTGCGCCCGAGCGAGCGGGCCGCCATCGGCAGGCTGGGGGGGATGCGTTCCATGCCGGTGTCAACCGCACCCTGGGCAATGGCGAAGAAGCGCACGCAGTAGGCATAGATGACGGCCGCGGCCGAGCCGGTCAGGATCAGCCCCGGATCGGTGCCCGTCGCCATCAGGACGAGATTTGCAAGCCAGTTGTCGAATGCGGCCAGGGGAAGCAGCACCCCCACCGCCAGAACGGCCCCCGGTGCGGCATAGCCGATGGTGGTGACCGGCAGCAGCAGGCGGGGCAGGCGCGTGAGTCCGAGCCGCACGCCGTAAACCAGCAGCAGCGCGGTGATGATTGTCGTAACCGCCGCCCATCCCCCCACCCAGAGCGTGTTGAGCAGCGCCTGCAACAGGGCCGGATCCTGCCAGCGTTCGGCATTGGCAAGTGCATGCAAAAGAATCACCCCGCCCGGCAGGACAAAGCCGACGAGGAAGGGAAACAGGCACAGCGCTGTTGCCAGCCAGCCGCGCCAGCCGCAAAGGCGCACCGGAACGACGGGGCGGGGATCGCGCACCGCATTATGATATTCCTGGCGGCGACGCGATCCTCTTTCGATGCCCAGCAGAACCAGAACCAGAATCAGAATCACACCGGCGATCTGGGCCGCCCCTCCGGCATTGTTGCTTTCAAGCCAGACGGTAAAGATACCCGTGGTCAGGGTCTGCACCGCGAAGAAATCGACAGTGCCGAAATCGGAAACGGTTTCCATCATCACGATCGCCATGCCCGCGGCAATCGCCGGGCGTGCGAGCGGCAGCCCAAGGCGCAGGAAACGCCCCCAGGGGCCGGCTCCGAGTGCGCGCGCCGCTTCATAGGTGTTGCCTGACTGCTCGCAGAATGCGGTGCGCGCCAGCAGATAGACATAAGGATAAAGCGCCGCTGTCAACACCACGATTGCCCCCCCCCGCGAACGGATCTGGGGAAACCAGTAGTCACGCGCGCTCTGCCAGCCCAGAAGATTGCGCAGTGCGCTCTGCACCGGCCCGGCGTATTCCAGCAGGTCAACCAGCGCATAGGCGCCCACATAGGCCGGGATCGACAGCGGCAGCAGAAGCATCCAGCCAAGCGCCCGCGAGGCGGGGAAGCGATACATGGTGATCAGCCAGGCCGCACCGGTGCCGATCAGCGCCGACAGCACCGAAACCCCGGCCATCAGCAGCAGCGTGTTGCCCAGATAACGGGGCAGGGTGGTGCGCAGCAGATGCGGCCAGATGTTTTCACTGGGGTGCAGCGCGATCCAGATCACGGAAAGGATGGGCAGCAGCACCAGGGCGGCGACCGCCAGCGCCATCAGCGACCAGAGCAATGGCCCGCGCCCGGCACGTGCCGGGGGGGAGGCCCGGAGCGGGCCGGGCGGCCGCATGGCCGATTTCCGAGTGTTTTGCAGGGTCATTCCTCAGCGCCTACCCGAAACGGGTTCCGCTGTAAAGAAATCCCCGATACTGTTCGTGCAGGCTGCAGTTGACAGGAGACGGGCCCGCGCATGCAGGTGGCTGTTCATATCGGCGCCCATGCAACCGACGAGGGCCGGTTGCTGAAAAGCCTCTTCCGCAATCAGGGCGTGCTGGCCCGGCAGGGAGTGTTGCTGCCCGGCCCCGGGCGCTATCGCCGGCTGCTGCTGGACACCCTGCGGCGGCTTGACGGCGCGCCTGGGGAAAGGCCGCTGGAAAGGGATATCCGGGAATTGCTGCTTGACACCATATGCGATGGTGACACGCCGCGCCGGGTGATCCTTTCGCATGAGAATTTCATCTGCTTCCCGGGTCAGGTTCTGGATGACGGAATCCTTTATGCCGCCACCAGCGAAAGAATCATGGGCCTGGGCAACCTGTTTGCGGGGGAAAGGCTGGAGTTCTTCCTGGCGCTGCGCAATCCGGCCTCCTTCCTGCCGGCCCTGGCGCAACGCCTGGCGGTCAGCGAAGGGAAGAGGGGCCGCCGCAGGGCACAGGATCTGCTGCGCGGAGGCGATCCGCGCGATCTGAGCTGGAGCGACATGGTGCGCCGCATCCGCGAGGCCAGCCCGGCGGCAGGGCTGACCGTCTGGTGCAACGAAGACACGCCGCTGATCTGGGAACGGGTGATGCGCGCGCTCGGCGATGTCGCGCCGCAGACCGCACTGTGCGGCGCCGATGATCTGCTGCACGCGGTTCTGGGACGCGAGGGAATGAAGCGGCTCCGAGCCTATCTGGCGGCCCGACCGGGGATCGATGCGCAGGCCAGGGTGCGGGTGCTCGGGGCCTTCATCGGGCATTACGCCGAGGCGGAAGCGCGAAACGAAAACAATGAAGAGCCTGTTTCGCCCGAATGGAGCGGCTGGGATGCGCGGCTGGTCCGGCAGCTGAGCGAGCTTTACGAAGTCGAGTGCGACGAAATCGCCGAGATGGAGGGGGTGCGCTTCATCGCCCCGTGAAATCGCCCCGTGAAATCGCCCCGTGAATCGGGCCATGAATCGGGTTGCCCCGCAGGGCAGCCGTCCATGTTCTGGTCGGGCTCACATTCCAAGTGCCGCCTTGTACATTTCGAGCACCGCTTCCTCTTCGGCCAGCTCCTCGCGGTCGCGCTTGCGCAGGGCGATCAGCTTGCGCATCACCCGGGTATCGTAACCGCGGCTCTTGGCCTCGGCCATCACCTCCTTCTGCTGATCGGCGATGTCCTTCTTCTCGGCTTCCAGGCGCTCGTAGCGCTCGACGAACTGGCGCAGCTCGTCTGCGGCCACGCGATAGCTGCCCGATGCCGTGTCATGGTTCGCGTTGTCGCTCATGTGGTTTCCTTTCTGCCGGTGTCTGCCGGATCCTGTCAGGATGCTCGTCAGGTTCCTTTCGATCCAGGACGGGATCCCTAACCGGGGCACCCGCATGGTGCAAGCGCTTTCGGAAAATGGCGGGTGGCCGACTGCCCCTTGCCGGCGGCGGGGTGATCGGCTACCAGCATCCGGCAATCAGAGAGGGCGGCCATGGAATATCTTGTCTGGGCGGGCGCGGCGATTTCGCTGATGGGGGTCGGGGGGCTTCTCAATTGCGTGCGGCTGGTGTGGAAGGCCCGCCGCGCCGGGCTTCCGGATGACGAGATGCGCCGCCGTCTGCAGCGGATCGTGGCGCTGAACATGGCGGCACTGTTCCTGTCGTTCATCGGGCTGATGATGGTGGTGGTGGGAATCCTGCTGGGTTAGGGCCCCCGGTGCCGTTTGCGCCGGAGGGCTGCATGGGTTTCTGGCCATGCGGGGCCTTGCGGCATGGGCGTGCGGCTGCTACCACCCGGAGCAAATCCCGATGGTTTTGATCGGAATTCGAGAGGAAAGCGATACAGGTGAGCGATCCCGCGCCCAGGCTGGAAATCCGCAACATCACCCGTGCCTACGAGGGGCGCCGGGTTGTTGACGATCTTTCGCTCGGGGTGATGCCGGGGCAGGTCACCTGCCTGCTCGGACCTTCGGGATGCGGCAAATCCACCACGCTGCGCATCATTGCCGGGGTCGAGATGCCCGACAGCGGCGAGGTGCGGGCCGACGGGCAGACGCTTTGCGGCCCCGGTATCCATGTGCCGCCCGAGGAGCGCTCGATCGGCATGATGTTCCAGGATTTCGCCCTGTTTCCGCATCTGACGGTGGCCGGAAACGTGGCATTCGGGCTGACGGGCAGCCCGGCCCCGGAACGTGAGGCGCGGGTGCGCGAACTGCTGGACAAGGTGGGCATGACGCATCATGCGGCGGCCTATCCGCATCAGCTTTCGGGTGGCGAACAGCAGCGCGTGGCGCTGGCCCGGGCGCTTGCGCCGCGCCCTTCGGTCATGCTGATGGACGAGCCTTTCTCGGGGCTTGACAACCGCCTGCGCGACGAGATCCGCGATGAAACGCTGGCGGTTCTGAAGGACGAGGGCGCCGCGGTGCTGCTGGTAACCCACGATCCGGCCGAAGCGATGCGCATGGCCGACGAGATCGCCCTGATGCGCGCCGGACGGATCGTGCAGCGCGGTGCGCCCTACAACCTTTACAATGCTCCCGTCGACAAGGAGGCCGCCGCCTTCTTTTCCGACATCAACGTGATTACCGGCCGGGTGCGGGGCGCGCTGACCGACACCCCCTTCGGCCAGTTCCTGACACCGGGCGTGCCCGACGGCACGGTTGTTGATATCGTGATCCGCCCGCAGCACCTGAAGATCGATTTCGATCGTGGCGGCAAGGGGCCGAACCCCACGCCAAGCGATGGTGTGCCCGCGCGCGGGGTGGTCGAGCGGGCGCGTTTCCTGGGCAACGAGAGCCTGGTCGAATTCCGTATGGACTATGGCGACGAAAAGCTGACCGCGGCGGTGCCCTCGGTCTTTCTGCCCCGGCCGGGAACCCCCCTGTGGCTGACCATGCGCCGCGACCGCTGCTTCGTATTCCCGCGTCAGACGCCGCCGGTCCGGGGCGGGGGCAATGCCGGGGCGGAAGTGGCCGGTGGTCACTCCGGCGGCAGCAGCGATCCGCGGGGATAGCCCCGGGAAATGCCGGCCAAAGCCGGTGCCGGCTTTTCTTGCCAAACTGTTCGGTTCAGCCTAAGCTGTTTGAAACAGGGAGGAAAACAATGAGAAGAACAGGATCTGGCAGGCGAAAGTGGCTGCGCCGCTTCCTGCTGCTGTTGGCGCTTGCCGGGATCGGGTTCTTCGGTTTCCTGCCGGGCTATGTGGATGGGCAGCGCAATGCGGTAAAACCGCATGACCCTTATCCCGTCACCGCCAGTGCGCAGGCGCTGCACGATGATCTGATCATCGGTGACTGGCATGCCGATCCCCTGTTGTGGAAGCGCGATCTGACAAGGCGCAACAGCCGCGGGCAGATCGATATTCCCCGCCTGCAGGAAGGCAATGTGGCGCTTCAGGTCTTTACCGCCGTTACCAAGGCGCCGATGGGGCTGAATTACGAACACAACGATCCCGATACCCTTGACAACATCACCCTGCTGGCCATTGCCCAGCTGTGGCCCCTGCCGACCTGGACCAGCCTCAAGGAACGGGCGCTTTATCAGGCGCACAAGCTGGAGCTGTTCGCGGAAAAGCGGCCCGATGACCTGATGATCATCCGCACCCGCGCCGATCTCGAGACGGTGCTGCAAAGGCGGGCCGCCGGCCAGCCGGTGGTGGGGGCCATTCTGGGGATCGAGGGCGCGCATCCGCTTGAGGGGCGGATCGGCAATCTCGATGTGCTGGAGCGTGCGGGCTATCGGCTGATCGCATTGCAGCACTTTTTCGACAACGAACTGGGCGGCACGCTTCATTCGCGCGAAAACAACGGCCTGACCGATTTCGGCCGCGAGGTGGTGCGCGAGGTGGCAAGGCGGGGGATGATCCTGGACATCGCCCATTCAAGCGAAAACGTGGTGCGCGAAGTGCTTGAAATGACGGATATTCCGCTGGTGCTGAGCCACAGCGGCATCAAGAGCCACTGCGAAACCAGGCGCAACCTGCCCGACGAGCTGATGCGCCGGATCGCGGCCACCGGCGGGGTGATCGGTATCGGCTACTGGCAGGAAGTCACCTGCGACGACAGCCTTGAAGGAATCGTGAAAAGCATTCTTGCGGCCATCGCCCTGGTGGGCGAGGATGCGGTGTCCCTGGGTTCGGACTTCGATGGCGCGGTGACAACCAGCCTTGATGCGTCGGAACTGCCAGCCCTGACCCAGGCTCTGCTTGATGCGGGCCTGAGCGAAGCCCGGATCCGCAAGGTGATGGGGGAAAACATGCTGCGGGTGCTGCGCGCGCGCCTGAAATGAGTGCAGGGCCCTGTCGGGCGGGACGGTTTCCCGCCGGCCGCGCGGCGGCGGCGAATCCGCACCGCTTCAGGCAGTTTCCAGAAGGCCCTTTTCCCTTGCCAGTTCCTGCATCCGCTTCTGCAGCTTTTCGAAGGCACGCACTTCGATCTGGCGGATGCGCTCGCGGCTGACGCCGTATTCGCCGGAAAGCTCTTCCAGTGTCACCGGATCTTCCGACAGGCGGCGCTTGGTCAGGATATCCCTTTCGCGCGTGTTCAGCACATCCATCGCCTGGGTCAGCATTTCGCTGCGCACCTGAAGCTCGTCCTTTTCCTCGAGTTCGGCAGCCTGGTCGGCGTTTTCGTCGGTCAGCCAGTCCTGCCACTGGGTGGCGCCTTCGCCATCGGAGCTGACCAGCGCATTCAGTGAGGCATCCCCCCCCGACATGCGCCGGTTCATCGAGATCACCTCGTCCTCGCTGACATTCAGGTCATGGGCAATCTGCTTCACCTTGTCGGGGTGCAGGTCGCCCTCTTCCAGTGCGCCTATGCGGGCCTTGGCCTTGCGCAGGTTGAAGAACAGCTTCTTCTGCGCGCTGGTGGTGCCCATCTTCACCAGCGACCACGAGCGCAGGATGTATTCCTGGATCGCAGCGCGGATCCACCACATGGCATAGGTGGCCAGACGAAAGCCCTTTTCCGGGTCGAATCGCTTGACCGCCTGCATCAGGCCCACATTGGCTTCGCTGATCACCTCGGCCTGGGGCAGCCCGTAGCCGCGATAGCCCATGGCGATCTTGGCCGCCAGACGCAGGTGGCTGGTGACAAGCTTGTGCGCGGCCTCCGTATCCTGATGCTCGACCCAGCGTTTGGCCAGCATGTATTCCTCCTCCGGTGCCAGCATCGGAAACTTGCGGATTTCCTGCAGATAGCGGTTCAACCCCTGTTCCGGGCTGGGTGCCGGGAGCTTGTCATAATTGCCCACGAAAGCTTTATCCCTCTCCTCGCCCCGACATATCGGGGCCCGATATTCGATATGGCAGTCGGAATCCGGTTTTCAAGCCCGGCTACCATCAATACCTTATCATAATGATAAGAAATAACCATGGCCTGCGGGTCATTGTTTCAGTTCACCACGCCGGGGGCATCACCAACAGCCCGCACCCCGCCCGTCCGGCAGCCAATCCAGCCCCCGGCCGGGAAACACCGGGAACACCCCGGCCAGAAACATCAGCCTGCTGCCACGGCCCGCCTGCCCGACCGCCAGCCGAAAAACACCAGCAGGGGCACGGCGAAAAACACCGCCCATTGCGGCATCTGGCTCAGGTTGTCCAGCCGGCT
>JALSJM010000002.1 GCA_026989355.1 Paracoccaceae bacterium | reverse complement strand
GTCTCAAAGACTGGCGCTCGTTGTCGTTGCGAACCTTCCGATGCCCCGAAACCTTCCTCGCCGCCGCTCACCTCGCCGCAATCGTCATTTGGTATTTATGAGTGGTATTTATGAGTCTACGCCCTAGGCACCGGCTTATCCGCACCCCGACCCACAGGCCGGACCATCTGCTCAGACGGACGGAAACTTCCGCCTGCCTTCCGGCTCGGGCGGCAGCTTGTCTTCAAGCGGCAGGATCTTGTAATCCGCCGCGACAAGGATCGCCTGTTCATCCTCTTCCGGCCGGTTCATGCAGATCCAGTTCCTTGCCTCTTCCAGTTCACCGAGGCCGAACAAGCGCACCCGCCCACGCATCAGGGGTGCGAACAGCTTCACGCCGAAGCGAACCCATTCCACATCCGTCACCACGGCAATACGCGCAAAGTCACCAGGATGCAGCAGGCCGAGCCTTGCATCATCCCAGGCCGCTCCGGCGGTGAACCCCTCGAAATCCTGTCCGATGATATAAAGAAGCTTGATCCTCCCTTCGCGCCCGATCCGTTCCGCAACAAGCGGCATCAGGGTTTTCTCATAAGCTTCCCGGTCGATCAGCCCATGCGCTTCGATCGCCAATACATCGGCAGGAAAACCTTCGAGAATGTCGAAACGGCCTTTTGCCTTCTGCTTGCTCACGGCACGCCTCCTTCGGCCTTTCCCGGAACCCGTGCAGCAGATATGAAAACCGCAAGCGCGTTTTTCAAGGCGGCCGCCCCCCCCCGGGCAAGGTGCCGCTGGCGGGAACATTCGCAAAACCGGCAATGAACGACGCTTATCCGGTCTTCAGAACGATCTTGCCCACATGTTCCCCCGCTTCCATGCGCTCATGCGCCCTGGCGGCGCTTTCCAGCGGAAACTCGCTGTCGATCAGCGGCGCGATCCGGCGTTTTTCCAGCAGTGGCCAGACCTGCGCCCTGAGGGCCTCGGCAATGCGCGCCTTGGTCAGATCGGATTGCGGCCGCAGGGTGCTGCCGGTAATGGTGAGGCGGCGCATCATCAGGGGGGCAAAATTGATTTCGGCCCTCGGCCCTTCGAGAAAAGCGATCTGGACAAGCCGTCCATCCTCGGCCAGTGCCTTCAGATTGCGCTTGATGTAATTGCCGCCCACCATGTCAAGTATCACATCGGCACCACCTTCTGCCCGCAATGCCGCAACGAAATCCTCCTTGCGGTAATTGATCGCCTGTTCAGCGCCAAGCTCTGTGCAGATGCGGCACTTGCGGGCACTGCCGGCAGTGGCAAATACACGCGCGCCAAGAACGCGCGCCAACTGGATCGCCGTCGTGCCGATGCCGGAACTGCCACCATGCACCAGAAAACGCTCTCCGGCACGCAGCCCTGCACGCATGAAGACATTCGACCACACTGTAAAGAAGGTTTCGGGCAGGCAGGCGGCTTCGCGCAGATCCATGCCTTCGGGCACCGGCAGGGCGTGCTCGGCCCTGCAGACGGCATATTCGCCATAGCCGCCACCGGGCAGAAGCGCACAGACGCGATCACCCGGCTGCCAGCGCTGCACCCCCGGCCCGACGGCGACAACCTCGCCCGCCCCCTCAAGCCCGGGAATCGGGCTGGCCCCCCTGGGCGGGGCATAGGCCCCGGCACGTTGCAGAACATCGGGGCGGTTCACGCCCGCATAGGCAAGACGGATCAGGATCTCGCCATATCCCGGGCGAGGCACCTTTCGGCGTGTCAGGCGCAGTGCTTCAGGGCCACCCGGCGCACTGATCTCCACGACAAGCATTTCGTCGGGCAGGGAGCCGGCCTGTTGCGTCATTCTTCGCGCTCCGTCTCCTTCCACATGCCGGGCAGATCCTCGGACCGCCTTTCCCCGGGAGCGCGGATCTGCGCCAGCATCCGGCCAAGCGGCCCGGCCAGCAGCGGTTTCACCAGAGCATTTTCCCCAAGCCTTGCCTTCAGATTCTCGAAACGCATTACCTCTTCGATCCGCCGATCAAGGAAATCCCAGGTATCGGCATTGCCGGGGCTTTCATCGCCGATCCAATGGAGAAAGGTCGTCGAATAGACTGCCGAAAGCGTGGCGCGCTTGGAATACCAGTTGATATCATCGGAACTGTCGTCCAGAAGCCGCCAGATCAGATCGGCCGTGCCCCAGATCAGGCGCACCCCTTCGGGGGCATTGTGCGGCAAGGCGAAATGGGCTGCGGCACGACGGGCAGCCTCGCGATCGTCGATCAGCTCGATTCGTTTGCGCACAAGCCCTGCGATACGGTCGCGATAGCGCTTGCCGACAGCCCCGTGTCTGGCCACATGTTCTGCCAGCGCCCTGTCACCGCGCCGATGAAAGGCCACCACAAGATCCGCTGCGCCGTGCGGACAGCAAACCCGCGCCAGCGCCGGATCGATTCCGCTGTCGCGCAGCGCGGCCCGGAAGCTGGCATCGCTCCAGCCATCAAACACCACATGCGGCAGGATCGCATCAAGCAGCCTTTCACGAATGATTTCGGGGGCGTTTTCCTGGTTCATTCCCACTTTCCTCGGCCTTTCGCTCCACGGCTGGACTTGGGCCCGAAGCTTTGCTATAGGGCAGGCTTCCTGCAAGTCTTTTCAACTCTAACCCAGAAAGGTGGTGACAACCACATGCAGGTGACCGTTCGTGACAACAATGTCGATCAGGCGCTTCGTGCCCTGAAGAAGAAGCTGCAGCGCGAAGGTGTCTTTCGCGAGATGAAACTTCGTCAGGCTTACGAGAAACCGTCCGAAAAACGTGCACGCCAGAAGGCCGAGGCCATCCGCCGGGCCCGCAAACTGGCGCGCAAGAAGGCGCAGCGCGAAGGGCTTCTCTGAAGCCTTCCGACACGAACGAAAGGCTTATGCCTCAAACCCCCGGGCCTGCCTCGGGGGTTTTCGTTTTCCCCGATCGGGGCAATCAGACGGGAAGCGCCGTTGTCTTGAAAACGGTTCTGAGGGCAAAGCTCGAATGCATCTGCGCCACCCCCGGAAGCCGGGCAAGATACTGCCGGTGAATCCGTGCGAAATGTTCGGTATCGAAGGCAACCACCTTGAGCAGATAATCCGCTGTTCCCGCCATCAGATGACATTCCAGCACATCGGGAATGCGCGCCACCTCGCGCTCGAAGGATTCAAGCACCTCGTCAGCCTGACCGGAAAGCGTGATCTCCACGAAAACCGTGGTAGGGCGTCCGATCTTCCGGGGATCGAGCAGCGCCACGTAATCGCGGATATAGCCCTGCGCCTCGAGCTGCTGCACACGGCGATGACAGGCCGAGGGTGACAGGTTTACCCGTTCGGAAAGCTCGGCGTTGGAAATCCTCCCCCGCTTCTGCAGAACGGAAAGGATTCGGCGATCTGTTTCGTCAATGTTCTTCACTTCGGATAAACTTCCTGTAATCTCTCATTTTTATCGAAAAATATTCGATAATACCGCCTTTTGTCCACTGATGTTTCAAAGCAATTGCGGCAAAACCGCGCCATTCTTCCGTGCAGAAGGCCCACAAGGGAGAAACGGAAGATGAAGATCGGATGCCCGAAGGAAATCAAGCCACAGGAATTTCGCGTGGGGCTCACCCCGAATGCCGCACGCGAGGCGGTGAAGCACGGCCATGTGGTAATGGTCGAAAAGGGGGCGGGCGAGGGTGCCGGCTTCACCGATGCCGATTACACCGCCGCCGGTGCGCGGATTGCAACCACACCCGAAGAAATCTTCGGCTGGGCCGAGATGATCGTGAAGGTGAAAGAACCTCAGCCGCGCGAGCGCCAGATGTTGCGCGAGGGACAGTTGCTGTTCACCTATCTGCATCTTGCCCCAGACCCGGAGCAGACCCGCGACCTGCTGAAAAACGGCGTGACAGCGATCGCCTATGAAACCGTGACCGATGCCGATGGCGGCCTGCCCCTGCTTGCCCCCATGAGCGAAGTTGCCGGGCGGCTGGCACCGCAGGTAGGTTCCTGGGCATTGCAGAAGGCCAACGGCGGGCGCGGTGTGCTGATGGGCGGCGTGCCGGGGGTAGGGCCGGCACGGGTGGTGGTGATCGGCGGCGGCGTGGTGGGCACCCACGCCGCGCGCATCGCAGCCGGAATGGGTGCCGACGTGACGGTGCTTGATCGCTCTCTGAAACGGCTGCGCCAGCTTGATGATGCCTTCAACGGACTGTTCAAGACAGGCTATGCCTCGGAGGGCGATACCAAGGAACTGGTTTACAGTGCCGACATGGTGATGGGCGCCGTTCTCATCCCGGGCGCCGCCGCACCCAAGCTGGTAGGCCGGGGCGATCTTTCGCGGATGAAGCCCGGTGCGGTTCTTGTGGATGTCGCCATCGATCAGGGTGGCTGTTTCGAAACCTCACGCCCGACCACCCATGAAGACCCGGTATTCGAAGTGGACGGCATCATGCATTACTGTGTGGCCAACATGCCGGGGGCCGTGCCCCGCACGGCCACCATTGCACTGACCAACGCCACCATGCCCTACATGCTGGCACTGGCCGGCAAGGGCTGGCGCAAGGCCTGCGAGGACGACCCGCACCTGCTGGACGGGCTGAACGTGCACGCCGGAAAGCTGACCAATTACGCGGTAGGCAGAGCACTGGAAATCGACGTTCTGTCGCCTGCGCTGGCATTGAAGAGATAACATGCATGAAAGAGTCGCCTCTGTCCGACCGACGCTCAGGCCGAGCGGCAACCGGATAACCCCGGCGGGACCGGCTCTGACGAAGCGGCCATCCTGCAACCAGAAGGCCCGCCATATGGCGGGCCTGCCGGCATCCTGCTCCTTGGAAAACTATTTCCTCTTCAGCGCCTCGGCGATCTCTTTCAGCAGATCGATCTCGCTCGGGCCCGGATCTTCGGCCGGGGCTTCTTCCTCTTCGCGCTTCATGCGGTTCACACCCTTCACCAGAAGGAATACCACGAAGGCGATGATCAGGAAGTTGATGATTGCCATGATGAACTTGCCATAGGCAAATACCGCAGCATCCTCACCCTCGCCCACGGTCACCCCGAGAGTCGAGAAATCGACACCGCCCATGAACAGACCGATCAGAGGATTGATCAGATCTTCCACCAGCGAACCCACGATCGCCGTGAAGGCTGCGCCGAGGATGATACCAACGGCCATATCCATGACATTGCCCTTGGCAATGAACTCCTTGAATTCTTTCAGCATGCTGTCTTGTCCCCACATTTTACTGACACGAACCGGACGATTTTTCCGCCCGGCCTGATCCATATCATATCAGGGCGCTTGTCCTGTGTGTTTTTCTGCTGGAAACAAGGCTTTCCTTGCATCCTGTCTGAATGGGGCAACAGATGGAACCGCTCGAAAAATTCCCGATTACCCGGAAATGGCCGCCCGGAAACCCGACGGCAATCCAGCTTTATTCCGCCACCACGCCGAATGGCGTGAAGATTTTCATCGCACTTGAAGAGCTGGACCTGCCCTATGAGGCACATTTCGTTTCGTTCGAACGAAATGAACAGTTTTCGCCTGAATTCAGGTCGCTCAACCCCAATGCCAAGATCCCCGCAATCATCGACCCGGACGGGCCGGGCGGCAAGCCCCTGCCGCTGTTCGAATCCGGCGCCATCCTGATCTACCTGGCCGAAAAGGCCGGGCGGCTTCTGCCCGCGGATCCCGCCCGACGCCATGAAACCATCCAGTGGCTGATGTTTCAGATGGGTGGCGTGGGGCCGATGTTCGGGCAAATGGGCTGGTTCGTGCATCTTGCCGGCCAGAAGATCGAGGATCCACGCCCGCGCGCGCGTTATGTCAAGGAAACCGCACGCCTGCTGCGGGTGATCGACCGGCGCCTTGAGGGGCAGGAATGGATCATGGACAACGAATACAGCATCGCCGACATTGCCATCGCCCCGTGGATCCGTGTGTTGCGCGACATCTACAAGGCTGCCGACATGGCAGGCTGGAGCGATCTGAACAGCGTGCCGCAGTATCTGGAACGCTTCCTGAGCCGACCAGCCGTGCAGATCGGCCTCGGGATACCGGAAAGAACCTGAAATGCAGGGGCCCGGCCGGTCAGCCGGGCAGTGCACCTGTCAGCACATAGCGCAGGATTTCCACCACCTGCTCGGGGGTGCGCGCCACCGCCTGAGCGGCGGCGTCCACCTCTTTCAGGGCGTGGTCATGCTCTTCGGGCTGCAAGATGATCAGAGATTTGCCGAGGGCTGCCGCATAGCCTGCATCAAAGGCTGCGTTCCACTGCCTGTATTTGTCACCAAACCGCACAACCACCACATCGGCATCGCCAATTCCCTTGCGGGTTCTGATGGCATTGACAAGCGCGCCCTTGTGATCGTGCCAGAACTTGCGCTCTTCGGGGCCCAGGATCGCCACACCGCAATCATCGCTTGCCGAATGATCGGTAACGGGGGCTGAAAATTGGACTTCAAGCCCCCTGGCTCCCTGAATGATCCGTTCGCGCCAGTCGGTATGGATCTCGCCCGAAAGATAAACCTTCAGCTTCATGATTGCGTGTCTCCGTTGTGCCATTGCATGCCCTGCATGCATCTGCATCATTTCATCATCGCCAGCCTTCTGAAAGTCAAGGGAATGCGCGCCGACGGCGGGAAGGCCGGGGTGCTGGCCATTCGGTGCATCCGTCCCCGGTCTGCCCTCCGTCCGTCAGCCCCTCAGCGTGCCGCCGGTAGCCTGTGTGACCTTCTCGATGATCTTTGCGCTGACGGCCTCGATTTCCTGATCGGTCAGAGTCCTGTCGCGGGGTTGCAGACGCACGGTAATCGCCAGCGACTTCCGGCCCGCACCCAGCTGCGCCTCGGCCTTCCCGCCGGTAAATTCATCGAATACCCTAACGCTTTCGATCAGATTCCTGTCGGCCCCTGCGGCAGCGCTTACAAGGGCCTGCGCTTCGACGTTGGCATCGACCACGAAAGCGAAATCGCGTTCTACCGCCTGCAGATCGCTGAGTCTCAGCGCGGTGCGTGTGGCCCCCTTGCGCCGCGGCATGGGAATTTCGTCCAGATACACGGTAAAGCCCACGGCCGGCCCCTTCACATCAAGTGCCTTCAGAACCCCGGGATGAATTTCACCGAACACCGCCAGGGTCTTTTTCGGGCCAAGGCAGATACGCCCGGCCCGGCCCGGGTGCCACCAGGCGGGCACGTCACGCAGGATGCGGGCGGTTTCGGGGGCGCCGATCGCAGTCAGAACCGCTTCGGCATCGGCCCTGGCATCGAACACATCTGCCATGCGCCGGCTGCCATGAGGATCGCGCGGGCCGGCTGCCCTTACCAGAAGGCCACTCAGATGCCGGGCCTCTTCACCCGGTTCGCCACCGGAAAACACTGGCCCCACCTCGAACAGGGCAAGATCCTGGAATCCACGTGCCTGATTGCGTGCCGCAGCCTGCAGCAGGCCAGGCAGCAGATCGGGGCGCATGTGGCTCATCTCGCTTGAAATAGGGTTTTCAAGCATGGTGACATCATCTCCGCCGCCGAACATGGCTGCGCTTTCGCGATCGATGAAGCTGTAGGTGACGCATTCGTTGTAACCCAGCGCCGCCGCTGTGCGCCGCGCCCGCATCTCGCGCTTCTGCATGGGCGTCAGGATGGGACGAACCACGCCCGGAGCGGGCCGCATCAACGGCTTGCCCTCCAGCCTTGTCAGCGAGGCAACGCGCGCCACCTCTTCCACAAGATCGGCCTCTCCCCGCACGTCGGGGCGCCACGAAGGCACATGCGCCATGTCGTCCTGATCAAGCACGAAGCCAAGCGCTGCAAGGATACGGCGCTGCTCTTCGGGCGAAATGTTCATGCCCACCAGGGACTGAACCCGCGACGTATCAAGCCGGTAGGCACGTGCCGTATCGGGAATTTCACCGGCCTGCACCACTGTTCCCGCCTCGCCTCCGCACAGGTCAAGGATCATCCGGGTGGCCAGTTCCAGGCCATCGCCGGTAAACGCCGGATCGACGCCCCGTTCGAAACGATAGCGCGCATCCGAGTTGATCCTGAGTGCCCGACCGGCCTTGGCTATTTCAACCGGATCCCAGTAGGCGCTTTCAAGAAACACCCCGGTAGTGCCGTCCTCAACCCCGGTTGAAATCCCCCCCATGATGCCGCCGATACTCTCGATCCCCCGAGCATCGGAAATCACCAGCGCACCTTCGGGCATGCCGTATTCCTTTTCGTCAAGCGCCATCAGGGTTTCACCCCCTTTGGCTCGATGCACCCGAAGATCCCCCTCCACCTTCGCCAGATCGAACACATGCAGCGGACGATTGAGGCCGATGGTGAAATAATTGGTGATGTCGACCAGTGCCGAAATCGGCCGCAATCCCACGGCGCGCAGCCGCTGTTGCAGCCATTCGGGGCTGGGGCCATTCCTGACGCCGCGGATTACCCGGCCCATGAATACGGGGCAGCCATCGCGGGCCTCGTCGGCAATCTGCACGGTGGCGGGGCTTTCGAACACCCCCTTCACCGGCACGATTTCAAGCGGCTTCAGGGTGCCAAGGCCGCGCGCCGCCAGATCCCGGGCAATGCCGCGCACACCCAGCGCATCCGGGCGATTTGGCGTAATGGCGATCTCGATCACCGGATCAATCCTTGCGGGATCGTTGGCCGCCAGCCAGTCGGCAAAGCTTTCGCCCACCTTGCCCGAAGGAAGTTCGATGATGCCGTCATGTTCGTCGGAAAGCTGCAATTCGCGCTCGGAAGCCATCATGCCATGGCTTTCGACGCCACGGATCTTTCCCACCTTGATGGTGGTATCGATGCCGGGAATGTATTGCCCGGGCTTGCACACCACCACGGTAATCCCTTCGCGGGCATTGGGAGCGCCGCAGATGATCTGCTTCACGCCCTCGTCGGTTTCCACCTGGCAGACACGCAGACGGTCGGCATCGGGGTGCTTTTCGGCGCTCAGAACGCGGCCAATGGTAAAACCCTTCAGTATCTTGGACGGGTTCTGGACACTCTCGACCTCAAGCCCGAGATCTGTCAGCACCTCGGCGAGTTCATCCACCGAAGCCCCGGTGTCGAGATGTTCCTTCAGCCAGGAAAGCGTGAATTTCATCGGTCGATTCCCATTGTTCCACGGCGCCCGACGCTCATATCCGATCCCCGTCTGCGGGAAAAGGGCCGTTCACGGAACTGATCGGTTCTGCACAAAATTTCAGACATTTTTCTGCAATTTCACCTCATTGCTGCCGCTTTCATGCGGTTTACCCTACGTCAGAAGAAAGGAATTTCCCATGCTGCGATACAAAGGTTCACCCAGATGCAATTTCCGCATCACGGCCGGGCTTGTCCTGATGACAGGCGCCGTCGTGCTTGGCAACCTGCCGGAACCCGAAGCCCCGTCCGGCCCCACCCGCATCCAGACACTGAACGACAGGATCAGCGCATGCAACCGCAAGGGTGTTGAAACCGTCATCGGCCGGCTTGGTTGCACCCCTCAGAAATCACTGCGCGGCAACAGCGGCAGCGTACGTATCCTGCGTGTCGGGCAATAGCCCCGAACGCAACCCGGCCTCACCCGTCACCCGATCAGGCCACCATACAACGTGGGCACGTCAAGCGCAGAAAAGCCATAATGGCGCAGCCACCTCAGATCACTGTCGAAGAAGGCGCGCAGATCGGGAATACCATATTTCAGCATGGCAAGGCGATCGATCCCCATACCGAAGGCAAAACCCTGCCATTTGTCCGGATCGACACCCGCCGCCTGCAGCACCTTGGGGTGCACCATGCCGCTGCCCAGAACCTCCATCCAGCCCTCACCTTCGCCGATTCGCAACTGGCCATCGACCCATGAGCACTGGATGTCTACCTCGGCCGAAGGTTCGGTAAAGGGGAAGTGAGAGGCGCGAAAACGGGTTCTGATACCGTCGATCTCGAAAAAGACCGAAAAGAATTCCTCAAGAACCCATTTCAGATTGGCCATCGAGATGTCACGATCGATCGCCAGGCCTTCGACCTGATGGAACATGGGTGTGTGGGTCTGGTCATAATCGGAGCGATAGACACGGCCCGGCGCGATGACACGGATCGGGGCGCCGCCCTTTTCCATGGCGCGTATCTGCACCGGGCTGGTATGGGTGCGCAGCACATGGGGCGGGCGATTGTCTCCGGCCTCGCGATGCATGTAGAAGGTATCGAACTCCTGCCGCGCGGGATGGTGCGGTGGAATGTTGAGCGCGTCGAAATTGTACCAGTCGGTTTCGATCTGCGGTCCTTCGGCCACCTTGAAGCCGAGGTCGGCGAAAATTGCGATGATCTCTTCGGTCACCTGGCTGACAGGATGCACCGTGCCGTGGGGGCGGGGGCGGGGCGGCAGCGTGACATCGAGCCACTCCCCGCGCAGGCGCTCCTCCAATGCCGCATCCTCGAGTGCCGCCCTTTTGGCCGCAATTGCCGAATTGATCTCGTTCTTGAGGGCATTGAGCGCCGGCCCGGCGATCTTGCGCTCTTCGGGGCTCATGCTGCCCAGTTCACGCATCTTCAGGCTGATTTCACCCTTCTTGCCAAGCGCCTGCACCCGAAGGTTTTCAAGTGCAGCCTCGTCACCGGCATCAGCAATCGCCTGCAGATATCTTCGCCTCAGATCGTCCATGAGCAAATCCCAAACTTGCGTTCAGAACCTGCTAGCGCCCCCTTTCGGCGATTGCAAGCCGCCCTGCATCCCACAGGCCATGCAACGGAAAAATCAATGCCGGAAATGGCATCGAACGGAAAAGCACGGGGCCTGCCAGTTCGCAAACGCGGGGGCTGCCCACTTGCACACCCGCCAACCGGAAAACGAAAAGCCGCACGGCTCAGGGCCCGTGCGGCTTGCGCGTCTTGTCCGAAGGCGCGCTCAGGCAAGCGCGGCCCTGGCCTTTTCCACGATCTTGCCGAAGGCTTCAGGCTCGTGCACCGCAAGATCGGCAAGCACCTTTCGGTCCACCTCGATCCCCGCTCTGGAAAGGCCATTGATGAAGCGGCTGTAGGTCAGTGTGGGATCAAGCTCGCGCACGGCTGCATTGATGCGCTGAATCCACAGGGCACGGAAATTGCGCTTGCGCTGCTTGCGATCGCGTGTGGCATACTGATTGGCCTTGTCCACCGCCTGCCTGGCGGTGCGGAAGGTGTTCTTGCGCCGGCCGTAATAGCCCTTGGCAGCCTTGATCACCTTCTTGTGACGGGCGTGGGTGACTTTTCCGGAAGTGACACGTGCCATGATCTGTTCTCCTCAGCCGCCGTAGGGCATCATTTTCTTGATGATCTTCTCATCGGGTTCCGACAGCACCGTGGTGCCGCGGGCCTGACGGATGAACTTGTTGGAACGCTTGATCATGCCATGCCGCTTGCCGGCCTGAGCTGCCTTGACACGCCCGCTGGCGGTGATCTTGAACCGCTTCTTGCAGCTCGATTTCGTCTTCATCTTGGGCATTTCCATCTCCTGATTCCGAGCGGTAGATAACGCGACTCGGCATGCCTCTCGGGCCGGCCGCGTGATGAAATGCGCTCTATAAGGGGCCGGATGCTGTCTGACAAGCGAAAAACGCAGGGGGCGCGGGGGGAGGCGGATCAGCGGAAATAGCGCTGTATCACGCTGCGGATGGCCTCGGGGATATCCTCTATGCCATAGCCGCCCGGATGGTTCATCGCCGCCAGCACGATCAGTCCGCCTGCAATCATCACCATGATCGAAGCCGTCCGCGGCGCCCGGCTTTCGGCAAAGGCATTCAGAAATGTGGGAAGGGAAAGAACCGCCAGCGCCACGCCCACAACAAAGAAAAGATCGGTATCCATGACAAACTCGTCCCGCCGCCCCCCAAGGGGTTCTTTTATTCGGGATCGGAGCTGAAAATCAACCTTTCATCACAGGGCGCAACCCTGAGGATATTGGTGGTGCCGGGCATGTTGAAGGGCACGCCGGCCGTTACCACGATCAAATCCTGCTCGCTGGCCAGCCCGCTTTCGCGTGCAGCGCGCGCCGCCGCCACCACCGCCATCTTGAAACGCTCCACCTCGCCGGATTGCACACAATTCACCCCCCAGCTGAGGCAAAGACGCCGAGCCGTACCGATCAGCGGAGTGAGCGCAATGATCGGCACGCCGGGGCGCTCACGCGCAGCGCGCAAGGCCGTGGTACCCGACTGGGTAAAACAGCAGATCACCTTGATATCCGTTGTTTCGGCTATCTCGCGCGCCGCCGAAACGATGCCGTCGGCCACCGATTTGCGGTTGATCCTGCGGGCGGCCTCGATGATATCGCGGTAGTTGGGATCGCTTTCCACCTGAATCGCCACGTTGTTCATGGTCTGCACCGCTTCAACCGGATAGGCACCGGCCGCCGATTCCGCGCTCAGCATCACCGCATCGGTGCCTTCATAGATGGCCGTCGCCACATCCGACACCTCGGCACGGGTGGGCATCGGGCTTTCGATCATGCTTTCAAGCATCTGCGTTGCCACGATCACCGGCTTTCCGGCGGTTCGGCAGGCCCGCACCAGACGCTTCTGGATCGGTGGCACGCTTTCCACCGGCAGTTCAACGCCAAGATCGCCGCGCGCGATCATGATCCCATCGGATACCTTCAGGATTTCGTCGAATGCCGAAACCGCCGCAGGCTTCTCGATCTTCGAAAGGATCGCAGCCCGCCCCTGCACAAGATCGCGCGCCTCGATCACATCTTCAGGGCGCTGCACGAAGGAAAGTGCCAGCCAATCTATCCCCAGTTTGCAGGCAAATTCGAGATCCTCGCGATCCTTTTCGCTGAGCGCGGCCAGCGGCAGCACCACATCGGGCACGTTCACCCCCTTGCGGTCCGAAATCGCACCGCCGACCTCGACCACTGTCAGCGCGGATCGCGCATTGCATTCCACCACCCTGAGACGGATCTTGCCGTCATTGACCAGAAGATGCGCGCCAACCTCAAGCGCCTTGAAGATTTCGGGATGCGGCAACTGAACGCGCGTTTCATCGCCCGGCGCCGGATCAAGGTCGAAACGGAATTCCTGCCCTTCGGTCAGCTCTACCGGCCCCGTGCCGAAAACCCCCACACGCAGTTTCGGCCCCTGAAGATCGGCCAGCACACCGATCGGACGCCCGGTTTCCTTCTCGATCCTGCGGATGTTCTCATGCCGCATCGCCTGTTCTTCATGGGTGCCGTGGCTCATGTTCAGGCGAAACACATCTGCCCCTGCCTCGAACAGGGCCCGGATCATCTTGTAATCGCTTGATGCCGGCCCCAGCGTAGCCACGATCTTTACATTGCGGAGGCGCTTCATCCTGCCCTCTTCCTTTCTCGTTCGTCCAAGCCTTGCAGGCCCCGCGTCTATGGCGCATTTAGCGCTAACAGGCAACTGGCGCTTTGCCGCGTCTCGCACTATGGAATGCCATGACAGCAATACGTAAAACCGCCATGACATACCAGCCCTATCAGATCATCGGAGAGGAAAGGCCCGCACGCTGGCTGATCACCTGCGATCACGCTTCGAATTTCGTGCCGGATTTCGTCAATGGCGGCGATCTCGGCCTGCCGCCCGAAGACATGGAACGCCACATCGCCTATGACGTGGGCGCCGCAGGCGTAAGCACCGCGCTCGGCGCACTTCTCGACGCGCCGGTGATCCTTTCCGGTTTCTCACGCCTGGTGATCGATCCCAACCGGGGTGAAGATGATCCCACCTTGCTGATGAAGCTCTATGATGGCTCCATCATACCTGCCAACCGGCAGGCCGGACCGGAAGAGCGCGAAAGGCGCCTTGCGCGCTGCTACCGCCCCTATCATGCGGCACTGGCAAGACTGGCAGCCCGGCGCGACGACACGATCCTGGTTGCCGTTCACAGTTTCACGCCCCGCCTCAATGGCCATGGCATGCGCCCATGGCACATCGGCATCCTGCATGCCGAACAAGACACCCGCCTGGCCTTGCCCCTGCTTGCACGCCTGCGCCAGGAGACCGACCTCTGCGCCGGCGAAAACGAACCCTACGGCGGCCACCTGCCAGGAGACAGCGTCGATCGCCACGCCCTGAAACCCGGCCGCCCCAATGCCCTGATCGAGATCCGCAACGATCTGATCCGCACCGAAGAACAACAACACGCCTGGGCCGAACGCCTTGCGCCAATCCTCACCGAAGTTCTGGAAAGCACCGGTATCTGACAGAAAGGACCCACATGACCTCACCGATCGACAACCAGACCCGCACCCGGATCGAAGCCGCCGCCTTTCGCCGGCTCAGGAAGCACCTTATGGAAGACCGCCCCGACGTGCAGAACATCGACCTGATGAACCTGGCCGGCTTCTGCCGCAACTGCCTGTCGCGCTGGTATCAGGAAGCCGCCGCCGAGCGCGGCATCGAAATAAGCAAGGACGAAGCGCGCGAAATCTTCTACGGCATGCCCTATGGCGAATGGAAGGCCCGCTACCAGACCGAGGCCAGCCCGGAAAAGCAGGCCGCATTCGAAAAGGCATTCGCCGAAAACGTGGGCAAGGAAAAGGGCTGAGCCTCCGGAAAGCACCGCGCAGCCGGTGCCGGCCTTCCGCACCGGCCCGCAGCGCAGCCACCCCGCAGATCCCGGCCGGACATGCCGGCCCGGGGCGCCTCTCAGATCGCCGCCTTGCGGCTTTCCTCCAGATAGATCTCGCGCAGGCGGGTGGCCACCGGCCCCGGCGTGCCGTCGCCCAGTTTTACCCCGTCCACCTCGACCACCGGCATGACGAAGGTGCTGGCCGAGGTCACGAAGGCCTCGTCCGCTTCTTGCGCCTCGGCGATGGTGAAGGGGCGTTCCTCGACCTCCATCTGCGCTTCGCGCGCGAAACGCAGCACCGCGGCACGGGTGATGCCGTGCAGGATGTCGCTGGACAGGTTGCGGGTGATGATCTTGCCGCCCTTCACGATATAGGCGTTGTTGGAGGTGCCCTCGGTCACCAGCCCGTCCTCGACCAGCCAGGCGTCGTCGCAGCCTTCCTTCTTCGCCGCCATCTTGCCCATCGACGGATACAGCAGCTGCACCGTCTTGATGTCGCGCCGGCCCCAGCGGATATCGGGGATCGAGATCACCCTGATCCCCTTTTTCGCCGCCGGGTTGTCGGCAAGGTCGGGCTTGGACTGGGTGAACAGCACCACGGTCTGCGGCGTCGTCTCGGGGTCGGGAAAGACGAAATCCCGGTCGCCCGGCGCGCCGCGGGTGACCTGCAGGTAGATCATGCCCTCGTCCAGGGCGTTGCGGCGTACCAGTTCGCGGTGGATCTCCAGCAGCTCGTCCGCCGGCATCGGCATCTCCATGTCGAGTTCCTTCAGCGAACGCTCCAGCCGCGCCGCGTGGCCGTCGAAATCGATCAGCTTGCCGCCCAGCACGCTGGTCACCTCGTACACCCCGTCGGCCATCAGAAACGCCCGGTCGAAGATCGAGACCTTCGCCTCTTCTTCCGGCAAATAGTCGCCATTCAGGTAAACGGTGCGGCTCATCCCGATCTCCTTCTTTTCATTCATCGACGCGATGCACAGGCTGCGCAATCGCATTCCACCCCCGGCAGGGTCTTGTGGTAGAGGCCGTGATAGACACGTCCGTCCCTGTCAAAACCATTGACGATATCCACAAGCAGGCCGTGATCGTCATGCTCATGGCGCCGCCAAAGTGCATATGACACCAGATCGGCAAGCTGAACCAGCCGCGACATGCGCGAATCCACGAACAGCGGCACCTCCGAAAGGTTTTTCAGGCTGCCCCAGCGGGTTCCGTCGTTGCGATAGGAATGCGCCAATGCCTGCAACGTGTCCTCATACCGCGACTTGTCCACGACGATCAGACCGCGCTCCTTGCGGCGCTCCCGGTGGTATTTCCGGGTCAGGAACTTGTCGAAACGGGTGCAGATCTGTTCGAAGGCGTGTTCAACCGGATCATCCGGAGAAACCGCCGCCTTGTTCACGACCATGCCGAATGCCGTGAGGTTTCCGCCGGAAGGCCCTTGAAAAACGGACAGGGCATCCTTGATCAGCGCAACCCGCTTCTGCTTCGAAAGCCGTCTCCAGAATTTCCGCCCGCCCCACATGGGGCTTCCGTGAAGTTCGATTTCCGAAATATCATGACCGGGAAAATGTCTTCCCACAATCTTGTCGAGCTCACAGATGACATGATGAACGCCGCGTTCGAACACGGCCACACCGGCCATCACGAAATGTGCTTCCCCCTCCTGTCCGACATTGCCGGACATATCCACATAGAGAAGATACATTTCAGCGCCCCCAGAAACGGAAAAGGCAGTCAGGTGGGACAGACGCCCTGCGGAATGCGTAAAGGCAAACCTCCTGACTGCGAGAGCAGTATATGCCCTGCTGTTATTATCGTCAAGTTAACGGAGCGCATTTCACCCCCATAACGCCGCTTCGGGCGGATGCACCCCGGCCGCGTCGAATTTCAATGCGTGATCCCGGTCTTCGGCCAGAAGCAGCGGGCCGTCAAGGTCCACCACGTCGGCGCCCTGGGCCACCAGAACGGCCGGCGCCATGGCCAGGCTCGACCCCACCATGCAGCCGACCATGGTTCCGAACCCCTCTGCCCGCGCCGCTTCGCGCAGCGCCAGCGCCTCGGTCAGCCCGCCGGTCTTGTCGAGCTTGATGTTCACCACGTCATACTTGCCCCGCAGCCTTGGCAGGGAGGCCCGGTCATGGCAGCTCTCGTCGGCGCAGACGGGCACCGGGCGCTCCAGCCCCAGAAGCGCATCGTCCTCGCCTGCCGGCAGGGGCTGTTCCACCAGCGCCACCCCCAACCGAACCAGATGCGGCGCCAGATCGGCATAGACTTCGGCACTCCAGCCCTCATTGGCATCGACGATGATGCCCGCGTCCGGCGCCCCGGCACGCACCGCCTCCAGCCGCGGCATGTCGTCGGGCGTACCCAGCTTGATCTTCAGCAGCGGCCGGTGAGCGTTCCGGCGTGCCGCCGCCTCCATCGCCTCGGGCGCGGCCAGGGACAGGGTGAAGGCCGTCACCTCGGGCCCCGGTTCCGGCAGCCCGGCCAGATCCCATACCCGACATCCTGCCCGCTTCGCCTCCAGGTCCCACAGCGCGCAGTCCACCGCGTTGCGCGCCGCCCCCGGTGGCAACAGCCCCTGCAACGCCTCGCGCGTCACATCCGCCGGCAGCCCGGCAATCTGCGCCTCCACGCTTTCCAGCGTCTCGCCATAGCGCGCATAAGGCACGCACTCGCCCCGCCCGCGATGCACACCGTCCGAAACCTGCACCGTCAGCACCCTGGCTTCGGTCCGCGACCCGCGCGAGATGGTGAACACCTCGGCCAGCCGGAACACGTCGCGTGTCACCGAAATCTCCACTGCCACCCCCTTCTTCTTGGTCAAAATACCTCCGCCGAAGGCACCCGTACTCTCGGCACGCACAAACCGTCAGACGGCTTCCAGCGCATCCACCAGACGCCCGGCCCCATGCCGGAACGGGTCCACCGCCGGCAGGCCCATGCGGGCCTCGACCCCGGCAAGGTAGTCCAGCGCCTCCTGTTCGCCCAGTGCTTTCGTATTGACCGAGATCCCCACCACCTTGCAGGCCGGGTTGGCCACCTGCGCAATCGGCAGTACCAGATCGCGCAGCCGCTCCAGGGATGGCGGCACATGGTCCGGCAAGCCCCGCATGTGCGTGCGCGTCGGCTCGTGGCACAGGATCAGCGCGTCCGGCTGGCCGCCGTGGATCAGCGCCATGGTGACCCCGGAATAGGACACGTGAAAAAGGCTGCCCTGCCCCTCGATGTGATCCCAGTGATCCGGATCGTTATCGGGTGTCAGCTCCTCTACCGCCCCGGCCATGAAATCGGCCACCACCGCGTCAAGCGGCACGCCCTCTCCGGTGATCAGGATTCCTGTCTGTCCGGTGGCCCGGAAGGCGGATCTCATGCCCCGCCGCTTCATTTCCGCATCCATGGACAGCGCCGTATACATCTTGCCCACCGAGCAATCGGTGCCCACCGCAAGGCAGCGCTTGCCGCTGCGCTTCCTGCCATTGGCAATGGGATAGGCGCGGTCAGGAACGCGTATGTCATGAAGCGCGACCCCGGCCCTCTGCGCCGCGGCCGCAAGATCGGGGTCGTCGCGCAGAAGATTGTGCAGTCCGCTCGCGATGTCGTAGCCTGACGCAATGGCTTCGAGCAGAACCTTCTTCCATGCCGGTGAGAATACGCCGCCGCGGTTCGCCACACCGATCACCAGCGTTTTCGCCCCGGCTTTTCGCCCCTCTGAAAGGCTCATCTCGTCCAGCCCTACATCGGCACCGCAGCCTTCCATGCGGTATTGCCCCACGGCATTTTCCGGGCGCCAGTCGCGAATGCCCTGCGCAACCTTGGCCGCCAGCTGATCGGGCGCATCCCCAAGAAAGAGAAGATATGGCTTTTGGATCATCGTCATCTTCGCCTCCCGTGTTGTTTCACGAGAAAATACGGCAACACGAACGCAAAATTATTGCATTTCGTGCATATCAAAGGATCATTTTCACAGATTTTCCGAAAACAGGGGGCTATTCCGGGATATTTCTCCGGGCAGCATCAAGCGTGCCGCTGAAAACCATCGCTTGCCGTTTCCTGAGCAATATCATATCCACCAACCCGCAACATACGAAGTTTCCTTGCTGAAAGGCGCCCTGAAATGAGCTTTCTCATCCAGCCCTCGCCGCCTGCACGTCTCAATCGCTGTCAGCTCTTCGGCCCGGGTTCACGCCCTGCAATCTTCGAGAAGATGGCGACCAGTGCAGCCGATGTGATCAATCTGGATCTCGAAGACAGCGTCGCCCCTGACGACAAGGAAACCGCCCGCAGAAACGTGATCTGCGCGATCGGAGACATCGACTGGGGCAACAAGCATCTGAGTGTCCGGATCAATGGACTGGACACGCCTTTCTGGTATCGCGACGTGGTGGAACTGCTGGAAAACGCATCCGAGCGGCTTGATCAGATCATGATTCCGAAGGTAGGCAATGCTGCGGATGTCTATGCCGTCGATGCCCTTGTGAGCGCCATCGAAGCCGCAAGGGGGCGCAGCAGGCGGATCAGCCTCGAAGTGATCATCGAAAGTGCAGCCGGCATCGCCCATGTCGAGGAAATCGCCGCGGCCTCGCCCCGCCTTCAGGCAATGAGCCTTGGCGCCGCCGATTTTGCCGCCTCCATGGGCATGCAGACAACCGGCATCGGCGGCACCCAGGAAAACTACTACATGCTGCACGAGGGGCAGAAATACTGGGGCGATCCCTGGCACTGGGCGCAGACCGCGATCGTGGCTGCCTGCCGCACCCATGGTGTTCTGCCGGTGGACGGGCCGTTCGGAGACTTCTCGGACGACGAAGGTTTCATCGCCCAGGCGCGCCGCTCGGCGACGCTGGGCATGGTCGGCAAATGGGCAATACACCCGAAACAGATTGCACTGGCAAACGAGGTGTTCACGCCGTCTGCCGAACAGGTCGCCGAGGCGCGCGAGATCCTGGCAGCAATGGAACAGGCCAGGAAGGACGGCGCCGGGGCAACGGTTTACAAGGGGCGCCTGGTGGACATCGCCAGCATCAGGCAGGCCGAGGTCATCGTGAAACAGGCCGAGATGATCGATGGCTGATCTTGTCCTGCTGCATACGAGCGAAACGCATATTGCGCGTTTTGATCGCCTTGCGGCACGAATCGCGCCGAAGGCCCGGCTTGCGCATGAAACCCGCCCGGAATGGCTGGAACGCGCCCAGAAACATGGTATCACCGACGATCTGAAGGCCGCGTTCACCGATTTCGTGCAGGTCAGCCGTGCACCCGTGCTGTGCACCTGCAGCACCCTTGGCCCCCTGGCCGATGCAGCCGGTGCAATGCGTATCGATCGCCCCATGATGCAGGCTGCCGCACGGTTTGGTGCACCGGTCCTGATGGCCTATTGCCTTGAAAGCACCTGTGCGCCCAGCATGGCGCTGCTGGCCGAATGCCTTGAGCAGACCGGCCACCGGCCACACATACGCGCTCTTGAAATTACCGAGGCCTGGCCTGCGTTCGAAAGTGGCGATGAGGCCGCTTTCGCCGAAAGGATTGCCACGGCCATTCGTACCCACCTTGCAGCTTTCCGCGACACGAAGGCGGTGGTTCTGGCTCAGGCCAGCATGAGCGCGGCCTGCCCCTTCCTGGCCCAGGCCCTGTCGCAGCCAGTCCTGAGTTCTCCCGAACCTGCCCTGCGCGCCACGCTCGGGCTGCCGGCATCCTGATCCGGCGCCACCCACACAGCGGCCCGACGGCACCCGCCGGCAGATCGCTCCCGCGGCATCCCATGTTGCAAATCGGATGCGGCATCGTCATATAACGATACGATCGAAAGCGGAGTGCTCCATGAACAATTATCTGGATTTCGAAAGACCTCTGGCCGAAATCGAAGGCAAGGCCGAGGAACTGCGCGCCCTTGCACGACAGAACGAAGAGATGGACGTGGAAAAGGAGGCCGCCGCGCTTGATGCCAAGGCCGAAGCCCTGCTTGCCGAACTTTACGAAAATCTTACCCCCTGGCGCAAATGCCAGGTGGCCCGCCATCCCGATCGCCCCCATGCGCGCGATTACATCGAAACCCTGTTCAACGAATACACCCCGCTTGCCGGAGACCGGAACTTCGCCGATGATCATGCGGTAATGGGGGGGCTGGCACGGTTCAACGACCATCCCGTCGTGGTAATCGGCCTCGAGAAGGGGCATGACACGAAATCGCGCATCGAACGCAATTTCGGCATGGCCCGTCCCGAGGGTTATCGCAAGGCGATCCGCCTGATGGACCTGGCCGATCGCTTCTCTCTCCCGGTAATCACTCTGGTAGACACCCCCGGCGCCTATCCCGGCAAGGGCGCAGAAGAGCGCGGCCAGTCCGAAGCGATCGCCCGCTCGACCGAGAAATGCCTGCGGCTTGGAGTGCCGCTCATTTCGGTGATCATCGGCGAGGGCGGCTCGGGCGGCGCCGTGGCTCTGGCAACAGCGAACAAGCTGATCATGCTCGAGCATTCAATCTATTCGGTGATCTCGCCCGAAGGCTGTGCGTCGATCCTGTGGAAGGACGCCGAAAAGATGCGCGAGGCAGCCGAGGCCCTGAAGCTGACAGCGCAAGACCTGCACAGGCTGGGTGTGGCCGACGTGGTTGTAAAAGAGCCGGTCGGCGGTGCCCAGCGCGACCGCAAGGCAACGATCGAGGCCGTGGGCCGCGCTCTTGAAAGCGCGCTCCGGGAATTCCGCAGGAAGAAGCCCGAGACAATCCTGAAACACCGGCGCCGCAAATATCTTGAGATCGGCAGCAAGGGGCTTGCCGCCTGAGGGCGCCTGCCGAACTGCCGTATTGAAACATGATCAAGCGAAAAAGGTGCCTGTCATACCTGCCCGGACCGATCGTTTCACGACCAGGTGACAGAGGCCGCTTTCAACGCTACAAGAGAGCCACCATCAGCAGAGGGCCGGCAGACAAGGCGGCTGCTCATCAGGACAGGGAGATGACAACATGCTGAAGAAAACCATCCTCACCGGGCTTGCCTTTGCCTTCGGGCTTTCGGCCACGGCCACGCTTGCCGAATATCCCGAGCAGGCCATCACCATCATCGTGCCCTCAAAGGCCGGTGGATCAACCGACCGCACCGCGCGACTGTTTACGGAACTGGCCGAGAAAACTACGACGGTTTCGAGTTCGTTATCCGGAACGTGCCCGGATCGGGCGGACAGAAAGGTTTCGAAGAGATCGCCCGCGCCAGGCCCGATGGCTATACCATCGGCCTTGTCTTTACACCGCAACTGGTGGCCCATGTCGTTTCGGGGCGCGCCCAGTACACGCTGGACAGTTTCCATGTGATGGGCAACGTGGCACAGGATCCCGGCATTGTCGCCGTGCCGAAGGACAGCCCGATCAAGACAATGGGCGATCTTGCAGAAGCTGCAAAAGCCGGCTCTCTGACGGTTGCGGTGAACGGTATCGGTTCGGACGACTTCCTGGCTGCGAAACAGTTCGAGGAGCTGACCGGCGTAACCTTCAACCTGCTGCCGACCAAGGGCTCGACCGAACAGAAAGCCGCCATTCTGGGCGGCCATGTCGATGCCGCCTTCATGAACCTTTCGCAGATGATCAAGCAGCACAACGCGGGCGACGCCCGCATCATCGCGCTTCTGACCGAGGAGCGCGACGAACACCTGCCCGACATGCCCACCGCCAGGGAACAGGGATATGAGGTGCTGATGCGCGCCACCCGCGGTTTCGTGGCCCCGGCCGGAGTTGATACCGACATTCAGGGGCAGCTTGATACCATGCTGGCCGAAATCATGGCATCGGATGAATTCAAGGCCAACGCCAAGAAGGGGGCGATCTTCCTGCTGCCGATGGCGGGCGGGGATTATCTGGCCTATCTGAAAGAGCTGCAGGAACAGACCAAGGCGGTTTACGACAAAGCACCCTGGTAAATTCCGGATGAGTCGCAAATGGGTTGACCGCGCCGTTCTGGCGCTGTTCATCGGCATGGCCGTGCTGCTTTACGCCAGCACGGCCAGCTATCCCGGTATTGCCAAGACGACCTCGGCGAATTATGTGCGCTTCCTTGCCGTGTTCATCGGAGGGCTGAGTGCCGTTCAGCTTGGCTACAGCCTTCTGAAAGATAGAAGCACCGACCCTCTTCGCCTCACGGGACACCTGCCCCGTTTCCTGGGGCTGCTGGCCGCTCTTGCCGGATTTGCCGTGCTGTTCGAACCGCTCGGTTTCTTCGTCTCGGCGGGGATATTCATACCGCTGGTTGCGCGGATGCTGGGGTATCGTCGCAAACGGGTGATCTTCCTGACCACGGCCGGGGTACTGATCTTCGTCTGGCTCGTATTCATAAAACTTCTCGGAGTTCACCTTCCGGGCATTACCTTCTGATGGTGCCGCACCATGCTTGAATACCTTTCGATCGTCTTCACCTTTCAATCCCTGATAACCATACTGATCGGCACCGTCGCCGGCGTGGCAATCGGCGGCATGCCGGGGCTTACGGCAACCATGGCCGTGGGTCTTCTGGTGCCCTTCACCTATACCATGGATCCGACAGCCGGGCTGATGCTTCTTGGCGGCATCTATTGCGGTGCCATGTATGGCGGCTCGATCCCGGCGATCCTGCTCAACACCCCGGGCACGCCTGCAGCTGTGGCCACTGCCATCGAAGGCTATCCCATGAGCCGGCAGGGCCGCGGGGGGCTTGCGCTCAAGGTTTCGGTGATCGCCTCGTTCTGCGGCGGCACCTTCTCGGCCTTCGTGCTGCTGATGTTTGCACCTTTTCTGGCCCGACAGGCCCTGGCCTTCGGCCCCGCCGAAACCTTTCTGCTGGCGCTGATGGGACTTGCGGGGATCATCTCGATCGCCGACGAGAACACCTCGCTGATAAAGGCCCTGATCGCCGGGGTTCTGGGAATGGTCATTGCCATCATCGGCACCGACGACATGTCAGGCAGCCTGCGCTATACCATGGGCCTTGTCGAGCTGGTGGACGGAATCGATTTCATGCCCGCCCTGATCGGGCTGTTCTCCATGATCCAGATGCTGGAACTGGCCGGGCAGCGCCAGCACAGAATCGATACCTCGGCGCTTGAAGTGAAGCAGAAAAGCGAACCCCTTCCCCCCGGCATCGCCAAGCCGATCGCACTGGGTTCTGGCACCGGCACGGTGATCGGCATCCTGCCAGGGGAAGGAGCGACGATCGCGGCCTTCATCTCGTATAACATTTCCAAGCGGATCTCAAAGATGAAGGAGCTGTTCGGCAAGGGCAATCCGGAAGGGATCGCCGCGGCCGAGGCCGGCAACAACGGCTGTGTGGGTGGCTCGCTCGTGCCCACGATCACGCTTGGCATTCCCGGCAACTCGGTGGCCGCTGCGCTGATGGGGGCCTTCATCATCCACGGCATGATTCCGGGCCCCGATCTGTTCACCGAATATGCAGACCGCACCTATCCCTTCATTCTTTCCCTGTTTGTGGCCAATGGCGTTTTCCTGATTGTCGGGCTTGCTTTCGCTCCCTACCTTGCGCGTATCGCACTGGTGCCGCCGGCTCTTATGGTTCCGGTGGTGAGCGCCTTCGCGGTGCTCGGTTCCTATGCGCTCAACAATTCGGTGTTCGATGTCTATCTGATGATCGCCTTTGCGCTTGGCGGGCTGGTGCTGAAGAAACTGGGCTATTCGCTAGAAGCGCTGATCCTCGGGCTGATCCTCGGGCCGATTGCCGAAGGCGGGTTCACCCAGGGCATGATCATCGGCCACGGATCACCCCTGATCTTCATAGAAAGCCCGATCGCCAAGGCAATGTGGGGACTGATCGCACTGCTGCTGATTCCACCGCTCTATTCCTACTGGAAACATGTGCACAAGCCACGGCGCGAACAGATCTGACCAGCCGGCGCGGCACGGGTGATTGACGCACCTCACACCCCTTGCCTATGGTGTGCCACCACGTAAGGAGGGGTGCATGGGCAGGCCGACAACAAAAGACCTTGCACGCGCCGCCGGTGTCAGCCTGGCAACGGTGGACCGGGTTCTGAATGCCAGAGCCGGCGTGCGGCCGGCCACCATCGAGCGTGTCAACCGGGCCATCAAGGAAATCGCCTTCGTGCGTGACATCTCGGCCGCCAACCTGGCGCGGCGCAAGGAATACAGGCTGGTGTTCCTGCTGCCGGATCACGATGACGAATTCATTGACGCGATTCGCGCCTCGGTCGATGAAACCAACCGCGCCATGGCCCATGACCGCATCAATGTGTCGGTCGTTCGGGGGCCGATGGACAACCCCCACAGGATCGCCGCACAGCTTGACGACCTGGCACGAACCGAAATCGACGGCATCGCCATCATGACACCGGAAACGCCTCAGGTGCGCGATGCGATCCTGAGGCTGAGCGCAAGGGGCATCGCCGTTGTCGCCTTCGTTTCCAACCAGCCCAACGCCGAAAGCGTCAGTTTTGTCGGCATCAACAACGAAGCAGCCGGCCGCACCGTCGGCCAGCTGATGGCCCGGTTCACCGGTGAACGAAAGGGAAGTGTGCTGGTGCTGACCGAAACCATGCTTTCACGCGACAGCCAGGAAAGACGCCACGGTTTCGAATCGATCATGGCGCGCCATGCACCCCGTCTGAGGGTATGCCCCTCGATGGAAACCCGCGGCGATGCACAACGCACGGCCCGAATTCTGCGCGCCGCCCTGCGCAGCAACGCACCCGTTGTCGGGCTTTATCTGCTGCACCATGACATCAAGGACATCATGCACACCCTCGAAACGGACGGGCATGCGAAGAACACGGTGATAATCGGCCACGAACTGACCCCGCATACAAGGGCCCGCCTGCTGGACGGAACGATGGATGCGGTGATCACGCAGGATGTCGGCCATCTGGTGCGAAGTTCGATCCGGATATTGCGGGCCAGGGCTGATGGTGTTGACACCGTGGAATCACAGGAACGCATCCGCATCGAGATCACCCTGCGGGAAAACATGCCCGAATAGCGGCAACTGCCCTTTCAGCAGGAAATCCCATAACCAATTGATTCAAAACGATATGATGCACGTGCCTCAAAAATTCATTGACGGCAGCCATATACGGCGCCTAGGCTTGCCTGACAAAGAGACGAGCCGGCCAACGGCTTTGCGCCTTTCACGACAACCAGGGAGGATCCGATGAAGATTGCAAGATTCATGATGGCAGCCGCAGTGGCGTCCATCTCCACCACGGTCGCCACGAATGCCTCGGCCGAAAGCATGACGCTCTGCTGGGCGGCATGGGATCCGGCCAATGCGCTGGTCGAACTCAGCAAGGATTTCGAAGAAAAATCCGGCATCGACATGGAATTCGAATTCGTGCCCTGGCCGAATTTCGCGGATCGGATGCTGAACGAGCTGAACTCGGGTGGCAAACTGTGCGATCTCATGATCGGCGACAGCCAGTGGATCGGCGGGGCGGCCGAGAACGGACAGTATGTCAAGCTCAACGATTTCTTCGAGGCCAATGGCATCTCGATGGACGACTTCCTGCCGGCCACGGTGACGGGCTATGCCGAATGGCCCAAGGGCACACCCAATTACTGGGCCCTGCCGGCCTATGCCGACGTGGTCGGCTGGACCTATCGCAAGGACTGGTTCTCGCGCCCCGAACTTCAGGCCGAATTCAAGCAGAAATACGGTTACGATCTTGACGTGCCGAAGGATCTGGAACAGCTGAAGGACATCGCCGAATTCTTCCAGGGGCGCGAAATCGACGGCAAGACGGTCTATGGCGCGGCAATCTATACCGAGCGCGGCTCGGAAGGCATCACCATGGGCGTCACAAATGTGCTCTACAATTACGGTTTCGAATACGGCAATCCCGAAAATCCCTATGCCGAGCTTGACGGCTGGGTGAACTCCGAAGGCGCGGTCAAGGGGCTCGAATTCTACAAGGAGCTTTACGATTGTTGCACGCCACCGGGATCGTCCGACTGGTACATGTCGGAAACCATCGACGCCTACAAGTCGGGTCAGGTGGCACTGCAGATGAACTTTGCCTTCATCTGGCCCGGCGTGAACGCCGACCCCAACGTGGGCGGTGATCGCACCGGCTATTTCGCCAACCCGCCGGGACCGGCCGGCCATTTCGCACAGCTCGGCGGGCAGGGGATCTCGGTCGTCGCCAACTCCGACATGAAGGATGCCGCACTTGAATACATCAAGTGGTTCGCCCAGCCCGAGATCCAGCAACGCTGGACCGACATGGGCGGTGCCTCGGCCATGCGTTCGGTGGTGGAGGCCCCGGACTTTCCCGACAAGCAACCCTTCAACAAGGCCTTCCTCGAATCAATGGCCATCGTGAAGGATTTCTGGGCCGAGCCTGCCTATGCCTCACTGCTGCAGGCCATGCAGGACAGGGTGCACACCTATGTGGTGGCCGGCCAGGGCACCGCGAAAGAGGCCCTTGATGACCTGGTGATTGACTGGAGCGAGATATTCGAGGACGAGGGCAAGCTCTGACCCGGACCGCCTGCCCGCCCCCGGTGGCGGGGAAGCATCATGATCCGATCGGGTGGCCGGCAGCACGGCCGCCCGAAGCGGAAGCAAACGCGCAAGGATCATCCCATGCCCGACAAAACGATGGACCGCATTGCCAAGGCAACACCTCCGCAGGTCGCAACCCGCATCCGGGGGCTGTCCGACCGAACCATTGCCTGGATATTCGTTGCTCCGACAATCTTTCTGCTTCTGGCAATCAACATCTTTCCCCTGATCTGGACGATCCGGCTGAGCTTCACCAACTTCCGGGTCAACCGTGTGAATGCAGATGTGAAATGGATCGGCCTGCGCAATTACGAACGCATCCTTACCGATCCGGATATCTGGCACACCATGCAGGTGACAGCCCATTTCCTGTTCTGGACACTGTTTCTTCAGGTGCTGATCGGCTTTGCGCTGGCCTATCTGATCAACAAGAAGTTCCGCGGCAACGATCTGTGGACAACACTGATCGTGCTGCCGATGATGCTTTCGCCGGCAGTGGTCGGCAATTTCTGGAAGTTCCTCTATCAGCCGCAAATCGGGCTGTTCAACTATGTGGTCGGTTTCTTCAGCGGCACCGACCCCTCGTCCTTCTCGATGATCGGTTCGATCGATCTGGCGCCATGGGCGATCGTCATTGTCGATACCTGGATGTGGACACCCTTCGTGACGCTGATCTGCCTGGCCGGCCTGCGTTCGATTCCCGATTACATCTATGAAGCGGCCGAAATCGACCGGGCCAGCAAATGGCGCCAGTTCTGGACGATCACCGTGCCCATGGTGCTGCCCTTCCTGATGCTGGCGGTGCTGTTTCGCGGAATCGAGAATTTCAAGATGTTCGATCTGGTGGTGCAGCTCACGGGCGGCGGACCCGGATCGGCTACCGAGCTGACATCGATCAACCTCAAGCGCGAAGCCTTCGAAAAATGGCGGACCGGCTATGCCTCGGCCTATGCGGTGATCCTGTTTGTCACCATCTTCGGCCTGGCCTCGATCTATGTGAAGGCTCTCAACAGGGTGAAGGAAAGATGAGCATCTTCTCGATCACCGAACCGTCAGGGCGGCAGAAATGGATCGCCGGCATTCTGGTTGCCGCCTATGCAGTGATCACGCTGATCCCGCTGTTGTGGATCATTGCGACCGGGTTCAAATCGCCTTCGGATGCGATCGCCTATCCCCCCAAGGTGATGTTCGATCCATCGCTTGAGGGTTATGTCAATCTGTTCACCACCCAGACCCGTATCACCCCCGACATGGAAGCCACCCTGGGCGAGCCGGACACCTGGTATGAACGCCTGGTGCGTGAAAAGGGCATGGTAATTGCAGGGCCCTCGCGCTATGGAGAGCGCTTCCTCAATTCGGTGATCATCGGCTTCGGTTCTACCTTCCTTTCGGTATTTCTCGGCACACTCGCGGCCTATGCGTTTTCACGGTTCAAGGTGCCGCTCAAGGATGACCTGATGTTCTTCATCCTCTCGACCCGGATGATGCCGCCGATCGCCGTGGCAATTCCGATCTTCCTGATGTATCGCACGCTGGGGTTGTCCGATACGCATCTGGGCATGATCCTGCTCTATACAGCCGTCAATCTTTCGCTGGCAGTGTGGCTGCTCAAGGGTTTTATCGATGAAATTCCCCGCGAATACGAGGAAGCCGCCCTGATCGACGGCTACACCCGCTTTCAGGCCTTTATCAAGGTGGTGCTGCCCCAGGCAGCCACCGGCATCGCCTCGACCGCGATCTTCTGCCTGATCTTCGCCTGGAACGAATATGCCTTCGCGGTGCTGCTCACCTCGGGCGAGGCCCAGACAGCCCCACCCTTCATCCCCACCATCATCGGAGTCGGCGGACAGGACTGGCCGGCAGTGGCTGCCGGCGCCACACTGTTCCTGCTGCCGGTGGTGATCTTCACCATCCTGCTTCGCAAACATCTGCTGCGCGGGATCACCTTCGGAGCGGTGCGCAAATGAGCCGGTTCTTCCGAAACCTCCTGCGATTGCGCCGCGGCCCCTGGGAAATGATCGCCTCGGCGCTGATCGTTCTCGGCGTGTTCATGCTGATGCAGCCGTTCTCGCTCTGGGCCTATGGCAATTCGTTCATGGTTACCCTTGCAGGCACCGTGATGTTCATCATCGTCAGCCATTTCCCCGAGGAGGACTGACCCCGATGGCCCGGATCGTCATCAGAAACCTGCGCAAGGATTTCGGAGATTTCACTGCGGTGAAATCTTCGAGCTTCACCATAGAAGACGGTGAATTCTTCATGCTGCTAGGCCCCTCGGGCTGTGGCAAGACAACCACCCTGCGCATGATCGCAGGGCTTGAATTGCCCTCTGCGGGCGAAATCTGGATCGATAACGAAGAAGTGGGCCGGAAACCGGCCAGCGAACGCGATATCGCCTTCGTGTTCCAGATGTTCGCACTCTATCCGCACATGAATGTGCGCCGGAACATCAGCTATCCGCTGAAAAGCCAGGGCATGCCCCGCACCGAAATCGCAACCAGGGTTGCCGAGGTGGCGCGAATCCTCGGAATCGAGGATATTCTCGACAAGCCCGTAGGCGGACTTTCCGGAGGCGACAGGCAGCGGGTGGCGCTTGGCCGCGCCATCGTGCGCGAACCCAAGGCCTTTCTGATGGACGAACCCCTGGGCGCACTTGACGCGGAGTTCCGCGAACGCATGGCTGCGGAACTGCGCGCCCTGCACGACAGGATGGGCGCCACGACCATCTATGTGACACACGATCAGCTGGAAGCCATGCAGATGGGCGACAAGATCGTGGTGATGAACCAGGGCAGGATCGAACAGTTCGGTATGCCCCAGGAAATCTACGATTGGCCGGCAACCATGTTTGTAGCCGATTTCATCGGCTCTCCTGCCATGAATTTCCTGCGCTTCAACGGCCGGGTAGACAAGGGTGCAAGCACTGTTTCTGTTGGTGAAAGCAACCTGAAGATTCCGCTTCAGTTGCAGGGTGCATCGGGCAGTCTGGCGCTGGGGGTGCGGCCCGAACACATATCGCTGTGCGATACGGGTGAATATCGTGGCCGGGTGATTGCAACCGAATACCTGGGCACAACCCAGATCGTGATCCTTGATACGGCTCACGGAACGGTAAAGGCGCGGGTGACCTCGAACCGGTCTGTGCGCCCCGGTGAAACCGTGGGCCTTGCATTCGATCCCGAAACCCTCACCCTTTTTGATGAAAACACCGGCAGGGCGCTTCTTTCCGAAGCCAACAGAAGGGTTCTTGGCCATGGCTGAAGTCAGCCTGCACGACATCTCGAAATCCTTCGGTGCGCAGGTGGCGCTGAAGAACGTTTCGATAACGATCCCCGACGGCGCCTTCGTCGTGCTGCTTGGCCCTACGGGCGCAGGCAAGACAACGACCCTGCGCCTGATTTCGGGGCTGGAAACCCCGGACAGCGGCCAGATCCGGATCGGCGGGCAGGACGTGGCCGGACTTACCCCGGCCCAGCGCAATGTTGCCATGGTGTTTCAGCAGTATTCGCTTTACCCGCACCTGACAGTGCGCGAAAATCTGGCGTTCCCGCTGAAATCTCCACTTCTGCGCACCCCACCCGACGAGATCGCCCGCAAGATAGGCGAGGTGGCCGAAATCCTGCAGATATCGGACAAGCTTGACAACAGGGCAACCGAACTTTCCGGCGGCGAAATGCAACGGGTATCGATCGGCCGGGCGTTGGTGCGCAATCCGCAGATCCATCTGATGGATGAACCGCTGAGCTCGCTTGATGCCAAGCTGCGTTCGGACCTGCGGATCGAACTGAAGCGCATCCAGGCCAGCCTTGGGGCAACCCTGCTTTATGTTACCCATGACCAGACCGAGGCCATGACAATGGCCACGCATGTGGGGGTGCTCGATCGTGGCCGGCTTGTCCAGTTCGGCACGCCGCGGGAAATTTACGAAGCGCCTGTCAGCATCTATGCGGCCAGCCGGCTTGGCTCGCCCAGGATCAACATCCTGCCCGCCAGCCTGTTTCCGGGCGCACCCGCAGGGGCCGCAAGCATCGGCCTGCGCCCCGAACACATCCACCTCGGAGAAGGCCAGCCGGCCAGGGTTGTCCGGGTGGAGCACCTGGGCGACCAGACCCGACTGCACCTGCGCATGGCCGGAAGCGATCTGGTTACCCTCACCGAAACGCATACCGCGCTTGGCAAGGGGGATACGATCGCCATCGCCCCGCGCAATCCGCTCTATTTCAATGCTGATGGCAACCGCCTGAAGCAAGAATGAGGAGAAGTGAGTTGGCCCAGTTCATCAACAGCAAGGAAACGCTTGTAACCGAAGCCATCGATGGCATGTTGTGCACCGCAGGAGGACGGCTGGCCCGGCTTGACGGCTTTCCACACATCAAGGTGGTAGTGCGCGACGACTGGAACAGATCCGGCGTTGCACTGGTATCGGGCGGCGGCTCGGGGCACGAACCGGCGCATGTGGGTTATGTCGGAAAGGGAATGCTGACGGCCGCCGTATGCGGTGATGTTTTCGCCTCGCCGTCGGTCGATGCGGTTCTGGCGGGAATTCTGGCGGTTTCCGGTCCGGCGGGCTGCCTGCTGATCGTCAAGAACTATACCGGCGACCGGCTGAACTTCGGCCTGGCCGCCGAACGCGCACGTGCCTACGGGATCAAGGTTTCCATGGTGATCGTGGACGACGACATTGCCCTGCCCGATCTGCCTCAGGCCCGTGGCGTTGCCGGCACGCTGTTCGTGCACAAGATCGCCGGTGCGCTGGCGGAAGCAGGTGCCGATCTTGAAACCGTTACCGCCGCCGCCCGGCGGGTGATCGAAAAGATGGCCAGCCTCGGGATGTCGCTCGATACCTGCACGGTACCGGGCTCACCCAAAGAGGATCGCATTGCCCCGGGCAAGGCCGAACTCGGCCTTGGTATCCACGGTGAGTCCGGGGTCGAACTGGTGGATTTCACCACCGCGCGCGATGCCATGGGCCTGGTGCTGGAAAGGCTGAAAGCCCATTCGGGAACAGGGCCCAAAGTGGCTCTGCTCAACAATCTCGGCAGCGCCACGCCGCTTGAAATGGCCGTGCTGAGCAAAGAACTGGCACAAGCCGGTGTGATCGATGACATCCGGTATCTGGTCGGACCGGCACCGATGATGACCTCGCTTGACATGCGGGGGTTTTCGGTTTCGCTCCTGCCAGCCGACAAGGAGGAATTGGCACTGCTTCAGACCCCGGTAGAGATTCGCGACTGGCCGGGCTGCCAGCCAATCGGCCAACCCACTGTCGTGCCCATCCCCGACGGGCTGACTCCGATCAAGCCGATACCTTCGGAGGATGCCGGAATGAATGCATTCCTTACCCGCTGCTGTGACGTGTTCATCAAAGCGGAAACCGAGCTCAATGCGCTCGATGCCCAATCGGGCGACGGCGATACCGGCTCGACCCTGGCCGGAGCCGCGCGGGCGCTGAAGGCCTCGATCCCGCGGCTGCCGCTTGCGGATGCCACCCAGCTCTATCGCGCCATCGGTCTGGAACTCAGCCAGACAATGGGCGGCTCTTCGGGCGTGCTGCTGGCAATATTCTTCTCGGCAGCGGGCGATGCAGCCTCGTCGGGCATGGGGCATGTCGATGCGTTGAAGGCGGGGCTCGAGCGGGTGCAGGAAGTGGGCGGCGCGCGGCCGGGAGATCGCACGATGATCGATGCCCTTGCACCCGCGCTGGAAGCCCTGCCACAGGGCCTTGCTGCCGCGGCCAGGGCCGCACGGGAAGGAGCAGACAGGACAGCCACGATTACCAGAGCGCGCGCCGGACGGGCAAGCTATGTTTCCGGCGAACGGCTTCGCGGGCACAATGATCCGGGAGCCGAGGCGGTTGCCCGGCTGTTTGAGCATCTGGCCGTGACTGGCCAAGCATGAAGAAAAGGCCCGGACGGAAGAAGAGCCCGCTTGCGGCAAAGGCAAAACGGGGCAACAATGGAACCCGAAGCACCCGGCAACGGCAAGGCAGGGGAAAACGGGCTGCATGGTTGTCCTGAACAGGATCTATACCCGCACCGGAGATTCGGGCGAAACCGCGCTTGGCGACGGAACGCGCGTGCCCAAGCATGCGCTGCGGGTCGAAGCCTATGGCACGGTTGACGAAACCAATGCAACGGTCGGGCTGACCCGCCTGCATGCATCCGGCGGTATCAGCGAACGCCTTGCCGCCATACAGAACGACCTCTTCGATCTTGGTGCCGACCTGTGCCGCCCCATAACCGATGCCGAACAGCAGCAGGAACATCCGCCCCTGCGCATGACCGAAGCGCAGATCCTGCGGCTTGAAAGCGAGATCGATGCCATGAACGAGCGACTTTCGCCATTGCGCAGCTTCATCCTGCCCGGCGGCACACCGCTTGCCGCCCATCTGCACCTGTGCCGCACCGTCTGCCGCCGCGCCGAACGCCTTGCCGTGTCGCTGGCTGCAACCGACACCCTGAACCCGGATGCGGTGAAATATCTCAACCGGCTTTCCGACTGGTTCTTCGTTGCAGCCCGCATGGCCAACAACGATGGTGCGGATGACGTGCTCTGGACACCAGGAGCCAACCGCTGAACCGGGATTTTCTGCAACGCGGCGTCAGAACGCTTCGGCATGACGTTTTTGCACTGTTTTTCGCGCCTGCAAGCGGCTAACTAGGCTCCGAAATATCCTGAAACGGCCCCGAAACCGGAGGGGCAGCATCTGAGGAGACACGCCAATGAAGGTTCTTGTACCCGTCAAGCGCGTGATCGACTACAACGTGAAGGTTCGCGTCAGGGCGGACGGCACGGGGGTTGATCTCGCCAATGTCAAGATGTCGATGAACCCGTTCGACGAAATCGCCGTGGAAGAAGCGATCCGCCTGAAGGAAGCTGGCAAGGCAGATGAGGTCGTGGTGGTTTCCATTGGTGTGCAACAGGCCCAGGAAACGCTGCGTACCGCACTGGCCATGGGAGCGGATCGCGCGATCCTCGTGGTAGCGACCGATGATGTGCATCAGGATATCGAACCGCTGGCGGTGGCCAAGATCCTGAAAGGCGTTGTCGAAGAAGAAAATCCCGGCCTTGTGATCATGGGCAAGCAGGCGATCGACAATGACATGAATGCCACCGGCCAGATGCTGGCCGCATTGCTGGGATGGGCACAGGCCACATTCGCCTCGGCGGTCGAGATCGAGGGCGATCATGCGCTCGTGACACGCGAGGTAGACGGCGGCTTGCAGACGATCAGGGTAAAGCTCCCGGCGATCGTCACCGCCGATCTGCGCCTCAATGAACCACGTTATGCAAGCCTGCCCAACATCATGAAGGCCAAGAAGAAGCCGCTTGATGAAAAGACGGCGGCCGATTACAGCGTGGACGTGAGCCCGCGCCTCGAAATCATGAACACCGCAGAACCCGAGCAGCGCAAGGCCGGCGTAAGGGTGGCAAGCGTTGACGAACTGGTGGAAAAACTCAAGGAAGCGGGGGCAATCTGATGACTGTTCTTCTGATTGGCGAGGTAAACGGGGACGAACTGGCCCTCGACGCAACCGCAAAGGCGCTGACCGCTGCCAGACAGCTTGGCGATGTCACCGTTCTGGTGGCAGGCGAGAACTGCGCTGAAGCAGCCGAAGCCGCGGCAAGGCTTGATGGCGTGGCGAAGGTGCTCTGCGCCGATGATCCGGCCCACGCGCATGGCCTGGCCGAACCTCTGGCCGACCTGATCGTGAAGCTTGCGCCCGGCTATACCCATATCGTGGCTCCTGCAACGGCAGCGATGAAGAACGTGATGCCCCGCGTGGCCGCTCTGCTTGACGTGATGGTGATCTCGGATGTTTCGGGCATTGTTGACGGCGATACCTTCGAACGCCCCGTCTATGCAGGCAATGCTGTCCAGACAGTGAAATCGCAGGATCCCGTGAAGGTTGTCACCATCCGAACCTCGACCTTCGAGGCCGCCGGCGAAGACGGCTCGGCCCCGGTTGAAAACACCCAGGGGGCCGGCAACCCCGGGCTTTCGGAATGGGTGGAAGACAAGGTGGAAACCTCTGATCGCCCTGAGCTGACCTCGGCCAAGGTGGTGGTTTCCGGCGGCCGCGGAGTTGGCTCGGAAGAAAATTTCGCCCTGATCGAGAAGCTTGCCGAAAAGCTGGGCGCTGCCGTCGGGGCATCGCGTGCGGCGGTTGATTCGGGCTTTGCCCCGAACGACTGGCAGGTAGGGCAGACCGGCAAGGTCGTCGCGCCCGAGCTTTATATCGCAATCGGGATCTCCGGCGCCATTCAGCACCTGGCGGGCATGAAGGATTCCAGAATCATCGTTGCAATCAACAAAGACGAGGAAGCCCCCATCTTCCAGGTCGCCGATTACGGGCTGGTCGCCGATCTGTTTGATGCCGTGCCGGAATTGACGGAAAAGCTCTGAGCGCCGTGTCAGACAATCAGACAAAGGCCCGCCAACGGCGGGCCTTCTCGTGCCGGGCATGGCCGGAAACCGGCGTCAGATCACTTCCGGCAGAACCTCGGCAAGACGTGCGGCAACCGCCGCATGTGCTGTTGCCCCCAGCATGCCCCGCGTGGCCGGCTCCTCGAGCGGGGAATAGACAAGCCCGTCTCCGGGCCTGTCTGCCTCGGGCGCCCGGACCACCACCTCAACCACATGCGTTGCATGGGAACGCACCTCTTCGATCATCTCGCGATCGATGAACAGGGGGTCCCGGCCCAGGGCGCCGAAACTGTCGGCCTCATCGGGGCTGTGTGCGGCAAACCACAACAGCACGGTCTTGCCCTCGATACGAGCAAGCAGCCGGCGCATCCGTCCCACCCAGGCTTCCTTCAGTTCGTCCCGCACGATCGCGAAACGTTCCTGCGAAAGCGCCTGAAGTTCGTGCAGCATGTGGCGGGTAAAGCTGAAGTCCGTGAAATCCACATCGCGGAAGATCGTCTTCATCAGTCTGGAGGCGCAGACAAACCTGTCATTGCGGCGCGGATGCACCGCATAGAAGCGGTTCGACATGTTCTGCGCTCCCATCACCTGTATCACCGTGGCCCGCGCCCTGCTGCAGGCCCCCAGCACTTCGGGTTCATTCGCGAACACATCAACCCCGGCGTTGACATAGCCGAAGTTCACGCACACGGTTCCGATTTCTTCCTCGACCAGAGCCGGAAAAGGTCTTTCGAGAAACTTTCCGTAGGTTTCCGTTCCTCCCAGAAAGGCAACGTAATTGTCTTCAAGATTCCGGCGCGGTCCGCGGAACAGAAGCTTCGACTTGCCATAACGGCACGGATAGTAGTCAAGGGCCCCCTCGCCCAGATTTTCATAGGCCATTTCACCCACCTCTGTTTTCGACTCACCCAGGCCAAGCTTCGCCCATATCCCTTTCCAAAAGGATAACCATTGAATTTGCCGTAATTTTTCATCGCCCGCCCCCCTTGCACCCGTGCTGCGGCGCGACATACTCTGGCAGCAAACCAGAAAGGGCTGCAGTCATGGAAATCAACAAGGTTGGCATTGTCGGAGCCGGTCAGATGGGTAACGGCATAGCCCATGTCTTTGCCCTGGCAGGCTATGACGTGGTGCTGAACGATATCGCACAGGAAAGCCTTGAGCGGGCGATGGCACTGATCGACCGCAACATGGATCGCCAGGTAACACGCAAGAAAATCACCCCCGAGGACAAGGCAAAGGCCCTGACCCGCATCCGGACCACGCTTGAACTGGCCGATGTCGGCCCAAACGATCTGGTCATCGAAGCCGCCACCGAAGACGAAGAGGTGAAGAACCGGATATTCGCCGGGCTTCAACCACACCTTCTGGAGCACACGATCCTGACCTCGAACACCTCGTCGATCTCGATCACCCGGCTGGCCTCGCGCACCGATCGGCCGGAAAGGTTCATGGGCTTTCACTTCATGAATCCGGTGCCGGTGATGCAGCTTGTCGAACTGATCCGCGGCATTGCCACCGACGAGGAAACCTATGAAACCTGCAAGGCCGTAGTGCTGCGCCTTGGCAAGACGCCCTCAACCGCAGAGGATTTCCCCGCCTTCATTGTCAATCGCATCCTGATGCCGATGATCAACGAAGCCGTCTATGCGCTTTACGAAGGCGTCGGATCGGTGGAATCGATCGATACTTCAATGCGCCTTGGAGCCAACCATCCGATGGGCCCGCTGGAGCTGGCCGATTTCATTGGACTCGACACCTGCCTTGCGATCATGAATGTCCTGCATGACGGGCTGGCGGATACCAAGTATCGTCCCTGCCCGCTGCTGACAAAATATGTCGAAGCCGGCTGGCTGGGCCGCAAGACGAAACGCGGTTTTTACGATTATCGTGGCGAAAGGCCGGTGCCCACCCGCTAGAGCCTGTCGCACATGATCGGATTGCGTGCCCCAGGCGAAGCAAATGCGATCTGACGCGGCATGCACCAGAAGACATGGGCTTCAGGAAGATTTCAGCGCCAGCGTCGTTTCACGAAGCCAGGCCATCAGCCCCCGCGGATTATCGGCCCACTTGCCGATCTCCTCGGGCATGACTGGTGGCCCTATTACGGGTGCCTGCGGCTTGTTCAGGGCTTTCGCGGCCTCGTGCAGCAGCAACCCCTGACGCAGGGTGGCGGCAATCAGATTGGCCATCAGGTAAAGCCGCGTGTTCTGCCCCGGAAAGAAGATCGGCAGCACCGTAGCCCCCGAACGCAGCAGCATCTTGGCGGTGAAAGGGTTCCACTCGGCCTCGATTGCAGGGCCGAAAAAGGTGCGCGAATGCGCTACCTGCCCCGAGGGAAACAGGATGATCACACCCCCCTGCTTCAGATGTTCCATTGCCTTCTTGCGCATCTCCAGGTTCTGGCGCACCGCGTTTTCCTCGTGCGGGAAGGCGACTGGCAGCATGAACTGCTCAACCTCTCGCACCCCGCTCAGCAGATTGCGGGTGAGTATCTTGTAATCCGTGCGTACCTGCCCGATCAGCTGCGCCATCACCATGCCATCAACCATGCCATGCGGATGGTTGGCCACCACCACCAGCGGCCCTTCGGGCGGAATGAGGGCAATCTGTTCGGGTGGAGTCTGCACCTCGATTCCCATGATCTCGAGCGCCTGGTCGAAGAATGCCTGCCCCACCGGCACCCCACGGCGTTCGAACTTGCGGATCAGCCGCAGCAGCGTCATCTTGCCGGTCATCCATTCGATGGCACGGATGGTCCCGCTTTTCAGAGGATTGCTGAACGTGTTGGCATAAGACAGCTTGCGCTTGTCATAGGGAATGTTCCTTCCCCTGCCGTTTTCCTCTTCTCTGTCCACGTTCGCGTTTCCGGTTTGTTGCAATATGCCGGGCATCTTTCAGAAATCTTCACCGAAACGGTTCTTCACAAGCGTCTCGAGCGCCTCGGCCAGATCTTCCGCCTCGGGACCGTCGATTGCAACTTCAATAGTGGTTCCCCTGGATGCTGCCAACATCAGAAGACCCATGATCGAATCTCCGGAGGTTGTCATGCCGTCCCGCGTCACCTCGGCCGTGGCGTCATACTGCTCCACAACCTCGACGAATCTGGCTGATGCACGGGCATGCAGCCCCTTTTCATTGATTATCATCAGGCTCCGGCACACTGCCATCCGTTACTTATCCCGTTTTCTTGTTGATGCAATCAATGTATTTGCGTCCGGCATCAAGAGCAGAACTGGCCGCTTCGTCTATCGGCCTGCCACGGCTTTTTGCCAGCTTGATCAGCATGGGCAGATTTGCGCCATGCAGGAACCGCCGGTTCGTCGGCCCCTGAGCGCAGCAGAACGACAGGTTGCAGGGTGACCCGCCGAACATGTCGGTTACCACCACCACGCCTTCGCCTTCGTCCACCTCTTCGGCGGCGGCACGGATCTCGGCCTCCTTTTCGGCGCGGTCGAAATCCCCCTCGATCGAGATCGTGCGCACGCGTTCAAGCTTGCCGACCACATGCTCGACAGCGGCCAGATATTCCCTGGCCAGCCCCCCATGCGCGACGATCACGATGCCGATCACGCTCCGTTACCCCTTGTTGCGTTGCCTGCCGCCATGGCGTGCCGTTCAAGTTCCCTGTGTCTTATAGACACTTGCCATGCATCCTTCGCAAGGGAATTAGCAAGTTTCTCGGCAACGGCAACCGATCGATGCTGCCCCCCCGTGCAGCCGAACCCGATCGACAGATGCGCCTTCCCCTCGGCCGCATAGGCAGGCAACAGCATTCCGACAAGATCGCCAACCCGGCCGAAGAAGGGAGCAAACAACGGATCTTTTTCGATATAGGCGGCAACGGCCGAATCCCGGCCATCCTTTCCGCGCAGATCTTCCTGCCAATAGGGGTTGGTCAGAAATCGCACATCGAACACCATGTCGATACCGCGGGGCAGGCCGCGCTTGTAGGAAAAGGAATGAACCGATACCGCCAGCTGCTGATCGGCCCGCGACGCAAACCAGTGCCTGATTTCGGCACACAGATCGTGGGGTCTCATGTCCGAGGTGTCCAGCAGCACTCCGGCACGCAGACGGATGGGAGCAAGCAGGTCGAATTCGCGCTCGATCCCCCGAATGGGGCTTTCTCCCGGTGCCAGCGGGTGACGCCTTCGCGTTTCGGAATAGCGGCGCAGCAACACATCCGGCCGGCAGTCGAGATAGAGAAGCTCGATCTCGACCGCCGGGTTCGCCGTCAGGGTTTCGACCAGTTCGATCAGTGCCGACGTACTGAAATCACGGTTGCGCACATCGATCCCCAATGCCAGCGGCCGATCGATCGGCGGACCATCGAGCAGGCGTGGCAACAGGCTGAACGGCAGGTTGTCGATGGTTTCATAACCGATATCCTCGAGAGCATTGATCGCCGTCGAGCGCCCGGCCCCCGATGGGCCGGTGACCAGAAGCAGCTGGTGAACGGCATCGCGGCCGGCAAACCCGGCGCCTTTTCGCTGCCCTGCCGTCTGCGGTCGGCCCGGCGATATCCTGCGATCAACCATGACAGGCGCCCCTCCTGCCTTCATTCAAGCACATCTTCCGCCTTTCAGATATTGCATGATTGCTGCCGGGAAAACCGCACTCTCCACCTTGTGAAGCAAAGGAAGGGAAATGCCGAGTATCGCCGTCTCGCGTTCGGACGGCAGGCGCTCGGTCTCGGTCCTGTCCAGATCCACCACCAGAACAGGCCTAGCCGCGGCAAGCGTTTCAGCCGCCAGAATCCCTATACCCCGCGCCTCGATCATGCCGCGGATCGTGGCAGGAGAAGAGGCTACCAGCATATCCCCGCTGCGGGTGATCGTGGTGCGGTCATCCGCAACCAGCACCGCTCCGAGGCTCATCATCTGCAGCGCCAGCGCAGATTTCCCCGCACCCGCGCCCCCGGTGATCAGAACCGCGCGCTCTTCGAAAGCAACGCAGGAAGCATGCAGGGTGCAGCTGTTGCCTTTCCGGTTCCGGGGCAACGGTTTCACGGTTCGCCCGCCATACCTGTCTCCGTTCAGACGGGAAGGCCGACCACGAAACGCGCGCCCAGCGGTTCCGAAGTGACATCCGCTTCGGTGGGGCGGATATTTTCAGCCCAGATCACGCCGCCATGTGCTTCGACGATCTGCTTGGAAATGGCCAGGCCCAGCCCCGAATTGTTGCCGAACTGCCCGGCGGGGCGCTCGGAATAAAAACGGTTGAAGATCTTGTGCAGCGCCTGATTCGGGATGCCCGGGCCGGTATCCTCGACCACGACCAGTACCCGGTTTTCCCGCTTGCGCACCCAGACACGGATCGCATCTCCTTCTTCGCAGAAGGAAATCGCATTGGTGATCAGATTCACGAACACCTGCGCAAGCCGGGCTTCGAGCCCCTGGATGATCACCGGCTTCTTCGGAAGGTCGGCGATGAAATCCACCCCCTTGCGCGCGGCTTCCTCTCCCAGATATCCGGCGATGTTTTCGAGAAGCTTCACCAGATCGAAGCTTTCCTCTTCCTCCTTCACCAGTTCGCTGTCCAGACGCGAAGCATTGGAAATATCGCTTACAAGCCGGTCCAGCCGGCGCACATCATGATCGATCACGTCAAGCAGCTTCTGGCGCTGCTCGTCCTTCCTGGCAACCCTGAGAGTTCCCACCGCCGAGCGCAGGCTGGCCAGCGGGTTCTTGATTTCATGGGCCACGTCTGCGGCAAACTGTTCATTGGCGTCAATACGATCGTAAAGAGCCGTCACCATGCCGCGCAAGGCACCAGACAGGCGGCCAATCTCATCGGGGCGGGCGGTCAGATCGGGAATGCGGACGCGCCCGGGGTTCATCTTGCGGGCCTTCTTGTCGCGCCCCAGTTCGGCGGCAGCGGCCAGATCGGACAGCGGATTGGCGATGGTGCTGGCCAGAAGCAGGCTGAGACCGATCGAAACCAGAATGGCAATCACGAACATCTGCAATACCTGTTCGCGCTCACGGCGCACCAGCGCATCAAGCTCGCCCGCAGGGCTGGTAACCCCGACCACCGCCACCGGCGCACCGTTGCGCTTGATCGGGATTGCCACGGAAAAGATCGAGCGGTTGAAATCGTCGATCGTCGTCTTGATCTGGGCATCACCCTTCAGGGCCTGGGGCACCAGAAGCTTTACCGCCTCTTCGGGATTGAGATTTGTTTTATCGCCGGAAACGTGGGTAAGTGTTCCTGACAACCCTTCCCACACACGGTTCAGGAAATCGGTGATCAGCGTGCTGCGTTCATCCTTGCGCAACCCCCTTACCGGAGCGATTTCCGGGCGTGGTCGGCCGACCGTGCTGGCGATCAGGCCACCCGATGGGGCATAAACGAACACCTCGACACCCGGTGGAAGATGTATCCGGTTTAGCATGGCATTGACGTCGATATCGCTTGCCGAAAGGCTGGTGAAAACCTGCCCGGATGCGGAAGTATAGCTGTCAAGCTGGGCCTCGATCACGTCGGCGATCAGCCTGGCTTCGATCACCAGCCCGCGCTCGCGCTGAAAGACAAGACTGTCGCGAAACGGGTTGAGGTAAAGCACCCCCGCAACAAGGATGATCAACCCCATCAGATTGAACGTGATGATCTTGCGCGCCAATGGCGACCGGTTCAGAGAAACGATGCCTCTCCGCTTCCTGCGGGTGCGCAGGTCCTTGTCCACGGCATTTTTCGGGCCGGTCCAGTCTTCGCCAATCACGATATTGGCGCCATCTCCGGCTTTTGTATCGCGCAACGTCTTTCCCTTGGCGATTGATTATTCCTCGTTGTACCTGTAACCGATGCCGTAGAGAGTTTCGATTGCCGAGAAGTTCTCGTCAACCATCCGCATCTTCTTGCGCAGACGCTTGATGTGGCTGTCGATGGTGCGATCATCAACATATACCTGATCGTCATAGGCCACATCCATCAGCTGATCACGGCTTTTCACGAAGCCAGGACGCTGCGCCAGCGCCTGCAGAAGCAGGAATTCCGTTACCGTCAGCGAAACCTCCTGGCCCTTCCACGTAACCTGATGGCGCAGCGGATCCATGCGCAGGTTGCCACGCTCGATCACCTTGTCCTGATCGGTTTCACCCACATCCTTGCCGGCGATTGCATCCTGCCGGCGCAGCAATGCACGAATGCGCTCGACCAGCAGGCGCTGCGAAAACGGCTTTTTCACGTAATCATCGGCGCCCATGCGCAGACCGAGCACCTCGTCGATCTCGTCGTCCTTCGATGTCAGGAAAATCACCGGTATCTGGGATTTCTGACGCAGGCGCTGCAGCAGATCCATACCGTCCATGCGCGGCATCTTGATATCGAGAACAGCCATGTCGGGCATCTTCTTGCTGAAGGCATCAAGTGCCGTCTGGCCGTCATTATAGGTAACGACATCAAAGCCTTCGGCCTCAAGTGTCATTGCAACAGACGTCAGGATATTCCTGTCGTCGTCCACCAGTGCGATTGTCGCCATTGTGGAATTCCTCGCTCTGCTCTTCTCATCCTGCTGATTTGCTTTTTCGCATCATTCTTTGGAAGAACTGCCTTCAAAGCAAGCCGAAATCACGAATCATCAAGCATGATGCAAATGAATTGTGGCAAAAAAAGGTGCCTGATTGCCTTATTTTCCCCCTTTGTTTCGCTTTGGGAAAAAATCAGTGCCATGATTACGCTAACAATCGGCGTGCTTTTCTGTTTTCTTCCGCCTGCTACATGCTAAGTGGACACAGGGCCCGGATGCAGGATTTCGCGGCACCGGGCAGAACGTAAAGCCCTTCGAACGACGGAAAGCGGGAGCTGGCAGATGGAAACGGGGCGGGTGAATCCTTCACACCGACTGGAAGATCAGGGCATTTCCGGCCTTGGCAACATTTACTACAACCTGATGGAGCCTGATCTGATCGAGCATGCAATCAGAAAGGGTGAAGGACGGCTTGGAAAAGGTGGCACGATCCTTGTGGAAACCGGAGAATTCACCGGCCGGTCTCCCAAGGACAAGTTCATCGTACGCACCCCGTCCGTGGAAGACAGCATCTGGTGGGAAAACAACGCACCCATGGCGCCCGAAGCCTTTGACCGCCTGCATGCAGACATGCTTGAATACATGAAAGGCCGCGATTTCTATGTGGCCGATCTGTTCGGCGGCGCCGATCCCGAAAACCGCCTGAACGTGCGGGTGGTTACCGAACTTGCCTGGCACAATCTGTTCGCCCGCACCATGCTGCGCCGCCCGGAACGTGACGAACTGGCCGATTTCATGGCCGAGTTCACCGTGATCGATGCCCCCGGCTTCAAGGCCGATCCCGCCCGCCACGGCTGCCGTAGCGAAACGGTGATCGCGCTCAACTTCGATCGCAAGCTGATCCTGATCGGCAACACGGCCTATGCGGGCGAAATCAAGAAAGCGGTGTTCACGCTGCTGAACTACATCCTGCCGGGCAACGGTATCATGGCAATGCACTGCTCGGCCAATCATGCGCCGGACAATCCTTCCAGTACCGCTGTGTTCTTCGGCCTCTCCGGCACCGGGAAAACCACCCTTTCCGCCGATCCCTCGCGCGTTCTGATCGGCGATGACGAGCACGGCTGGTCAGACAACGGCATCTTCAACTTCGAAGGTGGCTGCTATGCGAAAACCATCAATCTTTCGCCCGAGGCCGAGCCCGAAATTCACGCCACAACCGAGAAATTCGGCACCATCATCGAAAACATGGTGTATGACGAGGAAACCCGCGAACTCGATTTCACCGACGACAGCCTGACTGCCAACATGCGTTGCGCCTACCCGCTGCATTACATCTCGAATGCATCGCAAACGGCAATGGCGGGACACCCCGACACGATCATCATGCTCACCTGCGATGCCTTCGGGGTATTGCCCCCGATTGCACGGCTGACTCCGGCACAGGCAATGTATCATTTCCTTTCGGGTTTCACCTCGAAGGTCGCCGGCACCGAACGCGGGGTGACAGAACCCGAACCCACGTTTTCAACCTGCTTCGGTGCGCCTTTCATGCCGCGCCGCCCCGAGGAATACGGCCGCCTGCTGCGCGAAAAGATCGACCGGCACAACGCTACCTGCTGGCTTGTCAACACCGGCTGGACGGGTGGCGCCCACGGTACCGGCAAACGCATGCCCATCCGGGCAACCCGCGCCCTTCTGGCTGCGGCACTTGACGGCTCTCTTGCCCAGGGCACCTTCCGCAAGGATCCGAACTTCGGCTTCGAGGTGCCAACCGCCGTACCGGGGGTTGACACGGGCCTTCTCGACCCGCGCAGCACCTGGGCCGATCCACAGGCCTATGACACGCAGGCGGAAAAGCTGGTGCAGATGTTCATTGACAATTTCACGCAATACCTGCCCCACATCGACGACGAGGTAAAAGCCGCCGTAATCGGCTGATCCACGCAACACCCCGGATGCGCCCGCCACACCCGCAATCGGCCCCGCTATCGGCGGGGCCGGATTTTTCTTCGCACGTTCACGGCGCATGGCTTTTTGCTGCGTAACTTTTGATCAGAGGCGTGTCTGTTTGCGCATTTATATTGCGCTGCATGTGCAAAATGCCTATTGCAGGAAGCAGACGATGATGGATAAGGCCATGCAAACGCTCTCCGAAGGAAACACGCTTCTTGCCACCACAAAGGCGGCGATCGGCCCGCTCGAGATCCTGCTGGAAAAGGCTCTGAACAACCTGCGCCAGCGCTTGTTGCAGAACGGGCAGACCAACGCGCGGCTCTTCGAGCAGAACCAGCACGCAGCCCATGCCCTTGCCTGGCTTGCCACCTATGCCGAAGCATTGCGCCAGATGCAGGGGTGGGCCGAGCGGCTTGCAGCCTCGGATGAATTCGGCGAGATCGAGCAACTGATCCTGCAGATCGCCTTTGGCGAATATCTTGCCCAGATCTACGGCGGCATCCCGATGAGCCAGGGGGAAACCGCACGCCTTGCGGTTCTTGGCCTGGCCGGAACCGCCCCCAGCGCCCCGGCAGTTCTGAAACTGCTGGCCGGGGGCAACACGCCGGAAAACCGCGCACGCCTTGCGGAACTGATGCGCACGCGTTCCGCCCATGCCACCTTTGGGGCCACCGGGCTGGGCGCCGAACTTGAAATGATCCGCGAACAGTTTCGCCGCTATGCCGATGAGCGCGTGATCCCCCATGCCCATGAATGGCACCTGAAAGACAAGCTGATCCCGCTGGAAATCATCGGAGAACTGGCCGAAATGGGCGTGTTCGGCCTGACCATCCCCGAGGAATACGGCGGCGTCGGGCTGTCGAAGGCCTCCATGGTGGTAGTCAGCGAAGAGCTTTCGCGCGGCTATATCGGCGTGGGATCGCTTGGCACCCGCTCTGAAATCGCGGCCGAGCTGATCCTGGGCGGAGGCACCGATGCGCAAAAGCGCATATGGCTGCCCCGCATCGCCAGCGGCGAGGTGTTGCCCACGGCCGTGTTCACGGAACCCAACACCGGGTCGGATCTGGGCAGCCTGCGCACCCGGGCACAACGCGACGGCAATACCTATGGCATCACCGGCAACAAGACATGGATCACCCATGCGGCCCGCGCCGGGCTGATGACGCTTCTCGCCCGCACCGACCCAGACAGCACCGATTACCGCGGCCTGTCGATGTTCCTGGCCGAGAAAACCCCCGGCACTGATGACAATCCCTTCCCCGACAAGGGTATCACCGGCGGCGAAATAGAGGTGCTCGGCTACCGCGGCATGAAGGAATACGAACTGGCCTTCGACAATTTCCCGGTGCCGGCCGCAAACCTGCTGGGAGGCGAAGAGGGCAAGGGCTTCAAGCAACTGATGCAGACCTTCGAAAGTGCGCGCATCCAGACTGCGGCGCGCGCCATCGGCGTTGCGCAATCGGCCCTTGAAGCAGCCCTGCGCTATGGCGAGGAGCGCAGACAGTTCGGAAAGCCGCTGATCGCATTTCCGCGGGTTTCCGACAAGCTGGCGATGATGGCCGTCGAAATCATGATCGCGCGCCAGCTGACCTATTTTTCGGCCCGGCAAAAGGACCACGACAGGCGCTGCGATCTCGAAGCCGGCATGGCCAAACTTCTGGGCGCACGGGTTGCATGGGCGGCGGCCGACAACGCGCTGCAGATCCATGGCGGCAACGGTTTCGCACTGGAATACCCGATCAGCCGCATCCTGTGCGATGCCCGCATCCTCAGCATCTTCGAAGGGGCCGCCGAAATCCAGGCAACGGTCATCGCCCGGCGCCTGCTGGCCTGAGTGTGCCCCGCCCGACTTGTCCGCAAGCCACAGGAGTGCCATATTCGGCCCATGCCGCGCCTGCCCCCGATCCTGTTTCTTCTTCTGGCCGCCTGTCAGGGCGATCAGTCCGTGGCTGCCTTTGGCGCCGGAGACACACTATGGAAGTTGCAGGAAATCGACAGAAAACCATTCGATGCCCATGCAACACTCCGCTTCGAAGGCCGTGGCAGGATTGCAGGGCAGGCCCCCTGCAACAGATATCGGGGCAGAATGAACGCGCCCTATCCGTGGTTCGAGGCAACCGGAATCACGACCACGAAAACGGCATGCCCTGCCCTTGCCAGGGAAGCCGCATTCCTTGGCAGTCTCGGGCGAATGACCCTGGCCGAAGTCGCAGGTGGAACATTGATCCTGTCAGATGACAAGGGCAGGCAGATGGTGTTTACCGCGGTGCCGCGCTAAGCCCTGCGCAGCGCAGGAAACCCTCCACAAGACGATGCCGTGCGGCGGGCAGGGGCTTGTTGCCCATGGCCGCTGCCATACGATGCTGCAGGAAATAGCCTGTTGTGCGCAATCCTTCGCACAGACCGGCCATGTCGTCGGGCGCACCTTGCAGGCAGAGCGGCAATGGTAACAGCCGGCTGGCCCATGCACCGGCCCCCGCAACCGATACCGCCCGTCCCGAGCGTGGCGAAACATGGCACAAGCCCTCCTTCACCCCGGTTACGGCACAACTGCCGAGATCAAGCCCGAACCCAAGTTCGCTCAGAAGCAGAAGCTCCCAGCGCAGATATGCAAACCCCCAGTCATCTGATCGGCCCAGCAGATCGAGAAGCGCAACCGTGGCGCGGTAAAGGGCTGGAAACGGCGCGCGCTCGGGCAGCGCGAAAAGCAGCAATGCCACAACGGCATTGAGTCCGGAAAGCGCCAGCCGATCCCCCATCAGAATGGCTGCCCGGTTTTGCAGGGGTTCCACCGTGAAACTGCCCAGGTGTTCTTCAAGACGCGCACGCCAGGTCAGGTCAAGCTGTGCACCCGGCTGCAACACCGGCCCCATGCGCCGCCCTGCACCACCGCGGACAACCCCGGCATGGCGCCCGTGCGCAGCGGTGAATACCTCGATGATAGCCGAGGTCTCACCATGCCGGCGCATCGAAAGCAGTGCTCCCTGATCTCGCCATTCCATGAGGGCAAGCCTAGTTGGACAACCCGGTTTCGTCCAGCAGGTGGCGGCCCTGCCGGTCTTCCAGTTCGATGATCCACAGGTCGGGATCGACCCCCTGCTGGCGAAGAAGTATCGTATCCACATCTGCTTCGCACCCTTCGGCCAGCACCACCCATGTGCGTTTTCCGCTTATCGGATCGAAACTGCGCTGGAAGGCGCGTGCATGGCCGTCAAGCGTGTTCACCTTGACAAGCACCGCCCCCGCCGTGGCATCGCCCTTCTTCGTGACGAATACCGGGATATTCGCCTGCTGCAGCCTGGCGATATAGGCGCCCACCCAGAAATCCGCTGTCAGGCGCGTCATCGGTTGCCATCGCGAAAATCAAGACCCATCTCGCTATAGCGTTCTGCCTCTTCCTGCCAGTTGAGCCGCACCCGAACCTGCAGAAACAGATGTATCCGGCGATCGAGAATCTGCTCCAGATCCGCGCGCGCCGCCTTGCCGACGGCCTTGACGGTTTCCCCCTTGTGGCCAAGCACGATGCCCTTGTGGCCATCGCGCGACACATAGATCACCTGATCGATCCTGACCGAACCATCCCTGCGTTCTTCCCAGGACTCGGTTTCCACGGTCAATTGATAAGGCAGTTCCTGATGCAGGCGCAGGGTAAGCTTTTCGCGGGTGATTTCGGCCGCCAGCATACGCATCGGCAAATCGGCGATCTGATCTTCAGGATAAAGCCAGGGGCCGCGGGGCATCTGCCCTGCCAGCCATTTGCGCAGATCTCCCACGCCATGCCCCTTCTCGGCCGAAATCATGAAGGTCTGCTCGAAAGGGAAAAGCTCGTTCATCCGGGCGGCAAGTTCCAGCAGAACGTCGGGCTTCACCTTGTCGATCTTGTTGATCGCCAGCGCCACGGTGCGGCCGGTGGCGCGCGCGCGCAGGGCTTCAACGATTTCCGTCACGCCAGCGGTAATGCCACGATGCGCCTCGATCATCAGAACCACCACATCGGCATCCGCCGCCCCCCCCCAGGCAGCCGCAACCATGGCGCGCTCAAGCCGGCGACGGGGACGAAACAGACCCGGCGTATCAACAAACACGATCTGCGCATCGCCTTCGATTGCAACACCGCGAATGCGCGTTCGGGTGGTTTGGACCTTGTGGGTCACGATCGAGATCTTGGTGCCGACCATGCGGTTGAGCAGTGTCGATTTCCCGGCATTGGGTTCGCCGATCAGCGCCACGAAACCCGCACGTTTTCCCTCAGTCATCGCGTTTTTTCCCGATCTGGGCAAGCAGGGCGCGGGCGGCAGCCTGCTCGGCCTGCCGCTTCGATCTTGCACTCGCCGTCATGGTCCGACCATCCTGAAGGCGGGCCCGCATGGTGAAAACCGGAGCATGATCCGGCCCTTCGCGCTTCACCTCGGCATATTCGGGTGGCTGCTGTCCATGCGCCTGAGCCCATTCCTGCAATGCCGTCTTGGGATCACGCGCATCAGCTTCCACCCTGTCGATCCTGTCTCCCCACAGCCGCAGAACCGCCTTGCGCGCCGCTTCGAAACCCGCATCCAGATAGATCGCGGCGATCACTGCTTCCATGGCGTCGGCCAGCAAGGCCTCTTTCCGCCGCCCGCCTGACAGTATTTCCGAGCGGCCAAGTCGCAAGACATCGCCCAACCCTATCTGACGCGCCACATCCGCGCAGGTTTCCTTGCGCACCAGAGCATTGAAGCGTGGCGCCAGAAGCCCCTCGGATGCCCCCTTGTCGGCGTGCAGCAGCGCTTCGGCCATCACAAGGCCAAGCACACGATCCCCCAAGAATTCGAGACGCTGATTGTCGGGCCGGGCCGGAGAAGAGGCCGAAGGATGGGTCAGCGCCCGGATCAGAAATTCCGGCTTCCGGAAATCATGGCCCAGGCGCGCGGCAAGATCCTTCAGATCCGCAGACAGCTTCATTCTATTGCCTTCAGGAAACGATCCGAGCGCCACGTCCAGAAATAGAAGAGCGAACGCCCGGCAGATGAAAACATGATCCGGTCGGCACGCCCGATGATGTTTTCGAAAGGCACAAAGCCAACCCCGCCAAGCTGTTGGGGAAAACGGCTGTCCTGAGAGTTGTCGCGGTTGTCGCCCATGAAGAAATAATGCCCTTCGGGCACCGTGAATACCCGGGTATTGTCCGAGGCCCGCGGACCTATATCGAGAATGTCATGCGTCCTGCCGTTGGGCAGGGTTTCCCGGAAACGGGCCTTCCTGCAGGTTCCCCCGATCCCCGGTGTGTTCATGCATTGCGGAAAGTTGCCTTCGGGGCCCTGGCGTTCATATGGCTCTTCGAAGATTCCGGCGGGCTCGAACTTCACCGCCTTGCCGTTTATGTGCAAGACGCCATCTTTCATCTGCACCTTGTCCCCGGGCAGGCCGATCAGGCGCTTGATGTAATCGGCCCCGCTCACCGGGTGGCGAAACACCACCACATCACCGCGCTCGGGCTCGGAGGCAAGGATGCGGCCCGAGAAGGGACACATGGCAAAAGGACAGGAATAGCGTGAATAGCCATAGGCCATCTTGTTGACGAACAGGAAATCGCCAATCAGCAACGTGTCCTTCATGCTGCCCGAAGGAATCCAGAAAGGCTGGAAGAACAGGGTGCGGAACACGCCGGCAATCACCAGCGCCCAGAACACCGTTTTCACGATTTCGACAAAGCCGTCGCTTTTCTTTTCAGTCGTTGTCATCCGCATGTTCCTGCTCGGGGTTGTTTGCTGATCTGAACCGTCGGAGCTACATGGGGGCAGGGGCGGAACAAGTCAAGTTTCCGTCTTGCCGGGCCTCCGGCCGGCGGGAAAGGCCTCGATCACCACAAATGCCTGCGCCCAGGGGTGATCGTCGGTCAGACTGACATGCACGACCGCTTCATGCCCTGCGGGCGTCATCTGCTGCAGACGCGCGGCAGCCCAGCCGGTGAGGTGCATTACCGGCTGCCCGGTTTCAAGATTGGTCACGGCCATGTCGCGCCAGCTGATGCCCATGCGCAACCCGGTGCCGAGTGCCTTCGAACACGCTTCCTTTGCAGCCCAGCGTTTGGCATAGGTGCCGGCCTCATCGTGGCGCCGTATGGCTCTGGCCTGTTCGCTTTCGCTGAATACACGGCGGCGGAAACGATCACCGAAGCGCCCGAGCGTACGCTCGATGCGTTCGATATTCGCCAGATCGGTGCCGATTCCCAGTATCATCCGGGCTCAACCTCGCACATCCCGCGCCTTGTCTATCAGCCGGCGCATTTCACGAATCGCAGCCCCAAGCCCCGTGAAGATCGCTTCGCCAATCAGAAAATGGCCGATGTTCAGCTCTCGCAGTTCGGGAAAGGCGGCTATCGGCTGAACGGTATCATAGGTAAGCCCGTGGCCCGCATGCACCTCAAGCCCCAAGGCATGTGCATGGGTTGCCATTTCACGCAGGCGTTCCAGTTCCTCGTCCCGATCCTGCAGGCGGCCTTCGTGATGCGCATCGCAATAGGCTCCGGTGTGCAGTTCGATCACCTGGGCTCCAATCCGGTGTGCCGCATCGATCTGGGCCCGGTCGGCGGCAATGAAGATCGACACCCGACAGCCCGCCTCGCGCAGGGGGGCTATGAAATGGGCCAACCTGTTTTCATCCCGCTTCACATCAAGGCCCCCCTCGGTTGTCAGTTCCTCGCGCCGCTCCGGCACGATGCAGACGGCATGGGGGCGGTGGCGCAGGGCAATCGCCTGCATTTCTTCCGTTGGTGCCATTTCGAAATTGAGAGGCACCTTCAGCCGGTCCATCAACCGCTCGATATCGCGGTCCGAGATATGGCGACGGTCTTCACGCAGGTGGGCGGTAATACCATCGGCTCCGGCTTCTTCGGCCAGCTTCGCCGCACGCACGGGATCCGGATACTCGCTGCCGCGCGCATTGCGGACGGTCGCCACATGATCGATGTTCACCCCGAGCCTCAGCCTTCCTGTGTTACCGGACATCACCATGCCTCCGTTGCAAGCGCGCGCCCGAGCGAAACGAGCCACCGCGTACAGGTTATCCGTTACTCGACCGGAGGCAACCCGCTGGCTTTCTTCGCCGCCTTGCGCGCGGCCTTTCCGGCCGCCTTCTCGGCCGCCTTGCGAGCAGACTTGCGGCGCAGTTCGGCAAGCTTGGCCTCCAGCCGGCCCCTGCGGCGGTTCTGATAGGCCGAAATCACCGGCACGCTGGCATAATAGAAGGCAAGCGACGTGATCAGGCCGGGAACAAGTCCGCCCACCAGATAGGGCAGCATCACCTCGTCGTAGAAGAGGCTCAGATGCGTCCAGTCCGTATCGGCATTGGTGAAGAGGGCACGGAAATTCCGCCAGAATTCGCGCCCTGCCTCGGCAAATGAATGCCACAGCCCCGTATCCGCGCCCTCATACCCGCTGCGCCCCAGTATCCATTGGCCGAGTTTCAGGTTGACCGCCGCAATGATCGGAAATGTAAGCGGATTGCCGACAAATGTAGCCAGAAGAGCGGCAACGATATTGCCGCGCATCAGCCTGGCCATGACGGCCGCAATCACGAAATGCAGGCCGAAGAAAGGCGTGAAGCTGGCGAATACCCCGCAAAAGATGCCCCGCGCGATCCGGTGCGGTGCATCGGGCAACCTGTTCACTCTGTGGTGCAGATACCTGATCGCCCTCTTCCACCCGCCACGCGGATAGATGAATTCGGCAACGGCCTGCAACGGGGAACGCTTATTGCGGCGCTTGAATACCAACTCTGCTTCCTTCAGCCCCCCTCGGAGGCGGCACTACACCGGGCTTGCGATCCGAATCCCGATACCGCTCGATCTCGGCAACGTCGCTCTCCGCCTCAAGCGCAGTGATGACGGTGTGAAGATGCTCGGCGTCCCGCAATTCGATATCGATCAGAATACGGTAGAAGTCCGGTTTCCGGTCCACGAACTTCATGTCTGCAATATTGGCCTTCTGCTCGCCGATCAAGGTGCAAATTCGCCCAAGAACACCAGAATCGTTGCTGATGGTGATATTCAACGTCACCGTATAAACCGGAGGATGTTTTCCCGAGTGCCATTGCAGATCGATCCAGCGCTCGGGCTGGTCTTCGAATTCCGACAGGACCGGACAATCGATCGCGTGGATGATCACGCCGCGCCCCCGATAACCGATGCCGACGATGCGTTCGCCCGGAACCGGCTGACAACATTGCGCACGGGCAAAGGCCTGTCCGGGGGCAAGCCCCGCAACGGCGCGTGCCGCTTCGATCTCATCGCCCGCATTCCCGGAAAGGTCGGGGTAAAGCGCCTTCACCACATCGCGCGCGGTAATCTCGGCACTGCCGATCCGGGCGAGCAGATCATTCGTGTCTTCGCACCCGAGGTGACGCGCTGCGGTTTCGAGGGCCTTGTCGGTTGCCCTTTTTCCCATGTGCTCGAAAGCCACCCGCGCCAGTTCGCGCCCCAGCCGTACGAAGCGCTGGCGATCTTCGGCCCGCAGGGATTTGCGAATGGCAGACTTGGCCTTGCCGGTCACCACGATATCAAGCCACGTTCCCTGCGGGCGCTGCCCCTCGGCAGTCAGGATCTCGACCGACTGGCCGTTCTTCAGCCGTGTCCAGAGCGGCACCCGCACACCATCAACCTTGGCTCCGACACAACTGTCGCCGATGCTGGTATGGATCGCATAGGCAAAATCCAGGGGCGTTCCCCCGCGCGGCAGCTTCACCACATCACCCTTGGGTGTGAAGCAGAACACCTGGTCGGTATACATCTCGAGCTTGACGTGCTCCAGAAACTCGTCCGTATCCTCGGCGGCGTCGAAATGCTCGGTAAGGCTTTCCAGCCACTTCGCCGGATCAACCGCAAAGGGATTTTCCGCGCGCACCCCGTCGCGATACGACCAGTGTGCCGCAACCCCCGACTCGGCCACCTCGTGCATCTCGCGGGTGCGGATCTGGATTTCGACACGCTTTCCGTCGCGCCCGGAAACCGTGGTGTGAATCGATCGGTATCCGTTTGACTTGGGCTGGCTGATATAATCCTTGAAGCGCCCGGGCACTGCACGCCAGCGGCGGTGAATAGCCCCCAGAACGCGGTAGCAATCCGCCTCGCTTTCGGTGATCACACGAAAGCCATAGATATCGGACAGACGGGAAAAACCCTGACTTTTCTCCTCCATCTTGCGCCAGATCGAATAGGGTTTCTTGGCCCGGCCGAACACATCGGCCTCGATACCCTCACGCTCCAGCTCCTTGCGGATATCATTGGTGATCTGATGGATCACGTCACCGGTTTCGCGCTGCAGGGTGATGAAACGGCGGATGATGGAACCGCGCGCCTCGGGGTTGAGCACCCGGAAGGCCAGATCTTCAAGCTCGTCACGCATCCACTGCATGCCCATGCGGCCGGCAAGCGGCGCATAGATATCCATGGTTTCACGCGCCTTCTGGATCTGTTTTTCGGGGCGCATGAACCTGATCGTGCGCATGTTGTGCAGCCGGTCAGCAAGCTTCACCAGGATTACCCGCAGATCCTTGCTCATGGCCATGAGCAGCTTGCGAAAATTCTCGGCCTGCTTCGATGCGCTGGATGACAGCTGCAGATTGGTCAGCTTGGTGACACCATCCACCAGCCCGGCGATCTCGTCGCCGAACCTGTCGGCAATCTCGTCACGGGTCGATTTCGTGTCTTCGATCGTGTCATGCAAGAGTGCCGTCACGATCGTTGCATCGTCAAGACGCTGCTCGGTCAGAATCGCGGCAACAGCCACCGGGTGCTGGAAATAGTCTTCGCCCGAGTGCCGTTTCTGGCCCCTGTGCATCCGCGCACCATAGGCATAGGCCTCGCGGATGAGCTTTTCATTTGTGCGGGGGTTGTAGTTGCGGACCAGCGAGATCAGGCCATCGACATCTATCATCCGGTCCGCACCCTGTTGCGGCCGGGCCGGCCCCTTACGGCTGGCCCTGCGCTTCCATCAAGGCCCGCAGGAGCTTTTCCTCGGACATGTCGTCTTCAGCGGGCTTGTCAACCTCGGCCCCCATCAGAAGCGCCATCGCGTCTTCCTCGGGTTCATCCACCTCGATCTGGGTCTGCAGACTTTCGATCATGCGCTCGCGCAACTCGTCGACCGGCTGGGTCTCCTCGGCGATCTCGCGCAGCGCAACAACGGGATTCTTGTCATTGTCGCGATCAACGGTGATCGGCGCGCCAAGGGCGACCTCACGGGCGCGATGCGCGGCCAGCAGCACCAGTTCGAACCGGTTCGGGACCTTGTCAACGCAATCTTCAACCGTGACGCGTGCCATGAGCGACTCCATTCAGCAAAATATGGCCAGAGGAACCTTATTTAGGTGTTTCCCCAACAGTTGACAAGCGTTGTTTCGAAAGAAGTCAGCCCCTTTCGGCAAACCTGACCGAACGGCGGACAGATTCGGGCAATGCCGCCAGCATTTCGGCAACCGTCTGCCCCAGCACCGGATGGCACCAGCCGGGAGCGATGTCATGCAGTGGCACCAGAACGAAGGCCCGCTCGTGCAGGCGCGGATGTGGCAGGATCAGGGTATCAGGTGCAACCGACATCTGCGACTGCGGCGCCAGATCATGCCAACGCATAAATTCCGCCCTGTCGGGCAGCACGGCATCGCCAAGGGCCAGCAGATCGAGATCAAGAATGCGGCTCTCCCACCGCCCTGCCCTGCGCCGGCCGAACTGCGCCTCGATCTCGTGCAGACGTGACAAAACGTCCTGCGCGGAAAGCCGTGTGGTCAACACTGCGGCCGCGTTCACATAATCGGGCCCGCTGTCAGGTGGAAAGGCTTGCGTCACACGGAACCGGCTAACAGCCTGAACCGAAATGTTTCCATCGTTCAGCGCCTCAAGGGCCGCATGCAGGGTTTCCGCCGGAGAACCTGATTGCGACTGCAGATTGGCCCCCAGTCCGATCAGCCCCTGTGGTTGTGAATTGTTACAAACATGACAGGTCAAGGGTTGCAGACGCTCCATAATTTACGTAATTCACGCAAGCAGTGTCCTGTCATTTTTTCGTACCCTACTTTCCACTCGCACTCACGGCAACAGCGGCAGGGCAGCATACCGGAAGGAAGATACATGTTCTACAGAGACGAACGGCTCGCGCTGTTCATCGATGGCTCGAATCTCTATGCTTCGGCGAAGGCTCTGGGATTTGATATCGATTACAAGCTTCTGCGCCAGGAATTCATCCGGCGCGGCAAGTTGCTGCGGGCCTTTTACTACACCGCACTCCTCGAGAATGACGACTATTCCCCGATTCGCCCTCTGGTGGACTGGCTGCATTACAACGGCTTCACCATGGTCACCAAGACAGCCAAGGAATACACCGATTCGACGGGCCGGCGGAAGGTGAAGGGCAACATGGATATCGAGCTTTGCATCGATGCCATGGAGCTTGCCCCGCATGTGGATCACATCGTTCTGTTCTCGGGAGATGGCGATTTCCGCCCGCTGGTCGAAAGCCTGCAACGCAAGGGAGTGCGGGTTTCGGTGGTATCCACGATCCGTTCGCAACCGCCGATGATCGCCGATGAACTGCGCCGTCAGGCCGACAATTTCATCGACCTTGCAGACCTCAAGGACGTGATCGGCCGCCCGCCGCGCGAACCTGCCCCGGCAGCAGAAAACCTGCAGGTGGCCGGCGAGGAATAGCGCACCACTCCGGCACGGAAACGTCGCACGATCCGCATGTGTGGTAACGGGGGTGGACCGGATTCTGTCTGCACCATACTATCGGAAAACGAACAGACAGCAGGAAAACCGATGCAGAACCTCCCCGCACTCACCCTGTATCTTGCGGCGCCACGTGGTTTCTGCGCCGGCGTGGTGCGTGCGATCCGCATTGTCGAACAGGCGCTCGAAAAATGGGGGGCGCCTGTCTATGTGCGCCACGAGATCGTACACAACAGATATGTGGTGGACGGGCTCCGCGCCAAAGGCGCTGTATTCGTGGACGAACTTGACGAATGCCCCGATGACCGGCCGGTGATCTTTTCGGCCCATGGCGTGCCGAAATCGGTGCCAGCCGCTGCGCGGGCGCGTAACATGATCTATGTGGATGCAACCTGCCCGCTGGTGTCGAAGGTGCATATCGAAGCCGAGCGCCACCACCAGAACGGCCTTCAGATGGTCATGATCGGCCATGCCGGGCATCCCGAAACCGAAGGCACCATGGGGCAGCTTCCACCGGGCGAGGTGCTTCTGGTGGAAACCGTCGAAAACGTGGCCGGCCTTGCTGTCCGCGATCCCGAAAAGCTGGCCTACATCACTCAGACCACGCTTTCGGTTGACGACACGGCCGATATCGTTGCTGCACTGAAGGCTCGGTTCCCGGCAATCATCGGCCCCCACAAGGAAGACATATGCTATGCCACCACGAACCGCCAGCAGGCAGTGAAGGAAATCGCCCCGAAGGCCGATGCCATTCTGGTGATCGGATCGCCCAACTCTTCCAATTCGAAACGTCTTGTCGAAGTCGCACGCGCTGCCGGCTGCCGGCATGTCGAACTGGTGCAGCGCGCCGCCGATATCAACTGGCGCGCCCTTGCGGGGATTGCAAGCCTCGGCCTTACAGCCGGTGCCTCGGCCCCCGAGGAACTGGTGAACGAAGTGATCGAGGCTTTCCGCGCACGCCATGATGTGACGGTAGAGCAGGTGGAAACCGCCCGCGAGAATGTCGAATTCAAGGTGCCGCGGGTGTTGCGCGAAAAGGAACGGGCATGAGCACCGATCAGACGGAACACCCAACGATTCGCCTGTTTGCCTATACAGACGGTGCCTGTTCCGGAAATCCCGGCCCCGGCGGCTGGGGGGTACTTCTGGTCGCCTGTGATGCGGCCGGAAAACCGCTGAAGGAGCGCACACTTTGCGGCGGTGCGGCCGATACCACAAACAACCGCATGGAACTTCTGGCCGCGATTCATGCGCTCGAAGCGCTTGAACGGCCGACCGCCATCACCATCGTCACCGACAGTGCCTATGTGAAGAACGGCATCACCGTCTGGCTGCATGGCTGGAAGCGGAACGGTTGGCGCACCTCAGACCGGAAACCCGTCAGAAACGAAGATCTGTGGCGCCGCCTGGACGAAGCCTGTGCGCGCCACGATGTCACCTGGGAATGGGTAAAAGGACATGCCGGCCACCCGCAGAACGAACGCGCCGACGAACTGGCCCGCCAAGGCATGGCCCCCTTCAAATCCGAAAAAGACAATACGACCCCGACCGCGGAAAACCGGAAGCTCCCGGATGTCTGAGCGCCTGAACGCGCCAGGTATCCGGCTCAATCCTCGTTGATGTCGCGTTCCCAGATCTTCACATGGCCACGGGATTTCGGAAACAGCCTGTGCAGAACGAACCACGCCACCAGAGACAGGATGGCAAACATCACCAGCGTAACCGGAAAGCTGGCAATCGCCCCCTCGGGGCCGACCACGCCGAACCAGACCAGCACCCCGGTGAACACCGCGCCGATTGCAAACCCCAGAAGCACGAAGAACGGAGCGAAGATTTCAAGAATGGCCAGCACCAGCGCCGCCGCCACCCATGCCCACCACGAGGCCCACAGGATCATTTCGGCTTCCCTTTCAACAGATTGAATGCTTCTCCGAAGGCATCAATGGCACTGGATGGCAGAATGATCGTCTGCTTGCCTTCGCCCTTGCCGACAACCGTCAGCGCCTCGACCTGTTTCAGCGCCACCTGATACTGTGCCGCCTCGATGCCGTTTTCACGGATCGCCTTGGCCACGACTTCCGTGGCATAGGCTTCGGCATCTGCCGAAATTCGGCGCGCCTTGGCATTCTGTTCTGCAGCGTAAAGCTCGGCATCGGCATTCAGTTCCACCGCCCGCTTCTGACCTTCGGCCTCGGTCACCTGGGCACGGCGCGCGCGCTCGGCGTTGAGTTGCTGCAGCATCGCCTCGCGCGTGGCTTCATCAAGATTGACATCCAGTATTTCGGCGCGCGTTACTTCGATCCCCCAGTCATCGACAGCGTTGGCCACCTGCTCCTTGACCTTGGCGATCAGCTGCTGACGGTGCGACTGCACCTCATCAAGCTCCATCTCGCCGATTCCGGCGCGCACGATCCCGGCCACGGTGGTGGCGATCGCGTCATCCACATCGCGGATGCGATAAACGGTTTTTTCAGGCTCCAGAATACGATAGAATACACTGGTTTCAACCTGCACCAGAACATTGTCGGCGGTGATGGCGTCCTGCTTGTGAGTCGGCAGCTGACGTTCAAGAATAGAAACCCTGTGGCGTACGCGGTCCAGGAAAGGCACGATGAAGTTGATCCCCGGCCCCAGCACCGCCCGCAGACGCCCGAAACGCTCGACCACATGCTTTTCCGACTGCGGCACGATCCGCACCCCGGCCATCACGACAAGAATGATCAACCCCGCCAGCAGAAGCCATACGAGATTGCTGCCAAAAAACTGATCGAAACTGAAATCGCTCATTGCATTGATCCTCCTGAAGTCATTCATATGGGGTGCCCGCATTCATGGCAAATGGGGAATCAATGCCGAAATTTCCCCCTCATCCCATAAAAATCATGCCTTTCCGGTCCGTTGGAGCATCCTTCCGTTTGCATGTACCCGGCTACATGTTTTCATGCCCGGGCGGATCTGAATTCCGGATGTTGTGAAAACGTATCACCCGTGTCATGCACGGAACATGCGCGAAGCCTGTCATTTCACAACCGGAAGGCCACCGTAAAATCACAAGATGCCCCGCTTTCTTCGTGCTCTTTGCCCATGAAATTGATATGCCACAGGCAACACGCATGTGAGCGGACACCCGAATGCCAGCCCTCTGCCGTGATTGCCTTGCCACCTTCGAAGCCGGTTCGCGTTGCCCGGAATGCCTTGGCGTGCGGGTGATTTCACATCCAGAACTTTTCGACCTGACCATCGCGCATATGGATTGCGATGCCTTCTATGCAAGCGTCGAAAAGCGCGACAATCCCGAATTGCGCAACAAGCCCGTCATCATCGGCGGCGGCCGAAGGGGGGTGGTATCCACCGCTTGCTATATCGCGCGTATAGCCGGAGTTCGCTCGGCCATGCCGATGTTCCAGGCGCTGAAACTGTGCCCGAACGCGGTTGTCCTGCGTCCGCGGGGCGAGGCCTATGCCAAAGCCTCGCGCGCCATCCGCGACATGATGAGCAAGCTCACCCCCGATGTGGAACCGCTTTCGCTGGACGAAGCCTTCATGGATCTTTCCGGCACCGCGAAACTTCATGGCGCCCCGCCCGCCATGATGCTGGCCCGGCTGGTGAAACAGATGGAAACCGAACTGGGCCTGACCGGATCGATCGGGCTGTCACACAACAAGTTTCTGGCGAAACTGGCCTCGGATCTCGACAAGCCGCGCGGTTTCGCGGTAATCGGCAAGGCCGAAACGGCCAGCTTCCTGCACGACAGGCCGGTGAGCATGATATGGGGCGTCGGTGCAACCACCCGGCAGGCGCTTGAAGCCGCCGGAATCCGCAGGTTCAGCGATCTTCTGCAATGGGAAAAGCAGGATCTGGCCGCGCGGTTCGGCAACATGGGCGAACGACTGTGGCACCTCGCCCGGGGGCAGGATGACCGGCGCGTTTCACCGCATGCCCCGGTAAAGAGCATCTCGAAGGAAACGACGTTCGAAGAAGACATAAGCGATCCGGAGCTGCTGGACGGCCACCTGTGGCGCCTTGCCGAGCAGGTGGCCGACCGCGCCAAGGCAAAGGGGCTTGCCGGGCGGGTGATAACCCTGAAACTCAAGCGCGCAGACCACCGGCAACTGACACGGCGCCTTTCGCTTCCGTATCCCACCCAACTGGCGGATCGCATCTACCGAATCTCGAACAAGCTTCTTGCCCTGGTCAACGATACGGGCCCGTGGCGGCTGATAGGTGTGGGGATCGGCGGCCTCTGTCCGGGAGAATACGCCCATTCCGGCGCCGATCTTCTGGATCCTCAAGCCGTCAAACGTGCCGGTGCCGAGCTGGCAACCGATCGCATCAGGGCCAGATACGGCCAGGATGCCATCCGCAAGGGGCGCTCGTTGCGATAAGGCTTTCCCGTCGTGCCGATTAAGATCACGTTAAACGGCAATCATTAACCTGCACCACATCAAATACGAAGGGTGCAGTGATGAATGCCGAAAGCATGGAACGTGAATTGCGCAATGCACTGGCCGCACATGGCGTATGGAAACGGAAACTGCGTGCCGCCATAGAAACGGGCCGGAGCATGATCGATCCGGCGATTGCACACCGTGATGATTGCTGCCCGTTCGGCAAGTGGCTGAACGGCCCGACAATTGCCCCACAGATCCGCGAAAGCGAATCATACAGGCGGGTTGCACGTCTGCATCGTGAATTTCACGAAGCTGCCGGAAACGTTCTTGAGCTTGTCGCAAGGGGCGAGCGCGAACAGGCAGATGCATTCCTCGGAAGCACCTTTGCGCTCAGTTCCAGCCGCTTGACGATGGCCATGACACGATGGCACAGAGAACTGCGCAAGGATCAGGGCACCACGCGCGCCTGAGCCAGCTGCCACGCCGGGAAAAGCGTATCATCGGCCCTATTCCGCCGCCAGCCGCCTGCCACCAAGGCCGATCCTTATCAACTGCGCGATGACACCCCGCAAACGGGTCCGCAATGCATCGAAACCGTCAGCCGGAACAATCCGTGCCTCATCCATGTAAAGCCCGCGATTGATTTCGATCTGCACCACGTGCTGATTGCGGGAAGGGCGCCCGTAGCGCTCGGCCGTGAAGGCGCCTGCAAAGGGCGTGTTGCGCACCACCCTGAAACCGGCATCGGAAAAGACGGCCGCAATGCGATCGACGATATCCTGCCGAGCGGCCGATCCGTATCTGTCGCCCAGCACGATGTCGGGATAACGCCCGCCTTTCACGCCGATGGAGCCGATTGCTTCGCTCGGCATCGAATGACAATCGAGCAGAATCGCTTCGCCAAAGGTTGCGTGCGTATCTCTCAGAAGCTTTTCCAGAGTGCGGTGATAAGGAATCCATTCCGATCGGATGCGCCTTTCGGCCTCGGCCAGGGGAATCCGGCCGCGATAGATCGCCCGACCGCCCGCCACCACCCGCGGCACCACCCCCAGTCCTGATGCAACGCGCGGATTCTGCACCCCTCTGCGCGTACCGGCAATCAGAGCCGGATCCAGTTCGTCCCGCCCCCGGTTCATGTCGATATAGGCGCGCGGCGCATTTGCCTGAAGAAGCGGGGCACCAAGATCGGGGGCATCGGCAAACAGGAGATCAACGAACGCGTCTTCGGACGAACGGATCGCCTGTTCACCCAGCACCGTCTGCCTGAGAAACGTTTCCGGATACTTGCGCCCGCTATGAGGAGATGCGAACACCACGCTCCCCGCCTGCTTTGGCGGCAGCCGCAATTCATAGGGCTCTGTGCTCATCCCGGCTCCTTCCATCGGCGCAGTATAACCTGTCATCGGCATCGGCAAAAAGTCCGAATATGCACCTCTGTGCAAAGGGATCGGCAAGCCGCGATTGCCCCTTGAACAGCCGTCCGACTCCTTTTATAGAGCCCTTGAGTGACGCGGTCCGGCCGCGTCCTGTTTGTTTGGGCTCCCTGGTTCGGATTTCCCGTCAGACAGGCGCGCACCGGGCTGTTCACGTGGAAACGGGCGATTAGCTCAGCGGTAGAGCACTTCGTTGACATCGAAGGGGTCACTGGTTCGATCCCAGTATCGCCCACCACGGATATCAACCCGAGGCGCGCCGACGCGCCGCGAAATGAGGAGAAGGCCGATGAAGGTCAGAAACTCGCTCCGCTCGCTGAAGAGCCGCCATCGCGATTGCCGCGTGGTGCGCCGCAAGGGCCGTGTTTACGTGATCAACAAGACACAGCGCCGCTTCAAGGCGCGTCAGGGCTGATCACCTTCGGTTGAGCACAATTGCGAAAGAGCCGCAGGCATCGTGCCGGCGGCTCTTTTCCGTCGCACCTTCACGGATCATTCTCTTCACGGATCATTCATAGCTGCGCCGGTCTTCGATCACCTTACCGTCATTCGGCAGGCTACCGGGGGACAACAGTTCGATCCGTCCCTTGAGCTTGAGCACTGCCACCACGCTTTCGCCGAAACGGCCCGGGTCGGCATCGGCATGGGCCTCGGTTTCGATCTGTACGATCATCACGTCCATTTCACCATCGCGCTCGGCAATCACCCGGGCCCGGACGATTTCGGGATGGCGGGCCACCAGTTCGGCCACCTGTTCGGGGCGAACGAACATGCCCTTGATCTTTGTTGTCTGATCTGCCCGGCCCATCCAGCCCTTGATTCGCATGTTGGTGCGCCCGCATGGGCTTGTGCCCGGTAGCACGGCAGAAAGATCACCCGTTGCAAAGCGGATCAGCGGATAATCGGGGTTGAGGGTGGTTACCACCACTTCACCCACCTCACCCTCGGGAACCGGATCACCGGTGCCGGGGCGCACGATCTCGACGATCACGCCTTCGTCCACGATCATCCCCTCCTGCGCCGCGCTCTCATAGGCGATATTGCCCAGATCCGCAGTGGCGTAGGACTGCAGGCACAGGATTCCCCGATCGGCGTATTCCTGCCTCAGCGAGGGAAACAGCGCCCCGCCCCCCACCGCGGCACGGGTGAACCGCAGCGCAACGCCCATCCCGTCGGCCCTGTCGAGAATGACCTTCAGATAATCCGGCGTGCCGGCATAGGCCGTGCTGCCGGCAGCGGCGGCGGCACGCACCTGCAATTCGGTCTGGCCGGTGCCGGCGGGCAGCACCGTGGCGCCTACGGCCCGCGCACCGTTTTCGAAGATCATGCCGGCCGGTGTCAGGTGGTAGCCGAAGCAATTGTGCACGATATCGCCTGCCCCTATGCCGCAGGCATGCAGGAAACGCCCCATGCGCCACCAGTCATGGCTGGTCATGCCCGGCTCATAAATCGGACCAGGGCTTTGGAATACATGATCGAATGCCTGCGGTGCATGGGTGGTAAACCCCCCGAAAGGCGGGTGTTCGGCCTGGGCGGCAACCAGTTCGGACTTGCGCAGCACAGGCAGTGCGGCAAGCGACTGAACCGTGGTGAAATCCGCCGGGTTCACATCGCCCAGGTGCTGCCTCAGGCCGGGCGCCTTCAGCGCATTGGCAATCTGCGCGGGCAAGTCACGGGCCAGCGCCGCTGCGCGTTCATCCGCGCTGCGGGTTTCAAGATCATCGTAATGAGTCATGATTACCTCTGCTTCACCTCAGCTTAGCCAGCGTTTGCGGCGGCGGTAGCTGCGCACGTCACGGAAGCTCTTTCTGCCGCTCTCGGACATGCCAAGATAGAACTCCTTCACATCCGGGTTCTCGCGCAACTCGGCAGCAGGACCATCCATCACCACACGCCCCGATTCCAGGATATATCCGTAATGGGCATAACGCAGAGCCGCGTTGGTGTTCTGTTCGGCAATCAGGAAGGAAACGCCTTCCTTTTCGTTGAGATCGCGCACGATCTCGAAGATTTCTTCCACCAGTTGCGGAGCAAGGCCCATCGAAGGTTCGTCCAGCAGGATGGTTTCCGGCCGGCTCATAAGGGCACGGCCGATTGCCGTCATCTGCTGCTCACCGCCGGAAGTATAACCCGCCTGGCTGCGCCGGCGCTCCTTCAGACGCGGGAAATACTGATAGACCATTTCAAGATCAGCCATGATCGCTGCATTGCCATCGCGTCGTGTATAGGCCCCGGTCAGCAGGTTTTCCTCGACGGTAAGATGCTCGAAACAGTGGCGCCCCTCCATGACCTGGATCACGCCCCGCTTCACCAGTTCCGAGGGGTTCAGTTCCTGCACACGTTCGCCGTTATAGATGATCGCACCCTTGGTGACTTCGCCGCGCTCCGAGCGCAGCAGGTTCGAAATTGCTTTCAAGGTAGTCGTCTTGCCGGCCCCGTTGCCGCCCAGAAGCGCAGTGATGCCGCCTTTCTCCAGGGCAAGGCTGACGCCCTTCAACACAAGGATCACATGATTGTAGATCACTTCGATATTGTTCACTTCAAGAAGCGCGTTTTCGGGTTTCGCAACGTCGAACATGAGAGCGTTCCTGATATTTTGTCTGCTGGATCCAGGCCCCGTGCAGGGCCCGGACCGGTTTCATCGGTTCAGACGCGCGATCATTCGCACGCACGCGGCGTGATGCCGTTTTCCTTGGCATAGGCCTCGGCATCGGCCTTGATAAGCGGCTGGATCACCTCCATGTCGGGTTCATAGTAATCGGTGATGATCGACCATTTCCGGGCTTCGGCATCCCATTGCTGAATCGCCGCCTTGCCCGGCCCCCCGTGGTTTTCGCAGGTTACCTTGAAGGAAGGGCCGAAATTGGGCATGCCCAGTTCGGCCATGCGCTCCTCGGTGATCTCCAGCGTCTCCATGCCCTTGCGCATGTCACTTGCGGTGATGTCCGCCTTGCCCGCGATTTCCTGCGCCTTGCGCGCTGCTTCGGCAGCCAGCATTGCCGCATAGATACCACGGTTGTAAAGCACCGTGCCCACGTTTTCACCACTGCCGGCAGCCTTGCCCGCATCGATCACGTATTTGCGCAGATCATCAAACAGCGGAAAATCGCTGCCCACGTTGTGGAATGTCAGCGCCTTGTAGCCATTGGCCGCGGCACCAGCGGGCACCACGTCGTTTTCGGAGCCCGACCACCAGATGCCGATGAAATTTTCCATCGGAAAGCGGATATTGGCAGCTTCCTGAATGGCCACCTGGTTCATCACGCCCCAGCCCCACATCAGCACGTAATCGGGCTTCTCGCGGCGGATCTGCAACCACTGCGATTTCTGCTCCTGTCCCGGATGGTCAACCGGTATGAGAGAAAGCTCGTATCCGTGCTTCTTGGCAAGCTCTTCAAGGGTGCGGATCGGCTCCTTGCCATAGGCCGAGTTGTGATAGAGAAGCGCGATCTTCTTGCCCTCGATGCTACCACCGTTGATATCAAGCAGGTGCTTGATGGCAACCGACGCCCCCTGCCAATAGTTTGCGGGATAATTGAATGCCCATTCAAACACAGTGCCATCCGCAGCCGAGGTGCGGCCATAACCCATGGTGTGAAGCGGGATGCCATCGGCCGAAGCCTTGGGGATCAGCTGATAGGTGATACCGGTGGAAAGCGGCTGATAGATGAGCGCACCTTCACCCTTGGTCGCCTCGTAGCATTCGACACCCTTCTCGGTGTTGTAGCCGGTTTCACATTCGATCACCTTGGTCATCACACCTCCGATACCGCCATCGCGCTCATTGAGCAGCGTAAAATAATCGGCATAACCGTCGGCGAAGGGCGCGCCACCGGCGGCATAGGGGCCAGTGCGATAACTGAGCGACGGGAACACAAGCTCTGCCATTGCCGGGCCCGCCGCCAGCACGGCGGCCAGAGCCAGGGCTGTCAGTTTCTTCTTCATCAGGTTCTTCCTCCCTTGGTTTTGATGCGGTATGCGGTTCTGCCTGCTTTCCGGTTCTTCTTCCGGCCTCCCCTCAGTGCGGGAAGGGCCAGAGCCTCAGTTTTTCCTTCGCAAGCCGCCAGAGTTGCGCGATACCGTGCGGTTCGGCGATCAGGAAAACGATGATCAGCGCCCCGACCAGCATTATTTCGAAATGGGTCGCCAGATCCGTGGGCCAGCCCAGCCCGCCCACCAACAGGTTTTTCAGCAACACCGGCAGAAGCACCATGAAGGCTGCGCCTGCGAAGCTTCCGAAAACCGAACCGAGCCCGCCGATGATGATCATGAACAGCACGAGAAAGGATTTCTGCGGCCCGAAGGCTTCGCCCACTTCGGCAGCCCCCAGATAGACGGCAAAGAACAGCGCACCGGCGATCCCCACAAGGAAGCTCGATACGCCAAAGGCCGTGAGCTTGGCCGGAAGCGGGCTGACGCCGATGATTTCGGCTGCGATATCCATGTCGCGGATCGCCATCCATTTGCGCCCCAGGGTGCCGCGTGTCATGTTGCGCACCATCCAGGCCAGCACGAACACGAACACGAGGCAGACCATGTATTTCGCCCAGGCTTCGGTATGTGGGCCGGTAACGGCCACACCAAAAACGGTGCGCTCGGGAGCCGTGATCTGCCCCGAGGCCGAATAGTTGTAGAACCAGGGCACCTTGTTGAACAGCCATACCAGAAAGAACTGGGCAGCCAGGGTGGCCACCGCCAGATAGAAGCCCTTGATGCGTAGCGAAGGCAGGCCGAACAACATTCCAACCGCCGCCGTGATCCCGCCTGAAACAATGATGTGAAAGACGATGTTGATCTCGGGGAAAGCCGTCATCAGCTTGTAGCAGGCAAAGGCCCCTACGGCCATGAACCCACCGGTGCCAAGGCTTACCTGACCCGCATAGCCGGTAAGCACATTGAGGCCGAGCGCGGCAATCGAATAGATCAGGAACGGCACGAATACCGCATTGGCCCAGTAATCATTGATCAGAAAGGGAATGGCCGCGAAGGCGATGAAGACAATCGCATAATACCCCCATCGATCAAGCCTGATCGGGAAGGTCTGGCCATCCTCCACATAGGATGTCTTGAAATCACCGGCTTCGCGGTAAAACATCAGCAGTTGTCCCTCTTGATCCTGAGCCAGGCAAGAACGCCCGTGAAAAATCCGACCCCGGCAAGAACCACATCAGCGGCAAACGCCTGTGGCGCCTCGGTTGGTGCATAGATCGCCAAGACGGAAAAGACGAAAAAGGCCGAAAAGCCGATCACTGTCATGATGGCGCAGAACTTCATGGCGTTTCCTCCTGTTGTGCTGTTCGCGTTCCCGATACGGGCAAGGCGAGCGTAGTCGAAGAAACACCCTTCATGCAAATATCTGCATGTTGCCGCGGCGCCTGGAAAAACTGCACGATCGTCTGTCATGTCATACTCTCTCGATGATCTTTTCCCCGAACAGGCCCTGAGGGCGGAACACCAGGAAGACCAGCGCCAGTACATAGGCAAACCAGTTTTCCGTGGCACCACCCACCATCGGCCCGACGAAGAATTCGAACAGCTTTTCACCCACACCAATAATGAGGCCGCCCACGATCGCACCGGGAATCGAGGTGAAACCGCCCAGCATCAGCACCGGCAAGGCCTTCAGCGCAATCAGCGAAAGCGAGAACTGAACACCTGATTTGGTGCCCCACATTATGCCCGCCACCAGCGCCACGAAGCCTGCGATCGACCATACCAGCACCCAGATGAAACGCAGGCTGATGCCAACCGAAAGCGCCGCCTGGTGGTCGTCGGCAACAGCCCGCAGGGCGCGGCCCTGCTTGGTGTATCTGGAATAGGCCGTAAGCGCGATCACCAGCACCGTGGCCACCATGGCGGCAATGATGTCGAGGCGGTCTATGAAGAAGCCGTAACCGAACCATTCATGGGTAACGTTCTCGATGGTTCCCGAAATCCCCTGCGGCAGGCCCACATCAAGCTTCTTGATCTCCGAGCCCCACATCAGATCGCCCAGCCCTTCCAGAAAGAAGGCCAGCCCGATGGTCGCCATGAACAGGATGATGGGTTCCTGATTCACCAGATGTTTCAGAACCAGCCGCTCGACAAGAATGGCAAACAGCACCATCACCCCCATCGTCAGAAGGATCGCGAGAAGGGAAGGCACGTTCCAGCCGAAGCTGGAAAGATGCGTGCCAAAGGTGGCGTTGATCACATGTGCAAAGGGGATCTGCCCGCTCTGGATGCCAACCAATGTGAGCGCGGCGAAAAGCGCCATCACGCCCTGGGCATAGTTGAACACGCCACTGGCCTTGAAGATCAGCACGAAGCCGAGAGCCACAAGCGCATACATCACGCCCGCCATCAGACCATTGATGGCCACCTCCACCGCAAAGAAGAACGTATCACTCATGGACCACCCCCAGATAGGCATCGATCACTGCCTGATCGTTGCGCACTTCATCGGGCGTGCCATCGCCGATCTTCCTGCCGTAGTCCATCACCACCACGCGGTCGGAAAGGTCCATCACCACCCCCATGTCGTGTTCGATAAGTGCAATCGTGGTGCCGAACTCGTCATTCACGTCCAGAATGAAGCGCGACATGTCCTCTTTTTCCTCGACATTCATTCCCGCCATGGGTTCGTCGAGAAGCAGAAGGTCGGGTTCCGCAGCCAGAGCCCGGCCAAGCTCTACCCTTTTCTGCAGACCGTAGGGCAGGCGGCCCACGGGCGTCTTGCGAATGGCCTGGATCTCGAGGAAGTCGATGATGCGCTCCACGACTTCCCGGTTCTCGACCTCCTCACGCTCCGCACGCCCCCACCAGATTGCCTGTTCAAGCATGTTGCTCTTCATCCTGGTAACCCTGCCCGTCATGATGTTGTCGAGCGTGGTCATTCCCTTGAAAAGCGCAATGTTCTGAAAGGTGCGCGCCACGCCCTGACGCGCTACCTGATAGGGCTTCAGCGGCGGGCGCTTCCTGCCGCGAAACCAGATTTCGCCCTCCTGCGGCACATAGAACCCGCTGATCACGTTCAGCATCGAAGACTTGCCCGCACCATTGGGGCCGATGATGGCGCGGATTTCGCCCTGGCGGATATCGAAACTGATGTTGCTGATCGCCGTCACGCCGCCGAAGCGCAGGGTGATATCCTTCAGATCCATCAGCACACCGCCTATGATGCGTCCATCCGGGGTGCGATAACCGCCTTCCGGGACTTCTTCCTTGTGCGTCAAGCTGCTCATTGTGCCGCCACCTTCGCGCTTGTCGGCTCTACCCGGGCATCACGGATCTCGAGCGTTGCCGAGATCGTCCCCTTGCGGCCGTCTTCATAGGTCACTTCGGTTTCGGTGAAGATCTCTTTCGAACCATCATAGAGCGCGGCTATGAGATCGGCGTATTTCTCTTCAATGATACGCCGGCGCACCTTGCGGGTGCGGGTCAGTTCGCCGTCATCGGCATCCAGTTCCTTGTGCAGGATCAGAAAGCGGTGAATCTGACAACCCGACAACATCTCGTCCTGCGCGACCGAGCGGTTCACTTCCTCCACGTGGTTCTGAATCATCTCGTAAACACGGGGATGCGCCGCCAGTTCCTGGTACGAAGCATAGGCAATGTTGTTGCGTTCGGCCCAGTTGCCCACCGCATTGAGATCAATGTTGATGAAGGCAGTGCAGAAATCGCGTCCTGCCCCGAACACCACTGCCTCCAGTATGTTTGGATAGAACTTCAGCTTGTTTTCCACGTATTTCGGGGCGAACAGGCGGCCATCGGCCATCTTGCCCACATCCTTGGCGCGATCGATGATGCGCAGATGGCCGGTGCCTTCCTCGAAGAAACCTGCATCGCCCGTGGCCACCCAGCCTTCGGCATCCTTGGTACTGGCCGTGCTTTCGGGATTCCTGTAATATTCCACGAACACGCCGGGCGAGCGATAGTAAACCTCTCCATTGTCACGGATTTCCACCTCGACACCCGGGCTTGGAATGCCCACCGTATCGGCCCGCACCCCGCCATCGGGCTGCTGGGTGATGAACACGGTGGCTTCGGTCTGACCGTAGAGCTGTTTGAGGTTGATGCCCAACGAACGGTAGAATTCGAAGATTTCGGGGCCGATCGCCTCGCCGGCAGTGTAACCAACGCGAATGCGGCTGAGGCCCAGCACATTCTTCAGGGGGCCATAGATGAAGATATCGCCAAGCGCATAGGAAAGCCTCTTGCCCAACGGCACCGGCCTGCCGTCAAGGATAGCCGCCCCCACCTTGCGCGCCACTTTCATGTAATGATCGAAAAGCCATTTCTTGAAACGTCCGGCATCCTCCATACGGATCATCACGCTGGTCAGCTGGGTTTCGAAGAAACGGGGCGGAGCGAAATAGTAGGTCGGGCCGATTTCACGCAGATCGCTGGGCATGGTTTCGGGGCTTTCGGGACAGTTCACACAGAACCCGCACCAGTAGGCCTGGCCGATCGAGAAGATGAAATCGCCCACCCAGGCCATCGGCAGATAGGCAAGGATTTCCTCGTTCTCGGTCAGATTGTCGAAAGCAGCAGAATTCCTTGAGCTTTCGATCACATTGCGGTTCGAAAGCACCACGCCCTTGGGCTTTCCCGTGGTGCCCGAGGTATAGAGCATCACGCAGATATCGTCATAACCAAGCTGTGCCAGCCGGCGCTCGAGTTCGGGATTCAACTCGTCATAAGCGGCGCTGCCCATCTTCTGGATATGGGAAAACTGGTGCAGACGGCCGTGATCGTATTTGCGCAGACCGCGGGGATCGACATAGATCATGTGCTCGAAATCGGGCAACTGATCCTGCACCTCCAGGATCTTGTCCACCTGCTCCTGATCGTCCACCACCGCGAAACGGGCACCGCAATGGCCCAGCACATAGGCCATTTCTTCGGCATTGGCGTCCTGATACATGGGCACCGGCACCGCACCCACCGATTGCGCGGCAACCATCGTCCAGTAGAAATGCGGGCGGTTGCGGCCGATGATCGCCACGAAATCCCCGGCACGAATGCCCAGCCCCAGAAGCCCGAGCGCTAGATCCTCGATCTCTTTCGCGGCCTCGGCCCAGGTCCAGCTTTGCCAGATCCCGAATTCCTTTTCACGATAGGCCGTGCGCGCACCGAAATGGGTCACATTGCGGGCAAGCAATGCCGGGATCGATGTCAGCGCATCCGACTGAGCCTTGCTGTCGGTCAAGTCTGGTCCTCCCTGGCCGCGCTTTTTCTGCGCGATCGTATTTCACCCCGAGGTGATTCCCATCATTCACAGAGTGTTGGATTTTTCTTCAAGGTCAAACTTTTCGTGACTTTTGCGGATTCCTTACGAAATGTAACAAGCGCCTGCCCCTCTTCCCCACCACCTGCGCAGGTGCTAGCGATAACGGGAAAGGCTGCACGATGACTCTGGCAACGAACGACACCGCAAAGCTCACACAGGCCGGACTCAACCTGATCGGCCAGGGCCTTTCGATCTATGATCGCAACCTGCGGCTGGTCAACGCCAACCGCCGCTTTCGGGAAATGTTCGCCCTGCCTGCGCGTTTCTGCACCCCGGGCGCCAGTTTTGCGGACACCATACGCTATCTGGCCGAACGCGGCGAATATGGCGAAATCGAAGATATAGAGGCCTTCGTGCAGGCCCGCGTGCGCCAGGCCCGTGAGTTCGAACCCCATTACATGGAGCGCACACGCGCAAACGGTCGCACGATCAGTGTCGAAGGCAGCCCCTTGCCCCAGGGCGGCTGGGTGGCGGTCTATACCGATATCACCGCGATCAAGCAGCATGAGGCCCTGCTGCGCGCCCGCTCGGAAGAGCTGTCGGATCAGGTGCTTGCCCATGCCGAACGTCTGGCCCAGACAAACCGTTCGCTGGCCGCCACCAATGCCGCGCTCGAAGAAGCCAAGCACCAGCTGACCGAGATGGAAGCCCGCATCCGCATGACAACAGAAATGATGCCGGCCCATATCGCCCATGTGGATACCAGGGGCTACTATACCTATTCCAACCAGCGCCTGCCGCTGATTCTGCCCTCACGCCCGGCCGAGATCACCGGAATGCATATCCGCCAGGCACTTGGCGAAAGCGCCTTCGCCCGCATCGAGCCACACCTCAAGCGCGCCTGCCGGGGCGAGGCCAGCGTGTTCGAATTTACCGATGAAGATTCGCAGAAGCGTATCCGCACCGCATTCACCCCCGATCTGCGCGAAGGGAAAGTGCGCGGAATCTACATTCTTTCAATGGACATTACCGAGGAAACCCAGGCGCGGGCCGCCCTGATGCAAACCCGCAAGCGCGAACTTGCCGCACAGCTTACCAGCGGGCTGGCCCATGATTTCGCCAATCTGCTGACCATCATCCTGGGCCTGCAAAGCAGGCTGTCACGCATGGATCTTCCCGAAGAGGCCCGGCATCTGATCGATGCAACCCGGCGCGCAGCCCGGCGCGGCGGCACCCTGCTTGATCGCATCGCTGCCATCTCGGCCCCGCGTCAGATCCGGCCCGAACCGGTGCTGCTTGCCGATTTTCTGAAGGATCTGGAAACCATAGCCTGCCCCACCCTGCCCGACAGTATCACGCTCGATCTCTCCTGCACAGGCCTCGAACGCCCGGTGCTTCTTGACCCCGGCTCCCTGCAGGATTCGCTGCTGAACCTGATCCTGAATGCGAAAGATGCGATCAGCGATGAGCCCGGCGCCATCCGCGTTGCGGCCCGCACGGTGCGCGATACATGGCTTGAAATCACCGTTTCCGATACCGGAACCGGCTTCAGCAACGAAGCCCTCGAACATGCGTTTGATCCCTTCTTCACCACAAAGGGCGGCGAAGGCTCGGGGCTCGGACTGTCGATGGTCTATGACCTGACCAGACTCGCCGGCGGACAGGTGCGGTTGTCGAACGGTCCGGAAGGCGCGATCGTCACCCTGCGGCTGCCACTGCGCCACGTGACCCGGCGGGCCGAGCCGCGCATGGTATTGCTGGTCGAGGATTCTCCCGATCTGCGCGAAACCCTGCGCGAAATGCTGACCGGCATGGGGCACCGCGTAGTTGAAGCTGCAACCGCCGAAGAGGGGCTGGCGCTTGCCACCCTGCCAGAAGTGGATTTCATCCTGTCCGACATCACTCTCAAGGGCGAAACCGGCGGCGACGAGATGCTCGACCGCCTGCGCGCCACGGGCAACAGCATCCCTGCCTGTCTGATGACATCGCTGCCGCCCAACGATCCCCGCCGCCTGAAGGCCGTCCGGCGCCACCCGCTTCTGAACAAGCCGGTCAGCGCCGATGAACTGGCTGCCGTTCTTGCGCTGGAGTCCGCATCATGACCTCGAACACACCCTCCTTGCCTGACCAACCGCTGGTCGCCATCCTTGATGACGAAGCGGAAATCCGGCTGATGCTTTCGGAAGCCCTGGAAGAAGCGGGATTCCGCACCCAGAACTTCGCCCGTGCAACCGAATTCGAAGCTGCCCTGAAGAGCACCACGCCCGATGTCTGCCTTGTCGATCTCGGCCTGCCAGACAAGGATGGCCTTGCCCTTGTTCACCGTCTGGCGCTGGAATCGGGCGCGGCGATCATCATCATTTCGGGGCGTGCGCAGGTGCAGGATCGGGTAACGGGCCTTGAACTGGGAGCAGATGATTACATCATCAAGCCTTTCGACCCGGCCGAGGTGGTGGCCCGCGTGCGCGCCCGCCTGCGGCGCAACCGCAACACGGCCAAAAGTTCGAACACCGCGCGCTTCAACGGCTGGACGGCGCATTTCGACAGCTATGTTCTGGTGGACGAGACGGGCAATGAAACCCCTTTCAGCCACGCCGAAGGCGAGGTGCTGCGACTGTTTCTCGAAAGTCCTCGACGGCTGATTTCCCGCGCCCGCATGCAGGAAATCCTGGGCGGCGCGGCAGGCGAAAGCTTCGATCGCGCAATGGATGTGCGCATCTCGCGGCTACGCACCAAGCTGCGGGAAGATCCGAAGAACCCCCGCCTGATCAAGACAATCTATGGCGCCGGCTACATCTTCCTCGGAGAGGTCAGATGGGAATGATCCCGGCCGCGCGGGCCCCGTGCCTCATTCGGCGGCAATATCGCTGTCAGCCTTTTCCACCCGCACCGCGGCGAACTTGAACTCGGGGATCTTGCCCCAGGGGTCAAGTGCCGGGTTGGTCAAGATATTGGCAGCCGCCTCGACATAGGCAAAGGGCATGAACACCATATCTTCTGCCACCGCGCGATCGGCCCGCGCCCGCACGGTGACGCTGCCGCGCCGAGTGGCAAGGCGCAGGCAATCGCCCGGGCGCACGCCCAGCCGGGCAAGGGTACGCGGGTGCAGAGCGCAGGTTGCCTCGGGTTCGAGCGCATCAAGCACCGCAGCACGGCGCGTCATCGATCCGGTATGCCAGTGTTCAAGCTGCCGCCCGGTGGTCAGAATCATCGGATAGTCATCGTCGGGCAGCTCATCGGGCGGAACGAATTCCGCCGGTGTGAAACACGCGCGCCCCCCGGGGCGGGGAAAACCATCGCCAAACACGATCGGTCGGCCGGGATCTTCGGGCGAAAGGCTGGGGTAGATCACCGAGCCTTCTCTCTCAAGCCGCTCCCAGGTGATGTTGTCGAGCGACTTCATCCCCTGCTTCATTTCGGAGAATACCTCGCGCGGGTGGGTATAGTGCCAGCCAAGTCCAAGCCTGCCGGCCAGATCAGTGATGATCTCCCAATCCGGGCGCGCCTCGCCAGGGGGCGGCACGGCAGGACGGGCGATCTGCACCTGCCGGTTGGTGTTGGTGACAGTCCCGGCCTTTTCGGCAAAGGCCGCCGCAGGCAGGATCACATCGGCGAACATCGCGGTTTCTGTCAGGAAGATGTCCTGCACCACCAGATGTTCCAGCCTGGCCAGCGCCGCCCGCGCATGGGTCAGGTCGGGGTCCGACATCGCCGGGTTTTCACCCAGGATATACATGCCGCGGATTTCACCCGCATGAATTGCCTCCATGATTTCCACCACCGTCAGCCCCGGTTCGGCGCTGAAGTCATCGCCGCCCCAGATCCCGGCAAAATGGCGGCGAACGGCCTCATCCTGCACCGGCTTGTAATCGGGCAGAAACATCGGAATCAGCCCCGCATCGGATGCCCCCTGCACATTGTTCTGCCCTCGCAGCGGGTGCAGCCCGGTGCCGGGACGCCCCACATGGCCGCACATCAGCGCCAGCGAAATCAGACAGCGCGCATTGTCGGTGCCATGCACATGCTGGCTCACCCCCATGCCCCAGAATATCATTCCGGCCCGGGCGGTGGCGAAATCGCGGGCGACAGCCCGGATTGCCCGGGCATCAATGCCGCAGAGATCAGCCATCTTCTCGGGGGGGAACTGCGCCAGATGGGCTTTTTCGGCTTCCCAGTTCTCGGTGCGGGTGGCAATATACCGGCTGTCGTAAAGCTCTTCCTCAACGATCACATGCATGATCGCATTGAGCAGCGCCACATCGGTTCCAGGGCGGAACTGAAGCATGTGGGTGGCGTGTCGCGACAGTGCCTGACCGCGCGGATCCATCACGATCAGCCTGCCGCCGCGCCTGGCAAACTGCTTGAAATAGGTGGCTGCCACCGGGTGGTTTTCGGACGGGTTGCAGCCGATCAGGATTGCCGCATCGGCATTCTCGATTTCGTTGAATGTGGTGGTAACGGCACCCGAACCGATATTTTCGACCAATGCCGCAACCGACGACGCATGACACAGCCGCGTGCAGTGGTCCACGTTGTTGTGCCCGAAACCCTGACGGATCAGCTTCTGGAAAAGATAGGCTTCCTCGTTGGTGCATTTGGCGCTGCCGAAACCGGCCACCGCCCGGCCGCCGTGCCGCTTCTTCAGCCGCAACATCCCCCCGGCCGCAGCAGCAAGCGCCTCTTCCCAACTGACCTCGCAAAAATGGGTCAACGGATCTGCGGGATCTGCATTGATCCCCTTTTCAGGCGCATCCTTGCGCCGGATCAGCGGTCTGGTCAGGCGGTGCGGATGGTGGATGTAATCGAATCCGAAGCGTCCCTTCACGCACAACCGGTTTTCATTCGACGGCCCGTTTGCACCGTCCACATGTCGGATGCGTCCGTTCTTCACCTTGACCGAAATCCGGCAACCGACCCCGCAGAAGGGGCAGATGGTCGTGGTTTCGCTATCGTGATCGGCACGGTCGCCGCGCTGCTGATCGTCAAGAAGGGCAGCTTCCATCAGGGCCCCGGTGGGGCAGGCCTGCACACATTCACCACAGGCCACGCAGGTGCTTTCGCCCATCGGATCAGCGAAATCGAAACCGGGCCAGCTGTCATGTCCGCGCCCGCTCATGCCGATCACGTCGTTCACCTGCACCTCGCGGCAGGCGCGCACGCAAAGCCCGCACTGGATACAGGCATCAAGATTGACCCGCATCGCCACATGACTGGCATCAGGAGGCGGCACGCGCTCTTCCTCAAGCGGCGGGAAGCGGCTTGCGCCTATACCCATCTCGGACGCGATCCCGTGGAAATGCGACGAGACATCATGCGCCGCCGCAGGCTGATCGGCCATCAGAAGTTCGACAACCATCCGCCGCGCGTGTTGCGCGCGGGGCGTATCGGTGCGCACGATCATCCCCTCTGCGGGAGTTCGGATACAGCTTGCCGCAAGGGTGCGCTCGCCCTCGATTTCCACCATGCAGGCACGGCAGTTGCCATCCGGGCGATAACCCGGCGCAGGCCTGTGGCACAGATGCGGTATCTTCAACCCGCGACCATGCGCCACTTCCCAGATGGTTTCGCCTTCGCGGGCCTCCACTTCCTTTCCGTCAAGCATGAAGCGAATCGTATTGCTCATGGCGCATCTCTCCCTGATTGGGGACATGATACCCGAAACAGCCACGCGAAAGACACCCATCGACGACACAAGCCGGCCATTTCCGCCGCCTTTCCGTTGCAGCCCTGCCCATGATCGGCACCTCCGGCCCCAGATCGCCATTGCCGCGCCCCGGACCTTGGCCTAATCCTGTTTCCAGACAGGAGGCCGACCCATGACACATCTGTGGATGCGCGCCGAGCAACGCCCCAACGAAGAGCGCGCGGGGCTGACACCCGAAGGCGCCCGGCGCCTGATCGAACGGGGCTTTCACGTTACCGTCGAAGACAGCCCCACCCGGATATTGGGCATCGAATCCTATCGCGATGCAGGCTGCGAGATCGTGCCCGCCTTCTGCTGGCCCGAGGCCCCCCGTGAAGCAATCATCCTGGGGTTGAAGGAACTGCCCGATGACAACACGCCGCTTGTCCATCGCCACATCATGTTCGGGCATGCCTACAAGGGGCAGCCTGCCGGGCAGCGCCTTCTGCGCCGCTTCATCGCAGGGGGGGGCACGCTGCATGATCTGGAATATCTGGTTGACGATCAGGGCCGCCGCGTGGCCGCTTTCGGCTATTGGGCCGGGTTTGCGGGGGCGGCTGTCAGCCTTCTGGCCTGGGCTGCCCAGGAAAAGGGCGATATCTGCCCGCCCGTGCAGGCCTGGCCGAAGAAGGATGCCCTGCTCTGCGATCTTTCGGCTTGCCTCGATGCCACCGGCACGCCGCGCCCCGATGCGCTGATCATCGGCGCGCTTGGACGGACAGGCTCCGGGGCGGGGGATCTCTGTGCCAAGATGGGCGTTTCCGTCACAAGGTGGGACATGGCCGAAACTGCCCATGGCGGCCCCTTTCCCGAAGTTCTGGAACATGCGCTGTTCTTCAACTGCATCCTGGCACGGACCGGCACACCGGTGTTCGTGGCGGACAATGCCGGAAGCGCCTCGCGCAAACTGCGGGTGATCGGCGATATCGCCTGCGATCCCGAAAGCGATTTCTCGCCCGTGCGGGTGTATGACCGCGCCACCACCTGGGCGGAACCGGCCCTGCGCGTGCATGATGCCCCACCGCTCGACGTGATGGCCATCGACAACCTGCCCTCGCTACTGCCTCTGGAATCCTCACGCGATTTCGCGAATCAGCTGCTGCCCTGGCTTCTGACCCTCGATGCACCGGATCGCGGTGCATGGGGGCGGACAAAGGCCGAATTCATCCGTCATACCCAAGCCCTGAAAGGAACACCGGCATGACCATGATCCACTGGTGCGGCACCGGCCTTTCCTCCATTCCCGGCCTGCGCCGGCTGATCGAGGAAGGCGAAGATGTAAGAGTGTGGAACCGCACCCCTGAAAAGGCCGGGGCAGCCGTTGGCGATCTGACCGACCGGATCTCTCCCCTTGACACGGACACTCTTGCAGATGCGCTTGAAGCGGGCGATGTAGTGGTGTCCATGCTGCCGGGCGACATGCATGTGCCCCTTGCGCAGATCGCGATCACCAAAGGGGCACATTTCGTATCATCAAGCTATATATCGCCCGAAATGCGTGCACTCGATACCCAGGCCCGCATGGCTGAGGTGGCGCTGGTAAACGAAGTGGGGCTGGACCCCGGTATCGATCACCTGATGGCGCACTGGCTGGTTGCCGATTACCGCAAAAGCCCTGCATATGCTTCCGGCAATCATGTTTCCTTCATTTCCTATTGCGGTGGCGTGCCGAAGATTCCGAATGCCTTTCGATACAAGTTCAGCTGGTCGCCGCTTGGTGTGCTGAAGGCGTTACGCGCGCCTTCGCGTTCGATCCGCGAATATGCCGAGCTTGAGGTGGCCCGCCCGTGGGATGCCCTCCGAAGCTATGATGCCCCGCTGCCGCAGCCCGAAACCTTCGAGGTTTATCCCAACCGTGATTCCCTGCCCTTCATCGCCCAGTACCATTTCGACCCGGTCTGGAAGATCCGCGAATTCGTGCGCGGAACGCTGAGGCTGAACGGCTGGGCTGCAGCCTGGGCCGATCTGTTCGCCGAGATCGAGCATCTCGAAGGCCCCGCAGGCGAAGCTCGGCTGAAAGCCCTTTCCGACGAACTGTGGGCGAAATACGCCTATGATGAAGGCGAACCCGACCGCGTGATCATATGCGTGGGGCTGAAAGCCGAAAAGGACGGTATCCCCGTCTATCACAAGACCTATGCAATGGATGCCTGGGGCGACCTGCGCGGCTCGGCCATGGCCCGGCTGGTATCACAACCGGTGTCCTTTGCAGTGCAGTCCGTGCTCAGACGCGAAATTTCACCCGGGGTTTCGGCAGCTCCCGATGATCTGCGGCTGGTGCTGCGCTGGCTTGCAGAAATCGAACATCTGGCCCAGCATCTCGTGATTGTCGATCATCTGGCTTGAACCTAACGTATCCCCTGTTCCACCTCATCAACGGAATAGCCCAGCGCCTCCAGACCGCTTTCAAGGAAATCCGCAAGCAAGGGTATGCCCAGAAGGTAATCTTCGGTGGGCGATATCGCCTCTTCCCTGGCGGTGCGAAGCGCTTCATCCAGTTCGCTGGCTGCAAAGGTATCGCGTCCGATCCACATCACCGCAACCAGGCTGGCCTGTTCGTCCCTGTTCAGATCGGCAATATACTGACGCAGTTCCTGTTCAGTAGCATCGCTCGGGCGCCCCTCCAGGATGGTTTCGGCATCCGCATCATCGGCCGGGCTGTCCCACCTCCCCACCCTGGCGCCCAGCTCGCGTGCCCGCAGAATGACCCTGGCTATCTTGTTGGTGCTGATTTCCAGCATGAGCGTTCCTCCGTATCGGCAGAATGCACGAATGGCATTTGCTTTGGAAGATCAGTCGCCGGATTTTCCGAGCGGCACCGGGTTTTGAGAACCGGCGCCGGATGGCGCCAGTTCCTCGAAATCGAAACTGTCGAGCCGCGCCGCGCGTTTGCCCGCCCGCTCGGCGGCCACGCCGATCCCGTCCAGATCGGCGCGTGCCTGATTGAAATGGGTGTTGAGCTTGCCCACCCGCTCAACCACCATCTCGACATCACGGTGCAACTGGCGCAGCGTCTTGCGGATCGCGCCGGCCTGCTCGCGCATCCGTGCATCCTTCAGGATGGCACGCATGGTGTTGAGCGTGGCCATGCAGGTTGTGGGTGACACAATCCACACCCGCGCTTCGAAACCGTCGCGCACCACCTCGGGAAAATTCGCGTGAAGTTCGGCATAGACGGCTTCGGACGGCAGGAACATCAACGCCCCGTCGGCTGTTTCGCCCTCGATGACATAGCGTTCGGCAATGGCCCTGATATGGGCACGCACCGCAGTGCGAAAGGCCCGCGCGGCCTCTGCAGCGGCGCGCTCGCTGTCCGCCCTGCGCAATGCCTCGTAGGATTCGAGGGGAAACTTGCTGTCGATCACGATCGGGCCCGGCGGATTGGGCAGGTCGATCAGACAATCGGCACGTTTGCCATTCGAAAGCGTGACCTGCATGCGGTAACTGTCCTTCGGCAAGGCTTTTTGCACGATATCATGCAACTGGATCTCGCCAAAGGCTCCGCGTGTCTGCTTGTTGGACAGGATATCCTGCAGGCTCAGAACATTTCCTGACAGCTTCTCGATATTGGCCTGAGCCTTGTCGATGGTTGCGAGACGTTCCTGAAGCTCGGCCAGAGAGCGGGTGGTCTTCACGGCGCTGCCGTGCACGCTCTCGCTCAGGCGTTGCTGCACCTCGGCCAGACGCTGCTCCATCAGCGCCATCATCTGGGTCTGCGCGGTGGCCTGTGTCTGAGCCACGCTTTGCAGCCCCCCCGAAAGCTGCGACTGGCCCTCCGACAGGATCCGCACCCGCTCGGCAAGCATGTTCATGTGGCGTGCAAGCGGCTCACCCTGACGGGCGGCACGGCGGGAGGCACGCACCGCCATCACCAGAAGAACGATCAGAACCAGCAGCACGCCGGCACCGGCAAGCGCGGCGATCACCAGCGGATCGCCCAGCGAGAGACCATGACTTCCGATCCCGATCACCGGCTCATCCTACCTGCGGCCAAACAGCTTTTCGATATCGGCAAGCTTCAGCTCCACATGGGTGGGGCGGCCATGATTGCACTGACCGGAATGAGGCGTGGCTTCCATTTCACGCAGCAGCGCATTCATTTCTTCCACCCTCATGCGCCGGCCCGAACGCACCGAGCCGTGGCAGGCCATGCGGCTGAGGATCGAATCGATCCGCGCCTTCAGCACCTGCGCTTCACCCAGATCGGCAATCTCGTCCAGTATGTCGTGCAGAAGGGCATGTGTATCCACCTCTCCCAGGATCGCGGGTGTTTCACGCACTGCAACCGCACCACGGCCGAATGGTTCGATCACCAGGCCAAGGCCCGCCAGATCATCGGCCTGCTCCAGCAAAAGCGCCGCATCGCTTTCGCTCATCTCCACGATATCGGGTATCAGCAGTGCCTGCGTCCGGATACCCTGCTCTTCCGCCTGTCGCTTGAGCCTTTCATAAACCAGCCGTTCATGCGCCGCATGCTGATCCACGATCACCAGGCCGTCGCATGTCTGGGCGATGATATAGTTTTCGTGTATCTGGGCACACGCCGCGCCAAGGGGCAGATCTTCGCCGGCAGAACCCTCTTCCTCGGGTAACGGCTCGAAACGCGCCGATGGTGCGGCCATTTCGGCAAAACCGGGGGTGGCATCCTGTGGCGCCTGCACGGCAGAGCTGGCAGCCAGAACCCGCTGCGCAGAACGATCAGCCAGGAGGCGCCCCTTCGCATGATGCTGACCGCTGCCCCCCGCGTTGCCCTGCACCAGGCCGGAACGGAAGGCCCCCAGCGCCATCCCCGCCACCGTGCTCGATGCCCGATGGCCAGCCTCGGCCAGCGCATGGCGCAGCGCCGAAATGATCAGGCCACGCACAACGCCTGGCGCACGAAACCGCACCTCGGCCTTGGCAGGGTGCACATTCACATCGACCTGACGAGGATCGCAATCGATGAACAGAACGGCCGCCGGATGGCGCCCCGCAGGCAGAAAATCGGCATAGGCCCCCCGCAAGGCGCCCAGCAGCAGTTTGTCACGCACCGGCCGGCGGTTGACAAGAAAATACTGCGCCACCGCCGCCCCGCGCGAATAGGTGGGCAGCGCCGCATGGCCGACAAGGCGGAAACCTTCGCGCTCGGCTTCGATCGGCAGGGCATTTTCCACGAATTCGGCACCCATGACCCGACGCAGACGCGCCGGCAGCGCAGCAAACAGATCGCCGGGGCAGGGATCGGCGCGAAAGCTGACGCGCCCTTCTCCACCGCCCGAAACATCACGCAGTGTGAACCCGACGCCGGGGGCGGCCATGGCCAGCCGCTTTACCACATCGTTGATGGCCCGGGTTTCGGCACGATCGGAGCGCAGGAACTTGAGGCGCGCAGGTGTTGCATGAAACAGGTCGCGCAGCTCGACCGTGGTACCTGGAGCGCGTGCGGCAGGGCCGAGCGAACCCACCTTTCCCCCGGAAACCGTGATGCGCGCACCTTCGCCGCCTGCCACCCGCGAAACGATGACAAGCCGCCCCACGGCACCAAGCGAAGGCAGCGCCTCGCCACGAAATCCGAAGCTGTGAATGTTCAGAAGATCCGAACCGTCGATCTTCGAGGTGGCATGGCGTGACAGCGCCAGCGGAAGCTCTTCGGGCAGCATGCCACAGCCATCGTCGGAAACCCGGATCAGCGTCTTGCCACCATCGGCAATGGCGATTTCCACCCGTTGTGCGCCTGCATCAAGCGCGTTCTCCACCAGCTCCTTCACGGCGCTCGCCGGCCGTTCCACCACCTCGCCAGCAGCGATGCGATTGACCGCAGCTTCGTCAAGCTGGCGGATACGCGGGCGAAAACCGGGACCTGATCGGCCCATATTGGGGGCGCTTGCACTCATGCTACAAGGTGTAGCATGAGCAACCGCGATTCGGCCAGCCGGCAGTTTGCGCTATTCGCCAAGCCCCTGCGGCTGGCCAACCACCACGAAATGCAGCTTTTCAGGGCGGTAAAGGCGCCGGATCACGCGCTGGATATCCTCAAGGGTCACGGCTTCGATCCGTGCGTTGCGGATATTGATGTAATCGGGCGGCATGCCCCGCATCTGCATGCCCACCAGAATGTTGGCGATCGGACCATTGCCATCGAAACGCAACGGATACGCCCCCGTCATATAGCGCTTTGCCCGCGCCAGTTCCTCGGCGCTCACACCTTCGCGCTGAAGGCGCTCCCATTCGCCACGGATCACCTTGATCGCGCTGGCGATTCGATCATTGGCGCTGGCCACATGCCCCATCAGCGTATCGGCAAGAACACGATCGGCCAGATAGGCATAGACGCCGTAAGTCAGGCCGCGCCTTTCGCGCACCTCCTTCATCAACCGCGATTGCAGACCGCTGCCGCCAACGATTTCGGTCAGCACATAGGCAGCAAAGAAATCGGGATCGTCCATGCCGATGCCCGGTGCGCCGAACACAGCCACCGATTGCGGGGTTTCGAATGGCACCACCGTCTGGCCGCCCTCCAGAAGCCAGGGGGCTTCGGGCGGCATCGGGGCACCCCTGGCGGGCAGACCGGACAGCAGGCCGTCAACCAGTTCGGACAGTTCGTCCGGGGTGATATCGCCAACCGCCGCGACATGAACCCGATCCCGTGCAATAACCCGGTTTCTGGCCTCGACCAGGTCCTCGCGCGTCAGTGCCGAGACGCTCTCGATCGTACCGTTGATCGAACTGCCATAGGGATGTTCACCAAAGGCCAGCCTGTTGAATGTCTGAAAGGCGATGCTGTCGGGATCCTTCTGATCGGAGCGGATGATCGACAGAACCTGATGGCGCACCCGGTCCACTGCATCCTGATCAAAGCGCGGCTCATTCAGCGCAAGCCGCAGAAGTTCTGCCGCCTCGGTGCGGTTTTCGCTCAACATCTTTGCCGAAACCGAAAGCGCATCGGGCCCCACATCGAAATGCAGTTCTGCGGCAAGACTGTCACGCCTTGCGGCAAAGGCGCGAGCATCGAGATCGCCGGCACCTTCTTCCAGCGTGGCGGTCATCAGATTGATGGCGCCCCGCTTGCCGGGCATATCAAGGCTGGCACCGCCGCGAAAGCGGATCTCGAGCGCCACGAAAGGGATTGCCTGCTCTTCGACCAGCCAGACCCGGAAACCACCGGGGGTGGTGATCTCCTGAATGTCCACTTCGGCCCTGAGCGGCGCAGCGAAAAGCAGAACAAGCCCCATGGCAACAGCCAGAACACCGTGAAAGGCGCCTGTGATACGGTTCATCGGATGGCCTCCGTGGTTTCGGAGCGCATGAGCCAGCCGGTCACGGCCCGGCGCCTGTCAAACAGGCGCCGGGCCGCAGCCATGATGTCCTCTTCGCTTGTCTGCTGCAGGATCCCGGGCCACTGGCGGATGTCATCGATCGTGAGACCCGCGGTCAGTGCCATGCCGTAACGGCGTGCCAGCGATTGCACGTTGTCGCTTTCGTATATGTATGCGGCGCGCAGCTGTATCTTCACCCGCTCCAGATCCTGCGGATCGACGCCTTCCTGCAGGAAGGATGCGATTGCCTCATCCAGAGCCTGTTCGCCCTCTTGGTGGCTTATGCCCTCACTCAGCACGACCATCAGACTGAAAGTGGTATCATCCAGCGACGTTCCGTCATAAAACGCTCCGGCAAAGATCGCGGTTTTCGTTTCGAACTGCAGCTTGCGGGCCAGGAATGATGTTGTCGGATTGCCCCCCAGGATCTGCGCCAGAAGCACCAGCGCCGCAGCTTCCTTCTGATTGCCCGGGTCGCGTTCCGGTGCCAGATAGCTGCGCGCCACATAGGGCTGAGCCACCCGCGGATCACGAAAGCGAAGCCGGCGTTCGGAAAGCTGGAGTGGCTCCTGCGGGCGACTGCGCGGAGACAGGCCGGCCGTTGGCCGAAGCGGACCGTAATACCGCCGGGCCATCGCGAACACCTCGGCCGGATCCACATCACCGGCAACGATCAGGATCGCATTGTTCGGCGCGTAATAGCGGCGATAGAATTCAAGCGCATCCCCACGCGAAAGCCTTTCGGCCTCGTGTTTCCAGCCGATCACCGGAATGCCGTAGGGATGATTCAGATATTGCGCGGCCCGGCGTTGTTCGGAAAACAATGCACCCGGATTGTTTTCGACCCGCATGTTGCGCTCTTCCAGAATGACGTTGCGTTCGGTGGCAATGTCCTGCTCGGTGAGCTTCAGGTTGCGCATGCGGTCGGCCTCCATCCGCATCATCAGCTCCAGACGATCACTTGAAACACGCTGGAAATAGGCGGTGGCATCCTGTGTGGTGAAGGCATTGTCCGAACCACCGTTTTCGGCAACCGTTGCCGAAAGCTCGCCCGCCTCCATGTTTTCGGTGGCCTTGAACAACAAGTGCTCCAGAAAATGTGCCACACCCGAAACGCCCGGCTTTTCATCGGCCGCCCCGGCCTTGTACCACACCATGTGCACCACGACAGGAGCACGGTGATCCTCGATCACAACGATCTCCATGCCGTTTTCAAGGGTAAAGGTGCTGACATCATTCGCCGCAGCGGCCGGCCCCGAAATCACCCGCGTCAGGAACACAAACACGATGACCTGACACACAACAAGGAATGCTGCCCGCATGAAACCCTCCGGTTTTCCGTCTGCCGCAACCTAAGCCCTTGCCCGCCAACCGCAACCCCGTCAACGTAAAAGTGATATACCACGGGAAGGAGAGCCGGGAATGGACCGTGAAACCCAACCACTGATCTTCGATGGCCACAATGATGTATTGCTCCGGCTTTTTTCGGAAGGCGGCGTAAAGGCCGCACCCGCCTTTCTTGAAGGGCGCGGCGGGCATGTGGACCTGCCACGTGCGAAAAAGGGAGGGCTGGGCGGCGGTTTCTTTGCAATCTATGTGCCCTCGCCCGATGACCGCGCCGACCAATACGCCGAAATGTGTGCCGCCAGCTATGATCTGCCGTTGCCCCCTCCGCTCGAGCAGGGCAGGTCATTGTCGGCAGCAATCGAACAGGCCGCGATCCTGTTGCGCCTCGAACAGCTCGAAGCTCTGAAGATATGCCGCAGCGTTGCCGATATCCGCAACTGCCTTTCCGGGGGAACGTTGGCAGCAATCGTGCATCTGGAAGGTGCCGAGGCAATCGATCCCGATCTGCATGTCCTTGATGTGCTGCATGCGGCAGGGTTGCGTTCGCTCGGGCCGGTGTGGAGCCGACCGACAATCTTCGGCCACGGCGTGCCCTTCGCCTTTCCGGCCGGCCCCGACAGGGGGCCGGGGCTGACAGATGCGGGGCGGCGCCTTGTAAGGCGGTGCAACGAACTGGGAATCATGATCGACCTTTCTCATATGAACGCGGCCGGCTTTCGCGATGTGGCGCGGCTCAGCAATGCACCTCTGGTGGCAACGCATTCGAATGTCCATGCCATCTGCCCCCATGCGCGCAACCTGACCGACAGCCAGCTTGCCATGATCGCAGAAAGCGATGGCATGGTAGGCCTCAACTTCGCCGCCGCCTTCCTGCGTGCCGATGGTCAGATGCGCGCCGATGTGCCGCTTGAAACCGTGCTGAGGCATCTTGACTATCTGATCGCGCATCTTGGTGAAGATCGCGTGGGTTTCGGTTCGGATTTCGACGGGGCGCTGATGCCTGCGAAAATCGGCGATGCCGCCGGACTGCCTGCCCTGCGCAGGGCGATGCGCGCCCACGGATATGGCGAAGGCCTGATCGAGAAGCTGTGCTACCGTAATTGGTTGAGGGTGCTTGAAAAGACTTGGGAGCAGCAGCAATAATTGTATAACTGGTAAATATAATCAACAGAGAGGAGTGAAAGCATGAGTTTCCTGAAAAACATTACAACGGCAGCCGCGATGGCGCTGATGGTGGGGCTTGTTCCCGCACCGGGCACAGCCGAAACACCGACCGACGTGCTGGTGATCGCCAACCGGATCGACGATATCACCACCCTTGATCCGGCTGAAAGCTTCGAGTTTGCAGGCTCCGATGTCAGCCGCAACATCTATTCCAAGCTGGTGAATTTCGACCCGATGAACCTTGATGCCGGCTATCAGCCGGAACTGGCCGCAAGCTGGGACGTTTCGGAAGACGGCAAGACCATCACCTTCACCATGAAGGAAGGGTTGAAATTTGCCTCGGGAAATCCGATCCGCGCCGAGGACGCGGCTTGGTCGCTGCAGCGCGCGGTCAAGCTCAACAAGACACCGAGCTTCATCCTTACCCAGTTCGGCTTCACCCCTGAAAACGTGGAGCAGATGATCCGCGCCGACGGCAACAAGGTGATCATTACCACCGACAAGCAATACGCCACCTCTTTCGTGCTGAACTGCCTCACCGCCACCATCGGCGGCATCCTCGACAAGGAAGTGGTGATGCAGCATGAAGTTGACGGCGACATGGGCAATGCCTGGCTGAAAACCAATTCGGCCGGCTCGGGCCCTTACAAGCTGGTAACCTGGAAGCCCAATGAAACGGTGGTGCTGGAAACGAATCCCAACTGGTGGGGGCCGGAACCTGCAATGAAGCGGGTGATTGTGCGTCATGTTGCCGAAAGCGCTACCCAGCGCCTGTTGCTTGAACGTGGCGATATCGACGTGGCGCGCAACCTGAACCCGCAGGATGTGGCCGGTCTCGAGGGCGCACCCGGCATTGCGATCGACAGCGAGCTGCGCGGCCGGATCATGTATATCGCGGTCAACCAGAAGCACCCGATCCTTTCAAAACCCGAGGTGCGTCAGGCGATCAAGTATCTGATCGATTACCAAGGCATGCAGGACAGCTTCCTCAAGGGCCAGTACGTGATCCACCAGAACTTCCTGCCCGCCACCTATCTGGGCGCGGTGGATGAAAATCCGTTCAGCCTCGATATCGAGAAGGCAAAGGAACTTCTGGCACAGGCCGGCGTTGGCCCCTTCGAGATCGAAGCCGGAGTGCGCGAGGCTCAGGAACGTCTGGAAATCGCCCAGTCGCTTCAGAATACCTTTGCCCAGGCCGGGATCACGCTGAAACTGACGGTCGGCACCGGCAAGCAGATCCTCGGGCGCTACCGCGCGCGCGATCTGGACATGTATATCGGCGCCTGGGGGCCCGACTATCCCGACCCCCACACCAATGCCGGCACCTTTGCCTATAATCCCGACAACCGCGATGAAGCCAAGCTGACCGGTCTTCTGGCCTGGCGCAACGCCTGGGATACCGACGGCCTGACACCAAAGGTGGAAGCTGCGGTGATCGAGAAAGACCGTGATCTGCGCGCGCAGATGTATCGCGACATCCAGGCAGAGTTTCGCGCAAAATCGCCCTTCGGAATCATGTTCCAGAGGATCGAGCAGACCGGGCGGCGCGACAACGTGCAGAACCTCAGCCTTGGCGGCGCCATCACTGCCGTATCCTACTGGCCGGTCACCAAATAGATGGCTCTGGCCGAAAGCAGGGGAACGGGGCGGCACAGGCTGCCCCGTTTCCAGCGCATCCTCCTGAAAATCGCGAAAACCCTGGTTTCGGTGGCAATCACCATGCTGGGGCTGATGTTCGTTACCTTCATCATCGGCCGGGTAATGCCGGTGGACCCGGTGCTTGCGGTGGTGGGCGAACGGGCCACGAACGAGGTTTATGAACAGGTCTACCGCGAAATGGGCCTCGACAGACCGGTGCTGGTGCAGTTCGGCTATTATCTGCGGGATGTGCTGCATGGCGATTTCGGCATGTCGCTGCTGAACGCCCGCCCGGTTTCGGAAGATATCCGGCGAGTGTTTCCCGCCACTTTCGAACTGGCCACCCTCGGAACCCTGATCGGAGTGCTCATCGGTGTCCCGCTTGGCGTGATGGCGGCAGTCCGGCGCGGCAGCTGGATCGACCAGATCGCCCGTGTGGTGGCACTGGTGGGTTATTCCATGCCGATCTTCTGGCTGGGGCTGATGGGGCTGCTGATCTTCTATGGCATTCTTGGCTGGGTCGGAGGGCCGGGGCGTCTGGACATTGCCTATGAATACATGGTGGAAACCCGCACCGGCATGATCCTGGTTGACAGCCTCCTGGCCGGCAACTGGGACGTGTTCCGCAATGCCTTCAGCCATATCATCCTGCCGGCCTCGATCCTGGGCTACTATTCGATGGCCTATATCAGCCGCATGACCCGCAGCTTCATGCTGGAACAGCTTTCGGCGGAATATATCATCACCGCCCGTGTCAAGGGCCTGCCCGAACGACGCGTGATCTGGAAACATGCCTTCGGCAATATCCGCGTGCAGCTGATCACGGTGATCGCGTTGTCCTTTGCCAATCTTCTGGAAGGCGCGGTACTGACCGAAACCATATTCGCCTGGCCGGGGCTGGGCTCCTACATCACCACCGCGCTGCTGTCGGCCGACATGAATGCGGTTCTGGGCGGCACTGTCGTGGTAGGGCTGATCTTCGTGCTGCTGAACATCTTTTCAGATCTTCTCTATCAGATCTTCGATCCGAGGGCGAAATGAACAGGCAGGATATCAGCCGGAATCCTGACGATCCACGCCTTGGCTTTCGGGCCTGGCTGCTGACCGATACACCCTCTTCGCGCCTGCATGCCCGCTGCGTGGCCTTTTATGCGGGCTGGTTGAAACTGCGTTCCAACACCATGGCCATGGTGGGGCTTGGCATCCTGATCCTGCTGGTACTGGTCGCGGCCTTCGCGCCCTGGCTTGCTCCGCACGATCCGCTGGCGCAAAACCTTGCCGGGCGGCTTCAACCCCCGCTCAGTGAAAGCCACCTTCTGGGAACCGACAGCCTGGGGCGCGACATCCTTTCGCGTCTCATATACGGTTCGCGCATTACCCTTTATATCGTGGCGCTGGTGGCACTGATCGCCCCGATTGCGGGGCTGCTGGTGGGAACCATCGCGGGCTATGCGGGGGGCATTGTCGATGCGATCCTGATGCGCATCACCGACATTTTCCTGGCCTTTCCGCGCCTGGTGCTGGCACTTGCCTTCGTCGCCGCACTTGGAGCGGGAATCGAAAACGCGGTGCTGGCGATCTCGATCACCGCCTGGCCGCCCTATGCACGCCTTGCACGCGCCGAAACGCTGACCATCCGCAATTCGGATTACATAAGCGCCATCCGCCTGCAGGGCGCGGGGCCGATACGCATCATCACCCGCCACATCTGGCCCCTGTGCACCAGTTCGCTGATCGTGCGCGTAACGCTTGACATGGCCGGGGTCATCCTGGCCGCTGCCGGGCTGGGCTTTCTCGGCCTTGGCGCACAGCCCCCCAGCCCGGAATGGGGCGCAATGATCGCCGAGGGACGCCGCTTCATCCTTGACAGCTGGTGGGTGGCCACCATGCCGGGGCTGGCGATTTTCACCGTATCGCTGGCCTTCAACCTGCTTGGCGATGGCCTGCGCGACGTGCTCGATCCGAAGGAGGGCGGCTGATGACCCGCGAACAACCGCTGCTCGACATCGAAAACCTCACCGTCAGCTTCCCCACCCGCCAGGGCGTTTTCGAGGCAGTGCGCGGAATATCCTTCACACTCGGACGCGAACGCCTCGGGATCGTGGGTGAAAGCGGCTCGGGCAAATCGATGACCGGCCGCGCCATACTGCGCCTGATCCGCCCGCCGGGGCGAATTACGGCCAGGCGGCTGGAATTCTCCGGCACCGATCTTCTGCAACTGGACGAACATGAAATGCGCAAGATCCGCGGCCAGCGGATTTCGATGGTGATGCAGGATCCCAAGTTTTCGCTCAACCCGGTAATGCGGATCGGCGAGCAGATCATGGAAATCTACCGCTTCCATACCGGTGCCGGCAAGCGCGCCGCGCATGCCCGGGCGATCGAGATGCTGGAGGCCGTTTCGATCCGCGATCCCGAACGGGTGATGCGCGCCTGGCCGCACGAGATGTCGGGCGGCATGGGTCAGCGCATCATGATCGCCATGATGATGGTCACCGAACCCGATATCCTGATTGCCGACGAACCCACATCGGCGCTGGATGTCAGCGTGCAGACGCAGGTGCTTTCGATCATGGACCGCCTGGTGCACGAACGGGGCATGGGGCTGATCTTCATCAGTCACGATCTCAACCTGGTGGCCAGCTTCTGCGACCGGGTGCTGATCATGTATGCGGGCCGGATCGTCGAGGTTTGCGCGGCCGATCGCCTGCATGAGGCGCAGCATCCCTACACGCGCGGGCTTCTGGGTTCGCTGCCTCGCCTTCACGAACCACGTCGCCACCTCGAGGTTCTGAAACGCGATCCCGCGTGGCGGGAAACCCCAAGCGTGAGTGGACGCCAATGAGCCGCCTCGTATTCAATGATCTCAGTGTATGGTTCGGCGAAGGCGCCAGTCGGGTGGATGCAGTAAGGCACGCCACTTTCGAGGTGCCCTCGGGGGCAAGTTTCGGCCTGGTGGGGGAAAGCGGTTCGGGCAAATCCACCATCCTGCGCGCGCTGATGGGGCTTGCGCCCGACTGGTCTGGCGAAATGATCGTGGGCGAGCAGCGGCTCGGCCCAAAGCGCAACCGCGCCTTCTACAAGCAGGTGCAGATGGTGTTCCAGGATCCTTACGCCAGCCTGCACCCGCGCCATTCGGTGGATCAGGTGCTGTCCGAAGTTCTGAAACTGCACGGCTTCCGCGATATCAACCGGCGTGTGCAGGCACTGCTTGATGACGTGGGCCTCGGCCCCGGCTTCCGTTTCCGTTATCCGCACCAGCTTTCGGGCGGACAGCGCCAGCGGGTGGCGATTGCCCGCGCTCTGGCGCCCGAACCTTCGGTGCTGCTACTCGATGAACCCACATCGGCGCTTGACGTAAGCGTGCAGGCCGAAGTTCTGAACCTGCTGAACGACCTGCGCGAAGAACACCGGCTTACCTATCTTCTGGTCAGTCACGATCTGGCGGTGGTTGCGCATATGTGCCAGTCAACCGCCGTGATGCAGAACGGCGAGATCGTCGAGATGCTGACCGTCGAGGACATGCGCGCGATGCGCGCCCGCCACCCCTATACCTGCCATCTTCTGGAAAGCGCGAGCGGCTACAATCCGAACGCGGCGCAGGCACTCTGATCTCCGGGCTGCCGAAGCCGGGTTACCGTAACCGGCCTGTAGTGCGCAAACGGCGCATAGCCACATTTCGTGGGCGTGGTGAACCGTTCGGTCTTGTCAAGTGGCAGATCAGAATATCAATATGGCACATGATCTCCGTCGCAATCCGTGACCATTCGAGTGCGTGATCCAATGAATGACAAGCTGAAACTGCCTCGGCAACAGGAAAACCGTTTCATGTCATGGCGCGACATGGTGATCACGCCGCTTATCTCCGGCGGGATCCTGCTGGCAGCCGGTATTGTCGCCTGGTGGCTTCACACACGTTTCGGATTCGACAGTTTCCTGACATTCGTGGCATTCTTCATCCTGCAGACGGCTTTCACCCTCGTGGTGCTGAAGATCTTGCGGGTGGTTCTGCCCATGAAGGAAGGCGTCTACAGCTATGCCGAAGAACCCCTGGCAGCATTCGCATGGAACCTTTACGGTTATCTCTGCATCACCCACCTGAACCTGTTCTATGACAAGATCCTGCTGCCGATCCCCTTCAGAAAGCCGTTCTTTCAACTGATGGGAGCACGGATCGGGGGTGGCATAGTGCCGATTTCAGGGCAGTTGCTCGATCCCCATCTGATCACTCTGGGGGCGAATGCGCATATCGGTGAAGACGCGCTGCTTACCCCCCATGCGGTGACTTCCGACAACCGGCTTTATATCAAGCGGATCGAAATCGGCGAAAACGTGATGATCGGTGCAAAATCGATACTGATGCCGGGTGTGCGGGTGGGGAAGGGCGCGATGGTAAATGCCATGTCGCTGGTTGCAACAGATACCGAGATTCCGCCCTGCGAAGTCTGGGGAGGAGTGCCGGCACGCAAGCTGCGCACGCTTCATCCGGAGGAGGGGGCGGCAAAAGGCGCGCTGTCCGACGCCTGAAGCCCTCGCCGCAACTTGTCACCCTCTGCCCGCGTTCCGGTGCCTGTGCAACGACCGAGGTGCTCCGGCCCTCTTGCGGTCATCGCGAAAAGGCGCTTTTCTGCCCCGACACCCGCAGGCCGGCCTGGCCCCGCAGGGCATCACGAAGCAGGAAAACACACATGAAAATCGGTATTTTCACACTGGCGCTGGCCTATATGCTCAGCCAGTTCTATCGTGCCTTCCTTGCGGTGCTGGCTCCTGCCCTTGAAGCTGATATCGGTGCCCGGCCCGATCAGCTTTCCTTTGCATCAGGCCTCTGGTTCCTGGCCTTTGCGCTGATGCAACTGCCGGTCGGCTGGGCGCTCGACAGGATCGGCCCCCGCCGCACCGCTTCGCTCCTGCTGGCGCTTGGCGGCGGAGGGGGCGCGCTGCTGTTCGCAGTGGCACAATCGCCGCTGCATGTACAGGGCGCCATGATCCTGATGGGGATCGGCTGTGCTCCGGTTCTGATGGCATCCTATTACATTTTTGCACGCAGCTTGCCGCCCCGGGTATTTGCCACGATGGCCGGGGCGATCATCGGGTTCGGCTCGCTCGGAAATATCGCAAGCTCGATGCCCATGGCCTGGGCCAGCGAAACCTTCGGCTGGCGGTTTTCCCTGTTCGTTCTCGCCCTGATCACCCTGGCCGTGGCCTGGGCGATCTTCCTGCTGGTGACAGACCCGGAACGCCCAGATCACGAGGCCGGCGCCGGGGGGTCGGTGCTGAGCCTTCTTGCTCTGCCGGCACTCTGGTTCATCTTCCCTATGATGTTCGTCAACTACGCCGCAGCCGCTGGCATCCGCGGGCTCTGGATCGGCCCCTATCTCGGCGAGGTATTCAGGGCGGATACTGCAGCGATCGGACAGGCAACACTGTTCATGGGGCTGGCAATGGCTGCCGGCAACTTCGCCTATGGCCCGCTCGACAGGCTGTTTCGCACCCGCAAATGGGTCGTGTTCTTCGGCAACCTCGCAGGCGCGGCCACGCTGTTTGCACTCTGGCTCAACCCTGCCGGCGGCTTCTGGTTTGCCATTCTGATGATGGCCCTTCTCGGATTGTTCGCTTCAAGCTTTCCCGTCATCATCGCCCATGCCCGCAGCTTCGTGCCACCGCATCTGACAGGACGCGGCGTCACCCTGCTCAACCTGTTCGGCATCGGTGGCGCAGGCATCCTGCAGGCCCTGAGCGGACAGGTGCACGCCGCCGCCGCCGCCCGTGCCAGCACCCCGGCCGAAGCTTATCAGGCACTGTTCCTGTTCTTTGGCGGTGCGGTCCTGGCCGGCACCCTGCTCTATCTTTTCAGCCGCGACAACACCGCCTGACGCCACATCTGGCCCTCGGCAAGGCTGCCTCCTGCGGCCCATTGCCTCTGGTCAATCGCGGTTGTGGCGATTATAGCGGGCGGCTTGATGCATCCACAGCATTTCCTGACGAGGCCCGATGTGACAACCGATTCCCTGACCACTCTCCGGCGCGACTGGCTGGGCAACATCCGCGCCGATCTTCTGGCCGGGCTTGTGGTGGCGCTGGCACTGATCCCCGAGGCGATCTCGTTTTCCATCATCGCCGGCGTCGATCCCAAGGTGGGGCTCTACGCCTCGTTCTCGATCGCGGTAATCACCGCCATCACGGGCGGGCGCCCGGCAATGATCTCGGCCGCCACTGCCGCCACGGCGGTGCTGATGGTGACACTGGTAAAGGAACACGGGCTGCAATACCTGCTGGCCGCCACGGTTCTGGCGGGGCTGCTGCAGATCGCCGCCGGCTTCCTGAAGCTGGGCAACGTGATGCGCTTCGTTTCGAAATCGGTGATGACAGGTTTCGTGAACGCATTGGCGATCCTGATCTTTCTGGCCCAGCTGCCCGAACTGACCGGCGTTACATGGGAAACCCATGCGATGATTGCCGCGGGGCTTGCCATCATCTACCTGTTCCCGCGGATCACCACCGCCATTCCCTCGCCCCTCGTTACCATCGTGGTGCTGACGGCACTCACCCTGTGGTTCGGGATCGATGTACGCAACGTGGGCGACATGGGTGATCTGCCCGATACCCTGCCGGTATTTCTCATCCCGGACATCCCGCTTGACCTGGAAACTCTCAAGATCATCTTTCCGGTTTCCGCCGGGGTAGCCGCCGTAGGCCTTCTGGAAAGCCTGATGACGGCCTCGATCGTCGATGATCTTACCGACACCCGAAGTGACAAGAACCGTGAATGCGTGGGCCAGGGAATCGCCAACACCGCCACCGGCTTCATCGGCGGAATGGCTGGTTGCGCAATGATCGGACAATCGATGATCAACGTGAAATCGGGCGGCCGCGGACGGCTTTCAACCTTCGCTGCGGGGATGTTTCTGCTGATCCTGATCGTGGGGCTGGGTGATCTGGTGGCCAGGATTCCGATGCCGGCCCTGGTCGCGATCATGATCATGGTATCGATCGGCACGTTCAGCTGGTCATCAATCCGCGATCTGCGCATGCATCCACGCTCGTCCTCGATCGTCATGCTGGCCACGGTGGCAGCCACCGTCCTTACCCACAATCTGGCAATCGGCGTGCTGACGGGCGTACTGCTTTCGGGGCTGTTCTTTGCCGGAAAGATCGCACAGATCTTCCGCGTTACCTCGGAACTTTCGCCGGAAGGGCACGAACGGACCTATCGCGTTGCCGGGCAGTTATTCTTTGCCTCTGCCGCCGAATTCATCGATTCCTTCGATTTTCACGAGGCATTGGACCGCGTGGTCATCGATGTAACCAACGCCCATATCTGGGATATTTCCGCCGTTGCCGCGCTTGACAAGGTGGTGATGAAATTCCGCCGGGAAGGCGCCGAGGTTGATATAGTGGGAATGAACAAGGCCAGCGAAACCCTTGTTGACAAGCTGGCCACCCACGACAGGCCCGGCACCATCGAGCGCCTGATGGGCCATTGAGGAGAGCGCATATGACACGAATCATCGCCCTTGTTGACGGCTCTGTCTATTCCGAAAGCGTATGCGATCACGCGGCCTTTCTCGCCACCCGATCAGAGGCCGAAATCCTGCTGCTGCATGTGATCGGAAGACGCACTGCCCGCCCCGAAGATCTGTCAGGATCGATCGGCCTTGGGGCGCGCACGAAGCTGATGCGCGAACTGGCCGAGCTTGACGAGAAACAGGCAAGACTGGCGCTGAAGCGCGGGCGCGCCATTCTGGAAGACGGCAAAGCGCGCCTGCACAGGGCAGGGGTTGCAAGGGTCGGCACGGTTCTGCGGCATGGCGATCTGGTCGAAGAACTGACAGCGCTCGAGAAAGACGCCGATCTGGTGGTGATCGGCAAGCGCGGCGAAGCCACCGACTTTGCGCGCCTGCACCTTGGCAGCAACCTCGAACGCGTGGTGCGTGCCAGCGCCCGGCCGGTGCTGGTGGCGGCACGCGCCTTTCGCCCTGTCAGCGATTTCCTGGTGGCCTTCGACGGGGGGCAGACGATTGTCGGCGCCCTTGAATGGATAGCCGGAAACCCGGTGTTCAGAGGGTCGGGATGCCGACTGCTGATGGTGGGAAGCGATACGCCGGAAACCCGCGAAGCCATCGAAGGTGCCGCCGCATTGCTGCGCGGGGCAGGTTTCGATGTTGCGTGCCAGATCGAGGCGGGCCAGCCCGAACGCGTGATCTGCGAACAGGCCCGAACCCATGGCATCGATCTGCTGGTAATGGGCGCCTATGGCCATTCCCGCATCCGCAGCCTGATCATCGGCTCGACGACAACCGCACTGGTGCAGAGCTGCCAGTTGCCGGTGATGCTGTTTCGCTAGAGGCACAGCCCGACACCCTTCACCCTCACATGCCTGCACACCGGCCCGACAATCGGAAATGTCAGGCGGCCGACTGGTGGCGCCGGCCACGGTTGCCGCGCCGTTTCTTGCTGCCGAAACCGCCTCCGTGGCGCCGGCCGCCGCCACGAGGCGCCGGCTTTTCCTCGACCGGGCGTTCACCACCGGCCACCGAAATTTCCAGATTCATCAGCTTCTGGATCTGACGAAGATAGCCGATCTCGGTTGCCGAAACGAAGGCGATCGCCTTGCCTTCCTTGCCGGCGCGCGCCGTGCGCCCGATGCGATGCACATAGTTTTCCGGCACTTCGGGAAGATCGTAATTGTAGACATGGCTGACATCGGGAATATCGATTCCACGTGCTGCCACATCCGTGGCCACCAATATCCGCGCCTGACCCGACTTGAACGCACGAATTGCGCGTTCGCGCTGTCCTTGCGACTTGTTTCCATGGATCGAAACCGCGTCATAACCCGCGTTTTCCAGGTGTTTCTTCAGCTTCTCGGCGCCATGCTTGGTGCGCGCGAATACCAATGCCAAACCGTCGGGTGAAGTATCAAGGTAATCCTTCAGAAGTCCGGTCTTTTCGCTCTGCGGCGAAAAATGCAGCGACTGGCGCACCTTGTCCGCCGCCTTGCCGGGGGTGGAAACCTGGATACGCTTCGGATTGCTGAGATAGGCAGCGGCCAGTTCGTTCATCTGCCTGGGCATGGTTGCCGAAAACAGCATGGTCTGACGTGGCGTCCCCAGAAGGGGCGCGATGCGGCGCAGGGCATGGATGAAACCCAGATCCAGCATCTGATCGGCCTCGTCCAGAACAAGATGACGGGTCTGGCCAAGATCGATGGCACGGCGTTCGATCAGATCGATCAGGCGGCCGGGCGTGGCCACCAGGATATCGGTACCCCGCGAAAGCATCCTGATCTGGCGATTGATGGAAACACCGCCCACCACCAGATTTACCCAAAGGGGCGTGTCCTTCACGTATTGGCGCAGGCTCTCGGCGATCTGATTCACCAGTTCGCGGGTAGGCGCAAGAATCAGGGCGCGGACGGTTTTCGGCGCAGGGCGTCGGCCCGCGGCCAGAAGGTTTTCGATCAGCGGCAGGCCGAAGGCAGCCGTCTTGCCGGTGCCCGTCTGGGCAAGACCAAGGATATCGTGCCCAGCCAGGGCCAGCGGGATTGCCTGCGCCTGGATCGGAGAAGGTGTTTCATAACCTGCCTGCTCGACAGCTTTCAGAAGTTCGGGCGAAAGGCCCAGGTCGGTAAATTTGGTCACGCATGACCCTTTCTTGTGGTTGGGCAGCCCGCTCGGGCCACCGGATATCGGCGAGCCAAGGCCTTTCACGGCCACGGCCTGCGGTTGCCGGCCCCGTACAGGGCCGCCAGCACCCCGCGTGAATGGGAACTTCGGGAAAGGACTTTCGCGCCCCCTGGCGCCCGGTGCCGGAAAAGGCGGGGCCACTCACGCGGCGGCCACCCGGGATAAAGGGCATATCGGGCCTGCAGCCGGCAATGTCAACAAAATAAACCCGTGGGGGGCTTTTACCTGCCCCGCCTCTGCGTTATGAGGCCCTCTGCCTGCAAACAGAAGGAGTGCCTTTCATGGGCTACAAAATCGCCGTTGTCGGGGCCACGGGCAACGTAGGCCGCGAAATGCTCAACATTCTGGCCGAGCGCCGGTTCCCGGCCGATGAGGTGATCACTCTGGCCAGTCGCCGTTCGCTGGGAACCGAAGTAAGCTGCGGCGACAAGACCCTGAAAACGCAGGATCTGGAAACCTACGATTTCGAAGGCACGGACATCGCCCTGTTCGCGATCGGTTCGGAAGCCACCAAGAAATATGCTCCGCGCGCCGCCGAAGCGGGCTGCCTGGTGATCGACAATTCCTCGCTCTATCGCTACGATCCCGAGATCCCCCTGATCGTGCCCGAGGTCAATCCCGACGCGATTGAAGATTATCGCAACCGCATGATCATCGCCAATCCCAACTGCTCGACGGCACAGATGGTGGTGGCGCTGAAACCGCTGCATGACCGGGCCAGCATCAGGCGGGTTGTCGTCAGCACCTATCAATCGGTTTCCGGTGCCGGCAAGAGCGCAATCGACGAGCTGTGGGATCAGACCAAGGGCATGTATGTACCTGGGCAGGAGGTAGAGCCAGAGGTATTTCCCAAGCAGATTGCCTTCAACGTGATCCCACAGATCGACGTGTTCCTCGACAGCGGCGAGACCCGGGAAGAATGGAAGATGGTAGCCGAAACGAAGAAGATTCTGGATCCGTCGGTCAGGGTAACGGCCACCTGCGTGCGGGTGCCGGTATTCGTTGGTCATGCCGAGGCAATCAACGTGGAATTCGAGGAATTCGTGGACGACGACGAAGCCCGCGAAATCCTGCGCGAAAGCCCCGGTATCCTGGTCGTCGACAAACGCGAGCCCGGTGGCTATGCCACGCCTGTGGAATGCGTGGGAGATTACGCCACCTTCATCAGCCGCATCCGGCAGGACAGCACGGTGGAAAACGGCCTGAACTTCTGGTGCGTCTCCGACAACCTGCGCAAGGGTGCGGCGCTGAACGCTGTACAGATCGCCGAACTTTACATCAACCGGGTGCTGGGTACGGGCTGATGCCCGTCACATGGGCGGGCGGTGGCCGTCATGGCCACTGCCAAGGCGTCAGACCGGCACGAAACTGCCGGCTTCGGTATCGTAATATTCCAGTTCGCCTTCGCGAATATCGATCCACAGCCCGTGCAACGAAAGCTCTCCTGCTTCGACGGCCTCGTGCACGAAGGGGAATGTTATCAGATTATCAAGTGACGTCACGACCCCCTGCTTCTCGAGCTTCTGCAGAAGTTCGTCACTGTCGGAAACCGGGGCGTCCTGCACCTTTTCCCAGGCCGGGCGCAGCAATTCTATCCATGTTGTCACGTAAGAATCGCCTGCACCCTTGCTGGCGGAATCCTTTGCGCAGAGCTCCGCACATCCCTTTACCCCCCCGCAGTTGGAGTGCCCCAGAACCAGCAGATGCGCCACCTTCAGCACCGTAACGGCGTATTCCACCGCCGCCGATGTGCCGTGATGGGCTCCGTCGGGTTCGTGCGGGGGCACCAGGTTGGCAATGTTGCGGTGAATGAAGAACTCACCCTGTTCGGCGCCGAAAAGCGCCGTGGCCTGCACCCGGCTGTCGCAACAGGCAATCACCATGGCACGCGGGCGCTGCCCTTCGTCTGCCAGACGACGGAACCATGCCTTGCTTTCCTCATAGGCGGTGGCCTTCCAGCCGTGATAACGCTTGGCAAGATAGCTGGGCAGGGGCTTGGCATGATGCATGTGCAGACTCCTTTTCTGGCTGCCTTCGATATAGGCAGAATTTGCCGAGATATCGAGAGATATATCCACTTCCGGATCAACCAATTCTAAGGATTTTCAGGTAACCCTTTCGTGCGGTGCGGGGGTATCAGCCTGGAGGGTATAAGGGTGGTGGAACTGACTGTTCTGTTGGCGCGAAAGGATTCCGTATGTCTCAATCAGGCCCGCCTTGACCAGTTGATCACCGAAATGGGAGAAACGGGCGCACAGAATGTGATCTGCCGGGCACTGGAAGCGCTGACCGCACGGCTTTCCGAACTTGAAGAACATTTCGCAACAGGCAGAACGCACGGCATTCACAAGCAGGCCAAAAGCCTGATCGGCATTGCCGAGCAGATCGGAATGGATACTCTGGCACAGGTGGCCAGGGACGTGCACGACTGCAGCGCACGACATGACCGCGTGGCCCTGTCTGCCACGCTTGCCCGCCTGATCCGCATCGGTGATTGCTCACTTCTCAAGATCTGGGAATTGCAGGACCTTTCCGGCTGACATCAACACAGACCTCTTGCGGGTATCGCGTGTTCCGCTAGGGTTGCTGCAGTTGTCCTGCCGATACCCCGCAAGGAATACGCCATGCCAGAAACCCGGCTTCACGATGATCAAATGATGCGCTTTGCACCAGCCGATGCCGAAGCCATACCTCTCCATGTGCTGGAACAGGGCACGGCAGTAAGTCGCTGGCTGGCAGATCAGCCGGAAGCAGTGCGCCGATGGCTCGAGGCCTGCGGGTTCACCGGTGCTCCAGGTCAGGCAGCTCTGGTCCCCGGCGAAAACGGCGCTCCCCTCATGGCGGTTGCCGGGTATGGCGATAAAACGGCACGCGCCGGTTCGCGTTTTCTGCTGGCCCGCGCTGCAGCACGTCTGCCAGAAGGAATCTACCGCATAGCCAGCGGGCTGGCAGGCCCGGCGCATGAAACCGAAGCACTTGGCTGGCTTCTGGAAAGCTACCGCTTCAGCCGTTACCGAGCACAAAAACCGATGTCGGCACGGTTGCAGGCATCCGAGGGGCTGGATACAGCCCGCCTCGAGATCATTGCCGCCGGCGAGCGTCTTTCCCGCGACCTGATCAACACCCCGCCCAACGACATGGGGCCGGATGAACTGGAAACGCGCTCGCGTGCCCTGGCCGAAGAACACGGCGCCAGCATTTCGGTAACAAAAGGCGCGCAGCTTCTGGACGGCAACCTGCCGCTGATTCATGCCGTGGGCCGGGCCAGCCCCCGCCCGCCCCGCCTGCTTGACATGCGCTGGGGAGAAAACGGCCCGCAACTCACACTGGTGGGGAAAGGCGTATGTTTCGATACCGGCGGGCTCAACCTCAAGCCCGGCAATTCCATGGGCCTGATGAAAAAGGACATGGGCGGTGCCGCCACGGTGCTGGGCCTTGCCCACATGATCATGGCGCTTGGCCTTACATTGCGCCTTCGGGTATTGATTCCGGCCGTTGAAAACGCCATTGACGGTGCCGCCATGCGACCACAGGACATTCTGACAGCCCGTAACGGCCTGACGGTGGAAATCAACAACACCGATGCCGAAGGGCGCCTTGTGCTCGCCGATGCACTCGCCCTGGCCGATGAGGAAGGGCCCGATCTGCTGATCTCGGTTGCAACGCTTACCGGCGCGGCGCGGGTGGCGCTCGGCCCCGACATCCCGCCTTTCTTCACCGATGACACACAGCTTGCGAATGCACTTGCCGATGCCGCAGACAGGGCAGCCGATCCCTTGTGGCGCCTGCCTTTCTGGAAGCCTTACGAAAGAATGCTCGAACCCGGCATCGCCGATCTCGACAATGCGCCCAAGGGTGGTTTTGCCGGGGCCATCACTGCCGCGTTGTTTTTGCGCCGGTTTACCAGCCAGGCCCGATCCTACGCCCATTTCGATATTTACGGATGGCAGCCGGAAGCCGCCCCCGGTCGCCCCAAGGGCGGCATTTCGCAAGGTGCACGCGCAATCCTTTCGGCATTGCCCGAGGTGCTTGAACGATGACTCCGGAGCTTCATGCCGTCGTCGCACCGCTGACCGATCTCTGCGGCAGGCCCGGCGGGCCTCGCGAACGCCAGCTGCTGCACGGCGAGGGTTTTCTGGTTGAACGGACCCGCAACGGCTGGGCCCTTGGCGAAACCGCAAAAGATGGTTACCCCGGCCATGTGGCGCTGGCCGATCTCGGCCCGCCGATCCTGCCGACGCATCGGATTGCTGCGCCTGCCACACATGTCTATCCCGCACCTGACATGAAATCCGGGGGCGGCCACGCATTGCCCTTTGCCGCCCTTGTCGAAGCCATCCCGGAAGAGACGAAAGGCAACGGCTTCGTTGCCCTGACCAACGGCAGCTTCATCCCCGCGCGCCATCTTGCCCCGGTCGAGCATCTGTATGTCGATCCGGTAACGGTCGCAGAAATGTTTCTCGGCACACCCTATCTGTGGGGTGGCAACAGTATCTGGGGGATCGACTGTTCGGGGCTGGTGCAGGCGGCACTGCTGCTGTGCGGCATGGAATGCCCCGCCGACAGCCACCTCCAAGAAAAAGCCGTGGGCAGGGAAATCGGCGATGATGAGCCGACCGAACGCGGCGATCTTCTGTTCTGGAAAGGCCATGTGGCAATCGCCGCCGATGACAGCACCCTGATACATGCCAATGCGCACCACATGGCGGTAGTGCGCGAACCGATCGAGTCTGCCATCATCCGGATCGCTGACCAGGGAGACGGTTTTCCGACCTCACGCCGCCGCCCCGGCCGACCGGACGGGGGATGCTAACCCACTGGGCGAATCAGCTTCTTTTCAAGAACACGCAGCACTGTTTTCAGGTCATGCCCCCGGCGCAGCACGTGTCCATCCATGGCCACAACCGAATACTGTCCCTGCCTCAACCGAAGTCCGGGGCGTTTCTCGATACGATAGAGGGGATGCTCGGCCGTCCGGCGAAAAACCGAAAAGACGGCCACATCGCGCAGGCAGGAAATGCCATAGTCGCGCCATGCTCCGGCGGCAACCATCCGTCCGTATAGAGAAAGGATCGTGCCCAGCTCTTGGCGGTTGAACGAAACCGCATCCGAAACCGGCAGCGGCATTCCCGGAGCAGGCGGATTCTGAAGGCTCATGTGATGATGCTGCGTTGGACCGCCGCAAAAATCAAGCAGGATCGCATTTTTCAGGATTGCTTGGAAATACCGGGAAGTGCCCTGAAATGGTCATGCGATTTCCCGATACCCGCCCTTTTGCGGCCAGTATTCGGCGGCATGTTCCATCTTGTAGCGTAAAACGCTTGCCCCGGTGCCGTGTGTTCAATAGCCCCCACCCAAGCCTGCGGTACCGGGGACGGAATTACCAGGCATCTCCGCCCCCGGGCGGAGGTGCCTGTCGTTATGGATGCCGGGCGCCGCGCGGCGCTCAGCCGACAGCGGCGAAACGCCGTGCAAGGCCCGGGTCGGCGGCAGGCATCGGCCCGGTATCGGGCACGGAGCTGTCAAGCCAGGCCTCCGAGGCAGGTAGCAGAGCGCGATAGGTTTCGGCAACCAGCCGGCGCAGATCGGTGCGCGGCAGCGTCGGCGGCATGAGTTCAGGCGGAACATCCGGATATTTCAGAACCAGCCGGCGCCAGCGATGGATCAGAAGAATGCGTGCTGCCATGGCATCAAGCCCGCCCGGCCCGGACGCAGCCAGCCTTCCGGCCTGCTCGGCGTCACGATACATGGCCGCCAGAGCCGCATGGTGATCGGGTGTCACGATCCTGCCGGCAAACCCGGCGGGCAAATCTCCAAGCGTTCCGGCAACCACAAGATATCCGGGCAAGGAACCGGCACCCTCCGGAATCAGCCACACACCGCTGCCGACCGGCAACGCGTCCTGTTCGGGCCGGCCGCTGCCAAGTGCCAGACTCCAGCGCGTCACCGGGGCCGGGCGAGGTGGCGCATAGACACGCGCCAGGGCCGGGCCGAATTCGCGTTCGCCCATGAGGCTCAGGCTGTAATGGGTGTTGCGGCCGTCGCGCGTGCGCTCCACCCAGCCATCGCGCGTCAGGCGCGAAAGCGCCGTGCGCAGCGCACCCGGTTCGACGCGGATATGCTGCAACAGGTATCGCAGCCGGCGCGAGGCAACCCGCCCGCCGCGGTGGAGCACCACATCACCGAAGATGGTGATGACAAGCGACCAGACCCGTATCCGGCCTTCGCCGTGCAGCGCCTTGATCAGGGGGGAAAGAAGATCGTTCATACCCCCCTTTAGCGGGAATATGCGACCATCGTCAAAAGCTCGTATTCCGCTACCTGCTCATGGCGCTGGTTGTAAAGCGTCACATCCCAGGCCACCTCGCCGTATTCATCGGTGCGCCGTGTCTTGCGTTTGCATACCAGACGCACACGGATGCTGTCGCCGGGGCTGACGGGTTTCTGAAAACTCAGCGAATTCAGCCCCGTGTTGGCCAGAACCGGCCCCGGGTCGGGCTGCACGAACAATCCGGCGGCGAAGGAAAGCAGCAGATAGCCATGTGCCACACGCCCGGGGAAGAAGGGATTGGCGGCAGCAGCTTCCTCGTTCATATGCGCATAAAATGTATCGCCCGTGAACGTGGCAAAATGCTCGATATCCTTCATAGTGACAGCCCGGCTTTTCGTATGCAGGGCTTCGCCAACCTCGATTTCGCCAAACGTGCGGCGAAAGGGATGAGCCGACCCCTTCTTCTCGGCCGCACCCTTCACCCATTGGCCGGTGATTGCGGCAAGGATGTCGGGGCTGCCCTGCACAGCTGTGCGCTGCATGTAGTGCAGCACGCCGCGCACACCGCCCATTTCCTCGCTGCCCCCGGCACGACCCGGTCCGCCATGTGTCATGTGTGGCAGAGGCGAACCGTGACCGGTAGCTTCATCGGCACTGTCGCGGTTGTTGAAATAGAGCCGCCCGTGCCAATGCGCCATCTCCAGTGTCAGGTCCCGGGCCACGGCCGGGTCGGCAGTGATGACCGAAGCCACCAGACTGCCCTGCCCCCGATTGGCAATGTCGGCGGCATGGGCAAGATCGCGATAGGGCATGAGGGTGGAAACCGGGCCGAAGGCCTCGGTCTCATGCACTGCGCGGGCAGCATCGGGATCATCACAACAAAACAGCATGGGTGACAGGAAGGCGTGCCCCGCCCCGGCACAATCGGGGGGCGCGGCATCGGGAGCACCGAACACGCAGCGGGCCTCATCCGCAATTCGGCCGGCCCGAGCCAGAACATCGGCCCGCTGCGCTGCCGATACCAGCGCCCCCATATGCGTGCCTACCTCGGCGGGGTCTCCGATTTCTATCCTCTCAAGCCGGGCCCGCAGCGATTCGATTGCCGGATCAAGCAGCGCTGCAGGCACGATCATGCGCCGGATCGCGGTGCATTTCTGACCGGCCTTGGTGGTCATCTCGCTTACGGCTTCCTTTATGAACAGGTCGAACTCCGGCGTGCCCGGCGCTGCGTCGGGGCCAAGGATCGAGGCATTGAGACTGTCCTGCTCGGCAATGAAACGGGTGCCCCGTTCGATCAGGCCGGGTTGTGAACGCAGCGCCAGAGCGGTGCGGGCAGATCCCGTGAAACTGACCACATCCTGCGCGCCCAGGCGATCGAGCAGATCACCCGTTCCACCCACGATCAACTGTAGCACGCCTTCGGGCAGCAGCCCGCTTTCAAGCATGATACGCACAGCGGCTTCGGTCATGAAACTGGTTTGCGTGGCCGGTTTCACGATCACCGGCATGCCAGCCAGCAGGGCTGGCGCAAGCTTTTCGAGCATTCCCCAGACAGGGAAGTTGAAAGCATTGATATGCACCGCCACGCCGCGCAGCGGCACGGCCACATGCTGGCCCAGAAAACTGCCCTTGCGTGAAAGCTGTTCAATCCCGCCATCGAGATGAACATGCCCCTCGGGCATTTCACGCCGCCCTTTCGAGGCAAACACGAACAGCGTGCCGATGCCACCGTCGATATCGATCCAGCCATCCTTGCGGGTCGCTCCGGTCAGGGGGTTGAGAGCGTAAAGCTCTTCCTTGCGGGCATCCAGATACTGCGCCAGCGCCTTCAGCATCTTTGCCCGCTGGTGAAAGTTCATCTCGCGCAGGGCAGGCCCGCCGCGCGTTGTGGCCCAGTCGATCATGGCCTGAAAATCAAGCGCGCCCCCCCCGGCACGGCCGATTTTCCGGCCGGTGACCGGGCTTGCAAGCACCCGGGCCTCGCGCCCCGGGGCGATCCACTTTCCGGCGGCATGGCTGTGAGGTTCGAGCATGTCTGTCCTCCCTGTCGTGGCAGGCATTACTATTGACCATACGGTCGGCTTTGTGCAAGCTGCTTCCGACAGGAGGACATGAATGACACCGCAGGAACGCGCCGAAAGATGCGCCGCTGTGATGTGGGCAGAAGATGCGGCATCGCAGGCAATGGGCATGCGGATCGCCCGCGTGGCCCCCGGCGAGGCGGTTCTCACCTTCACCGTGCGCTCCGAACATCTGAATGGCCACGGTATCTGCCATGGCGGATATATCTTCGCCCTGGCCGACAGCGCCTTTGCCTTTGCCTGCAACAGCTACAACCGCATCGCCGTCGCGCAGCAGAACCAGATCACCTACATGAGCCCCGCACGCGAGGGAGAAGAGCTTGAGGCCATCGCCGAAGAGGTAAGCCTTGCCGGGCGTTCGGGTATTTACGACGTTACCGTTTATGGATCCGACGGGCGTATGGTGGCCCTGTTTCGCGGGCTTTCGCGCATCATGCCCGGTGCCCATTTCGAAGAACCCGAGGATACAGGATGAACCACGCCTATATCTGCGAAGGCCTGCGCACACCGATCGGCCGTTACGGAGGCACACTCTCGGCCGTGCGCCCGGATGACATGCTGGCCCATGTACTGGCCAGGGTGATGGCATGCACGCCGGGCCTGCCGGGCACGGCGATAGAGGAAGTGTTTGCCGGCTGTGCCAACCAGGCCGGAGAAGACAACCGAAACGTTGCGCGCATGTCGGCCCTGCTGGCGGGCCTGCCCGATACCGTGCCCGGCACCACCATCAACCGCCTGTGCGGCTCGGGGATGGACGCGATCGGCTCGGCCGCGCGCGCGATCATGGCGGGGGAAATCGACGTTGCGCTGGCGGGCGGCACGGAAAGCATGAGCCGTGCACCTTTCGTGCAGCCCAAGCCCGAGACAGCCTTCAGCCGGCATGCGGAAATCTTCGACACCACCATCGGCTGGCGGTTTGTCAATCCGCGCATGCAAGCGCAATACGGCATCGATTCCATGCCGGAAACAGCCGAGAACGTGGCCGAAGAATTCCACATATCGCGCGCCGATCAGGATGCCTTTGCCCTTCGTTCGCAGCATCGCGCCGCCGCGGCGATCGCTTCGGGGCGGATGGCCGAGGAAATCACGCCGGTTACCATTCCCGGGCGGCGCGACGATCCGGTGATGGTGGCGCAGGACGAACATCCGCGCGAAACCAGCCTTGAAAGGCTCGCAGCCCTTCCCACACCCTTCCGCGAAGGTGGCAGCGTAACGGCGGGCAACGCCTCGGGCGTCAATGACGGGGCAGCGGCGTTGATCGTGGCCAGCGAGGCTGCCATAACGAAATACGGGCTCGGCCCCAAGGCGCGCATTCTGGGCATGCAGACGGCGGGCGTCCCTCCCCGCATCATGGGCATCGGTCCGGCTCCGGCCAGTGAAAAGCTTCTTGCCCGCCTCGGACTTTCCATCGGCGACATGGATGTGATCGAACTCAATGAAGCCTTCGCTGCCCAGGCGCTGGCGGTGCTGCGCCGCCTCGGCCTGCCGGATGATGCCGAACATGTGAATCCGAATGGAGGTGCCATCGCCCTTGGCCATCCGTTGGGGATGTCGGGCGCACGCCTGATTCTGACGGCGGCGATCGAACTTCACAAGCGTGACGCGAGGCGAGCGCTCTGCACCATGTGCATTGGCGTGGGGCAGGGAATTGCCATGGTAATCGAACGGGTCTGAAACCCGCAGAACGAACAGGGAGGAAACGCGATGGAGGATCTGGCACCGCGCCGCGAGGATCTTGATCCGATCGAGATCGCCTCGCGCGACGAGATCGAGGCGCTTCAGCTTGAACGCATGAAATGGTCGCTGGCCCATGCCTATGAAAACGTGCCTTTCTACAAAGCCGGATTCGATGCGGCCGGCGTACACCCGGATGATCTGAAATCGCTTGCCGATCTGGCCAGGTTTCCCTTCACGCTCAAGCAGGATCTGCGTGACAATTACCCCTTCGGCATGTTTGCCGTGCCACGTGAAAAGGTGCGCCGGCTGCATGCCTCGTCAGGCACCACCGGACAACCCACCGTGGTGGGCTATACCGAGCGCGACATTCGCACCTGGGCCGCGGTGGTGGCGCGCTCCATGCGTGCTTCCGGCACAAGGCCGGGGGATGTGGTGCATATCGCCTATGGCTATGGCCTGTTTACCGGCGGGCTTGGTGCCCATTATGGTGCCGAAGCGCTGGGATGCACCGTCGTTCCCGTTTCGGGCGGGATGACTGCCCGGCAGGTGAAACTGATCGAGGATTTCGGCGCCTCCACGATCATGGTTACACCCAGCTACATGCTTTCGATACTCGATGAATACCGCACCCAGGGGCGGGATCCGCAAAAGAGCCCGCTCAAGGTGGGCATCTTCGGCGCCGAACCCTGGACGAACTCCATGCGCGTGGAAATCGAGCAGGCCTTTGACATGCACGCTGTCGATATCTACGGGCTTTCCGAGGTGATCGGCCCGGGCGTGGCCAATGAATGCGTGGAAACCAAGGACGGGCTGCATATCTGGGAGGATCACTTCTATCCCGAGATCATCGATCCTGCCACCGGCGAAGTGCTGCCCGATGGCGCGTTTGGCGAACTTGTCTTTACCTCGCTTACCAAGGAGGCCTTTCCCATCATCCGGTATCGCACACGCGATCTCACGCGCCTGCTGCCCGGCACCGCACGCTCCATGCGCCGGATGGAGAAGATCACCGGCCGCTCGGATGACATGATCATCCTGCGTGGCGTCAACATCTTTCCCACCCAGATCGAGGAACAGCTTCTGAAGGTTGCGGCGCTGGCCCCGCATTTCCAGATCGAACTGGTGCGCGAAGGGCGAATGGATCAGATGATCGTGCATGTAGAGCTTGCCCCCGGCGCCACGGACTGTGAAGGCGCATGCCGGGAGCTTCAGCAGAAGATCAAGCGCAACATAGGCGTATCCACCCGTGTGCAGCCGGCCGCGGCAGGCGGCGTTGCCCGCAGTCAGGGCAAGGCCGTGCGGGTAATCGACAATCGGCCGAAGGAATAACCGATGGCCCGGGGAATTGCCCGCGACCACGCAGAGAAACGCGCTGCCATTCGCAAGGGTGCAGCGGAGTACTTTGCCACCCACGGATTCGACCGGGCCTCAATGGCCGGGGCAGCCGCCCATTGTGGTGTGTCGAAGGCACTGCTTTACCATTATTATGGAAGCAAGAACGATCTTCTGTTCGACATTCTCGACACTCACCTGTCCGAGCTTCTTCAGGTTGTCGAGGCCGTGACACCAGGCCCCGAACGGCTGCGCCGCCTGATCCACGCGATTCTGACGAATTATCGCAATGCCGATGCCGAACACATGCTTCAGGCCGACGCCCTGGACAAGCTGCCTGCCGAGCGGCGCCGGCCTCTGGTCGAGGTGCAGCGGCGTATTGTCCGGGTGATGGAACAGGTTCTGGCCGAAACCGCATCCGGACAGATTACCAACCCGGCACGGCACCGAGCCCTGGCCATGGCCGTATTCGGCATGCTCAACTGGTTTTACATGTGGCATCGCCCGGGCAAGGGTGTGAGCCGGAAGGAATATGGTGATCTTGTCGCCGATCTCGTACTGGGAGGCCTGCCTGGGCTTCTGGAAAACACGGGGAAAAACCCGCCCTAGTGCCTGTCGCGCCGAATCCGATCATGTGCGACAGGCTCTAGCCACACCATACACGCGTGATCCGCTCTTGTGCATCAAGCCCGATATTCAGCCGTACGGGATTGTAATCCATGGTCACAACCGTTCCCGGGCGGATGATCCGTGTTGCCGGCGGCAGCGCGACAGTGTTCAGCACGGCGGAAGGGTGTCCGATCATCCCCTGGTATCGCGGCACGTCACAGGCTGTATCTTCACGGTCTGTACTTTCATTCGCAGGAAACACCCCCGTGCAGCCAGCAACCAGGGCAAGCATGGCAAATGCCGCTTTCATCTTGCCCCCTGCTCCTTCGCTTCCTTACACGCATAACGCGCCAGGAACATGTCCACCGCTCCATTCAGCACACGCATGATTTCCGTTTCCGGAATATCGTTCTGCACACCGCACAGGAGACGGGGAAAGAACGATGCTCTGCACAGTTCGGCAAACTGGTCTGCCGCCAGATCGAAATCCTGGATCTCCAGACGGCCCTCGGCGACAGCTTCACGGAAATAATCCGTCAGTCTTTCGCGCAAGAGCTGGGGGCCGGACCTGTAGAAATACGCTCCGAGATCGGGAAAGCGATGCGATTCCGCAACACAGAGGCGATACATGCTGAGTCCGAAATCGGATGTGAAGAAAGCGATGATGCGACGCCCGGCCTCGACCAGAACCCGGCGCGGATCATGGTCCCCCTGCAGCAATTCGATCGCATTATCTGCCTGGCGCAGGCATTCGCTCTTGGCAACCTCGGCAAACAGCAGGCGCTTGTCGGGGAAATAGCTGTAAAGAGTTGCCTTGGAAACACCCGCAGCACGGGCGATTTCGTCAACGCTTGCGCCTTCGAAACCATCGCGCATGAACACCGCCCGGGCACCCTCCAGAACCTGATCGAACTTGCGCCCCTTGCGGACGGTGCTGGCGGTTGGTGTGGCCTCGGCATCCCTCATGGCGGGATTATAAACAGCACGGTTCAGTTGGCGCAAGAAACAAGATCGGCCCGGCACAGGGCCGGGCCGGGGCAGGCGGTCAGTTCCGGTCGGCACAGTTTTTTTCCGCAGCACCGATATCGGAACAGCTTTGCCCCTGAATGACAGGGGCCGGGAAATCGAGACGGGGCAGGTCGAATGACAGACCGAAAGCCAATGCAGGCGAAGCCATGACGGCAAAGACCAGCATAAGCATCATTCTGGAAAAGCGTATCATGATACACCTCTCTTGCAGTTATGGCACCAGCCAGAAATAAACAGAACGGTTCAGTTTTTCAAGCCGATTCCAAACTGAACGGTTTGCTTTTTTTCGGATTGCCTGCTGCTTGATGTTCGCTATTCTGGAACGATTCCAATACAGGAGGCAGACATGATACCAGGAATCGGCTTTCGCCGTCGGTTTTCGGATCTCAGCGAGAAAGAGATACTGGCCCTGGCAATCTCGTCGGAAGAAGACGACGCGCGAATCTACCGAACCTATGCCGACCGGCTGCGCGAGCAATATCCGGCATCGGCAGCGATTTTCGAGAAAATGGCTCGGGAGGAAGACGAACACCGCCGCCAGCTGATCGAACTGTTCCGGAACCGGTTCGGCGACACGATCCCGCTGATCCGCCGCGAGCATGTCGCCGGTTTCTATGCCCGTCGTCCTGTATGGCTGATCGAAAATCTGCCGCTCGAACGTATCCGCGAGGAAGCGGCCATCATGGAACGCGACGCCGAACAGTTCTATCTGAAGGCAGCGCAACGCACCCGTGATGCCGCCACACGAAAGCTTCTGGGCGATCTTGCGGCAACCGAATCGGACCATGTGAAGACCGCGGTTTCCCTTGAACAGGAACACCTGAACGAAGATATTCGCGAAACCGAAGATCGCGTCAGCCACCGCCAGTTCGTGCTGACCTGGGTGCAGCCGGGTCTGGCCGGCCTGATGGACGGATCGGTTTCCACCCTTGCACCGATCTTCGCCACAGCCTTTGCCACCCATGATACCTGGACCACCTTTCAGGTGGGGCTCGCAGCTTCTGTCGGGGCCGGAATCTCGATGGGCTTTACCGAAGCCGCATCAGACGACGGCCAGCTTTCCGGGCGAGGCTCGCCCCTCAAGCGGGGCATTGCTTCCGGAATGATGACAACCATCGGCGGCCTGGGGCATGCCCTGCCCTATCTGATCCCCGATTTCTGGACTGCAACCACCATCGCCTTCATCATTGTTTTCATCGAACTCTGGGCCATCGCCTGGATCCAGAACCGCTTCATGGAAACCCCGTTCCTGCGGGCCGCCTTTCAGGTGGTTCTCGGCGGCGCGCTGGTATTCGCGGCCGGCGCACTGATCGGACTTGGGTAGCACGCCCAGATGCACGGCAGACTGGCGTGCCCTGCGTCTGCATGCTAGGCGCAGGACATGCTGGAGATATTCCTGAAAACCCTGCCGTTCTTCGCGCTCATCGGGCTTGGCTATCTTGCCGTTCGCCTGCATTTCTTTACCACCGAAGCCACTGTCTGGCTGACACGATTCGTCTTCTATTTTGCACTGTCCGCCATGCTGTTCCGCTTTGCCGCTGATCTTTCGCTGGCACAGGTCTATGATGGCAGGTTCGTCATTGCCTATCTCACCGGAACTGCTGCCGTCTATCTGCTGACAATGACGGTTGCCTTCCTGCGGGGGCTGAAACTGGCCGAAGCCGCAATCGAAAGCCACTGTGCGATAACCGGCAACGTGGGATTCCTCGGCCTGCCGATGATGGTTCTTCTGCTGGGGCCCCAGGCCGTGGGGCCGAACATGCTTGTGCTGTCGCTGGATCTGATCGTCTTTGGCAGCCTGGTCGTGGTGCTGATCACCGCCAGCCGCGAGGGCCGCCTTTCTCTGCGTATCGTTCAGACGATCGGGGCGGGGCTTCTGAAAAACCCGATGATCGTCTCGATCCTGCTCGGGCTGGGCTGGGCCGCACTGGAAACACCTTTGCCCCGCCCGGCAGACGAATTTCTGAAACTGCTCGCCGGGGCAGCCACACCCACTGCCCTGTTCGTGATCGGTGCCTCGCTTGCCGAAAAATCGGCCGAAAGGCCATGGATCGCCAGCTGGCTTTCATTCGCCAAGCTGGTGCTGCACCCTCTTGCTGTTGCCTTCTCAGCGCTCTGGCTGTTCAGGGTCGAACCCTTCGCCGCCGGCGTGATGATCGTTCTGGCGGCCCTTCCGGTGGCAGGGAACGCCTTTATCCTGGCGCAGCATTATCGGGTTGCGCCGCAACGGGTTTCGGCGGCCATTCTGGTTTCAACATTTGTCAGCGTGGGAACCGTTGCGCTGATTGTAGCCCTGGTACAAAGCCGATGACCACCCTGTTCATTGACGCCGACGCCTGCCCTGTCAAAACCGAAGCCGAACGGGTAGCCACCCGCCATGGCCTGCAAATGTATCTGGTGTCGAACGGCGGGTTGCGGCCTTCGCCCAACCCCCTGATCACGGTGATTTTCGTGCCCGAAGGCCCCGATGCGGCCGATATCTGGATTGCCGAACGCGCCCACGAAGGGGATGTGGTCATCACCAGCGATATCCCGCTGGCCGCAAAGTGCCTTGGCCACGGAGCCCGCGTGCTGCGCCCTGACGGCAGCCGCCTTACCCCGCAGAACATCGGCCATCAGCTGGCAGTGCGCGATCTGGCGGCTGACCTGCGTGCCGCTGATCCTTTCCGGAAGGGTGGCGGCCGACCCTTTACAAAACGGGATCGCTCGCATTTTCTTTCGGCACTTGAAAACACGATTGCCGCCGCACGGAAGGATGTTGCCGGATGACCCTGGAAAGCGGACCGGAACCGCCAGATGGCAGAGGGAGCTGCCTGCGCAGCGCACCCTGCAAACACTTCAAGAGACCCTGACATGAACATCCCCTTCATAAGCCGGCAAACCGGAGAAGCCTGCCTTGACTGGCTGGCCCTTACCAGGGCCCTTGAAGCCGGCCATGATCTGCCTCGCGCCGAACTTGGCGATACGTTCCTTTATCGCAAGTCCGACACGTTTCTGACCCGCTCTGCCTGGATCGACGGCCTTGGTCTTCTGGTGAAGGCCGCAAGCGTATTTCCGGGCAATCCGACCAGGAAGATTCCGGCCGTAAACGGCGCGGTAACCCTGTTTTCCGACAAGGACGGCACACTTGAGGCACTGATCGACTTTCACCTGGTAACAAAATGGAAAACCGCAGCCGACAGCCTGCTGGCGGCGCGCCGGCTGGCCCGCCCCGACAGCCGAACCGTGCTGATCGTCGGGGCTGGCGCCGTAGCCCGTTCCCTGATCGAAGCCTACGGCGCCGGCTTCCCCGAAGCCGGCATCAGCCTGTGGAACAGGACGGCGGAACGGGCCGAAGCGGTAGTGCGCGACTATCCGCATGTTCAGATCCTGCACGATCTGGAACGGGCGGTGCGCGACGCCGATATCGTCAGCGCGGCCACCATGTCAACCAAACCGCTGATCCGCGGCGAATGGCTGCGCCCGGGCCAGCATGTTGACCTGATCGGCGCTTATCGCCCCGACATGCGCGAAGCCGACGACGCAGCCCTGACACGCGCCTGCATTTTCGTGGACAGCCGGGAAACCGTGCTTGATCATATTGGCGAACTGGCAATCCCGATCGCCACGAAGGCAATCACCCGGCAGGACGTGATCGCCGATTTCTATGACTTGTCACGGGGCACGTTCCGCCGCCGGCACGATGACGAAATCACCCTGTTCAAGAACGGCGGCGGCGCGCATCTTGATCTGATGACAAGTCGGCACATTCTGGACAGGTGGCAAAAGCAGTGATCTAAAAGCTGAAAACCGGCCTCCGAGGACGCAACAGCGCTGCCGGATGGCACAGGCAACAAGAGAAGGGCGCGCATGATGGTGTGGTGGTGGGGTGTTCTGTTGCTGGTTCTGGCGCTGTTGGCACTTCCGCTCATTCTCGAGCGGCATCGCCTGCAGATGAACAGCACCACCCGCCGCAACGCTCCAGGCCGGTTTGCCGAACTTACGCAGGGGCTGACCCACTACCAATGGCATGGCCCGGCCCGGGGGCCGGTGATGGTCTGTGTGCACGGGCTGACCACGCCAGGCTATGTCTGGGATGCCCTGATCCGCCGCTTTACCATGATGGGCTTTCGGGTGCTGACCTATGATCTTTACGGTCGTGGCTATTCCGACCGCCCGCCAGGCCGGCAGGATTGCGAATTCTTCCTGATGCAGCTCGAAGATCTCCTGCGGGATCAGGGCATCAAGGAAGGGATCGAACTGGTCGGCTATTCGATGGGGGGCACCATTGCCACCTGCTATGCGGCGCGTCATCCCGACACGCTCGACCGGTTGATCCTGCTGGCCCCGACAGGCCTTTCCTATCGTCCGGGCAGCCTTGCCCGTTTCATGATACGCACCCCCCTGATCGGAGACTGGCTGATGATCGTTTTCGGCGGCTGGCTGATCCGGCGCGGAATACTTGCCGAATCCGAAACCCCTTCGGAAGTGCCTGACATCTATGAAAGACAGGCCCGCGAAACACGCTATCGCGGCTTTCTGCCGGCGGTTCTGTCCAGCATGCGCCACATCCTTGGCAAGGATACCTCGGCGGAACACCGCAAGATCGCCGGAACCACCGTTCCGGTGCTGGCCATCTGGGCAGAAAAGGACAACGTGATCGGCCTGGAAGGAATGGGGAAACTGGCGGAACTGAATCGCAGGGCCCGTCAGGCAGAAGTACCCGGAGCGGGCCATTCCATGGCCTATACCAATCCCGATATCGTGATCCGGGCAATGCAGCAATTCATGCGCGAGGTTTGAAATTGCCTCTTTTCGATGCCTTCACGTTCCCGTCATGCCGACCTCAACCGATTGCCGACTGATCGATGGGAAAGCGACTGGCGGACATATATGCGCAGGGCGTCGCAGCCGGCATCCTGAACGATGATCCGGCCCAGCGGGCCGTATTGCCGATTCTGGAAGACATGCGGACAAGCCTTCAGTCCGGAAGCTCAGAGACATCCGGTATTCTGGGCCGGCTGTTCGGCCGAAACAGGAACACACCCACAGGCCTTTACCTGTGGGGCGGCGTCGGGCGCGGCAAGTCGATGCTCATGGATATCTTCACCGAAAACCTGGAGATCACCGAAAAGCGCCGCCTGCATTTTCATGAATTCATGCAGGAAATGCACGACAGGCTTGCCCATGCGCGGGAAAGAACCCAGGATGATGCAATCACCCCCGTGGCACAGGAAATGGCCAAGGGGCTTCGGCTGCTTGCCCTTGACGAGATGCAGATAAACGACATCGCCGATGCAATGATCGTCGGACGGCTCTTCGAAAGGCTGTTCGAAGCGGGTGTGGTGGTGATCACCACCGCGAACCGCCCCCCTGACGACCTTTACAGAAACGGCCTGAACCGGGGCCTGTTCATACCCTTCATCAAGCTGCTCAAGCGGTACATGGTAGTGCATGAACTGGCCAGCCCCACCGATTACCGACGGAATACCCTGGCCGGCACCGAGCGCTGGCTTTGTCCGGCCGATCAGGCTGCCCGCGCTGCCATCACCCGCATATGGCAGGATCTGACCGGCCAGAACGCCGCGCCACTTACCCTGCGGGTGAAGGGCCGAAAGGTGATCATACCGGCTTTTCACAATGGCGTGGCCCGCGCACGCTTTCACGATCTGTGCGGAACGGCCCTGGGGGCGGCCGACTATCTGGCCCTAGCGAAAGCAGTCCGGCTTCTGGTGCTGGAGGACATTCCCTGCCTCGGACGTGACAACTACAACGAGGCCAGACGGTTCGTGACCCTGATCGATGCCCTCTACGAGGCCCGAACCGGCCTGATCGCAAGTGCCGCCGCAACACCCGAAATGCTTTATCTTGAGGGCGAGGGCAGTTTCGAGTTCGAGCGCATCGCAAGCCGTCTGCACGAGATGACAAGCCCCGAGTGGGAGCGCTAGAACCGGCCGGTGCCTTCCACGGCCCTGCGCAGCCTGCTGCTATGCGTTTTCCCGCAGCACGATACCGGCAAGATAGAGCGACCCGCAGATCAGGATCCGGGCGTGGGCGCACTCGGCAATGATCTGCCTGATCGCATCTTCCACACCGGATGCCACCCGCGCCGAAAGGCCCGCCGCACGGGCGATGGCGGCCGTTTCGGCCGCAGGCAGGGTATTAGGCTCTTCCGGAACGGACACGGCCACAAGGCTTTCGGTAACGCCTGCCAGAGGGCGCATGAACCCGGCCACATCCTTGGTATTCAGCATGCCGCAGATCAGATGCACGGGGCGCATCACCGGCAAGGTGGCCAGATGGCGGGCGATGGCCTCGCCCGCGGCCGGATTATGGCCGCCGTCAAGCCAGAGTTCGGCCTTCTCTCCTGCTGCCTGCACCAGTTCCCCCTTGCGCAATCGCTGCATGCGGGCCGGCCAGCGGGCATTGGCAAGCGCTGCTGCACAGGCGGCTTCGGCTATTCCCAGATGGCGCAGGGCAGCCAGCGCCATACCGGCGTTTTCGTACTGGTGTGCGCCGGGCAAGACCGGCAACGGCAGATCGAGCAGGCCGGTTTCATCCTGAAATACAAGGCGTCCGCGTTCTTCCCACACGTGCCAGTGCTGACCTCGGACGATCAGCGGCGCGTCCAGACGGGACGCCCGTGCCTCGATCACCTTCAGGGCCGCCTCGGACTGGGCGCCAACCACACAGGGCACGCCGCGTTTCAGGATGCCTGCCTTCTCTCCGGCAATCTCGGACAGGGTTTCACCCAGAAAGCCGGTATGATCGATGGAAACCGGCGTGATAAGGGTAAGGGCCGGCCGTTCCACGACATTCGTGGCATCAACCCGCCCGCCAAGCCCCGTTTCCAGCAGGGTGAAATCGGCAGGAATGCGTGAAAAGGCCAGCAGGGCGGCCACCGTGGTGATCTCGAAATAGGTGATCGGATCGGAACCGTTGGCTGTCAGACATTCGTCAAGAAGTTCGCTCAGGGTCTGCTCGTCGATCAGCTCGCCGGCCAGACGGATACGTTCGTGGAAACGAACCAGATGGGGCGAGGTATAGACATGCACACGCCTGCCCGCGGCTTCAAGCCCGGCGCGCAGCATGGCCAGTGTCGATCCCTTGCCGTTGGTGCCGGCAACATGGATCACCGGCGGCAGATTGCACTCCGGATGGCCCAACGCCGCCAGCAACCGCCACACGCGATCAAGTGTCAGGTCAATGATTTTCGGGTGCAGGCCCTGCATGCGCTGCAGGATCATGTCTGACCCTCGGGGGCGGTTCACTTCCCGGCGGCCTTTTCAGAGGTGGCCGCTTCGTCGGGATTTGCCGTCGCCTCGGGATCCGGAGTCTCATCCACAGCCTCCGGCCGGGGCAGATCACCCTTGATCGGCGGACTTTCCCGCATGAGCATCCGGGTTATCGTGATCAGTTCGTCGCGCAGATGCCCTCGGTGCGTGACGCGATCAAGCATGCCGTGATCAAGCAGATATTCCGAACGCTGAAAACCCTCGGGCAGTTTTTCTCCGATGGTCTGCTCGATCACCCGGCTGCCGGCAAAACCGATCAATGCGTTCGGTTCGGCAATCTGCACATCGCCAAGCATGGCATAGGAAGCCGTGACCCCGCCGGTAGTGGGATGCGTCAGCACCACGATATAGGGCAGGCGCGCCTCTTTCAGCATCTGAACCGCAACCGTGGTGCGCGGCATCTGCATGAGGCTCAGAATTCCTTCCTGCATGCGCGCGCCTCCTGCGGCGGAAAACAGGATGAAGGGACACCGGCCCTTTACGGCACGCTCGACCCCGGCAAGGATCGCATTGCCCACATACATGCCCATGGAACCACCCATGAAGCGGAAATCCTGTGCGGCCGCCACGATCGGCGTGCGGCCGATCTCGCCCTCGGCCACCAGCATGGCCTCTTTCTCGCCGGTTTTCCTGCGAGCTTCCTTCATGCGGTCCGGGTATTTCTTCTGATCTCGGAAACCCAGAGGGTCAGACGGCGCCTCGGGCACGTCAATCTCGGAAAACACACCGCCGTCAAACAATGCGGCCAGACGATCGCGTGGGCTGATCGGCATGTGATGATCGCAGTTCATGCAGACGTTCAGATTGTCCTTCAATTCGCGATGAAACAACATGGTGCCGCACTCCGGACATTTCGTCCACAGGTTCTCGGGCACCTCGCGGCGCGAGAACAGCGAGTTGATCTTCGGGCGAACATAGTTCGAAATCCAGTTCATGGGATGGCACCCTGATCGTGAAACATTGCTCCTGAAATAGGGTGCCCGCGAAGGAAATGCAATCGCTCGGGCCCGCGCCGCACGGAGGCAGACACCAGGCTTCAGCGCGTCAGCACGAAACGCAGCACACGCCACAGGAACAGCAGCAGAAGCGTGTTGATCCCCAGTGCCACAGCCCATTCGGCAGCATTCGCCGGCGTCGGAATGACAAACAGTGAAAGGCTGGTAATCGTTCCGTCCATTGAGACGATCAGCAGGGCGAACAGGTTGTTGGCGAAATGCAGACCCATGGCAGCCCCGAGATTGCCGGTCTGTACCACAAGATCACTGGCAATCAGCGCAAAAACGAACACGGTGGCCACGATCAGCCACGATACCGCGCCGAACTCGGGATCGTAGTGCAGGACCGCAAACACCATCGCCGGCAGGCCCATCCAGACCGCGCGCGCCGAAAACCGCGCTGCCAGTTGCTGTGGCAGGTAGGCCCGGAAAACCAGTTCCTCGGATGCGGTTTGCAGCAATACTGCTGACACCGCAAACGGCAGATAACGCAGCCAGACATCAAGCGGCAGATTATCGTGCGGCGGATCAAGGGCAAAGGCAAGGGCCGTGAAAACCCCGAGGAAAAGCACCGAAATCACGGCCGCGATCACGAATGCGCGCAGCATCTCGTCAAATGGTCCGAAAAGCGTGCCCGGGCCTCGGAAATGGCAGGCTGCCGCTGCCACGACGGCACCAAGACCAAGCCCCGCGAAGCTCAGGAGCAGCACAAGTGTGGGCATCGGACGGGACGCCCCCGAAACCATGCCCAGAAGCGGCTGCACCCCGGTCGGCTCTGTTGCCAGGAACATCCCGGCAAGCATCAGTGCCGAAAGGCCAAGATAGGTGAACAGAATCAGCAACAGCCCCAGCAGCAACCGCCAGATTTCGGGATAAAGCCGGGCAGGTGCGATATAGACTCTGAACTCGGGCGTTGTCATCCTTGTCTGTCTGCCTGACTGCCGGCCTGCGCTCGCGGCACCCTATACGCGATGGCCTGCCTGCGCAATCGCGCTTGTGGATCGCGCGGGCCTCGCCTATTCAAAAACCGACCGCTGGAAATGAGAGGCCACGATGAAGAAGAACACCCGCTACGACAAGTCCCGTTTGCCGAGCCGCCATGTGACAGAAGGCCCCGAGCGTGCCCCGCACCGCTCCTATCTTTATGCCATGGGGATCAGTGAAGACGAGATCCATCAGCCGTTTGTCGGCGTGGCCACATGCTGGAACGAAGCCGCGCCCTGCAACATTGCACTCAACCGCCAGGCCCAGGCCGTGAAGATGGGGGTAACGGCAGCCAGGGGAACGCCGCGGGAATTCACCACCATCACCGTTACCGACGGTATCGCCATGGGGCATGAGGGGATGCGCTCATCGCTCGTCAGCCGCGAAGTGATCGCCGACAGTGTGGAACTGACCATGCGTGGTCATTGCTATGATGCGCTGGTGGGCCTTGCAGGATGTGACAAGTCGCTTCCCGGCATGATGATGGCGATGGTGCGGCTGAACGTACCCAGCGTGTTCATCTATGGCGGATCGATCCTGCCGGGGCGCCTTGATGGCAAGGATGTGACGGTGCAGGACGTGTTCGAGGCCGTGGGCCGACATCAGGCAGGCGAGATATCCACCTGCGAACTCGAGAAGCTGGAGGCCGTGGCCTGCCCCTCGGCCGGAGCCTGCGGCGGCCAGTTCACTGCCAATACCATGGCTTGCGTGAGCGAGGCGATCGGCCTTGCCCTGCCCAACAGTTCAGGCGCACCGGCCCCTTACGAAAGCCGCGATCAGTATTGCGAAGCTTCCGGAGAAGCGGTGATGCGCCTGATCGAGAAGAACATCCGCGCCCGCGATATCGTGACCCGCGAAGCCCTGATCAACGCCGCCCGCGTGGTGGCCTGCACCGGGGGATCTACCAACGCGGGGCTGCATCTGCCCGCAATCGCCCATGAGGCGGGGATTGACTTCGATCTCGATGATGTCTGCGACATCTTCCGCGATACGCCCTATTTCGTCGATCTCAAGCCCGGAGGCGCCTATGTGGCAAAGGATCTTTACGAGGCAGGCGGCGTGCCCGTGGTGCTGAAAGAGCTTGACAGGGCCGGCCTTGTCCACCGCGATTGCCTGACCGTCACCGGCCGCACGATCGGCGAGGAAATCGATATCGTGACCCGCGAAGCCGACGGCCGGGTGATCCACCCGGTTTCCAACCCGATCAGCAAGACCGGTGGCGTTGTCGGCCTGAAAGGCAACCTTGCCCCCGACGGGGCCATTGTGAAGATCGCCGGCATGAGCGACGACCAGCTGGTATTCACCGGGCCCGCACGGGTGTTCGAATGCGAGGAAGACGCCTTCGAAGCCGTGCAGGAGCGGAAGTACAATGAAGGCGAAGTGATCGTGATCCGCAATGAAGGCCCGGCTGGCGGGCCCGGCATGCGTGAAATGCTGGCCACCACTGCGGCCCTTTCGGGCCAGGGCATGGGCAAGAAGGTGGCGCTTATTACCGATGGCCGTTTCTCGGGTGCCACCCGCGGCTTCTGCGTGGGCCACGTCGGCCCCGAGGCGGCGCATGGCGGACCGATCGCGCTGATCCGCGATGGCGACATGATCACCCTTGATGCAATCAGGGGCGTGATCTCGGTAAACCTTTCCGACGAAGAACTGGAAAGGCGCCGCGCCGAATGGAAGGGCCCCCGCAAAACCGGCTATGCCTCTGGTGCGATCTGGAAATATGCGCAGACGGTCGGCCCGACCAGATACGGCGCAGTCACCCACCCGGGTGCGAAGAAGGAACGCCATGTCTATATGGATCTCTGACCGCACACGGGCTGCCGTGCCGGGCATCCGGAACGCCATACCAACTTTGCGCTTCCGCCTTGTGGGGGCGGTCGGTGGCATGCTGATCGCCCTCTCCGGGTGTTCCGATGATCAGGCCGGCCCTGGCAGCATCCGCCTTTTTGCACCATCGAATACAAAAAGCATGCTGGTCGCGGACGGACGGATCAGGATCACCGGCCCCAAGGGTTTCTGCATTGACCGGATGGCCTCTCGTGACAATGCCCAGGGCGCATTCGTGCTTCTTGCCAGCTGCATGTCCCTGCGCGCCACGGCACACAGATCCGCTCCGGCGGTTCCCGTTCTGCTGACCCTCACCGTGTCGGGCAGCGGCATGCCGGATTCGATCGCGCGGTCACTCGATCGCCTTGAAGTGTTCTTCACCACCCCCTCGGGCCGCGCTGCGCTGAGCCGGGAAGGCAACCCCGCGGATGTTCGCATTCTGGAAACCCGTGTGTCAGGGGGCGTTTTCTACATTCATGCGCGCGACAGGGGCAATGCCCGCCTGCCAGGCGCCGGCAACGAATACTGGCGCGCGCTTTTCGATCTTCAGGGGCGGATCGTGACCATCTCGGTCATCGCCTCAGCAGAAATCCCGCTTGCGTCGGAAACCGCCCATGCCATGCTGAGCGACTTCGTGACCCGGCTGCAGAAGGAAAACATGCAGCGAAAACCCGAAAGAGCCACACAACCGGATCTGGATACACGCATCAACACCTCCGGTCCGCAGGTGATGCTTGCCGAAATGCATCGGAAATCATTTCCGCCGATAATCCGTTTCTGTTAAGGAACCAGCACCCCCGGCCAGAAAATGCAACTGTGCAGGCCCGAAACAGATGGCAAAGATAATAGAGCAACTGTTGCACGAAAAGGCACTGCGACGTTGGCGCAGGATTGCGACCGAAGCACCAACAACCGATCTTGCCACCCTGCGCATCCATCGCGCGCGGGCACAGGCCCTTGAACATCAGCTGCGCCGTATTCTGCATATTGCCGACAGCCGGCTGTCACTTCCCCTGGCGGGCACCAATGCGATTGAGCGACCAATCGGAACCGACTGGGCCTGGCGCCCCGAAATCTGGCATGGTCGCATTTTCCCGTCAGGCACGGTTGCGGCGGCAAACGGCACGCGCTTTGGTTCCGAGGCGCGCATCTTTCACGATTGCCCGGTATCCGAACTTTGCCTGCGACAGGTCCGGAACCGGCATGAAGACGTTCTTGCTCCTTTCGCCCTGCGCATGGATGTGTTCCGCTTCGATGGCAGTTTCCTTTCCCTGGCCCTTGAACTGCCACCGGACAGCGTGGCCGGGTTGCGCAAGACACATCTGCTTCGCATGGATATGCATGTCGAATTTGAAAAACCCCTTGAAATCTTTGCCCGCCTCAATATCAGGCACGGCCCCAACACCGAACAACTGGTGCGCGAACTTCCCCGGCGCGAGGGTGAAGTCCTGGTAGAGTTCGACCTGGCCTATTCCAGGCTGAACGAGAAACGGATCGAGCGCATGTGGGTAGATCTGATCTTCGAAGAGCCTGAAATGAACCAGATTCTGCTGCGCGATGTAACATTCATACGTCGCCCGCGGGCAGAAATCTGAATATCGGAAGGACACGGGGGATGAACAACCTCACACTGATCGCAACGCATCTTTCGCAAGGAACCCTGAAGGCCGTTCTTGTCGGGGCGCCCAGCGATATCTCCCCCCCGGCCATCGAGATAACCCATCATGGCAAACCCCTGTCGGGCCTGACCATAGAAGCGACCCGGGACAAGAAGGGCGAATGGAACCTGCATCTGCCCATCCCCCCCGAACTGCTTTCGGACGGGGTGCAGACCCTTCTGTTCACCGACCCGTCGAACGGCGCGACGCTGGGCAGTTTCACCATTCTGTGCGGTGACGCGCTTGACGAAGACATTCGCGCGGAAATGGCTCTGCTGCGCGCCGAACTCGACCTGCTGAAAAGCGCTTTTCGCCGGCACTGCCGGGAAAGCGTCAGATAACCGGACCAACGCACGGGCACCGCCTCCAAAAGGCTGCCATCACTTCTGTCTGTGACGGCGTACCGCCTTCTTTCCGGCCTTTTTCCGACCGGTCTGTTTCCGCCCCGGCTGACGGCCGTGGGGCTTGCCCTTTCCTCGCGTAGCCCGGCGGCCCCTGGGCAAGGGATGCCCTTCCACTTCGAGCATTTCCAAGAGCAGCCCTCCGGTTAGCGGCACGGCTTCGCTCAGACGGACGGTCGCACGCATGCCAAGCGTCAGTTTCAGCCCGCTTCGCGTGCCCACCAGGCTTTGCTCATCAGGATCATGGTGGAAATATTCCTGCCCCAGAGAACGCACCGGAACCAAACCATCGGCACCTGTTCCTTCGAGTTTCACGAATACGCCGAAGGGCGCCACCCCGCTTATCCTGCCCTCGAATTCGTTACCCACCCGTTCGGCCAGATAGGCGGCAAGATAGCGATCCGTCGTATCACGCTCGGCCGCCATCGAGCGGCGCTCGGTATCCGAAATGTGTTTCGCGATCTCGGGGAGCCGCTCGATGGTTTCAGGGGCAAGGCTGCCCTTGCCCCAGTGATGCGCCGAAATCAGTGCCCGGTGCACGATCAGATCGGCATACCGCCGGATGGGTGAGGTGAAATGCACATAGGAACGCAGCGCCAGTCCGAAATGGCCGAAGTTTTCGGGATGGTAATAGGCCTGCGTCATCGAACGCAGGGTTGCGAGATTGATCAGTTCGTCATGCTCGGTGCCTTCGGCCTGGGCAAGCAGACGGTTAAGGTGACGGGTCTGAAGAACCTGCCCCTTGGCCAGAACCAGGCCCGATTCCCGCGCAACTTCGCGCAAGGCATCAAGCTTTTCGGGCGAAGGCTCTTCATGCACCCGGAACAGAAGCGGGCTGTCGTACCTTTTCAGATCTTCTGCCGCCGCCACATTGGCCATGATCATGAACTCCTCGATTAGACGGTGGGCATCAAGCCTTTCGCGGAAATCGACGGAAACCACCCTGCCGCTGTCATCAAGGATGATCCGGCGCTCGGGCAGGTCCAGTTCCAGCGGCTGACGCCGTTCACGCGCCTTCAGCGCAGTGCGCCAAGCCGCATAAAGCGGTTTCAGCACCGGTTCGAGCAGGGCCTCTGTCCTGTCATTCGGCCGCCCGTCGATCGCATCCTGCACTTCCTGGTAATGCAGCGAGGCGTGCGAGCGCATCATCGCCCGCATGAAACGGAAATCAATCATCTCGCCATCCGCGTTCAGAACCATGCGCACCGCGATACAGGGGCGATCCTCGCCTTCGATCAGGCTGCACAGATCAGCCGACAGACGCTCGGGCAGCATCGGCACCACACGATCGGGAAAATAGGTCGAGTTCCCACGGCGATAGGCTTCGCGGTCAAGCGCCGAGCCTGGGCGCACATACCAGGCCACATCGGCAATTGCCACCCAGACAACATGCCCGCCCTTGTTATCGGGGGCGGTGTCGGGTTCGGCGTGGCAGGCATCGTCATGATCGCGGGCATCCGAGGGATCAATGGTTATCAGGGGCAGGGTGCGCAGATCCTCGCGCCCGTCCAGAGGGGCGGGGTCGGCCCGCTTGGCCTCTTCCAGAACCTCGGCGGGAAACTCATCCGGAATGCCGTGTTCGTGAATGGCGATCAGCGAAATCGCCTTTGGCGCAGTCGGATCGCCCAGCCGCTCGACGATCCGTGCAACAGGAATCCCCAGACGCGAACGCGGACCGATCTGTTCGGCCTCGACAAGCTCGCCGTCGCGCGCATCTGCGGTTTCCGCAGCCGGCACCTTCCATTCACGATCGCTGCCCTTTTCGATCGGCAGTATGCGCCCGCCCTCGGCACTTTTCCGAAATATGCCGAGCACCTTGCGGCGGGTGCGGTCGATGCGGCGGATCAGCCGGGCCCGATAGCGGAATGCATCATCATCCTTCACTTCGCTCAGCCGGGCAAGAATGCGGTCGCCTTCACCCAGTGCGGGCTGCCCGGGGCGTTCGGCCAGAACGATAGCTGGCGGATCGCCCTTGCCCTGCCAGTCGATGGGCTGCGCTGTCAGGTCGCCATCGGGGGTCGGCGCGTTGACGATCAGCACGCTCACCGGGGGCAACATTTCGGGATCACGATAAGTCTTCCTGCGTTTTTGCAGATGTCCTTCGTCCTCAAGTTCCTTCAGCAGCCGCTTGAGATCGATCCTGGCGGCCCCCTTGATACCGAAGGCGCGCGCGATATCACGCTTGCCGGTTCGGGTGGGGTTTTCGGAAATCCATTGCAGGATTTCCTTCTTGGTCGGAAATTTTCTCATGCGGCCACCTAACACGCAGCCGGCACCGCGTCATCGGTCAATCTGGGCAAGATCGGCAGATGTATCGACATCGCACAACATGCTGACAAAGGCAATACGGTCACTGTGCACGGTTGGCAGGCTGTCGGCAAGTGCAAACGGAGTTGACCAGCGCACCCCCAGGAACAAGCCCGCAGGCGGAGCCGGTGGACGCTTCAGCCCGGCAAGCCAGAATCCCCCGTCTTCAGCCGGGCCGAAAACGGCTCTGTTCCGGCCTAGTTCGGCAAAGGCGCAGGCGATATGGGCCCGGCGGATACCGGGTATGTCACTGCCCACGATCACCACGGGGCCAGGCGGCGCCTGCCTGAATACACGCGCCATCCGCATGCCGATATCGCCCTTCCCCTGAGGCATCCGGCCCAGATCAGGGGGCCAGAAACGGCTGAGCATCCCGGCCCGGTCGGGTGCAACCGAAAGCAGGGTCTGCCAGCGAGGATCCCGTACCTCCTGCAAGAGCCGGAACGCCTGATGCCGGGCCCACCAGACAGCGGGAATCATGCCGATTTCCTGGCCCAACCGGGTTTTCACCCGCCCCGGCCGAGGCTCTTTCAGCATCACGACAAGGCGAGGAAAATATCGGTATTCAGGCGAAATAGTCACGCAACATACGCAGATATATGGCTTTCAGGCGCTCAATCTGAACGATCTCCACACGTTCGTCTACCTGGTGCATTGTCTTGCCCACAAGGCCGAATTCGACAACCGGGCAGTGATCCTTGACAAAACGCGCATCCGATGTTCCCCCCGAAGTGGACGGTTCGGGATCAAGGCCGGTTTCCGCCTTGACGGCACGTGCAACCAGCTCCGAAAGCGGCCCCGGCGGTGTCAGGAAACTCTCGCCTGAAACCTGAACGGCCATGCCGAAATCGACACCGGTTTCGGCGGCCACGCTGTCGGCCTCGTGCCGTAGCCATTCGGTCAGGTCTGCCGAATCATGCGCATCATTGAAACGGATATTCACCGAGGCCCGGCAACTGGCCGGAATCACGTTTGAGGCGGGATTGCCCGTATCAATCGTGGTAGGTGCCAATGTGGAAGCATCGAAATGCCTGGTGCCCTCGTCAAGCACGTGTTGCGACAACCGCACGATCAACCGCGCGGTGGCCGTAACCGGATTGCGCGCCCGATGGGGGTAGGCCGAATGCCCCTGAATCCCCTGCGCCGTGAAATGCGCCGTCATTGATCCACGCCGGCCGATCTTCATCATGTCGCCCAGTTGTTCGCGGCTGGTCGGCTCGCCGACAATGCAGACATCCATCGCCTCGCCCTGTTCTGCCATCCAGTCGAGCAACGCAACGGTGCCGTCGGTGGCGGTGCCTTCCTCATCTCCGGTAATCGCCAGGATGACAGCACCGTCAGCCGGAGCCTTTCTGACGAAGTCAACCGCTGCGGCAGCAAAGGCGGCAACGCCGGATTTCATGTCGGTCGCGCCCCGCCCCCATAGCCAGCCATCCGTGATCCGACCGCTGAACGGCGGATGCGTCCAGGCTGCCGCGTCACCGACAGGCACGACATCCGTATGCCCGTTGAAACCGAAGCTGCGCCGGGCCCCCTTGTTGCCCCAACGTGCAAAAAGATTGGCAATTCCGCCCCGATCCACCCGATGGCATTCGAAGCCCGCTTGCGAAAGCAGCCGTTCAAGCAGCTGCAAGGCCCCGCCCTCTTCGGGCGTCACCGAAGGGCAGCGGATCAGTTCCGAGGCAAGTTGAACCGGGTCTGTCGGGGTCATCACGGCTTGTCTCCTTGTATGTGTCCTGCGATAGCGCCAAGCGCCCGCGATCGCAATCCCGTGCATCCAAACGACGAAAGCGCGGGCAGGACACCCGAAAGCCGGACGGAGCCACGCAGCCACCGGCCGCATTCTGCAACCATGCGATACGTCTTGTTTGCGATATGTGCCGTTGCAGCCTGCTGAACCCGACGCTAGAGTGGAAACTTCGGACTCCCGCCCCGTGTTCGAAAAGGGAAAGGCTGATGCGTCTTTTGGTATCTGGTGTCATATTGTTCATGCTTGCCCTCCCTGCACAAACACAGGAACTGGGCGTTGTCACCATCGAACGTCCGCCGTTTGTCATGCTCGAAAACGGAAAGTTGACCGGCTTCAGCATCGATCTGTGGCATGCCTTGGCCGCCGACATGGGAAAAACCTCGGCCTTCCGGGTTGTTGACAGCTTTCCCGGCATGCTCGCCATGGTCGCCAGTGGTGAGGCCGATGCGGCGGTCGCCAATATCACCATCACGCTTGATCGCGAAAAGATACTCGATTTTTCGCAACCGATCTTCGATTCCGGGCTTCAGATCATGATTCCGGCCGATGGGGGTGCGGGCCCATCGCTGTTGCGGGCGCTGTTTTCCGGGAATCTGCTGATCGCCATCGCCCTTGCCTTCGCCGCACTCTGGCTTGGCGGAATGCTGATGTGGTATTTCGAGCGCAACAAGCAGGAATATTTCGCAAAATCGCCGCGCAGGGCCATGTTTCCGGCCTTCTGGTGGGCGCTCAACCTGGTTGTGAACGGTGGCTTCGAAGAGCGCGTTCCCCAATCGCGCTTTGGCCGGGTATTAGCGGTTTTCCTGGTTATTTCATCCCTGTTTCTGGTGTCTGTCTTCGTTGCCCGGATCACAGCTACAATGACTGTGGATGCCATCCAGAGCGCGGTCAACTCGCTCAATGATCTGCATGGAAAACGGGTGGGAACGACAACAGGATCAACCGCCGCCCGGTATCTAGAGGCGCGTAATCTGCGTCATGCAGGCTATGAGACCCTGGACCAGATGATCACGGCTTTCGAGGCCGGCAAGCTTGATGCTGTGGTGTTCGATGCACCGGTGCTTGCCTATTACGTGAATACCCGCGGACGCGAAACGGCAATGCTGGCCGGGCCGGTATTCCGGCGCGAGCAATACGGGATCGCCCTGCCGACAGGCAGCCCGCTTGCCGAAGCGATCAACCAGAGCCTGCTGAACCTGCGTGAAAACGGAACCTACGATGACATCCATCGCAAATGGTTCGGCTCAGGCGGGGGCGGCTAGCGCCTCTACCACACCGGGCAGCTCTTCCGGAAGCCGGCATCGCCTGCTGGCGTATTCCAGTTCAGCCGCCGTGCCATATCCCCATTCAACGCCGATTGCCTGCATGCCCACGCGGCGGGCGGCTTCCATGTCGTGAATCCTGTCTCCGATCATCAGACAGTCTTGTGCCTCAAGGCCAAGTACTGCAAGCGCATGGGCCAGAAGATCACCCTTGTCATTGCGTCTGCCATCAAGTTCGGGGCCGAACTCGGCCTCCATGAAAGGCGCAAGACCGAAATGCGCCGTGATGCGGCGGGCGTATGCATGAGGTTTGGCCGTGGCGATGCATAACCGGTAACCTGCACCGGAAAGTTGCGCCAGCGCTTCGGTGATGCCATCATAAACCCGGTTTTCGAACAGGCCGATTGCCTGATAACGCTCTCGGTAAAGGAAGATCGCCCGCTCCACATCACCAACCCCGAGACGGAGAAACGTTTCGTTCAGCGGCGGACCGATCACCCAGTCAAGATCACCCTCGGGCATGGGATGACCAAGCACATCAAGCGCATGACAAAGCGACCGGAGTATCCCCGGCTTCGGATCGGTGAGCGTGCCATCGAGATCAAGGAATACGGTTTTCATCTGCTGCCGGAGGTTCACACCCGCTTGCCTCATCGTCATCATCGCCGAAGAATGGCGTCACCCGGGCAATGATCACGGCATTTTCATCAATTGCGCGCTGCATCAGGTTCTGCTCTTCACTGGAAATGTCATGCCCGTCGGCCTCGCGTTCCTCGCGCGTGCCGTATCCGGTAACATCAAGCGGCGCCAACCCCGCCTGTTTCAGGATCGCCACCGTTTCACGCACCGCTTCCGCTTCGTCGACGCCCGAGGCGTAAACCATCAGCGCCGCCCCGCTGGCGCCTTCGGGCAGGCCATCGCCTTCCTTGCGGCCAACCTGCACCAGCAGGGTATAAACCTGCTGCGAACGCTTTTTTCCGCCTTCAGTCACGCAAAAGATCATTGATTGCGGTTTTCGAACGCGTGCGTTCATCAACCCGCTTCACGATCACGGCACAATAGAGACTGATTCCGTTCTTCGAAGGCATCGAGCCCGCCACCACCACCGACCAGGGCGGCACTTCGCCATACATGACCTCGCCAGTTTCACGATCGACGATCTTGGTAGACTTGCCGATGAACACCCCCATGCCCAGCACCGAGCCTTCACGCACGATGCAGCCCTCGACCACCTCGGAACGCGCACCGATGAAACAGTTGTCCTCGATGATCGTGGGGCCGGCCTGCATCGGCTCCAGCACCCCGCCGATGCCGACACCACCCGACAGATGCACGTTCTTGCCGATCTGGGCGCAGGAGCCGACCGTGGCCCAGGTATCCACCATGGTGCCCTCGTCCACATAAGCGCCCAGATTCACGAAAGACGGCATCAGCACCACGCCTGGCGCGATATAGGCCGATTTGCGGACAACACAGGTGGGCACGGCACGAAACCCCGCAGTACGGAATTCGTCTTCGCCCCAACCGGCGAACTTGCTGTCCACCTTGTCCCACCAGGTGCCGCCTTGCGGACCACCTGGCTGCAACTCCATGTCTTTCAGGCGAAAACCCAACAGCACCGCCTTCTTGGCCCACTGGTTGACATGCCAATGGCCATCCTCCTGCCGCTCGGCCACTCTGAGTCTGCCACTGTCAAGCGCGTCCAGCGTATCCTCGACCGCCTCACGAATTTCCCCGCCCGTTGCCGGCGTGATCTCGTCACGTTTTTCCCAAGCGGCTTCAACTGCATTTTCCAGCTGGGTTCTGTTCATCGGTCTGGCGGCTCCTGTTGCGGTTTGATATCTGGTCTTGATCTGCGAAAGCCTATAGACGCTGAGGCTTCAAGGCGCAATGCGACCAAACGAGAGAGACAAGATGAACAAGAATCACCGCCGCCATCCCTTCCGCCATGCGCGCGACGACGCGAAGGTGATGAAGGAAATCCCGGACACGCCACAGACGCGTTCGCCAGCCTACAGGCTGGCCTTTACCGATACCGATTTCCTGTGCCGCGAAGAACTGCGCCCGGTGCGCCTGCAACTTGAACTTCTGAAGCCCGACATGCTGATGACGGAAGAAGGGATTGTCTCAACCGTGGTGCTGTTTGGCGGCGCGCGTATTCCCGAACCTGCAAAGAAACACGAAGCACGCACCGAAACCCTGGCCGGGCTTTCGAAATACTACGACGAGGCGCGTGCGTTTTCACGTCTCATCACCCTCAAGAGCCTGGAAAGCGGCGGGCGGGAAAATGTGATCATGTCGGGTGGAGGGCCAGGCGTCATGGAGGCCGCAAACCGCGGAGCGGCCGATGCGGGCGGACGCTCGATCGGACTGAACATCGTATTGCCTCACGAACAGGCGCCTAACGAATACGTAACGCCCGAGCTTTGCTTCAACTTTCACTATTTCGCCATCCGCAAGATGCATTTCCTGATGCGGGCCAAGGCAATCGTGGTATTCCCGGGCGGGTTCGGCACGATGGACGAACTGTTCGAATCTCTTACACTGATTCAGACGCAGCGTATGGAACCGGTACCATTCCTGCTGTTCGGCGAGCAGTTCTGGCGTCGGATCATCAACTGGGAAGCACTGGCCGAAGCCGGCACCATCTCGGCCGAGGATCTGGAGCTGTTCCACTTTGTGGAAACCGCAGAAGAGGCTGTCAAAATCATCGAAACCTGGGGAAAATAGGCTCTATTCCCGTGCAACAGGGCCTGTATCAGGGGGCAGCGCATCGGCCCTGCCCTTGCGGCGGCTTCTGCGGGTGCGCTCGGTGGCCGATTTCAGCTGACCGCAGGCAGCCATTATGTCTTCGCCCCTCGGCCGGCGCACCGGGCTGGAATAACCCGCCGCATTCACGATCTCGGCAAAGGCCCGGATACGATTGTTCGACGAACGTTCATAAGGCGCGCCGGGCCATTCATTGAAGGGTATCAGATTGATCTTGGCCGGAATGCCTCGAATCAGATCCACCAGCCGGCGAGCATCTTCATCGCTGTCGTTCACGCCCTTCAGCATCACGTATTCAAAGGTGATGCGTTCGGAATTGCTGGCCTTGGGATATTCGCGCAAGGCCTTCAGCAGGGTTGCGATATTCCATTTCCTGTTGATCGGCACCAGACGATCACGCACCTCATCGGTGGTGGCATGAAAGCTGACGGCCAGCATGCAGCCGATTTCCTTGGCCGTGCGGGCAATCAGCGGCACCACTCCCGAAGTTGAAAGCGTGATACGTCTGCGCGAAATCGAAATTCCTTCGCCATCCATCGCGATCTTCATTGCATCACGCACGTTTTCAAAATTGTAGAGCGGTTCACCCATACCCATCAGCACGATGTTCGACAGCAACCTCCCCTCGGGTGGAAAAGGCTCGCCGACTCCGGGCCATTCATCAAGATCATCGCGCACCACCATGATCTGGCCCACGATTTCGCCCGCCGTCAGGTTGCGCACCAGTTTCTGGGTGCCGGTGTGGCAGAAGCTGCAGGTGAGTGTGCACCCTATCTGGCTGGAAATGCAGAGCGTTCCGCGGCCTTCCTCCGGAATATAAACCGCCTCCACCTCGGACCCGCCACCAACCCGCAGCAGATATTTTCGGGTACCATCCTGCGAAACCCGTTTCGTCACCACTTCAGGCACGCGGATATCAAGATGTTCGGCAAGGCGGACGCGCAGTTCCTTGCCAAGGTTCGTCATCCCGGCGAAATCGCGCAAACCCTTCTGATAGATCCACTGCCAGACCTGAGCAGTGCGCATCCCGGCCTGACGCTCGGATACGCCGGCCTCGATCAGGGCTTCGCGCAGCGCATCGCGGGAAAGGCCGACAACATTACGCCGCACGCCTTCTTCGATCTTGCGCGGTATGGTTACGACATCCCGAGTGATCGGCGCATTTGCCTGCATGTTCAAGCCTTCCCTGAATGACCGGACAGCATCACATACAGGAATTCAGCAGCCAAATCCAAAGGAAATGCCGAGCGTGCGGCCCGGCACAGGTGCTTCCCGGCCGAACTTCAGCCCCCACAACGCTTGGCAGCTTCCTCAACGGCCGCCGTGAACCCGAGGAGCGAGAACGTATCTTTCGTCACGGTGCCCGAACGGCCCGATATGCCGGTCAGAATGGCTTGCGAGCCCCGCTTCATCGCCGTGATGATCCTGCTGTCATCGTCTTTGCTTGCCGGCCAGGCCCATTCGCCATCGGTAAACAGTTCGTATTTCTTGCCATCGATATCCATGCTCACGGTCGAACCCGCCCTGAAACCGTATCCGCCCGTGAAAGAAACTTCCCCTTTCACATTCGCCGACGGCTTGAAAGAAACAAACAACAGGATATCGCCGCGGCGCACCGCAACCGGGCGCCCGTCCTTCGTGTTCACTGTCTTTTTCGGGGCGGACACCGCCCAGCATTCCGTGGGGTTGCTTTCCACGAAAACGCTCCAATCGGTTTTGGCCGCCACACGATTGGTGGATTCCTGCGCCAGAACGCCACTTGCGGACACCAATGCCAACATGCCGCCAATGGCCATGGCCTGAAGTGATTTCATCGTTTACAGCCTCCAAGCTGTTTCAGCCTCAATCTCGCGTGCGCCTTCCTTCTTGTTTTCTTCAGGCGCATGGTATCTGTCCCGATAGAAGCATATTAGCCCAATCGCGCAACCAGGTAAAAGCCCCTGTGGCAGAAAATCGCGGAGCAGACAGACACATGACAGGCACAGCAATTCCAATGGCCGAGATCTGGCGGGGAAATTTCCTTGAATCCATCCACTACGGACAAGCCGTGGTTTGTGATGAGACCGGGCAGATCACAAGGGTCTGGGGGGACCCCGGGCAGGTGATCCTGCCACGTTCGTCATGCAAGATGGTGCAGGCGCTGCCCCTGCTTGAAAGCGGCGCGGCCGATGCTGCGGGCCTGTCCGAAGAACACCTGGCGCTTGCCTGCGCCTCGCATCAGGGCGGTGTCATGCACACCGATCGTATAGCGCGCTGGCTGACCGATCTGGGGCTGACAGATGATGATCTGCGCTGCGGTGCGCATATGCCACGCGACAAACAGGCCTTTCGCGCCCTGCTCTGCGCCGAAAGCGCACCACGGCAGATACATAACAATTGCTCGGGAAAACACGCCGGATTTCTGACCCTGAACCAGCATCTGGGCGGAAACAGAGATTATATTGCCCCCGATCATCCGGTGCAGCATACTGTGCGCGAGGCTTTTGAAGAAATGACCGGAGAATCCTCTCCGGGCCACGCGATCGACGGCTGCTCGGCCCCAAATTTTGCCACATCCCTGCAGGGCCTTGCCCGGGCCATGGCCCGCTTTGCCGCTGCGCGAGCCGATTTCGGGGATGCTCGTGAACGGGCGGCCGCACGGCTGGTGCGGGCCATGCGGCGCTACCCTGATCTTGTGGCCGGCAAGGGGCGGGCCTGCACCGAACTGATGCAAGCCATGAAGGGGCGCGTGGCGATCAAGACCGGGGCCGAAGGGGTGTTCGTGGCCATCCTTCCCGAGCAACGGCTTGGAGTGGCACTGAAAATTGCCGATGGGGCAACCCGGGCCGCAGAATGCGCCATTGCCGCCATTCTGGCAAATCTCGGCGCGCTTGACCCCGAGCATCCGGCCGCGCGCCGGCGCATGAATGCCCCCCTGTATAACTGGAATGGCCTCAAGGCTGCCCGGATCCAGCCTGCTTCTGCACTATGTTAGGGCCTGTCCAGCGCATACAAACGCATCGCGATCATACCCCTGAAGATAGAGAAGCGCCGTAAGATCTCCATGATTGATGCGAATGTCGCATTTTTCAGCCACGCTCGGCTTGGCGTGCAAGGCCACCCCTGTGCCTGCAACCGACAGCATCCCCAGATCATTTGCACCATCACCCACTGCGATTACCTGCGCGGGCACGATATCAAGACGATCCACCAATTCATGCAGAGCCCTGACCTTGGCTTCACGGCCCAGGATGGGTTTTTGCACTTCGCCCGTCAGTTTTCCGTTTTCGACGCAAAGCGCATTGGCGCGGTGCTCGTCAAATCCCAGATCAGCCGCCACCCTTCTGGTAAAATCAACGAACCCCCCGGAAACCAGCACACAACGGGCACCATGCGCCTTCATGGTGGCAACCAGTGTTCGCCCTCCCGGTGTCAGGGTGATCCTTTCGTTCAAAACCTTCTCTATCACTGCGTAATTCAAGCCTTGAAGCAGGCTGACACGGGCCTGCAATGCTGCTTCGAAGTCCAGTTCGCCATTCATGGCGCGAGCCGTGATCTCGGCCACGCGGTCTCTCACTCCGGCCTCGGCCGCCAGTTCGTCGATACATTCCTGGCCGATCATCGTGCTGTCCATATCAGCCAGCAGCAGCTTTTTCTGTCGCCCGACAGCTGGCTGGATCACCATGTCCACCCCTGCCTGCTGGAGTTCTTCCCATACCTGCCAACGGTTCTCCGGCAGGTCAGGTATGGAAAATTCGGCCGCCTCGTCTGGCGCCAGCCACGACACCGCGCCCCCCCCCCAGGCATTACGCAGGGAATCGACCAATGCCGGATCAAGCCCAGGAGCTGCGGGGTTGGTCAGCAGGGTTGTTACATGCATTGGCTTACCTTGCTCATGAAAAATGTCGCATTTCACGAATGATGTGGCGCATTAGCGCAGTTTTTCCGCTTGCACCAGCCCCGCCAAGTGATTATCGCCACAGATGGGACACCCCTCCCCAACGAGGGGCGCATATCTGGAAGGATACCATGACTGAACCAGTGAAACCGGCTGCGCGGCCGGCCAATCCGCGTTTTTCGTCTGGCCCTTGCGCCAAAAACCCTACCTGGACACTGCAACAGCTTGCAAACGCCGCGCTCGGGCGCTCTCATCGTGCTCCGATCGGCAAGGCAAGACTGAAGCAGGCCATCGAAACAACCCGCGAAATTCTGGATATACCCGAAGATTACCGTATCGGTATCGTGCCTGCCTCGGATACCGGCGCGGTAGAGATGGCGTTGTGGTCATTGCTTGGCACACGACCGGTGACGCTTCTGGCCTGGGAAGGTTTCGGCAAGGGCTGGGTAACCGATGTGGTAAAACAGCTACGCCTCGAAGCCACTGTGCTGGAAGCCGATTATGGCGAACTTCCCGATCTGGGGGGCGTCGATTTCACGAACGATGTGGTTTTCACCTGGAACGGCACCACGTCGGGCGTGCGCGTGCCGGACGGGGACTGGATCCCGGACGATCGCGAGGGATTGACCATCTGCGACGCCACTTCGGCGGTATTCGCTCAGGATCTGCCGTGGAACAGGCTGGATGTCACGACCTACAGCTGGCAAAAGGTTCTGGGCGGCGAGGCTGCGCACGGAATGCTGATCCTGAGCCCCCGAGCGGTCGAACGCCTTGAAAGCCACACGCCGCCGTGGCCGCTTCCCAAGATATTCCGCCTCACAAAAGGCGGCAAGCTGATCGAAGGCATCTTCGAAGGCGCCACGATCAACACCCCCTCGATGCTCTGCGTCGAAGATTACCTTGTGGCGCTCGACTGGGTGAAATCAGTAGGCGGTCTGAAGGGTATGATCGCCCGCACCAATGCGAATGCAGCCGTGTTAGAGACATTTGTAAACGAGCGCGACTGGATCGAAAATCTGGCAAAGGCGCCCGAGACGCGATCGAACACCTCGGTTTGCCTGAAGTTCACCGATCCGCGCATCGGTGATGGCGCGGCATTCGCCAGGGCAGTTGCAAAGCGGCTGGATGCGGAAGGCGTAGCCCACGATATCGGCGCTTATCGCGATGCACCGCCGGGCCTGCGGATCTGGTGCGGTGCCACGATCGAAAAAAGCGATCTGGAAGCGCTGATGCCCTGGCTCGACTGGGCCTTCAACACCGAAATCGGCAACTGATTCCAGCCGGCCGCACAGCGGCCTCCCACTCGAAAAAAGGAGCCAGCATCATGGCACCCAAGGTTCTTGTTTCCGACAAGCTTTCCGAAACCGCCGTGCAGATCTTCCGAGATCGCGGCATCGATGTGGATTTCGAACCCGATCTTGGCAAGAACAAGGTTCGCCTGCGCGAGGCAATCGGCCAGTATGACGGCCTTGCCATCCGCTCGGCCACCAAGGTAACGCCGAAGGTCCTTGAAGCCGCCGGTCGCCTCAAGGTAATCGGGCGGGCCGGCATCGGAGTTGACAATATCGATATCTCCGCCGCCTCGAAAAAGGGGGTGGTGGTAATGAATACCCCCTTTGGCAATTCCATCACCACTGCTGAACATGCCATCGCCCTGATGATGGCCGTTGCCCGCCAAATTCCCGAGGCAAACACCTCGACCCACGCCGGAAAATGGGAAAAATCCCGCTTCATGGGAGTCGAAGTCACGGCCAAGACCCTGGGGCTGATCGGTTGTGGCAATATCGGCTCTATCGTTGCCGATCGTGCCCTGGGGTTGAAGATGAAAGTGGTTGCATACGATCCCTTCCTGAGCGAAGAGCGCGCAGCAAGGCTGGGCGTGACCAAGGTAGAGCTTGACGATCTTCTGGCACGGGCCGATTTCATCACCCTGCATGTGCCGCTGACCGACAAGACGCGCGGCATCCTTTCCGCCAAAAATATAGCCAAGACAAAGAAAGGCGTGCGCATCATCAACTGCGCGCGCGGCGGCCTGGTGGATGAAGAAGCGCTGGCCAGGGCCTTAAAGGCCGGTCATGTTGCTGGCGCCGGATTCGACGTGTTCGAACATGAGCCCGCCACCGACAGCCCCCTGTTCGGGCTTGAAAACGTGGTCGTCACGCCGCACCTGGGTGCCTCTACCCGCGAAGCACAGGAAAACGTGGCCATTCAGGTGGCCGAACAGATGTCGGATTACCTGCTGACGGGGGCGGTCAGCAATTCGCTCAACATGCCTGCGGTAACCGCCGAAGAGGCCACCGTGATGGGGCCGTGGGTGAAGCTGGCCGAACATCTGGGAGCCTTTGTCGGGCAAATGACGGAAGAGCCGATCAAGGCAATCAACATCCTTTACGATGGCGCAGTCGCCGAAATGAACCTGCCGGCGCTGGAATGCGCCACCATCGCCGGCATCATGAAAGCCACCAACCCGGATGTGAACATGGTCTCGGCCCCGGTGATCGCGCGCGAGCGCGGTATACATGTTTCTCAGACCACGCAGGAAAAATCCGGCGTGTTCGATGCCTATATCAAGCTTACCGTGGTAACCGACAGCCGCGAGCGCACCATTGCCGGAACCGTGTTCAGCGACGGCAAGCCGCGCTTCATCCAGATCAAGGGCATCAATATTGATGCCGAGATCGGACAGCACATGCTTTATACCACCAACAAGGACGTGCCGGGCATTATCGGCACCCTCGGGGCCACTCTCGGAGCTGGCGGTGTCAATATCGCGAATTTCACCCTGGGGCGCAAGGAAGTGGGCGGCGATGCAATCGCACTTCTTTATGTTGACGCGCCGGTGCCCGAGCCAGTGCTCCGGTCCCTGTCGAAAACCGGGATGTTCCAATCGGTGAAGCCGCTTGAATTCGCAGTGGCCGAATAAGCCGGGATTCTCCGAAAACCCCGCCTCGGAAAAGAGGGCGGGGTTACCTTGCCGGCTGGCTCACGCCTTCTGCCGGGCCAGTTCCAGAGCCTGCAACAGAATGTTCATGTCGCCGACATGATTGGCAAGGATCAGCACGAGGCGGGCATTGAGCGCATCGGATTCCTCCTTGCTGCACCCTTCATGTGCGGCCATGAGCGCTGCATAGAAGGCATCGGCATCAGCGATATTCGGGGTGGTGATCAGTTTCGCCATGTCATGCCTCCTCTCGTGCGGTTGCACGCCGGAATGCCGCGATAACGGCTTCCGGCTCATAGACGGTCCAGCGAGCAGCCACATGCTGATCGGGGCGAAGCAGGTAAACGGCTTGCCCGGCCTCGCCAAGGTAGCGTTCCGCAAATTCCGGGCTCTCGTCGGCTGAAAGCGCGACAGGTTCGATTCCCAGCCCCGAAAGATCCTTTTCCGGAACAGCCTCTGTATCTATCAGCAGCAGCTGAAAGCCATTGCCGAGACGATCAAGCAACCAGCCTTCGGAAAGTGGTGCATCCACTGCCGGGGCGCCAGGGCGCAGACTTTCGGGCAATACGTTCGAGTCGGGGCCGTTCAGGGGCGAGCCATCATAGATTGCCGGCACCGACAGCCGGCCGGTATTGATCATCGGACGGACCGGGACATGCCTTTCGGCCAGATCCAGAACCGCATCGCGGAAGATGCGGCTGGTCTCGGTTTTCGGGGTAATGAATTCGGTCGAGCGGGTCGAATTCAGAATGTTTTCATCGGCCGCCATCACACGTTCGTGGTCATAGCTGTCAAGCAGCGTTTCGGGTGCCTTGCCCCCGAGCACCAGCTTCAGCTTCCACACGAGATTATCGATATCCTGAAAACCGGAATTCGCCCCGCGCGCGCCGAAAGGAGAAACCTGATGCGCCGCATCCCCTGCAAACAGCACACGACCATGGCGGAAATGCTCCATCCGCCGGCACTGGAAAGTGTAGATCGACACCCATTCCAGCTCGAATTTTGTATGCTCCCCCAGCATGGCACGCAGACGACGGATCACCTTTTCGGGCTTCTGCTCCTCTTCCCTGTCGATATCCCAGCCTAGCTGGAAATCGATACGCCACAGATTGTCGGGCTGCTTGTGCAACAATGCCGACTGGCCTCTGTTGAAAGGCGGATCGAACCAGAACCAGCGCTCGGAAGGAAATCCGGCCTGCATCACCACATCGGCAATCAGGAAATTGTCCGCAAATACCTGCCCGACGAAATCCATGCCGAGCATCCGGCGGGTTGGCGAAGCGGCGCCATCACAGGCGATGATCCACTCGGCCTCAAGATTGTAGGGGCCGTCGGGAGTGGCGATTTCAAGGGTCACATGATCATCATGCTGGCCTATGGCCTCAACCTTGTTCCGTCCGCGCAGATCGATGGGCCTGCCTTCTTCCTGCAGCGCCCGCAGGCGCTTTACCAGATATTCCTCAAGGTAATACTGTTGCAGGTTGATGAAAGCGGGAAACTTGTGCCCGGTTTCTTCGAGCAGCCTGAAGGCATATATTTCGCGATCGCGGAAGAACACCCTGCCGGTATCCCATTGAACACCTTTGCGAGCCATTTCTGAGGCACACCCGAGCCGGTTGAAAATCTCGAGCGTGCGCTTGGAAAAGCAGATCGCACGCGACCCGAAGGAAACCTTGTCATTGTCGTCCAGTACGACAACCGGCACACCCTGCTGGCCAAGGTCGATCGCCGCCGCCAGCCCCACCGGTCCGGCACCGATCACGATTACCGGATGACGCACCGGAGTGGATTCATCCTGATCCGGATGACGCCTGTAAGGATATAGCGGAATTTCGAATATCTTCCGTGCCATGGTGCGTTTTCCGTGTTCAGGATTCAGCCCTGCAGGGCCTCCCACATTTCTATATCACGCTCGGCAGTCCAGATACGGGGGGTATCGATGCCCCGGGCTTCGTCATGGGCGCGCGCCACGTTGAAGGGCAGGCAATGTTCGTAGATCGCGTAATCGCTGAATTTCGGATCACATTCGGCACGGACCGCATCCCAGGCCTCTTTCAGGCTGCCGCCCCGCTGGGCCACGCGGGCAGCAGGGCGATAGGTGGAGCGGATGAAATCTTCGGTGCAGTCCAGGGCCTTGTTCACCATCTCGCGCCCGATCAGAGCATCACCACGCCCCGGGGCGATGGCATCAAGATCAAAATCGCGGATGGCGTCAAGCGTGGCGGGCCAGTCGTTGAAATGGCCATCGCCACAATAACAGGCCGAATGATATTCAACGATGTCACCGGTAAACATCACATTGGCATCGGGCACATGGATCACGATATCACCTGCCGTATGCGCACGGCCAAGGTGCATCAGATCGATGCGCCTTTCGCCAAGATAGACACTCATCCTGTCATTGAAGGTAACGGTAGGCCATGTAAGGCCGGGAATACTTTCATGACCCTGGAAGAGGCGGGGGAACCTCTGAAATTCGCTTTCCCAGTCTTCCTTGCCGCGCTCGGCCACCATGGCGCGTGCCTTCTCGCCCATTATGATCTGATCCACGCCATAGGCCGAAGCCCCCAGCACCCGCACGGCATGGTAATGGGTCAGCACAAGGTGGGTGATCGGCTTGTCTGTCACCTTGCGGATCTCAGCGATCACTTTCTGCGCCAGACGCGGCGTGGCCTGGGCCTCGATCACCATGACACTGTCATCCCCGATGATGACGCCCGAATTCGGATCACCTTCGGCGGTAAAGGCCCAGAGACCGGAACCGATCTCTGTGAAGCTCGTTTTCTTTTCTTCCAGGTCACCTTGTGACGCGAAAGCCTTGCTCATGTCATTTCCTTCTCTGTTCCTGCCTTGAAAGGCATCCGGGGATACCCCGTATCATCGCGGGTCAGCCGCCGGCGTCAGGATATTCGAGCGCCGGCAAAACCGTTCCGCGGCATTCGCCGAAACCGATCCTGTAGCCCGCGCCACAGGCCATCCCACGCAAGGTAATGGTATCGCCATCCTCGATGAAACTGCGCTGTATGCCCCCTTCAAGCTCAAGCGGTTCCCTGCCGCCCCAGGACAGTTCGAGCAGCGATCCGCGATTTTCCTTTCCGGCGCCCGAGATCGTTCCGGTGCCCAGCAGATCCCCCACCCGCATCGGGCAGCCCGAGGTGGTGTGATGGGCAAGCAGCTGAGCGGGAGAGTAATAGAGTTCGCGCATGTTGGTGCGCGCGATGATGGTTTCTGCCCGACTGGCGGTGGCAAACGCAACTTCCAGGTCAATATCATGAAGCATCGGACCCGGCTCTTCGAGATAGGGCAGCAACGGCACTTCGCGCGCAGGTGTCGGAACGCGAAAAGGCTCTAACGCTGCCCTGGTCACGATCCATGGGCTGATCGTTGTTGCCGAGGCCTTGGCCTGAAAAGGGCCCAGAGGCTGATATTCCCAGACCTGAATGTCACGGGCCGACCAGTCATTGAGCAACACGTAGCCAAAAATCATCTCATCGGCCCGCACCACACTCACCGGCCCTTCGGACGGCTGCCCCACGATCACTCCGATCTCAAGTTCGAAATCGAAGCGTCGGGTTGGCGCAAACTCCGGCATCGGTGCATCCGGTTTCTTGATCTGCCCCCAGGGACGGTGAAAATCCGTATCCGAAACCACCACCGAGGAGGCGCGCCCGTTATAGCCGATCGGGATGTGAAGCCAGTTGGGCGGCAGGGCATTCCCGGGCCCGCGAAACATGGTGCCCACATTGGTGGCATGATGCTTGCCGGCATAGAAGTCGGTAAACTCCGCCACCCGGAAAGGCAGATGCATGGTGGCCGAAAGACGATCAACCAGATAGGTTTCCGCCATCGCCTGAACGGGCGAGTCTTCCCCAAGTGCGCCAATCAACCAGATGCGCAGACGCTTCCAGGCCTCGGGCCCGAGCGCCATGAAATCATTCCAGGCCGGGGCACCAAAAACACGCCTGTCGAACAGACCAAGGTTGTTGTCGGCCTCCAGCGCTGTCAGATCAAGGATGCAATCTCCGATAGCCACTCCGCAATGCGCAGCCCCACCCCTTGCCGAAAAAACGCCATAGGGCAGATTGTTGAGCGGAAAATCCGTCTCTTCGCGATTGGCACTTTCGATCCAGGACTTCATCAATGGCATGGCATTCGTTCGAACTGAGGCCACAACGGGCCGGTTTTCAGAAACTGTCGCGCACCAGAGCCCGAACACGCGGCAACATTGCAGGGTTCCGATGGAGCGGCGGAAGAGTGCGGGATCAAGCCGAAACGCCGCGCATTGCAATACTGTGCCACAAGTCGGATATCGGCAAGCCCACTACTTCACCACGGAGGACAGTCACCCGTTAGTGGTGCAAGGTTTCATTTTTCTCCCGGCGTGCCATCAAATTTCCTTTCGATATCCTTCCAGCAGTCGATGTAATCGTCCTGGAGTGGCGCCTCCCTTGCAGCGAATTCGGTCAGGTACTGGGGAAAGCGGGTTTCGAACATGAAACTCATCGTGTTGTCCAGCTTCTCGGGAACCAGTTCCTGAGTGGTTGCGGCCTCGAAGGCGTTCTTGTCGGGGCCATGCGGGATCATCATGTTGTGCAGGCTGAGCCCACCGGGCACAAAGCCCTTGGGCTTGGCATCGTAGATCCCATAGATATTACCCATCAGCTCCGACATGATGTTCTTGTGATACCAGGGCGGGCGAAAGCTGTGTTCGGCCACCATCCAGCGCTCGCGAAACAGTACGAAATCGATATTTGCCGTGCCGGGCACCCCTGAAGGGGCCGTCAGAACCGTGAAGATCGAGGGATCGGGGTGATCGAACAGGATCGCACCCACCGGCGAATAGGTGCGCAGATCGTATTTGTAGGTGGCATAGTTGCCATGCCAGGCCACCACATCAAGCGGGCTGTGATCGATCTCGGTGGCATGAAACTGCCCACCCCATTTCACCACCACGCGGCTTGGCATCTCGCGATCCTCGAAAGCCGCCACGGGGCATTTGAAATCGCGCGGGTTGGCCAGACAGTTGGCCCCGATCGGCCCGCGCGAGGGAAGATCAAACTTCTGCCCGTAGTTTTCGCATACGAAGCCGCGCGCAGGCCCTTCCAGAAGCGCAACCCTGAACACAAGCCCACGGGGGATGATCGCTATCTCCTTGGGCTCCAGATCGATGATGCCAAGTTCGGTATAAAAGCGCAGGCGCCCTTCCTGCGGCACGATCAGAAGCTCGCTGTCGGCCGAATAGAAATACTCGTCCTCCATGCTCTGATTGATCAGATAGATATGGCTGGCCATCCCCGCCTGCGTATGCACATCACCTGCTGTCGTCATGGTGCGCATGCCGGTAAGAAAGGTAAACGGTTCGTCAGAGTAGGGCACCGGATCCCATCGGTATTGTCCGAGCGAGATCACGTCCGGCAGCACATTCGGCGCCGATTTCCAGTATGGAAGATCGATCTTCCTGAACCGGCCCGTGTGCTTGACCGAAGGCCGGATACGATAGCACCATGTGCGTTCGTTCTGGCCACGCGGTGCGGTAAAGGCTGTGCCGGAAAGCTGTTCGGCATAAAGACCGTAGTTGCACCGCTGCGGGCTGTTCTGTCCTTGTGGCAGAGCGCCGGGCAGGGCTTCGGTTTCGAAATCATTGCCGAAACCAGGCATATATCCTTCATGCGTGCCGCAATATCCTGGTGCCTTGGTCATTCTTTCCGGTAATTCCTGGATGTTCATCGCATTTCCTCCGAATCCTCCCTCGGCGGGATCACGATATCGTTGCAACTGCAACGATGTCAATCCGCACCACCCTTGCAACATCTGCCAATCCGTGGCCTTTTGTGCAGAACACCAACCCGGAAGGTCTTGTCGTCATGCCTGAATTCGAACTGGATACCTTCCTGCCCTATCAGCTTGCCATTCTGGCAGACCGGATGAGTCGTCAGTTTTCGGCTCTTTATAACCAGAAATTCGGAATCTCGGTATCCGAATGGCGGGTAGTGGCCCACCTTTCACAGGAAGAGGCCGTAAGCGTGCGAGAAATCCACAGAAAAGTGGACATGGACAAATCAAAGGTAAGCCGAGCCGCCGCCCGGCTTGAACGGGCCGGATACATCACCAAGAAAACCAACCCCGGGGACAAACGCCTTGTAGAGCTTTCACTGACCGAAAAGGGCCAGGCCATGATGGCGAAAATCACACCGATGGCCCGGGCCTACGAACAGGAAGTGCTGCGGATCCTCGGCCCGCATGCCACATGTTTTCGCGATGCCCTGGAACACCTTCTGCGCCAGGAGTAACGCAAGGTTTCAGTAGAATCCCGGCTGCCGGTGCAAGAACAGCTCGCATGCAAGGAGAGCGGAACATGAACGAAATCGTCATTCTGAGCGCCGTGCGCACCGCAATCGGCACCTTCGGAGGCACGCTCGCCGATATGCCTCCGGCTGACCTTGGCGCGGTGGTCAGCAGAGCCGCCATCAAGCGCGCAGGGCTTGATGGCGCCCGGATCAGCCATGTGGTGTTCGGCAACGTGATCAATACGGAACCTGCCGACATGTATCTCGGCCGGGTTGCCGCAATGAAGGCCGGAGTGCCGGAAACGGTGCCGGCAATGAATGTCAACCGGCTTTGCGGTTCGGGGGTTCAGGCCATTGTCTCGGCTGCTCAGAGCCTTTTGCTGGGCGATGCCGATCTTGCCCTGGCCGGCGGAGCCGAATGCATGAGCCGCGCGCCCTATATTCTGCCCCAGGCCCGCTGGGGGCAGAAGATGGGCGATGCCGGTGCGCTCGACATGATGCTCGGAACGCTCAATTGTCCTTTTGGCAGCGGCCACATGGGGATAACCGCCGAAAACGTGGCAGCCGCACATGGCATTACCCGCGAAGAACAGGATACCTTCGCCCTTGAAAGCCAGAACCGCGCCGCACGTGCGATCGCAGAAGGCTGGTTTGCGGAAGAAATCGTGCCTGTCGAAGTAAAGACACGGCGTGAAACGTTCACGTTCGATACCGATGAGCACCCCCGCGCAACCACACTGGAGGCACTGGCGAAGCTGCAGCCGGCTTTCAAGGAGAACGGCTCTGTTACGGCAGGGAACTCCTCCGGTATAAACGATGGTGCTGCAGCATTGGTGCTGGCTCGGGCCAATGTGGCGAGGGCGGAAGGGCTTGCCGTCGAGGCCCGTATCCTGGGCTATGCCCATGCAGGCGTGCGGCCCGAAGTGATGGGCATCGGACCTGTGCCGGCGGTTGAACTCCTGTTCCGGAAAACGGGCCTGGATGCGGATGATTTCGATGTGATCGAATCGAACGAGGCTTTTGCCGCCCAGGCACTGGCCGTTTCCAGGGCCCTTGGCTTAGATCCCGCGCGCGTGAACCCCCTCGGAGGAGCCATCGCACTTGGCCATCCGGTGGGCGCAACCGGCGCGATTTTGGTTGTGAAGGCCCTTCACTATCTGAAACGCACCGGCGGGAAGCGCGGCCTCATCACCATGTGCATTGGCGGAGGACAGGGCATTGCGCTGGCGGTCGAACGTCCGTGACTGCCTAACGCAGCGAAATGCTGCTGCGAGCTGCGCGCCCCTCCGCATCAATAACCGACAATACCGCAAAGCCGGGAACCTCCAGATCAAGCTGTTCCTGACGCTCGTGGCCGGCAATCACCCGCGGCTCACCATTTACAAGCCACGTGAAGGGCGCCTTGCCATCGCGGACCTTGACAACCACCGGCCCCTCGGCCACGACCACTGCCCCATCGGGCGGAAAGCTGATCTCGGGGGCACCGGGTGCATGTGTGAAAAGGGTGTTTCTGGGGCGGAAATGGCGTAGCGGCGGGGGAAGTTCCGCATTGCCGGCAATCAAGGCCGTGGGCGGGGGCGGAGCAAGCGGCGAAAGCGCAGGCTTGAGGCGTTGAAAGGCCTCGAACAGCACCGGGGCCGCCAGGTCCGCGCCAAAGACACCTGGCACCGGCGTACCATCCGGCCGCCCCATCCACACCCCGATCACATGCTGACCGTCATAGCCGATTGCCCAGGCATCACGGTGACCATACGAAGTGCCCGTCTTGTAGACCAGGCTGTTATGGGGCGCTCCGGGGGGCGGAGCCAGGCCGGAAAGGATATTCCCCACATGCCAGGCGGCCTCCCGGGAAATCAGGGCACCTACGTTTTCTGCATGTTCAGTATCTGTCCGTGCCACGACATGCAATCGTTGCAGCCTGCCACCAGAGGCAAGCGAGGCATAAAGCTGCACGAGGTCGTGCAGCGAAATTCCAAGCCCGCCCAACACCACTGCAAGCCCGGGCTTGCCACCGGGAACAACCGGCTGCACATCCGCCCGACGCAGCCGTGCCACGATCCGAGCGGGCCCCAACGCATCGGCCAGTTTCACCACCGGCACATTGAGCGAAAGCTGTAGCGCCCGGCGCACCCTGATCGTGCCACGGAACTGGCCATCGAAATTTTGTGGCACGTAACGGCCAAAAGCCGTGGGGCTGTCATCGATCAGGCTTTCGGGATGCACGAGCCCTTCGTCAAACGCCATGGCGTAGATCAGCGGCTTCAGGGTGGAACCTGGCGAACGCAAGGCACGCGTCATGTCAACAAAACCCTGACGACCATCTGCGCGATAGCCGGCCGAACCCACCGAGGCAAGAATCTCTCCGTTGCGATGATCCGCAACCAGAATGGCAACCGAAAGGTGCATATCCTGTCCGCGGATGGCGAGACGCGCCAGCTCTTCCAACTGGCGCTGCAACCCGCCATCAATGGTCAGGTGCAAACGGCCCTCCGCAGGGTTTTCCGCAACAAGGCGATCAGAAAGATGCGGCGCCAGTGCAGGAAACGGTCTGCGCCTTGCCGGAACAGGCTCTGTTTTTGCACTGTTCGCATCTTCCGGGGGAAGCGTGCCCGCAACAACCAGCCGATCAAGCACCCTGTTGCGCGCCCGAACCGCAGTGGCATGGTGCAGATCTGGCCGGCGATATTCGGGCGCCTGAGGCAACGCGATCAGCAACGCCGATTCGGCAGGTGTCAGGCGCCGCGGCTCCTTGCCGAACCAGGCGAAGCTGGCCGCGCGCAACCCTTCGAGATTGCCGCCATAGGGCGCACGATTGAGGTAGAGTGTCAGGATTTCCGGTTTGCTCAACTGCCGTTCAAGGGCCAGTGCCACGCGAATCTGCCGCAGCTTTCCCGAAAGTTTCCCGGTGCTGCCCCGCTCGATCAACCGCGCGGTCTGCATGGTCAGGGTAGAGCCGCCCGAAACGATCCGCCCGTGCCAGACAGCCTGCCCAAACGCCCGCATCATGGCCAGCCAGTCAACACCGCGATGACGCCAGAAACGTTTGTCCTCATAGGCTATGAGCATCTTCAGGAATGCCGGATCGGCATCTGCCAGCGCCACAGCCAGGCGCCAGCGCCCGTCGTCAACGGTATAGGCCCTGAGAAGGCGACCATGACGATCGCGCAGTTCCGGCGAGGTTACCGAGATCAGAGGCGGCAGTTCGGTGGCATCAATCCAGGCATCGAACCTGTCGCGCAATGCAGCCGCCAGGAACAATCCCAAGGCCAGCCAGATGAAGACCTGGCGCTTCACGGATTCCGTTCCGTTACACGCACCCGGGCCGCATCATCATGGGCACGAAAGACCGGACGATACATGTCTTCCACACTGGCTGCAGGCTGGTGATAAACACCGGGTGACACCGCGCGCACGATATAGGCAAGCTGGAGCGGCTTGTCGGACAGCCAGTCAACCGCTGCCACAAAACGGTCGGACCGGGCCTCGCTGTGACGCACCTCATCCACAGCCGGTTCCAGCCAATCAAGCGCCCGGACATCACCGCCGGCCAGAAGATTCGGATTGTCTATCTCGAAACCGGCAGGCAGGGGATCACTGATGATCAGGCGGGCTTCCCTCTTGCCGTGGGGGCGCACTGTCACAACCGCCACGAGCCGCGTGCCGGCAGGAATACCCTCGGGGGCGGTTATATCCACTTCCGTGCCATTCATGGTGTAATAGTGACGCTCTATCGTATATCCGTAGCCGCGTGCCGGCTCAGGGCTTTCGGGCACCCCGAATGCCGTCAGGGTAAGTATCTGACTGCGCCCACCATCATTGCGGACAACCAGCGGCGCATCTTCGGTCTGTTCCTCAAGCACCCGCACCAGGGGGATTTCGACCGGTACACCGTCGATGGAGATTCCCGCAAGCATGGGATCGGCCACGAGCGCCCCGGCCGCCAGAAGCGCCCAGGCCGCTTCCTGCGTTGAGCGCGGCTGGCCTGTGCCGGCATTCAGGCGATCGATCAGCATGTCGCGATCAATCACTGTACTGCGCGCTTCGGTTGCAAGTGCCAGTGCACCGGCAGCATCGCGCAATACGGTGCCGTAATCGGCACGCCAGATGTGTGATTCCCGCTCTGCAACAGACATCGAAATCATTTCTGCCGCGCGCGCAAACATCCGGTCGGCACGGGCCTGATCCCCGTAATGTGAAAGCGCCGCGCCAAGCTGCGCGGCGGCAAGCGGCGTGGAAAAGGCCTTGGCTTTGACATCGGCATAGTAACGCAGATCGCCAATGGCCGCAGCGCCTTCGCGCGCCAGCACCATCAGCGCATAGGCCAGATCTTCCCCGCCCTCGTCGAAATCGCCGTAATAGTTCACCTGATTGCGCAGATTGTCCATTGCATTGCGAAAGGCAACCTGCGGCACGTGGTGCCCCCCGGCCCGTGCGCGGCTGAGGAAATCACTGACATAGGCATCAAGCCACATATCGCCCTGATCCGGGCGCCACAAACCAAAGGCACCGTTTGGCGACTGGTTGTTCAGAACCTTCTCGATCGCCTGATCAATACGCGCATCCATATCCCCGCGTGCGCCCAGCCCCATTGCCCCGGCCACATCCGACAGATAGAGAAGCGGCAGCGCCTTCGAGGTGATCTGTTCGCTGCAGCCATAAGGATAGTTGTCGAGCGCGTTCAAGAGCCCTGGTACATCAAGCCGGGCAAGCGGTCCGAAAGCCAATATGACATGCCCCGTGCCGGGACGCAGACCGGCAAACACATCACGCGAAAAGGTAAAGGTGTCGCCAGCGGCCAGTTCGAAACGGCTGGTGCGGGCAATTACCGGATCGTTGTCGATCACAGAGATTGCAAGCCTTTCCTCAAGGTCTGTGCCATCCGGCGTAACAAGATGAACGGCAATCTCGTGCTCTCCCGGACGCCGGGCCACAATCGGCACCGGGATCCGTGCGGTTTCCTTCTCTCTCAATGTGATCTTCGCCGGAATCCGGCTCTGATCCAGCGCGATACCATCACTTGAAACCTTGAGTTCCACTTCGCCCGCAGGGCCATCGGCGTGGGTGATCTCAAGCAGAAGGCGGCTCTGATCCCCTGGTGCCAGGAACTGCGGCAGGCTTGCTGACAGCACGACCGGATCACGAACCAGAACATCGGTGCTGGCATTTCCGACGCCGGTTTTCGACCATGCCACCGCCATCAGCCGCAGCGTTCCGTTGAAGGCCGGCAAGTCGAAACGGACCCGGGCCATTCCATTCTTGTCAACCCGCACCGGACCACTGAAGAAGGTGACCAGTTTCTTCATCGGCGGCGGCGATTTCAGCCGTGCATCGCTGCCGGCATCCCCCCCCGAACGAACCCGGCCCATACTGCCGTTCATGCCGTCGATCAGGCGTCCGTAAAGATCGCGCAGCTCCATCCCCAGGCGGCGCTGACCGAAATAATGGCCTGCCGGATCGGGGCTTCCGAAATCGGTGAGGTTGAGAATACCCAGATCCACCGCCGCGATCACGGCATGGCCTTCCTCTTCCGAACGCAGGCCGTTTACCCTCAGGGCAACCTCAAGCGGTTGACGCGGCTGCGCTTCCGGCGGAACCTCGAAACGCACCGCAAGCCGGTGGTCGCCGGGATCAACCTGCGCATAGGAAAGCCCGAGCGCGCGCGCCGGGTTGCGCCCGGCAGAAACATCCATCGGGCGGATCACCGTTGCCATGACATAGGCCCCGGCGCCCCATTCATCGGTAACCGGCAGTTCGACCAGGTTTTCGCCCTTGGAAACCTCTATTGTCTTCATGTCGATCAGACGATTCGACATGACCGTGATCAGGGCCCTCCCGGCATGGCGGGGTACCAGCCTCAGGGTTGCGGTTTCGCCGGGCCGATAGGCAGGCTTGTCGAGCGAAAGCTCAAGCACATCGGGCGTTGCCGATACATCGGCCGCCGCATACCAACCTGCAGAAAACCCGAGCGAGGAAGACACGTGGTCTCCGCCCAGTTGTTCGACCCTGATCTCATATCCGCCCCATTCAACCGGAACGCCAATCTCAAGGGGGGCATCACCTTCAAATTCAACCTCGGCACTTTTCACCAGTTCACGGGTGGTAACCGGCTCCCACTGCCACTGCCCCCCGTATTGATACCACTGATAACGCGTGTGCACCCGGTTCACCGTCCAGCGCAGCTTCATCGGGATGGGCTTTTCATCGGGGCCGATGGACAGGATTTCGAAGCGGGCTTCGCCGCCTTCGGGCACCACATCATCAAATAGCGGCCTGATCCCGATCAGTGGCCCGACAGGCGCCAGCGGATGCACGATCTGACGTTCGACAGGCCGGCCCGAACCTTCGGAAACCCGTACGGTAAAACGTGCTTCAAGGAGACGCGAGGCCGCGTCGGCCTCGGGGAAGACAACGGGAATTTCCACCTTTCCCTTTCGGTCGGTCCTGAATTCTGCCGGAAGGCTTTCGCTCACCGGCGAAAAGGGAATGTCATGGCGACCGAAGCGATAACCGGGAAGAGTTTCCAGTGCCTTGCGCGGAACGATCCGCACCTCTCCCTCAACCGTGAGATCAGCGGCCGGGGCACCGAACAGATAACGCGCTTCAAGCATCAGCGACGAACTGTCGGAAAACCGCAGTGGGCCTTCGGGCAGTTTCAGTTCGAAATCGATCCGTTCGGGAATGAAATCCTCGACCAGAAATTTCGTTGTGGCAATCGGCGGCGCATCCGGATCGGCATGAAGGGCCAGACGCCAGGAGCCACGCTGCGCGGTTTCGCCAATCGGAAAGGTGAAGACATACCCGCCCGCCCTGTCATCATGAGAAACCCTGCGGCTGTATTCAATTCCATCCGGACGGCGCAGGATGGCCGTAACCGGCAGACCCTCGATCGCCTCGGCGTGCCCGTCGCGCAACAGCGCCGTTACATGCACCGTATCACCGGCACGATAAACGCCTCGTTCGGTCGTGAGGAAGGCATCGATCGCCCCGGCCGGCGGGCGCCCCTCGACCCCGCGATCGGAAAGATCGAAGGCCGGATCAGTGAGCGACAGAAAAGCAATATCCCGATCAGCCTCCCGAGCGATGATCAGCGCCGGAGCCTTGCTGCCCGTTCCTTGCGTGATGGCCGCAGGGAAATGCACATAACCGCCTGCATCGGTTCTGGCTTCGGCCAATATCGCATTTGCGCGCGACACAAGCGTGATCTCGGCACCCTCGACAGGCAGGGCGTTGGCAAGGCCGCGCACGAACACATGCACGCCATCGGCGCCTTTCATCGAGGCCAGCCCCAGATCGGAAAGCACGAACCACTGCATGCTGGCGGGATTTTCGTAAGGATCGGCCCCAGGCACCCTGGCCTCAAGCGCATAGATCCCGGGCGGCAGGTCGGCGATGATCCCGCCCATGGGCAGGCGGGTGGTAACCTCCCTGTTCAGTTCCATCTTCACCTCGCCCGTGCCGCGCCAGACCTCTTCGGCAATGTCCGATGCGAACTGTTCCTGCTGCCAGAAGCCCAGGGGGCGGCCGAAATACCCGTTCTGGAAGGTGCGCTGCAGGTTCCTGTCGCTGATCCTGTGCAGCACCAGTTCGACCTGACGGAGGTTCACCGTTTCAACGGGCAGTGCCGCATCTGCCGCCCGCGGCAGAACATAACCACGCCCGGGGAAGCGAACCAGCGGGCTGCGGTCACGCACATAATGGCGAATGGTCACCGATCTGTTCAGGGTTTCGCCGCTAGCTGCGGGCAGACCCTCACGAAAGGTAATTTCATAGCGTTGTCCATGATCAAGCCCCCCCACACAAAGCTGACGGCCGGAAACCTCCAGTGGCATGTCGGTATCCGGCAGCTTCAGATAGGGGACATAGTCAAATCCGCCCTGCACCAGCTTTTCCGAAAAAACCGCGCATATCCGTGGCACGACAGCATCGCTGTTCACGGTATCTTCAACCACGCGAAACCCGTATCTTGCACGGGCATGCTCAAGCAGTCTGGCCGTTGCTTCGTCGGGCATGATCTTTTGTGCCAGCACCAGCGCGGGGATCATGTCGCGCCCACGTTCGGCGGCCTCGAATGCCAGTGCCATCGTCCGCAAGGCTCTGGCCTGCTGTTCGGGCGTATCGCTGCGCAGCCAGGCATTCACCGCAACCGGCAGCACACCAATACGCAGCTTTTGCAGCGCTTTCATATCATCTGGCTTCAATTGCCGGGCAAGATCCGAGAAATCCGCCCAGAAGGCGGCCTCATCCGTCAGCACGATCCCCTTGCCGATCAGACGCAGCGCCGCAAGGGTGCGGCCGCCGCTGGCAAGCGTCCTGGCTTCGGCAGCAAGCTGCAGAGCGGATCTGCCCTCGGGGAAAAACTGCATCGAAATCGTGTCTGCCAGCTCACGGGCCGCTGCAAGATCGGATTCGCGCAGGAAATCGGCCTGCTCGGCCCGCATTTCGGCACGGGCCTTCACGGCAGGTGGGGTATCTACCACCCGGCCGGAAATCGCACCGGTATAGGGCCTTTGTTCGTTCACGGCACTTTTCGGAAAACAGGCCTTCGACCGCGCATTATAGGTGAACGCCTTGCAACGCCTGTCATACAGACAGGCCTTCTGGCAGGTTCTGAAGTCGGTGTCGCGAAGCGTGGCCAAATCCGAGCCATAGAAGTCGATGCCTTGCGAAAGAATCGCACGGCGATCCGGAATCAGATCCCTGGCCAGAAGCGTTCCCGGAAACACGGCCAGCACGATAAGCAAGCAAACAATCCTAGGCAAGCAAACAATCCTGAACATTTCGACCTCCAAATGAACACCTTGAATCACTGCCCCGATAGCAGGCCACGGTCAACATCAATTCCTTTTGGGGCAGTTAAGAAGCTGTTCACCTTGTTTTGCGATTGTTCCTGGCAACAATCCGCCGCCGGAGGAAGGGCAATGAGCATTATCGACAAGCTGGCGGAAGAAAGGCGCGCGCGCCTGGCTGCCGAAAGATTGTTGAAACAGAAGCAGGAGGAATTGCTCGCCGCCAACAGGAAACTGGGCAAACATGCACTGGCCCTGTCCGAGGAAATCGTTGAAAAGCGCCACGAAGTGCAGGAGGTGCGCTCGGTCGCCGAATTGTTGAAGGGCGAGAAAAAACAGGCACTGAACCAGCTGAAGGAAGCCGAATTCAAGGTGGAGATCGCCGAGCGCCGCCTGTGGGATTCGATCGAGACCATCCAGGACGGTTTTGCCGTTTTTGATGCCGATGATCGCCTGATTGCGGCCAACTCCGCCTATCTTTCTGCCTTCGACGGGCTTGAAGAGGTCAGGCCCGGTGTAACCTATGCGCGCATCACCCAGCTGATGATCGAGGAGGGAATCGTCGATACAGGAGAACTGCCCCCGGAAAACTGGCGCGAAGAAATGATTGAGCGCTGGTATTCCGATCCGATCGATCCCAAGGTGATCAAGCTCTGGAACGGGGCCTACATCAAACTGATCGACCGCCGCTCGAAAGAAGGCGATGTGGTCTCGCTTGCACTCAACATAACAGATACGATCCGCTATGAAGCCAGGCTGAAGGAAGCCCGCGAAAAGGCCGAGGCCGGCAATCGGGCAAAATCTGCCTTTCTGGCCAATATGAGCCACGAAATCCGCACCCCCATGAACGGCATCGTAGGCATGGCCGAGATCCTGAAAGAAACAGAACTTGACGACGATCAGCGCCTTTACGTGGATACGATCAGAAATTCGGGAGAGGCGCTTCTCGTCATCATCAACGATGTTCTCGACTATTCCAAGATCGAGGCCGACAAGCTGGTGCTGCGCCCCGAGCCCTTTGATCTTGAACGCTGCATCCACGATATCACCACCCTGCTCAGGCCCAGCACCCAGAACAAGCCCGTCGATATCCTGATCGATTTCGACATGTTCATGCCTACCCGCTATCTTGGAGATCCGGGCCGCGTCCGCCAGATCATGACGAATCTCATCGGAAACGCGGTAAAATTCACGAACGAGGGGCATGTGCTGATCCGGGTCTGCGGCCTCGAGGTGGGTGAGAGCCGCGAACGTCGCATTCACATTACCGTTGAAGACACCGGTATCGGGATCCCCGAAGACAAGGTCGAACACATCTTCGGCGAATTCAATCAGGTTGAAGACGATCGCAACCGCCGCTTTGACGGAACTGGCCTGGGCCTGGCCATCACCAAACAGCTGGTGCAGCTCATGGGCGGGGAAATCTGGGTGGAATCCATTCTGGGCGAAGGTTCCTGTTTCGGATTTCACATCACCCTGCCGGTCGTGACCGATGAAAACAACATCCCCACGAAACCGCTTGAACGAATTCGGCGCGCTCTGATCATAGATCCGGAAAAGGCGGGTCAGAGCGTGATTTCAGGGCAACTCGCCGTATTCGGCCTTGAGGTAAACTGCCTCTCGTCCGGTGAAACGGCGCTGGCAACCGACCTTGGACAATACGATGTGATCTTTGCCGACCAGAGTCCACCTGACATGGATGTTTCGGAACTGATCCATGCGCTGAAACAGGCCGGGGAAACTCCGGTTGTCCTGCTGGCCTCGGACCAGAATGCCGATGCCAGCGGAGCCGACATCGTCATGAAGAAGCCCACTCTGCCTCGGGAACTCTACAGAAACCTGCAGGAACTGGAAGAACGACGCGCTCCGGTTTTCGGGCTTTCTCCAGACATGTCCATGCGTGACGCAGATGAGTTCCGTTTCACCGACAGCGGGCCGGATGGCACGACGCCGGAAAAACGCAGGATGCGGGTGCTTGCCGCCGAAGACAATCGCACCAACCGGCTGGTCTTCTCGAAAATGGTAAAGGATCTCGAAATCGAACTCAGGTTCGCCGAGAACGGGCGCGAGGCCGTCGCAGAATATCGAAACTTCGAGCCTGACATGATCTTCATGGACATTTCCATGCCCGAAATGGACGGCAAGGAAGCCACGCGCAGCATTCGCGAAATCGAGCGGGAAAACGGGCGCCATGTGCCGATCGTGGCACTGACTGCCCATGCGATGAGTGGAGATGGCGAAAACATCATGGCGGCCGGTCTCGATCAGTATCTCACCAAACCCCTGCGCAAGGCGGCAATCATCGACACGATCAGGGAACTCCAGCCCGACGATGTTCGATCTGTAATCCCGGAACACACGGCCGCAACAATATCCGGAAATCACGAAACGACAGCTGCGGAATAGACCCCGCACCCGGGGCTGCGGGCATCGGCCCAATCCTTTTGTTCAGCAGGCGCTGAAACCGGGCGGTGCCCCATGCCGTTCAGCTTGCGCTCTCATCCCGCAGAAAAACCCAGCGGTTTCCCTTGCTCATCCCGGAACGATAGCGATAGCCCCCGCTGTCGAAGTCCTTCAGGCTTTCCGGATCGGTCAGGTGATTTTCCATCATGAAACGCGCCATGGCACCGCGCGCCTTCTTGGCAAGAAAACTTACGATCTTCGCCTGCCCGCCGCGCTCTTCCATGAATACCGGCGTGATGACCCGCAGCCGCAGGATCTTGAGATCGACAGATCTGAAATATTCAACCGATGCACAATTCACCAGAATATCGGTTCCGGCCTCGGCGGCATCTTCTTCGAGTGTCCTGGCGATCTTTTCTCCCCAGAAATCATACAGATTCCGGCCACGCGGATTGGCCATCCGGCTGCCCATTTCCAGCCGGTGCGCCTGGATCAGATCATCGGGGCGCAACAGCCCGTAAAGCCCCGACAGGATACGCAGATGCCCCCGGGCCCAATCCAGCGCATGCGCGTCAAGCGTGGCGGCATCAAGGCCGGTGTAGGTATCGCCGGCAAAGGCATGAATGGCTGGCCTGGCGGTTTCCGGTGCGGGATCGGCGCTGAATGCACGAAAGCGGTCCGCATTCAGGCAGGCAAGTTTTTCACTGATCCCCATCAGTTTCTGCAGATCGGGCGGGGAAAATTCGCGCGCCACCCTGACCAGCTCTACCGCCTCTTTGGCGAAACGGGGCACGGTTGCACCGGAATGGGAAACCGGGGCCATTTCGAGCCGCTTTGCAGGAGACAGGACAACAAGCATGACAGCGCTCCTCGTTTGCGCGATTCCATCGGGAACAGACCCTAATCGTCCCTGTTCAGGATTTCCAGAAAGGCCCGGCCGAAACGTTCGGCGCGGCGCTCACCAAGAATACGCGTCAGTGCTGCCACATCCACGGGTTTTTCGGCGGCGACCCGGGCCAGTTGCGCGGCAGAGCAACGCATCGGTTTCTGATGGCCGTCGGCCCCGCGCATCAGGGCCAGCTGGGCTTCCGCAAGACGATCATAAAGTGGCCCGGCCTCACGCCCTGCCAGCTTGCGCCGGGCCGGATGTTCCGGAGGCAAAACCTCACCCGTGATCACCTCCAGAAACTGCGCCCCATAGCTTTCCAGCTTTTTCGCACCCACACCGGTGATGCGCATCATCTCGTCAGAGGTGGCAGGGCGCTGTTCTGCCATCTCGATCAGGGTGCGATCATTGAAGATCATGTAGGCCGGCAGACCTGCCGCCTCGGCCAGAGCGCGGCGCCTGGCTTTCAGCGCACTCAGCAGCGGCGCATCTTCTTCGCTGACCAGCGCCCTGGCCGACGAACGGCGCGCCGTGTCCCGTTTCAGCGTGTCCCTGCGCAGGGTAACCCCGACCTCACCGCGCAGGATCGGGCGGGCGGCTTCAGTCATGCGCAGTGCGCCGTGGCGTGCAGGATCGGGGCGGATCAGATCCTGCCCCATCATCTGACGAAAGATGGCCTGCCATTCGGCCCGGCTGTGCTCGCGCCCGACACCGAAGGTGGGCAGGCGGTCATGACCGCAAGCACGCACCTTTTCGGTTTCGTTCCCAGTGAGGATATCGATCAGATGCCCTGTGCCGAAATACTGATCCGTACGCAGGATCGCGGAAAGCGCCTTGCGAACGGATGTCGTACCGTCAAATACCCTGGGAGGGCGTTCACAGTTGTCGCAATTGCCGCAGGGCGCGCTTTTCTCTCCGAAATGGCGCAAGAGAACCTGACGACGGCAGACCTGGGCCTCGGCCAGCCCCAGCAACATGTTGAGCCGGGCATGATCGGCAGCCCGCCGCTCGGACGGTGCTAGGCTTTCGTCGATCTGGGCACGGCGCAGGCGGATATCGTCGGCGCCGTAAAGGGTAAGGGTTTCGGCCGGTGCGCCATCGCGCCCGGCGCGGCCGATCTCCTGGTAATAGGATTCGATGGATTTCGGCAGATCAGCATGCGCCACCCACCGGATGTCGGGCTTGTCCACCCCCATGCCGAAAGCCACAGTGGCCACCACGATCAGCCCATCCTCGTGCTGGAAACGGGCTTCGACAGCCCGGCGGTCTGCTGCCTCCATGCCACCGTGATAGGCACAGGCCACATGGCCCTCATCCACGAGGGCGCGTGCCAGGGTCTCGGTCTTGGAGCGAGTTGCGCAATAGATGATTCCGGCCTGCCCCCGAAGAGCATCGGCGAAAGACAGTATCTGGTGGCGCGGCTTCTTCTTGGCCTCGAAGGCAAGGCGTATGTTGGGGCGATCGAACCCCTGCAGGAAGATACGCGCAGACCGCCCGCCAAACAGGCGGGCAATGATCTCTTCGCGGGTTTCGCGATCAGCGGTGGCGGTAAAGGCGGCCAGCGGCACATCAAGCGCCGCACGCAAAGCACCGATGCGCAGGTAGTCGGGACGGAAATCATGCCCCCATTGCGAAACGCAGTGCGCCTCGTCCACCGCCAGAAGCGAAATATTGGCCCGGCGCAGCATGTCTTGCGTCGTTATCGAGGCCAGACGCTCGGGCGCCATGTAAAGAAGCTTCAGCCGGCCGACATGGAGCGCCTCGAACACGGCTGCACTTTCCTCTTCACTGTTGTGCGAGGTAAGCGCGCCGGCGGCAACACCTGCCTCCTGCAGGGCCCGAACCTGATCGCGCATCAGGGCAATCAACGGCGAAAGCACCAGCGTGACACCGGAACGACATAATGCCGGCAACTGATAACAAAGCGATTTGCCGCCACCCGTAGGCATGATTGCCAGCACATCCTGTCCCGCGATCACAGCTTCGATGATTTCACGCTGACCGGGCCGGAAATCGCTGAAGCCGAAAACCTCGGCCAGTTGCTGTTCTGCGTCTTTCACGATGGAAAGGGCCTGCTCACGGAAAGGGCTAGTAGCGATAGAAGAAACCGGCGTTATTGATCAGGATCGTCTGGACGATGATCAGGATGATGAAAGCCACCAGCGGTGCGAAATCGATACCCCCGGCAGGAGGCAGGATACGCCGGATCGGACGATAGATCGGCTCAAGCAGCCGGTTCAGCGCATGCCAGATCTGGGCCACCAGCGGCTGGTGCAGATTCAGCACCTGAAAACTGATCAGCCAGCTCATCACGATATGCACCACCATGATGAACCACAACAGATTGAGCAGCATCATGATGATCTGATAAAGCGATTGCATGTCGGCATTCTCCGGCTGGTGTTCCGATTGCTGCCCAGAGGTAATGGCGGCAGCATCATTGTGCAAGCATTTCACTCTGCGGCTTCCGTAACGTCGGGGTTGACGGGATCAAGGCACCCAACGATCCTTCCCTCACAGCAGGGAGGCCGGCAATGTATCCGTTTTTCCGGATGATGAAAGAGCTGTGGGTGCACCGCAATGATCCCCCGCTCGGGATTGGCGAACCGCATGTTTCGCATCATGTCTGCTGGCCCTGGGATCTTGACTTCTGGTTCGAACTGAACAACGGTCGCACCCTCACCCTTTACGATCTCGGCCGCATCCCCATGGCGCGGCGGCTGGGGCTGATCCGGGCTCTGCGTAAAAACGGCTGGGGGCTGACGGTGGCCGGGGTATCGGTGCGCTATCGGGCACGGGTGCGCCTGATGCAGGGTTTCACGATGAAAAGCCGTGCGCTTGGCTGGGACGATCGTTTCTTCTATCTGGATCAGTCGATCTGGCTGGGCGAACGCTGCGCAAATCAGGCACTCTACCGTGTGGCCGCAACCGGCCCCGAGGGCATCGTGCCCCCCGCAAAGGTGGCTGCGGCGATGAATATTCCGGAAAATGGTCCGCCCCTTCCCGAATGGGTGCAGAACTGGATCACAGCCGAAGCCAGCCGCCCCTGGCCTCCGGCGGCCTAGGCGAATGTGCACGCTTTTCTTGCAAGAGCCTTGTCCTGCCTGCCATAACAGGCCTGAACAGGGACGGAGCACCGCATGACACAGGCAGCAGCAGACCACCTCACCACCCTTGGCAGCACGTCCATGCGCCGCCGTATCCGGGGATGGATGATGTTCGACTGGGCCAATCAGCCCTTTTACACGCTGATCCTCACATTCGTGTTCGGCCCCTATTTCGCCACCGTGGCCACCAGTTATTTCATGAGCACGGGGCTTGCCGAAAATGTGGCTGACGCCCGGGCACAAAGCCTCTGGTCCGTAGGTCAGACGATGGCAGGCCTGTTCATTGCCTTCACAGCTCCGATCCTTGGGGCCTTTGCCGATAATACCGGCCGGCGAATTCCCTGGATCATTGCCTTTTCCATACTCTACGTCGGCGGAACCTGGGCACTATGGTGGACAATACCCGACGGTTCCACTCTCTGGATGTCGCTTCTGGCTTTCGGCATTGCCATGATAGGTGCGGAATATTCCCTGATATTTGTCAGCGCCATGCTGCCCGATCTTGGCGATGATCACGAGGTGGGGCGTATTTCAGGCAGCGGCATGGCACTGGGCTACGCGGGCGGCGTTCTTTCACTGTTCATCATGTTGCTGCTGTTCGTGGAACAGGACAGCGGCAAGACACTGATCGACCTTGATCCGGCCTTCGGGCTGAACCCCGAGATGAAGGAGGGAACACGCTTTGTCGGGCCCTTTGCAGCACTTTGGTATCTGCTGTTCATGATCCCCTTCTTCCGCCGGGTGAAGGATACGCAAAAACCGAAACCGGGCAATGCAAGAGGAGCGTTGCGCGAACTGGGGCGCTCGATTCTTTCAATCGCCAGACGCACCAGCCTGGCCGCCTATCTTGCGTCATCGATGTTCTACCGCGATGCGCTCAATGCGCTTTACGCCTTCGGCGGCGTCTATGCGACACTGGTGCTGAACTGGTCGATCACCAATATCGGCGTGTTCGGCATCATCGGCGCGATCAGCGCGGCCTTCTTCACCTGGATCGGCGGCTTTGCCGACAGGCGCTTCGGCCCCAAGCCCGTGATCCGTTTCAACGTGCTGGTGCTGATCGCGGTTACCGCCGTGATCGTCGGCATGTCGCGCGACAGCTTCTTTGGAATCCCCCTGTCCGAAGGCTCGGCCCTGCCCGATATCGTGTTCTACATTCTCGGCGCCACGATCGGCGCGGCGGGGGGCGCATTGCAATCCGCCTCGCGCTCAATGATGGTCCGCCATACCGATCCTGATCGCCCCACCGAAGCCTTCGGCCTTTATGCGCTTTCGGGCAAGGCCACGGCCTTTCTTGCGCCCGGGCTGATCGGGTTGGTCACCTGGCTTACTGACAGCCCGCGTCTTGGCGTTTCGCCCGTGATCGGGCTGTTCGTTCTGGCTCTGATCCTGCTCAAATGGGTAAACCCGAAAGGAGAAAGAACCACATGATACGTGGTTTTCTGCATGCTGTGCTACTGTGCATTCTGCCGTTGACAGCAAGCGCCGGCGCACCCGAAGCGCGCAAACTGTTCGGCAGCAAGGATGCTCCGGCTCCCCTGCCCCCAGCCCCGGTCGGGGCCTATGCAAAAGGCTGTCTGGCCGGAGCGGTGCAACTGCCCGAAAGCGGCCCCACATGGCAGGCCATGCGCCTTTCGCGCAACCGCAACTGGGCACATCCCGAAATGGTGGATTTCGTGCAGGATCTGAGCCGCAAGGCCCGCGCTCTGGGAGCTGCGGGACTATATGTCGGCGACATGTCACAACCCCGCGGAGGGCCGATGAAAAGCGGCCACCGCTCGCACCAGATCGGGCTTGATGCCGATATATGGCTGATGCCGGCAATGCGCCTTGACCTGACGCGCACCGAACGCGAGAATCTTTCAGCCATATCCATGCGGCGCGCCAGGGGAGCCTTTGTCAATGAACGCTGGAGCCGCTTTCAGCACGAGATCCTGAAAACCGCGGCGCAAGATCCCCGGGTTGCACGAATATTCATCTTCCCGGGCGCCAAGGTGCAAATGTGCAAGGACGAGAAAGGGGACCGCAGCTGGCTCAGGAAGATCCGTCCCTGGTGGGGGCATCATTATCATTTCCATGTGCGCCTCAGATGTCCGAAAGGGGCGCGTAACTGCCTTGATCAACCACCACCCCCTCCGGGCGATGGCTGTGATGCTGCACAAAAATGGGTGAACGATATCCTGAATCCGCCACCGCCCGATCCCGATGCGCCACCGCCACGAAAACGCCGGCAGCTGACGCTTGATGATCTTCCCCGTCAGTGCCGCCAAGTGCTGAAAGCCCGCTGACGTGCCTGGCGCATGCGCTTCGATAACTGTTCTCGGCAATTCTGCCATCTCCGGCTACCTTTGCATGGCCAGCCGGACAGTCGGGGCTGATGACACCCGCTGAAACCGTTGGGTTGAATATCTCTTGCCATGCGTCTGCCAGCCGGCTAACAGGGCGTGCCCCGCCAACGTGCGGGGCCAAGTCTCCGCAACCTTGTCAAAACGGATCAAGCACATGCAGAAGATTCTTCCCGGCGTTCTTGCCATGGCCGCAATCGTGGTGGCCAGCAACATCCTTGTACAATTCCTGTTCGGCCAATGGCTTACCTGGGGCGCCTTCACCTATCCGCTTGCCTTTCTCGTAACCGACGTGATGAACCGTGTCTATGGCTCCGCCGCCGCCCGCAAGGTGGTATTTTCGGGTTTTGTCGTGGGCATCATATGCTCGTTTGTCGGCACCCGGATCATGGGCGAATTCGGGCCGCTGGTCACGATGCGGATCGCGCTTGGCTCGGGTCTTGCCTTCCTGACAGCACAGCTGCTTGACGTTGCGGTGTTTGATCGCCTGCGCAAGGGCACATGGTGGAAAGCCCCTTTCGCCTCAACCCTGGTGGGCTCTTCGGTCGATACCGCAATTTTCTTCACCATCGCCTTTTCCGCAACGCTGGCATTCATCGAGCCGGGTAACGACATTTCCTGGGCCAACGAGGTCTTGCCGCTTCTGGGCATGGGGCCGGAAGTGCCGCTGTGGGTATCGCTCGCCATCGCCGACTGGCTGGTGAAGCTTTCCCTGGCACTTGTGGCTCTGGTGCCATTTCGCATGATCGTTACACGGCTTTCACCGGATGTTACGTGAACGTTTTGACATCAACCCGATCTGTGGCAAGCTGCCCTTGTCTGGAACAATCAGAAAGGAGGTGCCAATGGTCATTGGGAAACAGGAGCAGTTGGTAAAGGTCACGAGCGGGGCAGGTGTCTAGGGGGCAGCCCCTCTATACATTCTCCCGGCTCCGGGCATCCTGTTTTGCCCGCTTGCCACCTCCGAATTCTCGAGGAGAGCCCCCGCCGCATATGCGGGGGCTCTTTCCGTTTGTGCACACAGGCTCTAATCTTGCATCATGCTGCGGATCAATGACGATATCACTCTTGCCGATCAGGAATTGAGCGAAAGCTTCATCCGCACCTCGGGGCCGGGCGGACAGAACGTGAACAAGGTATCATCGGCCGTGGAACTGCGCTTCGAGGCAGCGCGCAGCCCCAACCTGCCCCCGGTCGTCAAGGCCCGTCTGCGCCGGATTGCCGGGCGGCGCTGGACAGCCGACGGCGCCATCGTGATCCGGGCCGAGGAAACCCGCAGCCAGGTGCGCAATCGTGAAATCGCCCGCAAACGCCTGCGGAAAATGATCGAGAAGGCATTGATCACACCCAAAAAGCGGATCAGAACACAGCCAACGCTGGCCTCGAAACGCCGGCGTATCGAAAGCAAGGTGCGGCGCGGGCAGATCAAGGCCCTGCGAGGCCGGATAAGGGGCGAATAATGAGCGAAACCGAACTGATCCTGCGCCGGCGCAGACTTCTGGGGCGCCATGTTACCACCTTCTATGATGAACCCTTCGCACCGGTCCGCGGCGAAGGTGTATGGCTTTATGACCGCACCGGAAGGCCGTATCTCGATTGCTACAATAACGTTCCGCATGTGGGGCATTGTCATCCACGGGTCGCTGAAGCCATCGCGAAGCAGACAGCAACGCTCAATACCCACACCCGTTATGTACATGATCTGATCCTCGACTACGGCGAACGCCTGACTGAACACCTCGGACCAGGGCTTGACAGCATGATCATGGTCTGCACCGGTTCCGAAGCAAATGACGTGGCAATCCGCATGGCAGAGGCTGTTACCGGAAGGCGCGGCCTGATCGGCACCGATAACACCTATCACGGCAACACCTCTGCAGTCAGCCAACTGAATGCGCACAAGACACCAATAGGAGGATTCGCCGATCATGTGCGCAAGGTGCCGGCCCCCGACAATATCTTTCCCCTGGGCGGCAGCCCTGACGGTCAGGCCAAGGCATTTTGCGCAGAGGTAGAGAAGAAAATCTCCGAGCTGCAGGATACGCCCCATGGCTTTGCCGCGCTCATTCTCTGCCCCTATTTCGCAAATGAGGGCTTCCCCTCCCTGCCCCGGGGCTTTCTTGACCGCACCGTAAAGGCAGTACACCGCGCCGGCGGACTGGTGATTGCCGATGAAGTCCAGCCGGGTTTCGGCCGCCTCGGCAGCCATTTCTGGGGACACGAACGGCTGGGGTTCTCTCCCGACATCGTGACCCTGGGAAAGCCGATGGGAAATGGCTATCCGGTAGCCGGGGTGGTGACATCTCCGGAAATCCTTGAAACCTTTCAGAAGCAATTCCGCTATTTCAACACTTTCGGCGGCAATCCGGTGGCAGCCGCCGCTGCGATGGCCACGTTCAAAGTGATCGAAGACGAGGGCCTGCAGGAAAACGCTCGCATGGTCGGAGCCTATGCGCTGGAGCGGCTGCGTGAGATTGCCGACAGGCAGGAAGCGATAGCCGATCTGCGCGGCGCCGGGCTGTTTCTGGGGCTTGAACTGATCCGGGAAGATACCCCGGCAACGGATCTTTCCGCAATGTTAGTGAATGAAATGCGTCGGCGCGGTGTGCTTTTGCACAGCACAGGACGATACGCGCACATTCTGAAAATCCGCCCTCCGCTGGTATTTTCGCATGAAAACGCCGACCTTCTGGCCGAGACACTGGCCTCTGCCTTTGATACCGTCATGTCACGCCAATGAAAACGGCCGAGGTCATCCCCCTGGCCCACGCGGCGCTTTCCTTCTGGGATCTGCCCGAACAAGAGCCCCATCTTGTCAGCCATCGCGAAAACGCAGTGTTTCGGGTAATCGACCGCCGCGGCAAGCCCGCAGCCCTGCGCCTGCATCGTCCCGGCTATCAGAGCAATAAGGCGATCCGTTCGGAACTGACATGGGCCGAAGGATTGGCCAAAGCAGGGCTCGGCGTTCCCCGCCCGATCCCCACCCGACATGGCGATCTGATCGCACCAGCCCCCCGCATTGCTTCGCTGGTAACCTGGATCGACGGCGTGCCTCTCGGCGCGGGTGACAGGCCCCTTGCCTGGCCTCCCGCACAACAACTCCGGCTGTATCGGGCCTTGGGCAAGGCCTTGGCACGCCTCCATCTGCTCAGCGATACGCTGACCCTGCCGGAATGGTTCGAGCGCCCCCGCCTTGATACACAAGGCCTTCTGGGAGAGGCCCCGCTCTGGGGAAGATTTTGGGAAAACCCGGCGCTTTCGCCTGAAGAACGCCATCTTCTGGGATCAGCACGAAAACAACTTCGGGCAATATTAGAGACTGCTTCAAACCATCTCGATTTCGGCCTGATTCATGCCGATGCCCTGCGCGAGAATGTTCTTGTGACGAAGACGCAGACCGTGCTTATCGATTTCGATGACGGTGCTTTCGGCTGGCGAATGTATGAACTGGGCGTGGCCATGTCGCAGAACTGGCAAGAGGAAAATGCCGCACGCCTGTCGGATGCCCTGCTTGATGGCTATGCCGGCGCACATTCCCTTCCGCGCAACAACGAAGCGCTGCTTCACGCCTTCACCACCCTGCGTGTGCTGGCCTCCTGCGGCTGGGCAATCAGCCGTTACCCACCCGAAAGTGATCGGATGCGGCTTTACGCGGCCAGAGCAACGGAAGCGGCACAACGTTATCTGGAACGGGAAAGGCTTTATTAGAGCCTATACCAGAACTTCCTGCGCTATCTGCTCGCCCACACCGAACACACGCTTGTAGCGTTCGATCTCTTCCGGTGGCCCCATGGCCTTGTTGGGGTTGTCGGAAATTTTTACCGTTGGCCGCCCATCGGCTGAAACCGCCTTGCACACCAGTGAAAACGGCGCCAGCCGATCACCCGGCACCAGCCCGCGAAAATCGTTGGTCAGCAATGTGCCCCAACCGAAGGAAACCTTTACTCGATCGCGAAAGCGCTTGTGAAGTGCGATGATCCTGTCGGCATCCAGACCGTCGGAAAAGATTACCAGCTTCTGTCTGGGATCTTCCCCCTGTGCCTTCCACCAGGCAATCGCGGTTTCGGCACCTTCTGCCGGATCGCCGCTGTCGATGCGGATACCCGTCCAGCTGGCAAGCCAGTCGGGTGCGTTTTTCAGAAACGGCTTCGTTCCGAAGGTATCAGGCAGGATGATGCGCAGGTTGCCCTCATGTTCTTCCTGCCAGTCTTCCAGTACCTTGTAGGGCGCGCGAGCAAGCTCTTCGTCATCATCCGCGGCCAGCGCGGCATAGACCATGGGCAGTTCATGGGCGTTGGTGCCGATTGCCTCGATATCGCGGCGCATGGCGATCAGGCAATTCGAAGTGCCAACAAATTTCTTTTCGCCAAGACCCTCCTGCATCGCCTGCACGCACCAGTCCTGCCACAGGAAGCTGTGGCGACGACGGGTGCCGAAATCGGCAATGCGCAAGCCTTCAAGCGAACGCAATTGCTCGATCTTTTCCCACAGTTTCGACATGGCCCGCGCATAGAGCACCTGGAGTTCGAAACGCCCCATTTCATGCAGCACCACGCGCGAGCGAAGTTCGGTAAGAATCGCAAGTGCGGGAACTTCCCACAGCATCACTTCGTGCCACTTTCCGGTGAAGGTCAGTTCATACTGGCCGTCGCACTGGTTCAGCTCGTATGGCGGCAAGCGGTAACCTTCCAGCCATTCCATGAAATCGGGGCGAAACATCTGCCGCTTTCCATAAAACATGTTGCCCCTGAGCCAGGTGCTTTCGCCGCGAGCCAAACGGATGGTGCGAGCGTAATCAAGCTGTTCGCACAGTTCGGACTTATCGATCAGTTCTGCCAGGCGAATATGCCTGCTGCGGTTGATCACCTTGAAGGTCACTTCGGTACCGGGTTTGTTGCGAAAGACCGACTGACACATCAGGAGCTTATAGAAATCGGTATCGATCAGAGACCGAACGATCGGATCAATCTTCCACTTGTGATTCCAGACACGGGTGGCGATATCAACCATCATCCAGCCCCTCAAGGCATACTCCGGCTGCCTTCATGGCCGCGATGGCCGCGGCCAGCGATCCTTCAAGATCGATGGCGCGCGCAAGATCAAGGCGCACGGTTACGTCATGGCCAAGCCTTGCCGCATCAATCGCCGAATAGCTGACACAGAAATCGGTGGCCAGACCGACGAACACAAGCCGTTTCAGACCGCGATCCTGAAGATATCCATGCAGGCCGGTGGGAGTTGCGTGGTCATTCTCGAAGAATGCGGAATAGCTGTCGATCGCCGGGCGAAAACCCTTGCGGATCACAAGATCGGCCCGGGCAGTCTCAAGGCCGGGGTGAAAATCGGCACCCGCACTGCCCTGAACACAATGATCGGGCCACAGCACCTGAGGCCCGTAGGGCATCCGGATCGTTTCAAAAGGATGCCTGTCCGGATGGTTCGAGGCAAAAGAGGAATGATCGGCCGGGTGCCAGTCTTGTGTCAGGACAACAGCAGGAAAGGTGCTCATCAGCGCATTGATCCCGGGCACGATCTCATCGCCCTGCGGCACGGCAAGCGCGCCGCCGGGGCAGAAGTCGTTTTGCACATCGATCACGATCAGGGCTTCATCCGCATTTCGCATGGCGTTCCTCTCTGCAATGGCTCATGGGTAAGCAGGTGGGCGGGCCGCGTCAACGCCCGGGCCTTGCGGTGTGGCGACAAGCGGCATAAATCAGCCCCATGTTCACCGTGGCTGCACTCTATCATTTTACCCATTTCCAGAAGCCCGCCGCCCTGCGCGGGCCCTTGCTGGAACTGTGCCGCCGCGAAGGCATCATGGGATCCTTGCTGCTGGCACGTGAGGGAATCAACGGCACGGTAGCCGGCCCGCAAGACGGAATCAGGGTGCTTCTGGCTCATATCCGCACCCTGCCGGGATGCCGGAATCTGGAACACAAGGAAAGCCGGGCCCGCGAAATGCCCTTTGGCCGGATCAAGGTGCGCCTTAAACGTGAAATCGTGACAATGGGGCAGCCCGATGTCGATCCGAGCGCAGGCACCGGCCATTATGTTGATCCCGCCGAATGGAACGAACTGATCCGCGCCGAAGACGTGATCGTGATCGACACCCGTAACGATTACGAGGTATCGATAGGCACATTCGAAGGGGCGGTGAACCCCCGGACATCCAGTTTTCGAGAATTTCCGCAATGGTGGGAAGCAAACCGCCACCGCTTTCACAACAAGCGCATCGCCATGTTCTGCACCGGCGGCATTCGCTGCGAAAAATCCACCAGCTTCCTGCTGGGGCAGGGCTTCAAGGACGTCTATCACCTGAAAGGCGGCATCCTGAAATATCTTGAAGACGTGCCCGAGGAAGAAAGCCTGTGGAGCGGGGCATGTTTCGTGTTCGACGGGCGCGTCAGCATCGAACACGGGCTGCGCGAAGGCCCTCATGTCCTGTGCCACGCCTGTCGCCGTCCGATCCTGCCTGAAGACAGGAAACGCCCGGAATACGAAGAAGGCGTGAGCTGCCACCTGTGCCACGACAGCCATGACGAATCTCGCAAGGCGCGCTTTCGCGAACGCCAGAAACAGATCAGGCTGGCCCGGGCACGGGGCATGCAACACCTTGGCCCGCCACAGGGCTGAAACCCCGGGACGCCGGCTTCAGAAATCCAGATTCTCGACGCTCAGTGCATTCTGCTGGATGAATTCCCGCCGCGGCTCGACCACATCGCCCATCAGCTTGGTAAAGATGTCGTCGGCTTCGGCCACATCGTCGATCTTGACCTGAAGCAGGGTGCGCGCTTCCGGATCCAGCGTAGTTTCCCACAGCTGGTCCGGGTTCATTTCACCAAGCCCCTTGTAACGCTGCAGGCTGAGGCCCTTTTCGCTTTCTTTCAGAATTGCCTTCAGAAGTTCTCCGGGGCCGTGGATCAACACTTCACGTTCCTTGCGCTCCAGCGTTGCAGGGGCACGGTAAACCTCCTGCAGGTTCTCGGTCATCGCGCCAAGACGGCGCGCCTCGACCGAGCGCAGCACTGCCCCGTCAAGCACCCGCACCTCCTCCACGCCGCGCAGGATGCGTGCCAGGCGGATACCGTGATCCTGGGTGGGCCGGCCCTGCCAGCCGCGTTCGTATTCAGGTGCGATCAGATCAAGCCGGGCGACGATGCTGTCGGCAACGGCCTGAAGATCCCTGTCCACATGGCCCGGCACAAAGGCCCCGGCAATTGCGGCCTGCTCCAGGATGTGGCGCGGGTAATGGGTGGGAAAGGCATCAAGGATACGCCGCACCTGGCGCGCGGCATTCACCACCCGCACCAGATCACGGCCCGAGATATCTTCACCCGTGGAAAGGCGCAGAATGGCCCCCTCGGTGCCCATCTCGATCAGATAATCCTCAAGTGCGGCCTGATCCTTCAGATACACTTCCGATTTTCCCCGGCTGACCTTGTAAAGTGGCGGCTGGGCAATATAGAGATAACCACCTTCGATCAGTTCGGGCATCTGACGGAAGAAGAAGGTGAGCAGCAGCGTACGGATATGGGCGCCGTCCACATCGGCATCCGTCATGATTATCACCTTGTGATAGCGCAGTTTCGAAATATCGAATTCATCGCGCCCGATACCGGTGCCCAGTGCCATCACCAGATTGCCGATCTCCTGGCTGGCAAGCATGCGGTCGAAGCGTGCCCGCTCGACATTCAGGATTTTCCCGCGCAGGGGCAGGATGGCCTGGGTCATGCGGTCGCGGCCCGTCTGGGCCGAACCTCCGGCACTGTCACCCTCTACCAGAAACAGCTCGGTCTTGGCCGGATCCTTTTCCGAGCAGTCCTTCAGCTTTCCGGCAAGAAAGTTTACATCCATTGCCGTCTTGCGCCGGGTAAGTTCACGTGCCTTGCGCGCCGCCTCGCGCGCCACGGCGGCCTCGATGATCTTGCCCACGATCACCCTGGCCTCGTTCGGGTGTTCCTCGAACCACTCGGCAAGCTTCTCGTTCACCAGGCTTTCCACTACCGGACGCACTTCGGAACTGACCAGCTTGTCTTTCGTCTGGCTGCTGAACTTCGGATCGGGCACCTTGACCGAGAGCACGGCCGTCAGACCCTCGCGCGCATCATCGCCGGTAAAGCTGACCTTTTCCTTTTTGGCAATCCCCGAGGATTGAGCATAATTGTTGATGGTGCGGGTAAGGGCACCGCGAAAGCCCGCAAGGTGGGTGCCGCCGTCGCGCTGCGGAATGTTGTTCGTGAATGGCAGAACCTTCTCGTGATAGCTGTCATTCCACCACATGGCCACTTCCACCGTGATGCCGTCCTTCTCGCCCTTCATGTAGATCGGCGCATCGATCAGCGGGGTTTTCGAACGGTCGAGATAACGAACGAATTCGCGCACACCGCCTTCATAACAGAATTCCGCTTCGTGCGGCTCGGACGGACGCTCATCGCGCAGGATGATCCGCACGCCGGAATTCAGGAAGGCCAGTTCGCGCAGACGGTTTTCCAGTGTATGAAAATCGTAGTTGATATCGGAAAAGGTGTCGGTCGAGGCAAGAAAGCGCACCTCGGTGCCCTTTTCTCCGTTGGCCGGGCCGACAACACGCAGGGATTCTACCGTTTCACCACCCTTGAAGCGCACGAAATGCTCGTTCTCATCACGCCATATCCTGAGCTCCAGCCATTCGGAAAGCGCATTTACGACCGAAACGCCCACACCGTGCAGGCCGCCCGATACCTTGTATGAATTCTGATCGAATTTCCCGCCGGCGTGCAGCTGGGTCATGATCACCTCGGCAGCCGAAACACCTTCCTCCGCATGGATATCCACGGGAATGCCGCGGCCGTTGTCACGCACGGAAACGCTTGAATCGGAGTGGATCGTCACGATCACCCGATCGGCATGGCCGGCCAGCGCCTCATCGATGGCGTTATCGACCACCTCGTAAACCATGTGATGCAGACCCGATCCGTCATCGGTATCACCGATATACATGCCCGGGCGCTTGCGGACCGCATCCAGGCCCTTGAGAACCTTGATGGAATCGGCATCGTATCCCTGCGGGATTTGCTCGTTTTCGGCCATGTGTTTCTTCCCTGATATTCCTTACATCATATAGGTGATCCAAGGCGGGATGTCACGCGATATACACAAGATTTGGGGTATGGCATGCATGACAAGGCAAACGCTCAGAGCGGCAGAATGCACGACTTTCCAGCATCGTCCCGCACCACCATGTGCTGTGCGCGATCACCCAGCGCTGCAAACAGTTCGGCTTCGGCGCCCGTCATCCAGGCCTGAGCGCCAAGCGCACATATTTCATCGTAAAGCGCTGCCCGGCGATCCGTGTCCAGATGCGCCGCCACCTCATCAAGCAGCAGAATCGGCGGCGCCCCGAAGCTTTCCGCCAGAGCCCGGGCATTGGCCAGCACCAACGAGATCAGAAGTGCCTTCTGCTCGCCCGTAGAGCATTCCCGCGCGGGAATGCCCTTGGCAACATAGAGCGCCTGAAGATCGGCGCGATGAGGGCCTGAAAGGGTGCGGCCCGCAGCCATATCACGTATGCGACCTTCGGCCAGGGTGGCGGCAAGGGCCTCGGCATCTATCGGCTGGTCGGGGCTGCTGTCAGGGCCGGTTAGGGCCAGATCGGCCGTCGGAAAGGCGCTGCCCGCCCGAGCCTGGTGCCGGGCCAGCAGATCAAGCGCCACAAGACGATTGCGATGGATGCGCGCACCATGTTTGGCCATCTGGCGTTCAAGCACCTGATACCATGCCGAATCGCGCACACCCTCTTTCATCAGGCGGTTGCGCTCGCGCATTGCCTTTTCATAGGCGAGCACGGTTTCGCCATGGGTTGGTTCGAAACTGAGGGTCATGCGATCAAGAAAACGGCGGCGGGCCTCGGCACCCTCCGTCCACAGCCTGTCCATCGCCGGCACCAACCACAAAATGCGCGCAATCCGCCCCAATGCCGTCTGCGGGGCTACCTTGCCATCGATCCGTTGTGTGCGGGGCTGGTCGGGTTCGGCGCGGATCTCGATCTCGTGAACATGATCAGGGCTTTTCAGCTGGGCCGAGATCTTCCAGCCCACCGCTTCGGGGCGACGCGCCAGAACAGCGGGCGAAGCCCGGCGCAACCCACGGCCCGGCGACAGCAGCGACAGGGCCTCGAGTATGTTTGTCTTGCCGGCACCATTGGGCCCCGACAAGACAACCGGGCGGACATCCAGATCAAGCCGCAGGGCCTTGTGCGAACGAAAATGCGACAGCGCAAGCCTGGTGACGGCAAGTTCCGTCACGACCGCCCCGTCACACGCGCATTGGCATGACAACATAAACCGCGCTGGTATCGTTCCCTTCGCGCATCAGTGTCGGATCGCCTGCAGAATTGAACATGAACACCGCATTCTCGCGATCCACCTGGCTGGCGATTTCCAGAAGATACTTGGCATTGAACCCGATTTCCAGCGGCTCATCGCCATAAGCCACGGCAAGCTCCTCCTCGGCCGCACCGCTGTCGGGGGCATTGACAGAAAGCACCAGACGGTCTTCGTCGAGCGCCATCTTGACCGCACGCGAGCGTTCGGAGGAAACCGTGGCAACGCGATCGACAGCCTTTGCGAAATCCGAGGCATCAACTTCTAGCTTGCGGGTGTTGCCGGTGGGAATGACCCGGGTATAATCGGGGAAAGTTCCATCGATCACCTTCGAGGTAAGGGTGATGTCGGGTGTGGCAAAGCGCACCTTGGTTTCGGAAACCGAAACCGCGATTTCGGTGTCGTCATCGGCCAGGAGCTTGCCCAGTTCGGCCACGGTTTTTCTGGGCACGATCACGCCCGGCATGTTTTCGGCGCCTTCCGGCAACGGAGCATCTATCCGCGCCAGGCGGTGGCCATCGGTGGCCACGGCACGCAGCACCTTGCCACCTTCGCCTTCCGCCACGTGCAGATAGACCCCGTTCAGATAATACCGCGTTTCCTCGTGCGAGATCGCAAATTTCGACTTGTCAAACAGGCGCCGCAGCACCGGTGCTGCAACCGAGAAATTGGATTCATACTCCGAACTGGCCATCACCGGAAAATCTTCTCTGGGCAGTGTGGCAAGCGAAAAACGCGAACGCCCTGCTTCAACGGAAAGGCGCCCCGATGCCGGATCGTCCGAAAGCATAACCAGCGCCCCGTCCGGAAGTTTGCGCACGATTTCGTGCAGCAGCACCGCATTCACCGTGGTTGCTCCCGCGCGCACCACCTGCGCGGACGCCTTGTCCACCACTTCGATATCAAGATCCGTTGCCCTGAGAGAAATGGCTTCGCTCTCGGCCTCGATCAGAACATTGGCCAGGATCGGGATCGTGTTACGTCGTTCAACAACCGATTGCGCCTGCGACACCGCCTTCAGAAGTGCCGCACGCTCGATACTGATTTTCATGGTCCACTCCTGCTAGGCCGGGGGCACAGAAATTAACTCTTTCTGCGCCCGTCTCAAGTGTTTTCTGGACTGTTCAATGCTTTCCGAAGATCGTCAAGGCCGTTTGGCGCGGCTCAATCTTCCAGACTGCGGCGCAGGATCTCGACATCATCGGCAATCTGGCTGTCCGAAGCCATCAGCTCTTCGATCCGCCTGACCCCATGCATGACCGTGGTATGATCGCGCCCGCCGAAACGGCGCCCGATCTCGGGCAGGCTGCGCGAAGTCAACTGCTTGGCCAGATACATCGCCATCTGACGAGGGCGCGCAATGGTGCGCACCCGGCGCGGCCCGATCATGTCGGACAGGCGGATATTGTAGTGTTCCGCCACCTTCCGCTGGATTTCCTCGATGCTGATCTTGCGATCCGAAGCACGCAGGATATCGGCAAGGCAATCCTGAGCCAGCTCCAGGGTGATTTCGCGCCCGACGAGCGATGCAAACGCAAACAGCCGGATCAATGCACCCTCAAGAGTGCGCACATTGCCCGAGATGCGTTGTGCCAGAAATTCCAGAACACCATCGGCAATGCGAAGGTCGCCATATTGCTGGCGCTGCTGCTCCACCTTGTGCTGCAGGATGCCCAGACGCAGTTCATAGTCGGTGGGATGCAGATCAATCACCAGGCCACATTGAAGACGCGACTTTATCCGCTCTTCCATATCCTTGATCTCGCCCGGGGCACGATCGCCCGAAATGACCAGCTGCTTGTTTTCCTGAACCAGAGCATTGAATGTGTGAAAGAATTCGTCCTGGGTCGAATTCTTGCCCGCAATGAACTGCACGTCATCGATCAGCAGCACATCAATACTGCGAAACTGCTGCTTGAATTTCAATGCCTTGCTGTCGCGCAGTGCTCGTATGAAACGATACATGAACTGCTCGGCCGAGATATAGACGATCCTCAGCTCGGGTTTGCGAATTTGAAGGGCATGGGCAATGGCCAGCATCAGATGCGTCTTGCCCAGCCCGACCCCCCCATAAAGGAACAGCGGGTTGTAGGCTACCGGGCCACCCTCGGCCACGCGGCGGGCGGCGGTATAGGCAAGTTCGTTCGGCTTGCCGACAACAAAACTGTCAAACGTGAAGCGCGGGTCCAGCGGTGCCTGCGGCAGGCCGAAATCACCATCTCCATTGCCGCTCCGCACCCGAGCCGGAGTTGCGGGCACCGGCTTGCTTCCTGCCGCCGTTCCGATACCCGATCCCTTCGTGTCATTCTTCGCCCGACCCTGCCTGCAAACCGTGAATCGGATACGGCTCACAGGCTTGCCGCCCCGGCTCATCAGATGCTTGATCTGATCTGCAAAATTGCGGGATACCCAATCCCCTACAAACTGCGTCGGCACCGAAAAGCTGGCAACCCCGTCTTTCAGGCCGGTGAACTCGAGAGGTTCAATCCAGGTGACAAAGCTGTTCTTCCCAACCGATTTCCTGAGTTCTTCCTTGACCTTGCCCCATGTCGAATCCGTCATCCGGTAACCCATCCAAGTTTTCACTGCCATGGCCCCCGCTCACCGGCAGGCCCGCCGGCTTGATTTCCGGCTCGATACCGGCACCGACTTCCCTCTTTCGCGTTCTCCACATCGCCATACCCTGCACAAAACGACAGAAGCCGCCTTCGCCAGAAGGAAACGCGTCGTGACAAGCGCCGGACCAGCGCGGGTAGATGGACAAACCCGGCCCTCAGACAGCCGGCGACATGACCCGCCAATGCCCGAAGCGCCCTGTCGAATCAGGGCCAGATACCGATTGTCCCCCCAAGGACGATGTGAATCACCAAGGCAAGCTAGCAAGCCCCCTGCGGACCGCGCAACAGAACTTCGATCTTGACTCGCGCTTTGTAGAAACGAATCTTTTCGTGTTGAAAAATTGCCAGACGAACCGGTTTCAAATGCTGCGCATGCGAAAGAAAAGGAGCACCGCCGGAAACGGTGCTCCCTTGCGAAATCGAAGGTCCGGCCAGGCTTCAGCCGATAGCTTTCACCCGGGCCGAAAGACGCGACATCTTGCGCGCTGCCGCGTTCTTCTTGACAACGCCTTTCGTCACGCCGCGCATCAGCTCGGGCTGGGCGGCGCGCAAAGCGGCATTCGCTGCTTCCTTGTCACCTGACGCAATCGCTTCCTCGACCTTGCGCAGGAACGTCCGGATGCGCGAACGGCGTGCCTTGTTGATCTGGTAGCGGCGCAGGTTCTGACGGGCGCGCTTTTTCGATTGAGGCGTATTGGCCATGTTTCTGTTCCCGGATTTTGGGCTGCATGAATCTGAATTCGGGCTTCTAGGCCCGACTCACGGTCAAGTCAACGGGGGGCGATGATTTTATTGCCGCGGTGCCATCCGGCGATTCCGGTTACCTGTCCCGGAACTGGGGTTCACGCTTCTCAAGGAAGGCCTCCATGCCTTCGGTCTGATCATCGGTGGCAAACATCGATTGGAACAGGCGGCGCTCGAACAGAAGGCCCTCGGCAAGGGTGGTTTCATAGGCACGATTGACCGCCTCTTTTGCCGCCATGCTGGCGATCAGGGACTTTTCGGTAATCTTGTGGGCAGTGGCCAGCGCATCCTCGATCAACTTCTTGGCGGGCACCACACGGCTGACGAGCCCCGCACGCTCGGCCTCCTCGGCATCCATGAAACGCCCTGTCAGATGCATTTCCATCGATTTCGACTTGCCCACGAAACGGGTCAGCCGCTGGGTACCACCAATGCCGGCGATCACGCCCAGGTTGATTTCCGGCTGGCCGAATTTCGCATTGTCGGCGGCTATGATGAAATCGCACATCATGGCAAGTTCACATCCTCCGCCCAGGGCATAGCCCGCAACGGCAGCAATGATCGGCTTGCGAATGTTCCGGATCGTCTCGGCCTCGGGGCCGAACAGATCGGCCGAGAATACTTCCGTGAAACCTTTCGCTGCCATTTCCCTTATATCGGCGCCAGCGGCAAAGGCCTTTTCCGAACCGGTAATCACGATGCAGCGCACCTTTTCATTGGCGTCGGCACTCTTCAGGGCATCGGTCAGCTCGTGCAGAAGCTGCGCATTCAGTGCATTCAGTGCCTCGGGGCGGTTCAGGCGGATGAGAGTAACATGATCTTCGGTTTCGACGATGAGGGTTTCGTAAGCCATGAGTCGGCCCCGTGTTGTTGCGGTTCAGGAGAAAGTGATTATCAGTCCCGTCACGCGGATCAAGCTATCTTTGGCATTGCGGACAGTGAAAGGTTGATCGGCCGGCCTGCGTGATTCGGTTGATTTTCCCTTTGCAGCCGGGGGCCAGGCAGGGCTGGCCCTCGCGCCCGTATACACGGAAGGCATGCTGGAAATAGCCAAGCTCTCCGTCGGTCTGCCGGTAATCGCGCAGGCTGGAACCGCCCGATTCGATCGCCTCGCTCAGCACCGTGCGGATCGCCGGCACCAGCCGCCGCAACCGAACCGGAGCCACCTGTCCGGCCTTGCGGCGGGGCGAAATGCCGGCCCGGTGCAGGACCTCGCATGCATATATGTTGCCAAGCCCTGCCACCACGCGCTGATCGAGAAGGATACTCTTGATCGGCCCCTTCCGCTCCTTCAGGCGCGTGGTCAGGTAATCTTCGTGAAAATCGTTACCCAGAGGTTCGGGGCCAAGGCCCGCGAGCAGGCGATGGTTTTCCAGATCATGCGTGCTGCAAAGGTCCATCATGCCGAACCGGCGGGGATCGTTGAAGATGACACGTGCGCCGCCTTCCATGTCAAGCACCACATGATCATGGCGGCCGGGCCGGCAGGGCGGCGTTCCGCCTGTCCCCGAAATCAGCATCCGCCCCGACATGCCCATGTGCATCAGCAGCGTTTCTCCGCTGTCGAGATCGGCCAGGATATATTTCGAACGCCGCCCAAGCCGCAGCACCCGCGCGCCCGCAAGCCGTGCCTCCATGCGCGGCGGGAAAGGCCAGCGCAGATCGGAACGGCGCACATCCGCCCGGCGGATCAGAGCGCCTTCCATCACCGGCAGCAGGCCGCGGCGTATGGTTTCCACTTCGGGCAGTTCGGGCATGGCGCGCTATTCTCCTGCGGGGCCATTGTATCAGCCGGCTGGCCCCTTATAAGAGAGGTTGCAACAACCGACGGCAAGCACATATGAACGGGCAAGATCAGAAAACTACCCATTTCGGCTTCAGGGCAGTGGCCGAACGGGAAAAGGCCGGTCTCGTTCACGGTGTCTTCACCAGTGTGGCATCAAGATATGATATCATGAATGATGCCATGTCGCTTGGCATCCACCGCCTGTGGAAAGACGCAATGATGGACTGGCTGGCCCCACGGCCGGGCCAGAAGCTGCTTGATGTGGCCGGGGGTACGGGTGATATCGCCTTTCGTTTCCTGAAACGCGCCCGACAGGCTCATGCCACAGTGCTTGATCTGACCGAATCGATGCTGCGCGCCGGCGAGCAGCGCGCCGAAGCGGCACAGATGGCCGACAGCCTTGATTGGATAGTGGGCGATGCCATGGCCCTGCCGTTGGCCGACAACAGCTTCGACGCCTATACGATCTCGTTCGGAATCCGGAATGTAACGCGCATCCATGGCGCCCTGACCGAAGCCTTCCGGGTGCTGCGCCCTGGCGGGCGGCTGATGGTGCTCGAATTCAGCCATGTTCCGAACGAACTGATGCGGAAGATCTATGATCTCTATTCCTTCAACATGATCCCGCGGCTTGGTCAGCTGATTGCCCGCGATCGTGACAGCTATCAGTATCTGGTGGAATCGATTCGCCGCTTTCCCGATCAGGAAACCTTTGCCGGGATGATCCGCGGTGCCGGGTTCGAAAACGTGAAATACCGAAGCCTTACCATGGGCATTGCGGCGCTGCATTCGGGATGGAAAATCTGAGCAATGCGGGGCCCCCACAACATCCTGCGGCTGATTCGCACGGCCGCCACCTTCGAGCGCACCGGCGCCCTGGGCGTGGTGCTGCGCGAAATGGATGCGCCCCGATCGATCCGTATTGCCGCACATGTGGCAGGCTGGCCGATGAAATGGCTGGGGCTGAAAGGGGATCCCTCGATGCCGCCGGTGACGCGGGCTCTCACTGCCCTTGGCCCGGCCTATGTCAAGTTCGGCCAGCTCCTTTCCACGCGCCCCGACGTTGTTGGCGAAGATCTGGCATGCCAGCTGCGGGTGCTGCAGGATCGTCTGCCGCCATTTTCCACCGGCGAAGCCCGGGCCACTGTGGAAGCCGAACTTGAACGCCCGCTGGAAGAACTGTTTTCGGAATTCGGCGATGCCGTTGCCGCAGCTTCGATCGCCCAGGTACACAAGGCCCGTCTGGCCGATACCGGCGAAGATGTGGCCGTGAAGGTGCTGCGCCCGGGAATAGAGCGTGCCTTCCGCAAGGATATCGATGCCTTCTATTTCGTGGCTTCCATGATCGAACTCCTCTCGCCCGCCTCACGCCGCCTGCGCCCTTCCGACGTGGTGGCGCATTTCGATGGCGTGGTTGCAGGCGAACTTGACCTGCGGATCGAAGCCTCGGCCGCCTCGGAATTTGCTGCCAACACGAAGAACGACACAGGCTTTCAGGTGCCGAAAGCGAAATGGGATCTTTCGGCCCGCCGGGTGCTGACGCTGGACTGGGCCGAAGGCATCCCACTGGGCGATACCGAAGCACTTCGCGCTGCCGGGCATGATCTGGATGCGCTTGGCGAAAGGGTGATGCAGCTGTTCCTGAACCATGCCCTGCGCGACGGCTATTTCCATGCCGACATGCACCAGGGCAACATGAAGGTGGCCGAGAACGGCGACATCATCGCCTATGATTTCGGTATCATGGGTCGGATCGACGAATATACCCGCCGGGTCTATGCCGAGATCCTTTATGGCTTCATCCGCCGCGATTATCAACGCGTTGCCGAAGTGCATTTCGAGGCCGGCTACGTGCCCGCGGATCAGGATGTGCATGCCTTTGCCCAAGCCCTGCGTTCGGTAGGCGAACCGATTTTCGGTGCGGACGCAACCGCCATATCGATGGGCCGGCTGCTGCACCACCTGTTCGAGGTGACCGAGCGCTTCGGAATGGAAACCCGAACCGAGCTGATCCTGTTGCAGCGCACAATGGTTGTTGTCGAGGGCGTGGCGCGCTCGCTCAATCCGCATATCAACATCTGGCATGTGGCTCGCCCGGTGGTCGAAGATTACATCAGGCAGAGTATCGGTCCACGCGCAATGGCGCACGATCTGCTGCGCACGCTGCGGGTGCTTTCGCGTTTCGGCCCACGCCTGCCCGAAATCGCCGAAGCCAGCCTGAAACGCCAGTCCGAACCACCAGCGCAGTCCGCCGGCCCTTCACGGCGCATGGCATTGGGGCTGATGGGGCTCGGGGCGCTCGTTGCCGCTGGCGGATACGGCCTGTTCCTGCTGCTTTGAAACCGGATATCGCGCCGCATCCGGCAAGACATGCACTGACGCCGCGTCCGGGAGTGACAGTTCCGCGGCACCGGCGCATTATCGCCCGGAGCATCACACGAACATCGCGCTGAACGGAGGTTTCCGGCATGACCGATTACCCTCATCTCCTCGCCCCACTCGACCTTGGCCATGTCACGCTGAAGAACCGGGTGCTGATGGGATCGATGCACACCGGGCTTGAGGAAACGAAAGACTGGAACCGGATCGCCGGGTTCTATGCCGCCCGCGCCCGGGGTGGTGTCGGGCTGATCGTGACAGGCGGCATGGCCCCCAATCGCGAAGGCGGCGTATTTCCCGGCGCCGCCGGCCTGTTCAGCGCCGAAGACATTGCCAATCACCAACGCGTCACCGATGCGGTGCATGCCGAAGGCGGCAGGATCGCCATGCAGGTCCTGCACGCCGGACGTTATGCCTACAGCCCCGAATGCGTGGCGCCGTCACCGGTCAGGTCTCCCATTTCTCCCTTTCCTCCGCGCGAACTGGATGAAGCCGGTATCGAAAAGCAGATCGCCGATATCGCCACCGCTGCGGCGCGGGCACGCGAGGCAGGCTATGATGGTGTCGAGGTGATGGGATCGGAAGGCTATCTGCTGAACGAATTCCTCGTCACCCGTACCAACAGACGCACCGACCGCTGGGGCGGTTCCTACGAAAACCGCATGCGCTTTCCGCTTGAGGTGATGCGTCGGGTGCGGGCAGCCGTGGGCAATGATTTCATAGTGATCTACCGCATCTCGATGATCGATCTTGTGCCCGACGGAAGCACCTTCGACGAGGTTCTGCAGCTGGCGCGCGCAATGGAAGAAGCCGGCGCTTCGATCCTCAATACCGGCATCGGCTGGCACGAGGCCCGCATTCCCACCATCGCCACATCGGTTCCGCGCGCGGCCTTCACATGGGTGACGGAAAAGCTGATGGGGCACGTATCGATACCGGTGATCACCTCGAACCGCATCAACACCCCAGAAGTGGCCGAAACGGTGCTGGCCGAGGGCAAGGCCGACATGATTTCCATGGCCCGCCCCTTCCTGGCCGATCCGGATTTCGTGAAAAAGGCGGCCGAGGGGCACGGCGATCAGATTGCCCCCTGCATCGCCTGCAACCAGGCCTGCCTCGATCACACCTTCAGCGGAAAGATTTCAACCTGTCTCGTCAATCCGCGCGCGGCTTTCGAAACCGAGCTGGTGATCGAGCCCGCCGCAGAGCCGAAATCGATCGCCATTGTCGGCGCCGGGCCGGCCGGGCTTTCCGCAGCAATCACCGCCGCCGGACGCGGCCACCGGGTAACGCTGTTTGAAAAGAGCAACCGCATTGGCGGCCAGCTTGACATGGCCGCAGAAATCCCCGGCAAGGAAGAATTCCGCGAGCTGATCGCATGGTATCGGCGAATGCTGAAGCGCGAAGAAGTTGAACTGCACCTCGGGCACAAGGCGGATGTCGATACGCTCGAAGGATTCGATGAAATCATCGTCGCAACCGGTGTGCGCCCCCGCAATCCGCGCATTCCGGTGCAGAAGGGCGCAAACGTGCTTTCCTATCAGCAGGTACTGCGCGAAAAACACCCGGTGGGCAGACGTGTGGCCATCATCGGCGCCGGCGGCATCGGCTTTGACGTGGCCGCTTTCCTGGTGGAACCCGATCACCCCACCCTGCACCTTGAAGAATGGCTGCGCGAATGGGGGGTGACAGACCCTGAACGCGCACGCGGCGGCCTGGCCCCCGAGGGCCCGCAGCCAGCCCCCCCTGCGCGGCAGGTGGTGATGATGCAACGCAAGGCGGAAAAGCCCGGCCGCCGGTTGGGCAAGACAACCGGCTGGATCCATCGCGCCACACTGCGGATGAAAGGGGTCGAAATGCTTTCGGGTGTCACCTATGAACGGATTACCCCCCAGGGCGTTGTGCTGCGCATCGGCGAAGATGCCGAACCACGGCTGGTGCCTGCCGATACGATAGTGCTCTGCACCGGGCAGGAAAGCGAGCGCACGCTGGCGGAATCACTGGCAGCTGAGGGATTGCAACCGCATGTCATCGGGGGCGCCGATCAGGCCGCGGAACTGGACGCCAAAAGGGCAATCGATCAGGGCACCAGAATCGCCTCGAAGCTGTAAAAAACGCAGGATGCTGCGCTATCGCGCGCTTTTTGCGGCTGTTCAGCCCTGCCGTCAGCCCCGTCGCCAAGGGTGCAACGATCACGGGAAAACCCAAGTATTGTCGATCCTGATCCCCATTCCTGCCCGATTTCCCCATCATAACCTGTGCCAAAGCAAACAACCAGAACAAGGTAACGGGTACAAACATGGATCGACTGGCCGAAATGGAAGCCTTTGCCACCGTGGTGGACCAAGGTGGCTTTACAGATGCCGCCAAGAAAATGGGAATCTCTAAATCCGCCGTCTCCAAGCATGTTTCCTCGCTTGAGGCCCGTCTTGGCGCACGCCTTCTGAACCGCACCACGCGCCGGGTCAGTCCCACCGAAATCGGGCTTGCCTATTATGACCGTGCGCGCCGGGTGCTGAACGATGCCGGCGAAGCCGATGCTCTTGTCACGTCCATGCAATCGGCCCCCTCGGGTTTGCTGCGGATTTCCGTTGCCACCGATTTCGGTGTCAACCACCTTTCGCCGGTATTGGGAAATTTCCTGCAGGAATACCCCGACATCACCGTGAACATGGTGCTGAACAACCGCTACGTCGAACTGATCAGCGAAGGTTTTGATGTTGCCGTGCGCATAGGCGAACTGGAAGACAGCACGTTGCGTGCCCGCAAGCTGACAGAAACCAGCAAGCGGATGATCGGCGCGCCATCCTATTTCGAGAAATACGGCCGCCCGAAGAAAATTGATGACCTAAACGAGCACAAACTGCTGCACTATACCAACCAGGCCAATGGCGCTGTCTGGAAACTGACAGCCCCCTCGGGCGAAAAGCGCCAGGTGCGCACTTCCGGATGGCTTTCGGTGAATGATGGGCAATCCCTGCTCAATGCCGCGATTGCCGGCCTCGGCATCGCCTATCTGCCCAGCTTCCTTTATGCTGATGCCATGAAGAAAGGGCTGGTGGAAGAGGCCATCCCCGATCTTCCCGTGGAAATCCAGGGTATCTATGCTGTCTATCCTCCGGGGCGCTTCACCCAGCCGAAAGTGCGCGCCTTCATCGATTTCCTTGTCCAGTCCTTCGCAGAGAAGGGGCCTGACAACTGGTAAGCGCGACATGACCATGACAGGGCCGGACGGATAGTCCGGAACATGACACGGCAAAAGCGACGGATCAGCGGGTCGAGGTGAGGATTGCCTCGACCCGCCGGTTCATCGATCGCCCCTCCTCTGTCAGATTTGACGCCCGTGGGGCCAGATACCCCATGCCGGCGGCGCTGATCTGCCCCGGACGCACGCCATACTCCGCCACAAGGCGGTCAACAACCGCCGTGGCGCGCTTTCTGGAAAGCGCGATGTTTCCGGGCAGCGTTCCCTCGGCATCGGTATGGCCCACCAGAACCACACGGCGCTCGGGATTGGCCTTCAGATAGGCGGCAAGCGCCTCAAGCGATTCGAAACGACGGTTGCTGAGCGCTGATGAGCCGGTTTCGAAAGAAAGATCCTCAAGCACCACACGCCCTTCGCTTTCAAGCCGGGCAGCAAGATCGATGTTCTCTTCCGGTTGCGAAAGGCGGGGCTGCCCTGCAACTGGCAGCGGGGATTTGGCTGCGGGTTTTCCTGTTGCCTTCACCGCTACATCGGCATGGGGCGCAACATGGATCATCTGCACGAATCCCGTGGAGGGGCTGCGGCTGATCAGAAGAGCCACGTGCTCCGTCGTCTCCTTCCCCTGCTCTGCATCAACAGGGCCACCGGAAACCTTACGGCGTGCCGACAGAAACCGGAAATTCCCCAGATCCACATGCATGTCGGGTTCGGGAATCACCGTCATGCCATAGCGAAAATCGAACCCCCCGCAGCCAAGCGTTTCGCATTCGAACAGGATTTCGAAGCCAGCATCTTTCAGCTGCTTGCGCAGCGGATCCAGGATCTGCAGGGTGGTCAGCCCGGTGTTCTCCAGCTTCCACGCCTGAAGGCTGACATGCCCGATGGCCGTTTCGGACTTCATGTCACCTTCTTTCCAGGGGCCGACAGGCACCTGCACCGAACCGGCCTTGCTGGTTTCTGCATGCGTCAGCACGGGAATACCGGGAAAATCGAGCGTAAGCGGCCACAGGGCGACCGGCACCAGCGACAAGGCAAGGGCAAGCGGAAACAACCGGCAGATCATCTGTGCGCGCCGTGATACTCTTGATTGGGATGCATGCCAGTGGCCGAGGCCACGCGGTTCGTCATGTTGAAGAAGGCGGCCACGTTGGCGATATCCCATATGTCGCGATCACTGAACCCGGCATCGCGCAGCTGCACCCGATCCGGATCTTCGATTTCGGCGCTGTTCCTGGTAACCTTTTCGGCAAACTCCAGCATGGCACGATGACGCGGCGAAAGATCCGCTACCCTCCAGTTCATCACCAGCATTTCGCCAAGCACAGGATCGCCCGACAGTTCACGAACGGCAGCACCATGCGCAACAAGGCAATAGAAACACCTGTTGATGGCCGAAACCACCACCGCAATCATTTCTCTCTCAAGCTTGGAAAGCCCGCTGTCGGCCAGCATCAGCTGATTGTAAAGAGCCACGAAGGCATCAAGCTTGCCGATGTCGAAAGCATGGGCCTTCAACACGTTCGGCACCAGCCCCAGCTTTTCCTCGCAAAGCGCAAAATACCTTGCCGTGGCCTCGGGCAGCGGATCGACCATTGGCAGATCAAGCGCCATTGGCTGTTTGTTCTTCCCGGTTTCCGGCATCGTCTGCGGCCTCCTTGTGCACACGGTAATGATACTGTTCCACAATCTCCATGCCGAGGGAAGCATAGAGCCGGGCAGCCCCCGCATTGGCCTGCGTGACCGCCAGCATCAGAGCCTCGGCACCTTGACGCACCGCCCATTGCGCGGCGGCACGCATGATACCGGACCCCACGCCCTTACGCCGCTGCGATGGTGTTACCTCCAGCGCATGCAGCATGGCGACCCCGTTGTGAACAGCCACGAAAGCCACCCCTGCGGCGCAGTTGTCGTGGCGGGCAAGAATGCCGGTCTTCGCGCATTCCACGCGCGCCATTACGGCCTGCCGCCCGGGGCCGATGCCGCCTGCTTCCCAGAGTTCGTTCATGATCGCAAGCGGTGGCCAGACCGCAAAGGCCGAAACCGGAAGCGGGGGAGGATCCGCAAGCCTTTCAGCAGAGCCCATGTAAAGATGCGAAGGATCCTTCACCGCATAGCCGGCATCATCGAGCACCTGATCGAGATCGTCGCCTCCGGGGCCGACCATGAACAGCGGCGCCTGTTCGAGAGCTGCCATTTCCGCTTCGGCAACCGGCAGCAATTCGGCGATCATGGCCTGTTTCAGGGGCTCTTCAAGCGTTGCTGCGCTTACCCTCTGGCCGCCACCACGGCCTTCGCGGATCATCCAGGGTCCGACCCGGCGGCACCCGGCAGACGGCCAGGTGGCCGCGAGAACCTCCATGGACCGTTTCAGAGAAATGTCTTTCATGCGGCATCCTCTCCGAAAACGTTGCGCAGATGCACCTCGGCCGCTTCAAGAATTGCTCTGTCGGTGCCACGCAACACCACATAGCTGCCATAGCGCCCCTGCTCGACGAACGGATATGAACCGATGGAAAGATCCGGAAACTCGGCCGCAATGGAGGCCAGCGGCCCGGCGATATCGCCCTCGGGGCGGTTGATCCGCACGGTGATGCTGTGCAGCGGCGTACCCCCTGTGAGCCGGGGCAGGAGCGAAGCCAGCATCGCCTGAAAGATCGCCGGGACGCCCGCCATCACATGCACGTTTTCGATAGAAAAACCCGGCGCTGCCGAAACCGGATTCTCGATCAGGGTCGCCCCTTCGGGAATGCGCGCCATGCGCAGGCGGGCCTTGTTCAGATGCTGGCCGGTGCGGGCATAATGGGCTTCGAGCAAGGCGCGCGCATCATCGCGTACACGGATCGGCACACCGAAGGCGACAGCGATGCTGTCGGCGGTGATGTCATCATGGGTAGGACCGATCCCGCCCGAGGTAAACACATGATCATGGGCCGATGCCAACGCGCGCACTGCATCGATGATCGCTTCGTGCCGGTCGGGTATCACCCGCGCTTCGCGCAGATCGATACCATGGCGGGAAAGCTCGCCTGCAAGGTGATGCAGATTGCTGTCACGCGTGCGGCCCGAGAGGATCTCGTCGCCGATTACCAGCATGGCGGCGGCAGGGTTTGGCATGATGCCTCCTTGAGGGTGGTCCGTTTCCGGTATAGGCCCCTATCCATGCGCTTTCAAACCCCGCTCATACCTGCCCGCCTGATCCGCCGCTACAAGCGTTTCCTTGCCGACATGCGCCTTGACGACGGGCGCGAGGTGACAGCCCATTGCGCCAATCCCGGATCCATGCTGGGGTTGGCCGAAGCCGGGGTGAAATGCTGGCTTGAACCCAATGACGATCCGAAGAAGAAACTGAAGTTCGGCTGGCGGCTGGTCGATCATGAAAACGGCCATTTCACGGGCGTCGATACCGGCTTGCCCAACCGGGCCCTGCGTGAATCTCTTGAATCGTCCGGTGTGCCGGGACTGGCCGGATACACCCGGATCCGCCCCGAGGTGACATACGGAACCGGCAGCCGGGTGGATTTCCTGCTTTCGGGCAGTGGCCTTCCCGATCTTTACCTCGAGGTGAAAAGCGTGACCCTGTCCCGTCGCCCCGGCCTGGCCGAGTTTCCCGACAGCGTGACCACCCGCGGCACCCGCCATCTTGAAGAACTGGCAGCAATGGTGCGCACCGGACATCGGGCGGTGATATTCTATCTGGTGCAGCGTACCGACTGCACGGAAATGACCCTTGCCCGCGACATAGACCCGGCCTATGGCATGGCCTTCGATCGCGCCCGCGAGGCCGGTGTCGAGGTGCTGAGCCACGGCACGCGGATCACTCCCGAAGGTGTGTGGCTTGGCACACCCCTTCCGGTGATCCGGGATCATGTGCCCTGACGAGGAGATGCCCCCGGGCTCTGGTATCCGCTGTGCGGGTGCGGTAATCAGAGGCGAAAAACCCCAGGAGGCTTCCCTTGAAGGAAAAGCGCGGCCGCATCACACGCGATGGCATCAGGATATACGAACCGGAAGATTTTGCCGGCATGCAGAAGGCAGGATGCCTTGCTGCAAGGCTGCTTGACGAGGTAATCGCGCAGGTAAGGCCGGGTATCAGCACGGCCGAAATCGATGCCTATATCACCCGCCGAATCACGGAAGAAGGCGCCACCTCGGCCACCATCGGCTACAAGGGTTATCGGCACGCCAGCTGCATCAGCGTCAACCACGTGGTCTGTCATGGCATTCCCGGCGACAAGCGGCTGAAAGAAGGTGACATCCTCAACATCGACATCACGGTAATCGTCGATGGCTGGTATGGCGATTCCAGCCGCATGTATGTGGCGGGTCGCCCCGGTCGCAAGGCCGAACGGCTGATGCAGGTAACGCATGACGCCCTGATGAAGGGGATCGAGGCAGTCCGGCCCGGGAACACCTTTGGCGATATCGGCCATGCCATCCAGACCCATGTGGAAGCGCAAAGGATGAGCGTGGTGCGCGATTTCTGCGGTCACGGCCTGGGGCGAGTGTTCCACGCACCCCCCAATGTGCTGCACTATGGCCGCCCCGGCACCGGACCGGTTCTGGAAGAAGGTATGTTTTTCACGATCGAACCGATGGTAAACTTGGGCCGCCCCGAAACCAAGGTTCTGAAAGACGGCTGGACGGCCGTGACACGCGACCGCTCGCTTTCGGCACAATACGAACATTCGATCGGGGTAACGGCGGATGGCGCCGAGATATTCACCCTTTCGCCAGCCGGCAGGTTCCATCCCACCTGGGAAGGCTGAAACCGGCCACCGAATGCGCGACAGCGCCGGAATTCAGCTGCGCTCGGGTTCGGCCCCTGCCCCGAGGATCGTGATCCAGGTATCGCCGTAACGCCGCCGATCAAGAGTGACGAACCCCGGCGGTGCAACCTGGGGAGCATTTTCTTCCCATATCACCAGCGCCCCTTCCGCAAGCCAGCCACCGGCCGTGGCCGATGCCAGCGCATGTTCGCCCAACCCCTTGCCATAGGGTGGATCGAGAAATACCAGCCGGCAGGGTTCACCGCTGTTCAGCGGCAGCCGGGTGGCATCGGCATGCAGCAATGCTGCATCATCCCCACACCGGGCACGCGCGAGATTCTCGCGGATCAGCGCCTGTCCCTTGCGCCCCTTTTCCACGAAAGTCACATGCGCCGCTCCTCGCGAAAGCGCCTCGAGGCCGAGCGCACCGGTGCCTGCGAAAAGATCAAGCACTCGCGCACCGGTAAACGGATCACCATATGCACCTCCCACGAGCACATTGAACAGGCTTTCGCGCACCCGATCAGAGGTAGGACGCAGACGCGTACCCGGAGCACTCCGGCCAATGTCGGCCAGCCGCAGCCCCCGGTGTCTGCCAGCTATGATCCTCATGGTTTCAGAAGTGCCCTGAGGTCGGTTTCCGGTTCGGCAATCAGATCGGGGGCGGGGGATCGGCCCGCCTCGATCAGCCGCTTGGCCACCATGTAGGCGCGCGGATCATTCATGGCATCCACCGCAATCAGCCTGTCACCCCGCCAATACCAGACCGATTGCACATCTTCCCGCGCACCCGGCCGCACGATTACCCGCTCGTATCCCGTGGAAAGTCCGGCGATCTGCAGCTTCACGTCATACTGATCCGACCAGAACCAGGGCCGTGCCTCATAGATCTCTCCGGCCCCCAGCATGTTGGCGGCCACCGCTTCGCCGTGGTCAAGTGCATTGGGTACGCTTTCCAGACGGATCCGCCCATCGCCCCAGGGAAACGATGCACAATCCCCCGCAGCCCAGATATTCGGGGCCGATGTGCGGCCCAGCGCATCAGTGCGAATACCGTTTTCAAGCACAATGCCGGCCATTTTGGCCAAACCGGTTTCGGGGCGCACACCGATACCGACGATCACGAAATCGACCGGCAGGGTTTCACCCCCCTCCAGAACCGCCTGTTCGACCTTGTTCCTGCCCGAAAGCGCCGACAGGCTGCGGCCCTCAAGAATATGCACCCCATGACGTGCATGCAGATCACGGAAGTAATTGGCCGTTTCCGGGGCCGCCACCCGAGACAGGATTCGCTCCGCCGCCTCGATCAGCGTAACCTTCAGCCCCTTGCTTGCCGCCACCGCCGCCGCCTCAAGCCCGATATATCCCCCCCCCACGATCAGCACCCGCCGACCGGCTTCAAATTCAGGGGCAAGCGTATCGATATCCGACAGGGTACGCACATAGTGAATGCCGCTCAGCCTTCCGGTCATGCTTTCCGGCAACCGAACGGGTGCCGCGCCGGTGGTCAGCGCCAGCTGATCCCAGGCGATGGCCTCGCATCCGATCCGCAGGATCTTCGCCGCCGGATCGATTGCCGTCACCGGCTGTCCCAGACGCAGGGTGATCTTGTGTTCGTCGTAAAAGCTTCGGGGGCGAAGGAACAGTCGATCTCGTGTCATCTCACCCAGAAGATAGGCCTTGGAAAGCGGTGGACGCTGATAGGGGGGGAAGGGTTCGGCCCCGATCAGGGTAATCGGGCCTTCATGGCCAAGGGCACGCAACCTCGCAGCAAGGGCGGCACCCGCCTGTCCGGCACCGATAACGGCAATATGTGTCACGAGTCGGATTTCCCGCTGGTTCCGTTGTCGGCAGACAGTATATCATGGCGCAGGAAAGGCAAACCGGCATAAATGCCACAAAACCATGCAACAGGGAGAACCGGAATGACCATCAAGCCAGGCGACAGACTGCCCGATGCAACGCTTCTGAAGATGGGCCCCGAAGGTCCGCAGCCCAGAAGCATGGAAGATCTTGTGAAAGGGAAAAAGGTGGTAATCTTCGCCGTGCCCGGCGCTTTCACCCCCACCTGCCACAATGCCCATGTGCCAAGCTTCATGCGCAACATGCAGACCTTTGCCGACAAGGGCGTGAACCAGGTGATCTGCATCAGCGTCAACGACCCGTTCGTGATGCAAGCCTGGAGCCAGGCCACCGGCGCGGCAGCCGCGGGGGTTGAGATGCTCGCCGATGCTTCGGGCAGGTTCACCAGGGCTATCGGCATGGATTTCGATCTTGCGCCAGCGGGGCTGCATGGCCGCTCACTGCGCTATGCGATGCTTGTCGAAGATGGCGAAGTGAAGATCTTGCACGTCGAAGAAGACGCCGGGCAATGCTCGGTTTCGGCTGGCGAGGCATTACTTGAGGCGATGAACTGAAACCATGCGAATGCCGCAGGGCCGGCGCCCTCATCCCTTGCGATAGGGGGCATGGCGATCGAGGGCCATGATCTCGGCTGCCACCGCTTCACGCTCGGCCACCAGAAAATCGGCCACCGCCTCACGAAACCCCGGGTCATTGATCCAGTGCAACGAATGAACCGGCACCGGGCGATAGCCGCGGGCGATCTTGTGCGCGCCCTGTGCACCGGCTTCGACACGTGAAAACCCGGCCGAAATCGCATATTCCACAGCCTGATGGTAACAAAGCTCGAAATGCAGAAAGGGATGATCTTCCGTGCAGCCCCAGTAGCGGCCGAAAAGTGCCTCACGGCCAATGAAATTGAGCGCGCCGGCCACCCAGTTTCCATCGCGACGTGCCATTATCAGAAGCACATCTTCACGCATGGTCTCATGGATCAGGTCGAAAAAGACGCGCGAAAGATAGGGGCGCCCCCATTTGCGCGTGCCCGTATCCTGATAAAAGCGCCAGAAGGCATCCCAATGTCCAGAGGAGATTTCATCACCTGAAAACATATGGATGGTGCCACCAAAATTCTGCGCCCGGGCGCGTTCTTTCCGGATTGCCTTGCGTTTGCGCGAAGACAGCGCCGAAAGGAAATCTTCGAACCGATCATATCCTTCATTGTGCCAGTGGTATTGCAGGCCGGTGCGATGCAACAGGCCGGCCTCGGCGCCTGTCTCTGCCTCGTCGCGTGTGCAGAAGGTGATGTGCAACGAAGAAAGTCCGTTTTCGGCGGCAAGGCCGACGGCACCGGCCAGGAGAGCGGCACGGCCTGTGGTCTCGTCGCCCGGACGGGCAAGCAACCGCCGCCCGGCAACAGGGGTAAAGGGCACAGCGATCTGCAACTTCGGATAGTAGGCACCGCCGGCACGGGCATAGGCATCGGCCCAGGCAAAATCGAAGATATACTCGCCATGGGAATGTTCCTTGGCATAGGTCGGAGAAACCGCGATCAGTTCATCCCCGCGCCACACGGCAAGGTGAAGCGGCTGCCAGCCGGTGCCGGGCCCCACCGAACCGCTTTCTTCAAGCGCCAGCAGAAACCGATGGGTGCTGAAAGGATCAACCGGCCGCCCGCCATCCTGCCGCACTTCCGGACAGGCGCAAGCGTCCCATGCATCCGGTGCGATCTCGCCGATCGAACGGCAGACACGGGTATCGGTTTCTGCGGGTTTCATCCTGGCAGGATGTGCGGGCTCTATCGGTGTGGTCAAGGTACGTGGCCCGGAACGTTCTTTCTGAACGAATATCCGCAATCCGGGTGTGCGGCACTCATGGTCTGCCGCCGATCACCTCGGAAATCTCGCCGGCAGCACAGACGACAGCAGTGGCATAGCGAACGATCGAATCATCATCGAAACGCCCTGCAGGCCCCGATACCGAAACCCCGGCTACAGCTTCGCCAAACCCGTTGCGTATCACTGCGGCCACACAGCGCATCCCCGCATGGTGTTCCTCGTCATCAAGCGCCCATCCCCTGGCCCTGATCCGGGCAAGATCAGCCATCAGCGTCTCGGGGGTGATCAGGGTGCGCGGCGTGAAGGCGTCAAGCCCCCGTGCACGCAGGATCGCCGCGATTTCACGCTCGGGCAGGGCGGCAAGTATGGCCTTGCCGATACCCGAAGCATGCATCGGACTGCGCGAACCGGGCCGGAAGAAGGCGCGCACCGGGTTGCGGGTTTCAACCTGAGAAACGAAAACGATCCATCCATCTTCGAGAATCGCGAGATTTGCCGTTTCGCCTGTATCCTCCATCAGCCGGTGCATGATCCGGCGCGAGCCATCCACAAGATTGGTGCCCATCAGATAGGCCGTACCGGTGCGGTAGGCTCCGATTCCAACCGACCATTCCTGCGCGGTTTCATCGAATTCGGCAAACCCGTGCTGCTGCAGGGTGGCCAGCAGCCGATGCGCCGTGGATACCGGCAGCCCGACTATATCGGCAAGATCGCTCAGCCTGGCGCGTCCCTCGCCCGAAAGGGCCTGCAACAGCATCAGCCCACGGTCCAGTGCGCGCACGGGCATGATCCCGGAATCCGGACGGGCGGTTCTGGGGCGCCCTCTCTTGCGCTTGAGCATGGTTTCGGACGACATCCTTCGGGTTCTCCTGTTCATTGCGGGCCAGACGGCACGGGTGATTCCCGGCGGGAGGGAATACGCTTCGCTTCCCTTGGAAATATTTTCCACAGCAAGTCATAACAGTGATTATGAAAATGTAAAATATAGGAAAATCAGTGGGCTGCCTGTCCTCCCAGGAAATCGGAAAGTATTTTCAGAAAAATTGAAAAATCCCACTACCAAGATATGATGATGGCAACGGTCGCGCGACTGCACCCAGATCTTGAACCATTCCGAGGAAATCTGCCATGTTCGGCCTCAACCCGGTGTTCATCCCAGGCCCCACCAACATTCCCGACCGCCTTCGCAATGCGATGAACGTGCAGACCCTCGATCACCGTGCACCCGATTTCGTAGAAGTTTTCGCACCGGTCCTGCATGATTTGAAAAAGGTGTTCCGCACCGAAAACGGCGAAACCTTCATCTTTCCGTCCAGCGGCACCGGAGGCTGGGAAGCGGCGATTACCAACACACTGAGCCCCGGCGACAGGGTTCTGATCGCCCGCTACGGCATGTTCAGTCACCGCTGGATCGACATGTGCCAGCGCCACGGCCTGGATGTGCAGGTGCTCGAGTGCGAGTGGGGTACCGGGGCGCCGGCCGATCGCTTTGGCGAAATCCTGGCCGCCGACAAGGGCCATGAGATCAGGGCCGTGCTGGTCACTCACAACGAAACCGCGACCGGCGTGCTTTCGGACGTGGGCGCCGTGCGTGCCGCCATCGACGCCGCCGCCCACCCGGCGATGCTGTTCGTCGATTGCGTTTCTTCACTTGGCTCGATGGATTTCCGCATGGACGCCTGGGGCGTGGACGTGGCCATTTCCGGTTCGCAGAAGGGCTTCATGCTGCCGGCCGGCGCCGCCGTTCTGGCGGTTTCACAAAAGGCACTGGCCGCCGCCGAAGATGCGCGCGCGCACCGCTGCTACTTCGATTTCCGCGACATGCGCGTGGCCAATACCTCGGGCGGTTTTCCCTATACCCCGCCGCTCAACCTGATCTACGGCCTGCGCGAGAGTCTCGACATGCTGTTCGAAGAAGGGCTCGACAATGTTTACGCCCGCCACCGCCGACTGGCCACGGGCGTGCGCAAGGCTGTCGATGCCTGGGGGCTGAAGCTGGTGGCAAAATCGCCCGATCTTCATTCCGACAGTGTCAGCGCCATCTATGTTCCCGAGGGTTTCGATTCCAACGCGCTCACCGATCACGCCTACAACGCCTATGGCGTATCCTTCGGCATCGGGCTGGGCAAGATGGCCGGCAGGGCCTTCCGCATCGGCCATCTGGGTGCACTGACCGACGTGATGGTGCTTTCGGGGCTGGCCACTATCGAGATGGCGATGAAAGATCTGGACTATCCGATCGCACTTGGCGCCGGGGTGGCCGCTGCGCAGGAGCATTTTCGCAACACCGCCGGCGATCAGGTTCGAGCCGCGGCATAGAGGAGGCGCAAGATGCAGATTCCCACCTATGAAGATGTCGAAAAGGCACATGAACGCATCCGCCCCCATGTGCACGAAACCCCTGTCCTGACCTCGGAAACCTTCAACCGGATGACCGGGGCCGAACTTTTCTTCAAATGCGAGAATTTCCAGAAGGCCGGCGTGTTCAAGGCCCGTGGAGCTTCGAATGCAGTGTTTTCCCTGACCGACGAACAGGCGAAACGCGGCGTGGCCACCCATTCATCGGGCAATCACGGGCTGAGCCTGTCCTATGCCGCCGGACGACGGGGTATTCCGTGCCAGGTGGTCATGCCCCGCACCGCCCCCGAAGCCAAGAAGGAAGCCGTGCGCGGCTATGGCGGCACGATCACCGAATGCGAGCCCTCGACCAGCTCGCGTGAAGAAGTCTTCGCGAAGGTGGTGGCCGAAACCGGGGCCGAATTCGTGCACCCCTACAACGATCCGCGGGTAATCGCCGGGCAGGGCACCTGTTCGCGCGAACTGATGAACCAGATCGAGGGGCTGGATGCGGTGATCGCCCCGATCGGCGGCGGCGGGATGGTTTCGGGCACCTGCCTGACGCTTTCGAACATCGCCCCCGATGTAGAGATATTCGCCGCCGAGCCGAAACAGGCCGATGACGCCTGGCGCTCCTTCAAGGCCGGCCACATCATCGCCGACGATGCGCCGGTAACGGTGGCTGACGGGCTGAAAGTGCCGCTCAAGGATCTGACCTGGCATTTCGTGAAGAATCACGTAACCGATATCCTGCTGGCCGAAGAGCAGGAAATAATCGACGCCATGTATCTGATCTGGCAGCGTATGAAGATCGTGGTCGAACCATCAAGCGCGGTAACACTGGCTACCATCCTGAAAAACAGGGAACGCTTCGCGGGCAAGCGCTTGGGCGTGATCCTGACAGGTGGCAACGTGGATCTGAAGAAGCTGCCCTGGATGTGAATCAGGCACAGGAGGACACCATGAAAGACATGAATTTCGAAGAATACGAAGTTGGCTACAACATTCCCGCCAAACCCGGCATGAATGCCGCCGATGTGCAGACACCCTGTCTGATCGTTGATATGGACGTGCTCGAAGAAAATCTCGACAAGATGCAGAAGGCTGCCGATCAGATGGGTGTGCGTCTGCGCGTGCATGGCAAGATGCACAAATCGGCCGATATCGCGAAGATGCAGATCGAACGCGGCGCCTGCGGTATCTGCTGCCAGAAGGTAAGCGAGGCCGAGGCCTTTGCCCGCGAAGGCATCAAGGACATTCTCGTTTCAAACGAGGTGCGGGATCCGGCCAAGATCGACCGCCTTGCCCGCCTGCCGAAGCTGGGGGCGCGCGCGATTGTGTGTGTGGATGACATAGCCAATGTCGCCGATCTTTCCGCCGCGGCCCAAAAGCACGGAACCGAAATCGAATGTCTGGTGGAAATCGACTGCGGCGCAGGCCGCTGTGGCGTGACAGAAACCGCCGATGTCGTGAAGATCGCCAAGGCGATAGATGCGGCCCAGGGGCTGAAATTTTCCGGTATCCAGGCCTATCAAGGTGCCATGCAACACCTTGACCGCTACGAAGACCGCAAGGAAAAGATCGACATCGCCGTAGCCATGGTGCGCAAGGCTGTCGATGCCCTGAAGGCCGAGGGGCTGGAATGCGACATCGTCGGCGGCGGCGGCACCGGCAGCTATTATTTTGAAGGTACGTCAGGGGTTTATAACGAACTGCAATGCGGTTCCTATGCCTTCATGGATGCCGACTACGGCCGCATCCTCGACGAAAACGGCCAACCGATTTCAGAAACCCAGTTTGCCTCGTCACTGTTCCTGCTCACCCAGGTGATGAGCCACGCCAAGCCCGACAAGGCGGTGGTCGATGCCGGGCTGAAAGCGCAATCGGTTGATAGCGGCCTGCCCAAGGTGCACGGTATCGAAGGCGTCGAATACGTGAAATGTTCGGACGAACACGGAGTGATCGCCGACCCCGAGGGCAAGCTTGCGATCAACCAGAAGATCCGCCTGATCCCCGGACATTGCGATCCCACCTGCAATGTGCATGACTGGTATGTGCTTGTCCGCGGAGACAGGGTGGAAGACGTGATCCCGGTCACCGCACGGGGGCTTGCATACTGATGCTGATCGTAACGGAAGAAACCTGCCGGAAGGTGATGACGCGCCCGCTCGCCTATGAGGCGGTCGAGGCGGTGTTCGGTGCCATGGCGCGGGGGGATGCCTGGAATTTTCCCGTGGTGCGCGAAGCCATCGGGCACGCCGATGCCCTCTACGGCTTCAAATCGGGCTTCGATCGCGCCAGCCTGGTGCTGGGCGTGAAGGCCGGCGGCTACTGGCCGCACAACGCCGGGAAGGGGCTGACAAACCATCAATCCACCGTATTCCTGTTCGACCCAGACACCGGGCAGCTTTCGGCACTGGTGGGGGGGAATCATCTTACCGCCCTCCGCACTGCGGCGGCTTCGGCGATCTCGATCAACCACCTGGCACGCAAGGATGCAAAGGTGCTGGGCATGGTCGGCGCCGGGCATCAATCGCAGTTCCAGTTGCGCGCGGCTGCCGAACAGCGCGGCTTCGAACGCGTGGTGGCATGGAACTATCATCCCGACATGCTGCCCAATCTGGCACGGGTGGCGGAAGAGCTTGACCTGCCCTTCGAGGCGGTGAGCCGCGAAGAGCTGGGGGCGCAGGCCGATGTGATCATCACCATCACCTCGGCCCACGAACCGCTGCTGATGAAAGACTGGATCCGCCCCGGCACGCATATTGCCTGCATGGGCACCGACACGAAGGGCAAGCAGGAGCTTGATCCCGAAATTCTTGCCGCTGCAACCGTGTTCACCGATGAGGTGGCGCAGTCCATCACCATCGGCGAGGCCCAGCATGCCGTTGCCAACGGGCTGATCGCAAAAGACCATATCACCCCGATCGGAGCAGTGATCAACGGTGTCCATCCCGGACGGACATCGCCCGCAGAGATAACGCTGTTCGATGGAACCGGGGTTGGCCTGCAGGATCTGGCCGTGGCCTCGGCTGCCGCAAGAGATGCTGGCGAGAAGGGTATCGCAGAGGAAATCATGCTATGATCAGCATTGGCTTTCCGTCTGTGCCGGCATGCGCCAGGCGGAAAAAGGCCCGGAAAACCGGAAAAAACCAGTAAAACAAGGGCCGACCGGCGGTGTGACAAAATCATGAAACCGCAACCAGGAGACTTCAACAAGGAGGAGAACCAAGATGAAAACCAACAGACGCGATTTCCTGATGAAGGGCGCGGGGCTGGCAGCCGCAGGCACGCTGGCTGCACCGGCGATTGCCAATGCCCAGGCAAAAACCATTACCTGGAAGATCCAGACATCCTGGCCCGGCGGCATCGGGCTGCAGATATTCAAGGACTGGTGCGCCTCGATCAAGGAAAAATCCGGAGGCGAGATGGAATTCATCCCCTTTGGTGCCAAGGATGTGGTGGGCGATTTCCAGCTGTTCGACGCGGTAAAGAATGGCGTTCTCGATGCCATGAACCCCTTTACCCTTTACTGGGCCGGCCGCATTCCGGCTTCGGTGTTTCTCAGCTCCTATCCTCTGGGACCACGCCAGCCGGGTGAATGGGACGTGTTCTACTATGGTCTTGGCGGGCTTGAGATGGCGCGCGAGCTGTTCGCCCGTGAAGGCATGTATTACGTGGGGCCCATCCAGCACGGCCCGAACATCATTCACTCGAAGGTGCCGATCCGCTCGATCGATGACTTCCGCGGCCGCAAGATGCGCCTGCCCGGCGGCATGGTGGCCGAGGTATTCCAGGCACTTGGCGCCAAGACAACCCTTCTGCCCGGATCGGAAATCTTCCCGGCGCTTGAAAAGGGCACGATCGACGTGGCCGACTATGTGGGTCCGGCCATCAACTATGCACTCGGCTTCAGCCAGGTCACGAAATACGTGGTGCTCGGACCGCCGGGCTTCATGAGCGTCTATCAACCGGTTGACCTGATGGACCTTACCGTGGGCATGAAATCCTGGGAAGCGCTTCCGGACGATCTGAAAACCTTCGTCGAGATGGAAGTGCACGCCTATTCCGACATGCACCATGCCGCAATCCAGAAGGCCGATCAGGACGCCTGGAAGAAGTTCGAGGAAGACGGCGCCGAAGTGACACGCCTCAGCGAAGACGATGTGGAGGCACTGACCGAGATCGCCGTGCCGATCTGGTTCAAATGGGCCAACAAGGACAAGGACGCCGCCCGGGTGTTCAAGGCCCAGCTTGATTACATGATGTCTCCCTCGCTCGGATACGTGACGGAAGACATGATCGCAGGCCACGATCTCGATCTCTGAACCTTCACCCACATCCGACGGGCCCGCACCCTGATCGTGCGGGCCCGCGCATTGGCACATCTGGCTCACAGGAGTTGAATCCATGCCGAGCGTCGATTTCGTGTTGCCGCACTGGCTCTATTGGTCAGGGCTCGTCATCTTTCCGCTGGTGGCGATGTACATGGCCCGCCGTCCCCAGCCGCCAAGGGGCTCGCGCAGCCTGGGCGTAGCCTATTTCATCTGGCTCGTAGGGGGCATGTTCGGCTTTCATCGCCTTTATCTGAAAAACCCTTGGGGATTCCTGTACTGGCCGCTCTTTGCCGTCATCCTCTTTGCCAACGGGCATCAGCGCGATGCCCGGGTGGCCTATTCTGATGCGGTAGCGGCCATACAGGGGATCGAGGGCGCATTGAACCGCAGTGAAAACCGCATTCGCAAATCAACCGGCATCATCGAACAGGCCGAGGCAAGGCTGGCCGAACTGCCGGAAAGCGAAGAATCCGCCTCGGCCCGAACGCGCCAGGAGCGCAGGATCGCCAAGGCCGAAAAGGCCATTGCAACGGCCGAAGCCAAGCTTGCCGATCTGCGCGCCGAGGCCGCCACCCTGAAACCGGCACTTGCCGAAGCCGAAGAGCGGCGGAATTTCTGGTCATCCACCGCGTATTATGCCTTTCTCCTGATTGCGGCCTTCATGGCGATAGATTTCTTCCTTGTTCCGTCCATGCTGAAGGCGGCGCTGAAGAAGATTGCGGCCGAACCGCCCGAAGAAATCGAACGCGAAACACTGAAGGACGATGCCGATTACGTGGGCTCCGGCCTTGCCGGCGTGATCGATCGCATTTCCCTTTTTGCCGGAGAGTTCGTGGCCTACTGGTCGGTAATCGCGGTGTTCGTCTACTACTATGAAGTAATGGTGCGCTACGTGTTCAATTCGCCCACGAACTGGGCCCACGAAGCGATGTTCCTGATGTTCGGAATGCAGTATCTGATCGCCGGCGCCTATGCGATGCTGACCGAAAGCCATGTGCGGGTGGATATCTTCTATGCCAGTTTCAGCCCGCGAGGGAAGGCGATCGTTGATCTTCTGACATCGGTCTTCTTCTTCATCTTCGCCTTCACGCTTCTGTGGACCGGCTGGATATTCGCGGCTGATTCCATTCACCAGAACGAAGTCAGCTTTACAGAATGGGGCATTCAGTACTGGCCCGTGAAAATCACCATCGTGCTTGGCGGCGGCCTGCTGATCCTTCAGGGAGTTTCTCATGTGATGAAGGATGCCGCCACCGTGCTCAACCCTGAGCGGAGGATTTCAAATGGGGCTTGAGATCGGAATAGGCTGGCTGACCCTGATCATGTTCGGGTCATTGCTGGCACTTCTCATGGCAGGGCTGCCGCTTGCCTTCGTCACCGGGGGGCTTGCAGTGGTATTCCTGTTCCTTCTGGGCGACATGGATACACTCAACATCGTGCCAAGCCGCATCTTCCCGCTGATGACGGATTATCAGCTTTCGGCGATCCCGCTGTTCATATTCATGGCAGCGATGCTTGAGCGCGCCGGGATCATCAAAGACATGTTCGACGTGATCTACAAGCTTCTCGGAGGCTTGCGCGGCGGACTGGCCTCGGCCACCATCATTGCCTCTACCATCCTTGCGGCAATGGTAGGTGTGATCGGTGCGGCGGTGGTAACGATGGGTATCATCGCCCTTCCGGCGATGCTCGAACGCAAGTATGATCCCAAGATTGCCATGGGATCGATCATGGCCGGCGGAACGCTTGGCATCCTGATTCCGCCCTCGATCCTGGCCATCATCTATGCGGTGGTGGCCGAGCAGTCCGTGGGCGAGCTGTTCATCGGCGCCGTGATCCCCGGCCTGATGCTTTCGGGGCTCTACATTCTCTATGTCACGGTCCGCTGCTACATCAATCCCGATCTCGGGCCGCCGATTCCGGAAGGCGAGCGCATCAGCTTTGGCGAGAAGCTTGCGCTGCTGCGCAAGATGGGGGCGCCGATCACGCTGATCTTCGTGGTATTCGCCACACTGTTTTCCGGCGCGGCAACACCGGTGGAAGCCGCGGGAATCGGCACCTTCGGCTCGTTCATGGTGGCGGCGCTGCACGGTCAGCTTGACTGGCGCACCGTACGCGAGGCCTGCCTGACCACGCTCAAGGCTTCGGCCATGGTGATCTGGATCATGTTCGGGGCCACCATCTTTGTGGGGCTCTATGTGCTTGAGGGCGGACAACAGTTTGTCACAAGCGCTCTTGATGCCACAGGCCTTGGTCGGTGGGGGATACTGATCCTGATGATGGTGATCCTGATCATCCTCGGCATGTTCCTCGATTGGGTGGGGATCCTGCTTCTGGCCGTGCCGATCTTCGTGCCGATCATCAAGAGCCTTGGCTTCGATCCGCTGTGGTTCGGGGTGCTCTATCTCGTCAACATGCAGATGAGCTTTCTCTCTCCGCCATTCGGTTATGCCCTGTTCTATCTGCGCGGCGTGGCACCTCCCGAGATTCCAATGTCTGACATCTTCAGATCGGCGCTTCCCTTCCTGGCGTTGCAGCTTCTGGGATTGGTTCTGTGCATGGTCTTCCCAGAGCTGATCACCTGGCTGCCGCGCCTGGTATATGGCTGAGGGGCAGCGCAACCGGATATGTCAGGGGCGGGTCTGCGGCCCGCCCCGTTTCTTTCGTGGTCAGGCCCGCGTTCTGCCCGGAATGCAATGCCGCCCAGCCGGTTATCCCTTTTCCTTTGGAAAAATCGCCAGCAGCACCATCATCGAACCCAGCATGGCAAGATAGCCTGCGAACGCATGCGGCGCGAGAGCGGGGATGCCGCTCAGCAAGAGCCCGTCATTGCCGCCCGGTATGATCACAGAGGCCGCACCCATCAGCATGCCGCCAGCCAGGCATGCCAGTGCCCGGCCAAATCCCGGTAGCCTCAGGATGAAACGACCCTGTCTGATCGCAGCGGTAATGCCGCCGGCCACCATGGCCAGCGTGCTGCCAACCGCCAGAGGAACGGGGCCGGATTGAACGATCTGCCAGGCCCGGTATCCGGTCTGTATCATGACCGCTGCAAGATCCCAGCCCTTCACCGCGGCAAACAGACTGCCACCGCCGATACCAATGACCATGGCAATCAGAAGGCCAGCAACAGGACGGCGACGCATGGTGCGCAGATCGAAAACGAGCGTGAGCGCAATGCCGGCAGCGATCAGGAAGCCCAACGCCATCCAGGATGTCGGGGCCGCCACCAGGGCCACCGGGCCCTCTTCCTCAAGCCGGTCGGCCAGAGCAATCCGCACCGCCAGCGCCCCGGCAACCATGCCCGGCAGCGTTGCCAGATAGGCAAGGTTCCCGCCAACAAGCTGTACGAAGGTCCCAAAGAAACAGCCGCGGTTCAGCCAGGCCCCGGCACCCAGGACAACGCCGCCCACCAGGGCAATGTCCAGACGATCGTGGGTGCCGCTCAGAGCTACATCACCGGGAAAGAGCCACGCCAGGGGAACCACCACCAGAAATGCCCATGCAGCCGCACCGAAAAAGGCCTGCAGACGCTCGAACCGACGCCTGCGGACGATCTGCTCGGCCGCAGCATAGGTGCACAGCCCCCCGGTTTTCATGGCGAACCCCACCGCAAATGCAACCAGCAGCACGAGAACGGTAAATGTCATCTGGAAAACATACCCCGGCTTCCCGGCATGAAAGATCCTTTTCTCGGGCCGGAAACAGGCTCAGCCGATCGCCGGCGTTGCCCATTGGAAAGCTCCGCTCGGAATCTCGGGCGTGTAACCTTCGAAAGTAATGTTGTCGGCCACCTGGCGCGCCCGCAGTTCCTCACCCCTGTTGTGAATTGTCCAGCACAGCACCGGAACACCGCCTTCCTTCAATTCGCGGACACGCGGACTGGAAAGATCAGCGGCCTGATGGCTGATGAAGCTTGCGCCCACGCGCTTGAAATCGGGTATCTTGCGAAGATGGTGGCGCACGCGCCGGGGCAGAAGCGGCCAAGCCGACAGCGAAAACGGTGCCGTGGTCAGGCCGCGCGGCACATGGGGAGCAACTTCGGCAAAAACGGCAATCGCATTGGGATTGAACGACATCACCGCCACATCTCCGTGGTATTCGTCGAGCGCCCGCGCGATGCTTTGCTCAAGCACACCCACATCCTCGCCCATGATCCCGTCCTGATCCTTTACCTCGATCAGAACCGGCACCCGCCCGGCCACCAGCGACAGGACTTCGGAAAGCGTCGGGATGGTTTCGTCGGAACCGATCAGCCGGATGCCTTTCAGTTCGCTTGCCGTGCGCTGGCGGATCGGGCCGGACGCATGGGAAAGCCGGCCGAGATCGTAATCGTGAAACACCATCGCTTCGCCATCGGCCGACTGCTGCACATCAATCTCGATACCATAGCCCGTCCCGATCGCCGCCTCGAAGGCCGCGCGCGAATTCTCGGGCCGGCCCGCTGCGATATCATGGTAGCCGCGATGTGCAATCGGCGGGCCAAGAAAGGAGTGCGGAAGCGATGCCATGCGCCCTAGCCGATCTGGAAGATGCCTTCAACCTCGACCGCCACACCGAATGGCAGGGCCGAAACTCCGACCGCCGCCCGCGCATGGCGCCCGGCGTTGTCGAATACCTCGACCATCAGATCGGATGCTCCGTTGATCACCTTGGGCTGATCGGTGAAATCCGGGGTCGAGTTGACAAAACCCGTGAGCTTCACCACCCGGCGCAAGCGTGAAAGATCGCCGCCACAGGCAGAACGCAACTGGGCGATCAGAGCAAGCCCACAGGCCCGTGCAGCGACAGCCCCGGCCGCTACATCCATATCGTCGCCAAGCCTGCCGCGGATGAATTCTCCATCGTTCATGGATATCTGGCCCGAGATGAACACCAGATCGCCCACCACCACACAGGGCACGTAATTGGCCGCCGGAGCGGGTGCATCGGGCAGGGATATGCCCAGGTTGGCCAGCCGCTGTTCGATCGGATTGCTCATGCTGATTCTCCTGTATCCGGAAGGCTTTGCTCCGACGCTACAGCCGTTGCGCCAATGGCGAAACCGCAAAATCAGGATTCCCGGAAAGCCTTGCGGAAATAATCGGTCAACGGCTTCACCAGATAGGCCAGCGGCGTGCGGTCGGCTGTGCGCATGAAGGCCTCAACCGGCATTCCCGGAATCAGCGCCGCATCCTTGCCAAGCTTCATCGCTTCACCTTCCGCAAGCATGATCTCGACCCGATAATAGGGCACCTGGGTGCGCTCGTCCACGAAGGCATCCGCCGAAACCTGCATCACCTTTCCCCTGAGTTCGGGAATGGTGCGCGAATTGAATGCCGGAAAGCGCAACTCTGCCTCCTGCCCGGGGAATACCTCGTCGATATGGATTGGCGGAACCTTGGCCGCGATGACGAGGGGGCGATCCTGCGGAACGATATAGAGTATCGGCTCTGCCGGCCGAATCACACTTTGCGGGCCGAAGACGGTCAGACCATAGATCACGCCCGAAGCCGGAGCACGAATGTCCAGACGGCTCAGTCGCTCGCGCGCGGCATTGCGCTTCTCGGTCAGCTCCAGTTCGCGCACACCAAGATCCCGCAGTTGCGAGATTGCCTCTTCGCGGCGGGTTGTTCCGAGCTTCAGGATCTCGAGATCGATCTCGGTAATCCGGCCCTCGGCCTGGGCCCTTGTCGCGGTCAGTTCGCCCATGCGGCCGCGCAACTGTGCGTCTTCACGCTGCAGCGCCAGCACTTTCGACGCCTGCGCCAGCCCACGATCAAGCAAGGCTTGCTGATTGGCCAGTTCCTCACCAATCAACCCGATCTGTTTCTGCAGGGCCTCCTGCTGGGCAATGATGCCGTCGATCTGATTGGCTATCTGGGCGCGCCGCTTCTGCAACTGCTCAACCGATTTCGCCAGCGTTTCAAGCCGGGCATGAAACAGCCGCTCCTGTCCGGCGATCAGTTCCGCAACCTCGGGGTTTTCCTGTGCGGCAGCCAGCAATTCGGGAGCAAAGATGATCGTCCGGGCGCTGTCGCGTTCGGCCTCAAGCCGCCCCCGCCGCGCCAGGATCTCGTAAAGCTGGCTTTCGATGGTGGCAAGATTGCTGCGCAGGATCGAAGGATCGAGCCTGATCAGCACATCACCGGCTTTCACCTTGTCACCTTCCTTTATCCGAAGTTCCCTGACCACCCCGCCATCAGGGTGCTGCACAACCTGGCGGTTTTGTTCGACTTCAACCTGCCCGCTCACCACCACCGCGCCTGAAATGCGCGCCAGTACCGACCAGCTACCAAAGCCCCCGACCAGAACGAAAAGAGCCAGAAAGCCCAGCAACAGCGGCCGCCGGGCCGACCATGGTGCATGGCCCCCGGATTTCGCCGTTTCCGCCCGGCCGCCCTTGGCGCGTTCTGAGCGCCGCGCGGCATCAGGTGCCGGCCTTGTCATGTCACGCCCCCCTTCTGGCCGGATTGCCTTATCTGTTCGTGATTCTGGACCATCGCCTTCAGCACCTCGTCCTTCGTTCCGAAGGCACGGCGCATGCCACCTTCTATCACCATCAGCATGTCGCATTCCTGAATGGCTGCAGGACGGTGCGCCATGATCAGAACTGACCGCCCCTCGGCCTTGAGATTCCGGATTGCAAGGTTGAGTGCCAGCGAACCTTCATTGTCAAGGTTCGAGTTCGGCTCATCGAGCACAAGGATCACCGGATTGCCATACATGGCTCGGGCCAGACCGACACGCTGAAGCTGTCCGCCCGAAAGCCGCCCTCCGGCGGCCGTGACGCGGGTATTGTAGCCATCCGGAAGCCGCATGATCATGTCATGCGCGGCAGCCTTGCGGGCGGCTTCCACAATGGCGGCCTCATCGGGATTTGCCTGCAGCCGGGCTATATTTTCGGCAATGGTGCCATCAAACAGCTGCACCCGCTGAGGCAGATAGCCGATATGGCAGCCAAGCGCCTGTGGATCATACTGATCAAGGGTTGCACCATCGAGCCGGATCTTGCCCCCGGCAGGACGCCAGAGGCCCGTGATCGCGTTTGCAAGCGTTGACTTGCCCGCCCCCGAGGGCCCGATCACCCCCAGGGCCTGCCCCGGTTCCAATCGGAAACTGACCATGCGCAGGCTGGCAACCTGTTCACCTGGCGGGACCACTGTCAGCTGGTCGGCCACCAGCAGCGCACGGGGCACAGGCAGGGCAAGGCGCGGCGGATCAGGACGGATATCAGAGAGCAGACGGCCAAGGTTCTGCCAGCCCCTGGCCGCACGTTGCACCACCGGCCACTGGCCCAGGGCCAGTTCGATCGGCGCAAGCGCACGGCCCATCATGATCGATCCCGCAATCATGGCACCGGCCGTCAGCTGATCCTGCAACACAAGCCAGGCGCCAAGCGCCAGCATTGCACTTTGCAGGAACAGGCGGAACGTCTTTGTCATGGCGCCAAAGGCCCCGCCGGCATCTGACGCGCGGATCGATTCCTGAAGTGCCTTGCTTCGGGCCTGCTGCCAGCGGTCGAATGCGGCATCGCGCATTCCGAGGCTTTGCACCAGATCTGCCTCGGTGCGGATCTGTTCTGCCATGAGGGCCGCCCGATGGGCCGCAAGATTGGCATTCTGCACCGGTTTTCGGGTAACCAGCTGGTTGATCAGGGTGATCAGGATCAGGATCGCTCCGCCGCCCAGCGCCAGATAACCCAGCCACGGATGAAACAGAAAGATCGCGGCCAGGAAAAGAGGCGTCCAGGGAATGTCGAACAGAGCGCTCAGAACCGGCGAAGACAGCAATCGCTGCACCGCCTCAAGATCGGCCAGTGCCGTGGCGGCAAGCCGGGGGCTTCGGTTGGTGGTGCCGGCCTTCAGAACCGCTTCGAAGACGCGGCGTTCGAGCCGGACCTGAAACCGCGCACCGATACGGGCCAGAACGCGCCCGCGAGCATGGTCGAGAAGACCCATCATCAGAAACAGGAACGCCACCAGCACCGAAAGCGCCAGCAGCGTTTCCTCGGACCGGCTTCCCAGAACCCGGTCATAGACCTGAAGCATGAACAGCGGGCCGGTCAGCATCAGAAGATTGACGAAGGCGCTGAACAGGCCCACCGCGGCGAACAGCCAGCGGTTTTCGCGCCGCGCCGCCCGCAGCTCTTCCTGGCCCGTCTGATCGTCCGGCGGTTGCTTCATGCCTCTTGTCTCACCTGTTGCCTTTTCGCTGACAGCGCCCGGCAATTCCGCAAACGCCGCCACTTCGGGTTGTCATGCGCATTCCATGGCCTTACTTCTGGCCGGGAAGTGCTATCAGCCGGAACCCGTTCCGATTGCCTCTATTAACATCGAACCACCAACAAGCGGTTGAGATCGCCATTGCTGACGAAAAGCCATAAACTCAGGAGCGGATCAGTGCAACTGCTCTGCGCCGCCGCCGTGGCGCTGACTGCGGCCTGCACGCCACGGAACCCTCCTGCAAGCCACATCAGCGATCCTTACGAAGCCCGCAACCGTGAGGTTCATGAACTGAACAAGAAAATCGATCGACTGTTCCTGAGACCGGCGGCGCGCGGTTACGGCAGTCTCATACCCGAACCGGTGCGTAACGGCGTGCGCAACTTCACCGAAAACCTGAACCTGCCCGGCATGGTGGTGAATGATCTGTTGCAGCTCAACATCGAAGACGCCCTGCACAATTCGGCGCGCTTCCTGTTCAATTCCACATTGGGTCTTGGCGGCATTCTCGATCCCTCCGACGGCATGGGGCTTTACGAACGCAGCACCGATTTCGGCGAAACGCTCTACGTCTGGGGATTCGCCGAGGGGCCCTATGTCGAACTGCCGCTCCTTGGCCCCACAACACAGCGCGGCATGGTGGGCAAGGTGGTTGATCTCTTCATCAACCCGTTGATGCATGAACTGCCCGATTCCGAACGCCATCTTGCACGTTTCGCATCATTTGCAACAAAGCTTGGCGATCGCTATGACTATTCGGATACGGTGGATGCAATCCTGTATGAAAGTGCCGACAGCTATGCGCAGGCACGCCTTCTGTTCCTGCAGAATCGCAGATATGAATTGAGCGGAGGCACCATTGATGAGGGAAATGACATTTTCGAGGAACTCTATGGTCAATGAACAACCGACACGCCGTGCGGCCCTTGGTGGCCTTGGCGCAGCCATGCTGACAACGGCCCTGCCGTCGCCGGTTCTCGCCCTGACCACCGGGGAAGCGCGCGCGCTGGTCGATCGGCTGGTTGGAGAAATCAATGCCGTGATCAATTCGGGCAAGTCCGAAGAGGCGATGCTGCGGGAATTCGAGACGATCTTTGCCAAATACGCAGATGTTCCGGCGATTGCTCGCTATGCGCTCGGGGTGGATGCGCGCCGCGCCTCGAAAAAACAGCTGCGCGAATTCACCAAGGCTTTCCAACGCTACATTTCACGCAAATACGGCCGGCGATTCCGCGAGTTCATCGGGGGAAAAATCATCGTGAAACAGGCCCGCAAACTGAAGAAATTCTACGAGATCAAGACGATAACCAAACTGCGGGGACAAGAGCCCTTCGAGGTTGTCTTTCACGTATCGGATCGCTCGGGCAAACCGCTGTTCTTCAATATCTTCATCGAAGGCATCAACATGCTTCTGAGCGAACGTGAAGAAATTGGTGCGATGCTCGACAAGCGCAAGGGCAATATCGACGCGCTGGTCAATGATCTGGAAAGAACACAGTAGCGGAACCAGCTGCTTCGCATCCTCTTGGCTTCAACCGGGTGGTGCCTTGTGCAGGAAGGATGATGATGAATGGTCGAACGGGTCGCCCTCATCGGAACCGGCCTGATGGGCACACGCATGGGGATGCGTCTGCTTGAAGCCGGATTTGCCCTGACGGTATGGAACCGAACGCCATCAAAGGCCGATGCCCTGCTGGCAAGAGGGGCAAGATCGGCCGAAACTCCGGCCGGGGCAGCCGAAGCCGCAGATACCGTCATCACCATGCTGTCCGACGGCGATACCGTCCGCAAGATTCTGGAACAGAACGGAGTGGCCTCGGCCATGAAACCGCCCGCGCTGTTCATCGACATGAGCTCTGTTGCCCCGGATGAAGCCCGCGCCCACGCCCGTCTGCTGGGCGCGAAAGATATCGAGGCCATCGATGCCCCTGTTTCTGGCGGCACCAAAGCCGCCGAAGAGGGCACGCTGGCGATCATGGCCGGCGGCAATGCCGTTGCTTTCGAGCGCGCAAGACCTGTGCTCGGTGCAATGGGGCAACCGGTGCATGTGGGGCCGGCGGGCGCAGGCGCATTGGCGAAACTGGCCAATCAGACAATCGTGGCCGGTGCCATCGCTGCCGTGGCCGAAGCGATGCTGCTTGTCGAGCGCGGCGGAGCCGATCCGGTTGCCGTGCGGCGGGCGCTGCGCAGCGGCTTTGCCGACAGCAGCGTTCTGCAACAGCACGGCAAAAGGATGACCAAACGCAGCTTCGCTCCCGGTGGCCCTGCTCGTCTGCAACTGAAGGATCTTTCCAATATCCTGAAAGCCGGCCGAAATCTCGGGCTGGATCTGCCCCTGACCAAAGAACTGCACGAACGCTTTGCCGTGCTTTGCACGAAGCTTGAAGGGGCGGATCTTGATCACTCGGCATTGTTTGTCGAACTGCTTGCCCGCAACGGACTCTGGCCGGAATCCGGGCCGCAACCCGGAAACGACAAAACCGGTTCCGATCAGAAACCCGAAGGGGCATGATGCGCGGCATCCGCTGCAAGACAATCCGCCCCGGGCAGAATCGATGGCCTCCCGGGGCACGAAAGGTTTCATCCCGACGATTTCGAAGAAACGTTCAAAACCTGTATGAAAGACGCTCTGAAAACTCCGGCGCGAAGGATCACCCGGCACAGAGCAAATGGCTTGTCCTGCCGCGTGCCGTTTCAGGCCAGGCGCTGCATCACTCAGGGCAGAAGCTGGGGGTCGGGGGGCGCGGCAGGTGTGCGCACGCCGAGCCTGCGCCAGCGCCGCAACTCGCGGTATTGATCAAGCGACTGCCTTTCATAGGCACGGAAATACACATTCACGTTGAACAGACGTTCCAGCAGCCGCCCATTGTTGCGGTGGCGGTATTCCAGATCTTCCGCAGCCAGGGTCTGACGGATGGCGGGCGCGATGCCGTGACGCGCAGCATGGGCCACCAGCGCCGAATCGCCCCGGGCACCGGCGCCAGACCGGCCACCGAGAACGGCAACCGCATCGGCCCTTGGCGTCGGGTCAACCAGATTTCTGCCGCCGGGTGTCGGTTCCGGCAGAGCAGAATAATCCTCGGGCATCTGAAGGGGCTTGTTGGGAAGAATTGCGAATTCGTCGGGCCCCGACCTGTTGGCCGTGACATTCATCAGCCGTGGCTCCTTGCTGCCACCGCAGGCCGACAGGAACAAGGCAGCCATCACCGCCGCCGTCATTCCGCCCCATTTGTTCATGACTCGCTTCTCCTTCACCGCGTGGCGCATGTTTAGCGCATGTTTAGCCGCGCGTCACGCCGTCTTGTCGGGCTTGTCGGCAGGCGCAAACAGGACAAGGCCGAATGCCCCGGCAAAAACCGCGATATCTGCCACATTGAACGAATAGGGATTCTCGATTCCGCAGCACGACATGTTGAGAAAATCCGCCACCGCGCCATAAAGCACACGATCCACCACATTGCCAAGCGCCCCACCGATCAGTATCCCTGCACTCAACCGCGCATGCCATCCCGCGCCGGGCTTCCTGATCCAGAAGAATACCGCAACGACTATGGCCAGCGCCAATCCGATCAGAAACCAGCGCATCAGGTCAGAGCCGATGTCGAGCAGACCGAAATTCACCCCCCGGTTCCAGGCCATGCGAAAATTGAGAAACGGCGGCAACACGTCGATCTCGCCCCGATTGCGCAGATCAAGCCAATGCACCACCAGATATTTCGTGACCTGATCGGCCAGAAAGGTCCAGAACATGGCCCAGAAGGTAAGCTTCATGACTGCTCCTAATGCCGGAAATGGCGCATGCCGGTGAACACCATCGCCAACCCCGCTTCGTCAGCCGCAGCGATCACCTCATCATCGCGTATCGACCCGCCTGGCTGAATGATCGCCGTTGCACCCGCCTCGGCCGCTGTCAGCAGGCCGTCGGCAAAGGGAAAGAAGGCATCAGACGCCACCACCGAACCCTTCGTGGGCACTTCGGACAAGCCAAGCGCTTCGGCCATGTCGCGCGCCTTCTGCGCCGCAATCCGGGTGCTGTCCACACGGCTCATCTGGCCTGCACCCACACCCACCGTGGCGCCGTTCTTCGCATAGACAATGGCATTTGATTTCACATGTTTCGCAACCTTCCAGGCGAACATGAGATCGCTCAGTTCGGCCTTTGTCGGAGCGCGTTTCGTGACCACCTTCAGATCGCCGGATGTCAGCGCACCGTTATCACGATCCTGCACCAGCCAGCCGCCCGCCACCCGGCGCCAGGTTTCGCCCGGTTCGCGCGGATCGGGCAGGCCGCCGGTGGTCAGAAGGCGCAGATTCTTCTTGGTGGCAAATATCTCTTTCGCTTCATCCGTCACATCGGGGGCAATCACCACTTCGGTGAAGATCTGAACGATCTCGCGCGCGGTTTCACCGTCGAGCCCCTGGTTCAGGGCAATAATGCCGCCGAAAGGGGAAACCTGATCGGTGGCAAAGGCCTTGCGATAGGCTTCCAGCATGGTAGCACCGCGGCCCACCCCACAGGGATTCGAGTGCTTGATGATCGCACATACCGGGCCTTCGGCCGGATCGAATTCGGCCACCAGTTCAAAGGCCGCATCGGTATCGTTGATATTGTTGTAGGAAAGCGCCTTGCCCTGATGCTGCACCGCACTTCCCACGCCAGGACGGGTGCATCCATCCTTGTAGAAGGCCGCCTTCTGATGTGGGTTCTCGCCATAACGCAGGCTTTGGGAAAGAGCACCGGCAACAGCCTTGTGGCGCGGAGCAGCTTCGCCGATGGCCCCGGCCATCCAGCCGGAAACTGCCGCATCATAGGCCGCGGTGCGCGCAAAGGCATTCTGGGCCATGCGGCGACGGAAAGGCAGCGTTGTTGCACCATCATGCGCGACCAGTTCCTTCAGTAGCGCCGGATAATCGGCTGGATCGACGATCGTGGTGACAAAGCCATGGTTCTTGGCTGCGCCGCGGATCATCGCCGGCCCGCCTATATCGATGTTTTCCACGCAGTCGTCGTAATCGGCCCCCTTGGCCACGGTAGCTTCGAACGGATAGAGATTGACCACCAGAAGATCGATCGGGCCGATCCCGTGTGCATCCATCGCCGCCAGGTGATCGGAATTGTCACGCAGGGCCAGCAGCGCGCCATGCACCATCGGATGAAGCGTTTTCACCCGTCCGTCCATCATTTCGGGAAAGCCGGTGATTTCCGAAACGTCCTTCACCTGAAGGCCGGCATCGCGCAGCATTCCTGCCGTGCCACCGGTGGAAATCAGCTCCACTCCGCGTGCCGACAGGGCCTGCGCCAGATCAAGCAGGCCGGTCTTGTCGGACACGGAAAGAAGCGCGCGTCTGAGCGGCACGGGTGCAGTCGTATCTGTCATTTCGGAGATCCCAGATTGTCACTCGGTTTCGTTCAGGCCGTCATCCCGTTCCAGATCCCGGACATGAACCGGGCAGCTCTTCCCCTTGGTGAACGACCAGTGTATGCGCATCGCATAGTCGAACAGGCGCCAGGATAAAACCATCTGTTTCGCCGCACGGGGCTTGAGGCGCCCCTTTTCCAGATAAACGCTCGGTTCAAGCCTCAGATCGGCGCGGCCGCGATAGCGGAATACCCAGATTTCGCCACTGCGCAGAACCAGCGAAACCGCCTTGCCGTTCATGTCGATTTCTGCATCCACATCCGGATGCAGATGAAAGCGCAGGCTGCCGGCGATACCCAGAAGCCTTTCGCGGTCCATGGCCTTGTCGAACTGGCGCCTGTGCAGATCCGACACCGTGGCCAGAGTATCTTCACCATGCAGTGCCGCCCCATCGAACGACAGTTTCAAGCGGCGTGCATGTGTCAGACCATGCGTGCTCACATAGCCATCATGTGCGGCGTGCAGGCTTGTCCCTTCGGGGCCGGAGTGCTGCTGCAAGGGCACATGTGTCGGAATATCCACCAGCATCCCGGCGCGTCGTCCACGCCCCAGCCGTGACGAGGAAACCCCCTCGATCACCAGTGTCGAATGCGAAGGCGTCGCACGCCCGGCCTTCCACCATTCCTCGCCAAAGGCGGCGCCTGATCCGCAGTTGACGATCACCGGCCGGCGCCCCGATGTCATTTCAAAGGCCAGGGTCGAAGCATGCGCGCCATATGAGGCCCGTCCGGTGGGGGGCGGGCTGGCATCAATGATGACGGTCGTCCGGCCACCATGCAGACGCGCATAGCCCATTGGCAGACCGGTGGCGATCTGCCCCCGCACACCGGAAGCCGCAAGCGCCAGCTCAAGCCGCCCCTCCAGGCCACGGTCGCCACCGTGAAACCGGGCAAGGCTGCCATCACCGTGGCGCAACGCCCGCAACGTCGGGGCAATACGCTCGATCGCCTCCAGGTGTGCGCGTTCGGTCATCCGCCCGGCACTGCTCAGCGCCGATGCCGCCCAGATCAGATAGGTCAGCACTTCAAGCAGTTCTTCGGGATTGCGGGTGGGAATGCCGCCGTTTTCATCGATCTGGCCGGCACATTCCCGTGCAAGCCCCTTCATTGCCGGTATCACATGGCGCTCCATACCCATCAGCGCAAGCCCCGCGTAGATGAGCCCGCAAAGCGCCTCGAAGCGTGGCAGGCCCGGGTTCGCGGCCTCCCAGCGGCGGGCAAGAAATATGGTCTGCTGACCAAGCGAGCGGAAATATGCCCGGGACGCGGCAGACGGCTGCCCGTTGAGCAGAAAGATGGCATGGTTGATCCAGCGGATCAGCCGGCGGCCCGTCAGAGCGGGCGACCAGCCCACTCCCCGCCCCCGGCCATAACGACGGATCCATTCGAATGTCCATTCCTGGGCGCGCTGGCAGGCCTTGGCATCACCAACCGCCGCCAGATCGTCAAGCCAGGCGAAACCATGCAGTTCCTCTTCGAACTTGCGACAGGGCCGGGGCAGATCCCAGATCATGGTATCGGGTGCTTCGATCAGATGGCCGGCAAACTGGAAATTTCCGGCAAGCAGCTGACGGCCACGGGCAAGCATGCCGATCGAACGTGGCTCGGGCTGATAGGTGAAGCCGGTAGCCGGGTGCAGCCGCGCACTGAGGCGCGCATGGAAATGATTAAGCCAACGCCGTGCGCTTTCCGGCAGGGTTGGGGGCATGTTCCCGATATATGACACGCTCTGCCTCGGCCTTCGCTGTGATGGCTGCCTGCGCCTGATCATAGGCATGCCGCCAGGCAAAGTCACCGGGCATTTCGCCTGACCGGAGAACCTGGTGCAGCCTGTTGCGTCTTCCTCAGAGCCGCGATGAAGAAACCATCGATCCCGCCTCGGTCGGCCCAGATATCGGGCGTCAGGCGCAGTCCGCCACCCTTGGCGCACCAGCTTTCCCCGACACCGGCACAGGCCATGACCGCATCGTTGTCAACCCGAAGGCCCGGGTGACGTTCGCAGGCCTCGGCAATCTGGATCTCACCTTCCTCCGGCAGCAGACTGCACGTGCAGAACACCAGCCTTCCACCCGGTTTCAGCAAGGTCAGGGCATGATCGATCATACGCGCCTGAAGCTTGAACAGAGCCGGGAAATCACTGCCGTTCTTCACGTGAGGCAGATCGGGATGGCGGCGAATGGTGCCGGTAGCCGAACAGGGCGCATCAAGCAGAATTGCATCATAAGGCGCATCATGCCAATGCAGCATATTGGCCACTTCGCAACGCACGGAAAGGCCCGTGCGCGAAAGGTTTTCCGCCAGCCGCTCCATGCGGGCAGGCGAGATGTCAATCGCCGTCACCTCGGCCCCGGCGGCAGCCAGTTGCATCGTCTTGCCACCCGGCGCGGCGCAAATGTCCAGCACCCTCTCACCCGGCACCGGAGCCAGAATGCGGGCGGGCAGGGCCGCGGCGGCATCCTGCACCCACCACGCGCCCCTGTCATAGCCTGGAAGTGCCGAAACCTGCCCCACACCGGAAAGCCGCACGCTGCCGGTAGGCAGAACCTGACCACCAAGGCGCGCAGCAAGTGCGGCTGCTTCGCCATCGCGCGGAGTAAGATCAAGGGGCGGTACGCCTGCATGAACCTCTTCCATTGCCGTTATCCGCGCCTTGCCATAGGTTGCGATCAGTGGTTTTCGCAGCCATTTCGGCAGCCGCGAAGGCGGCAGGGCCTGCCAGACTTCGGGCAGAACCCTGCGCAGGACCGCATTTACCAGACCAGCGGCAGGACCGGTATGCTTTCCCTCGCGCATGATCTGCACCAATGCGTTGACCACCCCGTGCGGAGCCTCGCCCAGAGCGCAGATCTCAACCACCCCGAGGCGCAGCGCATTGTGCACGGCAAGTGCCGGGCGCTTCCTGAGAAAGGCGCCAAGCAGGCGATCGGCGCGATCGAACTGGCGCAGGGTCTCGGTAGCCAGGCGGGTGGCCCGCGCGCGATCCGCGGGAGCCAGGCGCGCAAGGAGACCTTTCTCTTCGGTCAGTTCGGCCAGCAGCCGACCCTTGCCGACAACGCCATCAAGCATCTGCAGCGCAGCCCGACGCGGAACAAGCCCCTGCCGCACCCGACCAACCCCCTTGTCTCCGCTGCCCGGATTGCAGCCCGTCATCGCGCGCCCTCTTGCCTGTTATCCATGCGCCCTGTATCACACATGCCAGCATAACAAGGATCCGCGCCATGAGCGACACTCCCCATCGCGCCGGCACGAAACTGACCGCCGCCGCAAGGCGCGCACTGGCCGAGGCCGAGGAACGCCGCCGCCGGGCTGCAACCGGCAACCGGGCCCTTCCCAGGGAACTGGGCGGACGCGAAGGCCCCGATCCGGTGCGCTACGGAGACTGGGAAAGGAAAGGCATTGCGATCGACTTCTGATCCTCCGATGTCTTCCGCTCACAGTCCGAGAACATCAGCCATGCTGTATTCGCCGGGTTTGCGACCCTGGCCCCAGAGCGCAGCCCGCAACGCGCCCCGGGCGAATATCGCACGGTCGGCAGCCACATGGCGCAGAACGATGCGCTCGCCCGGGCCGGCAAAGATCACATCATGTTCGCCCACGATATCTCCGCCACGGATCGCGGCAAATCCGATATGACCGCGCTGACGCGGGCCAGTGATGCCATCGCGGCCGCGATCGCTCACCTTGTCAAGTGAAGCACCCCGCCCCTCGGCCGCGGCCTCGCCCAGCATCAGCGCCGTACCCGAAGGGGCATCCACCTTGTGACGGTGATGGGCTTCGACGATCTCGATGTCGAATTCCTCGTCAAGCGCCTCTGCCACCTGCCGGGCAAGACGCACCAGAAGATTGACGCCCAGACTCATGTTGCCGGCCCGCACGATCACCGCATGGCGCGCTGCGGCAGAAAGCTTCTTCAGATCATTTTCGGAAAAACCGGTCGTGCCGATCACATGTACAAGGCGTGCCTGCGCCGCCAGCGCTGCAAATTCCACGGTGGCCGCCGGAGCGGTAAAATCGATCACGGCCTTGGCGCGGGTGAATGCCTCGAGCGGATCATCCTCGACCTTCACCCCCAGCGGCGCGCACCCCATCGCCTTGCCCGCATCGCGGCCGATCCACGCATGGCCCGGCCGTTCGATCGCCCCCACCAGCCGTGCCACGTTGCTCTCGGCAATCAGCCGCAGCAGCATCTGCCCCATGCGCCCCGAGGCGCCTGTCACAACGATCCCCGGTAGTTCCTCGCTCATCTGTTGTCTCCTTCAGCCACAGCACCCCTTTAGCGCCCGGCGGCGTATTTGGCAAAGCGATGGTTGCACCGGACCCGTGGCAGGCTTAGATGGCTTGCATGGGAAAACAAAAGCATCACGGCCAGCGCGGCCCTTCGCAACGCCAGCTTCGGGTGGGCGAACTGCTGCGCCGCACACTCTCCGACATCCTCATGCAGGGCCGCATCCACGATCCCGAACTCAACCGCCTGTCGATCACCGTGGGCGAGGTGCGCCCATCGCCGGATCTGCGGGTGGCCCGGGTGTTCGTGATGCCTCTGGGCGGGAGAAACCGAGAGGACGCCTTGAAGGCCCTGCGGCGCAACCACCCTGAAATGCGCCGGTTGCTGGCCCGCGAAATCACGCTGAAATACATTCCGGAACTGAGGTTCGAGATCGACGAAACCTTTGATCTGATGGACCGCGCCCGAGTGATGTTCGAGCAGGAAGAAGTGAAACGCGACACAGCCCCGCCCGACAAGACCGAGGACCACGAGGAATGACCCCACGCACGGTTCTGTTCGCGGCCTTTCTGATGGCCGCAACCCTGCAGGTCACCACACCGGCCGGCGCCGCCAACTGCCGCAAGGCCGAATTTCGCGGCATCGGTTACAGCCTTTGCGAAACCGTTGCCGGAAAGGATGATCTGCGCCTGTTCCTCAACGACGGAACCGGCCGCCCCTGGGGAAGCTTTACGCGCATCAACAAGGTGCTTGCCGAAAAAGGACAGAAGCTCAGCTTTGCCATGAATGCCGGCATGTTTCACCCCGACCGCACGCCGGTCGGATTGTATGTGGAATCCGGCAAGATGCTCATCCCGCTGGCTGACGGCGGCAATTACGGAAATTTCGGACTGAAGCCGAACGGAGTGTTCTGCATCATGCCCACAAGCTTCAGTGTTACCGAAACCCTTCGTTTTCGCCGCGAGCGGCCAGCCTGCATATACGCCACGCAATCGGGGCCGATGCTGGTGATCGCCGGGCGCATTCATCCGCGCTTTCTTGCCAGTTCCACCTCGCGCCACATTCGCAATGGCGTAGGCGTCAGCCCCGACGGCAAGCGCGCCGTGTTCGTGATTTCGGATATACCCGTTACCTTCCATGAATTCGCAAGCTTCTTCCGCGACAGTCTCGGCCTTCGTGACGCACTTTATTTCGACGGCAAGGTTTCCCGGCTTCACGCTCCATCGCTCGGGCGCTCCGACAGCGGCCTGTTCCCGCTGGGGCCGATCATAGGAACGGTGGAACAGGCCAGAGAACACGTTGGGCTTGACCGGTAACGCAAGGGGCGCTAGCAGGCCCCCCTGCATGATCTCCAGGAGGCACCCGTGGGACGCAGACGCAAGGGCCGCGACATTTCCGGCTGGCTGGTCATTGACAAACCCGCCGGCATTACCTCGAACGCGATGGTGAACAAGGTGCGCTGGGCCTTCAATGCAAAAAAGGCCGGCCACGCCGGCACGCTTGATCCGCTGGCCACCGGTCTGCTTGCGGTGGCGCTTGGCGAAGCCACGAAAACGGTGCCTTACGTGACGGATGCGTTGAAAGCCTATGATTTCACCGTCCGCCTTGGTCAGGCCACGAATACCGATGATGCCGAGGGCGAGATCATCGCCGAAAGCGGCCACCGCCCCACCGACAGTGAAATCGAAGCCGCCCTGCCCGCCTTCCGGGGCGAGATCATGCAGGTTCCGCCGCGGTTTTCGGCGGTCAGAATCGGCGGCGAACGCGCCTATGCGCTTTCACGGGCCGGTGAAGACGTGGAACTGGAGGCGCGCCCGCTCTGGGTCGAGGAACTCGTTCTTCTGGAACGCCCCGACCCTGATCATCTGTGCCTGCGCATGGTCTGCGGAAAGGGTGGCTATGTGCGCGCCATCGCCCGCGATCTGGGCCGGATGCTGGTCTGCCACGGCCATGTCACGGCGCTGCGCCGCGTCTGGGCCGGTCCGTTCGATCTTGAAGGGGCCGTCACCCCGGACGGGATCGAACGCCTTGCCCGCACTCCCGAAATCGACAGCCTGCTGCGTCCGCTTGAAGAAGGACTTGCCGAACTTCCCGAATTGCGCTGCACCCCCGAAGGCGCGGCACGGCTGAGAAACGGCAATCCCGGCATGGTGATCACTTCTGATGCCGAATATGGCGATGAAGCCTGGGCCTCGCTTGACGGACAGGCGGTGGCAATCGGAATCTACAAGGCAGGCGAACTGCACCCGACCCGCGTATTCCGGCCCTGATGCGCTTTTTGCCTGCCAATCCCCTGCAGTTCGGTGCAACCATGGCAAACCGGCCGAAAACAGGCCTCTTGCCCTTCGCCATCCGCTCACCCCATAAATACGCATGATCACGCGCAGCCATATCAAGGGCGATGCCCCCTCGACCGCCATCTATTCCGATTGCGAACGCTACCGCTATGCCCTTACCCGGATATGGAATGATGCCTCCCGCCGGGCGCTGTTCGTTATGCTCAACCCTTCGACCGCCACCGAGGTGCAGAACGATCCCACGGTTGAGCGCTGCGAACGCCGCGCCCGGGCATTGGGCTTCGGAGCATTTCGCGTATGCAACATCTTTGCCTGGCGCGCCACCGATCCCCGCGACATGCGCGCAGCCACCGACCCCGTGGGGCCGGCAAATGATACGGCCATTCTTGAAGGCGCCGCATGGGCCGACCAGATCATCTGTGCCTGGGGCACGCATGGCGAACACCTTGAACGCGGCCCTGCCGTCGAACGCCTTCTGCGGGCCACCGGCCGCCCCCTTCATCACCTTGGCCTGACGCGCGCCGGACACCCGAGGCATCCGCTTTACATCGGCTATCACGTGCATCCGGTGCTCTGGCACAAGGAACCCGCCAATGCCTGCTGATTCGCCCCGTGAGCTTCGAAACGATACCGCCCGTCTGTCCCGCGAGATCACCGACCTGCGCGAAGAACTCGTGCGCCTCAACAATCACCGCTTCGTGCGTATCCACAATTCTCTGTGGCGCCTCACGGCCTTCCAGTTCCTGCGCGGGCTCGCCTTCGGGCTGGGATCGGTGATCGGAGCCACGATTCTTGTCTATCTTCTTGTCACGATGCTTTCCCAGATCGATTTCATCCCCATCATCGGCGAATGGGCCAGACAGATTGCCGATATGATCCGGGAGAACGGCACCAGCCGGTAAACCCCCTTTTCTTTCACAGGGATTCATCCTATATCCCGCATCTGCCTGAATCACCGGCCCCGCCCGGGCAGGCTGCCTCCGACCGGACCTTGCTGGACGACATCCCGGCTTGCGCCCGTAATCGCAAAACCGAAAAGGAGACCCCGATGTCGATCACGAAGGAAGACAAGCAGGCGATCATGAAGGAATACGCAACCCACGAAGGCGACACCGGCTCGCCCGAAGTGCAGATTGCCGTGCTTTCCAAGCGCATCGCCAACCTGACCGAGCATTTCAAGACCCACAAGAAAGACAATCATTCGCGCCGTGGACTTCTGATGATGGTGGCCCAGCGCCGCAAGCTGCTGGATTATCTGCGCGGCAAGAGTGAAGAACGCTATCAGACCCTGATCAAGCGCCTTGGCCTGCGCCGCTGAAGGCTTGCGACAAAAGCCGTCATCATTACGGAAACGCGCCCGGTCGGGGCGCGTTTTTCCTTTGGCTCCACGGGCTGAAATGCCCTGTCTCGTTCTGGGGCTCTGATCAGAACCATTGCACAAACGATCACGGCACCGCTAAAAGACAGGGGGCATGCAGGACGGCGCGGATCATGGGCAAGGCACTCGAATACGACGAAATCATCGTATCGAACGGGATCAAGGTGCCGTTCGTGCCCGAGATCATCACGCCCAGGATCGAGCGTCCGATGCGCAACAACCGTTACGAAGGCGGCGAATGTCTGACGGTGCGGAAAATCCTGCGCCCGGGGGATCGTGTGCTCGAACTGGGCGCCGGTATCGGGCTGATCTCCTCCGTGGCGGCACAGGTTGAGGGCATCGCGGCCGTAACCGCTGTCGAGGCCAATCCGGAGCTGATCCCCGTGATCCGGGAAACGCATCGCCTGAACGGCATCCGGAATGTCGAGCTTCTGAACGGTATCGTCACTGCCAACGGACAGAAAAGCGCACCCTTCTATCTGCGTGCCGATTTCTGGGCCTCGTCAATGGAACCCGGACCTTTTCGCTATCGCAAAAAGGTTGATCTGCCCTGTTTCGACATCCACGATCTGATCAGGGAAAGGGAACCTGCTGTCATCGTCTGCGATATCGAAGGGGGCGAACTGGGGCTGTTCGATCAGGCCGACCTTTCCGGTGTGCAGGCGCTGGTGATCGAATTCCACCCAAAGGTCTATGGTGAGGAAGCCGTTAATGAAATTACCCGCAGCCTTGAGGCCAGAGGGCTGGTTTTCCAGAAACAGAAGAAACCATCAACCGTTCGCTGCTTTCTGCGGCCCGAAAGAATACCGGCAGCACCGACACGCCGGCGCCGTGAGGAAACCTCCCATCCCGATCTGTCGGGGCTGCAGGACAGACCCTGGAAACCGAAATCGGCCCGGTTTCTGGTTGCCACATGCATGAAGGACGAAGGTCCGTTCATCATCGAATGGCTGGCCTGGCACAAATCCATCGGCATCCAGGATTTCGTGATCTTCACCAATGATTGCACCGACGGAACCGATCAGCTGCTGGACCGGCTGGAAGAGATGGGCCAGTTGCGGCATCTGCCCAACCCGGCGCTGGCAAGCGGCCATACAGCCTTCCAGCCCGCGGCTCTTGCCTACACGTCATATCTTTCCGAATTCCGGAAAGCGGATTTCTTCATCTCCATGGATGTGGACGAATTCATCAATATCCGCCTGGGCAAGGGCAGGATGCCGGACCTGCTGGAAAGAACCGGCCCTTTCGATGCCCTGTCGATGAGCGAACTCAACCACGGCAGCAACATGGTTGAAAATTTCACGCCCGGCCTGGTAACAGAACAGTTCCCGCGCCATCAGAGGGAACGACCGGGCAAGTGGAAATCGCGCCGGGGCGTGAAAACCATTGTCCGGCTGGGATCGAAACTGAAGCATATCCGCAATCACCGCCCCGACCTGCGGAAGGATGCCGGGCCGGTTGTCTGGCTGGACGGATCGGGCCGGCCGCTGACCAGCCTGCACGAGGATCCCAGCCAGAACGGTATTGATGTCAGAGGAACCTATGAACTTGTGGTTCTGGATCACTTTGCCCTGCGGTCTCTGGAATCCCATATGGTGAAGATGTTCCGCGGCGATGTGGTGGTAAAGGGCAAGATGCCTTCACCCCGATACTGGCGCCTGCGGGATCGCCAGAGCGATCTGACCTCGACTTTCGAACGCCAGCAGCCGGCTTTCAGAAAAGCCTATGACGATCTGATGCAGGACAGGAAACTGGCTCGTCTTCACCGGGCGGCCTGCAGGGCCCACAAGGCCAGAATTGCCAAACTTCTGAACCAGCCCCTGTTTCAGGAACGCAGGGCATGGATCAAGAACAATATCTGGAAAGGTTTTCTCGAAGAGGCCGATGCAGGAAAATAGCCGTTCAGATGTTCATTCCCGCCTTGCGACGGGCCTTGAATGCGCTACGAAACATCGGAATCCACCGCTCCAGGCCACGCTCGGCAAGGTAGGCCTCGATATTCTGGCGGTAGAGATAGATATTCTTCCTGGCCCGGATCATCCTGTAGAACCCCTGCTCTGAAAGAGTGCCTGCAAATGCCTCTGACATGATCGGCTTCAGAACATCCATCTTGCGCAGCAACAGAGCCGATTTGTGCCCCAGGCCGAACCCCCGCAGCCCGATGACATTTGCTCCGCGCAGACGTTCGAAATGTTTACGGTCGAGTACATGGAAGGGATCATGCACCACATAGATCCGCGCTGCGGCGCCTGTCTGTTCGGCCGCATCGGAATAAGGAAGCGACCAATCCGCCGCACGCCCCTTGGCAAAACGCGTTTCCCAGGGAACCAGGCCTTCGTTCAACGTGGTCTGCGGGCTGAAAGCGATCACGGTTGCGCCAGGTGAGAGGCCGGAGAAGGTCAGAGCACCAAATCCGCCCATGGAGGTGCCGCAGAATGCCACCCTTTCGAACTGCCCGAAAAAACCGTCCGACTTCAGCTTTTCCAGCATTTCGATCAGGCCCTGATCCCGAAACCAGTGCGGCACCTGTGAATAGATTCCCAGATGGCTCCAGCCACTGTCGGCCAGAAACTTTCCGCCCCAGGGCTCGCGATCATACCTCCGGTTGCCCGCATCCGAAAGATTGTCGAAGGAAACAACCAGCTGATGCTTGCCGCGATCCACAAAGGAAAGGCTGTGCACGCCTCTTTTCAGAAAGAATCCGTCATTGGGACCGGCCGGAAATATTTCACGATACCAGCTTGGCACGCCGCCAAGGTCGGATTCTCCGGGGGTGGCCATCTTGCAGCCCTTAACGCTTGTGAATTACGGCAACCTGATGCCGCTTTCTGCGGTTGAAACCGGCCTGAAACACGAAACATCCTGAAATATCATGGCGCAAGGCATTGAACTGTTCGGCAACGGCAGGATCCGAATGGACGAATACCCCCTCGGTCTGATAGCGATAGAACAGTTCACCCGTCTTGGTGATTCCCGGTTTTTCCATCGTCTTTGGCTGCCAGCGCAGATCTTCGATGATGTAAAGCCCGCCCGACTTCAGCCGCGGAAACAGCTCCAGAAAGCCGTTTTGCTGGTGGTGCGATGCGTGCGAAGCATCATCCACGACAATATCCGGTGGCGGCATCTCCCGGGTAGCCGCGGCGATATTCGCACGCTTTTCCATGTTGCACCGATAAAACGTGAACCTCTCGTGTTCGAACCACGAAAAATCCGAAATATCCAGCCCGTGGACATGCGCCCTTGTGAAATATTCCAGCCACATCCGAACCGACGGCAGGTCGTCCGTTCTGCGATCGGCATCCACACCATGTTCAGGCCCGCCGATCAGAAGCCCCATTTCCAGAAAATTGATTTTCCGGGTGCGATAGGGAAGGAACAGAAGCTGATAAAGTTCGGTATAACGGTGTTTCTTCGAGCCCTTGTCCGAGCCGTATTTGTCAGCCAGATCCGTCAGGTTCACCTGCCCGCGCCCAACCTTTTCCGCAGCGGGAACAGGTTTGACAGCAATGGCAGCCACCGGCACGGCCCCTGTCTTGCGCTCCCCGGATCCGGACTTTGTCCGGGGGGAAGGCAACGGAGCCAGGGAGGGATCGATACCATGCTTCTTCAGCAACCGCCCAAGCAGGCTTGCAGGATGTGGCGCGCCGCCTTCCCTTTCGACAAGCCGCGCCCGCATGCGCCGGCCGTAGAGATGAACCGAAAATGTGTTTTCAGTGATGTAGGCACTGGTATCGAAATCCGGTTTCAGCATCTTGCGGCGATCACGATAGGCGAACGGATACAGACATTCCTGCGGCAGCGCGTATCTGTCTTCGCCGGTTTTCTGCAGGAAATGGGTAACCGCATGCGGCCCCCAGACACCCCAGGGCTGCTCGCTGGCATGAACCGGATTTCCGCTTTCGGCCGCCTCCTTCAGCTGACGCGTGTATTCCGCATCATACCAGGTGGGAATGGCAAATTCGTCGTTTGTGAACTCCAGCAGTTCTTGCAGGGCATCACTGTCCTGCGGAAGCCCAAGGACACCACCATTGATGTGCTTTTCCGATTCCCAACCATAGAAATGGCCGGTGGATGTCTTGAAGGGCCTCATGCAATAGGCATCTGTATCGGCCCAGATCGTGCGGTCGCTTCTTTCCAGCATCCTGTAACGGAACAGGTCGGAATGCAGCGCCGGACTGCCGGTGCGCCGGTGCGCCAGAAAATCGGTACGCGGCAGGATCCCGGATGCATCTGCCAGTTCGATTCCCTCGGGAACATTCCGGAGCGGCCCATAGTGATACAGCTTCACGTGATGGCCGGCATCCACGAAAGACTTCAGGCAAAGCTGTTCGAGAAAGCTGAGCGGCCCCTCCATCCAGAGGGCGGCAATCTGGTATTCGGGCGCGGACACTGTTCCTGCCTTTCTGCTGAACCCCGCATTATCCGAATCTGCTTGCCGGACGTGCAGTCATGCCTTGTCCTTATCAGATCCTCGCCGTGTAACGGCATCGCTGTCTGGTATCGTTTTCTGCTTGATCTCGGGGATGAAAGCAAGTGTCGGCACCGATGCGCCCGTATTCCCACCATCATCCGAACAGGCCCGATAACATCAGGGAACGATATCCCCTGATACCCCTTCCCTTCCGGCACGATTTCCGCTAAGTGCCTGCAATCCGAAGAGGTAGCGCCATGATCCCGGCGCTGTGGATGAACGGGAACGGGATCGGCGGCAATGGGGCCGCCATGCAAAGCAGGAGATCCGGGAGGGCCCGGAAGTGCTCCTAAGAGGAAACGAAATGTTCAACATTGTGAAGAAAGAAATGCAGTGGGGGGATGAAACCCTCACTCTGGAAACGGGTCGCGTGGCCCGTCAGGCAGATGGGTCCGTCATCGCGACGCTGGGTGAAACCAGCGTACTTGCCGCCGTGACCTTCGCGCGCGAGCAGAAGCCGGGGCAGGATTTCTTCCCGCTCACGGTTCACTATCAGGAAAAATACTATGCCGCGGGCAAGGTGCCCGGTGGTTTCTTCAAGCGTGAGGCCCGCCCCACCGAGAAGGAAACCCTTACCGCCCGCCTGATCGATCGTCCGATCCGCCCTCTGTTCGTGGAGGGTTTCAAGAACGAAGTGCTGGTGATGTGCACCGTGCTTTCCCACGATCTGGTCAATGATCCCGATATCGTGGCCATGATCGCGGCCTCGGCCGCTCTCACCCTTTCGGGGGTGCCCTTCCGCGGGCCGATCGCCGGCTGCCGCGTCGGCTATGCGAACGGCGAATACGTTCTCAACCCCGACGTGGATGACATGCAGAACCTGCGCGACAACCCCGAGCAGAAGCTTGATCTCGTGGTTGCGGGCACCAGGGATGCGGTGATGATGGTGGAATCGGAAGCCTACGAGCTTTCGGAAGACGAGATGCTCGGCGCTGTCACCTTCGGCCACGAGCAACTGAAACCGGTGATCGATCTTATCGTGGATCTCGCCGAAGACGCTGCAAAAGAGCCTTTCGAATTCACCCCGCCCGACTATTCAGATCTTTATGAAAAGATCAGGAAGCTCGCGGAAACCGACATGCGCAAGGCCTTTGCCATCCGCGACAAGCAGGAGCGCGTGGCCGCCATTGCCGCGGTGCGCGAAACGGTGAAGGAAAAGCTGAGCGAAGAAGAACAGCAGGACGAGAACCTTTCTTCGGCCTTCAAGAAGCTTGAAAGCGAAATCCTGCGCGGAGAGATCGTTGAAGGTGGCAAACGGATCGACGGGCGTGACCTGGCCACCGTGCGGCCGATCGACTGCACCATAGGCCTGCTGCCGCGCACCCATGGTTCGGCGCTGTTCACCCGTGGTGAAACCCAGGCACTGGTGATCACCACGCTCGGCACTGGTGACGACGAACAAATCATCGATGCCCTGCACGGGAATTTCCGCTCGAACTTCCTGCTGCACTACAATTTCCCACCCTATTCGGTGGGTGAAGTGGGGCGCGTGGGGCCACCGGGGCGGCGCGAGATCGGCCACGGCAAGCTTGCATGGCGCGCGCTGCAGGCGGTGCTGCCGCCGGCAACCGATTTCCCCTACACGATCCGGCTGGTATCCGAAATCACCGAATCGAACGGATCTTCTTCGATGGCCACGGTCTGTGGTTCTTCGCTTTCGATGATGGATGCCGGCGTGCCGTTGAAAACCGCGGTGGCCGGCATTGCCATGGGGCTGATCCTCGAGGGTGACAAGTTCGCCGTTCTGACCGATATCCTGGGCGACGAGGATCACCTCGGTGACATGGACTTCAAGGTGGCCGGCACCAGAAACGGCATCACCAGCCTGCAAATGGATATCAAGGTGGCGGGAATCACCCCGGAGATCATGAAACAGGCGCTGGCCCAAGCGAAGGATGCCCGCAAGCATATCCTTGGCGAGATGAACAAGGCGATCAGCGGCGCCGGAGATTTCTCGGAACACGCCCCACGTATCGAGACCATGCAGATCCCGGTGGACAAGATCCGCGAAGTGATCGGTTCGGGTGGCAAGGTAATCCGCGAAATCGTCGAGGTTTCGGGCGCCAAGGTCGATATCAACGATGACGGCATCATCAAGATTGCCTCAGCCGACCAGAATGCCATCAGGAAAGCCCATGACATGATCAACGAGATCGTCGCCGAACCCGAGGAAGGCAAGATCTACAAGGGCAAGGTGGTGAAGATCGTCGACTTCGGCGCCTTCGTGAATTTCTTCGGAAAGCGCGATGGCCTTGTCCATGTCAGTCAGATCGAGAACCGCCGCCTCAATCATCCTTCCGATGTGCTGAAGGAAGGGCAGGAAGTCTGGGTGAAGCTTCTGGGCTTTGATGATCGTGGCAAGGTGCGCCTTGCCATGAAGATGGTTGACCAGAAAACCGGCGAAGAAATCGGCAAGGAAGGCAGCTAGGCACGGCTTCTTTTGCCTGAGAAGATGCCCGAAAGGGCGCGAAAGGAAAGGCCCCGGCAAATGCCGGGGCCTTTTTCGCAAGCTTGCCGACCGTGACGGCAACGTACCTTACGCAAGCCCCATCCGTTCTGCCACGCCGGCACCATAGGCAGGATCACATTTCGAGAACAATTCCACCTGCCGGCGCACGATCTCTTCGGGAACACCCTGCATGGCACGGGCGATGTTGTCCATCAGGCGGCCCTGCTCCTCGGCACTCATCAGGCGGAAAAGGTTGCCCGGCTGGGTGAAGTCATCGTTGCCCTCACGATGATCGTAGCGATCTGCATCACCCGAGATCTTCAGCGGCGGCTCCTTGGCGCGCGGATCCTCTACCGGACCACTGAAGGAATTGGGTTCGTAATAGGCATCCGGATTACCGCTGGCAATGCCACCATATGTGTTCATCTCTCCATCACGGTGGTAATGATGCACCGGGCAGCGGGGGCGGTTTACCGGCAGGGTTTCGTAATGGGTGCCCAAACGGTGGCGATGCGCATCAGCATAGGAAAAGATGCGCGCCTGGAGCATCTTGTCGGGGCTCCAGGAAATGCCTGGCACGATATTCGACGGGCTGAAGGCCGCGTTTTCGATTTCGGTGAAATAGTTGTCGGGATTACGGTTGAGCTCCATCACGCCCACCTCGATCAGCGGGTAATCGCCATGCGGCCACACCTTCGTAAGATCGAAGGGATTGTAGGGGGTTTTCTCCGCCTCTTCTTCAGGCATGATCTGCACATAGAACTTCCAGCGCGGGAAATTGCCTTCCTCGATAGCGCCGAAAAGCTGCTCCTGATAGCTTTCGCGCGAACGCCCGATCACCTGCGCAGCCTCTTCGTCGGTCAGGAATTCATGGCCCTGTTCCGTCTTGAAGTGGAACTTCACCCAATAGCGCTCGCCCGCCTCGTTCCAGAACGAATAGGTATGCGAGCCATAACCGTTCATGTGCATGGGGCTTTTGGGCAGACCGCGGTCCGACATCAGGATCGTCACCTGATGCAGCGATTCCGGGCTGAGCGACCAGAAATCCCACATGGCCGTGGGCGAGCGCAGATTGGTGCGCGGATGGCGCTTCTGGGTATGGATGAAATCCGGGAACTTCATCGGATCACGCACGAAGAACACGGGCGTGTTGTTGCCCACCATGTCCCAGTTGCCATCTTCGGTATAGAACTTCAGGGCAAAACCGCGCACATCACGTTCGGCATCGGCCGCGCCCTGCTCGCCTGCCACGGTGGAAAAACGGGCAAGCATGGGGGTTTCGGCCCTTGGCTGAAGGGCCTTGGCACAGGTGTATTTCGAAATGTCGCCGGTGATCTTCAGCGTGCCATAAGCACCCCAGCCCTTGGCATGCACGGTGCGTTCGGGAATGCGCTCGCGATTCTGATGAGCCAGTTTTTCAAGCAACTGGTAATCCTGCATCAGAAGCGGCCCTCGCGGACCTGCCGTAATGCTGTTCTGGTTGTCGGGCACCGGCGCACCGGCAGTAGTGGTAAGGGTCTTGCGGCTGGCCATTATGTTTCCTCCTTGAAACACGGATGAAAGAGATGGCCTGATCCTACGCTTCATATATTATAAGGTCCAATGGGAATAACTTTACGGACCAATAAGAAAAAGCAATGATAACCCTGCGTCAGCTACGCTATTTCGAAGCCCTCGCCCACACCCGCCACTTCGGGCGCGCGGCCGATCTTTGCGCCATAACCCAGCCGGCCCTTTCCCAGCAGATCAAGGAACTCGAGACCGTGCTCGGGCTGCGCCTTGTCGAGCGCACGCCCGCCGGGGCGCATCTGACCCCAGCCGGTCGGGAAATTGCCCAGCGGGCTTCTCGCATACTGTCCGAGGTGCGCGATCTCCATGAATTCGCCATCGCGCAGCAACCACCCCTGTCCGGCCGGCTGGCACTTGGAGTGATCCCTTCGATTGCGCCTTATCTTCTGCCAACACTGCTACCCCGCCTGCGCCGCCACTTTCCGCAACTCGAACTGGAACTGCACGAAGCCCGAACCGACCCTATACTTGCCGAACTGGCCGACGGCAGGCTTGATCTTCTGCTGCTCGCCCTTCCGGTCACAGATCCGGGCCTGACCACCGAAGCATTGTTTGACGATCCCTTCCTGCTGGCCGCACCGCAGGACATGGACCTGCCCGCTCCCGCAGCCTGCCTGCCGAATCTGATCGCAAGTCAGCGACTTCTGCTTCTGGAAGAGGGTCATTGCCTGCGCGATCAGGCGCTGGCGGTTTGTGCCCTGCGCGAACGCGAGCGGATCGACACTTTCGGGGCCTCGACCCTGACCACCATCATGCAGATGGTGGCGGCAGGCATGGGAATCACCCTTCTGCCGGAAATGGCCATGTCCGTCGAGGGGCGCACACCGGGGGTGAAGCTGATGCGGCTGGAGCCCCCCGAACCAAGCCGCACCATAGGGCTGGCATGGCGGCGTGGCTCACCCCTTGCAGAGAATTTCCATGCCTTTGGAAACGTGGTGCGCGAAGCGCATCAGCATCTCTGCCAGATATCCATTTCCCTGCCCTGAACCTTCGGAAGGAATATCAATCCAATGAAAAGGCCCCCGTCAAAACGGGGGCCTTACATCATGGTTCGACAGGAAGATCACTCGGGATCCCTGGTGAAACGCAGGTAGGGCAGCACCACGTCCACTTCACCAAACCTGCTTCTGGCTTCCTCGTCATCCACGCCAAGGGCCACGATCACCCGCTCACCGTCACGCCAGTCGGCCGGAGTGGCCACCGGATACTTGTCGGCCAGCTGGATGGCATCGAGAGCGCGCAGGATCTCATCGAAATTGCGGCCTACGCTCATCGGATAGATCAGCATCAGGCGAATCTTCTTGTCGGGGCCGATGATGAAAGTTGTACGCACGGTAGCCGAATCGGCTGCGGTGCGACCGTCGGGCAGATAGGCATCGGCGGGCAGCATGTCATAAAGCTTGGCAACTTTCAGGCTGCTGTCGTCGATGATCGGAAAATCCACCTTTTCACCGGCGAACTGTTCGATGTCGGCGATCCATTTCTTGTGATCTTCCACCGAATCCACCGAAATTCCCATTACCTTGGTATTGCGCTTCTTGAATTCGTCATACAGTCTGGCGACCGCACTGAACTCGGTGGTGCAGACCGGGGTGAAATCCTTGGGATGTGAAAACAGGATCGCATAGCTGTCGCCAATCCATTCATGCAGGTTGATGGTACCAAGCTGGGTATCGGCGGTGAAATCGGGGGCAACGTCGTTGATGCGCAGTGCCATGTGCAGCTCCTTTTCTGAAAATATCTGCAGGTTTCGGATTTCGGCCGGGGCACGAACCCCTGCCAATCGGAGTTCTCGAATCGTTATATAGGCCAAGCCGCCAAAGTTTAGAATGGTTCTTAATCTGACAGGTTGCCGCATCCCGGCACAAAAGCGCTGCACGCCACTCTTGAACCTCTCCGGAAGCAGTGTCAGGCTGTGCGCGAACCAATGGAGGATACCATGCTCGACAAACGTCAGTTCTATATCAACGGCGCATGGGTGAACCCTGCCGAACCCAATGATTTCGAAGTTATCAACCCCTCGAACGAAGAGCCTTTCGCCGTGATCTCTCTGGGCGGCCGGCAGGATACCGATGCCGCAGTGGCAGCCGCGAATGCGGCCTTTCCCGCCTGGGCCGCCACCAGCCGGGAAGAACGACTCGAACTCCTTGAAAAACTGCTTGCGGCCTACAAGGCGCGCGCCGAGGAAATGGCACAGGCCATGAGCCAGGAAATGGGCGCCCCGATCGACTGGGCACGCAGCGCACAGGTAGGGGCCGGCAGCTGGCATCTGCAGGGCTTTGTCGATGCGCTGAGAGATTTCACCTTCGAATACCGGTTCGCCACAGATGAGCACCACATCCTGGAGCCAATCGGCGTGGCCGGGTTGATCACCCCCTGGAACTGGCCGATGAATCAGGTAACCCTGAAGGTTGGCGCGGCCGTGGCGGCCGGTTGCACGATGGTTCTGAAGCCTTCTGAAATTGCGCCGCTTTCCTCGATGCTGTTTGCCGAAATGATGGACGAGGCCGGCTTTCCCGCCGGCGTGTTCAACTTGGTGAATGGCGATGGCCCCGGCGTGGGAACCCAGCTTTCCACCCACCCGGGCATTGCCATGATATCGTTCACCGGATCAACCCGTGCCGGCATTCAGATATCCCGGGCCGCCGCCCCCACCATGAAGCGCGTTGCCTGCGAACTTGGCGGCAAGGGCGCCAACATCATCTTCGAGGACGCCCCCGAAAAGGCTGTGAAGATCGGCGCCATGAAAGTGTTCAACAACTCGGGTCAGTCATGCAATGCGCCCACCCGGATGCTGGTGCATCGCTCGCGCTATGATGCGGCGGTCGAGCAGGCGGCATCACAGGCCGAGGCCACCGCGGTCGGCCCGGCGTCGGCCGAAGGCCGTCATATCGGCCCGGTCGTATCGGAAGCCCAGTTCGGAAAGATCCAGGATCTGATCCAGAAAGGGATCGACGAGGGCGCGCGGCTGGTGGCGGGCGGACCAGGGCGGCCCAAGGGGCTCAATCGCGGATATTTCGTGCGCCCCACCGTCTTTGCCGATGTCAGAAACGACATGACCATCGCCCAGACCGAAATTTTCGGTCCCGTACTTTCGATCATCCCCTTCGACAGCGAAGAAGAGGCGATTGCCATTGCCAACGATACGGAATACGGCCTGACGAACTATGTTCAGACGGCCGATGCCGAACGGGCAAAACGCATGGCCCGCCGGCTGAAATCGGGCATGGTCGAGATGAACTACAAGAGTTTCGCACAAGGATCTCCGTTCGGCGGGGTGAAGATGTCGGGCCTTGCGCGTGAAGGCGGACGGTTCGGAATTGAAGAATACCTGATCCTGAAGGCCGTAAGCGGCTGGGAGAAATGATCCCTGCCGCATGTGCTGCGGAAAGGCATATGTGGCCTCCCTTGCCCAGGGGGCCTTCGTCATGCGCGCCATGGCACGGAAGAAGCCGGCTTTCACGTAAACGTCATTTTACGCCTGCCGGAGGTTCGGAAATGCTGTGCCCGGACCTGAAGCGGAGAAAGGCCATGCCCGGGCGGATATTTGTGGCTGGAGGAGGTGCCCTGGCACTTGGAATTGCCGCATGGCTGCTTGCGGGAATGAGCGATGCCACCAGAACCGCGGCTCCGGGCATGGGCAACATCGCAGATGGCAAAAGGCTTTATGGCGAATATTGCGCCTCCTGCCATGGGGCCAATCTGGAGGGGGCGCCCAACTGGCAGACACCCAATCCCGATGGAACCCTTCCCGCACCGCCCCATGATGCCACCGGCCACACATGGCATCATGATGACACGCTTCTTTTCGAATACATCAGGCTGGGCGGACAGGCGGCCCTTGCCGCACGAGGGCTGACCGATTTCAGAAGCGGCATGCCGCCCTTCGGGGAAATCCTGACCGATGCCGAGATCAGTTCCATCCTCGCTTATATCAAATCCACCTGGCCTTCCCGCATCCGTGAAAGTCAGGCCCGTCGGAATCGTGGCGGATAGACGGCACGGCTATTCACATTCATTCACTCATGTTCTCGCCGCAGGATTACCGAGCCCACCGAATAGCCGGCACCGAACGAACAGATGATCCCCAGATCGCCCGGTTCCAGATCATCTGAAAACTTCGAAAACGCAATGATCGAACCAGCCGAAGAAGTATTTGCGTAATCCTGCAGGATATTGGGCTGTTCGCCCGGTGTGGGTTCGCGCCCCAGAACCTTGCGGCCAATGAAATCGTTCATTGCCTTGTTGGCCTGATGCAGCCACATCCGCCTGAGCCGGTCGGGAGAAATGCCTTCATCGTCAAGATGAGAAAGCATGTGCTTCGATACGATCGGAAGCACCTCCTTGAACACCTTGCGGCCGTTCTGCATGAACTGCATGTCGCGCCTGTCTTTCATGCCGTCGGGGCGACAGCGGCGCAGAAATCCGTTGTTGTTTCGAATGTTGTTGGAAAACTGTGTAAGGCAGCGGGTTGAAAGAATTTCGAAATGGGGTGCCCGGACATCTTCCTTGCGCATCACCAGTGCAGCGGTACAGACATCGCCGAAAATGAAATGACAATCACGGTCGCGCCACTCAAGATGGCCCGAGCAGATTTCCGGATTGACCACCAGAGCCGCCCGCACCGAACCAGCGCGGATCATGTCGGCCGCGACATGAATCCCGAATGTGGCCGAAGAACAGGCCACATTCATGTCGAAACCGAACCCCTTGATGCCAAGCAGATCCTGCACCTCGATCGCGATCGCCGGGTAGGCGCGCTCGTGATTCGAAGCCGCAACGATCACCGCATCCACATCCGCAGCGGACCTGTCCGCCTGTTTCAGGGCCTGCGTGCAGGCGTCTATCGCCATTTCAGCCATGAGGGAAGGCTCATCATCGCTGCGCTCACGCAAGAGCGGATGCATGACTTCCGGATCAAGAACGCCTGTCTTGTCCACCACATGTCGCTGCTCGATACCGCTGGCCTTGACGATGAACGCCTCGCTCGAATGTTCCTTCCGGGCCATATCCCCGGTTTCGATTTCCGCCTTGTGCCGTGCGTTCCACAGATCGGCATAGGCATTGTATGACATCACCAGTTCCTTGTTGGTAATGATCTCGCCGGGGGTAAATACGCCGGTTCCGGCGATCACTGGCTGATACATGAGCCGCCTCCTTGGTGGTTTTCCCAAAAGGCCCCGAAGAACATGAAACGTCAAGCCCGCATCGGCTAAAACGGCACCGGCACACGAAAGCGCATGCCCTGCCCTCCATCGGGATGGCGCAGGCGCAAAGTTTCCGCGTGCAGCATCAGGCGCGGAGCCCGCCGCGCCGCGCCCGTCGCATAGAAGGGATCTCCCAGGATCGGGTGCCCGATTTCTTTCATGTGTACTCTGAGCTGATGGCTGCGCCCGGTTTGCGGCATCAGGCGCAGACGGCTGTTTCCGCCCTCATGGCGCATCAGCTTCCAATCGGTAACTGCGGGCTTGCCGCGCTTGAAATCCACATGCTGCTTCGGCCGGTTCGGCCAATCGACGACAAGCGGAAGGTCAACGGTGCCCGCCTTGTCGGCCACCTTCCCCCAGACCACGGCCACATAGCCTTTCTTCACCTGCCGTTTTTCGAACTGCCGGCCCAGATGGCGCTGGGCGTGGGGCGTCAGAGCGAAAACCACCACCCCCGAGGTATCCCGATCAAGCCGGTGCACCAGAAGTGCCTCGGGGAAAGCGCCCTGCACCCGCGCAAGCAGGCAGTCGGAAAGGTGCGTGCCCTTGCCCGGTACGCTCAGCAGCCCGCTTGGCTTGTTGACCACGAGAACCTCGTGATCCTGATGCAGGATATCAAGCGGCTCCTGCGGGGGATCGTATGCATCGCCTTGCATACAGGCTTGATCGCACGCACCCCGCCCCGGCGCAACGCAGCAATGCCGGCGTGAATTCGCAAGCCGGCAAAAAAGCCACAGCAACGTTTTGCAACTGCATATTTTCACAGCCTTTTTCTGGACCGATCTCTGCGATTGGGCTAAGTTGCGGGAAAACGGGGCACCAACGATCCCGAACCTGAGGCAGACATGAATTTTCCAGAGCGGTTTTCGGACCTGCCAGAATACGCGTTTCCGCGCCTGCGCGGCCTGCTGGATGCTCACGCGCCCGGCGCCGAGCCGATCGACATGTCCATCGGCGAACCGAAACACTCCTTTCCGTCTTTCGTTCCAGATATCATTGCCGAAACGGTTGCCGAATTTGGCAAATATCCCCCGAACAACGGATCTTCGGAATTGCTGTGTGCAATTTCGGACTGGCTCGCGCGCCGCTATGGTGTAACGGTTGATCCCGAAACCGAAATCATGGCCCTGAACGGCACTCGCGAAGGGCTTTGCAATGCCGCGATGGCGCTTTGCCCCGAAACGAAGAACGGCAAAAAGCCGGCCGTGCTTGTTCCCAACCCGTTCTATCAGGCCTATGCGGTAGCGGCGCTTTCGGCAGGGGCCGAACCGGTTTATGTGCCGGCCACGGCAGAAAACGGCTTTCTGCCCGATTTTGCTGCCCTGCCTGACGAAATTCTGGAGCGCACCACGATTGCCTATCTCTGCTCGCCTTCCAATCCACAGGGCGCAGTAGCTGCGCCCGAATACTGGGATACCCTGCTCAGGCTGGCCGAAAAACACGATTTTCTTGTTTTTGCTGATGAATGCTACAGCGAGATCTATCGCGATACACCCCCCGCAGGCGCGCTTCGGATCGCCCGTGAAACGGGTTCCGATCCGGAACGGGTGCTGATCTTTCATTCTCTTTCCAAGCGTTCGAACCTGCCAGGGCTCAGGTCGGGCTTCGTGGCCGGCGGGCCGCATGGCCTGCGCCGCATCCGTCAGTTGCGCGCCTATGCCGGCGCACCTCTGCCACTGCCATTGCAGCATGCCGCGGCAAGGGCCTGGGCCGATGAGAACCACGTTGCGGAAAACCGCGCCCTCTATCGCGAGAAATACGCCATTGCCGATCAGATATTCGAAGGTATTCCGGGGTATCACCCACCAGAGGCGGGTTTCTTTCTCTGGCTGCCCGCCGAAGATGGTGAACGGGCCACACTGAAACTGTGGCGAGAAACGGGTGTTCGGGTGCTTCCGGGGGCCTATCTTGGGCGCGAAACCGGAATTGAAAACCCCGGTAAGCCTTATATCCGGGTCGCCCTGGTGGCCCCGACAGAAGAAATGCAGCGCGGCCTGATCCGGCTTCGCGACTGCCTGTATGGTTGAGGACGGTTGAACATGGCATCCTATCAGATGAAACAACGGGATCAGTTGCTGGACGCAAGAACCCAGGCGGCCCTGGAGCGACGCGGCAAGGAATTGCTCGGCCTTGCCATGGTCGGTCTGGGCATCCTGACATTCATGATGCTGCTTTCCTATTCGCCCGACGATCCCGGCTGGCTGACGGCAACCGATCAGCCAGTTCACAACTGGCTCGGGCGCATCGGTGCAGCTGTTGCCTCGCCGCTCCATGTGATCGCTGGCTGGGGCGGATGGGCGCTTGGTCTGGCGCTGGTCGTCTGGGGGCTGCGCTTCATGCTGCATGCGGGGGAAGAACGCGCCCTCGGGCGCGTGATCTTCATCCCGATCTTCATTGCCGTCCTGTCGGTCTATGCCTCCACGCTGGTTCCCCATGCGGGCTGGATGAACGATTTCGGCCTTGGCGGAATGTTCGGCGATACGGTGCTTGGCGCCCTGCTCAACATCTTCCCGGTGGATTCTGCCTTGGGAATCAAGATCGTTTCCGGCATTCTCGCATTCTCTGCGCTCGCCATCGGGCTTTACGCGCTCGGATGCACCCGGGCCGAGCTCGGAGCCTTCCGCCGCTTCCTGTTTCTGGGGCTTGTTCTGGTTTACGAGGTCGCGCTTCATCTGCTGAAGGGCACGCTGCGCCTGCTGCTGCGTGCGGGGGGCGGCGTCTCGGAGCGCCTGGCCGCAATGCGTACGCGCCGACGCCAGCTGCAGGAAGAAGCGCCGGCCCGGCACCAAACCATGCCGCTGGATCCCCGGCCCGCCTCTCCTTCCACAACGTCGGCCCCCGACCCCCGGGTAATCCGGACCATCGTCAAGCCGCCCGCGGGCGATGTATCTCTTTCGTCGGACGCCGATCCGCAGCCAATTCCAAGACCGGGGATACTCGATCGTCTGCCGTCGCTTCTGAAACGACAACCCGATCCTGAACCGGCCAAGCCGCAACCCGGGGCGGATATTCCCGAAACCGCATTCAGCGAAGACAGGATCAGGGAGAAGATCGCGGATGCGATCAGATCCCGCGTTCGCCAGCCGAAGATCGTTCAGACCGGACGCGCCGAGCCGGTGCTGACCCGCCACACGGGACCGCAACCGGTGCTCCTTGACGATCAACCGGCGCCGCGCACAACACCCGATGCCGGACATGACGGCCCGGCCGCCGCATCAGCAGCCTCCGCAAGCATTCCGGCAGCCCCTTCCGCCCCCGTGCAAAGGCCGGTTGTCCAACAAGTACTGCCAAGATCCGTGAAGCCGTCGCGTCAGGCGCAAGCCGAAGCCCAGCCGACCCTTCAATTCGAAGACCGGCAGCACGATTTCGAAAAACCGCCGCTTGCCCTGCTGACCAATCCCGAAAACCTGCCGCGTGTTCAGCTTTCGGAAGAGGCGCTTGAACAGAATGCCCGGATGCTGGAAACGGTGCTTGATGATTACGGTGTCAAGGGCGAGATCGTCAGTGTTCGCCCGGGCCCGGTGGTGACAATGTACGAACTGGAACCCGCGCCGGGGCTGAAGGCCAGCAGGGTCATCGGGTTGGCGGATGACATCGCGCGTTCGATGTCGGCCCTTTCGGCGCGGGTTTCCACCGTGCCGGGGCGCAGCGTGATCGGTATCGAGCTGCCGAATGATACCCGGGAAAAGGTGATGCTGCGCGAAATCCTTTCAAGTCGCGAATTTGGCGACAGCACCATGCGCCTACCGCTCGCACTGGGCAAGGATATCAGCGGCGAACCCGTGGTGGCAAGCCTTGCGAAGATGCCGCATCTGCTGATTGCAGGAACCACGGGTTCGGGCAAGTCGGTGGCGATCAACACGATGATCCTGAGCCTGCTCTACAAACTTTCCCCCGAGGAATGCCGGCTGATCATGATCGACCCGAAGATGCTGGAACTCAGCGTTTATGACGGCATCCCGCATCTGCTTTCCCCGGTGGTGACCGACCCCAAAAAGGCCGTGGTCGCCCTGAAATGGGTAGTGAGCGAAATGGAGGAGCGTTATCGCAAGATGTCGAAAATGGGCGTGCGCAACATCGAAGGCTACAACGGCCGCGTTCGCGATGCGCTGGCCAAGGGCGAGATGTTCAGCCGCACCGTGCAGACGGGTTTTGACGATGAAACCGGCGAACCCGTTTTCGAAACCGAGGAGTTCGCACCCGAAACCCTGCCCTATATCGTGGTGGTCGTTGATGAGATGGCCGATCTGATGATGGTTGCCGGCAAGGAGATCGAAGCCTGCATCCAGCGCCTGGCGCAGATGGCCCGCGCCAGCGGCATCCACCTTATCATGGCTACCCAAAGGCCTTCGGTTGATGTCATTACCGGCACGATCAAGGCGAACTTTCCCACACGGATTTCCTTCCAGGTAACAAGCAAGGTGGACAGCCGCACCATTCTTGGCGAGCAGGGTGCCGAGCAGCTTCTGGGCATGGGCGACATGCTCTACATGGCCGGCGGATCGAAGATTACCCGCGTGCACGGCCCCTTTGTCAGTGATGAAGAGGTTGAAGAGGTGGTAAATCACCTCAAGTCCTACGGCCCGCCCGAATATGTCAGCGGCGTGCAGGAAGGCCCGGATGCCGACAAGGAAAGCGAACTTGATCTGGTGCTTGGCCTCGGCGGCAATACCAGCAAGGAAGATGCGCTTTACGATCAGGCCGTACAGATCGTGGTGCGCGATCGCAAATGCTCTACCTCCTATATCCAGCGCAAGCTGGCGATCGGCTACAACAAGGCGGCGCGGCTGGTGGAGCAGATGGAAGAGCAGGGCCTGATCAGTGCCGCCAACCATGTGGGCAAACGCGAAATACTGGTACCCGAGCAGAACTGAGCAACTTTTCACCGTTGCTCGCGGAATTGTGACAGGCAGGGGGTGCAATCCCCCTGCCAGGCAATTAGATTGAGGGTATGAAACTCATGCGTCTTCTGCTTCTGCCGATCCTGCTTGCCGCGCTGTCCCTGCCGACACAGGCGGCCGGGTTGTCTCTTGACGAGATTTCGGCCTATCTGAACAGTTTCAAGACGGCCAGGGCCGGCTTCACACAGATCAATGACGACGGTTCGACCTCAACCGGAACGCTTTACATCAAGCGCCCCGGCCGGATGCGTTTCGAATATGATCCGCCCCAGAAAGCGCTGGTTCTCGCCAGCGCCGGCACCGTGGCGATCTTCGATCCGAAATCGAACCAGAGCGCCGAACAATATCCGCTGAAGCGCACACCGCTCAGCCTGATCCTGAAACGTCGGGTGGATCTGAAACGCGCGAAGATGATCGTTGACCACAGATCCGACGGACGGACGACAACCATTATCGCCCAGGATCCCGCGCATCCCGAATACGGCCGCATCGAGCTGGTGTTCGGCACCGATCCGGTTCGGCTGCAGAAATGGATCATTCACGACGATGCCGGCGGCCGGACGACCGTCATCCTTCAGGGCATGAAAACCGGCGTGCAATTGTCCGCCAGCCTGTTCAGCATCGTGCAGGCCGAAGAGGAACTGTTCAGGCGCCCCAGAGACAGATAGGTCGTATCACCTATGCCCTGCCGCAGCTTGTCAGTTGCCGGCGGTATGTCGCGGCGCGGCTTTCCACATCGCCGGCAATCCGCAAAAGCCAGCTCTTGCCACGGTGGCTGCCACGCGCATACCCGGCGCGGCCCTGATGATAGGCAAGATACTGATTGCGGGCATCCGAAAGCGGAATACCCAGGATTTCCTCGGATTTAGCCATGTACCAGCCCATGAAATCGGTGGCATCGTCGATATCATCGCGTCGCGCGCCATAGCGCCCGGTTTCGCGCTTGTATTCTTTCCAGGTGTTGTCCAGCGCCTGCGCATATCCGTAAGCCGAGGACTGCCGACCCATCGGGATAACCCCAAGCGCAAACTGCAGGGGGGTGCGGGCATTGCCGATGAACTTGCTCTCCTGATAGATCGTGGCCATCTGCACATGCACTGGCACGCCCCATCTCCGTTCGGCATTACGCATGGCACGCAGATATTTCGGCCGCTGTTCCACAATGCTGCACGCATTATCCAGGTTGCGCGGCGCTGAATAGTTTCCGCTGCCACAGGACGCAACCAGCATCATCAGCACCGTCGCACGAAGAAGTCTGCCCATTTGCCTCTCGTCATCTTGCCGTTTTTTTGTTGTTTGAAGCAGAATAGCCGAAATTTTTCCACCGGTAAAATTGTAATTGGCGGATACGGCGGCCCGACGCTTTCATCTGCAAAAGGGCAAGGCCTCGGGCACCGGACAACCGGCTGAACAATATCGGACTTCGCGAAAAGACTGTCACGACTGTCTTGTTCCGAATCACAATCTGTTTCTGAATTGGCGAGGCCACAGCCATGGACTCTTCCCCCGGTTTGGACGTAAAAGGTGGCAGGGGCTGAAAAACGATGCTCAAGCAACGCGCAAAATATCACCTCGGACAGGTTGTCCGCCACCGGAAGCATCCCTTCCGGGGGGTCATATTCGACGTGGACGCCACATTTTCGAATACCGACGAATGGTATGACGCCATTCCCGAAGACAGCCGTCCGTCGAAAGAACAACCCTTCTACCACCTGCTCGCCGAAAACGATCAGAACTACTATGTCGCCTATGTCTCGGAACAGAATCTGATTGCAGATTATTCCGGCGAGCCGGTCACGCACCCCGATCTTCCCGACCTGTTCGGCGAATTCGAGGAAGGCTGTTATCCGCTTCAGTTCCAGCTGAACTGATCAATACCCGAGCGCGCAACCGTCCTTGCGCGGATCGGACGCGCCGACTAGCACCCCGGCCTCCTCGTTTATCTCGATCGCTTGTGCGCCGCCAAGCGGCATTTCGGGAACGACAACCCGATGCCCCATGCCGGCAAGCCTTTCACGCACGTCAGCGGCATAACCGCGTTCCAGCTGCAACAGACCCTTTTCGGGAAAACTGCGCGGCCCGTCGATCGCCGTCTGCAGATCAAGCCCATAATCGATCAGATTGGAAATCAACCGCACATGCCCGCAGGGCTGATAGGCCCCGCCCATCACCCCGAAGGGCATGCAGAACCTGCCCTTCTGCCGCAACATGGCGGGTATGATCGTATGCATCGGCCGCTTTCCTCCGGCGGCTTCATTGGGATGGCCACGCTCAAGCGTGAAGCCGGCTCCCCTGTTCTGGAACAGGATGCCGAACCTGGAAGATGCGATCCCTGATCCGAAGGCGTGATAGATCGAGTATATGAGCGAAACCGCCATGCGATCCTGATCCACAACGGTTATATAGACGGTTTCCCGATGTACATGCTGTGACAATCCCCGCGGGTCTGCCATTGCCCGGTCCGGATCGACAAGTGCCGCCAGAGTTGCAGCGGTCTGCTCCGAAAGCATGTGCCTGAGGTTCTGAACATGTTGCATGTCGGCAATGAAGCGATCCCGCGCGTCATAGGCAAGTTTTGCTGCCTCGGCCTCGATATGGGCGCGCCTCGCACCAAAGGGATTCAGGGCGGGCAGGTCGAAATTCTTCAGGATATTCGCCAGCAGAATTGCGGTGGCTCCCTGCCCGTTCGGCGGATGTTCTATCAGTTCGATGCCCTTGTAGCTGCCGATTATCGGTTCGGTATATTCGCATGCGGTTGCCGCGAAATCTTCGGCCGTATGGGTTCCGCCCGCTGCCCGCAACGACTGCACCATGTCTTCGGCAACTTCGCCCTCATAGAAACCCGCGCGCCCTTCGGCAGCAATGCGGCGCAGAACCTCGGCCTGAGCAGGCGCGCGAAACACGCTTCCGGGTGTCGGGGGCTGTCCCTGCAGCAGGTAGAAGTTTCGTGCATCTTGCCGAAGGAAACCGGCACTTCTGGCCCAGTCCGCTGCCACCCGGGGAGCAACCGGAATGCCCTGCTCGGCATAGTGAATGGCTGGTGCAAGGCTTGCATGCAGGCCCTGCCTGCCCCAATCCTGCACCAGGCGGCAAAAACAGTCCACGGCGCCCGGAATCGTCACGGCATGGGGAGAATGGACCGGTATTTCCGCATGACCTGCCGCGCGCAGTGTTTCGGCATCAAGCCCCGCAGGCGCGCGCCCCGAACCATTGAGCGCCACGATCCTGTCTTCTCCGGCCGGCTTGAGAAGGACGAAACTATCCCCTCCGAGCCCCGTCATATGCGGTTCGCAGATACCCAGCAGAGCCGCGCCAGCCACGGCTGCATCAACGGCATTTCCACCGTTTTCAAGCATCTGAATGGCAACTCTTGCCGCCAGCGGATGCGATGTCGCACACATCCCGTTCAGTGCGTGAACGGTTGAACGGCCCGGAAGATGGAAATCGCGCATTGTTCCTCCTGATATTCGCGAGAATACTAGGCCGTCGGTTTCCGCTTTCCAAGCCATGCTGACAAAAGGATATCCCCAAAAAAACGAACCCCGGCATCGCGCGCTGGGTGGGGGCTGTTAAGCGCGATGCCGGGGGAAGCTTCAAGCAGCTACAATCCGGGTTTCGCAATCCATTCTGTCGAGGATTTGGAATCAATAGGGCTTTTTTGCGATTTCATTCACGGTAGCCTGCCACTGAACATTCATCCGCCTGGGATCAAAGTGTACGCATGGCTCATGTTGCATGACCTGCCCGCTTTCACCGGACACCCGAGCGGTTTCGGTGAAACGGGGACTGCATCAGGTGGGGCACAGGCAAGCCAATGCTCCCGGACCCAGGGTCAGGCCCCATTGATCCTGATCCTAGAGGGCCCTCAACAGTTCTCTCGTGGGCCAGGCATCGGCCGGCAGACCAAGGCGGGTCTGCTCCTTTTGCACCGCAGCCCGGGTTTTTGCCCCGAGGATGCCATCAATCCTGCCCACGTCATGGCCACGGGCCGCCAGCTTTTTCTGCAAGAGCTTCATCTGCTGCACTGACAGGCCCGGGTCGGGATTGCCCGGATCGAAAACCGGCGCACCTTCAAGGCGCGTCGCGAAATAGGCCGCCGTCATCACATAGACAAAACTCCTGTTCCATTCGAAATAGACATCGAAATTTGGATAAGCCAGAAAGGCCGGCCCCTTGCGGCCCATCGGCAACAGGACCGAGGCCTTCGAATTGCCTCTGCCCAGGAACCGGCCCGTGCGCGGCCTTACCCCCATGGCCACCCACTGTCTGACCGACAGCTTGTGGCCAAGGCCTGTCCTGCTCCAGTCCAGATCATGCGGCACCACGATTTCCTGAAGCCAGGGCTCGCCCGGACGCCAGCCCAGGCTGCGCAGCATGTTCGCACCGCTCATCAGCGCATCAGGGGGCGATGTCTTCAGGCGAATGTGACCATCGCCGTCACCATCTACCCCGCTTTCAAGAATATCGCCGGGCAGCATCTGCACCATGCCGATTTCGCCAGCCCAGGCGCCCCGTGTCCGAACCGGATCGAAATCGCTGCGCTCATACAGCTTCAGCGCTGCAAATATCTGGGGGCGAAACAGGTGCGGTCGCCGGCAGTCATGCGCCAGCGTCACCAGCGCATTCAGCGTGTTGAAGCTGCCCTGCACCTTTCCGTAATCGGTTTCAAGCGCCCAGAAGGCCAGCAGCACGCCGCGTGAAACGCCGAACTCCCGTTCGATACGATCGAACACACGGGCATATTTTCTTGCGTTGGCCCGTCCGTTGATCATACGGTTTCTGCTGATCACCGAACGTGCAAAATCAATGAAGCTCTTGCGGAAAACACCTTGGGCGCGATCAGCACGGATCACTTTCGGATCATGGGCCACGGCGTGAAAGAATCTGTCAACGACAGCCGGATCATGCCCCCGCGCCACGGCCTCTTTCTTCAGCCCCTTCACAAACTGGCCAAAACTGCCTCCGCACCTCGTCTGTGCTGCAGCCGAAGCAGTTGCAAAATCCGAAAGGACCAGAAAAAGGACAAGGGCCCGAATGACTGGACAAAGCATTCTCATGAATGGCTCCCGCATTGCACAGGGACAACCCCAGAGTAACGATCCAGGGCCACAGAGCAAGCATTCACCCCGAAAGCACGGCAAGAACGACAATGGCCACCAGCACAGCCCAACTGCGCCACAACACAGAAACGGCACTTGCAATATCCGCGGGTGCCGGCGTGCGCCCCTCCGGATACACATGGGGAAAATCGCGCATCTGCCCGTCATAGCTGCGCGGACCGGCCAGTGAAACGCCCAGAACCACAGCCATTGCGGCCTCGGGCCAGCCCGCATTCGGCGAACGGTGCAACCGGGCATCGCGCAGCACCAGAGGAAAAGCGCCCAGACGACCATGAACCGCCAGTATCAGCAGGGCGGCAAGGCGGGCCGGAATCCAGTTGAACAGATCATCAAGCCGCGCTGCGGCCCAGCCGAACGCACCGTATCTGGCATTTCTGTAGCCGATCATGGAATCGGCCGTATTGACGGTCTTGCAGACCAGCAGGCCCGGCAGCCCCAGCACCATATACCAGAAAACCGGCGCCATGACGCCATCGCAGAAATTCTCGGCCGCGCTTTCGATGGCGGCACGGGCTATTGCGGTTTCATCCATGTCAGCCGTGTCGCGCCCAACGATCCGGGCCACCTCGCGCCGGGCCGACCGAACCGAATGCATCAAGGCTTCGCCAACCTTCCGGACATGGTCCGCAAGACTGCGCTGTGCCAGAACAATTGCAACAAGAAGCGCTTCGAGCAGGCCGAAATCGGGCAGAATGTGAATGGCCAGGCCTGCACCCCATGCACCGGCGACGAGGGCGATTATCGCCACAACCCCCCTGAGACGGCGGCTCGGGGGATGGTTCAGGGTCTTGTCCAGCCAGGAAACGGCCTTTCCCATAAGCACTGCAGGGTGCGGGTAGCGGCGCCAGAGCCAGTCTGGTTCTCCCAGGGTTGCATCGAGCAGCAGTGCCATCAGAAGAATTGCCGAACCGCTCACAGAGCCGCCTCCAGCCGCGGCCAGCCATCTGCCCCGGGTATCCCGAGGCGCAGCCATGTGTCGGAATAGGGAAAGATACGGCTCCAGATACGATGCCCGGCAAGGCTGTCCTGCCATTGCCGTGCACTCGGAACCTCGTAAAGGCGAAACAGATCGGTGCCGCCAACGGGTTTGGCCCCGTGACGAACCATCAAGATATTGAGACGGGCAGCATCCCTTGCAAGGCGTGCGCGCATCTGCTCGGCCCAGACTCGGTCGGCCAGGGCACGGGTTGCAATCGAAAGTGCCGGCCCGGAAACCGGCCAGGGGCCAAGCGCCTCCCGCAACGGGGTGATTACGGCGGGATCGCCAAACGCGAAACCCAGCCGCAGCCCCGCAAGTCCCCAGAACTTGCCAAAGCTCTTCAGGATCAGAACGCCAGGCTGTCGGGCCATGTGAATCAGGCTGCGCGCAGGTGCAAGATCGCAGAAGCTCTCATCGATCACCATGATCCGATGAGGGCCCGCCTTTCCTGCAGGCTTGTCACGGTCGGGTATCCAGAAATCCCCCGTGGGATTGTTCGGGTGCACGATTACACGAATTTCAGCGGCGATTTTGCCAGAGGCTTCGCAGATCTCCCACCCGGCTGCTGAAAATGCCGCTGCATATTCGTTATAGGTGGGCATGTCGATGCGCACCCGTTGCGGAGGCAGCACCCCCGGAAGCCGCGATATCAGCGCTGACAGCCCCGGTGCCGCCAGCGCGGCAGCCACATCCGGCACATCCCAGAATGCCCGTGCGGCGTGTTCCAGGGCCCGGCAGGCGCATTCGTCCGGCAGCTCCGCCCAGGCCTCATGCGGAATGCGGGGCACCGGATAAGCATGCGGATTGATCCCGGTGGAAAGATCCATCCAGTCAGCACGGGCACCGCCATGCACGGCAATCGCGGCATCCAGCCCGCCTCCGTGATCGCGGGGCGCGCTCATTCGGCATCAATCAGCGGTGGATGGCGCGAAACGAAGTGGCCCCTGACCCCTTCGGGCCATTGCCGATAGGGCACCTGGCCACTGCGGCTTTCGGCATGCAGGCGAGCAAAGCACAAGATGGCCTCGGCTGCCATCCTGTCGGGGGTGAATTCGCCAAGGCTGTAAGCGATCTTTCCATGAGCCTGAATGGAAACATTGCAAGCGCGTGAACATCCCATCAGGCAGGAAAACCGGCGCGTCCTGACATCTCCGTTCGCGTTTTCCTCGATCAGTGCCGCCAAGGTTTCGCCATCGGTGCAATGTCCGTTATCTTCGGCCCTGTTTTCAGCGCCTTCCCGCTTGCAGGTATCGCAGATTGTTATCCAGGTCGTCACGTCTTCCTCCACCGCATGTACACGAAGCCCGATGAAGCGGATTTTCGCTCATCTGGCAAGTTGGTCAGAATTGTTAACATATCTTAGGAAAGCATTAACCATTTGTTAGCTAGTGTTAAGGAAACATTTGCGGGGGGAACGGTGTGTCGGTAAAGCTGGTGAATGACACACGGAGGCTTCATGCTGGTTCTGATAGTGGAAAGTAACGAGAACCTGGGCAGGATATGGTTGCGTCATCTCGAAAGGCTGGGGTTTGACGTTACACTTGCGACAACCCAGAAACAGGCGATCGACATCCTCAGGGAAAAGGATGTAGCGGTGATCGTGCTGGATCTGGTGCTGGAAGACGGCAGTGCCTTTGCGATTGCCGATTTCGCCAGTTACCGCCAGCCTGATGCCCGCGTGGTTTTCGTGACGAACACCACCTTCTTTTCGGACGGGTCCATTTTTCAGCATATCCCGAACGCCTGTGCCTTCCTGCAAAGCGAAACCCCGCCGCAGGATCTGGCCGCAATGGTACAGCATTACGCAACCCATCACTGACCGTCGCAATCCGCCCCGCAAAAGGCACAATTCCGATTGCATGCGTCGGGCCCCGGGCCTATACCCCTTGAGTGACGAAGCCCAGAGGGCCAGAACGGTTGGCTGCATGACGATCGACCCAAGCCGGGGATTCGAAGCAGCGTCGTCGGGAGCAGGTGGCAAAGGCCGCGCGCACCCCTTTTGGGTTGGCTCGAAAGGAGAGGTGCGATGCCCGCAAAACACACAGACAACCAGAAGATTGGCGTGATGATCTGCGGCCACGGATCGCGTGCGCAGGCCGCAGTGGACGAATTCGCCGTGCTGGCAGAAAAACTGCCCGCCCTGCTGCCCGACAACTGGGAAACCGAATATGGTTATCTTGAATTCGCCAACCCGGTGATCCGCGACGGGCTTGACCGCCTGCGTGAAAAGGGTTGCACCCGCATCCTGGCGGTACCGGGCATGCTGTTTGCCGCCATGCACAGCAAGAACGATATCCCCACCGTGCTCAACACCTATGCCCGCAGACACGGGATCAGGATAACCTATGGCCGAGAGCTGGGCGTGGATCCGAAGATGCTGGCGGCGGCCGGTGATCGGGTGCGCGCGGCAGTGGCGCAGGCCAATGCCGAACTGGGCGAGATACCGCTTTCCGAAACCTGTCTGGCTGTCATCGGACGCGGCGCCAGCGACCCGGACGCCAATGCCAATGTGGCCAAGATTGCCCGCATGCTCTGGGAAGGCATGGGGTTCGGCTGGTGCGAGGTCGGGTATTCGGGTGTCACGTTTCCCCTGGTTGAACCAACGCTCGAACATGTGGCCCGCCTTGGCTATCGGCGGGTCATCGTGTTTCCCTATTTCCTTTTCACCGGCATCCTGATCGATCGCATCTATGGCTTCACCGATCGCGTGGCCGCCAGACATCCCGGAATCGAATTCGTGAAGGCGGGCTATCTGAGCGACCACCCCAAGGTGCTGGAAACCTTTGCCGAACGGATAACGGAACAGATTGGCGAAATGGTGCCTCCCACCTGCGGCACCTGCAAGTATCGCACCCAGGTGCTGGGTTTCGAGGCCGAGGTAGGGGCGGTCCAGGAAAGCCACCACCACCATGTGGAGGGCCAGGGCGCAAGTGCGCCGGGATCGAACGTGACAGATTGCAGTCTGTGTGAAGATTTCTGCACCGGGGAATGCCGTCTGGATATGGTGCATCATCACGGACATCACCACCACGGCGATCATGATCATCACCATCATCATCCGGAATACCCGCATGCAAAACATCCCCTTGGCCCCGAAAGCGTGCGAAAGGCAGGGGCATGATCCGCGACAAGGGCACATCGGGCAGCAGGCAGGTGCACGATGCGTCCCTATGAGAAGAATCCCAGTGCAATCTATGCGCAGAGCTTCGCAATCGTTCGCCGCGAAGCCCGGCTTGATCGTTTTCCGCAGGATATGGAAGCAATCGCGGTGCGCCTCATACATGCCTGCGGAATGATCGATGTGGCCGACCGGCTGGATTTTTCGGCCGAGGCCTTCGGGGCCGGACGGACAGCCCTTGCAGAGGGCGCTCCGGTGCTTTGCGATTGCGAAATGGCAGCCGCCGGCGTGATCCGGCGTTATCTGCCGGCCGGAAACGACGTCATCGTCACGCTCAACGCGCCCGCCGTGCCTGATCTGGCACAGCAGATCGGCAATACCCGTTCGGCAGCAGCAGTCGAACTTTGGCGCAATCACCTGAAAGGCGCGGTAGTTGCAATCGGCAATGCGCCCACGGCACTTTTCCATTTGCTGGAGCTTCTCGACAGAGGCTGGCCGAAACCCGCGCTGATCCTCGGATTTCCGGTGGGTTTCGTGGGTGCTGCCGAAAGCAAGGCAGAGCTTGCCCGCGATTCTCGGGGCTGCGAATACGTGACACTGCGGGGGCGGCGCGGCGGTTCGGCCATGGCCTCGGCAGCGGTAAACGCGCTTGCAACAGGCATCGGGAAGGAAAACAACGCATGAAACCCTGGTTGCATGTGGTGGGCATCGGTGAAGACGGCCTCCAGGGGCTCTCACCCGCTACACGCGCGGTGGTGGAAGCGGCCGAGGTGATCGTGGGGGGCGAGCGCCATCACGATCTGGCGCGCAATCCCGGTGCCAGGCGCATAACCTGGCCCTCACCCTTTGATACATTGACAGAAAAGCTGACATCCCTGCGGGGCAGGCGGGTGGTAGTGCTCACTTCCGGCGACCCTCTGTGGTATTCGGCAGGTGCAAAGCTTGGCCAGCTGTTTGCACCGGATGAGATAACCTATCACCCTCATGTGGGCGCGTTCCAGCTTGCGGCGGCGCGGTTGGGGTGGTCGATGGCCGATGTTGAAACGCTGACCGTTCACGGACGCCCGATCGAGCAGATGATCGCCTTCATCCAGCCCGACCAGAAGCTTCTGATCCTCACGACAGGCGCCGAAACACCACGCCAGATCGCACGATTCCTGACCGAACGCGGTTTCGGCCAAAGTCGTATGGTGGTGCTGGCCAACATGGGCGGCCCGAAAGAGGCGCGCTTCGAGGGTGTGGCGGAATGCTGGAAAACCGAAGTGCCTCCCTTCAATACGCTGGCTGTGGAATGCATCGCCGCACCCGATGCGGCACTTCTGCCACGGGTGCCGGGGCTGGCGGACGATCTTTTCCACCACGATGGCACGATGACAAAACAGGAAGTGCGCGCCGTCACCGTGGCCAAGCTGATGCCGATGCGCGGGGCGCTCTTGTGGGATGTCGGCTGTGGTTTCGGATCGGTCGCGATCGAATGGATGCGGGCCGCGCGCTATGCCCGGGCCATCGGAATAGAACCGCGTGCCGACCGTCGCGCCATTGCAGCAGAGAATGCGCTGGCACTTGGGGTGCCGGGGTTGCGGATGATCGACGGCAAGGCCCCTGCAGCACTTGCAGGGCTGCCCGCGCCCGATGCAATTTTCATCGGTGGCGGGCTTTCTTCCGGAACCTTTGCCGCCTGCTGGAAAGCGCTGCGCCCCTTGGGCCGGCTTGTGGCCAATGCCGTGACGATCGAAAGCGAAGCGGTTCTGGTCGCCCTTCATCGCCGCCATGGCGGAAACCTGGTGCGGATCGGTACCAGCCGGCTTGAGCCGCTCGGAAAGATGCATGGCTGGCATCCCTTGCGCCCGGTGGTGCAATGGAGCCAGATCAAGCGATGAGCGGCACGCTTTACGGCATAAGTCTGGGGCCCGGCGATCCCGATCTGATGACGCTGAAAGCGGCCCGGCTGATTGCGGCAAGCCCGGTGGTGGCCTGGCCGGCCCTGCCCGGAAAGGAAAGCCTGGCACGGACCATCGCCGCCGCTCATATCGCCTCCGGCACCCGCGAAATCCGCATGGACATTCCCATGACCTCGGCCCGCACGCCCGCTCAGACCGCCTATGACCATCACGCCGCCACCATCGCCGATGAACTCGCGGCAGGGCGGGATGTGGCCGTGCTCTGCGAAGGCGATGCATTGTTCTATGGCTCGTTCATGTATCTGATGGCACGCCTTGTGCCCCGGTTTTCCTGCAAGATCATACCGGGGGTTACAAGCGTCACCGCCTGCGCAGCCGCCGCAGGCTTGGCCCTTGCGGCCCGCAACGAGCGGATCACCGTTCTGCCCGGTCCATTGCCTGAACACGAGTTGAGAATGCGGATAGAAGGCGCAGAAAGTGTCGTGATCATGAAGGTAGGACGGCACATCGGGAAGATCAGGCGGGTATTCAAAAGCCTCGGGCTTGGCAAGCGGGCCGTCTATGTGGAGCGCGCCAGCCTGCCGGACGAACGCGTGCTGCCGCTGGCAGAAGCCCCCGATCCGGCACCGTATTTCTCGATGATCCTTCTGGTAAAGGGGGGCGATCCGTGGCTCTAGATCCGGTTGTCATATGCCTGTCCCGGACAGGCGAAACGGTGGCGCGCGGCGTGGCGGATGCGCTTGGCGTGCCGCTGCATGGCCGTGAAGGCCGGGTGGCACGGGCCGATGTCTTCTTTCCCGATGCGCTCGAGCATATCCGCACGCTGTTTGCCTCGGGAATTCCCATAGTGGGGGTATGTGCCAGCGGCATCCTGATCCGGGCCGTAGCCCCGCTGCTGACCGACAAGCATGCCGAACCGCCGGTGCTTTCGATTTCCGACGATGGAGCAGTGGTCGTGCCACTTCTGGGCGGGCATCGCGGCGCCAACCGGATGGCACGACAAATCGCCGAAACCCTGGAAGCGAATGCCGCTATCACCACTGCAGGCGATACAGCGCTTGGCGTTGCTCTTGATGAACCGCCCCCGGGGTATCGGCTGGCCAATCCTTCGGACGCCAGAAAGATGATGGCCGCGCTTCTTTCAGGTGCAAGCCTGCGCCAAACGGGCGAGCGGCTGTTCAACCTGCCCGATACCGCCAACGGCACGCTGGAAATCCGTGTAAGCGAAGCCCCTGCAAAGGGAAGCGAAAAGCGGCTTGTCTATCATCCGAAGCAGTTCGCACTGGGAGTTGGCTGCGCACGCGGTGCCAGCCCCGATGAACTGTGGCAGCTGGTGCAAAGGGTGCTGAGCGACGCCGGGATCGCACCGGGCGCGGTGGCCAGCGTCAATACCCTTGACCTGAAAGCCGATGAACCCGCCGTGAATGCACTGGCGCACCGGCTGGGTATCCCCCTGAGGCTGTTTTCGGCCGGAGAACTGGCCCGGGAAGAAGGGCGCCTGGCCAATCCTTCGGAAGTGGTACGCGCTGAAGTGGGATGCCCCGGCGTAGCCGAAGGGGCGGCACTGGCTGCCGCAGGAAACAAAGGCGTTCTGGCCGTGGAAAAATGCAGGAACGCCAGTTGCACTGCGGCCCTGGCGCGCGCACCAGAGCCGATCGTCACCCATGCCGGGCGCGCCCGCGGGCGGCTTGCGGTGGTGGGAATCGGCCCGGGACAGGCAGCCTGGCGCACACCCGAAGCCAGCCGCCTGATCGCAGAAGCCGATGAACTGGTGGGATACGGGCTTTATATCGATCTTCTGGGCCCCCCGGTTGCCGGGAAACCCCGGCGCGATTTTCCCCTCGGGGGGGAAGAGGCACGCTGCCGCTATGCCCTTGAAGAGGCCGGCAAGGGGCGCAACATTGCCTTGGTATGCTCAGGAGATGCGGGAATTTACGCCATGGGTGCGCTGGTATTCGAACTTCTCGACCGCACCCCGGAAAATGCAGGCGTGAGCGATGCCGCGCGCCGTTCCGAAGTGATCGTCGCGCCCGGCATATCGGCGCTGCAGGCGGCTGCCGCGCGCGCCGGGGCACCGCTTGGCCATGATTTCTGTGCCATCTCGCTGTCCGATCTCCTGACCCCGCGCGAAGATATCATCAGGCGCCTCCATGCCGCCGCCGAAGGGGATTTCGTGATCGCCTTTTACAATCCCGTTTCAAGACGCCGACGCAGTTTGCTGACCGAAGCCCGCGACATCCTGCTTGCACACCGCCCTGCCAATACTCCGGTATTGCTTGCGTCAAGCCTTGGCCGCCCTGAAGAAAACCTGCTGTATCGCCAGCTGGCCGATCTGCAGGTTGACGAGGTGGACATGCTGACGCTGGTTCTGGTCGGTTCGTCCAGAAGCCGGCTGGCCAGCCTCGGAGAAGGGCCTCGCATGTTCACCCCGCGCGGCTATGCCAAACGGATCGACGGATAACCCCCATGGAACGCCTTCGGCAGAATAATTGCGGATCACTCGAAAGGATCTGGAAATGACGGTTTATTTCATCGGTGCAGGGCCCGGAGATCCGGAACTTCTGACCCTGAAGGCGCAGCGCCTGATCGCAGCATGTCCGATATGCCTTTATGCAGGATCACTGGTGCCGCCCGAAGTGGTGTCTGGCGCACCGGAAGGCGCGCGGATTCTGGATACCGCAGCAATGACACTTGATGAAATCCACGCCGAAATCCGTGCCGCGCATGAACAAGGCCGGAACGTGGCCCGCGTGCATTCAGGCGATCCATCGCTTTACGGGGCAATCGCCGAGCAGATCCGACGCCTGAAAGCGGATGGCATTCCCTACCAGATCATCCCTGGCGTGCCCGCCTATGCGGCCGCAGCCGCGGCTCTTGGGCAGGAACTGACGATTCCCGAAATTGCGCAGTCGGTGATCCTGACCCGGGTTTCCATGCAATCAACTGCCATGCCCGGGGGCGAAACTCTTGAAAACTTCGCTCGCACCGGCGCAACGCTTGCCATCCATCTGGGCGTGCGCAACATGCGCGAGATCGAGCGTGTATTGACCCCCCATTACGGCCCCGACTGCCCGGTGGTGGTGGCTTATCGGATCGGCTGGCCCGAGCAGATGCTGATTCGCGGTACCCTGCAAGATATCCGTCGGAAGGTTCGTGCCGAAAAGATCACCCGCACAGCACTGATCCTGGTGGGCCCGGCGCTTGGAAATTCTAAAGATTTCAAGGACTCAGCCCTGTATGATCCGGCCAGACCTCATGTTTTGCGCCCCGTTGCGGGTGTTGATCTGATCGAAGAAAACAATACCTGAAGACGAAACCGCGCAACCGCCCGCCGCCCTGCGTGGTTTTCCCGGCCGGTAACTTGACGTTCACCACGAACATGGCATTCTGACCGCACTGGGGGTGAACCGATGTTTGAATTTCTGCCGAAGGAAGTGCGCGAAGGGCTGGAGAAGGCCCGGAAGCGTGATCTCTATCGCAAGAGCCGCCTGCGCGTGCATACGGATAACGAAGTGTTTCCGGTGTTGAAGTTCTGGGGTACGGGTTTTGCTCTTGATGCCGAGAACGCACCGCATCTGCGTGGTCTGGTTGACCTTTACGAGGGTGGGCGGCACCTGTATCAATGCCTGATCGTTGCCTCGGAAAAGGAAAACGACGTGACAAGCTATGAATTCAAGCGGGTGACGGAAGCGAAGGACAAGGCACCGCTTGATTTCGTGCGCCCGGACGATGCGCCCATTGCCCTTCTGGGGCAGGGTTAGGATCGGGTTTCGGTTTTTGCTCCGGTCGGCGTGATACGCCGCTGGTTTTCGATTCCGGCACCGAAATCTGCGCTCTGGCAGGGTGAGGGCTTCGCCATTTGCGAAATACGGCATCAGCCGGATATGGTTGCGATCCTGTCTGCACCGCAACCATCCGGGAACATGACGCTTGCTTTTGCTATTGCAGGTCGGCGAAAGCCGATCTCATGCGGGCAACCGCATCTTCCACCCGCGCCCGGGGAGTGGCCAGATTGAAGCGAAGGAAGCTCTCGCCGCCTTTTCCGAAGCTTTCGCCGTGGTTGGAAGCAATCTTTGCCCCCTGTTCAACACGACGCAGTATTTCATCCTGCCCCATGCCGGTGCCCGAGAAATCGACCCAGGCCAGATAGGTAGCTTCCAATGGCATCGACCGCAGCCCGGGAATAGCATTTATGCCTTCATCAAACAGGCGCCGGTTTCGATCCAGATAGCACACCAGCTGGTCCACCCACCTGGCCCCTTCGGGGCTGTAGGCGGCTTCTGTCATCGCCAATCCGAAACTGTTTGCCGATATGCCAAACCTGGCCATGGTGTCGCTAAAACGCTTGCGCAGGGCCGGATCATGAATGATCACGTTGCCGCTGTGTCCACCAGCGATGTTGAAGGTCTTGCTCGGCGCGGTCAGCATTATCAGCCTGTCGGAAACATCGGGCGCGGCTACGGCCATTGGAATATGCCGGTAGTCCGGCATCACCAGATCATGGTGGATCTCATCCGATACCAGCACCAGATCATGGCGAAGGGCAAACCCGGCCATTGCGCGCAGTTCCTCGTGGCGCCACACCCGCCCCCCGGGATTGTGCGGTGAACAAAGAATGACCATCTTCTCGTTGCCCGTCATCAGCGCATCACAGGCATCGAAATCCATTTCGTAACGACCGTCGCGCATCAGCAACGGGCATTCCTTCACACGTCGTCCGCTGGCACGGATCACCCGGGCGAACGCATGGTAGACCGGAGTGAACAACACCACCTCATCGCCTGGCCGGGTGAAGGCCTCGATACACAATGCCGTGCCGTTCACCAACCCGTGGGTGGTAAAGATTGCAGCAGAGTCCACTTCCCAGCCGTGGCGCTCGGCCATCCACCAGCAGATCGCATCACGATAGCTTTCGTCATCGCCATAATAACCGAACACCCCGTGATCAACCATCTTCTGCAGGGCTGTCCGAATGCATCCGGGTGCCTGGAAATCCATATCGGCCACCCACATGGGCAGCCCGTCTTGCTCTGGCACGCCGTAGATGGATTCCATCATGTCCCATTTCAGGGAATGGGTCTTGCGGCGGTCAATATTGCAATCGAAATTCACATGAGGCCTCCTGGAAATTCGGGATCAAACTAGCGCAAAGAACGGCGGGCGCAAGAGGCGTTGCGCAGATCCCCCCCTTGCCCTAAATGATGTGCATGACCATACGCCCGATCCTTATTCACCCCGATCCGCGCCTCAAGAAGGTCTGCCCCCCGGTCAAGGACATCACCGGCGAGCTGCACAGGCTTTCCCAGGACATGCTTGAAACCATGTATGACGCACCGGGCATAGGCCTTGCCGCACCCCAGGTGGGGGTGCTGAAGCGCCTGATCGTGCTGGATGCCCAGCGCGACAAGGATGCGCCTCGCGCACCCATCGTGATGTTCAACCCGGAAGTGATCGCCAAATCCGACAATCTGAACACCTATGAAGAAGGATGCCTTTCAATCCCCGAACAGTTTTCCGAAGTGACTCGCCCGGCCGAAGTGACTGTGCGCTGGATCGATACCCGGGGTGAAGAATGCCAGCAGGATTTCGACGGCCTCTGGGCCACTTGCGTTCAGCACGAAATCGATCATCTGAACGGGGTGCTGTTCATTGATTACCTGAAGCCGCTGAAACGCCAGCTGATCACCCGCAAGATGATCAAGCTCAAGCGCGAGCGAGCACGCGAAAAGGCCTGAGGAAAGAACCATGCGTCTGGTTTTCATGGGAACACCGGATTTCGCGGTGCCGGCGCTGAGTGCGCTGACCGAGGCCGGACATGAAATCGCGGCCGTCTATACCCAACCGCCACGGCCGGCAGGGCGTGGCAGAAAGGCACGTCCCTCATCCGTGCATCTGCGCGCCGAAGAACTGGGCCTTTCCGTTCGTCATCCCGTCTCGCTGAAAGATGCCGAAGCGCAGGCCGAATTTGCCGAACTTCAACCCGATGTTGCGGTGGTAGCCGCCTATGGGCTGATCCTGCCACAGCCTGTGCTTGAGGCCCCGAGACATGGATGCCTCAACATTCATGCCTCTCTTTTGCCCCGTTGGCGGGGTGCCGCGCCCATTCACCGCGCAATCATGGCGGGCGATAACGAAACAGGCGTGTGTATCATGCAGATGGATGAAGGGCTTGATACCGGCCCGGTGCTGATCTGCAAACGCACGGCGATCACACCCGAAGACACCACCGCTGCCTTGCATGACCGCCTTTCGCGAATGGGTGCCGATCTGATCGTGACAACGCTTGAACGGCTGGACGAACTGGAACCCAGAGCCCAGCCGCAGGAAGGCATCACCTATGCCCGGAAGATCGACAAGGCAGAAACGCGGATCGACTGGAGACGCCCGGCTGATGATGTTGATCGCCATATCCGCGGGCTCAGTCCCTTTCCCGGTGCCTGGTGCATGATCGGGGATGAGCGGGTGAAACTTCTGCGCAGCCGTCCGGCCAGAGGCAAAGCTGCTCCAGGCGAGGTTCTGAAGGGCTTCACGGTGGCCTGCGGTGAAAACGCGGTTGAAATCCTGGAGGCACAACGACCAGGAAAGCTGGCACTGTCGGCAGAAGAATTCCTGCGTGGCAAGGCATTGCCAGAACGGCTGCGTTAGTGTCGGTTCCGGCTGCGTTTCAGCGCCATGATCTCGAGCGGCAGGGCGCGCCCGTAATCATGTGCGCCCCGGGCGGCACGCCACAAACAATAGGCAGCCATCCGCCAATGGAAGAACGCCGCCAGGCGGCGATAGCGCGCCACAGCCGTGGGATCGCCATATGCCGCCAGAAAGATATTCTCTTCTGCACGGGAAAGCGATCGCGCGCCATAAAGAAAACGCATGGCCGGAGAAAGAAACATGGCCAGATCTTCGCAAGGATCACCCAACGCGGGGCATTGCCAATCGATCAGCACGAGCCTGCCGTCATCTTTCTGGATCATGTTTCCCGGAACCGCATCACCATGAACCGGCACGGGTGACATCAGCGGCGGCACATCGCCTTGCGGCATCAACGCAGCCAGGCATCGCGCCATGCCCGCCGGGCACCGGGTCAGAATGGCTCGCGCTTGCAAGCGAAGTGCATGTGCGCCCGAGGCAATCCGGCGCAGGGCCTGTGCCCGGCAATCTGCCGGCACCATATGCAGTCGGCGCAACAGGCGACCAGCGGCCTTTGGGGTGCATGCACCAGGGCGGCCCGGCTGATATTCATAGATCAGACAGGACCCGGCCCCCGTTTCGACAAATCCGGAAGGTTCTGGTGCGAGGCCCAGTGGTGCAAACCGTCCGAGCGCCTGGTATTCGGTAATCGGACAATTCGGAAACAGCGGGTTCTTCATGCCGGTTTTCGGGAAAAGCTTGACCACCACATCGGCTCCGGACCATCGCACCCGCCACACATGATTGCTGCGCCCCCCCGAAAGCCTTTTCCAGGATGCGTTGGCCGGAATGGCCCCGGCCTGTTGAAGCGCCCCGAACAGCAAGGTCGGGGGGGTGTTGCCCCTTGTAACTGCCCTGGCGGTGGCATGCTGGGCCATCGGTTCGGTTCCTTCGGTTGCGGGAATGGCTAACAGGAAACCGAAAGGGAAGGTTGTCAACCCCGGACACTTGAACCCCGGCAAACGGTGCTTTGCGCCGGTCAACACCCTTGCCCGAACCCGCATGAAAGGTCGAACCCGGCGCCCGGGCAAGCCGAAACGCCGCACACCGCTGCTGCTGCCTTGCATGAAGCCCGCAGGACAGCGGACCTGCCCGACACGAAAAGAAGGGCATATCGGCTGCCTGTCAGCTCCGCACCTGTGTTCAGCCGGGCGTGCGCAGCGCAGTGATGTCTTCTGCCGTCACTTTCTCGCCGCTGTCCATTACCAGAACAGCCTTGTCGTCTTCAAGGCGCACTTCTCGGATGGTGGCAAAGATTTCGGCGTGTTTCGTGCCCAGCGATTTTCCCTCCTTGTAGCTTTCAACACTGAAACTGTAGATGCCGGGCGGGAAGGGTTGACCGCTTTCGCTGACACCGGCCCATTCGACAGCTGCACCCGAAAGACCAATGGCACTGCGGCTGACTTCCGCGCCAGTTACATCCCGCACGACAAGCACCGCCTGATCGGCATCCTGATGCGGGGCAGGGAAGATCGTCACGGGACTGCCCGCGAAACGGGCCGGCATCTGTGCACGCGCCTCCATGCCCACCCAGCCGGCCAGTTGAACAAGACTGTTTCCCGAAAACCCTCCGGCAAGCGTTTCCAGAAGCTTGTTTGTCTTGATCTGCTGCTCAACCCCGGAGAACGTGGCAAGCTGAACGGCAAATTCTTCCGACTTGATCGGATTGAAAGGATCCTGATTCTGCATCTGGATCGTGAGCATCTTGAGGAAGGTATCGAAATCTCCGGAAAGCGCGTTGTTTTGCGCCTGGGCGGAATTTCCGGATATCTGTGGAGCAGGTGAGGGTGGGCCTGAAGGCGGAACGGTAACCATTGCTGTTTTCCTTTCAGATACGAATTACAACCTCAGATCGAGCCTGTCCTGGGGGTCAAGTACAAGGGTGGCGGATGATGGAGGCGCCGAGACATCGCTCTCTTCCGGCACCGATGATGACGAACTGCCTGCTGCAGCGCTGCCATGCGCCTGCGGAAGGCCACCTTTTTCGCCACTGCCGGGGCCGAAGCTGAACGATGCGTTCTGATAGCCGATGTCACGGAATTCCTGCGCCAGTGCCGGGATGTTGCGGCGCATCAGATCCAGGGTATCGGGGCGGTCGGCAACAATGCTGACCGTGATTGCATTGTTGTCACCCAGCGAAAGGGTGATGCGGACACGTCCGAGTTCCTCGGGGCTAAGAACCAGTTCGACGGGGCGTTCGGAAAACTGTGCGGCGGCCATGGCGATCTGATACGCGGCATGACGCTCGATCGGCAACAGGCCATGCTGCATATGGCTACGGTTCATACCCGTTGCTTCGGGTATCCGCCCGTGTGTCATGCCATCTTCTGCAAACTGCAACGGAGGCCGCTCCGAAGATTGGGATATCGGTTCAGCCGACACTTCGCTGGCGCCGGCCGCATCCGCCGCGATCTGTCCGTCGAACCGGACCGGCAACACTTCCCGGCCGGTTGTGCCACCGGTTTCGGCCGATACGCCTGTAATCCGGGCAGAAGCCTGCATCACGGGAATGGAAGCACCCGTTTCGGAAAGCGCCGTAACCGGCTCCGTGGCTGGTCCATGCATCAATATCTGTCTGGAAACAGGGGCCGCATCGGCTGCCAGGGCCTGCAACGCCGTGCCGGATGAAACCTGCCGGACAGCTTGCTGCGAACCATCTTCAGCCCGAACTGCGCCCTGCCCCCCGGAAGATCCGGAAGAAGGCATCGGCGGAATATCAGATTGACTGAAACCCGACGATCTTTCGGCCAACAAGGGCGCCGTCGTCATGGCGCCGCCAGAACCATCGCCTTGCAACTCTGCACTTTTCTGAAAGCCGGGCAGGATCAGATCCGCCATTGCCGGCGCGGACGCAGGCAAAGCACGGTTCCGGGGTGCGTTTTCGGCAAGAGAACCCGTCGGCAACCCGTGTTCGGCGAAGAATTTCCCCTGCCCGCTCCTGTCTGCAACCAGCGCACCGCCAGCCGGGTCATCCGCTGACGGTTGCGGCAAAGCAAGACGCATCTCCCGATTGCCGAAATATTCCGAACCGCCCGCCCAGCTCGGAGGAATCCTCTCGGCTGCGGCAGACCGCACCGGATCGGATTCTTTCGATGGCCCAAACGAAAGAGGGATATCGGCAGCCGGTTTTGCTGCCGGATCCTGCGGCAATGCCGGTGGCACAGACGCCGGCTGCACCGGAAGCTTTTCACCCGATGCAGAAAGCACCAGAAATACAGCCGGCAGATCTGTCGGCACATTTTCGCCATCTCCGATCACCCCCTCTTCCGGCATTTTCCCGGACCGGGAAAGAGGATGAGTTGTGGCGTGAGATACGGAATGATCTGCCGACCCCTGATCACGGGCCTGTCCGTCAGCGGCAAGCATGAGTCCGTTCATCTGCAAGGCAGCGGCGGGCCGCGACAGAAAAGGCCGTGCGCCCGGCCCGGAAAAACCCACGGAGCCCCGTTCGGCAGCCACGGGCACGGGATGATCTTCGTTCGCTGAATGCCCGGACAGGGCCAAGCTGGCTGCCTGTTCGTAACGCTCCGGCATGCTCGCAGGCAGGGATGAACGCCCTTTCGGGGGTAATGCGAAATCGGTAAACTCCCTGCCAAGCATCTTTTCGAAAGCAGCAGCCGGACGAGCGGGCACACCACCGCCCAGAGGATCTTCGGGTATGCCGTGCCGAGAAGGAATCCCTCCTTCATTGATCACCTCTGCCAGAGTGGCTATCGGCATTGATATGTGCATTTCGCTTCCCGGAATTCTTCCCGAACCAGCCTGCACCCTGACAGCAACAGCTTACCGTTTTCTTTACCGGTTGAAGCCATCCTCGGGAAAACTGATTCCAATTTGAGGAACCGTCATGGCCGATCCGATCGTGTTTTCCGATACCTCTCCCGCACATGCTTCTTTCGTGCGCAAGCCACTCTCCGGCGAAGCCCGGAAAGACGAGGCCCTGCGCACGGCGGCCCGCGAGCTCGAAGCAAATTTCCTGGCCGAAATGCTGAAAGCCTCAGGTGCTTCGAAGGCAAACCGCAGTTTCGGCGGAGGAGAAGGCGAGGATCAATTCTCTTCATTCCTGCGGCTTGAACAGGCGCGCGCAATGGCGCGGGCCGGCGGGATCGGTCTGGCAGAAAGTCTGTTTGAAGCCCTGAAGGAGCGCTCTCATGCCCCATGACGTTTCACGAGAATATCTGGAAGCGCTTGAAGATTTGCTGGAGCAGGAGCACCGCTTTCTGATGACGGGAAATCTTGATGGCGCCTGTCGGCTCGTGTCCCGAAAGCTGCGCCTGCTGGATCACCCGGCCCTGCAGGCACCCGCTCACGATACAGACCCGGAACCTGTCCGCCGCATCCGCCACCGGGCAGAACGCAACCAGGCCCTGCTTTCGGCCGCTATTGATGGTGTGCGTGCAGCAATGAAGCAGATCGAGGCGCTGCGCAAAGGCCCCGCCCCGCTAAATACCTATGGCCGGGACGGCCGCCGCCTGACATTGACTTCCGGAGGTCGGGGGCTTGAAAGAAAGGCCTGAAAGACGGAACCCGCGGTGGTTCCGGTAATGTTCAGTTGATTCAAATCTGCCCGAAATCACCCTTCCGCCATTAGGATTCCCTTAGCAAATCACCTCCAAAGTTGCCCTGCATCCGGAAAGGATGGCACGGAAACGGGAAATCCCGGCTTGTCCGTATGCGTCAGAATGACAGTCCTTCTGCCCTGGCGGGCAGTTCACGAAACGCCGGCGCAAAAGCGTCTCAAGGCATGCATGAAGGAATAAAAACATGTCCAGTATTCTGACAAATACCAGCGCAATGGTGGCTCTTCAGACCCTGAAGAACACCAACAGCAATCTGATGAAGGCACAGAACGAGATTTCCACCGGCAAATCGATTGCATCGGCCAAGGACAACTCGGCGATCTGGGCGATTTCCAAGGTCATGGAAGCCGATGTGAACGGTTTCAAGGCCATCTCGGACAGCCTTGCGCTTGGTGAATCCACAGTTGCCGTCGCCCGGCAGGCCGCGGAAACCGTTACCGACCTGCTGACCCAGATCAAGGGCAAGATCGTAGCCGCGCAAGAAGACAATGTGGACCGCAACAAGATCCAGGCTGATATCACCGCCCTTACCAAGCAGATCGAATCCGTCGTAAGCGCCGCTCAGTTCAACGGCCTCAACCTGGTAGATGGTTCCGTGACCACCACCAATACCGATGGCAATATCGGGATCGACATTCTGTCCTCGCTCGACCGAGATGCTGCCGGTACCGTGACTTCCAGCTCGATCGGCGTGGCGGCGCAGAACCTGTCGCTGACCGGCGGCCTGGCGCTGACTCCAGCCGCAGCTTCGGTTGGCACCGACGGCGGCACGGCTGGCGTCATCGATGCCAATGATGGCGGCACCACCGACTTCATCAAGCTCGATACTTTCGCATTCCTTGATGCCTCCGGTGGCGCCACCGGCTCGGTAGCTCTTGCTCGCGGCACTGCAGGTCTGGACAATACCGTGGCCGGCGGCCTGATGGCCGGCGACGAACTGACCTTCCAGATTGGAAGCATCGAGGCCAAATACACCGTGCGTGAAGGTGATACCGCGGAAGCGATCGTGGCCGGGATGAAAACCGCCTTCCAGGCAGCGGGGCTGAGCAGTGCCGATTTCACCATGGACATCAGTACGGTTGCCGGCGAGTTGACGATCACCAATAATACAAACGCGGCGGTCAGCTTCTCGTTCTCGGCCTCTCGCGGGTCGGGCGGGCTGTCTGCCCTTGGATCGATCGACGTGACCACCGCAACCAACGCCACGGCTGCACTCGGCTCGATCGAGAATCTGATCCAGACCTCGATTGATGCCTCGGCCAGCTTCGGTTCGGTCGAAGGAAGGATCGAAATTCAGAGCAATTATATCAGCAAGCTCACCGATTCACTGAAAGCCGGAATCGGAGCGCTGGTCGATGCCGACATGGAAGAGGCTTCGGCACGGCTGCAGGCACTGCAGGTGCAACAGCAGCTGGGCATTCAGGCCCTTTCCATCGCCAACCAAGCACCGCAGTCGGTTCTGTCGCTCTTCCGCTAGGGCATTGGCGGGGCATCGAAAGGTGTCCCGCTTCCCCAGCATCCGTGACCCCAGAAATCCGAAGGACGCGACATGAACGCTTACGACATGGCCCGCACCACCTATGCCGCAACCACCGCTCCAGTCCGCACCGACCGCGATACCGAATACGACGCTTTCGCGCGCATCACCCGCCAGATGAAACGGGCCGCATCCAAACCCGGTGATTTTCCTCTGCTTGCAAAAGCCCTGCACGACAATCGCCGTCTGTGGAACATTCTGGCGGCGGATATTGCCTCTGAAGGCAACGCCCTGCCAGCACATCTGCGTGCCCAGATTCTCTATCTTGCCGAATTTACTGCTGTTCAGAGCCGCCGTGTTTTGAACCACGATGCCGCAATCGACGTTCTGATCGATATCAATACCGCAATCATGCGTGGCCTGCGCAATCAGGAGACCGTGGCATGAGCGGACTTGTTCTGAAACTCTCTCCCAAGGAACGTATTCTGATCAATGGAGCCGTAATCGAAAACGGCGACAGGCGCAGTCGTCTGTGCATCCTGACACCAAACGCCAATATTCTGCGCCTCCGTGACGCCATCCATCCGGATGAGGTCAACACGCCGGTTCGCCGTGTCTGCTATATTGCGCAGCTCGTGCTGTCGGGCGATGCGGAAAAAGAACAGGGGCGCATGCAGTTGTTGCGCGGTATCGAGCAACTCAGCCGGGCCCTCACCGATCATGACAGCCGCCAGCACCTGGACACAGCCACCGAGGCTGCCCTCTCCGGGAATTTCTATCAGGCACTGAAGGCATTGCGCACCCTGCTGCCCAGGGAAGAGCGGCTCCTCGCTGCTCATGCGATGTGATGTTTCAACCCGTTGTCCCGTTTGGCGGTTATGCGGGTTGGGCCTTTCTGACCCGCACCTTGGAGAAACAGCGGGAAACTTTTGCGAATGCATCCGGTATCCAGCGAGACACCGCATATTTCCGCAAGCACATCGGCAAGATCAACAGCGCTGCCGAACTGGTTAATGACCGCACCTTGCTGAAAGTTGCCCTTGGCGCTTTTGGCCTTGATGATGACATCAACAGCAAGGCCTTCATTCAAAAGATCCTGGAGGAAGGAACCCTTTCTCCCAAGGCACTGGCCAACAGGCTTCCCGACAAACGCTATCTTGAGTTGTCCAAGGCCTTCGGATTCGGCGACCTTGCAGTCCCACGGAACAAGATCAGCGATTTCCCGAAAGAGATAACCGCGCTTTATGAGACACGTCAGTTCGAGATTGCCGTTGGGAAACAGAATGCAGACATGCGCCTGGCGCTTTCCCTCGAGCGGGATCTGGCAGAAATCTCGGGCAAGAACAACAGCGAAAATACAAAGTGGTATGAAATCATGGGCCGTCCGCCTTTGCGCAAGGTATTCGAAACAGCCTTCGGTCTTCCCTCTTCCTTTGCCGCGATCGATCTGGATACTCAACTGAAAACGTTCAGGGCCCGAGCCGAACAAGCCTTCGGCAACAGCGACATCAGCCGCTTCTCTGACTCCTCTGAAAGAGAAAAGCTGATCCGGCTCTTTTTGCTTCGCGCGGACCTTCAGACACAAAGCGCTCTGGTTCAAACTGTAAGACTTCCGACTTGATCCGATGTCCACCTTAACGAACGGCGCTGAGGATGGGGGTGTCTGAACTGGAGCCCATCTTCATGCTTCGACCTTTGCTTCAGCAAGGAACATGGCAAGCGCAGCCGCGTCAATCGGCTTGGGCACAAAGCACACCCGATCACCACGCTTGCGAGACAACACCGACAGGTCGGCCTCCCGTCCCGATGTCACGATGATGCGCCAGGGAGCGCGCCGTTCCAGACAGAGATCAACCAGTTCCAGACCGGAATGCCCTTCGTCCAGATGGATATCGGTCAGAAGCACATCGTATTCGTGATTTTCCAGCAGCAGCCGCCGGGCCTCGGAAAAATGCGAAGCACCATGCACATCATGGCCCATCCGCCGCAAGAGGCGCGCTGTTTTCCGCAATGCATCGGCCTCATCCTCGACCAGCAGGATCCTGACCGGCTGGGTGCATGGTTCGGTCTTTTCGGTTTCTTCTTCCACAACGGGCAACAGCAGGCGCACCTGTGTGCCTTCGCCGGGGCGGCTTTCAATCTGAAGATCCCCTCCCGACTGAACGATGAAACCATACACGCTTGAAAGGCCAAGCCCCGTTCCCCCGCCATCCCCGCGCGCCGAATAGAAAGGCTCCGTTGCGCGCTTGAGTTCGCCTTCATCCATGCCGCACCCGTCATCTTCGATCTCGATCACGGCCATGTGGTCTGACCCCTTGCGCACTGAAATGCGGATATGGCCAGCGCCCTCGATCGCCTGGCTGCTGTTGAGGCAGAGATTGAGTATTCCGCTTTCCAACTGGCCGGGATCAACCCGCACATGCAGGGGTTTTGGGCCAAGGTCCGTCTCAAGCCGCACACCATCCTTGAGGCCTATGCTCACCAGATCTTCCAGACCCGCCACAAGCGTGTTCAGCTCGATCACTTCGGGTTCCAGCCTTTGCTTGCGGGCAAAAGCGAGCAGCCGCTCGGTAAGCGATGTGCCGATTTCGACAGCGCTCGCAATACGCTTGCGTACGGCCGATGTATCCCCCACATCGCCGCGCACTTCCAGCAGGTGCAGGTTGCCCGAAATCGATGAAAGGATATTGGCGAAATCATGCGCCACTTCGCCGGTTACCCTGCCAAGGCTTTCGATGCGCCTGATCTGACTCAGGCGCTCTTCAACCTTGCGGCGTTCGGTCTCATCGGTGAACAGCCATATTTCACCACCGTCGGGAAGCCGCGAGCAGCGCACTTCCAATACATCGCCATCCTTGCCATGCAGTACCATGCGCGGCTGGAAGCCGTTACCAAGCTCTTGTCTTTCGGCATCCCCGGCAAACGGGGACGATGCCAGCACCTGAGTGATAGGCACATTGCGCAGCATAAGACCGTCGGGCAAACGCAGAACCCGCGGCAGACACGGGTTTGCGGCTGTCAGGCGCCCGGTTTCATCGGTGATCGCCACCCCATCGCTGATGTTGTTGAATATCCGCTCGAACAACATGTTTCTCTGCCGCAATTGCCGATTGCTTCGATCAAGCCGAAGCGCATTGGCGCGGAAAACCCGGAACGCCCGCAGAAGCTTGCCGATTTCATCTACCTTTCCTTTCGGGCGCGGCAGATCCACCTTGCGGTCGCCTTTGGCAAGACGTTCCATTGCATCGGAAATCGCGTGGATATTGCCGGTGACATAACCCGAAACATACAATGCCGCGATTAGGGCCGTGAAACCACTGCCTAGCCCGATACCGATGATCGCCAGCTTCGCAAGGTTGATCGAGCTGGTGGTCTCCTGCCGGTTTTGGGAAAGAACATCTTCAGCGGCCCTGGCCTGCTCCATCGCCACTTCGCTGATTCGGCCGGATTCATAGCGGATACGAAACAGCGCGCTCTGCGCAAACAGATTCTGATCCAGGTCGCGCCGGCGCACGGCAAACAGGCCATCCTCGCCTTCACTCAGGGCAAGCATCTCGGCAAGGAATCCGCGCTGCTCGGCCGTCATTCCTGCGGTCTGGCCTAGTTGAGCCACCGTTCGGGTGAATTTGCGCTGATATTCGCCAAGGCTCGGAAGGCTGTCCACATAGGCCGCGCTGATCAATGCGCCAGCCGCCTTCTGCAGGGCAGTCCAGTTGCGGCGCTCTTCCGGCTCCCGCGATCCATCGCTTGCATTTTTGGCAAACAGCTTGTCGAACTCGGCAAGAATGGCGCGTTGCCGGATCATGATGTCATGCTGCGCATCAAGCCGGTCAGCCGCAACGATCAGATCGGCCAGAGCCTGCTTCATGTTTGTCAGTGATGACGATACCTGTCTGGCAAAGCCGTTGGCAGTGATGTTTCTGCCATTTTCGTTTGCCGACAACTGGGAATCGATTTCCTGGATCGCCCGGATCAGCGCCTCTCCCTCCGAACGGATGAGATAAGGGGACCGAAGGCCCAGCAGGAACGGCGCCGATGTCACAAGCTCGGCCGAACGCTTTGAAAGCGCCAGTGCGCGGGCAACTTCCGTCAGGGTATCGCGATGCAGGTTCTCCAGCTTTTCATCGGCCCTGTCGAGGGCATACCAGGACAGCAATCCCATCAGGAACGTGGCAGCGGCAAGCAATGCCAGAGCCAGATGCAACCTCAGACGAATGCCCGGCGTTGCGCTTCCCGGGCGGCGTCTGCCTTTCATCTTTCCAGCCCGCCCGGATCGGTTACAAATATATAGCCCTGACCGCGGCGCGTCTGGAGATGCACGGGCTTCGAAGGGGCAACCTCTATCTTGCGGCGCAGACGCAGGATCAGCACATCAATCGTGCGGTCAACGTATTGCGACAGATCATTGCCAAGCTCTGCCAGAAGTTCGGTGCGGGGGATAACCCTGTTGGGGTTGCGCAGAAAATATTCCAGCAACCGATATTCCGCGTTGGTCAGCGGTATCTCGGAACCATCGGAAGCATAAAGCGCCCTGTGCACGGTATCGAGCACATTACCACCAAAACCGAGGTCGCTGTCGCCATTTGCCGTCATGTGTTTGCGGGGCGGGCCCTGTGTCGCGCCATATCGGCGCAACACGGCCCGCAGGCGCGCGATCAGTTCGCGCGGATTGAACGGCTTCATCAGATAATCGTCGGCTCCGGTTTCAAGGCCCACGATCTTGTCAACCACATCTCCGACACCCGTCAGCATGACAATCGGCAAATCGAGACGGTTACGTATATCTATCGCAAGCGTCAGGCCCGATTCCCCCTGAAGCTTGAGATCGATCAGCGCAAGATCGATATCCGGATACTTGCCCAGGGCATGAAATTCCCTGCTGCTGCCCAGCAGGATGGTTTCGAATCCGTTGTCACCAAGCAATTCGGCCAACGTGTTACGCATGTCGGGATCATCATCGACGATCGCTATGGTCGGCCGACCTTCGAAGGATGCATTCATCATTTCCCCTGGCTTTCTCATTCTTCTTTCAATCTAATGCATTCCGTGTTCTCGTCCAAACGGTCTTGCGGTTCATGTCGCCCGGCAGTGCGACGCATCAGGGCCGGGATTGCAATCACTGCCTGCCTACCGGCAAAATATTGTTAACACAAACCGGCGTGGGACACAGAGCGGGATGTAATAGTGTCATCAGGGCATTACCCATGCCGATCACGATAACGCGACCGCCCGAAGTGCATATTTTCAGACCGAACGGGCGGCATCTGAACTCCAAGGGAGACAAGACATGATGAAACAGCATTTCCTTGCCGCAGCCGTGCTGGCCTCGGCGCTGACCGCCGCCCAGCAGACCACGGCCGAAGAACTCAGTATCGTATGCAGCAACGAACAGGATTGGTGCGACCTGATGACCAGCGCCTTTACGGACAAGACGGGGATCGGCGTTTCCATGGTGCGCAAAAGCACCGGCGAAACCCTGGCCCAGGTGCGCGCCGAGGCTGGCAATCCGAAGATCGACGTCTGGTGGGGGGGCACCGGTGATCCGCATCTGATCGCCGCCGCCGAGGGTCTGACCCAGCCTTCCACAGTTGACACCTCAGAGCTTCTGGGCTGGGCCCAGCGCATGGCCGACATTTCGGAAGGACGCACCATCGGTATCCACCTTGGCGTGCTCGGAGTCGCCTATAATGAAGACGTGCTGAAGGAAAAGGGCATTGCTCCGCCCGCCTGCTGGAAGGATCTGGCCGATCCCCAGTACAAGGGCGAGATCCAGGTAGCCAATCCCAACAGCTCGGGCACGGCCTATACCCAGCTGGCAACGCTGGTGCAGGTGTTCGGCGAAGACGAGGCCTTCAAGCTGCTGCGCGAGATCGGCAAGAATGTCAACCAGTACACGAAATCCGGCTCTGCTCCCTCCAAGGCAGCAGCGCGTGGCGAAACCGGCATCTCGATCGGGTTCATGCATGACATGGTTAAGCTCGCCAAGAAGGGTTTTCCGCTGAAGATCGTTTCGCCCTGCGAGGGCACCGGATACGAGGTGGGCGGCGTCAGCATCATCAATGGAACAAGAAATTTCGATGCCGCGAAAAAATTCGTGGAATTCGCGCTGAGCGCCGAGGCCCAATCACTCGGGCCGCAGGTTGGCGTGTATAACGTGCCCTCAAACAAGAATGCGACCCTGCCGCCGGAAGCACCCGACCCCTCGACGATCAAGCTGATCGACTACGATTTTGCCACCTATGGCAGCAGCGAGACGCGTGAGCGGCTGCTCAAGCGGTGGGACGAAGAGGTGAAAGGAACAGACAACTGACAAGCCCGGGCCCTTGTGGAGGCCGGCGCTGTTCGGCCTCCTGTCGGCGGATCGTCCAATGAAACGGATTGTCTTTCAGTGGATTGCCACAGGTCTGGCAGGATTCTGCCTGATACCCTGGTATATGACAGACAGCGGTTTCTGGCGCTTTCGCTGGCTGGGCGATCTGACCCTGTCCGAGAATGCGCCGGCACTGTTGCAGGTTCTGCTTCATGGCCGCTTCTGGCTGGCCGGCGCTCTGATCGCGCTGGTCGCGGCGGCAATTGTGCAGATCGCCGTGAAATCTCCGGTGCGGGCCGCCCGGTTTACCGCCGCAATCGCTGCAGCCGGCCTGGCCTGGACAATGCTCCAGGGCCTGATCATCGTGCGCAGCGGGCCACGCCTGTTCCACGATCTGTTGGCCAATACGCCAGCCGAAACCGGGCAGATCGGCTTTGGCGCCGGTGCTGCTGTCACGCTTCTGGGGCTGTTGTTCGTATTGACAACCGCCATATCCGGCATGGGTCGGGGGCGGGGAGATGCCTTTGTTACCGGCATGATCGGCCTGATCGTTTCATTGGTGGGAATCTTTGTCTTCTATCCGGTAGTACATATCCTGATCAGCGCCTTCCAGACAAGAACCGGCCTGTTCGACCTTGCCCTGTTCATCTCACGCTTCTTCGATCCCGAGATCTGGGGCATCGGTTGCCTGATCGGACAGGGCGGTTGTGGTCCGGCGATCAACTCGCTCATCCTTGCAATTGCCACTGGCGCGGGAACCACCCTTCTGGGGCTGGCCTTCGCGCTCATCTTCACCCGCACGCAATTCATCGCCAAGCCACTTCTGCGGGTGCTCTCCGTGATCCCGATCATCACGCCCCCTTTCGTGATCGGTCTGGCACTGATCCTTCTGTTCGGGCGTACCGGAGCCGCAACCGAGCTTTTCTCTGATATTTTCGGTATCGAAAAGTCTCGCTGGCTCTACAGTTTCTGGGGGATCTACATTGCACAGATGCTTTCATTCACCCCGATCGCCTTCCTTGTTCTGATCGGCGTTGTCGAGGGAGTAAGTCCCTCGATGGAAGAAGCGTCGCAAACGCTCAACGCCAACCGCTGGCAAACCTTCGTGCGGGTTACCCTTCCGCTGATGCGTCCGGGGCTTGCTGCTGCCTTTCTGCTCGGGTTCATCGAAAGTCTTGCCGATTTCGGTAATCCGCTGGTGCTTGGCGGCAACTTCAACGTGCTTTCAACCGAAATCTATTTTTCGATCGTCGGTGCGGTGGCCAATCCGGCACGCGCTGCAACTCTTGCGATCGTTCTGCTTGCCCTGACGCTTGGCGCCTTTCTGGCCCAGCGTCGCTGGGTGGGCACGAAATCCTATGCCACGGTCACCGGAAAGGCGGATTCGGGCGTTCACGTGGGGTTGAGCGCCGGTGTAAAATGGGTCTGCTATCTTGCCGCATTACCCTGGGCCGCCTTTACAGCCATAGTTTACAGCATGATCATCTTCGGAAGCTTCGTGAAGCTCTGGGGTTATGATCACAGCTTTACGCTCGAACATTACATCCGCGCTTTCGGCACGAAGATCAGGGATGGTGTTCTGAAGTTTTCAGGCGTTGCCTGGGACAGCTATTTCACCACTCTCAAGATCGCCTCCATCGCTGCACCACTCACTGCGCTGGTGGGGCTGACCACGGCCTATCTGCTTGTGCGCCAGAACTTCCGCGGCAAAAGCGCTTTCGAGTTTTCGACAATGCTGAGCTTTGCCATACCGGGAACGGTGATCGGGGTAAGCTATGTGCTGGCCTTCAACTTCCCTCCGATTGAACTGACCGGAACGGCGATCATCCTGATCGTCGTCTTCGTGTTTCGCAACATGCCGGTGGGCGTGCGCGGCGGGATCGCCGCAATGAGCCAACTGGACCGAAGCCTTGATGAGGCTTCGATCACGCTTGGCGCCAATACCTTCACCACGGTCCGCCGGGTAATCGCACCCCTGCTCGGGCCGGCAATGGTGGCTGCGCTTACCTACAGTTTCGTGCGTGCGATCACCTCGGTTTCGGCGGTTATCTTTCTGTACACGGCAAAGCACAACATGGCGACAACCTTCATCGTCGGCCGGGTGGAAAATGGTGATTACGGCCTTGCCATCGCCTATTCGGCAGTGCTGATTGTTACCATGCTCGCAGTGATCCTTGCAACGCAGCTCATGTTGGGCCGCCGTCGCTTGCGCCGCGAAACCAGGATCGAGGCCACAGGCACGACCGGAGCACGCGTATGAGGAAAAGCATCCGGAGGGGCAAGGCATGAGGGACGGCACGGGAAAGGGTTCGGTCGTGTTCACCGATGTGGTGAAACGCTATGGCGACGTTACCGCCCTGAAGAAGCTCTCGCTCTCGATTGCTCCGGGTGAACTGGTCACGCTTCTTGGCCCTTCGGGCTGCGGCAAGACGACCATGCTTCGCCTGATCGCAGGCCTTGAAGCTGCCACGGAAGGCCGGATCTTCATCGGCGGTGAGGATGTAACCCATCTGTCGGCCACCTATCGCCGGGTTTCCATGGTGTTTCAGTCCTACGCGCTGTTTCCCCACATGAGTGTGGCCGAAAACGTGGCTTATGGCCTCACGGTCAGCGGCATGTCGCGCGCCGAAGCCCACGCAAAAGCTGAAGACGGCCTGAAAATGGTGGGGCTGGCAGGTTTCGGCGCACGGTTGCCATCCGAGCTTTCAGGCGGCCAGCAACAGCGCGTGGCGGTTGCTCGTGCCATCGTTCTTGAGCCCGAAGTTCTGCTTCTGGACGAGCCTCTTTCCAATCTGGATGCAAAGTTGCGGCGTCGGGTGCGTGAAGAAATCCGTCAGATTCAGCAGGATCTGGGCCTGACAACCGTTTACGTGACCCACGATCAGGAAGAGGCCATGGCCGTTTCCGACCGTATCATCGTCATGCGCAATGCCGAAATCGCACAGGCCGGCAGCCCCCATGATCTGTATCAGCGGCCGAATTCTGCCTTCATCGCCGATTTCATCGGAGATGCGAATCTGGTGAACTGCGAGGTGCTCGAAGTCGGGGTGCAGACATGCCGGGTGCGTGTGGCCGGACAGGAAATCACCCTGCCTGTCGGTTTTGCGGCACAAGGGCCGGCGCGGCTTGTTCTGAGGCCACATGACCTGTCGTTAACCACCGAACCCGGTCCGGCACGTTTCCCTGCCTCGATTTCCTATGCAACCTATCTCGGCAGCCAGATCCAGTATACGATTCACGGCAAGCTCGGCAATCTGTTCGTGATTGCTCCACCTGTTCACACGCCCTTCAGGGCAGGAGACACGGTCCATGTAGCACTCTCTCCTGAAAAAGCGATGCTTGTTGCGGATGAGCCGATCGACACCTGAACAACGGCCGTAAGTCGCGTGTTTGTGCGACAGTTTGCCAAACCATGCTTCATCTTGTGGTTTTCTGCTGCATGTTGTGGAGTTTCATGCTAGATCTGCATAAAACAAGAACATGGCAGGTGGGCAGATTGAAACCCTCGATCTTCAGAAAAGGCGTGGTTGTGAGCGCTCTGATGCTGGGCGCTGTTTCGGCAACGGCACTTTTTGCCGACGCCCTTCTGACCGGGAGAACCAATCTTTATGGCACCCCCGGTCTGATCGACATGCCCAGCGCCGAAAGTGCGCCTGACGCGCAGCTTTCCTTTTCGTCCGGTCACTTCGGAAAAACTTCGCGCAATACCCTGACTTTCCAGATCACCCCGCGCCTTTCCGGAAGTTTCCGCTACTCGGCATTGCGTGGTTATTATCCCCCCGGCTTTCCCGATGGCGAAACCCTTTATGACAGGAGCTTCGATCTGCGCTTTCGCCTTGTGGATGAAGAGCGCAACGGCTGGCGCCCGGCGGTTGCCATCGGCCTTCAGGATTTCATGGGCACCGGCATCTATTCAGGCGAATATGTGGTTGCCACCAAGACGATCACCGATCGCCTGCATGTGACGGTCGGCCTCGGTTGGGGGCGGCTTGGAAGTGCAGGTGGCATCGGCAGCCCGTTCGGAGCCCGTCCGCCGCTGGATTTCGGGGAAGGTGGCAAGCCGAATTTCGATCAATGGTTCCGCGGACCTGTGGCACCTTTCGGCGGGATCGGCTGGCAGGTGAATGACAGGCTTGCGCTTGTCGCCGAATATTCATCCGATGCCTATGCCGAGGAAGAGGCACGGGGCATGTTCCGGCCCCGGTTGCCATGGAATTTCGGTGCCAAATACCAGATCCGCAAGGGCATCACGCTGTCGGGCTACTATCTTTATGGCAGCGAGGTGGGCGCTCAACTCAATTTCGCGATCAATCCCCGGCATTCCGGTGCGCCCAGCGGCAACGAACCGGCCCCCCTTCCGGTCAAACCCCGCACCAGCGCCGCAGCGCTTGGCTGGGATACGTCATGGACAGCCGATCCCGATACGGCAAGGGGCGTGCAGAAAGCCGCCGCCGAAGCCCTGGCCAGGGATGGCATCCTGCTGACGGCAATGGCGATCGGGCCGCGAAGCACCGAAGTTCATATTGAGAACCGGCGCTACCTGGCCCAGCCACAGGCGATCGGGCGCACCGCCCGCGTGCTGACACGCGCCCTGCCCGATTCGGTGGAGACCATCACCATCGTCAATATCGACCATGGCCTGCCGATCAGCCGCATCACCCTGAAACGACGCGATATCGAATTGCTTGAAAATGCGCCGGCGGCAGCAATCCTTTCACGGGCTCGGATCGAAGATTCCACCGGTATTGCGAATACTACCCCGGTGCCTACCGAAGGTGTACCGCCGCGCCTTGTATGGTCGGTCGCACCTTACACGATCTTCAGCCTGTTCGATCCCGACAACCCGCTGCGTGGCGATGCCGGCCTTCGGGTGCGGGCCAGCTACCGGTTTGCGCCGGGTTTCGAGGTTTCCGGCGCGCTCCGCAAGAAACTGATCGGCAATCTCGACGATATCACGCGAGTGTCCGATTCCACCCTGCCGCATGTGCGCTCGGATGCATATCTCTATTTCAGGGAGGGCGATCCGGCGCTCGAACATCTGACCGTATCCTGGTATGCCCGTCCGGGGCGCAATCTCTACAGCCGCATGACCGCAGGTTATCTTGAACAGATGTATGGCGGCGTTTCCGGCGAATTGCTTTGGAAGCCTGTTGACAGCCGCCTCGCATTCGGAGCCGAGATCAACTATGTCCGGCAAAGGGATTTCGATCAACTGTTCGGATTTCAGGATTACGGTGTCGTTACCGGTCATGTTTCAGCCTACTACATCTTCGGAAACGGCTTCCACGGACAGGTGGACATTGGCCGCTATCTGGCTGGCGACTGGGGCACAACGATTTCACTGAACCGGGAGTTCGCCAACGGCTGGAAGATCGGAGCCTATGCCACATTTACCAATGTGTCAGCGGAAGAATTCGGCGAAGGCTCGTTCGACAAGGGCATTCGCCTGACAATTCCCTTTGGCGCGCTCACCGGCCAACCGTCGCGCGCCAGCAGCAAGATCACGCTGCGGTCGCTCAATCGCGATGGTGGGGCGCGTCTCCATGTGGATGGGCGTCTGTATGAACGCGTGCGCGAAAGCCATCGCCCCGACCTGGAAGAACGCTGGGGAAGGTTCTGGAGATGACAGGCTTGCGGCAAGGAATCCTCTTTCCCCTTCTGGTGCTTGTGGCTGTGCTTGCCGGATGCGGCAATGACCCTGGCGGCGGAACCGGCACCCAGCTGATCGGCAGTATTCTGAAGGGGAACGGCCAGAACGACACCCCGAAAACCACGCCGGCCAGCATCGACCCTGCCGGGCTTGTTCCGATCGCCCTGCGCGCCGTCAAGGGGCCGGTGATGCTGGCTGTTGTGGAAAGCCGCAATGCCATTGCCATCATGGGGCGCAGCGCCCGAAACGGCCCTTACAGCACCTGGATCACCGCCAGCCGGCAGACCGTTACCCTGAAACACGGGATCGTCACCGCAACCCGTGGCCTTGGTGACGATCTGATGAACGCCGATGTGGACTCTGTCGCCTCCCTGATCCGCACCCGGCATGCCGGAACAGGCTGGCGGGCAATGTACTTCCTTGACGGCGAAGGCAAGACATACCGCCTGGATCTGCAGTGCACGGTAATCCCGGGGCCCGCACAGCCGCTGACGATCGGCAAGCTTCGGATTGCCTCGCGCCGGGTGGATGAAACCTGCCATGCCGGCAACCTGACTGTTGAAAACACCTATTGGACAGACTCTGCCGGCCGGATCTGGCAGGCCCGGCAGTGGGTCAGCCCCGGTGTCGGCTATCTGGTTACTCAGCAACTACGGCGTTAATGGCCGTGCGTCCGGCTGTGCCGGTGCGGAACCATTCCAGCGTCTGGCGTATTCCCGTTTCCAGATCGATCAGTGGCCTGAAACTGCACCTGTTGCGAATGCGGGTGATGTCGCAGACGTTGTGCAACACCTCCCCCGGCAACATCGGAGCATGTTCGATTCGTACACGGGCTGAAAAATCACCCGCGATCTTCTGAAAGAGTGCCGCAAGATCGCGAACCGAAGTGCCGATGCCGGTGCCTATATTGTAAATTCCCCGGGCGTCCTCGGAAATTACAGACATCACCGCACGCGATACATCCCTGGCATGGATGAAATCCCGGCTCTGATGACCATCTCCGTTTACACGCAACACACCATCGCCCAGACAGGCACGACAGAATCGTGCCACCACGCCCTGATGACATGCACTGTTGGGCCCATAAACATTGGCAAACCGAAGGCTTGTGTTGTTCATGCCATATGTCGCCGCATACGCGGCCAGCATACCCTCGACCGCAAGCTTCGTGGCTCCGTAAGGCGAAAGCGGATTGGGCGGATCGCTTTCCCTAATCGGTGTTTCCTTGTTGCCGACGATGGCCCCGCCGGTTGATGCAAAGATCAGCTTGGCGCTGATTTTATCCTGCCGCAGATGCTCAAGCAGAACATGCGTTCGATTCACGTTGTTTTCATGGCAGAAGGTCGGGTCGGTGATCGATTCCTGAACAGTGGAGCAGCCTGCCAGGTGAACGATTACATCAGCATCCCGATAGGCCGGCAGGGCCTCGGGGCAGACAAAACAGCAGTTGTATATCTGATCGAAGATGGTCTGCCCTGCTGTCAGGCTGTTTTCGTTCCAGTCGATTGCAATCAGGCTGGTGCCCGGGTGATTGCGGCGGATATAGCCGGCCAGATTCAACCCGATGAATCCGAGGCCGCCCGTGATAACGATGCGCATCCTGTGCCTTTCGTTCGCAACTATTCTCTTGCGCAGGCAGGCTGCGCTTTTCGCTTCCCTGCATTCTCCGCTGCACACATTGCCCGCCCGTCCGTCAAGACCCACCCCTCGACATCCGAACTATACGGCACATTTCGCCTTTCCACGCAACATCGGACACAAGCGGCACCATCGGGTGATGCCTTCATGTGGGAAGGTGATGGAAACCAGTCACAGCGAACGGGCCCTATTCTGCCGGAACATGAATTTCCCGCCAGCGGACAGCCTTGCGGCGGGGCAGGCGGAACAACTCGGCGGCAGTCAGATACATGATATAGAGATCCAGCCTCAGGTTTGCGTTCCTCTGATAGATCAGATCCAGCCGTGCCTTGCGCGGGATGCAGCGGCGCCGATAGACCGCATCGGTTTCTTCAGGTGTCTTGCAGCGGGCAAGTATATGTTCTTCGTGATTGTGATAGATGATCGTGGCCAGGCCCGTGATTCCCGGCTTGCTCTTCAGGATCTGACCGTAAAGGCCCGGAAAAGCCCTCACATAGTTCGGATCTGGCGGGCGAGGTCCGACAAAGCTCATATCCCCCCGAAGCACGTTGAACAGTTGAGGAAGCTCATCGATCCGAGTGCGCCGCAGGAAACGGCCCAACGGGGTGATCCTGTGCGTCTTGTCGCCGCCGGCCACACCCCTGTTTTCCTGCGGATGAACGCAGCGCATGGTGCGGATCTTGTAAAGCATGAAGGGCTGATCGACGGTTTTCATCCGCTCGGATACGAACAGGAACGGAGCACGGCCTTCCTGCATGCGCATGATCACCCATACGATACCAAGAACAGGAAGTGCCGGCACCATCAGCACCAACGCAAATCCGATATCGAAAATCCGCTTGGCGGTCACTGTCCTTCTGTCCCTGCCTTCGGTTTTGCGCATCTTGTCAGCGCCGCCATCCAACCCTCTTCGCAAAGAAGACGCCAGAGGGAAAAACACCGCTCTCTTGTCATGAACTCGGCTTGCAGTCTGCATCTTCTTATGAAGAATCCCGCCGTTTTTCAAATGCCCCGACACGCCCATTGCGCGAAACGCGAAAAAGCGCCGACGGAACCGGAAAGCCCCGCGGCGCTTTCGGGCCATCAGGCCCGGCATGATCTCAATAACGGTAATGCTCGGGCTTGAAAGGGCCTTCAACCGGAACGCCGATATAAGCGGCCTGTTCGGGTGTAAGCTCCGAAAGCTTCACTCCGATCTTGTCGAGATGCAGCCGCGCCACCTTTTCGTCCAGATGCTTGGGCAGAACATAAACCCTGTTTTCATACTTGTCGCCCTTGGTCCACAGTTCTATCTGCGCCAGAACCTGGTTGGTGAAACTTGCGCTCATCACGAAACTGGGATGACCGGTTGCGTTGCCCAGATTGAGCAGACGACCTTCGGAAAGCAGGATGATCCGGTTGCCCGAGGGCATTTCGATCATGTCCACCTGATCCTTGATGTTGGTCCACTTGTGGTTGCGCAGGGCCGACACCTGAATTTCATTGTCGAAATGGCCGATATTGCCGACGATGGCCATATCCTTCATCTCGCGCATGTGCTCGATGCGGATCACGTCCTTGTTGCCGGTGGTGGTAATGAAGATATCTGCATCCTTCACCACATCTTCCAGGCGCACCACCTCGAAACCATCCATGGCTGCCTGAAGGGCACAGATCGGATCAACCTCCGTAACCTTCACGCGCGCACCGGCACCAGCCAGACTGGCAGCCGAACCCTTGCCCACATCACCATAACCGCAGACAACGGCCACCTTGCCGGCCAACATGACATCGGTGGCCCGGCGGATGCCATCTACCAGGCTTTCGCGGCAACCGTATTTGTTGTCGAACTTCGATTTCGTGACACTGTCGTTCACGTTGATTGCCGGAAAGGGCAGGCGGCCTTCTTTCATCAGCTCATACAGGCGGTGCACGCCGGTGGTCGTTTCCTCGCTGACTCCCCTGATCATGTCACGTTGTCTGGTGAACCAGCCGGGGCTTTCCTTGAGGCGCCTGCGGATCTGGGCAAACATTGCCTCTTCCTCTTCCGAATGCGGGGTGGCGATCAACTCTTCCTCGCCGTTTTCAACCCGCGCCCCCAGAAGCACATAAAGTGTGGCATCGCCGCCATCATCAAGAATCATGTTGGCCGTACCCTCGGGAAACTGGAAGATGCGGTCGGCATAATCCCAGTATTCCTCAAGTGTTTCGCCCTTGATCGCGAAAACCGGCACACCTGAAGCGGCGATCACCGCGGCAGCGTGATCCTGTGTGGAAAAGATGTTGCAACTGGCCCAGCGCACATCGGCACCAAGAGCCACCAGGGTTTCGATCAGAACCGCCGTCTGCACCGTCATGTGCAGGCTGCCGGCGATCCGCGCGCCCTTCAGGGGTTTTTCCTCTCCATATTCTTCACGCAGGGCCATCAGCCCCGGCATTTCGGTTTCGGCAATGTCCAGCTCTTTGCGCCCGTAATCGGCCAGAGAGATATCCTTGACAATATAATCCTTCGGCATCTGCCGTTCTCCTGCTTTGCATTGGTCGCGCGCCTGATAGCATTGCCGTTCGCGCGCCACAATGGCAGGAATGGCTTGCCGGTGATTTGCTGCCGGATGGCCGTTTTGTGAAGAGCATGAGGAACAGATGAAACAACCCCGTGCATGGCAACGCATGTTGTCGGGCCGTCGGCTTGACCTTCTCGATCCCACTCCGGTAGACATCGAGATCGAAGATATCGCCCACGGCCTTGCCTTTGTGGCCCGCTGGAACGGTCAGACGATCGGGGATCATCCCTATTCCGTGGCCGAACACTCTCTTCTGGTTGAGGAAATCTTCTTGCTGATCCGGCCCGAAGCACCTGCAAGGTGGCGCCTTGCCGCGCTTTTGCACGATGCGCCGGAATACGTGATCGGTGACATGATATCGCCGGTGAAAGCTGCTGTCGGTCCGGATTACGGTGCACTTGACGAACGCTTGTCGGCGGCCATTCACATCCGCTTCGGTCTGCCCGCGATCCTGCCTGCCGGCATCAAGAAACAGATCAAGCAGGCAGACCGGATCAGCGCCTGGCTTGAAGCCACCCAGATTGCAGGTTTTTCGCAGGCCGAAGCCGACAAGCTGTTTGGCAAGCCTCGCCTGCAATCTGTTATGAGTCTGAGCATACGCCCGCGCCCGCCGCTGGAAGTGCGCGAGGCATTCAAGAGGCGCCACAAGAGCCTTCTTGAGCAGATATAGAGCCTGTTTTCAGATATTGCCCCAGGCTGGTTGGCGCATCATCGGCACACAACACCCGCGGCTTTCCCGCCCTGCCGCCAGCCAATGAATTGCTCGCGGTTGAAAGTCAGGACCAGATCGCCCCATCGCAACTGCTGCGCAATGCCCTTGGGGCATCCCTTCAGGCCTGCGTCACGATGCGCGCCAAGTGTGCGATCAAGTGCACGGATCACCCCAGCCGGAGAACGGCCGAAATCGATCCGCATCTGTTCCGGCCTTACTGAAATTCCGGCTGAATCCGGCTCGAATTCATGCCGGGGCCAGCTCTCGTCCGGCACGCCGGGCATACAGGCACAAAGCGCAAGAAACAGCGCGCCCCGTTTCACTTGGGGCTGCGCTTGGCCAGTATGCGTTGCAGAGTGCGCCGGTGCATGTTGAGACGCCGTGCGGTTTCACTCACGTTTCTGTCGCACAGCTCATAGACCCGCTGGATGTGTTCCCAGCGCACTCGATCGGCGCTCATGGGATTTTCGGGCGGCGGCGGCAGTTCGTCCGGCTTGGCCAGAAGGGCGGCGGTGATGTCGTTGGCGTCAGCGGGTTTCGACAGATAATCGGTAGCACCGATCTTCACCGCGGCAACGGCCGTGGCAATCGCGCCATACCCCGTGAGAACCACCACCCGCGCATCAGGGCGCTTTTCGCGGATGAGTTCGACAACATCCAGGCCATTGCCGTCTTCCAGTCGCAGGTCAATCACTGCATAAGCCGGCGGCCTGGCTGTTGCCATCGATTTCCCTGCAGCAACCGATTCAGCCGTTTCCGGTTCGAAACCCCGCCTTTCCATGGCCCTCGCAAGACGGCGCAGAAACGGCTCGTCATCATCCACCAGAAGCAGCGACCTGTCCTCACCAATCTCCTGCAGCCTGTCGTCCGACATTGTGCGCCTCCGGCCCTGTCCTGTTCTTGAACAATTCTAGGCTATTGCGGAGCGGTGTCAAATTTTCACGCGGGCTTTCATTCCGGCATCACTCATTGGGCAGCCTTGATGAAACAGGCCAGACGATCCGCCATCTGTTCAGGGCTCACATTGCGATCGAAAAACTCGACAAAACCATGCGCGGGCAACATGAAATAGGTATAGGTGGAGTGATCCATCAGATAGTATTCGGAATCACCATCCTCCTGTTTCTTGTAATAGGTCCGAAAAGCCCTGGACGCCGCCTTCACCTGCTCGGGCGTTCCGGTCAGCCCCAACATGCGGGGGTGCATGACATCGGTAAACTCGCGCAGCACCTCGGGGGTGTCACGCTCGGGATCAATCGAAATGAAAACCGGAGACACCTCGATGCCCCGTTCTTCGAGAATGCGCACGGCTTCTGCATTTCTTGCACTGTCAAGCGGGCAGACGTCCGGGCAGAAGCTGTAGCCGAAATAGATCAGGGTTGGCCCCTTGATCACATCCTTGTCGGTAACGGTGTTTCCGTTCTCGTCAATCAGGGTGAACGCTCCGCCGATGGCACCAGCCCCTCCGGCAATCCGGCTTGTTCTGCAAGCTGCGAACGGATCATCGGGTGTTTTGAAATAGGTCATGTATGCCAGCCAGCCAAGCAGGAGGCTGCCTATGGCAAGAGCCCCCACGACAAATGATTTCGGCATTTCGATCTCCGCTTTCCGGGAATGCAGGTTCTCTCCGATTTCAACATAGATGACCCTTCCCCAAGCGCAATACAATCGGATAGGTTGCCGCATGAACGGGTGTGCAATGGCTGACAGACCTTCACCACTGCTGATAGATGCCGCACAGGTAAATGCGGTACGGTTGCGAACCTTCGTGGTGCTGCGCTGGATCGCCGCTCTGGGGCAGATCGCTGCCGTTGTCGTGGCGGTCGTCTATTTCGAACTCGATCTGGATCTTGGTCTGTGCTTCATGGCCGTTGGCACGCTGATCATTGCCAATCTGGTGGCCATGATTGCCTATCCCGAAAACAAGCGCCTGTCGGAAAAGGAAGCCACGGCCATGCTGCTGTTTGATATCATGCAGCTGGCTTTCCTGATCTATCTTACCGGCGGGCTGCACAACCCCTTCGCCCTGCTGATGCTTGCGCCCGTTACCATAGCCGCATCGCTTCTGAACCTGCGCGCGACAATCATCGTGGGATTGATAGCCGTCAGCCTGATTTCCCTTGTGGCCTATTTCCATGTTCCACTGCACACCAAGCAGGGCACCAAAGTGGAAATGCCTCCAATCTTCGTGTTCGGATTCTGGATATCGATCATCATCGGCGCCGCATTTCTGGGCTTTTATGCTCATCGGGTTACCGAAGAAGTGCGCGCCATGTCACATGCCCTTCTGGCAACGCAGATGGCACTTGACCGACAGCAGAAGCTGACGGACCTGGGCGGTGTGGTTGCTGCAGCCGCACACGAGCTGGGAACCCCCCTTACCACGATCAAGCTGGTCAGCACCGAACTGCTTGAAGACCTTCGGGATCACCCGGATCTGGCGGCCGATATACAGCTGATACGGGATCAGACCGACAGATGCCGCGATATCCTGCGCTCGATGGGCGAGGTCGGGAAAGAAGATCTCCTGCTCAGATACGCACCGCTTTCCGCTTTGCTCGAAGAAGCCGCAAAACCGCATATGAACCGCGGCAAGACCATACATTTCGAGATTCACCCCGATCCCAATGCCTCAAGAAGCGAACCCGAAATGCGGCGCGCGCCCGAGATCATCCACGGACTACGGACCCTTATCCAGAATGCCGTGGATTTCGCGCGCGCGAATGTCTGGATCGAAGCCCGCTGGACGAAAGACCGGATAACGGTTCGCATCACGGATGACGGCGAAGGCTTTCCCCCGCACCTGCTGGGCCGTATCGGCGAGCCGTTTCTGCGCCATCGCAAATCTGCGGTCGAACGTGCGCTGCGCCCCGGATACGAAGGAATGGGGCTTGGTCTGTTCATTGCCAAGACACTGCTTGAGCGTTCGGGCGCAGAACTCAGTTTTGCCAATTGTTCCGATCCGTTCCTGCGTGCCAATGAGCGTCCCGAAAAATGCGGCTCTGTTGTTGTTGTTACATGGCCTTATGATGAAATCGCGGTGGATGAGCACGTGTATCGCCAGGCCCTCGGAGAAAACCGGCCTGTCGAAAGCTGACGCCTTGCCGACCTTCGGGTTGATTTTCCGGGTCCGCCCTCTCCTCGGTTAACGCGCCATTAACCATTGTTTCTCACAGTGGCCCCATTGCTGTTCTGGTATCCGGAAAGCCCAAAATGTCATCATTGTCTCCTCTGGCTCTTGTCACCGTTCTTGCCGCTTCCTTCGTTACGGCACTGCTTTCGCTCTGGGTTGCATCCAGGATGGGTCTGTCGCGACGCACAGCCGAAGCCCGGCCCGGAGACACAGAGGGAATCGTTTTCCTGTTCGACGGAGAAGAGCTTGTCGATGCCACCCCCTCGGCCCGCCATCTGCTGAAATCCGCGCCGGGCAAGACCAGTGGATGGGAATGCTTCCAGGCCCTGTTCCTGCCGCGTTTTCCCTCCTTGAAGGACAGGCTGTCCAATCGAAGCGACGAGGGCTCCTGTGAGGTTTTGCCGATCAACCAGGCCGAGCAGGACAGGCTGATAGCTGAATGGTGGGGCAGTATGGTGCGGATTCGCCTGGAATCCGCTGCCGAAAGCCAGAAACCGGCCAAGATCGACAGGATCAGCCTTGGCGCGCTTGAACGTGAACTGGAAATCCTTCGCAAAACAGCCGAGCTTGCACCCTATCTGGCCTGGCAGGAAACCCCGGACGGTCAGATTGCCTGGGCAAACCGCGCTTATCTGAAGCTGGCTGAAAAGCTGAACCCGGAGGGAGAGGGGGCCTGGCCTCTGCAAAAACTGTTTCCGGCCCTGACTTCCGCCCAAGCAAGCGAAGCACCCGGAATGCGCCGGATTTCCGTAACAGCCGACGGCAAGAACCGGCAGTGGTTCGAATGCAGGGTTTTTGCCGTGTCGGAAGGGCACCTGTTCTTCGCCATCCCGGCCGATGCCGTGATACACGCTGAAAAGGCGCTGCAGAACTTCATCCAGACTCTTTCTCTCACCTTCGCCCATCTACCCACGGGGCTGGCTATCTTTGACCGCAAGCGGCAGCTGACACTGTTCAACCCGGCCCTCACAGATCTGCTTTCACTGCCTGTCGATTTCCTGAGTGCGCGGCCGACACTCAACGCCTTTCTGAACCGAATGCGCGAAAAGCAGATGATTCCCGAGCCGAAAGATTACAAGAGCTGGCGTCAGCAGATGGAAGATCTCGAGACAAAGGCTGAAAACGGCACTTACGAGGAAATCTGGAACCTGCCGGGCGGACAAACCTACAGGGTCATCGGCCGTCCGCACCCTGATGGTGCCGTTGCCTTTCTTTTTGACGACATCAGTGCCGAAGTTTCCCTGACCCGCCGCTTCCTTTCCCAGATCGAAACAGGTCAGGCGGTCATGAACAGCTTCGACGAGGCAATCGCCGTTTTTTCACCAAGCGGCATCATGACCACGGCAAACAAGGCATATGCTGCGCTCTGGCAACATGATCCGACTTCTGCTTTTGGCGATATCCGCCTCGCGGAGGCATTGTGCCACTGGCAGAAATACTGCACTGCCGATTCCGGTACATGGTATCGGATAAGGGAATTTCTTGCCGCCCCCGGAAAGCACGCCGCTCAACGCGGACAACTTTCGCTGAAAGACAGGCGGCGCCTTGATTACCGTCTTGTTTCCCTGCCGGGCGGCATGGCCATGGTCGGGTTCGCGATCGCGTCTGATCGCGCAGCCTTCCAGAGCCAGCGGGGCAAGATACCCTGGTCGGCAAGGGCTTGAGGCGAACGGGGCTTGCAGGGCGCTCCCAGTTCGCTAAAGTCGCCGGCATGTCGGCGCTCAGCCATACGTTTCATCTTTCATCACCTGCCGAGACTGCAGCGCTGGCTCTCAGGCTGGCGCCGCACCTGCAACGGGGCGATACTCTTCTGCTGAAAGGGCCTATCGGAACCGGGAAGACCTTCTTTGCACGCAGCCTGATCCAGCATCTTCTGAACACATCGGAAGACGTGCCCTCACCAACCTATACAATCGTGCAGACATATCCGGCGCACCGTTTCGACATCTGGCATTGTGATCTTTACCGCCTGACCGCGGCAGACGAAATTGCCGAACTTGGCCTGGAGGACGCTTTCGAGACGGCCCTCTGCCTGATCGAATGGCCTGAAATACTGGGCAAGACGACCCCGCGAAACGCACTTCGCCTTTCCTTTGAAATGGCTGGGAGTTCCGGGCAACGCCGGCTTGTCATCTCGGGAGATGCAGTCAGATGGGGCGATGCGGTGGAGGCGATGCGTGAACGGTCGTGAGCAAGCGCTTCGCGCATGGCTGGCCTCGGCAGGAAGGCAGGGGGCAAGGCTGGAACCGCTTGCAGGCGATGCTTCGGGCCGGCGCTATTTCCGCCTGGCGTCAACCCGGGCACGGAAAGGCGCAGTGCTTATGGATGCCCGAGTATCGGCACCGGAACAGCTGTGCCGGTTTGCCCGGATCTCGAACCACCTGCGAGCGCTTGATCTCAGCGCTCCGGCAATATTCGTCTGTGATCCCGAAGCCGGTTTCATGTTGCTTGAAGATCTGGGCGATGGTGTCTTTTCACGGGTGCTCGAAAACGAACCGTCACAAGAGCAAGCCCTGTATGCGCGCGCCGTGGATGTGATTGCAAAGATCCAGAGCGCGCCTGCACCCGAAGAGCTTTCCGAATACTCGCCGACGGTAATGGCCGATGCCATTGCTCCCGTTTTCGACTGGTATCTTGTCGGAACGGGAATTTCGAAACAAGATCTGAAATCTGTCTGCCAGGCCGAGATACGCGCAGCCCTTGACAACTGTTCGGCCGGAAACCCTGTGCTTTCCCTGCGCGACTTTCATGCCGGAAACCTGATGTGGTTACCGGAGAGAAAAAGGCTGTCTGCCGTCGGGCTTCTAGATTTTCAGGATGCCGTGATCTGTCACCCGGCTTATGACCTTGTTTCCCTTCTGGAAGATGCACGCCGCGATGTGGGTGAAGAAACACGCAGACAGGCTGTTCGGCGGTTTGCCGAACACAGCGGCCTTTCAGAGGCCAGCCTGTCCGCCGATCTGCATGTTCTGGGGGCCCAGCGCAACCTGCGCATTCTGGGTGTTTTCGCACGGCTTTGCCTGGAACAGGGACGGGATGGATATATCGACCTGCTGCCGCGTGTCTGGGCGAATCTTGTCCGGGATCTTTCCCATCCCCGCCTTTTCGGATTACGGTCTGTTCTTGCTGACACCCTTCCCAAGCCGACAGCGGCCATGCTGAAGCGATTGAGATCAATATGTGCGGAACACCTCGTTCTTTGATGTTGTTTGCGGCCGGCCTTGGCAAACGCATGGGAGCACTGACCAGAGACAGGCCCAAACCGCTGATAATGGTGGGGGACAGACCGTTGATCGATCACGCACTTGAAATGGCGACCAATGCCGATATTGACCCTGTCGTGGTAAACACCCATTACAGGCATGAAGCCTTGGCTGCGTATCTTGATGGCCACGCAAAGAACCTGCGTATCTCGCGCGAAATACCAGACCTTCTGGAAACCGGTGGCGGGCTGCGTGCGGCATTGCCGCTACTGGGAAACAGCCCGGTATTCACCCTGAACAGCGATGCCGTATGGGTTGGGGAAAACCCGCTTCTGGCACTACGAAATGCCTGGGATCCCGAAATCATGGACGGTCTGCTGCTGCTGCTGCCGCGCAAAAACGCTCTTGGCCACAAGGGGCAGGGCGATTTTCTGCTCGATCCCGACGGGCGGATCACCCGTGGTGCCGGATTGGTCTACAGCGGTGCACAGATCATTCGGACAGAACTGCTGGCAAGGATTCCCGAAAAGGTATTTTCCCTGAACAGACTATGGGACATGCTGATCAAACGACAACGCCTGTTCGGTCTTGTCTACAAGGGCCAGTGGTGTGATGTGGGATACCCGGAAGCCATCACGACTGCCGAAAACCTGCTGCGGGAACATTCAGATGCCTGAAGCGCGTGCCGGGGCCAAGCTGTTTGCATTACCGCCTGGTGCGGATTTTCCTAAAGCCTTGATTCAGGGTCTGTTCGAGCGGTTCCCCTTCCCAAATCCGCTTGATCTTGCGCGTGTCCGGATATTCGTCAGCACCCGCCGCATGCAACGTCGGATCATCAGGCTGCTCACATCCGGTGATGCGCTGATCCTGCCCCGGGTCGATGTGATCTCGGATATCGGTGCTTCGGTTTTTGTGCCTGGTGTGCCTCCGGCCATGTCCCCCCTGCGCCTGCGTCTCGAGCTTGCACAGCTTGTTGCCCGACTGATCGAAGCCGAGCCGGATCTTGCCCCTCGCTCCGCAGCCTTCGATCTGGCCGACAGCCTGGCCGACCTCATGGGTGAAATGCATGGTGAAGGCATAGGCACCGAAGCGATCCGCAATCTTGATGTTGCCGACCTTTCCGGCCATTGGCAACGTGCGCTTCGCTTCATCAATATCGTGCAGCAGCATTTCGAAGACCCGGAACGGCCCGATACCGAAAGCCGTCAGCGCATGGTTGTCAAGCATCTTGTCCGGCAATGGAAAGAGAACCCGCCGGACTATCCGGTCATCATCGCCGGATCAACCGGTTCGCGCGGCACGACAAGACTTCTGCTTGAAGCGGTTGCCTGTCAGCCTCAGGGTGCGGTGATTCTGCCCGGATTCGATTTCGACCTGCCGCCACATGTATGGCTCAGCCTTGATGACGTGATGACGGCCGAAGATCACCCACAGTTCCGCTTTCGTGCCCTGATGAAAGGCCTGAGCCTCGAATCGCAGGACATCGAACTCTGGACAGAATCGGCAAAAGCGCCATGCCCCGCACGCAACCGGCTGGTTTCGCTGGCCCTGCGACCTGCGCCGGTAACCGATGCGTGGCTCGAAGAAGGCCCGAAAATGGCTGATATTTCAGATGCCACGGCACAGATGACGCTGATCGAGGCCCCGAGTCCACGGGCCGAAGCCCTGGCCATTGCCTTCAAGCTGCGTGAATGCGCAGAAACCGGCAGGACGGCCGCCCTGATCACCCCCGACAGAACCCTGACCCGCCGGGTCAGCGCCCTGCTCGACCGATGGAACATCGAACCCGATGACAGCGCCGGCGAACCTCTGCCGCTTTCCCCTCCGGGAAGGTTTCTGCGACAGATTGCAGCTCTGTTCGGGCAAAAACTGACCTCTGAACGCCTGCTGGCCCTGCTGAAACACCCATTGGCAGCCGGCAGCGAGGAAATACGTGGCCGGCATCTTTCATGGACCCGCGCACTTGAACTTGACCTGCGCCGGAACGGACCTTCGTTCCCGACCCCGGAAAGCCTGCAGGACTGGGCGGCAAACAGCGAACCGGCCGATAACGGTCGGTTCGAATGGGCCGTGTGGCTTGGCAGCCTTCTGGAGGGGCTGGAAAAGATCGGCACCCGTTCCCTGTCAGCCCACCTTGAACACCATATCGCCCTGGCCGAAAACCTGGCAGCCGGACCCGGAGCAAAGGGTTCGGGCGCTCTCTGGCTTCGCAAGGCCGGCGAAACCGCGCTTCGGGCCGTTTCCGAATTGCGTTCGGAAGTCTCTCACGGCGGCAGCATGTGTCCGGCGGATTATGCCGCGCTTTTCCATGCGGTTCTCGATCGGCATGAAATACGTGATCCCCTTCGGCCCTACCCTGGCATCATGATCTGGGGCACGCTTGAAGCACGCGTTCAAGGAGCCGACCTGGTGATTCTGGCCGGCCTGAACGAAGGCACATGGCCTTCGGCTGCACCTGCCGATCCCTGGCTCAATCGCGAAATGCGCAAGCAGGCCGGACTGTTGCTGCCCGACCGGCAGATCGGCCTGGCTGCCCATGATTTTCAACAGGCCGTTGCAGCGCAAGAGGTGATTCTTTGTCGCTCGATCCGCGACGACGAAACCGAAACGGTTCCCTCCCGGTGGCTCAACCGCCTTACCAATCTGCTTGCAGGACTGGGCAAGGAGGCGCGCGCCCTTGAAGGCATGCGCCAGCGCGGTGAAGCGCTGATGCAGCTTGCCGCCGCCTTTGAAAAACCCGCGCCGGTGCCTGCCGCCGCGCGTCCCTCGCCACGCCCGCCGGTTGAAGTGCGGCCGAAGCGGCTGTCGGTCACTCGGATCGAAACGCTGATACGCGATCCTTACGCCATCTATGCGGAATACATCCTGCGCCTGCGCCCCCTTGATCCGCTGAAGCGCCGGCCCGATGCCGCCTTGCGAGGCACGGTTCTGCACACCGTTTTCGAGCGCTTCATCAGAGAAAGACCCAAGGGGCCGCGCAAGCAGGCAAAGGACAAGCTTCTGGAAATCGCCGAAAATGTATTCGAGCACGAGGTGCCATGGCCTGCAATACGCTATCTGTGGCTTGCAAGGATGGCCCGGATTGCTGACGATTTTCTTAAGTATGAGGAGCATCGTGCCCGAACTGCCGAACCGATCGCCCTGGAGATTCGCGGTGAGGCGAAGATCCCGACCCTTGACTTCACGCTTGTCGCCCGGGCTGATCGCATCGATCGTGGAAAGCACGACGGCACCCTGCTGATCTATGACTACAAGACCGGCACGGCACCATCCCGAAAAATGCAGAAATACTTCCAGAAACAGCTGTTGCTGACTGCGGCCATGATCGAACGCGGAGCCTTCAGGGCGCTGGGCAAGAACTGCAAGGTGGCCAAGGCAACCTATATCAGGATAGGCGCATCCTACAGCGAGCAATCAGCACCGCTTGACAGCTATCCGCCCGACAGAACCTGGAAAGAGCTTGGACAACTTGTCGGGGCCTATCTTGAACGTGAAAGAGGGTTCACTTCCTGTCGGGCGATCGAAACGCTGCGCCATGATCTGCCCTATCAGCACCTTGCCCGTTTCGGAGAGTGGGATCTCGCCGATGAACCGGTGCCGGAAAAGGTGGAATGATGCCGCATGACAAAGCCACCAAACGTCAGATTCTGGCGGCCGACCCGGGAATCTCCACATGGCTTTCGGCCAATGCCGGATCCGGCAAGACCCGGGTTCTGACTGATCGCGTTGCCCGCCTGTTGCTGCAGGGTGTCCGGCCCCTTCACATTCTCTGCCTCACCTATACGAAAGCCGCGGCAAGCGAAATGCAGAATCGTCTGTTCAGGCGGCTTGGCGAATGGGCAATGCTTGGGGATGACCCCCTGCGCGAGGCGCTCGAAAGGTTGGGTATTGCCAGCAGCGCAATCGATGACGCGAAGCTGCGCGAGGCGCGGCGTCTTTTTGCCCGCGCCATTGAAACTCCGGGCGGGCTCAAGATCCAGACGATCCATTCCTTCTGCTCATCCCTGTTGCGGCGCTTTCCGCTTGAGGCAGGGGTTTCACCACAGTTCGGAGAAATCGACGACCTTACCGCAAACATTCTTCGTGATGAAATACTTGAGGAAATGGCCAACGGGCCCGATGCCCCCCTGGTCCGTGATCTTGCGCAACATGTCAGCGATCAGGATCTGGGATCGCTGACCCGGGAAATCACCAGGCATCGCGAGAAACTGGCACGACCGCCGAACAGGGCTGCCATCTGGAATACTCTTGGTCTGAACCCTGCCGAAAACGAGAAAAGCATCCTGAGCCGGGCGCTCGGCAATAACGGATCGGCACTGCTGAAGGTTTTGCTTGATATCCTGCCCAGGGGGTCAGCGAATGATGTCAGGGCCGCAAAGAAATTATCGGCCATTGATCCCGGAAACATCGGATTTTCCGACCTGGAAATCATGGAATCCGTCTTTCTGAGCGGCAAGGGCGCAAAACACCCCTTCTCCGCCAGGATCGATACCTTTCCCACAAAGAATACACGCATGTCTCTCGGTAATCGGGTGAAAGAGCTGAACATGCTGATGCAGCGCATCGAAACGGCACGCCAGCAACGCCTGTCCCTGCAGGCGGCACACCGGACGCTTGCCCTGCACGCGTTCGCCCATGTTTTCCTGAAGAAATACGAGATGCGCAAACAGCAACAGGGCTGGCTTGATTTCGATGATCTGATTCTGTGCGCAAAGTGGCTGCTGCAGGATCCCGGTGCAGCGCAATGGATATTGTTTCGCCTGGATGGCGGAATCGATCACATCCTTGTGGACGAGGCACAGGATACCAGCCCCGATCAATGGGAGGTCATACGTTGTCTGGCGCAAGAATTTGCCGCCGGCGTTGGTGCTCGCCCCGATGTTGAGCGCACGATCTTCGTTGTGGGTGACAGGAAACAGTCCATATATTCCTTCCAGGGTGCCGATCCTGACGGGTTCGATCGCATGCGCGGCTATTTTCAGGATCGGATCACACGGGCATGCAAACCCTTTCAGAACCTGCTTCTGGAATATTCCTTCCGGTCCGCCGAACCCATCCTGCGCCTGGTTGACAACACGTTCAGGCCCTTTGCCGATACTGGCGGTATGGACAAGAATATCGCCCACAAGGCTTTCCGAAACGACATGCCAGGGCGGGTTGATCTCTGGCCTCTGGTGCCCGGAACCGAAGTCGAAATGCGCGAATGGCACGATCCGGTCGACAAACCAGCACAGAATCACCACGATTCGGTTCTGGCCAGCCGGATTGCCGGGCAGATCGAAGACATGCTTGCGAATGCCACGATCCCCCACGAGAAGGCAGGCAACGAAGCCTGGAACATGCGCCCGGTGCGGCCGGGCGATTTTCTGATCCTCGTGCAAGGGCGTCAGAATCTGTTCTTCGCCATCATCCAGGCATGCAAGGCCAGGAACCTGCCCGTTGCCGGCGCCGACATGCTGAAGATCGGTACCGAGCTTGCCGTGCGCGATCTGGTTGCCCTTCTGTCTTTCCTGACGACACCTGATGATAACCTGTCGCTCGCCGCTGTCCTGCGTTCACCCCTGTTCGGGCTGAGCGAACAACAGTTGTTCACCCTGGCGCACGGACGCAAGAAGAACGCCTTGCTGTTCGATGCGCTGAAGGCGCAACGCAAAGCGTTCCCGGAAGTCATGCGGGTTCTGGATGACCTGCGAGACAAGGCCGACTTCATGCGTCCCTATGATCTGATCGAGCGTATCCTCAATCGACACGACGGACGCCGCCGTCTGATCGGCCGGCTTGGCCCGGAAGCCGAAGATGGCATCGACGCCCTGCTTTCCCGGGCCATGTTTCATGAGACAATCGAACCGCCCAGCCTGACCGGTTTCCTGGCCTGGTTCGAAAGTGAAGAAATCATTGTCAAGCGGCGGGTTGACAGCGCCGGTGACAGAATCAGGGTGATGACCGTTCATGGCGCAAAAGGGCTTGAAGCCCCTATTGTCATTTTACCCGATACACTCAAGGAAAACCCGCGCTCCAGAGAAAATCTGCTTGCAGATGGCAGCAGCATCATCTGGCGGCCGCCCGGCGACAGCTGCCCTGAAAGTATCTCGGCTCTGCACGACCGTGAGAAGAAACGACAGACAGAAGAAAAGCTGCGCCTTCTCTATGTGGCCATGACCCGTGCAGAAAAATGGCTGATCGTCTGTGGCGCAGGAGCGGAAGAGGGCAAGAGCAGCAGCTGGTATGAAATCATACGGCGGGGCATGAAGGAAAGTGGCGCATTTTCTCATCGCTTTGCCTTTGACACGGAAAATCCGGGTCTGCGTCTTCAGTCCGGCGCCTGGGAAACCCCTCCGTCCCCAGCATCTGATGCCGGGCTGTCGCCTGTTCCGTCTGTTCCTGCCTGGGCTTTTGCCCCGGCCCCCGCACTCGAACGCCCGAAGCAACCCCTTTCACCATCGGATCTGGGCGGCGCAAAGGTGCTGCCCCTCGAAACCGGTCACGACGAAGGCCATGCGCTGCGCCGGGGACGGCAGGTTCACCTGTTGCTCGAACACCTTCCCCACCATCCCCGATCAGACTGGCCCGAGATCGCCCCTGGCATACTGGCTGCATCCCCCGACCCCTGCACTGAACACGAAATGCAGGAACTGCTGCAAGAGGCAACCCGCGTTCTGACATCACCTGGCCTCGCCTACCTGTTCGCGCCGCAGGCCCTGAGAGAAGTTGGCATCTCTGTTGCGCTGCCGGAACTGGACGGCCAGCGGATCAATGGCAAGGTCGATCTGTTGCTGGAACACCGGGGCAAGCTGCTGGCGGTTGATTTCAAGACCAACCGGATCGTTCCCGAACGCGTGGCCGACGTGCCCGAAGGCCTGCTGCGCCAGATGGGCGCCTATGTGGCCGCTCTGGCCCGGATATGCCCCGGCCGCAAGATCGAATCTGCCATTCTCTGGACGCATACGGCCAGCCTGATGGTCTTGCCGAACGATCTTGTAACTGCGGCACTGCGTTCGACCAAGCTCCCTTGACGCTGCCGAAGGGGCCGCCTAGGTTCCGCGAAGCAACCAAGGCCGAACGCAGGAGATTTTTCATGGCAACCGTCGCTGTATCCGATGCCACCTTCGAAGACGAAGTTCTGAAGTCCGATATTCCCGTTGTGGTGGACTTCTGGGCTGAATGGTGCGGTCCCTGCAAGCAAATCGGCCCTTCGCTTGAGGAAATCTCGGAAGAGATGGATGGCAAGGTGAAAATCGTCAAGGTGAATGTTGACGAGAATCCCAATACTCCGGCCCAGATGGGCGTGCGCGGCATTCCGGCGCTTTTCCTGTTCAAGGATGGCCAGGTTGTTTCGAACAAGATCGGCGCAGCACCCAAGGCTTCGCTGGTTGAGTGGATCGAAGGCTCGATCTGAGCCTTGGCACTGGGCCACCAAGGGGCGCCATTGCGCCCCTTTTTCATGCGATCTTGTGTATGTCCTTAACGCCGCCATAGTATCGGGCGGGGTTTAACAAGGGGTTTCTCATGTCTGAAGAGCAGTTTCCCGGCTGGCATGGCACAACCATCATCGCCGTCCGCAAGAAGGGAGAGGTGGTCGTGGCTGGTGATGGGCAGGTGAGCCTGGGTCAAACCGTCATCAAGGGCACTGCGCGCAAGGTGCGAAGGCTTTCCCCCGGCGGCCATGACGTGGTGGCTGGCTTTGCGGGCTCTACCGCAGATGCCTTTACCCTGCTTGAACGGCTCGAAGCCAAGCTTGAAGCAACGCCGGGCAATCTTGCGCGCGCCAGCGTCGAGCTGGCCAAGGATTGGCGCACCGACAAATACCTTCAGAAACTCGAAGCCATGCTGATCGTTACAGACGGCCACGTGCTTCTGGTCATTACCGGCGCCGGTGATGTTCTGGAGCCCGAACATGACATCGCCGCCATAGGGTCGGGCGGCAATTTCGCCTTGGCGGCTGCGCGCGCCCTGATCGACAGCGACCTTGGCGCCGAAGAAATCGCCCGCCGGGCCATGGCGATTGCCGCCGATATCTGCGTTTACACGAACGGCAACCTGACGGTGGAGAAAATCGGCAAATGACAGATCTGACACCTCGTGAAATCGTTTCCGAGCTCGACCGTTTCATCATCGGACAACACGATGCGAAACGCGCCGTTGCAGTGGCGCTTCGCAACCGCTGGCGCCGCAGACAGCTGCCCGATGATCTGCGCGACGAAGTCTATCCCAAGAATATCCTGATGATCGGCCCGACTGGCGTCGGCAAGACAGAAATCAGCCGTCGCCTTGCAAGGCTGGCACACGCGCCCTTCATCAAGGTCGAGGCCACGAAATTCACCGAGGTCGGCTATGTGGGGCGCGATGTTGAACAGATCATTCGCGATCTTGCCGACGCTGCCATCGCCATGACACGCGAACACATGCGCGAGAACGTAAGGGCAAAGGCCGAGGCCGCGGCCGAAGAGCGGGTGATCGATGCCATTGCCGGAGAAGGCGCGCGCGAAGCCACACGCGAGATGTTTCGCAAGAAGCTCAGGAACGGAGAGCTTGACGACACCATCATCGAACTTGACCTTTCCGACAACAGCAACGTGTTTCCGGTATTCGATATTCCCGGACAGCCCGGCCAGGGCATGGGGATGCTCAATCTCGGAGACATTTTCGGAAAGGCTTTGGGCGGACGCACCGTGCGGCGGCGGATGAGCGTTGCCGAAAGCCACGATGTGCTGATCGCCGAAGAGGCTGACAAGCTTCTTGATGAGGAAACCGTTACGCGCACGGCGCTTGCATCCGTGCAGGAAAACGGCATCATCTTTCTGGATGAGATCGACAAGGTCTGTGCACGAAGCGATTCACGCGGTGCGGATGTAAGCCGTGAAGGCGTGCAGCGCGATCTGTTGCCGCTGATCGAAGGAACCACCGTTTCAACCAAATACGGCCCGGTCAGAACGGATCATATCCTGTTCATCGCTTCTGGCGCCTTTCATGTGGCCAAACCTTCCGACCTGCTTCCCGAACTGCAGGGCAGATTGCCGATCCGGGTAGAATTGCGCGCTCTGACCGAAGACGATTTCGTGCGTATCCTGACGGAAACAGACAATGCTCTTACCCTTCAGTACAAGGCGCTCATGAAAACCGAGGGTGTCGAAATCGAGTTCACCGAAGATGGAATTTCGGCACTTGCCAGAATTGCGGCCGATGTGAACCAGAGTGTCGAAAATATCGGGGCCCGTCGGCTTTATACCGTCATGGAGCGGGTTTTCGAAGGGCTTTCCTTTTCCGCCCCGGACAAATCCGGCTGTCGCGAAATCATTGATGCGGCCTATGTGGAAACGCATCTTGGCGAGCTCGCAAGATCAACGGACCTCAGCCGTTACGTTCTTTGAACCGGTGATGATGCGCCTTTCCGGCGCCGGCGCAGATATACATAATATGCCCCCCCGCCGCCATGCCGGCGATGCGCCGGGCATATTTCAAGAACTGCCGAAGAAAGCGGAGGCCTGGCCAGCCACTGGGGCACATGCTGGCGAAGAATGCCCATGCGAACCGGGATCGGGCCGCCATCGTCCCTGTTCCGTTCGCCTTTTCCCGTGATTACCAGAACCAGCCTGCACCCGGCGGAATGCGAAGACAGGATGAACCGTGTCAGTGCCGGCTGTGCCTGCGCAAGCGTCATGCCGTGCAGATCAATGCGTTTTTCCGGCCGAAGCTTGCCACGCTGAAGCTTGTCATATGTCTTGCGGTGCATGGAAACGGACACCGTCTTTCGCTCCGGCTTGCAGATGGCAACGGGAACAGCGGGCGGATCGGCCTTTTCACCGATCGAGAAACCGCTGATCCTTGCATTGCCACGCGGCCTTTCCTCGAATTGCCCGATCGGGTCCGGCAAGATTTTTTCCTGTGGCCTTTTCCCCGATACAAGGGGGGTTGCCTTTCCGGCCACTTGTTGCCACAGCCTTTCTTCGTCAGGGCGAAGGCGTCTTGTCTTGCGGCTCATTCGGGATTGCCTTCCGGCACAAGGTCATATGCAATCTGGATCGGCAAAAGCACAATCATGCGGCCGCCATCACGCACCATACCAGCCCTTTTTCCGGCCTCGCTTCCTGTGCCAAAGAAAATATCGCCCCTCTGGGCACCCTTTATCGCTGACCCGGTATCTTGTGCGATCATCAGTCGGCGCACGGGCTTCTTTCCTTCGGTCTCGATCCAGACCGGTGCCCCCAAGGGAACATGGCGCGGATCTATGGCAAGTGAGCGCTCGGCTGTCAGCGGGCGATTCATTGCGCCAACGGGGCCGGCATCGGGATCCAGCCCCTTGATTTCCCTGAAAAAGACATACGACTGGTTGACCCAGAGCAGATCACGGCCCCTTGCCGGGTTGCGCCGCACCCAGTTGCGTATGACCTGCGCCGAAACCTGATGCTCGGAATAAACCCCCTGCCGGACCAACTCTTGCCCGACCGAGCTGTAGTTTCTCCCATTGGATCCCCCATAACCGACCCTCAGCACCCCCCCTTCCTGCAGCCTGATCCGCCCAGAGCCCTGGATCTGCAGAAAGAAAATATCGACCGGATCCTCAACCCAGGCCAGTTCCAGCCCCCGGCCGCGCAAAACACCGCTTTCCTCGATCTGCTGCCGCGTCAGCCAGGGGATACCTTCCCTGACCTCTGCAGGTTTTCTGTAAATCGGATAGCGAAACCGTGCACTGCGCTTGCGCGACCCGGAAAGCTCTGGTTCGAAATAACCGGTGAAACGTGCAGGATTGCCATCATTTATCAGAACCGGGCGGAAAAACAGTTCAAAAAACCTGCGTGCGTCCGGCCCGCTTTGCGCCAGCGCGCACAGCGCCTGCCATTCCGCATCCTTCATGATTGAGCAGGTGTTCAGAAACACATCAAGCGCGGCCTGATGATCATCGTCCTGCCAGCCGGCAAGATCATCAAACCGAAGAATCGAATGACTTGCATCAGCGCCGGGCGCGGGCCTTGTCATTGCCAGACCCGCCGCACAAGCCAGCGCCAGCAATCCATGCCTCATGCGTCCGTTGCCACCAGCTTCCAGTTGGGGTCATCCGCTCCCATGATGCGTGCAAATGTCCATACATCCTTTTGTCGCTTGATCTCGTTGGGATTCCCTTCGATGATCTCGCCTTCCCGATTGCGAACCACATAGGACAGTTCGCTCACGAATTTCACGGTGATCTCGGCTTCCCTGGTGTCCGGATCAAAATGGGCATCCTTCAGTTCCATCTCGCGCAGACCGACAAAGGTTGCTTCTACCGAAATACCGCTTTCCTCGCGCCGGTCGATCACGCTTGCAAAGGCTTCATAAACATCCTTCGAGAGAAACGGCATGACCGATTCAAGATTGCCGCTCTCGAACGCCATCAGGATCATCTCATATGCGCCGCGCGCACCTTGCAGAAATTCCGTAACGCTGAAATCGGGCTCCAGCGCTTTCATTGCAGCAAGTGCCTTGGCGGCTTTGCTGTCAGAGGATACATGATCGGCAATATCCGCGTCCGGACCACCTTCGATCACTTCAAACCTGGGTGATTCAGGCCCCGAGGCATCCCATTCGACACGCGGTTTTTCATATCCTTCGCGAGTTCCGAGCACACTGCGCAGTTTCAGAACAAGGAACAAAAGAATTCCCGCAAGGACAATTATCTGGAACATTGGGTCGTTCATCTTCTCACTTTTGCGGTGGCAGGATGGAAACTGGCGGCGCCAAGACATATGTAGGGGCTGACGGGGAGCAAGTCCACCGTATGAACAGGCCTGATGGGGGCAATATGTGGTTGTTTCTTCTTTTCGTGGCGGTTCCGATGATCGAAATCGCTCTTTTCATAAAGGTCGGCGGATTGATCGGGTTGTGGCCCACGTTGGGAATCGTCGTTCTGACGGCACTTGTCGGATCGTGGCTGGTGCACATGCAGGGGGCCGTAGCACTTGGCCGGCTGCGCGAATCGCTTGGTCGGCTGGAAGATCCAAGCGAGCCCCTGGCCCATGGTGCGATGATTCTTGTTGCCGGCGTTCTGCTGCTGACACCGGGATTTTTCACCGATGCTGCCGGCATCCTTCTGCTGCTACCGCCTGTGCGGGCAGCTGTCATGAAATATGTAAAAGCGCGGGTGAAGATCAAAAGCTTCGGCATCAATGCTGAAGCCCACACATACCACGAAAGCACCGGCCCCATCGATGCAGATTACACGGATGTCACGCCGCACGATCACAGGCCTGTTCCGCCACCGGGCCGCCACGGGCATTGAGCCCATCCCGGCAAGCTGCTAGAGAACACCGAAATCTTGCAGGAGAAGAGCGATGGCCAATAACGGTGAGAAGAAGAAAGAAGAGCAGCAGCCCCAGCCTGTTCCGGTAAAGATGCAGGTTCTGGCCCAGTATATCCGCGATCTTTCTTTCGAGAATATCGTTGCCCAGAAAGGCGTGGGCGGAGAAGTGACCCCGGATATTCAGGTGCAGGTCAATCTTGACGCCAAGAAACGCTCGATCGAACATCAGTTCGAGGTGATTTCCAAGTTCAACATTGCCTCGAAAAACAAGAAAAGCGGTGATCCTCTGTTCATCCTTGAACTGGAATACGGCGGAATCTTTCACATCGAAAACGTGCCTGAGGATCAGTTGCATCCTTTTCTTCTGATCGAATGCCCGCGAATGCTGTTTCCCTATGTGCGGCGGATCGTGGGCGATATCACCCGCGATGGGGGCTTTCCTGCGCTCAATCTCGAAAATATCGATTTTCTCGCCCTGTATCGCGCGGAGCTGCAGCGACGCTCTCAGGAAGAAGCTGGCAACAAGCCGGTTTCCTAACCGTATTTCTTCCAGATGGCATCAGCGCCCAGTGAATCCACCAGCTTCCTGTGCGCCGCTTCTTCTGCTGGCGTCAATCGCGGAGCCAGAGGCTCGGGCCTGGTCCGGGAAAACCGTTTTTCATGGGTAATCTGTACCTCTGCCCGGGTTGTTCCGATCGTCAGACCAAAATCGGGCTGACGACCGCCTATCAGTTCCAGATAGACCTCTGCAAGAATTTCCGAATCCAGAAGCGCGCCATGCAGGGTGCGGGCTGAATTATCGATTCCGAATCTTCTGCAAAGCGCATCCAGCGAGGCTGGCGAACCAGGAAATTTTCGTCGTGCAAGCGCCAGCGTATCCAGTGCCCGCGACATGGGAAGCGGCGCGAGATCAAGCCATTGCAGCTCTGCATTGATGAACTTCATGTCGAATGGTGCATTGTGAATCACCAGACGCGAGTCCTGAATGAAATCCAGAAAATCCCGCACGATATCACGAAACAACGGTTTGTCGGCCAGGAATTCATCGCCAAGGCCGTGTACCTCGAATGCCGATTGTGGCATCGGGCGTTCTGGATTCATGTATTGATGATAGGTTTTGCCCGTGGGAAGGTGGTTCCACAGTTCGACAGCACCGATCTCTACAATACGATCTCCGTTTTCAGGCTCGAATCCAGTGGTTTCCGTGTCCAGGACGACCTCACGCATTGGTTGTTGTCTTTCTTATTTTATCAATAATATCAAACACCTGACTGCGTACGCCTTCCAGACTGTCAGTTACGATCACATAATCGGCGCGGCGGCGTTTTTCAACATCAGGCATTTGTCTGGCCAGAATCGTTTCGAACATGTCCTCGGTCATGGTTTTCCGCTCCAGAACACGCCGACGCTGTTCTTGTGGCGGAGCCGTCACAACTGCAATGGCATCGAATTTCGTTTCATTTCCCTTTTCGAACAGCAAGGGAATATCGAAGACCAGAACAGGGGCTCTTTCCGTGCGGATGAAATCCTGCCTGTCTGCTTCGACCAGAGGATGAATGGCCTTTTCGATCTGCTCGATCGCTCTGGAATCGCGGGAAATCCAGGCCTTGAGCTTTTCCCGATCAACAACCCCGTCGGTAATGGCATCAGGGCATATCCCTGCGATCGCTTCGGTTGCCGCCCCTCCTTCTTCGTAAAGCTTGTGCACGGTATCGTCAGCACTCCACACCGGAATCCCGGCTTCGGCAAACAGACGTGCGGTTGTTGTCTTTCCCATGCCGATGGATCCCGTAAGGCCCAGCAGGAAAGTATTGCCGTTCTTCATGCCAGAATGGCCCTTCGTAAGGCTTCGTTCACTTTGGGGCGCACACCGAACCAGCGTTCAAACGCGGGCACGGCCTGATGCAGAAGCATACCCAGACCATCCACCGCTCGGCAGCCCTTCTCTTGTGCAGCCAGCAGAAGGCCTGTTTCGAGCGGTGCATATACCAGATCCGTTACAACCGTATCCCGAGACAGCCCGCCGAGGGGTATACGGAGTTCGGGCTTACCTGCCATCCCAAGGGATGTGGTGTTGACAACAGTTGCTGCTCCTTCAAGCATATCCCCGGCCTGAACCCAGTCATATACGCTGATTTTCGGGCCGAATTCGCTGCGCAAGGCTTCAGCCCGTGCCCGTGTGCGATTTGCAAGACGCAGCTCGCTAACCCCGGATTCGATCAATGCGGCGATCACTGCCCGCGCTGCGCCGCCCGCCCCGAATATTGCGGCAGGCCCGGCTTCCGGGTTCCAGTCCGGCACATTTTGCCGCAGGTTTTCCATGAAGCCATAGCCATCTGTATTGTCGGCATGAACCTTGCCATCCTTGCGGAAGATAAGTGTATTTGCTGCCCCGATCAGCGCGGCTCTGTCCGTAACCAGATCGGCAAGTTCCAGAACGGCTTCCTTGTGGGGAATGGTTACGTTTACCCCGACGAACCCCATTTTCGGCAGGGCATGGATCACGGATTCAAGATCCCGATGGTCCACATCCATGGGAATGTAATGACCTTTGATACCATGGGTTTTCAGCCAATGACCATGCAGAATGGGAGACTTGCTATGTGCAACAGGCGATCCGATCACCCCTGCCAAAGGTATTTCATTATCATTCATGATGCGATGATCCCCCTGTCCGCAAGATAATTCAACAGTGGCAGCAAGGGTAGTCCGAGAACACTGAAATAATCACCACTTACCTGATGAAACAGGCGAACCCCTTCCCCTTCAAGTTTGTAACATCCAACGGAATCGCGAATACCAAGCCGGTTTCTTTTCAGATAACCTGAAATATATTCATCGGAAAAAGCGCGCATTGTCATCCTGACAATGCCAACATGGCGCCACTGAATCTTGCCGGCTTCACAGACCACGACAGATGAAAGAAGCTGATGTGTCTGCCCTCTGAGTTTTCGCAGTATGGTTTCGGCTTCTTCAACCGTTTCTGCCTTGGTGATGACCGTTCCCTGCAGATCAAGCACCTGATCGCATCCGATCACAACAGCATCCGGTCGTCGTGAAGAAACCTTGCGCGCCTTGTGTTCGGCCAGAGCATCGGCAATTTCCCTGGGTCTGACGCTTTCGGCTTTCAGCGCCAAGCGGATGGCATCTTCATCTGTATTCGCAGGATCTACCTCGAAATTCAAACCCGCGTTTCGAAGAAGCGCTTGTCGTGTTTCCGAAGCCGAAGCCAGCACCAGTCTTGCTGTCATGTGCATGAACCTGTGACAAAAACGCAAGGAAGGAATCCCAAATCTTGCTGATCAGATGCCTTTCGATCCGTCTTGTTGAAAAGACCCATGCTTATCAGCCCTTCCAGGAAGATTTTCGACAAGGAAAAAGAATGGTTTTTCTTACAGGACAACATACTTCACAGCAGCTTTTCCACAACAACCATATACCACAATCCAAGGCAGTGCCTTTGTGATATACTTATGAAATGATCTCTTTTCTCATGTTTCCAGATGTTCATTCACAATCCATTCCCAAGTGGATATCTCTGTGGCCTGAACAATAATCCACAGGAAAGTGGTTCCCTACTAAATCAACAATATTTTCTTTTCCTTTATTGTTATTTAGAGAAAACCAAAATCATACGGGCATGGCCGATGGCAGATATTCTTGCAAATCTTTATCCTTGGACAAAAGCACTGCATATCATCTCGGTGATAAGCTGGATGGCCGGGATATTCTATCTGCCCCGGCTTTTCGTTTACCATGTCGAGTCTGTCTCTACGGGATCCGAAACATTCACATTGTTCGTGACCATGGAGCGAAAGCTGTTACGTGTGATCATGAATCCGGCAATGATCGCAACCTGGGTTTTCGGGCTGATGCTTGTTTTCACGCCAGGTATTGTGGATTGGTCGCAGATCTGGCCATGGTTGAAGGCGCTTTCTGTAATCATAATGACCTGGTTTCATCATTGGCTTGCCCTGCGATGGAAGGATTTTCGTTATGGAAGAAATACCAGAAGCGGGCGCAAATACCGTCTGATGAACGAAGTGCCGACCATACTGCTTCTGCTGATCGTGTTTTCGGTTGTTCTGAAGTTCTGAGATTGACTCGCGGCATGACAGATCCTAGATAGACAGCAGGTCTGCCATTCGGCAGGATATTTCCCATTCACAACATGGATCGCGTCATGCAGGCGCCGGGTATTCTCATGACAACCGAACGTCTTAACCTTGCAGAGCTCAAGGTAAAATCTCCGAAAGAACTTCTTTCAATGGCTGAAGATCTGGAGATCGAGAACGCATCGACAATGCGCAAGGGCGATATCATGTTCTCGATCCTGAAGGTACGGGCAGAAGAAGGATGGGAAATTTCGGGCGATGGCGTACTTGAAGTTCTTCAGGATGGTTTCGGATTTCTTCGTTCGCCCGAAGCAAACTATCTGCCCGGGCCTGATGATATCTATGTATCGCCGGAAATGATACGAAAGTTTTCCCTGAGAACCGGTGATACGATCGAAGGTGTCATCCAGGCGCCTCGTGAGAACGAGCGTTATTTCGCTCTGACAAAAGTTCTTCAGATCAACTTCGAAGAACCGGAAAAGGCAAAGCACAAGATCAATTTCGATAACCTGACTCCGCTCTATCCGGATCAGCGCTTCAAGCTTGAGATCGAGGATCCAAGCATAAAGGACCGTTCAGGTCGAGTCATCGATCTGGTAGCACCCATCGGCAAGGGACAGCGTTCGCTGATCGTGGCGCCACCCAGAACCGGAAAAACGGTTTTGCTGCAGAACATTGCCAATTCGATCGAGAAAAACCACCCTGAATGCTATCTTATCGTTCTCCTGATTGATGAACGGCCGGAAGAAGTGACGGACATGCAGCGCAACGTCAAGGGTGAGGTCGTTTCTTCAACGTTCGACGAACCTGCAGCACGCCACGTTGCCGTGGCTGAAATGGTTATCGAAAAGGCGAAGCGCCTTGTTGAACACAAGCGCGATGTAGTGATCCTGCTCGATTCGATCACGCGGCTGGGGCGTGCTTACAACACGGTTATTCCGTCTTCGGGCAAGGTTCTGACAGGTGGTGTCGATGCCAATGCCCTGCAGCGGCCAAAACGGTTCTTCGGCGCGGCGCGCAATATCGAGGAAGGGGGGTCTCTGACTATTGTTGCTACTGCCCTTATCGATACCGGAAGCCGCATGGATGAGGTGATCTTCGAAGAGTTCAAGGGCACTGGTAACTCGGAGATTGTTCTTGATCGCAAGATCGCCGACAAGCGCGTATTCCCTGCGATCGACATTCTGAAATCCGGAACTCGCAAGGAAGAGCTCTTGGTAGACAAGGCACACTTGCAGAAAATGTATGTTCTGCGTCGGATTCTGAATCCCATGGGAACTACGGATGCCATTGAGTTTCTGCTTTCGAAACTCAAACAGACCAGAACGAACGAAGAGTTTTTCGATTCGATGAACACTTAAATTATTGTTGTAAAACAATAGTTTACAGGAATGGACACAATTTACGCCCTTGCAAGCGCTCCGGGGAAAGCGGGGATCGCGGTAATGCGGATTTCAGGTCCGCAGGCAAGATATGTCCTTGAAAAACTTGCAGGCAAGGTGCCGGAGCCGCGCAGCACTGCGCTCAGGGCCATTAGAACAACCACCGGGGAACTGCTGGATCAGGCGCTTGTGATCTTCTTCGAAAATGGCCATAGCTTTACCGGTGAGGATGTGGCCGAGATTCATCTGCACGGAAGCCCGGCCATCATCCGTGCAGTACAGGAAGAATTTGGAAAGATCGGAAATTTGCGTCTGGCCGAACCAGGTGAATTCACCCGGCGAGCATTGGAGAACGGGCGTCTTGATCTGGCGCAGGTCGAGGGTCTTGCTGATCTGATCAATGCCGAAACTGAAGTCCAACGACGCCAGGCCGCGCGCGTATTTGCGGGGGAGTTTGGAAAAAGGGTGGAGCAATGGCGAAGCCTGCTGATCCGGGCAGCCGCGCTTCTGGAGGCATCAATCGATTTTGCCGATGAGGAAGTTCCCGAAGATGTAACGCCGGAAGTGATTCTGATCTTCGACGACATTACCCGTGAGTTCCAGGCGGAAATCCGGGGTTCGCACGTATCGGAACGGATAAGGGATGGATTCGAAGTGGCGATCATTGGGGCGCCGAATGTTGGAAAATCGACGCTTCTGAATGCCTTGGCAGGACGCGATGCTGCCATCACATCAGAAATTGCAGGAACAACACGAGATGTGATCGAGGTTCGAATGGATCTGCGCGGCCTGCCGGTTACTTTTCTCGATACGGCGGGACTGCGGGAAACCGAAAACCAGATCGAGAGGCTTGGCATACAAAAAGCCATAGAACGGGCAAAACACGCTGATCTGCGCTTGTTTCTTGTTGAGGGTGAGGTTCAGTGTCAGGATATCGAACCTGATGGTGATGATATATTGATCGAGGCAAAAGCTGATCTTCGCCAGACTTCAGGGTTTGCCGTATCTGGCAAGACTGGCCAGGGGATTGGCGAGCTGATAGAAAAAATCGCTTCGATCCTGGAAAAGCGAACTGCTGGTGCAGCAATGGCGATTCGCGAAAGGCACAGGCAAGCCATTGAAAAAGCATTGAGAAATATAGCAGCGGCACGCGAAATGATTGTGGATGGGCCAAGGCAGATCGAGGTGGCCGCAGAAGAAACCAGATCTGCTATAAGAGCGGTCGAATCTCTGGTTGGCCGAATCGATGTCGAACATGTACTTGATGAAATCTTTGCGAGTTTCTGTCTTGGGAAATGAGGATTGTTTCACGTGAAACACAGATCCAGTGATGTGATCGTGATCGGTGGGGGTCACGCCGGCACCGAAGCTGCCCACGCTGCTATGCGGATGGGGGCTCGGGTGATCCTGATCACGCTTTCCCGTAGCGATATCGGAGTAATGTCCTGTAATCCTGCTATTGGCGGGTTGGGAAAAGGGCATCTTGTGCGCGAAATCGATGCGCTTGATGGTATAATGGGGCGCGCAGCTGACAGAGCGGGGATCCAGTTCAGGTTGCTGAACAGAACCAAGGGTCCGGCGGTGCAGGGCCCCCGCGCTCAGACCGACCGGGGGCTCTATCGTGAAGTAATGAAAAAAGAGTTTTCCCGGACCTCGGGTCTCGAAATCATTCAGGGGGAGGTGGGCGATCTTGTGCTGGATGGCGCACAAGTTTGTGGTGTTGTGCTGGCCGATGGAAGCAGACTCATGGCTGGGGCGGTTGTTTTGACAACCGGAACATTCCTGCGGGGAATGATCCATATTGGTAACAAGACCAAACCAGGAGGCCGAATTGGGAACAAGGCCTCGATCCACCTTGCGGAACGGATACAAGATATGGGGTTTGCTTTGGGGCGCCTGAAAACCGGCACGCCCCCTCGCCTAGATGGGAGAACAATTGACTGGAGTGCTCTGGAAAGCCAGCCAGGAGATGATGATCCGGTAATGTTTTCGTTCCTGCACGAACGACCATTTGTGCAGCAGATCTCTTGCGGAATCACGCACACGAATACGCGCACACACGATATCATTCGACGAAACCTTGAATCATCAGCCATGTACGGAGGGATGATCGAAGGGGTCGGGCCTCGGTATTGCCCGTCTATTGAAGACAAGATCGTCCGGTTTGCAGAAAAGGACGCACATCAGATATTTCTAGAGCCCGAGGGGCTTAAGGATCACACCGTGTATCCGAACGGCATTTCAACATCTCTCCCGGCCGAGGTGCAGGAAGAGTATGTGCATTCGATCAGAGGGCTTGAAAATGCCCGGATATTGCAACCCGGTTACGCGATCGAGTATGACTACGTAGACCCCCGAGCCTTGCGACAAACCCTTGAAGCAAAAGAGTTTCCCGGTCTTTTCCTGGCGGGGCAGATAAACGGAACGACGGGTTATGAAGAGGCCGCCGCACAAGGGCTGGTGGCTGGCCTCAATGCGGTGGGCAAGGCGTTGGGTCGGGGCGAGATAAGGTTTGGTCGTGCCGATTCCTATATTGGTGTCATGATCGATGATCTTGTAACCCGGGGTGCGAGCGAACCATACAGGATGTTTACCTCACGGGCCGAATTCCGTCTTTCATTGAGGGCGGACAATGCCGACCAGCGCCTGACACCAAAGGGACGGGAATTCGGCTGTGTGGGTGAAGAGAGATGGCGGGTGTTCGGGAAAAAACTGGAACAGCTGCAAAACGCCAGAACCACTCTTCGGAGGCAGGAATATACTCCGGGTGATCTGCAGGCCTGTGGTATCTTGGTGCGTCAGGATGGCAGTCGGCGTGACGGGCTCAGCGTGCTCGCCCTCCCGAATGTATCATTTGACGACATGGTGCGACTTGACCCGCACTTGAATGAAGTGCCGGAACATATCCGCGCCCAGATCGAGAAAGAAGCGCTTTACATGCATTATATCGACAGGCAGAAGCGGGATATTGAGGCCCTTGCTCGTGATGAAGCGCATGTAATTCCTTATGATTTTGATTATTCATCGCTGAGCGGTCTTTCGAATGAGCTGCGCACAAAGCTCGAGGCCGTTCGGCCGGGAACTCTGGGGCTGGCTGCAAGAATAGAGGGCATGACTCCAGCAGCGCTTACGTTGATTCTCGGCAAGTTGCGTCAAGTGGAAAAAAAGCGCGCGGTTCGATGAGCGATTCCGGAAGGGTGCGCTTTCAGCGCGCGTTCAGTGTTTCACGTGAAACAATGCAGCGGCTTGAAATACACGCGGCGCTTCTGAAAAAGTGGAATCCCAGGATAAATCTGGTTTCAGACCGCACCCTGTCCGAGATGTGGGATAGACATTTTGCCGATTCGGCACAGATATTGGGGTTAGCTCCTGTAAGGGCCACAAGATGGGCTGATCTTGGATCCGGTGGTGGTTTTCCTGGTGTTGTGCTTGCGATTCTTGCAGCTGAATCCCGTTCAGGCGCAAAGTTCACGCTGATCGAAAGCGATACACGCAAGGTGGCCTTCATGAATACGGTGCTTCGGGAAACCGGGGTTGATGCGAAGGTGCTGTGTGAGCGGATCGAGGTGGCGCCCCCCCAGGCGGCAGATGTTGTTACGGCACGCGCTCTGGCGCCTCTTGACAAGTTGATCGGTTATGCGCACCGTCATCTTTCTTCTGTGGGTGTAGCAATATTTCCGAAGGGCGCAAATGCAGAAAACGAGCTGAAAACGGCTGTTGCCCGGTGGCGATTTCGATTAGAAAAAATCCCGAGCAGCACGGATCCGTCTGCCGTGATCCTGAAAATGGGAGACATTCAGAATGTCTGAGCCGGTGCCAGGCCGCAAGCCGAAGATTATCGCTGTTGCCAATCAGAAGGGTGGTGTCGGCAAAACCACCACGGCGATAAATCTGGGTGCCGCCCTGGCGGCCGAAGGGTTCGAGGTGCTTCTGATAGATCTTGATCCGCAGGGAAATGCATCAACCGGACTTGGGATCGAGGTGGAGGATCGCGGGCTGAACACATATGACCTGTTGCTCGGAGAGGCTGACTTGCCCGATATTGTCAAGAAAACCGATACGGAACGGTTGTCAATCGTTCCGGCCACAACCGATCTGAGCTCGGCAGACATCGAACTGATATCCAATGAAAAACGCAGTTTTCTTCTGCATGGCGCGCTTTATCGGCCAGCGATGGAGGAGGGCGGATTCGATTTTGTCCTGATCGATTGTCCGCCGTCTCTCAACCTGCTTACGATCAATGCGATGGTCGCGGCAGATTCCCTTCTGGTTCCGTTACAGAGCGAATTCTTTGCTCTAGAGGGGCTTTCGCAGCTTATGCTGACAAAGCGAGAGGTAAGCCAGACTGCAAAGAAGAACCTGCGCTATGAAGGCATTGTCTTGACGATGTATGATCGGAGAAACAACCTTTCACGGCAGGTCGAGGCAGATGCGCGCGAAAACCTGGGTGACCTGGTGTTCAAAACTGTCATACCGCGTAATGTGAGACTGAGCGAAGCGCCTTCCTTTGGGATGCCGGTGTTGGAATATGATCCAACCTCGAAGGGCAGCCTTGCGTATCGTGCCTTGGCGCGTGAGGTGATCAAGCGCAACAAGATGTAGGCTCAGGCAAAGGAACCAGCAGCATCGGAGAAGTGGAATGGCTGACAAGAAACGCGAACGACGCGGTCTCGGACGAGGTCTTTCCGCGCTGATGGCAGATGTCGGATCAGAGGTTTCCGATGAAGAACCGTTTTCCGCCCCTCTGGCGGACAGAACAATTCCAATCGAAAAGATCAGCCCGAACCCGGACCAGCCGCGTCGGGATTTCTTGCAGGAAGATCTGGAGGAATTGGCCAGATCGATCAGGGAAAAGGGTATTATCCAGCCCCTGATCGTTAGAAAAACCACTGATAAATCAGTGCCTTACCAAATAGTTGCCGGTGAAAGGAGATGGCGGGCCGCACAATTGGCGCAGTTGCACGAGGTGCCGGCAATCATCCGGGAATACAGCGATGCAGAAGTTCTGGAAATCGCGATAATCGAAAATATTCAGCGCACCGACCTGAACCCGATCGAAGAAGCGGCAGGCTATCGTCAGCTCATGGACCGGTTTGGCCATACTCAGGAAATATTGGCCCAGGCGCTTGGCAAGAGCCGAAGCCATATTGCCAACCTGATGCGGCTTCTGAGCCTTCCCGATGAAGTTCAGGGGTATCTGCGTGAAGGAAAGCTTTCGGCGGGCCATGCGCGCGCATTGATCACGGCCGAAGATCCGGCAGTCCTGGCGCGCGAGGTGATCCGGAAAAAGCTTTCGGTGCGTGAGACCGAGCGCCTGGTGAAGAAGCCGGCATCAACTGCCAGGATTCGGCGTGATCGCCCGGAAAAGGATGCCGATACGCGGGCCCTCGAAGCGGATCTTGCGGCCAATCTTGGCATGAAGGTTGCAATCAATCATGTTCCGGGGCAGGAAAACGGAAGCCTGACAATTTCCTACAAGTCTCTGGAAGAGCTTGATGATCTGTGCCGGCTGCTTTCGGCTACACCTCCGGCCGACTCCAGATAAAGATGAGAACCGCACACAGGATTGCAGCCTGAAGAAGCAGAATCCAGGGTTTCAGCCCCAGCAAGAGCGAAAAGCCCACGGCCGCAGCAATAGAGGCAGATGCCAAAATCTTCGCGCGCCGATCTATTGCTCCGTGCTCGTTCCAGTTCTGAATTGCCGGGCCGAAACTCGGATGGTTGTGAAGCCAGTCATGAAGGCGCTCGGAAGATTGCGAAAAGAAAAAGGCGGCAAGCAGTATCAGCGGAACGGTGGGCAGCAGGGGCACAAAGGCTCCGATCGCGCCAAGCGAAAGAGCTGCAAGTCCAAGCATGAGCCAGATCACCTTCATGTCAGTCTTCCATGAGTTCGCGCAACACGGCGTTCAGAACAATTCTGCCACGCGGTGTTGCTTGCAGGCGATCATCAACTTGCATCAGAAGCCCCATGCCCTGGAACATGTCCAGCTTTTCAGACCGAAGACTATTCCGGGACAGTTTATCCATTCTTGATAAGGATACCCCTTCACTCAGGCGCAATCCCATCATCAGATATTCTCGGGCCTGATCGACAGGGGGAATGGGTTGTACTGAAACCTCCGGCGTGTGGCCGCCTTCCACGGCTTCAAGCCATGCACCGGGATTGCGGCAGGCTTCGGTTGCATGGCGCTGTCCGGACAATGTCAGGCGCCCATGGGCACCCGGGCCGATTCCCGCGTAATCTCCGTAGCGCCAATAGATCAGGTTGTGGATTGATTGCTGCCCTTCGGGAGCATGGTTGGAGATCTCATAGCAGGGCAGGCCGGCCTTATCGCACAGTTCCTGTGTGAGATCGTACATGTCTGCTGCAAGGTCCTCGTCTGGCAATCCGTGCAATTTGCCGGCGCGGGCCAGAGAGCCGAAAGCTGTCTGGGGTTCGATGGTCAGCTGATAAAGCGAAAGATGATCCGGCTCCAGATCAAGAGCCGTTTCGAGTTCGTCTTTCCAGGCGCTCAGGGTCTGATCCTGACGCGCATAGATCAGATCAAAACTGACGCGCGGAAAAATGTCTCGGGCCGTTTCAACGGCATTCAGAGCTTCGGTTGCGTCATGCATGCGCCCGAGGCGTCTCAGATCGTTGTCGTTCAGGGCCTGCACCCCGACAGAGACGCGATTGACCCCGGCTGCGGCATATTCGTGAAACCGTGCAGCCTCGGCCGAAGTCGGATTGGCTTCAAGCGAGATTTCGCAGTCGTTGGCAAGATCCCAGGCTTCGTGAGCCGCTTCGATTACGGCCTGTACCGTTTCGGCTTGCATCATGCTGGGTGTACCGCCACCGAAGAAGATCGAACTCAGAACCCGGGGGCCTGTCAATTCCCGGAGGCGGGCGATTTCGCGGCGATAAGCACCGGTCCAGCGGTGATGATCGATACTGCCAGCCACATGCGAGTTGAAATCGCAATAGGGGCATTTCGCCTGACAGAAAGGCCAGTGCACATAAAGGCCGAAACCTGCTTCCTGCCAGTCTTCAGGCAAGGCAGGCACGGATCAGCCTGGCGAAGGCATCGGCGCGGTGGCTGATTTCCTTTTTTCGCGCGGGGTCCATTTCACCGAAGGTTTCTGTTTCGCCATCGGGAAGAAACATCGGATCAAAACCGAAACCCTGTACGCCTCTTGCGGGCCATACGAGCCGGCCATCAACGCGGCCTTCGAATATCTCATCATGCCCATCAGGCCATGCAAGGCAGAGAACACAATGAAACGAGGCCCGCCACGGTTCAGGCGCATGACGGGCTGCAAGCTGATCCCGAACCTTTTGCATTGCCACGGAAAAATTGCGCCCCGAGGCTGTTTCAGCCCAGTCTGCGGTATGTACCCCGGGCGCTCCGCCAAGGGCCTCGACACAAACGCCGCTATCATCCGAAAGGGCCGGCAGGCCGCTCGCCTGTGCTGCAAAATGTGCCTTGATACGGGCATTACCGGCAAAGCTTTCCTCGGTTTCTTCAGGTTCTTCCAGTCCGAGGTCGGCTACAGAGGTAACGCTTATTCCGAAAGGGGTCAGAAGCGCGCCGATCTCGGCAAGTTTTCCGGTATTGTGGGTGGCGATCACCAGCCTTTTGCCGTCAAGGCGCCGCATCAGATCACCGCGGCCTTTTGCGCGGCGACAAGTTTTTCAATGCCCTTGTCGGCCAGTTTCAGCATCGCATCCATCTGACCGCGGGTAAAGGTGGCGCCCTCGGCTGATATCTGTACCTCGATCATATTACCATTGCCCAGCATCACGAAATTTCCGTCAACTCCGGCTTCGCTGTCTTCTGCATAATCCAGATCAAGCACTGGCTGACCGGCATAGATACCGCAGCTTACGGCAGCAACCGGCGCAGCCAGCGGATCAGTGGTGATTTCGCTGGCTTTCAAAAGCCTGTTCACAGCAAGCCGCAGGGCCACCCAGCCCCCGGTGATTGCGGCGCACCGGGTGCCGCCGTCGGCCTGAAGCACATCGCAATCAATGGTGATCTGCCGTTCGCCAAGAGCCGAACGATCAATGCCCGCACGCAGGGCCCGGCCGATCAGGCGCTGGATTTCCTGGGTGCGACCCGACTGGCCGTTTTTCGCTTCGCGCCGTGTTCTCGTGTTGGTGGCGCGCGGCAGCATGCCGTATTCGGCGGTTACCCAGCCCAGTCCCGTGTTGCGCAGAAATGGTGGCACACGCTCTTCGAGCGTGGCCGTGCACAGCACATGGGTATCTCCGATACGCATCAGACAGCTGCCTTCAGCGTGTTTCGTAATGCCGGTTTCAATTGAAATCGGGCGCAACTGATCTAGATTCCTGCCAGAGGGGCGCATGTTTCGTCCTTCCATGTGATGCCGGGTCCAGATACCCTTGTGCTCGCATGAATGGCAAGCCCGATTGACCTGTGCCCCTGGACGCCTTTAATGGCATTTGATCCATGAGGTAGGCCGATGAATGCCCAAGCAGAGCTTCTGGAACAGTTGAACAGCCGCAGCCGTGAGGTTTTTCGGTTGCTGGTGGAAGGGTATCTCGAAACCGGTGCGCCGGTGGGGTCTCGTACGCTGACGCGGAGCCTGAGCGAGCAGATCAGCGCTGCTACGGTGCGCAACGTGATGCAGGATCTGGAACATCTGGGCCTTCTCGAATCACCGCATGTTTCGGCTGGCCGCGTGCCAACCGAACTGGGGCTGCGGCTGTTTGTGGACGGGCTGCTGGAGGTTGGAGACCTTGATGTGGAGGATCGCGAAAAACTCGATCGAAGCCTTGGCGTGACACATGGCACGAACGATACCGAAATCGGCACGGTGCTTGATCGGGTGGGGGCCGTCCTGTCAGGGCTCACGCATGGTGCAAGCCTGGTGCTTGCTCCCAAGCACGAGGCACCGATCCGTCATATCGAATTTGTCAGCCTGGCACCCGATCGCGCTCTTGTGGTTCTTGTCTTTGCCGACGGACAGGTTGAAAACCGGGTATTCACCCCGCCAGCGGGGCAGACACCTTCATCAATGCGCGAAGCAGCCAATTTTCTTAACGCACTGGCCGAAGGGCGAACCCTTCAGGAACTGCGTAACATCATCACCAGGGAAATAAAGATCCGGCGGCAAGAGCTTGACAGGCTCGCGCGCGAGCTGGTCGAGAGCGGAGTGGCCCTGTGGGAAAATGCCGGTGAGCCCTATGAACGACTGATAGTCCGCGGTCGGGCCAATCTTCTGGTTGATGACGCGGCGGCAGAAGACCTTGAGCGCATCAAGGAACTGTTCGACGATCTTGAGCGCAAGCGTGACATTGCAGAATTCCTCGAGCTGGCAGAAAAAGGCGAAGGGGTGCGCATTTTTATCGGCTCCGAGAACAAACTCTTCTCACTTTCGGGTTCATCTTTGGTTGTTTCTCCCTATATGAACACGGACCGGAAGATTATCGGCGCGATCGGAGTGATCGGGCCCACACGCCTGAACTATGGTCGGATCGTTCCGATCGTGGACTATACGGCGCAATTCGTGGGCAGGCTGCTTTCCGATCAAGGCTAAGGGATGAAACTGAAACATGGCTGAAGAGAAACAGGAAACCATCGCTGAAGAGGCTCAGGATCAGGATTCAACGGCAGAAATGCCGGAAACGGATGCGCCGGCCAGCGACGAGGTGAGCGATATTGAAGCGCTGCGTCAGGAACGCGACGAATACAAGGACCGCTTCATGCGTGCACTTGCGGATGCCGAAAACATTCGTAAACGGGGCGAACGGGATCGGCGCGAAGCCGAAAAATACGGTGGTTCGAAGCTGGCGCGTGATCTGTTGCCGGTTTATGATAACCTGAAGCGTGCCATCGAGGCGGCCACGGAAGAGCAGAGTGTGGCATCGGAGGCGCTGATCGAAGGGATCGAACTTACCATGAAGGAGCTGATCCGGGTTTTCGAAAAACACGGAATTGTTCCTGTCGCACCACAGGTGGGCGATAAGTTCGATCCCCAGCTGCACGAGGCAATGTTCGAAGCGCCCGTACCCGGCACCCGCGCAGGCGAGATCATCCAGGTGAACAGCGATGGATTCATCCTGCATGATCGCCTGTTGCGCCCTGCGCAGGTGGGTGTTTCCTCGACGCCCGCAGACAGTCAGAAGCAATAGGCCTCAACCACCGTCTTCCACAAGGGTTTTCAGTTCATAGATCAGATCAAGGGCCTGCCTTGGCGTCATGTCGTCGGGGCAGGCTTTCTTCATGCGCTCTTCCAGCGGCGAAATCCTGTTGTTTGCCGATGGCGCGGGCTTGGGGGGAGCAGCCTTGAACAGGGGCAGATCGTCGATCAGGGCTTTTTGGGTGCCTCCGCCTTCGCGTTCGCCTTTTTCAAGCGCTTCAAGCACAATTCTGGCGCGCTCGATCACCGCTTCGGGCAGCCCGGCCAGGCGTGCCACCTGCACACCATAAGAGCGATCTGCCGTACCTTTGCGAACCTCGTGCAGAAAGATCACCTTGCCCTCCCATTCCTTCACGGAGACAGTTGCGTTTTGCAGGCCGGCAAGACGGGCGGCAAGATTCGTGAGTTCATGATAGTGGGTGGCGAAAAGGGCGCGGCACCGATTTGCATCATGCAGATGCTCAAGCGTGGCCCAGGCAATGGAAAGCCCATCATAGGTGGCTGTCCCGCGGCCTATTTCATCAAGGATCACCAGTGCGTTTTCGTCGGCCTGATTCAGAATTGCTGCAGTTTCAACCATCTCGACCATGAAGGTCGAGCGCCCGCGGGCCAGGTCGTCTGATGCACCGACACGGCTGAAAAGCTGGCTGACCATGCCGATTCTGGCCGAGCGCGCCGGCACGAAGGTGCCAACCTGCGCAAGAAGGGCAATCAGCGCATTCTGGCGCAGGAAAGTCGATTTCCCCGACATGTTGGGGCCGGTCAGCAGCCAGATATGCGCGCCGTCCGAGCCATCGGAAAGGTCGCAGTCATTGGCAACAAAGCCTTCGGCCGCCTGTCGGCGCAATGCCTGCTCAACAACCGGATGACGCCCCCCTTCTATTTCAAAAGCACGGCTTCGCTCCACGCAAGGGCAGCACCAGTTTTCGTTTGTTGCAAGATCGGCGAAAGCAGTGGCCAGATCGATTTCAGCCAGTGCACGCGCGGCGGAAGATATTCCGGCGGAATGGTCCAGAATTTTCTTTTTCAGACTTTCATAGAGGCGTTTTTCGATCTCGATTGCCCGATTGCCAGCATTGTGTATCCGGGTTTCCAGCTCAGAAAGCTCAAGCGTTGTGAAGCGCACGGCATTGGCCGTGGTCTGGCGATGGATGAAGGTTTCGGAAAGCTGCGGGGAAAGCATCTTTTTCGCATGAGTCGCCGGTGTTTCGATGAAATACCCCAACACGTTGTTATGCTTCACCTTGAGTGATTGAATACCGGTTTCCCCGATGTATTTTTCCTGAAGTGCGGCAATCACGCTGCGGCCTTCGTCACGCAGTTTGCGCATCTCATCCAGCTCAGGGTCATGACCGGGAGCAATGAAGCCACCTTCGCGGGCAATGACCGGGGGGTCGGCCACAAGGGCTTCATCAAGGGCCTGGAACACGGAGTCATGGCCGGAAAGATCGCGCGTGGCTTCGGCCAGAAGCGACGGCAATTCGAGATCCTTCAGAATGCGATGCAGGGCCTTGGCCTGTGCCAGACCGTTTCGGATCGCGGCCATGTCGCGCGGCCCCCCGCGATCAAGGGCGAGGCGTGACAGCGCACGGTCCATGTCAGGCGATTTTCGCAGGAAATCACGCAGAGTCAGAGACAGATCTGACTGTTCGTACATGAAAGCGACGGATGCCTGTCGGGCTTCGATCACTTCAAGGTGCCGCGAGGGGCTGGAAAGGCGTTGTTCAAGCAGACGGGCACCGGCGGCAGTGATTGTGCGGTCGATAGCGTGCAGAAGCGATCCTTCGCGTCCGCCATTCATGCTTTCGACAAGCTCGAGATTGCGCCGGGTTGCGGCATCGATCTGCATCACGCCATCAAGCGCTTCGCGCTGGGGGGGACGCAGCAGCGGCAACTTTCCGCGCTGGGTAAGCTCAAGATAATCTATCAGCGCTCCCATTGCCGAGAGCTCGGCGCGCGAGAACTGGCCGAATGCGTCGAGTGTCTGCACACCGAACTGGGCACAAAGCCGCTTTTCGGCTGATGTGCTGTCGAAGCTGGCAGGGGCAAGCGGGGTGGGGGCACCACCGATATCGGTGATCAGAGCTTCATATCTTTCGCGCCGCGTTTCCGAGATCAGCACCTCGCGTGGTCCGAGCCGCGCAAGTTCGGGACCAAGACGGACCGGGGGGCAGGACATCACGTGAAAGGTGCCTGTAGATATGTCAACCCAGGCCAATGCCGCCAGATCACGCACCTCGGAGAAAGCCGCCAGGAAATTGTGCCGGCGAGCCTCAAGAAGCGAATCCTCGGTCAGTGTACCGGGGGTTACCAGGCGCACCACCTCGCGTCTGACCACCGCTTTGGAGCCGCGCTTCCTGGCTTCGGCCGGATCTTCCATCTGTTCGCAGACGGCTACGCGAAAACCCTTGCGGATCAGTGTCTGGAAATAGTTCTCGGCCGCCCGGACCGGAACACCGCACATCGGAATATCCTGCCCCAGATGCTTTCCGCGCTTCGTGAGCGCGATATCCAGCGCCTCGGCCGCAGCCACGGCATCATCAAAGAACATTTCATAGAAATCACCCATCCGGTAGAACAGGAGCGCATCCTTGTGCTGTTCCTTGATCTCGAGATACTGCGCCATCATCGGCGTTACGGTGGCTTTCTGGATGGTCACGATGTCCCCCCGGATGTTCTGGCCGGATACTACTCGCAGCGGCAGCACAGGAAAACCCGCGAAACGCCAGATATTGCCGCGTCCGGGGAAGGGCGTTATTGGCTAGGAAATCCGAACAGGGAACAGGTCAGCATGTCCGACAATACGAAAATCACGCCAGAAGAAGCCCTTTCCTATCACCACGAGCCGGTGCCCGGAAAATTCGAGGTGTCGCCCACCAAGCCCATGACAACCCAGCGCGAGCTTTCTCTGGCCTACAGCCCCGGTGTAGCGGTGCCTGTAGAGGCGATCGCGGAAAGCCCCGAATGTGCCTATGACTATACGAACAAGGGCAACATGGTAGCGGTGATTTCGAATGGCACGGCAATCCTCGGCATGGGCAATCTTGGGGCGCTTGCCTCGAAGCCGGTGATGGAAGGCAAGGCGGTGCTGTTCAAGCGTTTTGCAGATGTGAATTCGATCGACATCGAACTTGAAACCGAAAACCCCGACGACTTCATCAATGCGGTAAGACTGATGGGGCCGGCCTTTGGTGGCATCAATCTTGAGGACATCAAGGCGCCCGAGTGCTTCATTATCGAACAGAAGCTGAAGGAAGTCATGGACATTCCCGTATTCCACGATGATCAGCATGGCACGGCGGTGATCTGTGCCGCCGGGCTTATCAACGCGCTGCACCTTTCCGGCAAGAAGCTGGCGGAATGCCGGATCGTGGTGAACGGAGCCGGAGCCGCGGGAATTGCCTGTCTCGAGCTGATCAAGAGAATGGGCGCGCAATCCGGAAACTGCCTTTTGTGTGATACCAAGGGGGTGATCTGGAAAGGCCGCAAGGAAGGCATGAACCAGTGGAAATCGGCCCATGCGGTGGAAACCAATGCCCGCACGCTTGGAGACGCGATGAGGGGGGCAGACGTGTTTCTGGGGGTTTCGGCCAGGGGCGCGGTAACACCGGAAATGGTGGCTTCGATGGCGCATGATCCCGTGATTTTCGCCATGGCAAATCCCGACCCTGAAATTACCCCCGAGGAAGCTCATGCCGTGCGCGAAGATGCCATCGTGGCCACAGGGCGCAGCGATTACCCCAACCAGGTGAACAACGTTCTGGGATTCCCCTATCTGTTTCGGGGTGCGCTTGATATTCACGCGCGTGCAATCAACGATGAAATGAAGATCGCCTGCGCCGAGGCTCTGGCCGAGCTGGCCCGCGAAGATGTGCCCGACGAAGTGGCCATGGCCTATGGCCGCAAGCTTGTTTTCGGGCGTGATTACATCATCCCCACGCCGTTCGACCCGCGGCTGATCCACACGATTCCGCCGGCCGTTGCCAGGGCCGGCATGGATACCGGCGTGGCGCGTCGTCCGATCATCGACATGGACGGCTATCGTGAATCGCTGAAGGAACGCCTTGATCCTACAGCCGCAATCCTGCGGGGACTGCAGGCGCGTGCCAAGGCGGCACAGGCGCGCATGATCTTTGCCGAAGGCGATGATCCGCGTGTGCTGCGGGCCGCGGTTGCCTATCAGCGCGCCGGATTCGGAAAGGCGCTTGTCGTGGGGCGCCAGGCTGATGTGGCGCAAAAACTTGAGGCCGCCGGGTTTGGCGATGCGGTGGCCGAGCTTGAAGTGGTAAACGCCGCCAGTACACTCCACCTCGGGGAATACAAGGAATATCTTTACAAGCGCCTGCAACGAAAGGGATTCGACCGAGCCGATGTGCATCGTCTGGCAGCACATGATCGCCATGTGTTTTCGGCGTTGATGCTGGTGCATGGTCATGGTGACGGGCTGGTCACAGGCGCCACTCGCAAGTCGGCGCATGTGCTGGAACTGATCAACAAGGCAATGGATGCGTCTTCCAGGGTGGGAGCGGCAGGAGTCACCGCGCTCTTGCACAAGGGGCGGATCGTGCTTGTTGCCGACACGCTTGTGCACGAATGGCCAGATGAGAATGATCTGGCCACCATCGCCGAGCGCGCAGCCGGTGTTGCGCGCTCGCTGGGGCTTGAACCTCGCGTGGCCTTCGTGAGCTTTTCAACCTTCGGCTATCCGGTAAGCGAGCGTGCCGAAAAGATGCACCTTGCGCCAGAGGTTCTTGACAGGCGTGGCGTTGATTTCGAATACGAAGGTGAAATGACGGTGGATGTTGCGCTCAACCCAAAGGCCATGGCGCAGTATCCGTTCAGCAGGCTTTCCGGGCCGGCCAACATTCTGGTGGTGCCGGCGCGTCATTCGGCCTCGATTTCGGTAAAACTGATGCAGGAAATGGCCGGAGCCACCGTGATCGGTCCTATCCTTTCCGGGGTCGATCACTCGGTTCAGATCTGCTCGACGGTTTCAACAACGAACGATATCCTGAACATGGCGATTCTTGCGGCCTGCAAGGTAGGGTAATGCCGCATCGTTTGTTCGAGTCAGCAAACGGGACCCATTTTCGGCGCTTTGCTGCTTTTGGCAGCAGGTCGGGCCGGCCCGGCGGCAACATTCCGGAAGACAGCATCCGGGCAAAACATTGGTATGGTACTGCCATTCGCAACACCGGTTCCTTTGTCCTGATGTCCTGCCACCACGACAAGATGAATGAAAGCAGGCTGTGTCAGATCCTATTTCGGCGTCTGATCCCGCTTTGCCAGAAGCTTCAGGCGCAAAGCATTCAGCTTTATGAAACCTTCGGCGTCTTTCTGATCATAGGCGCCGGCGTCATCTTCGAAGGTTACATGCTTTTCTGAATAGAGCGAATGATCCGACCACCGTCCGACAGTGCGGGCCAGACCCTTGTAGAGTTTTACCCGCACCATGCCGGTCACATGTTCCTGGCTCTTGTCGATCAATGCCTGAAGCATTTCGCGCTCGGGTGAAAACCAGAATCCGTTATAGATCAGCTCGGCATAACGCGGCATCAACTCGTCTTTCAGATGCGCGGCGCCACGATCCAGGGTGATCTGCTCGATTCCGCGATGCGCCTCAAGCAGGATTGAACCGCCGGGCGTTTCATAGATCCCGCGCGATTTCATTCCCACGAAGCGGCCTTCCACCAGATCAAGCCGCCCGATTCCATGCTTTCCACCCAGTTCGTTGAGCCGTGTCAGAAGCGCGGCAGGAGAAAGCTTTTCTCCATCGACAGAAACGGCGTCGCCCCCCTCAAAACCGATCTCTATATATTCGGGCTGGTCAGGGGCATCTTCGGGGCTTGTCGTGCGCTGATACACGTAATCGGGTGCCTCCACGGCCGGATCTTCCAGCACCTTGCCTTCGGAAGAGGTGTGCAGAAGATTGGCATCAACCGAAAAAGGCGCTTCACCGCGCTTGTCTTTTGCGATCGGGATCTGGTGCGATTCGGCGAACTCCAGAAGTTTCGTGCGACTGGTAAGATCCCATTCCCGCCAGGGTGCGATCACCCTGATATCGGGGTTGAGTGCATAGGCGGCAAGCTCGAAACGCACCTGATCATTACCCTTTCCGGTGGCGCCGTGGGCGATGGCATAGGCACCGGATGCGGCTGCGATTTCGACCAGACGTTTCGAAATCAGCGGCCGTGCGATCGATGTGCCAAGCAGATACTGCCCCTCGTAAACGGCATTGGCGCGGAACATCGGAAACACGAAATCGCGCACGAACTCCTCGCGCAGATCCTCGATATGTATGTTCTCGGGTGCAACGCCCAGCATCTCGGCCTTCCTGCGGGCGGGCTCAAGTTCTTCGCCCTGACCGAGATCGGCGGTAAAGGTAACGATCTCGCAACCATATTCGGTTTGCAGCCACTTGAGGATGATCGAGGTATCGAGCCCTCCTGAATAGGCGAGGACAACTTTTCTGGGCGCCGACATCGCGTTTCTCCAACATGTTGCTTCAGGCGGCGCTTATCCGGTTTGCCACGAAAGGGCAAGACGGCAAAGGTTGACCGACCTGACTGCAGAGCCTAGAGGGATGAAGGCATGAACAGACAGGAGGCCGGAATGCAAGGCTGGAAGATTGTTGTCCATTCGATCCGCATGGTTTTCGGGAATATCGGCGCTGCATTGCGGGTTTCGCTTCTCCTTTATCTGATCCAGATGGCTACCAGCCTTTATGCCGGGGGCAGGATCGGACATCAGATGATGGCTTTGGGGCAGATGGGGCAGATTCCCGAAGGCGCTCTTGGATATTCTCTGCTGCTTCTGGTGGTGACAGTGCTTACCAGTCTCTGGATTGCGGTTGCCTGGCACCGGTATGTGTTGCTTGAAGAAGAGCCGGGGGCGTTTCTTCCGCCCTTTCGCATGCCGGAAATACTGCAGTATCTGTGGTTGAGTCTTCTGATCGGGATCATCATGATCGTGGCCGGTATCGTTCTGGGGATAGTTGCCGGGGCGCTTGTGGCAACTCTGGCCGGCGGCTTCGGAGAAGGCGGGCCATCGAAGGGCAGCATGATTATGATCATGCTGATCGTCTATTTTCCGCTCATCTATCTGTTTTACAGACTGAGCCCGGCCCTGCCGGCTGCGGCCCTGGGAAAGAAGATGGGTTTGGGGGAGGCCTGGAGCGTAACGGCCCCGGCATCGGGTGCGATCTTTCAGGTTTCGATTCTTGGTGTGGGTGCCATGATCGTCTTGTCCGTTCCGCAGAGCTACATGAACCCGGGATCTCTGGTCAGCCTTGTCTATACCGGCGTTGTCAACTGGGTTTACATGATGGTGGGCATCAGTGTGCTTACCACGATCTACGGAATTTATGTCGAGGGGCGGGAAATCTGAGATATGGCAGGCTTCCCCGACAAAGCCCGCGCCGCGGCCAAGGCCATGCGCGGGCTGTTCGAATCCACGCCACTGCAACTGAATGATCATCTGTCAAAGCGCCTTGATGCGGAAATCTGGCTGAAGCGCGAGGATCTGACACCGGTGCGAAGCTACAAGATCCGCGGCGCATTCAATGCCATGCGCAAGGTATTGGCCAGAAAGCCCGGGCAGAAACTGTTTGTATGTGCCAGTGCAGGAAACCATGCACAGGGCGTGGCCTATGTCTGCCGCCATTTCGGGGTGAAGGGGGTAATCTTCATGCCCGTTACCACACCACAGCAGAAGATCGACAAGACGCGTGTCTTTGGCGGGGACAGTATCGAAATCAGGCTGGTGGGCGATTATTTCGATGATACCCTTGCCGCCGCGCAGGAATTTTGTTCCGAAAGCGCCGGGCATTTCCTGGCGCCTTTCGATGACGACGACGTGATCGAAGGACAGGCATCGGTCGGGGTGGAAATTCTTGGCCAGCTTGGCAAGGCGCCAGATCTGGTCGTGCTGCCCGTAGGGGGCGGCGGGCTTGCTGCCGGCGTCACCCATTATTTCCGTGCGGTATTGCCGGGGTGCGATTTTCGCTATGTCGAACCCGAGAGGGCACCAAGCTTCAAGGCAGCGATCGAAGCCGGAAGGCCCGTGATGCTTGAGCGGGTAGATAATTTCGTTGATGGCGCGGCCGTGGCTCGGATCGGCGATCGGCCCTATGCCAAACTGAAGGAGACCGAACCCGACCAGATTCTGCTGGCGCCCGAAGACAGGGTTTCAGCCACCATTATCGAGATGCTGAACATCGAGGGAATTGTGCTTGAGCCTGCCGGCGCACTTTCGGTAGACGTGCTGCCCGATCTGGCCGGGCAGATCCGGGGCAAGACGGTGGTCTGCATCACGTCGGGCGGCAATTTCGATTTCGAACGCCTTCCCGAAGTGAAGGAACGCGCACAGCGTCATCTTGGTCTCAAGAAATATTTCATCCTGCGTCTGCCCCAGCGACCCGGTGCACTGAAGGAATTTCTGAATGTTCTGGGGCCCGAAGACGATATCGCGCGATTCGAATACCTGAAGAAATCTGCGCGCAATTTCGGCTCGGTCCTGATCGGAATCGAAACAAGATCGGCGGCCAGTTTCCCGCTTCTGTTCAAACGGCTTGACGAGGCCGGGTTTGCTTGGCGCGATATCACCAATGATGAGGTGCTTGCCGAATTCCTGATCTAGGCGGCCCGCCCCTGAAGGCCGAGTTTTGCCAGAAACTCCTTTTTTGAAACATCGTATGTGTGGACGATCCGACCAAGATCGATTTCGCCCATTGCTCCGTCGGTTGCGGACTTCTCGCCTGTTTCACACAGTGCGCCAAGCTCTGCAAATCCGAGGTTTAGCGCACTGCCCTTGAGAAAGTGCAGAAGCTCCTCAAGCCGTGCCGGATCGCATGCGGTTCTCAGTTGTGCGATGGTTTCGTCCACTTCTTCCAGAAAAAGTTCGACAACCTGGCTGATGGCGTCTTCACCAACCTCGTTGCGCAATTCATCGAATCTGTTCCAGTCTATCATCCTCACCTCCACCAATCAGGCGAGCCCCACGGCCCTGAAGGTAGGCTGGTCGGATTAACAGGATGTAAGGAAAAGGGATTAGTTCCATTCAATTTTAGGTTTCAACCGCTGTTAACCGATTGCTGCGAGTAATTGCGTCGAGTTTGCAAAGGAAACGTAATGGTATCCCGTTCTTCACAGAATATTGCTGAAGAAGATTCCAGCGAAGATACGGCTGCGCCTGATGCCGCAGGTTACCAGCGGCCGAGGGTTCTTGTTGCTGATGACAGTCGGTTGCAACGGCATATTCTCGCCACACTTCTGAAGCGCTGGGGATATGAGGTGATCGAGGCGGCTTCGGGTTCGCAAGCGCTTGCAGTATGCCGTGAACGCCCGATCGACATCGTGCTGAGCGACTGGATGATGCCCGGTCTGAACGGCCTTGAGTTCTGCCGCGAATTCCGCGCTCTCGAGCGCAACGAATACGGGTATTTCATCTTGCTGACGTCCAAGAGCGAAAAGGAAGAAGTGGCGCGCGGCCTTGATGTGGGGGCAGATGATTTTCTCAGCAAACCGGTCAACGGGGGCGAACTGCGTGCCCGCATTCAGGCAGGAGAGCGCATTCTCAGAATGGAGCGCGAACTTCAGCAGAAAAACCGGATGGTGACCGATGCATTCAACCAGATCCGCAAGCTTTACGACACGATCAACCGCGATCTGATCGAGGCTCGCAAGCTTCAGCAATCCCTCGTGCGTGACCGGCACAAATCCTTTTCCGGTGCTGATGTTTCCCTGCTTCTGCGTCCAAGCGGCCATGTGGGCGGGGATCTGGTGGGGTTCTTTCCGGCAGGCCGGAAAAAGGTCGGGCTTTATGCCATAGACGTGTCTGGTCACGGCATCACATCGGCCTTGATGACAGCGCGGCTGGCGTCGTCGTTCTCTTCGGTGGCCCCTGATCAGAATCTGGCTCTGACCCAGCTGAAGAATGGAAAATATGCCCCGCGCCCTCCGTCAGACGTTCTGGTAGATCTCAACCGTCAGGTGCTGAAGGAGCTTGATACGGAAAATTATTTCACCCTGATACTTGCCTTTGCCGACCTGGAAACCGGGCGTGTGGTGCTGACGCAGGCGGGGCATCCGAATCCTGCGGTAATGCGGGCGCGGGGTGGGGTGGAGTATTTTGGAAACGGGGGATTTCCGGTTGGTCTGATCGACCAGGCGACCTACGATGAATTCGAGATAACCCTCGGGCCGGGAGACCGGCTTTTTCTGATGTCTGACGGCTTTGCAGAGTGTGAAAATGAAACCGGTGAACAGCTGGGCGAAGGCGGGCTTGTCCGCATGCTCGAAAAAAGCCGGAGCCTTCGTGGCGAAGCCTTTCTGGAGGCATTGATCTGGGATTTGCAGGAACATGCAGGTAATGGCGACTTTGCCGATGATGTTTCTGCGGTTCTGTTCGAGTATCACCATAAATCCGGATGCACGAAATAGCCTTTCAGCCGAGCCTGCCCAGTATGTACTGCGTGAAATGCCTGTCGCCTTCGTTGGTAAGCATTTCAGTGGCCAGGGAAGGTGGTACCCAGATGGCCATGTGTCCGGCTTCGGTGGGCGGACCGATTTCCAGGACCGGTCGGGCCAGATATACATGGCACAGCTTTTCAGCCCAGAAACCGTATTCGGGCATATAGGTGAACCTGCGGAAAGAACCCAGCCGGCGCGGGTTGGCGATATGCCAGCCGGTTTCCTCGCATACCTCCCGGTGCAAGGCTTGCAGCGGGGATTCGTCAGGGTCGATCCCTCCGCCCGGAAGCTGAAATTCGGATTCCGGGGTGTCCTGTCGGGTAATCAGCATGCGGTTGTCGCGAAGCAATACGGCATAAGCCCCCAGGCGCAGCCTGTAGCGGCGCCGGGTGTTTGCCGGTTTTCCAAATCGGGGAATGCTCATGTTGCCTGTTCCGGTTGCTTGTGCTTGCCCCTTCCATAGCTGCGGGGTATGCCAAAGCAAAGTCCGCAGGAACAGGAAACATGACAAGCCCCGAAACCTCCTGGGATGATGGCGTACTGCCTTTTCAGCTGGATCGTTGTGATGTGCGTGGTCGGGTGGCGCGTCTGGACGGTGTTCTGGAGCGGATCCTTGCGCAGCACCGATACCCCGGTGTGATCGAAGGGCTGCTCGCAGAAGCCGCACTTCTGACGGCGATGATGGGCCAGATGATCGATTTGCGCTGGAAGCTGTCATTGCAGGTGCGCGGAAACGGGCCTGTCCGTATCATTGCCACCGATTATTACGCGCCGGCAAAAGCAAATGAGCCCGCCCGGATGCGGGCCTATGCAAGCTTCGACAAGGAACGGCTTGCAGATGACAGCGTGCCGTTTGCGCAGATCGGGCAGGGTTATTTTGCGATCCTCATGGATCAAGGCAAGGGAAGCGAGCCCTATCAGGGCGTGACCGCGCTTTCCGGCGGCAGCCTGGCAGCCAGTGCCGAAGCCTATTTTGCCCATTCCGAACAGTTGCCAACCCGGTTCCGCCTAGCGGCTGGCCGATCGCATCTGCCGGGCCGCCCGCCCGTGTGGCGCGCCGGAGGTATCATGATTCAGCAGATGCCAAAGGGTTCGGATCCGGCCCGCAAGGCCGGTACGGATGAGAATCGCTTCGAAAACTGGCAACGGGCGAATCTGCTTCTCGATACGGTGGATGACCTGGAGCTCGTCGGCCCGCGTCTGGGCCTGCCCGAAGTGATCTATCGGTTGTTCCATGAAGAAGTGCCGCGGGTTTTTCCGCCCCAGGTGATCGAATTCGGGTGCAGCTGTTCGGCTGCCCGTGTGCGCGAGAGTCTCTCGATCTATTCCGCCAAGGATATCGGTCATATGACAACCGACGCCGGGATTGTTACCGCAGATTGCCAGTTTTGCGGCGCACATTACGAATTCGATCCGGAAACCCTTGGCTTTGAAGCAACGAAGGAGCCATCGGGTGAGCGCAGATGATCTTTGTGACAGCCTTCGCGCAGCCGTTTCTGCCGGATCAGAACGCACATCGGATTTCGATCTTGATCCCCGGCCGGACGCTCCGGAAGGCAGACTGCGGCCGGCAGCTGTCCTGATAGCCCTGTTTCCCGACAGGCGGCAACCGGGGCTGTTGCTGACCAGGCGCTCTTCGGCCCTGCGTCATCATCCGGGGCAGATCGCATTTCCTGGGGGCAAGCTTGATGAGCAGGACGGAAGCGCGGAAGCCGCGTCCCTGCGCGAGGCAGAGGAAGAGGTAGGCCTAAGCCCCGACAAGGTTGAGATTCTGGGGTCTCTGTCGCCGCATCATACGGTGACGGGATTTTCGATAACCCCTGTCTTGGCCATAGTCAGAGACGATTTCATCCCGATTCCCAATTACGAAGAGGTGGCCGAGGTGTTCTTCGTGCCGTTTGCGCATGTAATTGATCTGGAAAGGTATTCGGTTCAGTCAAGGGCCTGGCGCGGACGCAGAAGGCATTATTATGCCGTTCCCTGGGGGCCCTATTACATCTGGGGGGCAACGGCGCGGATATTGCGCGTTCTGGCGGAAAGGGTGGCGCAGTGAATCGGATTGAAGCCGAATGGATAAATCGCCCCGACACGCAGAAGGTGGCCGGAATACTTGACTCTGCCGGCAGGCAGATCTTTTTCGTAGGTGGCTGCGTGCGCAATACCCTTCTGGGTGAGCCTGTCGATGATATTGACATTGCAACCGACGCGCCCCCCGAAGAAGCCCTGAGTCTGTATCGGTCCGAAGGTCTGACGGTTGTGCCGACGGGTATCGATCATGGCACCATCACCGTGATGGTGAACCATGTTCCTTATGAAATCACGACCTTCCGCCGCGATATCGAAACCGACGGACGCCACGCCAGGGTGCAGTTTTCGGATAACCTCGCGGAAGATGCCCGACGCCGCGATTTCACCATGAATGCCCTTTATGCAAGCCGGCACGGGGAAATTGTCGATCCCTTGGGAGGGTTGGGGGATCTGCAGGCGCGGCGCGTACGGTTTATCGGCGATCCCGATGCACGGATCAGGGAAGATTATCTGCGTATTCTCAGGTTTTTCCGTTTTCATGCCTGGTATGGAAATTCCGAAAAGGGCCTGGACCCGGCAGGCTTGCATGCCTGCGAGGAAAACCAGGTGGGTATGGAGACGCTTTCAAGGGAAAGGATCACCGCAGAACTGCTCAAACTGCTGGCCGCGCCCGATCCGGTGCAGGCTCTGCAAGTCATGGGCGAGACCGGTATTCTCGAACGCATCCTGCCAGGTAGCAAGACACGGGCCGTTTCCGATCTTGTCGGACTGGAATACCGCCACGGCCTGACGCCGGCACCGCTGCGCCGCCTGGCTGCGCTTGGTGATACAAGCTGGCAGGCACGTCTTCATCTCAGCCGCAGTCAGCGGAAAACGCTGGAACGGTTGCGTGATCCGGCCATCAGGGGGTTGCCGGCTGCGGTTCTGGGCTATCGTCTGGGGCGCGATCTTGCAATGGATGCCGTTCTGATACACGCGGCCGAAACCGGTATTGATCCGGAAGAAAGCAACTTGTCTGAAATCGAACGCGGCGCGGCTGCGAAATTTCCTCTGAAAGCGGCAGATCTCATGCCCGAATACACAGGGCCGGCACTGGGCCGCAGGCTGGCGGAGCTTGAACGCCGGTGGATTGAATCCGGGTTCTCACTTTCGCGCGACGAGCTGTGCAGTGAAGCTTGAGATTGAAAAGCTTGGGTATCTGGGCGATGGCGTGGCCCCCGGGCCGGTCATTGTGCGCCGTGCACTGCCAGGAGAGCTGGTAGAGGGCGAGGTCAAAAAGGGTATCCTGGCGGCCCCCCGCATTCTTGTGGCATCACCCGAGCGCGTGCGCCCGCCATGCCCGAAATTCCATTTGTGCGGTGGTTGCGTATTGCAACATGGATCCGATACGCTGGTGGCGGGGTGGAAGCGCGGCTTGGTGGTGCATGCGCTTGGCGTGCAGGGGATCACGGCGGAAGTCTTGCCAACCGTTGCTTCACCCCCGAACAGCCGCCGCCGCGCCGCGATTTCGGCCAGACGAACGAGGAAAGGGGTCTGTCTGGGGTTTCATGGACGGGCCTCCGGGATGATCGTTCCGATCGAAAAATGCACCGTATTGCACCCGGATCTGCTGGCCGCGCTGCCGGCACTTGAGCAGATCGCGCGCATCGGTGCTTCGCGCAAATGCGAGATCAGATTCACGATTACCCGGACATTGAGCGGTGTGGATGTGCTGACGGAAGGCGGCAAGCCGCTTGATCCTGCCCTTCGCGAAATGCTGGCCGAAATGGTGATGGAGCACGGTTTGGCGCGTCTGATCTGGGGAAATGAACCGATCGCAACCCTTAGCCCGCCCCGGGTTCGCTTTGGCCGGGCTGATGTGGAATTGCCACCCGGGGCGTTTCTGCAGGCAACCGAGCATGGCGAGAAAACCCTGGTTTCTGCTGTGTCAGAAGCGGTTTCTGATGCGCGCTGTATCGCCGACCTGTTTGCCGGATGCGGTACCTTTGCGCTTTCCCTGGCCGAGCGGGCCAAAGTTCATGCGGTAGAAGGTTGTGCGGAAATGCTTGGGGCGCTCGAGTCGGCATGGCGGGTATCGGCCGGAATGAAACGGGTAACCGTGGAGCATCGAGATCTGTTTCGAAATCCGGTTCCGGCCGAGGATCTTGCCGGCTTCGATGCGGTTGTGGTCGATCCGCCGCGGGCAGGTGCCGAAGCACAGATTCACGAAATCGCAAAGGCGCATGTGCGGGTAGTGGCTTTGGTATCTTGCAACCCGGTGACATTCGCCCGCGATGCCCGCATTCTGAAAGCTGCGGGCTATCGCATCGGGCCGGTGCTGGTTGTGGATCAGTTTCGCTGGTCGGCCCATGTCGAGATCTTCGCGCGATTCACCTTGGCGTGAAGGCACGAATAATCCTGTGCGCTGGTTGAAAAATGAAGTAGAAACCGGAAAACGGACGGGCAACGGGCAATACCATGAGGGCAGTGAGATTGGCGCTGCTTGTCGTTACGCTGGTGATGACGGGCGGATGTGCTTCGAAATTCATGAAATACGATGGCCCGGAAGTGACCGGAATCGTGGTGCTGAAGGGCGAAAGGCGCATGTATCTTCTGCATGAAGATCAGGTGCTGAAAGCCTACAGTATAGATCTCGGATTTGCACCGGAAGGCGACAAGCAGTTCGAAGGAGACGGCAAGACGCCCGAGGGCGACTACATCATTGACCGGCGCAATCCCGACAGCGCCTTTTACCTTTCCCTCGGTATTTCATATCCCGACGAGGAAGATATTGCCGAAGCCCGGGCATTGGGCAAGGATCCCGGAGGCGATATCTTCATTCATGGCGGCCCACGGCCCACAGATCCCCGTCGCCCTGATTGGACATGGGGCTGCATTTCCGTATCCGACAGGGAGATTCGGGAAATCTACGCCATGGTGAAAGACGGCACGCCGATCTCGATCCGTCCATGACCTGCGGCACCGCAGTCAGTGCTGGTTGGTTTGCGGGCCACCGGTAACAAGTGTCCACCATATCTTTCCGCTGGGCTCCTGATACCAGGCAAATCCCATTTCGGTGGTATAGGGATCAAGGATCACATCACGCGTGCCCTTGTCCTCCATCCATGCCGCAAGAGTTTCCAGTTCTGTTTCATAGGTTTCGGAGATGTTCTCTCCCCGGAACATTCCCGGATAGCCGGTGCGCTGAACCCGCTCCAGGGGCGAAGACCCGTCAGAGCCGAAATGCCAGGGGCGGTTCTGAACCGACATGTCGCGTGAATGGGTTGCTGCCGCAGCGGTGAGCTTGGGGTCAAGGCGCAGCGGCGAAAGTCCGGCAGCCTGACGCAGGGCATTTACCGCATCAAGCATGCGATACTGGATTTTTGCCTTGTCGGTATTCTTGATCCTGTACACCTTCGGGAGAGGCTTGCCGTCAGGGCCGATACGCGGGCCGGAGGGCTTTTCGCAGGCCGACAGGGCAAAAAGTGCTGCGAAAGCCAGTATCACAAAGCGTTTCATCTGTGGATTACCCCGATGTTATTGCAATCGCCTCTATAGCTGTTTGGCATCGCAGATCAAACCCACCTTGCGCAGAATTGCAAGATCACATCTGATTGATTTGCGATTGCAGCCCTTTCGCCATATATGACAGGGGCGCAAACAGGATATCGGGCGAAGGAGTGAGAAATGGCCAATCGTGTTCCGAGCAGGATAAGCCGCCGGTTGTTTCTTGGAGTGTCTGCAGCGGCAGCAGGGGCACTGGCAGCTCCGGCACTGGCTCTGACGGGAACGAATGCCGGCAAAAGCGTTCGTCATAACATTTCGAGTTTTCGCGCGCTACAGTGGCGGCCCTATTTCAGCAATCTGAAAAACGGGGCCATTCTTGTGGACACCACATCGCGGGCACTTCATTTCTGGTCGGAGGACGAGAGTATCTACAGGCTCTATCCCACCAGCGTGCCGCTTTCCGAAGATCTCACGCGCCGCGGGCGCACGAAGATCGTGCGCAAGGTGGTGGGGCCAAGCTGGGCTCCCACTCCGGCAATGAAGAAACGCAATCCCGAGTGGCCGGACTTCATTCCGCCGGGCCCCGACAATCCGCTAGGTACCCATGCGCTTTATCTTTCGTGGCGCTATTATCGCATCCACGGCACCCAGGATACGCGCAAGATCGGGCGGCGATCGTCGAACGGCTGTATCGGCCTTTACAATGAGCATATCGCTCAGCTTTTCGAGCTTACCAGGGTGGGAACGCAGGTGCTTCTGATCTGATGATCCACCTGAACCGGGAAAGTGAAAGAGCGGCCTTTGCGCCGCTCTTTTTCATCTCTGCTCCAGCCAGTTGCAGAGGTTTTCCTCGATCACCGTGGCCAGTGCGCCGATATGATCCGGGCGATCGTTGAGGCAGGGAATATAGGTGAACTGCTCGCCACCGGCCTTGATGAAGGAATCCTGGATTTCTTCGTTGATCTCTTCCAGCGTTTCGATGCAATCAGCCGAAAAGGCAGGGGCAACCACTGCAATTTTCTTCTTGCCGTTACGCGCAAGGCGGGCCACTTCATCCACGGTATAGGGCCTCAACCATTCCTCGGGGCCGAATTGTGACTGGAAGGTAGAGGTGATTTCGTCGTCATTCAGGCCCAGTTCGGCTTGCAGCAGGCGGGTGGTGGCAATGCACTGGCTGAAATAGGGGTCGCCCTCCTCCCTGTAGCGTTCCGGCATGCCGTGATACGACACCACAAGAATATCGGGCTTGTCAGACATTTTCGCATAGGCTTCGCGCACCGATGCAGCCAGAGCTTCCATATAGGCGGGGTGGTTGTAATAGGGTGGCACCGTGCGCACGGCGGGCTGATGCTTTTCGGTTTCCAGTGCCCGGAAGAAGGCATCGTTCGCAGTGGCGGTGGTGGCACCGGCGTATTGCGGGTAAAGCGGGAAGAAAAGGATCCTGCTACAGCCTGCCTGCACCATTTCCCGCACCTTCGAGGATGTCGAAGGATTGCCGTAGCGCATGCAGAAATCCACCATCACCCGATCGCCGAAACGCTCTTGAAGCATGCCTTCCAGCGCTGCTGTCTGGGCCTTGGTGATGGTCATCAGGGGGCTTTCGCCCAGGTCGTGATTCCAGATGCTCTTGTAGGCCGCGCCCGAAGTGAAGGGGCGTTTGGTCAGCACCATCAGCTGCAGGATCGGTTGCCATCTCCACCAAGGGTAATCGATCACCCGCTTGTCTGAGAGAAATTCGTTCAGATAACGACGCATCGGCCAGTAGCTGTAGTGATCCGGAGTTCCGAGGTTGGCGAGAAGAACGCCCGTTTTCCGGGATTTGGCGGCCTCGTTCTGATACTGAATGGCTGGCATGTGATTGTCCTGTAGCTTGCTCATGCTGGTGATAGCAGGTTTTCATCTGCCATCAATTGCGCTGTTTGGGCGCATCATCCGGCAGGGGAAATTCGGCAGAGCCCAGAGCATCGGCCAACCGGGCTTGCGCCGAGCCGGGGCGCAGGGGTCTGGGCTGATCGGGTGAGGGGGCCCAGCCCGTAAGGAATATCATTTCGAATGTGGCGCGGATACGCCCGTCACCATCGGCAAAGGCCGCTTCATAGCGGCGTGCGGCCTCGGCAAAAAGTACACGGGGTGCAAACCGGCGGTGGCGTGCGGCCAGGGCATTGGTTTCGCCCATGGCGCGCAGATCGCGCATCAGGTGAAACGGCGTTTCATAACTGACGACAAGTGGCAGGCTGTCAGCTACGGGCATCGCAAAACCGGCGCGCTGCAGAAGCGCCCCGAGATCGCGGATTTCCCCCATCGGGAGAACACGCGGAGAAAGTCCGCGAGAAAGCGCGATCTCGGCTTCAGCCAGACAGGCCCGTAATTCGTGAAGGGTCTGCCCGCCGAAGAGAACGCCAATGAACAGCCCGTCCGGCCGAAGTGCCCGGCGACACTGAACAAGTGTGCCCACCGGATCGTTCGCCCAGTGAAGCGCAAGCGCATGGATGATCAGATCATGCGCTTTTTCCTGAAGATCAAGGGTTTCGGATTCCGGCACGATTCGCGCACGGGGCATGAAATCCTGCCAGAAATCGGGAAAAGCGGTCACGATCGCCGGTTGTGTAAACCGTCTGTTAACCTCGTTCAGTCTTTCCTTGATCGTGTCTGCGGCCTCGGTGTGCAGAAACAGGGCTGCTGCCGGCATGGCGCGCGCGCGATGGCGCTCAAGGGCTCTCCTGTCGGTCAGGGCGGGGGGGTTGGTCATCATTATCCTCGTTTCGAGGATATTTAGGAGGTCAGAGATGCAAATGCAAAGCGTGGCGCAGCTTGTTTACCCCTCGCAATGCTTGTCATGCGGTGATCTGGTGGAGGATGATTTCGGCCTGTGCAGCCGTTGCTGGCGGGATACGCCCTTTATCAGCGGGCTTGTCTGCGACAAGTGCGGTGTGCCATTGATGGGGGCCGAAGAGGGCGGGGCCGGCATGTCTGCGTCGCCGCCGACGCCATTGTGTGACGATTGCATGAATGTCAGGCGGCCCTGGTCGCGCGGGCGGGCGGCCTTGCTTTACGAAGGCAACGGGCGCAAGCTGGTGCTTGCCCTGAAAAATGGCGATCGTCAGGATCTGGCGCCTCCTGCTGCGGGCTGGATGGCGCGTGCGGCACAGCCGCTGTTGTCTGACAACATGCTGATCGCGCCTGTGCCGCTGCACTGGATGCGCCTGATGAAGCGGCGTTACAATCAGGCGGCATTGCTGGGCATCGAGCTGTCGCGCATTCTTCAGCGCGCCATCTGTGTTGATCTTCTGCAGCGTCCAAGACGCACCCGCAAATTGGATGGGCTTGGTGTTGAAGAGCGGTTTGCAATGATCTCGGGCAGCATTCGTGTGCATCCGCGCCGGCGGCATCTCCTGATCGGTCGGTCGGTGCTTCTGATAGATGACGTGATGACATCAGGAGCAACCTTCGCTGCGGCAGCCGAAACCTGCCTTGCTGCGGGGGCGCGCGATGTCTCGGTGCTTGCGCTGACGCGCGTTGCGAAGAGCATCTGATTCCTGATAAGGGGGGCCATGCCCTCTGGATTGGAAAACATGAAAACCATCGAGATCTATACCAAGCCATATTGTGGCTATTGCCTTGCTGCGAAACGCCTTCTGACCATGAAGGGGATGACCTTCACCGAAATAGACATATCTCGCGATACCGAGCAGCGCCAGGTCATGCAGGCGCGTTCGAACGGGCGCTTTACAGTACCGCAGATATTCATCGGCGAAGTGCATGTGGGCGGTTATGACGAGCTGAGTGCTCTTGAGCGTTCGGGCAAGCTTGATGCGCTTCTGGCGGCCTGAGCCATGCTTCGTGTGGCGCTTGTTCAGCTGAATTCAACCGACGACCCGCAGGAAAACCTGCCCGTAACCATCGATTTCGTACGCAAGGCCGCAAAGGGCGGTGCCAGTTTCGTTCTGACCCCGGAAGTCACGAATTGCGTTTCAACGAGCCGGGCCTTGCAGCATGAGGTGCTGCAGGAAGAAGGCGAAGACATAACCCTTGCAGCGCTTCGCCAGGAGGCCCGCCAACTGAAGATCTGGCTTCTGATCGGCTCTCTCGCGCTGAAAACGGATGATCCTGACGGGCGGTTTGCCAACCGCTCGTTCCTGATCTCTCCACAGGGAGATATCGTGGCATGGTATGACAAGATACACATGTTCGATGTGGATATCTCGGCCAGCGAGACGCATCGCGAATCTGAAGGGTTTCGCCCCGGAAACCGGGCTGTTCTGGGGCAGACGGAATTCGGCGCTGTCGGAATGACCATCTGTTACGACCTGCGGTTCCCCCAACTGCACCGTACGCTGGCCAGGGCGGGCGCGACGATCCTGACAAGTCCGGCCGCGTTCACGCCGGTTTCGGGCGCGGCACACTGGCATGTTCTGCTGCGTGCGCGGGCAATCGAGAACGGATGTTTCGTTCTTGCTCCAGCCCAATGCGGGCAACATTGCATCAGGCGGGGGCAAAGGCGCCATACCTATGGCCATTCGCTGGCGGTTTCGCCCTGGGGCACGGTCCTGGTCGATGGCGGTGACAGGCCCGGGGTTTTCCTTGTTGATCTTGATGCTGATGAAGTGGAAGAATGCCGTCGCAGGATACCTTCAATAAGTCATGACCAATTGTTCGAGGGGCCCGCCTGATGAGTGACACGTATAACGATCCCCTGGCCGTTGCGCTGTTCAGCGAAATCCTGATGGCCGACCAACTGGCACGTAACCGCCTTGGGAAGGCGTTGCCGAAGGGTATGGAGCTTTCGCATTTTGCGGTGCTCAACCATCTTGCACATGTGAATACCGAGCGCAATCCGGCCCAGCTTGCTGCAGCGTTCCATGTCACACGGGGTGCGATGACCAACACGCTTTCCAAGCTTGAATGGGCCGGTTATGTGCATATCCGCCCCGACTGGGAGGATGCGCGGCGCAAGCTGGTCGTGATCAGCCCGGCCGGTCGGACGGCCCGTGACGAGGCGCTCAGGGCGATCACACCTGTTATAGCCGAAGCCGTCAGCAGCATAGGCAGCGAGAGGGTGCGCGCCGCGCTTCCCGTTCTGCGCGAACTGCGTCAGAGGCTGAACGAAGAAGAATAGTGCAGGTGGTTTCGGCCTGTGGCTCACGCGGGCTTGACGCTGGCGGTCACGTAGTTCACGGAAAGATCGCGGTCTGAAAGCGACCAGCTCCAGGCAAGGGGATTGAACACGAAGCCCTTGCGGTCGATCGGCGAAAGCCCGGCGGCCTGCAGCTTTTCGAAAAGTTCGTCAGGCGTTATGAACTTGCGCCAGTCATGTGTGCCTTTCGGCAGCCACCGCATGATATGTTCGGCCCCGATGATGGCCATCAGATAGCTTTTCGGATTGCGGTTGATCGTCGAGCAGATCATCAGGCCGCCGGGTCCGAGCAGGCGTGCGCAGACATCGAGGAATGCCTGTGGATCCGGCACATGCTCGACCACCTCCATGTTCAGCACGACATCGTATTGCTCGCCGGCGGCGGCCAGCGCTTCGGCGGTTGTGTGCCTGTAGTCGATATCAAGCCCCTGGGCCCTGGCGTGAATACGGGCCACCGGGATGTTTCCGGCTGCCGCATCTGCACCGGTTACCGTAGCGCCAAGGCGCGCCACGGGTTCCGACAACAGCCCTCCGCCGCAGCCGATATCGAGAATGCGCAAACCTTTCAGCGGTCCGGTGTCTGACAGGTTGCGCCCGAACCAGTCCGCGATCTGGCTGGTGACGTAATCCAGCCGGCAGGGATTGAGCATGTGCAGAGGCTTGAATTTTCCATCTGGATCCCACCATTCGGCAGCCATGGCTTCGAATTTTGCCAGTTCGGCGGGATCGGTGGTGTTTTCTTCAGTTTGCATTCTGGCCCCCTTGTGTTCTCTTATGTGTGTCACGAGAGAACCGGTGGCAAGGACAAATAGGTAATTCATGGACAGAACCGCAGGGCAAAAAAACGCAGTTGTGTCACTGTATCCGCAGATATCTCCTTATGATCAACGGATGCTGGAGGTTGGTGGCGGCCACAGTATTTACGTTGAACAATGCGGCAATCCGAAAGGTCTTCCGGTGATCGTGCTGCACGGAGGACCCGGCGGCGGTTGCAGCCCGATGATGCGGCGGTTCTTCGATCCCGAAGCCTATCGCATCATTCTGTTCGATCAGCGCGGTTGCGGGCGTTCACGCCCTGTTGCCAGCGTTGAAAACAACAGCACGTGGCACCTGATTGACGATATAGAAACGATCCGCAAGACACTGAACATAAATCGCTGGGTCTTGTTCGGCGGCAGCTGGGGGGCAACGCTGGCGCTGATATATGCGATCAGCCATCCTGACCGCGCGGCTTATCTGGTGCTGCGCGGAGTATTTCTGATGACGCGGGCCGAGCTTGACTGGTTTTATGGAGGCGGTGCAGGGGCCTTCTGGCCGGATCTCTGGCGCAAGTTCACCGAAGTCATTCCGGAAGACGAGCGGCACGATCTGATCGCAGCGTATCACAGGCGGCTGTTTTCAGGCGACAGGGAAACCGAGATCCGCTTTGCGCAGATCTGGGCCGGATGGGAAAATGCCCTTGCCTGCGTGGCGAGCATGGGTCATGCTCATGCCAGCCCGCCAGAATATGCCCGCACCTTTGCACGGCTTGAAAACCACTATTTTCACAATTCCGGATTTCTGGACTGTGATGAATGGATCCTGAAGAAACTTTCCGCGATCCTGCATGTCCGGGCCAGTATCGTGCAGGGCCGGCTTGACATGATCTGCCCGCCAGCCAGTGCCTGGAGGCTTGCCGAAAACTGGCCTCGCGCCGATTTGCACATGCTATCGCATTCGGGGCATGCCTTGTCGGAGCCAGCCATCAGTGAGGAACTTCTGCGCATAACAAAGGCGTTGCGGGCTCTGGGCCCGACGCTGGATATCTAGACGGCCTGAAAGGGATGACGGTTTGAATATTCATCCACTTGCCTTTCAGGAGACATTCATGCTCCGGCGAAATCCTGCGCGGAGAGGCTGATGGCATCGATCGGAAACATAATTCTGAGGCGGCTTGCCCTTGGCATTCTTACCCTGTTCATCGTGTCCATCGTGATTTTTCTGGCTGTCAATGCGTTGCCCGGCGATTTCGCACAGGCGATTCTGGGACAGGGAGCAACGCCTGAAGCCGTAGAGGCAATCCGCCGCGATCTTGGTCTGGATCAGCCCTTGGCAACACGCTATGTTCAATGGCTCTGGCGCATGTTGCACGGCGATCTGGGCATCAGCTTTGCACAGGCCAATTTCGCAAGCTACGTGGGATCGGCCAGCGATGCCGGGGCTGTTACCGTAGCCGAACAGCTTGCGCCGCGTTTTCGCAACACGCTTTTTCTGGCCGGTGTCACGGCCGTTATCGCGGTTCCGCTTTCGGTTGGGCTGGGGATCCTTGCAGCGCTTTACAGGGGCTCGGTTTTCGATCGGGGGGTGAACATATTTTCGCTGGTATCCATTTCAAGCCCCGAATTCTTTCTGGCTTATGTGCTGATCCTGTTTCTGGCGGTTCTGGATCCGGTCTTGCCGTCGCTTTCCAATATATATGAGGGCATGAGTTTCGGTGAGAGGCTGTTCAAGACACTGCTGCCCGCGCTGACCCTTACGCTGGTAGTGACAGCCCACATGATGCGCATGACCCGGGCCGCCATCATCAATCTGCTGGCAAGCCCCTATATAGAGATGGCGCGCCTCAAGGGAATCGGGCCGCTCCGGGTGATCCTGTGGCATGCATTGCCCAATGCGTTGGCCCCGATCATCAACGTGATCACGATCAACCTGGCTTATCTCGTTACCGGGGTGGTGGTTGTCGAGGTGGTGTTTGTCTATCCCGGCATCGGGCAGCTGTTCGTTGACAGCGTCAAGATTCGCGACATCCCCGTGGTGCAGGCCTGCTGCCTGATATTTGCGGCAGCCTACATTCTGATGAATCTTGCTGCCGACATATTGTCGATTCTTTCGAATCCACGCCTGAGACATCCGAAATGAGCATGTGGCTGCAGTTGATTCTGGTGCTTCCCGTGATGGCGCTGAGCGCAGCCGTGCTGCTGCGGTTCGCGGGGCGCAGGGCATTTCCTCAAAATGCTTATTGGCGCGACATGCCCCTTGGCGTGGCCTTTGGTCATGTTCTGGCCGCGGGGATGCTGGGCCTGGCAGTGAAGCTTTATTTCATTGACAGAATCGTATTCTTCCGCTGGGCGGTGCACGGGTTTGGCATCTGTGCGGTTGCCGGGTATCTCTTCCGTGCGGCCGGGCGCCACATCGGCCCCGCGCCCTTGCGCAAGCTGTTTCGCCAGATGCCGCTGACGGCGGCGTTCGGCATTCTGACGGTGCTGGTTTATGCTTTCATTGCGGTCTTTGCCGGTTGGCTCGCACCCTATGGACAGGCCCAGATCTTCGAGGCGGTGAACGTGCTGCCCGGCACCGACCCGGCGCATCCGCTTGGTACCGACCAGATCGGCCGCGATATCTTTACCCGCCTGATTTACGGGGCCCAGAACACCGTTGGAATAGCTTTCGTGACGACACTCATCGCTTTTTTCCTGGGCGGGACACTCGGGTTCCTGGCGGCCACCATCGGGGGCCGGTTTGATCAGTTTCTGTCGCGAAGCGTCGATGTTCTGATGGCGATACCGGCGCTTATCTTCGCTCTGCTGCTGATGACGATCGCTTCGGCCTGGGCCGGCTCCGAACGCTGGCTGCTCACGGTCTACATGGTGCTGATCATTGCGCTGATCGATTCCACCCGGGTATTTCGCCTGGCGCGCGCGGTTGGCAGCAATATCGTGGTAATGGATTATATCGAGGCCGCGCGTCTGCGGGGCGAGGGGCTGGCCTATCTCGTTTTCCGCGAGATCCTGCCCAATGCCACGGCCCCCCTGCTGGCCGAATTCGGTCTGCGTTTCTGTTTCGTGTTTCTTACCATTGCGGCGCTTTCCTTTCTGGGGATCGGCATACAGCCCCCGCTTGCCGACTGGGGAACCATGGTGAAGGATCTGTCGCAGTTCATCAATTTCGCGGCCTTCAGTCCGTTGACGGCGGCTTTGCCGTTGATGGCGGCCGGGGCGATTGCACTTCTTACCGTTGCCGTGAATTTCATCGTTGACTGGATGTTGCAAAGATCGTCGGGGCTGAAGGAATGAAGGAAAGGCTTCTGAAAATTCGCGATCTGCGCATCGAAGGATTGAGCGATGAGCAATGGTGGCCGATCGTCCGGGGTGTCGATCTTGATCTTTCGCGGGGTGAGGTTCTGGGCCTGATCGGAGAATCCGGCGCCGGAAAATCGACGCTTGGTCTGGCTGCCATGGGTTATACGCGCGATGGCTGTCGCATTTCGGGCGGGCTTGTCGAATTCGACGGGATCGACATGGTGCATGCGCCGGCCCATGTGAAGCGCGATCTTCTGGGCCGGCGGATCGCCTATGTGGCGCAATCGGCCGCGGCCAGCTTCAACCCTGCACACCGATTGCTCGGGCAGTGCACGGAAAGCCCGGTGCAGCATGGGGTGATGAGCCGCTCAGAGGCAGAGGAACGGGCGATCGCCCTTTACGAACGCTTGCGTCTGCCCGATCCCCAGCAGATCGGTTTCCGCTATCCACACCAGGTTTCGGGCGGACAACTGCAGCGGGCGATGACGGCGATGGCAATGGTCGCGAAACCCGACCTCATCATTTTCGACGAGCCAACCACCGCACTTGACGTAACAACACAGATCGAGGTTCTGGCGGCCATTCGCGACATCGTGCAGCAATCGGGCACGGCGGCGATCTATATCACCCATGATCTGGCGGTGGTGGCACAGATGGCAGATCGCATCAAGGTATTGCTGCGTGGTGAAGAGGTGGAAGAGGCCGATACCCGAAGCATGCTGGCATCTCCGCGCGAGGATTACACGAAATCGCTCTGGGCTGTACGCAGTTTTCAGCGTCCGGCCAAACCTGCCGTGGCGCAGGGTGTCAGCCCGCTGATAAGGCTGGAAAAGGTTACGGCGACATATGGGCAAGTGCCGGTGCTGAAGGATATCAGCCTTGATATTCATTCCGGACGTACCGTGGCGGTGGTGGGGGAATCGGGCTCGGGGAAATCAACCGCTGCACGGGTGATCACCGGACTGCTGACGCCACGTGCGGGGCGTGTTCTGCTTGATGGCGTGCCGCTTCCCGCAAGTTATCGGGATCGGGGCAAGGATCATCTGCGGCAGATCCAGATGATCTATCAGATGGCCGATACCGCGCTCAATCCACGCTGCACCATCGGCGATATCATTGGCCGGCCGGTGGAATTCTACATGGGCCTGACGGGGCGCGAAAAGCGCCGTCGGGTAGAGGAACTCATGGTTCAGATCGAGATGGAGCCGGGGGAATACATGAATCGTCTTCCGGGAGAGCTTTCGGGCGGTCAGAAACAACGGATCGGCATTGCCCGCGCCCTCGCTGCCGAGCCCCGCTTCATCATCTGCGACGAGGTGACAAGCGCGCTTGACCAACTGGTTGCCGAGGGCATCCTCAGACTGCTTGCGCGCCTGCAGGATGAACTGGGGCTGGCCTACATGTTCATCACGCATGATCTGGCCACCGTGCGTGCCATTGCCGACGAGGTTGTGGTGATGAAGGAAGGCCGTGTGGTAGAGGCCGGCCCGAAAGACAGGATGTTCCACCCGCCGCATCATCCCTATACGGAGCTCCTGCTGAGTTCCGTGCCGGAAATGGAGCCGGACTGGCTGACCCGGGTGCTGGAGGCGCGCGGGCCGTCAGAGATCGGCGAGGCAGCAATTGCTAAGATGAACAACAGCGAATCATCCGGATCGCCGGATGCCTGAAGTTTCCAAGGGTAATCATGCCCGCAATACAACAAGAGGGAGGAAAAACACATGTCACGGATCAGCAGACGCGGATTGTTGAAAACGGGTGTGGCTGCCGGGGTGCTTGCCGCCAGCGGTCTGCCGCTCATGGCTGCGCCGAAGCGCGGCGGAAAGCTGGTGCTGGGGCTTGCCGGCGCCAGCACGTCAGACAGCTTCGATTCCCGCACCCATTCCGATACCTTCATGGCGATTGTCGGGCAGGGGACCGTTTTCGACTGTCTTACCGAAGTTGCGGCTGATGGTTCTCTGGTCGGCGAACTGGCAGAAAGCTGGGAAGCCAGTCCTGATGCCAGGGTCTGGACATTCAATCTGCGTAAGGGTGTAACCTTCCACAATGGCAAGGCCTTCGGAGCCGACGACGTGATCGAATCCCTCAACATGCATGTTGAAGAGGGGTCGAAATCGGCGGCGAAGCCGATCATCTCGGCAATTACCGAGATGAAGAAGCTCGGCGAACATCAGGTTCAGTTCACGCTTGGGGCGGGAAATGCCGATTTTCCCTATCTGATGTCGGATTATCATCTTCTGATCTATCCTGCGGGTCAGATCGAGGAAGCCATCGCCAAGGGGATCGGCACCGGACTTTACAGGGTGGACAGCTTTGATCCGGGTGTGCGGTTTGTCGGCAAGCGGGTGGATAGCCATTACAAGGATGGCCGCGCGGGTTGGTTCGATGAGGTGGAATATATTGCCATCAACGATGCGAATGCCCGCATGAACGCGCTGATGACGGGGCAGGTGAATGCGGCCAACCGGGTCGATTTCAAGATCGAGCCTCTGATGAAGGCCAATCCCCAGATCGAGATTGTCGAGGTGACCGGCAACCGCCATTATACCTTCCCCATGCTTACCAAGGTGGCACCGTTCGACAATGTCGATGTCCGTATAGCGCTGAAACATGCGATCAAGCGCGATGAAATGGTGAGCAAGATCCTCCAGGGGCACGGTCGTGTGGCCTATGACACCCCGATCGGCCCCGCAAATCAGTATTTCCATGAAGATCTCGAGCCGATCCCCTATGATCCCGACAAGGCGAAGTTTCATCTGAAGAAGGCCGGATATGACAGGCTCGATATTGATCTTTCGGCCTCTTCCGCCGCGTTTGACGGAGCTGTTGATGCGGCGCAGCTCTATCAGGCTTCGGCAAAACCTGCCGGGATCAACATCAATGTGGTGCAGGAGCCGGCAGACGGCTACTGGTCGAACGTCTGGCTGAAAAAGCCGTTCTGTGCTGCCTACTGGTCGGGCCGGGCCACGGAAGACTGGATGTTTTCCACCGCCTATGAAGCTGGTGCGCCCTGGAACGACAGCCAGTGGGACGATCCCGAATTCCAGGATCTGCTGATCAAGGGCCGTTCGGAGCTTGACAGCGAGAAGCGGCGCGAAATCTATCACCGGATGCAGCAGATCCTGCGTGATCGTGGCGGGGTGATCATCCCGATGTATGCAAATTTCGTGCAGGCTGCCAGTACGGCACTTGGCCATGCCGATCAGATCGGCAATATCGGTGAAATGGACAGTGTTCGCATTGCGGAACGCTGGTGGATGAAATGATGATCTGAAAGCACCTTGAAACGCCCCGACAAGCCGGGGCGTTTCACATTTTGCGCGAAGGGCTCAAGCAGTTCTTGCAGATTCGCAGCGATCGCCCTATATGAAAGGCAACAGCGGCGCGTTGGTTTCCACCCCAACGCTCCACCGGGAAAGAGCAACGGGCCGCGCGCCCGTTTTTTTGTGTCTGGAAGAAATGAACGATCTGATCGCAAAAGCCGCCATTGATCGCCGCCTGGCTGAGATCGTCAGACCCGTTGTCGAGGGCCTGGGATATGAGCTGGTGCGCGTGCGCCTGATGGGGGGAAAAAGCAAGACGGTGCAGGTAATGGCCGATCGTCCGGAAGGCGGGATCGAGGTGGACGACTGCGCCCGGATATCGAACGAGCTTTCCGCCGTGCTTGACGTGGAGGATCCGATCGAGGAAGCCTATTCGCTTGAGGTCTCAAGCCCCGGGATCGACCGGCCGCTGACGCGACTCAAGGATTTCGACAACTGGCAGGGTTACGAGGCCAAGCTTGAAACAGCCGAGCTGATCGGCGGGCGCCGTCGCTTTCGTGGCACGCTTGGCGGCACCGAGGGCGACGAGGTGCTGATCGAGATTCCCGCTGGCGGTGAAACGGGCAAAACCGTCACGATCGGGCTCAGGTTCGATTGGCTTTCCGATGCAAAGCTTGTGCTTACCGATCATCTGATCCGCGAAATGTTGCGCCAGCGCAGGGCAACCGGCGTGATCGACGAAACGAAATTCGACACTATCGAAACCGAGGCTCCCAAAGACGGGGACGCCGGGGAGAAAGAGGACTGACATGGCCATTACAAGTGCAAACCAGCTTGAACTTCTGCAAACCGCCGAGGCCGTTGCCCGCGAAAAGATGATCGATCCCGAACTGGTGATCGAGGCAATGGAAGAAAGCCTCGCGCGGGCGGCCAAGAGCCGCTACGGCAGCGAAATGGACATCCGCGTTTCCATCGACCGCAAGACCGGCAAGGCCACCTTTACCCGCGTGCGCACGGTTGTGGAGGATGACGAGCTTGAAAATCACCAGGCACAGATGACGGTGGAAGAGGCCCGCCAGTACATGGATGATCCCAAGACAGGTGACACTTACGTGGAAGAGGTGCCGCCGGTGGAAATGGGCCGCATTGCTGCCCAGAGCGCAAAGCAGGTGATCCTGCAGAAGGTGCGCGAGGCCGAGCGTGAGCGCCAGTATGAGGAATTCAAGGACCGTGTCGGCACCATCATCAACGGGGTGGTGAAGCGCGAGGAATACGGCAATGTGATCGTGGATATCGGCCGGGGCGAAGCCATCTTGCGCCGTAACGAGAAGATCGGCCGTGAAAGCTATCGCCCCAATGATCGTATCCGCGCCTATGTGAAGGATGTGCGCCGCGAGGCCCGCGGCCCGCAGATCTTCCTGTCGCGCTCCGACCCGCAGTTCATGGCCGAACTGTTCAAGATGGAAGTGCCGGAAATCTACGATGGCATCATCGAGATCAAGGCCGTGGCCCGCGATCCGGGCTCGCGCGCCAAGATCGCGGTGATTTCCTATGACGGTTCGATCGATCCCGTGGGTGCCTGTGTCGGCATGCGCGGCTCGCGTGTGCAGGCGGTGGTAAACGAACTTCAGGGCGAAAAGATTGACATCATTCCCTGGAGCGAGGATCAACCCACCTTCCTGGTGAACGCACTGCAGCCGGCCGAGGTCACGAAGGTGGTGCTTGACGAGGAGGCCGGCAAGATCGAGGTCGTGGTGCCCGATGATCAGCTTTCGCTGGCAATCGGGCGGCGTGGCCAGAATGTGCGACTGGCCAGCCAGCTTACCGGTCTGGATATCGATATTCTGACCGAAGCCGAGGAAAGCGAGCGCCGCCAGGCCGAGTTTGCCGAGCGCACCAAGCTGTTCATGGAAAAACTTGATCTTGACGAATTCTTCGCCCAGCTTCTGGTGGCCGAAGGTTTTACCAGCCTTGAAGAGGTTGCTTATGTGGACCTTGACGAACTTCTGGTGATCGATGGCGTTGATGAGGAAACCGCAAAAGAGCTTCAGGCTCGCGCCCGCGATCAGCTGGAAGCCGCTAACCGCAAGGCACTGGAGCACGCCCGTGAACTTGGCGTCGAGGACAGTCTGGTGAATTTCGCGGGCCTCACCCCGCAGATGATCGAAGCCCTGGCCGAGGACGGTATCAAGACGCTTGAAGACTTTGCCACATGTGCCGATTGGGAGTTGGCCGGAGGCTGGACAACGGTGGATGGCGAACGGGTGAAGGATGAGGGCCTGCTCGAAAAATTCGACATGTCGCTTGAAGAGGCGCAAAATCTTATCATGACGGCCCGGGTGATGCTGGGCTGGGTGGACCCGGACGAGATTGAAGGCGACAAGGCCGAAGATGGCGAAGAAGAGCGCGAGGCAGGAAACGAAGAGAGCAGCGGTGTGCAGATTGCGACAGAGAGCGAGGAGACCGGAACCTGAACGCAGGAACGGAGCAGAACATGAGCCGCGGCGGTCGCAGAAAGGAACGCGGTGCCCCCGTGCGGCGCTGTATCGCCAGTGGCCAGGTGCGGCCGAAAGCAAGGCTTTTGCGTTTCGTGGTGGATCCTGCCGGTTTGATTGTGCCGGATGTGCTTGAAAAGCTGCCGGGCCGGGGTATCTGGGTCAGTGCCGATCGCGCTTCGCTTGAGCAGGCGATGGCCAGACAGCTGTTTGCGCGCGCGGTGCGCGCTCCGGTAAAACTGCCGGAAAGACTGCTGGACGAGGTCGAGACCCGGCTTGCCAATCGCCTGATCAGCCTTCTTGCCCTTGCGCGCAAGGCCGGATTGGCGGTAACGGGGTATGAAAAGGTGAAGGGCTGGCTTGAAAGCGGTCGGGCACAGATTCTGATCCAGGCTTCGGATGGATCGGAGCGCGGAAAATCGAAACTTCGCCCGCCCGGTGGTTCCGAAACCCGGATCGAGGTGCTTACCGCCCGGGAATTGGGTTTGGCATTCGGGCGGGAAAATGTGATACATGGCGCGCTCGCGTCTGGCGGACTCACGCAGCGTGTTGTAGAGGAAGCGGAAAGGCTCAAGGGCTTGCGGGCCGATCTCGGCGAAATTGACGCCGGAAAGGAAAAGACGACCACATGAGTGAGAATGACGGCAAAAAGACTCTTGGCCTGCGTGGCGGCCCGCGTGCGGGCAGTGTGAAGCAAAGCTTCAGCCACGGGCGCACCAAGAACGTCGTGGTGGAGACCAAGCGGAAGCGTATCGTGGTGCCCAAGCCCGGAGCGCCGAAAACGGTTGCCCCTTCGGGGCCCATCGTGGGCGATCCGCAGAAACGCCCTGCCGGGATCAGTGATGCCGAGCTTGAGCGGCGCATGAAGGCATTGAAGGCCGCCAAGGCCCGTGAGGCCGAGGAGGCCGAGAAACGAAAGGCCGAGGAAGCCACCCGCGAGGCCGAGCGTATCCGTCGCCGGGCCGAGAAGGAGGCCAGGGAACGCGAAGAACAGGAGCTTCGCCGCAAGGCGCGTGAGAAGGCCGAAGCCGAAGAACGCAGCCGCAAGGAAACCGCAGCCGCAAAACCTGCACCGCCGCCGGTTGGGCCCGAACCGGCTGGTTCTTCTTCGCGTGGTGGTGGCAGGCCCGCTGTCAGCCCTCGCAAGGCCGAACGGGAGGGGCGTGATCGTGCACCCAAGGGCAAGGGCCGCAATGAGGGGCGAAGGTCGGGCAAGCTCACGCTCAGCCAGGCGCTGTCGGGCGAGGGCGGAAGGCAGCTTTCGCTTGCGGCGATCAAGCGCAAGCAGGAACGTGCGCGTCAGAAGGCCATGGGAGGCAATGTCGAGCGCGAAAAGGTTGTGCGCGAGGTGCAGCTGCCGGAAACGATCGTGGTTCAGGAACTGGCCAACCGCATGGCCGAGCGCGCGGCCGATGTTGTCAAGGCGCTCATGAACATGGGTATGATGGTGACGCAGAACCAGTCGATCGATGCCGATACCGCCGAACTGATCATCGAGGAATTCGGCCACAAGGTGGTGCGGGTTTCCGATGCTGACGTCGAAGACGTGATCACCCAGATCGAGGACAGGCCCGAAGATCTGAAGCCGCGTCCGCCGGTGATTACGGTGATGGGGCATGTGGATCACGGAAAGACATCACTGCTCGATGCCATACGGCATACCAAGGTAACTGCGGGCGAAGCCGGCGGGATCACCCAGCATATCGGCGCCTATCAGGTGGAAACCGATGACGGAGCGGTGTTGACCTTTCTTGATACGCCGGGCCATGCTGCCTTTACGTCGATGCGGGCGCGCGGTGCGCAGGTAACCGATATCGTGGTGCTTGTGGTGGCGGCTGACGATTCCGTGATGCCGCAGACGATTGAAGCGATCAATCACGCCAAGGCGGCCAATGTGCCGATGATCATTGCGATCAACAAATGCGACAAGCCGGATGCCGACCCGGACAGGGTGCGCACCGAGCTTTTGCAGCATGAGGTGATCGTTGAAAAGCTTTCCGGCGATGTTCAGGATGTCGAGGTATCCGCGATCACCGGACAGGGGCTGAAAGAGCTTCTCGAGGCTATCGCACTGCAGGCCGAAATTCTGGAGCTGAAGGCAAATCCGAACCGTCCGGCCCAGGGCGCGGTGATCGAGGCCCAGCTTGATGTGGGGCGCGGACCGGTGGCCACGGTTCTGGTTCAGCACGGCACCCTTCGCCGGGGTGATGTTTTCGTCGTGGGCGAAAAATGGGGCCGGGTGCGTGCTCTGATCAATGACAAGGGCGCGCGTGTCAAGGAGGCCGGGCCTTCTGTGCCAGTCGAGGTGCTTGGCCTGCACGGCACCCCAGAAGCGGGTGATGTGCTCAATGTTGTTGAAACCGAGGCCCAGGCGCGCGAAATCGCCGAGTATCGCGAGAACGTGGCCAAGGAAAAACGCGCGGCCCAGGGTGCGGCCACGACGCTTGAACAGCTGATGGCCAAGGCCAAGGCTGACGAGAACGTGAAGGAGCTGCCAATCATTGTAAAGGCCGATGTGCAGGGCTCCACCGAGGCAATCATCCAGGCAATGGAAAAGATCGGTAACGAGGAAGTGCGTGTGCGCGTGCTGCATTCGGGCGTTGGCGCGATTACCGAAACGGATATCGGTCTTGCCGAAGCCTCGGGAGCTCCGGTAATCGGCTTCAACGTGCGGGCCAATGCATCGGCCAGGGCGGCGGCCAACCAGAAGAGTGTCGAGATCCGCTATTATTCGGTGATCTACGATCTGGTCGATGATGTAAAGGCTGCTGCTTCGGGCCTGCTCAGCGCGGAAATCCGCGAAAAGTTCATCGGCTATGCCGAAATCAAGGAAGTGTTCAAGGTTACCGGGGTTGGCAAGGTGGCCGGCTGCCTTGTGACCGAAGGCGTTGCGCGGCGCTCGGCCGGGGTGCGTTTGCTGCGTGACAACACGGTAATCCACGAAGGCACGTTGAAAACGCTCAAGCGCTTCAAGGATGAAGTGCCCGAAGTTCAGTCGGGTCAGGAATGCGGTATGGCCTTCGAGAATTACGACGATATCCGCCCCGGCGATGTGATCGAAATATTCGAGCGTGAGGAAGTCCAAAGAACGCTAGAGTGATGGACAGCAGGGCGCAGGAAATGACGAAGGAGAGGCGTTGAGCCCCCTTCATCGTTCATGGCAAACCGGAATGATCAGGCAGCAATCGCGCAGACGGGATAACCTTCGTAAATCGTCGAATCAAGGCAAACGGCAATCTTGCCATTCGGCAGGTTTCGCACGAAAACCCCCTGTATTGAAACGCAGCTTCCGATGATGATGGTGCGTAGCATCGGTTTGCTTCCTCCCCCAGGCTGATCAGCCGATGAGAGAATTTCTCATTTTTTCAGGAAAATCACGCAAAAAATGAAGACAGTTGCAATTTCATATATTGCACTGTTGATAAATGCCGAACAAAGGAGCCAGGATTTTCGAAGATCATAGAAAATCGCGCAGAAATGCAACAAGGGGGATGTCTGCCGGAGGCATCGGATAGTTGCGCAGATCCGCAGGCCGCACCCATTTCATCTTCTGGTTTTCACGTGGGCGCGGCTGCCCCTGCCATTTCCGACAGGCGAAAAGTGGCATCAGAAGGTGAAAGTCATCATAGGAATGGCTGGCGAAGGTCAGCGGGGCAAGACAGCTTTTCCAGGTGTTGATGCCAAGCTCTTCCTCAAGTTCGCGGACAAGGGCGGCTTCGGGCGTTTCGCCGGCTTCGATTTTTCCTCCCGGAAATTCCCACAGCCCGGACATGCTCTTGCCTGCCGGGCGCTGGGTCAGCAGGATGCGTCCGTCCTTGTCGACAAGCGCTACCGCAGAAACGAGAATCAACTGTGTCACGAGCGGTAATCCGCATTGATCGCGACATAGCGCTGGGTGAAATCGCAGGTCCAGACGGTACTTTCGCCGCCGCCAAGCCCCAGATCGACGGTAACCTTCAGCTCGGGGTTCTTCATATAGGCAGCGGCGGTGGCTTCGTTGTAGCCGGGTGCGACCCAGCCGTTTTCAGCCACAAGGATATCTCCGAACCGGATGGACAGACGATCACGATCAGCCCGTGCACCGGATTTTCCCACAGCCATCACGATGCGGCCCCAGTTCGGATCTTCTCCGGCGAAGGCGGTTTTTACCAGGGGCGAATTGGCGATGGCCATGGCCACTTTGCGGGCATCTGCAGTGTTTGCCGCGCCACGAACGCGGATCTCGACGAATTTCGTGGCGCCTTCGCCATCACGCACCACCTGATGCGCAAGGTCAAGCATGACACCATGCAGTGCCTTGCGAAAGGCTTGGGCGGCGGGGTCCGTGTTGCTGGTGATTTCAGGGGCTGCGCTCTGGCCGGTGGCGGCCAGGATCAGGGTATCGGATGTCGAGGTATCTCCGTCCACAGTGATGCTGTTGAAGGTTGGCCCGGTGAGATCGCACAGCATTTCCTGCAAAAGCGGCTGGGCGACTCTGGCATCGGTAAAGATGAAAACCAGCATCGTTGCCATGTCGGGGGCGATCATGCCGGCCCCTTTGGCAATACCGGCAATGCGGATCTCCTGCCCTGCGACCGAAACAGTCGTGCCCGCCCCCTTGGGATAGGTATCGGTGGTCATGATCGCTTCGGCGGCTTCCTTCAGTCCGCAGGGCGAAAGCCGTTCGGCAAGTTCTCCGATCTTTTCCGTGATCCGTTCGTGGGGAAGCGGTTCGCCGATTACTCCGGTTGAGGCAATGAATACCCGGGTTTCGGGAATGCCGAGCGTTCTGGACACGGCTGCCGAGATGGCCCGCACGGCCTTCAGACCATGGTGGCCGGTGAAGGCATTGGCATTGCCCGAATTCACCAGGATTGCGGCCCCCCCTTCGGGGGGAAGGCCGGTTTTCGCCACGCAGTCCTCTACCGGCCAGGCGCGGGTTGCCGATTGTGTATAGACGCCGGCAATGGTGGAGCCGGGAGCAAGGCGGGCAAGCATTACATCCTTGCGGCCCTGGTAACGCACGCCTGCTTCGATGGCCGCCAGTTCAACCCCTGAAACGAGGGGCAGATCGGGAAAGCTCCCCGCCGCAGCAAGCGGCGAAAGCCATCTTTCCTTGTCTGTCGTCATCATCTGGCCTTGTGCTCTCAGTCGAGCAGACTGCTGTCGCGCAGGGCCGAGGGCGGGATCTTGCCCGCTTCCGCCTTTACGACCTTGGCGTTCCTGGTGATATCGGCAACGGCCTTTTCAAGGGCTTCGCGTTCAAGCTGGGCTTTCAGTTCGTCCCGTACGTCCTCAAGCTTTGGTGCATCCTTGAGGCGCGTTTCATTAAGCTTGATTACATGCCAGCCGAATTGTGTTTCAACGGGCTCCGAAATCTGGCCGGGCTTCATTGCCACCACGGCATCCTCGAAGGGCTTGACCATCATGCCCGGGCCGAACCAGCCGAGCGCTCCGCCGTTGGGGCCGGAAGGGCCCGTCGATTTTTCCCTTGCAAGATCGGCAAAATCGGCACCGGCTTCGAGTTCCTTGATGATGGACTCGGCCTCTTCCCGGGTTTTTACCAGAATGTGCGAAGCGTTGTACTCTTTCGAAGGTTCGGCATTGGCAAAGCGCTTTTCATATGCGGCACGAATGGTGTCATCGGTGACGGCTTCCCTGGCAATCTGTTCGATAACGGCGCCGGCACGCAGAAGGCGGCGCTCGTTCCTGACACCGACTTCCACCCGTTTGGGCGGCGTGCCCTCCAGCGCCTGGGAAAGGGCCGTCTGCTGGATGAGCTGCTGCAGGATGCCGTCGAACAGAACGTCATCGGGTAACCCCTTGTACTGATCGGGCAAGGTTTCCGCGGTTGCGATCATTTCGCCAAGGGTGATGTCTTCTCCGTTCACGGTGGCCACCACCGTTCCGGCGGTGATCTCTTCCGCAATTGCAGGAAAGGCCAGCCCGGTCGTCAGGACGGCTGCAAAAAAACGGTTCTGCCAGGGATTATGGCGGTTCGACATCTGTTCTTCCTCTGATATGGCCGTGCGGTTGCGTGGCGTTGACACTATCTCTGTGGCCCCTTACATCCCCAAAGGGATGTGGTCACGCCACAAGCCTTGTTGCAGTCATAAGACTGCAAGCGATGCGGGGCAAGTCGTCCTTGATCGTGAACATGCAAGCGAATTGCCGTGAGAGTTGAACACGGCACGGAGAAAAAATGCTGGGTATCGGAACACTTGCCAAAAAGATTTTCGGAACACCAAATGATCGTCAGATCAAGGCGGTGCGGCCTGTTGTCGAGCAGATCAACGCGCTTGAGCCCCGGTTCCAGAAGCTTTCGGATGAAGAGATCATTCAGAAAACCCGTGAATTGCAGAAACGCGCCAAATCAGGCGAAAGTCTTGACGATCTTCTGCCCGAAGCCTTTGCCAATTGTCGTGAAGCGGCGCACCGTGCGCTGGGCCTGCGCGCTTTCGACGTGCAGCTGATCGGTGGCATTTTCCTGCACCGCGGCTATATAGCAGAGATGAAGACGGGCGAAGGTAAAACGCTGGTCGCCACGTTTCCGGCCTATCTGAATGCGCTTACCGGCAAGGGTGTGCATATCGTTACCGTCAACGACTATCTGGCCAAGCGCGATGCGGAATGGATGGGAAAGGTTTATTCGGCACTTGGCATGACGGCGGGGGTTGTCTATCCGCATCAGCCCGATGACGAAAAGAAGGCCGCCTACGATGCAGATGTCACCTATGCCACCAACAACGAGCTGGGCTTCGACTATCTGCGCGACAACATGAAATCCGAACTCAGCGAAATGAAGCAGCGTGGGCACCATTACGCGATCGTGGATGAGGTGGATTCGATTCTGATCGACGAGGCACGCACTCCGCTGATCATTTCGGGCCCGACGCAGGATCGCACCGAGCTTTATCAGACAATCGACAAGATCATCCCCGAGCTTTCCGAAGAGCACTATACGATTGATGAAAAGACCCGTAACGCCACCTTTACGGATGAGGGCAACGAATTTCTGGAAGAGCGTCTGCACGCAGCCGGGATTCTGCCCGAAGGACAAAGCCTTTACGATCCGGAATCGACCACGATCGTTCATCACCTGAATCAGGCTCTGAGAGCGCACAAGCTGTTTTCGAAGGACAAGGATTACATCGTGCGCAACGGTGAGGTTGTTCTCATCGATGAATTCACCGGCCGGATGATGGCGGGGCGTCGGTTGTCGGAGGGTCTGCACCAGGCAATCGAAGCCAAGGAAGGCGTGGCCATTCAGCCCGAGAACGTGACACTGGCTTCGGTCACCTTCCAGAACTATTTTCGCCTCTATGACAAGCTGGCGGGGATGACGGGCACCGCCCTGACGGAAGCCGAAGAATTTCAGGAAATCTACAAGCTCGGGGTTGTCGAGATACCCACCAACAAACCGGTGATCCGTATTGACGAGCATGATCGGGTATATCGCTCGGTTCGTGAGAAGAACGATGCGGTTGTTGAGGCAATCAGGGAAGCGCATGAGAAGGGCCAGCCGATCCTTGTGGGCACGACTTCGATCGAGAAATCGGAAGAGCTTTCCGGGCTGTTGACGAAGGCGGGTATCAGGCACAATGTCCTGAATGCCCGCCAGCACGAAAGGGAAGCCCAGATCATAGCAGAGGCCGGAAAGTTTGGCGCCGTTACGATTGCCACCAACATGGCCGGACGCGGTACAGACATCCAGCTGGGCGGCAATGTCGAGATGAAGGTTCTGGAAGCGCTGGCGGCCAATCCCGAAGCCGACCCTGAACAGATTCGCAGGAAGATCGAAGCCGAACATGCCGAAGAACGGCAGAAGGTTCTGGATGCTGGCGGGTTGTTCGTTCTGGCTACCGAACGCCACGAAAGCCGCCGAATCGATAATCAGCTTCGTGGTCGTTCAGGGCGGCAGGGCGATCCCGGCCGTTCGATCTTCTTCCTGTCGCTCCAGGATGATCTGATGCGTATCTTCGGTTCGGACCGGCTTGAAAAGGTTCTGTCCACGCTTGGCATGAAAGAGGGTGAAGCGATCATTCACCCTTGGGTGAACAAGTCGCTTGAAAAGGCTCAGGCCAAGGTTGAAGCGCGCAATTTCGACATTCGCAAGCACCTTCTGAAATTCGATGATGTGATGAACGATCAGCGCAAGGTGATATTCTCGCAACGTCGCGAAATCATGGAGGCGCAGGATCTTTCCGATATCGTTCAGGACATGCGTCACGAGGTGATCGACGATCTGCTTGATCGTTACATGCCGGAGGGCAGCTATCCCGAGCAGTGGGATACCGAAGGGCTTTATGCTGCGGCGATGGAGCATCTGGGTATCGATGTGCCGGTCATCGCCTGGGCCAGAGAGGAAGGCGTTGATGACGAAGTAATCCGCGAACGTCTGGTCAAGGCGGCTGATGAATTCATGGCCCAGAAAGCCGCGGCATTCGGACCCGAAACCATGCGCCAGATCGAGAAGCAGGTTCTGCTGCAGACGATCGACACAAAATGGCGCGAGCACCTTCTGACGCTTGAGCATCTGCGCTCGGTCATCGGGTTTCGTGGCTATGCACAGCGCGATCCGCTGAATGAATACAAGACCGAGGCCTTCCAGCTGTTCCAATCGATGCTGGACAGCCTGCGCGTGGATGTTACCAAACAGCTGGTGCAGATCCGCCCCATGTCGGAAGAGGAGCATGCAGCAATGATGCAGCAGCTTCTTGCCCAGCAGGAAGCCCAGCAAGAGGCAGGAGCATCGCCGGAAAGCCCGGGTCATTCTCCCCTTGTCGAGGGGTTCGATGAAAGCGATCCGTCAACTTGGGGAGATCCGGGCCGAAACGATCCGTGCCCATGTGGATCAGGCAGAAAATACAAGCACTGCCACGGCAGGATTGTCTGACATCTGAAGGGCGGCAGAAGAAAACGAATCTGCCTGTTTCCGAAGGCACGAGGATGGATCAGGATGTGCCGGTTTCAGACTGTTGTCCCACGAAATCCGGTCCATGTTGCTGCTCTGCCATAGGGAAAATTTAAATGGCACAGACAATTCGCCATGTGCGGATTTTCAGGTAGGTTGAAAATCTGGGTGGGAGCTTGGCATCCTGGAGAATCGCCTTGCTCACGAAACTGAAACGGCTCGACCGAGGAAAGATTGTCACGGTTCTGATCACGGTTTTCATGGCATGGGCAACCGGGTTTGCCATGCAGAACAGTGATTCGATTGCCGAAATTTTTGGCAGGAAAGAAGGGCCGCCTCTTCAGCACGTCAGGCTCGCTTCTGCCGATATGAACGGTGAAACCGATGATGTTTTCGTGTCATCCACCGCATTGCCGAGCCTGCCCGCTTCAATGCTGCGCTCCGGATTTCCAGCTGTCCGCCTGACGGGTTCTGCCGGCCTTTTGTTTCCGCAGAAGGAAACCGTATCGGCCGGAATTCTTGAGAATGAGGCTCGCTTCAGCCCGTTCGGCATCGCATGTGGGCCGCGGCTTTCTGCCATTGCAGCACGGGAAAGGGCAGAGGTTCGGCTTATGCTTGACGCCCCTTGCAAGGCAGAACAGATCGTAGAAATTCTTCACGAAGGTCTTGTTTTCACCGAACTGACATCAAGGACCGGGCATGTATCGGTTACAGTGCCAGCCTTGGCCGAAAAGGCCAGGTTCACGGTGCGTTTTGCCGACAGGACCATGGTTCATGCAATGGCCGAGGTTCCGGAAGTCATCGATCATGATCGTATTGTCCTTCTCTGGCAAGGCAATGCCGATCTGAATATCCGCGCACTTGAATTCGGCGCGGATTATGGTGACGTGGGCCATGTGCAGGCTGAGGCTCCGGGTCATGCTGCCGGCCGAGATGAAGTGCGGGGCATCATCATGCGTCTGGGCAGGTCAGACCGGCCTGAAAATGTCAGACATGCTGAAATTTACAGTTTTCCGCGAGCCATGAGCAACCGGAGCGGAGCCGTGCGCCTTGCTCTGGAAGCAGGCGTGAACGCTTTTACCTGTGACCGTGAAATAGAAGCAACAGCGCTTTGGAAAACTGTGGCCGGGGTGATGAGGCCAACTGATATCGTGCTTTTCATGCCCGGCTGTAACAGGATTGGCAACAGGCTGGTATTGAAAAATGTTCTTCCAGATCTGAAGATCGCCAGGAACTGATCCGAAACTTCTGGATGCCTGGAATGAAAATGCTGTATGCGGCATTGATCGCCGCGTTGGTTCTTGCCGGCGGCACCGGTGCAGCCGACCAGCCTTCGCAGAAGAAGGTTTTGCTGACATCGAAAGACGGTGCGCTCAGCATAAGCGGCACGCTGTTGGGCTTTGACGGCGAATTCTACCGCATCAGGACAGCTCATGGCAATTTGACGGTGGATGGTGAGGGAGTGACCTGTAAAGGCTCCGGTTGTCCTGACCGTGAAAATTTCATTGCCCGCATGACGATTAGCGGATCGCGCACAATGGGCGACGTGTTGCTTCCTGCCCTTGTCGAGGCATTTGCAGTTCAAGAGGGCATGAAGCTGCGCCGGGTTGTGCGGTCCGACAGGGATTTCGATTATGTCCTGCGCCGGTCGGGTGATGGCCGCGAAGTGGCGCGGCTTGCCTTTCGCCTGTCGAATACCGAACAGGGGTTGTCCGATCTGTTGGCGGGAAAGGCGGATATGGCCATGGCCTTGCGGGAAATCCGTTCGGAAGAAAATGATGTGGCGAAAAAAACGGGGCTGGGGGATCTTTCAATTGCCAGGCGGGCAAGGGTGATCGGGCTTGATGGGTTGGTTCTGGTGGTTTCTCCCCGCAATCCGGTTGAAGGTTTGTCGTTCGAAACCCTGGCCGGAATTTTTGCAGGCCGAATCGCGAACTGGCAGGAAGTGGGCGGGCCGGATGCCCCGATCGCCGTGCATACCCGCGGCCCCGAATCCGGTTTGACACAAGGTTTTCAAGACAAGGTCATGCGGGGATACGGCCTGGTTTTATCGGACAAAACCATTGTCCATGAAAGCAGCGAAGATCTGGTGGATGCCGTTGCAAGAGATCCCTTTGCCATCGGGCTTGCCAGCTATTCCGAGGTGGGAAATGCCAAGGTACTTTCCCTGACCGGAGAATGCGGATTTGCAATCCGACCTTCGATATTGACCCTGAAATCCGAAGATTATCCACTCGCCACGCCACTGTTTCTGTATATGCCGCGTTATCGTTTTCCCGAGGTGGGGCGTGATTTCCTGCGCTTTCTTGGCTCGCATACTGCGCAACTGGTAATCCGGCGAGCTGGATTCGTTGATCAGCAACCGCTTGAAATTTCCATCGGGTCGCAGGGTGAGCGCCTGGCCAATGCCATCACCGCCGCCGGCAAGGAGACGAAACTTGCGGATCTGAAAGAGCTGGTTGCAGAACTGAAACCAGCGCGGAGACTGTCGGTCACGTTCCGGTTTCAGGCAGGTTCGACATTGCTGGATGCGCAATCTCGCGCCAATGTCGTGCTGTTGTCACATCTGCTGAAGGCTGGGCAGTATCATGACAAGACCATCATCTTCGCGGGATTTACCGATGGAGAGGGCACGGCGGAAACAAACAGGCTTGTTTCCGAGAGGCGCGCAAATGCGGTTCACGATGCTGTTCTGAAAATGGTGGATGGCATTCAGGAGCAGCAGTTGAAATTCCGCATCAAGGCTTTCGGGGAAACGTTGCCGATAGCCTGTGACACTGAAGCCTGGGGGCGCCGGATCAACCGACGTGTCGAGGTGTGGTTGAGGTGAGCTCCGGCCCCTGACCTTCGATCAGAGATAGCCTGCCGATCGGAAGCTGAGTTCACGCGATTTCCCGATGATCAGGTGATCATGCAAGGTTATGCCCAGTGCTTCTGCTGCTTTCCGAACCTGGCCCGTCATCGTGATGTCCTGCTCTGACGGGGTTGGATCGCCGGAAGGGTGATTATGCACCAGGATCAGTGCCGATGCGTTCAGCTCCAGCGCGCGCTTCACAAGTTCGCGTGGATAGACGGGCACATGATCGACGGTTCCACTTGCCTGCTCTTCATCAGCGATCAGCATGTTCTTGCGGTCAAGATACAGAACGCGGAATTGCTCGGTTTCCCGGTGTGCCATGGTTGTATGGCAATAATCGAGAACCGCATCCCAGCTTGAGATTACATGACGTTTCAGAACCCGCGCACGTGCCATCCTGTGAGCCGCAGCTTCAATGATCTTGAGCTCCAGAATAACCGCATCGCCCACACCCTTTACTGCGGCAAGCCGCTTGCGCGGGGCTGACAGGACGCGATTGAAATCGCCGAATGTATCCATCAGGCGTCGCGCCAGCGGTTTAACGTCTTGCCGTGGAATGGCGCGAAACAGGACAAGCTCAAGAAGTTCGTAGTCGGGCATGGCACCGGCTCCACCCTCCAGAAACCGTGTGCGCAGGCGCTTGCGGTGATCCTTGATGTAAGACGGCAGCCGGCCTGCAAGAGGCGTTGGCGAAACCGCTTCATCCGCTTCGAAAAGAGGGAGGCCTATTTCGGAAAAGTGATACCCGGAACTCATACCGTCAGGCTGCGACGATTTTCTGAAAATTCGGTTAATGCATGTTAACCATGCCGCGCATGACGCAGATTGTCAGCTTTTCATGCTTTCCCAGAAGGATTTCACCGTCTGGAAGAATTTCGATCCGGCTGGATTGTTGTCATTCGATATTTCCTCGAATTCCTGCAGAATCTCCTTTTGCCTTGCTGTCAGGTTTACCGGGGTTTCTACATGCAGTTCTATATACATGTCACCCGTGACGCCGCCGCGCAGTGCCGGCATGCCCTTGCCGCGCAGGCGCATCTGTCTGCCCGACTGGCTGCCGGCCGGCACCTTTACCCGCGATTTTCCACCGTCTATTGTCGGCACCTCGACCTCACCGCCAAGAGCCGCCTTTGCCATGGATACGGGAACGCGGCAGTAAAGATCGGTCCCGTCGCGCTGAAACAGAGAGTGTTCCTGCACGTCGATGAAAATGTAAAGATCGCCGGGCGGTCCGCCGCGAAGTCCGGCTTCGCCTTCACCGGCAAGACGGATACGGGTGCCCGTTTCCACACCTGCCGGGATGTTGACCGAAAGCGAACGCTCTTTCTCAAGCCGGCCCTGCCCGCGGCAGGTTGCACAGGGATCCTTGATCATGTGGCCTATGCCCCCGCAGGTGGGGCAGCTGCGCTCGACCGTAAAGAAGCCTTGCTGGGCCCGCACCTTTCCCATGCCTGAACAGGTGGGGCACAGTGCGGGCTCGGCCCCGCCAGCAGCACCCGAGCCATTGCATTCGCGGCAGGTTACCGATGTGGGAACGGTTATTGTTTTCTGGACGCCGGAAAAGGCTTCTTCCAGTGTGACACGCAAGTTATAACGCAGGTCAGATCCGCGCGATGCGCGCTGTCGGGAAGATTTGCGCTGGCCCATGAAATCGCCAAACAGATCTTCGAAGACATCCGAGAAAGCCGAGGCAAAATCGCCCCCCCGCGTTCCAAAGCCCGCACCGGCACCCGTGCCGCCCTCGAAGGCGGCATGACCGAAGCGGTCATACGCAGCACGCTTTTCGGGATCCTTGAGCACATCGTAGGCTTCGTTCACTTCCTTGAACTGGGCTTCTGCGTCAGGATTGTCAGAGTTGCTGTCGGGATGCAGCTCCCTGGCCTTTCTGCGATAGGCCTTCTTGATTTCTTCGGCAGAGGCATGAACGCTGATGCCCAGGATTTCATAATAGTCGCGCTTTGCCATCCCGTTTCCTCTTCAACATGACTGGCCGGCCCGAGTTTCTCAGGCCGGCCAGAAAGAGTTCAGAACTCCTTATGCGCGTTTGTCTTCGTCAATGTCTTCGAAGTCGGCATCAACGATATCTTCATCCACGCCGCGGGGCGCTTCTTCTTCGGAACCGCCGGATTCACCGGCAGCTTCTTCCTGTTGCGCCTTGTAGATCGCCTCACCCAGCTTCATGGCCGCGTCGGTCACGTTCTGGATGCCAGACTTGATCTTGTCGGGATCATCGTCTTCGATGGTTTCCTTGAGCGCACTTACGGCAAGCTCGATGGCTTCCACCGTGGCGGGATCCACCTTGTCACCATGCTCTTCCAGCGATTTTTCGGTGGTGTGGATCAGGCTTTCCGCCTGGTTCCGGGCTTCGATCAGTTCCTTCCGCTTGCGGTCGGCTTCGGCATTGGCCTCGGCGTCCTTGATCATCTGTTCGATCTCTTCCTCGCTCAGGCCGCCCGAAGCCTGGATGGTGATCTTCTGTTCTTTCCCGGTACCCTTGTCCTTGGCGGAAACCGAGACGATACCGTTGGCGTCGATGTCGAAAGTCACCTCGATCTGCGGCACGCCACGTGGTGCGGGCGGGATGTCCTCAAGGTTGAACTGGCCGAGCAGCTTGTTGTCGGCCGCCAGTTCACGCTCGCCCTGAAATACCCGGATCGTCACGGCTGACTGGTTGTCTTCCGCGGTCGAGAAGATCTGCGACTTCTTCGTCGGAATGGTCGTGTTGCGATCGATCAGGCGGGTGAACACGCCGCCAAGCGTTTCGATCCCGAGGCTGAGCGGTGTCACATCAAGCAGAACGACATCTTTCACGTCGCCCTGCAGCACGCCGGCCTGGATTGCGGCGCCCATGGCCACCACTTCATCCGGGTTCACGCCCTTGTGTGGATCCCTGCCGAAGAACTTGCTGACTTCCTCGGCCACCCTGGGCATCCTGGTCATGCCGCCAACCAGCAGCACCTCGTCAATGTCGCCGGTGCTGAGGCCGGCATCCTTCAGGGCATCCTTGCAGGGTTTCATGGTGCGCTTGATCAGATCGCTGACCAGGCTTTCCAGCTTGGCGCGTGTGAGTTTCACCACCAGGTGCAGCGGTGTGCCGTTGTTCGGGTCCATCGAAATGAACGGCTGGTTGATCTCGGTCTGTGTGGCCGACGAAAGCTCGATCTTGGCCTTTTCGGCAGCTTCCTTCAGGCGCTGCAAAGCCATCTTGTCTTTCGTCAGGTCGACGCCGTGCTCTTTCTTGAATTCTTCCGCAAGGTAATTGACGATACGCATATCGAAGTCTTCACCACCAAGGAAAGTATCGCCGTTGGTGGATTTCACCTCGAACAGGCCCTCGTCGATTTCCAGTATGGTCACGTCGAAGGTGCCGCCGCCAAGATCATAGACGGCGATGGTCTTGGCGCCGGACTTGTCCAGCCCATAGGCCAGCGCGGCCGCTGTTGGTTCGTTGATGATCCGCAGCACTTCAAGCCCCGAGATCTTGCCGGCATCCTTTGTGGCCTGACGCTGGGCGTCGTTGAAATAGGCGGGAACGGTGATGACGGCCTGCTTGGCGTCTTCGCCAAGATAGCTTTCGGCGGTTTCCTTCATCTTGCCGAGGATATAGGCCGAGATCTGACTGGGCGAATATTTCTCGCCGCGGACTTCTACCCAGGCATCTCCGTTGCCGCCGTCAACAATCTTGTAGGGGACGATCTTCTTCACGCGCTCCACTTCCGGATCATCGATCCGGCGCCCGATCAGGCGCTTGACGGCGAAGATCGTGTTTTCGGGGTTGGTCACGGCCTGACGCTTTGCCGGCTGGCCAACGAGAACTTCTTCTTCTGCGAAGGCAACAACGGACGGGGTCGTGCGTTGGCCTTCGGCGTTTTCGATAACCTTCGGCTTGGCGCCATCCATGATGGCGACGCAGGAGTTGCTTGTACCGAGGTCGATACCAATGACTTTAGCCATGTCTTGTTCCTCTCTTTCGGCGATGTTATGGGGCGAAAACCCTAAGAAGGCATTTCCGCCCTGATCCCAATTTCCGATCGGGCCATCCCCGATCACGCTTCTTGGCGTATATAAGAAGGGGGTATGCGCTCTGCAAGCGGCGGCAAGGCCGGGAAGTCGGATTCGGTGCGAAAACATGAATTCGGGTGCAATACGATACAGCGTCAGCAGCACATGAGCATTCAGCCAACGGTTCGTATCAGGGGTGCCGAGGTGTACAAGGGGTTCCTTTCCCCGGAACGGCAGCAGAAGATTGTCGCCGACATACGTGCCGTTCTGCGCAAGGCGCCGTTGTTCTCGCCGGTTACGGCCGGAGGGCGCCGGATGTCGGTACGGATCACATCAGCCGGTGCGCTCGGCTGGATATCCGATCGGAAAGGCTATCGCTATGAACCCTGCCATCCTTCCGGTACACTCTGGCCGCCGATCCCGGAAAGCGTTCTCGATCCGTGGTGCAGGATCCTGCCCGCAACGCCCTTGCCCGATAGCTGCCTGATCAACTTCTATGCGCCGGGTGCCCGGATGGGAATGCATCAGGATCGAGATGAAGCCGATCTGCGATGGCCGATCCTTTCGGTTTCTCTGGGCGATGACGCGGTTTTCCGAATCGGGAGAGTGCAGCGCGGGGGTGCTACGCAATCGGTGGTGCTTTCTTCGGGGGACGTGCTGGTGATGCGCGATGAGGCCCGGTTGGCCTATCATGGGATAGAACGCATTTGCCCCGGCACCTCGTGTCTGTTGCGCAATGGCGGGCGGCTCAACCTCACGCTGCGTATTGCCGGCAATCGGGCCTGAGCTAGCGCGCCACCAGATTGCAGCAGCCCGACAGCAACAACGGTGCCGCGCCGCCGGTTCCGGTTTCGATGATCAGATCAACGGTCAACCCCGCAAGCCTGTCACTCATCACGCCGCATTCCTCGCGCCGGATCACGGCCGTGGCCTGAGAGGTTTCGGCTAGCGCCTTCATGCGCAGCGCATATCTCCACGGTCCACCCGTGATCCATTCCGTGGTGAAGGCAAGGCTTTCCATGTCAGGGCTGGAAAAATCCGCAACCCCGAGGTCGATGGCGAGATTCCAGAAAGGTTCGCCGCCCCAGCAGACAAGCGGCAGGGAAAGGGTGCTGCTGTCCTGTCCGGGCAGGCGTTCGACGTAGCGCATGGAGATCCATCCATTGGTTTCTGACAGGGGGATCCGGCCCCAGCGTCCGTCGGGACTGACGGCGGTGATCTCGATGCCGGTTGCGTCGGGTGCGAGGGTATCAAGAATTTCGGCCCGGGCAGAGGGGGCCGCACGCACGTTCAGGACATCATCCGCGGCCACGTCTCGTACGGCGTAGAGCGCGGGCAGCTCCCAGGGTTGGGGAGGGGGCGATTCGCTGCGTGCACCCTGGGAAAGGAAGGTGATCCAGATCAGGATGGCAACAAGGGTATGCGGGAAAGACATCATGGTAAATCTCCGGCATCCGACCTTCTGTCGTGGTTATCTGCGCGCTGCCCAGCTGATCGAGGCGTTCTTGCGCGTATAGAATTCTCCCATCAGGCCAATCATCAGCAGCACGAGGCTGACCGTGATCGCATATTCGTATGAACTGTAATGCGGATTGTAATTGATGAAGGCATACCCCCGTGCCTGATCGATGCAATGAAACAACGGATTCCAAGCAAACAGCGCGATCTTGCTGGCCGGCAGGGTATTGGCCAGGAACATCTTGCCCGAGGCGATCATGTTGGCCCGGGAATAAACCATCGAGGCAATTCCCGTGAAGCTGGGAAACCAGGGTTTCAGGGCAAGAAACACCATTCCGATTGCAATCCCGGAAAACCAGGACAACAGGAACATCGCAATCACTCCGACCGGCTGGTAAATCTCGATCGGTTTCACGGCCACATGATAGGCGAACAGAACGATCGCCGCCGACAGGATCTGGATATAGAGCGTTCCAAGCGCAGCCGACGTGATGGCAACTGCGGTGTTCATGGGCGCATGCAGCATCATCGGCGAAGCCGGGCCTTCGGAGTTGACGACGGCACCCATTGCCTTTGTATGGGTGACGAACAGGAATATGCCGGACATGATGTAAAGCAGGAAATCGCCCCGAACTGCGCTGCCGCGCAATCCGAGCAGTGAAAACATCACATAGAATGCGGCAATCAGGATGACGGTCTGCAGCATGTTCTGCATCAGACCGATCAGGGCGTTGCCGTGGCTCTTGCGCACATGACGAACCGTCGCGTGATAGATGACCGATGCCAGAGTGGCTGCCGCCTGCGTGTTCGTCCGTTTTCGCTGTCTCTGAAACATCCGCCAGAAATCCGGTGTTCGGTTGTCATGTCACGCCGATAGCAGGGATTTCTTGCCGTTCCCTTGATGTGGAAGCATAAGGATGCGAGGAACATCCTTCAACAATTACGGGCAGGCGGGAATGCACGGAGGGCCACAGATGGATATCGACAGGATGACAAGGGTTTTCCGCCGCCTCGCACTGGAAGCGGGCGACGAGATCATGAATATCTACAATTCCGGTGATTTCTCGGTTAGCGTCAAGGCGGATCACAGCCCCGTAACGGCGGCAGACCGGGCGGCCGATGCGGTGATTGCGGCCGGGCTGAAGAAAGCATTCCCCGATATTCTGGCAATCACCGAGGAGCAGGCAGCGACCCACGGGAAGAGCGCCGGGAACTTCATAATCGTCGATCCTTTGGACGGGACCAGGGAATTCATCGGCAGGCGGGGCGATTTCACCGTGAACATCGCATATGTGGAAAACGGCAGGCCCTTGCGCGGAGTTGTCCATGCACCGGCACGCGAACGTTTGTTCTATACCGTCTCCGACGGAAGATCTGTCGAGGAAAAAGGGCCGTTTCCCAGGGACTGTCCCGGCAAGACAAGGGACATCTCGGTGGCAGAGCCTGATAATGATGCGCTTGTCGTCGTGGCTTCGAAATCCCACCGGGATCAGGCAACCGATGATTATATCTCGAGGTATCAGGTCAGAGAGTGTCGCAGCGCCGGCTCGTCACTGAAATTCTGCCTGGTTGCCACCGGAGAGGCCGATCTTTACCCGCGGCTTGGTCGGACCATGGAGTGGGATACCGCAGCGGGCCATGCGGTGCTTTCGGGGGCTGGGGGGCAGGTTGTGCGGTTTGATGATCTCAGGCCGCTCACTTATGGCAAGCCGGGCTACGAAAACCCGTTTTTCATTGCCTGCGCTCCCGGCGTCATGTTGAAACGGCCCTGACGATCCGGGACTTTTGTGCGTTTCTTCCTTCCGAAAGGTAAAAATACCACGGCAGTTTATTGAAAGCTCCTGAATTATTGATCACAACCGAAACACTGTTGAACTGTGGGAATGCCGTTGTTATGCCGCAGCATGCCCGCAAGGCTTTTAGAGGGAATTCATGAAGCGCAAAGTGACAAAGGCGATCTTTCCCGTGGCTGGCCTCGGAACACGTTTTCTTCCTGCAACGAAGTCGGTTCCAAAAGAGATCATGACCCTGGTGGACCGACCGCTCATTCAATATGCGATTGATGAGGCGCGTGCTGCCGGCATCAAGGAGTTCATCTTTGTCACGTCGCGTGGCAAGGGGGCGCTCGAAGATTATTTCGACACAGCCCCCGAGCTTGAAAATGCCCTGCGCAGGTCGGGCAAGACGGCTTTGCTCGAAGAGTTGAAGAACACCAACATGGAAAGCGGTGCGATTGCCTATATCCGCCAGCACAGGCCGCTGGGCCTTGGCCATGCAGTATGGTGTGCGCGGCGTCTGATTGCGAACGAGCCTTTCGCGGTGATCCTGCCCGATGACGTGATTGCCGCAGAAAAACCCTGCCTGCAGCAGATGACCGAGGCCTATGCCGAAACAGGCGGGTGCATGGTGGCCACGATGGAAGTTCCGCCCGACAGGGTATCGGCCTACGGAATTCTTGATGTCCGGGAAGACATGGGTAACATGGTTTCTGTGCAGGGCATGGTCGAGAAGCCCTCCAGCAAAGATGCGCCGTCCAACCTTGCGGTGATCGGACGTTATATTTTGACCCCCCGGGTTCTTCAGAATCTCAACCGGATCAAGCAGGGCAGCGGTGGCGAGGTGCAGTTGACGGATGCCATCGCAGAAGAGATTCATCACGGGCGGGATGTCTTTGCCCTGCGTTTCCGGGGCCAGCGGTTCGATTGCGGGTCGAAGGCCGGCTTCCTTCAGGCAACAGTAGCCTTCGGCCTTTCCCGGGAAGATCTTCGCGATGAATTTGCGCAATATCTCACAGAGATGGTGGCGCTTCAGAAAGCCGCGCAATAGGCGGGAGCGCGGGCGTTTCCCGGTGTCTGGCCTTTTGGTGCTGTTGACACCGCCATCCCAAAAAAGCGATCAGGTTTCGCAAGGGCGCAGCCCCGGCGGCGGGCAAATGGCCTATCGGGAAGGAGGCCTGACACATGGGTTTCGCGCGAGAGCTGAAAACTGCCTATCTGTTGCGCTGGAAACGGCGGCGGCTGCTTTTCAGGGCCCTGCGGAAACGCCATGAGCTGCGGGCTGTTCGGAATCGCACCTCGTGCATCGGCAAGCGGGATATCCTGCTGTTCTCGACAGTCAGGAACGAGGCAGTCCGCCTGCCTCATTTCCTGACATATTATCGCAGGCTTGGGGTTGATCACTTTCTGTTCGTTGATAACGGCAGCGATGATGGAACGCATGAATATCTTGCCGGGCAGGAGGATGTATCGCTCTGGACCTCGGAGCACAGTTACAGGCAGTCCCGCTTCGGGATGGACTGGCTGACCTGGTTGCAGATCCGCTTTGGCCACGGCCATTGGTGCGTGACGGTGGATGCAGATGAAATCCTGATCTATCCGTTTCACGACAGTCGCCCTCTGAGCGAACTGACGGCATGGCTGGATATGCAGCGGCAGCAAAGCTTCGGGGCAATCATGATCGACATGTATCCCAAGGGGCGCCTGAGCGAAAACGCGTATACGCCGGGCGACGATCCGTTCGAGGGGCTATGCTGGTATGATGCGGGAAACTACGTCTGGACCTATCAGCAGAAGATCAGGAATCCGTCGGCACAGGGCGGTGCGCGGGCGCGGGCCTTCTTTGCACATATCCCAAGACGCGCGCCAACCATGAGCAAGAAACCCCTGGTAAAATGGAATCGACGGTATGCATATCTCAACTCCACCCATTCCGTTCTGCCCCGCAGGCTCAACGATGTTCATGATCAGAGTGGCAGGCTGACGTCAGGCATATTGCTGCACAGCAAGTTTCTGCCCTCGGTGATCGAACGCTCACGCGTGGAAAAGGAACGCAAGGAACATTTTGCGGTCAGCAGCATCTATGATGATTATTATGACGCAGTCATTGCCGATCCGGTTTTGTGGACCGAAGATTCGGTCAGGTATTCCGGGTGGCGGCAGTTCGAGGATCTGGGCCTCATGTCGCGCGGCGGCTGGGCATGAGGCGTGGCATGTGCGATCTTCCGGGGCGGATTTCGGGAAAATGTCGGCCGGATCTATGCGGCTTTCGTGTTGTTTCCTATAGTGGCCCTGAAGCGGGGCAGTTTCCGATCAAGGCAACCTTAATCATGGGCAGCTATGCCCGAAACGGCAGGAATGCCGAGCGGTTGGAAGGAACAGGCAGTGAGCCGAGTGTGGCGATCATATCGTCTGCGGGCCGAGCGTCAGCGCCGTCTGGTTCGCGCCATTCGCAAGCGGGGCGAGTTGCGGCTCGTCGCGGACCGGACCGCGCTGATCGGCAAGGGGGATATTCTCTGCGTTGCGACACTGCGCAACGAACAGGTCCGCCTGCCGTATTTCCTGAGCTATTATCGCAATCTCGGAATTGATCATTTTCTGCTGATAGACAACGACAGCAACGATGGTTCGCGGGACTATCTGGCGGACCAGGCCGATGTTTCACTCTGGAGCACCCCGAAAAGCTACAAGCGCGCAAACTTCGGAACCGACTGGGTGAACGGCCTGCTTCGGAAACATGCGCACGGGCACTGGGCACTGGTTGTCGATATCGACGAGTTCCTCATCTATCCCTTTTGCGATACCCGCCCGCTTGGCGCGCTTGCGGACTGGCTGGAGGCTTCCTCGGTCAGATCGTTTGGTGCGATGCTGATCGACATGTATCCCAAAGGCCGCATTGATGCGGTGCCTTACAGGCCGGGGCAGGATCCGTTCGAGATCGCCTGCTGGTTTGACAGCGGCAACTATGTGATCGAGAAAAACCCGAAATACCGGAACCTGTGGGTTCAGGGCGGGCCCAGGATGCGAATGTTCTTTGCCGATGATCCGATGCGCGCGCCGGCCCTCAACAAGATCCCGCTGGTGAAATGGAACAGGCGCTATGCCTATGTCAGTTCGACGCATATGCTTTTGCCACGGGGCCTCAACCTTGTTTACGAGGAATGGGGCGGCGAAAAGACATCCGGTTGTCTGTTGCATGCGAAATTTCTGAATACCTTTTCCGAGAAGGCAGCAGAAGAGCTGACACGCCGGCAACATTATGCGGATAGCCATGAATACAGGGCATATCATGATCGTCTGAAAGAAAGTCCGGATCTGTGGTGCAAATGGTCCGAGAAATACATAAACTGGCGCCAGCTTGAAATACTGGGCCTGATGTCCAAGGGAAACTGGGCTTGAGCACGGACGACAGATCGCTGGGAGTGGTGCTTCTGGTGCATACCGCGCTGGAGCGAGCGGGTCAGGTTGCTCATCACTGGGCCAGAAACGGCTGTCCGGTGGTCATTCATGTTGACAGGCGCGTGCCCCGGGAAAGCTGTCAGGCCTTCATGCGCGCATTTGCCGATTACCCTGCGGTGAGGTTCTCGCGCCGGCTGCGGTGTGAATGGGGCAGGTGGTCGATCGTTCGGGCAACCCAGATCGCTTCGGAGCTGATGCTTGCAAGCTTCCCTGACGTGCGCCATGTGTTTCTGGCCTCGGGTTCGTGCCTGCCGCTTCGCCCGATAGACGACCTGCGCACCTATCTGGGGGAGCGTCCAGAGACGAACTTCATCGAATCCGCCAGCACCGAGGACGTGCCCTGGACGGTGGGTGGCCTTGACAAGGAACGGTTCACCCTGCGGTTTCCCTTTTCCTGGAAAAGGCAGCGCCGTCTTTTCGACGGCTATGTGAAACTGCAAAGGCGGATAGGGTATTGCCGCACAATACCCGAAGGGATCCTGCCGCACATGGGCTCGCAATGGTGGTGCCTCACGCGACAGACCCTGTCGGCGATACTGGAATCGCCCCGGCGCAAGGAGTACGATCGCTATTTCCGCCGTGTCTGGATTCCCGATGAATCCTATTTTCAGACCCTTGCCAGGATTCATTCCCGCAACATCGAAAGCAGATCTCTGACACTGACCAAATTCGATTACCAGGGCAAGCCGCATGTTTTCTATGATGATCACCTGCAGCTTCTGCGCCGCTCTGATTGCTTCGTGGCTCGCAAGATCTGGCCGAAGGCAGATCGGTTGTATCAGACATTTCTGCGGAAAAGTTCCGGTTCGAGACGAACCGGGGAACCGGATACCAACAAGATCGACCGCATCTTTTCAGATGCCGTGGCGCGTCGGACCCGTGGACGCCCCGGCCTTTACATGCACAGCCGTTTTCCGAACGAGGGGTGGGAAAACGGGCTGACATGCGCTCCCTATTCCGTGTTCGAGGGGTTCGGCGATCTGTTCCAGAATTTCGAAGCCTGGCTGAGCCGTATCACGGGAATTCGTGTGCACGGGCATCTTTTCGCTCCGGATGAAGCGGAATTCGAGGGCGGACAGAGTGTTTATTGCGGCGGCCTTTCAAGCCACCCCGCCACGCGTGACAGAAACCCCGGACAATTCCTGGCCAGCCTGATCTGGAACATGCGGGGCGAGCGGCAGGCGTTTCAGTATGGACCGGACGACACCCCCGAAATCGGATGGTTCATGGCAAAGGATCCGAATGCCCAGATTTCCGTTATCAGCGGGGCTTGGGCTGTTTCTCTCTTCCATTCGAACCTTGATTTTTCGACCATCCGCAAGATTGCTGCCCTGCGGCAGAAGGCCGAGGCGGCTCATCTCGAAATTCTGCGTTCGCCCCACACGAAGGCGCGGGTAAGGATATGGACAATGGCCGAGTTCATGGAAACGCCGATGGATAACCTTCAGATGCTGATCGACGAAATGTTGCCGCGTTCGTCGCTCCGGTTTTCCGAGGCACCGCGACTTGCCAGTTTGTCGGGGTTCGGAAAGTTCCTTCAGAACCTCAAGAATCACGGGATGCACCCTTATCTTGTGGGTAACTTCCCGCCCGACAATGCATTTCCGGGGCATCCGTGGCCTGCTGGCAGGCCGTATCTGGTGAAATAGGATCCATGCCACAGAATTTTGACTATTTCATAATTTTTGCCGGAATGCGCACGGGCTCGAATTTTCTGGAGGCCAATATCAATCAGTTCTCCGGCCTGCATTGTCATGGCGAGGCATTCAATCCGTCATTCCTCTGTTATCCTGACGGCAGGAAGCGCTTCGGTTTCAGCCTGTCCAGGAGGGAATCCGATCCTCTGGGGTTCATTCAGGCGATGCGCAGGCATACGCCCGGGCTTGCCGGATTCCGGTTTTTCCGCGATCACGATCCGCGGATTTTGCGGCATTGTCTGAACGACAGGCGATGCGCCAAGATAATCCTGACGCGCAATCCGCTTGAAAGCTATGTATCGCGCAAGATCGCCCAGGCAACTGGGCAGTGGAAGCTGAGCGATGTCCGGCACAGAAAAGAGGCCAGGATCCGGTTCGAACCGGCCGAGTTCAGATCGTATCTTGACGACGAGCAGAAATGGCAGCGCGCGCTCAGGCGTGAACTCCAGACCACGGGCCAGAGCGGATTTCATCTTGATTACAAGGATGTCGGAGACCTTGCCGTTCTGAACGGGCTTGCCCGGTTTCTGGGCCAGACGGCGCAGATAACGGCGCTTTCCTCGGCCACCTGCAAGCAGAACCCCGCGCCGCTCACCGACAAGGTGACAAACCCGCGAGAGATGATCAGGGCGCTGGCCGGTCTCGATCTGTTCGGGCTCTCCGATATGCCGGATTTCGAACCGGAGCGGGGTGCGGCGATTCCAGAGCATGTTGCGGCCGCAAGGGCACCGCTCTTGTACATGCCGGTCAGAATGGGCCTTGAGATACAGGTAAAGGACTGGCTCTGCGCCATTGATGGGGTAGAGCGGACAGCCCTGAAAACCGGGTTCAGCCAGAAGAGCCTGCGCCAGTGGAAGCGCCGGCATCCCGGGCACCGCAGTTTTACGGTGGTGCGCCATCCGCTGGCACGGGCGCATGCGGCATTCTGCAACCATATCCTGAATACCGAAAAGGGAAGCTATGCGAAAATCAGGAGAACCCTGCAGAAGGTTTACGGGGTTGATCTGACAGATGCCGTGGCGGCAGGGGGGCACGACAGACCTGCGCATCGCCGGGCGTTTCTGCAGTTTCTGCAGTTTCTGCAAGGCAATCTGGCCGGGCAAACCGGGGTCAGGATCGATCCGGCATGGGCCAGTCAGAGCCATGTCTTGCAGGGATTCGGCGGTTTTGCCCTGCCCGACATGGTGCTGCGGGCCGAAGATCTGAACCAGGGCCTGCAGTATCTGGCGGAACAGGTTGGCCTGCAACCGCCCCCCCTGCCTCCGCAGATCAGAGAGACCCAGCCCTGCAGCCTGGCAGAAATTTACGACGAAGAGATTGAAGCCGCCGCCAGGGGGGCCTACCAGCGCGATTACATGATGTTCGGATACCGCGCCTGGGGTGATATGGGCTCTCAGGCTGCCTGACTGGTGCGCGCTTCGGTCAGGATGGCGTGCAATGCCACCGGATCATCATTTGCCCGAAGCTTGGCGCGAATGTCCTTGTCGCGCATGGTGCGTGAAACCAGCGCCAGGGCCTTGAGATGATCGACGCCGGTATCTTCGGGCGCGAAAAGAGCAAAGACCAGATCGATCGGCTGACGATCGACCGATCCGAAATCGAGCGGCCGTTCAAGTTTCAGGAAGGCTCCCTTGATGCCGTCAAGATCCGGCAGACGGGCATGCGGCAGTGCCACGCCGTGTCCTACACCGGTCGGGCCAAGGCTTTCGCGCTCCTGAAGGGCATCGAATACGTCGTTGGCGTTTACGCCGCAGCATGATGTGATCAGTTGTGCGAGCTCCTGGAACAGACGTTTCTTGCTGCTTACCTGCCCTAGCACGCGCACAGCTTCTGATTTGAGAAAACTTGAAAGTTCCATGAGTGCTCACTTTTCGATCTGGCCGTCCCTGCCCCGGGATCAGGCCGAGTCTTTCGGATCGATCCAGCCGATGTTTCCGTCATCCCGCCGATAGACCACATTCACCCCTTTGTGGGCTTCGTTGCGAAAGACAAGAACCGGTGCGCCTGAAAGCTCCATCCTCATGACGGCTTCACCTACCGAGAGATACGCAATCTCGGTTTCCATCTCCGCAACGATCATCGGAGCAAGCGATTCGGGCTCCGAATCCTCTGCCTCGTCTGTCGCCGCGAGGATATAGGCGGATGCCGGGGAAAGTTCAACCGGATGTTGACGGCTGCGCTGATGGTCCTTCAGCCGGCGTTTGTAGCGGCGCAGCTGCTTTTCCATCTTGTCGCGGCACTTGTCGAAAGCGGCATATATTTCGGTGGCGGCAGCTTTTGCTGCTGCGGTCATGCCGGTGGAAAGATGCACCGTGGCTTCGCACACGAAATTATGTGCATCCTTCGAAAAAATCACCTCGGCATCCGTTGGCCGCTGTCCGTATTTGTCGAGAATGGATGACAATTCATCCTTCACATGCTGTTGCAGCGCACTGCCGATGTCCAGCTGGCGTCCGGTGATCTGATATCTCATCACAGCTCCTGTTGTTGTTGAATTGGCAAGGAATTCGCAAGGTATCGGCCCTGCATGGCGCAAAGCCGGGAAACAGGATATTCGAAACGAAAAACACGGTTTGCAGCTTCCGGAATGCGCTTTCGGGTTTCTGCCCGGGTATCGCTTCCAGAACGGAATCAGAAGCCAACGGGATGGGGTGCGCTCGCATGGGTAGTATTTGGCGACATATCGCAGGGGCTTGTCAACTCCAACTCTCCCAAGCGTGCGGTTTGCCGGAGATTGGCGCGGATGTCAGGAAATGCGGAAGCTTTGCCCGAGATAGACGCGCCGCACGTTTTCATCCCGGATCACCTCATCGGTGGTGCCGCTCATCAGCACCCTGCCGTCATGCAGGATATAGGCGCGGTCCACGATTTCCAGCGTTTCGCGCACGTTGTGGTCGGTAATCAGAACGCCGATTCCCCGGTTCTTCAGATCGGCAACAAGAGAGCGGATCTCGCCAACGGCAATCGGGTCCACGCCTGCAAAAGGTTCGTCGAGCAGCAGATACTTCGGATCAGCCGCCAGGCAGCGCGCAATCTCTACCCGCCGGCGTTCGCCGCCCGAAAGTGAAAGGGCCGGTGCGCGGCGCAGGTGCTCGATCGAGAAATCCGAGAGCAGCTCTTCCAGGCGTTCGCGGCGCTTGTGGACGTCTTTTATCGCGATTTCGAGGATGGCAAGGATGTTGGCTTCCACCGAAAGGCCGCGAAATATGGAAACTTCCTGCGGCAGATAACCAATACCCATCTTGGCCCGGCGATACATGGGAAGAAGCGTGACATCGTTTCCGTCAAGCAAAACCTGCCCTCCCTCGGGAATGATCAGCCCGGCGATCGCATAGAAACAGGTTGTCTTTCCCGAACCGTTCGGCCCGAGCAGGGCCACAACCTCTCCCCGCAGAAGATCAAGGCTGACATCGCGGATGACCAGGCGCTTGCGATAGCTCTTGTGCAGGCCAAGCACCCGCAACCCGGCACTGCCCTTCTCGACGGCAAGAGGCCGCGCTTCGCCCATCAGTTGCCACCCGGGTTCAGAATGGTTCGCACCCGCCCTTCCAGAAGTGCCGTGCCATCCTTCAGGTTTACCAGCATTCGTTCGGAAGACAGGGCGTTTCCGCCCTGGGTGAGGATCACGTTTCCTTCCATGACAACCTGCCCGCTTTCGATGGTATAGATGGCCCGTTCGGCTTCAGCGGCCTCGGCACCGCTGACCAGCACGACATTTCCCGCCGCCTCAAGCCGCGCGATCCTGCCGCGATCATCCCCGGCAGCATAGATCACCTGAATCCTGTCGGCTTTCAGGCGCATGTCACCCTGCCCGACAACCACATTGCCGGAAAACATCGCTGTGCCTTCGGCTTGATCGACTTCAAGCCTTTCGGCCGAGATTTCGACAGGCAGAGAGGTGTCCTGGCGAAGGTTTCCGAACGGAATTTCGGTGGTTTGCGCCGCTGTCTGGAACGGCAGGGCGATCAGCAGGAACAGCGAAAGAAACGAACGGGCGAAAAAATGCATGTCATCCTCATTGCTCGGGATCATATATCAGCTTCACACCGTTCTTGAAAACAAGAACATGGCTCATCCTGCCGGTTTCATCTCCTGTCAGGATCATGCGGCCCGCCTCGAAGCGCCCCAGCGGGCCTTCGCCTGTTACCCGGTTATCGGTTCGTATGCCGGTTTTTTCAAGATTCGCGGTTACTGCCTTCGTGCGGAGCCTGTAACCGTTCGAAGACAGGATCTCGACGCCGCCTTCGAGACGGGCAACCCCTGCATCCTGATCGACCCGGCCGGTTCTTGCGGTGATATCAAGGCGAAGACCGTCGGATGTTTCTATTCGTGCAGCCAGCTGTTCGGCGATCAGCTGGCGCGGGCCGCTCAATTCAGGCCTGGCCTCGCCTGCAGAGATCGAAACGGCCGTTCCATCGGCGGTTACACCCGAATATTCCGGCTGGCCAATGCGTTGTTCACGGGCCAGCTTGTCCACATCGGCCTTCGAGAAAGGGATGTTTTCGGCCGGGTCGAAGTGACGCGAAAACATGAATACCGTTGACAGAACCGCAAGCGCAAAGATGGGCAGAAGGATCTTTGCCCGGGCCACGAAACGAGAATAGCGTCTGTCATGGGCTGTCATCGCCGTTTTCCCGGATAAATGGCGTCAGGCGTTGGCATGTCAGGCCGGCCGGATCTGACGATGCCTTCCTGTCGGCAGGGGGGTATCGCTCAGTGCGCGAAGATGTCCTCATCGGGCCAGCCTTCCAGATCAAGCCTGGCGCGAGTCGGCAGGAAATCGAAACAGGCCTGTGCCAGCTCTTCCCGGCCTTCCCGTTTCAGCATTTCATCCAGTTTTTCGCGCAGGCGATGAAGATGCAGAACATCCGAAGCAGCGTATTCAAGCTGCGCTTTGCTCAGTTCGGAGCTGCCCCAGTCCGAACTTTGCTGCTGTTTCGAAAGCTCTGTTCCCAGCAGTTCCTGCAGCAGGTTCTTGAGGCCGTGCCTGTCAGTATAGGTACGCACAAGCTTCGAGGCGATCTTCGTGCAATAGACCGGGGCCGCAAGGATTCCGAAGGTCTTGCAGAGGGCTGCGATGTCGAAACGGCCGAAATGGAACAGCTTGAGCACATTGCGATCAGCAAGCAGGGCGGAAAGATTGGGGGCGCTTGTCTGCCCTCTGGCGATCTGAACGATATGGGCGTTTCCGTCGCCCCCCGACAGTTGCACCAGGCATAGCCTGTCGCGATGGGGGTTGAGGCCCATCGTTTCACAATCGATGGCAACGACATTTCCCAGTTCAAGGTTGTCGGGAAGGTCGTCCTGATACAGGTGATTGGCCATAATGTTTCCAGTTCGAGAGGGCGGGTGTTCAAAATGTCCGGGCCAGCGGCGCGGGGCAGCCGGATACCGGGGCCGCAACGGCTGTCATTCTGACTGTTTGTAATGCCCGCAGGCCTGCTGCGCAACAACTACCGGGGGCGCTCCGATGGCCGGTGTTCCGGCCAGGGATCAGGGGCGTTCAATGGCAATGGCCGTTCCTTCGCCGCCGCCAATGCAGATGGCCGCCACGCCGCGCCGCAGGTTTCGCTTTTCAAGAGCATTCAGGAGCGTAACGATGATGCGCGCTCCGGAAGCACCGATCGGGTGCCCCATGGCGCAGGCGCCGCCATTCACGTTGATCTTGTCGCGGGGCACGCCCATTTCCCGCATGAATGCCATCGGCACCACGGCGAAGGCTTCGTTCACTTCCCACAGGTCCACATCATCCACGCGCCAGCCCAGACGTTCCAGAAGTTTTCGGGACGCCGGAATAGGGGCCGTCGTGAACCAGCCGGGCTCATGCGCGTGGCTGGCATGGCCCATGATATGGGCCCGCACGGGCAGACCCTGCGCCCCGGCGGCCTTTTCGCTTGCCAGAAGCAATGCCGCAGCGCCGTCTGAAATGGACGAGGAATTCGCCGCCGTTACCGTGCCGCCCTCGCGGAAGGCGGGGCGCAGATGGGGGATCTTTTCGGGGCGGGCCTTGGCCGGCTGTTCATCATGCGTCACTACAACTTCGCCTTTGCGGGTTTTCACCGTGAACGGGGTGATCTCGTTGTCAAAAGCTCCGTTCTGTTCGGCGCTCAGGGCCCTTGTAAGCGAGCCGAGCGCGTATTCATCCTGAGCTTCGCGACCGAACTGAAATCTCTCGGCGCAATCCTCGGCAAATGTGCCCATCAGGCGGCCCTTGTCGTAAGCATCTTCGAGACCGTCAAGGAACATGCTGTCGATTACCTGCCCGTGGCCAAGGCGCGCACCGCTGCGCATCCCCGGCAGCAGGTAAGGTGCGCGCGACATGCTTTCCATACCGCCCGCTACCATGACACCGGCAGCGCCAAGAGCGATCTGGTCATGTGCCATCATCACCGTCTTCATGCCCGAACCGCACATTTTGTTGACAGTCGTGGCCGGGACTTCCTGCCCGAGCCCTGCAGCGAAGCCGGCCTGACGCGCCGGAGCTTGCCCCTGCCCCGCGGGCAGGACGCAGCCCATCAGGAGTTCTTCAACCATCCCGGCTTCAGCGCGCGCGCCCTCGAGTGCCCCCCTGATCGCTGCCCCGCCAAGAAGAGGTGCGTCAATCTCTGCGAACACGCCCTGCAGACCCCCCATGGGTGTGCGCGCAGCACCGGCAATGGCAACCCGTTTCATCTGTCTGGCCCCTTTCATGCAGTTCTCCGGGCCTGCATACAGAATGGTAAGGTTTGTCGTCTAGCCTGCATCCGACACTTCTGATCGGAGGAGCCGATGAATCTTGAAATCGAAGATCGCGATGAAGCCCGCCTGATCACGGTTGCCGAAAACCGCATAGATGCATCGGTGGCAATCCGCTTCAAGGACTGTATGGCCGGCGCCATGAAAGATGGCCCCGAAAGGGTGGTCCTCGATCTCTCGCATGTCGATTTTCTGGACAGCAGCGGTCTTGGGGCCGTTGTCGCCAGCATGAAGTTGCTCGGCAACGGGCGCAGGCTGGAACTGGCAGGGCTCAGGCCCACGGTTGAAAAGGTGTTTCGCCTGACACGAATGGATTCGGTCTTTCGTATCCATGCCGATGCAGCATCCGCCTTGGGGGGGGCGGAAGATGCGTCATGAGCAGCCATTGCCGATGCGGCGGCACGGGCAAGGGGAAAAGAGGCGGGGTGATATCGAAAAGTTCAGGATGGTGTTCCGGGCCACGCCCGGGGATGTGCGGAAAACACTCGACCGTTTCTGCAGCCATATCAGGCCCCTTTCCCTTCCGGCCGAATACACCGGCACGCTGGAACTGGTTCTGGCCGAGGTGCTGAACAATGTCGTCGAACACGCTTATGGCAATCGCGGTGATGGATGGATAGAGCTTTGTGCGACGATGCTCGACAACGGCTTTGCCTTCGAAGTTGTTGATGAAGGTGCAGAGATGCCGGAGCAGGAATTGCCACGTGGCGATCCAAGATTGCTCGGGGGCGATCTGAACGCCCTGCCCGAAGGGGGGTTCGGCTGGTTCCTGATCCGTGATCTGGCGCAGGATCTGTCCTATGAGCGCAGAAACGAACGCAATTACCTTGCATTCAGGATATGCCGGAACATTCCCGCCGCGCGACAGACTGCCCCCTGTGAAACGGGGTGCAGGATCAGATGCCGATAATTACGAATTCTAAAGAGGTGCACCCTACGGTCTGAATCACGCCGATTGCAAGAACTGCAATACAAGGGGTGAAGATACCGTGGTCAAGACCATAGTGATGCAGGGAAAACAGCCTCGGAGCGGCATGATTGCCGGTTTGGTGCGAATGATTCTGTTTGGAGCGGGTATTTTCCTGCTGATCACCTCCGCTGTGCGGGCGGCGGCAACGGCTCCTGACATCTCGTATATATGTGATCAGGCTGCAGCTGCAGCTGCAGCCGAGACCGGCGTTCCCCTTGCGGTGCTGAAGGCAATTTCTCTCAATGAAACGGGACGTCGGATCAAGGGAAGAATGCGCCCTTGGCCTTGGACGGTAAACATGGAAGGCAAGGGTGTCTGGTTTCAGTCGGAAGATGCGGCGCGCGCCTATGTCTACAAACATTATAAACGCGGTGCACGCAGCTTTGATGTGGGGTGTTTCCAGATCAACTACAAATGGCATGGCCGTGCCTTTGCATCGATCGAGGAAATGTTCGAACCCATGGCCAATGCCCTCTATGCAGCACGATTCCTGCAGGAGCTGTATCAGGAGAAAGGGGATTGGAGCACAGCCGCCGGAGCCTACCATTCACGGACTCCGAAATACGCCAACCGATACCGGAAGCGATTCGATGCTTTTCGATTGGCCCTGGCCGAACAGGAAGAGCAACAGCCCCGAATGATGGTTCCTGTTGTTGTGCGCCAACCTGAGAAGCGTGAGGTCGTCGAACGGATCAATCGCTATCCATTTCTTCGCCCTGGCGGTGAAAGCGGACAATTGGGTTCACTGGTCCCGGTAAACCGCAGCCGGCTTGCGGTGCCGCTGATTTCGGCATTTCCGCAGGAAGGGTGAGAGCATGGAGGCAGTTGCCGCCCCACGTACAAGGATTTTTCAGCCAACGGTATTGCTTGCCGTTGCGCTGATGGCCGTGATCGTGATGATGATCCTGCCGATGCCGGCCTGGGTTCTCGATATAGGGCTGGCGGTCTCTTTCGCGCTGGCGATTCTGATCTTCACCATTACATTGTTTATCGAGCGGCCGCTCGATTTTTCGTCGTTCCCGACGATTTTGCTGGCATCCCTGATGCTGCGGTTATCGCTCAATGTTTCGTCAACCAAGCTGATAATCGGGCAGGGTCATACCGGCACAGGTGCAGCAGGCGCGGTGATCGAAGGCTTTGCGGGCTTCGTGATGAACGGCAGCGTTTTCCTTGGGCTTGTCGTATTTGGTGTTTTGCTGATCGTGAACTTCATAGTGATCACAAAGGGTGCTGCGCGTATGGCCGAGGTTGGCGCGCGTTTCGCCCTTGACGCAATGCCAGGCAAGCAACTGGCGATCGATAGTGACATGTCTGCTGGCGCGATCGACCATGCCGAGGCACGGGAGAGGCGCGAACGGGAGCAGGCCGAGACCACGTTTTTCGGATCACTCGATGGGGCGTCCAAATTCGTCAAGGGAGATGCTGTGGCCGGCCTCCTGATCACCTTGCTCAATCTGGTGATGGGCCTGGCGATGGGCACGATGGTGCATGGCATGCCCCTGGCACAGGCGTTTGAAACATACGCGATCCTCACGGTTGGGGACGGGTTGGTTTCACAGATTCCGGCAGTGATCATTTCGATAGCCGCGGCTCTTCTTCTGGCGCGGGGAGGAGCCACCGGATCAACCGATATCGCACTTCTCTCTCAGCTTGGCCGATATCCGGCTGCGTTGGCAACAGTCGGCCTCTTGATGGGGCTGTTCGCACTGGTTCCCGGCCTGCCGTTTGTTCCCTTCGTTACCGGGGCGGCACTTCTGGGTTTCCTGGCATGGCAAGGTTATCAGCATGCAATGAAACTGAAAGCGCGTGCGGCAGCGGTAGCGGAGAAATCCGAAGACGGCCCTGTCGAGGCGCGGATGGGTGATTTGCTGGATCTCGATGAAATTCATGTCGAGTTTGCTCCTGATCTTGTTCCGATGGCGCTGGACCCGGCAACCGGGCTTGATTCCCGGATCGGAAACATGCGTCGGCATATCGTCAAGGTATACGGGGTGATTCTGCCTGAAATCCGTCTGACGGATGATGCTTCCCTGCCCCCGGGAACTTATGTCATTCGCATCCAGGGGGTTGAGCGCGCACGTGACAGGCTGATGCCGGACAGAGTGCTGGCTCTGATCTCGGAGGCAGGTGGCGAACTTCCTGACGGCAAAGATGTAAAAGAGCCGGTCTACGGGGCCCCTGCAAGGTGGATCCCCGCAGAGATGCAGGAAGATGCGGCGCTTGCAGGTTCAACCATCGTCAGCGCAACGGAAGTTCTGGCCACGCACCTTCTGGAAGTGATCAAGGGCAATTTTCCTCGTCTGCTCACGCTCAAGGCGCTGCGGCGAATACTCGATGAATATGTGAATCTGAGCGATCCCGAAAGAACAGCGGCAAACCAGCGTGTGCTGGATGAACTGGTTCCAGACAAGGTGCCGGTGGATCTCCTGCTTTCGGTGATGCGCCTTCTTCTGGAAGAGCGGGTATCGGTGCGCAACCTTACCTTGATCCTCGAAGCGATTGCCGAAGTGCGCAGTGCATTGCCAACCCCCGAGGCAATCTGCGAACATGTGCGCCAGCGTCTCGGGTTTCAACTGGTTGCCGAGCTGAAACGTGAAGACGGCACCATCCCGCTGATCCAGCTTGCGCCCGAATGGGAAGATATTTTCGCCACCTATCAGATTGAAGGTGAGCGGGGGCAGATGGACGTGGCCCTCCCGCCAGAGAAGTTCAATCGGCTGGCAGGCGCGGTGGCCGAGAAGGTATCGTCGGCTGCCGAAGCCGGGGTGTACGCGGCGATCGCGACCTCGCGACATCGCCGGCGCTTCCTGCATACGGTCCTGGTGGCCAAGGGTATTCATAATCCGGTTCTTTCTTTCGAAGAGATAGCCCTGGAGGCGCGTCCGGCACTTGTGGGGCTTGTGCAGGCATGAGCGATGCGCTGATGGCCCTGGTCGAGAGCAGCCGGGAGGCCTGGCAGACGGGATTTCTGGTCTTTCTGCGGATAGGTGCGGCGATGTCGTTACTACCGGCATTCGGGGAAAGATCCGTGCCCGTCCGGGTGAGGCTGGTTCTGACGATTGCATTTACCATTCTTGTTGCTCCGGCGGTGGCCCCCCGGTTTTCATATGATGCGCTGGAAGAAAGAGGTCGACTGGTTCTTCTGCTGTCAGAAACCATGGCCGGCCTGACAATCGGGATAGGTCTTCGTCTGCTGGTTTTCGCGTTGCAGATGGCTGGCACCATGGCTGCGCAATCCGTATCCTTGTCGCAGATCTTTGGTGGTTCGCCCGGTCAGGATCCTCAACCTGCAATTGGTCATATCATTGTTATCGGCGGACTTGCGCTGGCGGTCATGGCGGGGCTGCATGTGCGCCTTACAAGTTTTCTTATCCTCTCCTATGACCTGATACCGGCTGGTCAGCTCCCCCATTCGGCGATGCTTGCCGAATGGGGTATCGACAAGGTGGGAAAGGCGTTTGCCCTGGCCTTTTCGCTGGCTGCGCCCTTTCTGGTTGCATCGCTGCTCTACAATATTGCGCTTGGCGTGATCAACCGGGCCATGCCCCAGCTCATGGTTGCGTTCGTAGGGGTGCCGGCGATCACGGCGGGTGGTCTTTTCCTGTTGTTGCTGATTCTTCCCCTGCTTCTTCAGGTTTGGCACGTGGGGCTGGTGAGCTTTCTTGAAGATCCTTCCGGAGGGTTGCAATGAGTACCACGGAAGATCAGAACGACAAGCAGTATGAACCGACGCAGAAGAAACTTGAAGAGGCGCGCAAGAAAGGCGAGCTTGCCCGCTCGTCAGACCTGAATACGGCGGCGGCATATGCCGGGTTCATTCTTGTTGCCATGGCAACGGGGGGATCAGCGCTGTTATCTATGGGAGAGTTGCTGGCAGGCCTGCTTGCTCAGCCCGTTCGGATATCGGAAAGCCTCTTCCGGGATAGTGCGCGCCCCGTCAGTGCCGGAATACTGCTTCCTCTGACGCTGGGCCTGGCGCCTTGGTTTCTTGTGCCCGGAGGGCTGGTCCTGTTGTCCGCAGTTGCCCAGCGCAGTCTGGTTTTTGCACCTGAAAGGCTGCGTCCGAAACTTTCGCGGATTTCTCCGATCAGCAATGCAGCAAACAAGTTCGGGCGAAGTGGCCTGTTCGAGTTTGTCAAAAGCGCATCGAAACTTTTGATTTATTCGTTTCTTCTGGCAGCGTTCCTTTACGACAGGATGCCAGTGATCGTGGTGACCGTGCAGCTTTCGCCGCATGCCGCCGTGCAGATACTGACCGGGCTGATTGTCGAGTTTCTGGTTCTGGTGCTGGTGATCGCTTTGATGATCGGGGGGATCGATTTCGTATGGCAATACAAGGAACATCTCAGAAAGAACCGGATGTCGCGGAAGGATCTTACGGATGAGGCCAAGCAGTCCGAGGGGGATCCTCACATGAAACAACAGCGACGACAGAAAGCGATAGAGATCGCCATGAACAAGATGCTCTCGGAGGTTCCGGATGCAGATGTGGTGATTGTAAACCCGCAACATTATGCGGTTGCACTCAGGTGGAGCCGCGCTCCGGGATCGGCGCCCGTTTGCATAGCCAAAGGGGTGGATGAAATGGCGGCACGCATCCGTGAGATTGCCACCGAATCCGGAGTGCCGCTATATCGGGATCCTCCGGTTGCCAGGGCATTGCATGCGTCGGTGGATATTGGCCAGGAAATTCTGCTTGAACATTATCAGGCTGTTGCGGCAGCGATCCGCTTTGCTGAACGCATGCGCCGAAAAGCCGGAGGATCGGGGTGATGGATTCAGGACACATGGGAGAGGCGCGGGAAAGACTTGTACGCCTCCATGTATTGAGTTCCATGATCATGGAATCCGAACTTTCGGCATTGCGAAAGATCAGCCGCAGCCATGAACAGGTTGAAAAAGAAATAGAAAGGCTTCGGCGTGCCATATCGGCAAGAATGAGGCAGCGGGCATCCATGCAGGATGCTGATGCCAGCGCGTCAGTCAATCATGATTCGTGCTGGTTGCGTTGGCAGAATTACGCACTCGGTGCACTGAACATGCAATTGGCAGAAATCCGGGCTGATATGGCAAAGCAGAAAGAAGTGGCGGCCAGAGCGTTCGGCCGGGCGGAAATTCTTGCCAAATATCTTCAAGAAAGGAGTTGATTTGGTGAGCGCCCGGTGTCTCCCGCCTAACAGCGCAAATTTTAGCGCGTTAGGGTCGAGACACGATCAAGTCCACCACGGGATAAAGGCAGCGACAGCGACAGCTGGCAGGACGTTTCGAGCCGGTTTGTCATGGCGGGTGGCAACGTGTCGGAAATCCTTGAGGCCGCAGAAGGTGCGTTCGGTCATGTTTCGCGCGCGATACGCCTGCACATCATGAGGGATGGGCGTTTCCGGGGTCGGGTGGATGGGATGACGGCCTCCGTTCCGGTCCGGGCAAGAGCCGCGCGCAGGCCGTTTTGCATCATGGCCCCGGTCGCCGAGCAGGCGGCGCGGGGCGGGCCGTATTCACGCGGGCAATCCTTCCGGTGGCAGTCCGACTTCAGAACATGGATGATCCCGCTGATCACCCGCCGGTCATCTTTCCTGCGCGCACCCGGAAACACGATGCGCGCGGGCTGAAACGGCCGGAATTGGCCATCGCCGATGGCGCACCAGGGCTTGAGGCCGCGCTCATTGCCCTCTGGGGCGAAGACCTGCCAATCCAGCGCTGCACGGTTCACAAGCACCGCAGCCTTCTCGGCCACGCCCCCAAGCATATGCATGATGAGTTGACGGAAGATAACCGCGACATGATCTACGCCGAAAAGCCTGCGGAAATCGCCACCTGCCACAAGGTCTTTCTGCGAAAATGGCGGCTGAAACGCAAGACGGTGGCCGATAGCTTTGATGAGGCCGGTGACAAGCTGTTCACCTTCGCGCGCCTGCCGCAAGGCCAGTGGAAATCGGCGCGGACCACAAATGCAATCGAACGTCTGAACGAGGACTTCCGCCGCCGCATCAAGACCCAGACCGTGCTGCCATGCGCCGAGACCGTGCCGATGCTGCTCTGGGCACTGATGGCCTCGGGGCAGATCGTCATGCGAAAGATCGATGGCTGGGAAACCCCGTCTCAACCCATCGCCGACGAAACCCTTGACCAGGCCGCCTGACCGGCGCAGAACTCAACCCGCTTGGAGGTGTCTGAAATCAATTTCCACTACTTTCAAGATGCTGTCGGGCTGAAGGTTTTGCTTGGGAATTGCAGAGGATAACATTAGTAATGCAAAAGATGCTGTGCGGCTACAACCACAGGAAATGCGCAAAACATTCCGGGCCAGGACGGCCAGCGGTTCCATATCGGGCTGTTGCGCGGTGAACTTCAGGTCGAACTGTATGTGCCGGAACATGAAGATCTGCAACAGCCGCATAGCCGGGATGAATGCTATGTGGTGATCCGCGGCTCGGGCCGGTTCCAGATGGGAGAGAGGATCGTGCCATTCGAAGCCGGCGATTTCCTGTTTGTGCCTGCGGGCATGGAGCATCGGTTTCTCGATTTTGGCTCCAGCCTGGAAGCTTGGGTAATCTTTTACGGACCGGAAGGCGGCGAGCAGCTTGCATGACAGCCGCCCACATATTCTGATCGCCGGAGCGGGAATAAACGGCCTGATGGCCGCCTGTTACACAAACCAAGCCGGTGCGCGGGTGACGGTCTGCGAGGAAGGGCCGGTGCCCAATCCTGATAGTGTTTCGCATGGTGCACACCGACTGATCCATCCTGTGCCCCCTGTTGGGCGGCCGCAAGATGCTGCGAGGTCGGCGCAGGCCCTGCCGCTTTGGCAAGCTATTTTGCAGGATATAGCCTGCGAAGGCTTTGTGAAGACCGGAGTGATCGGGGCCGCCGTGCGCGTTGCGATTGATGTTGTCGGGAAATCGGATCTCGTTAAGCGCCACCACATGCCCCTCCGGACAAGCGAGACGGTGCGGGCAATGTCGGCGGCCACCTGCGCGTTGGACGTTTGCCAGTGACCCCAACAGGAAAACGCCAGGGCAAAGTCGTTGGGCAGGGGCGTTTATTCGAAAGGGAGCGAATCCGATTTTCGTCCGGGCGTGCCGGAGCCCTGTTCGAGAACTCTCCGAAAAAAGAACGCGGGACCAGTTGTGGGCCCGTCGGCCAGCACTAACGAATTTTCCAATGATTTCAACGAAACATGGTGCCCAGGAGAGGACTCGAACCTCCACGTCCATACGGACACTAGCACCTGAAGCTAGCGCGTCTACCAATTCCGCCACCTGGGCCGGTGTCGTGAGGCCGCGATTTAAGCGCTTCGTGACGGGGTGTCAACCGAGGATGCGGTAAATTTTCATGGCATCAATCCCGGCTTGTGTGCCGGGGGCATGAAAGCTATTCAGGCAGCAGTAAGATAAGGGAGAGCCATCATGCCCAGGCTTGTCACGGTTTACGGCGGATCCGGCTTTGTGGGGCGCTATATCGTCCAGCGTCTTGCCCATGCCGGTTGGCGGGTACGTGTTGCGGTACGCCGCCCGAACGAGGCCCTCTTCGTGCGCACCTATGGCGATGTCGGCCAGGTTGAACCGGTGCCCTGCAACATCCGTGACGACGATTCCGTGCGCTCCGTCATGCAGAATGTGGACGCGGTCGTGAACTGTGTCGGCATTCTGGTTGAGGAGGGCCGCAACCGTTTCGAAGCGGTGCAGAACGAAGGGGCCGAGCGCATTGCGCGTATCGCCGCCGAACTGGAGGTGAGGCATCTTGTTCATCTGTCGGCTCTGGGCGCCGATGAAACCAGCGACAGCGGCTACGCCCGCACCAAGGCTTTGGGCGAAACGGCGGTCTTGCAGCATTTCCCGGGTGCGATGATACTGCGCCCTTCGGTGATTTTCGGCCCAGAAGACCGGTTTTTCAACCGCTTCGCCGACATGGCCAGATTTACCCCCATGCTGCCCATCGTTGGCGGCAACACGCGCTTTCAGCCCGTTTTTGTCGATGATGTCGCCGCTGCGGCGGAAATGGGGGTCGAGGGCAAGGCGACAGGCATCTACGAACTTGGCGGTCCCGAAACCGAAACGCTGCGCACCCTCATCGCCAGAATGCTCCGGATGATCAATCGCCGCCGGCTTGTGCTGAACCTGCCATTCTGGGCAGGATCGGTGATCGGTTTCATATTCGACATGGCGCAGACCGTTTCCATGGGGCTTTTCACCAACAACATCCTGACCCGGGATCAGGTGCGCCTGCTGCGGCATGACGTGGTGGTTCGAGACGGGGCGAAAACCCTGCGCGACCTTGGCATCAGACCTGCCGCATTCGAAGCGATCGTCCCGGAATACCTCTGGCGCTTTCGCCCCGACGGCCAGTATGAGGAAATCAAGGAATCCCTGCGCTGGCTGAAGCGGACATGACGGTGGCGGCAGGGGCATCCCGATGAACGATGATACAACGCTGATAGCGCTTCTTCTGGGAGCGCTGGAAGGGCTCACGGAATTCATCCCCGTTTCCTCGACCGGGCATCTGCTGCTGGCCGGGCATTTTCTTGGTTTCCAATCCGCCGGCAAGACCTTCGAGGTGGTGATCCAGTTCGGTGCCGTTCTGGCTATCCTGACAATCTATTTCACCAGACTCTGGAACGTTGTCCGCACGGCGCCACAAGATCCGGCATCACGCCGCTTCATCCTTTCGGTTCTGGTGGCCTTCCTGCCGGCAGCAATCATCGGCGTGCTGGCGCATGGTTTCATCAAGCGCGTGCTCTTCGAAACGCCATTTCTGATTGCCATCATGCTGATACTCGGGGGAATCGTTCTTCTGGTGGTCGATCGCCTGCGCCTTGAGCAGGTAAAGGACAATGCCATGCAGTTCTCGCTGTCGATGTCCCTCGGGATCGGATTTGCCCAGACACTGGCAATGATCCCCGGTGTTTCCAGATCGGGTTCTACCATCGTGGCAGCCTTGCTGATGGGGGCTAGCAAGCGTGCCGCGGCCGAGTTCTCGTTCTTTCTTTCAATGCCCACAATGGCCGGTGCCTTTACCTATGATCTCTACAAGAACCGCGATGCGCTGGACACCGCAGCCCTGAACGAAATCGCCTTCGGATTCCTTGCCGCCTTCGTTTCGGCAGTGCTGGTGGTGAAATGGCTGCTGGGCTATGTCAGCCGCCATGGATATGCGCTTTTCGGCTGGTGGCGAATCGTTGTTGGCAGCGCAGCCCTTGCCGGGCTTTTGCTGAGTGCAACATGACGGCCCAATAAGGTCAGTAATTATTACCTGAAATGCAGAAATTTCATGGCCGCGCTTCTTGGTTCGGAAAAAAACTCCTATTTGGGTCACAATTACTGCCTTTTCTTTCGGGGTGCAAAGGTCTATTGAGGTGTTTCGGAATGAAATCGGGGGAACGAGCAGTTGGTCGGCCAGCAGATGTTGAAATTCGTCGATGTACAACGCGATATGCCGACAAAGCGCGAAGCCGGCGTTCGCAAAGCGGATTTCCGCGAAATCTATGCAGAATATTCGCGCGCGAAGGCCGAAGAGCAGGCCGCGCGCTGCAGCCAGTGCGGCGTTCCGTATTGTCAGACGCATTGTCCGCTTCACAACAACATCCCCGACTGGCTGCTGCTGACGGCCGAAGGGCGCCTGGAAGAGGCCTATCGGCTCAGTCAGGATACCAACACCTTTCCCGAAATCTGCGGCCGTATCTGTCCGCAGGATCGCCTTTGCGAAGGCAATTGCGTGATCGAACAGGCCGGTCACGGCACGGTAACGATTGGTGCGATCGAGAAATACATCACCGATACCGCCTGGGAAGAGGGCTGGGTCAAGCCCCCCTTCCCGAGAGTGGAACGGGGCGAAAGCGTTGGTATCATCGGCGCCGGCCCTGGTGGTCTGGCAGCTGCCGACCGGCTGCGGCGCTCGGGCGTGCAGGTCACGATCTATGATCGCCACGACCGTGCCGGCGGTCTGCTGATATATGGCATTCCCGGCTTCAAGCTTGAAAAGGACGTGGTTGCCCGCCGCATCCGCCAGCTTGAGGAAGTCGGCGTGGTATTCAAGCTCAACTGCAACATAGGTACCGACATCACCTTCCAGGCCCTTCGTGACAGGCACGATGCGGTATTGATTGCCACGGGGGTTTACAAATCGCGTGATTTGCAGGCTCCGGGCGTGGGCGCGGCAGGAGTTGTAAGGGCGATCGACTACCTGACCGCGTCCAACCGCATCAATCTTGGCGACACGGTCCCCGAATATGAAAGCGGAGAGCTGAACGCCAGAGACAAACGCGTGATGGTGATCGGCGGTGGCGATACGGCAATGGATTGTGTACGCACCGCGATTCGCCAGGGTGCCACAAGTGTCAAATGCCTTTACCGCCGCGACCGTGCCAACATGCCCGGAAGCCAGCGCGAGGTGCAGAATGCCGAAGAAGAAGGCGTGGAGTTCGTGTGGCTGGCCGCACCCAAGGGTTTTGTCGGCGATCCGGTGGAAGGGGTCATCGTGCAGAAGATGCGCCTTGGCGCGCCGGATGCTACCGGCCGGCGCAGCCCCGAGGTGATAGAAGGCGCAGATTACACGGAATCCGCCGATCTGGTGATTCTGGCGCTTGGCTTCAGCCCCGAGGATCTGCCTGCGCTCTGGCAGGAAAAGACGCTTGAGGTCACGCGCTGGGGCACGATTCTTGCCGATTACAAGACACACATGACAAGGCTTCCCGGCGTTTTCGCGGTGGGTGACATCGTGCGGGGGGCAAGCCTTGTGGTGTGGGCCATCCGTGACGGGCGCGAAGCGGCGGATGCGATACTGGAGTACCTGAACGCCAGTGCCCACATGGCGGCGGAATAGTGCATTCGCGGCAACCACGCGGATTTTCCGACGGACATGAAAACCGCGGCATGGGCCGGCCGGAAAGGAACAGAGATGATGACACGAACAGGAAGATGCATGTGTGGCAGGGTCAGCTTTGTTGCCCATGACGTGCCGGCCAGCTACGGCATCTGCCATTGCGAGATGTGCCGCCGTTGGGCGGGGTCGGCGCTGCTCGGGGTTTCGGTTCCCAGCGACAGTATAAGCTGGAGCGGACAAGAGCACATACGGACGCTGCAAAGTTCCGAATGGGCCGAACGGGCCTGGTGCGGCAACTGCGGCACCGGACTGTATTACCGGGTGACCGAAGAAAACGACTGGCACGGCGCAACCGAAATTCCGATCGGGCTGTTTGACTCGCCGAACGGCTTTGCGCTGGACAACGAGATCTACATCGATCTGAAGCCCGACAGCTATGCCTATGTCGGCGAAGGGCACAAGCGTCTGACCCGGCAGGAATGCATCGAGAAATTCAGCCGGCTGGGTGAAGCCGGCAACAGTTGATGCCGCCCGGACGGGAAGGCCAAGCGAGGACGAGACATGACAGGATTTGACCGGAACTGGGTTCGCGCCGAAGAGAAAAAGCGCCGCTGGATGGCCGAACACGGTTTCTACAACCCCGAGGACGAGCACGCATCCTGCGGTGTTGGCCTTGTGGTGGCGATCAATGGCAAACCGTCGCGCAAGGTGGTGCAAAACGGCATCGATGCGCTGAAGGCCGTGTGGCACCGCGGCGCCGTGGATGCCGATGGCAAGACGGGCGACGGTGCCGGCATTCATGTGCAGATCCCGGTGGAATTCTTCTATGACCAGGTGCGCCGCACCGGCCATGAACCCGAGAAGGATCAGCTTCTGGCGGTGGGTCAGGTCTTTTTGCCGCGCACCGATTTCGGTGCTCAGGAAACCTGTCGCACCATTGTGGAAACGGAAGTGCTGCGCATGGGCTACCGCATCTATGGCTGGCGTCATGTGCCGGTGAATGTGGAATGCCTCGGCGAAAAGGCCAATGCAACCCGTCCCGAGATCGAACAGATCCTGATCGCCAATGCCAAGGGCGTGGATGAAGAAACCTTCGAACGCGAGCTTTACGTGATCCGCCGCCGCATCGAGAAGGCATCGGCTGTCGCCGGCATCAATGATCTTTACATCTGTTCGCTTTCCTGCCGTTCGATCATCTACAAGGGCATGATGCTGGCCGAACAGGTGGCCGAATTCTATCCCGACCTGATGGACGAACGCTTCGAAAGCGCCTTTGCCATCTATCACCAGCGCTACTCCACCAATACCTTCCCCCAATGGTGGCTGGCGCAGCCCTTCCGCATGCTGGCTCATAACGGTGAAATCAACACGCTCAAGGGCAATGTCAACTGGATGAAAAGCCACGAGATCCGCATGGCCTCGTCGGCATTTGGCGAGATGGCCGAAGACATCAAGCCGATCATCCCCCAGGGAAGCTCGGATTCGGCCGCGCTTGACGCAGTGTTCGAAGTGATGGTGCGCGCCGGGCGCTCGGCGCCGATGGCCAAGACGATGCTGGTGCCCGAGGCATGGTCGCAATCGGCGGTGGAACTGCCGCAGGCCTGGCGCGACATGTATGCCTATTGCAACGCGGTGATGGAACCGTGGGACGGGCCGGCAGCACTGGCCATGACCGACGGGCGCTGGGTCTGCGCCGGGATGGACAGGAACGGCCTCAGACCCATGCGCTATGTAATCACCGGTGATGGCCTGGTGATTGCCGGCTCCGAAACGGGCATGGTGCCGGTAAACGAGGCCACCGTGCAGGAAAAGGGCGCGCTCGGGCCGGGTCAGATGCTGGCCGTTGACATGAAGAAGGGCCTTCTGTTCCATGACCGCGAAATCAAGGACAAGCTCGCACGTGCCCTGCCTTTCGGAGAATGGGCATCGAAGATCCATGACATGGAAGACGAGCTCAACCGCGTAAGCGAAAAACCCCTGACGCCACGCGAGGAGCTGAAGAAGCGCCAGCTTGCCGCCGGCTACACGGTGGAAACGATCGAGCAGATCCTGGCTCCCATGGCCGAGAGCGGCAAGGAGGCCATCGCCAGCATGGGTGACGATACGCCTGCGGCGGTGCTCTCGAAACAGTATCGCCCGCTCAGCCACTATTTCCGCCAAAACTTCAGCCAGGTCACCAACCCGCCGATCGATTCCCTGCGCGAATACCGGGTGATGAGCCTGAAAACCCGCTTCGGAAACCTCAAGAACGTGCTCGATGAAAGCAGCGCCCAGACCGAAATCATGGTTCTGGAAAGCCCGTTCCTGGGCAATGCGCAATTTGCGGCACTGCTTGAACATCTGGGGCACGATGTGGTGGAAATCGATTGCAGCTTCCCTGTCGGCAGCGGCGAGGACGCATTGCGCGAGGCACTCGCACGCATACGCTCCGAAGCCGAGGATGCGGTGCGTTCGGGCACCGCCCATCTGGTTTTGACCGATCGCCACCAGGGCCCGGACAAGATCGCGATGCCGATGATCCTGGCCACCAGTGCAGTGCACAGCGGGCTGACGCGCGAGGGTCTGCGCACCTTCTGTTCGATCAATGTGCAAAGTGCCGAATGTATCGACCCGCACTACTTCGCCGTGCTGATCGGGGCCGGGGCCACCACTGTCAACGCCTATCTTGCCGAAGATACGATCGCCGATCGTATCGAACGCGGCCTTCTGGAAGGCACGCTTACCGATGCGGTGGCCCGTTATCGCAAGGCGATTGACCAGGGTCTTCTGAAGATCATGGCCAAGATGGGTATCAGCGTGGTCTCGTCCTATCGCGGTGGCCTCAATTTCGAGGCTGTCGGTCTTTCACGTGCCATGGTTGCGGAATATTTCCCCGGCATGGTCAGCCGTATTTCCGGCATCGGGGTGCGTGGTATCCAGCAAAAGCTTGAAGAGGTTCACGCGCTCGGCTGGCGAAGCAACCGGGATCTTCTGCCGGTGGGCGGTTTCTACAAGATGCGCCGCTCGGGCGAGGTGCACGCCTGGAATGCCACCAACATGCACCTCATGCAATCGGCCTGCGATCGCGCGTCCTATGCGCTGTGGAAACAATATTCAGCGAAGATCCATGAGAACCCACCGATTCATCTGCGCGATCTGATGGATTTCAAGCCGCTCGGCAAGCCGATTCCGATCGAAGAGGTGGAAAGCATCACAGCGATTCGCAAGCGTTTCGTGACACCGGGCATGAGTCTTGGTGCCCTTTCTCCGGAATCCCACAAGATACTGAGCATCGCCATGAACCGCATTGGCGCCAAGTCCGACAGCGGCGAAGGGGGCGAGGATCCTGCCTTCTTCACACCCGAGCCCAATGGTGACAACCCGAGCGCCAAGATCAAGCAGGTGGCAAGCGGACGCTTTGGCGTCACGGCCGAATACCTTACCCACTGTGAGGAACTTGAAATCAAGGTGGCTCAGGGGGCCAAGCCCGGTGAAGGCGGCCAGTTGCCGGGGCTGAAGGTGACCGAACTGATTGCACGCCTGCGCCACTCGACCCCAGGCGTCACACTGATCAGCCCCCCGCCGCATCACGATATCTATTCGATCGAGGATCTGGCGCAGCTGATCTACGATCTGAAACAGATCAACCCGGTCGCCAAGGTTACGGTCAAGCTGGTTGCCGCCTCGGGTGTGGGAACGATCGCCGCTGGCGTGGCCAAGGCCAGGGCCGACGTGATCCTGATCTCGGGTCATAACGGCGGTACCGGCGCCAGCCCGGCCACCAGCATCAAATACGCCGGCCTGCCTTGGGAAATGGGGCTTACAGAGGCGCATCAGGTTCTGGCCATGAACAAGCTGCGTGATCGCGTGACTCTGCGCACCGACGGCGGGCTTCGCACCGGTCGTGATATCGTGATGGCCGCCATGATGGGTGCCGAGGAATACGGGATCGGCACCGCTGCGCTGATCGCCATGGGCTGCATCATGGTGCGTCAGTGCCAGTCCAACACCTGCCCGGTGGGTATCTGCACCCAGGATGAACGCCTGCGCGCCAAGTTCACCGGCACGGCCGACAAGGTGGTGAACCTGATCACCTTCTACGCCCAGGAAGTGCGTGAGATCCTTGCCGGTCTTGGAGCGCGCTCGCTGGACGAGGTGATCGGACGCGCCGACCTTCTGTCGCAGGTCAGCCGGGGTGCGGCGCATCTTGACGATCTTGATCTCAACCCGCTGCTGATCACGCTCGATGGTGCCGAAAACATTGTTTACGATCGCAAGCGCCCGCGCAACGAAGTGCCCGATACGCTTGATGCCGAAATCGTGCGCGATGCGGCGCGCTTCCTGAAAGATGGCGAAAAGATGCAGCTGCATTACGCGGTGCAGAATACCGACCGCACCGTGGGCACCCGGATTTCCAGCCATATTGTCGAGCGCTTCGGCATGAACAATGATCTGCAGCCCGATCACCTGACGGTGAAGCTTACCGGCAGCGCCGGACAGAGCCTCGGGGCTTTCGCTGCACCGGGGCTCAAGATCGAGGTTTCCGGCGATGCCAACGATTATGTGGGCAAGGGGCTTTCGGGGGGGATGATCGTGGTGCGCCCGCCGATGATAAGCCCGCTCGAAGCCAGCGAAAACACCATCATCGGCAATACCGTGCTCTATGGCGCAACCGGCGGCTGTCTTTTCGCCGCCGGGCGGGCGGGCGAGCGTTTCGCCGTGCGCAATTCGGGCGCGAAGGTGGTGGTCGAGGGCTGCGGCGCATCGGGTTGTGAATACATGACGGGCGGCGTGGCCGTGATCCTTGGTGACATCGGGGCCAATTTTGGCGCTGGCATGACGGGTGGCATGGCCTATCTGTATGATCCGGAAGGGCGCGCGCGCGATTACATGAACATGGAAACGCTTGTTACCTGCGCGGTGACGGTAGACCACTGGGAAGCCGAACTGAAAACCCTGATCACACAGCACCACGATGAAACCGGAAGCCGTAAGGCGGCCGCAATCCTTGATAACTGGGAAGCCGAGCGGCACAATTTCCTGCAGGTCTGCCCCAGGGAAATGCTGGTGCATCTGCCTCATCCCCTGGGTATCAAGGAAGGCGCCGCAACCGCCTGATACCTGCAAAACCGGAAAACCGGCTCCGCCCTGCGGCGGGGCCGCTGCCTCTGGCACCGGAAATGGCCAGGATTTTCCTCATTTTCGTCACCTGCTGGAAATGTTATCCTGTTAGCCTGTCCCCTGTTGCAACTGTCAGGACAAGCGGCAATGCCAACCACCTATACCGATCAATTCTTCCTGATTGATCCCTATTCCCCGCCGCCGGCGGGAACGCAGCTGAATTTTGTCCAGCTGACCCTGACGGATCAGAACGATGACAACGATTTCGACCGTTTCAACAACGACAGCGTGGACGGAACCGACATTACCTCGTCCTGGGCTGGCGATACGGTCACCGTCAATGTGCCCGGCGTCGGCAATGTAACCTATACCGGTGTCACCTTCTATCTGGCCGACGGGCGGCGTGTCTTCACCCCGAATGACGGGCAGGTACTGCAGAACGGCACTTTCGTTTCCTCGACCTTCGTCACCTCGCAGGGGCCGCTTCTGACCGGCCAGCTGGGTCCGCCGTGTTTCGTGACCGGTACGCTGATCCGCACACCCCGTGGCGAGCGTGCGGTCGAATCCCTGAAACCGGGTGATCTGGTGGAAACGCTTGACCATGGCGCCCGCCCCCTGCTCTGGATCGGTTTCACCTGCGCGGATGGAACGGGCAGACATGCGCCGGTGCGGATTCGTGCCGGTGCCCTTGGCAACAGCCGTGATCTGCTGGTTTCTCCTCAGCACCGGATGCTTGTACAGGGCTGGCAGGCCGAACTGCACTTTGGCCAGAGCGAAGTGCTGGTGCCTGCAAGGCATCTTGTCGATGGGAAAAGCATCGTGCAGCAGTCCGTATCGGATGTGGGATATTGGCACCTGTTGTTCGACCGCCATGAAATCATCTGGTCGGACGGAGCCCTGAGCGAAAGCTTCTTCCCCGGAGACCACATCCTCATGCAGGACCGTGAAACGCAGGCCGAACTTCTGGCGTTGTTCCCGGAACTGGCCGATCCTGCCCGCGAAATTTTCGCCACAACCGCACGGCCGGCCCTGACACGTCACGAAGCCCGGGTGCTGCACCCCCCTGCCGTCTGACCTGCAGGCGTTTCAGGCCATCGGGCAAAAGGATCTGGCGGGGCTTCCGGATGACAGGCCGGACGCAGGACATCCCGGCTTTCCCCGCCAGGAAGTGCTCAAGGCTTGACCGGCCCTGTTTCCATGTGACTATGGTCGATCCGTGGAAAAGCGAGCAAACAGAAAGAAACCTGCCGGGAAATCCGCAAGACGCGGCAAGGGCTCCGGGGCAAGGACCGCAAAACCGACGCGGAAAACATCCGCTGCAGGCAAGACGGCCAGTGCCCGAAAAACCCTGCGGAAAACGCCAGGACCGGTGCGGCGGCTGTGGCGATGGATCCGGCGTGGCGTTCTGGGCCTGGCGCTGTTGCTTGTGCTGGCGGTGCTTCTCTATCGTTTCGTCAACCCGCCCACCACTCCCTACATGCTTTCCGAAAGCCGCCGTCTGAACGGCATCACGCAGGACTGGGTGCCGATCGAAAACATCGCCCCCGTGATGCTGCGCAGCGTAGTTGCTGCAGAAGATGCGAATTTCTGCAGGCACTGGGGATTTGACGTGGCCGAGATCCGCCGCGCCATCGAGGCCGGAGGGCGGCGGGGTGCTTCAACCATCACCCAGCAAGTGGTGAAAAACGCCTATCTCTGGCATGGACGCAGCTGGCCGCGCAAGGTGCTGGAAACCGTCATGACACCTCTGGTGGAGGCCAGTTGGCCCAAGCGCCGCATCCTTGAAGTCTATCTGAACATCGCTGAATTCGACGAGGGCGTTTTCGGAATCAAGGCCGCAGCCGAAAAGGCTTTCGGGGCAAGCCCCGATGAGCTTTCGCCCCAGCAGGCGGCATATCTTGCGGTTGTGCTGCCAAATCCCAAGAACCGCTCGGCCGCGCGCCCCACAAACGCGCTTCGAAAACGCGCCGCACAGGTCATGGACGGGGCGGCAACCATTCGCGCGGACGGTCGTTCTTACTGTTTCGAGGATTGATTTCGCCGCCGTTTCAGCGCAATCAGGGCCCAGCAGCGATCAGGAGCTACAGGCATGGCGAAGCTTTACCACGTTCCCCTTTCTCCGTTCTGCCGCAAGGTGCGCCTTGTGCTGGCGGAAAAGAAGATCGAAGTGGAACTGATCGAGGAGCGCTATTGGGAGCAGGATGCCGACTTCCTGCGCCGCAACCCTGCCGGAAAGGTGCCGGTGCTGAAGCTGGATGGCCTGACAATGGCAGAGAGCACACCGATCTGCGAATACCTAGAGGAAACCAGAACCGAACCGCCTCTGATGCCGAAAGGTGCCAAGGCACGATACGAGGTACGCCGGCTGGTCAGCTGGTTCGACGACAAGTTCCACAATGAAGTAACGAGGAACCTGCTTTACGAGCGGGTGAACAAGAAGATCACCGGCGCCGGATACCCCGACAGTACAAACGTGAAGACAGGCGCACGACGCATCAAGTTTCACCTTGACTACATGGGCTGGCTGCTGGATCACCGCCGCTGGCTGGCAGGAGATGTAATGACACTGGCGGATTTTGCCGCAGCGGCACATATCTCGGCACTCGACTACATTTCAGATGTGGACTGGAACCGCAATGCGAACGTGAAAGACTGGTATGCGAAGATCAAGTCGCGCCCGGCATTCCGTTCGATCCTTGCTGACCACGTATCTGGCTTCCCGCCTCCACGTCACTATGCAGACCTGGATTTTTAGGACAGGCTGAAAACACAAGGGGCTTGCGCCCTTGCCCGTTCCGGGAAGATACCCCGGTGAAATTTCCGACAGGAAGGAAGAAGGGGCCGGTTTGCCGGAAGAACTGAAAAAGCGGTTGCAGGAAAAAGCGCTGTCGGAAGGCTTTGCGAAAATGGCAGTCTGCCGCCCCGATGCCGCCCCCGAAACGGCCGGCCGTCTGGCGCGGTTCGTGGCCAGGGGCTGGCATGGGCAGATGGAATGGATGGCCGAACGGATGCACTGGCGGGGCAATGCGGCAGCACTCTGGCCCGAAGCCCGGAGCATAATCATGCTGGCCGAGCTTTACACCCCCGCGCACGATCCGCTTGCCGTGCTGAAGATGCGGGATCGGGGCGCGATCAGCGTTTATGCACAGAACCGTGATTACCACGATATCGTCAAGAAACGGCTGAAACGGGTTGGGCGCTGGCTGCTGGAGCAGACGGAGGGCACCGAGATCAAGGTGTTCGTGGATACCGCGCCAGTGATGGAAAAGCCGCTTGGGCAGGCAGCCGGGCTTGGGTGGCAGGGCAAGCATACCAATCTGGTAAGCCGGGAACTGGGCAACTGGTTCTTTCTCGGTGCCATCTTCACCACTCTGGAACTTCCCCCCGATACACCCGGGGAAGATCATTGCGGATCTTGCCGTGCCTGCCTTGATGTCTGTCCGACAAAAGCCTTCCCCGCGCCGTATCAACTGGATGCCCGGCGCTGCATTTCCTATCTGACGATCGAGCACAGGGGCCCGGTGGCGCGCGATCTGCGCCCACTTCTGGGCAATCGCATATATGGTTGCGACGATTGCCTTGCGGTATGCCCCTGGAACAAGTTTGCACGCAACGCCCGTGAAATCCGCTATCGCGCGCGGGCCGAGTTGCTGGCGCCAGAGCTGGCAGATCTCGCCCGTCTGGATGATCCCGGTTTCCGCGCCATGTTTGCCGGTAGTCCGATCAGGCGAATCGGGCGAAACCGCTTCGTTCGCAATGTCCTTTACGCGATCGGCAATTCCGGAAAACCGGCCCTGTGCGCGGTGGCAAGCGAATTGACCGGTGATGCCGATGCAACGGTGGCCGATGCCGCAGCCTGGGCGGTGGAGCGGCTGACGTGAAAAGCTCCCTGCGCGGCATCGTGATGATCGTGACAGCTGTGGGGCTGTTCACGGCCATGGGCGGGCTGATCAAGGCAATTCCCCGGGTGCCGGTAGGCGAGGCGGTGTTCTTTCGCTCGGCTTTCGCATTGCCGGTTATCGTGCTGTGGCTTTCCGTGCGCCGGGAATTCAGGGTCGGTATCAGGATGACACATCGTCGCTTGCACCTGCTGCGTGGCATTCTGGGTACGGCCGCAATGGCGCTGAACTTCCTGGGGCTCAGATACCTGCCAATGCCCGAAGTAACCGCACTGCGTTTCGTCACGCCGATCCTGGTGCTGGTTTTTGCCGCACTTTTCCTGGGAGAACGGTTCCGGCTGGTTCGGCTGGGCGCGGTGTTCACGGGGCTTTGCGGCGTTCTGATCATCCTGTGGCCACGTCTGTTTGCCGATGACGGTGGCACAGAACAGATACGGCTTCTGGGCGTGATGATCGTACTGACCTCGGCTGCCATTACGGCATTGGGGCAGATCACGCTGAAGCATATGGCGGCAACCGAAAGCCCCGCCGCCATCGTGTTCTGGTATTCGCTGATGGCAATGTTTCTGGGGCTGGTCACCCTGCCTTTAGGCTGGGTCTGGCCGAGCCCCCGCGAAACGGTGTTTCTGATCGGCGCCGGATTGCTTGGAGGTGCGGGGCAGATGCTGCTTTCGGCCAGCTATCGCTATGCCGATGCCGGTGCGTTGGCACCTTTCACTTATGCCACGATGATCTGGGCGTTGCTGATCGGCTATTTCGCCTTTGGCGAAACCCCGACCATTCCAATGATGTCGGGTGCGCTGCTGATCATCATCGCCGGGCTGATCATTGCGGCCCGCGAACGGCAGAAGAAGCAGCGCGAAAGCTGAGACCTGAAAGTTGGGAAAACGGAAACCTGACCGTTTCAACGCCGGTTCCCGCCAAGAATTCCTCCGAGAACCTCAAGAAGAACGCGTTCGGCCAGATCGTCGGGCCCACGCCTGCGCCGGGTTGGTTCTGCAGGGGCGGGGGGCGCCGCGCGCGCGGGTGGTTCGGGCAAGATCATTGGCAGTGGGCGCAGAGGCAGATCCTTGTGCACGCGTTGCATGGTTTCGCGCCAGATGTCTGCCGGCAGCCCTCCCCCGGTCACCCCCCGAAGCGGGGTATTGTCATCATAGCCCATCCAGACGCCAGTCACGTAATCAGCGGTGAAACCGATGAACCACGCATCGCGCGCGGCCTGGGTGGTGCCGGTCTTGCCCGCAGTCTGCCGCCCCGGCAGGCGCGCTCGTCGGCCGGTGCCGCGCTCGATCACCTGATTCATCATGTAGATCAGCTGACGCGCCGCATTTTCGGAAATGACACGTTCGCCCATGCCGCCCTTCTGATCAAGAAGGTCATCCTGATCGCCTTTCAGGCGCAACCCGAGAATACCATAAGGGGTGACACTGCGCCCACCGTTCAGAATGCCGGCATAGGCGCTGGTCATCTCGATCAGAGTGGATTCGGAAACACCCAGTGCCAGAGCCGGCCCTTTTGCCAGATCGCTTTCGATGCCGAAATCGGCAGCCACCTTGCGCACGTTTTCCAGCCCCATCGCCATGGCTACCCGCACGGTAGCGGTGTTGAGCGAACGCAACAGGGCCTCGGTCAGGGTGACTTCGCCGAAATACTTGCCCCCGTAATTCTTTGGCGTCCAGGGCCCGGAGCCGGGGATATTGATGGTCAGAGGCGCGTCCAGCACCCGGTCATTGTAGGAATAGCCCATTTCCAGCGCAGTGGCATAGACAAAGGGCTTGAAGGTGCTGCCCGGCTGGCGCAGAGCCTGGGTGGCACGGTTGAACGCGCCGGATACCCTTGTCTGGCGACCGCCGACCATGGCGCGCACCGCACCATCGGCCGACATCACGATTATGGCTGCCTGTGCCTTTGATCCGGGGCGCACCTTGGTATCGAATACATATTGCAGAGCCTCTTCCGCTGCCTGCTGGATACGCGGATCGAAGGTTGTGCGGATGATGACATCTTCAGTTGTTTCACGAGTCAGGAACGAAGGCGCCGAACTCATGATCCAGTCGGCAAAATAGCCGCCGGCACGCGCTGCTGCGGCCGGAGAAAGCCGGGCCGGATTGCGGCGCGCCTCTTCGGCTTCGGCCCGTGTCAGATAGCCCTGCTCCTCCATCAGCCGGATGATCACCCGGGCACGATCCTGCGAACGCTGCAGATTGTTGGTAGGTGCATAGCGTGTGGGTGCTTTCAAAAGCCCCGCCAGCATGGCTGCTTCGGCCGGTGTCACATCTTTCGCGCTCTTGCCGAAATAGCGCTGGCTTGCCGCTTCGAAGCCGCGGGCACCGCCGCCAAGGAAAGCCCGGTTCAGGTAGATCGTGAGGATCTCGTCCTTGGAATATTTTGCCTCGAGCGCCAGCGCATAGATCGCCTCGCGCGCCTTTCGCCAAAGCGAACTTTGCCGGCAGTCACGTTCATAGGCGGTTTCCGATTTCCATTCCTTCGGATCATAAGGGCGCCCCATGCACAAAAGCTTGGCCGTCTGCTGGGAAATGGTGGAACCGCCATTGCCCGAAAGTGGTCCGCGCCCTTCGCGCAGATTGATACGGATCGCACTGGCAATCCCGCGGGGGCTTATTCCGAAATGACGGTAGAAGCGCTTGTCTTCGGTGGCGATCACTGCATTTTTCAGATGTGGTGAAACCGTATCGGCCGTGATCATCCCACCAAACTGTTCACCCCGCCATGCAAATACGTTGTCATCGCGATCCAGCAGGGTGACCGATCCCCTGGCCCGCCCGTCCACCAGTTCCGAAATCGGCGGCAAACGGCTGTATTCATAGCCCACAGCCAGCGCCACCATAAGCGCCATTACCACACCCAGACGCCATGTCAGGCGCCAGATCATGCGTGCGACAAGGCCAAGCGGTCGCAGGATCAGCCAGGCCAGGATGCCCCGACCACCCCTGGCACGCCCACGCTTGCGGCTGCCCGGAGGGTTTTTTTTCCTGCGGACGGGTCTTCTTTTCTTCGCCCCTGCCGCATGACGTCTGTCTGCCACCAGAGGCGGGCGCTTTCTTCCGGAACTGCTCATTGCACGCCTTTTCTCTTGTATTTGCCTGCGAACCTATACCGGATTCTCCTGAATGTGGAGCACCCTTGATCATCAGACCGTTTCCAGACCGCATAAAAAATATGCAAATGCCCTGTTTTGTGCCTTTTTTGTGCAATTCTTTTCATTCCTGGTGCCGCAGCGCCTTCGAAAAACTTTCCCGATGCGGCAATTCCCTGTGTTTTCGTCGTGATTTCACGCGAACAACCAAGGGGGAACGATGTGAAACTCGTTATTGCAGCAATCAAACCGTTCAAGCTCGACGAGGTGCGTGAAGCCCTCACGGAGATCGGTGTGCGGGGAATGATGGTTACCGAGATCAAGGGTTTCGGCGCACAATCCGGTCATACCGAAATCTATCGTGGCGCGGAATATACCGTGAATTTCGTGCCCAAGGTGAAGATCGAGATCGGGGTTGCCGACGACATGGCGGATCAGGTGGTGGAGACCATCGAGAAATCCGCCCGCACCGGCAAGATCGGTGATGGCAAGATTTTCGTTCTCGATATCGAAAAGGCCGTGCGGGTGCGCACTGGTGAAACCGATGACGATGCACTGTAAGCGCAGCACGAGGGAAAGAGGAACAAGAAACATGAAGATCAGCAAGCTTCTGGCGGCCAGTGCCGCGCTCACCATTGCCGCGTTGCCCGCACTGGCACAAGACACCGGCGCGCCCGTACCGGACAAGGGTGATACCTCGTTCATGATGATGGCCACCATCCTGGTGCTGTTCATGATCCTGCCCGGTGTCGCACTGTTCTATGGCGGGCTCGTGCGCACCAAGAACATGCTCTCGATCCTGATGCAGAGCACCGTGATCACCGCCCTCGTGATGGTGATCTGGGTGCTTTACGGATATTCCTTTGCCTTCGGGGGCTCAGGCACCTATTGGGGCGGGCTTGACAAGCTCTTCCTCAAGGGCGTGACGATGGACAGCACCGCCGCCACCTTTACCGATGGCGTGGTGATCCCGGAATACGTGTTCATCGCCTTCCAGATGACGTTTGCCGCCATCACTGCGGTTCTGATCATCGGCGGCTTTGCCGAACGGGTGAAGTTCGGTGCCGTGGTGCTGTTCATGGCACTCTGGGTCACTTTCGTCTATTTCCCGATCGCGCATATGGTCTGGGGTGAAGGCGGTCTGATCCTCGAAATGGGCGCGCTTGATTTTGCCGGCGGCACCGTGGTGCACATCAACGCCGGGATTGCGGCCCTGGTGGGTGCGATGGTGATCGGCCCGCGCATCGGCCTTGGCAAGGACATGATGGCCCCCCATTCGATGACCCTCACCCTGGTTGGCGCTGCCATCCTGTGGGTGGGCTGGTTCGGCTTCAATGCCGGCTCGAATCTTGAAGCCACCGGTGGTGCCGGTCTTGCCATGATCAACACCTTCACCGCCACGGCCGGCGCAATTCTGGCCTGGGCCCTGATCGAAGCCATGGCGCGTGGCAAGGCCTCGATGCTGGGTGGCGCTTCGGGCATGATCGCCGGACTGGTGGCCGTTACCCCGGCCGCCGGTTCGGTTGGCCCCATCGGCGCCATTGTGCTGGGCGCGCTCGCTTCGACCATCTGTTATTATTTCGTGGCCGTGGTGAAAAACAGGATGGGGTATGATGACAGCCTCGATGTGTTCGGCATTCACGGCATCGGCGGTATCGTCGGTGCAATCGGCACCGGTATCTTCACGGCCCCCGGGCTTGGCGGTACTGGCGGCGATGACTACTCGATCATGGGACAGACCCTGATCCAGGCGCAGGGTGTCGGCATTACGATCGTGTGGTGCGGAGTGGTCTCGTTCATCCTTTACAAGATCGTGGATGTCGTCATCGGTCTGCGTGTGAGCGAAGATGTCGAGCGCGCAGGTCTGGATCTCGAAACGCACGGCGAATCTGCCTATCATTACTGAGAGCCGGGGAAACCCACTCACGAAACCGGCGGGGGCAACCTCGCCGGTTTTCTTGTGCTTGACATGCCGCCGGATCATCGGGCGGCTCAGACCCCGGCTTCCACCATTGCCTCGGCCAGGATCGGCACGGTTTGCGCATTCAGCCCGGCAATGTTGATGCGACTGTCAGCCACCATGTATATGCCGTGGCTTTCGCGCATCTTTTCAACCTGTTCGGGCGTGGCTCCGAGGCGCGAGAACATGCCGCGATGACGGGCAATGAAATCGAACCGGTCGGAATTGGTGCGCTGACGCAGTTCATCGGCCAGCTGGCGGCGGATGCCGAGCATCCCGAGGCGCATTTCTTCCAGCTCCTGCTTCCAGTCGTCGGCAAGGTTTTCATCGCCAAGGATCGTGCTGACGATCCGTGCGCCATGATCGGGCGGGAATGAGTAGTTCTGTCGGTTCAGATGGTTGAGCATGCCCTGAGTGACAGACTGCATGTCGGCTTTCGGCGCGATTGCCATCAGCAGACCGGCACGTTCGCGGTAAATCCCGAAATTCTTGGAACAGCTTGCCGCAATCAGCATCTCGGGCAGGCGCCGGGCCAGCATGCGGGTGGCAGAAGCGTCTTCCTCCAGACCGTCGCCAAAGCCCTGATAGGCAATGTCGATCAGCGGAATGGCGCCGTTTCTTTCGAGAAGGGCAGCGATTTCATCCCATTGTGCCGCTGTCGGATTTGCGCCGGTGGGATTGTGACAGCAACCATGCAGCAGCACCACGTCTCCGGCCCTGACCTGCTCAAGATCCTCGATCATGCCGGCGAAATCGATATCGCGTGCAGTGTTGTCGAAATAGCGGTATTCGGCCATCTGCATGCCCAGATGCCGCAGGATCGAAGGATGGTTCGGCCAGGTGGGCGCCGAAAGCCACACTGTAGCCCCGGGATTGGCCATCCGGACCAGTTCGAATGCCTGGTGGATCGCGCCAGTGCCGCCCGGCATGGCTGCGGCGGCCAGGCGGGCTTCATCGCGCGCATCGCCCAGGATCAGGCGCGAAAGCGTTTCCGAATAGGCCGGGTCTCCGGCCAGCCCGGTATAGGCCTTGGTATCCTGTGTTTCCCAGATACGCTTTTCGGCGGCTTTCACCGCACGCATCACCGGGGTTATGCCTTCGGCATTGCGATAGACGCCCACGCCGAGATCGATCTTGTTCTCGCGCGGATCATCGCGAAAGGCCTGCATCAGCTGCAGGATCTTGTCGGGTGGCTGAGGTTTCAGATGTTCAAGCATTTGAGGTGTCTCCGGTTGCGACTTTCAGATCGTCATACATGCCCCATTCCGACCACGAACCGTCATAGACGGAATGGTTGCGGTGACCGATGCGTTCAAGCGCCAGATCAAGAATGCAGGCGGTAATGCCAGAACCGCAGGTAGAGATGATCGGCTTTGTCAGATCCACCCCGGCGCGCTGGAACAGAATCCGTATATCCTCCGGGGGCTTCATCGTGCCGTCTTCGTTGAGCAGATCACGGTAATATACATTCTTCGAGCCGGGAATATGGCCGGCACGCAAACCTGCGCGCGGCTCGGGCTCTTCGCCCCGGAAGCGCCCCGGTGCGCGTGCGTCAACGATCTCGTGATCCCCGAGTTTTGAAGCGGCTGCCACCTGTGTCACATCCTTCACCATGTGCGCCTGACGGCGGACTGCCATGTGCCGATCACGGATCACCGGCGGCAGATCGTCAACCGGACGACCCTCGGACTGCCATTTCGGAAACCCGCCATCAAGCACGGCAACATCGAAATGCCCCATCAGGCGAAACAGCCACCATACCCGCGCTGCACTGAGCAGCCCGGCGCGATCATAAACCACTACCTGATGGCCATCGCCAACGCCCATGGCCCGCATCCGCGACATGAACTTTTCCACCGGCGGCGCCATGTGCGGCAGATCGGAGCGAAGATCGGCGATTTCGTCGATATCAAAGAAACGGGCATTGGGAATATGCGCTTCCTCGTATTCGGCCCGCGGATCGCGGCCGGTTTCGGGCAGATACCATGATGCGTCCAGGATACGCAGATCGGGACTGCTGAGGTGTTCGTCCAGCCATGCAGTGGACACGATGGTTTGCGGATCGTTTTCTGCCATGTTCGCCCCCGGGTCGCCTGATGCGTCTGTCACGACTGCCTAGCCCCGGGGGCACGCTCTGGCAAGGGGGGCGGCGTTCCTCAGCCGGACATCATCTTTCTGACCAGCCCCACGATGATCATGACGGCTCCGCCCCCAACGCCACCCGAAGCCACCTGCCCGAGGATGGCGCCAATATCCATGCCGCCAGCCGTTTCGGCCATACCGCCCAAACCTGTCATTCCGAGTATCTGTCCGCCTATCCCGCCGCCAACAATTCCGGCCAGAGAATTGCCGAGAAAACCAAGGTTGAGGTTCTTCAGAAATCCCCCGACAATATTGCCTCCGGCCGCGCCGGATATGAGGCTTACGATCAGCTGTTCCATATGCATTTCCTTTCCTGCCTGATTCAGGCAAGGCGAAACTTACCAGTTTCTCTGAATTTGGCAAATTATCTGGTATGCCAGCCTTCTGAAGCCACAATATATGGCATATGGTGTGAAAATTAATTGTGCCGCAGCAGGCGCGCCTTCTGGCGCTGCCAGTCGCGCTTGGCTTCGGTGGCCCGCTTGTCCACCTTTTTCTTGCCCTTGGCGATGCCGATCTTCAGCTTCACCAACCCCTTGTGATTGAAATACATTACCAGCGGCACCAGCGTCATGCCCTCGCGCCTGGTGGCATTCCACAGCTTTGCAAGCTCGCGCTTGTGGGCCAGAAGCTTGCGTCGACGGCGCTCTTCGTGGCCCCATTGGCGGGCCGGCTCGTAAGGCGCAATATAGCTGTTGATCAGCCAAAGCTCACCGTCTTCGACACTGGCATAGCTTTCGGCAATATTGGCCTTGCCGCCACGCAACGATTTTACTTCGCTGCCCTGAAGGGCAATACCCACTTCCAGATCATCCTCGATCGCGTAATCGTAGCGTGCGCGCCGATTTTCGGCGACAACCCTGTAGTTCTTTTCCTTGGGCGTTTTCTTCTTTGCCATGGCTAGCCAAGCAGGCCGGCATGGTTCATGGCCTGTTCGATCCGCGCTTTCGCAGCATCGGAAAGCGGCATCAGTGGCAGGCGCACTTCTTCACTGCACCGGCCCAGCAGTGACAGCGCGTATTTCGCTCCGCAAACGCCGGGCTCGGCAAAGATTGCCTGATGCAGTGGCATCAGCCTGTCCTGAATCGCAAGTGCCCTAGCGTAATCTCCGTCAAGCGTTGCCTCCTGCATCTGTGCGCACAGTTTCGGCGCAACATTGGCCGTAACCGAGATGCACCCCTGCCCCCCCTGGGCGTTGAACCCGTGGGCGGTGGCGTCTTCTCCTGAAATCTGAATGAAATCCGTACCGCAGGTAATGCGCTGGGCACAGACGCGGGCCAGATCACCGGTGGCATCCTTCACCCCGATGATACGCGGCAGTTTCGCCAGTTTGCCCATGGTTTCCGGGCTCATGTCCACCGCCGAACGACCGGGGATGTTATAGATGATGATCGGCAGATCGCAGCAATCGTGAAGCGCGGTGTAATGAGCAATCAGCCCGGCCTGGGTGGGCTTGTTGTAATAGGGCGTCACCACCAGCGCGGCATCGGCGCCCACATGCGCGGCATGCTGCATGAAGCGAATCCCCTCGGTGGTGTTGTTTGAACCCGCTCCGGCAATCACCGGCACCCGGCCGGCGGCGGCCTCTACCACCACCTCGATCACCCGTTCATGCTCTTCATGGCTGAGTGTCGGACTTTCGCCGGTGGTGCCAACGGGCACCAGCCCGTGGCTGCCCTCGGATATCTGCCATTCCACCAGTTTCGCGAGCGTGTCGAAATCCGGCTCACCGTTCCTGAACGGCGTGACCAGCGCGGGGAACGACCCTTTGAACATGACACGTCTCCTTGTTGTTGATGGCATGGCCTTGTGATGCCAATAAGCGAGGCGGAAACTAGCCGCAAGCCAGGGCTTTGCCAAGGTTGTGAATTGATGCTTGCGCCTGCCCATGCTTAGCTGTGCCCTGACGAGTCCACCCGCCCACAGCCAAAGGAATGCAGAACGTGATTCGCCGATTGACCGCTATCGCGTTGGTGCTTGCCGTACCTTTCCTGTCTTCCCCGGTCGGAATGGCCGATACGGCCGATCAGGCCAGATATCTGGGGGCTGCCCATGAGGCCATCCGGCAGGGAGATTGGGACAAGGCTCGTGCACTGGCTGCACGCGCAGGCCGCATCGCCACCGATCTGGTGGAATGGCATCGGCTGCGGGCTGGCCGGGGAAAATGGCAGGACTATCGCTCTTTCCTTTCCCGCAATCCACATTGGCCGGGTCTGCCGCTTTTGCGCCGCCGGGGCGAGCCCTTGATCCCGGCCGAAGCGGCCCCGCGCAGGGTCATCGAGTATTTTGCACAAGACGGGGCGCAGACCGGAAGCGGCGCGCTGGCTCTTGCCCGGGCTTACAAGGCGCTTGGCAGAAACGGCGATGCCGAAGCCGGAATCGTGCGTGCCTGGCGCAATCTGTCGTTCAGCAAACCCGAGCAGGACGCTTTCCTGCAAGACTGGGGGCAATTACTGAAGCCCCATCATGAGGCGCGACTTGACATGCTGCTGTGGCGCGGGCTTTCGGGCGAAGCCCGCATGATGTTGCCTTTGGTCAGCAAGGGTTGGCAGGCCCTGGCCGAAGCCCGCATTGCCCTGCGCCAGAACCGCAAGGGTGTCGATGGCCTGATCAAGGCTGTACCGATGAAACTGCAATCCGATCCCGGGCTCGCCTTCGAGCGCTTCCTGTGGCGGTTCCGAAAGGGGCGCAATGCGGATGCAACCGATCTGATTCTCGAATACAGCAAAAGTGCGGAACATCTCGGAAAACCTGAACGCTGGGCCAACGCCCGCCGTCAGCTGGCGCGCAGTCTGATGCGTTCAGGCCAGGCGGAAAAGGCTTATCGCGTAGCCGCATCCCATTACCTTGCCAAGGGGCGGCATTATGCCGATCTTGAGTGGCTGTCGGGCTATGTGGCACTGCGCCATCTGAAGGATCCCGAAACTGCCCTGCGCCATTTCGAGGCGTTCCGCGCCGCTGTCAGCACCCCGATCAGCCTGGGCCGGGCCTTCTATTGGCTGGGTCGGGGATACGAGGCCCTGGGCCGGACGAAAGACGCTGACGCCGCCTATCGCGAAGCCGCACGGCATCAGACCACCTTTTACGGACAACTCGCCGCCGAGCGCCTGGGGCTTCCGATGGACCCGGCCCTTGCCGGACAGGAAATGCATCCCGACTGGCGTCGGGCAACTTTCCTGTCGGACAGCGTGCTGCAGGCGGCACTTCTGCTGCACAAGGCCGGCCAGAAGCGCCTGGCAACCCGTTTCATGGTGCATCTGGCAGAAAGCCTCAACCGGCAGGAACTTGGCCAACTTGCCGATCTTGCCCAGGCCAATGACGACCCGCACAGCGCACTCATGATAGCCAAGCACGCGGCCAAGCGGGGTATCATCCTGCCACGCGCCTATTTTCCGCTGCATCCGCTGGCAGCCGAAGAGCTGCCTGTTTCGCCCGAACTCGCGCTTGCCATCGCGCGCCGCGAAAGCGAATTCTTCACCGAAGCCACAAGCCAGGCGGGCGCCCGCGGCATGATGCAGCTTATGCCACGCACCGCCCGATCGGTAAGCGACGAACTCGGGCTCGAATATGCTCGTGACAAGCTGTTGACAGACTGGCGCTACAACATACGCCTGGGCAGCACCTATCTGGCTCGTCTGCGAAGCGAGTTCGGCCCTTCGCTGGTGCTGATCTCGGCCGCCTACAATGCCGGGCCAGGCCGGGTGCGGCAATGGTTGCGCGAAAATGGCGACCCGCGCCGCGACGATATCGATATCGTGGACTGGATCGAACATATCCCCTTCCGGGAAACCCGGAATTACGTGATGCGGGTGGCCGAATCGCTGCCGGTCTATCGCGCACGCCTCGCCGGCAAGCCGATGCCGCTGCGGTTGCTTGCCGAACTGAAAGGGTTTGACTGACCGCCGTTCAGAACGTCCGGCCCGGGCGAAAGCGGCCAAGTGCCAGCAGCCCCGCGAACACGACCAGCCCCCCACCAACCGCAATGTTGGCGGTCAGCCTGTCGCCGAACAGGACGATCCCGAAAAGAGACGCAAATACGAGTTGAAGATTCGCAAATGGCTGAACAGTGCTGGCCTCGGCAAGATCGTAACATCTGATCAGCAGCCAGTGACCAAGCACGCCCGACGCCGAAAGAGCGGCCATCCAGCCCCAGTCGCCGGCGGTCATTTCCTGCCAGAACCAGGTGCCTGCCAGTGTCATGCCTGCGGCTCCGGCAATGCCGGTCCAGAACAGGCTTGTTCCGGTGCTGTCATGCCGCAAGACACATCGCGTGAGAAGACTGTAGATGGCAAACATCAAGGCTGCCAGCAGCGGCACCAGCGACAGGAACGAAAACATCCCCGAACCGGGGCGCAGTATGATCAGTACCCCGATCAGCCCAAGCATCACGGAAAGCCAGCCGCGCCGGTCAAGACGCTCTCCAAGGAACGGTCCTGCAAGCGCCAGAATCATGAGCGGATAGGTTGCGAAGATCGCATGGGTTTCCACAAGGCCAAGCCACACGAAAGCGCTGACAGTCACGCAGATCTCGGCAACCAGAAGCAGCCCGCGAAGGATCTGCAGAAAAGGCCGTCTTGTGCGGGCCATTCCGGCGATCCCACCCCCTGATCGCCAGGCAAGGAAAAGAACGAAAGCGGCAAAGAACCAGTAACGGATCATCACCACCATCATGACATTGTATCCGGCCGACAGATACCGCGAGATCGTATCCTGCAGCGAAAACACCAGCGTTGCCAGCACCATAAGGACAATCCCAAGACGCGGATCCTGCCGTTTCATGATGCGGGTTTCCGGGCAACCGTCATGTGCCGCTTGCGTCCGAAACCCGGCACGCGGGCTACACGGAAGCCGGCCCGGGAAAGAGCCCGGCGAACTGCGCCTGCGGCAGAATATGTGGCCAGGGTGCCGCCCGGTGCAGTATGACGCGCGACCTCGGCCAGAAGCGGGCCTTCCCACAATTCCGGGTTGCGTGCCGGTGCAAACCCGTCCAGAAACCACGCATCTGCCCGCCCTGCCCATCCGGGCAACGTTTCGCGGGCATCTCCGATGATGACCTCGATGACAAAATCATCGCCTTCATGGTGGAATAGAGACTTATCCGGATTCCAGTCATCCAGAAACGGGCGGGCCAGCGACAGGATGTCGGGAAAGGCGGCAAGGGCGCGTTCGATCTCTGCAACCTGCAGCGGAAATGCCTCGAAGCTGGTGAAGCAAAACCTTCCGGATACGGCAGACGCTCGCCAGGCCTGAAGCGTTGCGAAAAAATTGAGTCCGGTGCCGAACCCAAGTTCGGCAATGTGAAATTCCGGTTGGAAGCGTGCAGGCAGATCATTACCGTTCAGAAAAACGTGCTGCGTTTCGGCCAGCCCGTTTTCGAATGAAAAATAAGGATCCCCGAAACGGCGTGAAACCGGTATTCGGCCCTCGCGCCAATCGAGATCTGCATTCTGGTTCATCGCGCCCGCTTCCTTTATCAGATGAATGCGTGCCAAGGATGGAAAAGCTGGAAAGGTTTGACAATGACGGATGTCACCATAATGGGCGGAGGAATTTTTGGCTTGTCACTGGCATTCGTCTGCCTCGAACGGGGCGCACGGGTGCGTGTTGTCGAAAAGAAGGCCGTCGGCGCGGGCAGCAGTGGCGGCCTGATCGGCGCACTGGCTCCGCATGTGCCCGAGAACTGGAATGTGAAAAAGGCGTTTCAGCTACGCAGCCTTCTGAGAATTGGTGATTTTTGGGCAAGAGTAGAGACTGTTTCAGGCAAACCCTCCGGCTATGAAAGGACAGGCCGGCTGCAACCCGTAAAAGATGCAAAAGCGCTGGAATTGGCCAGAGCACGTGCCGTTTCTGCGCGCACGCTCTGGAAACAGGCCGCAGAATGGCGGGTGGTGCGTGCCGAAACGGCCGGCGAATGGGCACCGCTCAGTCCAACCGGCTGGCTGATCGAAGACACCCTGAGCGCGCGCCTGCATCCACGCCGGGCGCTTGAGGCCCTGACTACGGCAATCCGTGCCTTGGGCGGCAGGATCATGCGCGGTGAAAACCCGCCCGACAATGCGGGGGCGGTTGTCTGGGCCACCGGACATGAAGGGCTGCAGATGCTTGCCGATGATCTTGGCCGCCCCATGGGAAATGGCGTGAAGGGGCAAGCGGCGTTATTGCGCCCTGTTCACCCCCTGCCGGGCAGGTTGCCGCAGATCTTTGCCGATGCGGTTCATGTGGTTGCGCATGCCGATGGCACGGTTGCGGTTGGTTCGACCAGCGAACGGCAGTTCGACCGGCCCGACAGCTGCGATACACAGCTTGACATGGTGATTGCCCGGGCCCGGGCAGCCGTGCCGGCACTTGCGGAAGCAGAGGTGATCGCGCGCTGGGCCGGCGTGCGTCCTCGCGCCATCAGCCGGGCACCGCTGCTTGGACCCTGGCCGGGGCGGCCCGGACATTTCATCATGAACGGAGGCTTCAAGATCGGTTTTGCCCTGGCCCCGGAACTGGCCGGCATTCTGGCTGGACTGGTTCTGGAGGGGCGTAACGACATACCCGAAGATTTTGCCATCGATCATCTTCTGGCAAAACAAGACGGATAATTCCGCGACCGGCATGCCCGGCAATCACGACCAGATCGCACGCGCTTCCATCACAAGCTGGCCATCGGAGCCGCGCACCCAGAGATGGTTGCCCTTGCGACAGAAACACGCCTGCTCATCTTCGAACAGTGGTGCAATGGCACGAAATGTGAAATTCACCAGCGGGCCGTGACGCTCAGCCATCAGTATCAGATGCTGTGCCAGTAACGGTCCGTGTACCACCAGCCCCGGATATCCTGCAACCGAGCGGCTGTAATCGCGATCGTAATGAATGCGATGACCATTCAGGGTGAGTGCGGAATAGCGGAACAGGGTAACGGAAGAAAAGGCCATTTCGCGCGATTCTTCCTCATCCCCGGGGGCTGCGGACAGGGCTGGAGCCGTCTGTTCGGGCGTGGGATCAGGGCGATAGACAAGATCCTGTTCTTCGGTCACGCAAAGGCGGCCTGATTGGCTGATTTCATGGGTAAGCGTGACAAAGGCCAACGGCCCGCTGCGCCCCTGCCTGCGCCTGATCGCGGTGATGGTGGTGCGCTTTGCTGCTGGCATGCAGGTTCTGAGCGGCGCATGAAACGCAAGCCTTCCCCCTGCCCACATGCGCTGCGGCAAACCCAGATCCGGAATGAAGCTGCCGGTGTGTGGATGCCCGTCACGGCCCAGATCGGGTTCGGCCAGCACATGCCAGAAATAGACCTGATGAAAGAAGGGTGGCAGGAAAGTGTCGTGAGGCAGGGGCGGACCGTTCAGACCAAGCACCACCTGCAGGGCCTCGGCGCGGGCCGGGTCCACATCGTCCTTCAGGATTTGCGTTTTGCCGATGCTTGGGTGCATGCTTGACAGGCTAACCCGGGAACCGGAAAGGGGGAAGGCCATGCAACCCAGAGTTTTCACCCTCGATCATCTTGTGCTGACCGTGGCGGATATTGGCGAAACCTGTGCGTTTTACGAAACGGTGCTGGGTATGGAAGCGCGGGAATTCGCGGTGGCTGACGGCAGCCAGCGTTGGGCACTGTTCTTCGGACATCAGAAGATCAACCTGCATGAGGCCGGTAACGAGTTCGCCCCTATGGCACGGCACCCGACACCGGGGGCGGCAGATCTGTGCTTTCTCAGTGAAACGCCGATTCATTTATGGGAAGAGCATCTTCAGATACTTGGCATAGCCATAGAGAAGGGCCCCATAGCCCGGCGTGGAGCGGCAGGACCGGTCCTTTCGATCTATATTCGCGACCCCGATGGCAACCTGATCGAAGTATCAAGCGCCGGCGCGATATGAGACGATTCGCCCTGGATTGTCCGGCAACGTGCTGTCAGGCGGCCCTGTTCGTCAGACTCTTCCGTAACGCCGGCCTCTGTCTGCCACGCCGGTGCCGGTCAGCAGCCAGGCGCGGAATCACCACCGGATTGCACAACCGCGCTGCCACATGTGCCGGCTTTCGGTTGAAAGATTCTTTCCGGGCGCAGCTGATATCCCCGGATGTGGGAATGTGGCCATCATGCGCACCTTCCGTGTTGTGAAGGATGATGATAACGCCTAGCAAGGAGGCAATGGCATCCTGCGCACAGGCTTTGTGCGCGTGCCGGTTACTTGCAGGGCAAATACCGGGACACGAACATGGCAAGACGACATGGCGGGCAGATCCTTGTGGATCAACTGAAGCAACAAGGCGTGACCCGGGTGTTTTCGGTGCCCGGTGAAAGCTTTCTGGCCGCGCTTGATGGTCTGCACGGAAGCGATATCGAAAATATCGTATGCCGACACGAAGGCGGCGCTGCTATGATGGCTGAAGCACATGGCAAGCTCACGGGCAGGCCGGGTGTCTGTTTCGTCACCCGTGGCCCCGGCGCCACCAATGCTTCAAGCGGTATTCACGTGGCAATGCAGGACAGCACGCCGATGGTAATGTTTGTCGGCCAGATCGCACGCGGACACCGTGATCGCGGCGCCTTCCAGGAGGTAGACTATCGCGCCTTCTTTGCCCCGCTCGCCAAATGGGTTGCCGAGGTGGATCGAACCGAACGCCTGCCTGAATATATCAGTCGTGCCTTTCATGTGGCACGGTCCGGCCGTCCGGGGCCGGTGGTGCTGGCGCTGCCCGAAGACATGCTTTCAGCCACGGCGGATGTGCCCGATATCGCACCGGCAAACCCGGCCGAGGCCGATCTGTGCCCGGCGCAGGCGGGCGATATCATGGCCCGACTGGCCGCAGCCGCGCGCCCTCTGGTGGTTGTGGGGGGGCAATGGTCGGCCCGGACAGCGGCAGACCTGCGCCGCTTCGCCGAAATGAACGATCTTCCGGTGGCTGCCGACTTCCGCCGTCAGGATTACATGGACAACCGAAGCCGCTGCTATGTGGGCGATCTGGGCGTGGGAATGAACCCGAAGCTGGCCGAGCGCATGCGCAACGCCGATTGTCTTCTGGTGATCGGCGCACGCCTGGGCGATATCGCTACCGCCGGATACGAGCTGGTAAACCCGGCGGTACCGCATCCGGCCATCCTGCACATCCACCCAGACCCGGATGAGCCCGGTACTGTCTATCGCCCTGCGCTGGCTGCTGTGGCCACCCCCGAAAACGCGCTGATCGCCCTGTGCAAGGTGCCGCCGGTGGATTCGTCACCTTGGGCGGCATGGCGGCGCGCGGCACGAGCCGGTTACGAGGCCTGGCGCACACCGCAGGAAAGCCCCGGTATGGTAAAGCTCGAGGAAATCGTGCTGTGGCTTTCAGACAACCTGCCCAGGGATACGATCCTTGCCAATGGTGCGGGCAATTACGGTGCCTGGCTGCACCGGTATTTCCTGTTCAGGGAATATGGCACACAGCTCGCCCCCACCTCGGGCAGCATGGGTTATGGCTTTCCCGCGGCCATCGCCGCCAGCCTGCAACACCCTGAACGCATGGTTGTATGCCTGGCAGGCGATGGCGATTTCCAGATGACGCTGAACGAACTTTCAACTGCCATCCAGCATGACGCCAGACCAATCGTGATCGTGGCCAACAACGGCCGATATGGCACCATCCGCATGCATCAGGAAAAGCGTTATCCAGGCCGCGTTTCGGGCACCGATCTGGCCAACCCGGATTTCGCCGTGCTGGTCCGTGCCTATGGCGGGCATGGCGAAGCCGTGGAACGCACCGCCGATTTTGCCCCGGCCTTCGCCCGCGCCCGTGAAAGCGGTACGGTTGCGGTGATCGAACTTCGGCTCGATCCTGAGGCGCTCGCCACGGGGATGACCCTTTCAGAGGCCCGCAGGATTGGTGAAACGGGGGGCTGATCCGGTCAGTATTCCACCCCGATCTGTGCCTTGATCCCCGAGCGGAACGGGTGCTTTACCAGTTCCATCTCGGTTACCAGGTCGGCAATCTCGATCAGTTCCGGACCGGCATTTCGGCCGGTCAGAACGACATGGGTCATCCCGGGCTTTTCGTCGGTCAGGAAGTTCACCACTTCGTTGACAGAAATGTAATCGTAGCGCAGGGCGATGTTGATCTCATCAAGCAGCACCATGCGATACTTTTCATCACGGATCAGTTCCTTCGCCTTTTCCCAGGCAGCCTGCGCCATTTCAGTATCGCGGACGCGATCCTGGGTTTCCCAGGTGAAACCCTCGCCCATGGTGTGGAACGCGCAAAGATCGGAAAACTGCTGCTGGATCAGATCTCGTTCACCGGTTGACATCCCGCCCTTGATGAACTGCACCACCGCGCATGGCAGGCCATGAGCAATATGGCGGAAGATCATTCCGAAAGCAGCGGTCGACTTGCCCTTGCCCTTGCCGGTGTGAACAATGATCAGACCTTTTTCATCGGTCTTGGTGGCCATGATCTTTTCCCGCGCGGCCTTCTTCTTGGCCATCTTCATGGCATGGCGGTCATTATCGTGGTTACTGGCGCTCATGGGGGCCTCCTGTTTCACGCTGCAGCGATAGTGAACAAGGCAACTGCGGGATGCAAGGGATTGCCATGGCCAAGTAAGAATTTCTTAACCATGACGCGACAGGTTGGAGGCGAAAGGAAAAGCTCATGCGATACATGATGCTGGCGATCACGCTGCTCATGGCCGGATGTGACAGCCCGCACCCCGAATTCATGGGGATCAAGCCCAGGGTGGTGACAGTTGCGGGCAGCACGTTTTCCGTGCGGATCAGGGGCGAAAAGGCCGAAGCTATCCGGACCAGTCGTGAAATGGTGCCGAAGATAGGAGACATCTTTCCAAAGGCCGTGGCGGCTATCGAGATCGCCAGCGGCTGCTCCGTGCTTCAGCGCAGCGTGAAAGGCGATTCTGCTTATGTGCGGGCGCAAATCGTGTGCCCAGACTGGTAGTTCCGTTTCCTGACCGGGATACCCGTCCAGGGCGGTTTGCCGTTCACGTCAGACTTTCGATCAGCCCGCGGGCAGAATTCGATCTCGGGGTCCACAGTCCGCGTTCTATCGCCTCGTTCAACCGCACGGCAATTTCCCTCAGTGCCGGAACGTTGTGTCGGGCGATGAAATTTCGGGTTTCCTCGTCTTCAAGAAATGCTGCGCACACCATGTCGAAATGGTGATCTTTCACCGCTTTCGTGGTAGCTGCGAAAGCAAACAGGTAATCGACTGTGGCTGCAATTTCAAAGGCGCCCTTGTAGCCGTGGCGCTTCACCCCTTCGATCCATTTCGGATTTACCACACGGGAACGCAGCACCCGACCGATTTCTTCGTCAAGCGTGCGGATCACGGGGCGTTCGGGGCGGGAATGGTCATTGTGATAGATCGGTCGCTCGCGCCCCTGAAGTGTGGCCACGGCAGCCGCCGCACCGCCTTCGAACTGGTAATAATCGTCACTGTCCAGCAGATCATGCTCGCGGTTGTCCTGGTTCTGAACGATTGCCTCGACCTCGCGCAAACGGCTTTCGAAAACGGCGCGATCGGGGCGGCCTTCGGCGTGTTTTCCATAGCTGTAAGCGCCCCATTCCAGATATGCTTCGGCCAGATCGGCGCGCGAGGCCCAGAGCTGCTCATCAATCATCGCCTGCAGGCCCGCGCCGTAAGCGCCGGGCTTTGCTCCGAACACCCGCGCGGCTTCCCCGGTTTCACGGAAACGAGCGGCGGCGGGGTTCTGATCGGAGGGTTCATCAAGCGCCATTACCGCACGCGCAGCGCTGTCAGTCAGCGCGATCAGTTGTGGAAAGGCATCGCGAAAGAAACCCGAAATGCGCAGGGTTACATCCACCCGCGGGCGCCCCAGAACCGAAAGCGGCAATATCTCGAAACCGGTTACCCGACGGCTGGAAGCATCCCACGTGGGACGTACACCCATCAGGGCCAGAGCCTGGGCGATGTCATCGCCACCGGTGCGCATGTTGGCCGTTCCCCAGGCGGTAATCAGCATGGCGCGGGGCCAGTCACCTTCGGCCTGCAGATGTTTCTCGATCAGTAGGCTGGCCGATTTCCATCCCAGATCCCAGGCGGCGGGGGTGGGCACGGCACGCACATCGACGCTGAAGAAATTGCGCCCCGTTGGCAACACATCGAGCCGCCCCCGTGTAGGAGCACCCGATGGCCCCGGCGATACGAAATGCCCGTCAAGCGCGGCCAGAAGACCACCAGTTTCACCGGGGCCGCAGGCCGCCAGCATCGGACGCAGGGTGGTGGCGGCAAATTCCAGCACCTCGGCCGAAGCGGTGCCGGGCGCTTCGGCGATACCGTCCATCAACAACGTGGCCAGCAGTTCGAGGCGCTCGACCGTATCGCCATGGCTGCGCCACCTGTCGGAGGTGAGCGAAGCCAGGCTCTCGGGCCTTGGCCCTTTCCAGGGCGCGGCCATATCACAATCAAGCGGATCAAAATCAAGGCTCAGATCATCGGCCAGTGCCCGCATCAGTGAGGCATCATGCCCTTTCCCGGTGCCGCGCGGCACCCGAAGCAGCGCAATCGCCAGATCGCGTTCGAGCCGACCTTCGGGCGACCGACCGAAAACATGCAGCCCGTCGCGGATCTGGGCTTCTTTCAGATCGCACAGATAGGCATCGATACGTGCAAGATCACCTTCGACATCGTCACCGCTCAGGCCCGCGTCCCGGTCAAGTCCGGTAGCAGCGGTGAGCGACAGGATCTCGCGCTTCAGGTGGCTGACGCGCCGGGGATCAACCCCGGCTGCCTCGTAATATTCATCAACCAGCGCCTCAAGATCACGCAGAGGGCCATAGGTTTCGGCCCGCGTCAGCGGCGGAGTAAGATGATCGACGATAACAGCCTGCGCGCGCCGCTTGGCCTGGGTGCCCTCGCCCGGATCATTGACGATGAAAGGATAGACATGCGGCACCGGCCCGAGGGTGGCTTCGGGCCAGCAGACTTGCGAAAGCGCCAGCGCCTTGCCGGGTAGCCATTCGAGATTGCCGTGCTTGCCCATGTGCACGATGGCCTGAGCGCCGAAAGTGCCGCGAAGCCAGAAATAGAAGGCCAGATAGTTATGCGGCGGCACCAGATCGGGAGAATGATAGGTTTCCGCCGGATCGATGTTGTAACCGCGCGCAGGCTGCACCCCTACCACCACATTGCCGAATGGCAGCACCGAAAGCACGAAATATCCGCCATCGGTGTTGGCGGGCACGAAAAACGGATCGTCTTCCGGCTTTCCCCAACGGCTTCCGATCTGCTCGCGCAGCGGCTGCGGCAGAGCAGTGTAGGCTGCAAGATATTCGGAAAGCGGCAATTGCACGCCCCCGCTGCGTTTGGGGCGATCGGTCAGCCAGTTGGTGGGCCCGGCCAGGATGCGCTTCATCAGGGCATCGCCATCTTCGGGCGGGTCCGTAACGGAATATCCTGCTTTCGCCATTTCATGCAGCATATGTACCGTGGCCGCGGGGGTGTCGAGGCCAACACCATTGGCCAGCCGGCCATCCTTGTTGGGGTAGTTTGCAAGCACCAATGCCACACGCCGCTCTGCCCGGTGCGTCATGCGCAAGTTCACCCAGTTGCGGGCCAGATCAGAAATAAACTCGATACGGTCTTCCCGTTCGCGGTAGGTTGTGACCGGACACTCTGCAGCCTCGTCGAAATAGGCCTCGCCCTTGAAACTGATGGCACGGGTCAGCACTCGGCCATCGATTTCGGGTAGGGCCACATGCATGGCGATATCGCGACCTGAAAGGCCGGAGGCACTCTTTTCCCAGGTTTCTTCGGTCGAAGAGGCCAGCACCACCTGCAAGACAGGCGCCTGATTGGCTGCAGGGCCGGTCAGGGGGTTTTCAGCCCCGTCCGCACCCTGTCCGCCGCCCGTGGCAAAGGCCGTGGCATTAAGGATGACAGCAGGGGGAGCCTGCGAAAAAAGCGTCTCTAACGTTGCCTGGGAAAGGGTATCCTTCAAGGATGCTACAAATACCGGCAAAGGTGCCAGCCCACGGTGCAAAAGCGATTGCACCAGGCGGTTGATTGGCTGCAGCCCGGCGCCTTGCACCAGGGCCCGATAGAACACGACCGGCACCACAGGCGCATTCCCGGACCAGATAGCACGCACGGTTTCCAGATCAGCCACGCCTTCGCCCGGCCAATAAATACCGGCCCGCAGAAGCGGCGCCGCAGCAGCGGGTTTTTCGCCGTCGCCCAGGATAGCCCGGGCATATTCCAGAAACCGGATCGCATTTTCGGGACCGCCCTCTACCAGATAGGCCCAGAGCGCATCATAATCTGCGTCGGCGACAGTGGACAGGGCGTGCAGCTCGTCATCAGGCTTGTCATCGCCCGGAAGCGCAGCAAAAGGAACGCCAGCCTCGTGCAGACGGGCGGCATATTGCTCAAGGCCGTAGCGCCAGTAACCCGCCCCGCCCAGAACCCGCGCAATCACCAACCGGCATTTCGAGGCACAGCTGTCGATATGCAGATCTACCGACATCGGGTGCTGCAGGTGGTTCAGGCTGGCCAGACGCAGAGAAGGCGGCTTTTCCATTTCCATCCGCGCGGCCGAAAGTGCGGCAAGCTCGGTGTCAGCCGCCGAGATGAACAGGATATCTGCCGGCGATTGGGCCAGATCGACGGGTTCCTGCCCATTGTCAACAGCACCCGGCGTTGCCGCAAGAAGATGCATCCTAATCCAGCCTTTTTTCCATGAAAATATTGCCCGGGATATCGGGATAACCGCCAAAGGGTGCACAGGGCGCATAACCCAGGGCCGAATAAAGCTGCATGGCCGGGCGCAGTGCATGGCCGGTTTCGAGGCGGATCAGACCAAGCCCAAGATCACGGGCGGCATCCTCAAGATGCTGCATCAGCCGCCGGCCCACACCAGATCCGCGCGCATCGGGCAACACCAGAAGCCGCTTCACTTCGGCGTAGTCGGGAAAAATAACCATTGCCACACACCCGAGGGGACGCCCGGCACACCTTGCCACGAAAAAACGGATTTCGGGGCGGTTCAGTTCTTCGGGCGCAAGAGTGAAACATTCCTCCGGAGGGAATACAGCGCGCATGGCTGCATCGGATGCTGCGATCAGGGCGCGGGCCTCTTTGCCGAGGGGGGATTCAACCGCAATCTCGATCATTGGGGCCGGAGCGCCCGGGCGATCGTTGCCTGATCAAGCCCTGTCATGCCAATCACCACCAGACGGGTTTCACGCGGCTCGCCTGGGGCGAAGGGGCGGTCGAAATAATGGGCAACGCGCGGCCCCACGGCCTGAATGGTCAGGCGCATCGGCTTTCCCGCCACCGCACCGAAACCCTTGAGACGCAAGATGGCGTGATCGCGGATCACATCGGCAATCTGACAGGCATAGGCCGACGGATCGGCGATTTCACCCAGTGTAACAACAAAGGTTTCGAATTCGTCGTGTCCGTGGTCATGCGCGTGATCGTGATCGTGATCGTGATCGTGATCATCGTCATCGTGATGATGATGCTCTCGGCGGTTCTCGATGTCTGCCTCGGCCGCCGCGCCCCGCCCCAACAGAACCGAAAGCGGCAACGCGCCTTGTACCGATTTCACCACCTGCACACCCGGGCGGGCCCGGCCGGACAGTTCGGCCACCAGCGCATCGGCGTCGTCCATCAGGTCAGCCTTGTTGACCACGATCATGTCGGCCGCCGCAACCTGATCTTCGAACAGCTCTGAAAGAGGTGTTTCGTGGTCAAGGTTCTCATCTGCCGCGCGCTGAATATCGACGGCTTCCGGCGCGTGAGCAAAAAGCCCGTCCTCGACGGCGCGGCCATCAAGCACGGTGATCACGCCATCAACGGTAACGCGGGTGGTGATCTCGGGCCAGCTGAAGGCCCGCACCAGCGGCTGGGGCAGGGCAAGGCCCGAGGTTTCAATCACGATGTGATCGGGCGGATTGTCGCGCGCCAGCAGTTTTTCCATCGTGGGGATGAATTCATCGGCCACGGTGCAACAGATGCAGCCGTTGGAAAGCTCCATGATGTCATCATCCGAACAGGCCGCATCACCGCACCCCTTCAGGATCTCGCCATCCACGCCCACATCGCCGAATTCGTTTATGATCAGCGCAATGCGGCGCCCGCCGGCGTTTTCCAGCATGTGGCGGATCAGGGTTGTCTTTCCGGCGCCAAGAAAACCGGTAACGACCGTTACGGGGATCTTCGAATACATGGGCTCTCCTGTTATCCGGTTCCGACTCTGTGTGGCAGGGGCTCAGGCGACAGCCTCTGTGTGGCAGGGGTTCAGGCGACAGCAAAAAGGCGGCGGGCAAAAAATCCGGAGCCAATCCGGCCGCGCACCGCCTTGGCTGCAGCCAGCACCGCCAGGTCGGCCAGAGGCTCGATCAGAACCACCATCATGTAGGCGCCGGCAAAAGCGGCGATACCCTGCCACGCGGCCAGCCCTTCACCATAGAAAGCCCAGAACGACACCCAGGCCACAATTCCGCTCTGATAGGCAACGGAAAGTGCCAGCGCCTGACGATATTTCAGATCTACATAGGGCGTATCCGGCGCAATGATGCGTCTGGCCAGCATTCGCAAGACAAAGAGCGGCACCAGAAGGGTGGTAATGTTCATGCCGTATTGGGGCAGGTCGGCCGGAGCAAAGAACAGGCCCTGAATAAGCAACCCCAGCGCCAGCCCAATGGCCGCAGGAGCCGCGCCGAGAAGCAGGAACAGGGTTGAACCGAGGATGAAATGCACCTCGGACACACCCACCGGGAAATGCGGGAACACTTCGAAGAAGCTGAACACGGCAACGGTGCTCAGCACCGTGCGGAACACCAGAGAAACCGGGCCACGGCTGCGGATGGTGTCAAAGGCCAGCTTCAGGGTATAGGCGCCAACGCCTGCGCCGGTTGCATGGGAAAGCAGGATTTTCGCGCCATCCACGACGCCGGGCTCGATGTGCATGTCTGTCACTCCTTTGATCTTCGGTTATCACGTGTGGTGCCCTGATGCTCAAGGCATGTAAAGATGTTCAGGCAGGTGGCTGTTGCAGGCGATTCCAGAAATATCCGGCAGCAAGGCCGAGCACGATCCAGGAGATGAAAGCCACCGCATAGGAACGTGCAACGTATTCACCGGAAAGCTCGGGCGGAGCCATACCGGAATAATCATCGAGTCGGGGTGCTCCGATCAGATGCGGCGCAATCAGAAGCGCAATGCCAGCCGCAAAATGAAAAGGCTTGCGGCCATAACCCATGAGCGCAAAGCCGATCACGGCCGTGGCGGCGGTGGTAATCCACCACATCTGGCGCAGTTCGATTTCGGCGGCAGGCTGGCCCGGAAGCTCGGGTGGCAGGCCGATGCCCGTCATCACATGAATCGCGCCGAAACCAGCGGTGCCCCACACAAGCGCATCCTTCATGGTAATGCGCACGCCGTATCTTTCGGTCAGAGCAAAGCCGGCGACCATCAGCAGTGCCCAGCCTACCCAGGTGACGAAGGTTGCAAAGAAAGCAAGAGCGAAACGCCTGGTGGTGCCTTCTTCTTCCCCGCCGTCTCCGGATTCGGCTGCCTGCTCGGCAGTCTCTCCGTCTTCGTTAAGCTTCAGGACACCCGCGAAATGGCTTTTCGCGCCTGTCTCGTATTCTTCACCCTCCAGAATCAGTTTTTCCATGAGCGACCACTGCAGCAAGACGGCAACCAGCCCTGCCAGCAGCCCAGCGAACAGCGCGCTGGCAAAAATGCGTGTGGTCATTGCTCAGTGGCAGGGGAAGGCCAGCGTGTGACGCGTGTCATGCGCCGAATCATGATAGACCGAGGCCTGCGCAAAACCGGTGAAATAGAGCAGGGTCAATCCGGCGGCTGCGGCCATGAAGATCGGCAGCAGGCCGAGGTTGGCAGCATCATGCGCCCGGGTTTGAGCTGTGGTAGTCATTGCTTGTCTCCTTTCCTGTCACACCCGACAGGGATTGTGGCTCTTGCAAGGCCGGTCTCCTGGCTTGCGGCATGAAGCGCACTGCCGCCTTCCCGGGGAAAACCCAGTGGCATCTGGCAGGCGCAAGCCGCTTACAGTCGCGGGGGCGGCTGCGGAATCGGGCCCCGGGTTGGGTCACCCTCACCACATTCCCGTTTCATCCCGGAGGTGCTTTTGCACCTGATCGGGAAACCTTGCTCTTTCCTTGTGCCGCCATCCGGGAGGATGGTCAAGCCTGATCGCATGAGCATATCGCTGAAGAAATGCGCGGTTTCACCAGGGGTTCAGGGTAAATCCGCAAGATGTTGTGGATAACTTGGGTATTTTTCCCATATGATGGGGCTTGGCGTTGACTTGCAAGCCATCCGCAGGGAATCTTGGCTGCGTGGGAATCAGTACAGGCAGCCCGAAGTGCAGTTCACCAGACTTCGCCTCAACGGTTTCAAGAGTTTTGTCGATCCGACCGATCTTGTCATCGCGCCGGGATTGACGGGTGTTGTCGGACCGAACGGCTGCGGCAAGTCGAATCTGCTTGAAGCACTTCGCTGGGTGATGGGGGAAAACCGCCCCAAGGCCATGCGCGGAGGCGGCATGGAAGACGTGATCTTTGCCGGCGCCGCCACGCGCCCGGCACGCAATTTCGCCGAAGTCGGCCTGACGCTGGATAACAGCGACCGCCTTGCCCCTGCAGGCTTCAACGACAGTGACATGCTTGAAATCGTGCGCCGCATCACCCGCGACGCCGGCAGTGCCTACAAGGTCAACGGCAAGGATGTGCGGGCGCGTGATGTGCAGATGCTGTTCGCCGATGCCTCGACGGGGGCACATTCGCCAGCACTGGTGCGGCAGGGGCAGATTGCCGAACTCATCAACGCCAAGCCCAGGGCCCGTCGTCGTGTTCTGGAAGAAGCAGCCGGCATTTCCGGCCTCTATCAGCGCCGTCACGAGGCGGAGCTGAAGCTCAATGCCACCGAGACGAATCTTGCGCGGGTTCGTGATGTTGTCGAACAACTTGCCGGACAGCTTTCGCAGCTTGCCCGTCAAGCCCGTCAGGCCGCGCGTTATCGTGCGATCGGTGATGAACTGCGCAACCACGAGGGGCTCTTGCTTTATCGCCGCTGGAAAGAGGCGGACGAGGCGCGCCTTGCGGCCGAGACCGCGCTTTCGGAAGCCACAACCCGCGCCGGCAAGGCAGAAGGCGCCGCACGCGAAGCGGTCAGAGTCCGCCAGGAAAGCGAAAACCGGCTGCCGCCCCTGCGTGAAGAGGAATCGATCGCTGCTGCCGTTGTCCAGAGACTTGCCGTGGAGCGCGACTCCCTGGCCGATCAGAAGGCCCGGGCCCAGGAAAAGATCGAGGCCCTGCAGTCCCGCATTCAGCAGCTTGCTCATGATCGCACCCGCGAAGAGGGGCTGAACAAGGACGCTGAAGAAACCATAAAGCGTCTGGAATGGGAACTGGAACAGCTTGAAAAGGCCGGAGAAGGCCATGAGGAACGTCTGGCACTGGCAGCGCAGGAAGCAACGGAAGCTGCACAGATCCTGCGGGAACGCGAAGCAGCACTGAGCCAGATGCAGGAGGATGTCGCACGCCTTTCAGCCCGCTGCCAATCGGTCCAGCGTCTGGCGGAAGACAGCCGAAAGATGCTGGAGAAAAGCGAAGCCGAAACCTCGCAGGCCCGCATTGCGGCGCAAGATGCCGAGGCCGCGCTGAAAAGCGCCGAAACCGGGCTTGCCAAAGCGCGGGATGCGCTTGAACAGGCGCGCGCCGAAGCACAGGTAGCTGAAGAAACCTTGCAGGCAGTCGACAAAGCCCGCACCGAGGCACAGGCACGCGAAGCACAGGCGCGCGCGAAACGTTCCGAGGCTGAAGGCGAGGCCAGCGCCCTGCGTGCCGAGGTAACGGCACTGGCCAGGCTCGTCGATCGTGATACTGTCGAAGGTGGGCAGCTGCTTGACATGGTGCAGGTGGAGCCCGGATTCGAAAAGGCGATTGGCGCGGCATTGGCCGACGATCTGCGCGCCCCCCTTGCCGGCCCCGGCGCCACCTCGGGCTGGGTCGAGCTGCCGGGATACGAACGCCCGCAATTCCTGCCCGAGGGTGTCGAAACACTTGCAACCCATGTCAGTGTTCCCGAAGTTCTGGCCCGGCGGATGGCTCAGGTGGGGCTGGTTTCCCGGGAAGAGGGTGAGCGTCTCCAGGAAAAACTGCTGCCGGGGCAGAGGCTTGTCAGCATCGAGGGCGATCTGTGGCGCTGGGACGGGTTTCGCGCCGCCGCCGAAGATGCACCAAGCGCGGCGGCATTGCGTCTGCAACAACTCAACCGTCTGGTTGCACTCAAGCGCGATCTGGAAGAGGCTCAGGGAAGGGCTGATGGCGCTTCCCGCGCGCATGAGATGCTGAAGGAAGAACTGGCGCGTTTCACCGCCGAGGATTCAGCTGCACGCGAACGCCGACGGCTGGCCGATCACGCGCTTGCCGAAGCCAGCCGCGCTTTGACCCGGGCCGAAGCCGACAGGAGCCTGCTCGCCGGAAAGCTTGAAAGCGTGCAACTCGCTGTGGCCCGCCATGAAGAGGCCGCCATGGCCGCGCGCGTGCGCATGAAGGAAGCCGAAGAAGCGCTAGCCGAACTGGGCGATGTGGAAGCGGCCCGATCCGAAGTGGAAGACGTGAAAACAACTGTCGAGGCGGCGCGTATTACCATGATGTCGAAGCGCTCGGCTCATGATGAACTGCGCCGCGAAGGCGATGCACGGCTGAAACGCCGGCAGGAAATCTCCAAGGAAATCAGCGGCTGGCGTCTGCGCCTGGAAAACGCTGCCGGACGTATGGGAGAACTGGACAGGCGCAGGAACGAAGCGGAAGCAGAGCTTGAAGCGGCATTGGCGACACCGACCGAAATCTCTGCCAGGCGCGATGAGCTGGCCAAGGCGATCCGCACCGCAGAAGCCCGGCTGGCACAGGCCGCAGATGCCCTGTCGGCGGCCGAAAGCGCACACCGGACTGCCGTGGAAAAAGAACGCGAGGCCGAGCGAGCGGCCAGTGATGCGCGCGAAACCCGCGCCCGAGCCGAAGCCCGCACCGAAGCCGCCCGCGAAACCATTGCTGCCGCCGAGGAACGGATCCAGGAAGAGATGGAAACCTCGCCGTCGGAGCTTCTGGAAACGCTGGATTGCGACCCTGACAACATGCCCTCGGCGGAATCGCTTGAAGCGGATGTAAACCGCCTGAAACGCCAGCGCGAGGCGCTTGGCGCCGTCAATCTGCGCGCCGAGGAAGATGCCCGAGAAGTTCGGGAAGAGCACGATTCCCTTTGTGCGGAAATCGCGGATCTGGAAGAAGCGGTCAAGAAGTTGCGTGCCGGAATCGCCGGACTCAACAAGGAGGGGCGCGAACGCCTGCTGACTGCATTCGAGCAGGTGAACAACAATTTTTCCATGCTGTTTACCCATCTGTTTGGCGGTGGTGAGGCCAAGCTGGTGCTGGTGGAAAGTGATGATCCGCTGGAAGCCGGCCTTGAAATCATGTGTCAGCCGCCGGGCAAGAAGCTTTCAACACTCAGCCTGCTTTCGGGTGGCGAACAGACACTGACGGCTCTTGCCCTCATCTTTGCAGTATTCCTGGCCAATCCCGCCCCGATCTGTGTGCTCGACGAGGTGGACGCACCGCTGGATGATGCCAATGTCACCCGTTTCTGCGACATGCTCGACGAAATGACCCGGCGTACCGACACCCGCTTTCTGATCATCACCCACCATGCGGTGACCATGTCGCGCATGGATCGTCTTTTCGGTGTGACGATGGCTGAGCAAGGGGTCAGCCAGCTGGTGAGTGTCGATCTCAAGCAGGCCGAGAAGATGGTCGCCTGACAAAAGGCACATTGACCTGCAGCGGAAACAGTGATTGATTTTGCGGAATGGTTATTCACGGTGGGAGGTTCCATGAATATCAGTCAAACACTTTTCACGGTCGGTATCGCGGCCCTGCTTGCCAGTGCGGGGGGCCATCTTCGTGCAGAAGTTCTGGCCAGCGATCCTCAGGCCATCCTGAAACGCATGCAGGATTACGGCTACCCGGCAACCCTGACCACCGACAACCAGGGCGACCCGAAGATCGAAACCCGCGTATCGGACACGAAATTTGCCATCTATTTCTATGGTTGCGACAACAACCACGAAAACTGCACGGCAATCCAATTTGGCGCCGGATACGATCTGCCCGTGGGCATAAGCGCACTCAAGATCAACGAATGGAACCGGGATCAGCGTTTTGCCAAGGCCTATATCGATGACGAACTCGATCCGTTCCTCGAGATGGACGTAAACGCACGTTTCGATGGTATAGGCGAAAAGAACTTCGAAGACATGGTCGAAATCTGGCGCAAGCAGGTAGAGCGTTTCGAAGATTATATCGGCTGGTAAGCGGCTTCGAAGCCTGGACAACATGATCGCCCTCGCCGTTACCGTTCTTCATCTCAAGTAAACGTCAACAAGCCCTAATCATGATTCGTCATCAGCGGGACCAGGATATGCTTCCAGGATATTGCGTACCGCCTGTCGAGTGGCCTGACTTCGTGCAAGCCTGACCCGGAAGCGCGACAACTCTGCATCCTGGAACGGAACACTTTCTTCAGAGGACATTGCTCCAGCTTCGGGCTCAGTATTCGCTGCAAGTTCGGCCACAGCCTTTTGAGGGCCGACAGCTATCTCGCCCAAGGAAGGCCAGATCTGCCGTGTCCACAGGATTTCGCGCAACGCTTCCGTATCTTTCAACATCTTGTAGATTGATGCGGCTTCCTCTGCTCTGCCCAGCTCCGCCAGGGCCTGCGCGCGCAGACGCATTGCTTCCTTTCCCTCTGCCTCGCCAAGCCTCGTCAATGCTTCTTCTGGTCGATCTTCCGCCAGAAGCCCCCGGGCAAGTATCAATCTGTCTTCCAGTTGCGGAACTGCCGGTATGGCCAGTATCGTGCGAGCCATTTCAGGAAACCCCATTTCAATCAGTCTTTGCGCTGTTGAGCGCTGCAGTGGCGAATCCGGCCTGACCCGCACCAGATCGTTTTTTGCCGAAAATACGAACAGCAGAAAGGCTTCGTCTTCATCCAGCAAGGCATCGGCCAGTAGTGTCTCCCACAAGGTCTGCTCTGTCACCTTGCCAACCTCTTCAATCCGAACAAAGGTTCGCAATTCATCAATTGCTTCAGCGTATCTGTGAGCTTTTCCAAGAGCCAGAACGTGGACCCGAGCAAGATCACGGCCAAGCTGTGTGCCTTTCAGTTCAAATGCTTGTGCAGCAGCCGACTCTATCAGTTGCGGCTCTATTTCGGCACCGCTTTCGATCTTTGCTTCTAGAAGCTTCACCAGCGCCTCTGCAGAAAGAGTTCTGTCAGACCGATAAACCTTCGCAAGTGTTTCCTGCATTCCTTCGATCTCGCCTGCCTGCTCCTGAAAGGCAGCATTCATCAGTGCAATACTGGCAGATGATGTTTCGTTCACGCGTTCTATGGCATTCCTGATGGAAAGAGCCGTTTCCCTGTCACCAGCGGTCAGAAATCGCCTGGCAAGTATCGGCCCCAGATGACGGCGCAAATGCGGGGGCAAAGCCGCAAAAGCACGTTTTATGGCTGCCCGGTTGATCGTGAGCCCTCGGGAAAAATCAGGCAACGACAACGCCGCCCACAAAGCCACAGGAGCATCACAGGCGATCTGAGCAGCAAGCCCACCACGTTCGAATGCCCAGCCATCATCCATGATTTCAGCCATTATACGAAGGATTGCAGCGTCTTCTTTCTCAACATCGAAGGTTTCGAGGACCATGTTTGCTTCGGCCCCAAAACCGGCATAGACGTAAGCCTTTGCAAGGATTGTCGCGTCATGGGGGTCTACACGGTCAAACTCTTTCACAAGCGCCGCACGACTGGTGGTGACACCATGAAATGGTGCTTCCGGTTTACCCCAGGAAGATAGATCAAACAAACTGTCAGGCAGACAGGCTTCGCCATTTTCATCGAGAGCAACCAGCCTTTCTGCAGCTTCCGAGTTATCACGATCAACACCTGTTCTGACATGGATCGGCAGTGTTCTCTGTTCCGGGAGGTTTGCCATGCTGGGTACTTGATCCGAAAATGTGCGCGTTCCCTGTATTTCTGCAGTTTCCGGGGCATGTTTCTTCTGAACCGCTTCGGGCTTTTGCTCCGGAATTTCCGGTATTTCGATTTGCGGTGTCAGCAAACCTTGACTGGCAGCACGGCCGATTTCGGCAATCACGGCTTCCCGCATTTTTTCCTTTTGCGACGGCTCCAGCCACGGCTGAAGCAGAGGCGGCAGGGTGCGTTCGTGATCCAGCATCAGAGGAAGCTGAAGCCTTTCGGCTTTCCGAAAACCATTCTGGTCATACAAGGGATCTGTCTTTTTCGTTACATCCGGCTCCAGCTCTGCACCCCCTGATACCTCAGAAGAAAAGACATGTGGTCGAAGCTCGGCATCTTGCGCCTGCAATCCGGAGAAGGTTGTATGGTTCGCTTCGGGAGTGCCATTGACCTCATCACCGGCAAGCCCCTTTTCAAAGGGAGAATCCTTGTCAGGGGGGCCGTCTTTCACGTCAATCACCAGCAAGCCGGGGCGGAACTCGAACGCATCTGCATGGCAATCGCATCCGAGTTCGATCTGTACGGCTGGTTTCCCCGCACGTCGCGCGATACGCAATGTCTTGATCCGGGAACGATCTATCTTCCTGAAAACCCTGCTGAAATCAAATCCGAGATCATTTTGCGAGAAATGGATTTCATATCTATCTCCAATGCGGCCCATCTGCCAGCCGGTCCGCGTTTCAAAAGGAAAAACAAGGCGGGAAAACCCCGCATGATCTCCGGATTGCACCATGACCGTTTCAGCCTTCGGTGCAGTAGAAAGCAGAAGCAACAGAATCGCCGCAAGCCAATGCATCAGGCGGCATCCTGCTTTACCGCTTTCAGAGCCTCCTCTAGCTCCGCAAAGCTTGGGCGGTTGTGGCCCGGCGCATTCTGGCGTCCGACTTCAATACAGATATTCGTCGCATGGTTATACAGGTTCGCAACCAGAACCTCACGGATCAGATGATAGAAGTGCGAATCCTCTTCAATGATATGCTTCACCTTCGCACCCATCGGTCCAACGATTCCATAGGCGAGGAAGATACCCAGAAACGTTCCGACAAGGGCTCCACCGATCATCTTGCCGAGAATTTCAGGTGGTTGATCGATCGAACCCATCGTCTTGACCACGCCAAGAACCGCCGCAACGATACCCAGAGCCGGCAAACCATCGGCAACCGCCTGAAGTGCATGACTTGAATGGAGCGCATGTTCCAGATTTGCGTCCATCCGTTTCTCGAGAACCTCTTCCACCTGATGTGGATCATCGTAGTTCATTGATGCCGAACGCAATGTGTCACAGATCAGGGCTATCGCTTCCTTGTCGGTCAGAATCTTCGGATAACGCGAAAAGATCGACGATTCTTCCGGTGCCTCGATATGCTCTTCGAGAGCTACCGGATTCTGTCGGGCCATACGGATCAGTTCGAACAACAGGCACAGAAGATCGCGGTAATCCTCGTGCTTCCATTTGGGCCCTTTGAACACCTTGCCCAGATCCCTGGCGGTCTGCTTCACCACTGACATGTCATTGGCGATGATAAAGGCACCAACCGCAGCCCCCCCGATGGTAGCCATCTCGGCCGGCAGAGCACCAAGTACGATCCCGAGATCCCCGCCATGCAGGATATAAACCCCGAAAACGCAAACAAAGATCAGGACTATGCCGACGATACTGATCATGTTTCACACTCCATCACCGGGCCAATATCATTGGCATGACCTTTGCAGATGCGGGTTAACAATCCCTCTTCCTCACAGTCATTCGGAAAGCGTGTTTGCGTTCCTTCCAGCCAGAACGACGCTGATCGTATATGCCGCCTGAGGATCAAGCCCCGCCATTATGGCTGCGGCAGCATCCGGACGCATACGGCTCAGAAAGCCTGCTGCGAACTCCGGATCCATTTCGGCAAACAGCGCTGCGGCAGCCTTTGGCTTCATGTTTTCGTACATCGCCGTGAGGCGGCTGATGTCTTTCTCTGCCGCGCTGTCGGCCATAGCGATCGTTTTTTCAAGTTCGCTTTCAGCCTTTTCAAGGGCTTCCATTTCCTGTTTCAATCGGGTTTCGGCAACCGAGAGAACTTTCAGTCTGTCTTTCAGGCGCGCTTCGCGTTCAATGATGCGCGCTTCTCGCTCCTGAAGAGCTGCGAGCAATTCGCCAATACCCTCGGGAGTCTCGCAGGCCTGAGATCCTGGTTTTACCTCGGCTTCCGAATGAGACATCTCTTCTATGCTTTTGGCGATTGCTTCACCGGTTCCGTCGAGCAACCGGAGAATTCCGGAAGCCAGGAACAGACTGGCGATCACCATGAGAGCCCCCCGCCCGGCCTTCCGGCGGGGGGTGTCCTGTCTTGCCTTGTGCTGTGCTTTCCGGCTCATTGGGCTGCCTCTTCCAGCCTGTCCCGGTGCCGCAGAAACAGGGGGCCTGTCCTTTCCGGATCCTCGCCAGGCAGGACACCGTCTTGTTGTTCGCGAGGCTCTGCCGGTTTCGCGTTCTTCTGCTCAGGGGCGGCATCACGAGCCGTTGTGCGACCAGGGCCGGTTTCTGTTCCGGATGGCTTTTGCCCCTGTTCGGACTTCCGGGCGCCTGTTGCCCCCTGCACCGGAAGATCGTGCATGGCCGCAACCAGCAGTTCAAGCCGTGCTGCAACATCCTCGGCACGTTTCGTGAGGCTTTCGAGCGAGCTCGTGGAGCCAACCGCCGCGGTCTGCGCGCGCGCCAAGGTCTTTGTCATGTCGTCAACCTGTGCGGACATGACGGCCACCGCTCCGCCGACCCCCTTTTCCAGATCGTTGAAGCGGCTCAGGCGACGCGACAGGATGAAACAGTAAAAGGTGGCGGCAAGTGCCGCGGCAACCAGCAGGATGTCGGCAATGAGATTCATGTCATCCCCCTAGTTCAGAACAAATTCCATGATGAGAAGGTCGCGCACCCGATCCTCTCCTGCGACCGTTCGGATGCGACGCAGCAACTGGGCGCGCAACTTGATCAGTGCCTTTGGATCTTCGAGCACGCGAACATCCACCGCCCTCAGGTAGCTGTTCATTACATCCACGATTCGCGGCATCAACGCTGTCACCTGTTCCTCATTGCCCTTGTCTACCTCGATCTGCGACTTGAAGAGCAGGTGCTCGTTCGCTGCATTCCTGCCGAGGGAAATGATGATCTGCTCGACAGGCACGAAAGCAACTTCGGGCAAAGGGGAAGATTCCTCTCCGGCATATCCATCATTCCCGTTGTCGGTGACCTTCTCTTCCTTGTTGCCGAACAGCAATCCGGACTGAGCCGCATAGAAGCCACCACCTGCCCCGGCCAGGGCAAGAATCAACCCGATCAGAAGCGGCTTCTTCGATTTCTTCTCTGGTTCGTCTTCTGTCGTTTCGTCGTCTGCCATGAGACCACCACTTGTTGCTGCTGCGAATCCATATACCCCGGGAGGCACTAACCGATTGTTAAGCCTGATCGGCGAATGATGGCGGCGACCCGGGCAGAACGCCCCGCGGAAAACAAGGAGGATACCTTGCAACAGTTGCTGTCGGTCTGGTCGGCACTTGATTCACGAAAAAGGGTGATCGTTGCTCTTGCCAGCGTGGCGATGTTCGCGGCGGTTCTTGCCCTGTCGCGCATGGCAACAGCACCCAGCATGGCATTGCTTTATGCCGGCCTCAGCAGCAATGTTGCGGGAGAGGTCGTGCAAGCCCTCGAGCAGCGCGGCGTCGTGTACGAAGTGCGCGGTGGTGCCATTTATGTCGATCAGTCCCGCCGAGACGAGTTGCGGATGACTCTGGCCAGTGAAGGTCTGCCGGCGAACAGCACCGCAGGTTACGAACTTCTCGATTCGCTCTCCGGATTTGGCACCACCGCCCAGATGTTCGATGCCGCCTACTGGCGTGCGAAAGAAGGGGAACTGGCCCGCACCATCGTTTCCAGTCCGGAAATCAAGACAGCACGGGTGCATATCGCCAATCCGTCCTCGCAACCTTTCCGCCGTCAGATCAGGCCGACTGCCTCGGTTACTGTCACGACACGCTCCGGAAACCTCTCTTCGACACAGGCGAAAGCGCTCAAATATCTGGTGGCTTCTGCCGTGGCGGGCCTGGTGCCCGAAGATGTGTCGGTGATCGATGCCAGGGGCGGCCTGATACAGGGCGAAGACACGGCAACGGGCGCACCGGTGGCAAATGATCTGGCGGCAGAAATGAAAATGCGGGTGCAGCGCCTGCTCGAAGCCCATGTGGGCCGGGGAAATGCGGTTGTCGAAGTCAGCGTGGAAACGGAAACCGAGCGGGAAACCATTTCCGAGCGTTCATTCGATCCAGAATCCCGCGTGGCAATCAGCACCGAAACCGAAGAGCGTTCTCGCAGCAGCAACAACAGTGGCGGCGGTGCAGCTGTGACGGTGGCCAGCAATCTGCCTTCTGGTGAAGCAGGTGGCAATGGCGGGGGAAATTCGAGAAGTCAGAATTCCGAAACGCGTGAACGCATCAATTACGAGGTGTCCGAAACCCGGCGTGAGATCCTCCGCCAACCCGGCGCAATCAAGCGGCTTTCGGTGGCGGTGCTTGTCGCCGACATTCGAGAAACCGATGATGCGGGCGCTGAAACGATACGGCCGCGAAACGCGGAAGAACTGGACGCCTTGCGTGAACTGGTTGCTTCCGCTGTGGGCTTCCAGGAAGAGCGCGGTGATATCATCACGCTGAAATCCATGGCGTTCTCACCCATTGCCGTTTCTGGCACGCCGGCAGCGATTTCGATCTTCGAGCGGCTCGGTATCAGTGTGATGTCACTAATCCAGCTATCCGTGCTTTCCATCGTTGCGCTGGTACTGGGCCTGTTTGTGGTACGTCCAATACTGAAAAGCGCCAGTTCTGCAGCTGCGCTGCCCGCTCCCGATCAGGGCGCTGCCGGCGCTGTGGTCAATACCCCGACCAGCAATACCGAAGATGCCCTGCCTCCCCTGACCGGTGAAATTTCGGATGGCGGCATTCTGCCCGCCAATATGGCTGTGGTGTCCGACCTTGATCTTCCGGGAAGTGAAAGCGGGAACCTTGCCAGCGGCCTGGAGCCGCTCGGCAACCTTTCCAGGCCGGAAGATCCCGTTTCGCGTCTGCGCCAGATGATCGAAGAGCGCCAGGAAGAAACCGTGGAAATCCTGCGAAGCTGGATGGACGAAAGTCAGGAGAAAGCGTGATGGCCGCACGTTTGAAACTTGAGGTGTTCGATGAATATGATTCTTCGCCAGCGAACGCTTCTGCCCTGCCGCAGGGAATCGATCTGGCCGAAGAAAAGCTCCAGTCCTACGAGCAGGGATACAAGGCCGGATGGGATGATGCCACCACGGCCCACACCAAGGAACAAACCCGCATCTCGGCCGACTTCGCGCGCAATCTCCAGGACCTTTCCTTCACCTATCACGAGGCGAAAGCGCAAGTGCTTGGTGCCCTGGAACCCCTCCTTACGGAAATGGTCGAAAAGGTGCTTCCGAAACTGGCTACCGAAAACCTGGTGGAAATGGTTGTAGAGGAAGTACAGCAGGTGGCGCGCACAGTAGCCGAAGCAAAGGTAGAGCTTGTGATATCGCCCGAAAACAGGCCTGCCATGGAACGCCTGCTTGATGGCGAACAGAGCCTGCCCGTGACGCTTGTAGAAGAGCCCACGATCCCAGCGGGCCAGGTATTCCTGCGCTTCGAGGAAATGGAAAAACAGATCGACCTTGAGGCCGTCCTGAACCGCTGCAAGGAAGCGGTTGACGGCTTCTTCAACGCCTTGCCTGCAAAGGAGACCGCACATGGATGAAAACCGGCAACAGGACGATCCCGAGCATGGCGGAGGCACACCGGATTGCCCCAGGCAGAATCCGTTTATCCAGGTGCCGATCGAAATCACGATTTCGGTCGGCAAGGCGCATCCTACAGTCAGGGAGCTGCTTACTCTGGGGCCGGAAGCGGTACTCGCCCTCGACAAGAAGGTGGAAGATCCGGTCGAGTTGTATGTTGGGGATCGCTTGATTGCGCGCGGAGAACTGGAAGAACTCGATGGCGACCAGGAGGGGCAACTTGCCGTGCGGCTGACCGAAGTCGCCGATCTCGGGAACGGGCTTTAGAATCTGCCATGCGCACCCGAACAGCCCTTCTTCCTGTTATTGCCGGGGTAATTCTTGCCTCTTTCGCGGGAACACCCGCCGTGGCTCAGGAAATCACCATCGATCTTGGCGGCGATGGTTCTCTTGCTGCACGCAGCATCCAGATACTGGTTCTGGTCACGGTGCTCAGTCTTGTGCCCGGCCTTGCGATCATGATTACAAGTTTTCCGTTCATTGTCACCGTTCTCGCCATCCTGCGTCAGGCAATCGGTCTTCAGCAATCGCCTCCGAACATGCTGATCGTCAGCCTTGCATTGTTCCTGACCTATTTCGTGATGGACCCGATCTTTGACGAGGCCTGGCGCCTCGGGATTGAACCCTTGGTGTCCGAACGCATCGGTTACGAAGAAGCTTTCAGGCTGACCATGGAGCCATTCCGCGACTTCATGGTACAGAGAATCGATCCGGAAACCTTCGATGCTCTGGCTTCTCTGCGCCCCGACAGCAAAGACACGATACTTGCCCCTGATCAGCCTCTTTCAATCCTGGTGCCTTCATTCCTGTTGTCCGAGATATCCCGTGCATTCGAAATCGGCTTCCTGATCTTTCTTCCCTTCCTGATAATCGACCTGGTGGTAGCCGCGGTGCTGATGTCTATGGGCATGATGATGGTGCCCCCTGCCATCGTGGCGCTTCCATTCAAGTTGGCCTTCTTTGTAATTGCTGACGGATGGGCCCTTATCTCGGCATCGGTCGTGCAAAGCTATTTCTGATCCTTGGCCGGGATAATTCAACAATTTGAAAGGTTAAGAACACCTTCAGATTCCCATGATACCACCAATCTCGGGTGAAAGATGAGGTGGTGGTATGGGTGCGCAATCGAACGCGCCAGTCATTATCAGGAAGAAGAAAGTCATTGCCGGTAGCGGGCATCATGGTGGCGCATGGAAAGTTGCCTATGCCGATTTCGTGACCGCCATGATGGCCTTCTTTCTGCTGATGTGGCTGCTGAATGCAACAACGGAAAAACAGCGAAAGGGGCTGGCCGATTATTTCAGCCCGACCGTTCCAACCGTTCGAATCTCGGGTGGAGGTGACGGAGCCTTCGGCGGTCACAGTGTGCTTTCCGAAGAAAGCCAGGCCTTCGATGGATCGGGTGCACAACGCAGAAAACCCACGGAATCCGACAAGGCACGGGGTGAGACCGGCACCCGGGATGAGGGAGAGGATGCCTCGAAGAGCTCCGACGAGGAACTCAAGAAAATAGAAGAAGCGCTGTTCGGGACGGGTGGAGAAAGCATGGCTGCCAAGAACCTGCGGCGCCATATTCTGACCCGTGTTACCGACGAAGGTCTGATCATAGAAATCTTCGATCTCGAAGGTGAACCACTCTTCATTGAGGGCACCGACGAAGCCACGCCGCTCTTGAAGGAAATTGTCGCCATGCTGCCGGAGATATTCAGCCTTGTCAGCAACCGGGTGGCCATCAATGGTCATATACGCTCCTATCCGGTGGTGATTGCCGAAAATCCTGTTTGGGATCTCTCGTCGCGCCGGGCCGACAAGTTGCGCAGGATGCTGGAAGCGGCGCAGCTGGAACCTGAGCGCATCGAGCGGGTTACCGGTTATGCCGACCGAAAACCCTCTGCGCGCAATCCGATGGCTGTGCGAAACAACCGGCTTGAGGTGATCTTGCTGCGATCTGATGTCTGAACGGAAAAACGGTTGGATTTTATCTGTTAGCGCCCTGTTAAGCGGTGGTGGATAATGCTGCATGCCATCGGACCTTGTTGCAGCAGAAAGGCGCAGAATGACCATTTCATCATCGCTCAACGCCGGGGTAGCGGGCCTGAACGCCAATGCTACCCGCCTGGCCACAATTGCCGACAACATCGCAAACTCCAGTACCTTCGGCTACAAACGGGCCGAAGCGGATTTCGGCGCCATGGTAATCAATAACAGCCCCGGTGCAGGAGTTTATTCGGCCGGTGGCGTTCGCGCCACGACAACCCGTCTCATCGACCAGCACGGTGCACTCGTATCCACCGGCAACGCCATGGATATTGCCATCTCCGGCCGCGGCATGCTGCCCGTGACCGAAGCTGTCTCGATCGGAGCAAGCATCGGCGACCGGCCCTTGATGATGACAACCACCGGATCGTTCCGAACTGATTCGAACGGTGTCCTGAAAACCGAATCCGGCCTTGTACTGCTTGGCTGGCCTGCCGAGGCTGATGGAAGCATCAACACCTATCCCCGCGATACCATTGCCGGGCTTGAGCCTGTCGTGATCAATGCCAATCAATCGGCCGGTGATCCCACCACCGCGATGAATCTGGGTGTCAACCTTCCCGCAACTGATACCGAGGCCGGCGCTTCCGGTACACCCCTGCCGCTTTCAGTGGAATATTTCGGCAATCTCGGAACTTCCGAAACGCTTGATATCACCTTTACGCCAACCGTTCCTGGGACAGGCGCATCCAATACCTGGACAATGCGGATAGAGGATTCTGCTCAAGGCGGCGCAGTGATCGGGGAATACACACTCGTTTTCGATGCCAGCCGGGCCAATGGAGGCACGCTGGCCTCCGTCTCGGTCATCTCGGGCGGAGCCTATGACCCCACCACCGGAACCCTGGCGCTCACCGTGGCAGGCGGCCCGCTTTCGATGAGCATCGGCAAGGTCGGAGACCCGAACGGTCTTACGCAGCTTTCGGACAGCTTTGCCCCCACCAATATCACCAAGGACGGCTCGCCTGTCGGAAATCTCACTTCGGTCGAAATCGACGACAAGGGCTTTATCACCGCAACCTATGATACGGGCTTCACGCGCCGCATCTATCAAATTCCACTGGTAGATGTCCCCAATCCCAACGGCCTGATCTCTCTCAACAGTCAGACATATCAGGTTTCTCCCAGCAGTGGCTCTTTCTTCCTGTGGGATGCGGGTGATGGACCCACCGGTGCCGTTGCCGGCTATGCCAGAGAAGGCTCCACCACCGACGTGGCGGCCGAACTCACAGCCCTGATCCAGACCCAACGCGCCTATTCCTCAAATGCGAAGGTCATTCAGACGGTAGACGAGATGCTGCAGGAAACCACGAATATCAAACGCTGATAATGGCATCAGAGCCACGGGAGCTTCTCCATGAGCATTACCGGCGCCCTTTCAAACGCCCTTACCGGCCTTACCGCTGCGTCACGCGCAACCGAAGTGATCTCTTCGAATATCGCCAATGTGATGACAGAGGGCTACGGACGCCGGCAACTCGATCTCTCGGCGCGCACCCTGGGGCCAAACGGCACCGGGGTATGGATCGATGGCGTTTCGCGCCAGGTGGATCAGGTCGTGATCAGCAGCCGTCGCCTGGCCGATGCCGCCGCCGGCGATGCCGGTACACGCGCCCGATATCTTGAGCGGATAGAAGCAGCCATTGGCATGCCCGACGACGCGGGTTCTCTCTCTGCCCGCCTTGCAGAACTCGAAACGTCGTTGCAATTGGCGGCAAGTCGTCCTGATTCATCAGCAAGGTTGCAGGGGGTGTTCACAGCCGCTCAATCCCTGAGTGATCACATAAACGACATTTCAAACCGCATCCAAAGTCTGCGCATGGAAGCAGACGGCGAGATTGCGGCCCAAGTTGCACAGGTGAATTCTGCCTTGCAGAGGCTGGAACAGCTTAACATCGATATCGTTGCGCACAATGGTGCCGGTTATGATGCGAATGGATTGATCGATCAGCGCCAGCAACTGATTGACAGTATCGCATCCATCATTCCGGTGCGTCAGATTGAGCGAGAATACGGGCGCATCGCTCTGATCTCCGAAGGTGGTGCCGTATTGCTTGATGGCCCTGCCGCAACCCTGGGTTTTGATCCGGTCGGCGTAATCGTACCTGAAATGACCATTTCCTCGGGCGGGCTGAACGGTCTTACCCTGAACGACCGGCCAATTGACATGTCCGGAACCCACAACCCCATGCGTGGCGGATCTCTGGCCGCCCTGTTTGAAGTGCGCGACACGATCACCGTGAATGCGCAAGCCGATCTTGACGCTTTCGCCCGCGATCTGGTCGAGCGTTTTCAGGATCCCGCCGCCGATCCTACCCTGGCCTCCGGTCAAGCCGGTCTGTTCACGGACGGCGGCAGTCCATTCAGTACTGCAAATGAAATTGCCCTCTCATCGCGCCTTCAGATCAATGCACTCGTAAATCCGGCCGCAGGCGGTGCATTGTGGAAACTGCGTGATGGCCTCGGCGCTGCCTCTCCGGGAGATATAGGGAACGCCGTGCAACTCCAGCGTCTGGCAGACGCTCTTGACGCTGCAAGAGTTCCCGCGTCTGGCAGCTACGCCGGGGCGGCAAGATCGGCCGCCGGGCTTGGCGCGGATTTCCTTTCGCTCATCGCCACCCAACGTCAATCGGTGCAATCCGAAGCAGCATATACTTCGGCTCGCCAGAACGCTCTCAAGGCACAGGAGCTTCAAGGCGGCGTGGATACGGACCAGGAAATGCAGCAGCTTCTGTTGGCGGAACAGGCCTTTGCGGCCAATGCGCGGGTCATCCAGGCGGCTGACGAATTGATACAGACACTGCTGGGGATCTAGAAGCATGAGTTATCTCTCCGTGGGCGACATGGCGCAGACCTTTCTTCTCCGCCAACATAGTGCCCAGATGAAAACAAACCTGAATCGGCTCACCCAGGAGCTGTCGAGTGGCCGTATCAGCGATGTTGCCAAATCTGTTGCCGGCGATTTTTCCCCGCTTGCCAGTATTGATCATTCACTATCCACACTGAAGGCCTACAATACAACAGCCCGTGAAGCCGCCGGTTTTGTCCAAGCCGTTCAGGACACACTTGATCAGGCGCAAAACCTGTCTGATGATCTGGCCCCGGCCCTTATCATGGCCGGGAACTCCGGACATGCAGCCCTTCTTGTGAATACGGCCGCAGATGCACGGCAGAAATTTGATGCGCTTGTATCGGCCTTGAATACACGTGTCGGTGGTCGCAGCCTGCTGGCGGGAACGGCCACGGATCAGCTGCCGCTGGCCAATCCTCAAACCATCATTTCTTCCTTGCAAGTCACGATTTCCGGGCAGACCACGGCCGCGGGTATCGAAGCGGCCGTGAATTCATGGTTCGATACTCCCGGTGGCGGTTTTGATACGGTAGCCTATCAAGGATCAACAACACCTCTCGCACCCTTCCGGATCAGTGACGGGCAGCAGACGGATGCCGGTATCACGGCTGGCGATCCCGCCCTTCGTGAACTGATCAAGGGCTTCGCACTTGCCGTTCTGGCTTCTGACGGAGTTTTGTCCGGAAAACCGGAAGAACAGCGAATGCTCTTGCGTAAAGCCGGAGAGCATATTCTGTCGTCTCAGCACGGCCTGTCTGAACTTCGGGCGCATATCGGGGCAAGCCAGGCAGGGATCGAAACAGCTATCTCCCGAAATGAATCGGAAGCTGCGAGCCTCGAGATCGCTCGCAACAGCCTTCTTTCCGCCGATCCCTACAAAACAGCAGGAGAGCTCGAAGCCGTACGCGGCAACCTCGAGATGCTCTACACACTCACCGCGCGGATCTCGCGCCTTTCCTTGGCGAATTATCTCGGATGATACGTTTCCTTTTCTTTTTGACAGCCCTGCTCTTCTTCTTGCCTGGTATTGCCCATACGGGACCGATCCGGATCAAGGATCTGGTCGAATTCGACGGTGTCCGGGGCAATGATCTGATTGGCTACGGGCTGGTCGTTGGCCTGAACGGCACGGGTGACGGTCTGCGGAATTCACCATTCACCGAGGAGATCATGTCGAACATCCTTGAACGTCTCGGTGTGAACGTGACTGGCGAACAGTTTCGGCCCAAGAACGTGGCTGCCGTCTTTGTTACTGCCACCTTGCCACCGTTCGCACGGGCAGGAAGCCGGATCGATGTTACCGTTTCAGCAATCGGGGATGCGAAAAGCCTTCTGGGTGGCACCTTGGTGATGACTCCGCTCAATGCTGCGGATGGGCAGATATATGCCGTTGCGCAGGGCACGGTGATTGCCGGCGGCGCATCGGCCGAAGGTAACGGGGCCAGCGTGGTGGAAGGGGTGCCTACTTCAGGGTCGATCCCATCCGGGGCCCGGATCGAACGCGAGATCGATTTCGATTTTTCCACACTGCGGCAGCTTCGTCTGGCACTGCGCAACCCTGATTTCACGACCGCAGGCCGGATAGAGACCGCGATCAACGCCCGGTTTCAGAAACCGGTTGCCGTAATGATGGATTCGGGAACCGTAATGATTGATATTACAGCAACCCGGATGCAATCGCCCGCGCATGCGCTTTCCGCCATAGAAAACATTATGGTTGAACCGCAGCGCAAAGCCCGCGTGATCGTTGATCAGCGTTCCGGGACCATCGTACTCGGGGAAGATGTCCGCATCTCGCGTGTGGCCGTCTCGCAAGGAAATCTTACACTGCGCATCCAGGAAGAGCCCCTTGTTGTTCAGCCAAACCCTTTTGCTCCGGGGGATACGGTTGTGATTCCACGCACGGCTGCCTCAATTTCCGAACAGCCAGGCACCGGACTGGCTGAAGTAAGAGGTGGTACGTCTCTCTCCGAGGTGATCGCAGGGCTCAATGCTCTTGGTGTTTCTCCCCGTGACATGATCGACATCCTGAAAAGCATAAAGGCCGCCGGGGCACTTCATGCGGAATTCATCGTTCGATAACGCCTCTGACCGGCAAATGGCATCGCACTGAAAAAAAATTGCAGATTTCCCGGGTGCACCACACTTCGCAGGCATGGCAGAACGCCCTGCCTCGATCCGCCCCAAACAGGAATGGTGCCGCTGAAGGGACTCGAACCCCCGACCCACGCATTACGAATGCGTTGCTCTACCAGCTGAGCTACAGCGGCATCGCCGCGCTTTTATACAGCTTTTTTGACGAACGGTAGCCCTATTTTTTTGATTCCCCGTCTCCCCCTAGCGCAACGACTTCACCCTCCAATACGGGCCCGGGCTTTTCACTTTCACCAGGTTCACCTGCAGAAGTATCCGTTTCTTCTGGTGATGTGTCCGTATTCATTTCTTTCGGTTCGTCCTGATCCGCAACGGCTTCACCATTCTCGTCCGCCCCCACCAGAAGCGGAAGCATTCCGGCCGAATCCGACAATGCCTGCACGCTTTCAACCGGCTTGCGCCAGCTCAGGCTGTCAAAGCTGCCGCAATTTTCGCAAACCGGCGCCCAATCGGCATGAACCGTCTGACAATTGTCGCATACCCATTGCGGCCCGCGTGGTGCCGCAAGGGCCTTGGCCAACCAGGCGCGCACAACCGAATCCGGTGAACCCTCGCCACGTTCGATCGCTGCCATCAGTGACAGCGCCCTGGTTGTCGGGTCTGTTTCCACGAGATTGCCCAAGGCCTTGCGTGCCTCAGGGTATTCCTTGGCCGCAACGTGAAGCTCCGCCAGCAGCATGCGGGTAACAGGCTGATCCGGGTGCATCCGGATCAGCGAACGAAATCTCTTCAGCCGTTCTTCGGGTGTTTCATCGGGTCTGATTGCAGCAAAGGCTGCCGCAAGATCAGGATGCGGACGGACACTCCAGGCTTTCCTGAGAATCCGCGTAGCCAGCCGCGGCCTGTTTTCCTCAAGATAGGCCTGCGCTGCCATCACGGCTGCCGGAACCAGATCAGGCGAAAGCCGATTGGCTTCTATGGCTTCTTCACGTGCTTCTATGCTTTTGCCTTGCGCCAGAATGTCCCGCGCTTCCGAAAGAGCCAGAACCGCATCGCGCCGCCGATATACATCGCGCGGCAAGGCTCCGGACTTCATCTTGGCTGACAGGGTTTCACGCGCACCGGTCCAATCGCGTTTCTCGGCCTGCAAACGCAGGAGCGTATCGTGAATTTCTTCCTGTCGTGGTTTCAGAACAAAGGCCTTCTTTGCCAGAAGCAGCGCCGTTTCGGTATCTCCTTCTTCAAGCTTTTGTCTGAGCAGTCCCCGCACCCCGACGAAACGCGTCTTGTCGTCACGCAGCAGGGCCTTGTAGACTTCCGTGGCCTTGCGGCGATCCCCTACCTGCTCCGCAGCCTGAGCAACCAGAAGATTTGTCAACTCGGGCTGTTTCAGATAGCGCTCGGCGCGCAAGGCCCTTGCCAGTGCGGTGCGCCCTTCACCCGATGCCAGAGCCAGCAAACCTTCGCCCAATGCCCGATACCCTTTTTTTTCCCGGGCTCTGCTGAAATAGCGCGAGATGGCCGTTTCATCGCCGTTCAGCAACCTGAAAACGGCCAGTACAAAGCCTGTCAACTTCAGCGCCAGCCATATGGCACCTATCAGAACGAGAGCGGCAATCACGGCCTGAAGCGGCCCAAGCGTATATTCGGTATTGCCGATCTCGATTCGAATGGCTGTTCCCGTTTCCACAAGATAACCGGCGCCCAGCGCCAGCCCGGCGACGACCGCGACGAAGGCCAGTATCCTAACCAGAGACCACAGCATCTTCAGCCCTCCTGCATCCTGAGAAGGGTCTGCTCGACTTCGTGCAGCGCCTTCAGAGCCCTGGCGCGAGTCTGCGCTTTCGAAAACCATCCCTCCATTGCCGATCTCGCCTGTTCCGGCAATACCTTCAGAATGGCCAGGGCCTCTTCCAGTCTGCCGGCCTGAAGCGCAGCTTCGGCCCGTGACAGCACGGCATCGGGATCATTGCCCTCACGCGGCTCGAGCGAACGCGGCTTCACCTGCGATTTCAGGAAGGCACCCAGTTTTTCAAACGTGCTGTTGCCGGAGCTGGTGCGCAAATGGGCAGCCAATGCGGCACGGGCTGCTTCGGGAAATTCGGCCTGCAAAACCGCGATAGGCGTCACGCCGGTCCGCGCCGCCGCCACGAGCGGTTCCGGAAGAGGCGTATCGATTGCTTCTGCGATGATCTTCAGCGCCTCGTCAAATCTCTCGCCCCCCTCCATGGCCGAGCCAACACGCCCAAGGGCCGCAACGGCCCGGGCCAGTTTGCCTGAACGTTCGGTCTTCTTCTGAAGCGCGTCGGCTGTTTTCAGTGCATCGGCAACCTTCTGCGATATCTCGGCATTGAGCCTGTCAAAACGTGTCTGCTGCTCGGAAAGAGCATTCCGCAGTGTGGCAAGTTCCTTCTCGTAAGCGGCCACCGCAGCAGCAACGGCCCCTTCAGCATCGGCTATCGGGCGTTTCTCAAGTTCCAGAATGCGCGCTTCAAGCTTGTTTGCGCGGCTCCTGATATCATCAAGATCGGTGGAAGCCTTTTCCAGTTGCTGCTGCATCTCCTGGCGCAACGCAGCAATCCCTTCATCAAGCAATGTCACCCGCGCTTCCAGGCCCGAGAGATTGCCGGCGACCGCCTCGAATCGCGAGGTAACCCCTGCTTCCAGAGTATCAATCTTTTCCTGAAGGGCCTCCAAGTGCCGGTCCTGCTCAAGAAACCGCTCAGCTGTTTCAGGGGTGTAACCACGAGGGTTCCCATACCAGGCCACACCGAATCCGATTGCCGCAGCAACCGCACCACCAAGAGCAAGAGGCAGAAAACCCGAACGGTGGCGGGGCCGTGCTCTGACCGACCCGATATCGCCCGAAGAACCGCTTTCCCTGTCGGTTTCGGGCGCGCGCTGGTTCTGCATGGCAGAGCGTGAAAAACCCCCAGCGGCTTTCTCTTGCCCGCTCTTCCCACTGCCGGAAGTTTTTGTCTTCTCCTGCTCTGCATCTGATGCAGAAGGCTTGCTGTCCGATGCCCTGGCAGCCTTCTTGCCGCCCTTGCCACCCTTGGGGGCAGATGAGCTTTTTGCTGCCGCCACGTTACGCTCCCCCTTGTTAGAACCTGCAGGTCGAACTTCGAAACATCGTTTTCGGACACGACACTATCTGCGTCGTCACACCCCTACAAGCAAGCTTCATGCGTCCATAAGTCTCGCCATTGCATCCAGTAATGCAGACGCATCGGGGCGCAATGCGATCGTGATGTTTTCAAACCCGGCGCTTTCCAGAACATGTGCAACGGCCTTGCTGATTGCAACAGGCTGCAGATCCTGTTTCTTGCAGCCGCTTTCGGCAAGGAATAGCCTGGCGCTGCGTGAAGAGAAAAGGGGAAGAACCACAGTTGTTTCACCCTCCATGAGTTTCTTTGCTCTGCTGCTCATGGAGCGCGCAGACTGGCGATACACGATCCGGTCCTGTGCCTGCAGCCCTGCAGCCGCAAGACGCGATGCCAGATCGGTGCTTGCATGTTCGCCGCGGAAATGAATCAGGCGTTCCGCAGGTCTTGCGGCAATGATTTCATCGGCCAGTGCATCGGCGGTGCCGCTGGCAACTTTTGCCTCCATACCGCAATCACGGGCCGCACGCGCTGTGCGAGAGCCCACGCACCAGGCAGAAACCCCACGCCCCGGCCGGTTTCGGACAAAGGCTTCCACGCCGTTTTCAGATGTGAAAATCGCCAGATCCGTTTTCTCGAAGGGCTTGTTGTCGCGAATGAACCCGATCTTGATCAGCGGTGAGATGACGATTTCGGTTTCAGGCCCGAACCGTGCACGGCAGGATGCGGCAAAGCGCTCAGCCTGCCTTTGTGGTCGCGTCAGGAGAATGGCTTTCCGTTTCTGCTGCACAGTACCCTCGCCCTATTGCCGGGCCTTGCTCAAGGGTGTTAACTCCGACAGCACCCCCTTGGCAACGGCACCATCATGACAAGATCTCTTACCATCCTCGGCCTTGAAAGCAGTTGCGACGATACTGCCGCAGCAATCGTGCGCCACACGGAGCACGATCGGCCGGCGATCCTGTCGTCGGTAGTAACAGGGCAGAAGGATCTGCATGCTGCCTTTGGCGGCGTTGTCCCCGAAATTGCCGCCCGTGCCCACACCGAGAAGCTCGACTTCTGCATCGAGCAGGCCTTGCATGAGTCGTCTCTGACACTGCAGGATTTGGATGCTATTGCTGTAACCGCCGGCCCCGGTCTGATTGGTGGAGTGCTATCGGGGGTGATGATGGCCAAGGGAATTGCCGCTGCCGCTGAGCTACCGCTGATCGGAGTCAACCATCTGGCGGGGCACGCGCTTACCCCCCGGCTGGTTGAACCGGTGGAATTTCCCTATCTCATGTTGCTGGTTTCGGGGGGGCATTGCCAGTTCCTGGTGGCGCGAAGCGCGGAACACTTTACCCGACTTGGCGGAACCATTGACGATGCCCCCGGTGAAGCCTTTGACAAGACGGCACGCATTCTCGGGCTTCCTCAACCAGGCGGCCCGTCCGTTGAACAAGAGGCCGCCCGTGGCGATCCGGCGCGCTTTGCTTTCCCCCGCCCGCTTCTGGACCGGCCAGGTTGCGACCTGTCGTTTTCCGGCCTGAAGACATCAGTGCTGCGTGCACGCGATGCCGAAACCGCCCGATACGGCGGCTTGCCCCGTCAGATTCGTGCAGATCTCTGTGCTGCCTTCCAGCATGCGGTAAGTGGTGTCCTGGCCGAAAAAACCCGCCGAGCCCTGCGCTTGTATCTTGCAGAAAAGCCAGAGGATCCCATCTTTGCGGTGGCTGGCGGGGTTGCCGCAAACAAGGAGATTCGCACCGTGCTGGAGATTGTATGCAACGAACAGGGTGTTCGGTTCATCGCTCCACCGCAAGCACTGTGCACGGATAATGCCGCAATGATCGCCTGGGCGGGAATCGAGCTTTTCCGCCTTGGCAGGAAAGACACCCTTTCGCTTTCTGCGCGCCCCCGCTGGCCACTTGATCAGACCAGCCCGGCAATGCTGGGTTCGGGCAGGAAAGGCGCAAAGGCATGATCATATCGGTTCTTGGTGCAGGCGCTTTCGGTACGGCTCTCGCAATCTCTCTGGCGCACCACGACAGGCGCGTCTATCTTTGGGCGCGCAGCGAAGAGCATGCCGAAGACATGCAGAAAACACGTGAAAACCGGCGCAGGCTCAGAGGCATGAGATTGCATGATCTGATAACCCCGACGGCCGACATGCGTCTGGCAGCCCAGGCAGATATCATCCTGATTTCCGTGCCAATGCAGGCGCTTGGCAGATTTCTTGAAGCCCATGGAAAGCTGCTCGACGGCAAGGCTCTCGTTGCCTGCTGCAAGGGTGTAGACCTTGAAACAGGGCAGGGGCCGGCAGAGCTTGTTGCGGCGCATTGTCCGGGATCCACGGTTGCAGTGCTGACCGGCCCGGGCTTTGCAGCCGACATCGCAGGCGGTCTGCCAACCGCACTGACCCTGGCCTGTCAGCAGGAAGATGCCGGCATGAGGCTGCAACGAAACCTGACAACCGCCAATCTCAGGCTTTACCGCAGTGATGATGTTCTTGGGGCCGAGCTGGGCGGCGCGCTCAAGAACATCATTGCCATCGCCTGTGGTGGGGTGATGGGAATGGGGCTGGGGGAAAGCGCACGCGCTGCGCTGATGACGCGCGGGTTTGCCGAAATGCAGCGTATCGCATTTGCTCTTGGTGCCCAACCGGGCACGCTTGCCGGACTTTCCGGATTTGGCGATCTTGTGCTCACCTGCACTTCGCCCCAGTCACGCAATTATTCCTTCGGTGAAACGATGGGACGGGGAGAACCATTCCCGCCCGATGTGACGGTTGAAGGGATCAGTACAGCGGAAGCAGTTTCTGTTCTTGCCGGAAAACTCGGGATTGACGTGCCGATCACCGATACGGTAACCGCGCTTCTGACCCGCAAGATCACCGTGAACGAAGCGATGGACTCCCTGCTTTCGCGCCCCCTGAAAAAGGAATGACCATGCTTTTTGTCCTTGTCGCCAAGGATAAGCCGAACAGACAGGATCTGCGCCAGAAAACCCGTGCGGCGCATCTGGAACATGTTCGCAAAACCGGCGTGGTCAGGATTGCCGGCCCGCTTCTGGATGAAAAGGGTGGCATGTGCGGTTCGCTTGTTGTGCTTGATGTCGAGACACAGGAACAGGCGCAGGAATGGGCCCGCAAGGATCCATATGCAATGGCAGGACTGTTCGCGAGTGTTGAAATACATGCATGGAAAAAGGTGATCGGCTGATGGCGTATTGGCTATTCAAATCCGAACCTTCAACCTGGAGCTGGCAGGATCAGCTGTCCAAGGGAAGTCTCGGCGAAGAATGGGACGGGGTGCGCAATTATCAGGCACGCAACTTCATGCGCCAGATGCAGGTTGGTGATCGCGGGTTTTTCTATCACTCTCAGAAAGACAGGGAGATCGTCGGCATCATTGAAGTCATCCGCGAGGCACATCCCGACAGCACCACAGACGATCCACGGTGGGAAGCGGTGGACGTGAAGGCCATATGCACTTTACCGCATCCTGTATCGCTCAGGGAAATCAGGGAAGATCCCCGCCTTTCGAACATGATGCTGGTGCGCAATCCCCGCCTTTCAGTTCAACCCGTCACCGAAGAAGAATGGCGCATCATCTGCGCCAGAGCAGGCTGCAACATCTGACCATCCTGCACAGGGGCCGTTCACGATATCTGGTTGAAAGAAAAAATGGAGGGCCCCGACCCCCCGAGACCCTCCATCACCCCACGTGCTCCCTCAGCACCACACGTGTATCTGAAAAGGTCTCGGCCGTCCTGGCCCATTGCTCATGCAACCTAGGCCGTGTTGCGGGTTTATGCAACCGGAAAACCACGAAAAAACAGTTCAAATACAACATATTGCCCTGAAACGGATGCGCCTCCTGCCATGCAGGAGGCGCTTTGGAAAGCTCTGAAATCTGAAAGAAGATCAGCCGTAAACACTCTCCTTTCCGAAATGCTTGACCAGCATATAGTAAACAACCGCCCGATACTTGTTGCGCTCGCTCCGGCCATAGGTATCCAGAACCGAATTGATCGCGTCCATCAGTTCCGGACCATCCTGAAGGCCAAGCTTCTTGATGAGAAAGTTGTTCTTCACCGTTTCCAGCTCATCCGGCTGGGTTGCCGCAACGGTTGATGCATCGGCATTGTAGATTGCCGGACCGCAACCGATCGTCACCTTGGTCAGCAGATTCATGTCGGGCTCGATACCGCACTTGTTTCTCAGATCGTCCGCATACTGAGCGATCAGCTCGTCTCTTTTACCCATGAGTTTGACTCCCACCTGAATTCCCGGAGCATAGCCCCGCTTTACCGGACCCGTCGGGCCTCGGAACGTAACCTAATGCCAAAATCATCGCGAAAAAAGATTTTTTAACCGGTTTGCCCGGTGTGAGACCCAAAAGTGTCGGCTGGCCGTATCCGTCGTTCCGGTATTCGCATCCGGAACCATAGGCAAGATCCGGCACAATTTCGCGGAAATGGCGCCCTGTTGCGTGCAAAAAATCGCTTGGCTCACCTCGAGCGTGTATTTTCCGCTCAAGAATCGCTGTATTTGTGCCCCAAAACAGCCCTAATATTCGGCAATCAAGCAGCTTGGGGGGGCGAAAGCCTGAGGTCTGCTAAGATGAAGAAAGTTTTTGTTATTTGTGTGCTTGCCATTCTTCTGGTCGGAGTTTCCTCCGGAGCTGGCGAAGCGTGTTCGCGCAAGGAGGTTTCGGGCGCATCACAAATCATCGACCCTTCTCGCGGAATCAATCAGAGGTTGCTCAACCGTGCAATCCTGGCCGAGGTAAATTATGAGCGCTGTCGAAACGGGCTGCACCCGCTTTCTGCCGAACCTCGCCTGGTAGGTGCCGCCGAAGGTCACAGCAAATGGATGGCGAAGGCAAGAAACGTCACGCACAAATCCACGATTGCAGGGCGTCGCTCACCCAGAGACCGCATCAAGCGCACCGGCATCAAGGCACGCACCGGTGCCGAAAATATAGGCATGGTCCATCGGTATCAGGTTGACGATATCCGTTTCATCATCCGCAATGCAAAGGCCTGCCATTTCGTGACCCGCACAGGCAAAAGGATTGCGCCGCACAGTTACAGCAGCCTGGCCAGGACGATCGTCGGTTACTGGATGCGTTCGCGGGGGCATCGCGCAAATATCCTGAACGCGAAATTTACCAGAATGGGAACCGCCGCTGCACATGACAGACGCGCCGAATATTGCGGCACCTATTACATAACCCAGAATTTCACCGGATGAGGCTTGCGGCAAGGGTTGTGTGTATCGGCCACAGTTTGCCACAATTTGAATCAAGTTGAATCAAGGCTAGGAAAACCACCGGAATTGTGTCAACACATGGATGACGGATTGGCCCACGATCCTTCGCCAACCTAATTGAATGGAGTAGCGTCATGAAGAAAATCAAGGTTCTCACGGTCGCCGCCGCCCTGGCCGTTTCCGCAATGTCTCCGGCCCTTGCCGGCGGTGCGGGTGCGCCGGTAATCGAAAACGAGGTGTTCGTCGAACCCGCGACTGCACCAGCAGGTTCGCTTGGTGGTGCCGGTGTGGCTGCTGCTGTTCTTGGTGTAGTGCTGCTTGGCGCAGCGATCGCTTCGTCCAACGGCACCTGACAGTACATTCATGACAACATCCCACGGCAGGCCATTCGGCCTGCCGTTTTTCCATTGTTGCATCATTCCGCCAATCCCATGCATGAATAATCTGCATACCGGTCCGGCGGGCGGCTTCTATACCTTCTTCGAAGTCCTCGAATACCAGGCAATCCTGCGCTACCGCGCCAAGATGCCGCGCCGCTTCAAGGAACAGATGCAGTGCTGGCTTGCCTTCGGAAACGGCACGGATTGTCACCACATGAGAAAAATATCGCACCGTATCGATCACCGTAAGCGTTGTCCCGGTCACAGGTCAGCTTTGTAATTCCAGAGCAGGAGTTGTTCGATCTGGGCCTGTTTGTGACCGGTCGCGATTGCCGTAAGGGTTTTGGTCAACCATGCGTGAGGCTGGACGGCGTTGAGCTTGCAGATTTCGATGAGCGAGGCGATGACGGCCCAGTTTTCGGCACCGGTGGTCGTGAGGCGCATGCCCTCTTCGGCGATCGGGGCCTTGCCCGTCTGGATGATCTTGTGAAGCCTGCGCCTTGCATGCTGCCGCTGATCGAGCGGCTGGTGGGGCTGCGCCCGACCTACGGCTATCGCCGGATCACGGCGGTGCTGAACCGTCTGCTTCGCTCGGATGGGCTGGAGTTTGCCTGGCTCGGAACGGCGAGGTCATCCGCCTGGACGGTGGTGGCTGGCGCCGGGATCAGCGGGTCGGACGTGCGCGACATGATGCTGATGGCGGTGGAGCGGCGCTCAAGCACCTGCCGGGCGCCGGAGACGATCGAGATGCTCTCCGACAACGGCAGCCCCTACACGGCCCGCGAAACCAGGACCTTCGCCTGCCAGTTGGGGCTGAAGCCGTGCTTCACCCCCGTCCGAAGCCCGCAATCCAACGGAATGGCCGAAGCGTTCGTGCACACGTTCAAGCGTGACTACGTCCAGGTCAACCCGCTGCCCGATGCCGAAACCGTCATCAAGTTGATCGGAGGCTGGATCGAGGACTATAACGAAGAGCACCCGCACTCGGCCCTCAAATGGCGCTCGCCACGCGAGTTCCGAAGGGCCCAAACCGAAACCGCTTAGGTGTCCGGTGAAATGGGGGCAGGATCACGAAGGGCCCAAACCGAAACCGCTTAACTGTCCGGTGAAACGGGGGCAGGATCAAATACCGAACGGCCGCATCTGGGCTACAGAAACATGGGCCGCAGACCAATCGAAACCGTCATGGCTTTTGTTCGGCAAGAAGGTTAAGCATACGGACAACTGGCCTGAATTCCCGCGACCACCACTGAATACACATCAGTTATCTTGGCGGATAATGTCGGTGATCATCACATCAAGAACGGTTGCCCCAAGAATGTTCCTTGCCGTTTCCAGCAGCGCTTGGCGCAAGATGTTCATTTTACCTGCTTCCGTGAAAGCACCATCAAACCCACCTGCGTTTGCGTGATCGAACATTACACGCAGAAAAGCATCCCGTAGCTTGGGTTCGCGGGCAAATACTTTTTCGTTTCCGCCTGATTGGGTTTCGAGGCTGATCGACATCACCACAAGGGAAACCACCTTTCCGGATTTGACGACAGGCACAACGAATTGGTTGTTGAGCTTCACATAGTTCGGTTCTTCTTGAGCCGCATCCCCATGGTTTTCACCTTCGGGTCCAATATTCCCATCGGGCACAGAGAGCGTGTCACTCGCTTCACCTTCGGGCGTGCAGTTGGCGTCTGTGGCTTCTTCTGTTGGATCGGAGCGCAGCATCAGCCCCGCGCCGATGCCTGCCCCCAATCCAACAATTGCCAGGATTATTGGCAACAGTTTGCCCATTTTCAGCTCCTAGAACGGAAGAATGATATCGGCAATCTGCTGGCCATACCGCGGCTGTTGCACATCTGAAATGTGCCCACGACCTCCATATGAGATCCTTGCCGAAGCGATCTTGTCATAAGTGATCTCGTTCTGACGTGAAATGTCGGCCGGGCGCACATATCCGCTGACCAGAAGTTCGCGGATCTCGTAATTTACACGCACCTCCTGCGATCCTCGGATTGAAAGGGTACCGTTCTCGAGAACGTCCACAACTGTAGCAGCGACCCGAAGAGTGAGTTTTTCGTTACGCCGAATTGAGCCCTGTCCCTGCGAAACACTGTTCGATTTGGCTGACACTGCAGGATCCATTGTTGCCCCGCTGGGCAGGACACTGTTGATTTTTTGGGGAATACCGAGCAGCGAGGGAAGCCCCATGGATTCAGAACCCTTGCGCGAACGTTGTGTGGTGTTCGATATTTCGGCCTTGTCATCGATCTCGATCACGACGGTCAGGATATCGCCGCGTTGCATCGCCCGCCTGTCGCCAAGAAGAGACGAACGCCCTCCTGTCCAGAGTGAGGCCCGATCTATGCTTCGTTTTGGTACGGCCGCTTCCACCGGGGGACTCATCATTGCGTGATATTCCGTTGTCTGGGTCTGGGGCTTGAATGCCGGCACCTTCCCGACCCCCTCGAACCGGGAGCAACCGCCGGCCAGTGCGGCTGCCGAGATGAAACAGACAATCGTTTGAGGGCGCATCGGTTTTCCTTTCGGCCTGTTCAATCGTTCACGAAAACGGTTCCATCCGGATGGACTTCCCCGGTTACAGTTATTCTGGAAGCAAGGTTCATGACGCGAATCTTGTCTCCGATGCCACCTCGGGCAAGTGCTCGCCCTTCAGCTGATATCTGGAGCCCCCCCTTGCGATAGAAAAGCGTAACAACCTGGTTACGTTCAATAATGGCTGGGGGGCCTATGTCAGCTGCGCGTATGGGACGCCCTGCATAAAGCACAACCCGCGCTTCCTTTCCTATTGCCTCGGCAGGATCAGTGAGTGCGCCGGGAATGTTTCCTTCCTGCACGACAATGTCGCTGGCCGAGAGGATAGCGCGACTACGCAGGGTGCGTGCGGCGACAATGGTTTCGGCAATTACCGGCACTGCGGGACACCACAACAGAAAGGTTATGAAGATACGGTGGAACATCAACGGATCTGGGTGGTTGCGCCAAGCATCTGATCTGCGGCGGAAATCACTTTCGAATTCATTTCATAGCCGCGCTGGGCTTCAATCAATTCCGTGATTTCGCGCACTGGATCTACCGATGAGTCCTCAAGATACCCCTGGCGCAGAAGTCCGAGCCCGTCGGTGCCGGGCGTACCGACAAATGCCGGACCGGAAGCAGCGGTTTCGAGAAAGAGGTTGCTGCCTTTTGCCTCAAGCCCGGCCGGATTTGTGAAATTGACGAGTGTCAGCTGGCCGAGCAGCTCGGGCTCTGTCCGGTTGTTGAAATAGGCATAGATTTCACCTTCGGCATTGATCGAGATACTGCGTGCGTCTGACGGGATAGTGATATCGGGCACCACGGGAAACCCTTCTGCCGTAACGATCTGTCCTTCGGCAGAGCGTTTCAGGGCGCCATCGCGCGTGTAAGCGGAAACGCCTGAAGGCAGGGAAATTTCGAAATATCCACCGCCTTCGATTGCAAGATCAAGATCGCCGCCAGTTTGGGAAAGGGAGCCTTGGGCAAGGTGCATGGTAACCGAAGAAGGGCGCACACCAAGGCCCAACTGGATGCCGGTGGGCAGCACGGTGCCGTCCGAAGCGCTGATTGTGCCTGCGCGGGCAAGTTGCTGGTAGTGCAGATCGGCAAATTCAGCGCGGCGGGCATTGTATCCGGTTGTGGACATGTTGGCGAGATTGTGTGAAATCACCTCGACCCGGGTCTGTTGAGCGCTCATGCCGGTAGCGGCGATTTTCAGAGCTTGCATCGGTGTTCTCCTGTTGTGCTTAGCGGCCGAGGGTTTGCACCACGGCGCGAATCCGTTCGTCTTCCTTGTCAAGAAAGTTCTGGCCCAGTTCATAGGTGCGCTGCACTTCGATCATGCGGGTGATTTCGCGTACCGGATCAACGTTTGAATCTTCCAGGAAACCTTGCAGAATTCGGCCGTTCTCAACTGGTTCAACCCCGCCTTCTGCACGAAATCGTACGCCATCTTCACGAATCAGGCCTTGTGGCTCGGCGGGGCGGAACAGGCCGATTTGTGCAATCGGGCGGCTGTCGGCGCTCAGTGTTCCATCGGCAGCCAAAGACAGTTTGCGCGCATCGGGCGGGATGAAGATCGGTGATCCTCCTCCATCAAGCAGCCGGTAACCGTCGGGATTGACCAGTTCGCCTTCTCCGTTCGGCGTAAAACTGCCGGCCCGCGTGAGGCGTTCACCGGCAGGCGTTTCGAGCAGGAAAAAACCTTCGCCTTCGATGGCAAAGTCGAAAGAGGCTCCGGTCTGCGTGATGGGGCCCTGGCGAAGATCAGTACGGCGCACCTCGGCCGTCGCCATGGAAAGTGAACCGCCCTCGGCCTTGACGGCTGCGATGAACTCGGAAAACATGACTCCTTCCTGGCGGTAGCCGGAGGTAGACATGTTGGCGATGTTATTTGCTACGGTGCGCATTTCCGCCATCAGGCCTGATTGGCGGGTGAGTGTTGTATACAGAGCGTTTTCCATCGGTCAGCCTCCGGCGATCAGGGGGATGAGTTGTTCTTGGAAGAACCCGACCAGGGTTTCGGTCATGAAGCTCATGGTGGCCCAGAACACCACCAGCATCGCAGCTACCTTCGGCACAAAGGTGAGTGTCATTTCCTGAATCGAGGTAAGTGCCTGGAACAAACCAACGGTAATGCCTGCGATCAATGCAACGGTCAGTATCGGTGCAGAGATCTTGACGGAAATCCAGAGACCTTGACGCAAGGTATCGAAAAAGATGATTTCATCCATTCCTACACCGGCATCCGCAGGATTTCCTGATAGGCTTCCACAACCTTGTCGCGCACCGTCACGGCAGTTTCGACTGCAAGTTCGGTTTGTGCCAGCGCTTGTACCAGGGCATGTGGATCGGCGCTTCCGGCCATTGCATTTTTTGCGGTTTCTTCACCACGCTTCAAGGTTGCGGCAAAATCCTCGGCAACCTTGGCAAAGGTTTCGCCGGGGTCGCCCGCGGCAGGCTTCGGCGCTGTCGCTGGGCGGGTCGCGGCATATTGCCTGGCGGCGAGTGAGGAATTGATATCCATTCTGGTCTCCTCTAACGGCGCAGAAGCTCGATCAGGTTTTGCGTCATCTTGCGCGCCTGATCGAACATCCGGAGATTTGCCTCGTAGCTGCGTTGTGCTTCACGCGCATCTGCAATTTCGACCACGAGATCGACATTCGATCCATCATAGTGGCCAGTTGCATCTGCAAGCGGGTTGGCCGGATCGTAGATCCGGGCCAGCGGGGACATGTCCAGTTTCACCGGACCGGTCCGCACTTCTCCGGCGCTCTCTCCTTCTTCAACATAGGCTTCGAACACCGTCAGCTTGCGGTGGTATCCGGGGGTATCCGTATTGGCGATGTTTTCCGACGTGTGTCGCAGCCGTGTGGCCTGGGCCTGCATGCCGCTTGCCGAAACCGCCATTGTCTTCAAGAGATCACTCATTTCACGCTCCTCCTATCTGCGGCCAAGACTGGTGCGCAGAATGCCAAGTGCGCTTTTGTAGATCGCCAGTGCGGTTTCATGCTGGTGGCGCACCTCGGCCGATTTCACCATCTCGGCCTCAAGCGAGACGGAATTTCCGTTGGGGGATTCATTGCCGTTGCTCGTGATCAATGCGAATTCGGCAACAGATGCGGGGGCCTGTTGTGCGAAATGGCCATGACGGGTGGCCTGCATCGGGGTAGAGCCTTGCAGGCTGCGATAGGTTTCCGAAAAAGGGGCAATGTCACGTGCCTTGTAGCCGGGCGTGTCGGCATTGGCGATATTCTGTGCAATCACGGCCTGGCGTCTGGCTGCGGTTTCGGCCATGGCGCCTGCCATTCGGAATACTTCCAGGTTTTCGAACATCGGGGCTTCTCCCTCGATCGGTTTCAACCAAGCATTAAGGGTGATTCCTTTAGAAATGGTTTGCGACATCATCAGGAGAAACCGATGCCATCATTGCCCGGGCTTGAACGCCTTGCCGCCGAAATTGCCGCGCTTCGTTCAGTGTACGATGTCGGCCGTGTTACCGAGGTGCAGCGTGGTGTTGTCATTGTGCGCGGGCTTTCGCATGCGGCTTCGCTGGGTGATCAGGTCTGTATTCATGGCCGCAATGGTGGCACCCTGCATGGAGAAGTTACCGGGCTTGACGCCGGAAGGATCTTTGTGCTGCCTGACACGCTTCCGGAAGGCATCGTGATCGGAGACCGGGTGATTCTCATGGGGCCGGTCACAATTGCGCCCGATGCAAGCTGGATCGGACGGATCGTTGATCCTTCCGGGCTTCCGCTTGACGGCAAGCCGCTGTTGCGTGGTTCGCACGCCCGCGCATTGTGTGCTCATCCTCCTGCGGCAGCGCAGCGGCGCCCCATGGAAGGGCGGCTTGAAACCGGGATGCAGGTGTTCAACACCCTGCTTCCGCTCGTGCGTGGGCAGCGGGTTGGCCTTTTCGCGGGATCGGGTGTGGGAAAATCCTCCTTGCTTGCCAAATTTGCGCGTGCGGTAGAGGCTGATGTCGTGGTGATCGCGATGATTGGTGAGCGGGGGCGCGAACTGCGGGAATTCGCTGACAAGGTGTTGGGGGCGGCGGGGCTTGCGCGTTCGGTCGTCGTGGCCGCCACATCCGATCAGTCTCCCGTGATACGGCGCCGGTGCGGTTGGACGGCAATGGCGGTGGCGGAATATTTCCGGGATCAGGGGAAGCATGTGCTTCTGCTGGCAGATTCGATTACCCGTTTCGCCGAAGCTCATCGGGAAATTGCTCTTGCTTCGGGCGAAACCGCTTCGCTCAGGGGGTATCCCCCTTCAACGGCGCATATGATCACGCAACTTTGCGAACGCGCCGGGCCCGGCACCGGAGGCACTGGTGACATCACGGCGGTTTTTTCGGTTCTGGTTGCCGGTTCGGATATGAACGAACCCGTGGCGGATATTCTTCGCGGTGTTCTTGATGGTCATGTGGTGATGGATCGCCATATTGCCGAGCGCGGGCGGTTTCCTGCGGTCGATCTGTTGCGTAGCGTCTCGCGAAGTCTTCCGGATGCCGCCACATCCTCGGAAAATGAACTCATCGCGCGCGCCCGGCGGTATCTCGGAGCTTACGAACGGGCCGAGATGATGATTCAGGCGGGGCTTTATGTTGCAGGATCGGATCCCGTCATTGATGCGGCAATCAGGGTTTGGCCGGAGCTTGACGCATTTCTGGCCGAAGATGCGCCGGGCGGGATGACGGCAAGTTTCGCACGCCTTGCCGAATGCCTTTCGTTGGCAGAGGATGTTGAAACAGAAGAGGATGTTGCGGGGGGGCAATCAGCGAAAACCCGGTGAAACGGGAGCAGAATCTGCCGGCTGGTTGATTGCGGTGCATCCGCACAACGGGATTTCGAAGAAGTTCTGATGCCCCCGGAAAGCGCGTTGGGGCACTCTCTGCAACAGAAAAAGGTCGGTCTGGCCACCTTGAAGCTGCAAGGCACGCGACTTGACCTGACATTTCTGCTTTCATGGAGCGCAACAGGGAGTGCCGATGTAATGACAAGCATTCAAGGAAGATCATCAAACCGAAGCCGGGGCTTCTGTAACTGACCAAACATCTCGGCAGCGTCGGTCATGTCTGCAAGGTGATGGGCCACAGCCGGAACAGAGTTTCTACCGGTTCCGGGAATTGCATGAGCAGGGCGGCGAACAGGCGCTGATGGACCTCAGCCGGCGCAAGCCGATCCTGCAGAACCGGTCTCCGGAACATGTGGGCAGGCGGTTGTCGAGCTGGCAGTCGGGAACCCGGCGCCCGGTCTGAAAGCCGGGGCCAGTGCTCGCATGTGTTTCTCAGGCCCGCACCAGCTTTTCATAGCCTTCCGCAATGGTGCGGGTCAGGCTGCCTACCTCGAAGCTGTAGGGGCCTATTTCGCCCACGGGGGTAACTTCGGCCGCCGTTCCGGTCAGCCAGCATTGTTCGAAACTCTCAAGCTCTTCGGGCATGATGTGCCGCTCGTGCACCCTGATCTGGCGCTCCTTCAGCATGCCGACAACCGTCTGCCGGGTGATGCCGTCGAGAAAGCAGTCGGGCAGTGGTGTATGCACTTCGCCATCCTTGACGAAGAATATGTTGGCGCCCGTGGCTTCGGCCACATAGCCGCGATAATCAAGCATCATGGCATCCGAATATCCCCTTGCTTCGGCAGCATGTTTCGACATGGTGCAGATCATGTAGAGTCCGGCTGCCTTTGCGTGGCTCGGAATGGTTTCGGGGCTGGGGCGTTTCCATCTGGAAATGTCAAGCTTCGCCCCCTTCATCTTGGCCTCGCCATAATAGGCACCCCATTCCCAGGCAGCAATTGCCAGACACACCGGATTGCGCGCGCTGGCCACCCCCATGTCAGGCCCTGCTCCGCGCCAGGCAACGGCGCGCACATAGGCGTCCTGCAGGCCAGAGGTGTCCAGAACCTCCTGTTTGGCAGCCTCGATCTCATCCACGGTCCAGGGAATGGCGAAATCGATCAGCCGGGCCGAATGGTGCAGGCGCTCGGAGTGTTCACGGCTCTTGAATATCTTTCCGCCATAGGCGCGCTCGCCCTCGAATACGGATGAGGCGTAGTGCAGTGCATGAGTCAGGATGTGCACGTTGGCTTCGCGCCAGGGCACCAGCTTCCCATCCATCCAGATCACGCCATCGCGATCGTCATACGGAGCTTCGGGCATCTGCTTTCCTTTCGCCTGTGTCGAGCATGCGAGCAATTTTCAGATATTGCGCAAAACAGGTCCGCATCGGACATGATATTGCGCAAAATCTTCGTATCCTTACGAATGGATTCTTGGAAAGTCAACAAGACTGACATAAAATCGATGGCGATGAAGCAAAATGTGAAGAACAAGGGGCGCATCGGCTCCGGGAGTGACAAGACATGATGAGTGGTGAAGGCCGGCTGTTTCTGACCGACGAACAATTGCGCAAGGGGATCGAGGCGATGTTCTTCGCCTATCGGGGGTTTACGGCCGATCCCGACAGGATACTGGAGGAAAAGGGTTATGGCCGGGCGCATCATCGGGCCATACATTTCATTCATCGCTGTCCCGGCACCACGGTGACCAACCTGCTTTCGATTCTCGGGGTTACCAAGCAATCCCTGAATCGGGTGTTGCGGGCTCTGATCGAAGATGGCCTGGTGGAAAGCCGGATCGGCACCACCGACCGGCGCCAGCGCCACCTTTATCTGACCGAGGCCGGGCGGGAACTGGAACGTCAGCTGTCGGATGCGCAGCGCAACAGGATGCGGGCCGCCTATCGCGCTGCCGGCCCCGAAGCGGTGGCCGGATTCCGGCAGGTGCTCGAAGCGATGATGGATCCGCAATTGCGCCGGCATTACAATGCGATGGAGGGGAATCGGGATGAGTGATGCCGCCGAAGCGCATCTTCTGATCGTGGACGATGACGAGCGTATCCGCAACCTCTTGCAGAAGTTCCTGATCCGCAACGGTTTCTGGGTGAGCGCGGCGCGCGATGCGGCGCATGCCCGGCGTATCCTTTCCGGCCTCGAATTCGACCTGATCGTGATGGATGTGATGATGCCGGGCGAGGACGGCATCAGCCTTACCCGCAGCCTGTGCAAAGAGATCGCCACGCCGATCCTGTTGCTGACGGCAAAGGGTGCGACCGACGACAGGATTCGCGGGCTTGAGGCAGGAGCGGATGACTACCTTCCCAAGCCATTCGAGCCGAAAGAACTTCTGCTGCGTATCAATGCCATCTTGCGCCGTGTGCCGGTTGCAGCCAGGGCAGAGGCCGGACCGAAGGTTCTCAGTCTCGGCCCGGTTCGCTATGATGTCGAGCGCGGCGAGATGTGGGAGGGGGGGCGTTTCATCCGGCTTACCGCAACCGAAAGCGCCCTGATGAAGGTATTTGCCGCATGTCCGGGCGAGCCGGTAAGCCGCAGTGCACTGGTGGCGGGATTGGGGCGCGACGGGGGGCAGGCACAGGAGCGCGCGATAGATGTCCAGATCACCCGCCTGCGCCGCAAGATCGAGGCCGACCCAAAGCAGCCCCGTTATCTGCAGACGGTGCGCGGTGAGGGCTATCGGCTGGTGCCGGACTGAGTTCGGACCGAGCCCGCAGGGCCTGCGTGTCTCCCTGCCTTGTTCACGGACGGATATGCCGGTAGCCTGCCCGCATGACAACCTTGCTGCTTACTCATCCCGATTGCATGGATCATGTCACCCCGCCCGGGCATCCGGAACAGGTGGCGCGGCTGGAAGAAACAGAGCGCGCCCTGTCGGCACCCGATTTCGGCGGGCTTCTGCGTGAAAAGGCTCCCTTGGCGGCAGAGGGCGATCTCGCGCTCTGCCATCCGCGCGCCTATGTGGAAGCGGTAAGGAATGCCGCGCCGGAACAGGGCTGGACGGCGCTTGATGCCGATACGCACATGTCGCCCGGTTCGTGGCAGGCGGCTTTGCGCGGGGTGGGGGCCAATCTGCGCGCGGTCGATCAGGTATTGGGTGGCGCGGCGCAAAACGCTTTCTGTGCTGTCCGCCCCCCGGGGCATCACGCGGAAACGGCAAAACCGATGGGTTTTTGCCTGTTCGGCAATGTGGCGATCGCGGCGCGCCATGCGCTCAAGCGTCACGGACTTTCCCGCGTGGCAATTGTGGATTTTGACGTGCACCACGGCAACGGCACCCAGGATCTTCTGTGGAAGGAAGAACGTGTGCTGTTCGTATCCTCGCATCAGATGCCGCTATATCCGGGCACTGGCGCAGCCAATGAAACCGGAGCGCATGGCAATATCCTGAACGTGCCGCTTGATCCCGGCAGCGATGGCACCGTGTTCCGCGCCGTCTACGAAAAGCGGATTCTGCCCCGGCTCGATGCCTTTGCGCCCGAGCTTGTTCTGATTTCTGCCGGCTTCGATGCGCATGCGGCTGATCCGTTGGCCCAGCTGATGCTGTGCGAGGAGGATTTCGCCTGGCTTACCCACCGCCTGTGCGACGTTGCTGATTGTCATTGCGAAGGCCGTATCGTCTCGACATTGGAGGGCGGCTATGATCTGAAGGCGCTGGCCGCAAGTGTGGCAGCGCATGTGGCGGTTTTGATGGAGCGTGGAGCATGACCGGCAGACCCGTGAAAGAGATGAGCTTCGAAGAAGCGCTTGCCGAGCTTGAAGCCGTGGTAGGCAAGCTGGAGCGGGGCGATGTGCCGCTTGAGGATTCGATCAGACTTTACGAGCGTGGCGCGGCGCTGAAGAAGCATTGCGAGGCCAGGCTGAAGGAGGCCGAAGAAAAGATCGAGGCAATCACCCTGGGCGAAGATGGCGAGCCCGCCGGCACCCAGCCGGCGGAGGGCCTCTAGAGGCATGTTCGAAACGGCCCTGGCGCGGGCGGCGGCCGAAATTGACATCCGCCTGCGTGAAGCGCTTGCGCCCCTTGGCGATCAGCCGGTGATCGCGGCGATGCGCCATGCGCTGACGGGTGGCAAGAGGCTGCGGGGCTTTCTGGTTCTGGAAAGCGCGGCGCTGTTCGATGTTGCGCGCGATCAGGCCTTGCAGGCAGCTGCAGCTGTCGAAAGCATGCATGCCTATTCGCTGGTGCATGATGATCTGCCCTGCATGGATGATGACGATCTGCGTCGGGGTCAGCCTGCCGTGCATGTGAAATGGGATGAGGCTACGGCCGTGCTTGCGGGTGATGCCTTGCAGGCGCTTGCCTTCGAACTGCTTGCAGCACCCGAGTGCAGCCCTGATCCCGTTCGGCGCCTGGCGCTGGTGGCGGCGCTGGCCCGTGCTGCCGGGGCACGTGGCATGGTGCTGGGGCAGGCGCTTGACATTGCCGCGGAAACATCCCCAGCGCCGCTTTCCCTGAAGGAAATCACAGCCCTTCAGGCCGGCAAGACGGGTGCCCTGATCCGCTGGTCGGCCGAGGCCGGGGCGCGTCTGGCAGGCGCGGATCCGGCACCCCTTGGCGCCTATGCCGAGGCGCTGGGGCTGGCCTTTCAGATTGCCGATGACATTCTTGATGTGGAGGGTGACGAAGCGCGAGCCGGCAAGCGTGTCGGCAAGGATGCCGGCGCCGGCAAGGCCACATTCGTTTCACTGCTGGGCCTTGAGGGCGCCCGCGCCCGTGCCCGTGCCCTGGCCGACGAGGCCGCGGCCGCCCTTGCACCTTATGGGGAAAAGGCGCAATGCTTGCGAGAGGCCGCGCGGTTCGCTATTGCGCGCGACAGATAACCCGCAAGAAGAGCACATGAGTCACAGACCAGAAACCCCGCTTCTCGACCGCGTGCACACGCCCGCGGATCTGAAAATGCTCTCCGATCGCGAACTGCGTCAGCTGGCCGACGAGCTGCGCAGCGAAACGATATCGGCCGTATCCGAGACCGGCGGTCATCTGGGCGCGGGGCTTGGGGTTGTGGAACTGACGGTGGCGCTGCACGCGGTATTCGATACGCCGCGCGACCGTTTGATCTGGGATGTGAGCCACCAGTGCTACCCGCACAAGATCCTGACGGGGCGGCGCGATCGTATCCGTACCCTGCGTCAGAAAGGTGGGCTTTCGGGGTTCACCAGACGTAGCGAAAGCCCCTATGATCCCTTCGGAGCGGCACACAGTTCCACTTCGATCAGTGCGGCACTCGGGTTTGCCGCGGCGCGCGATCTGGGCGGGGCGGCTGATCCGCCCCTTGGCGATGCAATCGCGGTGATCGGCGATGGTGCGATGAGCGCGGGCATGGCCTATGAGGCGATGAACAATGCCGGCCATCTGAAAAAACGCCTCTTCGTGATTCTGAACGATAACGAGATGTCGATCGCGCCGCCGGTGGGGGCAATGTCGGCCTATCTTTCACGTCTTTATGCGGGCGAGCCTTTTCAGGAACTGAAAGCCGCTGCCAGGGGGGCTGTCGGCCTGCTGCCCGAGCCCTTTCGCGAAGGGGCCAGGCGTGCCAAGGAAATACTGAAGGGCGTGGCCGTGGGCGGCACGTTGTTCGAGGAACTGGGTTTTTCCTATGTCGGCCCGATCGACGGGCACGATCTTGATCAGTTGCTGCCGGTATTGCGCACGGTGCGTGAGCGGGCCGCGGGGCCGATGCTGATCCATGTGATGACGAAAAAGGGCAAAGGCTATGGCCCGGCCGAGGAGGCACGCGACAAGGGCCACGGTGTAAGCGCGTTCGACGTGATCACCGGCAGGCAGAAGAAGGCGCCGAGCAACGCGCCAAGCTATACGAAGGTGTTTGCCGAAAGCCTGATCCGCCAGGCGGAAACGGATGAAAGGATCGTGGCCGTTACGGCCGCCATGCCCGATGGCACCGGGCTTGGCCTGTTCGCCGAACGTTTTCCGAGCCGCTGTTTCGATGTGGGAATTGCCGAGCAACATGCGGTTACCTTCAGCGCGGGGCTGGCCGCGGGTGGCATGAAACCCTTCTGTGCGATCTACAGCACCTTTCTTCAGCGGGGTTATGATCAGGTGGTGCATGATGTGGCAATCCAGCGCCTGCCGGTGCGTTTCGCGATCGATCGTGCGGGCCTGGTGGGGGCCGATGGGGCCACCCATGCCGGGGCCTTCGATATCGCGTTTCTTTCCAATCTGCCCGGGTTCGTGGTGATGGCAGCTGCCGACGAAGCCGAACTCGTGCATATGGTGGCCACGGCGGTCGCACTTGATGATCGCCCCTCGGCCTTTCGCTATCCGCGTGGCGAAGGTGTGGGTGTGGAACTGCCCGAGCAGGCCACGCCGCTTGAGATCGGGCGCGGGCGGATCATGCGCGAAGGCAGCCGCGTGGCGCTGCTTTCCTATGGCACGCGTCTTGCCGAGGTGATGAAGGCAGGCGAGGCGCTGGCTGCGCGTGGCGTCGCGCCCACCATTGCCGACGCCCGTTTCGCCAAACCGCTTGATTGCGATCTGATCCTGCGCCTTGCGCAAGAACACGAGGCGCTGATCACCATAGAGGAAGGCGCCGTGGGGGGCTTTGGCAGCCAGGTGGCGCAGCTTCTGACGGATTCAGGCGCGCTTGATGGCGGGCTGAAATTCAGAATGATGACCTTGCCGGACATGTTCATAGATCAGGCAGGCATGGCCGACATGTATGAAACCGCCGGCCTCAATGCCGGGCATGTCGCGACCCGCGCCCTCGAAATGCTCGGCATTTCCGATCTTGCCAGCCGCCGCGCCTGATTCCGGGATTGCTCCCTGGTGGCGCACAGTGAAACCGGCCGTTCCGGCATTCCGACACATTCCGGCCACGGCGCGTTCGGAAAATTGCCCAATTCCGGATTGGTATGATTCATTCCTGCAACAAATCCGACAGAAATTGACCGAATGAAACTTTTGCAATGCAACATGTGATGCGTTTTTCCGGTGCCCGAGTAAAAGGAGGCCAGATCCGAATATGTATATCTGTCCGTCTGAAAGGGTAGCAGGAATGACCGGCATCCGGCGCAGCACGAACCGCTCAGAAATTTGCAACGGAAACCAGATGATGCGATTGCTGCAGATCTGCGCCCTTGTTCTGATTTCAGCCGTTGGTCTTGCGGCGCCGGCCCAGGCCCAGAATGTGGACTGGCTTGTCAACATCAGTGATGCGGGTTTCGATCCTACTCCGGCCGGCGGCAATGTGGAATATACGGTTGACGTTGACAACAACGGTTTTGATCCGGCGCCGGCCACGACCATCACGCTTGATATCCCAGCCGGGGGCGAATTGCTCAGCACCTCGGGCACCATCACCGGCTGTGCTCCGGTGCCGGTGATTGGCCCGGCAAGCGTAGTCTGCAATGTGCCCCCCCTTGCCTCGCTCGGCCAGGCGAGTGTGGTTGCGGTGGTGCGTTCCTCGGTGGCCGGGGTCACCCAGCTGACGGCCACCGTGCCCGATTCCTCCGGGGGTGTGAATGATGTGCTCACCGGCAACAACACCCTGACCGAACAGACAACCATCACGGCAGGCTCCGATCTGGAAATTTCCCTTTCCGTTCCGCCCACGGCTGCATCGGGCAGTTTCGTGAACTTCGACTTTACGGTGCTGAACAACGGCCCCAACGATGCCACATCCTACGATGTGCAGTTCACGGTTCCCGCCGGTATCGTGAATGTGACGGCTCCGGCCGGCTGTTCGCTTGCCGGTAATGTCTATACCTGTTCGGCCGGCGCGCTGGCTGTCGGGGCCAACCAGGGGTTCACCTTTACGGGGCAGGTTTCGGCGGGTGGCGGCTCGACCGTTACCAGCGCCGGAAGTGTGCTCAATGTCAGCCCGCCCGATCCGGTGAGCAGCAACAACACTGCCACAGCCGACATGAGCATTACGGGCGGCACCGACCTGGCAATCAGCAAGAGCCGCAGCCCCTCGGGCACGCTGCTGGTGGGCGATCCCGTGACTTTCACGCTGAACGGCAGCTACACCGGCGACAGCCCAAGCGGCATCACCGTTACAGACACCATTCCCGCGAACTACTCCGTTGACTCGATCTCTGCTCCGGGCTGGGATTGTTCGGCCTCGACCGGGCAGGATGTGAATTGCACAAGAACCTCTGGCAGCGGTGCCGGGGCCAATGTCTCGCTTGGTCCGATCACCGTGCAGACGACGGTCGTTTCCTCGGGCACGCCGGTCAACACCGCGACCATCAGCGCCTCCGGGCCGACCGACAGCAACCTTGCCAACAACACCGCCACCGATGGCGGGGCAACGATTCAGGATCCGGTGGTGGACCTGCGCGCCAACAAGTCCGGCCCGGTGCCGCCGCTGGCGGTTGTCGGGAACAATTACAGCTATTCCATAAGTGTCTCGAACATTGGCAATGCAACGTTTGAGGGAACTGTCGTCATGGTCGACAGTATCCCTGCCGGATTGACGGTGAATTCGGTTTCGCAAAATACCTGGAGCTGTTCTCCGGCGGCGCCGCTGGTTGGTCCGGCCACGCTGACCTGCACGCGCTTCTATGCGGCAAGCGAAAACCTGCAAACCTCGCATGCCGTAACTCTGGATGTAACAGCTACGGCTGCGGGCGTGCTGTCGAACGGGCTGGCTGTCAGTTCGCCTGATGCGAACATTCCCGATCTCAACCCGGCCAATGATACGACCACCTATGACGTGACGGCAGTAGTGGGCGGCAACTCGGCTGATGTGTCGGCGATCAAGACGGCGACGCTGGCAAGTGTTGCTGCCGGTGATATCCAGACCTTCGATCTGGAGATCGTGAATGCCGGTCCGGTGGCATCGCAGAACATCCAGGTGATCGACAACTTCACCAGCCTGATCAACAACAGCGTGGGGGCTACGGGCGCCGGTTATGTGGGTCATACGATCACGGCGAACGCTGCGTCGGGCGTCAGTTGTTCGACAGCCTCCACCGGCGGCACGTCGCGCCGGCTGAGCTGCAACATCACGTCGCTGCCGGTCTGCACCGCAGGTGTGGACTGCCCGGTGATCACCGTGCAGGTGCGCCCCGGCGGCAATGGCGGCGGGCGCACGAACAGCTTCAGCGCGATTTCGCAGACCACGCCCGACCCGAACCTGGGCAACAACAGCGCCAGTGCCAGTTACACGCTGGATGCGCGCGCCGACGTGACGGTGACGAAATCCGACAGCCCCGACCCGATCGCCGCCGGGCAGGACCTGACCTATGTGGTGACCGCGCGCAACATCGCCAACGGGCTGAGCGCGGCCGACAACGTGACCATCACCGACACGCTGCCGGCCAACCTGACCTTCATTTCGGCCACGCCCTCGGCTGGAAGCTGTTCGGCGGCGCCGGCGGCAAACAGCGTGACCGGGCCGGGCAATGATCAGGTGGTCTGCAACCTGGGCACCATCGCCAACGGAGCGCAGCGCACCGTGACCATCGTGGTGCGGCCGAACTTCGCGACCCAGGGCACAACGCTGAGCAACGGCGTGACCATTACCACCACCACCACCGAAACCGACACCACCAATAATTCGGCCACAGAAACCACGGCCGTGGCCGCGCCGGATGTGGACATCCTGGTGAACAAGGATGACAGTGTTGATCCCGTGGCCGTGGGCGACAACACCGTTTACACCATTACCATCACCAATACCGGGCCGTCGGCTTCGGAAAACATCGTGATGACGGATACCCTGCCGACGGCGAACCTGACCTATCAAAGCCACACGGTATCCGGCGCGGGCAGCTGTTCGACGGTGCCGGCGGTGAATTCGCTCGGCGGCACGCTGATCTGTTCCTGGCCCTATCTTCCGGCCGGGGCCAGCGAAACCGTGCAGGTGACCATGCGGGGCGTGGCCAAGGGCACCATCCCCAACAACGTGACGATTTCCTCGGACGAGATCGTCGCCGGGTTCGACCGGCTGGCGGCCAACAACCAGACATCGGAAATCACCACCGTGCGCACCAAGGCTGATGTCGAGGTCGCCAGCAAGACGGCAACGCCGGCCACGGTGAACCTGAACGACGATTTCATCTTCACCGCCATCGTGCAGGTCAACACCGGCCCCGGCCTGGCCGAGGCCGACAACGTGACCTTTTCCGACAACCTGCCGTCCGGCATGGTTCTGACCGGCGCGCCCACGGTCACCGTGACCGCCGGAAGCGCCACCTCGACAAGCTGTACGGGGGCGGCCGGGGGCGCGTCGTTCACCTGTGATCTGGGCACCGTCAGCGGTGGCGGTGTGGTGGAGATCGCCATCCCCGTCGAAGTGGTGTCGGTCAGCGCCCTGCCGCAGACCTTTACCAATACCGCAAGTGTCACCACCACTTCGCTAGATGTGAATCCTGCGAACAACAGCAATTCGGGCTCGGTTGATGTGGGGTCGTCCTCGATTGCCGGCACGGTTTATCGCGACTTCGCCGATGACGGTCTGACCCCGGGCGATGACACTGGCGTGGCCGGCGTGCCGATCACGCTGACGGGCACTTCGTTTGATGGCAAACCCGTCAACCTGACCGTCAATACCGATGCCGGCGGCAACTTTCTGTTTCCGTTCATTCCGCAGGGTACATACACCCTGACCCGTGGCGGTGTGAGTGAGCCCTGGCTTTCGGACGGCAATCAGACGGCCCCGGGCAGCGAAGGGGGCACGGTAGCATCACCCACCGAGATCGGCGCGATCAGCGTTCCGGCCAATACCGCCGCCACCGATTATCTGTTCCCGCTGATTCCGCAGGCGCGTGTGGGCATTGCCAAACGCGTGAACGGCACCCCCGCGATGAATCCGGATGGATCGTTCAACGTGACATTCAGCCTTGTGGTCGAGAATTTCAGCCTGGAGCCGCTGACCAACATGGCCGTTACCGATCCGCTGACCGGCGCGCTGCCGCTGTTTGGCAGCTACCAGGCGCTTGGCGCCCCGGCGACCGACCCGATGCCACTGGGCAGCTACACGGTTCTGGCCGCACCTTCGGGCAGCTGTGGGGGCGCCAATGCCGGCTTCAATGGGGCCGGTGACGCAACCGTGGCCAGCGGCTTTACCCTGGCCGCCGGCGGCACCTGTTCGCTTGACATCAGCCTGCGTGTGCGGCCCGCTTCTCCGGGCGATGCATTCGAAAATCAGGCCACGGTTACGGGCGAAGGCCAGCTTTCCGGCCAGACCCCGGCCACCAATCCCGAGCTGACCGACCTCAGCGATGACGGCGCAAACCCCGATCCCGGCGGCAATGGCGCGGGCGGAGATGCGGGTGAAAACGACCCGACGCCGGTGAGTGCCTCGGTCGGCCCTGCCATCGCGCTGGTGAAAACCGCCGATACCACGGGCCTGTCTTCGCCGCCGGTTGCGGGCGAGGTGATCACCTACAGCTTTGCGATCACCAACACCGGCAACGTGACGCTTTCGAACGTGACGCTGACCGATAGCCTGCCCGGCATCGTGATTTCGGGCGGTCCGATCGCAAGCCTTGCGCCGGGCGCCACCGACAGCACCACCTACACGGCCACCTACGCTCTGACCCAGGCGGATGTGGATGCCGGCCAGGTGCAGAACCAGGCCACCACCACCGGCACCGATCCGTTTGGCACCGATGTAAGCGATCTTTCGGGCGCCACCACCGGGGATGACAACCCGCTGATCACGCCACTCAACCCGGGCCCTGCCATCGCGCTGGTGAAAACCGCCGATACCACGGGCCTGTCTTCGCCGCCGGTTGCGGGCGAGGTGATCACCTACAGCTTTGCGATCACCAACACCGGCAACGTGACGCTTTCGAACGTGACGCTGACCGATAGCCTGCCCGGCATCGTGATTTCGGGCGGTCCGATCGCAAGCCTTGCGCCGGGCGCCACCGACAGCACCACCTACACGGCCACCTACACTCTGACCCAGGCGGATGTGGATGCCGGCCAGGTGCAGAACCAGGCCACCACCACCGGCACGCCGCCTTCGGGGCCTCCGGTGAGCGATCTTTCCGGTGCCACCACCGGAGATGACAATCCGCTGATCACGCCGATTGGTCAGAACCCGGCCATCCAGCTGGTGAAGAGCGTAACGAACGAGGCCGACCTTCTGGACGGCACCAATGCAGGCGATCCGGTAAACTATGCCTTCACCATAACCAACACCGGCAACGTGACACTGAACAACATCACGTTGAGCGATGCGCTGGCGGGGGTAACGGTTTCCGGTGGTCCGATCGCAAGTCTTGCTCCGGGCGCCAGCGACAGCACCACTTTCACGGCCACCTACACGATCACCGCGGCCGATATCGCGGCCGGCGAGATCATCAACACGGCTACGGCAACAGGCCAATACGGTCCTGGCAACAGCCTGAGCGTTACCGATACCGATACGGTCACGGCAACGGTCGGCAAGATCGAGGCGATCCCCGAGGTGTTCCCGCCCTTCACCACTGACGGCGGCACCACCACCACGATGCTGGCTTCGGATCTGCTGAACGGCAATCCGGCTACACTGGCCACCGTGGATATTACCGTGATCAGTTCCGATCCCGAGGTAACGCTTGATCCTGCTACCGGGCTGATCACCCTTGCGCCGGGCAATCCGGCCGGGCCCTATACGGTGGAATACCAGATCTGCTCGAAAGACGTGCCGACGCTGTGCGATACCACCGTGGAAACCGTGGTGCAGGGTGCGCTGCCGGGCATCGAGGTGACCAAGACCCAGGTGCTCACCGACAATGGCGATGGCCGCGATGATGTGGGCGACACGGTGACTTACACGATCGTTGTTGAAAACACCGGCAACGTGCCGCTTTCCGGCGTGGTTCTGAGCGATACGCTGACCGACCTCGATGGCGGGGCGCTCAGCCTTGACAGCGGCCCGACCTTCGTAAGCGCATCTGCAGGATCGCCCGAAGGGGCGCTCGGCATCGGTGAAAGCGCCACCTATACTGCGGTGTTCACACTTGATCTGCAGGCGGTGAATGCGCATGGCATCTCGAACACGGCTACCGCCACGGCATTGCCGGTCTATGGCCCCGGTGTGCCGGGCACGCCTTCGCCGATCTCGGATGTCTCCGATGACGGGGACGATCTTGACGGCAATACTGCCGACGATCCGACGGTTCTGACCTTCAGTCCCTTCGTGCAGACGGCCGGCGTCAGCATGACCAAGACCACCCCGCGCGATATCGTGCGCCGCGGTGATGTGGTGCCCTATACGATCACGATCACGAACGACAATACCTTCGTTGTGGGGCCGGCGAACATTGTTGATACCCTGCCGCCAGGCTTTGTCTATGTGCCGGGCAGTGCCACCATCGGCGGCGTGTCGGCTACGGTAAACGTGACGGGTGCGGTCGTTACATGGCCCAATGTTGTCATTCCGGCCGCGGGCAGCACGACTGTCACGCTCAATGCGCGCATTCTGAACGGCGCGCGCGCGGGCGAGCATGTGAACCGGGTGAACCTGTTCGATGCGGCCACCGGGCAGCCGATCGTGAACGAGGCTGCGGCGACGGTGCGGATACTGCCCGAGGGCGTGTTCGATTGTGGCGATGTGATCGGCAAGGTGTTCAATGATCGCAACGGCAACGGCTATCAGGATCCACCTGCAAGTGAACGTGACCGTGCCGCGATCTCTGACCAGACCTATTATGGCGGCAAGGGCAAGGCCAGCGTTCTGCCCGAAGCCTTTGAGGAGGCCGATGAAACCGGCATCCCCGGTGTGCGTCTGGTAACTGCGGATGGCCTTGTCATCACCACAGATGAGCATGGCCGCTTCAGCGTTCCCTGTGCGATGCTGCCGGCGGATCGGGGATCGAACTTTATTCTGAAGCTGGATCCGCGCTCGTTGCCGGCCGGTTTCCGGGTGACCACCGAAAACCCGCGGGTGGTTCGTCTGACGCCCGGCATGATGAGCGAACTCAACTTCGGGGCAGCCATCGGCCCGGTTGTGCGGGTGGATCTGGGCGATGCGGCATTCACCGAGGAAGGGCGCCCGAAACCCGCGCTGGTGGCAGGCTTGCACAGGCTGGCAAGAGCCATGGCCAGCAAGCCGGGAACCGTGCGCCTTGAATATCATGTGTCGGCCGATGCCACTGCGGCCGATGTCAAGATCGCCCGCAAGCGCATGAAACTTGTGGAGAAGGAACTGAAACGCGCCTGGCGTGGTACTGGCCGAGGGCAATTGCTGATCGAGCATTCGATCGCACGGACCGGGAACTGAGAGGATCTAAGGTAATGGGCAAGCGTCAATCATTCGTCAAGACCACAGTGCGTGCGCGCCTTTTCGGCGGCAGTGCCCTGGCGATCATCCTCGCCTCAGGACCGGGCCTTGCGGAAACCCGCATCTGCGACCAGACCGCTCTGCCCATTCCGGCCGAATGCCGGCGTGCGAATGCGGGCATTGCAGTGGGTGTGCCCGCCGGGGAAAATACCGAAAGCGTGAAAAGCCGCCCCGGTGCCGGATTTGCCGATACGGGTTTCTCGATTTCGATTGATGATCAGACCATTGCCGGTGCTCCGGCGCCCCGCAATTCCGACCGCAAGAGCGATATCGCGGCGGCGGCGGCAAACGTGGATTTGCGCTATGACGGGCTTGACACGCGCCGGATGCTGAATGTCACCACCTCGGACCTGCGTGCTGCCTATCGAGCGGGCGAACAGGTGCGCTTTCGCACATCGGCAAACTATCCGGCCTTCATCCGGCGTGGAGAGATTCGTATCCTTGATCTCGAAAGGCGTGGCAAACCGGTAGTTGCCGTCATTCCGGCGCAGGCCAACGGCACCGCCGAATGGATCATGCCCGAAGACGGCCCGGAGCGCTATGCCTATGTGCTGCGGGTTTACGACGCCAGAGGGCGCTATGATGAAACCGTTCCCCTTGAAATCCGGCGTACCGACAAGCCGTTCGAAACGCACCAGCAGGTGGGCACCGTGCCGGTGGCTCCGGGTGAGAGCGAAGACCGCACTGCACGGCGCGGTATTCCGGTGCGTGGTGGGGTGATTACCGCCTCGGGCAGCGGTGCTGCTCCCGGGGGTACGGTGCGTCTGATGGGCGAACCCGTTCCGGTGGATGGTGCCGGGCGTTTCGTTGTCAGCCGGATTCTGCCGGCGGGTGATCACGTGGTCACCATCGAAACGGGTGGACGCAGGATCGTGCGCGATGTGCATATTCCCGCTTCGGAGTGGTTCCGCCTCGGGATCGTCGATATCACAGCCGGCCTGCGCGACAGCGAAGCGGGCAATCTTGACGAAAGCTATGTCGATGGCCGCCTCGCCTTCTATGTCAAGGGCAAGACGCGCAACGGCTTCACCATTACCGGTTCGCTCGATACCGGTGAAGGCCCGATCGAAGATATCTTCTCGCGTCTGAACGACAAGGATCCGCGCCGGGTGCTCGACCGCCTGCGCCAGGATGGAACCGAACTCTATCCCACCTATGGTGACGACAGCACCTGGTTCGATGACACCCCCACGGCGGGCCGGGTTTACCTGCGTGCCGAAAGCGAAACCCTGCGTTTCACATGGGGTGATTTCAAGGCTGGGGTGACGGGTTCCGGTCTGTTGCAGAATACCCGCGATCTTTATGGCGCCGAACTGCGGTATCAATCGCCGGGCGTGACATCCGCGGGCGAACCGCGGATTGCGGTCATGGCCTATGCCGCCACACCCGACACGCTTGCGCAGCGCGATATCCTGCGCGGTACCGGGGGATCTGTCTATTTCCTGACGCACCAGGATGTCACCGCCGGTTCCGTGACGCTGACCGTGCAGGTGATTGATCCAGATACGGGCCGGGTGGTGTCCACCAGGACCCTTGCCGAAGGAACAGATTATACCATCGATCACATCCAGGGTGTCGTGATGCTGACACATCCGCTGGAATCAGGCGCCGAAGACGGCGGGCTGATTTCCGATGGCGGCCCCGAATACGATGTGAATCTGGTTGCGCAATACGAATACACCCCCAACAGTACCGAAGTGAACGACACCGCCTGGGGTGGCCGGGCCGAGGTCTGGGCAACTGACCGGCTGCGTTTCGGAGCCACGGTAATGCGCGAATCCACCGCCGCCGGAGACCAGAACATGCATGGTGCCGACCTGCGCTTCCAGATCAGCGAAAAAAGCTATGCCGAGCTGGAATACGCCCGCACCGAAGGCCCCGGTTTCAGCCATTCGGCCACTTCCGACGGGGGCCTGACCATTGTTTCGTCGGCCGGGGTTGCCAGCAGCGGGGCCAGTGCTCTGCGGTTCGACAGCCGCTTCGATCTGCAGGAAACCGGTCTTGGGCGCGAAGGCTTCATCGGGGTCTATTACGAGCGCAAGGAAGCCGGGTTTTCGACCCTGACCGAAAGCATCACCGCGGATCAGACACTTGCCGGTGTCGAATTCGAGGTGTCGCTCAGCCCGCGCCTGACCTTCGGCGGCGATATTGAACATTTCACCAAGGACAGCGGCGATGAGCGCGACGAGGCCGAACTGCGCCTTTCCTACCAGCTGAACGACAGGTGGACGGTTGAGGGTGCATTGCAGCTGACGGACAGGACAACAGTCGGGAAGCCGGCAGAAACGGGCCGGCGCCTGGATGCCGCGATAAAGGCGATCTATGCGGCTTCAGAGGATCTTGAGCTTTACGGCTTTGTTCAGGGCACACTTGATCGTTCGGGCGGGCTTGAGCGGAACGATCGCCTGGGCTTCGGCTTCGACGCGCAGCTGAGCGAGAAGCTGAGCCTTGCGGGCGAGGTCTCGGGCGGCACATCGGGCGAAGGTGCTTCGCTGCGCCTGTCTTATGTGCCGACAGCCGATAACGAGGTATATCTGGGCTACACACTGGATCCGACGCGTGAAGGCGCAGGCGGTTCTTTGCGGGATCGGGGGCGGGTGGTTCTTGGCGGGCGTTATCGGGTATCCGATGCCGTTACCACCTATAGCGAAACGGTTTATGACCTGCCCACGAACCAGCGTTCGCTGTCCAATATCTTTGGTGTGAACTATACCCCCAATTCGGCCTGGACCCTGAGCGGAACGGTTGAAAAGGGTACCGTGCGCGATGATGTGAGCGGCGATTTCGATCGCCTTGCGCTGTCGTTCGGAGCGGCCTACAGTCCGAGCGAAAGGAAAAGCTGGCGCGCGCGGCTCGAATACCGCACCGAAGATGGCGCCGGAACGGCACGCGATCGCGATACATGGGCCTTCACCGGTGGCTTCACCAACAAGGTGAACGACAACTGGCGCTTCCTTGCCAATGTGGATGCGCTGATCTCGGAAAGTGCCGAGGGCGATTTCCGGGATGGCGAATATGTGCGCGCCTCGCTTGGTTATGCCTATCGCCCGACAGACAACGAGCGACTGAACATTCTGCTGCGCTATACCTATCTGCGCGATCTGCCGGGAGAAGATCAGGTCGGGGCTGACGGCACCACAAACCAGCCCCTTCAGGTAAGCAACATCTTCTCGGTGAACGCGGCCTATGATCTTTCGCCCCGCCTTACGCTTGGCGGCAAGCTTGGCTGGCGGCAATCAAGGGTAGCGCCTCGCGGCACCACGGCCTTTACCGACAACACTGCCACCCTGGCCGCGCTTCGCCTTGACTGGCATGTGACCCACAAGTGGGACATCACCGGCGAAGGCCGGGTGCTGTTCACCGATGAAACCGACACCACCGAGACCGGCGCCATGCTGGCCGTTTATCGCCACCTGAATGCCAATGTGAAACTCGGGCTCGGTGTGGAGTGGGGCAATGTCTCGGATGATCTGGCCGACATCAACTATACCAATCGTGGTGTCTTCCTGAATATCGTCGGCAAATTCTGACGAATCCAGACAGGTATCAGTCATGGGTCTTCCCGGCAGGAATGCAGGGAAGACCCTTGGTTTGAGCCGTCCGGGTCAGTCAAGCTGGCGGGCTTCGTCCACCAGCATGACGGGAATGCCGTTGCGGATCGGAAAGGCGAGATGCGCGGCCTTCGATATCAGTTCCTGCCTTTCGGCATCATGGCGCAGAACCGCATGTGTAACGGGGCAGACCAGAAATTCCAGCATCTTCGGATCGAACCGGCTATTCTGCTTCATTGCATCACCTTTCCGTCATTGCCCCGGTGCAGGGCATAATCCATCAATGTTACCAGTGTTTCACGCCGGTCCGGAAGGGTGGGTGCTTCGAGCAGTGCCTGCTTGTCTTCCGGTTCGAACGGGCTCAGCATGGCTATCGAATTGATCAGAAGCTCTTCCTCGGCCTCTTTCATGCTGTCCCAGTCGGCCTTGAGGCCTTCGGATTCGAAATAGCGTTGCAGAAGTGAAAGGAACGCCGGCCTGTCGAAACCGGGATCATGTTCGGGAGGGCCGAGATCGCGCTCGAACCCCCGCCAATCGACATCGGCGCGCATATAGGGGGTAAATCCCGAATTCCTGCCCTTGATGCGAAACCGCGAGATCCCCTTCAACGTGATCATGTAGCGTCCGTCATCCATTTCGGAAAAACCGATGATTCGTCCGGTGCAGCCGATCCTGTGAAGTCTGGGGGCGGGTATTTCCTCGGAAGGATCCAGCGGCTGTATCATGCCGATCAGCCGCTGGGGTGTTTTCAGGGTATCTTCGAGCATCGTCAGATAGCGCAGTTCGAAGATGTGCAACGGAAGCTGCCCTCTTGGCAGGAGAATCGCGCCAGGCAAGGGAAACAGAGAGAGCGTTTCTGGCAGGTCAGAAGCTGGAAACATTTTCCAACCTTAGCTCGAATCACGGCTTACGCATAGATCAGCGATGTAAGGCGGCGCCGGCCGCTCTTGACCAGGGGATCATTGGCGGGAAGAGCATCGAATATGGTCATCAACTGCTTTTTCGCGGCCCCGTCGTTCCAGTTGCGATCGCGACGGAAGATTTCCAGAAGCTCATCGACCGCCTCTTCGGCATTGCCTGCGGCGTAAAGTGCCTTGGCAAGGTCGAAACGGGTCTGAAGGTCATCGGGGCTTTTTTCGACCTTTGCCCTCAGTTCATCAAGCGGGCCGGCTTCGGCGGCCTGTCTGGCCAGTGCAATCTGGGCGCGCGCGGCCTCGATCTCGGGTGCTCCGGCAATGGCTTCGGGAACCGATTTCACAAGTGCTTCGGCCTGATCGGTGTTGCCGGCGGCAAGCTGGGCGCGCACCAACCCGCCATAGGCCGCGGCATTCTGCGGATCTTCCTCGAGGATTGCGGCGAACGTCTGTGCGGCATCAGCGGCGGCGCCTTCCTTCAGCATCTCCTCGGCTGCTTCCACGGCTGCGGCCAGACCACCATCATCGCCGGTGATCTTTTCGATGAACTCGCGAATTGCCGAGGGCGGGAGCGCGCCCTGAAAGCCGTCCACCGGCTTGCCGTCGGCGAAGGCATAGACCGTGGGAATCGACTGGATGCGCAACTGGGCTGCGATCTGCTGGTTTTCATCGATGTTGATCTTGACCATCTTCACCTTGCCGCCGGCGCGTTTCACCTCGGCTTCGAGCGCCGGGCCAAGCGTGCGGCACGGGCCGCACCAGGGGGCCCAGAAATCGACGATCACGGGCACGTTTCTGCTGGCCTCGATCACGTCTTCCATGAAGTGCAGTTCGTCTGAATCCCTGATCAGATCGTCATTGGCGGGGGGCTGGTTCGGTTCAAGCATGGTTTCATCCCGGTACAATTGCAGTTTGGGCCTTATATGTGCTCGATCGGAGCGAAACCCAAGGGTCAAAGATCAAATGTCGTGAAGACGGGGGCGTGATCACTGGGTTTTTCCCAGCCGCGCACATGACGCAGGATGCGGCTGCCATGTGCTGCGCCGGCGATGTCGGCACTGGCCCAGATGTGATCCAGGCGGCGTCCCTTGTCGGCGGCGTCCCAGTCGCGGGCGCGATAGCTCCACCAGCTGTAAAGCCGGCCCTCGGGGATATCAGCACGAATCACATCGTGCCAGTTGCCGGCATCCTGAATTTCGGCCAGATGCTCAACCTCGATCGGTGTATGGCTTACCACCTTGAGAAGCGCCTTGTGGTTCCACACGTCATCTTCGCGCGGGGCGATGTTGAGATCTCCAACAAGAATCGTTTTCCGGGGCGTTTCGGCATGAAACTGATCGCGCAATTCGGTCAGGTAATCGAGTTTCTGGCCGAATTTTTCATTCGCCTCCCGGTCGGGCACATCGCCCCCGGCCGGCACATAGTGATTGTGGATCACCACCCCGTTTTCAAGCCGTGCCGCCACATGGCGCGCATGGCCGAGACGCACGTAATCATGGCTTCCAGCATCGGTAACCGGAATGCGCGAAAGGATCGCCACGCCGTTATATCCCTTTTGTCCCCGCGCCACCATGTGGCGATAACCAAGCCTGGCAAAGCTTTCGGTGGGAATCTTCCCGACCGGACTCTTGCATTCCTGCAGGCACAGGATGTCTGGTGCCTCTTCCCGGAGCAGCTTTTGCACCAGCCCTTCGCGCAGGCGGATCGAGTTTATGTTCCAGGTGGCGATGGTAAACGGCATGACCCAGGCTCCTTTTGCTCCATGAAACGCAAAAAAAGGCCCGGCACAAGGCCGGGCCAGTCCAACAGGGAGGATTTGCGTCATTACCCCAACGCACGAGGGGTCTCTTCACAGGTTAAGCTTGTAACCCCCGGATTCGGTTACAAGAAGGCGGGCATTTGACGGATCTGGTTCAATTTTCTGACGAAGCCGGTAGATGTGGGTTTCCAGTGTATGCGTGGTCACCCCGGCGTTATAGCCCCAGACCTCGTGCAGCAGCACATCGCGCGGCACCACCTTTTCCGGTGCCCGGTAAAGAAACTTCAGGATGTTCGTTTCCTTCTCGGTCAGCCGGATCTTCCTTTCATCCTCGGTGATCAGCATTTTCATCGACGGCTTGAAGGTATAGGGCCCGAGCTGGAAAACTGCATCTTCCGATTGCTCGTGCTGGCGCAGTTGGGCGCGAATCCGGGCCAGGAGAACGGGAAACTTGAAGGGCTTCGTCACATAATCGTTGGCGCCGGCATCAAGGCCCAGGATCGTGTCGGAATCCGAATCATGCCCAGTCAACATCAGAACCGGGCATTTCACACCCTGCTTCCGCATCAGGCGGCACAATTCGCGGCCATCGGTATCGGGCAGACCGACATCGAGGATCACCAGATCGTAATGCCCGGTCTTGGCCTTTTCTATCGCTTCCATGCCGGTAGTCGCTTCGAATACATCGAAGTCTTCCGTCAGTACCAGCTGTTCGCTGAGTGCCTCACGAAGGTCGTCGTCATCATCGACCAGAAGTATCCTTTTCAAGCTGCCCATCGGTTTTCTCCTCGGTTACGGAATGAATCTGGCCGTGTTGCAATGGTTCGGCAAGCCCGTGTGGTGGCCCCTCACGCAGCTGTGTGAAAAATCCGGGGTATGTTTCATCTTTCGGCGGAAAGCATTACATGAACGGGTAAAGCTGTAATACGAGGCCGCATGACCTTCCGCCCCTCCATAACCGAACTTGCCGCCCGCGCCCGCGCCGATCTGCGCATGGGGCTGCCGGTGGTGTTGTCGGGTGCAGACGGTGCCGCGCTTGTTCTGGCAACCGAGACGCTTTCTCCGGAGCGGCTGCAGCAGGTACGGGAACTGCCCGGCGAAACGGTTCTGGTAATTACGGCCCGGCGCGCCGGAACGCTGAAGGCACGGGCCTATGACGGGGATCTAGCGCGTATTCCTCTGCCTCCTACTGCCGATATCGCTTGGGTGCAGGCGGTGGCCGATCCGGCTGATGATCTTGTGCATCCGATGAAAGGCCCGCTTCTTGCTCTGCGCAGGGGCGATTCCATGCTGGCCCGGTTGGCATTGGGGCTTCTGAAAAGCGCCCGGCTTCTGCCGGCGGCGGTGGTGACAGGGTTTGCCGATGGTGCGGAATTCGCAGGCGCGCAGGGCCTTACCCTGCTTCGTGCCGAGGCGCTTCGCGATACGCTTGGAATTTCAAGCCCGCTGCATGAAATCGTCAGTGCGAGTGTTCCGCTGGCGGTTTCCGAAGCCGGCCGGGTGCATGTGTTTCGCCCTGAAGATGGCAGTGAAGAGCATTACGCAATCGAAATCGGCAAACCCGTGCGGGGCGCTCCGGTGCTGACGCGGCTGCATTCGGCCTGTTTTACCGGCGACCTTCTGGGGAGCCTGAAATGCGATTGTGGTGCCCAGTTGCGCACGGCGCTGGCGCAGATGGGGCAGGAGGGATCGGGCATGCTGCTTTATCTCAGTCAGGAGGGGCGTGGAATCGGGCTGGCCAACAAGATGCGCGCCTACAGCCTTCAGGATCAGGGATTCGATACGGTCGAGGCCAATCACCGCCTGGGCTTCGAAGATGACGAGCGCGATTTTCGCATCGGCGCCAATATCCTGAAGGCCATGGGGTTTGGTGCGGTGCGGCTGCTTACCAACAACCCCCGCAAGGTGGAGATGATGGAAAAGGCCGGCGTGCGGGTGGCCGAACGGGTGCCACTGCGGGTGGGAGAGACACCCGAGAACAAAACCTATCTTGCCACAAAGGCCAGAAAGTCGGGGCATTTTCTATGAGCCCGCGCGATCTGGTGCTGATGCCGGGAGGTATCCGTTTCATGGGGCGCCGCTTTCCCTGTGCCATCGGGCGTGGCGGGGTGCGCACCGACAAGCGCGAGGGCGATGGCGCCACGCCTGCCGGCATTCTTCGCATTGTCGGGCTGCTCTATCGGGCCGATCGCATGGCCCCGCCCGCGCCCTGGGCCCGGCCGGTCAGCCCCGGCGATCTGTGGTGCGATGATCCGGCATCGCCCGATTACAATCTGCCGGTGCAGGCCCCCTTCCCGGCCAGCCACGAACGCCTGCGCCGTGCCGATCCGCTTTACGACATGATCCTGCTCACGGATTACAATTTCCTTCCTGTCCGGTCCGGGCGGGGAAGTGCCATCTTCCTGCATGTCTGGCGCAGGCCCCGTTATCCCACCGAAGGGTGCATTGCCTTTGCGCGCAAGGACCTGCAATGGATCATCGCCCGTATCCGGCCCGGCACGAGGGTTGTCGTGCCAGGCGGGATTGCCAGAGGATAAATATTACGGGGGTGGTGAAGGGCTGGCCTTCAGCCCGTTTCCCGCGGGCCGAAAATGGCCGATCCGATCCGCACATGGGTAGCCCCCTGGGCAATGGCACGTTCGAAATCATGACTCATGCCCATGGAAAGGCCCTGCAGGCCGTTTCGCTCGGCAATCTTGCGCAGCAGGGCAAAATGCAGGCTGGGTTCTTCGTCTGCCGGCGGAATGCACATCAGCCCCACCAGCGGCAGATCAAGGGCGCGGACCTCGGCAATGAAAGCATCCGCATCGGCTGGCGGCACGCCGGCCTTCTGGGGCTCTTCCCCGGTATTCACCTGCACGAAAAGATCAGGGCAGTGGCCAAGCTCGTCAGCCAGCCGGGCCAGCGTGCGGGCAAGCTTCGGGCGGTCCACGCTGTGGATGGCATCGAAAAGCCCCATGGCCTGACGCGTCTTGTTCGTCTGAAGCGGGCCAAGAAGATGAAGTTCCACCCCGGGAAACTCTTCCTGCCAGGCGGGCCATTTTCCTGCGGTTTCCTGCACCCGGTTTTCACCAAACAGGCGGTGCCCTTCCTTGAGCACATGGCGCACCCGTTCAGCAGGCTGCTTCTTGGATACCGCGATCAGCCTTGCCGAACCCGGCACGCGCCCGGCGGCCTGTTCGGCTTTCCGGATCCGTTCCCTGATTTCAGAAAGCGACATCGGCCAAGCCCCATCCGTTTTTCGCTGCTACAGAAACACCATCGGCGGAGAAAAGAAAAGAGCGGACCTGAAGGCCCGCTCTCTCTTTGGGTTGGTTCGTGCTTCCGAAAGATCAGAAGGACAGGCCCAGGCCCAGCGACCAGGTGTTGGTGTCAACACCACCGACCGAGCTGTTGCCGTAGCCGGCCATCACGACAGCACCGCCGCCGAGGTCATAGTTGACGGCAAGGCCGTAACCATCGTTGCCCGACAGATCATAGGTGCCGTAGTTCACGGTCACCAGCAGGGCGTCCATGGTGTAGCCAAGGCCGATACCGGTGTAGGCGCCGGTAGTCGAGTGATCCGAATAGTTCAGGATCGCACGGAAGCCGCTGTCCATCTTGGCGTCGATCGAGACACCCCAGATGTCATTAGCACCGTTGTCCTGGAAGCCAAGGCCAAGGCCCAGGTTCACACCACCCAGGGCGGCATTGTATTTCACGCCAATGCCCCAGGCAGGATCGCCAACGGCGGTGTCATCCAGTTCGGCCGAGATCGCCACGCCGAAGTCGCCGAAGGTGTTGTCATAGCGCAGCACCTGACCGTCGTACGAACCGTCGAGGCCCGAGTTGCCATTGTAGCCGGCGTGGGTGGTGTGATCGTCGGTCAGGGTGGTGCCCATGCCGATTTCCTGCAGCGCCCAGTCGAATGCACCGTCGGTGTCACCCAGGGTGACCTTGCCGAAAGCGCCTTTCACCCAGACGGCGTTCAGCTGCTGCGGGCCGCCGGTGAAGGCACCGGTGTCGGCTTCGTCCAGATCGATCTTGGCGCCGAAGCTCAGGCCGCCGTCGGTTTCGCCGGAGAGCTTGAAGCTCACGTCGATGTCGTCATGGAACTGGGTTTCCATGCCCGAACCGCCCTTGATGCCGATTTCGGCGTAGCCGGTCAGCTTCACTTCGGCCGAAGCAATGCCGGCCGAGGCGACAAGTGCCGTGGTTGCAAAGAGAATCTTTTTCATTTCGTTTTCCCTCGTGTGTTTCAAAGGTGCACCTCAATTCAGGGGAATCCGAATTGAGTATGCGTTTAACTCACTCTTTCGGGTCGGATTTTCAAGAGCAGGCAGCGGGTCTGCCGTATTGTGGTCGCAGATGGTGCAGCTTTGCCACACATCCTTTTCACCGCGGTTTCCGGGAATCCGGCACCGGGTTTGCAGGCCCTTCGGCAACATCAAAAACGCTTGCCCGTTTGCGGAGCGTTGTTTACTAGGGAATGAATTCAGGTGTGGGGCACAAGTTCTATGGCTATGATGTTCAGGATCAACCAGATCGTGGCGAAATCTCTGGCGGTTCTGGGGCTTGTGGCCCTGGCGGGCTGCAGCGGCGGCGGTTCGTTGGGATCGCTCGGAGGGGGGGCAAAAGCCGCTCAGCAGAAAACCGCCGAACCGCGGCGTTCGACAATCTGGGATCTGTTCGAAAACCGCGACGATCCGAACGTGACCATCAAGGTCAACAAGTATATCTGGAATGCCGCGCTTGATGTCCTGGATTTCCTGCCGGTGCAGGCGGCCGATCCGTTCACGGGCGTGATTGTCACGGGTTACGGCACCCCGCCCGGTGGCGGGCGCGCCTATCGTGCTACCATCTATGTGCAGGATCCCGCTCTTGATGCGCGTTCGCTGCATGTTGCGTTGCAGACGCGGGCCGGCCCTGTCAGCCCCGAAACCGTGCGTGCCATCGAGGATGCGATCCTGACCCGCGCCCGCCAGCTACGCATCCGCGACAGCAGGCTGTAGACCCGGAGCGAATCACCGATTAAACCGGCACCGGGCCTTGTGTCCGGTGTTTTCACATCCAGGGATCACGGAACATGACGCGCTACGCACCCGCCGAGACCGAAAAGAAATGGCAGCAAGCTTGGGACGAAGCCGGGGTTTTCAGGGCCGGATGCGATCGGAACCGGCCCAAATACTATGTGCTCGAGATGTTCCCCTACCCTTCGGGGCGCATTCATGTGGGGCATGTGCGCAACTATACCATGGGCGACGTGATCGCGCGCTACAAGATGGCCACCGGCCATAACGTGCTTCACCCGATGGGCTGGGATGCCTTCGGAATGCCGGCGGAAAATGCGGCCATGGCCTCGGGCGGGCACCCGAAAGACTGGACCTACCAGAACATCGCCGACATGCGCGATCAGATGAAGCCTCTGGGCCTGTCGATCGACTGGAGCCGCGAGTTTGCCACCTGCGATCCGGAGTATTACGGGCATCAGCAGGCGTTGTTCATCGACATGCTGGAAAAGGGCCTTGTCTATCGCAGGAAGTCGGTTGTGAACTGGGATCCGGTCGACATGACGGTTCTGGCCAACGAACAGGTGATCGACGGCAAGGGTTGGCGTTCGGGCGCGCCCGTTGAGCGGCGCGAGCTCACCCAGTGGTTTTTCCGCATCTCCGATTTCGCGGAAGATCTGCTCGAATCCCTCGACCGGCTTGAAAGGTGGCCCGAGAAGGTGCGCCTGATGCAGAAGAACTGGATCGGGAAATCGCGCGGGCTGGAAATGGCCTTTCTTCTCAAGCAGCCGGTGGCTGGTTTCGAGGAAATCGAGATCTATACTACCCGTCCCGATACGTTGATGGGGGCTGCTTTCATTGCGGTTTCGCCCGATCACCCGCTGGCACGCGCACTTGAGGCAGACAACCCGAAGCTGGCCGAATTCATTGCCAGGTGTCGCCGCATGGGCACATCCGAAGCCGATCTGGAGAAGGCCGAGAAACTGGGCTTTGATACCGGCCTTCGGGTGCACCATCCGCTTGCCCCGGAAAAAGAACTGCCTGTCTGGGTGGCGAATTTCATTCTGATGGATTACGGCACCGGGGCGATCTTCGGTTGCCCGGCTCACGATCAGCGCGATCTGGATTTCGCCCGCAAATACGATCTGCCGGTAATTGATACATTCGTGGCGCTCGAGAACGGCAAGCCCGTGGAAAATACGGCCTTCGTGCCGCCCAGGAGCGAAAAGGTCAGATGGATCAGCCACTTCACCGGGCTTGATGTGGCAACCGGCGACGAGGTCATCGAAGCCACCATCGCAAAGGCCGAACGCGAAGGCTGGGGCCGGGGCGTTACCCGTTATCGCCTGCGGGACTGGGGCCTTTCGCGCCAGCGTTACTGGGGATGCCCCATTCCGATGGTGCATTGCGAAAGCTGCGGCACCGTGCCCGAACGCAAGGAAAACCTGCCCGTCCGCCTGCCCGACGACGTGAGCTTCGATCAGCCCGGAAACCCGCTTGACCGTCATCCTTCCTGGGGCAACGTGCCCTGTCCGAAATGCGGCAAGCCCGCAAGGCGCGAAACCGATACCATGGATACCTTTGTGGATTCCTCATGGTATTATGCGCGCTTCACCTGCCCGCATGCGCCAGTACCGGTAGAGCTTGACGCGGCCGACTACTGGATGAACGTGGATCAGTATATCGGCGGTATCGAGCACGCAATCCTGCACCTGCTCTATTCGCGCTTCTTTGCCCGCGCCATGCAGATGACGGGGCATCTTCCCGAAAAGGCCGTGGAGCCCTTCGATGCGCTGTTCACACAGGGCATGGTCACGCATGAAATCTATCTTACGCGCGACAATCTGGGCCGCCCCGTCTATCACCTTCCCGAAGAGGTGGACCGCGAGCGGAAGATCGTGAAGGCCACGGGCGAGGCGATCGAGATCATCCCTTCGGCGAAGATGTCGAAATCGAAGAAGAATGTCGTCGATCCGGTTGATATCATCAATCGCTACGGAGCCGATACCGTGCGCTGGTTCGTGCTCTCCGACAGCCCTCCCGAACGTGATGTCGAGTGGACAGCCGCTGGCGCCGAAGGAGCGTTTCGCCATCTGGGGCGGGTTTACCGCATGGCGCACGAAGTTGCCGCAAGCGATGCGCCAGCCTGTCCGACGGAAGACAAGGCGCTGGAGCGGGCCATGCACCGCACCGTTCATGATGTTACGCAGGGGGTTGAAAACTTTGCCTTCAATACGGCGATTGCCAGGCTCTATGCCTTTACCAACACGCTGGCGAAATCGAAGGCCGGTGCGGTTGCGAAGCGGCGGGCAATGCAGGTTCTGGCGCAGTTGATGGCCCCGATGACGCCCCATCTGAGCGAAGAGATCTGGCACATGCTGGGCGGTGAGGGGCTGATCGTGCAGGCACCCTGGCCCGAGGCTGATCAGGCGATGCTTGAAGAGGATACGATAACCCTGCCCGTTCAGATCAACGGCAAGCGACGTTCGGAAATCGCCGTTCGCAAGGATCTGCCGCGTGAAGAGGTTGAAAAGATCGCGCTTCAGGATCAGGCTGTGCAGAAGGCGCTTCAGAACAAGGCGCCGAAAAAGGTGATCGTGGTGCCGGGGCGTATCGTGAATGTGGTTGTCTGACCGACGCAAATTCCTGCTTCTGGGTCTCGCCATGCTGTCGGGCTGTGGCTACAGGCCGGTTTACGGTCCGGGCGGGGTCGGGAATATGCTGCGCGGCCAGGTGCTTGCGAGGGCGCCGGCGGATGACAGAGAATTTGTTCTCGTCCATCAGCTGGAACAAAGGTTCGGGCGCACCCGGAATGCGCGATACGGCCTGGACTACAGGCTTGAGCTGCGGGAAGCCGGGCTGGCGATCACACCGGCCCAGGAAACCACGCGGTTTCATGTTCTGGGAAAGGCCGGTTTCGTGCTGCATGACAGAACCACCGGCAGCCGCCTGGCTTCGGGCACGGTTGACAGCTTCACGAGCTACAGCGCCACGGGAACCACGGTCAACACCCAGGCGGCAAGGGATGATGCCTACAGGCGGCTCATGGTCATTCTGGCCGACAAGATCGTTTCGCATCTGTTCGCCCTGTCGCCCGAGGTGCTGAAATGAAGCTTTCGGGGCGCGAGGCCAGGGTATTTCTCGCGCGTCCCGATCCGGCCCGCTCGGCTATCCTGCTTTACGGGGCCGATCCCATGCGGGTGGCTCTGAAGCGGCAGGATCTGATAGCGGCGCTTGTCGGCCCGAAGGGCGAAGAGGAAATGCGCCTTGCCCGTATCGCGGCAGCCGATCTGCGCAAGGAGCCTGCACTGCTGGTTGATGCAATCCGCGCGCAGGGATTCTTTCCGGGGGCACGGGTGGTGCTTGTCGAAGATGCGGCAGACGGGCTGTCGAAGGCCATTTCGGTGGCGATCGGGGAATGGCGCGATGGCGATGCCCGAATCGTGGTGACAGCCAGGCAGCTTGCCGCGCGTTCTTCCTTGCGCAAGCTGTTCGAGGGGCATCCGAATGCGGTATCGATCGGGATCTATGACGATCCTCCCGACCGCACCGAGATCGAGGCAGAACTGCACCGGCAGGGGCTTGGTGCGCTGGAGCGCGACGCGATGGAAGCGATCACCGCCCTCGCCCGCAGCCTTGATCCCGGGGATTTCCGCCAGTTGCTCGTGAAACTGGCACTTTACAAACTCGGTGATGGCGCACCCCTTTCGGTATCCGAGATCGAGGCGCTTTCGCCAGTGGCTCCGGATGCCGCGCTCGACGATCTTCTGCATGTGGTGGCCGAGGGGCGGAGTGGCCAGGTGGGCCCGTTTCTGCGCCGGCTTGAAGGGCAGGGCATGCAGCCCGTGGGGCTGTGCATTGCTGCCACCCGTCATTTCCGGATCCTGCACCAGCTGGCAAGCGGTGTGAACCCGCGCCCGCCACTGTTCGGTCCGCGCCGCGAGCGGATGCAGCGTCAGGCCCGGGCCTGGGGCCGGAGACGGCTGGAACAGGCGCTCGGACAGCTGACGAATACCGATCTGGAGTTGCGCTCCAGCAGCAATGCCCCCCCCATGGCGCTGATCGAACGCAGCCTGATCCGCCTTGCAATGCTGGGCATGCGCCGCTAGCACGCTCTGTCTCCATCCGGGGCATTCCGCCGGAGCGCGGTCTGGGGGCGAGGGCTCATGTTTCGGGGGTTTGCGGAGGTTTCCCTTTCCATTCCACCACCCGATGCGGATAGGGGATCGTGATGTTGTTTTCCTTCAGGGCATTCCAGATCAGGAACAGTACATCCGATGTGAACTTGTTCTCGCCGTCGTCAATGCCGTTGACCCAGAACTCCACGGCGAAATCCACGCCGCTTTCTCCGAAGCCCCGCAGTTCGCAGTCGGGCGGGAAGGGATCCTGCAGCACTGCCGGATGTCTGGCCACGGCGGCTTCGATGATCGCCGGAACCTTGTTGATGTCGGTGTCATAGCCGACGGAGAACGGCGCCTCGTAGCGGTTGGCCGAGCCCGCATCGGAATAGTTCACGACCCGGGTCGTGATGAAATCTTCGTTCGGCACGACGATCCACCGGCCATCGAAGGTTTCAAGAATGGTGGCGCGCGCCATCATCTTCTTGATGGTGCCGGCCTCGCCCCCGTCAAGTTCGACATAATCTCCCACGGTGGCCTGTCCTTCGAGCAGCAGGATGACGCCGGATATGAAGTTCGAGGCAATCTTCTGAAGGCCGAATCCCAGGCCGACGCCGATCGCGCCACCGAGGATTGCCAGCGCCGAAAGATCGATGCCCATGATGCTCATCAGCAGCAGGAAGGCGGTTCCGAAAATGGCGACTTCGGCAGCCTTGACGGCAAGCTGTCGGGTGGCGGGGCGCAGTTCTTCCTTGTGGGTGATGTATTGGGTTGTCTGTTCGTTCGACCAGCGCCCCAGCCAGAACAGCAGGCTGCCGGCGATCGCTCCGCGCACCAGTGCCATTACCGAGAACGAGATGTTTCCAAGCTGAACACGGGTTTGCGAAAGGTATTCGGTGAGCGGTGTCAGAAGCCCCACCGCATAAAGCGCCATGGCCGGGATCAGCACATAACGGCCGAGCAGCCTGAGGAAGGAATCGTGGATGATCCGCGTTACCAGTGCCCGCGCGGCAAGAAACAGGAATACCCGTTTGCCAAAGGCGATCACGGCGCCCGATCCGAAGAGAGAGCGTGTGATCTGTTCGCCGATCGCGGTAAGGCCATAGGCCAGAACCGGCAACAGCAGCGGCAGGAACATCAGCACGAAGCGGCGGGCCTTTGCCAGCGCGCCCTGTTGCGTGTCGGCAGGGGCAAGCAGACGTTTCAGAACAGGTTCGGCTCGCCGGTTCACCAGCAGCGCCAGCAGCCAGGCTGCCACCAGCAATCCGAACTGCGACCATGCCGCCGGACTCAGCAGCCATTCCTGTGCCTGTGCCAGGCCCTGTTCGAGATACCCGAGTATCGTGCTGATGATTTCGGGGCGATCATTTGCCATGGCTTTCCTCGCTGTTGCGCTTCGTCAGGTTTCGCAATCCGCCATCCCTGCGCGAAAATGAATGGCCGGTATGCAGCATCTGCCTGATTTGCGCGGCAATCTCGGGATTTCCCGTCAGATTGTCTGCAGCCAGAGAGCGTGCTTCGTCCAGCAGCCGATCGGCAGGTGTCAGGCGGTCGATCAGGCCTGTGCGCAGGGCTTCCTCGGCGGAAAGGCGCGCGCCGGCCATCAGGATCATCGCGGCGGTCGAAGGGCCGGCGATTGCCGCAAGACGGGCCGGATCCGAAGGCTGGGGAAGGAATCCATGTTTCATCACCGGATAAAAGAACGTGGCCCCGGGCACCGCGATCCGCAGATCGCAGGCCAGCGCCATGCCGAAGGCGCCGCCGGCAAGGGTTCCGTTCAGCGCTGCGATGGTCAGGCACGGCAGACTGGCAATGGCCCCCGAGAGGTGTTCCCAGACCGGATCAGAGGCAAGGCCGGCGCGCGCCTCGTCAAGATCGGCGCCGGCGCTGAACACCTTGCCGGCTCCGGTGATGACAAATGCACGGGCCCCCTCGTGTGCGCCCTCGGCGATTCTGGCCAGTTCCTCCAGCATGGTGCGGGTCAGGGAATTGGCCTTTTGCCGGCGGTCGATGGTGACGATCCAGAGGCCGCCTTCCTTCTCGAGGCGGATCATCCGGAAAGACCGATCCGTTTGCGAATTGCGGAATCGCGCAGCGATATTTCCTGCCCGATGAAGTCGTCGGCATCCGGTGTGCACATCCACAACAGGGCCCTTGCCGGCCATTCCGGCGGGATATGTTCGGACCAGTCAAGCCGGCTTACCGGATTGATGCCGCTCTTGCGGATTTCACGTTGCATGTCAGTAGCGACGGTGCCCGGCGAAAGGCCCATTATCCGCAACCCCTTGCCGCGGTTCTCGCGATCGGCACATGCTGTCAGCATGGCGGCCCCCGCCTTTGATGCGCAATAGGCGCTCCAGCCTTCCAGAGGATTGTGGGCAGCACCGGAACTGATCGTGATGATGGTGCCGCCGCCCGTTCCGATCATCAGCGGGATCACCGCGCGCATCCCGTGATAGACTCCCTTCAGATTGATGTCGATCGCCATGCTCCAGGCTGCGGGATCTGTTGCAGAGAGAAGCGCGATTGGTTCGATCACAGCGGCATTGTTGATCAGGATATCCACCCCGCCATGGCGTTCGGCTGCAGCATCGACAGCCGCCTGCACCGCCCGGAAGCTGCCTACATCGCAGGGCACGGCAAGCGCCTGTCCGCCGATTTCTGCTGCCAGTGCGTCGATGGCGGAACCGCTGCGTGCCAGCAACACCACATTTGCACCCGCTTCGGCAAACAGCCGCGCGGTGGATGCGCCGATACCGCGGCTTGCACCGGTGATGACGGCCGTTTTTCCCTTCAGTTCACCCACGCTGTTTTCTCCTGTTTTTCAGTGGCTGTTCAGATTTCTGCCCATTCCCTCGGCGGCGCCTTGGAAATCCTTGATCTTTTGCACTGGTATCGTCATTCTCCCGGGCGATGAATTTAGCATTGAAAGGTTCGATATGAAACTGTGCAAGCTTGGAAACTTCGCCGGGGCGGCATCGTTGGCGGTGTTGCTGTGTTCGACGGCTTCTTTCGCAGAGGTCACCACCAAGGAGGTGTGGAATGACTGGAGCAAATATCTGCAAGATTTCGGTTATGAAATCACTGCCGTCGAAGAACAGTCCGGCAATACGCTGAAGATTACCGAATTCAAAGCTGTTTCAAAATTGCCCGAGAACGGAGGGACTGTCGAGATCACCCTTTCAGGGCTGGAACTGACCGATCAGGGAGATGGAACGGTTGCACTGGCCATACCCGAGCACAATCCGATCACGATCAACCTGACGCCTCAGGGTCAGGATGGTGAAGCCATGGCCATGGAGTTCGACTTCTTCCACAAGGGGCTTGCCATTACGGTCAGCGGCTCGAAGGAAGAAATGATCTATGACAGCGCGGCGCCTGAACTGGGCATCAGGCTGGTCAGCATGATGATCGACGGGAAGCCGCTTGAAAACACCGAGCTTCTTGTTTCGATCAACGATATCACCGATCGCACAGTTTCCCGTCTTGGCGATCTGCGGACGGTCGAGCAGACGGGCACTGCGGCTTCCCTGAGCTACAAGATCGGACTGTCCGATCCTGAAAGCGATACACAGGTCAATATAACGGGCCAGATGGACAACCTGGCGGTCGCCGGCATGTTGAGTGCCCCGCCTGATCAGGATCTTGCCGATCTTGCCGCCGCATTGCGGGCGGGTGCTACCTTCTCTGTGTCTTTCGGATACGGCTCGGGCGAAAGCGAAGTGGTAGCCGAGGAAGCGGGCAAGATAACAACCTTTGCCTCGTCAGCTGGCGAAGGTTCGCTTGAAATCGCGATGGGCGCAGACGGAATCCTGTATGATGTGGTCAGCAAGGGTGGTGAGCTTGTGATCGCGTCGCCTGATCTGCCGTTTCCGCAGCTTGTATTCAGATTTGCCGAAAACGGAGGCAAGCTGAAGATGCCGCTTCTGAAATCGGAAGAACCGCAGGATTTTGCCTTGGCCTTCAGGGTGATCGATCTCGAAATTCCTTCAGAAATCTGGATGATAGGCGATCCGGGTGGTGCCCTGCCGCAAGATCCGGTCACTGTTGTGTTTGATACTTCGGGCAAGGGGCGCTGGTTCGTGGATATCCTGGATCCCGCGATGATGGCCGGGCTGGAGGATTCCGACCAGCCCCCGGGTGAAGTGACCGAGGTCATGCTGAATGCGCTGCAAGTGAAAGCCGTTGGAGCAGAACTGAGCGGCGATGGTGCCTTCGAGATCAGGTACAATGGAGTACCGAAGCCGGTGGGCCAGGTCAATCTGAAACTGGTCGGTGTCAATGCGCTGATCGACAAGCTGATTCAGATGGGACTGGTGCCTGAAGATCAGGCCATGGGCATTCGCATGATGCTGGGCATGTTCGCACAGCCCGGTGAAGGTGAGGATGAACTCGTATCCACCATCGAGTTTACCGAAGAAGGCCACATTCTGGCGAACGGTCAGCGGCTGCAATAGGCTGTCCGAACCGTCCTGTGGTGCGGGCCGCCCCATGTGGGCGGCCCTTCCCTGTTTGTTTTTCCGGTTTTCCCGGCTTGCGTGCGGGCGGTGTGACCATTACCTCGTGGCGTGACGTTTTGGCGGGGTTTTGCGAATGGCGGGTGATCTGCAGCAGTTGACGGAACAGATGCTGGATGCGGCGCGGCATGCAGGGGCAGATGCGGCCGACGCGATTGCGGTTTCGGATGCGTCTGTTTCCGTGGATGTTCTGAACGGTCGGCTTGAACATGCCGAACGCAGCGAGAGCACCGAGATCGGCCTGCGGGTGCTGGCGGGCCGGCGGCAGGCCTGCGTGTCGTCCTCGGACCTTTCCGGTGAAACGATCCGGCAGATGGCAGAGCGGGCCGTGGCAATGGCCCGGGAAGCGCCCGAAGATCCGGCGATCGGTCTGGCCGAGGCCGATCAGCTGGCGCGTGACTGGGATATCGGTGCTTTCGAAATGGCCGATCCGGCTCCGGAGCCATCTCCGACTGCGCTTGAAGAAGACGCACTGGCTGCGGAAGCAGCGGCGTATGCCCTGAAAGGGATATCGAAGGTGGACAACGCTTCGGCAGGCTACGGGCGAAGCTGCCTCCACCTTGCCGCAAGCAACGGATTCTCGGGTGGTTATGCGCGCACCAGCCGCAGTATTGGCTGTGTGGCGATTACCGGCACGGGGGGCAGCATGGAGCGCGATCATTTCTGGGATACACGTGTTTTCCGGGAAGACCTGATGCCACCCGAAGAAATCGGGCGTGTCGCAGCTGAACGCGCTCTGGCCCGTGCCGGCCCCGGACAGCCCCCGACGGGAAGGTTTCCCGTGGTGTTCGATGAACGGGTTGCCGGCTCTCTGATCGGACATCTGCTGGCGGCAGTGAATGGCACGGCGATTGCCCGCGGAGCAAGCTGGCTGCTTGACGGGCTTGGCAAGCAGGTTCTGCCGAAAGAGCTTTCGCTGACCGAAGAGCCCCACCGCCGGCGAGCGCGTGCAACCTGCCCGTTTGATGGCGAAGGTCTGCCCACCAGACGGCGCCATATCATTGAAAACGGCATTCTGTGCGGTTGGACCCTGGATCTGGCGATCGGGCGAAAGCTGGGCATGGAAAGCACGGCGAATGCCCGGCGCGGCACGTCTGCCCCGCCGTCACCGGGGGTTGGCAACGTGACCCTGACCCAAGGTGAAAAGAGCCGCGATGATCTGCTGCGCGAGATGGGAACCGGGCTTCTGGTAACGTCGTTGATCGGCAGCACCATCAACCCCAACACCGGCGATTATTCGCGCGGGGCCAGCGGGTTCTGGGTTGAGGGGGGTGCCGTTTGTCATCCGGTGAACGAATGCACCATCGCCGGCAACCTGCGCGACATGCTGCGCGGCATGATGGCGGCCAACGACGCGCGTACCCACCTTTCGCGGGTCGTGCCTTCGTTGCTTGTCGAGGGGCTTGCGATTGCCGGAAAGTGATCTGGATCTGCTGGTGCGGGCCGCGCGTGACAGCGGCAGGATTGCTACCCGCTACTGGAAGCGGGCACCCGATACATGGCAGAAGAAGAAAGGTGCCGGCCCGGTTACCGAGGCTGACATCGAGATCGACAACATGCTGCGCGAAAGTCTGCGCGCGGTGCGCCCCGGTTATGGCTGGCTTTCCGAAGAAACCGCAGACACGCCCGAGCGGCTGAATGCGCGCCGGGTGTTCATCGTGGATCCGATCGATGGCACACGTGCCTTCATCAGGGGATCGCGGGATTTCGCCCACTCTCTTGCCGTGGCAGAGGGTGGCGAGATTACCGCCGCAGTGATATATCTGCCTCTTCTCGAATGCATGTTCACCGCCACCAGCGAGGGCCCCGCATGTCTGAACGGCCGGGAAATCCGTGCAGACAGGAATGAAGATCTGGCCCGTGCAACCGTGCTGGCGCACAGGAACAGTCTTGATCCCGATCTGTGGCACGGTGGCATGCCCCCGATACAGCGCGCATTCCGTTCATCGCTGGCTTATCGTCTTGCCCTGGTGGCCGAAGGCCGTTTCCATGCGATGCTGACCCTGCGGCCGACATGGGAATGGGATGTGGCCGCGGGCAGTCTGATTGCCGAAAAGGCCGGTGCGCGGGTAACGGACCGGACCGGGGCCGCGCTGCGGTTCAACAATCCGGCGCCGTGCGTCAATGGGCTGATCGTTGCGGCAGAGCCATTGCATGGCAACCTGATCGGCCGATTGAAACAGTAGTGCCCCTGATCGCCCCGGCTTCCCTCTTTTCCCGGCGGACAAGTTTCAATAGGGTGCAGGCCGGCACTGTTTTCACGAGCAAACGGACGGAGAACCCGATGACTCAACGTCTTCACCTGGTCTTTGGCGGCGAACTGGTTGATCCGTCAGGCAATGTTTTCAAGGATGTGAACGATATCCATATCGTGGGCATGTATCCTGATTACGCCAGTGCCTACGATGCTTGGAAAGCCGAGGCGCATCGGACGGTGGATAACGCGCACATGCGGTATTTCATCGCCCATATCCACAGGCTGCGCGACGAGGAAAACGAGGTTTCCCCGACCGAAGAACTGGGCGGTTGAAGCGCCTGGCCGGAAAATCTCGAACGGGCGGGGCCGGGCAGGCAATGCGGATACCGATCAGTCTGAAACTGTATCTTGCTTCGGCGCGCCGCAAAAAAGGCGGTGCCGGTGTTTCGTTGCCGCCAAGGGCCCCGGGTCCGTATCTCTGGCTGCATGTTTCAGGGCGGGCCCATTACCCGCCGTTGCCGGAACTGATCGAGCACATCCAGGATGAATACGAGGATCTGAACGTTCTTGTCACGGTTCGCGCGGAAGAGGCCGATCTTCTGGATAAAGGGCTGGCCGGGGCCGATCTTGTGGTTCTGCACAACGACCACCCCGAAGACATGCGCGATCTCGTCGGTTACTGGAAACCGGATGTTCTTGTCTTTGCCGGGGCCGGTCTGAGGCCCGGCCTTGTGGTGGCTGCTGACGCGGCAGGAGTGCCCCTGATCATGATGGATGCCGAGGCGCCGTCGTTTCCGGGGATCGAGCGCCAGTGGCTGCCGGGCCTCGCAAAACCCCTGCTGCGGGCGTTCGGAACGATACTGGCGCGGGATGCCCCGGCAGCCCGGGCCCTTGTTCGCCAGGGTGCGGCCCGGGGGGTGGTCCGGATTGGCGGAATGCTCGAACAGATGACGCCGCCACCACGCTGCAGCGAAGAGGAGCGTGATGAAATGGCCGGTCATCTGGCGGCAAGGCCGGTCTGGATGGCGCTTGCCGTGGATCAGGACGAGGAAAACCTCGTCGAACGGGCGCACCGGGCCCTTACCCGGATTTCGCATCGTCTTCTGCTGATTCTCGAGCCGGCCGACAGGTTGCGCGTTTCGCAGATCGAGCGGGCATTCTGCAAGGCCGGGTGGCGGGTTGTCGTGCGCTCGCGCGGGGAACTTCCCGACGGCGATGCCCAGATATGCATTGCGGATGCGCAGGATGAGCGCGGACTGTGGCTGCGGCTTGCCCCGGTGTGCTTCATGGGGGGGACGCTCTGCAATGGGGGCAACAGCTCGCCGTTGGAGCCCGCGGCCCTGGGTTCGGCGATCCTGCACGGCCCGAAAACCGCTCCGTTCCTGGAAACCTATCTGCAGCTTGACAATGCAGGGGCGGCCCGGCTGGTGCTCGACGGTTCGGGGCTTGTGCGTGCGCTTGAAGTGATGCTTGCGCCGGACAAGACCGCAGCAATGGCAAATGCGGCATGGGATTATTACTCTTCGGCATCTCTGGCCACCGGACGGGCCAGAGACCTGATACTGGAAACGCTTGGCAAGGGAGGCCGCAAGAGTTGATGCGTGCTCCACGGTTCTGGTTCAGTTCTCCCGGCAGGCCGGGTCTGTGCGCTCGTGTCCTGTTGCCGTTTGCGGCGATTTACGCCCGGGCCACCGCAAGGCGGCTGGCTCGGGGCACGCCTGCACGCATGCCTGTTCCCGTGATCTGTGTCGGCAACATCAATGCAGGGGGTGTCGGAAAGACGCCGACCGTCATCATGTTGCTCGAACGTCTGATCGGGGCGGGGAGGAAGCCGCATGTCGTTACCCGAGGCCATGGCGGGCGGCTTGCCGGGCCCATACGGGTGGACCCGGCTGTGCATGATGCTGGCGATGCAGGAGACGAACCGCTGTTGCTGGCGGCTTTTGCGCCGGTCTGGGTGGCACATGATCGTGCTGCCGGTGCGCGCGCCGCAGTGGCGGCGGGGGCCGAAGTGATCGTGCTTGACGACGGCCACCAGAACCCGGCTCTGGCAAAGGATCTGTCAATCATCGTTGTGGATGCTGCGCTGGGTTTCGGAAACGGGCGGGTATTGCCTGCGGGCCCCCTGCGCGAGCCGGTGGAAACAGGATTGCGTCGGGCCGATCTTCTGCTGTCGATTGGCGGCAGAAAGGCCCAGGCACATTTCGGCAAGGTCTGGGGATCCGGGATCGCCGTGCCCCGTGCCACGGGGCATCTTGCTCCGGTTCGAACGGGGATGGACTGGCAGGGCCACAGGGTTCTGGCCTTTGCGGGTATCGGGCATCCCGAGAAATTTTTCGCAACACTCGAAGGTATTGGAGCCGATCTGGTGCAGAAGGTGGCGCTGCCCGACCATGCCCGTTTCACACCGGCCCTGCTGGCACGCCTTGAAAAAGAGGCCCGTCTGCGTGGTGCCCAGCTTGTCACAACCGAAAAGGATGCGGTGCGCCTGCCACCGGATTTCCGCCGTCAGGTGCTGAGCTTGCCGGTGCGCCTGAAAGTTGATGAAGGTGCGGCACTGGATACGGCGCTCAGGCGTCTCGGTCTGATCTGAGCGCCCGGAGGATTTCCTCATTGTGCTCGCCAAGGCGGGGCGAGGGCCGCCCGAGTGCCAGTTCGCTGTCCGAGAAACGGAATGGCGAACGCAGGCCGGGGATGCCGTTCATGTCAAACGCCATTCCGCGCGCCCTGACCTGGGGGTCGGCGAAAACCTCGGCCAGATCGTTGATCGGCCCCGCCGGTATGCCCGCTGCTTCGCAGGCGTCCAGAAGATCGGCCTTCCGGCGCCTTTGCGTTGCCTCGGCAAGGCGCCGGGTCAACGCATCGCGGTTCTTCAGCCGGTCGGCATTGGTGAGAAAGGCCGGATCGTCGGCAATCTCGGGCAGGCCGAGAATATCGCACAGGCGGCGATACTGGGCATCGTTGCCGGTGGCGATGATGATCCGGCCATCGGCGCAGTCGAACACCTGGTAGGGGGCAAGGTTCTGATGCGCATTGCCGATGCGCTGTGGGGGGCGGCCGGTAACAAGATGGTTCATCGCCTGGTTGGCCATCACCGAAACCGCCACATCAAGAAGCGACATGTCGATCCATTGCCCCTTGCCGGTGCGCGTGCGCTGGTGAAGGGCGGCCAGGATTGCCGTGGTGGCATAGACGCCGGTAAAGATATCGGCCACGGCCACGCCCACCTTCTGGGGCTGCCCTTCGGGTGTGCCGGTCACCGACATCAGCCCGGACATCCCCTGGATGATATAGTCATAGCCCGCGCGCCGGGCATAGGGGCCATCCTGTCCGAAACCGGTGATCGAGCAATAGATGAGGCGGGGATTGACCGAGGAAAGGCTTGCGTAATCAAGGCCATATTTGGCAAGCCCCCCGACCTTGAAGTTTTCGATCACGATATCGGCATCGCGCACCAGATCGCGCACCAGATCGCGCCCTTCGGCAGTGCGGAAATCGGCCACGACCGATTTCTTGCCGCGATTGCAGGCGTGGTAATAGGCTGCGCTCCTTTCCCCCTCGCGCTCAACGAAGGGTGGCCCCCAGCGGCGGGTATCGTCACCCTCGGGGCTTTCCACCTTTATGACGTCGGCGCCGAGGTCGGCCAGCGTCTGCCCGGCCCAGGGGCCGGCAAGGATGCGCGCAAGCTCGATTACCTTCAGACCGGCAAGCGGAGCGCTCATGGGTAGTGCTCCGCTGTGCTCAGTTGCCGCCGGTTTCGGAAAGTTTTTCCTCGATCACCTTCACGAAGTCCTCATAGCTCATGTTCGGATATTTCTGGCCGTTTATGACAAAGCTGGGCGTGCCGTCGATTTCGTCGGCGCCGGCCGTGGTGCGGTAATGCTCGATCAGGGCCCTTGCCAGTTCTTCATTGGCGAAACAGGCGTCAAGATCGTCATCCGACATTCCTGCTGCGCGGCCGATCTTGCGCAGATTGTCGGCCGCTTCCTGAGGGTTGCCGCCGGCAAGCCATTCCTTCTGTTTCCGGAACAGCATGTCCGCCACCCCGAAATAGCGCGTCTCGCCGCTGCAATGCGCCAGCATCCCGGCCCACAGGCCGAAACGGTCGAAATAGACTTCGCGCATGACCAGTTTCACCTTGCCGCTGTCCACATAGTTCTTCTTGATCATGGGCAGCACGTCGCGGTGGAAGGTGGCGCAATGCGGACAGGTGAACGAAGCGTATTCGACAATGGTCACAGGGGCATCGGGATTGCCAAGAACCATATCCAGGCTGGCGGGTTTTTCCGGTTGCGGCGCGTCTGTGTCGGCAGCAGCCTGGCCGGCACCGGTTTCCTGTGCGGCTGCGGCGCCGTAGCCAGGCATGCCGGCAGGGGTGTTTTCGGCGAACCAGACGCTGCCGATCAGCAGGGTGGACAGAACGGCCAGGGTTGTCAGGATGCGTTTCATGAATTGGGCCTCGTGTGATTTGTGGAGCGGGACAGAATATGCTCGCCCAGGGTGGTCAGGGCCTCGCGCAGAGTTTCATCGCGCACACCGGCCGTGGTTTTTCGGGCGCTTGCCCGAACCTGTGGTGCGGGGGCGAAGGCGCGGGCGGTCCGGGGCGGTTCGAAGCGGGTCTGCCCTTCGGCAAAACCCTGCGGCGCCGTCTGGGTGACGCGGATTCGCGATATGGCGTTATAGCCGTAACAGGCGTTGACACGCTCCCGGATGCGGGGAAGTTCGGCCTGCAGAAGCGGTGCCTGCGCGCCGCTCGCCAGCAGCGTCAGCGTGGCGCCGAAGCTGCCCCGCCCATAGGTAACCTTCACCGGCCGGGCCATGGAGGCGATCTCGTCACCCACGATTTCCGACCAGTGCGTTAACAAGCGGGAGACAGCAAAGCCGCGCGATTCTCCGGCCGAGCGGATATGCTTCTTCAGCAGCCTGGAAGCACGCCTGAAGCCCTGCCTGCGTTGCCCTGCCCCTGCTTTGCCGTCCATTGTTATCCTCGTCGTTTCGCGCCTATTCTAGCAGCCGGGGACGGGGGCGCCAGCCCAATCGACGCGGGAGAAATAAACATTGCGTTATGAAACCGACGCAGTTCGGCTGAGCGGTGCGCTGCTTGAATGGTATGACACGCATGCCCGCGTCCTGCCTTGGCGGATTCCGCCGGCGGAAAGCCGCAGAGGAAAGCGGGCAGATCCTTATGCCGTATGGCTTTCCGAGGTGATGCTGCAACAGACGACCACTACCGCGGTGCATGACTATTTCCTGAAATTCATGGCCCGCTGGCCGACCGTCGAAGCGCTGGCGGCGGCGCGTGACGAAGAGGTCATGGCCGCCTGGGCCGGACTGGGTTATTACGCCCGCGCCCGCAACCTTTTGAAATGCGCGCGCACGGTAACGCACGAGATGGGCGGCAATTTCCCGGATGAATACAAAGGGCTTCTGAAGCTTCCGGGAATCGGTCCTTATACCGCCGCAGCCATCGCATCCATCGCCTTCGGGCGCCCGGAAGTGGTGATGGACGGCAATATCGAACGTGTCATGGCCCGCTTTTACCATGTGGAAACGCCCTTGCCCGACGCCAGGCCGGAGTTGAAGACCCTGGCCGCGCGTCTCACGCCCTGTCACCGCCCCGGTGACTATGCTCAGGCGGTAATGGATCTTGGCGCAACCATCTGTACACCGCGTAATCCGGCCTGCGGTATCTGCCCCTGGCAAAAGGAATGCCGGGCATATGCTGCGGGGGTGGCTGAAACCCTGCCGCGGCGCATGGCAAAACCGGCACGACCGCTGCGATACGGGCATGTCTATCTTGCACGGCGCGACGATGGTGCCTGGCTGCTTGAGCGACGTCCGGTGCGCGGGCTTCTGGGCGGCATGCTTGGGTGGCCAGGCAGCGAATGGACCGAAGGGGGATTCCCGGAAACCTGCCCGCCGGCCCGGGGCTGCTGGCAGGATGCAGGTGCCGAGGTGCGTCACGTCTTTACTCATTTCCGGTTGCACCTGAGGGTCCATGTGGCGCGCCTTCCCGCCGGAGTCAGACCGGTGCGCGGTTTCTTCCTTTCCGCCGCCGATTTCCGCTCTGCCGATTTGCCGGGAGTGATGCGCAAGGCGCATGCGATTGCCCGAAAGGCGTTGGTGGCGGATTGAGTTTGCCCGGCTTGCGGGCTAGGATTTTCTCATGAAGGCTCAAGCTTCCGCCCGCACCCTTCCGCCTGAACGCGTGGCCCGTCTGTCGGCCGCGTTGCCTTTCTGGATGTCGCTGGTCACGGTGCCGGTGGCGCTGTTTGCCGCCTGGGCCGGTGGCTGGTGGGTGCTGATCGTGCCGGTTTTCACCTGGGGGCTGTTCAGTTTTCTCGATGCGCTGACCGGCCTCAATCTCGAGAATGCCGATCCGGCCACCGACGAGAGCCGCCTCTTCTGGTATCGTCTGATCACGCTGATCTGGTTTCCGGTTCAGTTTGCGCTGGTTTACGGCTTGCTGTGGTGGGTGACGCAGGGGGATCATCTGGGCACGCCCGAAAGGATCGGCCTGTTCTTCGGCGTCGGCGTGATTACCGGAACCATCGGCATCAACTATGCCCATGAGCTCATGCACCAGAAGAACCGCACCGAGCGCTGGCTTGGCGATCTTCTGCTGGCCATGGTGCTTTACAGTCATTTTCGCAGCGAGCATCTTCTGGTGCATCACCGTCATGTGGGCACGCCGCGCGATACGGTGACGGCGCGTTATGATGAAAGTTTCCATCGTTTCTTTCCGCGGGTTCTGAAGGAAAGCCCCCTTTCGGCCTGGCGGGCCGAGGCGGCGATGCTTGGGCGCCGGGGCCTGCCTGTCTGGCACCGCAGCAACCCCTTCTGGCGCTACCTGGTGCTTCAGGTTCTGTTCCTCGGGCTTGCCGTTGCCGCAGGCGGTGGCGAGGGGCTCGCGCTCTTCCTGTTTCAGGCCGGGGTGGCGGTGTGGCAGCTTGAGCTGGTCAACTATGTCGAGCATTACGGGCTGACGCGCAAGCATCTTGGCGATGGCCGTTACGAGCCGGTCCGACCGCATCATTCATGGAATGCCGCACACAGGGCCAGCAACTGGCTGCTGATCAATCTTCAGCGTCATTCCGATCACCATGTGAAGCCCGCCCGCCGTTTTCCCTTGCTGCAGAATTACAGCGAAAGCGAAGCACCCCAACTGCCCCACGGCTATCCGGTGATGACCTTCATCGCCATGGTTCCCCCGCTGTGGCGGGCGCGGATGAACCGGCGTGTGCGCAAGTGGCGTGCCATGTATTACCCGGAAATCACCGACTGGGAGCCCTACGACAAGGGTGAAACACCCCTGCCGAGGTGAACCGGGCCACAGTTAACCTGATCTTTACATTCGTTTGTTCCGATCCCGCCCGAATTATTGATCCGGACGCCAATGAAAGGGGTGTGTTCCATGCGGAAGATTTCGATCGCTCTGGCGGTTTTCCTCCTTGCGGGGTGCGAGGCCGATCCGCTGGTTTCAGATTTCAACGGACACAGCGTGAAGATACAGACAAGTGCCTTTTCCACCGCTGATGCCAGGCCCAAGGCACAGGCAGAGGCCGATCGCATCTGCGGGCGTGTCGGGAAAAGGGCCGAATATGCATCGTCCCGGGAAGTGCCGGGAACCTATGTTTACGAACATCTTTTCCTCTGTCTCTGAGTCGGGCGTCCTGAAAAAACCCCGCCGAATGATCGGCGGGGCAAGGTGAGTGCCGTGGTCAGGGCCAACGGCACCGGGCGGTACAACCCGAAAATCAGTTGGGGCGCTCGGCCATCTCGGCGCGGATCTGCTGGCGCAGGATATCGATCGGAACTTTCTTGCCGTCGCGCTTGAAGCACCAGTAGGTCCAGCCGTTGCAGCTGGGCGCGCCTTCAAGCTTGGCGCCCACCTGGTGGATCGAGCCCTTCACGTCATTACCCACAAGCGTTCCGTCCGCGCGCACCTTGGCCTTGTGGCGATTGTTGATCGAGTAGAGCTTGTCACCCGGATTGAGCAGGCCGCGTTCTACCAGCTGACCGAAGGGCACACGTGGTTCGGCGCGTTTCGAGGTGCTCACTTCCAGGCTTTCGCGATCGAAGCGGCGGATCCTTGAAAGCCGTTTGCGGGCGATCCCACGATAGCTGGCCTCGCGTTCGATACCTATGTAGTCACGCCCCAGTTTCCTGGCAACGGCGCCTGTGGTTCCGGTGCCGAAAAAGGGATCGAGCACCACATCGCCCGGGTTGGTGGTGGCCACCAGGACCCGGTGCAGAAGACTTTCGGGTTTCTGCGTGGGGTGGGCCTTTTCGCCCTTTTCGTTCTTCAGCCGTTCATGGCCATTGCAGATCGGCAGCACCCAGTCGCTGCGCATCTGCACGCCTTCGTTCAATGCCTTCAGCGCTTCATAGTTGAAGGTATACCTGCTGCCTTCGCCCCGGCTGGCCCAGATCAGGGTTTCATGGGCGTTGGTCAGCCTCTTGCCGCGGAAATTGGGCATCGGGTTCGACTTGCGCCATACCACGTCATTCAGGATCCAGAAACCGGCATCCTGCATGGCCGCCCCCACGCGGAAGATGTTGTGATAGGAGCCGATCACCCAGATTGCGCCGTCGGGTTTCAGCAGCCGGCGTGCTGCGGCAAGCCAGGCGCGGGTGAATTCGTCATAGGCCGAGAATGATGCGAACCGATCCCAGGCATCGTTGACGGCATCCACCCGCGAATTGTCGGGGCGGTGCAGTTCGCCCTTCAGTTGAAGGTTGTAGGGCGGATCAGCGAAGATCAGGTCGATCGAGCCTTCGGGAAGGCGGTTCATCACCTCGATGCAGTCGCCGTCAATGATCTGGTTCAGGGGAAGCCTTGCGGTTTCCCTTGCCTTGCTCCTGGTCGTCATTTTCTGCCTCTGTCCCGATGCTTTGTGCATCCGATTTGTTTGAGGCAAGCATGATTCATTCGCGAATCTTCGTCAAATTCTTTTTTGAATCAGCTACTTACAGATTTTTCTTGATACAATATGTTGTGCACGGGCCTGAACGAACGCCTATGGTGTGGGGTTGGTCCCAGATTTCGGAGCGCTTCCATATGCCGTTTCGAGCCGTAACCATTGTTGGTTTCCCAGCCGTAACCGGGGAACTGTTGCGCCAAATCCACCATGATGCGATCGCGGCATACCTTGGCCACGATCGAGGCCGCGGCGACCGAAAGCGACTTGCCGTCGCCACCGATCACGCATCGGGCAGTGCAGGTGATGTTTCGGGGCACCATGTTGCCGTCGATCAACGCCAGGTCCGGAGTCAGGCCCAGGCCCCTCAGTGCGCGGCGCATGGCCAGATGGGCGGCCTGCAGGATGTTGAGCCGATCGATTTCGTTCACGCTGGCATGGGCAACCGAAACGCGTGCCGTGTCGTGGATTTCGTCCGATAACGCTTCGCGCCGCGCCGGGGTGAGGTTCTTGCAGTCGTCGATGCCATCGGGGATGTTGCCGGGATCAAGTATCACGGCTGCGGCGGTAACCGGTCCGGCCAGGGGGCCGCGCCCCACTTCATCAACCCCTGCAACGACCGAAAGGCCGCGTGCGAAGGCTTCGCGTTCCAGCGAAAAATCGGGCAGCGTCTTTTCCATGATCCGAGATGGCCTGAAATGCTGCCGCAGTTCAACATGAAAAAGGCGGAAGGGGAGGAACAGGAACCCTTCCGCCTGAAGAGGCATCCGTAAGCGCGGAGAAGATGCCCCTTGTTCGTTGCCGGTCACCAGCTGGAAACCGGCTCGATCCGATAGCCGTAATCCAGAAGGCAGTTGCGGTCGTAGCCGGTCTTGCTCCGACCGTCGCTCCCCCAGAACCGGCGTTCGCAACTGCGGGGCAGTTCCACATGGCCTATGCGGCGTTCGATGCAGCGTTTGCCAAGAATGCGATAGGCACCCCGATCGGAATCAACCCAGCGCACGCATTGCAGGGGAAGGGTGCTGCCGATCACCGGGGGGCGCCGTGTGACGCGCGCCTGTTGCTGCCGCCGTTTCTTGCGCTCGTCGGCAATGATCTTTCCGACGATCAGGATGCCGGCAATCGTGGCGACCGTGCGCAGGGTATCGTTGCGATCGGCATATGCAGGTGTCGGGCTCAGGCTGGCCATGGCAACGGATATCGCGACCATGGCGGCAACAATGCCTGTGCGCCGGTGGGGGTGTGCTCTGGTATAGGTCTGCATAAGAGGCATGGTGCACTTCCTTTCATCCTTGGTCTTCCGGTGGGCCATTGCGGGTGGTGCCTGGCTGCGTGGTGATGAAAAAAGCCTGCGGCGGTTGCGTGAAGTTAGGCAATATCGGCCTGTTGTTATCGGATAACAGACCGATGCGGCGGGAACGGTCGTGAGCGGTTATTGAATATCGAGTGTATTTGCGTCATGGTCGCCGCATGATGAAAACCATGTCATATGCTGCATTCGCGGCCATGATCGCTCTGGGCGCGGCCTCTGCGGCCCGGGCGTCCTGCTATGCCGATTACAAGGCGAAGCGCAATGATCCGCTGCGCCTTCATTATGGCGTGATCGAGCTTTCCGAAGCCGATTGCAGGAAAGACGTGGCCGGATCCGTCATCGCCCGCCGGATCGCCGCTGATAGCTGGCAGCTGCTGGCGGTTCTGTCGCTGTTCGGCCCTGAAGGGCTGGAACAACGCCGGGAGCAGGCTGGCCCCTTCTTCTTGAAGTACTGATTACCGCCTGAGCGTATCGCCGTATTGCAGGGTTGGCGTCAGTTCGATCACCATTTTTTCCCTGTCCTGTGCCGTGGCTGCGTTGCCGGTTTCGGCACGCTCGGTAATGATCCGGGCAGCCTGCCGGCCCGTTTCGGCACGTTCGGCATCCATGGTGGCAAGCTGGCGGGGCAGGCCTTCCAGAAGCTCAAGCCCGTTGAAGCCGGCCAGCCCGATCCGGCCAGGTACGTCAAACCCCTGTTCGATGCAGTAAAGAAGCCCGCCCGCGCCGATCATGTCGTTCGAATAATAGAGAAAGTCGAGATCGGGTGAGCGCGCCAGGATTTCCCGGGTCATTTCCCGTCCCTTGGCGATTGACGATCCGCCCAGATAGAATTCCTGATCGGCCATTTCAAGCCCGGCGGAACGCAGGGCATTGCGAAAGCCTTCCAGCCGTTTGCGCGCCCGGAAATCGAGTGGCATCTTGGTGCCGAGGAAGCCGATCCTGCGATAGCCTGCGGCAATCAGTGCCTCGGCCATCATCCGTCCTGCCCGGCGATGCGATATGCCCACGGCGGTATCGATCGGGGTGCCGTCCACATCCATGATCTCGACCACCGGCACCCGCGCGTTTTCAAGCATCCGGCGCGAGGCTTCAGAATGTTCGAGGCCGGCAATGATCATTCCGGATGGCCGCCAGGAGAGCATTTCGAAAAGAACGGTTTCCTCTTTTTCCGGGCGATAGTCGGTAAAGCCGATCACCGGCTGCAGGGGGGTTGCGTCAAGCACGTCGGAGATGCCGGTCAGGACTTCGGGAAATACCATGTTGGACAGCGAGGGCACGATCACCCCGACAAGATTGACCTGCTGCGAGGCCAGGGAACCCGCGATCTTGTTCGGCACATAGCCAAGCCTGCGTGCCGCCGCCATGACCTTGGCCCGGGTTGCAGCGGAAACATCGCCACTGTTGCGCAGGACGCGGCTGACCGTCATTTCGCTGACGCCCGAGGCTTCGGAGACGTCACGCAGCGTAAGCGTGGGGGGTCTGTTGTAGCGGCTTCCTCTTGTCAATGTCCCGTTGCTCCGATGGCATTTCCGCTCTCTGTATCAGTATTAGCGACCTGTATTAGCGACGGGCCGCAGCTTGTCAAAGCCATGCCCTGCACAACAGGTGCCGGCATGTCCGTGAAAAACGGTTGATCTGATCGCGCTTTCCCGCGAAAAGCGTGCATGGATGGCCCCGTAGCTCAGCTGGATAGAGCGACCGCCTCCTAAGCGGTAGGTCACAGGTTCGAATCCTGTCGGGGTCGCCATCCGGTGGGTTTCAGATCATGCGGATCACGCCCTTTTCGATGGCCAGCATGTAACCGCGCCGGGCGATGTTCTTCACCAGCAGTGCGCTGACCATCTGGTTGCCCAGACTGTCGCGCAGGCGCTTGATACGGGTTGCTCCGGCGGCTTCGTCGCATTGCGAGGGATCGCGCCCCGAGATCATGGCCTCGATTTCGGCGCCTGAAAGAACTTCATCGTCCATGCGGGCTTCGGCCAGCACCGAAAGCGTTTCGATCGCGGCTTCGGTCAGCTTGAATTCGAGGTTGTTGAGGAAAACGGTGTTTTCCTCGCGGCTGATCAGCAGGGATGAAACCTGGATGCCGGTGCGCTCGATTTCACTCATCCGGCGATTGAGGCCGAGGATGGTCAGCAGGAAAACCAGAGCGGCAACCAGAAGGGCCGTGGCAAAGACCAGAAGCACGAAGATCACGAAACGATACGAGGCCAGTGTATCCGAAAATGCAGTGCCCGATTGCGCAAGAATTTCCAGAAGCTTGATTTCGGCATTCGAAGTCAGATCGTCATTCTCGACAAAGATCCGTTCGACACGGGCATTGAAGGCATTGGCATCGGGCAGATTGTAGAACAGCACTGCAGCCGCGACGAGCAGGATCAGCACGATCGCGGCGATTCCCAGCACGACAATACGGTTGCCGCTTCGGGCACGGGCCGGGGGAAGGATGGTGGTATCGGTCTTGTTCACGCTATGCTCCGCTTCATCCTATCTGGTGCCCTTGATTGAAGGGTCGGTCAAGTCTTGGCATGTGCAAAGGGCTTTCGGTAGTGAATTTCCGCGAAGGGGAACTGGCCATCGGGGGCGGCTGACGGTAACATGAAGCGGATCAGGCGATTTCATCCATGCAACAGTCGAAAAACAGGATCGATCACTCACGATGCAGAAATTCACCAAGCTTACCGGCATCGCCGCACCCATGCCGCTGATCAATGTCGATACCGACATGATCATACCCAAGCAGTTCCTGAAAACCATCAAGCGTTCAGGGCTCGGCAAGAGCCTGTTCGACGAGATGCGCTATAACGAGGATGGCAGCGAAAATCCCGATTTCGTGCTGAACAAGCCGGCCTACCGCAATGCGGAAATCCTGATTGCAGGCGAAAATTTCGGCTGCGGCTCATCACGCGAGCATGCGCCCTGGGCGCTGCTTGATTTCGGAATTCGCTGCGTCATCGCACCAAGCTTCGCCGACATCTTCTACAACAACTGTTTCAAGAACGGCATTCTGCCTGTCGTGCTGCCACAAGATCAGGTGGATGCGTTGATGAAGGATGCCGAAAAGGGTGAGAATGCCCGTATGACCATCGATCTCGAACAGCAGGAAGTCACCGATTCCGACGGTAGAACCTATCGATTCGAGATCGATTCCTTCAAGAAATATTGCCTGCTGGAAGGGCTCGACGACATCGGCCTGACAATGGCCAGAATCGAGTCGATCAAGGCTTACGAGGGCCGGATCGCACAGGAGCGGCCCTGGGTATAAGTCGTTAGTGTTTCAGGTAAATTCTTATACCATATCTAGAGGGGGCTGAATTTTCGGCCCCCTTGTCGTGCCTAAATTGATGCAAAGTGGCACCAGTTTGACCACGAAAATGCCCAATTGGTCACGTCTTAGTTAACACCGGTTTTGGTGTGTCGTAGATATGAAAAGCCTTAAAGTGGTTTTTCTGCCTGCTACACAACCTTGAAGAGAGCATCGAGGGGATGTCAAAAGTGGGCAAGTACAAGGCAGCCCACCAGAAGGTGGGCGACATGGGTAACGGAATTGACATGGGCGGACAGCGCAGATCCCTGTCCGTCTGGATCGAAGACAAGGGGGCAGTCATTTCCAGGATGACCGGAGCCATCGTTCGTGCCTTGCTGGTTGTGGTGCTTGTATCGATACCGTCGGTGCTGCTTCCTGGCGTAACCAGCGATTCGGCCCAGGTGGTTGCCCTGATTGCCATATTCGCGGCGGCTCTCACGATTTTCGAATATGCTTCGACCTACCCCAGCCTGGTCGAGTTCAGGGACGCGCCGCCCTTCAACCGTGTGCGTTTCGTGTCGCTCTTTATTACGGTGTTCCTGTTGACCATCGTGTTGCGCGGCACCGTGGAACCGACGACCCTGACCCGCTTTGTGACGGCTGTCGGCAACCTGATCGGCGAGGCGATCGACTTTCCCTACAGCCCGGTTCGTCTGGTTGTGCTGATGCTTCCCGAAAACACCACGGTTGAACATATGCTGCTGGTGCGTATCGCTGCGGGGCTCAGCTATCTGATCTCGCTGATCACGCTCGCCGTTTTCCTGATCCTGATCCGCATCAAGGGATGGCCGACAGGGGAAAAGCCCTTCAATGTCTGGGTCAACATGCCGACATTCGATCCGACCGTCGGCGGAGATGTGGTTGACAGGCTCATCCGTGATGCCCGGCTCAATATCATCCTCGGTTTTCTTCTGCCGTTCCTGATCCCGGCAACCGTCAAGGCGGCTTCTTCGGTATTCGTGCCGTTTACCCTTGACTCGCCACAGACTTTGGTCTGGACCATGTCGGCATGGGCATTTCTTCCGGCCAGCCTGTTCATGCGGGGTATCGCCATGGGGCGTATTGCCGACATGATCAGGGAAAAGCGCCGCCAGCAATCGGGCGAGTTCGACGAAGACGGGTTGCAGCCTGTCTGATCGGCCTGCTGCTGCAGGTTGCAGCGCTTTCCCTTTCCTGTGCGAGGGCCGAGACGCTCCGCATCGCCACCTTCAACACCGGCCTTGTTCGGGAAGGCCCCGGCCTTCTGCTGCGCGACATTCGCGGCGGCAAGGATTCTCAGGTTCACGAGGTTGTCAGGGTTGTTGCGGCCGCATCTCCCGATGTGCTCCTGCTCACGAATTTTGATCATGATCTCGAAAACGTGGCGCTTGCGGCTCTGGTCGGCCTGCTTGAAAAGGCCGGGGCGCCTTACCCGTATCTGTTTGCGCTGCCGCCGAATTCGGGCCTGCGCACGGGCATCGACCTTGACGGCGACGGCAGGGCCGGTACCGCGCGCGATGCTCAGGGGTATGGCCGGTTCCCGGGGCAGGGGGGAATGGCCCTGCTTTCCCGCCTGCCGATCATTGCGCACGAGGTTGAAGACCATTCCCGCCTTCTGTGGAAAAACCTTCCCGGTGCCCGGCTTCCCATGGTGGATGACAGGCTTTTCCCCTCTGTGGCGGCGATCGAGAAGCAGCGCCTTTCCAGCACCGGGCATTGGGTTGTTCCGCTGCAGCTTGGAAACGGACAGCAGCTGCGCATCTTGGCCTTCCATGCCACCCCGCCGGTGTTTGACGGCCCGGAAGACAGAAACGGCCTGCGCAACGCCGATGAAATCCGGTTCTGGCGTCTTTATCTTGACGGCAGGTTCGGCGGTGCGGCGGACCGGGGTGCTTTCGTGATCTTGGGTGATGCGAACATTGATCCCCATGATGGCCCGGGGCGCCACGAAGCCATTCGCGGACTGCTCGCTGATCCCCGCGTGCAGGATCCGGAGCCGGATTCAGCCGAAAGCCGGCGTCTCGGCCGGCAGCAGGGGGGTGCCAACACGGATCACAGGGGGGACCCGGGGCAGGACACCGCAGACCTGCCCGATGATGGCATCGGGCCGGGGAATCTGCGCCTTGACTACGTGTTGCCTTCGGCGGATCTCGGGGTTGTCGGGGCGGGGCTCGTCTGGCCCGAAGCGCGCCGGAGCGGAAACCGCACCCGCCATGCGCTGGTATGGGTGGATATCGCATGGTAGCGTATGCGGTCCGCAGCTTTCTTGACCCTCGTTTGCCGATTGGTTAGGCGATGGAGGATCCGAAGCCCGAGCAACGAACCCCAGGGATACATCCATGAGCAACCCTTCGATTCTCATTCTCGCCGGTGATGGCATCGGCCCCGAAGTCATGGCCGAGGTGCGCAAGATCACCGACTGGTTCGGAGAAAGGCGCGGCCTGCGGTTCGATGTCAGCGAAGATCTTGTGGGCGGGGCCGCTTATGACGTGCACGGGGTGCCGCTGGCCGATGCCACCATGAAGAAGGCACAGGCGGTTGATGCGGTGCTGCTCGGCGCCGTGGGCGGGCCGCAATACGATGATCTGGATTTCGCGGTGAAGCCCGAGCGGGGCCTTTTGCGGTTGCGCAAGGAAATGGATCTGTTCGCCAACCTGCGCCCGGCGCAGTGCTTCGATGCGCTGGCGGATTTTTCCTCGCTCAAGCGCGAGGTAGTGGCCGGGCTCGATATCATGATCGTGCGCGAACTGACCTCGGGTGTCTATTTCGGCGAGCCGCGCGGTATCTTCGAGGAAAAGGGCGAACGCGTCGGCATCAACACCCAGCGTTATACCGAAGGCGAAATCGAGCGCGTGGCCCGTGCCGCCTTTGAACTGGCCCGCAAGCGGCAGGGGCGGGTGTGCTCGATGGAAAAGGCCAACGTGATGGAAAGCGGTATCCTGTGGCGCGAGGTGGTGCAGGCGGTGCACGATGCCGATTACCCCGATATCGCACTTTCCCACATGTATGCCGACAACGGCGCCATGCAGCTGGTGCGCCAGCCGCGCCAGTTCGACGTGATCGTGACCGACAACCTGTTCGGCGACCTGTTGTCCGACGTGGCGGCGATGCTCACCGGCAGTCTCGGGATGCTGCCCTCGGCCAGCCTCGGTGCGCCGATGGAAAACGGTCGTCCCAGGGCGCTTTACGAGCCGGTCCACGGCTCGGCCCCCGATATCGCCGGTCAGGGCAAAGCCAATCCCTGTGCCTGTATCCTCAGTTTCGCCATGGCGCTGCGCTACTCCTTCAATGAAGGGACCGAAGCCGACCGGCTGGAGCGGGCGGTGGAAAAGGTGCTGGCCGATGGCGTGCGCACCCCCGATCTGATGCAGGCGGGGGATCGTGCGCCGGTCAGCACCAGCGAAATGGGTGATGCCGTGATCAGGGCGCTTGACGCGGGGCTCTGACGGCGGGCGAACTGTCTTTCTTTCGTTTCGGACTGATGATGCCGCCTTTCTGCAGGCCCGGCGCTTCCCGCAGTGCGGCCTGCGCCGTTTCGCCGTAGTGCATGATCTGCCTTGCGTGATGCAGGCTGCGTTCAAGCCAGCGCATTGCATCGGTGTGCAGAAATATGTGCTGCGGGCCGGCATGCCCGGGATATGCGCCCCTCAGAAGCGTCTGGCGATATCGGCGCACCCGCCTGTGCAGCAGCGTTTCCAGCCGGGCGAGGCGACTCGTTTCGCATTGCCGGCCGGTGGCGATTCGTTGCAGGATTGTGCCCAGCGCACTGGCCGGGCGGGCCAGCAGCGGATCGGTGGGCAGAAGGGCTATTCGCGGGCTCTGTCGGCTGCGTCCGTAAAGCCGGCGCAGATGATCGGTCAGGTGAAGCAGTGCCGAAAATGCCTGTCTTTGGCGTGTTTCCGATCCGGCTACCGGAATGGAAGTGATATAATCTTCCAGTTCGTCCAGACCCCCCGGAACCCGCGTGACCAGAGCCGACAGGAACCGCAGGTCAGGCGGTGTGCAGAGCGCCCTGGACAAGGCCAGGAATATCTTGTTGCGGATTGCGGTTGCCGCGCCATGCGCCGCTAGCAGGGCTGCCTCGGGTTCTTGCAGAAGTATCCTGTCAAGGCTCACGTTCAGCGTTTCCCTGTCATCGGGAACCAGCCATCGGACCAGCCGGCAGAAGGGCGTGGTGAAGGGCAGGAACAGTGCCGTTCCCGCAAGATTGAAGCCGGTATGGAATGCCATCAGCGCCGTCAGCGGTCCGGTTTCCCGGGCCAGGTTTTCCAGCGGACCCGATGCAAGGGCAACGAAGGGCAGGGCCAGCGTACCGGTTACCAGATTGAACAGCAGATTGGCAATTGCTGTCTGTTTCATCTGCCGGGAACCGCCGAGGGCAGCCATCAGTGCCGTGAATGTTGTGCCGACATTCATTCCCACCACCATGGCAGCCGCTTCGGGCAGCCCGATGGTGCCGCTTTGCAGCAGAACCAGCGTCAGGGCTATGGTTGCAGAGGATGACTGGATCAGCACGGTTGCAACAAGGCCGATACCGGCCAGTTTCAACAGCGCGAGCATACCGCTTCCGTCAACGGATTGCAGCAGGATACGGCCGATTGCTTCGCCGGCGCCTTCCTGCATCAGTCCGAGCCCTATCAGGATCAGCGCCAGCCCCGCCCCCAGCCGGCCAATGCGGGCTGTTCTGCCCCGTGTCAGCAGCAGCGCCAGGCTGGCCGGCAGCAAGGCGGCCATTGCGCCGGCGCGCAGATCGAATCCGAAACCGAATATGCTGAGCAGCCAGCCGGTGGCAGTGGTTCCGATATTCGCGCCGAACACGATACCCAGAGCCTGTCCGAGGGTGAGCAGCCCCGCGCCCACGAACCCTACCGTCATGACGGTAATGGCCGAAGACGACTGGACCACCGATGTAGCCAGGGCTCCGGTCATGACGCCTCGCAGCGGGCTGGTCGTGAAGCGCGCGAGAAGGCGCCGCAGACGTGAACCGGCCAGTTCCCGCAGGGCATCTCCCATCAGGCTCATTCCCAGAAGGAACAAGCCCAGGCCGCCAAGTGCATTAAGGATCTGTTGGGTTTCCGTCACGTGCCACCGGATGCTGCGATCTGTGCGCCCAGGATCGCCGTGTCGTCCCACGGAGACAAGGGAAATTACGCCGGAATCCTGCCAAATGCACTTGCAAAAAACATACGCAGGGTATACCTCGCCTCACGAGTGTCGGAGTGTAGCTCAGCCTGGTAGAGCACTGTCTTCGGGAGGCAGGGGCCGGAGGTTCGAATCCTCTCACTCCGACCAGTTTGCCAAAGACTTGCAGCCACCGGGTTTCGTCCGACCGGCCAGGTTTTCCGGCGACAGCAATGAGCCCCCTCACACGTGTCCGTTCCATGGCGGTTCTTGTTGTGGCCGGAAGGCGTCGTGGCGGTCTGACCGAACTGACAACAAGGCATCGCCAGATCACCCAAGGTGCAACCGCTGAGCCGACTGGGACAGCAGATCCGGTTTCGGCCTCGTTCCCGGCAGTGTCGCCAGCAATTGATTGAAATGGTGAGCCGTGCAGGGATCGAACCTGCGACCTACTGATTAAAAGTCAGTTGCTCTACCAACTGAGCTAACGGCCCGCATCACGCGCTACCTAGGAAAGCGATGCGCCGCGGTCAAGCCCCGAAATGCCACTTTCTGCGACAATCTCTGGTAAACGACCCGATGGGCCGCTATATGCCGCGCATGCAAACTGCTCATGAGCATGATAACCTGACGTTCATGAAAATGCACGGGGCGGGAAATGACTTCGTGATCATCGATTCACGGGGGCGAGGTGCCGTGGCGCATACGGATCTGGTACGCGCACTTGGCGATCGCCACCGGGGAGTGGGATTCGATCAGCTGGCCGAGATACGCGATACGCAAAATGCCGACATCGCGCTTGATTTCTGGAATGCCGACGGCAGCCGGTCCGGAGCCTGCGGCAACGCAACGCGTTGCGTGGCTGCTTTCGTGCTGGCTGAAAGCGGTGCAACCGCCATGACCATCGAAACCCCGCGGGGGGTGCTTGCGGCGCGGCGCGGCAATGATGGCGTGGTCAGCGTCAACATGGGGTTGCCACAGCTTGACTGGCGTGACATTCCGCTTGCAAGGGAAGCCGATATCGATGCTCTGCCGCTTCCCGGCAGACCGGCAGCGGTGGGCATGGGCAATCCACATTGCATCTTTTTCGTGACCGATGCAGATGCCGCGGATGTGGCAGGGGAAGGTGCGCGGTTCGAGCATGACCCTCTGTTTCCCGAAGCGACCAACGTCGAATTCGTTTCGCGTTCCGGCCCGGACCGGTTGCGCATGCGGGTGTGGGAGCGGGGCACCGGAATCACCCTGGCTTGCGGTTCGGGGGCCTGTGCGGTGGCGGTGGCGGCGCACCGGCGCGGGCTGGCGGGCCGGTGGGTAGAGATCGAGGCCGATGGCGGCCTGCTCGGCGTCGCGATTCGCGAGGATGGTGTCTGGCTTTCGGGGCCGGTTGCCCATGTGTTTGACGGGCGGTTGTCGCATGGCTTTCCGGAGGAGGTGTGATGAACAGGATCAACGCCCACTCCCTTTTTTCGACATTGGGCTGCCGGCTCAATGCCTATGAAACGGAAGCGATGAAGGCGCTTGCGGCCAAAGCCGGTGTCAGAAGCGTGGTGGTGGTGAACACCTGCGCCGTCACTGCCGAGGCGGTGCGCAAGGCACGCCAGGAGATCCGCCGTCTGCGTCGGGAGAATCCCGATGCGAGGCTGATTGTTACCGGTTGCGCCGCCCAGACCGAGCCCGAGACCTTTGCTGCCATGGATGAAGTGGATCTGGTGCTCGGCAACGCCGAAAAGATGCAACCCGATACCTGGACAAGGCTGGCCCCCGATTTCACCGGCAAGACCGAGCGCGTGCAGGTGAACGACATCATGTCGGTCACCGAAACCGCCGGCCATCTGATTGACGGGTTCGGCACGCGAGCACGGGCCTATGTGCAGGTGCAGAACGGCTGCGATCATCGCTGCACCTTCTGCATCATTCCCTATGGTCGGGGCAATTCACGTTCGGTGCCTGCAGGTGTCGTGGTCGAGCAGATCAGGCGGCTGGTGATGCGTGGTTACAACGAGGTGGTGCTGACGGGGGTCGATCTCACCAGCTGGGGCGCCGATCTTCCCGCCCGTCCGCGTCTGGGCGATCTGGTGTTGCGCATACTGCGGCTGGTGCCCGAATTGCCGCGTCTGCGAATATCGTCGATTGACAGTATCGAGGTTGACGAGGCTCTGATGCGGGCAATTGCCGACGAACCCCGCCTGATGCCACATCTGCATCTTTCACTGCAGCATGGCGACAACCTGATCCTGAAGCGCATGAAGCGGCGCCACGGGCGTGGAGATGCCATTGCCTTTTGCGAAGAGGCTCGCCGCCTGCGCCCCGACATCACCTTTGGGGCCGATATCATTGCCGGATTTCCCACGGAAACCGAGGAAATGTTCGAAAATTCCCTGCGGCTGGTGGACGAGTGCGGCCTGACATGGCTGCACGTGTTTCCCTATTCGCCGCGCAAGGGCACACCAGCAGCACGGATGCCACAGGTGAAGGGACCGCTGATCCGCGAACGCGCGGCGCGGCTGAGGGCGCTTGGTGAAAGGCGGGTGAAGGCGCATCTCGCGGCGCAGCAGGGGCGGGTGCACCGGGTTCTGATGGAAAGCCGGCGCATGGGGCGCACCGAACAGTTTGCCGGGGTGCGCTTCGGCAGCGACCAGCCCGTAGGCCATGTCGTGACAACCCGCATCAGTGGGATTGACGGAACGGAACTGCGGGCCGGAACTGCGGGGGGCCGGGATTGCGGCTGAATCGATGCCGGATGCGGCCCCCGGGGCCTGGCGATCAGGTTTTTCCGGCGGATGCATTTTCCCGATCCGACCTGATTTTCCGGGGATGTTCCGGAGCTGCCGGAGATATTCTGTAAATGCATTCATAAATGGCGATATATCTGATTGAAACGGTTATTTCCGGATCATCGAAAACCAGTCTGGACGGGGCCATGCCAGAGGGCTAAAGAGGTTTGGAAGCGCTGCGAACCTCCCCGCGTCCACAAGAATTGCGGGTGAGCATGTGAAGAGATGGCAACGATAGGAGGCTTCCCGTGTCCCACGTTGAAGAACACGACAGTGACCGCAGGGATTTCCTGTATTATGCAACAGCCGGTGCCGGTGCGGTTGTAACGGGTGCTGCCGTGTGGCCGCTGGTCGATCAGATGAACCCGAGTGCCGACGTGCGGGCGCTGTCCAGCATCCGCGTGTCTGTTGATGGCGTCGAGCCGGGAACGCAGATCACCGTGAAATGGCGTGGCAAACCGGTATTCATCCGCCGCCGCGATCAGGAAGACATCGAGAACGCCCGCAAGACGAAGATTGAGGATCTTGTCGATCCGCTGGCGCGCAATGCCAACCTGCCGCCGGATGCCCCTGCCACGGACGAGAACCGCACGCTGGACGAAAAGGGCGAATGGCTGGTCGAGATCGGGGTTTGCACCCATCTCGGCTGTGTTCCCCTTGGGGGCAAGACAGGCGAATTCGGCGGCTGGTTCTGTCCCTGCCACGGATCGCACTATGACAGCGCCGGGCGCATCCGCAAGGGCCCGGCCCCCGAGAATCTGCCGATTCCGGTGGCCGCCTTCATTGACGAAAACACGATCAAGCTGGGCTAGGGGGATAGCGAAATGTCGGGAATTCCTCACGATCACTACGAACCGAAAACCGGCCTGGAGCGTTGGCTGGACGAGCGCCTTCCGATCGTGCGCCTCATCTATGACACGATCATGATCCCCACGCCGAAGAACCTCAACTGGATGTGGATCTGGGGCATCGTGCTTGCCTTCTGCCTGGTTCTGCAGATTGTCACCGGCATCGTGCTGGCCATGCATTACACGCCCCATGTCGATCTGGCCTTCGCCAGTGTCGAACACATCATGCGCAACGTGAATGCCGGCCATATGCTGCGCTATCTGCATGCCAACGGCGCCTCGCTGTTCTTCCTTGCGGTATACATTCACATCTTCCGCGGCCTTTACTATGGCTCCTACAAGTCGCCGCGCGAAATTACCTGGATCATCGGCATGCTGATCTATCTTGCGATGATGGCCACGGCCTTCATGGGTTATGTGCTGCCCTGGGGGCAGATGAGCTTCTGGGGTGCAACGGTGATCACCGGCCTTTTCGGCGCCATTCCCTGGATCGGCGATGCCCTGCAGACCTGGCTGCTGGGTGGCCCGGCGGTGGACAATCCCACGCTCAACCGGTTCTTCTCGCTGCATTACCTGCTGCCCTTCATCATTGCGGCTCTGGTCGTGCTGCATATCTGGGCCTTCCACACTACCGGAAATTCGAATCCGGCCGGGATCGAGGTGCGGCGCAAATCGAAGGAAGAGGCCGAGAAGGACACGCTTCCCTTCTGGCCCTATTTCGTGATCAAGGATCTGTTTGCGCTGGCGGTGGTTCTGGTGGTTTTCTTCGCGATTGTCGGCTTCATGCCCAACTATCTGGGCCATCCCGACAACTATATCGAAGCCAATCCCCTGGTGACGCCTGAACATATCGTGCCGGAATGGTATTTCCTGCCGTTCTACGCGATTCTGCGTGCCTTCACCAATGATGTCTGGGTCGTGCAGGCTGCCAGCTGGATCACCGGCGGGCTGATCGATGCCAAGTTCTTCGGTGTGTTGGCGATGTTCGGTTCGATCATCGTCATGCTGCTGGTGCCGTGGCTTGATACTTCCTCGGTGCGTTCAGGGCGCTATCGCCCGATGTTCAAATGGTGGTATGCCTTCCTTGTGATTGATTTCATCGTTCTGATGTGGGCAGGTGCCATGCCCGCCGAGCCGCCTTACTCCACCATTGCGCTGATCGGATCGGCCTACTGGTTCGGATATTTCCTGATCGTCCTGCCACTTCTCGGCGTGATCGAGAAACCCTTGTCACAGCCCGAGACGATCGAGGAAGATTTCATTGCGCATGTTGCCGGCACCAACAAGACACCGGCCGAGTGAGAAAGGATCGAAAAGATGATCAGGAAGCTCACAGCAACCGCCCTGACAATGCTTGTCGCCTCATTCGGGTCTGCAGCCGGGGTTCTGGCGGCCGGCGGGAAAGGGCATGTCGAAGATGTGGCCTTTCCCTTCGAAGGCCCTTTCGGAACATATGACAAACTGCAGCTGCAGCGCGGCCTCAAGGTCTATACCGAGGTCTGCGCAGCCTGCCATGGGCTGAAATACGTTCCTTTCCGCGCGCTCAGCGAGCCGGGCGGCCCGGAATTGTCGGAAGACTGGGTGCGTGCCTTTGCAGCCCAGTTCGAAGTGCCGGACGATAGCGATGAAGCCGAGCCCGGCGATACCCGCCCGGCAAAACCTTCGGATCACTTCCCGCCCTCGGCGGATCCGAATGCACCGGATCTGTCGCTGATGGCCAAGGCGCGCGCAGGCTTTCATGGCCCCGAGGGCACCGGCCTGAACCAGCTGTTCAGGGGAATAGGCGGGCCGGAATACATCTATTCGCTTCTGGTCGGCTATACCGGCGAGGAAAAGGAGGAAGCCGGCACAACCTTTTACGAAAACAAGGCCTTTGCATCGGGCTGGATTTCGATGCCGCCGCCGCTTTTCGGAGAGGATGTGGAGTTTGACGATGGTTCTCCGAACGATCTTCATGCCGAGGCCGAGGATCTGGCGGCCTTCCTGATGTGGGCGGCCGAGCCCAAGATGGCGGCCCGCAAGAAGGCCGGCTTTGTCGGGGTGTTGATGCTGGTCATCCTGGCTTCGCTTCTTTACCTCACCAACAAGACGCTTTGGGCGCCGGTGAAGAAACAGGCGAAGGAAGCCATGAAGAAAGGCTGAGGTTCAGACTTGCACGGAGCAGGGACGAACGGGGAAGGCGCGCCCGTGGGCGGACGCGCCTTTTCACATGCCGCCGGGCCGGCCCAGATAGGCAGCCAGCATGGACGGAGGGTTGGCAAGAAGCGCAACAGTGTCGGCTGGCGGATGGACGTGTCCGTCCGCTACCGGAATCGCAAGCGGAGCAAACAGCCGTGCTTCGGCCGGATCATGCGTGACCAGCAGAACGGTGGCGCCGGTTTCTTTCGCAAGATCCTTCAGCAGCGCCAGCATTTCGTTTCTGAGCGCCGGACCGAGGGCGGAAAACGGTTCGTCCAGCAGCATCAGGGGCTTGTTCTGCAGCAGCATCCGGGCCAGAGCCACCCGGCTCTGCTGCCCGCCGGAAAGCTGTGCCGGCCGGCGGTTGCCAAGGCCCTGAAGCCCTGTCCGTTCCAGTGCCCGGCGCACCTTTTCTTGATCGCTGGCCGAAAGGCGCAGGTCAGCACGCAGGCCAAGGCCGATATTCTGGGCCGCGGTCAGATGAGGGAACAGGTTGTTGTCCTGAAAGAGGATGCTGACGGGGCGTTCGGAAGGGGGCAGGTGCCGGATATCCTGTCCTTGCCACAGGATGCGTCCGTTTGCGGGTGCCATGAAACCGGCGATCGCGCCGAGCAGGGTTGACTTGCCGCCCCCCGAAGGCCCGAGGATTGCAACTCGCGCCGCTCCGGGAACGGCAAGATCCGCATGCAGCGTGAAATTGCCCTGTGCGATGACGAGATCTTCAAGCGTGAGCACGAAAGCGCCCCCCCTTGTCGAACAACCAGAACAGGGCAAAGCTGAGCATCAGCAGCAGAAGTGCCGCACCTGCGGCGCTTTCCATGCGATAGGCAGCCATCAGGCGATAAAGCTGAAGCGGCAGTGTTGCACCATCGAGAGGCGCAAACAGCGCCACAACCCCGAGATCCCCCATCGAAAGCGCGGCCGCAAGCCCTGCTGCAAAGCCGAGCGGCGCCCGGATGCGTGGCAGGGTCAACAGGCGCAGCCGCGCCAGACCGGCAAGGCCCAGACTGTTGGCCAGGCGGCCGAAATCTGCTTCGGCATCGGCAATTGCCGGGGTGAGGATGCGCAGCGCGAACGGTAGGCTCATCACCGCATTCACGACAGCCGTTACCGGCAGGGCCAGTGCCACCGGATCGGTGATCGGGAACAGGATGATGAACAGCCCGGTTCCGATGACCAGCGGCGAAGCAGCAAGCGAGAGATAGCCGATCGGCTGCATCACGCGGCTGTGCCATCCTCGCCTTTGTCCGGGCGATGCAACCAGCAGCGCCAGCGGCAGTGCCAGCGCGATCGTGATGGCGGTTGAGGCAAGTGCCACCGCAACCGAACGTGCAGCCGCATGCCAGACCGGTGCCGGCAGCGTGGTGATCTGGCCGAGCCCGGCGATGACAACCGCTGAAAGCGGCGCCAGCAGGAAGATTGCGGCGGCGAGAATCATCGCGCCATCGACCGCACGAAGCCACACACGGGCCGCGTCGAAGCGCAGAACGGGCCTGTCGAGCCCGGGGCCGAAGGCGGTTTCGGTGGCAAAGTTCAGTGCAACCGCTGCAACTGCAGCCCCAATGGCGAATTGAAGCGTCGCCAGTTGCGCCGCTTTCGACAGATCGAAGTCGAAGCGAAAGGCCTGGTATATGGCCAGTTCGATCGTGGTGGCGCGGGGGCCTCCTCCGAGGGCCAGCACCACGGCAAAGCTGGTCAGACAGATCAGGAAGATCACCATGAAGGCTCCGGGCAATATGGCGCGCAGCATTGGCCATTCAAGCCAGCGGAACACGTCGCGTGTTGAAAATCCCAGGGTGGCAGCCAGGCGGAAACGTTCTGCGGGGATGGCCTGCCAGCCTTGCAGCAGCAGGCGTGTGGCAAGCGGCAGGTTGAAGAATACATGCGCCAGCAATACTCCCGGCAGGCCATAGATGGAAACCGGTTCGAAACCGGCACGCCCCAGGACATCATTCAGCACTCCGCCGCGTCCGAACACGGCCAGCAGTCCCAGCACCGCAACGATGACGGGCAGGATGAAAGGTGCGCCCATCAGTATGATCAGAAGGCGCCGGCCGGGAAAGCGCCACCGCGCGAGCGCCCGGGCCAGCGGCACCGCAAGCCCCACGCTGAGTGCGGCTGAAAGCGTGGCCTGCAGCAGGGTAAAACGCAGCGCGGCCCAATCGGCCGGGCCAAGGCCCCCCGGGCCTTCGGCATGCAGGAACACTGCCCCCAGCGTGCCGAGCGCAAGCATCAGGACGAGGGCGGCAGCCCCGCCCCCGAGCCAGCGCACGAGGCCTATCGGCTGAGCGCGGCTTGCCATTCGGAAAGTGCCTTGTGGCGGATCTGCGCTGCCTCTTCGGGCGGATAGAGAAGTGCGGTATCCGGCCGGATCAGGCTTTCGAAGCCCCTGGGCAGGCCGGATACCGGCAATCTTGCCGGATACATCCAGTTGGTGGTGGGGATGATCTCCTGAAACCTGTCCGAGGCCATGAAGGCAAGGAAACGATCGGCAAGCTCGGGCTGATCGGTGCCGGCAATCTTTCCGGCCACCTCGATCTGCATGTAATGGCCTTCGGTGAATTGTGCTGCCGCCTTGGTATCATCGTTCTCGGCGATCAGGTGATAGGCTGGCGAGGTGGTGTAGGACAGCACCATGTCGGCCTCGCCCTCGAGGAACATGCCATAGGCTTCCGACCAGCCCTTTGTGACGGTCACGATGTTGTCGGCCAGGCCCTCCCAGATTTCCCGCGCGGCCTCGCCATGGGCTTTCTTCACCCAGAGCAGAAGGCCAAGCCCCGGAGTCGAGGAGCGCGGATCCTGAATTACTATCTTCAGATCGCTGTCCGCCAGTTCGCGGAAGCTTGTCGGCGGGGTCGGGATTTTCGTTCTGTCATAGACAAAGGCGAAATAACCCCAGTCATAGGGCTGAAACAGGGGATCGTTCCAGGCAACCGGAAGGTCAAGCGTCGGGCGTGGCGCGGGAAGGGGGGCGAACAGCCCGCTTTCAGCAGCAGCCGCGGTCAGGTTGGTGTCCAGGCCAAGCGCGATATCGGCTTTGGTGTGCACGCCCTCAAGGCGCAGCCGTGCAAGCAGGGCTGCGCCATCGCCTGCGCCCACGAATTGCAGGTCGCAACCGCATTCCTTTTCAAAGGCCTTCTCGACCGCTGGCCCCGGGCCCCATTCGGACACGAAACTGTCATAGGTATAGACGGTCAGCACAGGGGTTTCGGCGCTTGCGGTGGCAGCAAGAGCAAGAAAACCCGCAGCAAGGATGGAAATCTTCTTCATCGGACGTTCTCCATTTCATGCGACGGGCGGGGCGAAGATGGAGAATGTCCAGACCTTCCCTCCGCCGGTCTTACCCGGATCAGGTTCAACGGGTTCGCGGGTTCTGTCCGCGTCTCAGCTTCTGGTGAAGCACCCCGAGGTAGGGTCAGATTTATGCGGCCTCTGCGGGTCTGGCAAGGCAAATTTCCTTGAGGCCGGAGCGCCCTGCGGCTAAAGCCAGTGGCAAAGGAGCCCGCGCATGTCGTTCAACACATTCGGACATCTCTTCCGTGTGACCACTTGGGGCGAAAGCCACGGGCCGGCCCTGGGCGCCACGGTGGATGGCTGCCCGCCCGGGATTGCAGTGGATGAGACACTGCTGCAGCAGTGGATGGACAGGCGCCGTCCCGGCCAGAACCGCTATACCACCCAGCGGCGCGAGCCCGACCGGGTAAGGATACTTTCGGGTGTGTTCGAAGGGCATACCACCGGCACGCCGGTGCAGCTGATGATTGAGAATACAGATCAGCGTTCGAAGGATTACGGCGAGATTGCCGAAAAGTTTCGCCCCGGCCACGCCGATATCACCTATTGGCTGAAATACGGTATCCGCGATTACCGCGGCGGGGGGCGCTCTTCGGCGCGTGAAACGGCGGCGCGGGTGGCCGCCGGGGGCCTTGCGCGCGCGGTGCTTGCAGCACTTCTGCCGCAAATCAGGATCACCGGCTACATGGTGCAGATGGGGGATCGTCCGATTGACCGCGCCCGCTTCGACAGGCGCGAGATCGCCCGCAATCCGTTCTGGTCTCCAGATGCCGAGGCCGCGCGGGAATGGGCCGGTTATCTTGACGATCTGCGCAAATCAGGCAGCTCTGTCGGAGCCATGATCGAGGTGATTGCCGAAGGCGTGCCACCCGGACTTGGTGCGCCGGTCTATGCCAAGCTCGATACCGAGCTTGCCGCCGCGATGATGTCGATCAATGCGGTCAAGGGTGTCGAGATCGGTGCGGGGATGGCCGCGGCAATGCTGCAGGGCGAGGAAAACGCCGACGAAATTCGCATGGGCACCGACGGGCCCGAGTTTTCTTCGAACCATGCCGGAGGCATTCTGGGGGGCATCAGCACCGGACAGGACATCGTGGTGCGTTTCGCGGTCAAGCCCACGTCGTCGATTCTGACGCCACGCAAGACGATCACCAGGGGGGGCGAGGAAACCGAGATTGTTACCAGAGGGCGACACGACCCTTGTGTCGGCATTCGCGCCGTGCCGGTGGGCGAGGCGATGATGGCCTGCGTTATTCTGGATCACTTCCTGCTGCACCGTGCCCAGGTGGGCGACGGCGGCGGCGGACAGATCGGTCAGGCCCAGCCGTTTCAGCGGAGGAGCGCGAAAGCTGCACCATCAGGATGCCGGCGCCGATGATCAGGGCTCCGAAGATGTCTTGGCCACGCACAGTTTCGCCCAGGGTCAGGGCTGCAATGGCCACCCCGAAAAACGGATTCAGAAAGTGGAAAGTGGCGGCCTTTACGGCTCCGATCCGGCGCACCAGGGCAAACCAGATCCAGGTGGCGGCCAGCCCGGGCACGAGGGTGGTATAGGCAAAGGCCATCATCAGCCTGCGGCTCGGCACCACCTCATGTTTTTCCAGGAAGGCCGAGGCCACGCTCAGCACCATTGCTCCGACCAGCATCTGCAGGCCTACGATCATCAGCAGGTTTCCGCCCCCGGTGGCTGTGCGCACGGCAAGCGTTGCCGCCGTCAGCGCCAGTGCGCCGCCCCCCGCCAGCAGCACGCCGCGCAGGTCCACGCCTGCTTCGATCCGCGCGCCCATGATGATTGCCACGCCGGCCAGCCCGGCCAGGAGCCCGCCCCAGGCGGCTGCACTCAGGCGTTCGCGCAAGAGCAGCACCCCGGCCAGTGCCACCAGTAGTGGCATGGTGGATGCGATGATTGCTGCAAGAGAAGCCTCGATGCTTTGCATTGCAACGAAGTTCAGCCCCAGATAGAGCGTATTCTGGGCAATGCCGAACAATATGGTAGCCCGCCATTGTGCCGGCGTGAGCCACCAGTTCTGACCCATCAGGCGTGCCAGCCCCACCCCGATGGTGCCGGAAATCAGGTAGCGCAGCGCCAATGCGCCCAGAGGCGGTGCATCGGCAACGATGATCCGCGCCGAGGAGAAGGCCGACGACCAGATCAGGGCGAAGACCACTCCCATTGCGATTGCGCGAAAATCCATACCGTTTCCGTCCAAGTGAAAAAGGCCGCCCCGCGGGCGACCTTTTCCGAATTCCGATCCGTGTGCAAGTTCTAGCCGTTCACGCTTTCCTTCAGGGCCTTGGCGATGGTCATTTTCACCACCTTGTCGGCCGGTTTGCGAATCTGCTCGCCAGTGGCCGGATTGCGCACCATGCGCTCGGGGCGCTCACGGCAATAGATCTTGCCCACGCCCGGCAGTGTCACCGCACCGCCTGCCGAAACCTCGCGGGTGATGATGGCGATGATCGCATCCAGTGCCGCGGCTGCGGATTTCTTGTCGGTGCCCATTTCCTCGGCCAGAGCCGCAATCAACTGGGTCTTGGTCATCGGTTTTGCCATTACATGTCTCCTCAATCATGTGGCCACTGATTGGGCCTCATTGGCGATATTTAACTGAATATTGAGGATGAACACAATGTTTTGTGGTTCAGTTGGGCATTTTTTTGCGGGTTTTTCATCAGAGAAAGGCGGTTTCCTCGAAACTGCGGAGTTTCCGCGAATGGATACGCTCCAGCGGCATATCGCGCAGGGTTTCCATGGCCCGGATGCCGATCAGCAGGTGGCGCAGCACCTGCGAGTTGTAGAAATCCGAGGCCATGCCCGGCAGCTTCAGTTCGCCATGCAGCGGCTTGTCGGATACGCACAGCAATGTGCCATAGGGCACCCGGAAGCGAAAGCCGTTGGCGGCGATGGTGGCGCTTTCCATGTCAAGTGCAATGGCACGTGACTGGCTCAGCCGCTGCACCGGCCCGGCGGGATCGCGCAGTTCCCAGTTGCGGTTGTCAAGACTGGCCACGGTGCCGGTGCGCATGACGCGTTTCAGTTCATAGCCCTTCTGTCTGGTTACCTCGGCAACGGCCTGTTCCAGCGCCACCTGTATCTCTGCCAGCGGTGGCACCGGGATCCAGATCGGCAGATCGTCATCCAGCACCTTGTCTTCGCGCAGATAGGCGTGGGCCAGCACGAAATCCCCGAGGCGCTGACTGTTCCTGAGCCCCGCACAATGCCCTACCATCAGCCAGGCATGCGGGCGCAGCACGGCAATGTGGTCGGTGGCGGTCTTGGCGTTACTGGGCCCCACCCCGATATTGACCAGCGTAATTCCGGCCTGTCCCTTGCGCTTCAGGTGATAGGCGGGCATCTGCGGCAGCTTTCCGGGGGGTGACAGGGGCGCATCCGGGGCGGCGATCTCGGCATTTCCGGGGCCGACGAAGCTTGTATAACCGCTGTCGGGGTCGGCCAGCATCCTGCGGGCAAAGGCTTCGAATTCCTCTACATAGAACTGATAGTTGGTAAACAGGACGTGGTTCTGGAAATGCTCGGGTGCGGTGGCGGTATAATGCTGCAGGCGGGCCAGCGAGTAATCCACACGTTGCGCCGAGAACAGCGCCAGCGGTTTCGAGCCGTCGGGGTTTTCGGTTGCGAAACCATTGGCGATGTCGTCATTGGTTGTGGTCAGATCGGGCACGTCGAAATAATCACGCAGCTGAAAATCAAGTGCGCCTTCCTGCGGTACGTCCGGGCCATCATGGCCGATCATCGCGAAGTGCACGGGGATGGGTGTTGCCGAAGGCCCTATACTGACCGGTACGTCGTGGTTCTTTATCACCAGCCCTATCTGCTGTTCCAGATAGTGGCGGAAAAGATCGGGCCGGGTAACGGTGGTGGAATAGACGCCGGGGCCGGCCACATAGCCGAAGGCCAGACGGTTGTCGGGGCGGGCGTGGCGGGTGACGGTAAGGCGGATTTCCGGATAGAAGGCGCGAAAACGCGTGGCGGGCGGCGTATCTGTGGCAAGGGCCCGTTCGAAATGTTGCCTCAGGAAACCGGTAGCTTCCGCATGCAGATGCTGAAGGTGACACACCGCCTGGGCCGCATCGGTAAAGCTGCGCGCGGGTTGATCGGGCGGGGTCAGAACCGGAAGGTCTGTCATCGGGCTGTTCATGAGCTTGCCTCGAACAGGTCGATGATTTCGAACCGTGTTACATCAACAAGCCCCAGATCGGAAATGCGAAGCTCGGGGATCACGACCAGGGCCAGCAACGAGTGCTGCATGTAGGCATTGTTGAGGGTGCAACCGCAAGACTTCATCGCAGCTACCATGCGGTCGGCCTGTGCTGCCACTTCGGCGGCAGGCGAATCCGAGATCAGCCCGGCGATCGGCAGTTCCACCAGTGCCAGTTCTTCGCCGTCTTTCCATACGGTGACGCCTCCGCCCACCTGGCCCAGACGGTTGGCGGCAAGGGCCATGTCCGTGCGCGAGGTGCCGACCACGATCATGTGGTGGCTGTCATGGGCCACCGTGCTGGCCATGGCCATGTGGCCCTTGTAGCCGAAGCCCGAAACGAAACCGTTGACCACCTTTCCGGTGCCCCGGTGGCGTTCGACAAGGGCGATCTGACAGATGTCCTGTGCGGGATTGCCTTCGACAATGCCGTTCTGCACCGCAAGTTCGGCTGCAAGGGCCCTGGTGGGGGCCTGGTTTTCCACCACGCCGATTACCCTGGCTGTTACCCGGTTTGCTCCTTCCGGCGCGGGAATCGCGAAATCGCCTGCCGCAAGCCGTTTGCCCAGGCAGACAGTGCCGCGCACGTCTTCGGGCCAGTCGAGATGCGGACAATCCGTGGCAATGCGGCCGTTTTCGGCCACGATCCGTCCGCGCGCGATTACCGTTTCGATCGGCAGGGTGCGCAGATCGGAAGTCAGGATCATGTCGGCCCGCCGTCCCGGTGCGATAGCGCCGAGTTCGCGCTCAAGCCCGAAATGGGTTGCGGTGTTGATCGTGGCCATCTGCAGGGCGATCACCGGATCGCAGCCGCATTCGATGGCATGGCGCACCACTCGGTTCATGTGCCCGTCGTTTACCAGCGTGCCCGAGTGGCAATCGTCGGTGCACAGGATGAAACCGCGCGGATCAAGGCCCTTTTCGGTAACGGCAGTGATCTGGCTTTCCACGTCATGCCAGGCGCTGCCCAGCCGCATCATGGCGCGCATGCCCTGGCGCACGCGTGCAACGGCATCGGCTTCGCAGATTCCTTCGTGATCGTCGGCCGGCCCGCCGGCGGCATAGGCGTGGAAGGCGGGGCCGAGGTCGGAGCTGGCGTAATGGCCGCCCACCGTCTTGCCGGCGACCCGGGTTGCGGCGATTTCTGCCAGCATTTTCGGATCGCCGCTGATGACGCCGGGAAAATTCATCATCTCGCCCAGACCGATGATGCCCGGCCAGGTCATTGCTTCTTCCACATCTTCGGGAGTGATTTCGTGGCCGGTGGTTTCCAGCCCCGGCGCCGATGGGGCGCAGGAGGGCATCTGCGTAAAGATGTTGATGGGTTGCATCAGGGCTTCGTCATGCATGAGCCGCACGCCGCGCAGCCCCAGCACGTTGGCGATTTCGTGAGGATCGGTGAACATGCTGGTGGTGCCATGCGGGATCACGGCGCGGGCGAATTCGGCCGGGGTGAGCATTCCGCTTTCGATGTGCATATGCGCATCGCAGAGCCCCGGGATCATGTAACGCCCGGCGGCTTCCATGATTTCGGTGTTTTCACCGATGCAGTGGCCGGCATCGGGGCCGCAATAGGCGAAACGTCCGTCGGCAATTGCGATATCGTGATCTGCAAGGATCTCGCGGGTGTGCACGTTCACCCATTTGCCGCCGCGGACAACCAGATCTGCAGCCGCACGGCCGGCGGCCACGGAAATCAGGCGGGGGGCGCTCTGGGCCCATGTCTTGAGACTGGCGTTTCCCATGAACCAATTGTTCAAAAAAACACGACGGGTGCAAGCCCCGGCAACATAAGTTTTTCACTGGGCAAGCTGCCGGTTTTCCGTCAGGATCGGAGCGACTCATCAGAAGGGGAACAAGTGATGACTGGCATGGATCTGATCTGGCTGTTTTTCATCCTTTCGGCCCTGCAGCCCGTGATGCAGCGCCGCGTGCTCGAATTTCAGCGCGCCCGCAAGATCGCCAAGATCCAGGAAGAGCGCCGCTCGCGGGTAATCCTGATGGTGCATCGCCAGGAAACCATGAGCTTTCTCGGCTTCCCGCTGGTGCGTTACATTGATGTGCATGACAGCGAACAGGTGCTGCAGGCAATCCAGATGACGGATCCCGATACCCCGATCGACATGGTTCTGCATACGCCCGGCGGGCTGGTTCTGGCGGCGGTTCAGATTGCCCGTGCCCTGCAGGCGCACAAGGGCAAGGTTACCGTTTTCGTGCCACATTATGCGATGTCGGGCGGCACGCTTATCTCGCTTGCCGCCGACGAGATCGTGATGAGTCCGCATGCGGTGCTGGGGCCGGTAGACCCGCAGCTTGGTCAGCAGGCCGCAGCTTCGATCCTGAAGGTGGTGGAACAGAAGCCTGTTGAAAAGATTGATGATGATACCCTGATCCTGGCGGATGTCAGCGAAAAGGCGATCAGGCAGGTGGAACGCACCGTTAACCGTCTGCTGGCCGACAAGCTTTCGAAACAGAAGGCTTCGGCGCTTGCCAAGAAACTGGCCACCGGATTCTGGACGCATGATTATCCGATCTCGGCCGACGAGGCCCGGGAAATGGGGCTGAATGTCTCCACAGAGATCCCTAAGGATGTGCTTGAGATGATGCAGCTTTACCCGCAACCCACGCGTCAGCAGTCGGGCGGGGTCGAGTATCTTCCGGTTCCGGTCAAGCGCAAGGCGGCCAAATAGCCCCGGGGTGCGCGGCGGCGGCGACGGCGGGGGGCCGTGGTTCCGGCGCCCGGCCGGTCGTCAGACAGCGTCGAAGTCGAGCACGAGCTTCCCGCTTTTCGGCCTTGTCTGGCAGGCAAGCGTGAAGCCTGCTTCCAGTTCCCAGGGTTCGAGCGAATAGTTGAGCGCCATTTCCGCCTTGCCCTCGGTGATGCGGCAGCGGCAGGTGCAGCACATGCCCCCCTTGCAGGAATAGGGCAGTTCCAGCCCGTTGCGAGCCGCGGCAGCCAGCACGGTTTCATCTTTTTCCGTCAGGATGAAGCGCCGACGGATGCCGTCAAGGAGCACCTCGATCTCCACGCCATCGCGCGCAGCCTTTTCGGCTGCTGTCGATCGCGGCGCAGGAGCTGCGCCTTCGACCAGAAAGCGTTCGTGGTGAATGTGCGCAGAGGGCAGGCCTGCCGCCTTCAGGGCTGCGGCCACGTCATCGATCATTCCGCCCGGACCGCAGAGATAGGCATCGTCCACCTTCTCAAGGGGCAGCACGCCGGCTCCTGCGAGGCGGATGATCCTTTCTCCGGTAATGCGACCATGCAGAACTGGCACGTCCTGTTCCTCACGGCTCAGCACGTGGATCAGGGTGAAGCGGTCAAGGTGCTTGTCTTTCAGCGCATCAAGCGTTTCACGAAACATGATGTGCGTGCTGTCGCGGTTGCCAAAGATCAGGGTGACACGTCTCCCCTCGGCCAGTGCGTGGGTCGCGATCGAGATCACCGGAGTGATTCCCGAACCGGCGGCCACCAGCAGGATATCGGCGCCATTTTTCAGAACGAAACGCCCCTCGGGCGGTGCCACATCCAGTGTGTCGCCCGGTTTCAGGCCTTGGGCGAATGTGGAAAAGATACCGTTCGCCACCCGCTTTACACCAATGGCAAGCGTTCCTCCGGGAGCAGAGGTGATCGAATAGGAGCGACGCAGTTCTTTGCCCTCGTGCATGTGGCGGATCGTCAGATACTGCCCCGGCTGGTAGTGGAAGGTATCCTTCAGCTGTTCCGGCAGATTGAAGCCGAGCGCCACCGAATCGGGGGTGATCCTGTGAACATCGCTGAGCGTGAGAGGGTAAAATTTCATACCAGGCCTCGCTTCAGATGCATTTGAAATAATCGAACGGTTCGCTGCATGCGCGGCAGCGGTATTGTGCCTTGCACGGGGTCGAGCCGAATTCGCTGATCCTTTCGGTATCGGTGCTGCTGCAGCGTGGGCAGGACACCGATGTTTTGCCAAACAGGGCGCGCTTCGAATTGCTGCCCTCCGCAGGGGGGGCTATGCCATAGGTGCGCAGCTTCCTGCGCCCTTCGGGAGTGATCCAGTCGGTTGTCCAGGGGGGTGACAGCACGCGCTCGATTCGTGCTTCGAAGCCGGCCTTGCGAAGGGCCTCGGCTATCGCGTCCTCGATGAAGCTGGTTGCCGGGCAACCCGAATAGGTGGGAGTAACCTTTGCCACCGCCGCGCCATCTTCGATGTGTACATCTCGCAGGATGCCAAGATCCGCCACCGTCACGCAGGGGATTTCGGGATCGGGTACCGCGGCGGCGGCGGCCCAGGCCCTTTCGCGCGCCGTTACCACGTGGCCCCCGGATAAGCACGCTGAAGATACTGCATTTCGCACAGGATGTGGCCCAGATCTTCGGTATGAAGCCCGGCACGCCCGCCAGTCTGCGGGTTGGCAGCCTGCGGCAGTTCAAGCCCCGCCCGGGCAAGTATCGGCGCGGTGATCCCGTTCCATGCGGCGCGCAAGCCCCGGCGATCAGGCAGCATCCCGATCCCGGCCGCGGCCGCGGCGGCAGGCGAACTGTGGAAAAGCTCGTCCACATAGATGTGCAATGCCTCCATTGCCGCCTTTGCCCGCGTGGCACTTTCCTCGGTGCCATCGCCAAGGCGGATCACCCATTCGCCGGCATGCCGGATGTGATAGCTCATTTCCTTCACCGCCTTGCCGGCAATGCCGCGCACGGTTTCATCCCTGCTTTCAAGCGCAGCCTGCCAGTAGGGTTCCATGAAGGCCGCGAAGAAAAGCTGGCGTATCATGGTATGGGCGAAATCGCCGTTCGGGCGCTCGACAAGAATGAGATTGCGGAACTGACGTTCGTTCCTGAGATAGGCCAGATCGTCTTCGCTGCGCCCGCGCCCCTCGATTTCCGCCGCCCGGGCATAGAGGCCGCGCGCCGTGCCGATCAGATCAAGCGCCATGTTGGTCAGTGCAAGGTCTTCTTCCAGAATCGGCGCATGGCCGCACCATTCCCCAAGACGGTGGCAGAGGATCGAATGATCATCCGCAAGTTCGATCAGTGCGTTGAAAAGGCTTTCATCCCGCATCACATGTGCCCCACGTCTTCGGGAATCTCATAGAAGGTGGGATGGCGATAGATCTTGTCAGCCGTGGGATCGAAGGTTTCATCCGCGTGTTCCGGATCGGAAGCGGTGATTGCTGCCGATGGCACGACCCAGATGGAATTGCCCTCGCCCCTGCGGGTATAGACATCGCGGGCTGCATCCAGCGCCAGCGTTGCATCGGCCGCATGCACGGATCCCACATGCTTGTGCGCAAGCCCGTTGCGCGGGCGGATGAATACTTCCCAAAGCGGCATTTCATCTGTCATCGGAATTTCCCATCTTTGGTTCGCGGATATCCCGGGGGTGGGGGCGGGCTCCGCCCTGCTATTCGGCTGCCAGTTTTGCGGCGCGTGATCTTTGTTTTTCGGCATGTGCCAGAGCGGCCTCCCGTACCCAGGCGCCTTCCTCCCAGGCACGGCGACGGGCATTTATGCGGTCGCGGTTCATCGCGCCATCGCCCTTCACCACGCGCCAGAACTCATCCCAGTCGATCGGGCCATGACGATAGCCGCCCTTGCCGTCGTTCAGTTCGGGATCCCAGTGCAGCTCGGGATCGGGCACGGAAAGGCCCAGATATTCAGCCTGCGGAACGGTGGCATCGATGAACTTCTGACGCAGCTGATCGTTCGAGAAACGCTTGATCTTCCATTTCATTGACTGTTCGGAATGGGCGCTGTCCTTGTCGTGAGGGCCGAACATCATCAGTGCCGGCCACCAGAAGCGGTTGAGCGCATCCTGCGCCATTTCCTTCTGTTCGGGTGTGCCGCGACACAGTGTCAGCATGATTTCATAGCCCTGGCGCTGATGAAAGCTTTCTTCCTTGCAGATGCGGATCATGGCACGGGCATAGGGGCCGAACGAGCAGCGGCAGAGCGGGATCTGGTTCATGATAGCGGCACCGTCCACCAGCCAGCCGATGGCTCCGATATCGGCCCAGCTGAGCGTGGGATAGTTGAAGATCGAACTGTATTTCGCCTTTCCCGAATGCAGCTCTTCCGTCATCTGCGCGCGCGAAACGCCAAGCGTTTCGGCGGCCGCATAGAGATAGAGCCCATGGCCACCCTCGTCCTGCACCTTGGCCAGCAGGGCTGCTTTGCGTTTCAGCGTGGGCGCGCGGGTGATCCAGTTGCCTTCGGGCAGCATGCCGACGATCTCGGAATGCGCGTGCTGACCGATCTGGCGGATCAGAGTGCGCCGATAACCTTCGGGCATCGCGTCTTTCGGTTCGATCTTTTCTTCGGCGTCGATGCGTTTCTGAAACGCTTCGAGAAAGGTTTCGTCCTCTTCCGTGCGACCGTCCGCACCGATCAGGCCCTGAGAATACATGCTGCGTGCCCTCCTGGATCAAGATGCCGTCATTATATGTTACATAATCGCAACGTCAAACCGTAATTTGTAACACATCTGACCAATTGCTTTTTTCTTCCGGGCGGGTCACTCATCCGTCATGAGCAAGGTTCTTCTTTCAATTGGCCATGGTTACAGCGCGCAGGCGCTTGGCCGGCGTCTGCTTCCCCGGGGCTGGCGGGTGATCGGCACCAGCCGCACCGCGGCTGGGGCCGGTGATTCGGCGCAGGAAGTCCTGTGCTGGCCGGGCAGCGATCTTGCCGATGCGCTTGCGGCAGCAAGCCACCTGCTGATCTCGATCCCGCCAGCGGCAGATGGCGATCCCGTGCTGCTTGCGCTGCGCGATGAAATCCGGCAGGCGGCGTCCGGCCTTTCCTGGGTGGGTTATCTTTCGACCACGGCCGTTTACGGTGATCACCGGGGTGGATGGGTGGATGAGGAAACCCCCCCCGCTCCGACCACCGAGCGCGGGCACTGGCGGCTTGCCGCCGAACGGGCCTGGCAGGCGCTGGCGGCAGAAAGCGGTCTGCCGCTGCATATCTTTCGTCTGGCGGGAATATACGGGCCCGGACGGGGACCCTTTGCCAAGCTGGAGGCTGGCAAGGCGCGGCGCATCGTCAAGCCGGGGCAGGTGTTTTCACGCATTCACGTAGCGGATCTGGCGCGCGTTCTGCATATATCGATGGAAAATCCACGGCCCGGTGCGATCTACAATGTCTGCGACGACAAGCCTGCCCCGCCCGAGGATGTGATCGCGCACGCCGCCCGGCTTCTGAATTTGCCGGTGCCGCCAGCCGAGGATTTCTTCACCGCCGAGATGAGTCCGCTGGCGCGTCATTTCTATGCTGAGTCCAAGCGCGTGCGCAATGATCGCATGAAACGCGAACTTGGCTTCGAGCTTCTCTATCCAGATTACGAATGCGGGTTGGCATCGCTCTTGTAGGGGATGCGGCAGGGGTGCTGCCCCGTGTCCCCCGCAGTGTTCGGGAAGAGATGAGAAAGGACGCCGTTCAGATAGGTCTGCCCTGCATCAGGCGGGGCAGATCACCGGCAAGGCCCGCGGCTTCGCGGATGAAGCGGCGTTTGAGGGCAGGCAGGGCATTGACCAGCCCGAGCCCAAGATCGCGGCCGAGGCGCAGCAGCGAGTTGTCATTGGAAAACAGCATGTTCACCGTGTCCATGCCAAGTGCGAGCACGGTGGAATCGAATCGCCGCCAACGCTGATAGCGTTCGAGTACGGAGAGAGAGGCGAAATCTTCTCCCCGGCGGCGAGCTTCGGTCAGAACTTCGGCCAGTGCAGCCACATCGCGCAGGCCTAGGTTCAGCCCCTGCCCGGCGATCGGATGCACGCCATGCGCGGCATCGCCCACCAGTGCCACGCGTGGCACGACATAGCGCTCGGCCAGGGTAAGGTCGAGCGGATAGGTGAAACGCTTCCCGGCAAGGCGGATAGTGCCGAGAAAACTGCCGAAGCGGGGTTTCAGAACTTCCAGGTAACCTGCATCGGGCAGGGCATTGATGCGTGTCGCCTCTTCGGTGGTCGTGCTCCACACGATCGAAGTGCGTCTGCCGGGCAGTGGCAGGATCGCCAGCGGCCCCGATGGCATGAAGAACTGATGTGCGATGCCGTTGTGGGGCGTTTCGTGTTCGATTGCGCAGACCAGCGCCGTCTGCCCGTAATCATGCCCTTGGCGGCGGATGCCGGCGCGCTGCGCCGTTCCGCTCCGACGGCCATCGCAGCCTGCAAGCAGGCGGGCGCAGTGCTGTTCGCCGCAATCCAGGGTGATGGTGGCGCCGGTGGCGTCGGTTTCCTGATCGGTAACGGTGCGGCCCGAAATCAGGGTGATGGCCGGGTGGGCAGCTATCGCATCGGCCAGCGCGCGGTAAAGGAAGCGATCTTCCAGCATGTAACCCAGTGGCCCTTCTTCGATCTCTCCGTGGTGCATGTGCAGCATGAAGGGAGCAGGGCCCTCGCCGGCGCGTCCGTCGGTAACCTTCACTTCAAGAATGGGTTGGCTGTTGTCACACAGGTGATCCCAGAGGCCAAGCGCAGCCAGCAGGCGTTGCGAAGCCAGAGCCAGAGCATAGGAACGGCCGTCGAAATCATCCGAGGCACGGGCATTGGCGGGCAGTGCATCGATGATCTTCACGCAAAATCCCTGATCGGCCAGCGCCAGTGCCAGAGCCGGACCGTTGAGTCCGCCGCCGATGATCAGGATATCGGATTCATGTTCCATGCGGACAGTATTGATCGGTGCTTCGGGATTGTCCATGCAGGTGTGGGGCGTTACCGTCCGGGCAGACACAGGGAAAGGGCCGACATGTCGGATCGATGGCTGAGAATGAGCGCGGCAGAGCTTGGGCGGGGGATCGGTGCGGGCGAAATCGATCCGGTCGCGTTGACCGAGGCATACCTGTCGGCAATCCGGGAGCATCCTCTGAGAGACTGCATCTACGCCCGTCTGACCGAGGAACGCGCCCTGGCCGAGGCCGAGGCGGCTCGCGGGAGGATGCAGGCGGGGCTGCGCCTCGGGCCGCTTGACGGGGTGCCGGCCAGTTGGAAGGATCTGTTCGATACCGCCGGAGTGCCAACCGAGGCCGGATCTGCCCTGCTGCGCGGGCGGGTGCCGGATCGCGATGCCGAGGTGCTGCAGAATGCTGCTCATGCCGGCCTGATATGCCTTGGCAAGACGCATATGAGCGAACTTGCCTTTTCGGGGCTTGGCTATAATCCGGTTGCGGCTACCCCTCCCTGTGTGAACGATCCGGCCGGTGTTTCGGGCGGGTCGAGCTCGGGTGCCGCAGCCTCGGTTGCTTTCGGGCTGGCGCCGCTGGCGATCGGTTCCGATACCGGGGGGTCAGTGCGCATTCCGGCGGCGTGGAATGATCTGGTGGGGCTCAAGACGACGCATGGCCGCCTGTCCCTGAAGGGTGTGGTGCCGCTGTGCGAAAGTTTCGACACGGTAGGCCCCCTGTGCCGCAGTGTGGATGACACGGCGCTGGCGCTGGCGGCGCTCGAAGGGGGCAGAGCTGCCGATCTTCGAGGCGCGGGGCTTGAGGGTGTGCGGTTTCTGATCCTCGAAAACGCGCTTGATGACCTGCGCGATCAGCCGCGTGCGGGTTTCCTGAGCGCCGTTGACCGGCTTCGGGCAGCCGGGGCATGCACCGAGTGCGCCCGCATTCCCGAGGTGGACGAGGCCCTGGCGCTTTCGGCGGTGCTGTTCACCACCGAGGCCTATGCCCAATGGGGGACGCGGATCGAAGAAGAGCCGCATCTGATGTTCGGAGAGATCCTTGAGCGTTTTCGTGCCGGGGCGCGTTTCAGCGGGGTGGAGTTCGTGCGGGGGTGGCAGCTGCTGAAACGCTTGCGCGCGCGCTGGCGGCATGAGGTGGCGGGTTACGACGCGGTGATCATGCCGGCCTCGCCCATCCTGCCCCCGGAAACCGAGCGCCTTGCTTCGGATCACGAATATTATGTGCGCGAAAACCTGCTGGCTCTGCGCAATACCCGGATCGGAAATCTGATGGGCGACTGCGCACTGACACTGCCCACCGGCCTGCCTTCCTGCGGGATCATCCTGCAGGGTGCACCGATGTCCGAGGAACACCTCTTGCGCCTTGGGGCAGCGGCCGAGGCGGCGCTGGCCTGACAGCGCGGCGGGGGCCCTTACATCAGTTCGCGCACGTCGGTCAGCCGCCCGGTGATGGCGGCTGCTGCGGCCATGGCGGGGCTCATCAGGTGGGTGCGTCCGCCCTTGCCCTGGCGGCCTTCGAAATTGCGGTTGCTGGTTGCCGCGCAGCGTTCGCCGGGGGCCAGCTGATCGGGGTTCATGGCAAGGCACATGGAACAGCCCGCAAGGCGCCATTCGAAGCCGGCATCGATGAAGATCTGTGCGATGCCCTCCTCCTCGGCCTGAGCGCGCACCAGCCCCGATCCCGGCACCACCATGGCGCGGATGCCTTCCTTTACCTTGCGTCCCTTCAGGATTTCGGCTGCGGCGCGCAGATCCTCGATGCGCCCGTTGGTACAGGAGCCGATGAAAACGGTATCGATCTCGATATCGGTCAGCTTCTGGCCGGATTCGAGCCCCATGTATTCAAGCGCCCGGCGAGCGGCCTCCACCTTGCCGCCCTCGAAATCCTCGGGGTGGGGTACGGTGCCGGTGATGGGCAGCACGTCCTCGGGGCTGGTGCCCCAGGTGACGACGGGGGCAATATCCTCGCCGCGCAACGTTACCACCTTGTCGAAATGGGCGTTGTCGTCGGAATAGAGATGCTGCCACCATTCCATGGCCGCTTCCCAATGGGCGCCCCTGGGGGCATGGGGGCGACCCTTGATGTATTCGAAGGTTTTTTCGTCGGGTGCGATCAGCCCGGCACGTGCGCCGCCCTCGATTGCCATGTTGCATACCGTCATCCGTCCTTCCATCGAAAGATCGCGGATCACGTCGCCGCAGTATTCGATCACGTGGCCGGTGCCGCCCGCAGTGCCGGTGGCGCCGATGATGGCAAGGGTCACGTCCTTGGCGGTGACTCCGGGCTGCAGCCTGCCCGTTACCTCGACCTTCATGTTCTTCGATTTCTTCTGGATCAGGGTCTGGGTGGCCAGAACATGCTCCACTTCCGAGGTGCCGATGCCGTGGGCCAGCGCCCCGAAGGCGCCATGGGTGGCGGTGTGGCTGTCGCCGCAGACCACGGTCATGCCCGGCAGGGTCCAGCCCTGTTCGGGGCCGACGATATGCACAATGCCCTGCCGGATGTCGTCCACCGGGTAGTAGTGGATGCCGAATTCGCGCGCGTTGCGGTCGAGTGCTTCCACCTGGATGCGCGAATCCTCGGTCATCTGGTCGGGGTTTTCGCGCCCCGGCGTGGTGGGCACGTTGTGGTCGGGCACGGCGATGGTTTTTTCGGGCGCACGCACCTTGCGCCCGGCCATGCGCAGCCCCTCGAAGGCCTGCGGGCTGGTCACCTCGTGAACGAGGTGACGGTCGATATAGATCAGGCAGGTGCCGTCCTCGGCCTCGTCCACCAGATGGGCATCCCATATCTTGTCATAGAGTGTTTTCGGGGCGGTCATTTCGTTTCTCCCGCGGGAATGGTTTGGCAGATGCCGGAGCAATCCGGCGCGTTTGCAGCCTGCCCGGTCAGCAGGGCCGGGGCCCCTGCCGGAGACCCGTGATCATCGTCAGCAGCAGCGCATGAAACCGCCAGGGCAGGCGGGCGTGGTCGTCCATGTCGAATATGCGCGTCATGGCGCCGGAATACAGCCACCCGAACGCGTGATCAAGGGCAGTCTGCGTTGCAGGCGCCGTGGCTTTCCGCTGCGCCCTCTTGTGCGGTGCGATCATCTCGTGTCACTGTTGTGCAATGCGGGAGGGCACGTGATGGAAGGCGAGACCCAGCCGATATTCGAGCAGTTGGCGTCTCTCTGGGGGGCTGTTTCGGCGAAGTTCGGAACGCTGTTTCTCTTCCGCGGGCAGGTGCAGTTCGCGATACTGACCGGCTGTCTGGTTCTTGCCTGGGTTCTGCATCGTCTGATTGCGCCGCGGATGCACGACTGGATGCGCACCCTTGGCAGACGGCCCAAGTGGCAGATGCGGTTTCTGGTGCTGCTGCACAAGCGTCTGCTTCTGCTGATCTTCGCGCTGCTTGTCTGGGGCGCGGCGGGTGTCGTGGCGATGGTTTCTCCCTTCCCCTCGTGGCGCAACATTCTGGAGCTTGCAGCCACGATCGCCACGGCCTGGCTTGTTGTCAGCCTTGCCTCGCGGCTTGTCAGAAACAGGTTTCTGCGCCGGATCGTTACCTGGGGGCTATGGATCTATGTCACGCTCTATTACCTTGGCGTTACCGATGATTTTGCCGCATTCCTGAATGGAATCGGTTTCGAGATCGGGGATTTCAGGCTTTCTCTTCTGATCCTGATCAAGGCTTTCGTGGTTACGGCGCTGCTGCTGGTCGTGGCGCGCCTGACCACGACCACGGTGGCCAGCCGGATCGAGCACAACAAGGACATCTCGCCCTCCATGCGGGTGCTTTTCATCAAGTTCCTGCAGGTGCTGGTGTATGGCGCGGCGTTGTTTCTTGGCCTCAAGGCGATCGGATTCGATCTTACCGGGCTGGCATTTCTTTCGGGGGCTATCGGCCTTGGCCTCGGGTTCGGACTGCAGAAGGTGGTTTCGAACCTGGTGTCGGGGATCATCATCCTGCTCGACAAGTCGATCAAGCCGGGTGACGTGATCTCGCTTGGTGATACCTTCGGCTGGATCAATACGCTGGGGGCGCGTTATGCCTCGGTGGTGACAAGGGATGGCCGGGAATATCTCATTCCGAATGAAGATCTGATCACCAACCAGGTTGTCAACTGGTCGCACACCAATGATTTCGTGCGCCTCGACATCCGTTTCGGCACCTCGTATCACGATGATCCACACCAGGTGCGTGCGCTGGCCTGCAGGGCGGCTGCCTCGGTCGATCGCGTCCTGAGCAGCCGCCCTCCGGTCTGTCATGTTACCGGCTTCGGGGACAGTTCGGTGGATTATGTCCTGCGGTTCTGGATCAATGATCCCACCAGTGGCCTGACCAATGTGCGTGGTGCGGTTTATCTGGCATTGTGGGACGCGTTCAGGGAAAACGGCGTGACCATTCCGTTCCCGCAGCGCGAAGTCAGGATGCTTGAGGGCAGCGAGATGACAGTAAGGCGGGAAAACGGCTGATCGGGCCGGCATGCGAGCCGTGGCGAAAACGTTTCCGTCCGCATTGAGATTCCGGAAATCAGGTGCTATCCTCGACCTGTGCCGGCACCGGGGCGTTTCCGGTGCGTCGCGAAGGAGGGCATTGACCTGTCTCACCCAGCCGAGTTGGCCCCGAGCGTGGCCAGTCAGGATTCTGCAGCCGGGCAAGCGGCGCGGAACATATCGAGCAAGGCATTGCTTGAACGCATACTGCACTCACTCCAGCAGGAAAAGGCCGAAGATGCCGTGACGGTGGATCTGCATGGCAAGTCGCAGATTGCCGATTACATGGTGATCTGTTCGGGGCGCTCTACCCGTCAGGTCTCGGCGATTTCCGAGAAACTGGTGGATCGTCTGAAGGACTTCCTGGGATATCGCTGCAAGGTCGAGGGGCAGGAGCAGGGGGACTGGGTCCTGATTGATGCAGGTGACGTGATCGTGCACGTGTTCCGCCCCGAGGTGCGGGAATTCTATCAGCTCGAAAAGATGTGGCTTTCGGGTGTTCCCGGCGCGCCTGGCTGAACCATGCGCATTCATGTCTGCGCTGTGGGCCGGTTGCGTCGTGGGCCCGAACGTGAGCTGTTCGATGATTACCTGATGCGTTTCGGGCGAGTCGGCCGGGGCCTGGGGCTTGGGCCCGCAGCATTGCACGAGGTGGAAGCCCGCAGGGGCGGCGGGGCGGCGGAAGAAGCCGGGCTTCTGTCCCGGGTCATTCCGAAGGGTGCAGTTGTCTGCCTGCTCGACGAACGCGGGCAGGAGCTGTCGTCACCCGATCTTGCCGCCCGTATTGCCCGGTGGCGCGATTCGGGGAAGGGCGATCTTGCCTTCGTGATCGGTGGTGCCGACGGCCTGACCGGATCGTTTCGCTCACAGTCGGATTTCATGCTTTCCTTCGGGCCGATGGTCTGGCCGCACATGCTGGTGCGGGTCATGCTGAGCGAACAGTTGTTCAGGGCGGCGTCGATCCTGGCGGGAACGCCATATCACAGGGCATAGATCCGCGGGGCGCGGCCTTGCTCTTTTCCCGCCCCGGGCCTAGATACGGTGGACAACCCGGAAGGCTGAAATCAATGGCAGTGCCCAAACCTGTTGTTCTGTGCATCCTCGATGGCTGGGGGCTCAGGGCTGATACCGAAGCCAATGCGCCTGCGCTTGCAGACACGCCGAATTTCGACCGGTTGATGGCGGAATGCCCTCATGCCCGGCTTGTCACGCATGGTCGCGATGTCGGCCTGCCGCGCGGACAGATGGGCAACTCCGAGGTGGGCCACATGAACATCGGGGCCGGGCGCATCGTGCCGATGGACCTGGGCATGATCGATCTTGCCATCGAAGACGGTTCCTTCTTCCGCAATCCCGCCCTTGCCGGTTTCATCGACCGGGTGAAGAAGGCGGAGGGTGCTGCACACCTGTTCGGCGTGGCTTCCGATGGTGGCGTGCACGGGCATCTTGATCACGTCATTGCCGCCGCCCGGGCGGTGACCGGGGCGGGTGTCGATGTCTGGGTTCATGCCATTACCGACGGCCGTGATGTGGCGCCGAGATCGGCCGGCCATTTCATCGGAGAGCTTGCCGAAAGGCTTCCCGGGCGTGCGCGCATCGCCACCGTGACCGGCCGCTATTACGCAATGGACCGCGACAACAGATGGGAGCGTGTGGAAAGGGCGTGGCGCGCCATCGTGCGGGCCGAGGGACTGCCGGCACCGGATCCCGCGGCTGCTGTCGAGGCTGCCTATGCGCGCAGTGAAACCGACGAGTTCATCCTGCCAACCATCATTCGGGGCTACCCCGGCCTGAAGGATGGCGACGGTTTCTTCTGTCTCAATTTCCGTTCGGACCGTGTGCGTCAGATCCTGCGGGCGATCGGTGAACCGGGGTTCGATGCATTCGATACCGGCCCGCGCCCCGTGCTTTCGGAGCTGCTGGGGATGGTGGAATATTCCGATGAGCACAACCGCTTCATGAAAACGGTTTTTCCCACCCGCAAGCTGGACAACACCCTTGGCGCCTGGGTTGCCCGGCACGGGCTGCGTCAGTTTCGCCTGGCAGAGACCGAGAAATACCCGCATGTGACCTTCTTCCTGAACGGTGGCAGGGAAGAGCCCGAGAAGGGCGAGGATCGTTACATGGCACCAAGCCCCAGGGTGGCGACCTATGACCTCAGGCCCGAAATGTCGGCCCCCGAGGTGACCGAGCACCTCGTGAGGGCGATCGGCGAAGGTTATGATCTGATTGTCGTCAATTATGCGAATCCCGACATGGTGGGCCACACCGGCGATCTGCCGGCTGCGATCAAGGCGGTAGAGGCGGTTGACCGCGGGCTGGGCCAGGCGCTGAAGGCTCTCGACAAGGCCGGAGGGGCGATGATCGTCACGGCTGATCATGGCAATTGCGAGATGATGCTGGATCCGGTTTCCGGCGGGCCGCATACATCACACACCACCAATCCGGTGCCGGTGATCCTGGTGGGCGGCCCGCAGGGGGCCGGGCTGCATGACGGGCGGCTGGCCGATCTGGCACCCACGCTGCTTGACCTGCTCGGGCTTGAAAAGCCGCCGGAAATGACCGGTCGCAGCCTGATCGTGACGTGAGGTTCGCCTTGAAAGCCGCGCTGCTTGCCATGGCCTGTCTGATCCTGTGGTTTCCGGGGGGATCGCGGGCGGGGGGCAACCTTTCCGAAGCGGCCGAACGTGCTGCGCGCAAGCTGGACGAGGCAGCGCTGTCCCTGCAGGGTGCCGACAGTGCGAAAGACAGGGTGGCGGCCCTCACCGAGGCCATTCGCGCCTATGAAGCGGGGCTGCAGGCCATGCGCGAGGGGCTGCGCCGGGCCGTGATCCGCGAGCGCGCCATACGTCTTGAATTCGAAAGCCGTGCGGCCGAGCTTTCGCAGCTTCTGGCGGCACTGGAAATGATGGAAGCAACGCGCAAGCCCGTGTTGCTGTTTCATCCCGAAGGCCCGCTTGGCACGGTGCGTGCCGGGATGTTGCTTTCGGAAGCGGCCCCCGCCCTGCAGAACGAGGCCGCGGCGTTGCGCGCCCGACTGGAAGAGCTTTCGCGGCTTCGCCGCCTGCGGGAACGGGCCACGGGCAGGATGGAGCAGGGCCTGCGCGAGGTTCAGCAGGCCCGCACGCAGCTGTCACAGGCCATTTCTCAGCGTACCGACCTGCCGCGGCGCTTTGCCGAGGATCCCGTTCGGATCGCGTTGCTGCTTGAAGGAAGCAACACGCTGGATGACTTTGCAGACCAGCTTTTGCGCCTGCAGGGCAGGCTGGATCAGGCCGATGCACCCGATTTCGAGGAGAGCAGGGGCAACCTTCCCCTGCCAGTGGCCGGCACCCTGCTGCGCCGTTTCAACGAGCCGGATGCCGCCGGTGTGCGCCGGCCGGGTATTGTGCTGGCAACGCGGCCGCTGGCACTTGTGACTTCGCCGTGGCCCGCAACGATCCGCTATCGCGGGCCGCTTCTGGATTACGGAAATGTAATGATACTTGAACCCGCAGAGGGCTATCTTCTGGTGCTGGCAGGGCTTGATCGGGTTTTCGGGGAAATCGGGCAGGTTGTCGATGCCGGTGCGCCTGTCGGAATGATGGGGTCGGCTGACGAAGACGTGAGCGGGTTTCTGATGCAACCGGCCAAAGGGGCTGGTGCAGAGCGCTCGGAAACGCTTTATATGGAGTTGAGAAAAGACCGCGAGCCTGTGAACCCTGCTGGCTGGTTCGGCTTGGACAAGGAATGAGACGAAATGAAACAACTCTTGATGGCAACACTGAGCGGCACCCTGGCGGGGGTGATCATGGCCACCCAGGTTGCGGGTCCGCTGATCGCACAGGAAGCCCAGAAGACCACCAACATCTATGAACAGCTCGATCTGTTCGGTGACATATTCGAACGGATCCGGGTTCAGTATGTGGAACCCGTTGACGAGAAGAAGCTCATCGAATCGGCGATCAACGGCATGCTTACCTCGCTGGACCCTCATTCAAGCTATGTTCCGCCGAAGGATTTTGACGACATGCAGGTTCAGACCCGCGGAGAATTCGGCGGACTCGGGATCGAGGTCACCATGGAGGATGGCTTCGTCAAGGTCGTTTCGCCCATCGATGGCACGCCGGCCGCAAATGCGGGCATTCAGGCCGGAGATTTCATCACCCATGTGGATGGCGAAAGCCTGCTCGGCCTGACGCTCGACAAGGCGGTTGATCTGATGCGCGGTCCGGTGGGCTCGGAAATCGTGATCACCGTGGTGCGCGAAGGCGTGGACGAGCCTTTCGACGTTTCGATCATCCGTGATACGATCAAGCTTACTGCCGTTCGTGTGCGCACCGAGGGCAATACGGTTGTGCTCAGGATCACCACCTTCAACGACCAGACCTATCCCAATCTCGAATCGGGTATTGCGAAGGCTGCCGAAGAACTGGGAGGCATGGAAAACGTCACGGGCTTCGTCATCGATCTGCGCAACAATCCGGGTGGGCTGCTCAACCAGGCCATAAAGGTTTCGGATGCCTTCCTTGACAAGGGCGAGATCGTTTCCACCCGTGGCCGCAACCCCGAAGACGGAGACCGCTGGAATGCCACGCCGGGCGATCTGGCCGAGGGCAAGCCGATCGTTGTCATCATCAACGGCGGCTCGGCTTCGGCATCCGAGATCGTGGCGGGCGCGCTCAAGGATCACCACCGTGCCGTGGTGGTGGGCACCAAGAGCTTCGGCAAGGGATCGGTGCAAACGGTGATGCCGCTGAAGAACGGTGGCGCCATGCGCCTGACCACGGCGCGTTACTATACGCCGTCGGGCCGTTCGATCCAGGCGCTGGGCGTGACGCCCGATATCGTGGTGCCCCAGCCCCCGCCCAAGGCGGAGGCGGAGGAAGAAGAGGAAACGCCAAACCGCCGCGTCCGTTCGGAAGCCGATCTGCGTGGTGTGCTGAGCAATGACTCGATCACCGAGGAAGAACGGCGCCAGCTGGAAGCCGAGCAACTGGCCGCCGAAGAAGCCGCCAGGCTGCGCGAGGAAGATTTCCAGCTTGCTTATGCCATTGATCTTCTGCGTGGGCTGACGGTTCTGAAACCGGTCGAATGAGCGGAATGTCAACCCGGAAGGGCCGGCCGCTTTCGCGGGCGGGCCTTCCCGAGCGGTATCTGGAAGAATGATGCCTGACGAAATCGCGCAGCTGCCGTATCGCATGAATGTCGGCATGATGCTGACGAATGATCGCGGGCATGTCTTTGCCGGGCAGCGGCTGGATTACCCGGGTGAAGCCTGGCAGATGCCTCAGGGCGGGATCGACAGGGGCGAAGATCCGGATCGCGCCGCGCTGCGCGAGCTTGAAGAAGAAGCGGGCATCCGCCCCGAGCTTGTCGGGATCATTGCAAGAACGCCGGACTGGCTGGTCTATGACCTTCCGCCCGATCTGGTGCCCAGTCTGTGGGGCGGGCGTTATCGGGGGCAGAAGCAGTTGTGGTATCTCATGCGGTTCCTCGGGGATGACAGCCAGATCGACATCCGCACACGGCATCCCGAGTTTTCCAGATGGCGGTGGATGCCGCAGGAAGAGCTTCTGGAGCGTATTGTCCCTTTCAAGCGCGATGTATATAGGAAGGTGTTCGAAATTTTCCGGCCGTATCTCTGAATGGCCGGTATTCCGTATGATTGCATAACCGCCGGACCGTTGTTCGGCTGCTGCCGAGGCCTTTGCTGATGGGTAAGAAACCGGACTCGCGTGCCGCCGGGCTTGATGTCGGGCTGTCCTTCATCAAATGGCTGACCGGAGCGGAGAACCTGCACTACGGTTTCTGGGAGGGGCTTGATGTCACGGCGGCGAATCTTCTGGCTGCGCAGGAGGCCTATACCGACAAGCTGTTCGCCCTGATGCCGGAGGGGCGGCTCGACATTCTGGATATTGGTGGCGGTGCCGGTGAAACGGCACGCAAGCTTCTGGCCCGCGGGCATTCGGTCGAGATCGTGGTGCCAAGCGCCTTTCTGGCCGGGCGCTGTCGCGAAAATGCGCCCGATGCAGAGGTGCATGAATGCCGCTTCGAGGAACTGGAAACCGACCGGCGTTTCGATCTTTGCCTGTTTTCCGAGAGCTTCCAGTATATTCCGATGGAAGTTGCCCTGCAGAAATCGGCCGGCCTGCTGAAACCCGGGGGCAGGGTCATCATTGCTGACTGTTTCCGCACACCGGCCTACAGGGCCGCAGACCCGCAGGCAACGGTTGGCGGGGGGCATACCCTTTCCCGGTTTCGCCGCGTGCTTGCCCGATCGCCCCTTGAGGTTGTGCATGAAGAGGATATCACCCGCGCCGTAGCGCCTTCGGTCGAGCTTGAGCAGGGCTTTTTCAACATCATCGGACACGGGATCCGCCGGGTCGATACCGAACTTTCCGGAACCCGGCCCGTGTTGCGCTGGCTGATTCACCGATTGCTGAAAATGGTTCTGCGTGAAAGAACCCGCCGCCGGCTGGACCAGCGGCTCAATCAGAAAACGCGCAATATCGAGAATTTCGAAAGATACAATCGCTATCTGCTGATGAAGCTGCGCCCGGTGGCTCCGACAGCAGATTGACAGCCTTGCGCCGGCATCCTACCGCCGACGCAACTGTTTCAGGATTTCATGGCTTGCATAGCCGTCGGGGATCATGCCGATCCTGGCCTGAAAAGCCCGTATGGCGGTAATGGTGCGCGGCCCGATGATGCCGTCAACGCCCCCGGTATCAAATCCTGCAGCGGTCAGGCGCTGTTGCATCTCTCGTTTTTCGGAATGGCGCAGGGGGCGGTCGCCGCGTGGCCACTTGTGCTGAATGGGTTTTCCCCCGGCGATGCGATCGGCCAGATGCCCGACGGCGATCACATAGGCATCGGCCGCGTTGTAGCGTTCGATCACGTGGAAATTGTCGAAGATCATGAAGGCCGCGCCGCGAGCGCCGGCCGGCAGCAGGATCGAGGCCCGGCCATATTCGGGAATCCCGTGCCCCTGCGCATTGCGCACCCCGAGCGCCAGCCATTCCGCAACCGGTTTCTTGTTTCGTGTGCCGGCAAGGCGGTAATCGAAACCTTTCGGCAGGCGGACTTCAAGCCCCCAGGGCTGCCCCTTGCGCCAGCCGAAGCGAGCAAGATAGGCGGCAGCCGAGGCCAGCGCGTCGGCGGGATCGTCCGACCAGATGTCACGCCGGCCATCGCCGGTAAAATCCTGTGCATAGGCAAGATAGCTGGTGGGAATGAACTGCGTATGCCCCATGGCGCCGGCCCACGAGCCTGTCATGTTTTCGGGCATGACATCCCCTGCCTGCAGTATCCTGAGCGCGGCGATCAGCTGGTTCTCGAAAAAACGTCCCCGGCGGCCGTCAAAGGCAAGCGTGGCCAGGGCTTCGATAACCGGGGTGTTGCCACGGTGCCGGCCATAGGCACTTTCCAGCCCCCAGATCGCGGTCACGATTTCCGCCTCCACCCCGTATCTGGCCTCGATCCGTGCCAGCAGCTTGCGGTGCCTGGCCAGCGCCGCGCGGCCGTTCTCGATTCGCGTGCGCGACACCGCGCTGTCCAGATATTCCCAGATCTGTTTCGTGAATTCCGATTGGTTGCGGTCTCTCCGGATGACATCGGTGTTGTAGGCCACGTTGCGAAAGGCACGATCGAACACCGCTGGCGATATGCCCTTGGCCAGGGCGCGCTGCCGAAAGCCGTCGATCCATTCCCGAAAGCCCTTGTCCGCCGTCGAAATCCTGGTTTCCATGATCGGTTCCCTTGCCGCTGCCTTCAGCCTTTGCGCGGCTTCGGCCGGTCTGTAGGCCGGATGGGGTGACATATCCAGAGCACCCCCCGCGAACGCCGCGACAGAGGAAAAGGGCAAGGCAAATCCGAGAAGCAGAAAGATTGACGATATTCGCACGACAAGCACCTGTATGTTGAGTCTTTTTGTGGGATACTACCCTGAAAACCATTTCTCTCAAAGCGGTTCTGCCGGCTGCAGCGGCACTCGGGCAAAATGGGCGCCATCCCGCTTATAGGTGTGAGATGGATCGGGCCTTTTCCGTCAGAGGTTTTGCTCCGGGATCGTTCAGTAGCCCGATGGCTTTGTCCTTCACCAGCCAGGAAAAGCCGAAGGCCCATATGCCGACGCTTTCCAGCCAGAAGATTGCCGAATGGCCGGCGCTGTCGGGATTGTCTGATCGTCCGGCTCTGGCGGCATGCTGCCTTTTCTCAGGAAGCCTGCTCGATCTCGTGGCGGATGGCCAGTGCAGCCTTGCGCGGATCCTCGGCCTGCCAGACGGGCCGGCCCACCACGATATGGTCGGCACCGGCGCGGATTGCGTCGCCCGGCCCCGTGATGCGTTTCTGATCGCCCGCCGCGGTTCCTTTCGGGCGCACGCCAGGTGTCACGATCAGCCGGCCTGTGGCTGCCGGCAGGGCCCGGATCAGCGCAGCTTCCCGGGGGCTGGCAATCACCCCGTCAGCGCCGGCTTCGAAGGCGCGTGCGGCCCGTTCGGTCACCAGATCGGCAATGTTGCCGGGCCGGATCAATGCGGCATCCAGATCGGTGCGATCCAGAGATGTGAGGATGGTAACGGCAAGAATCCGCATGCGGCTTGCCCCGGCACCTTCCCGCGCGGCGCGCACCACATGGGGATCACCGTGCACGGTCAGGAAATCAAGGTCGAAAGCAGCCAGTCCGCGCACTGCGGCCTCTACCGTGGCTCCTATATCAAAAAGTTTCATGTCAAGGAAGATGCGCTTGCCATGCTCATCCTTCAGTTCGCGCGCCAGCGCCAGCCCGCCGCCTGTCAGCATTCCCAGGCCGATCTTGTAGAAAGACACTGCATCGCCAAGTTTTTCGGCCAGTTGCATGCCTTCAATTGCATTGGGCAGATCGAGGGCAACGATCAGCCGGTCGTCAGGGGAAACGGGTTCGGACATGGTTATTCCTTCCGGCAGAAACGGTGCCTTGGTTTGGTGAAGTGATCCGGGCCGGGTGTCAAGCCGGAGCGGGGATGAACAGGGCTCTTGTCCGGCTGCATGAACGACATGCCGGATCAAGGGCTTGCTCCGGCCGCAGCATGCGTGTTCCGGTTCGCCAAAAACCGTTTGCCGTGTCTTGAAACCGGCACGGGCGAAGGCCACATCAGGAGCAAGGTCCACCAACAGGCCGTGCCGGAGCCGGGCGGCCGATTTCATCAGGACGCTTATGAAAGGAGAATGCTCATGAACATAGAGAAGTTCACCGAGCGGTCACGCGGATTCTTGCAGGCCGCACAAACGATTGCCGCTCGGGAAGATCACCAGAAGGTAGCCCCCGCCCATTTGCTGAAAGCCCTGCTGGACGACGACCAGGGCCTGGCCGCCAATCTGATCAAGCGTGCCGGAGGAGAACCCGGCATCGTGCGTGAAGCGATCGAGCTTGAGCTCGAGAAGATGCCGAAGGTTACTGGCGATACCGGCCAGGTGTATTTTGACAGCAAGACCATCAAGGTGCTGGACGAGGCCGAGAAGCTGGCCACCAAGGCCGGCGACAGCTTCGTGCCGGTGGAGCGCATGCTGACGGCGCTGGCCATTGTCAAGTCCGAGGCCAGGAAGGCACTGGAAGCGGGTGCTGTAACGGCGCAGAACCTGAATGCTGCCATCAACGACATCCGCAAGGGGCGCACAGCGGATTCGGCAAGTGCCGAAGAAGGCTACGATGCACTGAAGAAATATGCGCGCGATCTGACCGAAGCCGCCGAAGAGGGCAAGATCGATCCGATCATCGGCCGCGACGAGGAAATCCGCCGTGCCATGCAGGTGCTTTCGCGGCGCACCAAGAACAACCCGGTACTGATCGGCGAGCCCGGCGTCGGCAAGACGGCGATCGCCGAAGGCATTGCGCTCAGGATCGTCAATGGCGACGTGCCCGAGAACCTGCGCAACAAGAAGCTGATGGCGCTTGACATGGGGGCGTTGATTGCGGGCGCGAAATACCGCGGTGAATTCGAGGAACGGCTGAAGGCGGTGCTTTCCGAAGTCACCAGTGCGGCTGGTGAGATCATCCTGTTCATAGATGAGATGCATACCCTTGTGGGCGCCGGCAAGACCGATGGCGCGATGGATGCCTCGAACCTGCTGAAACCAGCTCTGGCCCGCGGCGAACTGCACGCGATCGGCGCCACCACGCTTGAGGAATACCGCAAGCATGTAGAAAAGGATGCAGCCCTTGCCCGACGTTTCCAGCCGATCCTTGTGGAGGAGCCAACCGTCGAGGACACGATCAGCATTCTGCGCGGCATCAAGGACAAATACGAACTGCACCACGGGGTGCGGATTTCGGACAGCGCGCTGGTTGCGGCGGCCACGCTCAGCCACCGTTACATCACCGACCGCTTCCTGCCCGACAAGGCAATTGACCTCGTTGATGAGGCGGCGGCGCGGTTGCGCATGGAGGTGGACAGCAAGCCCGAGGAGCTTGATCGTCTTGATCGCGAGATCATGCAGAAGTCGATCGAGATCGAGGCCCTGCGCCTCGAAAAGGACGAGGCTTCGCGGGAACGACTGGAGAAGCTCGAGAAGGAGCTGTCGGACCTGATGGAGAAATCCGCCGAGATGACGGCCAAATGGCAGGCCGAGCGCGACAAGCTCAACAAGGCCCGTTCGCTGAAGGAAAAGCTTGATCAGGCCCGTGCCGAGCTTGAGATCGCCAAGCGTGAAGGCGATCTGCAGCGCGCCGGCGAACTGGCCTATTCGGTCATCCCCGAGCTTGAAAGGCAGATTGCCGAAATCGAGGCCCAGGAAGAGGAAATGATGGTCGAGGAAACCGTTCGACCCGAAGACGTGGCCGAAGTTGTCGAGCGCTGGACCGGCATTCCGACAGCCAAGATGCTTCAGGGCGAACGCGAAAAGCTGCTGAAGATGGAAGAAGAGCTTGGCAAGCGCGTGATCGGCCAGCGTCAGGCAATCGAGGCAATCTCGAACGCGGTGCGTCGCGCCCGGGCCGGGCTCAACGACGAAAGTCGCCCGCTTGGCAGCTTCCTGTTTCTCGGCCCTACCGGTGTTGGCAAGACCGAGCTCACCAAGGCGGTTGCCGAATTCCTGTTCGACGACGAACACGCCATGACCCGCATCGACATGTCGGAGTTCATGGAGAAACATTCGGTAGCTCGGCTGATCGGTGCGCCCCCCGGCTATGTGGGCTATGAGGAAGGTGGCGTTCTGACCGAAGCCGTGCGGCGCCGGCCCTATCAGGTGATCCTGTTCGACGAGGTCGAAAAGGCGCATCCGGATGTGTTTAACGTGCTTCTGCAGGTGCTTGATGACGGGATGCTCACCGATGGTCAGGGGCGCCGCGTGGACTTCAAGCAGACGCTGATCGTGCTCACGTCGAACCTGGGTTCACATGCGCTCAGCGTTCTGCCCGAAGGGGCTGACAGCTCCGAGGCCAAGGCCGAGGTGATGGAGGCGGTAAACGCCCATTTCCGTCCCGAGTTCCTGAACCGTCTGGACGAGATCATCATCTTCGACAGGCTTACCCGCGAAGACATGGACGGCATCGTGGCAATCCAGCTGCGGCAGCTGCAGGAGCGGCTCGAGCGGCGCAGCATCACCCTCAGGGTGGATGCGGATGCCCGCAAGTGGCTGGCCGACGAGGGGTATGATCCGGTATTCGGCGCGCGTCCCCTGAAGCGGGTAATCCAGCGCCACGTGCAGGATCCGCTGGCCGAGAAGATGCTCTCCGGCGATATCCGCGACGGCGATACGGTGATCGTCGATGTGGGCGATGGCGGGCTGGTGATCGGCCCGGCACCGCGCGCGGCCGAACAGCCGGGCACCGCTGCCGATACCGATGAGGCCGTGAACGCCTGACCGGAACGCTTCGGGCGAAAGTCCGTGTCGGGCCGGCCATCGCATGATGGCCGGCCCTTCCGCGTTAACCGGATGCAAGAGATTTCGCGCATATAAGAAGGCAATCCAGGTTTCGGCTGCCCGCCGGGGCCTTGTCGCATCAGGCCAGAGCACTGGAACCGCAGCATGGGATTTGCCGAACGCAGAGATGTTGCCCGCCCCGCAACGGGAGAAGCGCCTTTCCGGATCGGAGAGCATTTCTTTGTGCGCACCGATGGGCAGGGCATCATCCGCGTGGGCAGTTACGTGCTTCATCGCGTGTCGGGTTACGACTGGAATGAACTGATCGGCGCGCCGCAAAGGATTCTTCGCCATCCCGACATGCCGGCAGGCGTTTTCCGGCTGCTTTGCAACGCGTTGGAGCAGGGCCGGCCGGCCGGGGCCTATGTCAGGAACCTGGCAAAGGACGGGCTGCATTTCTGGACTTTCGCCGTGGTGATGCCGGTGGATGGCGGCTTCTTGTCGGTTCACATCAAACCCTGCGTGGGCAATCTTGAATGGATTGCGGCAATCTATGATGCAATGCGCGCGGCGGAAGCAGATGGCGGAATGACGCCCGGGGAAAGCGCCGAAATGCTGTTGCGCCGGATCGACGAGGTGCACGGTCAGAAGGATTATGCCGCTTTTGCCGGCGATGCGCTGGTGCACGAACTGATCGCCCAGGACCGGCAGCTTCACCGCCCGCCCGACAAGCGTATCGCCCAGTTTCGCCGGATCACTTCGGCCGCCCGGGGGATGCTGCAGGAAACGCATGCATTGTTCCGGGAGTTCGGAGCAATCAGCACGGTTCCCGCCAACATGCGCATCATTGCTTCCCGGTTGGAATCTTCCGGGGGTGCGATTACGGCGCTTTCCCAGAATTACTGGGCGATGTCCGAAGAGATGTCGAACTGGTTCCGGAAATTCGTGACCGACAGCGGCAAGGATTTTTCCGCCCTGGAAGACACTCTTTCAGAGTGCCGCTTTCAGGTTTGCGCTGCACGGCTGGTGAGTGAGGCCGCCGAACTGTTTTCCCGCGAACGCCGCAGGCTGGGTTCTGTTGATGTTGCGCAGGAAAAGCAGAAGCTGGCCGGGCTTGCCCAGAAACAGGTGCGCAAGGCCATGGCGGGATTGCAGGGAATCGTGGATGAGGCCGGACGTGTTTCCGCAGCGGTCACCACCATGCGTCGCTATACGTTGGGCCTCGGTTCCACGCGTGTGATGTGCAATATAGAAAGTGCTCGTCTGCCGCAGGGTGGCGAAACGCTTTCGAACATAATCGATCAGCTGGACGGATTTCAGAGATCGGTCGAGCAGCAACTGACCAGAATCGAGGATCTGTGCCGGGATGTGCGTTTTGGTGCCGAGATGCTTGGCGCGAAAACAGCCTGCCTGCCAACCTGCCTGCCGGCAGACTGGCCGAATGCCTGACGCCGGCAGCTGCCCGGGATGCTTCATTCAAGAGCTGCTTTCACGATCGATTCCAGAAGCTCCTCGACCTCCTGCATCTTGCCTTCGGGCATTTTCGGATAGCCGATGATCACTTCTTCCGATCCGTGCACCTGCATCACGAATATCCGGTAGGGACAGTGTACCAGATTGAGAGGGTCCGCTTCCATCACGCTGCGGGAAACCTTGGCCGAGCAGAAATTGTAGATGTCGGCGTGCGCGAAGATGGTCTTCTCGCCGCCTACATCCTCCTTGGTGCGCTCCAGCATGTCGCCCACATGATTGACGGCCTCGATGCGCAGGCCGTGATCGGTGATGGCCGATTCCACGGCAAAGGCCGTATCTTCGAAATCGGCCGGCGAAACATGAGTCACGGCCTCGTTCCCGGCCATCGCCGCCAATGGCTGGAGCAGACCGAGAACAAGCACAGGGATGGCGAAACGGAATCGCATGGGGATCTTCCTTGTATGGGCAGGTGGCATAGGTGGATGCGCGCATTTCCTTTTCATATTGTGCGAGGCGCTGTAAATCCTGTCAAAGGCCATACTGTCGCGGGTGAAGGCCAGTTCCATGCAGCGGCTCATGCCGGGCGGGTTCCGGCACAATCCGGCACAATATCGTGAACGGGATTGTTTTGGCCTTGAGCATGCCTCCTGCTAGGGCATGATCCACAAGCGAAGCGTGACAGAAGAGAGAGCAACGGATGAAAGGACATTTCGGCACGAACCTTGGTCGGGAGGAGATCACCCCGAGAGAGGTGTTTTTCGACCGACGCCGGATGATGGTCGGAGCGTTGGCCGTGGGGGCGCTGGCCGGTCCGGCGCGGACATTCGCGGCGGGCAGAGGCGATGCCATGCAGAAGATCGATGTCGTGCCGGGTCGGTATTCGACGGATGAAAGGCCGAATTCCCTGAAGGACATCGCCAGCTACAACAATTTCTACGAATTCGGAACGGGCAAGAATGATCCGGCGCGCCACGCAGGGAAACTCACAACCCGCCCCTGGACCGTCACCATCGACGGGATGGTGGACAACCCCGGCCGGTATGATCTGGCCAGCCTGCTCGAGGGTGTCAGGCTGGAAGAACGGATCTATCGTCTGCGCTGCGTCGAGGCATGGTCGATGGTCGTACCGTGGGTGGGCTTCGAATTGCGGACGCTGCTGAAACGGATCGGGGTGCGGAGCAGTGCGAAATACGTGGCCTTCGAAACCCTTCTGCGCCCGGAAGAAATGCCGGGCCAGAAAAGCCGTTTCATCGACTGGCCCTATCGTGAGGGGCTGAGGCTTGATGAGGCCATGCATCCGCTGACCATTCTGGCAACGGGCGTTTACCGCGAACCCCTGCCCAACCAGTGCGGTGCACCGATCCGGCTGGTGGTGCCGTGGAAGTATGGCTTCAAGTCGATCAAGTCGATCGTGCGCATTACCCTGACCGATACACAGCCCCTCACCACATGGAATCAGAACGCTCCGCAGGAATACGGATTTTATGCCAACGTGAACCCGGAAGTGGATCATCCGCGCTGGTCGCAGGCTTCGGAACGCCGGATCGGCGACGGCTTCTTTGCCAGACGGCGCCCGACGCTGCCGTTCAACGGTTATGCGAAGCAGGTTGCGCATCTTTATGATGGCATGGATCTGCGCAGGTTCTATTAGACAGGGCAGGGTGTCGGACATGAATGCCATCCTTCGCAGGGTGCCCCCCTGGGCAGTTTATCTGGTCGGGATGCTTCCCTTTGTCTGGCTGGTGCTGAGGTTGTTTTCCGGTGGCCTCGGAGTTGATCCGGTGAAGCCGCTTGAGCACGAGCTTGGCAGAACGGGGCTGAAGCTGCTGATTCTGGGCCTTGCCGTCACGCCGCTGCGCAGGTTTGCCGGGATCAACCTGATGCATCTGCGCCGGGTGATCGGACTGCTCGCCTTTTTCTACATCTTCACGCATCTGCTGGTGTGGCTGCTTTTCGATATCCAGCTGCGCTGGAGCGAGATCGGGAAGGATATCCTGAAGCGCCCCTACATCACCATCGGCATGGCCGCTTTCGTCATGCTGGTACCGCTGGCGCTCACTTCGAACAACCGGGCTGTTCGTCGGATGGGCGCTGCCACGTGGAGGCGGCTGCACCGTCTTGTGTATCCTGCTGCGCTTGCCGGGGGCGTGCATTACGTGATGGTGGTGAAGGGCTGGCAGGTTGTTCCACTGGTCTATCTTGTGGTGATTGTCGGCCTGCTTGTGATGCGTTCACGCCTGACCCGGCGCCGGGTTGTCGGCTGAAGGTGTGATTCAGACCGGATTCGCCGCCTGATTCCGGCCTCTTGCGGGCCAGATCACAGGAGAATCCCGAATATCCCGGCATTTCCCCCTTTCAGGGGGCTGAAGATTACCGTGCCGCGCTATTTGTCCTCGCCTTGAAAATCCATGTAATACATTGAATTTTCTCGAAAATAACCATGGCGGCAAAAAAATGGCATCTTTGTCGAAAAAACCTCTTGCAGGGCGGCAGCGATATCCCTAAATACCACCTCACCGAAACGGCGAACAACGCTGTAACGGGGAACCTAGGGGCGGCAGCGCCCGGAGGGGATCGAAATCAGAGGTAATGACGGGCAGGCGCGCCGTAAGGTTATAGGGCGCAACTGGTTGTCTTTGTCTCTTGCTCTTTGAAATTGATGGTATCTGAAGAGATATGTGGGCGGTTTGGTCTGTTCGATGATCAACGCTGCATATCGGCTTCCTAGGGTTTCGGCCCGATGATGGAAGGTCAGCTTCACTGTTTGGCGGCTTTTGTTACTTCGGTGACTGAAGCACGTAAAACAGATGACTGCACCGGTTTGAACAATCGGTGCGATGTGCAGAGGTTCGAACGTCAAGGACAAGCTGGCAACAGCTTTTCAACTTGAGAGTTTGATCCTGGCTCAGAACGAACGCTGGCGGCAGGCCTAACACATGCAAGTCGAGCGCCTCGTTTCGGCGAGGAGCGGCGAACGGGTGAGTAACGCGTGGGAACGTGCCCTTCACTGCGGGATAGCCTCTGGAAACGGAGAATAATACCGCATACGCCCTCCGGGGGAAAGATTTATCGGTGAAGGATCGGCCCGCGTCTGATTAGGTAGTTGGTGGGGTAATGGCCTACCAAGCCTACGATCAGTAGCTGGTTTGAGAGGATGATCAGCCACACTGGGACTGAGACACGGCCCAGACTCCTACGGGAGGCAGCAGTGGGGAATCTTGGACAATGGGCGAAAGCCTGATCCAGCCATGCCGCGTGAGTGAAGAAGGCTCTAGGGTCGTAAAGCTCTTTCAGCGGGGAAGATAATGACGGTACCCGCAGAAGAAGCCCCGGCTAACTCCGTGCCAGCAGCCGCGGTAATACGGAGGGGGCTAGCGTTGTTCGGAATTACTGGGCGTAAAGCGCGCGTAGGCGGATCAGTAAGTTAGGGGTGAAATCCCGGGGCTCAACCCCGGAACTGCCTTTGATACTGCTGATCTAGAGTTCGAGAGAGGTGAGTGGAATTCCGAGTGTAGAGGTGAAATTCGTAGATATTCGGAGGAACACCAGTGGCGAAGGCGGCTCACTGGCTCGATACTGACGCTGAGGTGCGAAAGCGTGGGGAGCAAACAGGATTAGATACCCTGGTAGTCCACGCCGTAAACGATGAATGCCAGACGTCGGGCAGCTTGCTGTTCGGTGTCGCACCTAACGGATTAAGCATTCCGCCTGGGGAGTACGGCCGCAAG
>JALSJM010000001.1 GCA_026989355.1 Paracoccaceae bacterium | reverse complement strand
GGCTTGTTCGGCAATAGTGGCTTGATTTTGCTGAATTGTTCTTCCGTTAACCAAAATGTCCCAGACATGAAACCCTCCCTGTTTCATATCTTGAATCACATTCTGATTTATAGGTCTACGCCCTAGGTAATGCGTGGGCCGAACTGCTGCCAAGTCTCCGAGAATAGCTTCTCCGAAACTGCGCAGCCTAGAACTGCCGGATAACAACACCGGTTTCTCCAGACGCTCTTCAATTTCAACCAACATGCCGACCTCTTCTACTAGATAGTGTATTACATCCTCAAAGGCCTCATTCGTGAGGAGTGCGATCTTCTGACACAGCCTGTCGTGGGATATGTGTCCCATTTCTTTCAGCGAAAGAATAACTTTGACTATTCCGGGATCAGAAATCTCAAAGAAGCCGAGTGAGTTCTGTATCGTCACGCCATCGCCTCCGATGGCGTGACCGAAGGCTCGGATTACATATCCATAGGACATGAAAGAAGGCCTCCACAGTTATTTACCAGCAGGAGGTGCCGGAATTGTTGCAAGAAGCGCAGTTGTCCGGCGACTGATTGTGCCGTGTGCCACCAAGCTTGACCGGGCGCTTGGTAAGTTGTTTTCCATAACGATTAGTCATAGTCTTTACTCCTTGAATAAGCCCTATACGGGACGGTGAATACAGACGTTTAATCGCGTTAAGGGCGACTAAATACTATCGCCTGCAACCTAACTACAGAAAGATTCCGAATTTATCCTAACCTAAATATTTTTGTGAGCAGCATTTTGCCCACAGAGATTATGACCTGCCCCCATCTTTGTATTTGTCCGCGAGATTATCCCATTCATCATCGCTTAGGCCAAAGGTCAGTTCCGCCCATGCTTCTTCGTCCGTAGCCCCCGTTTTTGGAAAATCTTCTTTCGACCACTTATAATCGTCGTAAACTGCCCTAAGCGCATTAAAAAACGAGCTTTTTCCGGCATTGTTTGCCCCGACGAAAATTGAATACGGATACAAATCTACACTGGTATCAATAATCGACCTAAAATTGTGAATGTGAGCTTTCTTCAGTTTCATTCCTTTAGCCTATCAATTTATTGCGCAGCAGGCTTCCTAATTGGTTTCCAAGCAGGCGCGCGTTAAAGTGCTTCCTGCCGCCATCATAGGAAACCAAACTTCCAGTATGCAAGGACTGGTCCCGGAATGCGCAGGGAGGCCTTTACACCCCCTCCGGCAACGCCCCCAGGCACCCCTCCAGAAACCCCGCTGGCTCCTCGCCCAGCGCCTTCAGGATCACGAAGGTTTCCACCACGTCCAGCCGCCGTTCGCCCAGCTCATACTTGCCCACGAATGACGCCGGTTTGCCCAAGCTGCGCGCAAGCTCGGCCTGGGACAGGCCCTTGGCCTTCCGCAACGCCACGAGGGCTGCAAGGAAATTCTGATACGCCTCTGTTCTGACGGCACCTGCCAAACCGGTATCCCTTCATTGATACCGGCTGTTACCCCTGTTTTAGGTTTACCCCCAAAATGGGGGTGTTATAATGGTGCAACCCGTTGCAAATAACAGGAAAAAGGACGTTCTGAATGCGATTTCTCAAGCTGGTTGCCATTGTGGTTGGTCTGTTGTTCGCCATCGCCCTTACCGTTACGATCAGCCCGCTTGCCGGGTTTGCCCTCGCCTTGCCGGTGACGGTGGTGTCCGGCTTTGCCTTGTTCCGCCCCCTGCCCAGGCTGGGGCTTGGCAGCCGTGTTTTCGCAGGGGTCATTTTCATCTTTGTCGGCCTTGGCAACCTTGCATTTTTCCAGGATGTCGCAGAGCGTGAGACCTATCTGACCGCCCTGCGGGAAAGCGACCCGGCGGCCTATCTGGACGAGCTTGAAGAGACCGATCCGCGCCGATGGCTGCGCGAGCTCGAAGCCCTCGCTCCTGAACGCTACCGGGCGGAAATCGAACGTCGTGAACGGGAAGCCGCTGAGGCGGAGCGGCAGCGCGAAAGGGAACGGGCTGAGCGGGCCGTAGAAGAGGCCCGTCAGGAAGCCGAACAGGCCGCAGAAGCCGAGCGCCTGGCAGCCGTTCAGGCGCGGCTGCGCGAAATGTCGGAGCGCGCCCGGCGCCAGCCACCGCCACCACCCGCGCCCAAACGTATCACCGGCGCCCATGTGGGCTGTATTACCAAGGACGCGCTGGAAGAGTTTCGCACGGCCGCGCACAACAACGATCTTCGCCAAATCCGCGCCCTGACCAGCACCATCTGCACCCCCATCAAGGGGATGGAATATTCCGTCGTTGACCGGGGCTGGATGACCTCACGCATACGGGTCTACGGCAACGGCGGCTCGGCCGTGCTCTGGGTCATCAGCGAAGCCCTGAAACCTGCCAAGTAAGGAGAACCCTCATGCGCAAACTGATCCCCCTTGCCCTGCTGGCCGCAATGCTGCCCAGCGTGCTGGCCGCCGGACCGCTGAAAGACGCCAGAGAGGTGCTGGAAATGTGGGCACCCAAATCCGTCACGCTCAACAACGGCACGCTGACCGTTGTTCTGCCCCAGAGAAGGATCACCCAAGACATCTACACCGGCGTTCTGACTGCCGGGCTGTGCCTGGGGCAGGCAGCGGGCAAGGATTTCTCGGCCATAACCGAGCTGGTGGTGCTGAACCAGTTTGCCCGGCAAGGCTATGTCTTTGAGCGCGGCGCACAGGATTGCGACCGGATCAACAAGGCCCCGGCCGGAAGTAATACCCTGCGCCTGATCATCCTCGGTGCCACGCATCTTTACTGAGGGCCGATCATGTCGCCAGCCGTGCTATTGCTGCCGGGCGGATGATCCCGTGAAAAGTGGATGCAGCCGCCCGAAAATTCCGCGTTGCAACGGGTTGCAAGTTCCTTCGGCACAACTGTAGGCTCCGAAACAGGCAATTTTTACAACCAGGTTGAAAGGCAAGCATGAAGAAACCCGCCACCGTCACCGCACTGGATGATCTCGGGCGCGTGCGCCTGTCGCACTCCTTCTTCATGCGCGAATTTCTCTACAGCGAAGTCGCCGCCCTTCACGGCATCGCGAACATCCCCGACGACCCTGACCTTGCCATCGCCGCCGGGCGGGGCTTGTGCGAAAACCTGCTGGAGCCCTTGCAGGCCACCTTCGGCAAGGTGGTCGTCCGCTCGGCCTTCCGCTCCTGCGCGCTCAACCGGTTCTGCAACGAACAACAGAAGGCCGGGAAGAAAGGCTATAGCTGCGCCTCGAACGAGGCCAATTATGCCGGCCACATCTGGGACCGCCGCGATGCGCAGGGCTGCATGGGGGCCACCGCCTGCATCGTGATCCCCTGGTTTGCCGACCGCCATGCGCAGGGGCAGGATTGGCGCAGCCTTGCCTGGTGGATACATGACCACTTGCCCTATTCGTCGCTGTTCTTCTTTCCGAAGCTGGCGGCGTTCAACATCACCTGGCACGAAAACCCCGAGCGACGGATTTCCAGCTACATCAAGCCCAAGGGCATCCTGACAAGGCCGGGGATGGACAACCACGACGGGGATCACTCCGCCTTCTACGAAGGCTTCCCGACGCTCCGGCAGAGCTGATACCCCCTTTTCCGGCTTATTCTGTGTCTTTTACTTCCGCCATAACCCCTGCCGCAGCGAATTTTTGCAACGGGTTGCAACGCGGGAAAGCATATCTGCAACTTCTTACATCTAGCTCCTCCGATCACCTTCCTGAAGGGAGCTTCCGCCAAAACTCTTGATGTAGCAGGTATCATACCCTATGCTCCCCTTGGGCTTTCACCCAAGCCTCCCCCCTCCGTTGGGAAAGTATCATCATGCAGGGTATGGACCAGAGAGTTTTCTGTTCGAGCATACACATAAGGAGGGGTTGTGTTTTTTGCTCGCAATAGGAGAATCTCCAATGGGTCTATCTGCACCTATCAATGAACTGAAGCGAAAGGCCAAACTTTTTGGCCGCAAAGAAGGCATACCCCACAGCCAGGCACTGGACCAGATTGCCCGGGATGAAGGGTATCCAAGCTGGGGGCTGCTCCTTCGAGGATATGAAAGGCAAAAATCCAGACCATCAAGCGGCCACGTGATCGAAAGCCTACCATTTGATGAGGATTACAGGAGAGAAGCAATTAAACTCGCTGAGGCCACATTTGAGCGAGTTATCCGGCGGATCGAGCCTGACAACCCCAAGAGGACGCGGCAGCTTTGGAATGCTGCGGAATACGTTGACAAACATCACCTTTCCGCTGACATGCTGCCCATAGACCGAGAATATGCACTTTCGTTGATCGAGGCTTTTCTGGTGCATCATGTGATTGATCTGGCTGTCAAGGCAGACAACAAATCCGGTGTATAATATCCCTTACAAACCAAATTGGGGAGCCCTTGGCGCCCCAAAACAGTTTGTTGGGTCAAAACGCTTCATGGAAACACCGCTTCCTAGCTCCGTTTCCGTTGGGGCATCCCAACACAAAGGGTGGACAGAAAGGTGGACAGAAAATCCACTGCTGCCATCAATACGCTGATAATAAACGATTTTCTGGAAAAGAATGGTGCCCGGGGGCGGATTTGAACCACCGACACGAGGATTTTCAGTCCACTGCTCTACCCCTGAGCTACCCGGGCACGGGCGAACGCCTTGGCGTTCGGGTGGCGGTTTTCTATTCGGGCGGCGCGCAGCTGTCCAGAGGGGAATTGCGAAAAAATCAGTTCGGGCGACGCCGGGTGCCCTCGCCTTTTCGCATCGGATCGCCATGCCTTTCGGCGGCAGGTGCATCGGGCGGTGCTTCGTCGGCAGGAATCGCGTAACTTCCGCTCATCCAGCGCCCGAGATCGATATCGGCGCAGTGTTTCGAGCAGAAGGGGCGATATTTTCGGGCGGTTTGCCCGGCGCAGATGGGGCAGGTCATTTCGGCAGAAGCTCCAGGATGGGCTGACGTTCGCGCTTGCGTTGCAGCTCATAATGGCCGAGCGGTGTCCAGCCCACAAGAGCGGTTTCAACCGCATCGGATCGAAAGGCCGCGCGCAGGGTGGTTTCCAGAAGACGACGGTCTTTCTGCGGCAACGGCGCGAAATCCACCGTGATCTGACCGCCCAGACCAAGGATGCGCAATGCACGCGGCAGGGCCCGGGCAGCGGCAAGGTTGGCCTTGAGCCCGGCAGCAGGAGAGGTATCGGCGCCGGTATTCACATCCACCGCCACCAGAGCCCGCGTTGGCTCGATCCACATCGAAGCCCCGCTACCAAGCTGCAGAGGACCATTCAGAAAGGCATCAAGCGCCTCGGCCACGCCATGATCGGCAAAAGCACCTGACGTGTCGGCCAGAACGTCAGGCGCGGGCCAATCGCGCCAGGCCAGTTCGTGGGGGCCCGGCCCCTCGAACAGAAGTTCCGGCCCCAACGCGCTGTCATCCCCCATCACCTGCTCGGCCAGCCGGCGCATGGCGGCAATATCGGCAATGATCCCTTTTTCGTCGGCGTCGGCCGCTGCCGAACGCAGGATCAGGCCGAAATCGCTGCCCTCCATCGCCGCATGTGCGATTTCCAGCAACGCATCACGCAGATCCGCATTGCGGATTGCGCGTGAAATGTTGATTCCCGGCGCCCGAGGGGTAACGATGGCATGGCGGCTCTTGAACAACACCCGATCGGCAAGCGGCACTGCCTTGCCCGGCTCGCCATAACCGGTGACCTGCACCAGCATCGCCCGCCCCGGAGCCAGCCCCCGTGCCTTGCGCAGAAAGCCGGTTGCCCCACCGGGCAGGCGCATCATCATGCCGCCCTGCCCCTTGAGCGGACGATCCGTCAGCGCGCGGAAAATGGTGCCGGGCCGCGGCGCATCGCCGCCGGCGATCAGGAAATCGGCCAGCCGGCCATCTTCCATCAGCGCAGCCGCTTCCCGACCGCCGATATGATCAAGGGCAATCACCCGGCCCTTCACGCACCCGCCCTCTTCATCCCCACGCCCAGAACCGGCCAGCCGGCGGCCCGCAGAAGCCCCGCCGTTTCGGCCAGCGGCAGGCCGACAACGCCGGTATAGCTGCCCTCGATCCAGGGAATGAACTGCCCTGCAAGCCCCTGAATGCCATAGCCGCCCGCCTTGCCCTGCCATTCGTCACTGTCGAGATAGGCTTCGATCTCGGCCGGCTCCAGACGCTTCATCTTCAGGATCGTGACACTTTCGCGTTCCCACAGGCGATCACCGCGGCGCACCACGACAGCCGTGACAACGCGGTGTCGCCGCCCCGACATCCGGCGCAGGAATTCCCCGGCCTCATCCCGGTTGCGCGGCTTGCCCAGAATCCGCCGCCCCAGTGCCACGATGGTATCGGCAGCCAGCAGGATTTCATCATCGGCCAGGGGGATGGCCAAGGCCTTTTCACGGGCCAGACGCCGGCAACAGGGGCGGGGCAACTCTCCCTTTCGGGGGGTCTCATCAATGTCGGCCGGGCGCACCGCATCGGGCACCACGCCGATCTGGGCCAGCAGTTCGACACGACGCGGACTTGCCGAACCCAGAACGAACCTCATGCCGGGGTTACTTGAAGCGATAGTTGATGCGGCCCTTGGTCAGGTCATAGGGCGTCATTTCCACCTGCACACGGTCTCCTGCAAGCACCCGGATCCTGTTCTTGCGCATCTTTCCTGCCGTATGAGCAATGATTTCATGGCCGTTCTCAAGCTCGACCCGAAATGTCGCATTCGGCAGGAGTTCCTTCACGACACCGGGAAATTCGAGCAGTTCTTCCTTGGCCATGGTCACTCCTGTCTGTCTGTTGCACATATGCGGCCCCGAAGCGCCGCCAAGCCGTAAATGGGCCGACTCAGAAAGAAAATCAAGGAAAATGACCGCCCCTGCAGAAGCGCCACGCCTGAAAACGGCCCGCGGCAAACGTCGGGAAAGGGATTTCCCATCTCCGGACGGCACCGGCAAGGACGCTGGCAGGTATGTCTGGCTGAGATCACCGGGCCTATCAGCCGGGCCCGCATGCGGATCAGACGGTCAGCCCCTCGGGTTCGGCCAACCCGTGGATGCGGCAGCAGGCTGTCAGCGTGTTGGCCAGAAGGCAGGCAATCGTCATCGGCCCCACACCGCCGGGCACTGGTGTGATGGCACCGGCCACTCCGGCAACACCTTCAAAATCGACATCCCCCACAAGGCGCGTCTTGCCCGAGCCCCTTTCGGGGGCCGGAATGCGGTTGATACCCACATCGATCACGGTGGCGCCGGGCCTGATCCACTCTCCCCGCACCATCTGCGGCCGCCCCACTGCCGCCACCACGATATCGGCCCGCCTCACCACGGCCGGCAGATCGCGGGTGCGCGAATGGGCAATGGTCACCGTGCAGCTGTCGCCCAGCAGAAGCTGCGCCATCGGCTTGCCGACAATGTTGGAGCGCCCGATGACCACCGCCTCGCGCCCGGAAAGTTCGCCGTGCAGATCGCGCAGCATCATCAGACAGCCAAGCGGCGTGCAGGGCACCATGGCCTTCTGCCCGGTGGCCAGCCGGCCGACATTGAGGATGTGGAAACCGTCCACATCCTTTTCAGGCCTGATCGCGTTGATCACGGATGACTCGTTCATGTGGTCGGGCAGCGGCAGCTGCACCAGAATGCCATGCACCGCGGGATCCGCATTGAGGCGATCGAGCAGCGCCAGAAGCTCGGCCTCGGACGTGTCGGCCGGCAGCCTGTGCTCGTAGGAATTCATGCCCGCTTCCACCGTGTGCCGGCCCTTCGAACGCACATAGACCTGACTGGCCGGATCTTCCCCCACCAATACCACCGCAAGCCCGGGGGTAATGCCATGCCCGGCCTTCAGATTCGCCACATGTTCGGTCACCCGGCCGCGGATCCGGGCCGCAAAGGCCTTGCCGTCGATGATTTTTGCGCTCATTCGTCGTTTCCTTCCTCGGTTGCGCCGCAGCCCGGGGCCGTATGGCACTGGCAGCCTGCCCCGCACCTGTTGCTGCGAAGCTCAGAACAGCCCCTCGATCTGCCCCCTTTCATTCAGGCGAATCTGCTCGGCCGCGGGCTTGCGCGGCAGACCCGGCATTGTCATGATCTTGCCGCAGATCGCCACCACGAAACCGGCACCGGCCGAAAGGCGCACCTCGCGAATCGGCAGATCGAAACCCTCGGGTGCACCGCGCAGGGAGGGATCGGCGGAAAAGCTGTATTGCGTCTTGGCCATGCAGACGGGCAGATGTCCGAACCCTGCCTCTTCCCAGACATGCAGCTGATCGCGGATCTGCCTGTCGGCGCTCACGCTGCCGGCGCGATAGATGCGCCGGGCGATGATCCCGATCTTCTCCATCAGCGGCATGTCATCGGGATAAAGCGGGGCGAAATCGTTGGCACCGCTGTCGGCAATTTCGGCAACCCGGCGCGCAAGATCCTCTGCGCCCTCTCCCCCCAGTTCCCAATGGCGGCTCACGATCGCCTCGGTGCCCTTTTCGCGGGCGAAATCCATGACGGCCTGCACCTCGGCCCCGGTATCGGCCATGAAATGGTTGATCGCCACCACGACCGGCACCCCGAACAGCTGCAGGTTCTCGATATGCCGGCCAAGATTGGCGCAGCCCTTCCGCACTGCCTCCACGTTCTCGGCCTCCAGGTCGGCCTGTCCGATGCCGCCGTTCATCTTCAGGGCGCGCACCGTGGCCACAAGCACCACGCAATCGGGAACAAGACCCGCCATGCGACACTTGATGTTCATGAATTTCTCGGCGCCCAGATCGGCGCCGAAACCGGCTTCCGTCACCACGTAATCGGAAAGCTTCAGCGCCGTGCGCGTGGCGATCACGCTGTTGCAGCCATGCGCAATATTCGCAAACGGGCCACCATGCACGAAGGCCGGGTTGTTTTCCAGCGTCTGCACCAGATTGGGCTGCATCGCATCTTTCAGCAGCACCGTCATGGCACCGTCGGCCTTGAGGTCGCGGCAGGTGATCGGGCTGCGGTCACGGCGATAGGCGACGATGATACGCCCGAGGCGCTCTTGCAAATCGTCGAGATCCCGGGCGAGGCAGAGAATCGCCATCACCTCGCTGGCCACGGTGATGTCGAAACCTGTCTGGCGGGGAAAGCCGTTGGCCACCCCGCCGAGAGACGCCACGATATCGCGCAGGGCACGATCGTTCATGTCAACCACCCGCTTCCAGGTGACGCGCCGCACATCAATTCCCAGAGCGTTCCCCCAGTAGACATGATTGTCGATCATTGCCGCCAGCAGGTTGTGGGCGCTGGTGATGGCGTGGAAATCACCGGTGAAATGAAGGTTCATGTCCTCCATCGGCACCACCTGGGCGCGCCCGCCTCCGGCCGCTCCGCCCTTCATGCCGAAACACGGGCCCAGGCTGGCTTCGCGGATGCAGATGGAGGCCTTCTTTCCGATGCGGTTCAGACCGTCGGCCAGCCCCACGGTAGTGGTTGTCTTGCCCTCGCCAGCGGGGGTGGGATTGATCGCCGTTACAAGGATCAGACGGCCATCACCACGCGCTCCGAGACCGCGGATGAAATCCTGGCTCACCTTGGCCTTGTCATGGCCATAGGGCACCAGATCGTCGGGACCGATACCGAGCCGCGCGCCGATTTCCCGAATGGGTTTCTTCTGCGCTTCCCGGGCAATCTCTATGTCGGTCTTGAAATGCATCTGTCCTGATCCTCCCAAACTGCCGGCACACCGGGTGCAATCCCTGCCGCCATCATCTCTAATCACATGACGGATGACCGTGAACGATGATTGCGACATCGCAGGATAAAAAGCGCCAACCGGAGGCGGCGGTTTTCAGAAGCCAGCGCCCCAGGGAGGGTGCGTTGAAACGAAAATGCGCAAGGTTTCCCCTGTTCGCAATTTTCCTTCCCGCTCGAACCAGGCTGTAACAGCACGCAAGCCTCTGGCCACTTTGCAAAACCTCTGCCCACGGCCCGAATGACAGACCTCGATCAGGCAGACCGGCGGATGACAGGGATGATTCTGCATATCAGCCACCGAGGGCACACCATTGTTGCCCTGGAGGCGCAAGGAAGGCGGCAGATAGCTGAAACCCGGGATGTCACGCATAACGACATTTGCGCCGAGCAGCACGGGACCAAGGCACGCAAGGCCGGTCAGGCCGAAGGTTCGGGCTCGGGTTCGATCCCGTCTTCGCCAGGCCGGCGCCGAGGCTGCTTCCGGGTCTTGGGCACAGAGGTCACCGAAACGGCATCTCCTTCATCGCTCTTGTCGTCGTCGTCCTCGCCACGGTTGAGCGGTTCGCCCCTGATCACCTTCTTGATCTCGTCGCCGGTGAGGGTTTCGTATTCCAGCAGACCTTCGGCCAGACGTTTGTGCTCTTCTGCCTTTTCGGTCAGGATCCGGCGCGCGGTTTCATAACCCTCATCGACAATGCGGCGCACTTCCTCATCGATCAGTTCCTGGGTTTCAGGCGAAATCTGGCTGCCCTGAGAGAAAGTGCCAAGAAAGCTTTGCGTTTCGTTTGCATAGTCGATGTTGCCAAGTTTCTCCGACATGCCATATTGCGTCACCATCGCGCGGGCAATGCGCGTTACCTGCTTGATGTCGGAGGCAGCCCCCGAAGTCACGTTCTCGGGGCCGAAGATCAGTTCTTCGGCCACCTTGCCGCCCATGGCCATGGCAATCATCGATTTCATCTTGGTGGCGGTAATGCTGAGATGATCACGCTCGGGCAGACTCATCACCAGGCCAAGGGCACGTCCTCTGGGAATGATCGTGGCCTTGTGGATCGGATCGTGCTGCGGCACGTTCATGCCCACGATCGCATGCCCGGCTTCGTGATAGGCGGTAAGCTTCTTCTCGTCCTCGCTCATCACCATCGAACGCCGCTCGGGCCCCATCATCACCTTGTCTTTCGCCATCTCGAAATCTTCCATGGTGACGAAACGCCGCCCCACACGGGCCGCCGTCAGCGCGGCCTCGTTCACCAGGTTGGCCAGATCCGCACCGGAAAAACCGGGCGTGCCGCGGGCGATGATGCGCAGATCGACATCGGGCCCCAACGGCACCTTGCGGGCATGCACCTGCAGGATCTTCTCGCGGCCCTTGATGTCGGGATTGGGCACCTGAACCTGCCGATCGAAGCGGCCGGGGCGCAGAAGCGCCGGATCAAGCACGTCGGGGCGGTTGGTGGCGGCAAGGATGATGATACCCTCGTTCGCCTCGAAACCGTCCATTTCGACCAGCAGTTGGTTCAGCGTCTGTTCGCGCTCATCATTGCCGCCGCCATAGCCGGCGCCGCGCGAACGCCCCACGGCGTCGATCTCGTCGATGAACACGATGCAGGGGGCGTTCTTCTTGGCCTGTTCGAACATGTCACGCACCCGGCTGGCACCGACCCCCACGAACATTTCAACGAAGTCCGAACCCGAAATCGTGAAAAAGGGCACGCCTGCCTCGCCGGCGATGGCGCGGGCAAGAAGTGTCTTGCCCGTGCCGGGCGGACCGACCAGCAGCGCCCCCTTGGGAATCTTCCCGCCCAGACGCGAAAACTTCTGCGGGTTGCGCAGGAATTCGACGATCTCTTCCAGCTCTTCCTTGGCTTCGTCGATACCGGCCACATCATCGAAGGTGACCCGGCCGTGTTTTTCGGTCAGCAGCTTGGCCTTGGATTTTCCGAAGCCCATGGCGCCGCCGCGGCCACCACCCTGCATGCGGTTCATCATGAAGAACCAGAAGGCGATGATCAGCCCTACCGGCAGCAACAGCGAGATCAGCGAATAAAGGCCCGATTCCTCCTGCGGGGTAGCCTCGATCCGCACGCCCTTTTCGATCAGCAGGTTGGTCACTTCCGCGTCGGAAGGGCGAATCGTCACATAGTTCTGACCATCCCGGCCACGGTAGATGACCCGCTCGCCATCAAGCGTGACACTGGCCACGTTGCCTTCTTCGACAGCCTTCACGAAATCGGAATAGCTGACCGGCCGGGACGACAATGACGAGGGCCCGCCGCTGAACAGGCTGAACAGGGCCAGGATCAGAACGAACAGGACCGCCCAGAAGGCGAAATTTCGCGCGTTGCCCAAAAGTGCTCTCCTCGAATTCGGGGCGGTCTGGTCTGTCGCTCCGCCACCCTGCCTAAAATAGGGATAAATAGGATATCTTCAATGCGATAAAATGGTTGAATAATAATGATCTGATCCGCCGGCCGGTTTGGCGTGCCATGCGCTTTCCCTTTCGGCCAGCGGCGCGGCGATCAGTTCGTCGCCCCGCCATACGGCGGGCGAGGCCAGAAGCGAGGCGCGCGGCAGGCCCGCGTGACGCCAATCGGGGCAACGAGCCAGCCCTTCGGCGCCCAGAGCCGCCACCTCCAGCCCCCTGTTTCCAGACGTCTTTCCGCCCTCGGCAGGGATCAGCCGCCAACGGTTGTCCCACAGGGCACCGACCGGACAGCGCAGACCGGCCACCGCCCTGTATTCGCGGGTGATGCGGATCTGCCCGTCTGCGGCGCAGATCAGGGTGCCATGCAGACTGCGCCGGCGCCCGCTCATCACATCTTCGAGAGCCGCCCCAAGCGCCGCAAGGCGGGGGCGGTACCCGGCTCCGGCCACCCAGCAGATGCTGTGCGCAAACAGGCGCAGGCGGGTTTCCTCGGGAAAGGCTGCAAGGGCAGACAGATCCAGCAGCACATCGCCCGCCTCTACGCGCGCCGCCTTCCGTGCCGCCCGCAGCGCAAGATCAGCCAGCGCCGCACATGCCATCCGCATGCGCCCGGCCGTTGCCGCCAGCCCCTCGCGGGAAAGGCCAAGAGGGGCTAGGGTGTCAAGCATCCGGCGGGCCTTGATGCGGTCAAACCGCAGATCCCGGTTCGAGGGATCCTCGGCCCAGGGGATACCCTGCGCGCGCAGCAGGGCGCGCAATTCGCCACGCCCGATTTCAAGCAACGGCCGCAGCCAGACGATCCCTTCGCCCCGGCTTGTCGGACGCATCGCCGCAAGCCCGTCAACCCCTGATCCCCGGGCCAGTCGCATCAGGAAGGTTTCGGCCTGATCGTCGCGGGTGTGGGCAAGGGCGACCGCCCCGATCCCTCTGGTGCGTGCCCATTCGCCAAGCAACCGGCGGCGGGCGCGGCGGGCCTGATCCTGAAGATTGCCCTGTCCGCTCCAGCCCTGCCAGCGCAATGTTTCATGGGGCAGGCCAAGGCGGGCACAGGCAGCGGCCACCAGTCGGGCTTCGCCGGCCGCTTCGGCGCGCAGGCCGTGGTCAACCGTTGCCACGGAAAGCGCAACCCCCCGGGTTCTGGCCCAGGGTGCCAGAAGGTGCAGCATTGCCATCGAATCGCCCCCCCCCGACACGGCAAGGCCAAGGCACGAAAGCCCCAGCCCCTCCAGCAGCCCGGTTGCCCGGGATTGCAGATCGCCGCCCCCGGCGTTCAATTGCAGCCCAGGGCCTGCATCGCAGTCTCGGCCTGCGCGACCGAAGGCGTTCCCGGAAAGCGCGCGCCTACCTCGGCAAGGGTCAGACAGGCTTCCTGCGTCTTGCCCAGATCTCCGAGCGACTTGCCCAGACGATAGAGCGCCTCGGGAGCGCGCTTGCCCTCGGGGGCACCGGAAAAGGCGTCAAGATAGGCACGCGCGGCCTCGGCGGTGCGGCCGGCGCTCTCCAGCGCCTGCCCGCGCAGAATATGCGCATCGGTGCTGAACACGCCACCGGGATAGGTTTCGGCATAGGCCGCGAACAGATCGGCCGCGGTATCGAAATCGCCGGCATCCAGGGCAGATCTGGCGCGGTCGAAGTCCGCGCGTTCTCCCACGGCCATTTCCGGCGCATCTTCGGCACCCGGCGTTCCCGGTCCACCGGCAGCCCCAGCACTGCCGGCCAAAGGCATGGCTCCGCCGCCAAGGGTGGTGGTCTCCTTCAGCTTGCTCACATCACCGCCCTCAAGCTCGACCAGCCGGAACTCCAGATCGCCGATCCGGTTGGTGCCGTCGCGCACGATACGATCGACGCGAAGTTCCAGCGCCTCGGTCTTGGCGGTCAGCGCGCGAAGGGCTGCCTCGATGGCATCAAGGCGTTCAAGAGGCGTGTTGCCACCGATCCGGACAGACGGCGCACCGGTGGTGGAAAGTTCGCGCCTGAGGCGCTGGATTTCCACGTGGAGCACTGAAAGTTCCTGCCGGATGTCGGCCAGCGTCTCGGCCCGGCTCTGCTGGGCCGACGCGGGGCCGGCAACAAGCATTGCCAGCCCCCAGAAGAGCGCAAACAGGCCAACCGTCCCGCGCATGGCTCAGACCCCGCCACCAGCGGTGATCACGGTGACCGCACGTCGGTTCTTGGCATAGCAGGATTCGTTCGAGCAGATCTCGATCGGACGCTCCTTGCCATAGCTGATGGTGCGCAGCCGGTTGGCCGCGATTCCCTGTGCCACCAGGAATTCCTTCACCGCTGCCGCACGCCGGGCGCCAAGCGCCAGGTTGTATTCCCGCGTGCCCTGCTCGTCGGCGTGGCCTTCGATGATGGCTGTGTATTCCGGGTTGTCCATCAGCCATCGGGCCTGCCCGGCCAGGGTAGTGCGGGCCTCCTCGGTCAGGGTGCTCTGATCAACCGCAAAATGCACGCGGTCGCCCACCGTCTGGCGGAAATACTCGGGCGAACGCGGGTCCGAGGCCGCTCCGGCCCCAGCCCCGGCCATACCGGCACCCGCGTCCGCACCGCCGCCCGCACCGAAACGGCCCGGATCGGTGCAGGCGCCGAGGCCCAGCACCATCGTCAGCAGCAAAATCTTCTTCATATGTGTCATCTTGGCATCCTGCTCTTTTGTGGTTCTGTTCTGATCCCGTTTCATGCCGCGCACCTTCCCCGGCGCGTCTTTCCATTGCCTTCCCCGTCTTCCGGCATTGTCGGTCTTCTGTCTTCACGGCCCTGTTCTGTCCGCACTCTAGCATCCCTTTCCACCTTTGGAAACGGCCCTGCACCCGCAGGCCGGGCGCATGCTGGCAGCCATGCCCGGCCCTGTTCCGGCCCTGCCGCAGCCTAACGCGACAACGGCGACCAGGCCGGATCCGAAGCCGCTCCGTCAAACGGCACGCGCCGCAGGTTTCGCCCGGTGATATCCACCGTATAAAGCGCCGACGTGCCCCCGGCGCCGGCCGTTTCGCGGGTGAACATGATCACCCGCCCGTTGGGCGCCCAGGTGGGCCCTTCATCAAGGAACGACGACGTCAGCAACCGCTCTTCCGAGCCGTCAGTGCGCATCACCCCGATATGGAAGCGCCCCTTGCTCTGCTTGGTGAAGGCAATCAGATCGCCACGCGGAGACCAGACCGGCGTGTTGTAGCGCCCGCGGCCGGCGCTGATGCGGCGCGCTTCGCCGCCACCGGCGGGCATGATGTAAAGCTGCGATGATCCGGAGCGGTCAGAGGTGAACACGATCTGGCGACCATCGGGCGAAAAGCTGGGCGCGATCTCGATCGAAGGCGCCGAGGTAAGGCGCCGGCGCTGACCGGTGGTCAGATCGTAACTGTAGATATCGGTATTGCCCGCAACCGAAAGCGAAAGCAGCACCGTGCGACCGTCGGGCGAGAAACGCGGCGCAAAGCTCATGGTGCCGGGCTGATCGTCAAGCACCTGGCGCCGGACAGTGGCCAGATCCAGCAGGTAAACCCGTGGAAAGCCGCTTTCATACGAGGTATAGAGCAATCGGTCGCCGGACGGCGAAAAGCGCGGCGCCAACACGATCGCGTTGCTGTCGGTCAGATACTGCACGTTGGCACCATCGTAATCCATGATCGCAAGGCGCTTCTTGCGGGCGTTCTTCGGGCCGCTTTCGGCGATGAAGGCTACCCGGCTGTCGAAATAGGGGCCTTCGCCGGTGATCCGGCTGTAAACCGCATCGGCCACCTTGTGGCCCATCCGCCGCCAGCTGCCCGTGGTGCCGCTGAACTGCAGACCATTGCCAAGCTGGGCACCGGAAAACACGTCGAACACCCGGAACTTGACCGTCAGCCGCCCTCCGGCGCCCACATGAACGGCCCCGGTGATCAGCGCCTGTGCATTGATCGCCTTCCAGTCGGCATACTGCACGGGGGCATCGAAACTGGTCAGAGTCGAGATGAAGGCCTCTTTCGGAATCTCGCGAAACAGCCCGGTGCCCTGCAGATCCGCGGCGATCACCCGCGCGATCCGTGTGGAATATTCCCCGGCCGCACCGTTTTCGGCAATGAAATCCGGTACGGCAAAGGGCAGCGGCTCGATCACGCCTTCATCGATGATGATCCGCAAGGGGCCGGGGTTTTCCTGAGCCGAAACGGAGGTGAGGCCGCCGGCCGCAAGGCCCGAGAGGACCAGAACAAGGGAAAGAATGCGCAGACAGGTCATTTGATCCTCATTTTCTCCGGATTGAAGGTAATTTCAATATCCCGCCAGTGATCGTATTTCCCGATCGGCAGATCATAGCCACCGGCGCCACAGCGCAGGATGGCGCGGCGCGCCGCCTCGAAGGCCTGACGGGCCGAGGCCGGGGTGCCACCCGAAGCCGAAAGCATCCTGATCGTGCCGGGCTTCGGCCTGCCGTCGCGCGAAAGCGAAACCGCCACCACCACGGTGGTTGCAAGCGCTTCGGACGACAGCGAACCCACGTTCCAGCAACGCGACACCGCTACCCGCAGGGCATCCTTTTCACCCCGCGAAAGAGGCGGGCCGGCAGCGGCCGTTTCCTCCTGTGGCGCGGCCGCCCCGGACACCGGGGCGCTGTTGGCATCCTGCACGGCAGCAGCGATCGCTTCGGCCATGGCGTCGGCTGCGGGTTCCTGCGGCGTGGCCGTTTCAACCGGCACCGCGGGGAGCGCGGGACGATTGGGGCGGGAGCGCGGACGCAACGAGCGCTGCGGCGCCGCAGACGCGGGCTTTTCGGCCTCGGTCACGATCTCTGTCGTGGCCTCGGGCGGGGCGGCAGCCTCGGCCTCGGGAACGGGGGACTCGGCCTCGGGATCGGGGCGCACCTCTTCGGTTACCGCATCGGCCGGGGCGGCCTTGGGCGGAGCGGGTTCGGCAGGGCGCGGAGCCACACGCGGGGCCGCCCGCGGGGTGGGCCTATCGGAAGGGGGTGCATCGATCACCACCTGCTCGGCAGGCGGCGGCGCGGGGGTGTCGGGGGGCGTATCCGCAACTTCGGCCGGGGGGGCGGCGGGCGGAGCCTCGACCTCGGGGGGCTTTTCCGGCGGCGGCACGGGCACGGGCGCAGGTTCGGGTGGCGGCGACACTGCCGGTTCGCTTTCCGGCGCAGGCGCGGGAAGCGCGGTTTCCGCCGGGTCCGAAGGCGTGGGCACGGGCGGGGTGATTTCCGCCCGGGGAATTGACGGCTGGCTGTCCTGCGGCACGTTGAGCGCCGCGAATTCCTCGGCCGAGATCAGCGATACCTCGGTCGTGGCAACAGGCAGGGCCTTGCCGTTGCTCTGGAAGAACGGCGCCAGAAGGGCCCAGCCGATCAGCACCAGATGCCCGATGCCCGAAACGATCACGCCGGTATTGTCGCGGATGTTCACCGCCCCGCCCCGCTATCCGCCCTGCCCGTCAAACCGCGGCCCGCCGGTTTCGGTAACCAGGCCGATATTGCGGAATCCGGCGGCGTTCAGCGCCCCCATCACCTCGGCCACCCGGGCATAGGGGATCGCTCCATCGGCACGCAGGAATACCTTGTCGCCCCGGCGCTCGGCGGCGATGGCACGCAGCCTGGCGATCAGTTCCTGCGGGTTGACCTCGGTCGTCTGGATCATCACCCGCCCGTCGGCGGTCAGGGTGATTGCCAGCGGCTCTTCCTCTTCGTCCGGCAATGCGCCCGCGGCGGTTTCCGGCAGTTCCACCGGCACTCCTGCCGTCATCATCGGTGCCGCCACCATGAAGATGATCAGCAGCACCAGCATCACATCGACCATCGGCGTGACGTTGATTTCGGCCATCGGCTGCGTCTTTCGCCGCCGCCCGCGCCGCGAACGTCCGCTGCCACCGCTGTCTGGAACGCCGCCACCCATCATGTCAGCTGTCCAGCTGGCGGCTGAGGATGGTCGAGAATTCGTCGGCGAAGGCAGAGTATCCGGCCAGGATACGATCACTGTCGGTGGAAAGCTTGTTATAGAATACCACCGCCGGAATGGCCGCCAGCAAGCCCAGCCCGGTAGCAATCAGCGCTTCGGCGATACCGGGTGCCACCACCGCAAGGTTGGTATTCTGCTGAATGGCGATTTCCTCGAAGGAATTCTTGATGCCCCAGACGGTGCCGAACAGCCCTACGAAGGGGGCCGCCGAACCCACCGTGGCCAGGAAGTTCAGACCGCGGGTGATGTTCTCTTCTTCCTTGGCGATGGCCACGTCCATCGAACGGTCGATCCGTGCCTGTGCGCCGGTGATCAGCCCGCCGTCGGCCCGGTGCGAACGACGCCATTCCATCATCCCGGCGGCGAATACCGTTTCGGGGCCACCGCGCGGGTTTGGACCGATCTTGTCGAACAGTTCGTCAAGCGGCTCGCCCGACCAGAAGGCGCGGTCGAATTCATCGGCCAGGCGGCGGGCCCGGCGATAGTTGATCAGTTTCTGGATGATGATTGCCCAGGACCAGAAGGAAGCGACGATCAGCAGGATCATCACGATCTGCACGGTGGGCGTTGCGCGCATGAACAGCGCCCAGAAGGAGAAATCAATCTCCTGCGCCAGCGCAAGTGTTTCGGTTTCCATGTGCCTGCTCTTGTTGCGTCTGCTCTTGTTTTTGGCCGCTCCTGCGGCTCTGATTGGCCTCACATTAGCGCAGTTTCAAGCGAATTACCATCATCGGCGCACAAATGCGCCGTTTTTGCCGATCAGGGACAGACGCCGGCGGATATCTGCCGGGATGCGCACTGGCCGTCCGTCGGAATCGAGCATCACAAGAACCACCCGCGCATGAAACAACGCCTCTTCGCCGCGCAGCACCTTCTGTTCCATCTCCAGCCGTGCACCGCCAAGCCCCGCCAAGGTGGTCTCCACTGTCAGCTGGTCATCGAACAGGGCGGGGCGCAGGTAATCGGCCTCAATCCGGCGCACCGCAAAAACCAGGCCGTCGGCCGCCTTCAGGGCCCGCTGGTCGATGCCCAGCTCACGCACGCATTCGCTGCGTGCCCGTTCAATGAACTTCAGGTAATTGGCGTAATAGACAATACCGGCAAGATCGGTGTCTTCGTAATAGACGCGAACCGGAAATCGGTGGCTCATCGCTCGCTTCCTTTCTGCTATCCGGCGATTTCCCCGGCAGCCTTTTCCCCGGCGGCCCTTTCATGCCAGAGGCCCCTTCAGCCGAACAGATCCTCTTCGCCCCCTGGTGCCGTCAGCCCCAGATGCTGCCAGGCCTTGCGCGCCAGCAGGCGCCCACGGGGGGTACGCTGGATCAGCCCCTGCTGCAGCAGGAAGGGTTCGATCACCTCTTCCAATGCATCGCGGCTTTCCGAAAGCGCTGCGCTCAGTGTCTCGGCCCCGACCGGCCCGCCGCCATAATTTTCGGCGATCAGCCGCAGATAGCGCCGATCGGCCCCGTCAAGCCCCAGGTGATCGACGCCAAGACGGGTCAGGGCGCTGTCGGCGATGGTGCGGGTGATTTCGCCATTACCTTCGACCACGGCGAAATCCACCACCCGGCGCAGCAGCCGCCCGGCGATACGCGGCGTGCCGCGGGCCCGCAGGGCGATTTCATGCAGACCATCGTCATGGGCGGGCACCCCCAGAAGCCGGGCACCGCGGCTGAGGATCTGGTGCAGTTCGTCCACCGTATAGAACTGCAGCCGCACGGGAATGCCGAAACGGTCGCGCAGCGGCGTGGTGAGCAGGCCAAGGCGGGTGGTGGCACCCACCAGCGTAAAGGGCTGAAGTTCGATGCGCACGGTGCGCGCCGCCGGGCCTTCGCCGATCACCAGATCAAGTTCGAAATCCTCGAGCGCCGGATAAAGCACCTCTTCCACCACCGGGTTGAGACGGTGGATTTCGTCGATGAACAGCACGTCCCCGCGTTCGAGATTGGTGAGGATCGCCGCCAGATCGCCGGCGCGCGCCAGCACCGGGCCGCTGGTCATGCGGAAGTTCACACCCAGTTCGCGCGCCATGATCTGGGCCAGCGTCGTCTTGCCCAGGCCGGGGGGGCCGTGGAACAGGACATGGTCCATCGTCTGCCCCCGTCGGCGGGCGCTTTCGATGAACACGGCCAGGTTTCCCCGGGCTTCGGCCTGACCGATGAACTCCGACAGGGTCTGTGGCCGCAGCGCCCGATCAGGATCATCGGGGTGCGGGTCGGGGCGCAGGGTCGGGTCGGGTTCGCTCATCGCCTATCCCTTCGGAGCCAGCAATCTGAGCGCCACACGGATCAGCGCAGCGGTATCGGCCTCGGGGGCCTGCCCGGCCGCCTGTGCCACCGCGGTTGCGGCCTCGGCCGGGGCATAACCCAGATTCTGCAGCGCCGAAAGCGCCTCGGCCTGAGCGTTGCCATCACTGCCGGGGGACCGAGAGGCCTCCTCCCCCACCGATCCGGCAACGGGAGCCGCCGCAGGCTCGGAGGGTGCATCCCCGGCTCCAGCGTCGGGAACGGCGTTCGGGATGGTGCCGGGGGGGGCGCCTGCCACGGCGGCCAGGGCCATCACTGCGGGCGCCTTGTCCTGCAGTTCGTTCACCACGCGCTGCGCGGTTTTCGGACCAACGCCGCGCGCCGCCCTGATCGCCGTCACATCGCCAAGGGCAATGGCCCGGCTCACCCCTTCGGCCCCGAGCGTGCCGAGAATGGCCAGCGACGCCCTGGCGCCAACCCCCTGCACACTCATCAGCAACCGGTGCCATTCCTTTTCCAGAAGCGTTGCAAAGCCGTAAAGCTGCAGCAGATCCTCGCGCACCAGAAGATCGGTATAAAGCGCCACCGCACTGCCCGGCTGCGGAAGCGCCGCAAGCGTGCGTTCGGACACATGCACAAGATAGCCCACCCCGCGCACGTCGATCAGCACATGGTCGTCGGCCCGATAGTCCAGCCGACCCGCGATCCGGCCGATCATGCGCCTGCCCTCTGCAGGGCGGCATCCAGGCGGCCGGCCGACTGCATGTGATGCGCATGACAGATGGCGATCGCCAGCGCATCGGCCGCATCGGGGCCGGCCGGTTCGGCCCCCGGCAGTTGCATGCGCACCATGTGTTCGATCTGCCCCTTGCCGGCATGGCCTACCCCCACAACCGCCTTTTTCACGGTATTGGGAGCATATTCACCAACCACAAGCCCCGCCTCGGCCGGGGCCAGCAGGGCAATGCCACGCGCCTGGCCAAGCTTCAGCGTTGCAGCGCCGTCCCTGTTGACGAAGGTGTTTTCGACCGCTGCCGTATCAGGAGCATATTCGCGTAAAACCGTGGAAAGCTGACGGTAAAGCGACAGCAAACGCTCGGCCAGGCTGCTGCCTGCCGATCGGCATACCCCGTTCGCGACATGGCGAAGGCGACCGGTTTCGCAATCGATCACACCCCATCCAAGGTTTCTCAGCCCCGGGTCGATCCCCAAAACGCGCATGGCTGGCCCTGCTCTTTTCCTGCTTTGCGAAAGGCCTAGCACGAAACGCGAACATTTGCCAATGCCGGTGCCTGCCCGGAACGATACGGAAACCGTCGCGCGGAATATCCCGGCCGAGCGGCTGACCGGGTTCCGGGGAAACGCATCCGATCGGCCCACGGATGGTAACGCCAACGGCATTGCTTCGGAGACAGGCCGGCCGCTCACGGAGAAGGCCGCCCGAAAGATCGGGCGGCCGTTCTGCACCGCGGCCATTCCTGATGTGCTGGCCCACGACGGAAACCCTGTGCCTGCCGCAGTCCGGCGGCATCCCCCGACGCCCTGGTCCGGTTTCAGGCCCGGACGTCCGACCCTGACGGTTCAGCGCAGGAACGAACGCACCTGGGCAGAGATCCACAGCGTCAGCGGGTCGGCCTGCATCGCCCAGGCGCCGGCCTTTTCGACAATCGTGCCGTTCTGCAGCGTGGCCACCCGCCGATCATAGGTTGTCGCACCCAGCTGTGCATGCAGAACTCCCTTGAAAGCGAACAGCGCAACCAGCATCAGCGCAATCCCCTTCCATGGGAACACCGAACGCCTGCGGCGCGGTTTCGCGATGATCAGCCCGTCATGATTGATCGTCTGCACATAGCCTTGCGCAAGCTTGCGATGACGCTTGCGGATCCGGCGCAGACGCTTGCCGAATGTCTTGTCAACCGGTTGGAGTGTGGCTTTCGCCATGGCGGCCTCCGAACTCATATCAATATTCCCGTATCCAGTGCCCCCGGATATCCCGATAGTAATCACATGAATTGTGGCAAAACCAAGACGAATATGGCAGTTTCCGGGAATTTTCGGTTTCAGACGTTACGTCTTTCTCAAGATTAGCGTCGTCCATTCAACAATCTGCTCTCTTGCGTGCAGATTGAAGCCGTTCCGTAGATAGGCACCGATCACCTCGGCGGCCTGTTCGTTCAATATGCCCGAAAGAATCGCATATCCCCCCGGCACCAGCGAATCACCCATCTCCGGTGCAAGCCCGATCAGCGGCCCCTTCAGGATATTGGCGAAAACCAGATCATGGGGGGCCCTTTCGCGCAGTTTCGGATGATCGAAGCCGGCTGCCTCGACACAGACCACCCGCCCCTCAAGCCCGTTCGCCGCAACATTCGCCCGCGCCACCTCGACCGCCTGATTGTCGATATCGCCGGCCAGCACCGGATATTCGGGCCACAACCGCGCCGCTGCCATCGCCAGCACCGCGGTGCCGCAGCCGATATCGGCCACGTTACGGCCGATGAAACCTTCGCGCGCCAGTCTGTCGAGCGCCATGAGACAGCCCTGGGTCGTTCCGTGATGGCCGGTGCCGAAGGCCATCGAGGCCTCGATCAGCAGCCCCACGGACCCTTCGGGAATCTTGTCGGCATCATGGCTGCCGTAAACGAAGAACCGCCCGGCGCGCACCGGCGCAAGCTCGCGCCTGACCCTGGCCACCCAATCCTGCTCGGGCAGTTCGGAAAGCCGGAAAGGGGCCGCCCCGAAGGCTGCCGACAGCAAGGCCAGCGCCGCCGCATCGGGCCGCTCGGCAAAATAGGCCCCCACTTCCCAGAGGCCTGAACCATCCTCGATCTCGAACACGCCGATGCCCACCGGCTCGGGCGTCATCCGTTCCAGCGTCTCTCCCAGCCTTTCGGCAGGGCTGCGGCCTTCAACTGTGGTCAGGGCTGTGAATGTCGGCATCGGGATCCTGTGCATTCCGGTCGGGTTGGAGAAAGAAGACCGCGGCAGCCCGGAATGAATCTCCGGGGTCAACCGGCGACCGGCTCCGGGCATCCAACCCCGGTACCCCGCAGCCCGCAATAGCCGCCCGGGTTCTTCGCCAGATATTGCTGATGATGGCCTTCGGCAGGATAGAAGGGCCCCGCGGGCAGGATCTCGGTGGTAATCGGGCCAAGCCCCCGCGCGGCAAGGCGCGCGCCATAGGCCCGGCGGCTGGCCTCGGCGCGGGCCTGCTGATCTGCATCATGGGTATAGATACCCGAGCGATATTGCGTGCCGCGGTCATTTCCCTGGGCCATGCCCTGGGTGGGATCATGGTTTTCCCAGAACAGACGCAGCAGAGCATCATAGGAAATGCGGGAGGGATCGAAGATCACCCGGACCACCTCGTTATGTCCGGTCATGCCGGTACAAACCTCTTCATAGGTGGGATTCGGCGTATGGCCGGCGCTGTAGCCCACCATGGTGAGCCATACGCCGGACTGCTCCCAGAACAGCCGCTCGGCCCCCCAGAAACAACCCATACCGAACATGGCCTGCTGCATGCCCTCGGGCACCGCCGCCGCCAACGGGCGGCCAAACACGAAGTGGGTTTCGGCGGTGGCAATGGGCTCGGCCCGGCCCGGCAGGGCCTTTTCCGGGGAAACCATCCGCATCTTTTTCGAGTCTGGAAGGATCATGCGCCTCATCCTGCATCTGCTTGCCGAAGCATATGGGCCTGCATACAGATTCTGACCCCCGGAAGAAAGGGCCAGCTTCCACGGCCCGCATGACTTTTGTCAAGGATAGACGGATATGAATGCGTGATAGCCATGACGGGCCGGCACCCGGGGAAGGCCGCGTCCCGACGCATCAAGGCAGACAAACGGTATCGACATGGACATTCTGACACTGGTGGAACGGATCGGAGAAAACCCCACGGCAGCGCTGATGGGGCTGTTCACGGGGGCAATGTTCGGCGTGGCGGCGCAGCGTTCGCGCTTCTGCCTGCGTGCAGCCACGATCGAATTCGCGCGGGGGCGGATGGGGCCGGCGGTGGCAGTGTGGCTGCTCACCTTCTCGACAGCGCTTTTCTGGGTGCAGCTGGCCGGGCTGGCCGGCCTGATGCGCGCCGAGGATGCACGGATCATGGCGGTGCCCGGCACCTGGTCGGGGGCGATCATCGGCGGGCTGCTGTTCGGCATCGGCATGGTGCTGGCGCGGGGCTGTTCGGGGCGGCTGCTGGTGCTGGCAGCAACGGGCAACCTGCGCGCATTGGTCTCAGGGCTGATCGTGGCGGTGGTGGCGCAGATGAGCCTGCACGGCCGCCTCGCCCCGCTGCGCGACAAGCTGGCCGTGCTGTGGCTGACTCCGGAGGGACGCAATGTCGATCTGCTGGCCCTTGCCCCTCTGCCCGAGTGGAGCGGCGTTGCGCTTGGCGCGCTGCTGGCCGTGTTCGCGATTGCCGTGGCCCTGCGCAATCGCATGGGGGCCGGCCGCCTTGTCTTTGCCTCGGGCGTGGGCTTCTCGGTTGCGGTCGGCTGGATTCTGACCTTCGGTCTCAGCCAGGTCAGCTTCGAACCGATGTCGATCAACAGCATCACCTTCACCGGACCCTCGGCCAACACGCTGATGTTCTTCCTTACCTCCGACACCTTTCTCGAATTCGATATCGGCCTGGTGCCGGGCGTGGCCCTGGGGGCCCTTGCCGCTGCGTTGCTGACACGTGAATTCCGCTTTCAGGGCTTCACCAGCGAAAGCTTCATGCGCCGCTCGATGTTCGGCGCGGCGCTGATGGGTTTCGGCGGAATGCTGGCGGGGGGCTGCGCCATCGGCAACGGCGTGACGGGCACCTCGGTGTTCGCCGCCACCGCCTGGCTGGCACTGTCGTGCATGTGGATCGGGGCGATGGTGACGGATTTTCTGATCGATCAGTCGGCAAGACAACCCGCGGCCGCAGCCTGAACCGGAGCGGGAACTTCAGAGAAAGCTTTGCGGATCGATATCGATCGTCATGCGCAGGTTCCGGGGCGGCTTTCGCCGGGCTACCCACTCCCGCAGGGCTGCCTGCAGCGGGGCACCCTTCGCCGCCTTTACCAGCAGCCGCATGCGGTGGCGGCCGCGGATGCGGGCGATCGGCGCCGGAGCCGGGCCATAGACCCGCGCTCCGATACGGCGCAGCGGGCCGTCATGTCGGGCCAGTTCGTTGCCGAAGGCCAGCGCCTGCGCAGCCTCGGGCGCAGACAGGATGATTCCCGCCAGCCGCCCGAAAGGCGGCATGCCGGCGGCGGCGCGTTCACGCGCCTCGGCCTCCCAGAAGGCTTCCTCGTCGCCCGAAAGGATGGCATGCAGCACCGGATGTCCGGGCTGAAACGTCTGAAGCAGGGCACATCCCGGCCGGCCGGACCGCCCGGCCCGGCCCGCAACCTGCCGCATCAGCTGAAAGCTTTTCTCGGCGGCGCGCAGGTCCGATCCCTGCAGGCCCAGATCGGCATCGATCACACCGACCAGCGTCAGACGTGGAAAGTTGTGCCCCTTGGCCACGATCTGGGTGCCGATGATGATGTCGGCGCCGCCATCGGCGATGGCCGCGATATGCTCCTTCAGCGCCCGGGCCGAGGCAAACAGATCGGAGGACAGAACCGCCAGCCGCGCATCGGGCCAGAGCCCTGCGGCTTCTTCGGCCAGCCGCTCGATCCCCGGCCCCACGGGCGCCAGACGGCCCTCGGCACCACAGGCAGGGCAGCTGCGCAGCACCGGCCGGCTTTCACCGCACTGATGGCAGACCAGGCGTTTCAGGAAACGGTGCTCGACCATCCGCGCATCGCAGTGATCGCACCCGATCTGCTGGCCACAGGCCCGGCACAGCGTGGTCGGTGCATAGCCGCGCCGGTTCAGGAACAGCAGTACCTGCTCGCCTGCTGCGCACCGTTTCGTCGCCGCCCGTTCGAGCGTCGGCGAAATCCACCGCCCCGGCGGCAGTTCCTCGACGCGCATGTCGATTGCCTGCATCTCGGGCAGGGTGGCGGAACCGATCCGTGCGGCCAGATCAAGCCGGCGATACTTGCCGCTGCGCGCATTGGCCCAGGTTTCAAGGCTGGGGGTGGCCGAGGCCAGCACCACCTGTGCCGAACACAGGCTGGCGCGCAGCACCGCCATGTCGCGCGCATGATAGATCACCCCTTCTTCCTGTTTGTAGGAACCGTCGTGCTCCTCATCAACCACGATCAGTCCGAGATCGCGAAATGGCAGGAAAAGGGCCGAACGCGCGCCCACCACCAGTTGCACGCCGCCCTCGCCCGCCATCCGCCAGAGGCGTCGCCGCCCGGCCATGGATACACCCGAGTGCCACTCGGCAGCGGGCGCGCCGAAGCGGGCCCTGACCCGTTTCAGGAATTCGCCCGTCAACGCGATTTCGGGCAGCAGCACCAGCGCCTGACGCCCCTTGCGCAGGCATTCGGCAACCGCTTCAAGGTAAACCTCGGTCTTGCCCGAACCGGTCACCCCCTTCAGCAGCGTCGTTCCATAGTGCCCGCTCTGCACCCCCGCACACAGCGCATCCGCCGCCGCCGCCTGATCGGGGGTAAGCTTCAACCCCGGACGTGCCGGATCAAGCGGTGGAAAGGGCAGATCGCGCGGGGCATCCTGTTCATACAGGACACCCTGCTTGACCAGCCCCCGAACCACCGACAAGCTGACCCCGGCCATTTCTGCCAGTTCTCCCGGCGTCAGGGCCGGACCACTTGCGGCCCCGCCGCAACGGGCGAGCACCTCGATCACCCGGCTGCGTGCCGGGGTTTCACGCGCGGGGCGGGCGCTGCCCAGGCGGCAGACCTTCTGCATCTTCGTCCCGCCCAGCAGGCCGGGAGCACGGGTGGCAAGGCGCAGCATTGCCGGCAGGGGGGTCAGCGTGTAATCGGCGGCCCGGATCAGGAATTCGCGCATCTCGTGGCGCATCGGAGCCACATCCAGCACCCGCGCGACCGAACGCAGGCGGCTTTCATCGAAACCGCCCGTGCCCGCTCCCCAGATCACGCCCATCACCCGGCGCGGCCCCAGCGGCACCTCGACGAAGGCACCCGTCAGGCAGCCGCCCTCGGGCGCCCTGTAATCAAGCGGCCGACCAAGAGGCTCGGTCGTCAGCACTGCCACCCGCGCGCCTTCTTCGAAGAAGGCCGGCGCCCTCATCCGCGCCCCGCTTTTTCGGGTTCAGGTCGCCGTGCGCTTGCGATATGCTCTGTCAGACGCAACATGTTGCAACACAGGAAATCCCACATGAAATTCTTTGTCGATAGCGCCGATGTCGATGCCATTGCCGAGCTGAACGATCTGGGCATGGTCGATGGCGTCACCACCAACCCTTCGCTGATCCTGAAATCGGGGCGCGACATCGTCGAGGTCACGCGTGAGATCTGCGCCATCGTCAGCGGGCCGGTCAGCGCCGAGGTGGTGGCTCTCGGGGCCGATGCAATGATCGCCGAGGGCCGCAAGCTGGCCGATATTGCCGAGAACATCGCCATCAAGGTGCCTCTCACCTGGGACGGGCTCAAGGCCTGCAAGACCCTCACCTCCGAGGGCCGCATGGTGAACGTGACGCTGTGTTTCTCGGCCAACCAGGCACTGCTGGCCGCAAAGGCAGGGGCCACGTTCATCTCTCCCTTCATCGGGCGCCTCGACGACATCAACCTCGACGGCATGGAACTTGTCGCCGACATTCGCACGATCTACGACAACTACGGATTCGAAACCGAGATACTCGCCGCTTCGGTCCGCTCGGTCAACCACATGCGTGCCGCCGCCCTGATCGGCGCCGATATCGCTACCGCACCGCCGGCGGTGATCCGCAAGATGGCCGAACATCCCCTGACCGACAAGGGCCTCGAAGGCTTTCTGCGTGATTGGAAAAAGACAGGTCAGAAAATTGTGTGATCCGGCTTCGGGTTCTTCTGTATTGCAGCACGCAAATGCGTTAACGGATGCAGCAGTGCGCACCGGGAACCGGCCCGGCACGCGCGCGGGCAGGAACCAGAGGCAAGGCATGAGGGCCAGATGACAAGCAATCCCGACGCCCCGCAAGAAACTCCCGAACCCATGCGGGAAGAGGCGCCCGCAGGCATCATCGAGACGCTGCGCCGCAGGATCATCGACAATCCCGATGTCATTCTGGAAGATCCGGACGTGATGCGCGCCCTTGTCGCCGCCAACGAACGGCAACTGGGCAGCAATGTCATCGATCTGCGGGGCATCGCCATGCAGCGGCTGGAGGCACGGCTCGACCGGCTTGAAGACACGCACCGCTCGGTAATCGCCGCCGCCTACGACAACCTTGCCGGCACCAATCAGGTGCATCGTGCCATCCTGCGCATGCTCGATCCGCTGAAATTCGAGGATTTCCTGCGCAGCCTGGACGAAGAGGTGGCCGACATCCTGTGCATCGACTGCATCCGCCTGGTGCTGGAGAGCCACCAACGCGAGGACGAAGAGGCAACGATCCGCAAGCTGGGCAACGTGCTGCACGTGGCCGAACCGGGCTTTGTCGACCGTTACCTGACAGGCGGTCGCAACATGCCGACACGCCAGGTAACGCTGCGCCCGGTAGATGGGCAGCCCGATGCGCTTTATGGCAATCGCACCGGCATCATCCGTTCGGAAGCGGTGCTTCGGCTGAATTTCGGCGAAGGACGGCTGCCTGGCATGCTGGTGATGGGGGCCGAGGATCCACATCATTTCCGCCCCACCCAGGGCACCGATCTGCTGACCTTCTTCGCCGGCGTGTTCGAACGCAGCATGCGGCGCTGGCTGTCATGACAAACGGGGGGCCGGGCATCCCACCGGCTCTGGCCGACCTGCTGCAGGAGTGGCTGGCGCGGCTCGAAGGAGTCGAGGGGGCCTCGGACAATACCATCAGCGCCTATCAGGCCGATCTTCTGGGTTTCTTCTCCTTTCTGACCAGACATGCCGGCAATGCCGCGGGGGCCGCCGCCCTGCACCGGGTAACACTTTCGGACATGCGGGCCTGGATGGCCCATGAGCGTGCGCGAAAGGTTTCGGCGCGCTCGCTGGCCCGGGCGCTCTCGGCGGTGAAAAGCTTCTATCGCTGGCTGTCCGAACGCGACGGGTTTGACGCAACGGCCGTTCTTTCAGCCCGCGCGCCGCGGTTTCGCGGCAGGCTGCCCCGTCCGCTGGCCGAAGATGCCGCGCTGCGCCTGCTGGAAACCGTCGAGATGCAGAACACCACTCCCTGGCTCGCTGCGCGTGATGTGGCGGTTGTCACCCTGCTTTACGGCTGCGGCCTGCGGATTTCCGAAGCCCTGGGGCTGCAGCGCAACGATGCCCCCCTGCCCGAGGTGCTGCGCATCCGGGGCAAGGGTGGCAAGGAACGCAACGTGCCGGTGGTTGGCGCCGCGCGTGCGGCCGTCAAGCGTTACCTGGATCTGTGCCCGCTGTCCTTTGCCCCCGACTCTCCGCTGTTTCGCGGGGCGCGTGGCGGTGCGCTTTCTCCCCGTGCCGTGCAGAAGGTGATGGCCCGCACGCGCGAGCAGCTCGGCCTGCCGGCCACCGCCACGCCCCACGCCCTGCGCCACAGCTTCGCCACCCACCTTCTGAGCGCCGGCGGCGATCTGCGCGCCATTCAGGAACTGCTCGGCCATGCCTCGCTGTCCACCACGCAGGGCTATACCGCCGTGGATACGGCCCATCTGATGGAAATCTACGAAAAGGCCCACCCGCGGGCCTGATCCCTCATGCCTTCCGGCTTCGGAGGGCCGCCCCCATCAGCACCGGATTATTGCACCATGCCCGAATTTCGGCCATGAAGGGCAGATGTCCGGTTTCGTGAAAGCCTATCTCGTGCATCTGCTTACCGCCACCGGCGCGGTTTTCGCCATGCTGGCGATGCTGGCCGCGGTCGATCAGAAATGGGATCTGATGTTTCTGTGGCTGGTAGTGGCCTTTGCGGTTGACGGTATCGACGGCCCGCTGGCGCGCCATTTCGACGTGCGCCACAACGCCCCGCAGATCGACGGCAGCCTGCTGGACCTCATCATCGACTATCTCACCTATGTATTCGTGCCGGCCTATGCGCTGTTCAAGTCCGGCCTGCTGCCGGGCTGGACAGGCTGGATCGTGATTATCGTCATCACCTTTGCCTCGGCCCTCTATTTTGCCGATACGCGCATGAAAACGAAAGACAATTCCTTCAGCGGATTTCCCGCCTGCTGGAACATGGTGGCGATCACCATGTTCGCGCTTGCGCCGGGATTCTGGACGATCCTTGCGGTGGTGGCGGTGCTGGCCGGAGCAATGTTCACGCCACTGAAATTCGTTCATCCGGTGCGCACCGAGCGCTGGCGCACCCTTACCCTGCCCGTTGCCCTGGCCTGGACCTTTTTCGCCGGCTGGGCCGCCTGGGTGGATTTCCATCCGCAGAGCTGGGCACATTGGGGGCTGATCGTGACATCCGTCTATCTGCTGACGGCCGGTATCCTGCAGCAGCTGATCCCCGCGCGCCAGAGCCGCCGGAACAACTGACACCTGGTCCGTCCCCTCCTGCCCCCCGCATGCCAGCGAAGGCCCCGCCGCAAGTCTGCCCCGCAGCCTGTTCAAAGCCTTGTCAGCACCACCCCGGCCACGATCAGCGCCGCCGCCACCGCCTTGCCGCGATGCATCCTGTCGCCGAACAGCAGCCAGCCGATCAGAACCGCAAACAGGATCGAGGTTTCACGCAGCGCCGCCACCAGCGCGATCGGTGCCCTTGTCATGGCCCAGACCGCAATCAGATAGGCACCATAGGAAGCCACCGCTGCCATCATTCCCGCCAGCCACGCGCGCGGTGGCATCTGCGGAACGATGCGCCGGCGCCTGATGACGAAAACCATCTGGAAGAACAGGCAGTCGAGCAGAAACATCCAGGCCACATAGGCCATCGCATCGCCCGATATCCGCGCCCCGTGCCCGTCGATCAGCGTATAGGCGGCGGTGGTCGCGGCCGCAAGCAGCGCATAGGGAAGCAGACGGCGCGGTTCGTTCTGACCGAACACGCCGCGCGCCATGATCAGGATGCCGGTGCCAAGCACCACAATTCCGGCGATTTCGGCCATCGTCAGACGATCGGTCAGCAGAAAGGCGCCGATCAGCAGCACCAGAAGCGGAGCCGCACCGCGCGAGATCGGATAGACCCGGCTGAGATCACCGTGACTGTAGGCCAGAACCAGTGCCAGCTTGTAGCCCGTATGCACCAGCCCCGAAACAACGAGCCAGGGCCAGACTGCGGCCGCCGGCCATGGGCTGAGCAGAATCACCGGAAGCGCGATTGCCGCTTCCAGAAGCGACATCGCCATCATCCCGCCCAGGCGATCGCGGCCCACCTTGATCAGCGCGTTCCAGACAGCATGCATCAGGGCAGCAGCCAGAACGGAAAGAAAGACGAATGTGCTCATCGGTGCCCCGCGAACCTGCCCGCCATTACTGAAACGGGCAGGCCGAACCGTCAATCGGAATGTTCAGAGAGCCGAAACCCGCCCGAAGCACCCGACGCCGGCAGAAGGCCATCCTGCCCCGGTCGTGCCCCGCACACCCGGGACAAGGCTCTCCCGGCCGGATCAGCCCGCACGCACCGCAAGCGCCGCATCACAGCGCCCGCAGACACCCGGATGCGCATGGCGGCCCACATCGGGCAGGATCTTCCAGCACCGCTGGCATTTCCTCCCCTCGGCCTTTTCGAACACCACACCCACGCCTTCAACCTCGGGCAGGCGGAAGGCCTCGGGCGGGATCGGGGCATCGGTGATGGTGATCGCCGAAGTGATGCAGACATCTTCGAAGGGCACACCCCTGAGCGCCGCCCGCGCGGCCGCATCGCGCAGATGCACTACCGGAGCGGCCTCGAGGCTGGCACCGATCACCTTGTCACGCCGCGCCACCTCAAGCGCCGCCGTCACCACCCGGCGCACGCGCCGGATTTCGGCCCATTTCTGCGCCAGGGGTTCGTCCAGCCAGTCGGCCGGGGTGGCAGGGAAATCCTGAAGATGCACCGAACTTTCCGTGCCCGGGTTACGCTCGAGCCATACCTCTTCCATGGTGAAGGCCAGGATCGGCGCCAGCCAGGTGGTGAGCCGCTGATGGAGCAGGTCGAGCACCGTGCGCGCGGCGCGCCGTCCGGGCGTATCGCCATCGCAATAGAGCACGTCCTTGCGGATATCGAAATAGAACGCGGAAAGCTCGACCGTGCAGAATTCGAACAGGGCGCGGAACACGCCCTGATAATCATAGGCCGCGTAACCGCTGCGCACCTTGTGATCGAGCTCGGCCAGCCGGTGCAGAACCCAGCGTTCGAGCTCGGGCATGTCGGCGGGGGCCACCCGGTCATCCTCGGTGAAGGCGGCAAGCGAACCCAGCATGAAGCGCATGGTGTTGCGCAGCCGCCGATAGCTGTCGGCCACGCCCTTCAGGATTTCGGGGCCGATCCTGAGATCGGCGGTGTAATCCGATTGCGCCACCCACAGGCGCAGGATGTCGGCGCCGTATTGCTGCACGATCTTTTCCGGCGCCACCGTGTTGCCCACCGATTTCGACATCTTCATGCCCTTCTCGTCAAGGGTGAAGCCGTGGGTCAGCACGCCACGATAGGGCGCACGACCGATGGTGCCGCAAGCCTGCAACAACGACGACTGGAACCAGCCGCGGTGCTGATCGGTTCCTTCAAGATAGAGATCGGCAATGCCGTCGGGACTGCCGTCGGGGCGGTCGCGCAGCACGAAAGCGTGTGTCGAACCGGAATCGAACCACACATCGAGCACGTCGGTCACCTGCTCGTAATCATCGGGGTCATGCAGCCCTTCAAGAAAGCGTGCCTTCGCCCCCTCGCGGAACCAGGCATCGGCACCTTCTGCCTCGAATGCTTCCCTGATGCGGGCATTGACCTGTGGATCGCGCAGCAGGAAATCTGCACCTCCGGGTTTCGCGCCTTTCTTCACGAAGCAGGTCAGCGGCACGCCCCAGGCGCGCTGACGCGAAAGCACCCAGTCCGGGCGGGTTTTCACCATCGAATGCAGGCGGTTGCGTCCGGTTTCCGGTGTGAACTGCACCAGCCTTTCGATGCTGGCCAGCGCGCGCGCCCGGATGGTGGCTCCGTATTCGCCGTGATCGTCGGCCACGTCCCTGTCGATCGCGGCAAACCACTGCGGGGTATTGCGATAGATCACCGGCGCCTTCGAGCGCCAGCTGTGCGGATAGCTGTGGGTGATACGCCCGCGCGCCAGCAGCGCCCCCACCTCCACAAGCTTGCCGATCACCGCCCTGTTGGCACCGCCTTCCTTGCCCCTGGGGGTAATGATCGCCTCACCGCCGAACAGCGGCAGATCAGGGCGGAACGTGCCATCTTCCAGCACGTTATGAGTCATCTCCAGGCCGTGCCTCAGGGCAATCTGATAATCGTCATCCCCATGAGAAGGAGCTGTATGGACAAAGCCTGTACCGGCCTCGTCCGTCACGTGTTCCCCCGGCAGCATGGGCACGGCGTAATCCCATTCTCCGGCGCCGCCCTCTATCCCGCTGAAGGGATGGGCACAGGTCAGCCCCGCCAGTTCTTCGGCGTGCACATCGCACAGACGGCGATACATGGAAGGATCCAGCCGGGCCTGCGCAAACGTGCTTTCGGCCAGCGCATCGGCCAGGATCAGATGCTCGCCGATCTGCGCCCAGCATTCCTCGGGGCGCCCGGTAACTTGATAAAGGCCATAGGCAATGTCGGGATTATAGCAGATCGCACGGTTCTGCGGAATGGTCCAGGGGGTGGTTGTCCAGATCACCACCCGCGCGCCGGCAAGATCGCCCTTGCCCCCCGACACGACGGGAAAGCGCACCCAGATCGCATCGCTCTTCTTGTCATGATACTCGACCTCGGCTTCGGCCAGGGCCGTCTTTTCCACCGGACTCCACATCACGGGCTTGGACCCCTGGTAAAGCGTGCCGTTCATCAGGAACTTCATGAATTCGTCGGCGATCACCGCCTCGGCATGGAAATCCATGGTCAGATAGGGTTCTTCCCAGTTGCCGGTAATGCCAAGGCGCTTGAACTCGGCGCGCTGAACATCCACCCAACCCTCGGCGAACTTCCGGCATTCCTGGCGGAAGGCGATGATATCCACCTCGTCCTTGTCCCGGCCACGGGCGCGATACTGTTCCTCGATCTTCCATTCGATCGGCAGGCCATGACAATCCCAGCCGGGCACATAACGGGCGTCGAAGCCCATCATCTGGTGGCTGCGCACCACGAAATCCTTGAGAATCTTGTTCAGCGCATGGCCGATGTGAAGGTGGCCGTTGGCATAGGGGGGGCCGTCATGCAGGATCCAGGGCCTGCGGCCCGTCTTGCCGCGCAGGCGGTGATAAACGCCGATCCTTTCCCAGCGTTCCAGCCATGCGGGCTCGCGCTTCGGCAGCCCCGCGCGCATGGGGAAATCGGTCTGCGGCAGGTTCAGGGTGTTCTTGTAATCGGGGGTTTCGCTCGTCTTGTCGGGCGTGTCGGCGCACATGTCAGGCGATCCTTGGTCTCGGTCTCGGAATGGGTCTTGCAGCTGAGATGCTTGATGGCGGTGGCGTTTTCCTGGGAAACACGCTTGTCCCGGCGGCTCCTGGATATTTCAGAGCGCCGGGCCGGTAATTCGCTTGATGCAGGGCGGTTCCTTCAGCATGGTCCCTCTATAGGCGGCACAGCGGAAGAGGTCCAGTGGCGAGGTGCACCCTCTTGCCAAGCGCGCACGGGTGGCAGATAGTCCGCGGCAGGACAGCACGAAGGGCCCGCCCATGCTTGCAGGCAAGCGCATACTTCTGATCATCGGCGGCGGAATCGCAGCCTACAAGACACTGCTGCTGATCCGCGAGCTGCGCAGCGCGGGGGCGGCGCTCACCCCGGTGCTGACGCAGGCCGGCACGCAGTTCGTGACACCGCTTTCGGTGGCGGCGCTGGCGGGCGAAAAACCGTATCAGGAACTGTTCGATCTTACGGATGAGGCCGAAATGGGCCATATCGAACTATCACGCACCGCCGATCTGGTGGTGGTGGCACCGGCCACCGCCGACCTGATGGCGAAGATGGCCGCAGGGCTTGCGGATGATCTGGCGACAACCCTCCTGCTTGCCACCGACAAGCGGGTACTTCTGGCCCCGGCAATGAACGTGCGGATGTGGCAGCATCCGGCCACCAGGCGCAACGTGGCAGTGCTGCGAGACGACGGGATCCTGTTTGCGGGCCCCGACGAAGGCGAAATGGCCTGCGGCGAATTCGGCCCGGGACGGATGGCCGAACCCGGCACGATCATGGATGCGATCCGCAACGCATTGGGACAGGGGGCGGGCACAGGGCCGCTGGCCGGACGCCACGTGATCGTGACATCGGGCCCCACCCACGAACCGATCGACCCGGTGCGCTATATCGCCAACCGCTCTTCGGGAGCACAGGGAACGGCCATCGCCGCGGCGTTGCGTGATCTGGGCGCACGGGTGAGTTTCATCACCGGGCCGGCCGATGTAGCTCCGCCGGTGGGCGTGAATGTGGTGGCGGTGCAAACCGCGCGCGAGATGGAACAGGCGGTAAAGGCCGCACTGCCGGCCGATGTGGCCGTATTTGCGGCGGCCGTCGCCGACTGGCGGGTAAAGAACGCAGGCGCGCACAAGATCAAGAAGGATGGCACAGGCAACCTGCCGGTTCTGGAATTCGCCGAAAACCCCGATATCCTTGCCGGTATCGCCGGCTTGACGAAGGAACGCCCCGCGCTGGTGGTGGGCTTTGCGGCCGAAACGGATGATGTTGTTGCCAATGCCACAAGGAAGCGCCACCGCAAGGGATGCGACTGGATCGTGGCCAATGATGTCTCGCCCGGAACCGGAATCATGGGCGGGGATGAGAATGCCGTCGTGCTGATTACCGGAGAGGGAACCGAGGAATGGCCACGGATGGGCAAGGACGAGGTGGCAAGGCGGCTGGCGGCGCGCATTGCCGAAACCCTGGGATGAAAGAGCCATGCCTCCGGCAGAAGTATTCGTGCCAAGATGAAGAGGGCCGGGATGACCACGATCCGTATCCGATGGCTTGACGGTGCCGATGAAAGCCTGGGCTTGCCGCACTATGCCACGGCGGGGGCGGCGGGCGCCGATGTGCGGGCCAACTTTCCCCTTGGGAAGCGCAGGGCGGGTCTGGTGCTGCGCCCCGGCACGCGGGCACTGGTGCCCACGGGGCTGGCAATCGAGATACCCGAGGGTTTCGAGGCCCAGTTGCGGCCGCGTTCGGGGCTGGCGCTGAAGCACGGGATCATGCTGGCCAACAGCCCGGGCACGATCGACAGCGATTATCGCGGTCCGCTGGGCGTGATCATGCTGAATGCCGGAGACGAGGACTTTCACATATCGCACGGAGATCGCGTGGCCCAACTGGTAATTGCCCCGGTCATAATTGCAGAATTTCAACATTCTACTGAACTCGGCCCGACCCAGCGGGGTGGTGGTGGCTTTGGCTCCACGGGGCGCGGCTGAGATGGCGGGCAACGGCTTGGGCACGGGCGAAATTCAACGCTATCAGCGCCACATCATGCTGCGCGAGATCGGCGGACCGGGGCAGAAACGGCTGAAGGAAGCACGGGTGCTGGTGATCGGCGCGGGCGGGCTTGGCGCACCGGCACTGCTTTATCTTGCCGCCTCGGGTGTGGGACGAATCGCAGTGGTGGATGACGATGTGGTGGAAAACTCGAACCTGCAGCGCCAGGTGATTCACCGCCACGCCGATATCGGCGCGCCCAAGGTGCACTCGGCGCGCCGGGCGATGCTGGCGCTCAATCCCGACATCGAGATCACGCCCCATGACACCCGGCTTGACGAAGCCTGTGCCCGCGCGCTCTTTCCCGGTTGTGATCTGGTGCTTGACGGCAGCGATAATTTCCCCACCCGCTATATGGCAAACCGCATCGCGGCCGAACTTGGCGTGCCGCTCATCGCGGCAGCGATCGGCCAGTGGGAAGGGCAGATCAGCCTCTACGATCCGGCCCGCGGCACACCCTGCTTTCAATGCGTCTTCCCCGAACCCCCTGCCCCGGACCTGGCACCTTCCTGCGCCGAGGCCGGGGTGTTTGCCCCGCTGCCGGGGGTGATCGGCACGATGATGGCCGCAGAGGCCGTGAAGCACATCGCCCAGGCAGGTGAAACCCTGGCCGGCCGCATGCTGATCCATGACGCGCTGCATGCGCAGACCCGCCTGATCGGCCTGAAACGGCGCGCTGATTGCCCTGTTTGCGGGGAAGCATCTTGCCAAGCACGGGACAGCGGCCATAATTGACCGGACATTCAACAATATCGAACCATGCCATCAGGGAGAAAACCATGAAGATTCTTGCCAGTATCGCCGCTGCGGCCCTTGCCGCTCTTGCCACCCCTCTCGTCTCTCCGGCCATGTCCGCCGAACTGCCCGACCTTGGCGGACGCGAGGTGGTCGTGGTCACGGAAAATGCCTATCCGCCGCTGCAGTTCATCGAACCCGGATCCGGCAAGGCGATCGGCTGGGAATACGACGCCATGGCAGAGATCGCAAAACGCCTGAACATGCAGGTGAAATACGAAAACATCAGCTGGGATGCGATGATACCGGCCGTTTCCGAGGGTCAGTATGATATCGGCATGACCGGCATCACCATTCGCGACGACCGCAAGGAAAAGGTGGATTTTTCCGATCCCTACATGCGTTCGCAAATGGTGATGATGGTCCGAGGCGGCGAGGAGCGCTTCTCGAACGCCAAGGAATTTGCCGCCAATTCCGATCTTCTGATCGGCGCCCAGCCGGGCACCACACCCTTCTACGTGGCGGTTTACGATATCCTGGACGGCAATGAAGCCAATCCCCGCATCAAGCTGTTCGAAACCTTCGGCGCCAGTGTTCAGGCCCTGAAGGCGGGCGATGTCGACATGGTGCTGACCGACGGCACCGCCGGCGAGGGCTATACCAAGGCATCTGACGGGGCGCTGAAACTGGTGGGCGAGCCACTGGGAACCGAGGATTTCGGCTTCATCTTCCCGAAAGGAAGCGATCTTGTGGTGCCGATCAACGCCGCCATCGCCAGCATGAAGGAAGACGGCACACTTGATCAACTCGACAGGAAATGGTTCCTTGAATACAAGATGGGCGAATGAACCTCCGAAACCGCATCAGGCCCCGGCCCGCCGCCGGGGCCTTTTTCTGTCGAAACTTCCGTGATCTTCGAGGCCGGCCATGATCTCTGCCCGCGAAAACGACAAGGACTTTCCCTGGTGGCTTGCATTCACCGCAGGCCTCTCGGCCTATCTGTTCTATCGCATCCTCACCAATGATCTCTATACCCAGATCCAGGCCACACTGCTGAAGGGCGCGGGCATCACCGTGTTCGTCACCCTGGTGGGTTTTTCACTGGCCTCGGTCATGGGGCTTGTGCTGGCGCTTGGCTCGATATCGCGTTTCGTGATCCTGCGCCAGTTGTCGCGCTTCTACATCGAGATCATCCGCGGCATCCCGATCCTGGTGCTGCTTCTTTACGTGGCCTTCGTGGTGGCCCCGGCCATGGTAGAGGGCTGGAACTGGCTGGCGGCGCAACTGGGGTTCGAGCCGATGCGCACACGCGATTTTTCGCTGCTGTGGCGTGCGATCATCGCCCTGGCCATCGCCTATTCCGCTTTCATCGCCGAAGTGTTCCGCGCCGGACTTCAGGCGGTGGATCCGGGGCAGATCGAAGCTGCCAAGGCTCTGGGCCTTTCGGGCTGGCAGCGGTTCCGCCATGTGGTGTTCCCACAGGCCTTCCGCACCATTCTGCCCCCGCTCGGCAATGATTTCGTGGCCATGGTCAAGGACAGTTCGCTGGTTTCGGTTCTGGGGGTAAGCGACATCGCCCAGCTTGGCAAGGTGACCGCCGCAGGCAATTTCCGCTATTTCGAAACCTATAACGTGGTTGCGCTGAACTACCTGATGATGACGATCACCCTTTCCCTGCTGCTGCGCCGTCTGGAAAGGCGCCTGCGCAACAAGACAGCGGAGCCCCGCGCATGAGAAACCCGCTTCTGGAAAACTGGAACACGCCTTTCGGGATCCCACCCTTCACGAAGATCGAAGACACCGATTTCGCCCCCGCCCTCGAAGCGGCACTGCAGATCGCGCAGGATGAAATCGCGCAGATATCCGAAAATCCGGAGGCGCCGACTTACGAAAACACCATCGCGGCGCTGGAACTGGCGAGGTGCGATCTTGATCGTGTAGCCGGCGTATTCTTCAATCTTGCCGCTGCCGACAGCACCCCGGCGCGCGAGGAACTGCAACGCGAATTCTCGCCCCGCCTTGCCGCCTTCGCCAGCGAAACCGCCCTGAACGAGGCGCTTTTCGCCCGCATCGAACGGCTGTGGCAACAGCGCCGCAACCTTGCCCTCGACAGTGAGCAGACACGGGTGCTCTACCTTGTCCGCCGCCGTTTCCTGCGCGCCGGGGCACGGCTTCGGGGCGGTGATCGCGTCCGGCTGAAGGCCATCAGCGAACGCCTTGCCCGGCTTTCAACCCGCTTTACCCAGAACCTGCTGACCGATGAACGCGAATGGTTCATGGAACTGGCCGAGAATGATCTGGAAGGTCTGCCGGATTTCGTGATCGCGGCGGCCCGGGCAGCAGGTGCCGAAAAGGCGCGCACCAGTCCGGTAATCACGCTTTCGCGCGCTCTGATCGTGCCCTTCCTGCAGTTCTCGCCGCGCCGGGATCTGCGCGAGCGCGCCTTCCGGGCCTGGGCGGCCCGCGGTGCCAATGGCGGCGAAACCGACAACCGCGCCATCGCCGCCGAAATCCTTGCCCTCCGGCACGAGCGCGCGCAGCTGCTGGGACACACGGATTTCGCCCGCTACAAGCTGGAAACCGAAATGGCAAAGACGCCGCAGGCGGTGCGCAAGCTGCTGATGCGGGTGTGGGCCCCGGCGCGCCGGGCTGCCGAGGCCGACCGGAAAGTTCTGGAAGAGATGATGCACGCCGAAGGCATCAACGGCCCGCTTGAACCGTGGGACTGGCGCTATTACGCCGAAAAGCGGCGGCGTGCCGAACACGATCTGGACGAAGCGGCCCTGAAGCCCCATTTCCGGCTGGATCGCATGATCGAAGCCGCCTTCGACACGGCCAACCGCCTGTTCGGCCTCGAATTCCGCCGGCTTGACGTGCCGCTTTACCACCCCGATGCACATGCCTGGGAGGTCACACGCGAAGGGCGGCACATGGCCGTTTTCATCGGCGACTGGCTGGCCCGCTCGTCAAAGCGCTCGGGGGCCTGGTGCTCGGCCATCCGCGTCCAGCAGAAACTGGCCGGAGATATCCGCCCGATCGTGGTGAATGTCTGCAATTTCGCCCGCCCGGCAGGCGGCATGCCGGCGCTGCTTTCCTTTGATGATGCACGCACCCTGTTCCATGAATTCGGCCACGCGCTGCACCAGATGCTTTCGGATGTGGTGTATCCTTCGATTTCGGGCACCAGCGTGGCACGCGATTTCGTGGAACTGCCCAGTCAGTTGTTCGAACACTGGCTGGAGCGCCCCGAGGTGCTGGAACGTTTCGCCACCCATGCCGAAACCGGCGCTCCCCTGCCCGCCCCCCTGATGCGCCGTCTGCTTGCCGCGCGCAATTACGATACGGGCTTCCAGACAGCAGAGTTCATCGCCTCGGCACTGGTGGATCTGGCCTTTCACGAAGGCCCTCCCCCTGCCGATCCGATCGCCCGCGAAGCCGAAGTTCTTGCCGAAATCGCCATGCCGCATGCCATCGCCATGCGCCATGCCACCCCGCATTTCGCCCATGTGTTTTCCGGCGATGGCTATGCCGCAGGGTATTACTCCTACATGTGGTCGGAAGTGATGGACGCCGATGCCTTTGCCGCCTTCGAGGAAACCGGCAACGTGTTCGACCGAACAACCGCCGCGCGCCTTGAACAGCACATTCTTTCGGCCGGCGGGCGTGACGAACCCGAAACGCTTTACAAGGCGTTTCGCGGTCGTCTGCCCGGGGTCGAAGCGCTTCTGAAGGGGCGGGGGCTGGCCTGAAACACACTCACGATCCGGCCGTCAGTGCACTGCCGGACCGGTGCAGACGGTCAACCCTCCTTCCGGATGGAACCCGCCGAGGGTGGCCGGGGGGCAGGATCCTCGGGGTGGGGCTGCACGCCGGTCGGATCCTTGTGCAGGATCACATCGCACTGGGGATGGGCCTTCAGGATGGCGCGGCGCAAAGCGGCGCCGGTGGCATGGGCTTCGTCCAGCGTCTGGCTGCCGTCAAGCTCGATATGCAGGCTCACGAACACCCGCGGCCCGGCGGTACGGGTGCGCAGATCGTGAAAACCGTCAACCCCGGGCCAGTTGCCCACGATTTCCTTGATGCTTGAAATCAGCTCCGGGTCGGCGCGCCGGTCCATCAGTGCATCCCATGCCCCCTTGCCGATGCGCAGCGCGGTGATCGCCAGCATGGCGGCGGCGGCAAGGGCCACCACGCTGTCAACCCCGGTCATGCCGAACTGGCGCGACACCCAGAGCGAAAGGATCGCCCCCGCATTGGGCACCAGATCCCCGATGTAATGGGCCGAATCGGCTGCCACCACCCGATTGCCGGTGCGCTGCACCACATGGCGCTGCCACAGCACCAGCGCCAGGGTAAGCGTGATCGACACTCCCATCACCACCATGCCCCGGATTTCGGCCTGCAGCGGCGGCGGGCTGTCGGACAGCAATCGCGCCACGGCCGCCCAGGCGATCACCCCGGCCGAGATCAGCACGAACACCGCCTGCCCGAGCGCCGCCAGATCCTCGGCCGAGGTATGTCCGAAAGCGTGGTCTTCGTCGGGCGGGCGGGCAGCATAAAGCATGGCAGCCAGCCCGCCAAGCGAGATCAGCAGATCAAGCGCCGAATCAGCCAGCGAAGCCGCGACCGAAAGCGCGCCGGTTTCCCCAAGCGCCCACAGCTTCAGCCCTGTCAGCACCAGCGCAACGCTTGCCGAAGCCAGCCCGGCCAGCAGACCGAGACGCCTGTATTCTTCGTGACTCATCGCCATCGGCGTGCCTCTCATGCCCCGAAACGGCCCGGGAAGGAAGCCTATTCGCGCAATTCGTCGGGATCAACGCCCCACAGCGCCGCCTTGGGAGCCCAGCCCCTGTAGCCCCCGGCCGACAGCAGGCACCAGTCGGGCAGACACTTTCCGAGCCGCGCAATCACCCCCAGTTCCAGCCGCGCCCTGACCGGTGCCTTTTCATCCGGTTTGGCGTGAAGCGCCAGCATGTCTTCCTCGATCAGAACCGTGCGCACCCCCGACAGCAGCGCATAATGGATCCAGCCACCTGCCCCGTCACGATCCTCTACCCGGCGCCAGTGCCCGAACTCGGCCGTTATCCGCAGCGGCATGCCGCGGCGCTTGAATACCCAGTCGATTCGATGGGTCAGGCTGGGGCCCCGGCGCACATTTCCCTCGGCCGCCTTCAGCGAAACATAGCGCGGCAAGGGCAGATTGGTAACCGGACCGCGCTGTCCGCCGGCCTGGTCCGACGTTATCCGGTCGGCATGCAGCGTCGCCGCCGTCAGCCAGAACAGCACGATTGCCCCCATGCCGGCCTTCGGAAGCCTTCGCCCCCATGCCGGCATTACACGCATCACACATCCTGCCCCGGTCATTGTCTGTTCATTACCTGCTCGTTGACGGGTTTCTTCACCAGGGAGTCCCAGGTTCTTGCGCCTCGGCGCGCCTTGCGCCACTGTGCCACCAAAGGCCCGGTTTGCAAAGCGGAAGGGAGAGCACCGATGCCATCGGATCGTCTGAGTGTTGTCGTTACGCGACGCCTGCCCGAAGCGGTGGAAACCCGCCTGTCGGAACTGTTCGACGTGACCCTGCGCAACGACGACACCCCCATGACCCGCGAACAGCTGGCTGCGGCGATACAGGACGCCGACGTGCTGGTGCCCACCATCACCGACCGTATCGATTTCCGCCTGCTGGCCCTGGCCGGCAAACGGCTGAAACTGATCGCCAACTATGGCGCCGGCATCGATCACATCGATGTGGAAACCGCCCGCCAGCGCGGCATTCTGGTATCGAACACGCCGGGAACCGTCACCGAAGACACCGCCGACATGACAATCGCGCTGATCCTTGCCGTAACCCGCCGCATCCCCGAGGGGCTGGCACTGATGCAGTCGGGCGAATGGCGGGGCTGGGCGCCCACGGCCATGCTGGGCGGACGGCTTGCGGGGCGAAGGCTTGGCATTCTCGGGATGGGGCGCATCGGCCAGGCGGTGGCACGGCGGGCACGCACTTTCGGCCTTCAGGTGCATTATCACAACCGCCGCCGCCTGCGCCGCGAAATCGAGGAAGAACTCGAAGCTACCTGGTGGGAAAGCCTCGATCAGATGGTAGCGCGGATGGATATCATCTCGGTCAATTGCCCGCACACGCCGGCTACCTTTCACCTGATGAATGCGCGGCGGCTGAAACTGATGAAGCGCGATGCGGTGATCGTCAACACCTCACGCGGCGAGGTGATCGACGAAAATGCACTTACGCGAATGCTGCGGGCGGGCGAAATTGCCGGCGCGGGGCTTGATGTGTTCGAACACGGCACCGAGATCAACCCCCGCCTGCGCGAACTGAAAAACGTGGTGCTGCTGCCGCACATGGGTTCGGCCACCGTGGAAGGGCGCGCCGAAATGGGCGAGAAGGTGATCATCAACATCAAGACCTTTGCCGACGGCCACCGCCCCCCCGATCTGGTGGTGCCGGGCATGCTGTAGCCACCCTCACAGGCCGTGCCTCCACCCCGCACAGACGGTTCGGACAAAAGGGCCGGCCCCGGCGCTCATGGCGACACAACTTTCTGATCTATCAGCAGAACCCCCCCGAATTCGGCAGATAGCAGAACGGCCGCCGGCCCGGTCAGCGGGCCGGAAAGCGGCGCCAGCGTTTCGGCCCTGACGATATCGATCCCCCGCAGCCGGGCGCGCGGCTCGGCCCCGATCATGGCAGAAAGCGCGGTGCGCAGGGCTTCCACGGTGGTGCCCGAACACGCCATTTCCCCGGCCCGTTCAAGGGCGCGGAACAGTACCAGCGCAGCGCGGCGATCTTGGGGCGAAAGGCGGATGTTGCGCGAGGAAAGCGCAAGGCCGTCATCATCACGCACCGTTTCGACGCTCACGATTTCGACATCCATGAAAAGATCGCGCACCATCTTCCGGATCACCTGAAGCTGCTGATAATCCTTTTCGCCGAAGATCGCGAAATCGGGGCGGATGATGTTGAAGAACTTGGCGACAACCGTCGTCACTCCGCGAAAATGGCCGGGGCGCACCTGTCCGTGCAGGATATTGGCCAGGCGGGTGGTTTCCACGATGGTTTCATCACCATCGGGATAGATTTCCCCGGCCTCGGGCATGAAAGCCGCATCCACCCCTGCCGCCCGCAGCATGGCAAGGTCGCGTTCGGGCGCACGCGGATAGGCAGCAAGATCCGCAGGATCGCCGAATTGCGCGGGGTTGACGAAGATCCACACCACCACCCGATCGGCCAGTTCTCCGGCCCGCGCCACCAGCGCCATGTGCCCCGCATGCAACGCCCCCATGGTAGGCACCAGTGCAACCGTTTCACCCTGTGCCCGCCAGCTCCGCACGATTTCGCGTATGCCGTTCCTGTGCTGACTGATTTCCATCTGTCATTCTGTCCTGCTGCGCAGCCCCTCTTATCTGCTGCGCCGCACTGCAGCAAGATCCGGTGCCCGGTAATGTCGTTTTTTCCCCGAATGGGTCGGCCTTCGTTTGACCGCCGGTGGCAATTTCCGGCAAGTTCGAAACCAGGAACCGCCACAGGAGGATCGGCAATGACAACGCATGTTCGGGCTCTGGTCGTGGGCGGCGGAGCGGTGGGCACTTCGATCGCCTATCATCTGGCACGCGCCGGCTGGAATGACGTGATGCTTCTCGAACGCGACGAACTCACTGCAGGCTCTACCTGGCACGCGGCGGGACTGCTGCCCTATTTCAACATGTCCTACGCCACCACCCACATTCATGACTATTCGATAAAATTCTACAAGACCCTCGAAGAGGAAACCGGCCTCAACCCCGGCTTTTCCGTGGTGGGCAACCTGCGCATGGCCCAGACGCGCGAGCGAATGGATGAATACATGCTTTACGCCACGACCGCCGAAACCTGCGGCGTGCCTTACGAATGGCTTTCCCCGAAAGAGATCAGGGAACGCTGGCCGCTGCTGCGCACCGAAGATCTGGTCGGCGCGCTCTATCATCCCACCGATGGCTATATCAACCCGGCTGATGTCACCATGGCCATGGCCAGAGGCGCGCGCCAGCGCGGTGTGCAGATCCTGCGCAAGCGGCAGGTGGATTCCTTCGTATGGACAGGCAGCGAATGGATCGTGCGCGGACAGGTGATGGGCGAAAAGGGCGGCAATCTGGTGCCCACGGGTGAAACCTTCGAAATCCGCGCCGAACATGTGGTAACGGCCACCGGGAACCACGCCCAGCGCACCGCACGGCTGCTGGGCGTGAAGATTCCGGCCATACCGGTAGAACATCAGTTCATCGTCACCGAGCCCGACCCCGAGCTGGTGAAATGGCGCGAGGCGGGCAATCCCGAGCATCCGGTGCTGCGCGATGCCGATGCGAAATGGTATGTGCGCGAAGAGCGCGGCGGCTGGATCCTGGGCCCCTACGAGAAGGGCGCACCGGCACGTTTCCTCTACGGCGTGCCCGACAGTTTTCGCGCCGATCTCTTTCCCCTCGATCTGGAACGGATCGAAGAAGAATACATGTCGATGATCCACCGTATCCCCAGCACCGAAACGGTCGGACTGAAGGACGATTTCAACGGCCCGATCTGCTATACCCCTGACGGCAACCCGTTGATCGGCCCCGCACCAGGCCTTGGCAACATGTGGCTGGCCGAGGGTTTTTCCTTCGGCATCACGGCGGCTGGCGGCGCCGGTTATTATCTTGCGCAACTGATGGTGGAAGGCGAGGCCGAGATCGACATGGCAACCCTGGATCCCGGGCGTTTCGGCAACTGGATCACCACCGAATACGCTGCCCGCAAGAACGAGGAAGCCTATGAACACGTCTATATCCTGCACCACCCCGATGAAGAGCGCCCCGCCTGCCGCCCCCTGCGCACGGCCCCGGCATATGACCGGCAGAAGGCACTTGGCGCACAGTTCGGCCAGGTGAACGGCTGGGAGCGGCCGAACTATTACGGCCCGAAGGATGCATCCGCCGGCTTCGACGAGAAAACCCGCAGCTTCCGCCGCGGCGGCTGGTGGCAATATGCCAGGAACGAAGCCCTTGCCATACGCGAGGGCGCCGGCCTGATCGATGCCACCGCATTCGCCAAACATGTGGTGAAGGGCCAAGGCGCCACCGCCTTCCTTGACTGGTTCACCACAAACCGCCTGCCCAGGGTGGGGCGGATCAATCTCACCTACGCCCTCAGCCCCGCCGGCACCACCCGCAGCGAATACACCGTTCTTCGCCTTGGCGAAGATGAATACTATCTGATCTCGGCCGGTGCCTGGGCCGATTATGATGCCGATTACCTGCGCAAGGCCGCTGAGGCCAGGGCCGGTGAATTCGGCCATGTCGAGATTCAGGACGTTACCACCCAATGGGGCGTTTTCGCCATTGCCGGGCCGAAATCACGTGACGTTCTGAACAAGGTAATCCGCGATGCCGAACCCGAAACCGCGCTTTCCAACAGCCGCTTCCCCTGGCTTTCGGCACGCAACATCGAACTTGGCATGTGCCCCGTGCGCGCCATCCGGGTGGCTTATACGGGCGAACTGGGCTGGGAGCTTCACCATCCGATCGAGATGCAGAACTATCTCTGGGATCTCCTGATGGAAGCAGGCGCCGCGCAGGGGCTGAAGCCGGTCGGCGCACGGGCCCAGAACTGGCTGAGGCAGGAAAAATCCTATCGCGCCTTCGGCACCGAACTGGGCCGCGATGCCACGCCGCTTGAAGCGGGGCTTGAACGTTTTGTCGATACCGGGAAGGAATTCCTCGGCAAGGAAGCACTGCTTGCAACCGGCATTCGCAGCAGATGCGTTACCCTGCTGATCGACGGCCCCGAGGATGCCGCCCCATGGGGGCGCGAAGCCCTCTGGCACGAAGGCGAACGGGTGGGCCGGCTGACCTCGGGGGGGTATTCGGTGGTTTTCGGCAAGAGCATTGCCATGGGCTATGTGCGCCCGGATCTGGCCCAACCGGGCACAGAACTTCAGGTGAAGATGTTCGATCGCCTGTGGAAGGCGGAAGTTACCCCCGACAGCCCCCACGATCCGCAAAACAGGCGCATCCGCGCCGATGGCTGATCCTCTGCCGCGCCAGAGCTAATGTTCCTGGTCGCGAAACAGCACCGCTGCCGCGCGCACGCGCCACGCCGCCGTGGCAAGAACAAGCAGCGCAAACAGCAGAGCAAGCCACGCGAAACCCGCCGGCCACAGGCATACGGCCAAGAAAAAGGCAATGGTTTCGCTGCCTTCGATCAGCCCGGTTGCGTGATAATGCGCCTTTTCGCCGTTGGCGCGGCTTTCCAGCCCCCGCTTTTCGGCCAGAACGGCAAAGCCCAGAAAGCTGGCCCCATTCACGAAAAAGGCCGCCAGCAGAAAGGCGGCCGGCAGGGCATTGCTCTCCGGATCGAAGGCAGCAAACCCCAGAGGCAGTGCCGCATAGATGGCGAAATCGGCCATGATATCCAGATAGCCGCCCAGCGGGCCGGCCGGTGACAGACGCGCCACCGCGCCGTCAAGCCCGTCCATCAGACGCGAGGCCGCAAACAGCAGCAGCGCCGGCCAGAACCACCCGAACGCCACCGACAGCGCGGCCAGCAGACCAAGGCCAAGGCCGGCAGCTGTCAGCGCATCGGGTTTCACCCCGGCGCGGGCAGACAAGCGGGCAACACCGGCCAGGGTGCGGTCGATCAGGGGGCGCAGGTGGCGGTCCAGCACGGTCTTCTCCCGGCGGGCCGGAAAAAGAAGGCCCAGCCTTTTCTAGCCGGGCCCGATTGCGATGGAAAGGGCCTCTCCTGCCCTGGCCGGCCCGATTGCAGACACGCGGGGCATCAAGAAACCCGAGCGCCGGCCGACAGCGCTCAGTTGCGCGGCGGACCGAAATCCTCGGCCGTAACGAGGCCGTCGCCGTTTCTGTCGAGCATGGCAAACCAGTCAGGCGTGCGGTCCAGAAATTCGTCACGGCTTACATTGCCGTCACCGTCCACGTCGTTGAACTCAAGCGTCATCCCGTAGGAAGGGCGCTTCTTGGGATCCTTCATGCCGGCACCACCCTGACCGCCCTTCTTGAGATCGGCCATGTCGGCCTTGCGGGCCTCATCGAATGCGGCATATTCCTCGGGGGTGAGAACGCCATCATCATCGGCATCGAAAGTCACGAAGATATCGGACCGCTTTTCCGTGGCTTCTTCCAGGGTTACGGTCCCGTCTTCATCCGCGTCCCAGTTCGCAATGAAATGGCTTCCGTAATTTCCCTGACCAGCCCCGGCCACAGAGGCGAAGGCAAGCACCGAAAGGGCACAAACCCCTGCAATGGCGTTTCTTTTCACGGTTATCTCCTCATATTTAAAAGTTTGAATGTGGATATTGGTATTGGCATCATCGATGCCCCGCAACCCCATGCTCACCCGGGCTGCCCGCCAGCAGCGGATTTCTGCTGATCATAGGCTGCCAGCGCCTTGGCCGCATACATCAGCGCCGGTCCGCCACCCATCTGAATCGCCATGCCCAGCGCATCGGCCACTTCCTCGCGCGTGGCGCCGATGCGCACCAGTGCCTCGATGTGAAAGCCGATACAGGGCTCGCAGCCCTGGGCCACCGCAATCCCGAGCGCAATGAATTCCTTCGTGCGGAACGGAAGCGCCTCGCTTTCCTTCACGCTCTTGCCGAGGCCGGCAAAAGCACGGGTGGTTTCGGGAATGGTTCTGTTGAGGGTGCGGATATCGTTCTTCATGTTATCCATATAGGCTTGCCAATCCATCGCGATTCTCCTTCGTTTTCGGGAACTTGCACACAGAAAACGGAAATCCGCGCACACATCCTTGATCCGGGTCAAGCAACGGACGGTTTTCGTGCCGTAATCATCAGATTGGCAGCGGGCATCTCATGGCGGATGATATCCTCAAGGCCGGCACACACCAGAGCGGCCTCGACCCGGTCGGCATCCTTGTAGCCGATCCGGGGATCCTGCTCCTTCAGCGCGGCATGGAAGACACGGTCGCCTTCCCCGGCAAATACGCCACCGCGCAGAAAGGGACCGTAAAGGCAGAACACGCCCCCCGGCGCCAGCGCTTCGGCCATATTGGCCAGAATGGCCCGGACCGCCTCCTGCGTCACCAGATGCAGAAGATTGACAGCGATCACCAGATCGCATGGCAGAAGACCCGCCGGCCATTCGCCGGCCGCATCAAGCAGGATCGGTGCCCGCACATTCGAAAGCCCCGCAAAACGGATCCAGGCACGGATGCTTTCCAGGCGTTCGGACGCGGCATCGCTTGGCTGCCATTCAAGCTGCGATCGGGCCGCGGCAAAGCGCACGATCTGCTGCCCGGTGCCACTGGCAATTTCAAGTGCCCGCCCCCTTTGCGGTGCAACATCGGCCAGAACCTCAAGGATCGGGTCGATGTTGCGCTCGGCGGAAGGCGCACACAGGCGGCCGTCGGGTGCCGCGCCGGTATCAAGCGCTGTGCTGTCTGGCAACATGAGACGCCTGCGGCTCATGGCGCAAACCGTTCGGGGGAAAGCGCCGCAACCACCCGGGTTTCCAGCTCGGGCGGGCGGGAAAGGATCAGATCGGCCGCAAGGCTGCTGGCGGCAGGCGATGTCTGAAATCCATACCCCCCCTGCCCCGCAAGCCAGAAGAACCCCGGCGCTTCGCCATCGAAGCCGATCACCGGGCTGCGATCAGGGGCAAAGGTGCGCAGGCCCGCCCAGCTTGCTTCAACCCGGGTTACCGGAGCGGTTACCATCTCCTCATAGCGGGCCAGGCCCTCGGCCAGCACCATGTCATCGGCCCAGGCATCATGAGGTTCGGCCGGGTCTTCCTCGCTCGGCGACACCAGAAGCTTCCCCGCCTCGGGCTTGGCATACCAGCTTTCGCAGGCGCCATGCAGCATCGGCCAGTCGCGCACGTCATGCCCGGCAGGTGCCGGTATCTGGGCGATCGAGCGGCGTAACGGCACAAACCCCAGCGGCGATACACCCGCCATGCACGCGATCTCGTCCACCCAGGCCCCGGCGGCATTCACGATCACCGGTGCCACGAAATCCTCCTGCGGTGTTTTCACCTGCCACAGGCCACCGGCACGCGCGATCGGACCTGCCGGCGCACGGGTATGAAACACGGCCCCCGCCGCGCGCGCCCGTTTCGCGAAATCCTGCAGCAGGCGATCGGCGTCAAGATCACGCGCCCATGTGTTGCCCGCTGCCGCCGCCACCTTTTCACGCCGCAGGATCGGCACCATCTCACAGGCCTCGGCAACGCCCAGCGGCTCAAGCGACATTTCCGCCATCTCCTGGCTGAAATGTTCGAGCTGATCGGCCCGTGCCACCATCAGGATGCCGCGCGGCGAAAGCACCCCGCCATTTTCCTGTGTCAGGTATTCCTCGCTGGCATGATTGAGGGCCCGCACCACGCGATTGCCGTATTCGCGCTCGAACATCGCCGCCGAACGGCCCGAGGCATGATGGCCGAGCGTCTCTTCCGCCTCGAGCAGAACCACCGAGGCATGGGCCGACAGCCGCGCCGCGGCGCTGATGCCGGCGATGCCGCCACCGATGATGATGATATCGCATTTCATGACACGCACCCTGCCATGCGGCCCCGCCAGAGAAAAGGCCCGCATCTTGCAGGCCTTTTCTTTTCCGGTCTTCATATTGACGGGAATGTTCCCGCCGAAGGCATGAGGCAGCTTTTTTTTCTGAAGCTGCCGCGTTCCTGTCCGGCAAGGCGCCGGGATCACGGCGCCCCCCCTGGAAAATGTCACTGGGGAATTTCGCCCTCGATCCCTTCCACATAAAAGTTCATGCTTGCCAGCACACCGTCATCGGCCACCTCGCCCTCGGCCAGCCAGGATGTGCCGTCCTGCTTGTTGATCGGCCCCGTGAAGGGGTGGTAGGTGCCGTCGATGATCGCCTGCTTCATCGCCTCGGCCTCGGCCTGGACATCGGCCGGAACCTTGTCGGAATAGGGAGAAAGCTGCACCATGCCTTCCTTGAAACCGTGCCAAGTGTCCTGCGATTCCCAAGTGCCGTCGATCACCGCCTTCACACGCTCGACGTAATAGGGCGCCCAGTTGTCGATGATGGAGGTCAGCTGGGCATTGGGGCCGAACTTCGACATGTCGGAGGCCTGCCCGAAGGCCATGATGCCTTTCGCTTCGGCGATCGTCATCGCAGCGGGGCTGTCGGTATGCTGCATGATCACGTCAACTCCCTGCTCGATCAGCGCGGTCGCGGCATCGGCTTCCTTGGCGGGATCGAACCAAGTGTAAACCCAGACGATCTTGAACTCCACATCGGGATTCACCTTCTTCGCATGAATGTAGGCCGCGTTGATGCCGCGGATCACCTCGGGGATCGGAAAGGAAGCGATGTAACCGATCTTGTTGGTTTTCGTCATGCGTCCGGCAATGGTGCCGATTACCGCACGGCCTTCATAGAAACGTGCCGAATAGGTGGAAACATTGTCGGCCCGCTTGTAGCCGGTGGCGTGTTCGAACTTCACGTTCGGAAACTTCTTGGCCACCTTTATCGTGGCATCCATGTAGCCGAACGAGGTGGTAAAGATGATGTTGGCGCCGCCAAGCGCCATCTGGGTCATCACCCGCTCGGCGTCGGCTCCCTCGGGAACGCTTTCCACGAAGGTGGTTTCCACCTGCTCGCCCAGTTCCGCCTCGACAGCCTGACGACCCTGATCATGCTGGTAGGTCCAGCCGAAATCCCCCACGGGGCCCACATAGACAAAGCCGGCCTTCACCTTTTCCCCGGCCGTTACTGCCCCGGCGCCAAGGCCGGCAATGCCAAGCGCCAGCGCGGCGCTTGTCAGAAATGATCTGCGTTTCATGTTGTCTCTCCCTTTCTGGTGGTCTGAGCAGAATCCTGCGGGTTGTCCGGGGCGTCCTCCGGCGCATTCTCGTCCTGGGTCAGGGTATTTTCAAGCTCTTCAAGCGTTTCCTCGATCTCTTCCTCGGTCAGGGCGGCAGTGATGATCGCCGTCGGCACCGCAACGATGCCAAGGCCGATGAACAGCACGAATGTGGTGAAAAGGCGCCCCCCCGTGGTGATCGGATACATGTCTCCGTAACCCACGGTGGTAAAGGATACAACCGCCCACCAGAAACTGACGGGGATCGAACTGAACACCTCGGGCTGGGCCTCGTGCTCGAACAGATAGATCCCCACGGCGCTGACATAGATCATCAGCGCAGCCAGCACGATGAACACCGCCAGTTCCTGACGCACCGCCATGAAGGCGCGCAGCAGCCGCCGCGCCGCGCTCGAGGTGCGAAACAGCTTGAACAGCCGGATCACCCGGATCAGCCGCAGGGTGCGCGCCGCCTGCCACTCCGGGTTTACAAGCCCGAGCGCGGGAAGGCAGGCCAGAAGATCGATCATTCCCCACAGGCTGAAGGCATAGCGCAGGGGGCGGGGCGAACAGGCAAGACGCAGCAGGTATTCGGCCACGAAAACGGTCAGCACCAGCACCTCGAAGCGCCAGAGCCACCGATAGGCCCAGCCGGGCAGGCCCGGCACCGTTTCGACAGCGATCGCCACCGCCGACAGCAGGATCAGCCCGTTCAGCGCAAAGGCCACTCCGCGACCGAATTTCGGATCGGTGCCATCAAGAACGGCTATGACATCGCTGCGCTTCATCTGCCCCTTTCTGGCCACTCAGTGCGTGGCATGGAAGACACGTCCGAGACTGGCCGGCGCATCAAGGCTGCTCCCTCGCTTGCGCGCCGAGATATAGACCAGAACGAGAATCGTCACGATATAGGGCGACATCGAAAGATATTCGACCGGAATTGCCAGCCCCGCCGCCTGCAGATTGAGCTGCAGCACGGTAATGCCCCCGAACAGATAGGCCCCGAGCAGCACCCGCCAGGGACGCCAGCTGGCAAACACCACCAGCGCCAGCGCAATCCAGCCGGCGCCGGCGGTCATGCCCTCTGTCCACTGCGGCACGCGGATCAGGCTGAGAAAGGCCCCGCCAAGCCCGGCGCAGGCCCCGCCGAACATGATTGCCAGAAAGCGGATACGCACCACCCTGTAGCCCAGCGCATGGGCTGCATCGTGGTTTTCGCCCACTGCACGCAGGATCAGCCCCGCGCGGCTGTATTTCAGAAAGGCCCAGACCCCGACCACCAGTGCAAGCGAACCATAGACCATCAGGTCATGACGAAACAGGATCGGCCCGAGCACGGGCATGTCGGAAAGAAAGGGGATGTCGAGCCGGGGCGATGGCGGCGGCTTGACCCCCGCATAAGGCTTGCCGATCAACGCCGACAGGCCAAGCCCGAAAAGCGTGAGCGCAAGGCCCGTGGCCACCTGGTTTGAAAGCAGAACCTGGGTAAGAAACGCAAAGATCAGCGAAAGCCCGGCCCCCGCCAGCGCCGCTGCGGCCAACCCCGGAAACGGGCTGCCGCTTTCCACGGCGATGGCAAAACCGCAGATCGCGCCGGTAATCATCATCCCTTCCACCCCAAGGTTCAGCACCCCGGCCTTTTCGACAACCATTTCGCCGATCGCCGCCAGCAGGATCGGCGTGGCCGAGATCATCAGCGATGCCAGCAGCAGCACCGGATCAATTGCGGAAAGATCCATCACGCAGCCTCCTTCCTGCTGCCGCCCGGGCGCAGGCGGTAATCGGTGAACACGTCCATCGCCAGAAGAAAAAACAGAAGCATCCCCTGAAATGCCTTGATCGAGGCCGCCGGCAAGCCAAGATTCTGCTGGGCGATGGCACCGCCCACTTCGGTCAGGCCCAGAAGCAGGCCGGCCAGCACGATGCCAAGCGGATGAAGCCGGCCGAGAAAGGCCACGATGATTGCGGTAAAGCCATAGCCCACGTTGAAATCGGGAGAAAGCTGTCCCGCCGGGCCGGCTACCTCGAACAGGCCGGCAAGCCCCGCCAGCGCCCCCGAAATTCCCATGCAGACCAGCACCAGGCGGTCGGGGTTGACACCGCCGAAATGCGCCGCGCGCGGGGCCTGCCCGCTGAGCCGGATCTGATAGCCCAGCATATGCCGGCTGAGCAACCCCCAGGCCAGCAGCACCATCAGCACCGCTGCCACTCCACCCCAGTGAAACCCGGTACCCTCGATCAGGTCAGGATTGGCAGCAGCCGGGTATTCCGACAGGTTGCGCGAACCGGGAAAGCCGAAGCCCTGCGGGTTCTTCAGGATGCCGAAGCTGACCGATCTCAGGATGTTCTCGGCCACATAGACCAGCATCAGCGAAACCAGAATCTCATTGGTTCCGAAACGGATGCGCAGGAGCGCCGGTATCATTGCCCACAGAACCCCGCCGAGCGCGCCTGCCACGATCATCAGCGGAAAGACATGCCACCCCTCGGCCGGATAGAACGCAAGCCCGACCGCGCCGCCCAGAATTGCACCCATGATGTATTGCCCCTCGGCGCCGATATTCCAGATACCGGCGCGAAAGCCCAGACTGAGCCCGATCGCGATCAGGATCAGGGGCCCCGCCTTTACCAGGATCTGCGAACGATAGTAGAAGCCGAATTCCGAAAACAGCGGATCCCAGAAAATGGTGCGGATCGCCTCGACCGGATCCTTGCCCAGAAGTGCAAACAGCGCACCGCCGGCAATCATCGTCATCAGCACTGCCAGCACCGGCGTGCCCCGGGCCCAGAAGCGCGAGGGAACCGGACGTTTTTCAAGGATCGGCATGGGCGCCCTCCCCCGTGCCGCCTGCGGTGGTGCCCCCGTGCACGCCACCCAGCATCAGACCTATTTCCTCGACGCTCAACCCCTCGGCCGGGCGCGGCGTGCTGAGATGTCCCTCGTTGAGAGCGGCAAAGCTGTCGGAGATTTCCATCAGTTCGTCCAGATCCTGACTGATCACGATCACCGCCGCACCGGCTCCGGCCAGATCCAGGATCGCCTGGCGAATGGCCCCCGCGGCGGCAGCATCCACCCCCCAGGTGGGCTGGTTCACCACCAGCACCTCGGGGTGTTGCATCACCTCACGTCCGATCACGAATTTCTGCAGGTTACCGCCCGAAAGCGCCCGGGCCGGCACTTCGGGGCCGGGTGTGCGCACATCGAAGCCCTCGATGATGCGGCAGGCGAAATCACGGCTGCGCGACCAGTCGATCAGGCCGTGACGCACCAGACGCTCGCGGACTGCGCCGGTCAGAAAGGCATTTTCGGTCAGGCTCATGTCGGGAGCGGCAGCATGGCCAAGGCGCTCTTCGGGCGCGGCCAGAAGGCCGAGCGCGCGGCGCGCGGCGGGGCCAAGCGCACCTATTTCACGCCCGCCAAGGCGAATGGTGCCGGGGGCGGTGGTGCGTTCACCCGAAAGGGCGGCCAGAAGTTCATCCTGTCCGTTTCCGGCCACGCCGCCGATCCCCAGCACCTCGCCCGCGCGCAGAACCAGGCGGATATCGTGCAACGCAGTGCCGAACTGCGTGGCCGCCGGCAGCGACAGCCCCCCCACCTCAAGCACCACCTCGCCGAAGGTGCGCCTTGCCCGGCGTGGGGGAATCAGGATCTCGCCCACCATCATCTCGGCCAGTTCGCGCGCGGAATGTTCCCGCGGATTGCAGGTGGCCACCACCTTGCCATGGCGCAGGATGGTGGCGCTGTCGCACAGTTCGATGATTTCGTCGAGCTTGTGCGAGATATAGAGAATCGCCGTGCCTTCATGGCGCAGCTTGCGCAGGGTGGTGAACAGGATCTCCACTTCCTGCGGGGTCAGAACACTGGTGGGCTCGTCCATGATCAGCAGCTTCGGATCCTGCAGCAGACAGCGGACGATCTCGACCCGCTGGCGTTCGCCCGCCGACAGTTCGCCCACGATGCGTTCGGGATCAAGCGGCAGCCCATAGGCCGCGCTCACTTCGCGGATGCGCTGCGAAAGCGCACCGCGCGGGGGCGGGTCTTCCATGCCAAGGGCGATGTTCTCGGCCACGTTCAGTGCCTCGAACAGCGAAAAATGCTGAAACACCATCGCCACCCCTGCGCGCCGCGCATCCGAAGGGCTTTGCGGCGCATAGGGCACGCCATCAAGAAGCATCCGCCCCCCGTCCGGATGGACCAGACCATAGATCATCTTCACGAGGGTAGACTTGCCGGCACCGTTTTCACCCAGAAGGGCGTGCACCTCGCCACGGGCAATGGAAAAGAACACGCCATCGTTTGCAACCACCCCCGGATAGGCCTTGCTCAGCTCTTCGACCGCCAGAAGCGGCGCTTCCGTCACCTGTCCCTGCATCGTCACCATCCCTTTCATGCCCGCTCGGCAGCCGGGCGCCCCGGTTCGGAGTTGTCGTTGCCGGAACCACCACGCCCTGACCTCCGCCCCTCTTCCCGGCCGGCCCGCACGGCATCGGCTTTTGCGCCGGCCCCGAAACCTTCCAATAGCCCTGCCGCCACCCCCACGGCAATGGCCTGGGGGTGCTTTCCGAAAGCCCGCCGCCCGATCGGACAGCTTATGCGCGCCACATCTCCGGGTGCGTGGCCAAGCGCCACCAGCCGCTTGCGGAAGCGCACCCATTTGGTCGCCGAACCGATCAGCCCCGCCCAGCCGAATCCGTGGCCCAGAAGGCGATGGCAGATCTCGAAATCAAGCGCATGCGACCATGTCAGCACCAGATGCAGCGCATCGCGCGGCGCGAGCGACACCGCCGCAGCAGGATCCGGGGCGGGAAGCACATGCACCCCTTCGGGAACTTCACCGGGAAAGCGTCCTGGCGCGGTATCGATCCAGGTGATCGCGAAATCGGGCAGAGGCGCCATCACATCCGTGATCGCGCGCCCCACATGACCGGCGCCGAAAACCCACAACGCCCGCCCCCCGCGCCCCAGCGGCTCGAACATCCATTCACCGACCAGCGCGGGCCCCGGCGGATTGCCCGATTCGGCCGCCTTCAGCATATGCCGGACAGCCGCAGGCGGCGAGGCATCCCGCGCTGCCCCCGCGCAGGGCACCGGCCGCACCCAACCCGCCCCCCGGCCGATTTCTGCAAGCCGGGCGGTATCGAACATCTCGCACAGCAGTGTAACACGCCCGCCGCAGCACTGCCCCATCGCCGTGCCGAGCGCCACCCGCTCGATCCAGCCCTGCCCCTTTTCAAGTGCCGCGCGGGCGCGCCGGACAGCCTCGTGTTCAAGGCGTCCGCCGCCGATCGTGCCGCTCTGTCCTCCTGCCCAGACCAGCATGGACGCCCCCGCCTCTCGCGGGGCCGAGCCCTCATCCCGGGCCACAAGCACCCGAGCCACCCGCCCATGCACCGCCACCGCGGCCGCCAGCGCTTCCCGGTCAAGGCTCATCGATCACCTCCCGAAGCCTCGCTGCCGCCTGCATCAGCCGCTCCGGGGTGGCAGGAGCATCAAGCGCGGGATAAGCCTTTCCACAGGCCCGCAGCGCATCCGAAAGCGCAAGAAACACCGAAATGCCAAGCATCAGCGGCGGCTCGCCCACCGCCTTCGAGCGATAGATCGTTTCGGCCCGGTTCGCATTGTCGAACAGCGCCACATCAAACAGATCGGGCCGGTCACCACAGGCCGGGATCTTGTAGGTTGAAGGCGCGTGCGTCATCAGCCGCCCGTTTTCGTCCCACACCAGTTCTTCGGTGGTCAGCCAGCCCGCCCCCTGCACGAAGCCGCCTTCGATCTGGCCGATGTCGAGCGCCGGATTGAGCGATTTTCCCACGTCATGCAGGATATCCACCCGCAAGATGCGATTCTCGCCTGTCAGGGTATCAAGCACCACTTCGCTTACCGCAGCCCCGTAGGCAAAGTAGTAGAAGGGCCGCCCCCGCCCGCGGGCGCGGTCCCAGCTGATTTCGGGCGTCTTGTAGAAACCTGTCGCCGAAAGGCTCACCCGGTTTTCATGACAAAGCCGCGCGGCTTCTGCAAAAGGCAGAACCGCCCCCCCCACATGTACCACATCGTCGCGGAATTCCACCGTTCCGGCCTGATGATATCCTTTCAGGAAATCTTCCATCCGCGCGCGAATCTTGTCGCAGGCGGCCCTGACCGCCATGCCGTTCAGATCGCTGCCCGAAGACGCCGCCGTAGCCGAGGTATTGGGCACCTTGCCGGTGTCGGTAGCAGTGATCCGCACACGATCCGCCCGCACCCCGAAACGCTCTGCCGCCACCTGTGCCACCTTGCGGAAAAGCCCCTGCCCCATCTCGGTGCCACCGTGGTTCAGGCGGATGGAACCGTCCTGATATACATGCACCAGCGCACCTGCCTGGTTGAGATGGGTCAGCGTGAAGCTGATCCCGAACTTCACCGGCGTCAGCGCGATACCCCGCTTCAGAACCGCGTGGCGCGCATTCCACGCGTCCACCGCAGCACGGCGCGCACGGTAACCGGCACGCTCGGCAAGCTCGGCCACGAGCTCGCGGATCACGCTGTCTTCCACCGGCTGGTAATAGGGCGTCAGCTGTGTCTGTTTCGACCTGGCGGCAGTGCTTCCGCCTGAGGCATAAAGATTCCTCTCGCGCACAAGAAGCGGATCCAGCCCCAGTTCATGGGCAACGTGATCCATCATCCGTTCGATCCCCAATATCCCCTGCGGCCCGCCGAAGCCGCGAAAGGCCGTGGCCGATTGCGTGTTGGTGCGCAGGCGGTGGCTTTCGATCCTCACCGCTGGCAGATAATAGGCATTGTCGGCGTGCAGCATGGCACGATCGGCCACCGGCAGGCTCAGATCCTGCGACCAGCCGCAGCGTGCATACTGCACGAAATCCACCGCCAGAATCCGGCCTTCCTCATCGAAGCCCGCATCATAGACAATGCGGAAGTCATGGCGCTTGCCGGTGATCGTCATGTCGTCATCGCGGTCATAGCGCATCCTGCAGGGGCGTCCCGTCAGCCGGGCCGCGACAGCACAGGCCACCGCCAGCGCGTTGCCCTGGCTTTCCTTGCCGCCGAATCCCCCGCCCATGCGTCGCACCTCGCAGCGCACCATCGCCATCGGCAGATCCAGCGCATGGGCCACCTTGTGCTGAATTTCGCTCGGGTGCTGGGTGCTGGCATGCACAAGCATCCCGCCATCATCCAGCGGCATGGCAAGGGCGGCCTGACCTTCAAGATAGAAATGCTCCTGCCCGCCGATCTCGATCGTTCCCTGCAGGCGACGCGGCGCCTGCAACAGTGCCGCCCCGGCATCGCCCCGCTCCCAGATCACCGGCCCGCCCTCGAAACGGCTGTCGGCGGCAAGCGCATCGTCGATCGTCAGGATCGGCCTTTCTCCGGCAACCTCGACACGGCCGAGCCGCGCCGCCCGCCGCGCCGCCAGGTGGCTTTCGGCGATCACCAGGAAGACGGGCTGGCCGATGTAATGCACCCGGCCATCGGCCAGCAGCGGTTCGTCATGGGCGGCAGGCGAGACATCGCAATCGCCGGGCAGATCGCCGGCTGTCAGCACCGCCACCACACCGGGGGCTGCGTGCACCCTTGCCAGATCCGTTTTCAGGATCGTGCCACGGGCCGCCGGGCTCAGACCAAAGGCCAGATGCAGCGTGCCGGCCGGCGCCGGGATGTCATCGACATACTGCGCGCGCCCCGTCACATGCAGCGGCGCCGAATCATGGGGCAGCGACTTGTGCACAACCCCGCTCATGGCCTCACCTCAAGCACGTTCACCGCTTCGCCGCGGCTTTCCAGGAAACAGCGCATCAGCAGATTCTCCGCCACCTTCAACCTGTATCCGGCTGACGCCCGCATGTCGGAAATCGGGGTGAAATCCCCGGCCAGGGCGGCCTGACCGCGCCGGATCGTGGCCTCGCTCCAGGGCTGGCCGACAAGGGCGGCCTCGGTCGCGCGAGCCCGTTTCACGGTGGCGGCCATCCCGCCAAAGGCGATTCGCGCCGCAGTCACGCACCCGTCTTCCACCGTGATGTTGAAACAGCCGCAAAGGGCCGAAATATCCTGATCGAAACGTTTGGATATCTTGTAGCAACGCAGGGTATCGGGCTGGCGGGGAATCAGGATCCACTCCAGAAACTCGCCGGACCGAAGATCCTGCCGGCCGTAATCGATGAAAAAATCCTCAAGTGCAATGCGCCGGCGCTTGTTCTTGCGCCGCAGGATCAGCTCTGCCCCGAGCGCAATCAGCGCCGGCGCGCCATCTCCGATTGGCGAGCCATTGGCGATATTGCCGCCGATGGTGCCCGCATTGCGCACCTGCTCCGAGCCAAACCGGCGCAGCAGGGCAGCAAAATGAGGATGATATGTCTCCATCGCCTCGCGCAGACGGCTGATCGTCACCATCGCCCCAAGGCGGATGGTGTCGGCGCGCACGCGGATTTCCCGCAGTTCGGCCACATCGCCGATAAAGATTACATCCGGCAGGTCGCGCAGCTGTTTCGTTGCCCACAGGCCCACATCGGTGGCACCCGCAATCAACACCGCATCCGGATCGTTTCCAAGGCTGACAGCCAGTTCGTCCACCGAACGGGGGGCTATGGCCAGCGGCGGCACATCAAGCGAAGCAAGCCTTGCCCCGTCTTTCGTCATCCATGCCGGTACCGGTGCAGCGGCGGCATCCTCGGCAGCACGGATGATTGGTGCATAACCGGTGCAGCGGCACAGGTTGCCCGCCAGCACCCGGTCATGGTCACGATCGCCCGCCAGATGCGCCGCCGCCAGCGAAACCGCGATTCCCGGCGTGCAGAAGCCGCATTGCGAACCGTGCCGGGCTATCAGCGCCGCCTGCACCGGATGCAACGCGCCATCGGGGCCGGAGATGCCCTCGATGGTGCGCACCGCCTTGCCGTGCAACTGCGGCAGGAACAGAATGCAGGCGTTATGCGCCCGCGTTTCTCCGTTACGATCTGTCACCAGCACCGTGCAGGCGCCGCAGTCGCCCTCGTTGCAGCCTTCCTTGGTGCCGGTCAGACGTTTTTCCTCGCGCAACCAGTCAAGCAGGGTGCGCGAAGCCGGGACATCCGCCACACGTTCCGTTTCTCCGTTCAGAAGAAACACGATGCCGTCAGACATTGAAATCCCGTGTCGCTTTCTCCTCCCGCGGCTCCTTGCCCCCGCCCGATGCGACGTAAAGCAGGGTGCGGCCGTTTGTCCGGAAACGAGGAAACCGCATGCGCGGGGGCAAAGCAATCATTTTGTTTGCAAACCGGCAGATTGTATTGCCTGAAAAGCCGGAAAGAGGTGGCCCCCATCGCATGGTTGGCCCTTTCAACGGCGTGCCATGCGAGCTAGCCTGCGCCCATGAGCGAGCCCCGATTCATCCATCTGCGCCTGCATTCCGAATATTCGCTGCTGGAAGGCGCGGTACGGCTGAAGGCGCTGACCGGTCTCTGTTGCCGGCACGACATGCCCGCCGTGGCGCTGACCGATACCAACAACATGTTCGCGGCGCTCGAGTTTTCGGTCACCATGAGCAGCGCCGGCATCCAGCCGATCATCGGCTGCCAGATCGATGTCGATTACACCCCGCCCGTCTCTGGTGACAAGCCTCTGCCACCAGCACCCATCGTTCTGCTGGCCCAGAACGAAGCGGGCTATCACAGTCTTCTGAAGCTCAATTCCTGTCTTTACCTGGACAAGGAAAACGAGCTTCCGAAAGTCACGCCTGACGAACTGGCCACCCACGGCGAAGGGCTGATCTGCCTTTCCGGCGGAGCCGACGGACCGCTGGGACGCTTGCTGCGGGCCGGACAGGCCGAAAGGGCGCGCCAACTGGCCGAACGGCTGGCCGGAATCTACGAAAGCCGGTTCTATATCGAACTGCAGCGCCATCCGGGTGACGACGGCACCCTGCCCGAAAGCGAACGGCTGAGCGAAACCGGACTGATTGCCCTTGCCTATGACATGGCGCTGCCGCTGGTGGCCACCAATGACGTGTATTTCCCCGATCCCGACATGTATGAGGCACATGACGCGCTTCTGTGCATCAAGGAGGGCGCCTATGTCGATCAGCAGGAGCCCCGCCGCCGGCTGACGCCGCAGCACTGCTTCAAGTCTCCGGCCGAAATGGCCGCACTGTTTGCCGACCTGCCCGAAGCCCTGGAAAACACCGTGGAGATCGCGCGCCGCTGCGCCTTCATGGCCACCCGGCGCAAGCCGATCCTGCCCCGCTTCGCCGACGACGAAGAAAAGGAACTGCGCCGCCAGGCCCGTATGGGGCTGAAGGCCCGCCTCGCGGTGGTGCCCCATGCCGCACCGGTGGAAGAATACGAAAAGCGCCTGGAATACGAGCTCGGGATCATCGAAAACATGGGGTTTCCCGGCTATTTCCTGATTGTCGCCGATTTCATCAAATGGGCCAAGGAGCACGGTATTCCGGTCGGCCCCGGCCGTGGTTCGGGAGCCGGTTCGCTGGTGGCCTGGGCGCTCACCATCACCGATCTCGATCCCCTGCGCTATGGCCTTCTGTTCGAACGCTTCCTGAATCCCGAACGCGTGTCCATGCCCGATTTCGACATCGATTTCTGCATGGACCGGCGGGAAGAGGTGATCGAATACGTCCAGCAGAAATACGGCCGCGAAAAGGTGGCCCAGATCATCACATTCGGTGCGCTTCTTTCCAAGGCGGCGGTGCGCGATGTGGGGCGGGTGCTGCAGATGCCCTATGGCCAGGTGGACAAGCTTTCCAAGCTGATCCCTGTCAAGGGCGTGAAGCCGGTATCGATTGCGGAGGCCCTGAAGGAAGAACCCCGCCTGCGCGAGGCGGCGCGCGCCGAAGAGGTGGTGAAGCGACTTCTGGATTACGGCCAGCAGGTCGAGGGACTCTTGCGCAATGCCTCGACCCATGCCGCCGGCGTGGTGATCGGCGACCGTCCGCTCGACGAACTGGTGCCGCTCTACCAGGATCCGCGCTCGGACATGCCGGCCACCCAGTTCAACATGAAATGGGTCGAGCAGGCGGGGCTGGTGAAGTTCGACTTTCTCGGACTGAAAACCCTGACCGTGATCCAGAACGCGCTCGATCTACTGAAGCGGCGCGGTATCGAAATCGACATCGGCCGGATCCCCCTGGACGACGAAAGAACCTATCGGCTTTACGCCGAGGCCCGCACGGTGGCGGTATTCCAGGTGGAAAGCACGGGCATGATGGATGCGCTGAAGCGCATGAAGCCCACCTGCATCGAAGACATCGTGGCGCTGGTGGCGCTTTACCGGCCCGGCCCGATGGAAAACATCCCCACCTATTGCGAGGTCAAGAACGGGCTGCGCGAGCGCCAGTCGATCCACCCGCTGATCGATGATATCCTTGAAGAAACCCAGGGCATCATCGTCTATCAGGAACAGGTGATGCAGATCGCCCAGGTGATGGCAGGCTACACGCTGGGAGGCGCCGACCTGCTGCGCCGGGCCATGGGCAAGAAGATCAGGGAGGCGATGGATGCCGAACGCCCCAAGTTCATCGAAGGGGCAAGAAAGAACGGCGTTGACGAAAAGAAGGCGAACGAGGTGTTCGACCTGCTTGAGAAATTCGCCGACTACGGCTTCAACAAGTCGCATGCCGCAGCCTATGCGGTGGTGAGCTATCAGACCGCCTGGCTCAAGGCCAATCACCCGGTGGAGTTCATGGCCGGGGTGATGAACTGCGACATCCACCTCACCGACAAGCTGGCCATCTACAAGGAAGAGATCGTCAAGGGGCTCGGGCTCGAGATCGTGCCGCCCTGCGTCAACCGCTCCGAAGCCACCTTCAGCGTGCACGAGAGGCGCATCGTCTATGGCCTCGGAGCGCTCAAGAACGTGGGCGTCGAGGCGATGCGGCTGATCACCGGGGCCCGGCGCACGAATGACACGGAAGAACCCTTCGTCAGCCTGTTCGATTTCGCCCGCCGGGTCGATATGAAGAAGATCGGCAAGCGCCCCCTCGAAATGCTGGCGCGCGCCGGTGCCTTCGATCAGCTCGATCCCAACCGCCGCCGGGTTTTCGAAAGCCTCGAAGCACTGGTGAACTATTCCGCGGCAATTCACGAACAGCGCGGTTCGGCGCAGGTGTCGCTGTTCGGCGATGCCGGCGACGACCTGCCCGAACCGCGCCTGTCGGCGGTGTCCGACTGGCTGCCCAACGAACGCCTGGCCGAAGAGCACAAGGCAATCGGTTTCTATCTGTCGGGCCATCCGCTTGACGAATACATGGCCCCGCTGCGGCGCAGCGGCGTGTTGCCCCTTGCCGAAGTCGAACGAAAAGCCGCTCGCGGCCCCTGCACCGTCAAGATGGTGGGCTCGGTCGCTGCCAAGCGCGAGCGCAAGTCGGCACGCGGCAACCGCTATGCCTTCGTGCAGCTCTCCGATCCCACCGGCCTTTACGAGATCACCGTGTTTTCCGAAGTCCTGGAGGCAGCGGGCGCACATCTTGAGGCGGGCAGCAACGTGGTGCTCACCGCCGAGGCCACGATGGAGGCCGACCAGCTGAAGCTGCTGGCAAAATCGGTGCGCCCGGTCGATAACGTGGCGGCCGGGGCCGGCGGCATGGGGCTCAGGGTATTCATCAACATGCCGGAGGCCGCGCAATCCATCCGTTCGGTTCTGGAGCGGGCGGCCGAACAGGGGGCCACACGCGGCAGCGGGCCGATCACGCTTTGCCTGACGGGGGCCGACCTGCCGGGTGAGATCGATATCCTTCTGGGTGACAGGCTGCCCGTCACCCCCCAGATCAAGGGCGCGATCAAGAGCCTGCAGGGCGTCATCACGGCAGAGGATGTCTGACAGGGCGCAGACACCCGCACCGGCCCCGTGCGGGATGACGCGGGTGTTGCACGGCCTGTCCGCAAGCTGTATCCGCCACCGGCTGTTTCACCCTTTCCTGTCACCCAATGCCTTTCCGTGCGGCAGGATGCCGAGCCCGCCCGCTTCCCCTTACCAGCACCTCTTCATCCTGCTAGAGAAGTGGCATGATGCTGCCGCAACTCACGCTCGTCCTTGGCGGTGCCGCTTCGGGCAAATCCGCATTCGCCGAAAGGCTGGCCTGCGCCTGCGCGCCCCGGCGCCTCTATATCGCCACCGGCGAACCCCGTGACACCGAGATGCAGGCCCGGATCAATGCCCACAGGGCACGCCGGGGGGAGGGATGGCGTACGACCGAGGCCCCGCGCAACCTTGCGCCGGCGCTGACCGCAGCGGAAAACGGGGAGGTGGTCCTGCTGGATTGCGCCACGATGTGGCTTGCCAACCACATGCTGGCCGGCAACGACACGCAGAGCGCCTGGCGGGTGCTTCGCAGCGCGCTTGATAGCTGCGCTGCCCCGGTGATCGTGGTATCCAACGAAACCGGCATGGGCGTGGTGCCCGAAAACGCGCTTGGCCGCGCCTTCCGCCAGGCCCAGGGTGAACTGAATCAGAAACTGGCCGCCAGGGCCGGCCTTGTGGTGCAGGTGATCGCAGGGCTGCCGCAGGTGCTGAAGGGGATTCTGCCCGAAGATTGCCCCGGATCCGAAACATGAGTGACATGACCGAATGGTGGTGGGTGCGCCACGGCCCTACCGGTGAAACCGCACTGACGGGGTGGCGCGACATACCGGCCGACCTTTCCGACGAACCCCGCCTGCAACGGCTGCGCGCATATCTGCCGGATAATGCGCTGGTGGTCTCGTCCGATCTGACACGTGCCACCGCCACCGCCGATGCGCTGGCCGGCAACCGTGCCCGCCTGCCCCCGACCCCCGCCCTGCGCGAATTCCACTTCGGAGCATGGGAAGGCCTTACCCACGATCAGGTGACAGCCCGCGACCCCGAACTCTGCCGGGCCTATTGGGAAACCCCGGGCGACGTGGCCCCACCCGGTGGCGAAAGCTGGAACAAGGTGGCGGCGCGGGTCGGTTGTTTCGTTGCCGAACTGAACCGCCGTCACCCCGGTTGTCCGATCATCGCGGTGGCCCATTTCGGAGTGATCCTGACCCAGGTGCAGGCGGCGCTTGGCATCTCCCCGGCGGCGGCGCTCGCCTACCGGATCGACACGCTTTCGGTTACCCGGCTGTGCCTGCAGGGCGACACCTGGCGAATCGGGGTGATCAATCACGTTCCATGATGGGCCGGCGCACGAAATATCGCTTTGTGAGATATCTTCCTGCGCCTAGGATCGGTTCCCATGACAAATGGCACCTATGAACTTTTCATCGGCGATCAGACATTTTCAAGCTGGTCCCTGCGCGGCTGGCTGATGTTCGAGAAATTCGCCATTCCCTTCCGCACCCGCATGGTGGGCCTCTATGACGGCACCATGGCCGAAGATCTGCGCGAACTGGCCCCGGCCCGGCTGGTGCCGGTGATGCGCACCCCCGAAGGCCACGTGGTGTTCGATACGCTGGCGATGGCCGAAACCCTGGCCGAGCGCCACCCCGGATCGGGAATGTGGCCCGCCGATCCGGCGGCGCGCGCTCTGGCCCGCTCGATGGTGGCCGAAATGCATTCGGGATTCGCCGCTCTCAGGAATGAATGCCCGATGCAGCTTCTGTGCCGCTATCGGGGCTTCACCGTCTCGCCGGCCGTGAAGGCCGATCTCGCACGCCTCGGGGAACTCTGGACTCTGGCCCGCACGAATCATGCAGATGACGGGCCGTGGCTGTTTGGGCGATACAGCCTTGCCGATGTGTTCCATGCGCCGGTTGCGGCGCGGATTGCCGGATACGACCTGCAGGTTGCAGAAGACGCAGCGGCCTATGTTGCAGCACATCTTGCCGATCCTGCCTTCCGGAGATGGCGCGCACAGGGGTTGAAGAAGCGCTACGACCCCGTGCCCTATGCGCTGGATCTCGAACGCAAGCCCTGGCCTGATCCGCATTAAGATTTTCGAAACCGTTTCCAGAATAACCATCTCAAGGATGCGTTAACCACGATCCGGCATCATGATCCGGCGGAGGCGGAATGGTTGCACATGCCTATACGGTTGCCTTCGATGGAATCGAGGCCCGACTGATCGAGGTGCAATGCGCCACCACCCCGGGGCTGCCCGGCTTCTCGATCGTCGGCCTGCCCGACAAGGCCGTGAGCGAAGCCCGCGAACGGCTGCGCGCGGCTCTCACCGCGCTGGCGATAGCACTGCCGCCGAAACGGATAACCATCAATCTTTCACCGGCCGATCTGCCCAAGGAAGGATCTCATTTCGATCTGCCGATCGCCCTTGCGCTGCTGGCCGAAATCGAGATCATTCCCCGCGACAAGGTGGAAGGCACCGTGGCCCTGGGCGAAATCGCGCTCGACGGCAGACTGATCGCCGTGCCGGGAGCGCTGCCGGCGGCAATGACGGCAGCAGCCTGCGAACGTGCCCTGATGTGTCCGGCGCCCAGCGGCACCGAGGCGGCCTGGGTAGGCGCCACCGACGTGTTGGCGCCGGTCTCTCTGTTGGGGGCCGTGCAGCATCTTACCGGACAATCGCCGCTGATCCCGGCAGAACCCGGCGAGATCACCCAGGATGCCGAAACCCGCGATCTGCGTGAGATCAAGGGACAGGAGCGGGCGAAACGCGCACTGGAAATCGCTGCGGCCGGTCGCCATCACATGCTGATGACCGGACCGCCGGGGGCGGGCAAGTCGATGCTGGCCGCACGCCTGCCGGGCATCCTGCCACCCCTTTCCGCCGCCGAGGCGCTTGAAACTTCGATGATCCATTCCGTTGCCGGGCTGCTGCGCACGGGCGGAATTTCCCGTACACCACCCTTTCGGGAACCGCATCATTCCGCCTCGACCGCGGCGATCGTGGGTGGCGGGCGCAATGCACGCCCGGGCGAAATTTCGCTGGCGCACAACGGGGTGCTGTTTCTTGACGAACTGCCCGAGTTCAACCGCGCAGTTCTGGAAACCCTGCGCCAGCCGATCGAAACCGGCGAAGTCACCATTTCGCGCGCCAATGCCCATGTGCGCTATCCATGCCGTTTCATGCTTGTAGCGGCGGCCAATCCCTGCCGCTGCGGGCATCTGTCCGATCCCGCCCGGGCCTGCGGCCGCGCCCCGACCTGCGGCACCGAATATCTCGGGCGGATTTCCGGTCCGATGATGGACCGTTTCGACCTGCGCCTTGAGATCCCCCCGGTGTCGTGGCGCGATCTGGACCTGCCGGCAAACGGGGAAAGCTCGGCAAGCGTGGGCAAACGGGTGGCACGGGCACGCGCGATCCAGACCGGGCGCTATCGCGGGCATGGCCACATCCGCACCAATGCCGACGCCGGGGGCGAGGTGCTGAACACAGTCGCCACTCCCGACGAGGAAGGGCGCGCGCTGCTGTCCCGGATGGCCGAGCGTTTCGGCATGAGTGCCCGCGCCTATCACCGCATACTGCGGGTAGCACGCACGATTGCCGATCTCGAAGGCAGTGCCGCGGTCTGCAAACCGCATGTGGCCGAGGCGATCAGTTTCCGGCTGGTGTCGGCGAAAGAGTTCTGATCCAGCCGGCCAGTTGTTTGAGGGTGCGGTCGGCTTCAGGCAGGTAGCCGTGGAATATCGGCCAGACATGGGGCAGATCGCCGTCGCTCATGACAGTGACACGCACGCCCTGCGTTTCAAGCCGCACGGCCAGGCGCCGGGTATCGTCGAGCAGGATTTCACTTTCGGACACGGCCAGAAAAACCGGCGGCGCCCCCGTGAAATCGGCAAACAGGGGCGATGCCCGCGGATCATCGGCGGGGGTGTCCCGAAGATACATTTCACGGATTTCTCCTGCCCGGGAAACCGGCAGCAGCAATTCTGATTCCGCGTTCTCGCGAAAAGAATTTCCCGAATATGTAAGGTCGGTCAGCGGCGAAAGGGCAAAGCAGCCCGCCGGGCGCGGCCAGCCGCGGGCACGGATACCGGCAAGCAGTGCCAGCGCCAGCCCTCCACCGGCGCTGTCGCCCCCAAGCATGATCTTCCCGGCCGGATACCCACAGGCCAGAAGCGCCCGATAAGCCAGAACCGCATCGTCAAAGGCAGCCGGAAACGGGTGTTCGGGGGCCAGCCGGTAAGCAGGCAGGCAGGCGGGCAGCCCCGACAGCGCCACGATCCGCGCAACCATCGCCCGGTGAGTGCGCGGTGAACCGAAGACATAGGCGCCGCCGTGAAAATAGAGGATAAGGCCGGCTGGGGCCGGCTTTTCCGTTTCCCACGTCTGTGCCCCTGTCCCTGCATGTTCAGGCCCGGAATGGCGCCCTGTCCGGCCTTTCTGTGCGCCCCCGACCCAAAGCACCGGCACCTCGCGCCCGCCATGATGCAGGCTTCCCTTTCGGAAACGGCTGCCCCGCGGGGGGTGAAAGAACAGGCGTGCCTTGCACTCGAAGGCACGGCGCAGTTCGGCCGCGCCGCGCGCGCGGCGCAGCGCGGGTTTTTCGAAGCTGCGAAGCAGCAGGTTCAGAAAGCGCCGGCGCAGGCTCACGCAAGTCGGCCTTCTATGGCTTCCCAGATCTTCTGCGCGACATTCGTTCCGTCAAAGCGTTCCAGTTCCTGTATCCCGGTTGGTGAGGTGACATTGATCTCGGTCAGATGATTTCCGATCACGTCGATACCAACAAATATCTGCCCCTTGTCCTTCAGAAGCGGACCTATGGCTGCGCAGATCTCACGGTCGCGGGCGGTCAGTCCCGCCTTCTCGGGCCGACCGCCCGCATGCATGTTCGACCGGGTCTCTCCCCGGGCCGGCACCCGGTTGATCGCCCCCACCGGCGCACCATCCACCAGGATGATGCGCTTGTCGCCGTTCGCGACATCAGGCAGAAATTTCTGCGCGATCAGCGGTTCGTTGCTGAAGCTCATGAACAGTTCGTGCAGTGCGGCAAGGTTGCGGTCATCCGGGTCCAGCCTGAACACCCCGGCCCCGCCATTGCCATAGAGCGGCTTCAGGATGATGTCGCCATGCCTTTCCCGGAAAGCACGAATCCGGTCCAGATCCCGGGCAATCAGCGTCGGGGGCGTCAGCTCGGGGAAAGACAGAACCAGAAGCTTCTCGGGATAGTTGCGCACCCAGAACGGATCATTCACGATCAGCGTGTGATCGCGAATCATGTCCAGCAGATGCGTGGTGGTGATGTAGGCCATGTCGAAAGGGGGATCCTGCCGCAGCAGGACCACATCCCATTCGCCGAGATCGACATCCCGCTCGGGCCCCAGCGAAAAATGATCGCCCCGATAACGCCGCACCTTCAGAGGCCATCCTCTGGCCATCACCCGCCCTTCGTTGAAACAAAGCCGGTCGGGTGTGTAATAGAACAGCTCATGCCCCCGTTTCTGTGCTTCTTCCGCCAGACGAAAGGTGCTGTCAGCTTCAATATCGATTCCCTCGATGGGGTCCATCTGTAAGGCAACTTTCAACGGCATGTGAATTCCCCTGCGGCAGCCCTGGTGCCCGTCGTTCCGCGAGACTATCCGAAGCACATCCGCAAAACGCAAGATGTCTTTCCGGAAATCTCCTGCCGCTGGCCCTTTCCCGCCAGCCACATGACGCCCCCAGGAGCCACCGAAAGCGGGAACCTACATCGCGCCAAATACATTTTCCAGTATCTCGGTGCGGCCGGCCCCGTCTACCAGGGCCACATCGAAACGCACATCGCTTCCCAGCCCCCTTGGCTCGCCGGCAAGGAATTCTGCCGCCGTATTACGGATACGTTTGATCTGCCGCGGCGTGATACGCTCCGCTGCGCGTGCAAAGTCCGGCCCCTTCTTCACCTCTATGAACACGATCGCATCGCCGTTGCGGACAATCAGGTCGATCTCGCCCCGGCTGCCCCGCCAGCGCTTTCCGGCAACCGACATGCCGCGACGCATATATTCACGCTCAACGGTCTGCTCGGCACTCAGCCCCGAAAGCCATGCCGCCCGGCCGCGCCGCGCCCGCGCGGCGGAAGTGGCCGCATTATGCATTCTCATCGCCTGTTCCTGCCATTTCCAGTGCCTTCCGGTAAACGATACGCCGCGGCAGACCGAGCCGCGCCGACACCTCGGCAACCGCATCCTTCAGGGAATGCCTCTCCAGTGCTGCCCGCAATGCATCCGTCATTTCGTCCTCGCTAGCGGTTTCCTTTGCCGCCCCTTCCACGACAATCGCGATTTCGCCTTTCAGCTTGCGTTCCCCGATGGTCTGTCGCAATTCACCTAGAGTACCGCGCATGGTTTCCTCGAATCGTTTTGTCAGTTCCCGGCACAGGGCAGCTTTGCGGCTTTCTCCGAAGTATTGCACAAGGTCGGCTAATGTTTTGTGAATCCGCTTCGGCGATTCATAAAGGATCAGGGTTGCTCCGACATCTGCGAGCCCGGCCAGGAATTTCCCGCGTGCCCCCGCAGCCGGGGGTGGAAAGCCTGCAAACATGAAGCGGTCGCTCGGAAGGCCGGATACCGTCAGGGCCGCCAGGACAGCCGAGGCACCCGGTGCGGCATGCACCCCGTGCCCTGCCTCGATGGCCGCCCGGACAAGTGTGTAACCCGGGTCGGCGACAAGCGGCGTTCCCGCTTCCGACACATAGGCCACCGACCGGCCCGCCGCCAGATGCGCCAGGATCTGCGGTCTGCGCCGGGGGCCGTTGTGATCGTGATAGGCGATGAGCGGTCGCTCGTTCAGGGTGATTCCATGGATATCCATCAGACGTCGGATCGTACGGGTATCTTCCGCGGTCAGCACATCGGCCCGGGCCAGAATGTCGAGGGCGCGCAGGGTGATGTCACGCGCCGCACCGATCGGCGTGGCGACAAGATAGAGACCGGCGGGGAGTTGCTGACTTTCCGGTTTCATGCGCTCACCTTCCTGCTGCTGTTTGCCATTGGCTTTCCATCCGTTTACTAATGCCTTCCGAAACCATACCCTTTGATGCGCCGCACTTTTGCGTGCTGCCTTCGTGAGCGAGTGAGGATCGATCCATGTTTGCCTTTTCGAGCACCGTCCGCAAGCCGGCAGGACTGCTTGTCGCCCTTCTGTCCATACTGTGGCTGGCCGCCTGCGATCCTGTTGTCACGGCCGGAGGCGGACCAAGGATCAATACCACCAGGCCGGTGCCGGTGGCATTGCTCGTACCCGGGGGATCCAGTTCGGCGGGCGATGCAATCCTGGCCCGTCACCTGGAAAATGCAGCGCGCCTTGCGATTGCCGATCTCGGTGATGTCAGGATCGATCTGCGTGTCTACGACACCGCCGGCCAGCCCGGGCAGGCCGCCGCTGCTGCCAGAAGCGCTGTTGCGGATGGCGCCAGGATCATTCTGGGGCCGGTTTATGCGGCCAATGCCAATGCCGCCGGGCTTGCGGTTCTGCGTGACAACGTGAACGTGTTGTCATTTTCAAGCACCCCCGGCATTGCCGGCGGCAATGTCTTCATCCTGGGCAATACCTATGACAACACCGCCAACCGGCTGGTTGGTTTCGCCAAGCGCGCCGGCCACGAACGGATCATGATCGTTCACCCGCAGGAAACCAACGGTATCGATGCCAGAGACGCGATCCGCCGCGCCATCGCGCGCCACGGGGCTTCGCTTGCCGCCATCGCCAGCTATGAATTCTCGCAACAAGGGGTTGTCAACGCGGTGCCCGATATTGCCCGCACGGCCAGAAGCTCGGGCGCCGATGCCGTATTCTTCACCTCGGATACAGCCGGGGCCCTGCCCTATCTGGCCCAGCTTCTGCCCGAAAACGGCCTGACCCCGGCCTCAACCAGATTTATCGGCCTCACCCGGTGGGATATTCCCCGCTCCACCCTGTCGCTGCCCGGCATCCAGGGAGGCTGGTTCGCCCTGCCCGATCCGGGCCGCGCGCAACAGTTCGCCGCCCGCTACAGCACTGCCTATGGCGAACCCCCTCATCCAATTGCCGGTCTGGCCTATGACGGCATTGCGGCCATCGGCGCACTGGTCAAGGCCGGGAAACCGAATGCCCTGACCAAAGCCGCCCTGACCCAGGGCGCCGGTTTCGTCGGCGTGAACGGAATCTTCCGGCTGCGCCCTGACGGCACCAATGAACGGGCCCTGGCCATAGCCGAAGTCAGAAACGGGGATTACGTGGTGATCGATCCCGCACCGCGCAGCTTCGGCGGGCCCGGTTACTGATCCGGTGTCGGCACAGACCGGAACCCGCGAAAGACATGCATACCCGCCTGCGACCGGGCACGACAGCATGCCCGCTTCCGCAAGCGACATCTTCCCCCAGGCCGGAATCTTCGATCCTGCCACCATCCGGGAAGAGCTTGAAACAGCCTGGGCAAACACCCGAGACAGCCGCGCGATCCGTGCCACCACGGTTTCGGTGCTGAAACAGGCCGGCAAGCGCGGGCGCGAATTCATCGCCGCGACCTTTGCCGCCAATCCCTTTGCGGCGCGCGAATCCACCCGTGCCTACAGCCGCCTGACCGACGGCATCGTGCACACGGCGCTGGAGGTGGCGGCGCAAAAGCTGCATCCCCTGTCCAATCCTACCGAAGGCGAACGCCTGGCCGTGGTGGCCGTAGGGGGCTACGGGCGCGATGAAATGGCACCGTTTTCGGATGTCGATCTGCTGTTTCTCACCCCCTGGAAGATCACCCCCTGGGCCGAAAGCGTGATCGAGTCCATGCTTTACATCCTGTGGGATCTGCGCCTGAAGGTGGGCCATTCCAGCCGCACGCTCAACGATTGCATCCGCCTTGGCCGGGACGATTACACCATCCGGACCGCACTGCTGGAACACCGTTTCATCGGCGGAGACAGCGCACTGGCCGAAGAGCTTGATCGCAGACTGTGGGACGATCTGTTTACCAATACCGCCGCCGATTTCATCGAGGCCAAGCTCGCCGAACGCAGCGATCGCCACAAGAAGCAGGGTGGCCAGCGATACATGGTCGAACCCAATGTGAAAGAGGGCAAGGGGGGGCTGCGGGATCTGCAATCGCTGTTCTGGATTACCAAATACGTCTATCGGGTGGACAACGTGGCCGAACTGGTGCCCCGCGGAGTTTTCTCCCGCGAGGAATTCGAACAGTTCGCCGCGGCGGAAAATTTTCTCTGGGCCGTGCGTTGTCACCTGCACCTGATCGCCGGACGGGCCCAGGATCAGCTGACCTTCGATCTTCAGGTCGAGGTGGCCCGCCGCATGGGCTATCGTGATCGTGCCGGACGGCGCGCCGTCGAGCATTTCATGCAGGACTACTTCCGCCATGCCACCCGGGTGGGCGATCTGACACGCATCTTCCTCACCGCGCTCGAAGCCAGCCACACCAAACCCGAACCCCGCCTGCGCCGTCTGCTGCGCCGACGCCCCAGGGTGAAACCCGGCTATGCCATTGCCCAGAACCGTCTGACCGTGACCGACGCGCAGGAATTCCTTTCCGAAAAACTCAATCTTCTGCGCCTGTTCGAGGAAGCACTGCGCACCGGCCTGCTGATCCACCCCGATGCCATGCGTCTGGTTTCGGCCAACCTGCACCTGATTGACAACGAAATGCGCGAAAGCCGCGAGGCCACGCGCCTTTTTCTTGATCTGCTGCTGAAACACGGCAACCCCGAGCGCGCCCTGCGCCGGATGAACGAGCTTGGCGTGCTCGCAGCCTTCATTCCCGAGTTCGAGCCCATCGTGGCGATGATGCAGTTCAACATGTATCATCATTACACGGTGGACGAACACACCATACAGTGCATCTCGACACTGGCCCAGATTGAACGCGAAGAACTGGTGGAAGAACTGCCCGTGGCATCAGGCATCCTGAAGGCAGGGGTGAACCGGCGTGTGCTTTACGTGGCCATGCTGCTGCATGACATCGGCAAGGGCCGCGAAGAGGATCACTCGGTGCTGGGCGCACGTATCGCGCGCAAGGTGGCCATGCGCCTCGGGCTGAAGGCAGACGAGGTGAAAGCCGTGGAATGGCTGGTGCGCCACCACCTCCTGATGTCCGATACCGCCCAGAAGCGCGACATTTCCGACCCGCGCACCGTGCGCGGCTTTGCCAAGGCCGTTGCCACGCGCGAGCGGCTTGATCTGCTGACGGTGCTGACCGTCTGCGACATCCGCGGCGTGGGCCCCGGCACCTGGAACAACTGGAAGGCCATGCTGCTGCGCCAGTTGCACGGCGATACCGCCGCGGTGCTGGAGGGGGGCATGGAGGCGCTCGGCCTTTCGGCCCGGGTATCCGAGGCCAGAAAGGCGCTGAAGGCAGCCCTGGCCACCTGGGAGCCGGCAGCGGTAAAACGGGAACTTGCCCGCCATTACGATGATTACTGGCAGGGTCTGCCGGGCGAGGCGCATGCCGTCTTTGCGCGCCTGCTGCGCGACCTGTCCGAAGACGAGATCGCCATGGATCTGATGCCCGATCCCGAGCGCGACGCCACCCGCGCCGCCTTTGCCCTGGCCGATCACCCGGGCATCTTTTCGCGGCTGGCCGGCGCGCTAGCACTGGTTGGCGCCAATGTGGTGGATGCGCGCACCTATACCTCGCGCGATGGCTATGCCACGGCCGTGTTCTGGATCCAGAACAGCGACGGCCGGCCCTATGATCCCGCCCGCCTGTCACGCCTGCGCCAGATGATCCTGAAAACCCTGCACGGCAAGATCATCGCCCGCGAGGCGCTGCAATCGCATGATCGCCTGAAGAAACGCGAACGCCCCTTCCGCGTGCCCACCGTCATCAGCTTCGACAACGAAGGCTCGGACATCTACACCATCATCGAAGTGGATACCCGCGATCGCCCCGGCCTGCTTTACGATCTGACCCGCACGCTGGCCGATGCCAACATCCAGATCGCCAGCGCGGTGATCGCCACCTATGGTGTGCAGGCCGTGGATACCTTCTATGTAAAAGACATGTTCGGCTTGAAACTGCACAACCCCGAGAAACAGAAACGGCTTGAGGAAAACCTGCGCCAGGCGATCGAGAAAGGAGCCGAAAGAGCACGGGGCGAAGCAGGATGAGCAAGGCGCCGGCACCCCCTGATCCGATGCGCTCCGAAGCGGCAGCAGACGAGACCACCGGCCCGGCGCGCACCACCATGGCCTCGGGCTTTCTCACCGTTGGCGGCTGGACGCTGATGAGCCGTATCCTCGGCTTTCTGCGCGACATGATGATTGCTGCCTATCTGGGCACCGGCGCCCAGGCGCAGGCCTTCATCGTGGCTTTTTCGCTGCCCAACCTGTTCCGCCGCTTTTTCGCTGAAGGGGCCTTCAACATGGCCTTCGTGCCGATGTTTTCGAAACGGGTTGAAAGCGGGAACGATCCGCTTGCCTTTGCGCGCGATGCCTTTTCGGCAATGCTTGCCCTGCTCACCGTCTTCACCCTGCTGGCGCTCTGGGCCATGCCCTGGCTGGTGCTGGCAATGGCGGCGGGATTTTCCGGCGACGAGCGCTTCACGCTGGCCGTTGAATACGGACGCATCGCCTTTCCCTATATCCTGTTCATCTCGCTCGCCGCACTGCTTTCGGGCGTGCTCAATGCCACCCGCCGCTTTGCCGCCGCCGCGGCAGCGCCGGTGCTGCTCAACGTGATCTTCATCGCTGCGCTGGTGCTGGCCGGCATGTTCGGACTCGATGTGGGGCACAGCATCACCTGGGCAGTGCCGGCAGCGGGAGTGGCCCAGCTGGCGCTGGTCTGGCGGGCAGCGGCGCGGGCGGGTTATCGCCTGGTGCCCCGACGCCCCCGCCTGACCCCCGAACTGCGCCGCCTCGCCCGAATCGCCGCCCCTGCGGCGCTTGCAGGGGGGGTGGTGCAGATCAACCTTCTGGTGGGGCGTCAGGTGGCCAGTCATTTCGATGGCGCAGTGGCCTGGCTCTACAATGCCGACCGTCTCTACCAGCTGCCTCTTGGCGTGGTCGGCATCGCGATCGGCATCGTGCTTCTTCCCGAGCTTTCCCGCCGCCTTTCGGCACATGATGCCGCTGGCGGGCAAGAGGCCTTCAGCCGCGCCACCGAGATCGCGCTCGCCCTCACCATTCCCGCAGCCGTAGCCCTTGTGGTGATCCCCCTGCCGCTGGTCGAAGTGCTCTTCCAGCGCGGCCGCTTCGGCCCGGATGACACCGCCGCCACCGCTGCCGCCGTGGCCATCTACGGGCTGGGATTGCCCGCCTTCGTGCTTCAGAAGGTTTATCAGCCACTGTTCTTTGCCCGCGAAAACACCCGCACGCCCTTCCATTACGCGCTGGTCACACTTGTCGTGAATGCCGTCGTCGCCATCGGACTGGCCCCCCTGATCGGCTATCTCGCTGCCGCCATCGGCACTACCCTTTCGGCCTGGGCGATGGTCTGGCAGTTGCGCCGCGGCAGTCGCCCGATGGGGCCGGCCGCACGGCTTGACGGGCGTTTCCGTCGGCGCATATGGCGCATCATCGCCGCCAGCCTGGTGATGGGCGCCTGCCTGTGGGCGGGGCAGTTGGTACTGGGGCCGGTGCTTGCCCTTGGCGGCTGGCGCATCCTGGCACTGGCCGGGCTGATCGCGATTGGCGCCCTCAGCTATTTCGGATCGGGGCAGATGCTGGGCGCATTCCATCCGGGCGAACTGAAGGCGGGGCTCAAGCGCGGCTGAAGCGGATCCCGTCATCGCCTTGTCTGCACCACATGGAAGGCGCCATACAGGCCGGCTGCGAAATATCCGGCCCCTATCGTCGCGTGCGGATACGTTCCAGGAAATGCCGCCATCCGCCGGGCGCCAGAGGAATGGAAAGGGCAAACCCGGCAGCAAAGCCGGTCAGGTCGGCAATCCAGTCGGGGCCAGTGCCGAACAGCACCCCGAACACCAGCTGCACCAGCAGCAGGAAACCGATCAGGGTAAAGGCCCTGAGCCTGTTTTCCCCGACCGCCGCGAGATTCAGCATCAGCAGGTGGGTAAAGGCCCCGATCAGCCCGTAAACTCCGGGGAACCCTCCCACCAGCGGCGGCCCCTTGGGCACCAGCAGCCCATAGAGCAGCGCCCCCGCCACCGACGCCCCGAAGAACACCGCCAGCACCGCCCAGAAACGAAGAACTTCGCCCACCGCCTTGCCGATCGCCAGAATAAACACGACCACGAAGACCATCTGCATAAAGCTGTAGTGCAGGAACGGGTAGGTAACGAAACGCAGCATCAGTTCGGGCGGGGTGCGCCCGGTTTCCAGCATCCATTGCAGGATCCGGGGCCAGAACCCGTAATCGCGGATCGCCGCCAGCCGCCAGCCCACCGCCTCGGGGGGGCCGATGACACCTTTCGCCGCCAGCGTGAACAGCACCTCGATACCGGCAATCACCGCCGCCAGAACCACCACCACCGGCGGCAGCGGATTGACGGGATGGTTGTTGTCGGAATTGCGCATGCCGTGCCCCGGTTTCCTGCAATATGCGGCCGCTCGGTTGACGGCTCTTTCACGCATGGGTAAGCGAAACGCAACCGGAATTCCAGCAGATCGACACGGAGAACCATCATGAACGAGGCGGAAGAAACGCCCGAAGCCGCCAACGGCGCCCTTGCCCCCCGAGTATTTTCGGGCATCCAGCCTTCAGGCGGGCTGACGCTGGGCAATTATCTTGGCGCCATCAAGCGTTTTGTCGAAATGCAGAACAGCGGCATCGAAACCATCTACTGCATCGTCGATCTGCACGCGATCACCGTCTGGCAAGAGCCCGAAAAGCTGCGCCACGCCACGCGCGAACTGTGCGCGGGCTATATCGCCGCCGGACTTGATCCCGGAAAATCCGTCCTGTTCAACCAGAGCCAGGTCTCGGCGCATGCCGAACTGGGCTGGATCTTTTCCTGCGTGGCCCGCATCGGCTGGCTGAACCGCATGACCCAGTTCAAGGACAAGGCCGGCAAGAACCGCGAGAAGGCAAGTGTCGGGCTGTTCAGCTATCCCACGCTGATGGCGGCCGATATCCTGCTTTACCACGCCACCCACGTGCCCGTGGGCGAAGATCAGAAGCAGCACCTTGAGCTGACCCGGGACATCGCCGCCAAGTTCAACCACGACTACGGGGTGGATTTCTTCCCCCTCCCCGAACCGGTGATCGAGGGCACGGCCACACGGGTAATGAGCCTGCGCGACGGCAGCAAGAAGATGTCGAAATCCGATCCCAGCGACATGAGCCGCATCAACATGACCGATGATGCCGATACCATTGCCAAGAAGATCCGCAAGGCCAGAACCGATCCCGATGCCCTGCCCTCGGAAGCCGCGGGGCTGGAAGGGCGCCCCGAGGCAAGGAACCTTGTCAGCATCTATGCCGCGCTGGCCGATACCAGCATTGACGCGGCGCTGCAGCAGGTAGGCGGCAAGCAGTTTTCGCAGTTCAAGCCGATGCTTGCCGAACTTGCAGTGGAAAAGCTGGCGCCGATCGCCGCGGAAATGAAACGTCTGATGCAGGATCCGGGCCATCTTGACGCGGTGCTGGCCGACGGCGCAACGCGCGCGCACCGGATTGCCGCCCCGATCATGGAGCGCACGCTGGATATCGTGGGCATGGTCCGGGCCCGCTGATGCGGGCACGGGGCACCGCCCGTGCCGCTTGCCCCTTGCTCCGTACGCCATGCTCCTGCATGATCCCCGCAAGACGGGAGGAAAGCGCATGCGCAAGTTCATGGTGGTGCTCGACGACACCCGCGAATGCCTCAACGCCATGCGCTTTGCTGCCATGCGCGCCGCCAACACCGGCGCGGGGGTGACGATTCTGGCGATCATCCCGCCCGAGGAATTCAACCACTGGATCGGTGTCAGCGACATCATGCGCGAAGAGGCCCGCGAACGCATCGAGGCCCATTTCGAGGTGTTCGCCAAATGGATGCGCGATCGTCAGGGGGTAGATCCCCAACTGGTGATCCGCGAAGGCGAACCGGTGGCCGAAATCCTGGCCCAGGTACGCGAAGATCCCGACGTGGCGGTGCTGGTGCTGGGCGCAGGCACCGGAAAGGGGGGGCCGGGGCCATTGGTGACGCAACTCACCAGATCGGCCGGCACCCTGCCGATGCCGATCACCATCGTGCCCGGCAGCATGACAAAGGAACGTCTGGAAAAGATCACCTGAGCCATTCTGGAATCATTCCAACCTTGACTTGCCGCCGCCCGAAGCGCATATTTTTCCCATTCTCTCGATACAGGCTGCATCATGTTCATCCAGACCGAATCCACTCCCAACCCGGCAACGCTCAAGTTCCTGCCGGGGCAGTCCGTGCTCGGAAGCGGAACTGCCGATTTTCCCGATGCTCAGGCGGCGCAGAAATCGCCCCTGGCACAGCGTCTGTTTGCCGTGAAAGGGGTCGAGGGGGTATTTCTCGGCAGCGATTTCATCACTGTCACAAAATCTGAGGATGTGGTCTGGGAGCATGTCAAGCCGGCCCTTCTGGGCGCGATCATGGAGCATTTCCAGTCGGGCCAGCCAGCGATCATCGGCGCGGCCGAGCAATCCGGCCACAGCGATCACGAAGAAGGGCCGGATGCGGAAATCATTCGCCAGATCAAGGAACTTCTCGACACGCGCGTGCGCCCGGCCGTGGCCCAGGACGGCGGCGACATCACCTTCTACGGCTTCGAGAAGGGGATCGTCTATCTGCATCTCCAGGGGGCCTGTGCGGGCTGTCCTTCGGCCACGCTGACTCTGAAGATGGGGATCGAAAACCTGCTGCGCCACTTCATCCCCGAGGTGGTAGAGGTGCGCCCGGTTGCCGCCTGAGCCGCTGATCCTCGGATTCGATACATCGGCCGCGCATTGCGCGGCCGCTTTGCGCAGCGGCTCGGACATCATTGCCCGGGCCCATGAACCCATGCAGCGCGGCCAGGCCGAACGGCTTGTGCCACTTCTCGAAGAGATGCTGAACCATGCCGGCGCGGGCTGGCGCGATCTTCATGCGGTCGGCGTGGGTATTGGTCCGGGCAATTTTACCGGAGTCAGAATCGCGGTTTCGGCAGCACGGGGAATGGCGCTGGCCCTCGGCATCCCGGCTATCGGTGTCAGCAGTTTCGAAGCACTGGCCGAGGGCCATGTGCTGCCGGTCATGGTGCTGGTCGGCGCACCGCGCGGTCACGTCCATGCGCAGATCCGCACCGCACCCTTGGCCGGCAAGCCCTCCTCCGGAGACTCCCCCCGTTACATGCCGCTGGCCGATGCCCTGGCCCAGGCCGGGGCCACCGGCCTGCCGGTGATCGGCCCCGATGCCTTGATCCGGGCTGAGGCGATCACTGCGGCCGCCGCCCGCAGACTGGCAGCCGGAAGGGTGATCGAACGCCCGAAACCCCTGTATCTGCGCGCAGCCGATGCCGCACCGCCGCGCGAACGGCCGCCCCCGATCCTGCCATGACCCCGAACGAAATGGCCAGGCTCCACGCCATGTGCTTCGCAGTACCACGCCCCTGGAGCAAAGATGAGTTCGGCGCACTGCTGGCCTGTTCCCATGTGTTCGCGGCAGGCAACAGGCACGGCTTCGCCCTGGGGCGTGCGATTGCCGGCGAGGCCGAGCTTCTGACCCTTGCCATCGCCCCCGAACATCGCCGCCGGGGCCTGGGTCGCCACCTGCTTGCCTCCTTCGAACGGGAAGCCCGCCGCCGGGGCGCCAGAAGCGCATTTCTGGAGGTATCTGCCGACAACATCCCGGCAATCGCCCTTTATGCCGCCGCCGGCTATCGCGAAGCAGGCAGGCGCAGCGGATATTACCGCCACGGCAACAGTATCGCGATCGACGCGATACTGATGCGCAGAATACTTCCGGCGGGTGCGTAAATGCCCCCGATGTGCTCCTCGCATCATCTGCACAACAGTCGTGAATATCCGCGCAACGGCCGGCCATCTGCACCAAAATGCGCCTGCCTCCCGCAGAACCCGCAAATTACTGTTGACGCTCTGCGCAACCTGCGGCCTAAATTGCGGATGATCTTATCTTGCGATCTGCCCGCCTGACCGGAATTCCGCTTCGGGCAATGACAATGACAACCGGGAGAAGAAGAAATGACCCTCATGAAGAAGATCCTCGGCGCAACCGCTGCCCTGGCCCTGAGCGCTGGCGCGGCGCTGGCCGATCCGGCAATCATCTATGACCTTGGCGGCAAGTTCGACAAGTCCTTCAACCAGGCGGCCCATGAGGGCGCCGAACGCTGGGCCAAGGAAACCGGCGGCACCTACAAGGACGTGGAACTGCAATCGGAAGCGCAGCGCGAGCAGGCCCTGCGCCGCTTCGCCGAAGCCGGCTTCAACCCGGTGGTGATGACGGGGTTTGCCTTTGCCTCGTCGCTTGAAAAGGTGGCGCCCGACTACCCCGACACCAAATTTGCCATCATCGACATGGTCGTGGATCAGCCCAACGTGCGCTCGGTGGTGTTCAAGGAGCACGAAGGCTCATATCTGGTGGGCATCATGGCCGCAATGGCCAGCAAGACCGGCACCGTGGGCTTCATCGGCGGCATGGACATCCCGCTGATCCGCAAGTTCGCCTGCGGCTATGTTCAGGGCGTCAAGGCCGCCAATCCGAATGCCACCGTCATCCAGAACATGACCGGCACCACCCCGGCCGCCTGGAACGATCCGGTGAAGGGCGCCGAACTGGCCAAGGCACAGATGGCACAGGGAGCCGACGTAATCTATGCCGCCGCGGGGGGCACCGGCGTGGGCGTGCTGCAGGCGGTGGCCGATGCGGGCAAGCTGGCGATCGGCGTGGACAGCAACCAGAACTATCTGCACCCCGGCAACATCCTTACCTCGATGCTCAAGCGCGTTGATGTAGCGGTTTACAACGCCTTCAAGACCGGCCCGGAACTTGAAACCGGCATCCATGTGCTGGGCCTTGCCGACGGCGGCATCGATTACGCCATGGACGAATACAACAAGGATCTGGTCACTCCCGAAATGCTGAAAGCGGTGGAAGACGCCAAGGCCGGGATCATCTCGGGCGAAATCGAGGTGCACGACTACATGTCGGACAACAGCTGCCCGGTCGAGTAAGCCCGACAATGGACAGCACGACCGAAACGGGGCGGCGGGCAACTGCCGCCTCTTCTGCACCGCCCGCTTTCCCCTCTTCCGGTTCGGAGCCTCCCGCCATAGAACTGCGCGGGATATCGAAGGCCTTCGGCCCGGTGCAGGCCAACAAGGATATCACGCTTTCCGTCGCTCGTGGCGCAATTCACGGAATCGTGGGTGAAAACGGCGCCGGGAAATCCACCCTGATGTCGATTCTCTATGGTTTCTACAGGGCCGATGCGGGCGAGATCTTCATCAATGGCGAAAGGCGGGAAATCCACAACAGCCAGGATGCCATCGCCGCCGGCATCGGCATGGTGTTCCAGCATTTCAAGCTGGTTGAAAACTTCACCGTTCTGGAAAACGTGATCCTCGGCGCCGAAGAGGGGGCGCTGCTGCGCCCTTCTCTGGCGCGGGCGCGCGACCTTCTGACAACGCTTGCCGCGGAATACGAACTCAGTGTCGATCCCGAGGCCCTGATCGAAGACCTGACCGTGGGCCACCAGCAGCGGGTCGAGATCCTGAAGGCGCTTTATCGCAAGGCCGACATCCTGATCCTTGACGAGCCCACCGGCGTGCTGACCCCGGCCGAGGCCGACCATCTGTTCCGCATCCTGCGCAACCTGCGCGACGAAGGCAAGACGATCATCCTCATCACCCACAAGCTGCGCGAGATCATGGACATCACCGACACCGTAAGCGTGATGCGCCGCGGGCAGATGACCGCCACCGTGAAAACCGCCGAAACCGGCCCCGAACAACTGGCCGAACTGATGGTAGGGCGCAAGGTTCTGCTCGAAGTCGAAAAAACCCCTGCCCACCCCGGCCCGGCGGTGCTCGAGATCGAAGATCTGCGCGTTACCGATGAAAGCGGGGTCGATCGTCTGAAGGGGATTTCGCTGCAGGTACGCGCGGGCGAGATCCTGGGCATTGCCGGCGTTTCGGGCAACGGACAGTCGGAGCTTCTGGAAGTGCTCGGCGGCTACCGCAACGCCTCCGGACGGATTCTGCTGAACGGCATACCGCTTGATCTTTCGGGGCGCCATTCCGACGGGCAGTCGCGCCGTGCCGCAGGCATCGCCCATGTGCCCGAAGACCGTCAGCGCGAAGGGCTGATCATGGAATTCGCGGCCTGGGAAAACATCGCCTTCGGCTATCACAACGATCCGAAATATCAGAAAAATACCCTGTTCATGGATAATCGTGCCCTGCGCGAAGATACCCGCCAGAAGATGAAGCATTTCGACGTGCGCCCGCCGATCCCTCGGCTCAAGGCACGCAATTTCTCGGGCGGCAACCAGCAGAAGCTGGTGCTGGCACGCGAGATCGAGCGCAATCCCGATCTGCTGCTGGTGGGGCAGCCCACCCGGGGGGTGGATATCGGCGCCATCGAATTCATTCACAAGCGTATCATCGAACTGCGCGATCAGGGCAAGGCGATCCTTCTGGTTTCGGTCGAGCTTGAAGAAATCCTTTCCCTGTCGGACCGCATCGTGGTGATGTTCGATGGCCGCATCATGGGCGAACGCATCCCTGCTGAAACCGACGAAAGGGAACTGGGCCTGCTGATGGCCGGTGTGCAGAACGGAGAAACCACCTGATGGAAAGACTCCCGCGATGGGCCGATGTGTTTCTTGTGCCCTTCATCAACCTGTTGCTGGCCTTCTTCGTATCGGGCCTTGTGGTGCTCGCCGTAGGCGAAGATCCGGTCAAGGCGGTGTGGGTGATGCTCAAGGGCTCGCTCGGCTCTACCGCCGGCCTGGGATACACGCTTTATTACGCCACCAACTATATTTTCACCGGGCTTGCCGTGGCCATCGCCTTTCATGCCCGCCTGTTCAATATCGGTGGCGAGGGGCAGGCCGCGATCGCCGGTGTCGGGGTGGCTCTGGTGCTGCTGGCGGCGAACTGGCCGCACTGGATGCTCGCCCTGCCATTCGCGATCATCGGTGCCGGGGCCTTCGGGGCAATGTGGGCAGCGATTCCGGCCTATCTGCAGGCTAGGCGGGGCAGCCATATCGTGATTACCACGATCATGTTCAATTTCATTGCCGCGGCGGTAATGGGATTTCTGCTGAACGGATGGCTGAAAAGCCCCAGGACACAGAACGCCGAAAGCCTGCCCTTCCCGCCTGGCGCTCACCTGCCCACGGCGCATGAACTGCTGGCCCCGCTTGGCATCGGCTTTTCGAAATCGGCCCCGCTCAACATCAGCTTCCTGCTGGCACTGCTGTGTGCGTGGCTGGTGTTTCTGCTGTTGTGGCGCACCCGGCTTGGCTATGCGATCCGCGCCTTCGGCCAAAGCGAAAGCGCGGCGCGCTATGCGGGCATCTCGGCGGTCAGGATCATCATGATCACCATGCTGATCTCGGGCGCGCTGGCGGGGATGCTTTCGATCAACGTGGTGATGGGCGAACAGGGCCGGCTGATCAAGGAATTCGTGGAAGGGGCAGGCTTTGTCGGGATCGCGGTCGCACTGATGGGGCGCTCGCATCCCTTCGGCATCGTTCTGGCGGCGATCCTGTTCGGAATGCTGACCCAGGGCGGCTTCGAACTACTTTGGGAAATGCCCAATCTCAGCAAGGAAATGGTGCTTGTGATCCAGGCGCTGATCATCCTGTTCACCGGCGCGCTCGACAACATGGTGCGTGCACCGCTCGAACGCCTTTTCCTTTACTTCAACCGCCGCAAGGAGGGTGCGGTCTGATGGAGCATTCGCAGAATTTCGTTCTGTTCCTGGTAACCCTCAATCAGATGATCACCGTTTCGGTGGTGCTGATCTTTGCCGGGCTTGCCGGGCTGTTTTCCGAGCGGTCCGGCATTTTCGACATCGGTCTTGAAGGCAAGATGCTGATTTCGGCCTTCTTCGCGGCCGCCGTATCCTTTGCAACCGGAAATGTCTGGATCGGGGTGCTTGGGGGCATTGCTGCCTCGATGGTATTCGCGCTGATCCACGGAATCACCTCGATCACCTTCCGGGGCAATCAGCTGATCTCGGGGGTGGCGCTCAATTTCCTGGCCTCGGGGCTGACGGTGGTGCTGGGCAATGCATGGTATCGCAAGGGTGGACAGACCCCGACGCTTTCCGGCGATGCCCGCTTCAGCGAGATCACCCTGCCCTTTGCCGATGCCCTGCGCGACGTGCCCTTTCTGGGCCCGATCTATGCCGAGGTAATCTCGGGGCACAAGCCACTGGTTTATGTGGCCTTTGCACTGGTGCCGCTCAGCTGGTGGCTGCTGTATCGCACCCGCTTCGGCCTGCGCCTGCGGGCAGTGGGGGAAAATCCGGCTTCGGTCGATACCGCCGGAATTTCGGTGATCCGGCTGCGCTTCGTCGCAGTGCTGATCGCGGGCGTGCTCTGTGGTCTGGCGGGGGCCTATCTTTCCACATCGCAAGGGGCCGCCTTCGGACGCGAGATGACCGCAGGACGCGGGTTCATTGCACTGGCGGCACTGATCTTTGCCAAGTGGCGGCCGTGGTACCTGCTGATGGCGACACTTCTGTTCGGGCTGCTCGAAGCGATCAGCAACCTGTTTCCGAACATCGATGTCTTCGGCCTGTTCACCATTCCGGTACAGTTTACCCAGGCGCTTCCCTATATCCTGACGGTGGTGATCCTGGCCGGATTTGTCGGCAAGGCGATCCCGCCGCGCGCAGGCGGCGAGCCCTACGTGAAGGAACGCTAGGGGCAGAATTTCACAATGCCGTCCGGGGCCGGAAAACTCTGTCAGACACCCGAAACCCGCCGCCCCGATGAAGGTTCGCGCATGCAATAGGGCCCCGCCTGAAAGGCGAGGCCCCGATTCAGGATGCTGCAAAGCGGTTCAGGCGGCGGTTTCGGCCCGGGCCTTCAGAATGTCCTTCTTGATCTTCAGCGCATTCGACGAAAGTTCGGTATCCTTCGCCTTCAGCAGGAAGGCATCAAGCCCGCCACGGTGATCGACGGTGCGCAGCGCCGCCGCCGAAATGCGCAGCCTGAACGAACGCCCCAGCGTGTCCGACATCAGCGTCACCTCGTTCAGGTTGGGCAGAAAGCGGCGCTTCGTCCTGTTGTTGGCATGGCTGACATTATTGCCAGTCATCGGGCCTTTTCCGGTCAGTTCGCAGCGGCGTGCCATGTTCATCTTCCTTGTTTCAGGGCCGCGGCCGGCCGATCGGCGGCGGGGGCCAGTAACGCAACAGGACACCGCATCGGGTGAATCACCTTGCAGTGCCCTTCAATTCCGCCTGCGCGTTTAGGCCCATTGCACCGCAGCGTCAAGGGGGATCGCATCCCAGCGGTCCGGGATACCCTTGATGAACCCGCCCGACTGCCGGCGCCCGGTGGGTGGTTGTGCAGACACCCTGTTACATGCAAGGTTGCGCATGTGATGCGACTCATGACACAACAGAAAAAGACCCGGCCATGACAACCGTTTCGGACGAACTCGCGGAACAGGGGCGCCTTGTTCATTTTCCCGTTACCTTCTTTGCGGTGGTGATGGGGCTGAGCGGCTTTACTCTTGCCCTGCACGCCGCGCATCAGACACTCGGGCTTCCGGCCTGGCCTGCCGATGCGGCCCTCGCCGTGGCTACAGGTGCCTTCGCGGTGATCGCGGGCTTTTATCTGCTCAAGCTGCTGCGTCACCCGCAGGCGGTTGTCGCGGAATGGAAGCACCCGGTACGTCTGGCCTTCTTTCCCGCCATCTCGATTTCGCTGCTGCTGCTGTCGGTCTGCGCCCTGCCCCATTCCCGAAGTGCCGCCCATGTCCTGTGGCTGCTTGGCACCGGCACTCAGGGCATCCTGGCATTTGCGGTGATTAGCAGCTGGATCAGCCACCGCAGTTTCCAGCACCCGCACCTGAATCCCGCCTGGTTCATCCCGGCCGTGGGCAACGTGATCGTGCCGATCAGCGGGGCAACCCTTGGCTATGCGGAAACCAGCTGGTTCTTCTTCTCGATGGGCATCCTGTTCTGGCTCGTGCTGCTGACGCTGGTGATGAACCGGCTGATCTTCCACGATCCCCTGCCCGAGCGGCTGCAGCCCACGCTGGTGATCCTGATCGCGCCGCCGGCGGTGGGGTTTGTCGCCTATCTGCGCCTGAGCGGAAGCACCGATCACTTTGCGCATTTCCTGCTTCAGGTGGCCTATGTCTTTGCAATCATCGTTCTGATCCAGCTTCCGAAGCTTCTCAGGCTGCCCTTCGCCATGTCGTTCTGGGCGCTGTCGTTCCCGGTGGCCGCCCTGACCATCGCAACATTCCGATACGGTGCCGTTGCCGATTCGCAGGCGCATCAGCATCTGGGTTCCGGACTACTGCTGCTTCTGGGCGGCATCATCGCGCTGCTTGGCATGCGCACGATCCTGGCGATCATCCGGGGCGAAATCTGCCGCCCCGAATAAACCCTCCGACAAGAAGCCCCCGATCCGATCTGATCCAGATCAAGGCATGTCCAGACGCTTCGGGGCAATGGATGGCGGGATACCTGACCGTAACGGAGAACCGCCATGTTCCGCCTTGCACTTCTCGTCTTCACAATAGCAGCTGCATCCCTGATGGGAATTGCCATCATCGTGGTGCTGTCAATGGGCCTGGACACCACAAAACCGGTTGTTGCCGCGGCGGCCATCGGCTTCACCATGGCAATTCCCGTAACCTGGCTCGTGGCCAGAAAGATCTCGGACCTGCAATAGAGCAGGAAGGCCCTGCCGGTGGCGGGCCAGTCCGGGCACAGGCCCATAAAGATATGGACAAATGTCCGGCTTCCGGAAATCATTGTTTCCGACAGACCCGCATCCGGCGGGCAGCCAGAAAGAAGGAAACAATGACGATGGCGCCCAGAAAGATACTCTCTGCTTCCGCCGGCACCACGCGCCGCAGCATGCTGAAAGGCATCGCGGCGATTGGTGCGTCAACTGCCGCTACCGGTTTCCCGGGATTCACGCGCTTTGCCCGCGCAGCCGGCTCGGACGCCCCGATCCGGATCGGTTTTCAGGTGCATCGCACCGGGATCGGCGCCACCTACGGACGCTGGTATGAACGCGTCACCAACGCCGCCGCCCGGGTAATCAACGAAATGGGCGGCATCAACGGTCGCCCCGTCGAGATCGTCGCCGAAGACGATGGCACCGACCCCAAGCGCGGCGCCGAGGTGGTTGGCAAGCTTGCCAACCAGCACAGGTGCGACGTGGCCTATGGCACTCTGTTCAGCCATGTGGTGATCGGCTCGGCACCGCGCGCGGGGGAACTGAAGATACCCTATTTCGTGGTGTCCGAAGGGCATCATGTGGCATCGGGGATGCTCAACCGCTATACGCTTCAACCCGGCATCACCGACGTGAAAAGCCAGGTCATGGCCATGGCGCCCTTCGTGGCGGCAAATCTGGGGCGCAAGGTAACAATGATCTTCCCCGATTTCGCTTTCGGCCACAATCACCGCGATTTCTTCAGCGAAGCAATCGCCGCCCAGGGGGGCGAGGTGCTTGCCAGGATCGCCATTCCGCCAACGGAAACCTCCTTCACCCGGTATTTCGCGAAGATTCCGCGCGATACCGAAGTGATCTATCACGTGATGGTGGGGCCCTCGGTGCTGACCTTCGTCAAGGAAATGGGTGAATTCTTCGGGCCTTCGGCACCGGCGATCTTCGGCTTCATCGATTCGCTCGAAGGGGTCGATCTGGCTTCGCCCGGGCTCGAATTTCTGGAAGGTTCACATTTCTGGGAAGGCATGCCGCGCTACGAACAGCCCGGCGATCCGGACTACGTGAAATTCTACCGCGAGCAGGTGGGGCTTGATGCCAACGGCGCCTCGGTTGACGACCCCGACGACATTTCGGCCAATGCCCACATGTTCGCCTGCTGGGAAACTCTGTTCACCATCAAGAACGGCATGGAGCGGGCGGGTTATCGCGGCCCCGAGGACCGTGCCGCGCTGATCGAGGCGGTCGAGGACATCGACATCATGCCGGCCGGACGCGAACATCCGCAGGGGCCCAAGGTGTTCAACGGCCTCACCCATCAGGCATTCGGCGTGCAATACATCAGCCAGGTCAGGAACAGCCGCCTTGAGGTGCAGCATGTAACCGCGATCAAGGACGGTTTCTATCCGGACGAGGTGGATTACACGAAACAGCCCCTCTGAGGCAGACGGCAGGCTCGCCGGTAGCTTTCCGGCCGCCCCCGAAGCCGCAGAACGGGGCAAAGGTGCCGGGGCAGACACCTGCCATCTGCTGTAGACACCCCGCCCGCGCAACCTCAAATCGGACCTCCACACCATGGAATTCGGCCCCCACCTGATGCTTGCCGTGCTCGAAGGCCTCGTTCAGGCCTCGGTACTGACGCTGACGGCACTTGGCCTTTCCCTAGTGTTCGGGGTGATGCGGGTAGTGAATGTGGCGCATGGCGAATTCTTCATGCTGGGCGCGGTGCTGGCATGGTGGATCACCAGCCTTCTGGGCGGGGGGGCGGGGCTGGCTTTCGCGGCTGCGCTGGTGGGGGCGCCGCTGATGGTGGGGGCAATCGCCGCGCTGGCGGACTGGCTGGTCCTGAGGCGAGTCGCCTACGATCCCGAGCGCACGATCGTGGCCACCATAGGGCTGCTCTACATCTTTCAGCAGATCACCCTGATGACATTCGGCCCCGATGCGCGCCCCGTGCCCCCGCCCTTCAATACACGCCTGGCACTGCCGTGGTTCGAATGGGGCGAAGGAGGGATTGCGCTCTACTGGCCGTGGGGGCTTTCGATCACCAGCTACAAGCTGTTCGTGATCGCGGCGGCGCCGGTGGTGCTCGTGGCACTGTGGCTGGTGATGACCCGCACCCGGCTGGGGCTTGTCCTGCGCGCCACCCGGATCGACAGCGAAACTGCCCGCGCCTTTGCCATCCCCGTCGAGCAGGTCTATGCGCTGGTGTTCGGCATCGGCGCGGCGCTGGCGGCGCTCGGCGCGGTGCTGGTGGTGCCGATCCGCCAGGCGCATTACCTGATGGGCGCCGATCCGCTGCTGCTGTCGTTCATCGTGGTGATCATCGGCGGGCTGGGCAGTCTGCGCGGCACGGTGCTGGCGGCGGTTCTGATCGGCATGAGCGATGGCATCATATCGGTGTTCTTCACCCCGACACTGGCCAAGATCTTCGCCACGCTGGTGGTGGCAATGGTTCTGGTGGCACGCCCCGGCGGCCTGTTCGGAGAACGACGGACATGACGCAACGCATCCTTGCCCTTCACCTTGGCCTGATCGGCCTTCTGTTCGTGCTGCAATTCGTGCTGCCACCCTATCACCATGACAATATCGCGCGCATCATGGTGATGGCCGCCTATGCAATGGGCTACAACCTGATGTTTGGCTACACGGGGCTGCTCAGCCTCGGACATGCCATGTTTTTCGCCGCCGGCATGTATGGCATGGGGCTTTCCATGCAGCATGCAGGATTCGCGGCGGAAGCAGCCCTGGCGGTGGGGATAACGGCGGGCTTCGGGCTGGCGCTTGGTGTCGGGCTTCTGGCGCTACGCACCACCGGGGTGGCCTTCATGATCGTGACGCTGATGTTCGCGCAGGCGCTGTTTCTCGCCATTCTCTATTTCGGCCCGTTCACACGGGGCGACGAAGGCTTTGTCATCCCGCTGTCTGCACGGATATTCGCAGGGCTTCGGCTGAGCGATCCGACCATCCGCTATTTCGCGGCGCTGGCACTGTTTGCACTGGTGCTCCTGGCCATGCTGTGGCTGATCCGTCACCCGGTGGGGCGGGTGCTGATCGCCATCCGCGAAAACGAGGAACGCACCCGGATGCTCGGCTATGACACGTGGCGTCACAAGCTCTTCGCCGTTACCGCTTCGGGCACGATTTCGGGCACGGCGGGGGCGGTTTACGGGCTGCTGTTCGGATATGTCGGAGCTTCTTTCGCCGAAGTGCCCTATTCTATCTTTCCGCTGCTGTGGGTGCTGCTTGGCGGCGCGGGCACGCTTGTCGGACCGTTCATCGGAACATTGTTCATGTTCTACCTGATCGACCTCGCCAGCGGAGTGACCGATGCCTACATGCTGGTGGTCGGGGTGGCGCTGCTGCTGCTGACCCTGTTCGCGCCGCGCGGCATCATGGGGATGCTGCGCGAAAGGTGGCTGCCATGGCTGCCGTAACACTGATCGAGACCCGTGCCCTTTCCCGTCATTTTGGCGGGATACGGGCCGTGGACGGAGTGAACTTCGCTCTGCCCGAAGGCGAGCTGCGTGCCCTGATCGGCCCGAACGGCGCCGGCAAGACCACATTCGTATCGCTGCTGTGCGGGCGGATCGCGCCTTCGGGCGGACAGGTGTGTTTTCTGGGGCAGGACGTAACGACTCTGCCCGCGCATCGCCGTATCGGCATGGGCATGGCCTATACGTTCCAGATCACCTCGGTATTCGGCAATCTGACAGTGCAGGAAAACATTGCCCTGGCGGTTCAGCGGCGCAGGGCGGGCAATGGCCGCGCGCTGGAAAGCGAAACCCGTGCGGCACTTGCACAGGTCGGGCTGACCGATCGCGCGGAGCAGCCTGCGCGTGCGCTTTCCTATGGTCACCAGCGGCTTCTGGAAATTGCCATGGGGCTGGGGCAAAGGCCCCGCCTGCTGATCCTCGACGAACCCACGCAGGGGCTTTCCGACGGTGAGGTTGCCGCCTTCATCGCCCTGATGCGCGAGGTGGCCCGGCAAACCACCATCCTGCTGATCGAACACAACATGGATGTGGTGATGACACTGGCCGAACGGATCACGGTGATGGACGCGGGGCGCATCATCGCCGAAGGCCCGCCCGACGAAATCCGCGCCGATGCCCGGGTGCAGGAAGCCTATCTGGGGAAACAGCATGCTGAAGGTTGAAGCGATCGACGCCGCATACGGCCGGGTGCAGGTGCTGCGGGGGTTGTCGATCACTGCCCGCGCAGGAGAGATCCTTTGCCTGCTGGGGCGTAACGGCGCCGGCAAGACAACGCTTCTGAAGGCGATCATGGGGCTGGTGCCGGTAACGGGCGGCGGCATCACCCTTGACGGCACTGAAATCACCGCCCTGCCCGCACATCGCATTCCACGCCTTGGCATCGGTTACATTCCGCAGGGACGGCGCCTGTTCGGCGAGCTGACGGTTGCGGAGAACATCGAGATCGGCCTGATGGCGGGCCGGCAGGACAGGGAAACCCGCGCCCGGGTGCTGGCCCTTTTTCCACGCCTTGGCGAACGGCTTGGCCAGCGCGCCGACACGCTTTCGGGCGGCGAACAGCAGATGCTTGCCACGGCACGCGCGCTCTGCCTGGGGCCGAAGCTGCTGCTGCTTGACGAACCCACCGAAGGGTTGCAGCCCTCGATGATCGCGCTGATCCGAGAAGTGGTGCGCGAAATGCGGGCACGCGGCGTGGCGGTGGTGCTGGTCGAACAGCGGGTGGATGCGGTGCTTGAAGTCGCCGACCGCGTGGTATTCATCGAAAACGGCCGCACTGCCCTTGACACCGCCCCCGAAGAGCTTCGGACCAACCCCGCTCTGCTGCACCGCCATGTCGGGGTATGAGGGCAGACAACGGAAAAATCCGGAAAGCCTGCACGCGGGACATCAGATCAGCTTGCGCAGAAGATGCAGAAACATTGCCTGTTCGCTTTCGCTCAGGGGGGCAAGCGTGGCTTCGGTGATCACGCGGGCCTGCGGGATCAGCTCCGTTGCCAGCGCCCGACCCTCGGGAGTGAGCGACACGATGCTGCGGCGCCGGTCGGTCCGATCGTTTTCCGTCTGCACCAGCCCCGCCTTGCGCAGCCGGTCCACTACCCCCTTGATGGTGGCTGCATCCATTGCCGTCAGCCGGCCAAGCGCATTCTGGGAAAGCGCGCCTGCCTCGCCAAGCCTGACAAGGGTCGCAAACTGCATCGGGGTGAGATTGCCGATTTCACGCGCAAATATCGCCAGATGGCGCTGGTTTGCGCGCCGCAGCAGATAGCCCACCTGATCGTCAAGGCGATAGGGCGGAGAAGCGGTTGCAGCGGGATCAGCCTTGCTCATGGTGCGCAAGGCTGGCGCAAAACGAATTGACAGTAAAGCCCGGTGTGCGCAAAATCCGTTTGCATGCCAACAATCAATATCATGCACCGCCGGAAAGGGTGCGGTGGCCATGATGTCAATGATGGTGCCGGAACACGGCAACGAAACGACAGAACAACGGAAATGGAGGCCGCCGCCGCGCGATGAGCTATCACCGGCCCCAGGATCTGGCTTCGGCCTATCATCTGCTGGCAGAGCGCGCCCCGCGCCTGCTGGCGGGGGGAACGGATGTTTACGCATCATCCGAAGGACCCGGACGGCCGGATGGGGCCGAACTGCTCGATATTACCGCGATCAGGGCCTTGCATGGCATCTGCCCTAGCCCGCAGGGATGGCGCATCGGTGCGGCCACCACCTGGGCCGAAGTGGCAGGCGCCGATCTGCCCCCAGCCCTTGATGCCCTGAAACAGGCCGCACGCGAGATAGGCTCGCCCCAGATACAGAACCGGGCCACCGTGGCCGGCAATCTCTGCAATGCCTCGCCTGCCGCTGACGGGGTGCCGCCGCTTCTGGTGCTGGATGCGATGGTGGAAACCGGCTCGCTGCGCCGCGCCCGCATGATCCCGCTGCGCAAATTCGTCACCGGACCACGCACCACCGCCCTGCGGACGGATGAAATGGTGATTGCGGTGCATGTGCCCGCCAGCGCCGGCAAGGGCGCTTCGGCCTTTGAAAAGATCGGTGCACGGCGCCACATGGTGATCTCGATCGCGATGGCCGCCGCACGAATGGTGACACGGCAGGGGCAAATCACCGAAGCCGCGATCAGCGTGGGCGCATGCAGCCCGGTGGCCCGGCGATTGACAGCTTTCGAAAAGATGCTGAAAGGCACGGCAGCAACCCGGATTGCCGATCTGCGCCCTCACCTGGAACAGGAACTTGCGGAATGTCTCAGCCCGATCGATGATCTGCGCGCAGATGCCGCCTATCGCGCCCATGTGGCGGGCGCACTGGTACTGCGTTGCCTGGCCCGCGCCGCATCCGGTGCCACCAGCCAGCCGGAATCGGAAGGAGAAGGCCCATGACCCCTGCCGCCACCTGGATCAGCCTGCAGGTGAACGGGCGGCACTACCGGTCATGCGCGCCTCCCGACCGACGTCTTGCCGATGTGCTGCGCGATGAAATGGGGCTTTCCGGCACCAAGATCGGCTGCAACGCGGGCGACTGCGGCGCCTGCACGGTGCTGCTGGACGGCGCGCCGATCTGCGCCTGTCTGACACCGCTGGGTCAGGCCGAGGGCCGCGAGGTGCTGACGGTCGAAGGGCTGGAAGGCGTGGGGCTCGGACATCTGCAGCACTCCTTCCTTGCACATGGAGCAGCGCAATGCGGCATCTGCACGCCGGGCATGCTGATGGCCGCCGCGGCGCTGCTGCGGCGCATTCCTCATCCCGGCCCCGATCAGGCACAAGAGGCCCTCTCCGGCGTTCTGTGCCGCTGCACGGGCTATGCCAGGATCATCAAGGCCGTCTGCCACGCCAACGATCCCCGGAGCAACACGCCTCCGCCCCCCGAAAGGCAAGCCGTGGGGATTTCGGTGCCGCGTCTTGACGGCATGCCCAAATGCGATGGCAGTGAAAGCTTCGGTGCCGATCCCTTGCCGCCGGATCTGCTTGCGGATGCCTCCTGCGGTCCGTTTCCCGCCTCTCTCGATGATTCCCTCATGGTGCGCGCCATCCGTTCGCCGCATCATCACGCGCAATTCACGTTCGGCGATCTGGCCACGTGGCAAGCCCGCCACCCGGGCATCGAAGCGGTACTGACAGCCCGGGACATCCCCGGCCGCAACTGCTTCGGCGTCATTCCCGCTTTCGCCGATCAGCCGGTTCTGGCCGAGGGGCGGGTCCGCTTCCGTGGCGAGGCGGTGGCGCTCGTCGCGGGGGATCAGACGGCTGTCGCGGCCTTCGATCCGGCCGATTTTCCGGTATCCTGGCACCCCCTTCCGGCACTGATGGACTGCGTTTCGGCCCGGGCCGAAGAAGCTCCCCTGGTGCATCCTGATCGGGCCGGCAACCTGCTGATTGCCGGCCGTGTCTGCCATGGCAATGCAGAAGATGCGCTGGCCGGGGCCGCACATGTGGCACAGGCCGAGGTGGAAACCGCCTTCGTCGAGCATGCCTATATCGAACCCGAAGCCGGTATTGCCTGGCTTGCAGACGAAGGCGGAAAACAGGTTCTGATCATCCGTGCCTGCACTCAGGCCCCGGTGATGGACAGGGATGCCTGTGCCGAAATCCTTGCCCTGCCCGAAGAACAGGTTCGGATCATCCCTTCGGCCACCGGCGGCGGCTTCGGCGGCAAGCTGGATGTTTCGCTGCAACCGCTGATCGGCCTTGCCACACTTCACACCGGAAAACCCTGCCGCATGGTCTATTCGCGCCGCGAAAGCATGATGAGCACCACCAAGCGCCACCCCGCGCGGATGCACGCCCGGATCGGCTGCGATCACAGGGGCAGGCTTGCCGCAATGGTATTCGAAGGCGATTTCAATACCGGCGCCCATGCTTCCTGGGGGCCGACGGTGGCAGGACGGGTGCCGGTTCACGCCTCGGGGCCATACCGCATGGCGCATTACCACGCCGAGGCGCGCGCCATCCATACCAACGGCCCGCCCTCGGGCGCCTTCCGCGGCTTCGGTGTGCCGCAGGCGGCGATTATCCAGGAAATGCTGTTTGACGACCTTGCCGCCCGATGTGGCATCGATCGCCTGACCTTTCGCCTGCGCAACGCACTTGACGACGGCGACAGGACCCGCACGGGCCAGTGCCTAGAAACCGTCGGCATCCGTGCCTGCCTCAAGGCACTCGAGGCACCGTGGAAATCGGCCCTTGCAGCAGCCCGGAGCTGGAACGCCGCGCATGACGAAACCAGGCGCGGTGTCGGGATTGCCGGCTGCTGGTATGGCTGCGGCAACACCGCTCTGCCCAATCCTTCGACGATCCGCGCCGGCATTACCCCCAAAGGCCGGGTGTGCCTGCACCAGGGCGCAACCGACATCGGCCAGGGGGCGAATACCGTGATCGCACAGATCTTTGCCGAGGCGCTCGGGCTGCCGCTTTCGGAAATTGTCCTGATCGGCCCCGATACGGCGCACACCCCCGATGCAGGGAAAACATCCGCCTCGCGCCAGACCTGCGTCAGCGGGCGCGCGGCGCTGGCCTGCGGCCAGTCCCTCCGCGCTCGAATCCTGCGCCGCCTCAACATGGGCGAAAACGCAGAGCTTTCGCTTTCTCACGGCACGATCATCGGCCACGAAAACGGCAAGGAAGCCCGCCTTGATCCGACCCATCTTCCCCCGGGAAAGCATGGCTATGTGCTGATGGCCGAAGAAACCCATGATCCGCCCACCACACCGCTTGATGAAAACGGTCAGGGCGTGCCCTATGCGATTTACGGCTGGGGCGCACAGATGGCCGAGGTCGAAGTGAACACCACTACCGGTCGGGTGCGGGTGCGCCATGTTCATGCTGCGCACGATCTGGGGCGCGCGATCAACCCGTCACTGGCCGAAGGGCAGATCGAGGGCGGCATCGCTCAGGGAATCGGCCTGGCCCTGATGGAAGAATACATTCCCGGACACAGCGAAAACCTGCATGACTATCTGATCCCCACCACCGGCGACATGCCCGAAATCACCCCGATCCTGATCGAACGCCCCGATCCCGAAGGCCCCTTCGGAGCGCGCGGCCTTGGCGAGCACGTCCTGATCCCCACCGCCCCGGCGATCCTCAATGCGATCCGCCATGCCTGCGGCGCCCGCATCACCCGCCTGCCGGCCCTGCCCCACCGGGTGCTGGCTGCGATCCGCCAGGCCGGGGAGAACGGGAAATGAACCGGAAAACGGCGGACAAGGGCAAGCAACGTGATCGCCCCGCCAGGATCCGCTGCGAGGCCTGCCCCGTGCGATGCTATGTGGCAGAAGGGCAGACCGGTGCCTGTGACCGCTATGCCAATATCGGCGGGCGGATCCTGCGCTGCGATCCGCTGACAATCCTTGATCGCCGGCTGCGCGCGGGGGATGAAATCCGCCCCTTCACGGCCGCCGGATGGGATGGCGGGCTTGGCGGTGCTGCTGCCTCCGGACCCGCACCACTGCCCCCCGCCCTGCCCGGCATCGGAAACGGATGCAACAGCTTTGTCACCGCCATCGGCGCCGGCACCACCTACCCCGATTTCAAGCCCGCGCCCTTCATTGTCAGCCAGCAACTCGAAGGCATCGACATGATCACCGTCGTCACCGAGGCGATCTTTTCCTACTGCGGTGTCAAGGTGAAGATCGACACCGATCGCCACCTCGGCCCCGAAGCCGCCACCGTGCGTGCCGATGGTCAGGCGGTCGGCCATGTGACAACCGCCGAATACGGCTCGCAGATGCTTTCGCTTGGCGGGGTCGATCACCTGACCGGCGGCAGCAAGGCCGAGGGCCGGGCCACCTGCCGCACGCTGCTGACGCTGTGCAACCGCGGAGCAGTCGAACTTGAAATCGACGGTGGCGCCCGCGTTACCGTGCAGGCAGGACACCCACCGATAGTGAATGGCACCCGCGAGGAACGGATGCGCGTGGGTTGCGGATCCGCCGCAATCGGCATGTTCGCCACCGGCTGGAAGGGGCTGGTTGACGAGGTTGTCGTGGTCGATGATCATATCACTGGCGTCGTCTCGGAGCATCAGGCCGGCCGGGTTCTGGGCTGGGAAAGCACCGGTATCAGGATACGTGGCCACCGTTCCACCCCCGGGCGCTATTTTCGCGTGGCCGCCCCGGGACAGGGTTGGGGCGGCACCGATCTCGAAGATCCTCGCGCCATCCTCGGCCCCTGGAATCCGGCCAGGGGCGCCCGGCCCGGGCTCAGCCTGCTGATGATATCCACCACCGGCGAGCATCACGCCTATTACGAACTGAACGAAGCCCTCGAACCGGTTGAAAAGCCCCTGCCCGGGGCCCTCGTCCCTTCGGTGCAGCTCATCGCGGAAAACTGCGAACCGGCACTGTGTTCGGTGCTGTTCATGGGCGGGGCCGGCGGATCCCTGCGCGCCGGCGTCACACGCAATCCGGTGCGCCTGACCCGTTCGGTACAGACCGGGAAAACCCGGATCACCGTCGGCGGGGCCGAAGCCTGGGTCTGGCCCGGAGGCGGTATTACCCTCATGGCCGACGTGCTGGCGATGCCCGAATACGCCTTTGGCGATGTTCCCACCCCAGCCCTGGTGGCGCCGCTCGAATTCACCCTGCCGCGGGATGAATACGAACGCCTTGGCGGCCACGCCGACAGGATCCGCAGCCTTGAGGACATTCTCGAAAGGGGTGGCGAATACGGCAACAAGACCCGCGCCATCGCCCCTCTGGGCGGCCATCTGCCATGGCAAGACACATGATGCAGAAGGCCGAGGCGCATCTCCTTGCTGATGGCCGGCTGCATCTGCACCATGGCCCCATCGATCTGATGATAGAAGCCCGGGGGCTCGGACGCGCTGCCGCCTTTCGCCGCGCCGCAGCGCGATTTGCCCCCCTGCTTGAAGAACTGGTGTCGGAACTGGCCCTGCTGCGCCGGCCGGGCGGAACGCAATGGCCCGAGGGGCCGGTTGCCCGCCGCATGACGCGGGCGATAGCACCGCATGGCGATGTATTCGTCACCCCGATGGCGGCTGTCGCCGGCGCCGTGGCCGACGAGATATGTGCCGTCATGGTCAAGGGGGGCGGCCTTGAAACCTGTCATGTCAACAACGGCGGCGACATCGCCTTTCACATCGCCCCCGGACAGAGCCTTACCGCCGCCATCTGGCAAGACGGAACGATCGGAAGGGTACGGCTTGCTGCCGAAAGCCCGGTGCGCGGCATTGCCACTTCGGGCCGCGACGGGCGCAGCTTTTCGCTGGGGATTGCCGATGCGGTCACCGTTCTGGCCCGCAACGCCGCCGAAGCCGACGCAGCCGCAACGCTGATCGCCAATGCTGTCGATCTGCCGGGTCATCCGGCAGTTCGGCGCCGCCCGGCATCTGCACTTGCACCCGACAGCGATCTCGGCACGCGCCCGGTAACGGTAGGCCTTGGGCCACTGCGCCCGGCAGACGTGCGCAAGGCGCTTTCCCGGGGCCTGCGCTGCGCCGAAACGATGCATGCGCGCGGCCTCATTCACGCCGCCGCACTGTTCCTTTGCGGCGAAAGCATCACAATCGGAACCCGGGTCCTGATCCCGGAACAGACAGGAGAGAGGGATGCACGAATTCACGTTGCGCAAGATGGTGACCATCCATGAGGAAACTCACCACGATGGCGGCCCCGCCCCTGCGGAACCACGCCGCAAGGCAGCGGTTCTGGCGCTGGTCGCAAACCCCTTTGCCGGACATTACGCCGAGGAACTGCAGCCGGCCATGGAAGCTCTGAAACCCCTGGGCCGGATGATGACGGAAATGCTGATCGAGGCCCTCGACGGCACCGAGGGAATCGATTCCTATGGCAAGGGGGCGCTGGTTGGTGAAGCGGGTGAGGTGGAGCATGGCGCGCTCTGGCATGTGCCGGGAGGCTACGCGATGCGTGAACGCCTTGGCAAGGCTCTGGCCATCGTGCCCTCCGTGATGAAGCTCGGCGGCCTGGGCACAACACTCGACATCCCCCTCGGGCACATCAATGCCGCCTATGTGCGCAGCCATTTCGATGCAATCGAACTGCGTATGGGGGATGGTCCCAGGGCCGACGAGATCATGTTCGCGCTGGCCATGGCCAAGGGGCCGCGGGTGCACGCCCGCATGGGGGGGCTGGCCGCCGACGAGATCAGCCGGTACGACGGGCTGCGCTAGGGTCAGGGCCCATTGATCCCGGCCTTTCCGTCCCGCCCTTTACCGCCCGCACCTTGCCGACTGCCGCGGCAGGATCTTCCTTCGGCCGGCAGCGGCAGTTTGTCGCCAGAGGCGGCCATGGGCGAAAACCGGCAAGATACCCCTTCCATAACCCGGGAAAAACGCCAGTATCAGGAATGACCGACAAAGGATTTCCCCGTGGCATTCAGCAGAATACCGATAGCCTTTTCCGCATTCCTGTTGACGGTTGCCCTGTCCTGCACACCTCTGCGGGCACTTGAAAGGCTGAGCTTCGTCTTCGCGAAAGACGTGCCGCGGGCGCTGCGCCAGCGCATCCGGGACAATTCGGTTCTGACAGACCTGCAGACGCGCGGCAATGCGGATACATCCGCCACCATTGCCGCCGCGCTTTCCGACTATCGGCGAATTCTTGAACTGCTTTATGCCGACGCCCGCTATTCCGGACAGGTCTCGATCCGGCTCGACGGGCGCGAGGTGGCCGAACTCCCCCCTTTCGCGATACCGCCCCGGATCCGCCATGCCGAGGTGCGCGTGAACGCCGGCCCGCCCTTCATCTTTGCCGAAATCGCCATTGCCCCGCTTCCTCCCGGCCTGGCGCCAACTGCCGCAGACCTGCCGAAGAAAGGGGATACGGCAGGCGCAGGCAGCATACGAAAGGCACTTGACCTGGCACTGGAAGCCTGGCGCCGGGCCGGACATGCCGAAGCAGCCCTGCGCAGCCAGAACATCATCGCCGATCATGCCACACATCGGCTGCACGTACGCATCACCATCGATCCCGGTCCCCGCTTCACTTTCGGAACACTGCTGCGCAGCCCCGGGGGCACCGATGTGCCGGTCCGGCGGATGCGCCGCGTTGCCGGACTGCCGGAAGGCGCCGGATATGATCCCGAAAGCCTTGAGGACGCCGCCGACCGCCTGCGCCGCACCGGAGCCTTTCGCGTGGTATCATACAGGGAAATCCCCAGATCCGAAAACCGCACCGTAGACATGGAAGTTCTGGCGATCGAGGAAAAACCGCGCCGGATGGGCGCAGGGATCGAACTTTCAACACCCGACGGGCTGAGCGTCAGCGGCTTCTGGCTGCATCGGAACCTGCGCAACAACCTGGAACGCCTGCGCATCGAAGGCGAGCTTCGCCATATCGGCACGGGGCCGGGAAACCCGGACGCCATCCTTTCCGCCCGCTTCGAACATCCGGCCGTTTTCGGCGCCGATACCATGTTGCATGCCGGAGCCGAAGCCGCCTATCTGCAAGAGCCCTTCTTCGAGGCCGGCAGGCTCCGGCTGGATTTCGGCCTGTCCCGCAAGTTCGGCGCGCACCTGAGCGTGGAAACCGGGCTGCGGTTGAGCTTCAGCCGGACGCGTGACGATCTGGGCCGTCGCGATTTCACCGAACTGGCTCTGCCGATTCGCGCAACACTGGACCGACGCGATGATCCGCTTGATCCGGCCACGGGGCAGATGGCCGATCTGGAGCTTCTGCCCTTCACGGCATTAGGCGACGGAACCGGAGGAATGCGCGCCAGGATCGATGCCCGGGCCTATCGCCTACTTGGCGAAAGGGGCCGGACGGTGCTGGCCGGGCGCCTGCAGTTCGGCACATTGCTCGGACCGGCGCTTACCGCGGCACCCCCCGATTATCTGTTTCACTCGGGCGGCGGCGGCACGGTGCGCGGCCATTCATACAGATCGCTCGGCATCACCCTGCCTTCCGATGAAAGGCTGGGCGGGCGATCGTTCCTGGGGGCATCGCTTGAACTGCGCCATCAGCTGAAGGGGCCCTACGGCATCGTGGCCTTTGCCGATTTCGGCTGGGTCGGCGAGGGGCCCGTGCCTTCTTCTTCCGATCCATGGCATGCCGGTGCGGGCCTCGGATTGCGTTATCAGACCCCGGTCGGGCCGATCCGCCTTGACCTCGCGGTGCCCGTGCATGGAGAAAGCGACTCCGCCTTCCAGCTATACATCGGTATCGGACAGGCCTTCTGATGCGTATCCGTCCCTTCCTCCACCTTGTCCTGATCTCCCTCGCACTGGCCCTTTCCGCTACCGGCATCACCAGAGCCGACGGCCGAGGCTGGATCGAACGCCTGCTGGAAGACAACCTTGCCGGCGAAGACTTCGGCGTGGATTTCGAAGGGATCGACGGCGCCCTGTCCTCGCGCGCCAGGGTGCGGCGGATTTCCTTCTCCGACAAGGCCGGGAAATGGCTGGTGATCGAAGGCGCCACACTCGACTGGGTGCGCTCCGATCTGCTGGAGCGCCGGCTGACCATCAACGAGCTTTCCGCCGAACGCATCCTGGTGCTGCGCCTTCCCGAAAGCGGAAAACGCGACATTGCAACAGCCGCCACGCCGAACACCCTGCCGGACCTTCCGGAACTGCCGGTGGCGGTGCTGGTGAAGAAGCTGCAGGCGAAAAGGGTTGTCATCACACCGGAAATCGCGGCCGAATCGATTACCCTGGCGCTTGACGGCAGCATTGCCCTCGGGGCCGGACAGGCACAGGCAAGCCTCGATCTGAAACGGCTGGATCAGGCAGCCTTTTTTCGCCTGCTTGCCGCTTATGACAAAAACACCGGCCGGCTTGCGCTTGACCTCACCGCACATGAGGCACATGGGGGATTCGTGAGCCGCAAGCTTGCGATCCCCGGATCACCAGAGCTGGATTTCACCCTGCGCGGGGAAGGGCCTGTTGACGATTTCACCACGAATGTCACGCTTGCAACCGATGGCATCCCTCGCCTTGGCGGCCGGATCACCCTGCGCCGCAGCGGCCCGCCCGAGAACCGGGCGGCGCTGCGCTTCACCGCCAGGCTCGGCGGAGACCCCCGGCCACTGCTCGATCCTGCACTGCACCCGTTCTTCGGCGAACGGGGCGAATTCTTGCTGTCCGGCCGGCGTCAGGCCGATGGCAGCCTTGTGATCGAAAGTCTGCGTCTGAATACCCGGGCATTGCGTGTAACCGGACGCCTCGGGCTGACACCCGAAAACCGTCCGGGACTGATCGACCTGACCGCGCAACTGCGCCCCGAAGGACAGAAAACGGTGGTTCTGCCATTCGGCAATGGCCGGCTGCGGATGGGGGCGGGAAGTCTGCAGCTGTTTCACGACAGGCAGGCCGGACGGGACTGGCGCCTTTCCGCAACCGCACGGCAACTGGAAGGCGCGGGTTTCACGCTTCAGGCACTGACAGTGAACGGCAGCGGCCGCCTTGCCACCACCAGGGAACCGCAGCTGGACGGCCGCCTGAGCTTCACTCTGAGCGGCCTTGATCCTGCCGACCCCGCCCTGGCGCAGGCGGTCGGATCACGGATCAGCGGCAGCCTGGCCTTCGATCGCGGCCCGAATACCCCCTTCCGGCTGAGAAACCTGAAGATCGGAAGTGCCGGACTCATCATCAGCGGCAATGCAGACATCAGCGATCTGGCCCCCGGGAAGGATCCGCACATCAAGGCCCGGATACACCTTGACGCCAATGACGCGGAACGGTTTTCGGGCCTGACAGGGCGCAGGATGTCGGGGGCTCTTGCCGCCGATGTCATGGCCGATCTGCGCGCGGCATCGGGACAGGGCGTGCTGGAGCTTGATATCAGCAGCCGCGATCTGCGAATCGGTCAGGCCCAGGCTGATGCCTTTCTGGCCGGCGAAGGCCGGATGAAAGCCCTGCTGCGGCGCGATTTCAAGGGCCTGCATCTGGAGCACTTCGCAGCCACGACCCCCGCCGGACAGGCCGAAGCGCAGGGGTTTGCAGGGCCGGACACGGGGCAGTTGCGGCTTTCGCTCAGACTTCGCGACGGAACGATTCTGATGGAAGGCCTTGCCGGAGAAATGCGCCTTGACGGCACTGCCACCCGCAAGGGAGGCCCCTGGCAGATCGAAACGGCCCTGCGCGGGGCGGGGCGTTTCCGTCTTGATCTCGGCGGCACGGCGGCCCCCGCATTCGATCAACTGGCCCTAACCCTGACCGGAAACGCACCGCTTGGCCTGCTCAACCCGATGATCGCACCCCGCCGGGTCAACGGCACAGCCGCGCTCGACCTGCGCCTTTTCGGCCCCCCCGCCCTGGCGGCGCTTTCCGGCAACATCCGCCTGTCCGATACCACGATGACCCTGCCACGGGAAAGGATCGCCCTGCGCCGGATCGCCGGCAGCCTGACGATCGAAAAAGGGCAGGCCCGGGCCGATCTTGCGGGCAATGTTCTTCCGGGCGGGCGTTTCCGGATAACCGGAAAGGTATCCCTTGATCCGCAAGGAACAAGCGATCTTGCCATTGCACTTGCCAGGGTGAAGGTAACCGATCCCTTGCGCTTCGACACGATCCTGGACGGGGAAATCGGCTTTCGCGGTTCGCTTGCACGGGGCGGGCAGATCGGCGGCAGGGTAACGCTGGATCAGACCGAAATCCGGCTGACCGATATCGGCGGCGCGGCCGGAGGCCCGATCCCCGGGATCAGGCATGTGAACACACCGCGGGCCGTGCGCCTTGCACAGCTGCGGGCGGGGCTGGCACAAGCGGACACCAACGGCAGAGCGGCAGCCCGGAAACCTCCGGTTGTTCACCAGATTGATGTCACCGTTTCGGCACTGCGCCGCATATTCGTGCGTGGCCGCGGACTTGACGCCGAACTTGGCGGCGCGCTCGTGCTTGGCGGCAACACCGGCCGGGTGGCCCCTTCGGGCGAATTCCGGCTGATCCGCGGGCGGCTTGATCTGATGGGCAAGCATTTCCTGCTGACCGAAGGTTCGCTCAGCCTGCGCGGCGGCTTCGATCCCCATGCCCGTTTCATCGCCGAAACGAAAACCGACACGGGGCGTGCCCGGATCATTCTGGAAGGGCCGGCCAGCCATCCCGCCCTGCATTTCGAATCCACCCCGGAACTGCCCGAAGACGAGGTTGTCGCACTGATCCTGTTCGGCCGCTCGATCAGCGATATCACCCCCCTTCAGGCCCTGCGCATGGCCACAGCGATCCGCACCCTGGCAGGCAATGGCAGCAACGGCATCCTTGACCGGCTGCGTGGCAGGCTCGACCTCGATGACCTGTCGATCGCCACGGACGAAGAAGGCAAGACCCAGCTCGGCTTCGGCAAATACATTTCCGACAATGCCTACAGCGAAGTGATCGTGACAACCGAAGGGAAAAGCCGCATCAACCTGAACCTCACGATCAATGAGAACCTGAAACTCCAGGGGCATGCCCAGTCTGACGGGCGCAGCGGAATCGGCCTGTTCTTCGAAAAGGATTACTGATCCGGGCACGAGGCATCCCGAAATTGCGTCCGGCCTTCGAAACACGTGCCACAGGCGCTTGCCCCGAGCCGGGGATGGTGCCATTGTGCTACCATGAAACGCTTGGCCCTTGCCCTGTTCATGTCGCTTTCGCTGGCCATCACAGGCCTTGCAATGGCCGTGGCGCGTGGCCAGGGCCAGCAACCCGTGGGAGCCGAGCAGATCGTGATCTGCACCGGCGTCGGTATCACCACCATCACCATAGGCCCCGATGGGCAACCGGTGGAAACGGTGCACATGTGCCCCGACGCCATGACGCAGCTGGCGGCCACATTCCACATGCCGCCGCAACCTGCTCTGCAGGCACTGCGCGCAGCGCGCCTTGTTGCCTTGCCTGCCTCTCCGGTGCATTCGCGCGACATTCTTGAGCCTTCGGCACGTGATCCGCCGCGATCGGCCTGATTTCCGATCCGACAGACCAACACGAACCGAAGGAACACGAACATGTCCATTCGCAAAACCGCAATGGCCGCAATGGCTGCCGTTTCTCTTGCTGCACCCGCCTTTGCCGAAGGCATCACGATCGACAACGCCTATGCGCGTTCGTCTGGCCCCACCGCAAAGACCGGCGCGGCCTTTTTCGTCATCCGCAACGAAAGTGATCAGGATGACCGCCTGATCGACGCGCGCAGCGGGGTGGCGAAGAAGGTGGAACTGCACACACATATCCACGGCGCCGACGGCGTGATGCAGATGCGCCGCGACGAAGACGGATTCGAGGTTCCCGCCCACGGCAGCCACCAACTGAAACGGGGCGGCGATCATGTCATGCTGATGGGGCTGAACCAGCCCCTGAACGACGGCGATACCGTCACGCTTACCCTGGTCTTCGAAAAGGCCGGCGAAATTACCGTTGAAGTGCCGGTAGACCTGAAGCGCATGCCCGCCGAAGGGGCAATGAACGGTCAGGGCCAGATGAACATGGGGGCCGGGAACTGATCCCCTCCCCTTTTCGGAAACTTCCGGGGCCGCGCCACCTGTCGCGGCCCCGCACATGAAAGCCGATGGACCCCGCCACATGGCACAACGCATTCTTTTCGTCTGTCTCGGCAACATCTGCCGTTCACCTGCCGCCGAGGCCGCAACCCGGACCCTGGCGGAAAGGCGGGGCATGAAGCTGACGCTCGACAGTGCCGGAACAGCGGGCTGGCACACGGGAAAACCACCCTATGGCCCGATGCAGCAAGCCGCCGCCGCATCCGGCATCGACATGTCGGACCTGAGAGCCCGACAATTTGCCGCACGGGATTTCCTGAACTTCGACCTGATCATCGGAATGGACCACGAGAACATCGCGAACATCAACGCCCTGCGCCCCGCGAACAATATCACCCCGGTGCGTCTGTTCACCGATTTCGCTCCGGAAAGCGGTGCCGATCACGTTCCCGATCCATATTACACCCGCGATTTCGCTGGCTGTCTTGACCTGATCATCAAGGCCAGCAGCGGCCTGCTTGACAGCCTTTGCCCTGCTGACCGCCCCTGAGAACGGCACAGGGCACCCATGCCCGCATCTGCAGCAAACTAGCGGCTGCAGAACGCTTCGGCTGTAGCTCCGAAATTCTTGTAGCGTTTCCAGAACTTTTCATGGCTGCGCCGGTCGGACTGCCGGATTTCCTGCGCCTTGTGCGGATTTCTGAACAACGTTGCCGCAAGCTTCTGATCCGATCTTGTCAGCGTCAGATCGGCAACGTCCTGAATGCACCCGCACAGGCTGCGGGTCGCCGCCTTGCGGTCTGACTTGATGCAGGCACGCTCAATCGTGCCGGCGGCTGCAAGCGAAGTGGCCGACATGGCCAGAGAAACCACGCAAGCCATTACCGTCAGGATCCTGTTCATCTGGTTTGCCTCGTTCCGTTACCCGGGGGCCACTGTCAGAAGACCGGCGCCCCGAACTGCTTGTTGCAAGGATCTCATGCCCTTTCACGGCCTGCATTATTTCCGGTCTGTCAGGAAATTTCCAGCCCCTTGAGCGCGCATGACGCCCAAGGCCCTGACGCGGCACCGCAATGACGGGAAAAGGGGTGCACGGATACCGCCGTGCACCCCTTTCCACCGGCTGGCGAAAGCGGCGGATCAACTGCTGCACTTACTGTGCCGCATTCTTGCGCGTGGCTGCCTCGTGCTCCCTGCCAAGAATGTCGAACATGCCGCGCAGCTTGTCGAACACGCCCTTACCCGATCCGCCGTCCTTCAGTTTTTCGCGGATTGCATTCATTTCCGCCTTCAGGGGTGTGAAAGCGTTTTCGCCACCGTATTCCAGCGCTTCCCCCCTGGCGATTTCGAGATCGATCGCGTCAAGCAATGCCGCCAGAAGAGTATTTTCCTCTTCCGTCCGATCTTTCTTTTCGCTCAGCGCCCTGGCCTGATCGATCAGATAGACGGAATTGATGAAGGGAAGGGGGATGATGGTTTCCTTTACCACCAGAGTGCCAAGCGCCTGGGCCAGCACCTCACCGGCCGCTTCCGTCTGATCCGTCTGTATCAGCGCTGCGGCCGACTTCAGCGCCAGAGGATAGCTGCCAAGCGGAACATGGGTGGTTTCGATCCGCACCTCGCTGGCCAGTGCCGTCACGATCGGACGCGCCAATTGCAGCTGATGATCCTTCATCAGACGCAGTGCGCGCTTCTTTGCTGCCTCGATGTCTTCAGGCGAGGCCAGGATATCGATCACTTCGGAACTGACCCCGACAGGCGCAAGCGCCAGATCCGGATGCTGTGTCAGTACCACCTCAAGCTTTCCGATGGCGCGCTCAAGCGCTTCGGTTGCCGCCTCATCATCGCCCTCGGCCAGCGCCTTCACGGCCTTGCCCGTTTCCTGCAGCGCTTCGGCCGCTTCCGCGATCACCGGATCCTGGGCTGCAAGCGCGCGCTTTTCGGCACCGGAGGCGGCTTCGGCAGCAGCTTCCGCCTGGGCCTCGGCCTGTGTCTTCGCCACGGGTTCGGCTGCGCCCCCCACCGGCACCGCAATCAGCGAAGCAAGTGACAGCGCAAACAGGGATTTCTTCCAGTCAAGCATGTTTCTTTCCTTTCAGGTTCTTGATCACACCGGACAAGCCCCTGATCGAAACGGTCAGGCGTTGGAGTTTCGGCCGATTTTTCAGACAACTGACCGCTTCCGGCGATCAGGAGCCCTGAACGTGAAAGAGACTTGGGAAAAAGAAAACCGGGTTTCAAGGGAAACCCCGCCTGCCAATCCCGGAAACCTGCACCCGGCCCCGGCACCAACCCGGGAACGGATGGTTCTCGCAGGCTGTGGATGTCTGACGGAAACCCGTCTGCAGGGCTGGAAAAGCCGGTTTGCCCCTATCATCCGGCGATTGCCCGCTTTGGTGCCTTGACCCTCATCCTGTCCCCGTTCATATCCCTCTTCATGACCGAGCTCGACAAGATCCGCAATTTTTCGATCGTGGCCCATATCGACCACGGCAAGTCAACGCTGGCCGATCGCCTGATCCAGGAAACCGGCACCGTGGAAGAGCGCAACATGCAGGCGCAACTGCTGGACACGATGGATATCGAGCGCGAGCGCGGCATTACCATCAAGGCCAATACCGTGCGCATCGATTACAAGGCCGATGACGGCAACATCTATGTGCTCAACCTGATCGATACCCCGGGCCATGTGGATTTCGCCTATGAGGTCAGCCGTTCCATGCGCGCGGTCGAGGGCAGTCTGCTGGTGGTTGACAGCACCCAGGGCGTGGAGGCCCAGACCCTGGCCAATGTCTATCAGGCGATCGAGGCCGATCATGAGATCGTGCCGGTGCTGAACAAGATCGATCTGCCCGCCTCCGATCCCGACCGTGTAGCAGAACAGATCGAAGACGTGATCGGCATCGACGCTTCGGGCGCCATTCTGGCAAGCGCCAAGACAGGCGAAGGCATCCGTGAGGTTCTGGAAGCGATCGTGAACCAGCTTCCCCCCCCGAAGGGTAATGCGCAGGCACCGCTGAAGGCAATGCTTGTTGACAGCTGGTATGATGCCTATCTCGGGGTGATCGTGCTGATACGGGTGATCGATGGCGTCCTGAAAAAGGGCGACCGCATCAGGATGATGCATACAGGCGCAACCTACGGGGTTGACCGCATCGGTGTTTTTCGGCCCGACATGGAAGCCGTGGAGGAACTCGGCCCCGGTGAGATCGGTTTTCTCACCGCTTCGATCAAGCAGGTGCGCGATACCCGCGTGGGTGATACCATCACTCATGAAAAACGCCCCTGCGTCGAAGCCCTGCCTGGCTTCAAACCGGCCCAGCCGGTAGTTTTCTGCGGGTTGTTTCCGGTGGACAGCGCCCAGTTCGAGGATCTGCGCGACAGTATCGAAAAACTGGCGCTGAACGATGCCTCCTTTACCTATGAAATGGAAACCTCGGCGGCGCTCGGGTTCGGTTTTCGCTGTGGATTCCTGGGGCTGCTGCACCTTGAGGTCGTGCGTGACCGGATCGAACGCGAATATGATATCGAACTGATCACCACCGCGCCAAGCGTGATCTATCATGTCTACCTGAAAGACGGCAGCATGATCGAGCTGCACAACCCCGCCGACATGCCGGATCCAACCCTGATCGCCCATATCGAAGAACCGCGTATCAAGGCCACGATCCTGGTGCCGGACGAATACCTGGGCGACGTGCTGAAGCTGTGCCAGGATCGCCGCGGCATCCAGCTTGATCTTACCTATGCCGGAAACCGGGCAATGGTGATTTACGATCTGCCCCTGAACGAGGTGGTGTTCGATTTCTATGATCGGCTGAAATCAGTCACCAAGGGATATGCCAGCTTCGATTACCAGCTTGCCGGTTATCGCGAAGACAACCTCGTGAAGATGCAGATCCTGGTCAACGAAGAGCCGGTGGATGCGCTGTCCATCATGGTGCACCGCGATCGCGCCGAAACCCGAGGCCGCGCGATGGTGGAAAAGCTCAAGGAACTGATCCCCCGCCACATGTTCAAGATCCCGATCCAGGCGGCAATCGGCGGACGGATCATCGCACGCGAAACACTTTCCGCCATGCGCAAGGACGTGACAGCCAAGTGCTATGGCGGTGATATCACCCGCAAGAAGAAGCTGCTGGAAAAGCAGAAGAAGGGCAAGAAGAAGATGCGCGAATTCGGCAAGGTGTCGATCCCGCAGGAAGCCTTCATCAATGCGCTGAAGATGGATGGATAGGAAAACGCCGGCGCGGCCTTTCTCACCAGAATCAACCTGCCCGGACCGGCTGAAAATCGCCGATTGAAGCTTTCCGGCCAACAGCCTGACAGCAAAGAAACTTCCCGCTTATCCACCGGTTTTTCACAGGAAATACCGTGAAAATACAATAAGTTGTCCACCGCAGACTTTACCCCGGAAGCAATTTTCCCTTGCCCGACTCGGGCAGCCTTGCCACATTCGGGTGGCCGCAGGGTTTTTTCGGAAACCAGGCGGCGCGCAAAGGCCCCGAAGGCCGAAGCGGAGCGGGTCAAGGTTCTTTGAACCGGAACGTGAAGCGAAGGTATCGGGATGTCGGAAGACATGCGAGGGTTCGTTGAATTCTGGTGTGAGCCGACAGCCCGGAGGGGCCGGAGCAGAGTTGCATGTGATCTTCGGATCATGTGCGGCAGCGAAGGCTCTGCGGAGCCGGAGCATGCGGGCCGGAAGCCCTTCGGGGCAGAACGCTCGGGAAGGCGTCAGGATGTGCCGCAAGGCACGATGTGAAGACCGCGTCTGAGCACCTGACGTCTTTTCCCGTGCCCGCCTGCCGGATTCTGCTTCCCTCATGTCCCTTCATGCATATCCGCACGACCGACCTGACAGGGCCGGGCAATCCGCGCCTTTCCCGAACAAGACGAGACCCGACCGCCAAAGCAACCGGGCCTCGCTCAGTGTCAGTTGATGCATTACCGCGTCCATGCACCTGTGGGCACTGGATACACCGGGCGGCCATGAAGTTCAACAATATCTTGTGGCCGCGCGTAGAAATACCGCAACCAAAGCCGAAACGCACAACAAATTGTGTATTGCGATATCAGGTCGGCGGCAACACGGCTCAGCCATCGTTCTCCTGCTGTTTAAGAACTGCTTCAGCCGCGGCCACGGGTGTGGTGTCGCCCCGGACAACAGCCTCGGCCATGCGTTTCATCCGGGTCTGCATCTCGTCCTCGTGAAGCCGTGCCAGAAGCCCTTGGCGCACTTCTTCCTCGAACCAGTGGCGCATCTGTGCCACGCGACGTGCCCGCCAGTGGCTGGCGCTCCTGCGCCATTCGGCCAGCGCACGGATTTCGCTCCAGGCTTCGGCCAGTCCGGTACCGGCCTGCGCCGAAACCAGAAGCGTTTTCGGAAAACCGGGCGGATCCTCGGGCCGTTTGCGCATGAGTTTCAGCGCGCCGGCATAATCGGCTGCCGTACGCGCGGCGACAGGTTTCAGATCGCCGTCGGCCTTGTTCACGAGGATCAGGTCGGCCATTTCCATGATGCCGCGCTTCACGCCCTGAAGCTCGTCTCCTCCGGCCGGCGCCAGCAGCAGCGCAAAGATGTCACACATCCCGGCCACCACGGTTTCCGACTGCCCCACCCCCACGGTTTCGATAAGCACCACGTCAAACCCGGCGGCTTCCATCAACGCAACCACCTCGCGCGAGTGGCGGGCGACACCGCCCAGTTCGGTCTGGCTGGGGGACGGGCGGATGAAGGCATTGGGATGGCGGGCGAGACGGGGCATGCGTGTCTTGTCGCCCAGAATCGCGCCACCCGAACGCACCGAACTGGGATCAACCGCCAGTACACCCACCTTCTGGCCCTGATCTGCCAGCATCGTGCCGAAGGCCTCGATAAAGGTCGATTTCCCGGCGCCGGGAGGGCCCGACAGCCCGATCCTGAGCGCCTCGCGTCCGGTGCCGGCAAGCGCCTTCAGAAGTTCCGAAGCCCTGGCGCGATGATCGGCACGGCGGCTTTCCACCAGCGTGATCGTTCGGGCCAGCGCCCTGCGTTCGCCGGCCTTCACCCGCTCTGCAAGATCGGCGATATCGTTATTGCTGCCCAAAATGCCTGCTCCTGCCCCAAGGCTGCCCCGCATCATCTTAGGGGCAGTGCGCGGACAGCGCAAAGGCCGAATTGCATGGCTCCGGCAATCCGCAGAACGACATCGCGAAAGCCGGGTTGAAGCATGTGCCGGGGGCACGCCCCGGGGTGGGCCGGGCAGGGCTGGCCAAGTATCGGCCCATACCGGATAAAGGCATCATGACAACAGATGATCCGCCGATCGAATCTGTCCTGCCGCAGTTGCTGAAGGCGCTTCGCACCAAGGGGTGCGCGGTGCTTCAGGCCCCGCCCGGCGCTGGCAAGACAACCCATGTGCCGCTGGCGATGCTGACAGCCGGACTGCCCCCCGCTGGGCGGATCGTGATGCTCGAACCGCGCCGCCTTGCCACCCGGGCCGCAGCCGAAAGGATGGCCGAAACGCTTGGCGAAAGGGTTGGCGAGACCGTAGGCTATCGCATGCGCGGAGACAGCCGCACCTGTTCCCGCACACGCATCGAGGTGGTGACGGAAGGCATCCTCACCCGCATGATCCAGACAGACCCGGCGCTTGAGGGCATCGGCGCGGTGATCTTCGATGAATTCCACGAACGCTCCCTCAATACCGATCTCGGACTGGCACTGACGCTCGAGGCGCGTGCTGCGCTGCGCGAGGATCTTCTGCTGCTGGTGATGTCGGCCACCCTTGATGCCGCGCCGGTCGCGGCCCTGATGGGAAACGCCCCGGTGGTTACCAGCAAGGGGCGCAGCTTTCCGGTGGAAACCCGCTGGCTTGAACGGCCGCTTGCCGGAAAGGCGCATCTTGCCCCGGCGATGGCCGGTCTGGTGCGAAAGGCCTTGCACGAAAGCACGGGCGATATTCTGGCTTTCCTGCCGGGCGAAAGCGAAATCCGGCGCGTGGCCGCATTGCTGAACGATACGGCCGGGGAAATTGCCGTGCATCCGCTTCATGGCACCTTGCCCTTACGGGCACAGCGCGCCGCCATCGCCCCCGCGCCCGCCGGTCGGCGCAAGGTGGTGCTGGCCACAGCCATTGCCGAAACCTCGCTCACCATCGAGGGCGTGCGCGTGGTGGTTGACTGCGGGCGCACGCGCCGGGCCCGCCTTGATCCCGGTTCGGGAATGACGCGCCTGGTAACAGAGCGCGTGACAAGAGCCGAGGCCGAGCAAAGGCGCGGACGCGCCGGGCGGACGGCTCCGGGGCTGTGCTATCGGCTGTGGAGCCGAAACGAAGAAGGCAGCCTGCGCCCTTTCCCTCCGGCCGAGATCGAAGTGGCCGATCTTGCCGGATTCGCGCTTGAACTGGCGCAATGGGGCGCAGGCAAACCGGAAGACCTTGCCCTGCTGACCCCACCCAATCCCGGAGCGCTGGCGCAGGCACGGGCCCTGCTGGCTGAACTTGGCGCACTTGACGATGCAGGCCGGATCACCGGGCACGGCCGCACCCTGGCCGGGCTGCCGCTGCACCCGCGCCTGGGCCAGATGCTGCTGCTGGCCGGAGCCGACGCGGCACCTCTGGCCGCCCTTCTGGGGGATCGCGATCCGCTGCGCGGGGCACCGGCCGATATCTCTCTGCGCCTTGAAGCGCTTGCAGATCCGCGCGCCTTCGCCACCAGCCATCCGCACGAAATGAACCGTGCCGCGCTTGAGCGTATCCGCGTCGAAACCCGCCGGCTCGAACGCCTTGCTCCGGCAAGGCCGCCCCTGCCCGGCCTGTCAGCTGGCGGAATGGCCGCCCTTGCCTATCCCGACCGCATCGGCCTCAGACGCAAGGGCGATCAGCCGCGCTTCGTGCTTTCGGGCGGGAAAGGAGCATTTCTTGCGCCCGACGATCCACTGGCCGGCGTTCGACTGATCGTTGCCACCGACCTTGACGGAGACCAGCGCGAGGCACGCATCCGCCTTGCCGCACCGCTGAGTGAAAGCGAACTGCGCCGCGTGCACGGCAAGCGGATCGGATGGCACGAGATCTGCAAATGGTCACGCCGCGAACGGCGGGTAGTGGCCCGCCTGCAAGAGCGTTTCGGGGCCATCACTCTTGATGATCGCCACTGGCACAACGCTGCCCCCGAATCCATCGCCCGCGCCATGCTTGACGGGGTGCGCGATCTGGGCCTGCCATGGAGCGGAACTGCCCGCCGCCTGCAAGGCCGGATCATGGCGGCACGAGCCGCAGGCGCTCCGCTGCCCGATTATTCCGACGATGCCCTGATGGAAAGGCTGGAAAGCTGGCTGCTGCCATATCTGGGCACAGTCAGAACGGCGGCAGAACTGAAGGCGCTTGATCTGGTCACCCCCCTGCTGCAAGCGCTTTCATGGGAAGAACGGCAAATCCTCGACCGGAACGCACCGGCCCATTTCACCACCCCCCTCGGCAATCGTATCCCGGTGGATTATGCCACCGGCCAGCCGGCAATCGAGGTGCGTCTGCAGGAAATGTTCGGCCTTGCCGAACACCCCCGGATTGCCGGGCAGCCACTCAGGATCACCCTTCTGTCACCGGCACGGCGCCCGCTTCAGACCACCACCGATCTGCCCGGTTTCTGGGTCAGTTCCTATACCGATGTGCGAAAGGAAATGCGCGGGCGCTATCCGAAACACCCATGGCCGGAAGATCCGGCCGGCACCGCGCCAACCCTGCGCACCAGACCGCGCCGCTGACAGCCGCTGCCCCGGGCATGCCCCCGGGTGCCGGTCACACCCAGGGGCCGTGCCGATCGGTGCCGCCATCGATCCGTTCGAACCCGTGCTGGCCGAAGAAATCGCGCTGCGCCTGAACCAGATTGGCCGTTCCGCGCCCCTGGCGCAGGGTTTCGAAACAGGCAAGTGCCGCGCTCATCGCCGGCACCTGCAGTTCCTGCAGAACGGCCGATGAAACCACCCGGCGCAGACTGCCCCGGGTTTCATTCAGGCGCGCGCGCAAGGCCGGCGAGAAGATCAGCTGGTCATGGGGCATGCCCTCGCGCACCGCTACCGCGATTTCATCCAGCAGCCCCGAGCGGATGATACAGCCCGCCCGCCATATCCTGGCAACCACGGCCAGGTCCATGTCCCATTCATGGTGATCGCTTGCCGCCCGCATCAGCGAAAAGCCCTGTGCATAGCCGATGATCCGGGCCGCCAGAAGCGCCTTTTCCATGTCGGCCTCAAGGATCGCCGGGGCAAATTCCTTCTGCGGCGGAAACAGGCTTTCACCGTTCTTGCGTGCCTCTTTCATGGCCGACCATACCCGTGCATCAACCGCCGCACTGATCGCCGAGGCTGCCTGCCCCAGCTTCAGCGCCTCGATCACCGTCCAGCGACCGGTGCCCTTCTGACCGGCGCGATCCTCGATCACATCAACAATGAACTGCCCGGTTTCCGGGTCACGCGTCTGCAGCACCCTGGCGGTGATCTCGATCAGATAGGACTGCAGCGGGCCATCGTTCCACTCGGCGAACAGCTTGCCGATACTGTCGGCCGAACGCCCCTCGCCATCGCGCAGGATGCCGTAGATTTCGGCGATCATCTGCATGTCGGCATATTCGATGCCGTTATGGACCGTTTTCACGAAATGCCCCGCGCCATCCGGGCCAACCAGCGCGGCGCAGGGCTCACCATTGAAACGTGCGGCCATGGCCTTGATCACATCATGCACTTCTTCCCAGGCCCGGACGGGACCGCCGGCCATGATCGAAGGGCCGTGACGTGCACCCTCGGCCCCGCCGGAAACTCCCATGCCGATGAAATCGATGCCCTTCCCGGCAAGCTCACGGGCCCGGCGGCGGGTATCGTGGAAATCGGCATTGCCGCCGTCGATCAGGATGTCGCCTTTATCCAGATGGGGCAGAAGGGCCCTGATCTGCTCGTCAACCGCGCGGCCGGCCTTGATCATCAGGATGATGGCTCGCGGTTTTTGCAAGGTGTCAACGAAATCGGCAAGCGTCTCGCAGGGAGCCAGGTGGCCGGCCAGTTCTCCGGCACCCTCCATCAGGCTGCGGATCCGGCCGGGAGTGCGGTTGTGTACTGCCACGCGAAAGCCCTTCTCGGCGATGTTGAGTGCCAGATTGGCGCCCATCACTCCGAGCCCGATCAGCCCGATCCGCGCCTTGTTTCCAGTTTCGGCCATATCCATGCCCTCCATCCGCCTGGTCTCAGGTTACGATCATTCGCGCGCCATGCAAGCGCTCTGACGCCGGCCAGACGGCCATGCCGGACCTTCTTCCTGCCCGAAGCGCCGCAGACCGCAACAGGCCGGGGAAAGGCAAACCCTATACCCCGAAACACCAGCGCATTATCGCTTTCTGCGCGTGCAGGCGGTTTTCCGCCTCGTCGAAGATCACGGAATGCGGACCGTCCATCACCGCGCTCGTGACTTCCTCTTCGCGATGCGCGGGCAGACAATGCATGAACAGCGCGTCGGGCCCGGCCTTCGCCATCAGGCTTTCGTTCACCTGATAGGGTTTCAGAAGGTTGTGACGGCGCTGGCGGGTGGACTGGCTGTCATGCATCGAAACCCAGGTATCCGTTACCACCAGATCGGCGCCTTCCACGGCCCGCTCGGCATCGCGCTCGATCTCGACATTGACCCCCCTTGCACGCGCCAGCTCGACAAACTCGCTTTCGGGGTCAAGCTCGGACGGACCCACGAAAGTGAAATCGAAGCCGAACTGCCCGGCGGCGTGCAGGAACGAGGCACAGACATTGTTGCCGTCGCCGCACCACACCACCTTCCTGCCCGCGATCGGACCACGGTGTTCCTCAAAGGTCATCACATCGGCCATGATCTGGCAGGGATGGGTGCGGTTGGTCAGACCGTTGATCACCGGCACGTCGGAATGCTCTGCCAGTTCCAGCAGAATAGGCTCTTCGAAGGTGCGGATCATGATCATGTCGACATAGCGCGAAAGCACACGCGCCGTATCGGCAATGCTTTCGCCGTGTCCAAGCTGCAGATCGGCCCCCGAAAGAACCATGGTTTCGCCCCCCATCTGCCGCACCCCGAGATCGAAGCTGACCCGGGTGCGGGTTGATGGTTTTTCGAAGATCAGCGCTACCATCCGCCCGGCAAGGGGCTGTTCGTCATCGGCTGCCCCGCGGCTGCGGCCGGCACGCGCCTCTTTCATCGCGCGGGCCTGTTCGATCATCGCGCGCAGATCGGCCGCTTCGGTCTTGTGGATGTCCAGAAAATGATTCATCGCATCATCCTTTCGCAAGAGCCGTCGCGGCCATGTCAAGTCGCTGCACGGCCTCGGCGATTTCCTCGTCACTGATGGTCAGGGGAGGCAGAAGGCGCAGCACGTTGCCGGCCGCCGGAACCGCAAGAACCCCGGCGTCATGCCCTGCCTGCATCACATCGGTGTTGGGCACGCGGCAGACAAGCCCCAGCATCAGGCCCTGCCCGCGTATATTCTCGAACACTTCCGGGTGCGCATCCACCAGGCCTTCCAGCTTCTGACGCAGCAGCCCCGCCTTGCGGCTGACATCAGCCAGGAATTCCGGGTCCGAGACGATCTCCATCACCCTGCAGCCGATCGCACAGGCCAGCGGATTGCCGCCATAGGTGGATCCGTGCGTGCCGGGCCCCATTGCCGCAGCAGCGGCCTCGGTGGCCAGAACCGCACCAAGCGGGAAGCCGCCGCCGATCCCCTTGGCAATCATCATGATATCGGGTGCGATCCCGGACCATTCATGGGCAAAAAGACGCCCCGTGCGCCCCATGCCGCACTGCACCTCGTCAAGGATCAGAAGTGCGCCAGCCTCGTCACAGGCAGCGCGCAGCCCGCGCAGGGTATCGTCGGGAAGGGGGCGGATGCCGCCCTCGCCCTGAATCGGTTCGGCGATCACCGCCGCCACGTCGCCGACCTGCATCTCGGCCTGCAGGGCCTCAAGATCGCCGAAAGGGATCTGGGTAAAACCCGGCAGGAGCGGCGCAAAACCTTCCGCCAGCTTGGCACTTCCGGCAGCGGCGATAGCCGCCGATGACCGGCCGTGGAACGACCCTTCGAAGGCAATGATCCGGGTGCGCTCGTGCTGTTCGCCAACATGGAAATGCCGGCGCGCCATCTTCACCGCAAGTTCGCAGGCCTCGGTGCCGGAATTGGTGAAGAAACAGGTATCGGCGAAGGTAGCCGCCACCAGTTTTCCGGCCAGTTCTTCCTGTTCGGGAATGGTATAGAGATTCGACACATGCCACAGCTTGCTTCCTTGCTCGGTCAGGCGATCAACCAGCGCCGGATGCCCATGGCCAAGCGCCAGCACACCGATGCCTGCGCCCATGTCGAGGAACCGGCGCCCGTCCGTTGCTGTCAGCCAGCTGCCTTCACCCTTCACGAAGGAAAAGGGCGCGCGGTTGTAGGTGGGCAGGACGGGAGCAATCATCGCAGGGTTCCTCTGGATCAAGGCCCGCTTGGTGCCAAAGCGGTGCGGGGGTGTCAATGATGTCGGAGATCGGGAAGGGGAGTGCGCGAAGACACCGGGAAACAACAGGCACGGCCACGGCCGGACGCAGTCTTCAGCGTCGGCGCCGGGAAATCGGGATATGTGTGCATCCGGTCATGGCGTTTTCATAAGACGATACCTCCTGCTTGTGAACCCCCGATTTCGCCGGGCCTTGTGTCATGCGGAACACAACCCGGGGCGGCGACACCATGCCTGTTGCCGGAAACTTCTGCCACCTGCATGTCGGTCCGGCCGCCTTGAGGCACCGAGGCCCCGCCGACGAAGGCCATCGCCTGCACCCCGAGCACCTTGCCCCCGGCAGGAAAACCGCCGGGGCGATGACATCTTGCCGCCCTTGTATCCCGCGGCAAGGTGAATAGAATGAGAGCCGTCGAATTTCCGGACCGCCAGTTTGCGCGGCCCCCCTTTCAATCAAGGAAACAGCATGTCCTGGACCGAAGAACGCGTCGAGATCCTGAAAAAGATGTGGGCCGAGGGGCAGTCGGCCAGCCAGATCGCCAAGGAACTGGGCGGCGTCACCCGCAATGCGGTCATCGGCAAGGTGCATCGCCTTGGCCTGTCAAACCGCAGCGGCAGCAGCGGCAAGGCCGCCCCTACCGACAAGACAAAGGCCAGAACCGCCAAGACCAGGCCCACCTCCAAAACCGAGGCCGCCCGAGCCGAACCTGCCGAAGAACCGGAAGCCAGGCCCTCGGCCGCCACATCGGGATCGGCCAGGCGGCAGATCATCCCGGCCGGACAGCCTCTGCCGCCGCAGCCCTCGGCCAACGAGATCAGCCCCGAGGCGCTGGCTAATGTGCGCGAAGTCGAGAAAAAGGCAAGAAAACTTTCCCTCATGGAGCTGACCGAACGCACCTGCAAATGGCCGATCGGCGATCCGGCAACCGAAGAGTTCTGGTTCTGCGGCCTGCCTTCGCAACCGGGCAAGCCCTATTGCGAAGCCCATGTGGGCGTGGCCTTCCAGCCCATGTCAACCCGACGCGACAGACGCCGCTGAGCCGACATGCCTGCCTGCCGAATGCAAGAGAGCCTGGTCAGGCTCTGAAATCACAGATGCGCGGGGGTGGCGCGCCCGAGCCCCGCACCGGGCCTGCGCGCGCCATGCCTGGGGCCAGGATCCATTATTCCTGCATCACTGTTCCCCTGTTCGCGCGGATTTTCCGCTGGGGGACCCCTGCCCCAACCACCGCGTTTCCATCTTCAACGGCTTGTCGGATTCGCAAAATATCTCCGGGTTCTTTTCTTTGAACATGCTCCGGCTCTCGGCACTTATTATGACAAAATCACATTCCGGCCGGCCTTCCCATTTGCCCGCGCCCCGGCTATAGCCCGCCTCATGAGCCAGAACCCGCCTGAAACCCGCCCCGACATCGCGCCACGTTCACGCATCCATGCCGCAAGGCGCCCCACAGGCCGCCCCCGCCGGCCCACCATCGGCATGGTCAGCCTGGGTTGTCCCAAGGCACTGGTGGACAGCGAACGCATCCTCACCCGCCTCAGCGCCGAGGGCTATGCGATCAGCCCCGATTACGCCGGTGCCGACGCGGTCATCGTCAATACCTGCGGATTCCTCGACAGCGCCAAGGCCGAAAGCCTGGAAGCGATCGGCGAGGCGATTGCCGAAAACGGCCGGGTGATCGTCACCGGGTGCCTTGGTGCCGATCCAGCCTATATCACCGGCGCTCACCCCCGCGTGCTGGCCGTAACAGGGCCGCACCAGTATGAAGCGGTGCTGGATGCCGTGCACCAGGCCGTGCCGCCTGACCCCGACCCATTCATCGATCTGCTGCCGGCCTCGGGCGTGCGCCTGACCCCGCGCCACTACAGCTATCTGAAGATTTCCGAGGGTTGCAATCACAAGTGCCGCTTCTGCATCATCCCTCAGATGCGCGGTCGCCTGCAAAGCCGCCCCGCCCATGCGGTGATCCGCGAAGCCGAGCGGCTGGTGGAAGCGGGCGTGAAGGAACTGCTGGTGATCAGCCAGGATACTTCGGCCTATGGGGTGGATGTGAAGCATCGCGAAGAACGCGGCCACCGCAGCCATATCACCGATCTGGCACGCGATCTGGGGCAGCTCGGCACCTGGGTGCGCCTGCATTACATCTATCCCTATCCCCATGTTCGCGACCTGGTGCCGCTGATGGCCGAAGGGCTGATCCTGCCCTATCTCGACATCCCCTTCCAGCACGCCCACCCGGATGTTCTGAAACGCATGGCACGCCCCGCGGCAGCCGCGCGCACCCTTGACGAAATCGCCGCCTGGCGCAGGGTCTGTCCCGATATCACGCTGCGCTCTACCTTCATCGTGGGCTTCCCCGGCGAAACGGAAGGGGAATTTCAAACCCTGCTCGACTGGCTTGAAGAGGCCCAGCTCGACCGCGTTGGCTGTTTCAGATACGAAAACGTGGAGGGCGCGCGCTCGAACGCCCTTCCCGGCCACCTGCCCGAAGAGGTGAAACAGGAACGCTGGGAGCGTTTCATGGAAAAGGCACGGGCAATCTCGGCGCGGAAACTTGCGGCAAAGGTCGGCAGGCGGCTGGAAGCGATCGTTGACCATGTGGATGGCGAAGGGGCCACCTGCCGCACCTGGGCCGACGCCCCCGAAATCGACGGAAACCTGTTCATCGATGACGCTTTCGAAACACTGAAGCCGGGCGACATCATCACCGTCGAGGTTGACGAGGCCGGCGAATACGATCTGTGGGGGCGGCCTGTCTGATCGTTCCGGCGCAAGCGATCACCCGATCGTCATCTGACACGTTCCGGCCCGCATGCTAGGCTTGCACTGTCTGCCTTTTCCAATAGGGGCACATGCCATGCGCCTGTTCCTGATACTTGTCCTGCTTGCCGCCCTGCCCGGTGCACTCATGGCCGGGAACCGGCTCGCGGATGCGCCCTCGCCATATCTGAGCCAGCACGCAAACAACCCCGTCAACTGGTATCCGTGGGGCACGGAAGCGCTTGAAAAGGCACGGCGTGAAGGCAGGCCGGTCTTTGTTTCGGTCGGTTATTCCACCTGTTACTGGTGCCGCGTGATGGAAGAGGAAAGCTTTGCCAATCAGAAGGTTGCCGACATCCTGAACGCGCATTTCATTGCCATAAAGGTCGATCGCGAACAGCGCCCCGACCTTGATGAACGCTTCATTCTTGTCACCTCGATGCTGGCGGGAACGGCCGGCTGGCCGAACAACGTGTTCCTCACCCCCGAAGGTGAACCGTTCCACGGCGCGGGATACATGCCGCGCAAGGATTTCATGCGCCTTCTGAAAGAAACTGCCCGGCAGTGGCAAGCACGGCCCGAAACGATACGTGCCGAAGCCGCCGCAATTGCCGAAAGGCTGCGCGACTATCTGGATCAGCCCTCCGACATGCAGAAGATCTCGCAGAACGAAATCCTGGCCCTTGCCCGCACCATGCTGGACGATTTCGACAGTTTCAGCGGCGGCTTCGGCACAGCGCCCAAGTTCCCGCGGGAAATGATGCTGCTGCTGCTGCTCGACCAGGCCGAGCGCAGCGGTGATCCCGTGCTGCTTGAAGCCGCCCTGACCACCCTTGACGGCATGATCCGGGGCGGCATTCACGATCATCCGGGTGGCGGATTTCACCGCTATGCCGTTGACCCCGAATGGCATGTGCCGCATTTCGAAAAGATGCTCTACAATCAGGCCCTGATCGGCCGGGCCCTGCTGCGCGCCCATGTGCTGACCGGACGGGAAACCTATGCCCGCGCCGCCCGGCGCACGCTGGATTTCGCACTGCGCGAACTGCAAGCCGAAGAAGGCGCCTTCCATGCTGCCCTCGATGCCGGTTCTCCGGGGCCCGAGGGCCACTATTCCGAAGGTGCCTTCTATGTCTGGTCACCAGCCCGGATCAGGGCCGCCCTGTCGCCCGATCTGCCCCCTGATCTGATCGAAGCCCTGATAACCGCCTTCGGTGTCTCCGAACACGGGCTGGCCGAACTTGACGGCGAAAGCGTGCTCCACCTTCAGTCAGGCCCGGCTCAAGCCGCTGCCGAACTGGGGCTTGAGCCCGCCGCCTTCGACCGGATCCTGGAAATCCTGCGCAAGGCGCGCGAAACCCGCCCCCGCCCCCTTGTCGATGAAAAGATCATCGTGGCCTGGAACGGCGAGATGATCGCCACCCTTGCCGAGGCCGGCTGGCTTCTGGATGCCCCGGAATATACCAGGGCGGCCACCCGTGCGGCCGAATTCATCCTGAACAGGATGTGGACGCAGGAAGGGCTGCGCCGGGTGTGGTTCAACGGACAGGCCGGTATCGATGCCCAGCTTGCCGATCATGCCGCCCTTGGCCTGGCCCTGCTTGCGCTTTACGATTTCAGCGGACCGCCCGATGACGAACACGCCCGCCGCTGGCTGGCCCCTGCACGTCGGCTTGCCGATGAAATGCAGGCCCGTTTTGCCGAACCGGGGCTGCCCATGCGCATGCTGGAAACGCCCGAATCCTTCGGGCCCTTCCGTCCGCTGGACGATACCGAACTGGCCTCCGGGAATGCGCTGGCGCTGAGCTTCCTGAACCGGCTTGACCGGCGCGACGGGCAAATGCCCCCCCGTGCGCAAGCTCCGGCAACGGTGCTTTCCGGCCATGCCAGACGCCACCCGGTGCAACGCGCCGGCCTGCTTGCCGCGCTGGCCGAACAGATCGGTGGCGCCACGGGGCCGCTGCGCTATTCCCCGGGTGGCGCCGTGCGCCTTTCACTGAAACGCAACAACATCCTGCGCCTTTCGCTGCGCACCGGCTGGCACATCAACGCCCACAGACCACATGACGAGAACCTGATCGCCACCGTCGTTTCGGTGAACGGCACCCCGCTGCCGGCAAGTCATTATCCGGCACCAGTGCTGCGCAGGCCAGGCTTCAGCCCGAAGCCGCTGGCGCTCTATGAAAAGACCGTTGTCCTGCCACTGCCCCCGTTGCGGGGGGGCAACGGCGCTCCGGCCAGAATTTCGGCAACCATCCAGGCCTGCAGCGATCAGATCTGCCTGCAACCGGAAAACATCGGCTTTCTGCGCTGGTAGGCCGGGGCGATGCCCCGCTACCGCTCAAGGCGCGCCGCGGTGCGCCGAACCACCTCGATACGTGCCGCATTCGGCGGATGGGTGCCAAGAAACCTGTCGCCCGGATCGGGAATCCGCCTGAAATAGGCCGCGCCGCGCACCGGATCGAATCCTCCGCGCGCCGTGATGATGGTGCCAAGCCGGTCGGCCTCCAGTTCCAGCTCCTTCGAATAGCGCCGCACCGCCAGCGTGGCCCCGATCTGCTGGGCCGTGCGCAGACCGGTTTCATCAACGCCTGCCAGAACCCCAAGCAGCCCGCCCAGCACCGCACCGCGCACGGCCGTTTGCTGCTGGCGCGGAATGTGGCCCAGAATATGATGCGCCGCCTCATGCCCCATGACAAAGGCAAGCTCGTCGCGATTGCGGACATCCCGGATCAGGGCGCGGGTAAAACCGATTACCGGGCGCCCCCGACGATCAAGCGTCTGGAAGGCATTGGGAGGCAGGCCCGGTCGGTTGTCGAGCACGATCTGGAAATCGCAGGGAACATTGCGGGTGTTCTCGATACAGATACGCTCGGCCACCGGCTCCATCCGGCGCACCACGGCGGCAAAGTTCCGAACCGCGCTGTGCCTGTCCAGTTTCGGCGCAACCCCGGGCTGCTCTGCCGGGGGCAGACGGCCGGGGGCGGGTGCCGGCGCCGTTTCAGGAACCACGCAACCGGCAAGAGCCAGCACCAGAACAAACCAGATTACATGCAGTTTCATCTTTCGCTCCCTTTGCCGCAATCGCGCCCTCGCGCCCCTGCCGAACCTAGCAGACCCGGCAGAAAAGGCACCCCCACGACAGATGCCGGCAGAATCCTCGGGATCAGACGCATCCGGCGGGCCTTCTATTCCAGACGCCCGGCCAGACGCCGGACCGCTTCCCTGCGGGCCCGGTTCGGCGGGTGCGTGACCAGAAACCTGTTTCGCGGACTTTTCATGCGCACGAAATACTCCGCCCCCCGAACCGGATCGAATCCGGCCCTGTGGCTGATGACCGTGCCAAGCTCATCAGCCTGAAATTCGAATTGCTTCGAATACCGCAACATCGAGCGGAGCGCGCCTCGCATCTCGGCAGCATGTCTTTCCTCGGTGCTGGCCCCATGCACGGCGGCCTGCATGCCGCTCAGAAGCGCGCCTTCGCGTATCATGTCGCGCGAATGGGAAACATGGCCAAGGATGTGATGCGCCACCTCATGGCCAAGCACCAGCGCCAGTTCGTCAGCATTGCGGACATCCTGCAACAGGCTTGCCGTAAAGACAATCACCGGCCGGTCATTCCTGTCGAGCAGCTGGTAAGCGTTCGGCGGTTCATCCGGGCTGATGTCAAGCATGACATGCAGGCCGCAGTTCACACCACTCGTGCGGGCACGGCATTCGCCTTCGGCAAGGGGCACCATGCGCGTGATGACATCATGGAACCGGGCCAGAGCACCGGTCTGCTCAAGATCCTGCATCATCGCCCGGGCTTCCGCCTCCTGCCCGGGCGGCAACCTGACAACAGGATCACCGCCGGAAGCGCAGGCAGCCACGAACAGGGCCAGAAAAAGCGCAGATCTGGGCAATAGCGAATCCTTTCCGGAACTCCGGGGATATACATGTCTTTCTGCCAAAATCCCGGCACCACGGAAACCCCCGGGGCAGCATTTCCCCGCTCGGGCCAATTCCGGCCCGGCATCGCGTTCTTCATTTCCCCCTTGCATCGTCGGCGCCGCTCTCTAAGCTTGGCACCATGTTCACGATCGAACATGATTTCGACGCAACCGTCATCACCCTTGTCGATGACGGCGAATCGCCTTTGCAGGAAGACGTGGTGATCAATCTCTTTGCGAATGTGGTGACCCTCTCGCAATATGATCCGCGAAGCGACCGGGTGCAGAAGATCACCCTTTCGAACGCCCAACTGAGGGATCTGCGGGCAGCGCTTGACCTGCCGGAAGGGGCCTACAGGCTCGTCGGAGAAAACAAGCCGAAGAAATAGCCCGAAGCCGACCCCCTATCCCAGGAGAACCAGCAGCCATACCCCGCCCGCCGTGATCGCGGCCACGGCCACGGCGGCACTGCCCGCATCCTTCGCCTTTTCCGCAAGAGGGTGTCGGGCGGTTGAAATCCGGTTTACCGCTTCCTCGACTGCCGTATTCAGCAGTTCCGCCACCAGAATCATCATCCCGGAAGCAAATATCAGGGCCCGTTCGGCAGTGCTCATGGGAACAACCCATGTGAAGGCAAAGGAAATCAGATTGACTAATGTCCACTGGCGCAGTGTGGCCTCTGATTTCCAACTGGCACACCAGCCGGCAAGCGACCAGATACAATTGTTGCGGAAACGCGCGGCATGCACTCTGAGCCATTCCATCCGTTATCCCTTCAACAGGAAGACCTTGTCACGCGATGTCGCACCTCGCTGCAGTTCAAGCCGCGACTTCGCCACACCCAGAGCATGGGCCAGCAGCTTCTGAACGGCCGCCGTTGCCTTGCCGCCCTCGGGCGGCGCCGTTACCTGAACCCGCAGCGTCCCTCCGGCAAGCGCGATATGATTGCGCGATGCCCGCGGCACTACCCGCACCGCAATCTCGGCCCCCGGGCGGGCCAGATGGGCAAATGCTCCCTTGACCACCATGTCGTTCTTCCTGCATGTCTTTCTTCCACGATCAGAGGTTAGCGGAAGACCCCCTGCAAGCGCTACGGTTTTTGCCGTTCCCGCGGTTGCCGCACCCCGGCGGCCTTGCAGAAGCCCCTACAGGGGTTTGGCCGCTTGCCGGACCGAACAGGGAAAGAGCGGATCATGCCCGAGGATCAGAACGTGGATCCGGCAGTGCTGGGCTTCATGAGAACGCGCCGTTCCACCCCGTGGAACATGCTGGCAAGCCCAGCCCCCGGCAGGGAAGAAACAGCCGCACTGCTTGAAATCGCCGCACGGGTGCCCGACCACGGAATGCTGGTGCCGTGGCGTTTCATCGTGCTGGAAGGCACAGCCCCGAAGCGCCTGGGACAGATGGCGCTGGAACGCGGCAGGGCCCTTGGCATAGATCCCGAGAAATACCGCAAGACAGGCCGCGCCTTCGCCGGCGCCCCGATGATCGTTGCCGTCGTGTTCACGCCCAGACCAAGCGACAAGGCCCCCGAGTGGGAACAGCGGCTTGCCAACGGTGCGGTCTGCCTGAACCTTCTGAATGCTGCAGCAGCCGCCGGCTGGGGCGCCAACTGGCTGACGGGCTGGGCCGCCCGGGATCGCGCGTTCCTGGAAAACGGGCTTGGCCTCTCCTCCGAAGAAGACATTTCGGGCTTCATCCATATCGGCACACCTGTTTCACGCCCGGACGAACGCAAGCGTCCGGATATCGACGCCATCACCACATGGCTGAGCACGTGAAGCCATTCATCCGAACAGGCACCGGGGGCCTGCTTCCGGCGTGATCCCTCACCCTCCGGATTCACTGTCTGACAACGGCGCCGGCCCCATCCGGCCGAACCAGTCAAGATCGCGCACCGTCAGCCCCCCGTAGATGATGACCGCGGCGATGATGCACCACAAGACAACGGCGATCACCGTCACCCGCTTTGCCATGCGGCCGGCCTTGAACTCGGCCGGCGCGCCGGGCTGTGTGCCGGGCACCACATCGCCCTCGTCGCCTTGCGAACGCATGCCCAGAGGCAACAGCACGAACAGCACCATGAACCAGATCACCGAAAACAGGACAATGGCAGAGGTGATACCCATGGTCAGACTTCCTCAAGCTCGATCAGCGTGCCGTTGAAATCGCCCGGATGCAGAAACAGAACCGGCTTTCCGTGTGCGCCGATCTTCGGCTTCCCACCACCCAGAACGCGTGCTCCACGGGCCAGCAGGTGATCACGGGCGGCGATGATGTCTTTCACCTCATAGCACAGGTGATGAATGCCCCCGGCCGGATTTCGCTCCAGGAACCGCGCGATGGGGCTGTCCTTGCCAAGCGGTGTCAGAAGCTCGACCTTGGTATTGGGAAGGGTGATGAACACTACCGTGACACCGTGATCGGGCTCGTCCTGCGGCGCACCGACCGAAGCGCCGAGCATATCCTGATAGCGGCGCGCGGCCGCTTCGAGATCGGGCACGGCAATGGCAATGTGATTGAGGCGTCCGATCATCGGGACTCTCCCTGTCTGCCTGTCTGCCCACTTATGAACATATCCGCTTCGGCACACAAGCGCCACAAAGGCGCAGGTCAGCGGGTTTACCCGGCGTTAGCCAAACTGCGGTTTACTTCGATTCGAACATCATTTCCGGGGGCATGACATGGACGATCTGGAGGAACTTCTGCCACCACCCGCGCCAACGCCATCGCGCCCGTTGCTCGGGCACAGTATTCTTGTGGCCGAGGACAGCCGCCTTGCCTGCGAGGCGATCCGCCTGCTGTGCCTGCGCTCGGGGGCCAGGTTGCGCCGCGCGCATTGCCTGGCCGCGGCCTATCGTCACCTGAACCGCTATCGCCCGACAATCCTGATCGCCGATCTCGGATTGCCGGATGGTTCGGGGCTTGATCTGCTGCACGATCTGGCCCAGGCCAGACCGCGCCTGACCGTTCTGCTGGGGATGAGTGGCGATCCCATGCGCGAAACCGAGGCCATGCAGGCCGGGGCAGACGGATTTCTGGCAAAACCGATCGAAAGCCTCGCCGGCTTCCAGAAACTTCTGCTTTCACATCTGCCACCCGGCATGAAACCCGCGAAATTGCAGACCCTGACCGATGACAGGATCGTTCCCGATCCGATTGCCTATCAGGATGACATCGCTCACGCCTGCGAGATGCTGAACGGCCAGGAAGACGAACGCACGCTCGACTATCTTCTGCAGTTCACCCGTGGCGTGGCGCGCAGTGCACGTGACAAACCCCTGATCGCTGTGGCGGAAAGGCTGGCAAGGCACCGTGCCTGTGGCCGCCCTGTGGGCTCGGACCTCGCCCGCCTGGCCGGTATCCTGCATGAAAGGCTGACAGCAGGCCGCGCCATGATCTGAGCCATATGCGATGCGCGGCATCTTCATCTGCAAAAATGGCGCGGCGGCGTCCACCCCTTCGGGAATGCGGCATCCGCAGAAACGGAAATGGTCACGAATTCCTCAATTTCATCCAAATTCTGCCCCATTTCCCGGACAAGTCTGCCCGCAGGAAAGATTTCGGATGCTGTCCGGCAATCCTGCCTTCCGGTTTTCCCGGGGCAGGCAAGACCAATGTGGCGGACGCAAGGGTAAGGGTCAACGATGAAGAAAATTGTCACGTTCGCGCAGGATCGAGAGGGCAGCGCCATCGTGGACTGGATCATCCTCGGCACCGGTGCCCTGGCGCTCGGCTTTGCCATCATCGCCGCCGTAAGCCAGACATGAGCCGGCGCATTTCCCGCGATCCGCAGAATATTTCTTCGTTGTTTCCGGCAGCCATTCCTGTATTTTCTCCAACTTGCCTTGGCAACCGCCGCCCATGACATCTCCGTGCAATCATGCGTTGACCTGGTGGAGATGTTCATGCCGTTCCGGGAAACACCACGCTTCCTAAAAGTATTTCCGCCAGCCGGAACGGCGCCGGCGCCACATGGCTGATGCCGGCCTGCCTCTCCTGCCGCCGACTTCCCGGCGCTAGTCTTCCGTCACGATCCGCAGATGCAATTCACGCAACTGTTCATTGGTGGGTTCGGAAGGAGCCCCCATCATCAGATCTTCGGCGCGCTGGTTCATCGGGAACATGATCACCTCGCGGATGCTGGCCTCGTCTGCCAGCAGCATCACGATCCGGTCGATTCCCGCCGCGCAGCCGCCGTGAGGCGGAGCGCCATAATGGAAAGCCCTGACCAGCCCGCCAAAACGCCGTTCTACTTCCTTCCGATCATATCCGGCGATCTCGAAGGCCCGGAACATGATCTCGGGGCGGTGGTTGCGGATGGCGCCGGAAAGGATCTCGTAGCCGTTGCAGGTAAGATCATACTGGTAGCCCAGCACCTGAAACGGATCGCCCTCAAGCGCCTCGAGCCCGCCCTGAGGCATTGAAAAGGGGTTGTGCTCGAAGTCGATCTCGCCGGTTTCCTCATCACGTTCGTAGATCGGAAAATCGACGATCCAGGCGAAGGCAAACCGGTCTTTTTCGGTAAGGCCCAGCTCCCTGCCGATCTCGTCGCGCGCCCTGGCGGCCACACGCTCGAAGCTTTTGGGCTTGCCGCCAAGGAAGAAGGCCGCATCGCCTTTGCCAAGGCCCAGTTGCCGGCGGATGGCTTCGGTGCGCCCGGGGCCTATGTTCCGGGCCACCGGGCCGGCGCCCTCAAGCCCGTTCTCGCCCTCGCGCCAGAAGATATAGCCCATACCGGGCAGGCCTTCCTTCTGGGCAAAGGCATTCATCCGGTCGCAGAACCTGCGCGAGCCGCCGCCCTGGGCCGGAATGGCGCGGATTTCCGTGCCCTCCTGCTCCAGAAGTTTCGCAAAGATCGCAAAATCCGAGCCGCGGAAATGCTCGCTCACCACCTGCATCCTGATCGGATTCCTGAGGTCGGGCTTGTCGGTCCCATACCACAGCGCCGCATCGCGATAGGAAATCTGCGGCCAGACCCGATCCACCTTCCGGCCGCCGCCGAATTCCTCGAAAATGCCCTGGATCACCGGCTGGATCGTGTCGAATACGTCCTGCTGGGTGACAAAGCTCATTTCCATATCGAGCTGATAGAAATCGGTAGGCGAGCGATCGGCGCGCGGATCCTCATCGCGAAAACAGGGGGCGATCTGGAAATATCTGTCATAGCCTGACACCATGATCAGCTGCTTGAACAGCTGCGGAGCCTGCGGCAAGGCATAGAACTTGCCCGGATGCAGACGCGAAGGCACCAGAAAATCACGAGCGCCTTCGGGGCTGGAGGCAGTGATGATCGGCGTCTGGTATTCTCGGAAACCCTGCTCCCACATGCGCCGGCGCATGCCGGCAATCACATCGGAACGCAGTTTCATGTTTTCCTGCAGCTTGTCGCGTCGCAGATCCAGATAGCGGTATTTCAGCCGCGTTTCCTCGGGGTATTCCTGATCTCCGAACACCTGCAGGGGCAGTTCTTCGGCCTTGCCCAGAATTTCCACATCACGGATATAGACCTCGATCTCACCGGTCGGAATCCTGGGGTTGACCAGGTTTTCATCACGCGCCTTTACAGTGCCATCTATACGCACGCACCATTCGGCGCGCAGTTTCTCGACCTCGGAAAACACCGGACTGTCGTTGTCGCACAACACCTGGGTGATGCCATAGTGATCGCGCAGATCGATGAACAGCACGCCACCGTGATCCCGCACGCGGTGCACCCAGCCCGAAAGGCGCACGGTTTCGCCCACGTTCTCCTTTGTCAGTGCGGCGCAGGTATGGCTTCGATAAGGGTGCATGATCGTTCCTTCGGGTTCTGTCATTGCTGCCATCTAAGCTGTCGCGCCGATACAGCGCGCACGCTGCACAAAGTCAAGAGCATCAATCGGCCAATCCTCGCCCGCACCCCGGGGAAAATCTGGACAAGGGCTTGTTCTTCGAACAGAATATGCGAGCTTTGAAAAAGCTGCACACCGTGGCACGGTGTGCATGACAAGGCGGGTGGGAAGCTTCGGGCCATTCTGCATGCCCGTTCCCAGAGAGGCAAGACGCAAAGAAATTCGGGCAGTGCAATTCAGCGGGCCGACGCGGCCCGAAGGAGAGCAACATGTGGAACCGACTTCTGAAACATCTGGTCTCTCGCATCGTTCGCCAGGGATCCCTTGTCATCCATATGCCGGACGGCAGCACGGAAACCTTTGGTGATGGCACCGGAAAACGGATAACCCTGCGCATCAGCGATCCGGCCTTCGCCCGGCGGATGGTGCTGAACCCCGAGCTTGCCGTGGGCGAGGCCTATATGGACGGCACCCTGACAATCGACAACGATGATCTTCACGGCTTTCTCGAGCTTGCACAGAAGAACCTGGGCCGCACGGGGCCGGTTCTGTGGCTGCGCCCGCTCGAGATGCTGCGCAAGGCAGGGCGCCGCCTGGCCCAGTTCAACCCGATTCCGCGCGCCAGGCGCAATGTGGCGCATCATTACGATCTTTCCGAAGAGCTCTATGATCTGTTCCTCGACGAGGACAAGCAGTATTCCTGCGCCTACTGGATGCATGAGGATGACACGCTCGAACAGGCACAGCAGCACAAGAAAAACCTGATCGCGCGCAAGCTTCTGCTGCAGCCCGGCATGAAGGTTCTCGATATCGGCTGCGGCTGGGGTGGCCTGACCCTGACGCTGGCGCGCGACCACGGCGCCGATGTTCTGGGCATTACCCTTTCGCAGGAGCAGCTGAAAGTCGCACGCGCACGCGCCGCAGATGCCGGCCTGCAGGATCGTGTGCGCTTCGAACTCATGGACTACCGAAATGTCGATGAAAGCTTCGACAGGATCGTTTCCGTAGGCATGTTCGAACATGTGGGTGTGCCCCATTACGGCACCTTCTTTGCCCGTATCCGCAATATGCTGAACGAAGACGGCGTGGCCCTGCTGCACACCATCGGCCGCATGGACGCTCCCACCAGCACAAGCCCGTGGCTGGCCAGATACATCTTTCCCGGGGGCTATACCCCGGCCCTGTCGGAAGTGATGCAGGCAATCGAGAAGGAAAGGCTCTACACGACCGACATCGAGGTCTGGCGCCTGCACTATGCCAGAACGCTTAACGAGTGGCACCGCCGCTTCATGCAGAACATCGACAAGGTGCGCGCAATCTATGACGAACGCTTCTGCCGCATGTGGCGTTATTACCTGGTGTCGGCCGAGCAATCCTTTCGTCATTACAAGCAGGTGGTGTTCCAGGTGCAGCTCGCACGCAGGCAGGATGCGGTTCCGCTGACACGCGACTATCTGTTCACCGGCAACGACGGCGTGCACATGCACCAGGCCGCGGAATAGCCGCTGCGGCCATGGCCTCAGAACGGCCGCTCCACGTTGCCGGCATGAAAATAAAGCCCCATGCCGAAGGCGAACAGTATCCAGCCGGCAAGCGTATGCAGCAGAAAGGCCAGGGCAAAACTGCGTCGCACCTCGAAGGCCCAGGCAAACACCAGCCCGCCGGCAAAGGTCAGCGCTGCCACGACCCAGCTCCAGTACATCAGATGCGCCAGCGCGAAAAGTGCCGCATTGAGCACCAGCGCCATGCGCCCCGGCGGCAGGATCGTGCCGTAACGACGGAAGAACAGGATTCGAAAGATGATTTCCTGCGGCAAGGCCGAGAACCAGGGATAGAGCAGAACGATCATCGCCATCAGCGCCGGCCGTTCACGGAGCAGAACGAACAACGCATCGGGATGACGGAATTCAAGGATTGCCCAGGAAAGTGCAGCCGTCGCGGCAGAAAACCCCAGGACAAGGCCCCATATGTGCACGGAACGCAAGGCCTGAAGGCCCGTCAGCAGTTCACGCCAGCGAAAGCCGGGCGTCAGCTGCAACAGCAGAAGCGCCACCACCATGGTGGCAAAAAGCGCCGGAAACATCCACATGGGTGGCAGGAAAAGCGCCATCGCAAGCGGTGCCAGCACATAAAGCACCGCAAACTCGGCCCGCAACCGGACGTGCCGGAGGCTGCGGATGAAACCCGAAAATACTGTTGACTTGCGATCCCTTGCGTTAAGATTGTCAGAACCCATCCTTCACACCGCGCACTTGCCCGCTTCCGTTCCTGTCAGGTTTTCCCAACATGTCGCGTTCCGTTGTAATTGCCTTGCTGGTCATCACCATGGTTGCAGGCGTGATCACGAGTATCGTTCCCGAATTTCCTTCCGAAGACCTGCGGGCCAGCTGGCTGGCCGGCGTATTCTTCGAAAGCGGTCGCCTCGATCAGATATATCCGGCAGATACCGAAGCCTATACCATGCTGCCACCTTCGGAATGGGTGCATTACATGCGTGCGCGGAACCGGAACGGCGACATCTTTCCCTTCATCTACCCCCCGCTCTGGGCCGCAGTATTCGCCTGGCTTGGAAAACTGACCGACTTTTCGACAATCGCCGCAATTGCCGGCTTTATCAACACGCTCCTGCTGGGCGGCATGATCCTGCTGGCCTGGAAGGCATCCGCCAGCCGCATGTCGCCTGTCGGCTTCACCATGGTCGGGCTGCTTGTCCTGATCCTTACCACGATAGGAAGCGTGGGGCTTCTGCAGAACCAGCTCCAGATTCTTGTTGGCTTCCTGATGGTGTTGGCGATCGAACGCACCCGCAGCGGCGCCGAGATCGCCGCCGGGACGGCCCTGGCGCTGGCGGCCGCGATCAAGGCCTATCCGGCGGCATTTGCCCTTTTGTGGCTGGCCAGCGGCCACCGCCGTGCCTTCATCGCATTCCTCGTGAGCGGGGGAATGCTGGCGCTGACCTCGGTTGCCGTTGCCGGCTGGCCCCTGCACCAGGAATTTCTGCATCAACTGGCGCTGATCAAGAAAACCGTCATTCTTACCAAGTTCTCGTACTCCATCGACCCGGCGATCGGGCAATTGTTCTTCGCAGACGATCTCCGGCTGATCCCAAGCCTTTCAAACACGGAAGATGCAGAAGATCCCGTAGGCTGGTTCATCATCCTCAAGCATCCGCTGTGGAACCTGATATCTTCGCTCCTGATGGTGCTGGTGATCGTTGTCGTCGCCCTGGCGATGCGCCGCCGGAACATAGGCAACATCTGGCTTCTGTGGCCTCTGGCCTTCGTGCTTTTCGCCCTGCTCAGCCCGATCAGCTGGGGATATCATTACCTTCCGGCCGTCGCATTTGCACCCGTTCTCATGACGCGTTTCGGAACGGCCCGGGGCGGTATGCTTCTGGCATTGTTGTTCCTGCCCGAATTCATCCTGCTGATCGATCTCTACAAGCCCGCCGGCCCCATCAGCCACCCGGCGCAGCTTGCCGGCACAATGGCAATGGCAGGATATGCATTCGCTCTTGGCATGGCCGCAGGCGGGGCAGGAACCGCACCTTGCAGACAGGCGCAACCAGCCGGAGAGAAGCGCCGATGACAAGGGGGTTGCACATGCGCGCCTGCTGTCTATAACCACGGCAATTTGCGCATACCGGGGTCATCTCATGCCGAAACGAACCGATATATCTTCGATCATGATCATTGGCGCGGGGCCGATCATCATTGGCCAGGCCTGCGAATTCGACTATTCCGGCGCTCAGGCCTGCAAGGCCCTGCGCGAGGAAGGCTATCGGGTGATCCTTGTCAATTCCAACCCGGCCACCATCATGACAGATCCGGGCCTGGCCGATGCCACCTATATCGAACCCGTCACCCCCGAGATCGTGGCCAGGATCATCGAACGCGAACGCCCCGATGCCCTGCTGCCCACCATGGGCGGACAGACCGGGCTCAACACCGCACTGGCGCTTGATGACATGGGCGTGCTCGAAAAATTCGGCGTCGAGCTGATCGGCGCCAACCGCAAGGCCATCGAGATGGCCGAAGACCGCAAGCTGTTTCGCGAGGCAATGGAACGGATCGGCCTTGAAAACCCCCGTGCCACCATTGCCAGCTCGATGGAAGAGGCCATGGCCGCAATCGAGCATGTGGGTCTGCCCGCCATCATCCGCCCCGCCTTCACCCTTGGCGGCACCGGTGGCGGCGTGGCCTACAACCGCGAAGATTTCATCCACATCTGCCAGACCGGCCTTGATGCCAGCCCCGTCAATCAGATCCTGATCGACGAAAGCCTGCTGGGCTGGAAGGAATACGAAATGGAAGTGGTGCGTGATGCCGCCGACAACGCGATCATCGTCTGCTCGATCGAGAATGTCGATCCCATGGGCGTGCATACGGGCGACAGCATCACCGTGGCACCGGCGCTGACGCTGACCGACAAGGAATACCAGATGATGCGCTCAGCCTCGATCGCGGTCTTGCGCGAAATCGGGGTGGAAACCGGTGGCTCGAACGTGCAATGGGCCATCAATCCGGCCGACGGGCGCATGGTGGTGATCGAAATGAACCCGCGCGTTTCGCGCTCATCCGCGCTGGCCTCGAAGGCCACCGGTTTTCCCATTGCCAAGATCGCCGCCAAGCTGGCCGTGGGCTATACGCTCGACGAACTTGACAACGACATCACCCGTGTGACGCCCGCCAGCTTCGAACCCTCGATCGACTATGTGGTCACGAAGATCCCCCGCTTTGCCTTCGAGAAATTCCCCGGTGCCGAGCCGGTGCTTTCCACCGCCATGAAATCGGTGGGCGAAGCCATGGCGATCGGACGTTCGATTCACGAAAGCATGCAAAAGGCGCTGGCCAGCATGGAAACCGGCCTTGCCGGCTTCGACGAGGTGGAAATCGAAGGCGCGCCCGAGAAATCCGCCGTGATCAGGGCGCTTTCCGTGCAGTCTCCTGACCGGCTGCGGGTAATCGCCCAGGCGATGCGCCACGGGCTTTCGGACACGGAAATCCACGATGTCACGAAATATGATCCCTGGTTCCTGTCCCGCATCCGCGAGATCGTGGAAACCGAGGAAGAAATACGCTCCAAGGGGCTGCCGCGGGATGAAGCCGGCCTCAGGGCGCTGAAAATGCTTGGCTTCACCGATGCCCGGCTCGCCAGACTTGCCGGCATGCGTGAAGCCGAGGTGCGCGCGGCCCGCCTTGCCGTCGGAATCACGGCCAGCTTCAAGCGGATCGATACCTGCGCCGCCGAGTTCGAAGCCCAGACACCCTATATGTATTCCACCTACGAAACCCCCGCCATGGGCGAGGCAGAATGCGAGGCCCGCCCGAGCGACAGGAAAAAGGTGGTGATCCTGGGGGGCGGCCCCAACCGCATCGGCCAGGGGATCGAGTTTGACTACTGCTGCTGCCACGCCTGTTTCGCCCTGTCCGATCGGGGTTATGAAACCATCATGATCAACTGCAACCCGGAAACGGTAAGCACTGATTACGATACCTCCGACCGCCTCTATTTCGAACCTCTGACCTTCGAACATGTGATGGAGGTTCTGCGCGCCGAACAGGAAAAGGGCACGTTGCACGGCGTCATCGTGCAGTTCGGCGGCCAGACGCCGCTGAAACTGGCAAATGCCCTGCACGAAGCCGGCATCCCGATCCTGGGCACCAGCCCCGATGCAATCGACCTGGCGGAAGATCGCGAACGCTTTCAGGAACTGGTGAACAGGCTGGGCCTGAAACAGCCGAAGAATGCCATCGCCTCCACCGCCGAAGAAGCGCTTGCCGCTGCCGGGGAAATCGGCTTTCCGCTGGTAATCCGGCCTTCCTATGTGCTGGGCGGGCGCGCCATGGAAATCGTGCGCGACATGCCCCAGCTCGAACGCTACATCCGCGAAGCGGTTGTGGTGTCCGGCGACAGCCCGGTGCTGCTCGACAGCTATCTTGCCGGGGCCATCGAAATGGATGTGGATGCCCTGTGCGACGGCACCGATGTACATGTGGCCGGCATCATGCAGCATATCGAAGAGGCCGGCGTGCATTCGGGCGACAGCGCCTGCAGCCTGCCGCCCTATTCACTGCCCCGCGAGATCATCGAAGAAGTGAAACGCCAGACCCGCGAGCTGGCGCTTGCCCTCAATGTGGTAGGGTTGATGAACGTGCAATTCGCGGTGAAGAACGAAGATATCTACCTGATCGAGGTCAACCCCCGCGCCTCACGCACCGTGCCCTTCGTGGCCAAGGCCACCGACAGCGCCATCGCTTCGATCGCCGCACGGCTGATGGCCGGCGAAAAACTGACCGGCTTTCCCCAGCGCCCCCCCTATCCCGAAGGCGCCGGCCCCGACGATACCCTGCCCTTTGGCGATCCGATGACACTGGCCGATCCAGACATGCCCTGGTTTTCGGTGAAAGAAGCCGTGCTGCCCTTCAACCGCTTCCCCGGCGTTGACACCATCCTCGGCCCCGAGATGCGCTCGACCGGAGAGGTGATGGGATGGGACCGCTCGTTCCCCATTGCCTTCCTCAAGGCACAGTGGGGTGCGGGTGTGGATCTGCCGGGCAAGGGCAACGTGTTCATTTCGATCAAGGATGCCGACAAGACCGGGCAGATGCGCGAGGCCGCGCGGATCCTGAAGAATCTCGGGTTCAGCATCATCGCTACTCGGGGAACCGCGGCCTGGCTGCAGGAAAACGGAATCGAATGCCAGGTGGTGAACAAGGTCTATGAAGGGCGCCCCGACATCGTTGACATGCTGAAGGACGGCCGGATCGCGCTGGTGATGAACACCACCGAGGGCGCCCAGGCCATCGAGGACAGCCGCGACATCCGCGCCATCGCCCTCAGCGAAAGGATCCCCTATTACACCACCGCCGCCGCCAGCCATGCCGCGGCCCAGGCGATCAGGGCCCGGGAAGAGGGAGACGTGGGCGTGCGCCCGCTTCAGGGATGATGCTGGCGGCAATGCGGCACTGTTCTTCCCATGACATTCAAGAAGATCATGAACATTCCGGACCTTGCCGAAAGACCGGGGTTGATCTAGCTTCCGGATCGTCAGCAACGGGAGAATCCGGCCAATGCCTTCTGCGTTGACCGGTGCCGAAGGAGCAACCGCCCCGGTAAACTCTCAGGCCGCAGGACCGTGCTGAGGTAAAAGCTCTGGAGAGAGGTGCGCCTGCCGCATCCGCCGAAGGGATAACGATCTCAGGCAAAAGGACAGAGGGGGCGCCATGTGCCGGCCGATCTGCCGGTGTCTGATGCCGGAATTTCCGGCCTGCATGAGGGGGCGCACCCGTGACGGAACTGAAGCGAACCGATCTCTTTGATCTCCACCACGAACTGGGCGCAAGAATGGTGCCCTTCGCCGGTTACGAAATGCCCGTGCAATACCCCGCCGGGGTAATGAGGGAGCACCGCCACACCCGTGAAAAAGCCGGGCTTTTCGATGTAGGGCACATGGGCCAGATCATCCTGAAGCCACGCTCGGGGCATCTTGAGGATGCGGCTGCCGCGCTCGAACGTGTGGTGCCCGTCTCGGTACTGGGGCTGAAGGAAGGCCGCCAGCGCTATGGCTTCTTCACCAATGACGACGGCGGCATTCTTGATGACCTGATGTTCGCAAATCGGGGCGATCACCTGTTTCTGGTGGTCAATGCCGCCAACAAGCAGGCCGATCTGGCCCACCTGCTGACGCATCTGGGCGATGAATGCGAAATCGAAATGGTTGAAAAGCGCGCTCTGATCGCCCTTCAGGGGCCAGAGGCCGAAACCGCACTGGCGAGGATCGCATCAGACGTTGCGTCCATGCGCTTCATGGACGTGGCCGTGATCTCCTCGGATTTCGGCGAACTGTGGATCTCGCGTTCGGGCTATACGGGCGAGGACGGCTTCGAGATATCGGTCGAAGGCCCCCGCGCCGCAGATCTGGCCCGGGCATTGCTGGCCGATCCCGCCGTGGCCCCGATCGGCCTTGGTGCGCGTGACAGCCTGCGCCTCGAAGCCGGACTGTGCCTGCACGGACATGACATCGATGCAACCACCTCGCCGGTCGAGGCGAGCCTCGAATGGGCTATCCAGAAAGTGCGCCGCAAGGGAGGCGCGCGGGAGGGCGGCTTCCCCGGCGCGACGCGCATTCTGGGCGAAATTGAAAATGGCGCGCCCCGCCGGCGTGTCGGGATCCTGCCCGAAGGGCGCGCACCGATGCGCGAGGGCACGCCACTGTTTGCCGAAACAGACGGCAATACACCGATCGGCCATGTCACTTCTGGCGGTTTCGGCCCTTCGCTCGGGCGGCCCCTGGCAATGGGTTACGTGCCCGCGGAACTTGCCCGCGAAGGCATCCGCCTTTTCGGCGAAGTGCGCTCCAGGCGTCTGCCCGCCACCATCACCGGCCTGCCCTTCAGGGCTGCCACATACAAACGCTGACAAGGGAAAAGAAGCGATGAAATATACCGAAGAGCATGAATGGCTGCGGCCCGAGGGCGATAGCGTGGTTGTCGGCATCACCAGACATGCAGCCGAGCAACTGGGCGATGTGGTGTTCGTGGAACTGCCCGAGCCGGGCACCACGATCAGCAAGGATGACGAGGTTGCAGTGATCGAAAGCGTCAAGGCCGCCTCCGACATTCTGGCGCCGATGGATGGCGAGATCGTCGAAGTGAACGAAGCGATCGTTGAAGAGCCCGGGAAGGTGAACGACGATCCCGAGGGGGAAGCCTGGTTCTTCCGGATGAAGCCGGCCGACATGTCGGCCCTCGACGATTTCATGGATGAAGCCGCCTACAGGGAATTCATCGGCTGAGCCCGCAGGCCCGCCCCGCCGTGGCGGGCCGCATTCGCACAAGGGGAACCAGAAGATGCCTTTCGAGCCTACCGATTATCTGCCCTACGATTTCGCCAACCGGCGCCACATCGGCCCCTCGCCCGAGGAAATGAAGGAAATGCTGGCTGCCATCGGCGCGGAAACCCTCGATCAACTGATTGACGAAACCATCCCCCCGGGCATCCGCCAGAAAGAGCCACTGGATTTCGGAAAACCGAAATCCGAGCGCGAACTCCTGTGGTATGTGCGCCAGGTTGCACGCAAGAACCGGGTGATGACCTCGATGATCGGGCAGGGCTTCTATGGCACCGTCACACCACCCGCGATCCAGCGCAACATCCTTGAAAATCCGGCATGGTATACGGCCTATACCCCCTATCAGCCGGAAATCTCGCAAGGGCGGCTCGAAGCGCTTCTGAACTATCAGACGATGATCGCCGATCTCACCGGACTCGAAATCGCCAATGCTTCGCTGCTTGACGAGGCCTCTGCCGCCGCCGAGGCCATGACGATGGCCCGCCGCGTGGCAAAATCGAAGGCCCCGGCCTTCTTCATCGACAAAAACTGCCACCCCCAGAACATCGCGGTAATGAAAACCCGCGCCGCTCCCCTGGGGATCAAGGTGCTTGTGGGTGCCCCGGAGGATCTGCAGGCCGACAAGGTGTTTGCCGCTATCTTCCAGTATCCGGGCACCTATGGCCACCTGCACGACTTCACCCCGCAGATCGAAGCCCTGCACGATGCGCGGGGCATCGCCATCATGATCGCCGATCCGCTGGCGCTGACGCTTCTGAAGGAACCCGGCGCCATGGGCGCCGATATTGCTGTGGGCTCTACCCAGCGTTTCGGCGTGCCCATGGGCTATGGCGGGCCGCACGCGGCCTACATGGCCTGCCGCGAAGCCCACAAGCGCGCCATGCCGGGGCGGCTTGTGGGGGTGTCGGTAGATGCGCGCGGCAACCCGGCCTATCGCCTGGCCCTGCAGACCCGCGAACAGCATATCAGGCGCGAAAAGGCCACATCGAATGTCTGCACCGCGCAGGCGCTGCTGGCCGTAATGGCCTCGTTCTATGCGGTGTTCCACGGGCCCGAGGGGCTGAAGGCCATCGCCCAGCGCATCCACCGCAAGACAAGCCGCTTCGTGCGGGTGCTTGAAGAAGCGGGCTACAAGGTGGAGCCCGAACATTTCTTCGACACCGTCACCGTTGATGTGGGACCGATGCAGGGGGTGATCCTGAAGGCCGCGGTGGAACAGCGGATCAACCTGCGCAAGATCGGCGATACCAGGGTGGGAATCTCGATCGACGAAACGACCCGCTCCTATACGCTGGTGCGGTTGTGGCGGGCCTTCGGGCTTGAGCGTGCGGACGAGGATTTCGCCACCGCATACCGGATTCCCGAATCGCTGATCCGCACAAGCGAATATCTTGCCCATCCGGTCTTTCACATGAACCGCGCCGAAACCGAGATGATGCGCTACATGCGCCGCCTGTCGGACCGCGACCTGGCGCTTGATCGCGCCATGATTCCGCTTGGCTCCTGCACGATGAAGCTTAACGCCGCAGCCGAGATGATGCCCCTTACCTGGCCCGAGTTTGCCAATATCCATCCTTTCGCCCCGGCCGATCAGGTGCAGGGCTTTACCGAAATGATCGCGGATCTCTCGCAGAAGCTCTGCGCGATTACCGGCTATGACGCCATGTCGATGCAACCCAATTCGGGGGCGCAGGGCGAATACGCGGGCCTTCTGACCATTGCCGCATATCACCGCGACCGCGGCGAAGGCCACCGCAACATCTGCCTCATCCCCGTTTCCGCCCATGGCACCAATCCGGCAAGCGCCCAGATGGCGGGGATGAAGGTAGTGGTGGTGAAATCCACCGAAACCGGCGATATCGACGTAAAGGATTTTCGTGCCAAGGCCGAAGCGGCGGGCGACAACCTCGCCGCCTGCATGATCACCTATCCTTCCACCCACGGGGTATTCGAAGAAACCGTGTGCGAGATCTGCGACATCACTCACCAGTATGGCGGACAGGTCTATATCGACGGCGCCAACCTGAATGCCATGGTAGGCCTTGTGAAACTGGGCGAGATCGGCGGCGACGTGAGCCACCTCAACCTGCACAAGACCTTCGCCATTCCGCATGGTGGAGGCGGCCCCGGCATGGGGCCGATCGGAGTGAAGAAACATCTGGCGCCCTACCTGCCCGGCCACCCGGAAACCGGCGGGCGCGAAGGCCCGGTTGCGGCGGCCCCTTTCGGCTCGGCCTCGATCCTGGTGATCAGCTGGGCCTATATCCTGATGATGGGTGGCGCAGGGCTGACACAGGCTTCGAAGGTTGCGATCCTGAACGGAAACTATATTGCCAGAAGGCTGGAGAATGCCTACGACATCCTGTTCAGGGGCAAGAACGGACGGGTGGCCCATGAGTGCATTCTCGATACCCGCCCCTTCGCCGAAAGCGCCGGTATCACCGTTGACGATATCGCCAAACGACTGATCGACAACGGCTTTCACGCCCCAACCATGAGTTGGCCCGTAGCCGGAACCCTGATGGTAGAGCCCACCGAAAGCGAAACCAAGGCCGAGCTTGACCGTTTCATCACGGCAATGCTTTCAATCCGCGAGGAAATCCGCGAGATCGAGGAAGGCCGGATCGACGCCCGGAACAATCCTCTGAAACACGCGCCGCACACGGTAAACGACCTGGTGGCGGAATGGGAGCGCCCCTATTCCCGCGAACAGGCCTGTTTCCCGCCCGGGGCCTTCCGGATCGACAAATACTGGCCCCCGGTCGGCCGGATCGACAACGCCTGGGGCGATCGCCATCTGGTGTGCACCTGCCCACCGGTGGAAGACCATGGCGAAGCGGCACGGCAATCATGATCCGCGCCTTTGTGGCCCTGCCCCTGCCCGAAACGCTGAAAGACACGCTGGAAGCCCTGCAGGCGGGGCTTCCGGCGGGGCGCGCTTCAGCGCGCGAAACCCTTCACCTGACACTTGCCTTCGCGGGCGAACACCTGCCCGAAACCATCGAGGCACTGCACGAGGAACTGGGCGCTATCCAGGCCCCGGCCTTTGAAGTCAACCTGTGCGGACTTGGCACCTTCGGCAAGGGAAGCCCGAAACTGCTCTATGCAGATGTAAGGAAAAACCCCACGCTGGAAGCACTGAGCAGACAGGTGAAATCGGCCATACGCCGTGCCGGGATCACACCATCCGGCGAACGCTACCGCCCCCATGTCACGCTGGCGCGCTTTCGCCGCCCGCCCGGCCCCGAGGCCGAAGCGCGGCTTGCCGGTTTCATCTCCGCACATGCCGGCCTTGCCCTTCCGCCCTTCCGTGCCGATGCCTTTGCCCTTTACCGATCCACCCTGCGCCCCGGCACAAGCCCGCTTCACGAAGCGCTTGCCAGCTACCCGCTGATCGCACCACCTGCCCCTTGACAATCCGCCCCCAAAATCCGATCTAGCGCGTGACATGGGGCCGTAGCTCAGTTGGGAGAGCGCGTCGTTCGCAATGACGAGGTCAGGGGTTCGATTCCCCTCGGCTCCACCAGGCCCTCAGAATGCTTCGAAGGCCAGCCCGGCGCTGCGATTTCAGCGCCCGTGGCTGCGGTCATACCCGTTCGGAAGCGGCGGTTCCCAACCCTGCAAGGCTCCTTCGGGCGGGGCGAACACCTCGACCAGCAGCGGGTGACAGGCGGCAGCATCGCTTGAATGCACAGCCGAACAATCACCGCCAGGGCAAGCACTGAGCGCACCCAGCAGATCGATCTCGGCAAAAAATTCCAGATAGTCTCCGGGCCGCACCGGACTGGCCTTCATGAAATACTGTCCGGTATCCCGGGTGAAACCGGTGCACATGAAGACATTGAGAACGTCATGCACATGCGTCTCGGCCACATGCAGGGGCAACCCCAGGTGATCACCGAGAGCGCGCGTCAGATTCGAGTGGCAGCAATGGTGATACTGATACTGGCGGCCTGACAGAAGGTTGGCGGTATAGGGATCACAGCGTGTGCCGATCACATCATGCACCGCGCCGCCATGTTCATCAATTCCATACCAGGCAAGCGTGTCGTCCAGGATCGTGGCCATGGGGCGCAGATGCGGGAATGTGCTCCACATGCGGGCACCGATACCAAGGTGGCTGCCATGCAGGGCGCGGGTCTTGCCACTGTAGAATCGTTCCGACAGATCATGCAGGTACCACAGGTTCAGATCACCCACCTGCGGGCCCTCGACAGACGTGATACGGAAGAAATGCCCGGCCGGCACCTCGAAACAGCACGCCGCGCGCGGGGGGATGCGCAATGCAGCGGTTTGCACCGCCTGTGCCCTGGCGCGCCGGTAAAGCGCAAGATCCGGTTGCTGCAGGCTCTCGGAAGGATAGCAGATCACAGGTGCCACAGCACGGCGGGCCCCGGCATCATCAGGTGGCACGGACATCTTCACCCCCGTTTTCGCCTCCCCCCTTGGCAGTCCTTAAAGCTTGCGTTCAACCATCATCTTCTTGATTTCGGCGATGGCCTTGGCGGGATTGAGACCCTTGGGGCAGGTATTGGTGCAGTTCATGATGGTGTGGCAACGGTAAAGCTTGAAGGGATCCTCAAGCTGGTCCAGACGCTCGCCGGTCGCTTCATCGCGCGAATCGATCATCCAGCGATAGGCATGCAGAAGCGTGGCCGGACCAAGATAGCGATCGCCGTTCCACCAGTAGCTGGGGCAGGAGGTGGAGCAGCTTGCGCACATCACGCATTCGTAAAGGCCGTCAAGCTTCTTGCGGTCTTCGATCGACTGACGCCATTCGCGCTCGGGCTCGGGGGTTCTGGTTTCAAGCCACGGCATGATGCTGGCATGCTGAGCATAGAAATGGGCAAGATCCGGGACAAGATCGCGCACCACTTCCATATGTGGCAGGGGGTAAATGGCAATATCGCCATCGTATTCATCCATGCCACGGATACAGGCAAGCGTGTTGGTGCCGCCGATGTTCATGGCACATGAGCCGCAGATTCCCTCACGGCAGGAGCGACGGAACGACAGCGTGGGATCGATCCTGTTCTTGATCCAGATCAGGGCATCCAGAATCATCGGTCCGCAATCGTCGGTATCCACGAAATAGGTATCGACACGGGGATTTTCCCCATCATCCGGGCTCCAGCGATAGATGCGGAAGGTGCGCAGGTTCTTCGCGCCTTCCGGGCGCGGCCATGTCCTGCCGGTGCGGATGCGGCTGTTCTTGGGGAGCGTGAATTCGACCATCTGACTTCTCCCTCAGTAAACACGTTTCTTGGGGGCGATCCTGGCCGGATCGATGCCGCCCCTTTCGGGCGGGGTCAGCGGCTCGGTATGAACGTGACGATAGGAAAGAGCAACCTTGCCCGTCTCGTCCACCCGGGCAATGGTGTGCTTTCGCCAACGCTTGTCATCACGCTCGGGGTAATCCTCGCGAGCATGGGCGCCGCGGCTCTCTTTCCGGGCCTCGGCGCTATAGACGGTGGTAATTGCATTGGCCATCAGGTTCTGAAGTTCAAGCGTTTCCATCAAATCGGTGTTCCATACCAGCGAACGATCGGAAACCCCGAGGTTCTCCATGTCCTCCCACAGGGCTGAAATCCGCTTGCAACCCTGCTTCAGGGTCTGCGCCGTGCGGAATACGGCGGCATCCTCCTGCATGGTCCGCTGCATGCGCAGACGCGCTTCGGCTGTCGGCAGATCTCCGTCCATGTGGCGGATGCGGTCGAAACGGTCCATGATGCGTTCCACAGCGGCATCCGGCCCCCTGGGCACCTCGCTTTCTCGGTCAACCACCTTGCCGGCCCGTATCGAAGCGGCGCGCCCAAGCACCACGAGATCGATCAGCGAGTTCGAGCCAAGCCGGTTGGCCCCGTGCAGCGAGGCACTCGCAGCCTCGCCCACGGCCATCAGGCCCGGCACCACGGCATCGGGGTCATCCCCGGTGGGGTTCAGGACCTCGCCCCAGTAATTGGTGGGAATGCCGCCCATGTTGTAATGCGCTGTGGGGATCACCGGTATCGGCTGTCTGGTCACATCCACACCCGCGAAGATACGTGCGCTTTCGGCGATACCGGGCAGACGCTCGTGAATCACCTCGGGCGGCAGATGGCTGAGGTTCAGGTGAATGTGATCCTTCAGCGGCCCCACGCCACGGCCCTCACGGATTTCAAGCGTCATGCAACGGCTGACCACATCGCGCGAGGCAAGATCCTTGTAGGTGGGGGCATAGCGCTCCATGAAACGCTCACCCTCGCTGTTGGTGAGATAGCCGCCCTCGCCACGCACTCCTTCGGTGATCAGCACACCGGCGCCGTAAACGCCGGTGGGGTGGAACTGCACGAATTCCTGATCCTGCATCGGCAGGCCGGCGCGGGTAACCATGCCCCCGCCATCGCCCGTGCAGGTATGGGCGGAGGTAGCGCTGAAATAGGTGCGCCCGGCACCGCCGGTGGCCAGTACCACCATCTTGGCATTGAAACGGTGGATGGTGCCGTCATCAAGCTTCCAGGCCATCAGGCCGGTGCAGGCGCCATCATCCGACATGATCAGATCAAGCGCGAAATACTCGATGTAGAACACCGCCCTTTCCTTCAGCGAACGGCCATAGAGCGTGTGCAGCATGGCATGGCCGGTACGGTCGGCCGCCGCACAGGTGCGCTGCACGGGCGGGCCCTCGCCGAATTCGGTGGTATGGCCGCCGAAAGGACGCTGATAGATCTTGCCCTCTTCGGTGCGCGAAAACGGCACGCCGTAATGTTCGAGCTCGATCACCGCCTGCGGAGCATGGCGGGTCACGTATTCGATGGTATCGTTATCGCCCAGCCAGTCGGATCCCTTCACCGTGTCATACATGTGCCACTGCCAGTTGTCGGGCCCCATGTTGCCAAGCGAGGCCGCAATGCCCCCCTGTGCGGCCACGGTATGCGAACGGGTCGGGAACACCTTGCTTATGCAGGCCGTACGCAGGCCTTGTTCGGCCATCCCCAGCGTGGCCCGCAGGCCGGCGCCGCCGGCGCCGACAACCACAACGTCATATTCGTGCTCGATGATCTCGTAGGCTGCCATGTTTCGTTCCTCAGGCACCGAAGGCGATTTTTGCGATGGCGAAAACGCCGCCGATGGCAACGGCGACGGAAAGCAGGCTGTTGGCCACAAGCGCGGCGGTACGAACGGGTTTCGAATGCACGTAGTCCTCGATCACCACCTGCAGGCCAAGCCGCAGATGCCACATGGACGTGATCACAAAAAGAATGGCAATAGCCGCATTCCACCAGTCGCCGTAAGTGGCACGCATCGCCTCATGCCCCTGCCCCAGCGTACGGGCGAAAGGAAACAGGAAAAAAGGCGTCAGAAACACCAGCGCAACCGCGCTCAGGCGTTGCTGCCACCAGTGCTCTACCCCGTCATGGGCAGCTCCCAGACCTTCGACCCTTTTGAAATCGGTAACGTAACGCTTCCGTTCCACCCTGCGCCCCCCTCTCAAACGATCCACGCAATGGCCACAGTCAGTACGGCCGAAACCGCGATCACGAACCAGCCGCTGCGGTTCACGCTCTCGATCTCCATGCAGCATCCGGCATCCCAGATCAGATGCCGGATGCCATTAAGGGCATGAAAGACAAGGGCCCAGAGCAGACCGAACATCACCAGATCGCCCGGCCACGATGTGATCATCCTTTCCACGAAGGTAAAATACTCTGCCGAAATAGCCCCGGCCACGAACCACCAGATGACAAGCGCCGCCCCCAGCGTCATCACAACTCCGGTAATCCGGTGAAAGATCGATACCGCAGAGGTGATCTGCGGCTTGTAAACGGAAAGATGCGGCGAAAGAGGCCTCTGCGGCGTTTTCTGTTCTGACATCATGCCACCTGGAAATGGTTTTTGAGTCTCCGGTCAGCCACATCAATACAGATTATCGAACCCGAGTCACGCCTCGCCGGCCGGAAAGAACACAAAAATTCATGGCGCGAACATGGTTTTCGAATTTTGTGATATTGTTTCGGGGATTCGTGATCACAAACTTCCTGCCGTGCGCGCCTGATGAAGCAGATCATCGATATATTCGGTGCATACCGTGATCGAAATACGGTCCGGCGTATAGAATGCGGAGAGCGGGCTGTCATCCCGACAATGCTTCACGATGACCCGCAACTGTTTCGGCAACACATAGGAGCGGTTCAGACGCTTCACCGCAGCATGGATCGTGGCGGCGGCACGTTTGTGAAGATGGCGCCGCGCATGACTTCTGAATCTGATGCTTTCCCCCGGCGCCCCTTTCTTCACGCGGGCCAGAGCGAACCCCCAACTCCGACTGGCAAGCATGAACTCGTCCGGGCAGATTCCGGCCCGCGCTTCGGGCAGCCCCATGGTTTCGGCAAATACCCGGCGCAGATCCGGAGCGGCCCCGAAATGCAGACAGACGAAATTGTAATACCGCTGCCATTCGGGGCCATGTTCGTCAGCCCAGGCCCAAGGCTGATCATTTTCTTCCCTGTCGATTGCATCCGCCCTGAAGGCACGGGCTGCGTCGCGGGCAAGCTGTTCAAGTTCCTCACCCCGAAAATCCATGTTCAGCATGAGAACGCTCAGAATGTCTGCCGCGTCTTCCTCCTGTCCGAGAACCGGAAGGACCAGAAGATCAATCAGCGCGTGAGCGAATTCATGATAGAAGGTGGCAATCAGATTGGCCCGGATATAGGCGAAATGTGCGTCGTCCACCGGCATCGGCGGGGGCGGCTTCTGCTTGCCGGCGTTCTTGCTGCCGTCAGCCATGGCCCGGGCGGCCATCGGTTCTGCCGTCACGTTGATGCTCCCGGCCCCGACAGGACCGGCTGCAACAGATGCCGCAACAAGCAGACTGCCGAAACATGCCAAGGATCTTTTCATCATCCGGCGATTACAAGGGCAGCAGAACCCAGTAGTCAAGATCAAGCAGGATTTCCGGCAGGTATTTGCCGCTTTCATCGCGCAGGGCGAATGGCGCATACCCCCGGGTAGCCACCAGCCGCAAACGCAAAAGCCCCGCCCCCGGCACGGCTGAAGGGGCCTTGTCAAGCACTTCCGACCAGGCATGCACGGTATCGCCGGCGTGGCACGGATTGACATGTATGCCGGCATTCAGCCCCAGGATCATCTGCGCATTGGCCAGCCCGTTGAAGGAAAGCGCGCGCGCAAGCGAAATCACATGCCCGCCATAGATCAGCCGGCGGCCATCGGGGCGGACGGATGTGTCGAAATGCACCCTGGCGGTGTTCTGCCACAACCGTGCGGCCATCATGTGTTCGGCTTCCTCGATCGTCGCGCCGTCCACGTGATCGATCCTTTCGCCCACCGCATAATCGCCCCACCGGTAGGGCTCGCCCGTCAGGGCGGAATCATGACCGGCAAGATCCAGCCCCTCGGGGGAAGCAAGGCTTTCGGGGGCCACGACCGGCGCGATATCCGGAATCACGACAGCCGGAGCGGGAGCTTCGGGATCGCGCTTTCGCACCATCACCCAGCGCACATAGGAAAGCACTTTCTCGCCACGCTGGTTCAGCCCCGCCGTGCGCACCCAGACTATACCCGATTTGCCGTTCGAGTTTTCCCTCACCCCGATCACTTCGGAGCACGCCATCAGGGTATCGCCGGGGAAGACCGGCTTCAGCCAGCGCCCCTCGCCATAGCCGAGATTGGCCAGCGCATTCAGCGAAACGTCCGGCACCGTCTTTCCGAAAACCACATGAAAGGTGATCAGATCATCAAGCGGCGATGCGGGCAAGCCGCATGCGCGGGCGAATTCATCCGATGAATGCAGCGCGTGGCGTGCGGGGTAAAGCGCGTGATAAAGGGCGCGTTCACCCTCTCCCACGGTGCGAGGAACCGCATGCGTGATCACATCACCGACAGCATAATCCTCGAAGAATCGCCCCACTCCAGCCTTGCTTTCCGGCATGCCTGCAGCCTTGCCCATACTCATTGATCTGCCAGTTTCACATCAGGGCTGTAGATGCCCTCGACCTCTTTCACGACCGCCTGGGCGCAACGCATCACGCCACACTCGGGATCGAACGCATAGGCCGGATCACCATGGAGCACCCAGCCATTGGCAAGCGCCGCCGTTACCTTGTGGCAAAAGGCGGCGGTGTCATCTTCGGTCAACAGGCGGTAAAGCTTCATCCGTAATCCCCCTGAAACGGGTTGTAACCAAGCCAGACATGGATGGCGGCGATGCCCCCGTAAAGGATCAGGGCAATCGCAAAAGCCGCAAGATCCTTCTTCCAGGGGCCCGGTGCGGGGCGTCGCCAGAAGCCTTCGGCACGATTGATCACGATCATTGTCACCAGGGCCCAGAGGCCGAGGCCGCCGAACAGGACCAGCGAGGCGAGATCGCCATTGACCAGAAGATGCGCCACAGCCCAGAGCACCATGCCCCAGAGCATGGGATGACGGACCATCCCCGCGATCCGTCCCTTTACATGGCCGGCACCGAACAGAAAGAGGGCGAACAGCATCAGAAGATTGTTCGCATGCCCCATGCCGGGCAGAGGCTGATAGACCGGCTCGAACGGCGCTGTCCGATAACCCAGCACCATCAGCACCACCGAAAGCAGCAGCACAAGTGCCACCAACCCCTTGCCGCCGGCCCCAAGCCGCACCCGGGCCGCCGGAAAGAGGCGTTTGAACAGGTGGGCCAGCCACCACAATACAAGGCCCGTGATCAGCAGATTCATTTCGCACCGCCTTTCATCTTCAGAATTGCAGCTGCGCGGGCAAGAAGCCGCCGCGCCGCCTCCACATGCAGGTTTTCGACAATCCGGCCATCCAGCACCGCCACGCCCCGGCCTTCGCGCTCGGCCTCTTCAAAGGCGGCAATCTGGCGCCTTGCATGATCGATCTCGCTTTCGTCAGGGGCGAAAACTTCGTTGGCGATGGCAATCTGCGCCGGATGAATCAGGGTCTTGCCGTCAAAACCCATGTCGCGTCCCTGACGGCATTCGCGGCGCAGTCCTTCGTTGTCGCGGAATGCGTTGTAAACTCCGTCAATCGCAATCACCCCATGGGCGCGCGCCGCCAGAAGACAGCTCTGAAGCGCCGTCATCAGCGGCATGCGCATCGGGTCGGAACGAGCGCCCAGATCCTTTGCCAGATCGTTGGTGCCCATCACGAAGCCCGCAACCCGCCCATGCGCGGCCACCTCTGATGCGTTCAGAATCCCGAGCGGCGTTTCCATCATGGCCCAAAGGGGCAGTGCCGGCACGATCGCCGCCAGTTCATCAACCGCCGCAGCACCATCGACCTTGGGCAAAAGGAGCGCGTCCACACCGGTATCGGCAAAGGCGCGGGCATCGGCATGCCCCCAGGGCGTATCAAGCGCATTGATCCGCACGATCCTGAAACGCGGCCCGAAATCGGTGCTGTCGAACAGTTCGCGCAGACGGGTTCGCGCGGTTTCCTTCTGGTCCGGGGCAACCGCATCTTCAAGATCGAAGATGATGGCATCGGCATCAAGCCTGCGGGCTTTCTCCAGCGCCCGGGGATTCGACGCGGGGATATAGAGCACCGAGCGGCAGGGGCGGATGAGCAGGTCCATGGTGATTCCGTCTCCGTAACGATCTTGCATGAGAAGGCTCTTTTTCGCAGCTTTTGGCAAGGGTGGATTGCGGGCGGAACAATGTGATCACGCAATTACCACCCGCCCCTTGCGCTGCGGCACACCTTTGAGCTACCCAAGCGACGGACAGCATCGGATCGGAGATCGAGACCATGGCCAGACCGAAAATCGCACTCATCGGAGCCGGCCAGATCGGCGGAACCCTCGCCCATCTGGCTGCAATCAAGGAGCTCGGGGATGTCATTCTGTTCGACATTGCCGAAGGCGTGCCGCAGGGCAAGGCCCTGGACATCGCCGAATCCGGCCCCGTTGCGGGGTTCGACGTGTTGCTCAAGGGCAGCAACGATTATGCAGATATCGAAGGGGCCGATGTCTGCATTGTCACCGCCGGCGTTCCGCGCAAGCCCGGCATGAGCCGCGACGACCTGCTGGGCATCAACCTCAAGGTGATGAAAGCCGTCGGCGAAGGTATCCGCAAGCATGCGCCAAACGCCTTCGTGATCTGCATCACCAACCCGCTTGATGCGATGGTCTGGGCATTGCGCGAATATTCCGGCCTGCCGCACGAAAAGGTAGTGGGCATGGCCGGCGTTCTCGATTCCGCCCGCTTCCGTCACTTCCTCAGCCTCGAATTCAATGTCTCGATGCGCGATGTCACTGCCTTCGTGCTTGGCGGGCACGGCGATACCATGGTCCCGCTGGTGCGTTATTCCACCGTGGCCGGGATCCCGCTGCCCGATCTGGTGCAGATGGGCTGGACGACACAGGACAGGCTTGACGCCATCGTGCAGCGCACCCGTGACGGGGGCGCCGAAATCGTGGGCCTTCTGAAAACGGGCTCGGCCTTCTATGCCCCTGCTACCAGCGCCATCCAGATGGCCGAGGCCTATCTGAAGGATCAGAAGCGCGTGCTGCCCAGCGCGGCCTGGGTAGATGGGCCCTATGGGCTTGACGGCCTTTATGTGGGCGTGCCCACGGTGATCGGCGCAGGAGGGATCGAGCGAATTGTCGATATCCGCCTGAGCGGAGACGAACAGGCGATGTTCGACAGGTCGGTAGAGGCCGTGCACAGCCTTGTTGCAGCCTGCCGCAAAATCGATTCCAATCTGGGCTGACATTCGCAGAGGTAGGGAAAACCTGACTTGCCTGTCCCGAGATGCCCCCGGATCTTCGGGGTGCCTTCATCTTTTCCATGCAGTTACCGGAGTATCCAATGCGTATGCTTTCCGTTCTTGCCGTTGCTCTTGCGCCCACGCTGGCCCTTGCAGGTGCGCAAAACGTTTCAACCACCATCGCCGAAAAGGGCCTGGCCGCCACGGAAAGGGATCTGGCAAGCATTGCAAATCCTTCGCCCGATGATCTGTTCGCACTTGGTGGCGTACGCTTCCTGCGCGGTATCGAGAAAACCATGCAGATCCGATGGCAGCACAATGCAACGCTCGACGAAGCCGGCAGATTTCTGAACCTGCCCGTGCTGCGTCTGCCGGTGGCTCCGAATCCGGCAGCCAAGCCATTTCGCGCAGATCTGATAAGCGAAATGTTCGCCACCCTCGGTGCCGACATGGAGCAGAGCCGCACGGCGCTGGCCGCCATTCCCGAAGGCAGTGATCTGGCACTGGAAATCAATCTGCGTGATCTGTGGTTTGACGTGAACATGAATGCCAGGCGCGACGAAGGCGAAGACCTGATGATGATCGCCGCAACCTCGATCCTGCCCCGCCGGGGCGGTGGTGCCGGGGCAGACATGCAGCCCGATCCCGTGGTGCGTTTCGACACCGCCGATGCCGCCTGGCTTTCGGCCTATACGCATCTGCTCTCGGGGCTGTCCGAACTGGTGATCGCCTTCGAACCCGCAACGGCCATCCAGGCCGTCATGGACAGCAATGCAAGACTGGCCGACCTGCGCGGCAACATCCCCCCCGACAATGCCATGGAAATGCAGATGGGGCGGTTCGTGGATCAGTTCGCAATGGTCTATGGCACGCTGAACCGCAGGCCCGATACGGCCCACACCCGGGCAGCACGCGAGCATTTCCTGGCAATGATCGCCGACAACCTGGTGTTCTGGACGAAACTGGCCGAGGAAACCGACAACGACCGCGAATGGATTCCCAATGACAATCAGCAGGCAGCACTTGGTTTCGAGGTGCCGCAGGGTGCCGGCGAGGCCTGGCTGGCGGTTCTGAAAGACGGAGAAGACATCCTGAACGGCAAGCTGCTTATCCCGTACTGGCGGATTGCGCCGGCGGGCGGCGTGAATGTAAGGAAGATGTTCGATGATCCGCCGGTGGTGGATATCGTTACCTGGGTTCAGGGTTCGGGGCTTCTGCCCTATCTCGAGCGCGGCCCGGTTGCCTCGTCCGAAAGCGTGCGGTCATTCGAACGGCTGGTATCGGGTGAAACGGCCCTGTTCGCCGTGCTTTTCAACTGATCCGACAAATCCTGCGATGCATGTGATCACGCGCCTGCAAAGCGTGATCACATGCATGGGCAATATTGGTCGATTCCCGGCGTTTCGGCGAAAATTCATTTATCTTCCACCTTTTCTCGGGCTTACTGCGCCAGGCTGAATCAATACGGGACAGGCTCGTGAACATACATGAATATCAGGCGAAGGCCCTGCTTCGCGAATATGGCGCCCCGGTTTCCGAAGGCCGCGCGGTGCTGAAGGCGGAAGATGCGAAAACCGCGGCGGGCGAACTTGACGGCCCGCTCTGGGTGATCAAGGCGCAGATCCACGCAGGCGGCCGCGGCAAGGGGACATTCAAGGAGCCCGAAGCCGGCGAGGCAGGCGGCGTGCGGCTGGCCCGCTCGGCCACCGAAGCCGCCGAGGAAGCGCGCCGGATGCTGGGGCGCACGCTTGTTACCAGGCAAACGGGCCCCGAGGGCAAGCAGGTCAACCGCATTTACATCGAGGAGGGTTCGGGCATCGCGCGCGAACTTTATCTTGCGCTGCTGATTGATCGCGAAACCAGCCGCATATCCTTTGTCTGCTCCACCGAAGGCGGCATGGACATCGAGGAGGTGGCGGAAAGAACCCCTGAAAAGATCCTGAGTTTCTCCGTCGATCCCGCCGCCGGCTACTGCCCCTTCCACGGCCGGCGCATCGCCTTCTCGCTCGGGCTTGAAGGGCAGCAGGTGAAACAATGTGTCTCGCTCATGGGAACGCTCTACCGCGCCTTCACCGAGAAGGATATGGAGATGCTCGAGATCAATCCTCTGATCGTGACCGACAAGGGTGATCTCAAGGTGCTTGATGCCAAGGTAAGCTTCGACGACAACGCCCTGTACCGCCATCCTGAAATCGTTGCCCTGCGCGACGAAACCGAAGAGGATCCGAAGGAACTGGAAGCCGGCAAATACGATCTCAACTACATCGCGCTCGATGGCGAGATCGGCTGCATGGTGAACGGCGCCGGGCTGGCGATGGCAACGATGGACATCATCAAGCTCTACGGTGCCGAACCGGCGAATTTCCTTGATGTTGGCGGCGGAGCCACGAAGGAAAAGGTTGCCGCTGCCTTCAAGATCATCACCTCCGATCCCAAGGTGAAGGGGATTCTCGTCAATATCTTCGGGGGCATCATGCGCTGCGACGTGATCGCCGAAGGCGTCGTGGAGGCGGTGAAGGAAACCGGCCTGAAAGTGCCCCTGGTGGTGCGCCTCGAAGGCACCAGGGTGGAAGAAGGCAAGAAGCTCATCGAGGAATCCGGCCTTGACGTGATAGCTGCCGACAATCTGGACGATGCCGCAAGGAAGATCGTGGAAGCGGTGAAGGGGAAAGCGTGATGGCCATCTATGTTGACGAAAACACCAAGGTGATCTGCCAGGGAATCACCGGCTCTCAGGGCACGTTCCACACCGAACAGGCCATCGCCTATGGAACCAGGATGGTAGGCGGCGTCACCCCCGGCAAGGGCGGGCAGGTTCACCTTGGCCTGCCGGTGTTCAATTCCGTGCACGAGGCCCGCGCCGAAACCGGCGCGGACGCCACAGTGATCTATGTGCCGCCGCCCTTTGCCGCCGATTCGATCCTTGAAGCGATCGATGCGGCAATCCCACTGATCGTGGCCATCACCGAAGGCATTCCGGTACAGGACATGATGAAGGTGAAACGCGCCCTGATCGACAGCGAAAGCCTGCTTATCGGCCCCAACTGCCCCGGCGTGATCACACCGGGTGCCTGCAAGATCGGGATCATGCCCGGCCATATTCACAAACGTGGCTCGGTGGGGGTGGTCAGCCGTTCGGGCACGCTGACCTATGAAGCCGTGAAGCAGACCACCGACATGGGCCTCGGCCAGTCCACCGCCGTGGGCATCGGCGGCGATCCGATCAAGGGTACCGAATTCATCGACGTGCTCGATCGCTTTCTCGATGACGATGAAACCGAAAGTATCATCATGATCGGCGAGATCGGCGGCACCGCCGAAGAAGACGCAGCCGCCTTCCTGATCGAAGAGGCAAGAAAAGGGCGCCGCAAGCCCGTGGCCGGTTTCATCGCCGGACGCACCGCGCCGCCGGGCCGGCGCATGGGCCATGCGGGCGCCATCATCGCGGGCGGCAAGGGCGATGCGGAAAGCAAGATCGCCGCCATGCGCGAAGCCGGTATCGTGGTGGCCGAAAGCCCCGCCCGCCTGGGTGAGGCCGTGCTGGAAGCGATCGGAGGACAGCCATGAGGCGGCGCCTGTTCCTGAAGACGGCTTTCCTGTCTGGTGCCGTGGTGCTTGCCGCACCGGACATGGCCCCGGCTCAGAACAACGGCAGGGAGCTTGACACTCTCTGGACCGTCTGCCGATCGGACGATACCACCGTCCAGCGGATTCGGACACCGCAGGACAAGGGCTGGAAGATCAGCCTTGACGACAACAGGATCAACGAGGCCGGGCGCGCAATCCTCGTGCTCCGAACGACGGACCCGGCCGACACGGACCAGAAAACCCGCGAGACTCTCGAATTCATCGAAGATTTGATCATCTCTACCGGCGGCTGGGAAAACCTGGGAGAGGATGGCGAAATGCTCGCCCGAGGTGCCTTTGCAGTGACTGTTGACAACAGCACGGCGGGTGCCCCGGTCTGCCTTGTTGCCAGCAACAGCGATTCCCTGAAAACGGATCTCGCCGATGTCGGCTTCCGTTTCACGCGCGACAATCTCTGGAAATGGCATGCCGAGCTCAATACCGGGGGCACGCGCATGTCAGCGTTTGGCGCAACCGAACGTGAACTCCCGCGCCTCGGAAAGTACGAAGCAGCCCCGGCGTATCGGACAGCAATGACATTCGTGACCAAAGATTGACAGACAGGACATTTCCCGATGAACGACCAGAGCCCAAACGAAGTGATGCACGCCACCTCCTTCATGGGCGGACAGAATGCGGACTACCTCGATCATCTCTATGCCCTTTATGCGAAGGATCCGGCAGCGGTAGATGCGGCCTGGCAGCAATTCTTCGAAGCCCTTGGCGACGGCACAAAGGACGTAAGCAAGGTGGCCGAAGGCCCAAGCTGGGCACGCTCCGACTGGCCACCCGCCCCGAGCGACGAACTGACCGCTGCGCTTGCCGGCCAATGGCCCGAGGAAGACACGAAGGCGAAACCCCGGATCGACGAAAACCAGCCCCGCCCCGAACAGGTGGAGGCGCGCCTGAAGGAAAAGGCCGCCGCGCGCGGCTTTTCGCTGGCCGAACCGCAGGTACGCCGCGCCGTTACCGATTCGATCCGCGCCATCATGCTGATCCGGGCCTACCGCATTCGCGGCCACCTGATGGCCAAGCTCGATCCCCTGGGGTTGCGCGATGAATCCATGCGCCCCGAACTTGATCCGGCCACCTATGGATTTTCTCAGGCCGACATGGACCGGCCGGTCTTCATCGATAATGTGCTGGGGCTCGAAATTGCCACCATGCGCCAGATTCTCGATATCCTGCAGCGCACCTATTGCGGCACATTCGCCCTGCAGTTCATGCACATTTCCGATCCCGAGCAATCAGCCTGGCTGAAAGAGCGGATCGAGGGCCTGGGAAAGGAAATCCATTTCACGCGGGAAGGCCGGAAGGCGATCCTGAACAAGCTGGTCGAAGCCGAGGGATTCGAGAAGTTCCTGCATGTGAAATACATGGGCACCAAGCGCTTCGGCCTTGACGGTGCGGAAAGCCTGATCCCGGCGATGGAACAGATCATCAAGCGCGGCGGTGCACTTGGCGCCAAGGAAATCGTGATCGGCATGCCGCACCGCGGGCGCCTTTCCGTGCTGGCCAACGTGATGGGCAAGCCCTATCGCGCGATCTTCAACGAATTCCAGGGGGGCAGCTTCAAGCCCGATGATGTCGATGGCTCGGGCGACGTGAAATATCACCTCGGCGCCAGCTCCGACCGCGAGTTCGACGGCAACCGGGTGCACCTTTCGCTAACCGCCAACCCCTCGCATCTCGAGGCGGTGAACCCTGTGGTTCTGGGCAAGGTGCGCGCCAAGCAATCGCAGCGCAACGACCGCAACCGTACCGAGGTGATCCCGCTGCTGCTGCACGGCGATGCGGCCTTCGCAGGCCAGGGCGTGGTGGCCGAATGTTTCGGCCTTTCGGGCCTGACGGGGCACCGCACCGGCGGCACCATACACATCATCGTCAACAATCAGATCGGCTTTACCACCGCGCCGCATTTCAGCCGTTCGTCACCCTATCCGACCGACATTGCGCTGATGGTGGAAGCGCCGATCTTTCATGTCAACGGCGACGATCCCGAAGCCGTTGTTCATGCTGCCAAGGTAGCCACCGAATTCCGGCAGAAGTTCCACAAGGACGTGGTCATCGACATGTTCTGCTATCGTCGCTTCGGCCACAACGAGGGGGATGAACCGATGTTCACCAACCCCCTCATGTACAAGAAGATCAAGACGCACCGGACAACACTTCAGATCTATACCGAACGTCTGGTCAGGGACGGGTTGATTCCCGCCGGCGAGATCGAAGACATGAAGGCTGCCTTTCAGGCCTTTCTGAATGCCGAGTTCGAAGCAGCCAAGAGCTACAAGCCGAACAAGGCCGACTGGCTGGACGGCCGCTGGAAACACCTGCGCAGCAAGGATCCAGACTATCAACGCGGCAATACGGCGATCTCGCATGAAACCCTGAAGGAAATCGGCGAAACGCTGACAACCCTGCCCGAGGGCTTCCCCGCCCACAAGACCGTGCTGCGGATGCTCGAGGCCAGAAGAAAGATGATCGAAACCGGGCAGGGATTCGACTGGGCCACCGGCGAAGCGCTGGCCTTCGGTTCGCTGATGCTCGAAGGATTCCCGGTGCGCCTTTCGGGGCAGGACAGCACCCGCGGCACCTTCAGCCACCGTCATTCCGGCATCATCAATCAGGAAACGGAAGAGCGCTACTATCCTCTCAATCACATTCGCGAGGGGCAGGCCCATTACGAAGTAATCGATTCCATGCTCTCGGAATATGCCGTGCTCGGCTTCGAATACGGCTATTCGCTGGCCGAACCGAACGCGCTTACCTTGTGGGAAGCCCAGTTCGGCGATTTCGCCAATGGCGCGCAGATCATGTTCGATCAGTTCATTTCGTCGGGCGAGCGCAAGTGGCTGCGCATGTCGGGCCTTGTCTGCCTGCTGCCGCACGGGTTCGAGGGCCAGGGGCCCGAACATTCATCGGCCCGGCTCGAACGCTATCTTCAGCTTTCAGCCGAAGACAACTGGATCGTGGCCAACTGCACGACGCCGGCCAACTATTTTCACATCCTGCGACGGCAGATGCACCGCACCTTCCGCAAGCCGCTGATCCTGATGACGCCCAAATCCCTGCTGCGTCACAAGATGGCGGTTTCAGAGGCCGGGGATTTCACCACCGGTTCTTCCTTCCATCGGGTGCTGTGGGACGATGCCCAGATCGGCCGCTCTCCCACGAAACTGAAGTCCGATTCCGGGATCCGGCGCGTGGTGCTGTGTTCGGGCAAGGTCTATTACGATCTGCTCGCAGAGCGCGACAAGCGAGGCATCGACGACATCTATCTGCTGCGGGTCGAGCAGTTCTACCCCTTCCCGGCCATGGCCATGGTAAAGGAACTTTCCCGCTTCAAGCAGGCCGAAATGATCTGGTGCCAGGAAGAACCCAAGAACCAGGGCGCCTGGACCTTCATGGAACCGAATATCGAATGGATACTTGACCGCATCGGCGCCGACAACAAGCGCCCCCGCTATGTGGGCCGTCAGGCCTCGGCATCGCCGGCAACAGGGCTGGGCAGCACCCATGCCGCACAACAGGCCGCGCTCGTGAACGAAGCGCTGACCATCGAAGGGTAATCACACCATGACAGTTGAAATCCGCGTCCCCGCCCTTGGCGAAAGCGTTACCGAAGCCACTGTGGCCACCTGGTTCAAGCAACCGGGCGATCACGTGGCCACGGATGAAATGCTGTGCGAACTGGAAACCGACAAGGTAACGGTCGAGGTGCCTGCACCCGCCGCCGGCACACTGAAAGAAATCATCGCCCCCGAAGGCACCACCGTGGCCGTCGGGGCACCGCTTGCCCTGATGGATGAAGCCGGCGCCGAAAGCACCGCCGCAACGCCCCCCCCCGGAGGCGAGACCGCAGCCGCCCCGCTCCCGTCCGCTCCTGCCGCAGCAGCGGCGGCCCCCGCATCCGGCACGGACGCTTCAGGCCGGGTCGATGTGCTGGTTCCCACCCTTGGCGAAAGCGTTACCGAAGCCACTGTGGCCACCTGGTTCAAGCAGCCGGGCGAATCCGTAACCGCCGATGAAATGCTGTGCGAACTGGAAACCGACAAGGTATCGGTCGAGGTGCCTGCGCCTGCCCCGGGAACCCTGGCCAAAATCCTGGCGCCCGAGGGCAGCAGCGTAACCCCGGGGGCACGGCTGGCCAGCATCGCAACCGGCGCTGCCGGAGCCGTGGCGGGCACCGGAACCGCTGCCGCCTCTGTGCCCTCCCGGCCAGGCCGTGACGTGGAAGATGCCCCAAGCGCGCGCAAGGCCATGGCCGAGGCCGGCCTCGCCCCCGGTTCGGTCCGGGGCACGGGGCGCAATGGCCGGGTGATGAAGGAAGATGTGCAAAAGGCAGTGGCCGCCGCGAAGGCGCCCTCTGCCGCCCCGGCAGGCAGCCCTGCCATCACGGCAGCCCCCGCACCGGCCACCCCGGAGGATGACGCGCCCCGCGAAGAGCGCGTGAAGATGACTCGCCTGCGCCAGACCATCGCCCGGCGCCTGAAGGAAGCCCAGAACACGGCCGCCATCCTCACCACATATAATGAGGCCGACATGTCGGCCGTCATGGATATCCGCAACAGCTACAAGGAGCTGTTCCAGAAGAAGCACGGCATCAAGCTTGGCTTCATGTCGTTCTTCGTGAAGGCCTGTGTGCACGCCCTGAAGGAAGTGCCCGATGTGAACGCCGAGATCGACGGGAACGAGATCGTCTACAAGAACTATGTTCACATGGGCGTGGCCGTGGGGACACCCTCGGGCCTTGTGGTTCCGGTAATTCGCAATGCCGATCGGAAAGACTTTGCCACAATCGAAAAGGAAATCGCCGCACTGGGCAGGAAGGCCCGAGAGGGCAAGCTTGCCATGACCGACATGCAGGGCGGCACCTTCACCATTTCGAACGGCGGGGTCTATGGTTCGCTGCTGTCCTCGCCAATCCTGAACCCGCCGCAATCCGGCATTCTGGGCATGCACAAGATCCAGGAACGTCCGGTGGCCGCAAACGGCGAGGTCGTGATCCGTCCGATGATGTATCTGGCGCTTTCCTACGATCACCGTATCGTTGACGGCAAGGGCGCGGTCACCTTCCTGGTGCGGGTGAAAGAGGTGCTCGAGGATCCCCGCCGCCTGCTGATGGATCTGTAGGCCCCGCGCCGCCCTGCCCCGGCGACCTGACCGCCAACAGGCTTCATGGAAAAGGACACCCAATGGCACAATATGACGTGATCATCATCGGCGCCGGCCCCGGCGGCTATGTCTGCGCCATCCGCTGCGCCCAGCTGGGCCTGAAGACTGCGGTTGTCGAAGGCCGCGAAACGCTTGGCGGCACCTGCCTCAACGTGGGCTGCATCCCTTCCAAGGCCCTGCTGCACGCCACCCATTCGCTGCATGAAGCCCAGACCCACTTCGCCGAAATGGGCCTCGGGGGAAAGGCCCCCAGCGTCAACTGGAAACAGATGCAGGCCTACAAGCAGAATACCGTTGACCAGAACACCCGGGGCATCGAATTCCTGTTCGGGAAGAACAAGGTTGACTGGCTGAAGGGCTGGGCCAGTATTCCCGCCCCCGGCCGGGTGAAGGTGGGCAGCGAAACCCACGCGGCTGGAAGCATCGTCATCGCCACCGGATCCGCACCCGCGCCTCTGCCTGGCGTCGAGGTGGATGAAAAGGTGATTGTCACCTCGACCGGCGCGCTTTCGCTGCCGAAGATCCCGAGATCGATGGTGGTGATCGGCGCCGGGGTGATCGGGCTGGAGCTTGGCTCGGTCTATGCCCGCCTTGGCTCGGAAGTCACCGTGATCGAATATCTCGACCGCATCACGCCCGGCCTTGATGGCGAACTGGCCAAGGCGCTGATACGCAGCCTGAAAAAACAGGGAATGAAATTCGTTCTCGGGGCCGCCGTGCAGGAAACGGAAGCGCTGAAGACCAAGGCCAAGCTGACCTATCGCTTGCGCAAGGACGAAAGCGAACACCGGATCGACGCCGATGTGATCTTGCTTGCAACCGGCCGCAGGCCCTTCACCGAGGGCCTCGGCCTCGAGCAACTCGGGCTTGCCCTGACCGAGCGTGGCCAGATCGTCACCGACGAGCACTGGCGCACCAGCATCCCCGGCATCCATGCCATCGGCGACGTGATCGAAGGCCCCATGCTGGCCCACAAGGCCGAAGACGAAGGCATGGCCGTGGCCGAGGTGATCGCCGGGCGCACGGGCCATGTGAATTACGGGGTGATCCCCAGCGTGATCTATACCGCGCCCGAGGTGGCCAGCGTCGGTCAGACGGAAGAACAGCTCAAGGCCGGGGGGCGCACCTTCAGGGTGGGCAGGTTCCCCTTCATGGGAAATGCTCGTGCCAAGGCAATGTTTGCCGGCGAGGGCTTCGTCAAGATCCTTGCCGATGCTGAAACCGACCGCATCCTCGGCGCCCATGTCATCGGCCCCAATGCAGGGGAAATCATTCATGAAATCTGCGTCGCCATGGAATTTGGCGCTTCGGCCGAGGATATTGCCCTGACCTGCCATGCCCATCCCACCGTTTCCGAGGCCATGCGCGAGGCAGCGCTGGCCTGTGGTGACGGAGCGATCCATGCCTGAAACGGCGGCCGAGACGAAGGCACCAGAGCCCCGTCTCAGGCAGCATGGCGGCCGGCAAGAACGCACCTGGCGGGGGCCGGCGTTCCTTTCACACGGCTTCCGGCCGTTTTTCCTGGGCGCCACACTGTTTGCCGCCATTGCCGTTGCGCTGTGGCTGCACCTCCTTCAGAGCGGCGGCACATTGCCCGTGTATCTTGCCCCGGTTGACTGGCACCGTCATGAAATGCTGTTCGGCTATGCTTCGGCGGCAATCGCCGGTTTCCTGTTCACCGCCGTTCCGAACTGGACCGGCCGCCTGCCTGTTACCGGCGTTCCGCTGGCGGCACTGTTCCTGCTCTGGATCGCAGGACGCATCGCACTGCTTGTTCCCCTGCCTGTTCCGCTTGCAGTGCTGATCGATGCCGCTTTCCTGCCATTCCTGTTCGCACTGATCGGACGCGAAATCATTGCCGGCAGAAACTGGCGCAATCTCAAGGTGCTGGTGCCGGTGGCAATATTTGGCGCCGGCAACATCTGGTTCCACGCCGAAATGCTGACAGGTGGTAAGGGCGATGGCCCGGTGCGGCTTGGATTTGCCGCCATCCTCATGCTGATCATGCTGATCGGCGGGCGCATAACGCCAAGCTTCACCCGCAACTGGCTGGTGCGGCAGGGGCAGGGGCGTCTGCCGGTGCCGTTCGGCCGGCTGGATGGTGCCGTGCTGGGGCTGTCTGCACTCGGGCTTGCCGCATGGGTGATCCTTGGAACGGCCCCGGAACTGGCCCTGCCTTTCACCCTGCTGGCACTTCTGCACCTCTGGCGTCAGGCTCGCTGGGCTCCCGAGCGCTGCTGGCCCAACCCGCTGCTTCTGATCCTGCATGCCTTTCATGCCACCATTCCTCTGGCCCTTGCGTTGATGGCTCTGGCCGCAGCCGGCGGTGATCCGGCGCTGCGCATAGCCGCGCTGCATGCTTTCGGAATCGGCTCCGTCGGCGGCATGACGCTTTCGGTGATGACACGGGCGAGCCTTGGTCATACCGGGCGCGCGCTGGTGGCCACACCCGCAATCAACGGCATGATGCTCTTGCTGGGTGCAAGCCTTGGCTTCCGCCTTTCCGGGGCGGTCCTGCCCGGGGCCGGCTGGGCCATAACCGCCTCGGGCCTGGCCTGGATCGCGGCCTTTGCCCTGTTTGTCCTGCATGTCGGCCCCTGGCTTCTGACACCGCGCCACCGCAAGCCGGACAGCGACCGCCCCGGAAGTTAACCACCTCAGCTTGCCAGCATCCTGAGCCCCCGCGTGACATCGGCCCGCACCGCAAGCCGCAGGCCGGGTTCGTCACCGGCCCGCAGGGCAGCAAGAATCATCCGGTGGTGGCGCGGTGCTTCTCGGCGTTGCAGACGGCTGTAGAGCAGGCGCATGCTCGGCCCCATCTGCAACCATACCGTTTCAACCATCGCCAACATGGCCGGTGCCTGCGCACGCAGATAGAGCGTGCGGTGGAATTCAAGATTGCTGCGCAGATATCCCACCGAATCCTGCCGGTTCACTGCTTCGGAAAGCGACTGGTTGATCAGCTGCAGCCGCTCGATCAGTGCGGCATGCGCACGCGGCAAGGCACGGCTTGAAAGCTCGGGTTCAAGCAGCGCACGCAGACAGGCAAGCTCCTCGATCCGCTCGCTCGACAGTTCCGGTGTCGAAATTCGGCCCGAGGCCGAAAGCGTCAGTGCGCCTTCCGCCACAAGCCGGCGCACAGCCTCGCGTGCCGGTGTCATGCTGACGCCGAATTCGCGGCCAAGTCCACGCAGCGTAAGCGATTCTCCCGGCGGGAGTTCGCCATACATGATCCGGCTGCGCAAGGTGCGATAGAGTTGCTCATGCGCCGCCTCTGGAGAGCGGCTTTGCGAAGGTTTCCGGTTGGTCATGCCCTGATTGTGATCACAAAATGCCGGCACGTCAATCTTTCTGGTCCGATGACAGGCAGACCGGTATCGGCTCAGCCATTTCCGAACCGATACCGGTGCAAAAAGCGGCCGTTTTCACGCAACCAGCGTCTGTGCTGCTTGTAATCGGGGCAGATCCCCGCAACGATACGCCAATAGGCCGGCGAATGGTTCATTTCCAGCAGATGCGCTACCTCATGCGCTGCCACGTATTCAAGCACCTCGGGCGGTGCCATGATCAGCCGCCAGGAAAACATCAGGTTGCCCTCCGAAGAGCACGATCCCCAGCGCGACCGTGGATCGCGCAGGCTGATCCGCGAGAAACGGCAACCCAGCCTTTCCGCATGCCGATCGGCGGCTTCCGTCAGCCTTTCGCGCGCGACCTGTTTCATCAGGGCTGCTACCCGGGCCGGCAGGCTCACCGGATCGGGTGGCACCAGCAAGACACCAGCCTCGATCCGGGCAAAACGCCCCCCGCCCACCCGAATTCCGATTTCCCTCCCTTGCCACAGGATGTGTCCTCCGACAGCCGGACGCAGCGGTTCAGGGGCCCGGGCCATGTTTGCCCTGATCCAGCTTTCCTTTTCGCGAACAAAGGATTCGGCTTCGTGCTGCGGCGCGCGAAGGGGCAGGGTTACCGTAACCCGGCCGTCAAGCCCCGAAACCCGCAGACTGATCCGTCGCGCCCGCCTCGAACGCCGCAGAACAACCGGAACGTCCGGCTCCCCTTTCAGAATGATCTGCCCCATTGCCCGGCCTCTTGCCCGTGGTTTGCTGTCGGGTTGCTTCCTGATCACGGCCATCATAGCCTTCAACCGGACATCAGGCATGCGGTTTTTCGCCCCGCGCTCCGCCCCTGCCCGGATACTGAGCCGACGCAAAAGGCTTTGACAGCCTGCCCCTCTTGTGGCAGTTGGCGGCGACTCTCGAAAAACGGCGAACTGAGTGAAGGGAAAATTCATGCCCAAGGAAGAATGGGGTGTAAAACGCGTTTGCCCAACCACCGGCAAGCGTTTCTACGATCTGAACAGAAACCCGGTCATCAGCCCCTATACCGGCGAAGAAGTAAAGATCGACGATCCCAGAAAATCACGCGTGATGGTTGCCGACAAGGAAGACACCGCCGCCAAGCCGGCGGAAGCAGTCGTCGATGATGCGGAAGTGATTCTGGAAGACGATCCGATCGGTGATGTCGATATCGCCGATGATGTCCTGGAAGACGAAGACGATGTCGTGGCCGATGTGCCGCTGGAAGAAATCGCCGACGTGCCGACAAGCGACGACGAAAGCTGAATTTCCACACCAGATATTTTTCGCTTGAACTGCCTTGCGCCCTTGCCTACATAGCGGGCGCGGCAGCATCGCAGCGGGGCCATAGCTCAGATGGGAGAGCGCTTGCATGGCATGCAAGAGGTCGGGGGTTCGATTCCCCCTGGCTCCACCACCCCGACATGGCCGACCGCCCCCCAACCGATACACGATGATACCCGGACAAGACACCGGGCACCCACATCTGCGGTTCAGGTTTCTTCCTCGAGCAGCAGCCACAGCGCCATGGCAGTAAGCCCCACCCCTACCAGAACCAGCCCGCGCGGCAGACCGTGGCCCAGCGCGATCTCCCACAGGATTACCCAGCTTGGCACCAGGTAGGTATAGGCCATTACCTTGGCCGCTGGCAGACGCAGGGTGGCATACTGCAACAGCACGAATGTCATGGCGCTGGCAGCCAGCGATACATAGGCGATGGTCAGCCACACGATCGGCGGCAGGGCAGCCCAGTCGGTAGCGCGGATATCGTTCCAGCCCCAGACCGCAAGCATGAGAAATCCCGCCACCATCATGCCGAAACTGAATACCACCGCCGGTTCACCCCGGTTCAGGCGGCGCACAAGAGGCGTATAAAGCGCATGGGCCACACAGCCCAGAAAATAGATTGCCTCGCCCGTTCCGATGCGAAAAGCCAGAAGCGCCGCCAGGTCGGCCCGGAAGATCACCCAGAGCGCGCCTGTTGCCCCCACCACCAGCGCCAGAGCGATTCTCGGCGTTGTGATCTGGCGCAGCAGCAGCCAGCCGAAACCGGCCGACATCACCGGGGTCAGGGTAAAGACTGCTGCCGCCGAAACCGGCGGCGCCGTTTTCAGTCCTTCGAACATCAGAACGAAATAGGCTGCAAAAACGCCGCCCAGCAGAAGATATCGCCAGGGGGCGGAAAAGGCCTTTCGCTCAAGCTTGCCACTCTGCCAGGCGACAAGCCCGATCACCGCCCCGGCGATCAGGAAGCGCAGCGCATTGAGGGCTGCCGGCGCAATAAGGTTGGCCGCCATCGCGCCCAGACTGAACGACCCTGCCACCAGCACCGAAAACAGCAGCATGGCCAGATGCCCGCGCGCCGATTCGCCCAGTCCTTTCATCCGGCCGTATCCCCGTCACTGCCCTTCTTCGGGCCGAGCATGCCGCAACGGCGCATTTCCTCTTTCAGGAACCGCAGGAAACTTTGCACCTTCACCGTGCGATGCAGATCCACATGCGTCACCAGCCACAGCTGCGAAGCCCACTCGGACCGGGGCGGCAGGATTTCCACAAGATCGGCATGGCGTTCCGCCTGTGCCGTGGTCAGAAAGCCCAGCCCCGCCCCCGCCAGCACCGCATCAAGCAATGTGCGATGATCCGACACCCGGAAGGTGATGGCGCTTTCGGGCAGATGTGCCTGGAGCCACCGATCATAGGGCGCGCGGGTATCTTTCGTATTGTATCCCACGAAACGATGCCTGACGAGCTCGGCTTCGCTTCGGGGCATGCCGTGTTTCTTCACATAAACCCTGGCGCCGTAAAGCGCGATCTGTTCGCTCACGAATTTCTGCACCACATTGTCTGGCTGTTCGGGCGGGGCCCCGGCACGGATCGCCACATGGGCCTCGCCATATTCCAGGCGAAACAGCCGGCTGCCTGCCAGATAGCGCACCACGAGATCGGGATAGAGACCCTGGAAGCGCGCCAGAATCGGTGCCAGAACCGGCGAAAACCGCGGCAGGGATGTTACCACCAGATCACCGCCAACCGTTTCGCCCTGCCCCTTGATCCGGTTGGCAAGCTGAGCAAACTGCTCGTCGGTGGCTGTGGCCACCTGCAGCAGGTCAAACCCGGCCTCGGTGGGGGTATAGCCGCGCGCATGGCGCTGAAACAGCCGGGTGCCAAGGCGCGCCTCGAGCGCATCGATATGGCGGATCACCGTGGCATGATGCACCCCCATCTCGGCCGCCGCTCCACTGACGGTGCCGGCCCGGGCCACATGATAGGCGGTGCGGATTTCGTCCCAGCTATCCATCCGGCTCCTCGCGTAATCTCTGCCGGTTTGTGCAAAAATAAACACTTATTGCCCAAATACCCCGGCAGCGTTGAGAAATACAAGGGCACGATCGGCACGCCACGACAATCACAAGGGCTGCCGTGCTGTCCGCCGCCCTTGACTTCGGGGCATCCCCCCCCTAAACGGGCACCGAATTCCGGGAGTTTCACCGCTTCCGGTCCCCTGTTGCAGGCGGGGATCGCCACCAGTCAGCGCGTTGCGCCCACTGGTGCGTTTCCGCTTTGGGCTTCCGCCCCGCACTCCGGGGCATTGGAACATGGCGAAAGGTGCCTTGCGCATGTTTGAAAATCTGTCCGAACGGCTTTCCGGTGTCTTCGACCGGCTCACCAAACAAGGTGCGCTTTCCGAAGACGATGTGAAAACCGCCCTGCGTGAAGTGCGGGTGGCGCTGCTCGAGGCGGATGTTTCGCTGCCCGTGGCGCGGAATTTCGTGAAAAGCGTGCAGGAGAAGGCTACCGGCCAGGCGGTAACGAAATCGGTCACCCCCGGCCAGCAGGTGGTGAAGATCGTGCACGACGAACTGGTGCGTGTGCTGTCTGGCGACGGTGCCGAAGCCGGACACCTGAAGGTGGACAACCCGCCGGCCCCGATCCTGATGGTAGGCCTTCAGGGCGGCGGCAAGACAACAACCACCGCCAAGCTTGCCAGGCGGCTGAAGGAAAAGCAGGGCAAGAAGGTGCTGATGGCCTCGCTTGATGTCTATCGTCCCGCCGCACAGGAGCAGCTTGCAATCCTCGGCCGCCAGATCGGGGTGGACACGCTGCCGATCGTCGAAGGCCAGTCGGCGGTAGAGATCGCCAGGCGCGCGAAACAGCAGGCCACCATGGGGGGCTATGATGTCTATCTGCTCGATACCGCCGGGCGGCTGCATATCGATGAAGTGCTGATGGACGAGGTGCAGGCGGTGCGCGATGTGGCCAGCCCGCGCGAAACGCTTCTCGTTGTCGATGGGCTTACCGGTCAGGTAGCCGTGGAGGTGGCCCGGGAATTCGACGACAAGGTGGGCATCTCGGGCGTTGTCCTGACCCGGATGGACGGCGACGGGCGCGGCGGCGCCGCCCTTTCGATGCGCGCCGTAACCGGCAAGCCGATCAAGTTTGTCGGCATTGGCGAGAAGCTCGATGATCTGGATGAATTCGAGCCCGAACGCATCGCCAGCCGCATCCTTGGCATGGGCGACATCGTGGCGCTGGTTCAGAAAGCGCAGGAAACCATCGAGGCCGAGCAGGCCGAACGCATGATGAAGCGCTTCCAGAAGGGCCGCTTCAACATGAACGATCTGAGAATGCAGCTTGAACAGATGCTGAAGATGGGCGGCATGGAAGGCATCATGGGCATGATGCCCGGCATGAAGAAGATGTCGAAACAGGCGCAGGAAGCGGGCTTTGACGATACCCTGCTGCGCCGCCAGATCGCTCTCATCGACTCGATGACGAAGAAGGAACGTGCCAACCCGCAGATCCTTCAGGCCAGCCGCAAGAAACGCATTGCCCGGGGTGCAGGGCTTGAGGTGTCGGATCTCAACAAGCTGCTGAAGATGCACCGCCAGATGGCCGACATGATGAAGAAGATGGGAAAGATGGGCAAACGAGGACTGCTCAAGGGTGCGCTTGGCCAGATGTTCGGCAAGGGGGGCGGCATGCCCGTAGGGCTTGATGGCGGGGCGAAAGGCATGGATCCGCAGGCCCTGGAAGAGGCAACCAGAAAGATGGGCAGCGGCCTGCCCGGCCTTGGCGGCGGTGCGGCCCTGCCCCCGGGGCTTTCCGGCCTCGGCAAGGGGCTGGGCAGGGGGAGAAAGAAATGACTCCTGCTTCATCCCGGCAAAAACATCCCTGCCCGAGGCTTCCCGCCCCGATCACGCTTTCCACCCCGGAGATGCCCCGATGACCGACGCCCCAACCCGCGCCGCAACCTTGCTGCGAGAGCACCGCAACAGCATCGATCGCCTTGACGCAATCCTTGTCTATACCCTTGCGGAACGCTTCAAGCACACCAAGGAAGTGGGGCGCCTCAAGGCCGAACACGGCCTGCCCCCTGCGGATCCCGCACGTGAGACCCAGCAGATCAAGCGTCTCGAAAAACTTTCCCGCGAAGCCGATCTTGACCCCGAATTCGCCAGAAAGTTTCTGAATTTCATCATCGGCGAAGTCATTCGCCACCATCAGCAACAGCAGAAATGACGGGGGCAGACCGCCCCGGAACAAAAGCCAGATCAAGGAGATACACATCATGGCAATGAAAATCCGCCTCGCCCGCGGTGGCTCGAAAAAACGCCCCTTCTATCGCATCGTCGCGGCAGACAGCCGCATGCCCCGCGACGGCCGCTTCATCGAAAAGCTCGGCACCTACAACCCACTGCTGCCAAAAGACAGCGAAGAGCGTGTGAAAATGAACATCGAGCGTGTGAGGCACTGGCTCGACCGGGGCGCCAGGCCCACCGACCGAGTGGCCCGCTTCCTGGAAGCCGCGGGCGTGCTTGAAAAGCAGGAACGCAACAACCCGAAGAAGGCCGAGCCCGGCGCCAAGGCCAAGGAGCGCGCCAAAGAAAAGGCCGCCAGGGCCGCAGAGGCAGCGGCCCCGGCAGACGAGGAAGAAAAACCGGCTGAAGAAAACACCGCCGAGGACACACCCGCCGAAGAAAACACCGCGTAAGGGTGGGCGGATCGGATCATGCCGGAATTTCCCGAGAGTTTCGCGCAGGATTTCGATCGCTTGCTTCGCTGGCGGCGCGACGTGCGCCGCTTTCGCCCCGATCCCGTTGAAGGAGCGCTGCTGGAAAGCTGCCTTGCAAGCTTTTCGCTTGCACCCTCTGTCGGGTTGTCCGAGCCTTGGCGCATCGTTTCGGTTGCCAGCCGCGGAGCACGGGCCAGCGCGCTTGCCAATTTCGAAGCCGCCAATGCCAGGGCCCTTGCCGGATATGACGGCGAAAAGGCCCGCCTTTATGCGGGGCTCAAGCTTTCGGGCATGCGTGAGGCTCCCGTGCAGCTGGCAGTTTTCTGCGATGAGGCCACCACAAAGGGGGCGGGCCTTGGCGCCACCACCATGCCCGAGATGCGCCGCTATTCGGTGGTGGCCGCAATCACCCAGTTCTGGCTGAAGGCACGGATCGAAGGCCTGGGCGTGGGATGGGTTTCCATCCTTGACCCGGCACGCCTTGCAGCCGATCTTCAGGTTCCGGAAAGCTGGCACCTGGTGGCCTATCTCTGTATCGGCTGGCCCGAGGAAGCCGCCGATACCCCCGAGCTTGAACGCGCCGGCTGGGAACGGCGGCAAGGTGGCATCGAACTGCTGGAGCGCTAGAAACTTCATGGCCGAGGGCACCGAAAAGCTGATCTGCGTAGGCGCCATTGCGGGGGCCTATGGCGTGCGCGGCGAGGTGCGCCTGAAAAGCTTCTGCGCCACCCCGGCCGATATTGCCCGCTATGCGCCTCTTACCGATGAAACCGGCAAACGTGAATTCCGTCTGTCACTCTCCCGCCCGATCAAGGGCGGCTTCTCGGCACGTATCGAGGGCATCCGCAGCAAGGAGGCGGCAGACGCCCTGCGCGGCACTGCGCTGTTTGCCCCCCGCAGCGCCCTGCCCGCCCTGCCGGATAACGAATTCTATCATGCCGATCTGATCGGCCTCCAGGTGCTCGACACCGGCGGGCAGCAACTTGGCCGGATCGTTGCGCTGCACGATCACGGCGCTGGCGACCTGCTTGAAATCCTCCCCCCCGCGGGCGGAGATACCATCCTGCTGCCCTTCACCCACGAAGCGGTACCCACGGTGGATCTTGCCGCCGGGCGCGTGATTGCCGATCCGCCGGAAGGAATCGTGAAAGATGGCTGACAGCCCGAAAACCCGGCCCGCCCGTTCGCACGGGCGCAAGACGCTCAGGGCAAGTCTGAAACCCCGCGATCTGATGAACGAACCGAGGCGTCTGAAAGGCGCCTGGACAGCCCGGGTGATCACCCTGATGCCCGAAGCCTTCCCCGGTGTGCTGGGGCTTTCGCTCACCGGCAGGGCCCTCGAAGCGGGGCTGTGGCAACTGGAAACCATCCCCCTGCGCCGCTTCGGCATCGGCCGGCACAACAATGTGGACGATACCCCCGCCGGCGGGGGTGCGGGCATGGTGCTGCGTGCAGATGTGCTGGGCGATGCAATCGACACGGCCATGGCCGATACCCCCGCCGACCGGACGCGCTGGCCGATCGTCTGTCTTTCTCCGCGCGGCCGGCGCTTCGATCAGGAGATGGCTGAACGTTTCGCACGCACCGAGGGCATCACCCTGCTGTGCGGCCGTTTCGAGGGCATCGACGAGCGTGTGCTGGAGGAATACGCCATGACGGAAGTAAGCCTTGGCGATTTCATCCTGACCGGCGGAGAGATTGCCGCTCAGGCCTTGATTGATGCCACGGTCCGGCTTATACCGCGCGTCATCGGGAATCAGGCATCGACCGAGGAGGAAACCTTCTCGGATTTTTTGCTTGAGCACCCGCAATACACGAAGCCGAGCGTCTGGCGTGGCCGCGCGATTCCCGAAGTGCTTCTCTCGGGGCATCACGCGAACATCGCCCGCTGGCGCAAGGAAATGGCCGAAAGGCTGACCAAGGAAAGACGACCTGACCTCTGGCGGGCTTACCGTGAAAAACGCGGCAGGGACCCGGAAGAAGACCAAGAGCTCTGAGGCCGCGCGAAACCTTCGCGGAACAAACCGCGAGCAGATAGGAGTGGATCAGATGGACCTGATCGCAGAACTGGAAGCCGAGCAGATCAAGGCGCTTGGCAAGGACATCCCCGATTTCAAGGCGGGTGATACCATCCGCGTTGGCTACAAGGTAACCGAAGGCAGCCGCACCCGGGTGCAGAACTATGAAGGCGTCTGCATCGCTCGCAAGGGCGGCAACGGCATCGATGCCTCGTTCACCGTGCGCAAGATTTCCTTTGGCGAGGGCGTGGAGCGCGTATTTCCGCTTTATTCCACCAATATCGACAGCATCACCGTGGTGCGCCGCGGCCGCGTGCGCCGCTCGAAGCTTTACTATCTGCGCACGCGTCGTGGCAAGGCCGCCCGGATTGCCGAAGATACGCACTACAAGCCGAAAAAGGCCGGGCCGGCCAGAACCGAAAACTGAGGAGCCGGATCATGAAGAAAGACATCCACCCCGATTACCACATGATCAAGGTCAAGATGACCGACGGCACGATCATCGAGATGCGTTCGACCTATGGCAAGGAGGGCGATGTGCTGGCACTTGACATCGACCCCACCGTGCACCCTGCCTGGACAGGCGGCGGCACCCGTCTGACCGATGCCGGCGGGCGGGTTTCGAAGTTCAAGAAGAAATACGAAGGGCTTGGCTTCTGAGCCGGACGCCCCGCGAAGGACCTGCCGCCGCCCCGCTTCGGGGCGGCATTTTTCGTGGCATGCCGGCCCGGATAGGGTGAATCCGCTCTGCAACAATGCCGAAGAACGGCTCTGTTTCGGCCCAATACCTGCTTCCAATGGTTCCGGCCACCACATATAGTCGCCGCCAAGCCTCAGGGCTTGTCGATCAGGATTACGGGGTCATCACGTGGCACATATCATCGTCGTCGGGAACGAAAAGGGCGGTTCGGGAAAATCGACCACCTCCATGCATGTGGCAACGGCCCTGGCGCGCATGGGCCACAAGGTGGGCGCGCTCGACCTGGATCTGCGCCAGCGCAGCTTCGGCCGCTATGTGGAAAACCGCAAGGCCTATTGCGAAAAGCACGAGATCGACCTGCCGACACCGGATTATCACGACCTGCCCGAGATCGACCGTTCGCGCCTGAAACCCGGTGAGAACATATATGATCACCGGCTGTCGGCCGCGGTGGCCCGGCTTGAACCCGACTGTGATTTCATCCTGATCGACTGCCCCGGCTCGCATACCCGTCTCAGCCAGGTGGCGCATTCGCTGGCCGATACGCTGATCACCCCCCTGAACGACAGTTTCGTGGATTTCGATCTGCTGGCCCATATCGACCCCGATACCGGCGATGTTCTGGGGCCTTCCGTCTATTCCGAAATGGTCTGGAACGCCCGCCAGCTGCGCGCCCAGGCCGGCCTGCCCCCCATCGACTGGGTTCTGGTGCGCAACCGTGTGCCCCCGCAGCGCATGCACAACAAGGAAAAGATGGAAGCCGCCCTTGCCAAGCTTTCGCGCCGTATCGGTTTTCGCGTGGCGCCCGGCTTTTCCGAACGGGTGATCTTCCGCGAACTGTTCCCGCGCGGCCTGACGCTTCTTGATCTGCGCGATATTGGCGTCAAACGCCTCAACATATCGAACCTTGCCGCCCGCCAGGAGTTGCGCGATCTGATCAAGGCACTCAACCTGCCGGGTGTAAGCGTCGATTTCTGACAAATACCGCCCTGCCCTGTTGCATTCGCGATTTCGCACCTATGTTGTAGGTAACACAACACCAGAGGTGCCGAAATGGACAAGCTTTCGATCAAGCCGGATTACGTGAAGCGCCTGGTATGGAAGGTTCGCACCTTCATGGCAGACGAGGCGCCGGTGATCGAGGATCCCGGAGACAATCCGACCGACGATCCGCTTCCCACCGCGCTTCAGGAAGGGTGCGACAACCCCTCGCGCGAGGAAGTGATGGAAGAAATCGACGGCCTTGGCACCGACAGGCAGGCCGAACTGGTGGCGCTGATGTGGCTGGGGCGCGACGACGATGCCGAAGCCGAAAACTGGCCGGAGCTTCTGGAACTCGCGCGCGAACGTCAGGAGGTCTCGACGGCGCATTATCTTCTGGATCACCCGCTGCTTGCCGACTATTGGGCCATGGGGCTTGAAAAGCTGGGCTACGGCACACTTTACGAGGAATGACCCCGAAGCGCCCATCTTCCGGGCCGGATTTCACATGCCGGGCAACCGTGGTCCAGGCCTTGCCTGTCTCTGCAAAGCGGAAAGCGCCGTGAACCCGCTGCAAACAAGGAAATGGCAAGGGAATGGCGCGCTGGGGAGGATTCGAACCCCCGACCCCCTGATTCGTAGTCAGGTACTCTATCCAACTGAGCTACCAGCGCGCGGGACAGAGCGGGATGTAGCGATCCCTGCCACTCTTTGCAAGAGGCTAATTCACTTTTCCCGGACCACGTTCATTCGGCGGCTTCATCCAGAACGATTTCGGCCTTCGGCAGGCAGATCAGGAAGGCCGTGCCGGTTTCTCCGCTATGCAAGAGCTCAAGCCGCCCGCCGTGGCCACGCACCAGTTCTGCGGCAATGGCCAGACCAAGCCCGGTTCCCCCCTTGCGCGCCCCGCCCTGAAACGGTGTGAACAGGTTCTCTCGTGCCTTGGGGGGCAGACCGGGGCCCGTATCGGTGATGAAGATGTCCCACGATTTGTCACTTTCCTCGGCACGAATGGCGATTTCACCCGGCCGGCCGCTGGCCGCGATCGCCTGACGGGCATTGCGCACCAGGTTGAGAAGAACGCGGTAAAGCTGTTCGCTGTCAGCCCGCAGCACCAGCCCGGGGGGAATGTCGATCCGATAGTGCACATCGCCGCCGGCAGCCGCCAGGCGTTCGCTTTCGATGACATCCTGAACGATGTCATGCAGATGGATACGGGCCAGAACCGGCGGGTGTTCCTCGGCCTTGCCGAAGGCAAGCGTGGTTTCGCACAGGTTCACCGCCCGACTGATCGAACTGACAAGCTTGGGCACCGCACGCGCTACGGTCGGATCCTCGCTTGCCTCAAGGCGGTCGGTGAACATCTGCGCCGTGGTCAGGATATTGCGCAGATCATGGCTTACCTTTGCCACCGCGCTACCAAGCTGGGCCAGCCGCTCCTTCTGCTTGAGGCTTCCGGTCAACTGCGTCTGCATGGACTTCAGGGCAACCTCGGCCTCGCGAAGCTCGCGGATACCGGCCTGCGGCCGGATGATACGGCGCGAATCCTCGGGCGCCTCGGCATAGGATTTCATGTGCGAAACGACCCGTTTGATCGGCGTTACCAGGAAACTGCGCACGGCCAGAAACAGCAGCAGCGCCGTCACCAGCGAGATGATCAGCGAAAGAACCAGAATGGAAAGGCCATAGTCGATCATCGCCTGGCGCAGCGGTGCCGCGTTCATGGTAACTTCGATCTGCAGCCCTGCCCCCTGTACCGGCTCGCCGATCACCCTGATGACTTCGGGTTCCGGATCAAACAACCGCATCATCGCATCGCGGATGAGCACGAAGGGCGTTGCATCCCTCAGATCAAAGGTTTCGGCCACAGGCCCCGGAACCGGCGAGGCAAGAACAAGCTGGCGCATCTCGTCACGCCGCAGCACCACGTTGTAAACGCCGGCATTGTCGAGAAGCTCCTTCTCCAGGGTGTCATCGATCATGTCGTCGGCAAGAAGCGCCAGAGAGGCGATCTGCGCCTTTTCAAGCCGCAGCAGCAGGAAGTCTTCACGGAAACGGGCAACCGACGGCACGAAGATCAGCACCTCGGCCAGCATGACGAACAGGATCGTCAGCATCAGGAAACGACCGGAAAGTGAATTCAGAACCATGAGCGCCCCGTTTCGAATGTGTCATCAAGGCAGCCTGCGCTGCACGAACCCGACAAACCGCTTCACCCAGATGTTATCAAACAGCCGGGGTGAGAAATAGGCCCCGGCGGCGCGCTTGCTGATCTCTCCCAGCGTCGGATAGGGCATGACGGTGGCCGCCACGGCCCCCATCTTCAGGCGGTTGGCAATGGCCATTGCCCAAAGCCCGATTGTTTCGCCTGCCTGCGCTCCCACGATCGACACACCCACCGGCCTGCCTTTCACCACCATCACCTTGATCAATCCCTCTGCCCGACGCTCGGCAATGGCGCGATCATTGCCATCATAGCCGAAGCGCAGGATTTCAAGCCGCGCGCCATGTACCGTGCGGGCCTGTTCTTCCGTCAGACCCACCTGCGCCAGTTCCGGATCGGTATATGTCACCCACGGGATATGCCCCGTCTTTGCCTTCGCGGGCAGGCCGAACAGGGCCGACCTGATCACCACCCCAGCATGATAGCCGGCCACATGGGTAAACCGCAGCCCCCTGGTGACATCACCGATCGCATAGACCCGCCGGTTCGATGTCCGCAGGTCGGCTCTCACGGCAATGCCGTCACGGTCATGCCTGATGCCGGCCGCCCCGAGATTCAGCCTTTCGACATTGGGCCTGCGCCCGGTGGCGATCAGAAGATGCGTGCCCCGCAACACGCGGCCGTCCTTCGCCTTGATCTCGATCCGCCCGGCCTTGCCACGCACCCGGACGGCAGTGATGCCTTCCTCGATCGATATGCCCTCGCCGCGCATCCGCTCAAGCACGATGGCCGCCAGTTCCGGATCGTCCCGGCCAAGCGCCTTCATACCCTCGATCACCGTTACCCGGCTTCCAAGACGGCGGTGCGCCTGAGCCATTTCCATACCGATCGGTCCGCCGCCGATCACCAGGAGATGGCCGGGTTGTTCCCGCAGGTCAAAGATGGTTTCGTTGGTCTCGTACGGCACATCGCCCAACCCCGGAAGCGACGGCACAAGGGGCGATGATCCGGTTGCGATCACGAAGCGCCTGGCCCGGATCTGCATGTTTCCGGCCTGCACCACATCGGCCGATATGAAATGGCCGTATTCCGGGATCACCCGAACTCCAAGCCCTTCGAAACGTTCCACGCTGTCATGCGGGGCGATCTGTGCAATCACTTCGGCCACATGATCCTTGACCGCCGCGTAATCAACATCCGGCCTTGCGGGGCTGATGCCGAAGGGACGGCCACTCTGCATCGCATGGGCATGTCTTGCCGCGGCGATCAGCGCCTTTGACGGAACGCAGCCATGGTTCAGGCAATCACCCCCCATCTTGTGACCTTCCAGAAGCACAACCCGCGCACCCATCTGAACCGCCCCGGCAGCAACCGAAAGCCCGCCGGAACCGGCTCCGATAACGCAGAGATCCGTCTTGACATCAACCATCGGTTACGGCCTTCCGGATTTCGAGAACAGCTTCAGCACCATCGGCAGAGCAGCAAGTACGCACAGCCCCAGGATGGGCAGCAGGATGCGCGGCTCGAAGATCACCCCGAGATCGGGGGTCTCCCCCCGCGCGAACACTTCTCCGAGACCGCTGCCGACAGAGGTATAGACGATTGCTCCGGGCATGATGCCGAAGAATGTCGAGATCACGAAACGATGAAGCGGCACCCCGACCAGCGCCGGCACCAGATTGGCCACGAAGAAAGGCACGGCCGGCACCAGCCGGATCAGGAACAGCATCGACCACTGGTTTGCATCGATACCTGCCTTGATGCGCCTGACGGCCCCGTCCGCGTTCTCCATGTGGGCAGCCAGCCTTTCGCCGCCGCCCCAGCGCGCGGCCAGAAAGATCAGCGTTGCGCCAACTGTAGCTGCAAGCACGTTGAACAGAGTGCCGGGGAAGATCGAAAAGAGAAACCCGCCGGTAATTGACGCGATCGCCGCCCCCGGCACCGAAAAGGTGACGATCAGCGTGTAAACGGTGATGAAGCCAAGGACCGCCGCGACGTAATGTTCATCGCGAAAGGCCAGCAGCGTCTGACGGTTCTCGCGAAGGGTCTCGAATGTCAGATGGTCACGCAGCGTAAAGGCCCCGATCACCGCCACGGCCAGTATCGCCCCAAGGGGAAGCATCCGCAGGATTGCAGGTTTTCCCGTTTCACTCATTTCCCGCATCGGCCATACCTTTCATCCCGTTTCGCCCTCACGCAAGGCAACATGCGACGTTCATTCCCCTGACAACACCCCCTTCACGCCGGCTTGAACCGCGGTGAGCCGATTTTGCGGTTTTGCCGGAAGATTGAAACATCGCACAGATGTTCGGTGTCAATTTGTTGCAGCTTTCGGACCGATGCGAATTGACTTGTCCCACCTCAGCCCCTAAATGACGGGCTTCGGATATAAATGGCTTGCGAATCCTGATCGGTGTGCAGGCATTAGCTGACGGAGACGGGCGATGAAACGCACCTATCAACCTTCGAACCTGGTCCGCAAACGCCGTCACGGGTTTCGGGCGCGCATGGCCACCAAGGCCGGCCGCAAGATTCTGAATGCGCGTCGCGCAAAGGGCCGCAAGGTTCTGAGCGCCTGATCCGGCTGCCCCCGGCGGCACCCTGCGGGGAACGTGAAAAATGAAACCGCCGAAGGCATTCGTGGCAGGCAGCAAGGCCGCCCCCGCGAGACGACCCGAGGCGGTTTCTTCATCTGTGCCTCTTCCGCGCGTGGAAACCCTGCGCAAGCGTGCCGATTTCCTGAAGGCTGCACGCGCCAGGCGCAAGGCAACCGAAAGCTTCATCCTTCAGGCCCGCAGGCGCAGCGCGGCAGATGGCGATCCGCCCGGAGACAGACCGCAAGTCATTCGTGTGGGCTTTACATGCTCCAGAAAGGTCGGCAACGCCGTTACCCGCAATCGCGCCAAACGCCGGCTGCGGGCGCTGGCCCACGCCCTGCTTCCGAAATGCGGCAGGGCTGGGTGGGATTATGTTCTGATCGGACGCGCTGACAAGACCGTATCGCACCCCTATGTGGAGATGGAAAGGGATCTGGAGCGCGCCCTGCAACAGATTCACCAACCTGATCGATGAACATCGCGGCCCATATAATCGCCCTGCCCGTGCGGCTTTACCGGCTGGTGCTGTCGCCCTGGATCGGCCAGTCCTGCCGCTATCAGCCCAGTTGCAGCGCCTATGCCCTGGAAGCACTTGAAAAACACGGTGCGATCAGGGGATCATGGCTGGCCATCAGAAGGATCGGGCGCTGCCACCCCTGGGGAAGCAGCGGTTTTGATCCGGTTCCCGAAAGCAGGAAAAAGAGCCGCGAAGCACCAGGCGGCAAAGGGCACCACTGAGCCGGAAGAATGCCGGCCGGATGGTTGTTTCTGCCTCCGAAAACTTGGAACAAATTGAAAACATTTACCGAATTTTAGATCTTTGGATGGCAGTCTGGCCGCATTCGGGACGGAGAAGACCAGCAATGTCAGCGCCACATCAGTCAAACGAGTTCGATCAGACATCCCCGGTGAAGGACCCTCTTACCTATGCGCTCAGCAAGCGCGATCGCAACGTGACGAAAATGGTAGAAAATGCCGTCAGACGGAAACAGGTAATGCTGGCCTTTCAGCCGGTTATCCTGGCCAGCGGCGAAAACCCGGTGGCCTTCTACGAAGGCCTGATCCGGGTTCTTGACGACAGCGGCAGAACCATTCCCGCGGCCGAATTCATCGAAGTGGTCGAGGCGCATGAAACCGGTCGTATCATCGATTGCCTCGCCCTTGAATGCGGCTTTCAGGCTCTGGCCGAAGAACCGACCCTGCGCCTTTCGATCAACATGTCCGCACGCTCCATCGGATATCAGCGCTGGATCAATACCCTGCATGACGGGCTGAAGCAGAATCCCAGCGCCGGAGAGCGTCTGATCCTTGAAATCACGGAAACATCAGCCATGCAGATGCCCGAGCTGGTGATCAGTTTCATGGAAAACCTGCAGATGAAAGGCATTTCCTTCGCGCTGGACGATTTCGGCGCCGGCTTTACCGCCTTTCGCCATCTGCGCGATTTCTATTTCGACATTCTGAAAATCGACGGGCAGTTCATCCGCGGCATTCACACGAATCCCGACAACCAGGTTCTTGCCAGGGCCCTGATCGGCATTGCCCGTCAGTTCGACATGCTGAGTGTCGCGGAAAGCGTGGAAAGCGCTGCCGATGTCAATTTCCTGTGCGATGCCGGTATCGACTGCCTTCAGGGATATTACTTCGCCGCACCCACCGTCACGCCCCCCTGGCGCATCCCGGCGGCACGGAAAAGCGCCTGAATCACACCCACGCCCCGCGCCTTCAGACATGCTGCGCACCGTTCACCTCGATCTCGGTGCCGGAAACATAGGACGATTCCTCCGAGCAGAGAAAAAAGACGACCGAGGCAACCTCTTCGGGTTGCCCGAGGCGACTCAATGGAATCCGTTTGACGATCTTTTCGGTGCCGGGGCTGAGAATCGAGGTTTCCACTTCACCCGGAGCAATGGCATTCACACGCACGCCGAAGGGGCCGAAGTCATGCGCCATCTCGCGGGTAAGCGCCGCCAGCGCCGCCTTTGATGTGGCATAGGCGGCACCCGCAAAAGGATGCACCCGGCTACCTGCGATCGAAGTCACATTGACCACCGACCCTCTGGCCTCGGCCAGTTCGTTGATAAGCCCCCGTGCCAGCACCACGGGCGCAAAGAAATTGACATGAAACACATGGCCCCAGGTTCTGAGATCGGTATTGATCGTATTCAGGCGCTCTCCGTTCGGCCCTTTGGGTGAAATGCCGGCATTGTTGACCAGCGCATCCAGGCGCCCGTCCAGCTTTTCGCGGATCACCTCGACAGCCGCAATAGTGTTTTCCGGTGAGGAAAGATCGATCTGAACGTGATTCTCCATCCCCCCTTCCCAGGGACACTTGTCGGAAAACGGTTGGCGCGAACAGGTAATCACCCGCCAGCCTTCGGCATTGAACCTGCGTACCGTTGCATGGCCGATCCCCCGGCTTGCCCCCGTAAGCACCATGGTCTTCTGCATCGAACCGTCGTTCATCCTGCCTGCCTCATGCCGGCGCCCGTTCGCCCTTTCGGGAATTGGCCATCATCATGCCCCTGCCCCTTGGCAGTTGCCGTGCAACAATCTAACAACAACCCAGCACGGGGAAAAGACAATGAAGAAAAGAACCATCAATCGCGACTGGATCGCAACCGCACGCACGCTTTCGCACGCGCTGCCCCTGCTGCAGCGTTATGACGGTGCGACGGTTGTCGTGAAATTCGGCGGCAACGCCATGGGCGATGATGAAGCGATGGACAGTTTCGCCCGCGACATCGTGCTGATGCAGCAGGTTGGCGTGAACCCGGTGATCGTGCACGGCGGCGGTCCGATGATCAACCAGATGCTGGAAAGGCTGGGGATCAGATCCGATTTCGTGGATGGCAAGCGCATCACCGATGCCCAGACCGTGGAAGTCGTGGAAATGGTGCTTTCGGGGCGGGTCAACAAGCGCATCGTTCAGGCAATCAATGCCCAGGGCGGCAAGGCTGTCGGTCTGTCGGGAAAGGACGCCAATCTGATAACCTGCGATCAGGCCGATCCGAAGCTCGGATTTGTCGGAACGCCAGGCAAGATCGATCCCTCCGTTCTGCACACGCTCTTCGCGGCCGACACGATTCCGGTGATCGCCCCGCTTGGCTCGGGACATGACGGAGAAACCTTCAACATCAACGGCGACACCGTTGCCGGCGCCATTGCCACCGCCCTCCAGGCCGACAGGCTGCTGTTGCTGACCGATGTCCCCGGTGTCAAGAATGACAAGGGCGATGTTCTGAGCGAACTCACCCCCGAGCAGATTCGTGAGCTCATAAAGGCGGGAATCATTGCCGGTGGCATGATCCCCAAGACCGAAACCGCCCTGAACGCAATCGAGGGCGGCGTACGCGGTGTGGTCATCCTTGATGGGCGGGCGCCCAATGCCTGCCTGCTCGAGCTTTACACCGACCACGGCGCAGGCACACTGATCCGGTCTGAAAAGGCTTCCCCACCCCCGGATCTGTCATAGTCTTCTCTGCTCGCCGATAACACCATTGTGCACAGGCAGGGATTGCGCTTTGTGCCTCTCCGTATAGGTTCGCATCATGGAAAACGAAGCCCTGATCCGCCTGTCCGTCTTTGCCGGACTGTTTGTCCTGTTCGCCAGCCTCGAAGCACTGGCCCCGCGTCGCGCGCGGGTAATGCCCCGCGGCAAGCGCTGGCCCACCAACTGGGCGATCGTGATCATTGATACACTGACACTCAGACTCATGGCCATTGCAATGCCGTTTCTGGCAGTCGGGGCAGCTTACGACGCACAGAAAAACGGCTGGGGGCTTTTGAACCAGCTTGACTGGCCTGCCTGGGCAAGCATTACCGCCACCATTCTTTTCCTTGATTTCGCGATCTGGCTGCAGCATCTGGTTACCCACAAGGTGCCCTTCCTGTGGCGTTTTCACCGCGTTCACCATGCCGATCGGGATATCGATGTCACAACGGCGATCCGCTTTCACCCGGTCGAGATCGCCTTTTCCATGCTGCTCAAGATCGGGCTTGTCTATCTGCTCGGGCTTCCGGCCCTTGGGGTGCTCCTGTTCGAAATCATCCTGAACGGCACCGCCATGTTCAACCATGCCAACATCCACCTGCCACCACGGACAGACCGGATCGTTAGGCTGTTCCTGGTAACCCCCGACATGCATCGCGTGCATCACTCGGTTCACCGCCATGAGCACGACAGCAACTATGGCTTCGCGCTGTCAATCTGGGATCGCCTGTTCGGCACCTATATTCCCCAGCCCGAAGCGGGGCATGAACGCATGACCATCGGCCTTGAATGGCAGGACGAACGCCCCGCAAGGCTGGGCTGGGTGCTGCGTCTGCCCTTCATGCGCAACAACTGAAGCGTGCCCTTGATCCGCCGGCCGGGCCTGTGGCATGATTTTCCATCATGGACAGGCCCCTGCGTCTCATTCTGACCCGCCATGCGAAATCGAGCTGGAAGGATCCCGGGCTTGACGATTTCCACAGACCGTTGAACAGGCGCGGCACACGTGCCGCCACAGCCATCGGGAAATGGCTGAAGGACAAAGGCTTCTGTCCGGCCCAGACCCTGTGTTCCAGCGCCGTACGGGCACGCAGGACATGGGAACGGATCGCCATGTGCTGCCCCGACACCCAAGGCACCCTTCTCGATCAGCTCTATCTGGCAAGCCCCGCCAAAATACTTGAAAGCCTGCGGCACCACGGACATGGCAATGCCATACTTGTTGTGGCGCATAACCCCGGCATGGCGGCACTGGCACACATGCTGACGGATTGCCCCCCCGATCACCCGGCCTTCGAGCGATACACAACCTGTGCAACAACGGTACTTGATCTGTCGGCAGACAGCTGGCGCACTCTTGAACCCGGCGTCAGGGGGCGGCTGGTGGCTTTCGTTTCGCCCCGGGATCTGGAATGAAAACCCCGGCACAATGGCCGGGGCTTTCCCTGTGATACAGGCCTTCCTCAGTGCCCGAGGATCTGACTGAGGAACAGCTTGGTGCGATCCGACTGCGGATTGCTGAAAAATTCCTCGGGCTCGTTCTGTTCGACGATTTGCCCCTGGTCCATGAAGATCACACGGTCGGCCACCTGGCGGGCGAAGCCCATCTCATGGGTAACCACAAGCATCGTCATGCCTTCCTCGGCCAGTTCCACCATGGTATCGAGCACCTCCTTGATCATCTCGGGATCAAGGGCTGATGTGGGCTCGTCAAACAGCATGATGCGCGGCTTCATGCACAGGGCCCGGGCGATCGCCACCCGCTGCTGCTGCCCCCCTGAAAGCTGACCGGGATACTTGTCGGCCTGTTCGGGAATCTTCACCTTGCGCAGGAAATGCATGGCAATTTCCTCAGCCTCCTTGCGCGGCATCTTGCGCACCCAGATCGGCGCCAGGGTGCAGTTTTCGAGGATCGTCAGATGCGGAAACAGGTTGAAGTGCTGAAACACCATCCCCACTTCGCGGCGGATCTTGTCAATGTTCTTCAGATCCGACGAAAGCTCGGTGCCATCGACGATGATCTTGCCCTTCTGGTGTTCTTCCAGCCGGTTGATGCAGCGGATCAATGTGGATTTCCCCGAACCCGAAGGCCCGCAGATCACGATCCTTTCACCCCGGCTGACGGTCAGATTGATGTCCCGCAACACGTGAAACGAACCATACCACTTGTTCATGTTGACGATCTCGATCGCCGTTTCACCCGAAAGATGGTTATTGGTGGAAGCCGAACGGTTTTCTGTAGCGCGTTCAGACATAGCGTCGCTCCTTCGTATTAGTGGCCAGTCTGAAGCTTGCGCTCCAGATACATGGAGTAGCGGGACATGCAGAAGCAGAATATGAAGAACACGAATGCGATGAACGCATAAAGCTCCCACACGATGCCGGTCCATTCCGCGTTGGCCCGAATGGCATTGGCCCAGCCGAGCATGTCGAAAAGGCCGATGATGGATACAAGCGTCGTATCCTTGAACAGCCCTATGAAGGTGCTCACGATCCCGGGGATCGAGATCTTCAGCGCCTGAGGCATGATGATCAGCCGCTGTGCCTTCCAGTAATCGAGGCCAAGCGCATCGGCCGCCTCATACTGCCCCTTCGGAAGCGCGGCAAGGCCGCCACGGATCACCTCGGCCATGTAGGCCGCCGCAAACAGCGTGACCATGATCATCACCCGCAGGATGATATCGAACTCGGTGCCCGGAGGCAGGAACAGGTTCAGAAGGGTAGATGCCACGAACAGCAGTGTGATCAGCGGCACGCCGCGAATGAATTCGATGAACCCGACACAGAGCGACTTGACGATCAGCAGATCCGACTGTCGCCCAAGCGCCAGCACGATACCCAGCGGCAAGGAACCGACGATCCCGGTAACACCAAGCATGAGCGCCAGCGTAAGCCCCCCGAACTTGCGGCTTTCCACCGGGGCAAGCTCAAGAGGAATGCTCCCGGCCAATGTTGCAGCAACCGGACCGGCCAGAAAAAGCCACCATGCGACGGTTATCAGAACGGCAAGGATCAGCCCGAACAGAAAACCCACTGCCGGCGACAGGAAGCGATAGACAAGATAACCGATCACGAAACCGAAAAGCGCCATGGTCACGTTCCAGGCCGTTCCCCCCCACAGAAGCCAGACGGCCAGAAAGGGGAAAAGAGCCGAAAACCAGACCATCTTCGACGCCAGCCTGTCAAGAAAGAACGCGCCTCCGGCAACAAGGAATACCACATAGGCCAGGCCAGGTGCTCCTACCCGATACAGCATCCAGCAACCGATAACCAGGAAAACACCCCAGGCGATCTTCAGACCCGACGGCATCGGATTGAACAGGACCGGTGCCAGCGCCACAAACATCAGAACGAAGGCCAGCACCGGCCGCCAATAGAGATTTTCGGGATAGAAACCGAACATCAACTGGTTGAAGCGTTCGTTGATCACCCCCCAGCAGGCGCCGGCTTCACCCTGCAGGATCTCGCGACATTCATTGAGCGATCCGGCATTCCACACGCTGTTCATGAGCCAGGGCAGGATGGCCGCCAGAACCCAGAAGATGAGATAGGCCGTGATCACTGTCATGAGCGAGTTCAGCCAGCCGGAAAAGAGATTTTCCTTCATCCAGCCGATAATGCCCACTTCTGTCGGCGGCGGAGCCTTCTCGGGGAGCATTTCGGTACGAACATAGGATTTGGTGCTCATATCAACGCTCCGTCAGTTTCACGCGCTCATTATACCAGTTCATCACGCTGGAAATCAGCAACGAGATGGTCAGGTAGATGAGCATCAGAAGAAGAAGGCACTCTAGCTCGCGGCCGGTCTGGTTCAGCGTGATTCCGCCAAGCGTGCCCGTGATGTCCATGTAACCCACCGCAATGGCCAGCGACGAGTTCTTGGTCAGGTTCAGATATTGTGAAATCAGCGGCGGGATGATCACCCGAAGCGCCTGCGGCAGGATCACCAGGCTCATGATCCGGCCGGAACGCAGACCCAGTGCGGCCGCAGCCTCGGACTGACCTTTCGAAATCGCCATGATCCCGGCACGCACGATCTCGGCGATGAAGGCTGCCGTATAGAAGGAAAGCGCAAGCCACAGTGCCAGGAACGAGGCGCGCAGATGTATGCCATCCCTGAAGTTGAAGCCCTTGATCTCTGGCACGACGAAGAAAAGCCCGAGCAGCCACAGCACGAAGACGGTTGGCAACACCACGACCGCCAGACGAAGATGCCAGGTTTTCGGCCGGTCGCCGGTTGCCGCCTGAACCCTGTCGGCCCGACGCTTGATCAGGCCCGAAATCAGGATTCCGCCGATCAGCACGCAGAGAATCACGATCAGGTCAAGGCTGACCTCGAACCGGAAACTGTTGTTATAAAACCCTTCGAGCAACTTGATGTTGCCAAGGCTGTAGCTGAAAACCGGCTCGGGAATGTAAGTGCCCCGATTGGTAACGGCCACGGTGCCGCCAAGCAGCATCTCGGCTTCGCCGCTCTTGAAGTCTCTCGGGGCCGGCAGGGTTTCGGTGATGATCGCCATCAGGAACACGATCCACAACAGTGTCGGCACGTTGCGCAGAGCTTCCACGTAAACCGTCATCACCCGGCCGACCAGCCAGTTCTTCGAAAGCCGCAGCACCCCGACGAATACGCCGATGATGGTCGCAAGAACACAGCCCAGAACAGCAACCAGCAATGTGTTCAGCAGCCCGATAAAGGCCGCCCGGGCATGGGTGTCGCGCGAAGTGTATTCGATCAGCCTCTGGTTGATGTCATAGCTCGCAGGCTCTTTCAGAAACCCGAAATCGATCTCCTTCCCGAGCGAGGCCAGATTGTTCATCGTGTTGCTGACAATCCATCCCATGCCGATGAGAAAGGCGATCAGTGCGGCCACCTGAATGGTGATCGACCTGTAGCGCGAGTCGTAAATCAGCATTCCAAGCCGGAACGACTCCTTCGGAGGATCGGTCAGTGTTGTCATGAGAGACTTCCCTGCATCCCCGGTTACATCCCCCCACACGAGCAGGCGCGCTCATGTGGCCCCGGGGTAATTTCCTGTTTCCAGATAGGACAAGGGCGCGGGTTTTCCGCGCCCTCGCCTGGGATTTTCAGATCAACGGAACGGGGGCGAGTAGACCAGGCCGCCGTCTTTCCACTGAGCGTTCAGGCCACGGGCCAGACCGATCGGGGTGTTCTCGCCGATGTTTTTCTCGAACAGCTCGCCATAGTTGCCACCGGCCTTGATGGCACGGTAGGCCCACTGCTTGTCGAGGCCGAACATGGCGCCCAGATCACCCTCGGTGCCCAGAATACGGTTGATTTCCGGATTCTGTGTGCCCTTGGCCAGTTCGTCGATGTTGGCCGAGGTGATGCCCAGCTCTTCGGCCGAGATCAGCGCGTTCAGCGTCCAGCGCACGATGTCGCCCCATTGCTGATCGCCATGGCGCACCAGCGGGCCGAGCGGCTCTTTCGAGATGATTTCCGGCAGGATGATGTGATCCTTGGGGTTCTCGAAGGACGCGCGCGTGGCGGCAAGCCCCGAAGCATCGGTGGTATAGGCATCACAGGCTCCGGCCAGATACTGCTGCTGGCCTTCGGCGTTGGTTTCGATCGGCACCGGCTCGTAAGACATGTTGTTGGCGCGGAAGAAATCCGCAAGGTTGAGCTCGGTGGTGGTGCCGGTCTGGATGCAGATCGTGGCACCGTCCAGATCCTTCGCCGAAGTCACTCCAAGGCTCTTGGGAACCATGAAGCCCTGGCCGTCATAATAGTTGATCCCCACGAACTCGAACTTCAGATCGACATCGCGGGAGAACGTCCAGGTGGTGTTGCGGGCCAGCATGTCAACTTCGCCGGAAGCCAGCGCGGTAAAGCGCGTCTTGCCGGTGGTGGGCACGAATTCGACAGCCGTCGGGTCTCCGAGCACCGCAGCCGCCACGGCGCGGCAGACACCAACGTCAAAACCATCCCAGTTACCGTTTGCGTCGGGCGCAGCAAAACCGACCAGGCCGGTCGAAACGCCGCAGTTCAGCTTGCCGCGCGCCTTGACGTCGTCAAGCGTACCGGCAGCAACTGCACCAGCGGCAACCCCGGCAACGGCCAGTGCTCCAAAAAATACGGTTTTCTTCATGTTTACCTCTTCCTGTGTTCCCGCCCGTCTGCGGGCGGCTTTACCGGCCAGGACGGCCGGGGGCGATAGGATGAAGGGCTTTCCCTTCAATGCCCCGTAGTTTGCGCAAAATGTAAAGAAAGCGTCAAGGGCCATATCGCATGTAATCGCCCAAAACACTCGGGTTTTCCGACAAAATGTTTCGCCGGAAAGGGCCTTGCCCGGAAAGCAGCCTTACAAGAGACCGAAAAAACGGGCCGCATGAAGAAAGTCGCGTGCCCTGGCTGCCGATTCTCTGCGGGCCAGATCATCTGCACCCCACTGCTCTTCCTGCCATTTCTCGTCGATCCGCGAAAGCGCCCAGAGTTCTTCGGACGGCATCAGGTGACGGGTTGCCGCAAGCCCGATGATCAGGGATCCCGACAAGCCGACAAGATCATGCAGTGCCGTCAGCCGGAACGGGTCCATCGCCTCGACCAGCCGGCGAAGCGTCAGCAGAGCCCGCGTATCCTGCGGCGCGTGAACGATTCCCTCGCGCACCTCCAGCCCCGCGCCCAGTTCCCTTGCTGCCCATTCCAGAAGCGGATCCCACGCCGCATCCTGACGCGCGCGCAATTCCTTCGGTGCAGTGGCACGATAACACAGAAGATCCGTATCGCCGTAATCGGCAATCATGCCGGCAACTTCCCGGTGCTGAACGGCCACCTTGTCGATCGCCGCATTCGCCGAACGTGTGCAGGGCATTGTCGCGGGATCGACATCTTCGCCCTGCGCCTGCCATTCCTTGACAATGGCGGACGCAAGCGCCTCGGTCGGCACCAGAAGGGGGGCCTTGGCCGGGGTTTTCACCCGGCGTCCGTCAAGCAGGATTTCATAACCGCCATTGGCGGGTGCATGGGTTGCATCCTTCCAGAAGCGCTTCCGTTTCCAGCCGGCGCTCATAGCATTTCTCCATCAAACGGGTCCTCGGGCACATCGTCTTCGTGCCATCCGAGAAGCTTCCAGGTGTTGCGCATATGTGCCGGCAGCGGGGCCGTGATGAACAGGGGCTTCCCCGTTACCGGATGCATCAGGCGAAGCGAACGGGCATGCAGGTGCAGCTTCCGGCTGATCCCGCCGCCCAGTTGTGCGCCCCAGCCATCGCCCCGGTTCTCCTGCCCCGAGCCACCGTATTTGCCATCGCCGATGATCGGATGGCCGATTTCCCCCATATGGGCCCGCAGCTGGTGCGTGCGCCCGGTTACCGGCACCAGAGCCGCCCAGCTGACACGCCGACCAAGCGCCGAAAGAACCGCATAATCGGTGGTCGCCCTTTTGGCGCCTTCGGTCAGCGGCACCTCACGCGGGTGGATGCAGCGCATCCTTTCCCCCTCGCCGCCACGCCCATGCCCGCCGGCCTTTACCAGACCGTAACGGATCGTCCCCATCCGCGGATCCGGCAGGCCCGCGATGGCGGCCCAGTAGATCTTGCGCGTATCGCGATCACGGAAGGCCCGGGTCAGCACCCGCGCCGCAGCCCGGGTGCGCGCCATCAGCAGAACGCCCGAGGTATCCTTGTCGAGTCGGTGTACGAGTCGCGGCGGCTCGTCGGCACCAAACCGCAGGGCTTCGGCCAGCGCATCGACATGACGGCTCTGTCCGGTTCCCCCCTGAACGGGCAGGCCGGGCGGCTTGTTGAGGGCCAGGATGTGTTCATCTCGAAAGATGACACAGGAACGGATCATCCGCGCATCCGCCTCGCTGATTTCACGCGGGGGGGGCGATGGCCTGGCCGTGCCTTCGGGCTCGGGCAACGGGGGCACCCGAACGGTCTGCCCCGCCTCGATCCGCTGGCCGGGCTTCACCCGCCCGCCATCAAGGCGGATCTCGCCCTTGCGACACATCTTTTCGATCCGGCCCTGGGGCACATGCGGAAACTGTCGGCGAAACCAGCGATCAAGGCGCTGGCCGGCATCCTGGGGCGTGATCTCGATCTTGCGAACCGGGCTCATGTCATCATCCAGCGCGCAGCCGCAAGCCCCGCCACCATCGCCGCAAGCGCCAGCAGCACCGAAGCGGCGGCATAGGCCGCCGCCATGGCGACTTGTCCGCGCTCGTAAAGGGTGATCGCATCAAGCGAGAAGGCGGAAAAGGTGGTAAACCCGCCCAGGATCCCCGTCATCAGGAAGGGCGCCAGCCGGGTTGCGTCCTTGTGCGCCAGCACCACCACCAGCACACCCATGGCGAAGGAACCGATGATATTGACCGCCAGCGTTCCCCATGGAAATCCATGCCCCATGACATGGACGGCCAGGCGCCCCGTCAGATAACGCAGGGACGCGCCAACCGCCCCTCCGATTGCAACTTGCAGCAAGGTATGATTCATGCGCCCTCTTTTTACTGCGCCACGGGTCTTGTCAACTGATGGCCCGCCTCATGCACGGTTCCTGCGGCTGCGCAGCCTGGCGAAATAATCCAGACGTTTCTTCAGTTCGCGCTCGAAGCCACGGTCAACCGGCAGGTAATACACCCCGCGCTTCATCGCTTCGGGAAAGTAGTTCTGCCCCGAAAAACCATCTTCGGTATCGTGGTCATAAGCATAGCCTTCGCCATATCCCTGCTCTTTCATCAGCCTGGTCGGCGCATTCCGAATATGCTTCGGCGGAGGTTCCGAGCCGGTTTTCCCCGCCGCAGCCATTGCCGCCTTGTAGCCCGCATAGGCCGCATTCGACTTGGGCGCCAGCGCCAGATAGATCACCGCCTGGGCCAGCGCCAGTTCGCCTTCGGGGCTTCCCAGGCGCTCATATGTTTCCCAGGACCGCAGGCATACGGCCTGCGCATTCACATCGGCAAGACCTATATCCTCAACCGCCATCCGGGTGATTCGGCGGGCCAGATAGCGCGGATCTTCGCCCCCCCGAAGCATCCGCGCCAGCCAGTAAAGCGCCGCGTCCGGATCCGATCCCCGCACCGATTTGTGCAACGCCGAAACAAGATTGTAATGTTCGTCTCCCCCCTTGTCGTATTTCGCGGCCCGGCGCATCAGGCGGCAGGTCAGTGTTTCGCCGTCAAGCCGGCCGGAGACATCTTTCCAGGACATGATCTGTTCGATCAGGTTCAGCAATGCCCGTCCGTCGCCATCGGCCATCTCGAGCAGTATCTCGCGCGCCGCGCCGTCAAGCGGCAGCTTCCGGCCAAGTTCGCTTTCGGCCCGCTGAGTCAGCAATTCGAGATCGGCAAGCTTCAGCCGCTCCAGAACCAGCACCTGCGCACGGCTCAGAAGGGCCGCATTCAGTTCGAAGGAAGGGTTTTCCGTGGTCGCTCCGATCAGGTGGATCGTTCCGTCTTCCATGTAGGGCAGAAAGCTGTCCTGCTGTGCCTTGTTGAAACGGTGTATCTCGTCAACGAACAACAGCGTTCCACGCCCGTTGCCCCGGCGCATGCGGGCAGCATCGAAAACCTTCTTCAGTTCTGCCACCCCCGAAAACACGGCGCTGATCTGAACGAAATGCAGATCGGTTTCCGCGGCCAGCAAACGGGCAATCGTGGTTTTTCCGACCCCGGGCGGCCCCCAAAGTATCATGGACAAGAGGCTGCCCCCCGCAAGCATTGCCCCGACAGGGCCATCCGCCCCCAGAAGGTGATCCTGCCCGATCACTTCGGCCAGCCGGCGTGGACGCAGCCTGTCGGCCAGCGGGTGGGGCGCATCCGAGGCGGCCGGCGATGTTTCGGCAGAATCGAACAGATCGGGCATGCGCCAAGCTTAGGGCCCAGGCGGAAGCGATGGAAGATCCCATCTGACAGGTTGCAGGCGGCGGCACAGCCCCGCGCACATCGGCGATGCGGAAAACCGCATCCTGCCCGTTCGGAACATGTCCTTTTAGACAGGTTGCCGGATTTCAAATCAACTATAAGATGCAACAATCCTTGGCAGACCAGAGAACCATGTCATGAAAGAGAGTGAATTTGATCTCATAAGAAATTTGAGGAAACTTCCCGTGAAAGTACGATCGGAGCTGCTCGACTTCCTGGGCGCCAGATCCGTGGGGGAGGAACAGCTGAACAGGATGCTCGAAGAATTCCGCAGTTCGGTCCGGGAAAGGCGGACGCTCGCCGGGAACGGATGAGCATCCGCCGGGAACGGCAGAAAAGAACCCGCCAACCGGCGGGTTCTTGCATTTTCATCAGCTATCGATGGCCGAAGCCCGGGCTTCGGCCGAGGCTCAGTCTTCGGCTGGCTCTTCGGTTTCCTCACGCACCTTGTCGGCCGCACCCTTGGCAGCGGGGTCACGGTCAACCAGTTCCACGATCGCCATCGGTGCCATGTCGCCATAGCGGAACCCGGCTTTCAGAACGCGCACGTAACCACCCTGGCGATCCTTGTAGCGGGGCCCAAGAACCTCGAACAGCTTGGCGACATGCTGCTCCTGCTTCAGACGGCTTGCCGCCTGGCGGCGGGCATGCAGATCGCCGCGCTTGCCAAGGGTGATCAGCTTGTCGGCCACACGCTTCAGTTCCTTCGCCTTGGGCAGGGTTGTCTTGATCTGTTCATGCTCGATCAGAGAGCCGGCCATGTTGGCGAACATCGCCTTGCGGTGTTCATGGGTGCGGTTGAGCTTGCGATAGCCCTTCTTGTGACGCATCTTTCCATTCCTTCACGTTCTGCTTTTGCTTTGTCCGGGGCCCCATGCGCCGGGGCCCTCTCCTTGGGGCAGGGTGCCCGGGTTCTGACGGGATCAGAACTGATCCTCGTATTTCTTCGCGAGTTCCTCGATATTTTCGGGCGGCCAGTCTTCGACATCCATGCCCAGATGCAGCCCCATGCCGGAAAGCACCTCCTTGATCTCGTTCAGCGACTTGCGGCCGAAGTTCGGCGTGCGCAGCATTTCGGCTTCGGTCTTCTGGATCAGATCGCCGATATAGACGATATTGTCGTTCTTCAGGCAGTTGGCCGAGCGCACCGAAAGCTCGAGCTCATCCACCTTCTTCAGCAGAAGCGGATTGAATTCGAGTCCGTCCTCCTCTTCCTGGCGGCCCGCAGCTTCGGGCTCTTCGAAATTGACGAAGATCGAAAGCTGATCCTGAAGAATACGCGCAGCGAAGGCCACCGCATCTTCAGGTGTTACCGAACCGTCGGTTTCAAGCTTGAGGGTAAGCTTGTCGTAATCCAGAACCTGGCCCTCACGGGTCGGCTGCACATCGTATGAAACCTTCTTCACCGGCGAATAGATCGCATCGATCGGAATAAGCCCGATCGGCGCATCTTCGGGGCGGTTCTTGTCGGCCGGCATATAGCCCTTGCCGGTATTCACGGTCAGTTCCATGAACAGGTCGGCGCCCTCGTCAAGGTGACAGATCACATGATCCTTGTTCAGGATTTCAATGCCTGCGCTTTCGGAAATGTCGCCGGCAGTAATCACCGCCGGCCCCTTGGCGGAAATCGAAAGCCGTTTCGAGCCTTCGGCTTCCATCCGGATCGCCACGCCCTTCAGGTTCAGCACGATGTCGGTCACGTCTTCGCGCACGCCGGCGATCGACGAAAATTCATGCAGAACATTGTCGATCTGGGCACTGGTAATCGCCGCACCCTGCAGACTTGACAGCAGCACCCGGCGCAGCGCATTACCCAGTGTCAGACCGAAGCCACGTTCGAGCGGTTCCGCCACGACGGTTGCTTCCCTGGCCGGATCCTTCCCGGGAATGACTTCAAGCTGCGTCGGCTTGATCAGTTCTTGCCAGTTCTTGTGGATCATGTGTGTCGCCTCCATTCCTGTTTTCGGCCCATGTCCGTTGCCGAAAACGCCCGAGGTTCAAATGACTTTCACGGGGCACATTATTTCTGGCGTGCGCCCCATGCAGATAACGGTCCGGCTAGACGCGGCGGCGTTTCGGCGGCCGGCAGCCGTTGTGCGGAATTGGCGTGACATCCCGGATCGATGTGATGACCAGCCCCAGGGCGGCAAGGGCACGCAGGGCGCTTTCCCGGCCCGAACCCGGCCCCTGCACCTCGACTTCCAGGGTCTTCACCCCGTGTTCCATGGCCTTGCGGCCTACGTCTTCGGCAGCCATCTGGGCGGCATAGGGGGTGGATTTCCGCGATCCCTTGAAGCCCATCGTCCCCGCCGAGGACCAGGCAATTGCATTTCCCTGAACATCGGAGATCAGGATCTTGGTATTGTTGAACGAACTGTTCACATGCGCAACGCCCGAGGCAATGTTCTTGCGGGCCTTGCGGCGGGTGCGTGTCTTGTCGCGTGCCATCTGTCGATCCCCCTCCTATTTCTTCTTGCCGGCAATCGGGCGGGCAGGCCCCTTGCGCGTGCGCGCGTTGGTGTGGGTACGCTGACCGCGCACCGGGAGATTGCGGCGATGGCGCAGGCCACGGTAGCACCCCAGATCCATCAGGCGCTTGATATTCATCTGCACCTCACGGCGCAGGTCACCTTCGACAAGATAGTTGGCGTCGATGTCTTCGCGGATCTTCAGAACTTCCGAATCCGTCAGTTCGTTGACGCGTTTGGCCGGATCTATGCCAACGGATTCACAGATCCGGTTGGCGGACGAGCGGCCAATGCCAGTGATGTAGGTAAGGGCAATCGCGACCGGTTTGTGGGTCGGGATGTTGACGCCGGCGATACGTGCCACGTGTTCTTTTCCTTTCGTTGCGGTTCCGTAATCCCAGAACCTTTTTTCACAACGTAAGCCCGAAGGCGTGTTGCCTGCGGGCTATTGCTGATTTCGCTGATGGTGAAGAACGGGAAGAGCCTCAGAAACGCCCCGTGCTTCACGTCGATTCTCTTGCGAGAGGTGCCCAATTAGGTTGTTTTCGACCTCCCGTCAAGAGCCCGGACGACCGTCAAGCACCAAAGCAATTTCCTGTGCCACCGTATCGATCGGGGCAAGACCGTTGACCGGATACAAAAGCCCCTTGGCATAATAATAACCGATCAGCGGAGAGGTTTTCTTGTAATATTCCATCAGCCTGGTTTTCAGCGCTTCCGGGTTGTCGTCGGCACGGCGCTTCAGGTTCGTCGAACCGCATTTGTCGCACTTGCCCTCAACCTTCGTCGGCCGCGTGTCGTCATGATAGACCTCGCCGCATTCCCCGCAGGTATAGCGCCCGGAAATACGCCTGACCAGTTCATCATCGTCAACGCGTAATTCGATCACCGCGTCAAGCGCCTGTCCGTGGCGCGCCAGCAGATCACCAAGCGCATCGGCCTGGGCCAGCGTCCGGGGAAAACCATCGAAGATGAAACCGCCGCCGGGTCTTTCCTGCAGCTTTTCCTCGATCAGCCCGATCACGATCTCGTCGGTAACCAGCTCGCCGGCATCCATGATCCTGGCAACCTTCACACCCATTTCCGAACCGGAATTGCGTGCCTCGCGCAGCATGTCTCCTGTGGAAAGCTGAATCATGCCGCGCTCTTTCTCAAGGCGCCGCGCCTGGGTGCCCTTGCCCGCGCCGGGCGGACCAAGCAGGATGATGTTCATCTGTTGAGCTTCCTTTTTCGCCGGCCTCCGGCTCCGTCACGCTTCTTGCGGCCAAGCTGCGACTTTTCGATCAGGCTTTCATACTGATGCGCCAGAAGATGCGACTGAACCTGCTGGATCGTGTCCATCGTGACCGAAACGACGATCAGCACGGAAGTGCCGCCGAAATAGAACGGGATATTGAATTCCGCGCGCAGAAGATCGGGCAGCAGCCCCACCGCCGCCAGATAGGCCGCACCGATCACCAGCAGTCGCGTCACCACATATTCCAGATATTCGGCCGTCTTCTTGCCAGGGCGGATACCGGGGATGAATCCGTTCTGATTCTTCAGGTTCTCCGCCACTTCCTCGGGCTTGAACGACACGTTGAAGGTATAGAAGAACGTGAAGAAGATGATCATCACCGCGAAGAACAGCAGATAAAGCGGCTGCCCCGGGCCGAAATAGGCCAGGATGGTTGACATGACCGGCCCGGTCTGCTCGCCCGAGAAGGTGGCAATGGTAGTGGGCAGAAGCAGCAGGGAACTGGCAAAGATCACCGGGATCACACCCGCCGGGTTTACCTTGACCGGCAGATGCGAACTGCTGCTGTCATATACCTTCATCCCCACCTGCCGGCGCGGGTACTGGATATGGATCTTGCGCAGGGCACGCTCCATGAATACCACGAAGGCGATCACCGCTATCACCATGAGAATCACCCCCACGATCACCACCGGGCTAAGCCCGCCCGAACGCCCCTGGCTGAAGAACTGGGCCAGTGCCGCGGGAATCTCGGCAACGATGCCGACAAAGATGATCAGAGAAATGCCATTGCCGATACCGCGCGCGGTGATCTGCTCACCCAGCCACATCAGGAACATGGTGCCGCCCACAAGGGTGATCACCGTTGCCGCCTGGAAATAAAGCCCCGGGTTCTGCACCAGATCCCCGGCCTCAAGCGACTTGGCCAGCCCGTAGGCCTGGAAGGTTGCCAGGAAAACCGTGCCATAGCGGGTATACTGGTTGATCTTCTTGCGCCCCTGCTCGCCTTCCTTCTTCAACTGTTCGAGCGGCTTGTACATCGACGCCATCAACTGAATGATGATCGATGCCGAGATATACGGCATGATCCCGAGGGCAAAGATGCCCATCCTCGTCAGCGCCCCTCCCGTGAACATGCCAAGGATCCCGCCGATCCCCGATTGCGCGCCTTCCATGAATTCACGCAATGCATTTGCATCGATCCCCGGCACCGGTATGAAGGTGCCGATGCGATAAACGATCAGCAATCCGAGCGTGAAGAAGATCCGCTGGCGCAGCTCGGTCGCCTTGCCAAGCGCGCTCCAGCTCATGTTTGCCGCCATCTGTTCCGCTGCAGAAGCCATGCTCTCTCTCTCTTTATGGCAGCGCCGCCGAACCGGTTTCCGGTCGGCGGCGCTGGAAAACCTGTCTGTTATTTAAGCGGCCGCAACGCCGCTCACAAGCGCTTATTCAGCCACTGCCGAAGCCGTGACCGTCAATTTGCCACCGGCCTTCTCGACAATTTCGATCGCCGATTTAGATGCGCCGGTTACCGACAGATCGACTTTCGCCTTGAAATCGCCCTTGGCCAGCACCCGGATACCATCCTTCCGGCGCCGCACAAGGCCGCTTTCCACCAGCGCGTCCTCGGTGATCGGCTTTTTCGCATCAAGCTTCTTCGCATCGATGAACTTCTGGATCAGGCCGAGATTCACCACCGCATACTGCTTGCGGTTGGGCTTGTTGAAGCCGCGCTTGGGAAGCCGCTGGTAAAGCGGCATCTGGCCGCCTTCGAAGCCCTTGATGGCCACGCCCGAACGGGATTTCTGCCCCTTGATGCCACGGCCACCGGTCTTGCCCTTGCCCGAACCGGGGCCACGGCCAACGCGCTTGCGGGATCTGGTCGCACCGGGATTGTCGCGCAGTTCATTGAGTTTCATGTCGCTCTCTCCTTTGCCGGATGCAGCCCGCGAGCGAAGGGGCCGAACACGGCTTTCGATTGGGTTTCAGGGGCCGCAAACGACCACCTCCGGGCCGCGGCCTCAGCCGCGCTCCTCGACGATTTCCACCAGATGCGGGATCTTGTTGATCATGCCGCGAATCGCGGGCGTGTCTTCAAGTTCGCGCGTCCTGTGCATCTTGTTCAGACCCAGTCCGATCAGTGTCTGACGCTGGATGGCAGGGCGGCGGATCGGGCTGCCGATCTGCCTGATGACAATGGTTTTCTTCTTGGCCATGTGATCAGCTCCTTACGCCTGTGCGTTTTCGGCCGCCGGGGTTGCCTCGGCTTCCGGTCTGCGCAGGATGTCGGCCACCTTCTTGCCGCGACGCTGAGCCACCATGCGGGGGCTTGATTCCTTGGTCAGCGCGTCGATGGTGGCACGCACCATGTTGTAGGGGTTCTGCGAACCGATCGACTTGGCCACGACATCCTGCACGCCAAGCATTTCGAATACCGCACGCATCGGACCACCGGCAATGATCCCGGTGCCCGCCGGAGCGGTGCGCATGATCACCTTGCCGGCACCGTGGCGCCCTTCCATGTCATGGTGCAGGGTGCGGCCCTCGCGCAGCGGCACACGGATCAGATTGCGCTTGGCCTGTTCGGTGGCCTTGCGGATGGCCTCGGGCACTTCCTTGGCCTTGCCCTTGCCGAAACCCACGCGGCCCTTCTGATCGCCCACCACGACAAGCGCGGCGAATCCGAAGCGCTTGCCGCCCTTCACGGTTTTCGAAACCCGGTTGATCGTGACGAGACGATCGGCGAATTCGGGGGTTTCCTCGCGTTCGCGGCGGTCCCGGCGTCTGCTTTCTCGTGCCATTGTCGTCTCCTCAGAATTTCAGGCCGCCTTCGCGGGCCGCCTCGGCAAGCGCCTTGACCTTGCCGTGATACAGAAAACCGCCGCGATCGAAATAGCATTCCGTCACCTTGGCCTTCTTCGCCCGCTCGGCGATGGCCTTGCCGACCTTCGCCGCAGCTTCGATGTTGTTCTTGCCGACAACGCCCAGTTCCTTCTCGAGCGACGATGCCGCGGCGATGGTAACACCCCGCTCGTCGTCGATCAGTTGAACGCTGATGTTCCTGTTGCTGCGATGAATGCTCAGGCGCAGACGCCCGTTCGCATTGTGGCGCAGCTTGTTCCGAACGCGCAGGCGGCGTTTGAGGAACAGATCCCGTTTGCTGTTTGCCATCTTTGCCGTCCTTACTTCTTCTTGCCTTCCTTGCGGAAGATGTATTCGTCCTTGTACTTGATGCCCTTGCCCTTGTAGGGCTCGGGCTTGCGCCATTCGCGGATATTCGCCGCCACCTGGCCCACAAGCTGCTTGTCGATACCTTCCACCACGATCTCGGTATTCTTGGGCACGGTGATCTGCACACCTTCGGGCACCTTGAATTCCACATCGTGGCTGTAACCGAGCTGCAGTTTCAGAACATTCCCCTGAAGCTGGGCGCGGTAACCGATGCCGTTGATCTCAAGCTCCTTCTTGAAACCCTCTGTCACACCCTTCACACAATTCTCGATCTGGGTGCGGCTCATGCCCCACTGCTGGCGCGCCCGCTTGGAACTGCCGCGCGGGGTGATGGTGACCTCGCCATCGCCGATGGCGATGCTCACATCATCCGTGGCGGTGAAGGAAAGCGCGCCCTTCGGCCCCTTCACTTCAAGCGTCTGGCCTGAAAGGCTTGCGGTGACACCGGAAGGAAGCGGAACCGGTTTCTTGCCGATACGTGACATTTCCGACCTCCTCAGAATACGGTGCAGAGCACTTCACCGCCAACATTGGCGCTGCGTGCTGCCGCATCAGACATGACACCCTTGGGCGTGGAAACAATCGAAACCCCGAGGCCCTGGCGGACCAGCGGAATTTCCTTCGCCCCCATGTAAACCCGGCGGCCGGGCTTGGAGACACGCTTGATTTCACGGATCACCGGGGTGCCGTCATGGTATTTCAGGCTGATTTCAAGAGCCGGATGGCCATCTTTGCCGGTGATCTTTTCATACCCCCGGATATAGCCTTCATCCGCCAGCACATCGAGCACCCAGGCACGCAGCTTGGACGCGGGCGTCACCACGGTGGACTTGCCGCGCATCTGTGCGTTGCGGATACGGGTGAGCATATCGCCGATAGGATCGTTCATAGCGTCTCTCCCTTACCAGCTCGACTTGATCAGACCGGGGATCTTCCCGTCCGAACCAAGCTCGCGCAACGCAATCCGCGAGATCTTCATCTTGCGATAATAGGCATGCGGGCGTCCCGTCAGCTGACACCGGTTGTGCAGCCGTGTAGGTGACGAGTTGCGAGGCAGCTTCGCCAGCTTCAGATGCGCCTTGAAGCGCTCTTCCATCGGGCGGCTTTCGTCATTCGCGATTTCCTTCAGCGCGGCGCGCTTGGCGGCATATCTGGCCACCAGGCGCTGGCGCTTCTTTTCGCGTTCGATCATTGCTTTCTTTGCCATGTCTCTAACTCTCTCCCCGCACTCAGCTGTTGAACGGCATGTTGAAATGTTTCAGCAGGGCCTTGGCCTCTGCATCCGTTTCAGCCGTCGTGCAGATGATGATGTCCATCCCCCAGATCTCGTCGACCTTGTCATAATCGATTTCAGGGAAAACGATATGCTCCTTCAGCCCCATGGCATAGTTGCCGCGGCCGTCGAAGCTCTTGCCGGAAATACCACGGAAATCACGCACGCGCGGCAGGGCGATGGTGATCAGGCGATCCAGGAATTCATACATCCGATCGCCGCGCAAGGTAACCTTGGCACCAAGCGGCATGCCTTCGCGCACCCTGAAACCGGCAATCGATTTCTTGGCGCGCGTAGTCACCGCCTTCTGGCCGGCGATGATCGTCAGATCCTCGACCGCCGAGCGGGCCTTCTTGCTGTCGCGCACGGCTTCGGCGCCGCAGCCGATATTGAGAACGATCTTCTCAAGACGCGGGATCTGCATCACATTCCTGTAGCCGAACTCTTCCCTGAGCGCGGGCGCGATGCTTTCCTTGTATTGCGCCTTCAGACGCGGGGTGTAATTTGCGGTATCAAGCATCGATCACCTCACCGGATTTCTTGGCATACCGCACCTTCCTGCCGTCTTCCACACGGAAGCCGACACGGGTGGGCCCACCTTCTTTGGGATCAACGATCGCCAGGTTGGAAAGATCGATCGGCATTGCCTTGGGAATGCGGCCGCCCTGGCTGTTCTGGCTCTGGCGCTGATGGCGGATGGCAATGTTGATGCCCTCCACCACGGCCTTGCCGGCTTTCGGGCTGATGGAAACGATCACGCCTTCCTTGCCCCTGTCCTTGCCGGCAAGCACGATCACCTTGTCGCCTTTCTTCAGTTTCGCAGCCATCTTACAGCACCTCCGGGGCAAGCGAGATGATCTTCATGAAGTTCTTCTGCCGCAGCTCGCGAACCACAGGGCCGAAGATGCGGGTGCCGACCGGCTCGTTGTTGTTGTTGAGAATGACAGCCGCGTTGCGATCGAAGCGGATGGCGGTTCCGTCTTCACGACGCACCTCCTTTGCCGTGCGCACGACAACCGCCTTGCGCACGTCCCCCTTCTTCACGCGACCGCGCGGGATGGCTTCCTTCACCGAAACGACGATGATATCGCCAACAGACGCATATTTGCGCTTGGAGCCTCCCAGAACCTTGATGCACTGAACGCGACGGGCGCCGCTGTTGTCAGCTACATCCAGATTGGTCTGCATCTGGATCATTGTGGTTTCTCCCGACCTTTGGGGTAACAACCCCAGGGTTTCGATCAAACCGGAATGTGAAAGCCTAGTTGGCGATCACCTCCCAGCGTTTCGTTTTCGATTTCGGTGCACATTCGATGATGCGCACCTCGTCGCCTACCTTGAACGCATTGTTCGCATCATGCGCCCGGTATTTCTTCGATTTGCGAATGGTCTTCTTCAGAACCGGATGACGGAAACGGCGCTCGACCAGAACGGTAACAGTCTGGTCGTTCCTGTCGCTGGTAACGGTGCCTTGCAGAATACGTTTGGGCATTTCTCAAAGGCTCCTCATTCGGCGGCCGCTTGCGCAGCGATCTCGTTCAGAACGGTTTTCACGCGCGCGATATCGCGGCGCACCTGACGCATCCGCGCAGTGTTCTCAAGCTGCCCGGTGGCCTGCTGGAAGCGCAGGTTGAAGGCCTCTTTCTTGAGGCTCTCCAGCTGCTCCTTCAGCTGGTCGGGCGTCTTTTCTCTCAACTCCTTGGCATCCATGCCTTCTTTTCCTTCTTCTCACATCACCGGAGGGCCCGCAGCCGGTTACCCTGTTTTCCGGTGGACCTGGCAGGCATTGCTGCCGTTGCAAAACCAAAGACCCGCACCCCGCCCCCCGGGGCCGGCACCCGTTCCTACCAGTCCTCGCGAACGACCGTGCGCGTCTTGATCGGCAGCTTCATCGCAGCGAGGCGGAGTGCCTCCCTTGCCACAGATTCGGATACGCCGTCAATCTCGAACATGATCCGTCCGGGCTTCACGCGCGCAGCCCAGTAATCCACCGAGCCCTTGCCCTTGCCCATCCGCACTTCGGCGGGCTTGCTGGTTACGGGCACATCGGGAAAGATGCGGATCCACACCCGACCCTGACGCTTCATGTGGCGCGTCATGGCACGACGGGCAGCCTCGATCTGGCGCGCGGTGATGCGCTCGGGCTGAAGCGCCTTCAGCCCATAGGTGCCGAAATTGAGCTCGGTGCCGCCCTTGGCCTTGCCATGGATGCGGCCCTTGAACTGCTTGCGATATTTCGTGCGCTTGGGTTGCAGCATCTCTCTATCTCCTCAGCGACGGCCGCCGGCACCGCGCGGGGCCGGGCCTTCCTGGAGTTCCTGTTGACGGCGGTCATGCGCCTGGGGATCGTGCTCCATGATCTCGCCCTTGAAGATCCACACCTTGATCCCGATGATGCCATAGGGAGTCATCGCGCGTGCGGTGGCGTAATCGATATCGGCACGCAACGTATGCAGCGGCACCCGGCCTTCGCGATACCATTCGGTGCGGGCGATCTCGGCCCCGCCAAGGCGCCCGGCAACGTTCACCCGGATACCGAGCGCCCCCATGCGCATGGTATTCTGCACCGCCCGTTTCATCGCACGGCGGAAGGAGATACGGCGCTCAAGCTGCTGGGCGATGCTGTCAGCCACCAGCTGGGCGTCCATCTCGGGCTTGCGCACCTCGACAATGTTGAGATGCAGTTCGCTGTCGGTCATGTTGGCCAGCTTCTTGCGCAGGGTTTCTATATCGGCCCCCTTCTTGCCGATGATCACGCCCGGACGCGCCGTATGGATCGTGACCCGGCACTTCTTGTGGGGGCGCTCGATGATCACGCGGCTCACACCGGCCTGCTTGCATTCGCTGAAGATGAATTCGCGCATGCGGATATCTTCAAGAAGCAGATCGCCGAAATCCTTGGTGTCCGCATACCAGCGGCTGTCCCAGGTGCGGTTGATCTGCAGGCGCATGCCAATCGGATTGACTTTCTGTCCCATCAGGCTTGCTCCTCGACTTGACGCACCTTGATCGTGATTTCCGAAAACGGCTTGACGATGCGGCCGTAACGGCCCCGCGCCCGCGGACGGCCGCGTTTCATCACCAGGTTCTTGCCCACCCAGGCTTCGGCAACGATCAGCTCATCCACATCAAGCCCGTGGTTGTTTTCGGCGTTGGCGATGGCCGACTGCAGGCATTTCTTCACATCCTGCGCGATCCGCTTTTTCGAGAAGGTAAGATCGGCCAGCGCCTTTTCCACCTTCTTGCCACGGATCATTGCGGCCACAAGATTGAGTTTCTGCGGGCTGGTGCGAAGCATACGGGCTTTCGCCATCGCTTCGTTGTCGGCCACGCGGCGGGGGTTCTTTGCCTTGCCCATGACTTACTTCCGCTTCGCTTTCTTGTCGGCGGCATGACCATAGTATGTGCGCGTCGGCGAAAACTCGCCGAACTTCATACCGATCATGTCTTCCGAAACGTTGACAGGGATATGCTTGCGGCCGTTGTAGACACCGAACGTCAGCCCCACGAACTGGGGCAGGATCGTCGAACGGCGCGACCAGATCTTGATGACTTCATTGCGCCCGGACTCCCGTGCCTTCTCGGCTTTCTTCAGCACGTAGGAATCAACAAACGGGCCTTTCCATACAGAACGCGGCATATCAGCGGCCCTTCTTCTTGGCATGGCGGGAACGAAGGATCAGCTTCGAAGAAGCCTTCTTCCTGTTGCGGGTGCGGGCGCCCTTTGTGGGCTTGCCCCACGGGCTGACCGGGTGACGTCCGCCCGAGGTGCGGCCTTCACCGCCGCCGTGGGGGTGATCCACCGGGTTCATCACCACGCCGCGCACCTTCGGGCGACGCCCCTTCCAGCGGTTGCGGCCTGCTTTCCCGAGGTTCTGGTTGCTGTTGTCGGGGTTCGAAACGGCACCCACGGTGGCCATGCATTCCTGACGCACCATTCGCAGTTCGCCCGAAGAAAGACGGATCTGGGCATAACCGCCATCGCGGCCCACGAACTGGGCATAGGCACCGGCGGCACGGGCAATCTGCCCCCCCTTGCCGGGCTTCATTTCGATATTGTGCACGATCGTGCCGATCGGCATGCCGGTGAAGGGCATCGCGTTGCCGGGCTTCACATCGGCTCTGGCGCTGGCGACAACCGTGTCACCCACGGCCAGGCGCTGCGGTGCCAGAATATAGGCCTGTTCACCATCCTCATAGCGGAGAAGAGCAATGAAAGCCGTGCGGTTGGGATCGTATTCGATCCGCTCCACCGTGGCCGGAACATCGAATTTCCTGCGCTTGAAATCAACGATGCGATAGAGACGCTTCGCGCCGCCGCCGCGGCGGCGCATCGTGATCCGTCCGGTGTTGTTCCGGCCGCCCTTCTTGGTCAGCCCCTCGGTGAGGGATTTGACAGGGCGCCCTTTCCAGAGCTCCGAACGGTCGATCAGCACCAGCCCGCGCTGGCCCGGCGTCGTCGGCTTGTACGACTTGAGTGCCATGCTTCCTGTCTTCCGTCTTGCTTTGGCCCGCTGGGGCCGGGTTGAAAATGCACGGCCCCGAACGCGCCGGGGCCGAAAGATTCGGCGCCTTTTATCAGAGGCCGGTGGTCACGTCGATAGTGCTGCCTTCCTCAAGCGTGACATACGCCTTCTTCACATCTTTCCGTTTGCCGGTCCGGCCACGAAAGCGCTTCGTCTTGCCTTTGGTGATAGCCGTATTTACCGCCTTCACCTTGACACCGAAAAGCGTCTCCACCGCCTCCTTGATCTGCGGCTTGTTCGCATCCATCGCCACCTCGAACACCACGGCGCCGTTTTCCGATGCCATCGTGGCCTTCTCGGTGATGACCGGCTTGCGGATCACGTCGTAAAGTTTGTGTTTCTCGCTCATTTCAGACGAGCCTCCAGTGCTTCAACCGCTGCCTTCGTGAGCACCAGCGTGTCACGGCGCAGGATGTCGTAAACATTGGCGCCGATCGAAGGCAGCACATCGAGGCCATCGATGTTGCGGGCCGCACGGGCGAAGTTTTCATTCACCTCGGCCCCGTCAATCACCAGCGCGCGCTTCCACCCGAGGTTCTTCACCGCCTTTGCCAGAACCTTCGTCTTGGCTTCCTTCAATTCAGCCGCGTCGATCACCACAAGCTCGCCGGCGCGCACCTTGGCGCTCAACGCATGGCGCAGGCCCAGCTTGCGGAATTTCTTCGGCAGATCATGGGCATGGCTGCGGGGCACCGGCCCCTTGTAGATACCACCCTTGCGAAAGATCGGCGCATTACGGTCACCATGACGGGCGCCGCCGGTGCCCTTCTGGCGATAGATCTTCTTGCCCGAGTAACTGGTTTCGCTCCGGGTCTTGACCTTGTGCGTGCCCTGCTGCGCCCTTGCACGCTGCCAGCGCACAACGCGGTGCAGGATGTCGGCGCGCGGCTCAAGGCCGAAGATCTCGTCATCGAGATCGATCGAACCCGCCTTCTTGGCATCCAGCTTGATTACGTCCGCTTTCATTCCTCATTCCCTCCTTCCGGAGTTTCCGCCGGAGCGCCCTGGTCGGATTCGGCCGCAGTTGCGGGTTTGGCCCTGGCCGTGGTTTTCAGACCAGCGGGAAAAGGCACGCCTTCAGGCAGCTTCTTCTTCACCGCATCCTTGACCGTAACCCAGCCCCCCCTGGAACCGGGCACCGCGCCCTTCACCATGATCAGGCCGCGCTCGGGATCGGTGCGCACCACCTCAAGGTTCTGCGTGGTTACCCGCACCGCACCCATATGACCGGCCATCTTCTTGCCCTTGAACACCTTGCCCGGATCCTGGCACTGCCCGGTCGAACCGTGGCTGCGGTGGCTGATCGAAACGCCATGGCTGGCGCGCAAACCGCCGAAATTGTGCCGCTTCATGGCACCGGCAAACCCCTTGCCGATCGAGGTGCCGGAAACATCAACCTTCTGCCCTTCCACGAAATGCTCGGCCGAAATCTCGGCCCCCACTTCCAGAAGGTTCTCGGGCGCCACGCGAAATTCGGCTATCTTGCGCTTGGGCGCCACGTTTGCCTTGGCAAAATGGCCGCGCATCGCCTTGGATACCCGCTTTGCCTTGGCAGTGCCGGCTCCCAGCTGAACAGCGGTGTAACCATCCTTTTCAGCCGTACGCCGCGCGATGACCTGAAGATTGTCGAGTTGAAGAACGGTAACGGGAATCTGCTTCCCGTCCTCCATGAACAGGCGGGTCATGCCCACCTTCCTTGCAATGATACCAGAGCGCATCTTCCCGTGCCCTCCTTAAACCTTGATCTCGACATCGACACCGGCCGCCAGATCGAGCTTCATCAGCGCGTCCACGGTTTGCGGTGTCGGATCAACGATATCCAGCAGGCGCTTGTGCGTGCGGATCTCGAACTGATCGCGGGATTTCTTGTCGATGTGCGGGCCCCGCAGCACCGTGTATTTCTCGATCTTGTTCGGCAGCGGAATGGGCCCGCGCACGGTGGCGCCGGTCCGTTTGGCGGTGTTGACGATCTCCTGCGTGCTGGCATCCAGAACGCGGTAGTCAAAAGCCTTCAGCCGAATGCGAATGGTCTGACTTTGCATCTTGTTGGCCTTTCGCGGCGTTGGAGTTGATAGGTGGAGCGAAGATCATTCCCCGCCCCACGTCGAACCCTGAGTTCCTTACTCGATGATTTTCGAGACGACGCCTGCTCCGACGGTGCGTCCGCCTTCGCGGATGGCGAAGCGCAGGCCTTCTTCCATGGCGATCGGCGCGATCAGTTCGACCGTGAACTTCAGGTTGTCGCCCGGCATCACCATCTCGGTGCCCGCGGGAAGCTCCACCGTCCCCGTCACGTCCGTCGTGCGGAAATAGAACTGCGGACGGTAGTTCGCAAAGAACGGCGTGTGACGCCCCCCCTCTTCCTTGGTCAGGATATAGGCCTCGGCCTCGAACTTCGTGTGCGGTGTCACCGATCCCGGCGCGCACAGAACCTGACCCCGCTCAACTCCGTCGCGGTCAATGCCGCGCAGAAGCGCGCCGATGTTGTCGCCCGCCTCGCCGCGATCCAGAAGCTTGCGGAACATCTCGACACCCGTGCAGGTCGTCTTCACCGTCGGACGGATCCCCACGATCTCGATCTCGTCGCCAACATTGATCACGCCACGCTCCACACGACCCGTCACAACCGTGCCGCGGCCCGAAATCGAAAACACGTCCTCGATCGGCATCAGGAACGGCTGGTCAATCGGACGCGCAGGCGTCGGGATGAACTCGTCAACCGCCTTCATCAGTTCGCGGATCGAATTCTCGCCAATCTCCGGATCACGACCCTCAAGCGCCGCAAGCGCCGAACCCTTCACGATCGGAATGTCGTCGCCAGGAAAATCATACGAACTCAGAAGCTCCCGGATCTCCATCTCGACAAGCTCAAGAAGCTCCTCGTCGTCAACCTGATCAACCTTGTTCATGTAGACAACAAGCGCAGGAACGCCCACCTGACGCGCAAGAAGAATGTGCTCGCGCGTCTGCGGCATCGGACCGTCAGCCGCAGAAACCACCAGAATCGCGCCGTCCATCTGCGCAGCACCCGTGATCATGTTCTTCACATAGTCCGCGTGACCAGGACAGTCCACATGCGCATAGTGACGGCCCTCCGTCTCATACTCAACATGCGCCGTCGAAATCGTGATCCCCCGCGCCTTCTCCTCCGGCGCTCCGTCAATCTGGTCATACGCCTTGAAATCGCCAAAATACTTCGTGATCGCTGCCGTCAAGGTCGTCTTCCCATGGTCAACGTGACCAATCGTGCCAACGTTAACGTGCGGCTTCGTACGCTCAAACTTTTCCTTTGCCATGATGGCCTCCTGTCTTTGGTTGAGGGGGGCGGCCCGGCCGCACCCCGATCCGATTAGGCGTATTTCGCCTGAATTTCTTCCGCGATGTTCTGCGGCACCGGCTCGTAATGGTCGAACAGCATGGTGAAGTTCGCCCGCCCCGAGGACATGGAGCGCAGGGTATTGATATAGCCGAACATGTTGGCCAGCGGCACGAAGGCGTTGATCACGATCGCATTGCCCCGGGTTTCCTGACCCTGCACCTGGCCGCGCCGGCTGGTGAGATCGCCGATGATATTGCCGGTATATTCCTCCGGCGTCACCACCTCGACCTTCATGATCGGCTCCAGAAGCTTCGGCCCGGCCTTCTTGATACCCTCGCGCATGGCCTGACGTGCGGCAATCTCGAAGGCGAGGACCGAAGAGTCCACGTCATGATAGGCGCCATCCACCAGCGCCACCTTGAAATCGATCACCGGGAAACCGGCCAGCGGGCCGCTGTCCATCACCGACTGTATCCCCTTTTCGACACCGGGGATGTATTCCTTCGGCACCGCACCGCCCACGATCCGGCTTTCGAAACTGTAGCCTTCGCCGGGCTCGGTGGGCTCGATCTCAAGCTTGACACGGGCGAACTGGCCCGAACCGCCCGTCTGCTTCTTGTGGGTGTAATCCACTTCGGTCTTGTGGCTGATGGTTTCACGATAGGCCACCTGGGGCGCACCGATATTGGCCTCTACCTTGAATTCGCGCTTCAGGCGATCAACCAGGATATCGAGGTGCAGCTCGCCCATCCCCTTCATGATCGTCTGACCCGATTCAAGATCGGTTTCCACGCGGAACGAAGGATCCTCGGCGGCCAGGCGCGCAAGGCCCTGGCTCATCTTCTCCTGATCGGCCTTGGACTTCGGCTCCACCGCGATCTCGATCACCGGATCGGGGAAGGTCATGGTTTCGAGCACCACCGGTGCCTTCGGATCGCACAGCGTATCGCCGGTGGTCGTATCCTTGAGCCCTGCCAGCGCGATGATGTCGCCGGCGAATGCCTCCTCGATCTCTTCACGATTGTTCGAGTGCATCATCATCATGCGGCCGATACGCTCTTTCTTGCCCTTGGTCGAGTTCAGGATCTGATCGCCCTTGGCGAGCGTGCCCGAATAGATGCGGGTGAAGGTGAGCGAGCCCACGAAAGGATCGTTCATGATCTTGAATGCCAGCGCCGAGAACGGATCGTCATCATCTGCACGGCGGGCGATGTTACGGGTTTCGCTCTCGTCGCCCGGCTCGAAGCCCATGTAGGCCGGCACGTCGAGCGGGCCGGGAAGATAATCGATCACCGCATTCAGCAGCGGCTGCACGCCCTTGTTCTTGAAGGCCGAGCCGCACAGAACCGGCACGAAGGCCATCTCGAGCGCCCCCTTGCGGATCAGCCGGCGCAGGGTTTCGACATCGGGCTCTTCGCCTTCGAGATAGGCTTCCATCGCATCGTCGTCCATCTCGACGGCGGTTTCGATGAGCTTGCCACGCCATTCCTCGGCCTGATCCTTCAGGCTGTCGCGCACAGGGCCACGCTTCCAGCTTGCACCAAGATCGTCGCCCTTCCAGACCCATTCTTCCATGGTGATCAGATCAACGATGCCCTCGAGATCGTTCTCGGCACCGATCGGAATCTGCACCGGGGCCGGGGTGGCGCCGGTGCGATCCTTGATCATGTGAACGCAGTTGAAGAAATCGGCACCGATCTTGTCCATCTTGTTGACGAACACGATGCGCGGCACCTTGTAGCGATCGGCCTGACGCCAGACGGTTTCGGTCTGCGGCTCGACGCCCGCATTGGCATCAAGCACGGCAACGGCGCCATCGAGAACGGCAAGCGAACGCTCCACCTCGATGGTGAAATCCACGTGGCCGGGGGTGTCGATGATATTCAGGCGGTGCTTGGGCGTCTGGGCCGATTTTCCATCCTCGGTGCGCTCCCAGAAAGTGGTCGTCGCGGCCGAGGTAATGGTAATACCCCGCTCCTGCTCCTGTTCCATCCAGTCCATCGTGGCGGCGCCGTCATGCACCTCGCCGATGTTGTGGCTTTTGCCGGTATAATAGAGAATCCGTTCGGTAACGGTGGTCTTGCCGGCATCAATGTGGGCCATGATACCGAAGTTGCGGTATCGTTCGAGGGGATATTCGCGTGCCATTTTTTCCGGGCCTGTAGCTGAGGGTTACCAGCGATAATGGCTGAAGGCCTTGTTGGCCTCTGCCATCTTGTGAGTATCTTCGCGCTTCTTCACGGCAGCGCCGCGGCCGTTGACCGCATCCAGCAGTTCACCGGCAAGGCGTTCTTCCATGGTGTTTTCATTCCGGTTGCGCGCGGCCTGGATAAGCCAGCGGATCGCCAGGGCCTCGCGGCGCTCGGGGCGCACTTCCACCGGCACCTGATAAGTGGCACCGCCAACCCGGCGCGAACGCACCTCGACGGCGGGCTTGATGTTGTCGAGCGCCTCGTGGAACACCTCGACAGGCGCGCGCTTGATCTTCGCTTCCACGCGGTCCATCGCGTTATAGACGATCTTTTCGGCAACGGCCTTCTTGCCGTCGATCATCAGGTTGTTCATGAATTTCGAAAGCACGCGGTCGCCGAACTTGGCGTCGGGCAGGATCTCGCGTTTCTCTGCGGCGTGACGACGGGACATCTCGCTCTCTCCTTATTTCGGGCGCTTGGCGCCGTATTTCGAACGACGCTGGCGGCGGTCCTTCACGCCCTGGGTATCAAGGACACCACGCAGGATGTGATAACGCACGCCGGGAAGGTCCTTCACCCGACCACCGCGGATCAGAACCACCGAGTGTTCCTGAAGGTTGTGGCTTTCACCGGGAATGTAGCTGATCACCTCATAACCATTGGTCAGGCGCACCTTGGCCACCTTGCGCATGGCCGAGTTCGGCTTTTTCGGTGTTGTGGTATAAACGCGCGTGCACACGCCGCGTTTTTGCGGGCAGCCCTCGAGGTGGAGCGATTTCGAGCGTTTCACTTTGGGCTGCCGCGGCTTGCGGATCAGCTGTTGTATTGTTGGCATTCCGGTCGTTCCCCGTGTTGCACCACATTCATTCCGTCGCGCGGAGGGCAGCCCCCGCCATGTTCAGCGCGCCCCGCACAGGCAAAGCGCAAAAACCGCGACGCCCCCTTCTTGCGCGGGCGAGGCGGTGGGTATCCAGAGGATCGGGGCCCAAGGCCCGGATCATGACCACTACAGTTCTGATACAGGAATGGGGAAATCCCCACATCCAAGTGCGCGCCGTATATGGGGAGTCGCGCCCCTTGTCAACACCACCTCCCACCCCTGCCGGCGGAAAAGGGCAGGTTGTCAGCCGCGCCGCATGATCCGCCGGCCCCGGATCTCGCGGTAAAGCGTGAAGAGCCCGGTTGCCACCACAACGGAACTGCCCGCCACGGTCAGCCTGTCGGGCCATTCGGCAAAGAACACATAGCCCAGGACCAGCGCCCAGACGAGGCTGGTATAACGAAAGAAGGTTACCACACCGATATCTCCGACCCGCATCATCATCACGCTCAGGAGAGAGCCCGCAACGATGAATGCTGTCGCAAGTCCGAGAAGCCCCGCGCTCGGGCCGGAAAGCGGCTGCCATTCCTCGAAGAACACACCGGCCAGCCCCGCAAGTCCCACTGCGGCGGCGGTGAGCAGCGCCACCAGAACCGAGGGCATCTCGGGTGCCATGCGCCGCACCAGCAGATCGCGCAACGTGACGAAACCGACCGAAGCCAGCGCATAGAGCGAATAGACGGTAAATCCCTCCACCCCCGGGCGCACGATCAGCATTACCCCGGCAAAGCCGATCAGGATCGCCAGCAGCCGCCGCCAGCCGACCCGCTCGCCCAAGAACAGCGCCGCCCCCAGCGTGACGGCAAGCGGCAGCGCCTGCAGAATGGCAATCACGTTCACAAGCGGCATGTTGAACAGAGCCTTGAAATAGAACAGCGCCGCCGCAGCCTCGGCCACAGCCCTGAGGCCGGCAAGGCGCCACTGATCGGCACCCGGCCGCAGCCGGAAAGCCCCAAGCCGCCACGCCAGCAGGGCCAGGATCGCCGTGGTCAAGATGCCACGCAGAAAGATCGACTGGAAAAGCGGCAGCTGGCCTGCCAGGCCCTTCATGCAGGCATCATTCAGCGTATAGGCCGCCATCGTGCCCATCATCAGAAACGCGCCATGAATGTTGCCGGAAGACCTGTGCATGAGATTCGATTAGCAGGGCCCGGAAGTATATGCCATGCAGATCTTGTGATGGCCATCCATCAGAATCCATGATCCCGGAGCCATACGAAAAAGGCCCCGCCGCTGGCGGGGCCTTCCCTGACAGGCACAAGCTCGCGGGTGTTACTCTTCGCGGCTTTCCGGTGTATCCACCAGGCCGCTGTCGATCTCTCCACCATCGATCATGCCGTCTGTCATCTCGCCGACCGTTCCGGCAGCGACCGGCGCATCCTCAGCAGGAGAAACCAGCGCCGCCGCGGCCTCCGCCTCGGCCTTGCGGGCCTCGATCACCTTCTGATCACGCCGCTGGGCAATCTTGCGAATCTCCTGGCTGGCACCACCGGTGCCCGCCGGGATCAGCCGCCCGACGATCACGTTCTCCTTCAGACCGATCAGCTTGTCGCGTTTGCCCTGCACGGCAGCCTCGGTCAGAACCCGGGTCGTTTCCTGGAAGGACGCGGCCGAGATGAACGAACGCGTCTGCAGGCTGGCCTTGGTGATGCCCAGAAGCACCGGTTCGGCCCTGGCCGGACGGCGGCCTTCGGCGATCGCCTTCTCGTTGGCGACATCAAGCTCGGCCTTGTCCACATGCTCGCCTTTCAGCAGGGTGGTCTCGCCACTGTCGAGAACCTCCCATTTCTGCAGCATCTGGCGCACGATCACCTCGATGTGCTTGTCGTTGATCTTCACGCCCTGCAGGCGGTATACGTCCTGCACTTCGTCGATCATGTAATCGGCAAGCGCCTCGACCCCGAGGATCGACAGGATGTCATGCGGCGCAGGATTGCCATCGACGATGTAATCCCCCTTGCGCACGAAATCGCCTTCCTGCACCGGGATGTGCTTGCCCTTGGGCACCATGTATTCGACCGGCTCCTGGCTTTCGTCGGCCGGTTCGATGGTGATGCGGCGCTTGTTCTTGTAGTCGCGCCCGTAACGGATATAGCCGTCGATCTCGGCGATGATGGCATGATCCTTGGGGCGGCGCGCCTCGAACAGTTCGGCCACACGGGGCAGACCGCCGGTGATGTCCTTGGTCTTGGCGCCCTCACGCGGTATGCGCGCGATCACGTCACCGGCTTTCACCTCCTGGCTGTCATCGACAGACAGGATCGCATCCACCGACATCGGATAGGTTGCCGGGTTGCCGCTTTCAAGACGAACCGGATCGCCGGTTTCGGGATCGACAATGATGATCTCGGGCTTGAGATCACTGCCCTTCGAAGCCGAACGCCAGTCGCTCACGATCTTCTGGCTCATGCCGGTCGCATCATCCAGTTCCTCGCGCACCGAAACGCCGGGAATGAGATCGACAAGCCTGACGATCCCGTCCTTCTCGGCAATGATCGGAAGGGTATAGGGATCCCATTCGAACAGCCGCTCGCCCCGCCTGACCTTCTGCCCGTCCTTCACAAGCACCTTCGAACCGTAATTCAGCTTGTGCGTGACAAGCTCCTGATCATTGTCATCAACTATGGCGATCTGCATGTTGCGCCCCATGACGATTTCCTCGCCCGAGGTGTTTTTCAGCAGATTGGCATTCCTGAACACGATCCTGCCTTCGTTCGATGCCTCGATGAAGGACTGCTGCGCCCCCTGCGCGATACCGCCGATGTGGAAGGTGCGCATGGTAAGCTGGGTGCCGGGCTCGCCGATCGACTGGGCAGCAATGATACCCACGGCTTCGCCCTGGTTCACCAGTGTGCCACGCGCCAGATCGCGGCCATAGCACATGACACAAACGCCTTCCTCGGCCTCGCAGGTCAACGGGCTGCGGATACGAAGGCCCGAGATGCCCGACTTCTCGATCGCATCGGCCCCGTGTTCGTCGATCATCTCGTTCCTGGCAACCAGGATCTCGTCCGAGCCCGGCACAAGAACATCTTCCGCGGCCACACGGCCAAGGATGCGCTCGGCAAGCGAAGCAACGATCTCGCCATCGTTGACGGCCGCCTTTGCGGTGATCGCCCGGTCGGTGCCGCAATCGTGTTCGCGCACGATGCAGTCCTGCGCCACATCCACGAGGCGGCGCGTGAGATAGCCCGAGTTCGCGGTTTTCAGCGCGGTATCGGCCAGGCCCTTGCGCGCACCGTGGGTAGAGTTGAAATACTCCAGCACCGTCAGGCCTTCCTTGAAGTTCGAGATGATCGGCGTTTCGATGATTTCGCCCGACGGCTTGGCCATCAGGCCGCGCATGCCGCCAAGCTGCTTCATCTGCGCCGGCGATCCCCGCGCACCAGAGTGGCTCATCATGTAAACGCTGTTGGGCTCAAGCTCCGAGCCGTCCTCGGCAAAGTGCACGGCCGACATTTCCTCCATCATGGCCGCGGCCACCTCGTCGGAACATTTCGACCACGCATCGATCACCTTGTTGTACTTCTCGCCCTGGGTGATCAGGCCATCAAGATACTGTTGTTCGTATTCCTTGACCAGTTCGCGGGTCTTGTTGACGATTTCCCACTTCTTCCGGGGGATTACCATGTCATCCTTGCCAAAGGAGATCCCCGCCTTGAAGGCCTCGCGGAAACCGAGCGCCATGATCTGATCGCAGAAGATCACCGATTCCTTCTGTCCGCAGTAGCGATAGACCGTATCGATCACCTGCTGCACCTCCTTCTTGCGCAGAAGGCGGTTCACCAGATCGAAGGGCGCCTTGGAATTGCGTGGCAGCAAGGCACCAAGCAACGTTCGGCCCGGCGTGGTCTCATAGCGCTTCATGACCACATTGCCCTCTTCATCCACCTGCGGAAGACGGGCGGTGATCCTTGCGTGCAGATGCACATCGCCCATGTGCAGGGCATGCTCGATCTCCTCGATGCCGACAAAGGTCATGCCTTCGCCCTTCATGCCCTTGCGTTCCATCGTCAGGTAGTAGAGCCCCAGGATCATGTCCTGCGACGGCACGATGATGGGCGAGCCGTTGGCGGGCGACAGAACGTTGTTGGTGGACATCATCAGCACCCGTGCTTCCAGCTGGGCCTCCAGAGAAAGCGGCACGTGCACGGCCATCTGGTCGCCGTCGAAATCAGCGTTGAAGGCGGCACAGACCAGCGGGTGAAGCTGAATCGCCTTGCCCTCGATCAGCACCGGCTCGAAGGCCTGGATGCCGAGACGGTGCAGCGTGGGCGCGCGGTTCAGCAGCACCGGGTGCTCGCGGATCACCTCGTCGAGGATGTCCCACACCTCGGGGCGTTCCTTTTCAACCAGCTTCTTGGCCTGCTTCACGGTGGAGGAAAGCCCCTTGGCCTCGAGCCGAGAATAGATGAAGGGCTTGAAGAGTTCGAGCGCCATCTTCTTGGGCAGACCGCACTGGTGCAGCTTCAGTTCCGGCCCCGTCACGATCACCGAGCGGCCCGAGAAATCAACCCGCTTGCCCAGCAGGTTCTGGCGGAAACGGCCCTGCTTGCCCTTGAGCATGTCGGAAAGAGACTTCAGCGGCCGCTTGTTGGCGCCGGTGATGACGCGGCCGCGACGGCCGTTGTCGAACAGCGCATCGACCGATTCCTGCAACATCCGCTTTTCGTTGCGCACGATGATATCTGGCGCGCGCAGCTCGATCAGCCGCTTCAGGCGGTTGTTGCGGTTGATCACTCGGCGATAGAGATCGTTGAGGTCCGAAGTGGCGAAGCGGCCGCCATCAAGCGGCACCAGCGGGCGCAGTTCGGGCGGAATCACCGGGATCACCGTCATGATCATCCATTCCGGGCGGTTGCCGCTTTCGATGAAGCTCTCGACGATCTTGAGGCGCTTGATGATCTTCTTGGGCTTCAGTTCGCCCGTAGCTTCGGCCAGATCTGCGCGCAGGCGCTCGGCCTCCGCCTCAAGATCGATCTGGCTCAGCATTTCGCGAATCGCCTCGGCGCCGATGCCCGCCGTAAAGGCATCCATGCCATAGGCATCCTGGGCATCCATGTATTCTTCTTCCGAAAGCATCTGGCCGTAGCTCAGATCCGTCAACCCCGGCTCGATCACCACGTAATTCTCGAAATAGAGGATGCGCTCGAGATCGCGCAGCGTCATGTCGAGCATCAGGCCGATGCGCGAGGGCAGGGATTTCAGAAACCAGATATGCGCAACCGGCGCGGCCAGTTCAATATGCCCCATACGCTCGCGGCGCACCTTCTGAAGCGTCACCTCGACGCCGCATTTTTCGCAGACGACGCCACGATACTTCATGCGCTTGTATTTGCCGCACAGGCATTCGTAATCCTTGATCGGCCCGAAGATGCGGGCGCAGAACAGGCCATCGCGCTCGGGCTTGAAAGTGCGGTAGTTGATGGTTTCGGGTTTCTTGATTTCGCCGTAAGACCACGAGAGAATCCGCTCGGGGCTGGCGAGCGAGATCCTGATCTCGTCGAATACCTTGGGCGGGGTCAGCGGGTTGAACGGGTTGTTCGTCAGTTCCTGGTTCATCTTGATTTCCTCATGTCGGCACAAAGGGGGAGAGGTGGCAGCCGCTTCCACCGGCGAAAGCGGCCCGGGATCGATCAGCGGATGATCCCGGTTGTGCGCCTCACTCCTCGTCCTCCTTTGCATCCAGGAGTTCCATGTTCAGGCCAAGCCCGCGCACTTCCTTCACGAGCACGTTGAAGCTTTCGGGCACACCTGCCTCGAAATTGTCCTCGCCCTTGACGATGCTTTCATAAACCTTGGTCCGGCCCGCCACGTCGTCTGACTTGACGGTAAGCATTTCCTGCAGCGTGTATGCCGCACCATAGGCTTCGAGCGCCCAGACTTCCATTTCGCCGAAACGCTGCCCGCCGAACTGAGCCTTGCCACCCAGCGGCTGCTGCGTGACCAGCGAATAGGGGCCGGTAGAGCGCGCGTGGATCTTCTCGTCTACCAGGTGATGAAGTTTCAGAAGATACTTCATCCCCACCGTTACCGGGCGCGCAAATCTTTCGCCGGTGCGGCCGTCATACAGCACGGTCTGACCGCTTTCGTCGAAACCGGCACGTTTCAGCGCATCGTTGATATCACTTTCCTTGGCACCGTCGAACACCGGTGTGGCAATCGGCACGCCCTCAGTCACGTTGCCGGCGGCTTCGAGAAGGCTGTCATCGTCCATCTTTCCGATGGTTGCCTCGTACATCTCGTCGCCATAGGCGTGCTTCATCGCCTCACGCACCGGTGCCACTTCGCCCGAGCGGCGGTATTCCTTCAGCGCCTCTTCGATCTGCTTGCCAAGCCCGCGTCCGGCCCAACCCATGTGGGTTTCAAGAATCTGCCCCACGTTCATGCGTGAAGGCACGCCAAGCGGATTCAGCACGAAGTCGACAGGCGTGCCATCGGCAAGAAACGGCATGTCCTCGATCGGCATCACCTTCGAGATCACGCCCTTGTTGCCATGTCGGCCGGCCATCTTGTCGCCCGGCTGCAGCTTGCGTTTCACGGCGATGAATACCTTGACCACCTTCATCACGCCCGGGGGCAGATCATCACCTCGGCGCACCTTTTCCACCTTGTCCTCGAACCGGGCATCCAGAGTGCGCTTCTGCGCCTCGTACTGAGCATTCAACGCCTCGATCTCGGCCGCATCCTTCTCTTTCTCGAGCGCAAGCTGCCACCATTGCCCGCGGCTGAGACTTTCAAGAAGCTCCTCGGTGATTTCCGATTTCGGCTTCACGCCCTTCGGCCCCTTCACCGCGACCTTGCCCAGCAGCATGTCCTTCAGACGCGCATAGATGTTGCGGTCGAGGATCGCCATCTCGTCGTCACGGTCACGCGCCAGACGTTCGATCTCTTCACGTTCGATCTGCAGAGCGCGCTCGTCCTTCTCGACACCGTGGCGGTTGAATACGCGCACCTCGACCACGGTACCGAAATCGCCCGGCTTCACACGCAGGGACGTATCGCGCACGTCGCTGGCCTTTTCGCCGAAGATGGCGCGCAGCAGCTTTTCCTCGGGCGTCATCGGGCTTTCGCCCTTGGGGGTGATCTTGCCTACCAGGATGTCACCCGGGCCCACTTCAGCACCGATATAGACGATGCCGGCCTCGTCAAGGTTGCGCAGCGCCTCTTCACCCACATTGGGAATGTCACGGGTGATCTCTTCGGGGCCAAGCTTGGTATCGCGCGCGGCCACCTCGAATTCCTCGATATGAATCGAGGTGAACACGTCATCGCGCACGATACGCTCGGAAATCAGGATGGAATCCTCGTAGTTGTAGCCATTCCACGGCATGAAGGCGACAACCACGTTCTTGCCAAGCGCCAGTTCCCCCAGATCGGTTGAGGGGCCGTCGGCGATCACTTCGCCCCTCTCCACCCGATCACCCACCTTCACCAGCGGGCGCTGGTTGATGCAGGTGTTCTGGTTCGAGCGCTGGAACTTGCGCATCCGATAGATATCCACCCCCGGATCGCCCGGCTGCAGGTCTTCGGTAGCACGCACCACGATACGGGTGGCATCCACCTGATCGATCACGCCCCCGCGCCGCGCCATGATGGCCGCGCCGGACCCCCGCGCCACGACATTTTCCATGCCGGTACCCACAAGAGGAGCTTCTGCCTGCAGAAGTGGCACCGCCTGACGCTGCATGTTCGAACCCATCAGCGCCCGGTTGGCATCGTCGTTTTCAAGGAAGGGAATCAGTGCGGCAGCCACCGAAACCAGCTGCTTGGGGCTCACGTCGATCAGATCCACGCTTTCGCGGGGGCTGAGCTGATATTCGCCCGCCTTGCGGGTGGACACCAGTTCGTTGACGAAACGGCCATCTTCATCAAGTGTCGCATTGGCCTGGGCGATCACGTGACGCTGTTCCTCGGTGGCCGACATGTAGACGACCTCATCCGTCACCTGCCCGTTCTTCACCCGGCGATATGGCGTTTCGATGAAACCATACTTGTTGACCCGTGCAAAGGTGGCGAGCGAATTGATCAGACCGATGTTCGGACCTTCCGGCGTTTCGATCGGACACATGCGGCCGTAATGGGTGGGGTGAACGTCGCGCACCTCGAAGCCCGCCCGCTCGCGCGTCAGCCCGCCCGGGCCCAGCGCCGAAAGCCGGCGCTTGTGGGTGATTTCGGAAAGCGGGTTGTTCTGATCCATGAACTGGCTGAGCTGCGAAGAACCGAAAAATTCGCGTACTGCCGCCGCCGCCGGTTTGGCGTTGATCAGATCCTGGGGCATCACGGTATCGATCTCCACCGAGGACATGCGCTCCTTGATGGCCCGTTCCATGCGCAGCAGGCCCACGCGATACTGATTTTCCATCAGTTCGCCCACCGAACGCACCCGGCGGTTGCCGAGGTGGTCGATGTCATCCACCTCGCCCTTTCCGTCGCGCAGCTCGACCAGCGCCTTGACGCAGGCCACGATGTCTTCGCGGTCCAGCGTACGCTGGGTATCGGGCTTGTCGAGATCAAGGCGCATGTTCATCTTCACCCGGCCCACGGCCGAAAGATCATAGCGCTCGCTGTCGAAGAACAGCGTGTCGAACAGCGCCGAGGCCGCTTCCACGGTGGGCGGTTCGCCGGGGCGCATTACGCGGTAGATATCCATGAGCGCGGTTTCGCGGTTCATGTTCTTGTCCACCGCCATGGTATTGCGGATGTAGGGGCCCACATTCACATTGTCGATGTCAAGCACGGGAATGTCGGTGATCCCCGCATCCAGCAGTTCCTTCAGGGTGCCGCCGGTTACTTCGCCGTCCTTGTCCACCTCCCAGGTGAGTTCGTCGCCAGCCTCCACATGGATCGCACCGGTTTCTTCATTGATGATATCCTTGGCGGCGAACTTGCCGATCACCTCGTCGAAGGGCACCAGAATTTCCTTGACCTTGCCCTCGTCGACCAGCTTCTTCACCTGGCGCGGCGTCACCTTCTCACCGGCCTCGGCGATCACCTCTCCGGTTGCGGCATCGATGATATCGTAAGGCGGGCGGGTACCGCGGATGCGCTCTGGAAAGAACTTCGTGCGCCAGGCTTTCTTCTTCTTGTCAAGCTTGTAGTGCACCGTGTCGTAATAGGCATCCATGATACCTTCCTGATCAAGGCCCAGCGCATAGAGAAGCGTGGTAACCGGCAGCTTGCGGCGGCGATCGATGCGCGCATAGACGATGTCCTTGGCGTCAAATTCGAAATCCAGCCAGGAGCCGCGATAGGGGATGATACGGCAGGCGAACAGCAGCTTGCCCGAAGAATGCGTCTTGCCCTTGTCGTGATCGAAGAAAACACCGGGCGAGCGGTGCATCTGGGAAACGATGACCCGCTCGGTGCCATTGATGATGAAGGTGCCGTTCGGCGTCATCAGCGGCATGTCGCCCATGAACACGTCCTGCTCCTTGATGTCCTTCACCGATTTGGCGCCGGTTTCCTCGTCAATGTCGAACACGATCAGGCGCAGTGTCACCTTCAGCGGCGCGCTGTAGGTCATGTCGCGCTGCTGGCACTCCTCGACATCGTACTTGGGCTTCTCAAGCTCGTATTTCACGAATTCGAGCACCGCGGTCTCGTTGAAATCCTTGATCGGAAAAACCGACTGGAACACACCCTTCAGGCCCTCGCCATCCTGTGGCTCGGCCTGATCCCCGGATTTCAGGAAAAGGTCATAAGAGGATTTCTGGACCTCGATCAGATCCGGCATTTCCAGGACTTCGCGGATCTTGCCGTAACTTCTGCGGAGCCTCTTCCGGCTAGCGTAGGAATTCGCCATTCTAGATGTCACCTTTCAGTTTTTCGCGGGCATACCCCTGCTGGGCAACAGGGCCGTGCCGCACACGAAACGGTGGATTTGCAGGATCCCTTCCTGCAGGCCATCCCACCGGCCTGCGCCCGATCCCGCGAACCGCACCTTGAACAAACCCCGCCAGCAACGGAGCCTCATCAAGACGGGTTCGGCAGGAGCCGGGATTTCCCGCCTCCTGCCTTGATTGCCAACACGAGGGCGCATTGCGCACCCCGGCAGATCACTTCACTTCGACTTCGGCACCAGCTGCTTCCAGCTTGCCCTTGATCTCTTCGGCTTCTTCCTTCGACACGCCTTCCTTCACGGCCTTGCCGCCGGCTTCCACCAGCTCCTTGGCTTCTTTCAGTCCAAGACCGGTGATCGCGCGTACTTCCTTGATCACGGCAATCTTCTGACCGCCGGCCGATTTCAGGATCACGTCGAATTCGGTCTTTTCCTCGCCGCCGCCGGCTTCACCGCCAGCGGCCGCACCGCCGGCAACCATGACGGCGCCGCCTGCAGCAGGCTCGATGCCATATTCGTCCTTGAGGATGTTTTTCAGTTCCTGCGCTTCGAGAAGGGTCAGGCCCACGATCTCTTCAGCGAGTTTCTTCAGGTCAGCCATTTTACTGTTTCCGTTCTTTAAGTTGTGTTCCAACGCCGGGGGATGCCCATGCGCCGGTCTCGTTGTTGCTTCAGGCGGCTTCGCGTTCTTCCAAGGTGGAAAGAATGCCCGCGATGTTGCTTGCCGGTGCCCCGATGGCGCCGGCGATGTTGCCTGCCGGTGCCCCGATGGAGGCCACGATCTGGGCAATGAGCTCTTCGCGCGACGGCATGGCGGCGACAGCCTTCACACCTTCGACATCAAGCACATTTTCACCCATTGCACCGCCAACGATCTCGAGTTTCGAGTTCTCCTTGGCATATGCATGCACCACCTTGGCGGCGGTGACCGGGTCTTCCGAATAGGCGAGCACCGTCATGCCGGTGAGGAAGTCAGCAATGCCTGCGCAAGGCTTCCCCTCAAGGGCAATCTTGGCGAGCCTGTTCTTGGCAACACGCACGGCTCCGCCCGCCTCACGCATGCGGCGACGCAGATCCTGCATTTCAGCAACCGTGAGACCGGCGTAATGTGCAACCACAACGACGCCAGAGCTTTCAAAGATCTGGCCGAGTTCCTCGACCACTCTCTCTTTCTGTGCTCTATCCACAGTTTCACTCCAGGTTTGGAGGGCTTGCGCCCTCCGGCTCGGTTATGCCCCGCCTTGCGGCAGGGCGTTCGGGTCCAGTTTCAGGGTCCCGAGGCCAGATCACCCGAGGTCCTCACCCCGCGCTCATGTCTCGTTCCCCATCTCGGGAAGGACTTCCGGGAAAGGTTTGCGCCTTTCCCCGCCCTCCGTCTCGGACAGGACGGGGCCTTACGGCCCCGCCACCCGCCGGGCGCGGAACGCCCGGCGAATTCGGTTCAGCTGCCGGTGGCCGAATCGAGATCCACCGACACGCCCGGCCCCATGGTGGAACTGAGCGCAATCTTCTTCATGTAGGCCCCCTTCACACCCGAGGGCCGGGCCTTCTGCACCGCATCCACGAAGGCACGGACATTTTCGGCCAGTTTCTTCTCGTCGAACGAAGCCTTGCCGATCCCCGCATGGACAACACCGGCCTTCTCGACCTTGAACTGCACCTCACCACCCTTGGCGGCCTTTACCGCCTCGGCGACATCCATCGTCACGGTGCCCACCTTGGGGTTCGGCATCAGGTTGCGCGGCCCCAGAACCTTGCCCAGACGGCCGACGATCGGCATCATGTCGGGCGTGGCGATACAGCGATCGAAATCGATCCTGCCGGCCTGCACGGTTTCCATCAGATCTTCGGCACCCACGATATCGGCGCCTGCCTTCTTCGCCTCTTCGGCCTTCTCGCCACGGGCAAACACTGCCACCCGCACATCCTTGCCGGTGCCGTTGGGAAGCGAAACCACGCCGCGGACCATCTGATCGGCATGACGCGGATCAACACCCAGGTTCACCGCGATCTCGACGGTTTCATCGAACTTCGCCGTTGCGTTTTCTCTGACCAGCTTCACCGCCTCTTCCACCGAGACGTTTTCCTTGCCGGCAACGGCGGCCTTCGCGGCCTTCATGCGTTTTCCAAGCTTTGCCATCGCCGTTACCCCTGCACCTCGATGCCCATCGAGCGGGCCGTTCCCAGAATGATCTTCATCGCCGATTCGATGTCATTGGCGTTCAGATCCTTCATCTTGGCCTCAGCGATCTCACGCACCTGCCTGGTGGTCACGGTGCCGACGGTTTCGCGGCCCGGAGTATGCGCACCGGACTTCACCTTGACGGCCTTCTTCAGGAAATAGGACGCAGGCGGCGTCTTGATGTCCATGGTAAAGGACTTGTCCTGATAATAGGTGATGATCGTCGGGCAGGGGGCACCCGGCTCCAGATCCTGCGTCCTGGCATTGAATGCCTTGCAGAATTCCATGATGTTGATGCCGCGCTGCCCAAGCGCCGGCCCCACGGGCGGGGACGGATTCGCCTGACCTGCGGGCACCTGCAGCTTCATCGTGCCTGCGAGTTTCTTGGCCATCTGGCCTTCTCCTTTCATTCACCACCCCCGGGCGCGCCCGGCGGCCTTGCGGTTAGTGGTCCGGCCGGTCACGCGCGCGCGCCGCACCTCCCACGGGGTTATAATCAGGATTCCTTCGTTACCTGATTGTATTCCAGCTCGACCGGAGTTGCCCGGCCGAAAATCATCACCGACACCTTGAGACGCTGATTTTCCTCATCCACGTCCTCGACGGTGCCATCGAAGCCCTCGAAGGGGCCATCGGTAACCCGAACCTTCTCGCCAACCGAGAAGGAAATCAGCGTGCGCGGCGATTCCTGACCTTCCTCGACCCTATTCAGGATCTGGTTCACCTCGGCATCGCGCATCGGAATCGGTTTGCCCTGCGTGCCAAGAAAACCCGTTACCCGATTGATCGAGTTGATCAGGTGATAACCCTTGTCGCTCATCTCCATGCGCACCAGAACATAACCCGGCATGAAGCGGCGCTCGGTTTTCACCTTCTTGCCACGGCGCACTTCGATCACCTCTTCGGTGGGCACCAGAACTTCCTCGATCTCGTCCTGAAGGCCCACCTCTTCGGCGGCGCGTTTGATCTGTTCGGCGATCTTTTTCTCGTAGTTCGAGAGAACGCTCACCGAATACCACCGTTTTGCCATAGCTGCTTCAGCCCTCAAGACTTCGGGCGAACCCGAAAAGATTGCGTGTTTTCAAGCGGTCAGACCGCGCCTTCGCAGAACAAAAAACAGCGCGCAACCCGAATCATTGCACGCCTGTTGTGATGCTGCCGCCCGCATTAGCCCCGAAACCATCCGATTTCAAGCCTGTCGGCGGCAAATTTTCAGCCGGCCGCATCAAGGATCATCTGCAATCCGCCCTTGATCAGAAGATCGACGATCGAAAAGAACAGCGCGGTAAGCGCGGCCATGACAAATACCATGATCGTGGTCAGCAGAACTTCCCGGCGGGTCGGCCATACGATCTTCGCGGCCTCGGCGCGAACCTGCTGAATGAACTGAAGCGGATTGGTCTTGGCCATTTCGACAGATACCTGATTGATACGGACCTTGGGCAGATACGCCCAAAACGAATGCTTTTCAAGAGACGAAAACCGATACCGCCGAACGGCCCGGCACCCCGCACCGACATCACCGGCAAAACAGACCTGGCAGGGGTGGAGGGACTCGAACCCCCGACCCTCGGTTTTGGAGACCGATGCTCTACCAACTGAGCTACACCCCTCCGGCCAGTCCGTTTGCTATGCCCTATCCCACCTGAAATCAAGAGCGGTTTTCACCTGCTCGGCGATTCCGAAAGCGATATCCGCGCCACCATCCGGGCATATCTCCTGAACACGGACAGCTGAGCGCATTCACAAGGAAAACAGGGGCGCGCCGGGGTGCGGCCCTGCTCACGGCCGGACAGCCGCCTCGGTCCGGTCGCAATACCAGCGCCCCCGCCGGCTCTGTGCCGGGCCAAAGGGGCCTGTGCCCGGCAGCCCGAAAAGATCCGACGCATGTCATGTACGCCGACTATTGCCCGGAAAAGCCCCCCGACAAGAAAGCGGGGAAGAAACCGCCAAGGGGAAAGGGCCCGCCGAATGGCGGGCCCCTGCGTCTTGCAGCACCAGGCGGTGCTTACTCGATGATTTTCGAGACGACGCCTGCTCCGACGGTGCGTCCGCCTTCGCGGATGGCGAAGCGCAGGCCTTCTTCCATGGCGATCGGCGCGATCAGTTCGACCGTGAACTTCAGGTTGTCGCC